>JAVJOR010000010.1:0-94646 GCA_040216675.1 Hoeflea sp. | reverse complement strand
GCTTTAACCGGTGCGAGTGTCGCTTGCGCGGCTCTCTTGGAGTAAAAACAAGGGCGAACTTATGGGCGCCAGCGGCGCGCCGCCCTCGTTGGTGACCGCCTTATAGGACCCACAAACCAATCGAGTCAACAAAGAAAATTCATCGAACCGTCATTTTTCTCGATTTTCTCTCCGCACGGCATCCAGCGCCCGTCATCCTAAGGCCTTCCGGCCCTCCAGGGCGACACTTTTCTTTCCTTTGAGGCCTGTTTCATCGCAAGCCTGCCTTATCCCCGCCCGATTCCCTGTTAGGAGTTCCATCACTGCCCGATCACGCGGCCAAAGCCTTTTCGCGAAACCCATTGGCGATTTGACTTAGGCGCGACCGCAGGGCACATCAGAACCGGCTGAAAACTGCGCGACCTGCGTCACAGCAAGCGATCAAGGGGAGACGATGCCGAACGACGATTTTCTCGCAAGGCAGATGGGCGATCAACCGCCGCTGCTCGCCTCCGGCCGCAAGCCGCCGGACAAGCGCGAGATATCGCTACGCTGGCTCTCCGGCACCTTCATGACCGGCATCACCTCAAGCCTGCTGATGGGCGTGGCCCTGTTTGGTGCGCTAGAAGGGCGCGAACAGCTTGCAATTCCGGCCGAGGCGCTTGCTGCCACTGATCTTGACGCCGGCAGCGGCGTTGCCGTGGAGCGCGGCGCCCGGCTGATACAGTCGGTCGTCACGGCTAAGCCGGTGGATCGTGAAATCATGGAGGTTTCCACGATGGTTCGTGACGGCGATCGCGATGTCGTCCGCCGCCAGCCATTTGCCCACGTCAAGATCGCGCTCGCGGCCAACCACCCGGCTTCGGCCAACAAGTCATATCCCAAGTTCGATCCCTTGAAGATTTTCTCCGCGGGTGATTCGGAAGCCGCATCGAGCGTGCGCACAGGGGTCATATATGGCGCGGAGGTGGATTCGGAGATCAGTCTGCGGACCTTCGATTTCCCCTTGGAGACCCCGGGACGGCCCTATGCCGCATCAATGTCGCTCGACGAGGTCGAGGAAACCGTAAGAACCAATGGATCGGTCCTCACCGACGGATCGGTCCAACTGGCATCGCTGAACTATGTTGACCCCAGGCGTTTCGGCTCGAACCGGATCAATGTCGACTTGAGCGCAAGCCTCAACGCCCGCGTCATCACCGAAAATGTCTCGGTTGCATCCTACTCCCCCCTGACAGACCCGAGACCGGAATATCTCGACGATATCCTTCCGGTGAGAGAGCCAGCGTCGCTGTCGGGGATTCTGGAAGCGGCCGGTTATTCGCAGGAACAGTATGAAGCGGCCGTATCGGCGCTGGCGGCACAGGTCGAGGTCGACGAGATACCCGAGCTTTCTGTCGTCCGGGTCGGGGTCGAGCAGATCGGCGAGCGAGCCAGGGTGATTCGGATCAGTCTTTATCGCAATGACACTCACCAGATTACGGTGGCGCTTTCCGATTATGGTGGTTTCATCATCGGCAACGAACCGCCACAGACCCCGGCAATTCGCTCTGCCTTCGACGATTCTGCACCGCTTGTGGCGAACAGCCGTGATCTGCCCACGATTTATGACGGCATCTATCGTGCCGGGCTGGCCTACGGCATGTCATCGGACATGATTGCCCAGATTATCCGAATGCTGGCGAGCAATGTCGATTTCCAGACCAAACTGAAGCCTTCGGATCGTCTGGAAGCCTTCTTTTCAGTGGCTGACGAAAGCGGCACGGCAACGGAAGATTCAGAACTTCTCTTCGTCAGTGCAAAATTCGGCGGCAACGAAGTCCGCCTCTACCGGTTCCAGCATCCCGAAGACAACACCATCGACTACTATGACCAGGAAGGCCGGAGCGCACGCCAGTTCCTGCTGCGCAATCCGGTGCCGAACGGGCAGTTCAGATCCGGCTTCGGCATGCGCCGGCACCCCATACTGAAATATTCGCGAATGCATTCCGGAGTCGACTGGGCCGCTCCTCGCGGGACGCCGATCATCGCATCGGGCAATGGCGTTGTTGAAAAGGCCGGCTGGGACAAGGGGGGCTACGGGCGACAGACAATCATCCGGCACGCCAATGGCTATGTCTCGAGCTACTCCCACCAGCACCGGATTGCCAAGGGCGTGGAACCGGGCGCGCGGGTACGGCAGGGCCAGGTGATCGGTGCCGTCGGCTCCACCGGCCTGTCGACCGGACCGCACCTCCACTACGAACTGATCGTCAACGGAACCAAGGTCGATCCCCTGCGCATCCGCCTGCCGGACGGCAAGACCCTGAAAGACGAGGCGCTGGCCATGTTCGTCCGCGAGCGGGACCGGATCAACGCCCTTCTTGACGTCGAGACCTCCGACACCGAAGTGGCAAGCCGCTGAGGCAATCCCCTCAATCGGCAAGTCCCAGTTCAGCACGTCGCTTCTTTGTGAGATTGTCAGCCGCCATACGGTGCGAGTCCGCGAGCAGTCCGATCAATGTCTTGTCATCCATTCCGGAATCATCGGTGCGTTGCAGCCATTTGAGACCGCGTGAGGCGAGATACGGCGCGGGCCGGACGCCCTCCGTGTCGCGAAAGACCTCCCACACCATGTCGGAAACCTTGAAGGTGATGTGCATGGCGCCATCCTCCTGTTCGCGCCCCATCGCGAAGACCTTTTCACCGACCTTCCAGACATGCGCGCCACCCCATTGGGTCACGTGGTGGGTGCCGACGAGTTCCGAACAGATGCGGTTAAAGGCTTGAAGATCGAGCATCATCCCTCCCCGGGGAATCCCGGATACGAAAAGAGCGGGCCGAAGCCCGCTCCCATGTTTTCCGAAAATCGGCGGTCGTCAAGCGGCGGTCACGCCGCCTCCTCGGTTCCCTCGCCGGGTTTCGGGCCTTTGCCGGTAGAGAACACCAACCGGTCCGAACCGCTCGAGACCTGGACGTGATCGCCATCGGCGATGTCGCCGAGCAGGATCTTCTCGGCAAGCGGATCCTGCACCTGCTTCTGGATCACCCGCTTGAGAGGACGAGCGCCATAGGCCGGATCGTAACCCTTATCGGCAAGCCAGCTGCGCGCATCCGGGTCGAGTTCCAGCGTGATCTTGCGATCAGCCAGAAGCTTCTCCAGATGCCTGAGCTGGATCTCGACAATCGCACCCATCTCGGACCGGCGCAGCCGGTGGAAGAGGATGATCTCGTCGACGCGGTTCAGGAACTCCGGCCGGAAGGCTGAACGGACCACGCCCATCACGTCGTCCCGCGCGGCATCCGCGTCCTGATCCTCGCCGAGTGCTGTCAGATATTCCGCACCGAGGTTCGAGGTCATGACGATCAGCGTGTTGCGGAAATCAACCGTGCGGCCCTGGCCGTCGGTCAGACGTCCGTCATCGAGAACCTGTAGCAGCACGTTGAAGACATCCGGGTGGGCCTTTTCGATCTCGTCGAAGAGGATCACCTGATAAGGTCTGCGGCGCACAGCTTCGGTCAAAGCTCCGCCCTCGTCGTAGCCGACATAGCCTGGAGGCGCGCCGATAAGGCGGGCCACCGAGTGCTTCTCCATGTATTCCGACATGTCGACACGCACCATCGCGGTCTCGTCATCGAAGAGGAATTCGGCGAGCGCCTTGGTCAACTCCGTCTTGCCCACTCCCGTGGGTCCGAGGAAGATGAAGGAGCCGATCGGCCGGTTGGGGTCCTGAAGACCGGCGCGCGCGCGGCGGACGGCCTTGGAAACGGCCTGCACCGCCTCGCCCTGGCCGACCACACGGGCCGAAATCTCGTCTTCCATCCGGAGCAGCTTCTCACGTTCGCCTTCCAGCATCCTGTCGACCGGAATACCGGTCCAGCGGGAGACGATGTGGGCAATGTGATCGGGCGTCACGGTTTCCTCAACCATGCCGGCATCAGCCTCGCCATGCGCCTCGGCCTCTTCAAGTTGCCGCTCAAGCGCCGGGATCTCGCCATAGGCAAGCTCGCCGGCACGCTGGAACTCACCTTTGCGCTGGGCAATGGCCAGCTCGTTGCGCGCCGCTTCCAGCTTCTGCTTGAGTTCCGCCGCGAGACCGAGCTTCTGCTTTTCCGACTGCCAGCGCGCGGTCAGCGACTGGGACTTCTCTTCGGTGTCGGAAAGTTCGCGCTCGAGTTTTTCGAGCCGGTCTTTCGAAGCTTGATCTGTCTCCTTCTTCAGCGCCTCCCGCTCGATCTTGAGCTGCATGATCCGGCGGTCAAGCTCATCGAGCTCTTCCGGTTTGGAATCGACCTGCATTCTCAAACGCGCAGCCGATTCGTCGACGAGGTCGATGGCCTTGTCGGGCAGGAACCGGTCGGTAATGTAGCGGTTGGACAGCACGGCCGCGGACACAAGCGCCGAATCGCTGACCCGCACCTTGTGGTGCTGCTCATATTTTTCCTTGAGCCCGCGCAGGATTGAAATCGTGTCCTCCACCGTCGGCTCCTCGACCATAACCGGCTGAAAACGACGAGCGAGCGCCGCATCCTTTTCGACGTGCTTGCGGTATTCTTCGAGCGTTGTAGCGCCCACGCAATGCAATTCGCCGCGCGCCAGTGCGGGTTTCAGCAAGTTGGAAGCATCCATCGCGCCGTCCGCCTTGCCTGCGCCAACAAGCGTATGCATCTCGTCGATGAAAAGGACAACCTCGCCATTGTAAGCCTGGATTTCCGAGAGAACGGCCTTCAGCCGCTCCTCGAATTCGCCTCGATATTTTGCGCCGGCGATCAAGGAGCCCATATCGAGCGCCATGAGCCGCTTGTCCTTCAGCGATTCGGGCACGTCGCCATTGACGATCCGAAGGGCGAGGCCTTCGGCAATCGCGGTCTTGCCCACGCCTGGTTCACCGATGAGAACGGGATTGTTCTTGGTCCGTCGCGACAGCACCTGGATGGTGCGCCGGATCTCGTCATCGCGGCCGATCACCGGATCGAGTTTTCCGTCCCGGGCTGCCTGCGTGAGATCGCGGGCATATTTTTTCAGCGCATCGAATCCTTCTTCGGCGCCGGCGCTGTCGGCGGTACGGCCCTTGCGGATATCGTTGATGGTCTGGTTCAGTGCCTGCGCGGTCAACCCGGCCGAGGCCAGGATCTTCGAGGTGGCCGCCGAAGTCTCGACAGCCAGCGCCAGCAGAAGCCGCTCGACGGTGACGAAACTGTCACCTGCCTTTTTCGCGGCTTCCTCGGCGGTCTGAAACACCTTGGCGAGAGGCTGCGAAAGATAGAGCTGGCCATTGCCGCCACTGACTTTCGGCAATTTGCCGAGCGCAGCCTCATTGGCGAGGCGAACATCGGCGGGCCGTCCGCCAGCACGTTCGATCAGCGAAGACGCCATGCCCTGATCATCGTCCATCAGCACCTTGAGAAGGTGTTCGGGGACGAATTGCTGATGTCCGTCGGCAAGTGCCTGGGATTGCGCGGCTTGAATAAATCCGCGGACGCGTTCCGAGTATTTTTCCACATTCATGGTCTGCTCCTTTACGTACCGCGCCCATTGAAGGCGCGCGGCAGTGGATCCGGATAGGGCTCCCGATAGCGGCAAGCCCGTGTTGATGAAACAGATATGGGTACTCGGCGTGCGCTGCAAAAGACCCTTGTGCGCACAAAAAAACCGGCCTGGGAAGGCCGGTTCTTGATGGTTGTCAATGCACGGACTGCCAATTTCAAGCAGCGGGCGCATCCCTGAGCCACGCAGCCTCGATTGCACCGGGCCACGGGCGGGATGCCCTTCGGCGTCACTCGGCCGTAGCGGTTTCCGCGGCGGGCTTGTCCTTGTCCGCAGACTTTGTATCCGCAGCCTTCGTGTCCTGACTCTCCTCGGTGCGAACCCTGCGCGGACGTCCCCTGCGCCGGGGCGCAGGCGCTGCCTGCTCCTCGTTGCCATCTCCCTGCCCTATGGCGACTTCGGCGGGGACACCGTCGATCACCGGCTGCGGCGCATCGGGATCGAAGGCGGGCTGCTGATCCTGTTTGTCCTGGTTGGACTGGCGCGGCTGCCGCTCGCGCCGGTTCGCACGATCCTGCCGGGGCTGCCGTTCGGAGCGGTCGGCGCGTTCCGCGCGTTGCTCCTGACCGCCGCCATCCTTACCGCCGCTGTCCTTTTCCTCGCTATTGTCGCGATCATCATCGTCCTGATCCTGATCCTGCGAATCGCGGTTCTGCGTCTGGTTGTCGTCGCGCTGAAACCGCTCCTGCATCTGCGCCTGCGCAGTCATGATAATCCGATTGTAGTGCTCGGCGTGTTGAAGATAGTTTTCAGCCATGACGCGGTCGCCGGAGCTCTGCGCATCGCGTGCGAGATTCATATATTTCTCAGCGATATGCTGCGCCGTTCCACGAATCTTAACATCGGGACCGGAGCTGTCGTAAGTACGCGAAAGCGGGTTTTGACCTTTGCGGTTGCCACCGTTGTTGTTGTTTCCGCTGCGTCCGCGACCGCGCTTGTTTTGCTGTCCTGGCCTCATTCGATAGTCACCTGATTGTGTTCCTGAAAATCTGTATGGCGCGTTTGTCCGGTATCCGGCTCGCAAGTTGCGCAGCGACAGAGGATCGGCAGCCGATCTCGTCACGATTATGGGTTCAAATTCAGATACCCGCGCCAGAGGCTGTCCTGCGAAATCAACGCCAAATCGGCGTATTCCCGGAACCGAGCCACGTCGGATCGAATCTGTCTCAAGACCTGCTATCCGGCGCTGGTCCGGAAACTAGACATGTTTGTGCGCAATTCCAAGCCTTTTCTTGCCCAAATCGAGAAAAGCCCATTTTGCGCTGGCTTGAGGTCAAACCCGATGGAAAATCAACACTCTGTCGATGCCACCCAGATCGGCGGCACTCGCGACGAGCGCAAAACCCCGAGCACTGAAAAGATCCTGGACGCAATCCGATTGGCCGATTCCGATTTCCAGAGCCACCCGACCACCCTCGTTCAGGTGCGCTCCAGCCTGATCCGCAATCATCCGGTAGGCATCGAGTCCGTCGCTTCCGCCGTCGAGTGCGAGCATCGGATCATACTCCGTGACTTCCCGCGACAGCGCCTTCAGATCCTGCGTCGGGATATATGGCGGATTGGAGACGATGAGGTCGAATGTCTCCTCAACCCCGGACAACCAGTCACCCGTAACCGCACGATACCGCCCCGACAATCCAAGCGCTTCAGCATTGGTATTTGCTGTGGCGGCGGCGGTCGCGGAAAGGTCGACGCCGAGACATCGTGCTTTGTCCGCGCCCGCAACGAGCGCCAGCCCGATCCCGCCCGCTCCGACCCCAAGATCGGCAATATCGCAACATCCCTTTCGCGCCACGCAGTCCTGGACGAACGGCAGCACGGCATCAATCAGCGTTTCGGTATCGGAACGCGGCTCGAGGGTCGCGTCGGAAAGTGCCAGCGAAAGACCGTAGAACTCACGCCACCCGAGAATCCTGTACACCGGCTTGCCGGCAAGTCTCTGGCCGGCGGCATGTTCCAAGCGCTGTTTCAGCTCTTCTGTCAGCGCAAGGTCAGAGGTTGTTACGAGCTGATGCGCCTCCAGACCGGCAAGGTTTGAAACAAGAATTCGCGCGTCCAGATCCGCGGAGGCAAGACCCGCTGTCCGAAAGGCCGATCGTATTTCAAGCCATGCATCCCTGACGGTCGAGGCCCGGTCCGGCACGGTTTCAGCCATTTCCGCCCAGCGCCGCCAATTGTCCCGCCTGATGATCGGAGATCAGCGCATCGACGACTTCATCGATCTCGCCCATCATCATCCTGTCCAGCTTGTAAAGCGTCAGGTTGATCCGGTGATCGGTGACCCGCCCCTGGGGAAAATTGTAGGTCCGGATCCGCTCCGAGCGGTCGCCGGAGCCGACCTGGCTCTTTCTGGACTGGGAGCGCTCGTCATCGGCCCGCTGACGTTCGAGATCATAGAGTCGTGCGCGCAGCACCTGCATGGCGCGCGCGCGGTTCTGGTGTTGTGATTTCTCCGAGGATGTGACCACCAGGCCGGTTGGAAGATGTGTTATCCGAACCGCCGAATCGGTGGTGTTGACATGCTGGCCGCCCGCACCGGACGCGCGCATGGTATCGATCCGGATTTCCTCGGGACGCACCTCGATATCGATATCTTCGGCTTCGGGAAGAACCGCGACAGTGGCTGCGGAGGTGTGAATCCGTCCGCCGGATTCCGTTTCGGGAACCCGCTGAACACGGTGGACGCCGGATTCGAACTTGAGGCGCGCGAAAACGCCTTTTCCGGAGATCGTCGCGATGATCTCCTTGTAGCCGCCTGCTTCGCCCTCGCTCGCCGAAAGAACCTCGATTTTCCAGCCCTGCGAGGACGCATACCGCTCATACATACGGAACAGGTCTCCGGCAAAAAGAGCGGCCTCCGATCCGCCTGTCCCTGCCCGGATCTCAAGAATCGCACTTCGCTGATCGGCAGCATCCTTGGGCAAAAGCATGATCTCGACCTGCTCTTCCAGATCGCTTATCCGCTTCCTGATCTCGCGCAATTCGCTGTCGGCCAGTTCACGCATCTCCCGATCGGTCGAGCCGTCCTCGAGCATCACTTCGAGATCATTGCGCTCGGCGCCGGCGGCCTCCAGTTCACGGATTTTCTCCACGAGCGGCTGGAGCTCCGAATACTCCGAAGCCAGCTTCACATAGGCGTCCGCATCCGGCCCCGCCGCCATGCGTGCCTCGATCTCGCCAAACCTGCGGTCAAGCTCACGAATCTTCTCGGTCGGCAATCTTGCCATCTGTGATGTTCCTAAAGGCTCACGCCGTTGGCGTCTGCAAAATCGGCAAGAAACTCGCGCACGGTCTTGCCGCTCTCAGTGTCCGCAAGAGCAGCGAGCAGCCCCTCCTCGAGCTTGCCCGCATCCAGCGAAAGCAGCATCGATTTGACAGGCCCGATGGCTGCGGGAGCCATCGAGATCGAACGAAATCCTATGCCCAGCAGCGCCATTGCCGAAAGCGGCTTGCCGGCAATTTCACCGCAAAGCGTCAATGGGGTTCCCGCACGTTCTGCGGCCTCAACAATCTGCCGAAGCGCCCTGAGAAACGGGCGGCTCAAGGGATCGAACCGGTCCGCCACGCGCGAATTGCCACGGTCTACCGCCATCATGAACTGGAACAGGTCATTCGACCCTACGGAGACGAAATCCACCGCCTCCATCAGTTCCTCGAGCTGCCACATCAGGCTCGGCACTTCCAGCATCGCGCCGAACTTCATCTTGCGCGGCAACTGATGGCCGAAGCGCGAGAGATGGCGGACCTCACGGTCCACGAGTTCCCTGGCCAGCCGCAACTCGTTGACCTCGGTGACCATCGGCAGCATGAGTTTGAGTTCAACGCCCGCGGCCGCCTTGAGCAGGGCGCGAAGCTGTGTCCTGAGCAGCGCCGGACGGTCAAGCGACAACCGTATCGCGCGCCATCCAAGCGCGGGGTTCTCCTCTTCCGCCGAACGGAAATAGGGAACCACCTTGTCGCCACCGATATCGAGGGTCCGGAAGGTGACGGGCCGATCGCCCGCCTGCCGCAGGACATTGCGATAGAGTATTTCCTGCTCGTCAACCTTCGGCATGGTCGAGGCGATCATGAATTGCAGTTCGGTGCGAAAAAGCCCGATGCCGCTCGCACCCGATTCGGCAAGTTGCGGCAGGTCGACCAGAAGCCCGGCATTCATCTGCAAGGTCACATGCTGCCCGTCGCGCGTGCGCGGTTCGACATCCCGCAAGGCGCGGAACTGTTCCTGGCGTTTCGCCCTGAACCTCACCTTGTCCGCATAGGCGTCCTGCAGGTTCGCCATCGGGCGCAGATGGACCACTCCATCCTCGCCATCGACGATGATCGGGTCTCGGTTCTCGGCAAGGGACGGCGCGCCCTTTACCTGCCCGACCACGGGTATTCCCATGGCGCGCGCGACGATAACCACATGGCTCGTCACTGCCCCGTCCTCGAGCACCAGCCCGCGCAGGGATTCTCTCGGATAGTCGAGAAGTTCCGCCGCGCCCATGGCTCGGGCAACTATGATCGCATCCTGGGGCAGACCCGCGCCCCCCGGCACAAAGCCGGTCAATTGTCTGAGCAGCCGGTTGGCCAGATCGTCAAAATCATGCAGCCGTTCGCGCAGGTACGGATCGGTCATGTGGATCATGCGCGCGCGTGTGTCGCTCTGCACCTTCTCCACCGCCGCCTCTGAGGTCAGCCCATTGCGAATGGCTTCCTCAAGCTTGCGTACCCAGCCGCGGTCATGGGCAAACATCCGGTACGCCTCAAGCACGGCGCGATGCTCGCCTTCCATTGAGACGTCACGGCGCGAAAGCATGTCGTCGATCGAGATCCTGAGCGACCCCAGAGCCTCCTCAAGCCGCTTCAGCTCTGCATCGATGTCCTCGTTGAGAAGCTCCGTGACCACGATCCTCGGCTCATGAAGAATGACATGTCCGAGCCCGATGCCCTCGCCATAGGCCTCGCCTTCCATGGTGACGGGCCGGCTCAGATCGAGTTCCATGCCCGGTCTGGTGATCTGCTTGAGATCACCCGTGGCGATCATCTCGGCCAGCACCATCGAGGTGGTTTCAAGCGCCTCGACCTCGTCCTCACGATATTTCCGGTGTGCCTTGTTCTGCACGACGAGCACGCCCAGCGACCGGCCGGCCCTGAGAATGGGCACCCCGAGGAACGAGTTGTAAATCTCCTCGCCGGTTTCCGGGAGATAGGTAAAGGCCGGATGCGACCTTGCATCGGATATGTTGAGCGACCTGGCACTCGCCGCAATCGTGCCGACGAGACCCTGGCCCATCTTCAGCTGGGCAAGGTGGACCGAATCCTTCTTGAGACCTTCGGTGGCAAACAATTCGAGCACGCCGTCGGCGCGGAGCACATAAAACGAGCACACCTCGGCGACCATGTTGGCCGCAATCTGCCGCACAATCTGGTCGAGACGCTCCTGCGGCTCAAGCGCCTCCGCCATCAATTCGCGCAGCCGCTTGAGAAGCACGCGGGGACCTGCTGAAAGGTCTCTCATCGCGTTTCACACTCCAATTAACACTACCCGGCGCGGAAAATCTCCCGTCCGGTTCCCGGGCACGAACCCGGCACGTCCGATATGCGGCTATCGCCGGCTCGTTCTGATCCCGTCGCCCTAAGTCTTATCCAGACCGTAGACGGAATGCAAAGTCCGGACTGCAAGTTCGGCGTAGGCCCCATCGATCAGAATCGAGATCTTGATCTCGGAGGTGGTTATAGCCTTGATGTTGATTGATTTTTCCGCAAGCGCCTTGAATGCGCTGGCGGCCACGCCGGTGTGGCTGCGCATGCCGATTCCGATCACCGAAACCTTCGCCAGGCCCGATTCGCTTTGCACCACATCGTAGCCGATCGCGTCCTTCTGTCCGTTCAGGACGGCAAGCGCCTTTTCGGCGTCGCCCGATGGAACGGTAAACGTCATGTCGGTGCGCGAGCCGTCCTCGGAGATATTCTGGACGATCATGTCCACATTGATATGCGCGTCGGCAAGCGGCCCGAAGATTGCAGCCGAAACACCCGGACGGTCGGACAGGCGCCTGAGAGAAATCTGCGCCTCGTCCTTTGCATAGGCAATGCCGGTGACAACTTCCTGTTCCACGATTTCTTCCTCGTCGCAAATGAGAGTCCCGGGCGGATTCTCGAAATTGTTCATCTCCGGGCCATCCGGATCATCAAAACTGGAGCGGACAAAGGTGCGCACCTTGTGCACCATCGCCAGTTCCACCGAGCGGACCTGCAGCACCTTGGCTCCGAGCGACGCCATTTCGAGCATTTCCTCAAAGGCGATCTTCTTCATGCGCCGCGCCTTCGGCTCAATGCGCGGATCGGTGGTGTAGACGCCGTCAACATCGGTATAGATATCGCAACGGTCCGCCTTGACCGCGGCCGCAATCGCAACCGCGCTGGTATCGGAACCACCGCGGCCGAGCGTGGCCAGCCGGTTGTCGGGACCGACGCCCTGAAACCCGGCGACCACGGCCACCTGGCCCGTCTCGAAACGCTTGATCAGCTCGGATCCGTCTATGTCCAGTATACGCGCCGCTCCATGGGCGTTGTCGGTTTTGACGGGAATCTGCCAGCCATGCCAAGACCGTGCATCCACTCCCATCGACTGGAGCGCAATCGCAAGCAGTCCGCTTGTCACCTGCTCGCCCGAGGCCACGATAGCGTCATATTCCCTGGCATCAAAGAACGATGCGCTGGCGCCCGCAACCTTCGGCATCGATTGAACCCAATTCACGAGTTCGTTGGTCTTCCCAGCCATAGCCGAAACCACCACGGCAACCTGATGCCCGGCATCGACCTCGCGCTTGACGTGACGTGCGACGTTATGGATCCGGTCGAGATCGGCAACCGATGTGCCACCAAACTTCATCACTATGCGGGGCATTGTCCACTATCCGCTGGCTGGCCCGGCTCCGGGCAAGAAAAACGCCCCGGACACCGGAGCGGAAGGTGGCGGTCTCTTAGCCAAAAATCTGCGCGCCTGCAACCGAATCGGCGCGCATGCCGTTCCCCGCACACGGTGCGGCATCGGTTGCCCTTGACAACCACCCCCTCAGGCACGAGTTGATCTGCAACACTTGAAACTCCCGGGAGACTTCCATGAGCGAAGCGACGCGCACAACCATTGATCAGGGTGAAGTCGAACGCTTTTCGGCATTGGCCGCGGAATGGTGGAACCCCCAGGGCAAGTTCCGTCCTCTGCACAAGTTCAATCCCGTCCGGCTAACCTACATCCGTGATCATGTCGCTGCGCATTTCGGTCGCGACCCAAGGTCGGACAAGCCTCTCGAAGGCCTTCGGTTCCTGGATATCGGCTGCGGCGGCGGCCTCCTGAGCGAGCCCATGGCACGGATGGGCGCGGAGGTTCTTGGCGCGGACGCATCGAGGACGAATGTGGAAGTGGCGTCGATCCATGCGAAGCAGACCGGCGTCCCTGTCAGCTACGAAGCCATCACCTCGGAGGAACTTGCAGCGCGCGGCGAGCGCTTCGATGTCGTGCTCAATATGGAAGTCGTCGAGCATGTCTCGGATGTCGACCTGTTTCTCAAGTCCTGCGCCGAGATGGTCAAGCCGGGAGGCCTGATGTTCGTGGCCACCATCAACCGTACGATGAAGGCTATGGCGCTTGCCATTGTCGGCGCTGAATATGTGTTGCGCTGGTTGCCGCGGGGCACCCACCAATACGAGAAGCTGGTCCGGCCCGAGGAAATCGAAGCACCGCTCTCGGAGTCCGGGATGGCCATCATCGAACGCACCGGCGTCTTCTACAATCCGCTGCAGGACAAATGGAATCTGTCGCGCGACATGGACGTCAACTACATGATGCTCGCGGAACGACCTAAGGCAGGTTGACGCAACCCGGGAAGGCGCAGGCCGCACGGGCTCTTCTCAGACCGGCATTGCCCGGACTTTCTCCAGAAGATCAGCCTGTCCCGGAACGTTTTCGCCCATCAGCGCCTTCACACGGTCCCGGTCGACCTCATAGGGGAGACCGTCCGGATCGAAGGCCTGCTTGATTGTGAAGGCGGTGGGTCCGGACCCATAATCGTGAAGCTGCTCAAGCCTGTCCGCGCCCTCCCGCCAATCGGGGCCGCGACCCGGCTCGACCCACCACAAGACCAGCGGCGGCCAGTAGCCCTTCAAGTTCCAGTTGCGCGCATTCTTGAGGGCGTCGGCGTGAACCCCGGCATAGGTGAATGCCATCAGGCTCTCGATGTCTCTCCACAAGGACAGTGAAGACGGAGCACTTTCGAAGCCGCTGCCCTGAATGAAACGTGGAAACACCTGCGGTCCCCAGCTGTGCGGCCCCGGTTCGCCGGGATATCCCGAGCGCCCGACAAAGCCTGCAGCTCTCTCCGCTGCAGCGAAATTCGCCGGTTCGCGCCTTAGAAACCCCTGCACTTCCGGTGCATCGTAAGGCCCTACATGCAGACCGAAATTGTACATGGCCAGGCGATGGCCGGCGCGCTCCATCTCAGCTCAGATCCTCGGGAAATTCCGGTAAAGGCGCGATCTCGATCCCCTCGTCGATAAGGGCGCGGGCTTCGTCCCCCGACGCCTTGCCGATGATGCCGCGCGCTTCGGTCTCGCCATGGTGGATCTTGCGCGCCTCTTCCGGGAAGCGTTCGCCGACATCCTCGGCTCTCTCCCGCACTGCTTTCACCATCTCCCGAAGTTTGCGCATCATCTCGCGCTTTTCCGGGTCGAGCGCCAATGGCTGCTGACCCGAGGCTTCACGCGAAACCTTTACGGCGGGGGCCATCAACGCCTTTTCGATTTCGCGGGACCCGCACATCGGACATTCGACCAGTCCTTTTTCACATTGCCTGTCAAAATCCGCGCCCGAGGAAAACCATCCCTCAAACTCGTGATCTTTCTCGCAACGCAGGTTGAACGTGATCATCCGGTTCTTTCCGCCTCTTCCTTGCTGCCATCATTTAATCGGTAACTGCGGGCATTCTTCAAGTTGGGAATCTTGCCGCGTGCAGCCGTGACCTCATCGATATTGATGTTGGCGAACACCACGCACGGTTCAATGCCATCCGCCTCGGCAACGATACGGCCCCAAGGATCGACAATGATCGAATGTCCGTAGGTCTCGCGTCCGTCTTCGTGCGTACCGCCTTGCGCGGCCGAGATCACGAATGCACCGTTTTCGATCGCGCGTGCACGTTGCAGCACATGCCAATGCGCTTCGCCGGTTTGCCGGGTGAAGGCAGCAGGTGCGGTTACGATGTCAGCGCCCATCAATGCCAGGTCGCGGAACAGGTGCGGAAAGCGGATATCATAGCAGATGGCCAAACCCACACGCGCTCCACCGATGTCCACAGTGCGTGCAACCTCCCCCGGCTGATAGACAGCGCTCTCCCGCCAGCTTTCGCCGCTGTCGAGATCGACGTCGAACATGTGAATCTTGTCGTAATGCGCAAGCGCGCTGCCATCCGGTCCGAACAGCACGGCGCGGTTGGCCGCCATCCCATTGTCCGCCTGCACGGCGGTCGATCCGATATGAAGATGGATGCCAAGCTCTTGGGCGAGCGAAGATGCAGCCGTGAGCACAGGATCTTCCGGCTCGGGACGCAGAATCTTTTGCAGGGCATCTCGGTTTTTCTGCACGGCGCCGGTCATTTCGGGAGTCTGGATGTAGCGAGCGCCGCGCCCGGCGGCTTCGCGTACCAGATCGGACATGGCCCGAATGTTCGCCTCGGGATCAATGCCCGAGCGCATCTGGATCGCGGCGACCGGAAGATCAGCCATGGCTTCAAGCTCCCTGCAGCATCGGATCGAGTTTGCCGGCGCGGTCGAGCGCCTGCAGCTCGTCGCATCCGCCAACGTGAGTACCGGCAATGAAGATCTGCGGGAACGTCGCGCGCCCGTTGGCCTTCCCGATCATCTCCTGCTTGAGCTCTGGCGAGAAAGTGGCGTCGTGCTCAGTGTAGGCCACGCCCTTGCTGTCCAGCAGGCGCTTTGCAGCCGTGCAAAATCCACAGAACTGTCGGGTGTAAAGCGTCACGTCAACCATTTCGATCTCCATTGGTTCAAGGCGCCCTTGGGCACCCTCAGGCATATAGGGTCTCACCTCCCGGGCTTGCAACCCTGGCAAAAGTGAGAACGCTGACCCGCTCCGCCCCGGCGCGCAACAGCGCGCGCGTGGCTGCTTCGACGGTGGAGCCGGTCGTAAGCACGTCATCGATCAAAAGGACCCTGCGCCCGGCGATCGCGGGATTTCTCGCGACAGGCACTGCAAAGGCGCCGCGCACATTGTCCTGTCTTGCCCTCAGGCCCAGTCCGACCTGCTGGCGGGTGGCCCGCACCCTGCCCAAGCCTCCCGCCTCGAACGTCTTGCCGGTCAAACGCGCAATGGCGCGGGCAAGTTCCGCGGACTGATTGTAGCGGCGCGAGAACATTCGCCGCCGATGCAGGGGAACACAAAGGATGACATCACTGTCATCAAGCACATCCCGGCCAGCCCGCATCATCCATTGCGCCATCATTCCTGCGAGATCGGCCCTGTCTGAATATTTAAGACCGTGCGCAAGCTTTCGCGCGGCACCGTCGTAGAACACCGCCGCACGCGCCTTTTCATAGGGCGGGGGATTTGCGATCACGTCCGGCGAGACCATTCCGGCACCCAGGTCATGATCGAACGGAGCTCCCGACACTTCGCAGTAGGGCCGTTCGATGAACCGGACAGAGCCCCAACAGGTCGGACACAGCGCTCCGGAACCGGCAACGAACATGCCACAGCCGGCGCAAACCGGGGGATAAAGCAGCCGCACGAACCAGTCGGTGCCGCTGCGCAGCAGCGTGCCCGGCAGATTGCGGGACCTGAGGCTTGAGCCAAACTCCATCGGTTGACATTAACCCGGTTCCGTCCAACAAGCGAGCACAACGCCAAGTTCAGGACAGGCAATGGAACAGCTGTTTGATCATGACCTGTTGCGCCGGAGACGCCAGCGGGCGCTCTCGCGGCTCGAGCCCGGGGCGGAGTTCCTTCTCCGCCGCGTCGCAGAAGACATGGCCGAAAGGTTGATGCTCGTCGAACGCCGCTTCGACGCCCCGGTGCAGGTTCACGGAGGTCTGCCGCTTGCGGCCGATCTGATGCAGGCGACGGGAAAAACCGGGAAGTTCGAATTTGTTGATCTTTGCCCGGTTCCAGACCCCGATGAGCGGGTCATGACACCGGCCGGCCCGGATTTGGTCCCGCTCGAACCGCAGAGCGTTGACTTGGTGATTTCGCCGCTGGCGCTTCACCTGACCAACGACACCCCGGGCGTTCTGGTGCAGGTGCGCCGGGCGCTGAAACCGGACGGGCTGTTTCTTGCCGCCACGCCTGGAGCGGGCACGCTCGGAGAACTCCGGGAAGCGCTTCTCGCGGCTGAAAGCGAACTGACAGGGGGCGCCAGCGCCCGCGTGCACCCGTTCGCGGATGTACGCGACTACGGTGCCTTGCTGCAGCGCGCCGGTTTCGCTTTGCCGGTCGCCGACATCGAAGATACCGTGGTCCGCTACAGTGACATGTTTGCGCTTCTAAGGGATCTGCGCGCCATGGGCATGACCTCCGTTCTTGCAGACAGAAGCCGCAAGCCGCTTCCAAGATCGGTCTTTCTGCGCGCCGCGGAGATCTATGCGGAGCGGTTCTCGGACCAGGACGGTCGTATCCGCGCGAGCTTCCCGGTTGTCCACCTTTCAGGTTGGGCGCCGCATGAAAGCCAGCAGCAACCGCTCAGGCCCGGATCCGCCAAGGCGCGTCTTGCCGACGCACTCAAGGCTCCCGAGCAAAAATTGCCCCGATAAGGCGCAAAAAGCCGGTTACTGGCTGTTCTGAAGGTGCTCGGCAGTGCCTGAGAGGGTGCTGTTGATCGTATTTCCCAGCGTCAATCCACCGCCGATGATGGCCGCGGAGATCAATGCCGTGATCAGGCCGTACTCGATAGCAGTCGCGCCGTTCTCGCTACGAATAAACCGGACGAATGTCGATTTCATGTTTTTACTCCGGTTATCAAGGCCTTGAAAGGTTGGTGCTGAGGCTAGCAATCGCCGGACGTCCTGCCGTCGGAGCCAATGATGCACACCGACCCGGGCAGATCCTGCAGGATCGACTTTCGCACGGTATAGATCCTGCTATTGCTCCTGGCCGGAATGGAGCCGGTGGTGATGTTGTCGAACTGGTCGGGGGACCAGGCCACACGCGCCGTTGTTGTTCGCTCGGCGACGATGGGGGTCAGTATGGTCGCCACCGCGATCGCGGCCGTACCGAAAAGCAGCGCAGCACGGATCGCGCCGATGCGCTTGGGCTGAGTTTCAACACCATCCCTGTCCATAACAGTCACCCAAAAATCGCCACTGGCCATGAGGTCTCCATCGGGATTCTTTGAATATCCCTAACCAATTGTGATTTTGCCGCATGGTGATTGAGGATTGATTAACGGTGGTTGACCAGTTGTGACGACCCCTGACTGCCGGCACCGCTCGACGCCTTTGCCTCGACGGGATGCGTACGTCGCGTTGTTGATCTTCGCGCCAGGATAAGGCGCAGAAGGTCAGTGCGATACCAGTTGGACAAATGAGTGCCTCATCGCGGCACCGCATGTTTCAGAGCAGATCGATGAGATGCGGGATCAGCGGTTCGTCCGCGGGCGGCATCGGATATTGCCGCATGTCGCGCGGGCGTACCCATTTGAGCGCCTGACCTTCCAGGCCGCGCGCCTGGCCCTCAAAACGGCGGCAGACGAACAAGGGCATCAGCAGGTGGAAATCATCATAGCTGTGGCTGGCGAATGTCAGCGGCGCCAGACAATCCTCCTTGGTCGTCAGGCCGAGTTCTTCAGTCAGTTCGCGCACGAGCGCCGCTTCCGGCGTTTCCCCGGCCTCGACCTTTCCGCCGGGAAACTCCCACAGTCCTGCCAGCTTCTTTCCCGGCGGCCGCTGCGAAAGCAACACCCGCCCGTCCGTGTCAACCAGGGCACAGGCCGCAACCAAAACGATCTTCTTGTCTGTCATCGATTCAGGATCCAGGTTTCTGCCGGTAGGCATAGCGGTAGACTTCGCTGAAGCCGAGCCTCTCATAAAGTGCAACCGCAGCCTCGTTGCTGCTTTCCACCTGAAGCCAAGCGGTATCGGCGCCGCGATGCCGCGCCCAGCGCAGAGCCGCGCGAACCACCTCTCTGCCATGCCCGCTTCGGCGCACGTCCGAGCGGGTCGCCAGCTCGAAGAGCCCTGCGAGATCATTGTCATGAACACACAGCGCCGTTGCGAGCGGACCGGCCGTCTCATCCTCGATGATGAAGAGCCCGTTGGGCGGCCGGATCGAACTCAACACCTCGGTCAGTCCCGCCTTGATGGACTGATTTCGCCCGTGAACGGTAATGGCGGCATCCACGTAGCGGCCGATGTCCCGGACAGGCAGATGATCCATGCCGCCGTCGATATCCAGGGCGTCGATAACCCCGGTCATGACGATGGTCTCTTCGAACCTGCGCCATCCGTGAGCGTCGAGGTAGGATTCAAGCTGTGCCGGCGCCAGGGGTGACTGACGGAAGACCAATGGCCGGTCATAGGCATCAAAACGGCGCGCCGCACGTTCGATCCGGCCTTCGATGTCGCCATGGTCGGAAGGATCCAGCGGATTGACCGAATTGAGCCTTTTGGACGGATGTCCGGCCGTGAGCCGGATCTGCCAACTGCCGTCATACTGGATCGAGGCTGCCGGCCAGGCTCTGAACCCGACCGCCTCAAGCCGTCTGACTATAGCAAGATTGGGCACATTACGCTCCGCGCTCGGGTCTTCGGGATTGTTATCAGCTCCGGTAATCGCCATTGATTTCAACATAGGCTTTGGTCAGGTCACAGGTAAAGACGCGCGCCGACCCCGCACCAATCCCGAGATCGACCCTGATCAGGATCTCCTCGCCTTGCATCACCTTTGAGGCGGCGGCTTCGCTGTAGTCGGGATCCCGCTCGCCATCGACAGCCACCCGCACGTCACCGAACCAGATCGCGAGCCGGTCGCGGTCGGCCTCTTCACCGGCCTTGCCGACTGCCATCACAACCCGGCCCCAATTCGCGTCCTCCCCCGCAACCGCGGTCTTGACCAGAGGCGAGTTGGCAATAGACCGCGCGATACGGCCCGCAGCCGCATCCGAAGCCGCGCCGTCGACCCGGATCTCGACCTGCTTGCGTGCGCCCTCGCCGTCGCGAACGATCTGGATCGCGAGATCCTCCATCAACCCGGCAAGCGCCTGGACGAATTCGGCGGCTCTTGGATCATCCGGTTCGGAGATCCGTCCCGCGCCCCGGCTTGCCGCGGCAGCCGTGGCAAACACCATCAGTGTGTCCGAGGTGGACGTGTCGCTGTCCACTGTCACCGCGTTGAAGGTCGCGCCGACATGGCGGTTCAGAAATGTCTGAAGCACCGAAGGCTCGATGTCGGCATCGGTGGCGATGAAGGAGAGCATCGTCGCCATGTCCGGCGCGATCATCCCCGCTCCCTTCGCAATACCGTTGATCGTCACGCTCACGCCATCGACATGCGCGGTGCGCGTGGCAACTTTCGGATAGGTATCGGTCGTCATGATCGCGCTTGCCGCATCGAACCAGCGCGATCCGCTCGCGGTTTCCGCCATCTTGTCGAGAACACCGGCAAACCTGGTCGCATCGAGCGGTTCGCCGATCACGCCGGTCGATGCAAGGAACACCTCGGTTTCAGCACAGCCCACAGCCTTCGCCGCGGCTTCAGCCGTCATCGCAGTGGCCGTGCGTCCCTTCTTTCCGGTAAACGCATTGGCATTTCCCGAATTGACCACAAGCGCACGGGCTCTGCCGCCACCGATATTGGAGCGGCAGAAATCCACCGGTGCAGACGGGCACCGGGATGTCGTGAAGACACCCGCGACAGCCGCCGGCTGGTCAAACACCATCAGCATCACGTCTGTCCGCCCCTGGTACTTGATCCCGGCCGCAGCCGTTTCGATGCGCACACCATCGAGCGCGGGAAGCTCCGCAAAGGATGTCGGCGCTAGCGGTGAGATGTCGCCGGTCATGGCGGTTACCCTCGTTTCATGGGAACGGTATCAGGCCGAACCATGCCTATTGCTGCTGAGCGCTGATGGCGTCGTAGGCTGTCTTGAGGTTCTCATCGAGCACTTCGATTTCGACAGCGCCTCGCGCTTCCCGGATGAGGTCGCCATAACGCTCACGGAGCACAAGCTGGCGGAACTGGTCTGCGACCTGCTCGAATGGCGGAGGAGAAGCTTCGCGGCGATCCTCGACCTTGATTACGTGCCAGCCGAACTGTGTCTTCACCGGTTCCTTGGCATATTCGCCCTCTTCAAGCTCGAAGGCCGCAGCTTCGAATTCGGGAACCATCCGGCCCTTGGTGAAATAGCCGAGATCGCCACCGTTCGCCGCACTCGGACCTGTCGAATTTTCCTTGGCGAGTTCGGCGAAATCCTTGCCCTCGTCAAGTTCTGCGATGAGGGCCTTGGCCGCTTCTTCGGTCTCAACCAGAATGTGCCGGGCGCTGATTTCCTCTTCGGCGGGGGTTGCCGCCACTTCCTTTTCATAGCGTGCGCGCACATCCTCTTCGGTGATCGACTCGACAACGCCTGACCGGAAAAGCGCGTTATGGAGCGCGCGATCGCGCTGGAAAGCCATCAGCCGCTTGAAGGATTCGGTTTCGTCAAGCTTCTCTGCCTCGGCCTTGCGGGCCAGCGCCTTGATGTCGATGACCGCGGCAAGGGCTGCGACCCGGCGCTGCTCGGCGGGCAGGCTTTCGAACTGCGGATCGAGATCCGCTTCCGCCATCTGCAGCTCGGAAGTTCGGATCTCCACACCGCCGACGGTGGCCACCACAGGGTCGGCGGCATCCTGGGCGACGGCATGCACCGGCAGGAAAGAGATGCTTGAAAGAAGAAGGGTGGCTGCTAGCTGCGATAGGCGCATGAAGGTACCTTTCATAGGGAAGGGTTATGTGAGTGGCTGCCGCTTGGGGCACAAATTTGACCACCTTAAGACGGCTCCCGGCCGCCGTTGACATCGTTCAACCCCCCTCTTATCTGTCAGCCATCTGTCCGTCCAGACGGCTTTCACCCTGTGAGACTCGTCGGGAAGGCGTTTTCCAACCGCTCCACCGGCCGCATGTCAGCGCCGGTTGCCCGTCCTGCCGCACGCGCAGCCAGAAGAAAGGACCATAGCAATGGTCAAGTTTGGCGCCATCGCCAGAAAACTGTTCGGTTCGTCCAATGATCGTCGTATCCGCGCCTACAAGCCGCAGGTTGACGCGATCAACGCCCTGGAGCCCGAACTGACCGCACTGAGCGACGCGGATCTGGCGGCACGGACGGTTCAGTTCCGCGAACAGATCGCCAATGGCGCCAAGGTCGACGATCTCATCGTCCCCGCCTTCGCCACCGTGCGCGAGGCAGCAAGACGCGCCATCGGCCTCAGGCCATTCGACGTGCAGTTGATCGGCGGCATGATCCTGAACGAAAATTCCATCGCCGAGATGAAAACCGGCGAAGGCAAGACGCTGGTCGCCACCCTCCCCGTCTATCTCAATGCCCTGTCCGGCGACGGCGTGCATGTGGTGACCGTCAATGATTACCTGGCCCGCCGCGATGCGGAGTGGATGAGCCAGATCTACGGTTTTCTCGGCATGACCACCGGCATCATCGTGCACGGCATGGACGACAAGGAACGGCGCGAGGCCTACGCCTGCGACATCACCTATGCGACCAACAACGAGCTCGGCTTCGACTATCTGCGCGACAACATGAAATATGATCGCGCCCAGATGGTTCAGCGCGGCCACAATTACGCGATTGTCGACGAGGTTGACTCCATCCTGATTGACGAGGCGCGCACGCCGCTGATCATTTCAGGTCCCCTCGACGACCGTTCGGATCTCTACAACAGCATCGATACGCTGATCCAGAAACTCGAGCCCGACGATTACGAGATCGACGAAAAGCAGCGTTCGGCGACCTTCACCGAGGCAGGTACCGAGAAGCTTGAGGCCATGTTGTCCGAGGCCGACATGCTCAAGGGCGAATCGCTCTACGACGTCGAAAACGTCGCCGTGGTCCATCACATCAACAATGCCCTGAAGGCCCACCGGCTGTTCACGCGCGACAAGGACTACATCGTTCGCAATGACGAGATCGTCATCATCGACGAATTCACCGGCCGCATGATGCCCGGCCGCCGGTTCTCGGAAGGACAGCACCAGGCACTCGAGGCCAAGGAAGGCGTGTCCATTCAGCCCGAGAACCAGACCCTGGCTTCCATCACCTTCCAGAACTATTTCCGGATGTATTCCAAGCTTGCAGGCATGACCGGCACCGCGGCCACCGAAGCCGAGGAATTCGGGAACATCTACGGCCTCGACGTTGCTGAAGTTCCGACCAACCTCCCCATCGCCCGCATCGACGAGGATGACGAGGTCTACCGCACCGTCGAGGAAAAATACGAGGCCATCGCTGCTGACATCAAGCAGGCCCGCGCCCGGAAGCAGCCGGTTCTCGTCGGAACCACCTCGATCGAAAAATCCGAGCTTCTTGCCGAAATGCTCCGCAAGCATGATCTGAAAGACTTCAACGTCCTCAACGCCCGTTATCACGAGCAGGAAGCCTACATCGTCTCGCAGGCCGGCGTTCCCGGCGCGATCACCATCGCGACGAACATGGCCGGTCGCGGAACCGACATCCAGCTTGGCGGCAATGCCGACATGCGCGTCGCCCAGGAGCTCGAGGGCGTGCCCGAGGGCCCCGAGCGCGACGAGCGTGAAAAGGAAATCCGGGCGCAGGTCCAGGTCCTCAAGGAAGAGGCGCTTGCCGCCGGTGGCCTTTACGTTCTGGCAACCGAACGCCACGAGAGCCGCCGGATCGACAACCAGTTGCGCGGCCGTTCAGGCCGTCAGGGCGACCCCGGCCGCTCGAAGTTCTTTCTCTCCCTCCAGGATGACCTCATGCGCATCTTCGGCTCCGACCGCATGGACGGAATGCTGAAGTCGCTCGGCCTGAAGGAAGGCGAGGCAATCGTCCATCCATGGATCAACAAGGCCTTGGAGCGCGCACAGAAAAAGGTCGAGGCGCGAAACTTCGACATCCGCAAGAACCTGCTCAAGTTCGACGATGTGATGAACGACCAGCGCAAGGTCGTCTTCGAACAGCGCAAGGAGTTGATGGACGCGGAGTCGATTTCCGAGACAATCGCCGACATGCGCCAGGAAGTCATCGACAATCTGGTCAATCTGCATATCCCGGAACGGGCCTACGCCGAGCAGTGGAACGTCACCGAACTCAAGAAGGGCGTCGAGGCCTACCTCAACCTCAACCTTCCGATCGAGGAATGGGCCGCCGAGGAAGGCATCGCCGAAGACGACATCCGCGCCAGGATCACCGAGGCTGCCGACAAGCTCGCAGCCGAGCGGGCCGAGCGCTTCGGTCCCGAAGTCATGACCTATGTCGAAAAATCGGTGGTTCTTCAGACGCTTGATCACCTCTGGCGAGAGCATCTGGTCAATCTCGACCATCTTCGTTCGGTGGTGGGTTTCAGGGGCTATGCCCAGCGCGACCCGCTGCAGGAGTACAAGTCCGAGGCGTTCGAGCTGTTCCAGGCCCTGCTCGCCAACCTCCGCCAGGCGGTGATGGCGCAGCTGATGCGTGTTGAAATCGTGCGCGAAGCCGCCGCCGCTCCGGAGCCCGAAATGCCCGAGGACATGGAAGGCCATCATATAGATGCGCGCACCGGTCGGGACGAGTTTGACACCACGCCGAACGAGGACACCG
The DNA here is from genome assembly GCA_040216675.1 of Hoeflea sp. Taxonomy (GTDB): domain Bacteria; phylum Pseudomonadota; class Alphaproteobacteria; order Rhizobiales; family Rhizobiaceae; genus Hoeflea. The sequence goes on along the minus strand of JAVJOR010000010.1, from coordinate 70,343 downwards.
TGGGTGTTGTCGCGCCGGAAGACCGCAATCCGGACGATCCAACCTCATGGGGCAAGGTTGGCCGCAACGAGGCCTGCCCCTGCGGATCGGGCAAGAAGTACAAGCATTGTCACGGAGCATTCTAGGGACGATCGCCGAAGCCGGGTTCGTTTTCCAACATCCCGATTTGATTGCTGGATTTTGATTCAGGGCCGCAATTGCGGCCCTTTTCACGTTCCGAGGCGCCTAAGATCCTTACGCCGCGAATGGCGCGGACTGTCACGGTCGCTCATTGCTCCGATCAAACCGTTTCTTAACGTCGGCATGCCACATTGCCGGCAGGATACGGATCTGGAATGTGAGCATGACGTTGATCGATACTGCCGGCAAGGTTCTGCCGCCGCGCTTCGCGGCACGGCTGCAGCCGGCTGTTCAACGCCTGTCGGCAACCCTTTCGGCAACGGATGAAACAAGCCAGGCACAGCGCATGGCGATGATCGCTTTTGCAATCCGCGTCATCAGCGCAGCCATCGCGTTCGTCTCCCAGATCATACTCGCCCGCATGATGGGCGATTTCGAGTACGGTGTGTTCGTGTTCGTCTGGGTCATCGCGATCATTCTGGGAAACCTGTCCTGTCTTGGTTTCCATACCGCCGTTATCCGGTTCCTCCCGCAATACCGGACCGAGGGCGCCGAGGAGGCTATACTCGGTCTTGCCGCAACGGCGCGGATCTTTGCGATGGTTTCGGCCACCCTGATCGCCACAACCGGCATCGCAGCGCTCTACTTGCTGGGCGATCGCATACAAGAGCACTATGTGCAGCCGCTGTTCGTTGCAGCCTTTGCCCTGCCGATGATTGCGCTCGGCGATGTTCTCGACGGCACCGCGCGCGCCAACGGATGGCCGGTTCACGCGCTCAGCCCGACCTACATCGTCCGTCCTCTTCTGATTCTTGGCTTCGTGGGGCTTGCAATCGGCCTCGGCCAAATTGCGGATGCAAACACAGCCATTCTCGCAACCCTGGCGGCCGCCTACACCACGACGCTGGCGCAATTTCTTGTCGTCACCGGCAAGCTTCGCAATCGTTTCTCCAGCCGCCGAATCGAAATCCATTTCCGGACCTGGATTCTCGTCGCCTTCCCGATCTTCCTGATCGAAGGCTTCTACTTCATGCTGACCAACGCCGACGTGATCATTGTCGGGATCTATCTGCCGCCCGAAAAGGTCGCCGTCTATTTCGCCGCCGCAAAAACGATGGCGCTGGTCCATTTTGTCTATTTCGCGGTCAAGGCCGCAGCAGCACAACGCTTCTCGGCGCTGGTGTCGGCCGGTGACAAGACGGCGCTCGCCGGGTTTACACGACAAACGACGCAGTGGACGTTCTGGCCATCCCTGATCGTTGGCGGGCTGGTTGTCGCCGCAGGGCCGTTCCTCCTGTCATTGTTCGGACCGGGTTTCGCCGATGGTCACATCGTCATGGTGGTTCTGTTTGCGGGCATTCTGGCCAAGTCGATGATCGGTCCGGGCGAAGTTCTGCTGACCATGGCCGGCGAACAGAAGATATGCGCCGCGATCTATGCCTTCGCACTGGCCGCAAATCTGGGTCTCAACGTTCTCCTTATCCCGTTATGGGGATTGCTTGGAGCAGCCACTGCAACAGCCGCCGCCATGGGGGTCGAGGCCATCCTGCTTCATGTCGTCATCCGCCGGAAGCTGGGGATCGTCATGTTCATTGCCGCGGGCAAGGCAGCACAGGATCCGGCACACGCCGAAGGGGGACGTTGAGAGATGGCGTCCAGCCCCATCGTTCAAGAAGGTGTCGGGAGCCAGGCCAACACCATGATCGGCGAACTCGCAGACATCGAGGCCTCCAAGCCGGCCCCCGAAACCGATATTCAAGTCGGCCGTCCGGGACGGCACCTGGCGATTTACCACGCGCGCGCCGGTTACGAGCTCCAAGAGGAGCTCGACTTTTTGACAAACCGGGCACTTGAGCCGAACGTCTTCTTTTCAGGCCGGTTTCTTGCCCCGGCGATGCCTCGCCTCGAAGACCGCATCATCCGGTTGATGGTGATGCGCGATGAAGACGAAAATCGCTCGCGCCTGCGTCTTCTGCTTCCTTTCTCGGTCGAGAAGCCGGGGTTTTCCGTGGGGGCATCGATCATCCGTGCCTGGGCCAATCCCTTCGGACCGCTGGGCACCCCCCTTCTGGACCGGGAAGATGCGGCCGAAACGCTCGACAACATGCTTGAAGCCTTGAAGCGGCCCGAAACCGGTCTGCCCGGCATCCTGGTCTTGCCGGACATGCAACTCGACGGCCCCGTCGCCGGCTTGCTTCGCGCCGTCGCCGTGGGCCGGAACCTTTCCGTCGAGGAGACCGGAAAGGTCGAACGGCCATTTCTGGAGAGCGATCTCGATGCCGAGGCCTATCTGACCAAATCGATCTCGCGCCACCATCGCCATGAGATGCGGCGGCAATGGCGGCGTCTGTCGGAGCACGGCGAGTTGAGCTACATTGTCGCCCGTCAGCCCGAGGAGATCAGGCACCATCTCGAGGAGTTTCTGACGCTGGAGGATTCGGGCTGGAAGGGACGCCGGAGAACGGCGATGGTCGCGGATCGATACCGCGCCGCCTTTGCCCGCGAAGCCATCAACAGTCTTGCCGAAACCGACAGCGTCCGCATTCACACACTTGCGCTCGACGGCGAGGCGATCGCCTCCATGATCGTGTTCATCTCTTCCGGTGAAGCCTGGACCTGGAAGACTGCCTTCGATGAGAAATGGTCCCGCTACTCTCCGGGCAAGTTGCTCGTCGACCGGCTCACCGAGTGGCATCTCGATGACCTCAACATCCGTCGCACCGACTCCTGCGCCGTTCCAGACCATCCGATCATGAGCCGCCTGTGGAGCGAACGCGTTTCCATGGGAACGATGGTCATCGGTCTCGAACCCGGCCGCGACCGCGATGCCCGCCAGGTCGCGACCCAGCTTCACATCTACCGCAACACCCGCAACATGGCGCGTCTGTTGCGCGAGAAAATCCGTGGAATGGCGCGGCGGTAGAAATGCCACACAAGGCCGCGATCCACCGGCGACCCAGAGCATCCACCTCAGTCTGAGCCGGCGTCACTGGTCCCCGCCGACTCGGCGATGGCCCGATCCCTCAAAAGCCGACGCACCACCTTGCCGGTCGTGGTCAGCGGCAACTCGTCCACGAATTCGATCTCGCGCGGATATTCATGGGCGGAAAGGCGCGTCTTGACCCAGTCCCTGATCGATACCGTCAGCGCCTCGTCCACGACCGTTCCCGGCACCGGCACCACATAGGCCTTGACGATCTCGGTGCGCACCATGTCGGGCTTTCCGACCGCAGCAGCCAGCGCCACCGCCGGATGACCCGCAAGGCAGTTCTCGATCTCCCCCGGTCCGATCCTGTAGCCGGAGGAGGTGATCACGTCATCATCACGTCCGAAAAACGAGACATAGCCTTCTTCATTGCGCACCCCCTGATCGCCGGTCAGCATCCAGTCGCCAATGAACTTGGCGTCCGTCGCCTCCCGATTGTTCCAGTAGCCGAGGAACATCACCGGGTCCGGCCGCTTCACGGCGATCTGGCCGGACGTTCCATCCGGCACGATCGCGCCGCTGTCATCGATGATCGCCACCTCGTGGCCCGGAACGGCCTTGCCTATGGCCCCGCCGCGGCTAACCCCCACGCCTACCATCGAGGCCAGAACCAGATTGCATTCCGTCTGGCCGTAGAACTCGTTGATCGTCAGGCCCAGCACCCGTTTCGACCATTGATAGGTTTCCTGACCAAGCGATTCGCCGCCCGAACCGACTGTGCGCAAATCCAGCTTGTGACGTGACAGCGGGTCGGAAACGGTGCGCATGATCCTGAGCGCGGTAGGCGGAATGAACGCATTGCGCACCTTCATGTCCGCCATGATGCGGTAGGCCAGTTCCGGATCAAACTTCTGAGCCGGCGAGGAGACAACCGGAACGCCGAGAAGCAGCCCCGGCAAAAGAACGTTCAGAAGGCCTCCCGCCCACGCCCAGTCTGCCGGGGTCCACAATTTGTCGCCGGGCTGCGGCATGAATTCATGGTGCATCTGAACGCCGGGAATATGTCCGATCAGCACACGATGGCCATGCAATGCGCCCTTCGGAGCGCCTGTGGTGCCGGACGTGAAGATCATCATGGCTGGGTCGTCGGCGCGCGTCCGCTCCGCATTGAAAATGTCCGGATGCGCAGCTTCGAGCGCCTCGAAGTCATGCCCGCCTTGAGGATCGTTGCCTGTAGTGATCACCGCCTCCAGATCGCCAGGTGCCTTGGCGATCGTGGCGATCTTGTCGCGTCCACCGGGTGTCGTGATCAGCACCTTGGCCCCGGAAGCGGTCAGCCGGTGCTCGATCGCCTCAATCCCGAACAACAGCGCCAGTGGCACGGCGATCGCACCCAGCTTGTAAATGGCGACATGCGCGATTGCGGTGTGAAATCCCTGTGGGAGCATCAGCGCCACCCTGTCGCCAGGAACGACCCCGAGCGATCTGAGCGCATTTGCAAAGGCGTTTGAGCGCCGGGCCAGATCGCCATAGCTCAATCGGGCCGGCGCACCATCCGGATTGAAGTGCTCAAGACAGATCCGTTGCGGATCACGCCCGGCCCAGTCGTCCGACACGGCAACGCCGATATTGAAGAACTCCGGCACATCCCATTCGAACCGTGATTCGATGGCCTCGAGTGTCTGGCCTTCTGGCAGCAACATGCGCGCAAATCCCCGCTTGTAATGGGCCGCGATTGTCGGCGGGCCGTCTCATCCCGTGCCCGTCAGACGGCAGGCCCGGCGTCATCGAGTAATATCAGGCGCAGGGACAGGAAAGAAGGGATTTGACAACCTGGCAGACGCCGCGTGCCGGAGATCGATCTGCACACGGAAAAATGGAAATTCCACTAATTGGGGAATGGCAACCATCATCTTACACTGTGATATAGCCGCAACAGCACATGATAAATTGTAGCATTACATTTACATCACTTGATAACACACAAGACATGGTGTCTTTTCAGCTTGCATCACCAAGGGGACGAAAATGAAAATTTGCATGGCTGGCCTTCTCGCAGTGATGTTTGTTCTGCCGTCTCAAACTGCCTCATCGGAAGATTTTGACTGGTCGGGCTTTTATGGTGGTTTGCAGATCAATTATGCGAATGGCTCTTCGCGTCACAACAACGATAGTTTCTATCGTCTTGAGTACGATCCGGACGGGGTTGTTGGCGGTGCGCATGCCGGTTATCGGTTCAACTATGGTAGGTTCATATTTGGACCAGAAGTAAGTGTGAACCTTGGCACGATCGAAGAGACTGCGACACCTCTCCCGCCGACGCTGATCATCGGTGGCAGCTTCACTCATATCCGAAGAACCGAGGCAAAGAATATTATCCATGCTGGTGGGCGTGTCGGTTATAAATTCGACCGGTTCCTTCCGTCCCTTTATGTTGGCGTTGTCAACGCAGACCTTGAATCGCAGAAGCAAACTCTCAACTTCGGAAATCCGTTTTCGGCGCTTTTTGTGACGCAGGAGCGGGTTTGGGGTTTCGAAGTTGGTGCCGCAATAGATATTGCCCTGACCGATTCACTGTCAGCAGGATTGTCATATTCCTATATCGATCTCGGTTCGGAGCTATCAGTCCCCTTTACCTTTGGCTCTGACACCGAGTTCAAGACGCATCTGGTTGGTGCGCGATTGTCATATCGTTTCCCTTAACAACACCTGGTTCGATTTGGCTGACCAAGTCAGGACACTTCTTTAAGTCAATGTCCGCCCTGATTATGCCCCGCCAATCTTGGAGTGGCGGCTTTGAGCGCCTGCTTTATCCAGCATCAGGCGACCAGGGACTGGCCGCACACTTCGGGTGTCGTTAAAGGCAGATATCCGGGAAGGCGCCATAAGGGATCTGGTACGGCGATCGGCCGCCACTATTCGCTAAAGATCCAGCACCGTTCGCCAAAACAACGTCTCGTCACAGGCCGCGGCTGCCTTCGAGATGGCAATCTCATGACTCAAAGAGGTGATGGTGCCCCCTTCCGGACTCGAACCGGAACTCCTTTCGGAACCGCATTTTGAGTGCGGCGCGTCTACCAATTCCGCCAAAGGGGCTTTCAATCTGTTCGTCCAATATTCTGCCGGAGCCTGCCGGTCAAGTCGCATCAACGCAAGGATGGCGATAGTCGTTCCGGTTCGGAGCCCGGCCTCACGATCAATGCCGCCCGCGAGCTTGTGATGGTATCGAAGGCGATGGATCGGAATGTCCGGCTCTGCTAAGACCCTGCTCGTGAATCGCAGCACATCAGGATTTTGTCACCCATGAGCGCAGATCAGGCATCCCACTCACCGGCCGGAGCGCTGTCAAAGATCGAGACAATCCTTCGTCCCCATCTCACACCTTCCGAGACCGGAGGCAAAGCGACCATAACGCTGGGAACGCTGTCGGATCTGATGGAAGAGCGCGCCTTCGGCTTGCTGCTTCTGGTGCTGGCACTGCCCTGCTGCCTGCCCTTCGTTTATCTTCTGCCGCAACTGGTCGCCCTGCCGATGGTGGTTCTCGCCGCCCAAATGGCTGCGGGTCGGCGCGCACCGTGGCTGCCTGAAACACTTCGCAAGCGGCAGCTGCCCGTCGCCGGGCTGCTGGATGTCGTGGCCCGGGCAAAACGCTACGGCGGCTGGCTCGAGCAGCTCGCCCATCCGCGGTTCTCCGGACTTACAGGCGATCGCTCGGCCCGTATCGTCGGCGCACTTCTGGTGGTTCCGTGCCTGTCCATTCTGGTTCCGCTGCCGCTCACCAACACGGTCCCCGGTATCGGCGTCGCACTCGCCGCCATCGGCTTGATCGAACGCGACGGGCTGTTCGTCATCCTCGGACTGATCACCGGCCTTGTCTGGGTGGCAATCCTGGTGATCGGCGGACCCGCCCTGATCTTTTTCCTCGTCAATTTCATTCTGAATCGCGGCGCGACCACCTAGTTGCAACACGTCACCGGACCTGCACCACTTTTTCGACACCATTCCCACCGAAGTCTGAACAAGGCACATCATCATACGGAGCCCTCCCATGCTGACAGCAACTGCCCGAAACGAGCGCACTCTGTATGCTGTCATTCTGGCCGTCGCGATGGGCGCGGTCGTGGGTTCGGCACTCGCCTTCGAGCATATCGGCGGCTACATTCCCTGCGCCCTGTGCCTGACCCAGCGCACGCCCTATTACATCGGCGCACCGCTGATGCTTGTAGCGGCAGTCCTGTCATACACCGGAGCTCCGGCATGGCTTGTACGCGGGCTGCTGGCGGTTGGCGGCCTGCTGATGCTCTATGGCATGGTGCTCGGCATCTATCATTCAGGTGTCGAATGGAAATGGTGGGACGGACCGGCTGGCTGTGCCACCTCTGCCGATGCAGTCACCACCGATGCAGGATCGCTGCTCGGCGACCTCAGCTCCAAGAAGCCGCCATCCTGCGATGCGGCGGCCCTGAGGGTTCTCGGACTTTCCTTTGCCGGATGGAACGTGCTTGCCAGCGCCGCTCTTGCCGCCGTCGCCGCCCGCGCAGCTGCGATCCGGGGGTGAACGAGGCAGTCGCAGAGGCTCAGGATTTGGAACTCAGGGCTCCAGTTCCACGTCCCAGTAGAGATAGTCCATCCAGCTTTCATGCAGGAAATTGGGCGGGAACATCCGGCCATTGTTGTGCAGATCCTGCACGTTCGGGCGATAAGGCTTCTGCTGGGGAATCATGCCCGCGTCCTTTGGCATCGCGCCGCCCTTTTTCAGGTTGCATGGCGAACAGGCCGCCACGACGTTTTCCCAGGTGGTTTCTCCGCCGCACCGGCGCGGGATCACGTGGTCGAATGTCAGTTCGTTGGGTGAGCCGCAATACTGGCATTCGAACCGGTCGCGCAGGAACACGTTGAACCTTGTAAATGCCGGAAACCGTGACGGCTTGATGTAGGTCTTGAGGCAGACAACGCTTGGCACCCGCATCGAAAAGCTCGGTGAGGAGACTTCTTGATCATACTCCGCAACGATCTGGACCCTGTCCAGAAAAACAGCCTTGATCGCATCCTGCCAGGACCAGAGCGACAGGGGATAATAGCTTAGCGGACGATAGTCGGCGTTGAGGACCAACGCCGGCAGCGACTGAGGGGATACAAAAATCGTCAAAGGGCTCTCCAGAGCGATTCGGCATCTAACGGCTTTATATTAGGCTGGACATGACAGGATTGTGAAGCGCTTCGATGGTATTGCCTCAAACAGCCCTTCATCCGGCAATAGGGACCGCATCGCGGCGCATGCCCGTCGCGTAGTAAGCCCACAGCAGGCGGGCGGCCACGCCGCGCCAAGGACTCCAGTGTTCAGCCAGTTGGTAGAGCGCTCGCGGTGTCGGCCTCTCGCGAAGGTCAAGTGCATGAGCTGCGGCTGCCTGCAACGCCACGTCGCCGGCGGGAAACACATCCGGATGGCCGGCGCAAAACAAGAGATAGACTTCCGCGGTCCACGGGCCGACGCCCTTGATGCCGGTCATCGCGGCAATCGCCTCGCGTCCATCCGTTGTGCACAGCCGCTCCAGATCGAGCTCCCCGGCAATCACCGCTTCGGCGATACGGTGAAGCGTTCCGGCCTTTGCGCGCGACAACCCGGCAGAAGCGAGCGCTTCCGGTGACAGTCTCAGGACGGCTTCCGGCGTGATCTCCCCCGCTGCCGCCTGCAGTCGCCGCCACAACGCGTTGGCGCTGGCCTTGGACACCATCTGCGACAGGATGATCTCAGCAAGGGCCGCGAATCCCGGGGGCTGCCGTCGCAGGGGCACGGGACCGGCGATCGCGATGACCCGCCCCAGTCTGGGATCAATCCGGGCCAAGTTTCCAAGACCGTCCTCGACATCCGCGGCGGTTTCTATCAGTCGCATCCACCATCCTTTCGTTCCGGATCCGATTGCTCCGGCATCTGGTGACGGACCCGACGAAAAATGACATGAAACACCATGCACGTCGCCACGACCACCACAAACCGGGATTCCGAACCTGAAACCGTTCGCTTCGCGCCAAGCCCGAACGGCTTGTTGCACCTTGGCCACGCCAGATCGGCGCTTCTCAATTGGCGCTTCGCCAAAGCCTGCGACGGACGGTTCCTGCTTCGTATCGAGGACATCGACACCACGCGGGCGCGTCCCGAATTCGAACGCGCAATCAGCGAGGATCTCAACTGGCTGGGGATCGTTTGGCCGGAGCCGCCGCGGCGTCAATCCGAACACTTTGCCGACTATAGCGAAGCCCTCGCGGAACTCAGGAGGCTCGATCTCGTTTACCCGGCGTTCATGAGCCGCGCGGAAGCGGCCAGCCACATTCGCGAAGCTGAAGCCGGCGGCAGGATCTGGCGGAGAGATCCAGACGGAGCGCCGCACTATCCTCGTCAGGACCGCAATCTCGGCGAAACGGAACGCAAGCGGCGGATCCACCGTGGCGACCCGCACACCTGGCGGCTCGATATGCAGGCGGCATTAAAGGGGCTTCAGGCGAATCTCACCTGGCAAGAGACCGGAACCGGGCCCGCGGGCGAAACCGGGCGGATCACCGCCGACCCCGGTGTCTGGGGCGACGTCGTCCTCGCCCGGCGCGACGTTCCATCAAGCTACCATCTCGCCGTAACCGTGGACGATGCGCTGCAACAGATCACGACAGTGATCCGCGGTCACGATCTCTTTGCGGCCACGTCGGTGCATCGGTTGCTGCAGACGCTGTTGGGTCTGCCCGCGCCGACCTATCTCCATCATGACCTGGTGCGCGACGAGACGGGGCGCAAACTGTCGAAAAGCGATGGCGATGTTTCGCTGGCCTCGTTGAGACAAAAAGGGGTCAGGCCGGAAGTGATCGCCCGCATGGCGGGACTGAGCTGACCTGTCGGTCAGTTCAGGTGGGCCTGACAAGCCGCTTGAATACAGCGAGAACGAACAGGATCGCAAAAGCGACTGCCGCCGCCGCGGGGATCACCATGATGCTCGGCACCCTGCCGATAGGCATGTAATCAACGATATTCAGTCCAACCGCAAAGCCGGTCAACAACACCAGCATGTTGCCTACGACGCCAAATCCCTGCTCCCCCAGCAAGGTGTTCATCGCGTTTCCGACAAAGAAGGATGCGGCAACCGATACGGCGATGAACATCCAGATTTCATCGGAGGTAAGCCCTGAAAACATGTCCTTTCTCCTTTTCATGCTTTGATCCGACCCCGGCCCTTCATGGGTCAGGGTTTTCCGGTGCACCCGGGAACAGGCCGCGTTTGGCGGCCGCGTCGTGACGGGACGAGCCCCGCGCCAAACGCTGAGCGGTTCATAACATGGTAAATTCACAGACGGCGCAAAGCCTCGAATCGCGGCTAACGCTTAACCATCACTCCGCAGAAACCTGCTTCGTTTCGGCACGTTTGCGCGCCTTGAGAATGGCGGCGTTGATCTCCGCCCCGAGAATGAAGATGGCGGCAATGATGTAGAGGAACACGAGCGCGATCATGATCGAGGCCAGGCCCGCATAAGTCGACACATAGGTTGCGAACTCCTTCAGATAACTCGCAAACATCAAGGCGCCTGCCATCCAGGCCACCAGCGTCAGCCCTATCCCCGGAATCACGTCATAGAGACTGCGGCGACCGTCCGGCAGCCACAGATGCGACACCACCAGCCCGACCACCAGAACGGTTGCAGCGATCAGGATGCGCCAGTTGTCCACCGCTGAAATCATGGTGTCCATCCAGGGCGCGAACTGCCGGGCCAGCTTGAGCACCAGCGGAGCCAGCACCAGCAGAAAGCTGATCGCCATGATCACCATCACCGCAAGCACAACGAACAGCAGGCTCTGGGTTCTGGTCACATACCATGCCCGTGTTTCGGTCACCCGGTAGGCGCGGTTGAGCGAGACCCGCAGCGCCTCCACCCCGTTTGTCGAGAAAAATGCAGCTGCAAGCACCGACAGTGTCAGCAGTCCGCCACGCTCGACAGTGAGAACATTGACCACCTCCCGCGATATCGGCTCGGCAATCGATGCCGGCCAGGTATCGAAGATCAGGTGCGCGGCGGTTTCGGCATAGGCGTTGGCGCCAAGAAAACTGGCAAGGGAGGTCCCGAAGATCATGAAGGGAAAAAGAGCCATCAAAATTGAAAGCGCCACATGGCTGGCCATGGCCCAGCCGTCATCATTGTTGAAATGAGTCACCGCGTCCCAAATGACGGATCGTGTGCGCTTCACTCTGTGCTCCTGCCTTGCCGGTATTGGCGGTGTCCCGAGATTGTCAGCCAACTCTAATTATGGGATTTGAGACGCCGCTGAAACAGGGGCTCGCCAAACAATGGCCGATCAACCGCACAAAAAGACAATCCTCGTCACCGGCTGCTCGAGCGGAATTGGCGCTTATTGCGCCCGGGCGCTGCATGCCGAAGGCTGGCTGGTCATTGCCTCGGCACGCACCGGCGAAGATCTCCGGAAACTGCAGGATGACGGACTTGAGGCCTTTTACCTAGACTACGCCGAAGATCAGAGCATCCAGGATTTCTTTGACAGCGCGATGGCGGTCACCGGCGGCCGGTGTGATGCTCTGTTCAACAATGGCGGATACGGTCAGGTCGGCGCGGTCGAGGATGTGCCGGTCGAGGCCCTCAGAGCCCAGTTCGAGGCGAATGTCTTCGGCTGGCATCGGTTGACAAGGCTTGTTCTCCCGGTGATGCGCAGCGCCGGTCGCGGTCGCATCGTGCAGTGCTCATCGATCCTCGGCCTGGTGCCGATGCGGTTCCGCGGTGCCTACAATGCGTCAAAACATGCGCTTGAAGGCCTCTCGGTGACGCTCGCGCTGGAACTGGAAAATACCGGTATCCATGTCAGTCTCATCGAACCCGGCGCCATCGAAACAGAATTCAGATCCAATGCACTCACTCATCTTCACCGCAACATAGATATCGAGAGCTCGGTGCACCGCGACGACTACAAGGCTCAATTGCGCCGGCTCGACCAGTCCCTGGCATCCGGCAAGCGGCGGCTGGGACCCGAAGCGGTGCACGCCGTCTTGCGTCATGCCTTGACCTCGCCGCGTCCGCGCTACCATTACCCGGTAACGCGGGAGGCAAAAATCGGCGCCATCGCCCGTCGCCTGCTGCCTTCACGCTGGTTCTATCCCTTTCTGGCAAGGCAGGATTAGGTTCACCGCCAAGCCCCCATCGAATGGACTTGCCGCCAATCCACGCTAGGTTCCCTCACACACACCCGTTTCAAGGATATTCTCAGATGTCGTCCGTTACATACGTTCTCTCCATCATCGCCATGCTTGCCGTCGCTGCGGTCCTGGTACGCGGCCTGGTCAACATGGCGCGCGGTGGATCGGGCAATCTCTCCAACAAGCTCATGCAGGCACGGGTTCTGCTGCAATTCGTCGCGGTTGTACTGATCGTCGCCACACTCTGGCTCACGGGCGGCGGTCGCTAGAAGCACTCCAGGCATTCTTTCAGAGGGTTCTCACCATGGTAAAGCTCAACAAGATCTACACCCGTACAGGAGATGACGGCACGACCGGTCTCGTCGCCGGCGACCGCCGGCCGAAATACGATCTGCGGGTGGAGGCCTACGGCACGATCGATGAGACCAATGCGATCATCGGTGTGGCGAGACTTCATACATCCGCGATGCCCGAACTCGATGCAATGCTGATGCGCATCCAGAACGACTGCTTCGACCTTGGCGCCGACCTTGCAACACCCGACACGGGCGAAAAGCCCGAATACGAGCCGCTGCGCATCGTCGATGCGCAGGTCGCCCGGATCGAAACCGATATCGATACGCTCAATGCCGACCTCGAGCCGCTGAAATCCTTCGTCCTGCCCGGCGGCAGCGAGGCCGCCGCACATCTGCATGTCGCGCGGACGGTGGCGAGACGCGCGGAGCGGCTGATTGTCGAACTCTCGGACAGGGAGGATGAAATCGTGAGTTCGGCAGCGATCCGTTTCGTCAACCGGCTTTCGGATTTCCTCTTTGTAGCCGCCCGCTGGGTCAACAACCGGGGAAGGGCGGATGTGCTTTGGGTTCCGGGAAAAAACCGCTAGGCTGACCTGACAGAGCTTGACAGCCGCCCAAGCCAGCCAGGAGCCCGGCAATGTTCATACCGCTTCACGACTCCAACAATCTAAAGCACATTCGCCTGCAGTGGGTGACGCTGTCCCTGATCGGTATCAACGTGCTTGTGTGGGCCTTTACCGAGATTGCGGGAACCGGGAGCGATGTCGTCACGGCGGCGGTTCTGGGGTTCGGATTCATCCCCTCCGTGGTCAATGACTTTGCCGAGCTTCCGCCTTCGCTGGTGCTGATCAACGAAAACGCCACCTATGTTACCTACAGCTTCCTCCATGGGGGCCTGTTGCACTTGGGCTCGAACATGCTGTTCCTTTGGGTTTTCGGCGACAACGTTGAAGACGCCATGGGCCATTTCAGGTTCCTGGTATTCTACCTGGCCTGTGCCGCGGCGGGCGCATTTGCCCATGCACTCCTGCTCCCGGAGTCCGAAAACCCGTTGATCGGCGCTTCCGGCGCGGTCGCAGGCGTCGTTGCGGCGTATCTTATGCTCCACCCGAGAGTGCGGGTATGGATCCTTGCGCTTGGCCGCATCCCGCTTCCGTTGCCCGCCTACATTCCGCTCGTGTTGTGGATTCTCTACCAGTTCTTCATGGTCGTGGCGGATTTCGGCGGCGAGATATCCTGGGCCGCCCATGTCGGCGGCATCATCGCCGGGGCTATTCTGGTTCTCGTGTTCCGACGCTCCGGGGTGCCGCTGTTCGACCGGCAGATTGAGACCCCGAAGGCGGTCGTCCACAAGGACGAATCGCCGCCACCGCCCAAACCGGCCGGCGCTCCCCCGAAATGGGGACGATAACGGGGCAATGGATTATTGCCCGCGGAATTGACGCGAACGTAAACGTCAGCTATCTCGCGTCGCAAAATCTCCTGTGCGGTCATGATTGAATTTGGGGAAAATTCGCGTATCCATGTCGCCAATCAGCTATCCGGGCGGCCTCATGAGAGGCAAGATCGGGAAACTCGTCTGATCCACGGTCATTCGGTTGGTCAGGATGCGGTCGAAACAGTGAGGCCCAGCAAAGTGAGGAAGACAGACCTATGAAGATTCTTGTGCCGGTCAAACGTGTTGTTGACTACAACGTGAAGATCCGGGTCAAACCTGATGGCAGCGGCGTGGATCTCGCCAACGTCAAGATGTCGATGAACCCGTTTGACGAGATCGCGGTCGAGGAAGCGCTGCGGCTCAAGGAAGCCGGCAAGGCGACGGAAGTCGTGGCTGTGTCGATTGGCGCGGCAAAATCCGAAGAGACCCTGCGCACAGCGCTCGCCATGGGCGCCGACCGGGCGATCCTGGTCGAGGCCGACGGCGTGGTGGAGCCGCTGGCCGTGGCAAAGATCCTCAAGGGCGTCGCCTCCGAGGAAAGCCCGGACCTGATGATCCTGGGCAAGCAGGCGATCGACGACGATGCCAACCAGACCGGCCAGATGCTTGCGGCCCTGCTCGGCTGGAGCCAGGCGACCTTTGCCTCCAAGCTCGAAATCGGAGACGGCTCGGCCGACGTCACCCGTGAGGTTGATGGCGGCCTGCAGACGATCTCGGTCAAGCTGCCCGCGATCGTGACCACCGACCTTCGGCTCAACGAGCCGCGCTATGCGTCGCTGCCCAACATCATGAAGGCCAAGAAGAAGCCGCTCGACAAGAAGACCCCCGGCGACTACGGCGTCGATATCGCCGCTCGGCTGGAAGTCATCAAGACCGAGGAACCCGGCGGCCGCAAGGCGGGCGTCAAGGTCGGCTCCGTGGCCGAACTGGTCGACAAGCTCAAGAACGAAGCAGGCGTGCTGTAAGCGCGGGAAAGGAACACAGAACCATGACCATTCTCATTGTCGCCGAACACGACCACGCCTCGCTCTCCGAACAGACGGCCAAGGCGCTGACAGCCGCAAGCCAGATCGGTGGCGAAGTCCACATTCTGGTTGCCGGCAAGGACGCGAAAGCCGCGGCCGATGCTGCGGCGAAACTCGAAGGCGTCGCCAAGGTGCTGCATGCCGAGGGCGACGAATACGCCAACCGGCTGGCCGAGCCGCTTGCCGACCTGGTTGTCTCGCTTGCCGGCGACTACGACACGCTGATGGCGCCGGCCACCACCGGAGGCAAGAACGTGATGCCGCGGGTCGCGGCACTGCTCGACGTGATGCAGGTTTCCGACATCATCGAGGTGATCTCGGCCGACACGTTCAAGCGCCCCATCTATGCCGGCAATGCGCTTCAGACAGTGCGTTCGACCGATGCAAAACGGGTCATCACCGTGCGCACGGCCTCGTTTGCGGCCGCCGGCGAAGGCGGCTCGGCGAGTGTCGAGACCGTCAAGTCGGCCGGAGATCCGGGCCTTTCGTCCTTCGTCAAGGATGCCATCGCCGAAAGCGATCGCCCGGAACTGACATCCGCGAAGGTGATTATCTCCGGCGGCCGCGCATTGGGATCTTCCGAGAAGTTCCAGGAGGTCATCCTTCCGGTCGCCGACAAGCTGGGCGCTGCCGTTGGCGCATCCCGCGCCGCGGTCGATGCGGGCTATGCACCGAACGACTGGCAGGTGGGTCAGACCGGCAAGGTCGTCGCCCCGGAACTCTACATCGCCTGTGGCATTTCCGGCGCCATACAGCACTTGGCGGGCATGAAGGATTCCAAGATCATCGTGGCCATCAACAAGGACGAGGAAGCCCCGATCTTCCAGGTCGCAGACTACGGACTGGTCGCAGACCTCTTCGAGGCCCTGCCCGAGCTTGAAAAGGCCCTGTAATCGGGCATTATGCTTCGCTGAGACACGTGGCCGGGCTGGACGTCTCCATCCCGGCCATTTAGTGTGCGCCCACCGTATGTGTCCGGCCCTGAGTGCCGGTGGGCGGCAATCAATTCAGTCAGGCGGAAACCATGGGCAACCAGATCAAGAGTGTCGGCATCATTGGCGCAGGTCAGATGGGAGGCGGGATTGCTCATGTCTGCGCCATGGCCGGTTACGATGTTCACGTTCACGATGTTTCCGACGACGGGCTGCAGTCGATGCTCGCCACCATCAGCGGCAATCTCGCGCGGCAGGTTTCGTCGGGCAAGACCACAGATGCGGACCGCGATGCGGCCCTCAGCCGAATCAGCCTCGAGAAGCAGGTCGAAGGCCTTGCCGGCATGGATCTGGTCATCGAGGCCGCGACCGAGGATGAAACGGTCAAGCGCAAGATCTATCAGCAGCTCTGCCCGATCCTCAATCCCGAGGCGATCCTCGCGACCAATACCTCGTCGCTTTCGATAACCCGGCTGGCATCCACCACCGACCGGCCGGAACGCTTCATCGGCATTCATTTCATGAACCCGGTTCCGGTCATGAAACTGGTCGAGCTGGTCCGCGGCATCGCCACCGAGGATCAGACCTTCCAGACCGCGCGCGGCTTTATCGATTCCCTCGACAAGACCATCACCGTGGCCGAGGATTTTCCTGCCTTCATCGTTAACCGCATCCTGTTGCCGATGATCAACGAGGCTATCTATACGCTGTATGAGGGCGTCGGTTCCGTTGAAGCCATCGACACGGCTATGAAGCTCGGCGCCAATCATCCGATGGGCCCGCTGCAACTGGCCGATTTCATCGGACTCGACACCTGCCTTTCGATCATGCAGGTGCTGCATGACGGACTTTCGGATTCGAAGTACCGGCCCTGCCCGTTGCTGGTCAAATATGTCGAGGCCGGATGGCTGGGCCGGAAATCGGGCCGGGGCTTTTATGATTACCGCGGCGACACGCCGGTCCCCACACGCTGACACCGCATGAAAGCAGGAACCCTGCGACTGGGGATGAACCTCTGGCCGCCCTTTCTTTTCGCCGGAATCAGGATCACCCACATCGGCACCGATTTCCGCGCTGTCGATGTCGAGCTGCGCGAACGATTCTACAATCGCAACTATGTCGGATGTCATTTCGGCGGGTCGCTTTTCGCGATGACCGATCCGTTCTGGATGATGATGGTCATGCGCAATCTCGACCGGAGCTACACTGTCTGGGACAAGTCCGCCGAGATCGAGTTTCTCAGACCCGGACGCGGCACCGTGACCGCCCGCTTCGGTCTCACTGACGACATGCTGGAAGATATCAAGGCAAACACCACCGGCGAAGGATCGAAATACCTGCGCTGCTTTCACGTCGACATCACGGATGCCGATGGACAATCCGTCGCCCGGGTTTCGAAAACGCTGCACATCCGCCGCAAGCCCGATACGCGGACGCGGATCGGCGGCTGAAAAACGGCAAGCCGTACTCCGCCTCGACGTCGAAAGACAGGCTCAGATCTCCTTCAACCCCCGGATCAGGTTCTTGGCATCGTCGCTGGCCCATTCCGCCGGGCCGTTCATCACCCCCAGAAGACATCCGTCCCGTCCGATCATCAGCGTCACCGGCAGACCAAAGGCCAGGCCCTGGCGCTTCAATGTATTGAACACGCCGATCGTCGCATCGCGGTACAATCCGAGATTGGAAACACCGATTTCCTCCAGAAACGCCTTCGGTTTGGCCACATCGCCCGCATCGATATTGATGGCGAGAACACGAAAGTCTCCATCGCCGAGTTCGCTTTGCAGTTCGGCCAGTGCCGGCATTTCCTCGCGGCACGGCACGCACCATGTCGCCCACAGGTTGACCAGCAGCGCCTCTCCGGAAAAATCCTCGAGGCCGACCTCTTGCCCATCCGCGTCAGTGAAGCTGAGCGCCGGCATCTGCGCGGCGCTTGGCCTGATCACCATCGCCGCAACCTCGCCCTTGGCAAGCGGCTTGAGCGCGGCAAGCTCCGCCTCGTCTGCCTGACAACCCTCGCCAGAAAGCGCCGTCTGACTTTCGGGCGCCTGCGCATTGCCAGGCAATGATGATTTCCCGTATATGCCCACAGCCCCGACGGCGGCGCCCAAGACAACCGCAATTGCGACCAGGGCGCCGGTGGACAGGCTTTTGCGCGATTGGCTCATGACAAACTCCAGGACAGGCTCATGTCGACAGATAAGGACAAACAGGCTTCAAACCAGATGTGGGGCGGAAGATTTGCGTCCGGACCTGACGCCATCATGGAGGAAATCAACGCCAGCATCGATTTCGACCGCAAGCTCTATGCCCAAGACATCGCCGGCTCTCTCGCACATGCCGCCATGCTTGCCAAGACTGGCATAATTTCGGTCGAGGACTGCGACAAGATTTCTCACGGCCTCAACACGATCCTGTCAGAGATCGAAGACAACAGTTTCAGCTTTTCCCGCCGTCTCGAAGACATCCACATGAACATCGAATCACGGCTGGCCGAACTGATCGGTCCGACAGCGGGGCGGCTGCACACCGCCCGTTCGCGCAACGACCAGGTGGCGCTCGATTTCCGTCTCTGGGTCAAGCAGGAGCTGGTCCGGACCGATGCCGCGTTGACGGCGCTCATTGCCGCCTTCCTGGACAAGGCCGAACTTCACGCCGAATCCGTCATGCCGGGTTTCACCCATTTGCAGACCGCCCAGCCCGTCACCTTCGGCCACCACTGCATGGCCTATGTCGAAATGTTCGGCCGAGACCGGTCGCGGGTGCGCGACTGCATCGAGCGGCTCGACGAATGCCCGCTGGGCGCGGCGGCGCTCGCCGGCACCGGTTACGCGATCGATCGTGACCAGACAGCACAGGCGCTCGGCTTCCGCGAGCCCACCCGCAATTCCATCGACACCGTATCCGACCGGGATTATGCCCTGGAGTTTCTTTCTCTTGCCGCGATCTGCGCCACCCACATGTCGCGCCTGGCCGAGGAGATCGTCATCTGGTCGACGCCGCAATTCGGCTTCGTGCGCCTTTCGGACGCATTCTCAACCGGGTCTTCGATCATGCCGCAGAAGAAAAACCCGGACGCGGCCGAACTGGTGCGCGCCAAGACCGGCCGCATCAACGGCTCGCTCGTTGGCCTGCTTACCGTGATGAAGGGCCTGCCGCTGGCCTATTCCAAGGACATGCAGGAAGACAAGGAACAGGTCTTCGATGCAGCCGCCAGCCTCGAACTGTCGATTGCCGCGATGACAGGAATGGTCCGCGACATGGAAATCCGCCAAGACAACATGCGCGCCGCCGCCGGTGCGGGCTATTCGACCGCCACCGATCTCGCCGACTGGCTCGTGCGCGAAGCGGGGCTTCCCTTCCGGGAAGCGCACCATGTGACCGGTCGCGCGGTGGCGCTCGCGGAAAGTCGCGAAGCGGGTCTGGAAGATCTCTCGCTTGCCGACCTTCAGGAGATAAACCCGGCGATCACGGAGGCGGTGTTTTCGGTCCTGACCGTCGACGCCTCCGTCCGCAGCCGAAAGAGTTTCGGCGGAACTGCGCCCGATGGCGTCCGTAGCCAGGTCGCCTACTGGCGCAAAAAGCTTTAGGGCTTCGATGTTCCGGGGTGCATATGCGCTGGAAAACGGGTAAGACAGCCTCCGCGCGTTAACATCCGCAACGGATCTGGCGAGGAAGACACGATGACGACCGGTGCCCTGATTAAATCAACCTGCGTCGCGGCCGCCTTGGTCGTTGGCCTTTCGGGCTGCGGCCGCAAGGGCGAGCTCGATCGCCCCGGCGTGTCCGCAACTCCCGTGACAGACCCGGCGGAAACCCGGGAAACGCCTGTCGAGGACCGGCCTTTCATTCTTGACGGATTGCTGGACTAGGATTTTCCCAGGTGAACCATTTCGAATATCGCGAGGGCGTGCTCCACGCTGAAGGCGTGAGCATACCCGACATCGCAGCAAGTGTTGGAACGCCGTTCTACTGCTACTCCACGGCTACCCTTACACGGCACTACAAGGTCTTTTCCGGCGCCTTTTCGGACATCGATTCGATGGTCTGCTACGCCATGAAGGCCAACTCAAACCAGGCGGTCCTCAAGACACTGGCAAAGCTCGGCTCAGGGGTGGATGTCGTCTCTGAGGGCGAACTGCGACGGGCACTAGCCGCAGGCATTCCGGCAAACCGGATCATGTTTTCAGGCGTCGGCAAGACGGCGCGCGAAATGGACGCAGCGCTCGCTGCCGGAATCTACTGTTTCAACATCGAGTCCGAGCCGGAACTTGAGGCGCTCAACGCACGGGCGCTGGCCATGGGCAAGGTTGCGCCGATCTCCTTCCGCATCAATCCCGATGTCGACGCCAGGACCCATGCCAAGATCTCGACCGGCAAGAAGGAAGACAAGTTCGGCATCTCCTGGCAGCGCGCCCGCGATGTCTACAGCCGCGCTGCAACGCTCGATGGCGTCAAGGTCACCGGCATAGACATGCACATCGGCAGCCAGATTACCGAGCTCCAGCCCTTCGACGACGCCCTAAAGCTGATGGTCGAGCTTGTCGGCGATCTGCGTTCCGACGGACACGTGATCGACCATTTCGATATCGGCGGCGGACTGGGCGTGCCCTACCGCGATGACAATACGCCGCCACCGGATCCCGACGCATACGGCCGGATGGTCAAGGCCAGGCTCGGCGAGCTTGGCTGCAAGGTGATTCTCGAGCCCGGCAGACTGATTGTCGCCAACGCAGGCGTGCTGGTGACCGAAGTCATCTACGTCAAGGATGGCGGCGACAAGACCTTCGTCATCGTCGATGCGGCCATGAACGACCTGATCCGCCCGACGCTCTACGAGGCATGGCACGAAATCAGGGCTGTCCGTCTCTCGGCGGCAAGCGCCCCGCGAATCCGCGCCGACATAGTCGGGCCGGTCTGCGAAAGCGGCGACTACCTTGCCAAGGACCGGGAAATGACCGCCGTCAAGCCCGGCGATCTGATCGTCGTGGGATCGGCCGGCGCCTATGGCGCCGTCCAGGCCGGCACCTACAACACCCGCCTGCTTGTTCCCGAAGTGCTGGTCCGGGACGAAGCGTTCCACGTGGTCCGAAAGCGCCCGAGCTACGACGACCTTATCGGCCTGGACGATATCCCCGACTGGCTGGATTGAGGCACGTCCGGCGAAGGCAGGTTCGCCGGAGATACCCGGTTAACCTGTCTCGATCCAATTCACTTCTCCAACCGGCGGAAACGCCGGGCTCGATTGTTGCCCTTACGGAAGCAATCCATTTTCACTTTTTTGTCACAGGCCTCGTCATGGCCGCAAAGACTGTTATCTTCCCTCATGGCAGCTGAAGAAAGGTGACCATGGCAGGCGAACCCGACAGCAGACATCCGAAACATGAAACACTCGACGACGCCACCCGGCGTTCGGTGGCCTTTGGCCGAATGCGGATGCGGTTCAATCTGGCCTTCGGTCGGTTCATCACGCTCGCGGCCCCGGCCATCGGCGTGGTGGCACTGTTCCTGAGCCTCTCGTGGTTCGGCGTTTTCCGGATCGTCCCTGACTGGATCCGCATCGTCCTTCTTGTGGTCTTCGCACTCGGCCTTGCGGCCTCGCTTTGGCCGCTTGGCCGCTTTCGCAGCCCCTCCCGGGAGGAGGTCGATGCCCGGCTTGAGGGCGAAAACCGGATCGCCAATCAGGCAATCGCCAGCCAGGACGACGAAATTGCCGCCAGCGATCCCGTGTCCCGCGCGCTCTGGATAGAACACCGCCGGCGCATGGCGGCCCGGATCGGTCAGCTTGAAACCGGGATCCCGCGATCAAGCCTGCCGCAACGTGATCCTTGGGGTCTGCGTGTGGCGGTCGCCCTTTTGCTGTTCGTTGCGTTTTTCTATTCCTACTCCGGGCATTCCGGGCGGCCGGGCGATGCATTCGTGAGCCATGTCCGGACCGAGTTGCCGGATGTCAGGATCGATGCATGGGTGACGCCTCCCGCCTATGTCAGCCAGGCGCCGGTGTTTCTCACCGGCGTTGTTCGCGAGCCGGGTGAAACCGTTTCCGCCATTGCCGGAAGCGAGGTGACGGTGCGGCTCGGGGGCGCAACCGGAGACGCTGAGGTCTCCTGGGCGCCCGCCAGCGGAACACCGGCTAACCTTGAGCCGTCTGCCTCGCCTTCGGCATCTTCCACGTCATCGGCCCCGCCATCGGATTCGTCAGTCTGGACCTTCAAGCCGCAAACCGATGGCGTGCTTTCGATCCGCGCCGGACGGTCGGACCTGGATTTCGCGCTGCAGATCATTCCCGACGCGCCGCCCGTCGCGACCTTCGTCGAGACGCCCCGGCGCGCGGTCAACGGTGCGCTTGAGCTCGACTACACGCTTTCCGATGATCACGGGCTCGCCAGCGCCGAAGCCGAGATTGTTCCCGCCGAGGACCCCTCGCCGACCGCGCGGCCCCTGTTCGATCCGCCGAAATATCGGCTTTCGCTGCCGCGGCGGTCCTCGGAAAACAACCGTGCGGTCTCAAGTCACGACCTGACCGAACATCCGCTTGCCGGTCAGAAGGTCCGGATCACGTTGGTCGCAACCGACGGCGCCGGCCAGGAAGGCCGCAGCGAAACCCTTGAAACCACCATGCCCGGCCGGCGGTTCTCCAATCCGCTTGCAGCCGCCGTGGTGGAGCAGCGTGGTGTCCTGGCGCTTGATGCACAGAACCTTCCCCGTGTGTTCGACCTGCATGACGCGCTCACAATCGCGCCAGAGGAAACCATCCCCGATCTCTCACACTATCTCCTGCTCGAATCTGTGCGCGGCCGTCTTGAAAACGCCCGCTCCGACGAGGACCTGCGCGCTGCGATCGACTACATGTGGGGCGTGGCGCTTCAGATGGAGGACGGCAATCTCTCGCTCGCCGAGCGCCGGTTGCGCGATGCCCAGAATGCCCTTGCCGAAGCGCTCGAGAACGGTGCCAGCGACGAGGAAATTGCGCAGTTGATGGATGAATTGCGGGAGGCCATGCAGGAATTCCTCCAGGAGATGGCCCGCCAGATGGAAAACAGTCCGCCCGGCGAAATGCAGCAGGCAATGCCCGAAAACATGCTTCGGCAGCGCGATCTCGACAACATGATGGACCAGATCGAAAATCTCGCCCGCTCGGGCGCCCGCGACCAGGCTCAGCAAATGCTCCAGGAACTGCAAAGGATGATGAACAATCTCCAGGCAGGCCGTCAGCAACGCCAGCAGCAGCAGGGTGGCCCGATGCGGCAGCAGATGGACAAGCTCGGCGAGCTGATGCAGCAGCAGCAACAGTTGATGGACGAGACAATGCGTGCTCAGCGCGAGCAGCAGAGCCAGTCCGGTGAGGGCCGCGACCGCCAGGAGCAAGGTCAGAATCAACCCGGTCAGGGGCAGGATCAGGGCCAGCAGGGTCAGGGCAGTCAATCGCTCGAGGAGATGCTTGGCGCACTGGGCCGCAGCCAGCAGGAGCTCCGGGACGCCCTAGGTCAGCTTCAGCAGGACCTCGAAGGCCTCGGCATCAATCCGTCGGAAGGCTTCGGCGAGGCCGGAGAGGCCATGGGTGACGCCACCGGCAACCTGCAAGAGGGCCAGACCGGCCAGGCGCTCGGCGATCAGGGCCGCGCCCTGCAGGCCCTGCGCCAAGGCGCCGAGGACATGATGAACCAGATGATGCAGGCCATGGGCAACGAGCAGGGCGACGCCGAGGGTGAAGGACCCGACCGCAACGGCAACCGGTCAGCCGACGATCGTGATCCGCTCGGCCGCCCGCGCGCCACCACCGGTCCCGACTTCGGAAGCCGGGTCGAGGTTCCCGACGAAATCGACATCCAGCGCGCCCGCAGAATTCTCGACGCCATCCGCGAGCGGCTGGGTGACCAGCTCTCTCCGGAACTTGAGAAACGCTATCTGGAGCGGCTGCTGGACCTTCAGTAACAGGCAGACCGTCCTTGGGCTGCTTTGCCCCGTTTGTTTGCTCGGTTCAGGCGGCCTGTGCGGCCAGCGCTTCGGCCACGGCCTGGCGGATTTGCGGCAGCGAGAATGGCTTGTCGACCACGTCGACCACGATTCGCATCAGCGGCTCGGCGCGCTCCCGCTGCTCGGCATAACCGGTCATCAGCAGGATCGGCATGTCCGGCGCGATCTTCGTGGACTGCGTGGCGAGTTCGATTCCATCCATGACCGGCATGCGAATATCCGACAGGAGCAGGTCGAAACGGTCCGCTTGAAGATGGTCGACGGCATCGGCGCCGTCGCCGGCCTGGACGATTTCGTGCCCGTCCATTTCCAGCGCCCGGGCGACAAAGCGTCTCAGGCTGTCTTCGTCTTCGGCAATCAGGATTTTGGCCATGATCGGCTCCTTCTCTGTCTCAGGCAAACCTAAGAGCCAAAACTTGCGGCAAAGTGAACAGCAGAACATCGCGCACGCAAACGCATGCAGCGATCAGTTCACCGCATGTCAGGCATCGCCCTTGACCACGCCCACGAACGGCAATTCGCGAAATGCATAGGCCACGTCCATGCCGTAACCGACCACGAAGTAATCGGGGCATTCGAATCCCACATACTCCGCATCGAGGTTGCCTTCACGCCGCGAGCGCTTGTCGAGAAGCACTGCGATGTCGACATGCCTGGCGCCGCGCTCATACATCAGGTCGCGGGCAAAACGCAGTGTGCGCCCGGATTCGAGAATGTCGTCAATCAACAGCACGTCGCGATCCCGAACGTCGCTGTCGATATCCTTGATGATCTTCACGCCCTGACTTTCGGTTCCCTTGCCATAGCTCGACAGTGTGATGAACTCGACCTCAGGCTCAAGCCCGACGGCGTGAAGCGCGCGGATGAGATCGGCTGCGAAGATGAATGATCCCTTCAGAATCGAGATCACCAGAAGGTTTTTCTTCGGGTTTGCAGCGATCTCGGCCGCCATCGAGTGATTGCGCTCGGCAATGGCCCTCGAAGAGAACAATGGCTCAATGATTTTTCCGCGCACGACCGGCATACGGTTCTCCTGGGGCTTTGCTCGCAGACACCGCTCACTCCTAGCGGATCGGGAAAGCCCTGAAAACCGAATTCCTCGGAACGCGCCGCTTTCAGTCCGCCCGGGGACGGATCATCAGGATCGATCCCGCCCGCTCGATCCGTGCCGGACGCGGCTTGGCGTGGATGATCGAGCCATTAGCGGATTCGTCCGCTTTCGAGGGCACGGAAGCGGTGGTCACCGGATCAGGTTCGGCAACGCTCAACGGCGAAGGTGTGCTCACCGGTGAAGACGAGACCGTGGCCGAGACCCGGATTTCTGTGTCCGGAGCCAACAGCAGCGCATGACCGCCCGCCATCCAGAAGACGGCAAGTGCTGCGGCCCCGACCATGACGCCAAAGCCCAGGCGGGCAGTCCCCTGCCGTCGCTCGACCGGGAACGGAGCCGTCCCCGCAAAGACCCCGAGCCGCTCGCCAGCCGCCTCGCGCGAAACCGCAAAAGGCTCGTCGACCGCGAAGTCCCGAGGAAAGGGCCCGGCATCCGGATGGGCATCGAGCCGCGATTTGAACACACCGCGTGGCTTGGAACGGATCCGTGCGTCCGGATGGGCAGCAGCCCTTCCGCCGACAATTTCAAAGCTTGCGTCCTCGATATCGCGCATCCGCGGCTGTCGCCGCTGCAGCCGGCGCTCGGGCATCAGCAGGTCGCCGGCCCCGGGTTCAAACGCCTTGGCTGTACGCTCCGAAACGCTCATCTGCGCCCCCTTTTCAGCCTCCGCATGCGGAAGGCATTGAAACATCCGTTACCGATGCGTAAACCGGAATGGTTAACGCTTCGCGAACGAGCCGTTTCCAACCGCGGTATTCCAGGCTGATTTAACCTCGCATTAACCATGCGGGTCGACTTTGCGGATTGGCCTGCAAAACAGGAAACAACCCTTGATCCATTTCGAAAATGTCGGGCTGCGCTATGGCATGGGACCGGAGGTCCTGCGCGACCTCAGCTTCGACATACCGAAAAAGTCGTTCCAGTTTCTGACCGGGCCTTCGGGCGCGGGCAAGACCACGTTGATGCGGCTTCTGTTCATGTCGCTCAAACCGACACGCGGTTTGATTCGCATGTTCGACCGCGACATCTCGGTCATTCCGGGAGACGAACTGCCGTTGTTGCGACGCCGGATCGGAATCGTCTTTCAGGATTTCCGGCTGCTCGACCACATGACGACCTATGAGAATGTCGCGCTCCCGCTCAGAGTGCGGGGCAAGGACGAGGGCAGCTATCGCTCGGATGTGATCGAGTTGTTAAAATGGGTCGGGCTCGGCGAACGCATCAATGTGCTGCCACCGGTGCTGTCGGGCGGCGAGAAGCAGCGGGTGGCGATTGCCCGCGCGCTGATCGACCAGCCCGAAGTGCTGCTGGCGGACGAGCCCACCGGCAACGTGGATCCGCCGATGGCTCAACGTCTGCTCAACCTTTTCATCGAACTCAACAGGCTCGGCACCGCGGTGGTCATCGCCACCCACGATCTCAGCCTGATGGACCGTGTCGATGCGCGGCGCATGATCCTCTCCCAGGGGCGGCTGGACATTTATGACTAAGCCCCCATCCAAAAAGGCAACCAGAAACGTCCAGGCGCGCGCCAGCATGCTCCGCCCTCTGGCCCCGATCGTTCCGCCGCTCAATGTTTCGGGCCGGGCCCTGATGGTCGTGATCGCGATCATGTCGTTCTTGTGCGCGCTCACTCTTGGAGCGGTCACGATGGTGCAGGAGAAGGCCGAAGCCTGGCAGGGAGACGTCTCCAGCGAGATCACGATCCAAATCAGGCCGGAGGAAGGTCTCGACATCGAAGACGCCTTGCTGGAGGTTCGCGGCATCGCACTGTCCTACCGGGGCGCGCTGACCGCCGAAATCGTCGACCGCAGTTCCACTGCCCGGCTGCTCGAGCCATGGCTCGGCGAGGGCTTCGACATGGACGAGCTTCCGGTGCCGAGGCTCGTTATCGTCACCATCGATGAGACGGCGCCACCGGATTTCTCGGCCATGCGTCAGGCGCTGGCTGATTCGGTGCCCTCTGCCAGCCTCGACGACCACCGCGCCTGGGCGAGCCGGCTGATCTCGATGGCACGCATTACCGTTTTTGTCGGCGTAGGAATTCTGTCGCTGATGCTGTCCACCACGATGCTGACGGTGATTTTTGCGACCCGCGGCGCGATGGCCGGCAACCGACACATTGTCGAGGTGCTGCATTTCGTTGGCGCGGAAACCAATTTCATCGCGGCCGAATTCCAGAAGAGGTTCCTCATGATCGGCCTCAAGGGCGCAGCAGCGGGTGGCGGCCTGGCTGTCCTCGCCTTTCTTCTCCTGGGCGCCTGGCAGTCCAACAGCCTGGCCACCGCCGCCAATGACCAGGTCACGGCCCTGTTCGGACGGTTCGCCCTGAGCGGCGCAGGATATGTCGGGATTGTCGGGGTTGTCGTGCTCATCGCTGTCATGACGGCTTTCACTACAAGGCTCACGGTGGTGCGCACGATTCAGGAGATCGACCGCCAGCGCGCCGATCCATCCCTCGCGGAAATGGGTTGAAAGATCCAAAATGATTGAATAGCCCGGATTCCGCCGCAAATCCGGCTGGTCCTTGCCGAATTCTGGGAGTATTCCTGTCGCATGAACATGGACTCTGACCAGCCTGCCCAGGCGCAAGCCGGGAGCAAGAGCGCCCTTCGCCGTATCCGGCGGGTGGGGCATCACGGGCTGCGTCTTTTCACGATCGGCGTCATTCTGGGCGTTACTTTTTTCGTCATCGGCTTTTTCCGTTTCACCGACACCATCGCTGAACTCAAGGCGCCCGCAGAGCGGTCCGAAGTCGAGGCGATCGTTGTTCTCACCGGCGGCTATCAGCGCATTGAACAGGCGCTCGCCCTGCTCGAAAGCGGCATCGGTCAGCGTCTTCTGATATCAGGGGTCAATCCGTCCACCACCAGCGCAACCATTCGCCGGACGACGGGAACCAAGTCCGCGACATTCGACTGCTGCGTCGATATCGGGTACGAAGCGCTCGACACCATCGGCAACGCCAACGAAACCGCAAGCTGGATCCGGCAATTCGGATACAGGCAAATTCTGGTGGTCACCAACAACTACCATATGCCGCGCAGCCTGATGGAGCTCTCGCAGGCAAGTCCCGATGTCGTCTTCGTCGGCTACCCTATAGCCCATTCGGACCTGAAAACAGAAGCATGGCTCGCCGATCCCGGCGCGCTGCGCACGCTTTTCACCGAGTACACCAAATACTCTCTGGCCCGGCTCAGGAACTGGAGCGGTGCAAAAACCGCAAGCGGCTTGCGGGCCGATGCCGGCGAGAAGCAACCTCGTTCAGCCACTTTCAACTGATTATCGCGGCCTGTCAGGTTTTCCCCCGGACGCCGATAGTGTAACCGGGTTCTAATGGTTTGGCCCACGTTCCGGGCCCGGCCGGTTATCCAAACGGAACCGCCATGATTGCTTTTCGCTCAATCCTGTTCAACACAGCCTTTTACATCAACCTGATCGTTCAGATGATCCTGTTTACGCCCTATTACTTTCTTGCCAACCGCAAGGCTGCATGGCGCGTTCCGAAGAACTGGGTGAAATCGAACCATTGGCTGCAAAAGGTGATCGTCGGCACCACCTTCGAAATTGAGGGTCTGGAGAACATCCCCGAGGGCGGATACATTTTCGCGCCCAAGCACCAGTCCTTCTGGGATGCCTACGCACTTCTGCCATGGCTCGACGATCCGGTCTACATTCTCAAGCGCGAGCTGGGTTGGATCCCGCTTTTCGGCCAGTACATCTTCAAGATGCGGATGATCCCGGTCAACCGAGGCGCCAAGGGAAAGGTCATGGCGGCAGTGATGGAGCGGACCAAGCGGGAAATGGAGAGTGGCCGCCAGCTCATCATCTATCCCGAGGGCACGCGAAGGCCCGCAGGCGCTCCTCCATCCTACAAATACGGCATCGCCCGGCTTTACCGCGACCTCGACGTGCCGGTGGTGCCGGTGGTGATGCATCCGGGCCTGTTCTGGCCAAGACGGAAGTTTCTGCGCTTTCCGGGCCACTTCAAGGTTCGCATTCTCGAACCCATCGCGCCGGGAATGGATCCCGACGACTTCATGGAGAAGCTGGTCGAGGTGATGGAAACCGCGAGCGACGCGTTGCTGATCGAGACTGTCGAGGCCAATCCGCATGTGCCGTTGCGCGAGGATGCCCGCCGCAGGCTGGCCGAACTCGGTGCCCCGCCTCAGTCCGGCTGACGGTCCGGAGCCGTTGCGCCTGCGCAGGCATCCAGGTGACCGGCAATTGCCTCGAGATGGTGATCCCGGATCCCGAGCGTTCTAAGGTGCTCGACAGTGTTGAGCACGTACTCGTCATTCGGTCCGGACTGCCCCTTTGCGGAGCGAACCGAGGAATAGGCGTCATCCGCCGATAGCGCTCCCGCATACTGATGGTGCGTGCGGTCGACCACATAGGTCAAGGCCCGTACATGCTCGCCCGAGCCCAGGCGCACTCTCCGCACCGTCTCTAGGTACACGTTGGTGACAAGTTCGCGTGCGCGCAGATAATCAACGACCTTGGGCTTGTCCTGCGTCGATACCCTGAAGACAACGCCTTGGCAGGATCCTCCGCGATCGAGACCGAGCACAAGACCGGGACGCTCGGGTGTTCCGCGATGGACGAAGGAGCGCACGCAAAGCGCGCGATGATAGCCGAAAAGACGCGCCGGCATCGCATCCAGGTGATCGAATCCCGGCCGCCACATCAGTGATCCGTAGCCAAACACCCAAAAATCGTCCATATCCGAAACCCATATTGCACCGCGTGCTTTGCCGATGAAGCGGGCACGCAGCGCCAGTTGCAACATTGCCGTCAAGGCAGCTATCCACCACGACATACCCATCTGCGCGAACTGCCGATGGATGCTGCCCTTATGACAGGGCGATCAGGGAGAACGCAATGCCGCACGACACCCAGCCTGCCGGTTCCAGGACCAAACGCTTTGTCTGGCTCGCCGTTGGCATCGCGGTTTTTGGTCTTGCCTGGACTGCCGGGTGGCATTTTATCGCTGACAGGATCGAGACCCGGTTGCCGCTCACGCTGCAGCAACTGGCGGGGCCGCAGGCACAGGCCGACTGCGCCAACGCCGAAGTCCGCGGCTATCCCTTCCGCTTCGGACTGTTCTGCGACCGTATCTCCTATGACAACCAGCGCTCCGGCCTGCGGGCGCAAGGCGGCGCCCTCAGATCGGCCGCCCAGTTCTATCGCCCCAACCATATCGTTTCAGAGCTCGATGGCCCCTTTTCGTTCTCTGGACAGGCCGGAGAAGGCCGCATCGACTGGCGCAGCCTGCAATCCAGCCTGCGGCTCACGCGGCGAGGCCTTGACCGCGGATCGCTGGACAGCCAGTCGATCAGCATCGACGTCGACAGCACGGCGCTGTCGTCCAGGCTCGGTCTCCGGGCGGAAAGACTGGCCGCTCACGCGCGCAGGAACGACCTGGACGCCGACATCGCGGTCTATGCCGAAGGGGTTCAAAGCACCCTGTCGGACCAGGTCGCGTTTGACCGGTTGACGCTGGAAGCCACTCTTCCCGGTCAGGCGGCACTTCTCGATGCCCCGATCAGAGGGCCGCAAGGCGCTTTCGATGTCCGGTCGCACCGGATTCTGATCGAGATTGATGACAGCACATCGCTTGAAATCAGCGGTCCGTTCCAGGTCGATGAAGCCCGCCTGATCTCGGGCGACATCAACGTGACCGTGCGCAATCAGGAAAATCTTGCCGAACTGATAGGGCGCATGGATCCGCAATACGCTGAAATCGTCGGCAACATTGCGCCCATGCTCGGCGCCTTCGACACCGTTGCCGGAGATGATGCCATCACCGTGCCCCTGACGATCCGCCGGAACGCGGTGTCGATAGGGTTCATCCCGCTCGGGCGTTTGCCGGCTTTCTAGTTTCCGGATGTCTCGCCGGCAGCCGAACCGCTGCTCTTGGGCGGGTCGCGGCCGAAGTTCGGCGCATCCGTTTCCTGCCCGGCCTCGATGATCGAACGGCGAATGCCGCGGGTGCGCGTGAACAGCTCGAAAAGCTTGTCCCCGTCGCCCCAGCGAATCGCGCGCTGAAGCGAAGACAGATCCTCGGAGAACCGGGCCAGCATTTCCAGCAGCGCATCCTTGTTGTGCAGACACACATCCCGCCACATCACCGGATCAGATGCGGCCAGACGGGTGAAGTCGCGAAAACCCGATGCGGAGTACTTGATCACCTCGGATTTTGTGACGGTTTCCAGATCATCCGCGGTCCCGACAATGTTGTAGGCAATGATGTGCGGCAGGTGTGACACGATTGCCAGAACCCGGTCGTGATGGTCCGGATCCATCTGCTCCACGGTCGACCCGCAGGCCTCCCAGAAGCCGGCCAGACGTTTGATCGCATCTGTATCGGTGTCAGGCAGCGGTGTCAGGATGCACCAGCGGTTCTCGAACAATTCGGCAAAGCCGGCCTCGGGCCCGCTGTGCTCGGTTCCGGCGATCGGATGGCCGGGAATGAAATGCACATTCGACGGCATGTACTGCGCCATCTGGCTGATCACGGAGGCCTTTGTCGATCCGACATCGCTGAAGATTGCGCCCGGTTTGAGATGCGCGCCGATTTCGCTGGCGACGGCTCCCGAAGCGCCGACGGGTACCGAAACGATCACCAGATCGGCATCGCGTACGGCCTCCGCGTTGGACTGCGTGTAACTGTCACCCAGATCGAGAGCCCGGGCCGCATCGAGGGTGGCGCCGCTCCGTGTAGCGATCGCAACATGGCCTGCCAGCCCTTTGGCCGAGATCACGCGCGCCAGGGAGGATCCGATCAGCCCGATGCCGATCAGCGCAATCTTGTCGAACATGGGCCTGGTCATGAGGATTGAGCCATGAATTCGGTGAGCGCATCGATGACGCCTAGATTGGCCTCTTCGCTGCCGATGGTCATCCTGAGCGCATTGGGAAGCCCGTAGCCCGCAACGCGGCGCAGCACGAAACCCCGCGAGCCCAGAAACTCGTCCGCCTCGGCAGCCGTCTTGCCGGGCATCTCGGGGAAATGCACCAGCACGAAATTGCCGACTGACGGTGTTGTTTTCAGACCTATCCCTTCGAGAGCCTCGGTCACGCGTCCCAGCCAAAGATCATTGTGTGCGACTGCACGCTCGACATGAGCCCTGTCGCCAATGGCGGCGGCTCCGGCAACGATGGCGAGAGAGTTGACGTTGAACGGGCCACGAACCCGGTTGCAAGCGTCGATGATCGCCTCATGCGCATACATCCAGCCAATGCGAAGTCCGGCAAGCCCGTGGATTTTCGAGAACGTCCGCGTCATCACGACGTTCGGATGATTGGAGACGAGCTCGACACCCGCCTCGTAATCATTCCGCCGTACATATTCGGCATAGGCCGCATCAAGCACCAGAACCACATGCGACGGGAGTCCAGCGTGCAGCCGTCGAACCTCGCTCACCGGAATGTAGGTTCCGGTCGGATTGTTCGGGTTGGCCAGAAAGACGATCTTGGTCCGCTCGGTCACTGCCGCCAGCAGACGGTCCACATCGGCGGTCAGGCCTTCGTCGTCGGGAACCGCAACCGGCGTCGCCCCGGCGGCCTTGACCTGGATCTTGTAGACCAGGAAGCCATGCTCGCTGAAAAGCCCTTCATCCCCCGGCGCCAGGTAGGTCTGGCACAGCAGACCGAGCAGTTCGTCCGAACCGTTGCCGCACATGATGTTGTTGGGGTTGAGCCCGTGCGCGCGGCCGATCGCCTCGCGCAGCACATGCGCCGATCCGTCCGGATACAATGCGAGATCAGAATTCCTTGCGGCGATGGCCTCGGCGACCTTCGGACTCGGGCCAAGCGGCGTCTCGTTGGCTGACAGCTTGTAGACCTTGACCGCGCCATGCACCGTCTCGCGCCCGGGCACATAGGCCGCGATATCCAGAACGCCGGGTTTCGGGCATGGCATATCGGTGCTGGTCATGGGTGAAGTTCCTTGTCTGAAGAACGCCCGGAAACGGGACATGGACGCGGAAATAGCCTCTCGCGGCGATCTTGTCGAGAGAGTGTCGCAGCACGCCGGTCCCGCAGGTCAATCGGCTTGGCGCCGGGGGGCCCGAGACGTTGCCCGGGATGTCTGGGGAGACAGGACCGGGACGAAAACCCGCCGCGATGCGCGCTGGGCCACCGGCAACCCCTGATAAAGCCGTTTCTGCGCTTCCACAACGATGACGCCCGAAAAGACCGGCCACATGCGCCTGCCGAAGCGTTCGAAAATGTTGCGCAGTCGCTGCACGACAGCCCGTTGCGAGGGTGGAAAGAACAGCGCTTCGGCAAACGCGCCGGGAGTGAAATTGCTTTCGCGGAGCAGGCGAACCAGCTGACCGCGCGAATAGGGACGCCCGGCTCCGAAAGGGGTGTGTTCGAACCGCGCCCAAACGCCGCGCCTGTTGGGCGCAACGATCACCAGACGTCCTCCGGGGGCAAGCACCCGCCACAATTCCTTCAGCGTTTCGCGGGGGTTTTCGGCAAACTCCAGCGAATGCACCATCAGGACCCGGTCAAGCGAAGCATCCGGCAGTGGCAGCTCCTCGTCGAAAACAAGCGCAGTAGCGGATGGACCACCTGCGGGCCAGTTCACCGCGCCCTGCCCGGCCGGCATGAAGGCGAATGCCCTTTCCGCATCCGGTCGGAAGCGGTCGAGATACGGCGCGGCATAACCGAGCCCCATGAGACGTTCGCCGGGAAGACTGGCCCAGATCGAGGACAGCGCCATGGTCACCGACTGCTCGGCAAGCAAGCCGAGCCGCGAGTGATAGAACTGTCTGAGTTCAACAATGTCTGCATGCATCCGGCAAACTCCAAACCGCAGGTACCCCTGTAAGATCAGCATACACCCGCAAGCGATCAAGAGTACCCGACAAATCGATCCCTGAAACTTCGGGCGACGTCATCGCAAATTTATGGCCACTACCATAGGCTCGGGTGACGCTGCCCGATCGTCGCGCTATGCTGATGGGAATGAATCAGCAGCCGGGATGGAGGCACTCTTGACGAGCTTGATAATCGAACAATTCATCTGTCGATCGGACAATTTCTGCGTAATTCTGCACGATCCGATGACAGGTGAGACCGCCAGCATCGACGCTCCGGATGGCGAACGGATCGCTGCCCGTCTGGACTCCGGCAACTGGTCGCTTACGCACCTGTTGATCACCCATCATCACCCCGACCATGTCGAGGGAATCCCCGCACTTACAAAAAAAGGTTCGGTCGAGGTAATCGGCCCGGCGGCAGAGGCAGACAAGATCAACGGCCTGACCCGCACAGTCGGTGATGGCGACAGTTTCGATTTCGCGGGCCGGACCGTGAAGGTGATTTCGACGCCTGGACACACCGCAGGTCACATCTGCTTCTACATTCCCGACGAACAATTGCTGTTTGCCGCGGATACGCTGTTCGCACTGGGCTGCGGACGGCTGTTCGAGGGATCTCCGGAGGACATGCTTACCTCGCTCCGGAAGCTTGGCAACCTTCCAGACGCAACCCGGGTCTATTGCGGGCATGAATACACCAAGGCCAATGCGGCTTTTGCCGTCACCGTCGATCCTGACAATTCGACCCTCGCCGACCGGGTGAAGGAAATTGACGAACTGCGTGAAAAGGGCCTTGCCACGCTGCCCACGACCATCGGGTTCGAGAAACGCACAAACCCTTTCATGCGTGCCGATGATCCGGGCATACGCAAGGCGCTGGGCTTAGAAGATGCGACCGATCTGGAGGTCTTTACGGCCTTGCGGGCAGCCAAGGACAAATTCTGACCGTGGTGCAGGACCTTACCGCCCGCCAGATCATCGAGCTCCTCGGTATGCGCGAGCATCCCGAAGGCGGCTGGTATTGCGAGACGTTCCGCGATGCCGAAGGTGGGACCCGCGGCCATTCGACCGCGATCTACTACCTGCTTGAGGGCGGCGACTGTTCGCACTGGCACCGGGTCACCGATGCCACGGAGATATGGCACTGGTATGGAGGCGGGCCGCTGTCGCTCACCCTTTCGGAAGACGGCATCAACGCGACGTCCCACCGGCTTGGCATGAACCTGGGGTCCGGAGAGCGCCCGCAACTCGTGGTGCCGGCCAATTGCTGGCAGACGGCAGCGTCGCTCGGCACCTACACGCTTGTCGGCTGTACAGTGGCGCCGGGATTTGAATTTTCGAGCTTCGAAATGGCCCCGCCCGATTGGCGGCCCGCTCCCTACGACGGCGCCCCTGTCAGACCAAAAGGCCGAGGGTGATCAGCGCCTGGCCGACATAATAGAGGATCCAGACCGCCGGCGCCGTCAGCCGGCGCATCGGGCTGTTTTCCTCGATCAGGAACTTCTCGGAGCCGAGAATCGCATCCGAGACCATGAACAGGGCTGCGCCAAGCAGAACCCAGCCCCCAAGCAGAACACCGCCCGCCCCCATACCCGCGATGGCGAGCACGTAGAGGGCGACCGGAAGCGCAAGCGCCCCGGCCCTCCGGACCATTGCGGTTCCGATCCCGAGTGCGAAAACGGCGACGGCAATCAATCCGGGAAGATCTGCGATCGTCATCTCCCGCGCCAGCGAAAGAAACAGGACGACGTAAAGAACATGGGCGAGCAGGAAGCTTCCGAGTCCGCCGAGAAAGGCCACATCCCCCTCGTGTGC
This sequence comes from Hoeflea sp., assembly GCA_040216675.1. Classification (GTDB taxonomy): domain Bacteria; phylum Pseudomonadota; class Alphaproteobacteria; order Rhizobiales; family Rhizobiaceae; genus Hoeflea. Next base: position 34,687 of record JAVJOR010000010.1, on the reverse strand, counting down.
AAGGAACCCATCGCCCATGGCCGAAAGAAGAAGCGCGGCGATCAGGAGCGCCGGGCCGCCTTCAAGGCCGGCGATGCCGGCCAGGGCCAGAACAGAGAGCGTCTTTGCGAGTGTGCGGACAAGCGATGGCGGACGGCGCAACATCCACAGATAGAGTCCGAAACCAAGCAACGATGCGAGCGAAGCCAGCTGAATGGCGTAACTGCCGGTCAGATCGATCCCGTTCAAAGCGTCTGCCTCCCCCGCAGCATGTCATAAGCGGCAAGGAACGCGCCGCCGGTGATGAGAAGACAGGCAAGGGCAATGGTGACGCTGGCCTTGCCGTAACCGAAGACGATCAGGATGAGGGTCGACAGAAGCGGCGCGGCATAGCTCGCCACGCCCAGCACCTGGATATCGCCCTTCTTCACACCATGGTCCCAGGCAAAGAACGAAATGCCCACCGGCCCCAGGCCGAGACCGAGCACCGCGAGCCACTGAGCCGTGGTTTCCGGCCAGACCGTCGTTTCGAGCATCACATGGCAGACCACCGACAACATGGCCGCCAGCAAGCAGAACCCGGTGATCACGTCGGTGGGTGTTTCACCGAACCGGCGCGACATCAGCGAGTAGCCCGACCAGGTCAGCGCGCAGAGAATGGCCGCGCCGTAACCGACAAGACTCCCGCCGCCAAAACCCCCTTCCGCACCGCGCATCAGGATCAGCGCGGTTCCCGCAAGCCCCATCAACGCGCCGACGACGTGACGCCACGACAGTCGTTCACCGGGCAACAGGGCGGAGCCTACAACAATCAGCAGGGGCCAGAGATAGGCGATCAACCCGGCCTCCACGGCGGGCGCGTTCCTGAGTGCCGTGAAATAGAAGAAATGATAGCCGAACAGGCCGAAAATCCCGAGCGCCCAGACCTTTGGCGGCTGCAAGAGCGCGACAAAACGGACCGGTTGACGAACCATCATCGCAAAACCGATCAGCGATGCGATGGCGAAGCAGACGGCAGAAAGCTGGAACGGCGGCACCGCACCGGACGCCGCGGTCAGCAGCGCCAGCGCCGACCACATCAGCACAGCCGAAAAACCGATCAGGGTGGGAAGATTCCGCAATTGGGTACACCGGGCAGGTAGGTCAGTCGAGGGACTGCCCAGCCCTTAGCGCACTCCGGCACCTGATTGGAAGCAGCAATGTCGTATCGCATCTCGGTCAATTGCCGAAGCGCGTGGCATAGACCCGGACCTGGCCGACTTCGGTCTGAACGTGAACATAGACAGGCGCATGAAAACCGCCGGCGGCGTTCTCTGCGAACCAGACCTCCATGTCCTTGAGCTTGCGAAGATAGGCAATCGCAGACGATGACTTGCGGTATCCTGCAACCGGCTCGAAGCGGATGCTGCATACGACGACGTCACCACTGAACCCGTTGGTTCGGAAAGGACGTCGCCCGGCCGGCTTGAGATGAAGCGTGGCACGCGTATCGCCGTCGAAGATCGGCAGGCTGCGCGGACAAAGCTTGGCTCCGGACGGGATCATCAGGCCCGACATCGGGTCGAGCACCGATCTTAGATCAGCGGGTTTGAGCGGCACCCAGTCGCCTTTCTTCGGGCGTTTGGCCGGTTTGTGACGTGTCGCCGTGACATTGCCGTCATCAAACTCGATTTCGATCCGCTGGTCCTTTTTGCCGGTCGAATAGGCGACGGAGAAAACGGCTGCCCGGAACGTTGCATCCGCTATTCTGCCCGACACATCGGCACCGCCCTTTATGGAGGCGAAAAGTCCTGCAAAGATCGACGGCTGCAACTTCCCTTCCAGCCGATAGTCACGACCGTCTATTTCAGTGGCAAAATTCAAATAGCCCACCGGCACGCCGGCGAGCGAGACCGTATAGTCGGCAAAGACCTGAACAGGTTCGGAACGCACGGGGACCGACATCGCAAGAAGACCCGCCAGGACGATCACACCCCGCCGAACCCTGCCCCGTCGCCTCTCTGTCAAGCCAGTTCCATGCACCCTGTTGTCCTCCGGACCGCCAGCACCGGGCTGCCAAGTCAGCAATCAATCAAGTAACCCAATACGGCATTTCCATGCCGGGCACCAAAAATAAGCGTTCGGATCAATCAGCAAGCCTGCTATTGTGCGTGTTTGTGATCTATCCGGCTTGACGCGGCTCGCGTGGCTGACTATAGACACGCGACTTTCCGATAAAGGCCTGCGGTCCTTTGGGTGAGCCTTTCAAGTGGCTCGGCCCGTCCGTTGGCGAAAAGAAAATAGGTGCAACATGTCCCGCAGCTGCGAATTGACCGGCAAGGCCGTCCAGTCTGGAAACAACGTCAGCCACGCCAACAACAAGACCCGTCGGCGGTTCCTGCCCAACCTTTGCAACGTGACCCTGATCTCCGATGCACTGGGCCAGCGCTACCGTCTGCGTATCTCGGCCAACGCGCTTCGCACGGTCGAGCATCGCGGAGGCCTCGACGCTTTCCTCGCAAAGGCCAAGGATGGCGAGCTGTCCATGCGTGCGCGCCTGCTCAAGCGTCAGATTGCCAAGAAGCTCGACGAGAACAAGGCCGCCTGACAAGGGCGCCTTTTTCTGTCACATCGCGATGGCGGGCTTTGAGCCCGCCTTCTTTCTTTGCTGGTGGCATCAACCCAGGATAAAAAAATGCGAATGATCTCTCCCGTATTGCCTTTTATGGCGGCCATGGCTGCCATCGTCGTTGCCTCGAACTACCTCGTCCAGTTCCCGGTCGATGCCAGGCTCGGCGCGCTCAATCTTGCCGACCTCCTGACATGGGGAGCCTTTACCTATCCGGTGGCTTTTCTGATCACCGATCTGGCCAACCGCCGTTTCGGTCCCCGGTCTGCACGCCTCGTGGTTTTCTGCGGCTTTGTGATCGCGGTCGCACTGTCGGTCTGGCTGGCCTCGCCACGCATCGCAATCGCCTCGGGCACCGCATTCCTGATGGCGCAGCTGCTCGACGTCTCACTCTTCGATCGCCTGCGTGAAAAGGTCTGGTGGCTCCCCCCGCTGGTCTCGACCGTGATCGGCTCGCTTCTCGACACTTTCCTGTTCTTCGGCCTGGCATTCTCCCAGGCTGCGAACATCATCGGACCCGGTGATGCCTTCGCAAGCGAAGCCGCGCCGCTTCTCGGTCTGTTCGCAGCAGAGGCGCCGCGCTGGGTGTCGTGGGCGCTGGGCGACCTGACGGTCAAGCTTGCCGTCGGGATCGCCATGCTTGCTCCCTACGGAGCCATGCTGCCTGTGCTGGGTGCCCGAGCCAGGCCTTGAGGGGTCCGGCCAGCGCGCTCTATTGATCGCCGAGATACCGGAATTCCAGCAGCAGATTGCGCTGCAGGATGGAATGGTTGTCGTCTGACACCAGCGTGACGTAGATCTGACCGTCCTCATCGGTGGACACGTCCAGCCCTTCCATATTGTCGATCTGGTAGCCGAAACCGGCTTCCAGAACGGTCTCGCCGTCAATGAGGCTTCCCGGCGCGATACGGCTCCCGTCGAAACGGCGGATGCGCATGCCAACGCCCTGGGCAATGGAAAACCGACGTTCCAGAAGCAACAGATCACCATTGGGCAGGAAGGCGCCGTCGGTCACATCGAAGGGCGGATCGCGTTTGATGAAGAACACGCCCCTGGATGGTCCGGTCAGGATCGCGGCGAACACATCGCCCTGGGCGTTGAGGCTCTTCTCGGTCACCGCCACCACCGCCCCCGCCAGCTGGGAGGATTGCGGTGCGACCGCCACAGTCTCCAGCCCACGATTGCCCCTGAATTCGTGCATCGGGATCTGAACCGGCAGAGAGCCGATCGGCGTCGCACTGCCGGGACTGTCGGCGGGGTAGATTTCGACCCGGTGGTTGCGTTCGAAACTGACAAGGATCTCCTCCGCGCGAACGGCGAGGCCCTCGGCATCGAACCTCCACTTTTCGTCGGATCCGTTCCCCGACCGGTCAAGGATCGGCGAAACCGTGAAATCCTCGACGCCCACCGGCCGTCCGGCTTCATCCCGTGCAAGCCGGCCCGCGAACCAGAAGCCGGTATCCATCACTCCGAGTAAGCTGTTGCGCCCGGCTCCAAGACGGATCGCGGACATCGCGCCGAGATAGGAGCTTGGCGAACTCAGCTCGAGACCGCCGACAAACTCGAATTCGCCGAAACGCGTTTGCGAGGATCCGACCCTGAAATTTTCGATCAGGCGAGAATTGACGGTAATCGCCGCTTTTTCGTCGGCCATGAGAGGCGAGGCGGAGAAAAATGCCAGCGCTGCAACCGCGATCACAGCCCGCAGCCTGCCTCCGCCCTGCGCGGACAGAGAAACGTTGCCGCTCACGCGCGCTTGCGCCCGCGCCGCGGATGGGAGCCTTCATCCGCGAAAAGTGCGGCAAGTTGCTCGGTCATGGCGCCCGCCAGCTCCTCCGCATCGACGATCGTGACTGCGCGGCGGTAATACCGGGTCACGTCATGGCCGATTCCGATGGCAAGCAATTCCACGGGAGAACGCGTTTCGATCTCCTCAATGACAGCACGCAAGTGCCTCTCCAGATAATTGCCGGGATTGACCGACAGGGTGGAATCGTCAACCGGAGCACCGTCCGAGATCATCATCAGGATGCGGCGTTGTTCGGGACGCTTGAGAAGCCGCGTATGGGCCCAGATAAGCGCCTCGCCGTCGATGTTTTCCTTGAGAAGACCCTCGCGCATCATCAGACCGAGATTGCGCCGGGCGCGGCGCCATGGCGCATCGGCGGACTTGTAGACAATGTGGCGAAGGTCGTTGAGACGGCCCGGCGCCGGCGGCTTGCCGCCGGTCAGCCACTTCTCGCGCGCCTGTCCGCCCTTCCAGGCCTTAGTGGTGAAGCCCAGCAGTTCCACCTTCACGCCGCAGCGCTCAAGCGTCCGCGCCAGGATGTCCGCGCAGGTGGCCGCCACCGTGATCGGCCGGCCGCGCATCGAACCTGAATTGTCGATCAGCAGCGTGACCACCGTATCCCTGAAACTTGTGTCGCGCTCCATCTTGAACGACAGCGGCTGCATCGGATCTATGATCATGCGCGGCAGCCGCGCCGGATCGATGTAACCTTCCTCGAGATCGAAATCCCAGGCCCGGTTCTGCTGCGCCATCAGCCGTCGTTGCAGACGGTTGGCGAGCCTGCCGACTACACCCTGGAGATGGGCAAGCTGCTTGTCGAGGAAGGCCCGCAGGCGTTCGAGCTCGGCTTCTTCGCAAAGTTCCTCCGCAAAGATCTCCTCGTCGAATTCCGTGGTGAAAACGTGATAGTCGATTTTCTCGTTGAGATCGGCGAATGGGTCGTTGGAATTGCGGGTCTCGCCGGGCGTTTCCGCGTCCTCGTCACTGTCGTCGATGGTTTCGTCGTCGCCGGTTTCGGCGCCGTCCATTTCACCCGAATCCATCTGCTCGTCGGAGGTTTCGCTCTCCTCGGCAGGTGCAGCGTCGGAACCGGCCTCCTCCTGCGAAGACTGCTCGTTCTGCTCTTCGCTGCGCGGCTGGTCTTCGTCGGAGACGTCGTCCTGCTCTTCCTGCTCGCTGTCGTCCTCGCCATAATCCTCAGCCATTTCCATCGCGGAGAGGATGTCACGAACGACCCGGGCAAACGCCTGCTGGTCGTCGACGGATCGCTCAAGCGAGCCGAGAATATCGCCGGCCTTGTCCTCGACGAAATCACGCCAGAGCTCGACCACCTGACCGGATGCCTCGGGCGGGCGGCGCCCGGTCAGCTTCTCACGAACCATCAGGGCCAAGGCTTCTTCGAGCGGCGCATCCTCGCGGCTGGTGATGCCCTGGTAGTTCGCGCGCTGATACTTGTCCTCGAGCATGGAGGTGATGTTGTCGCCCACGCCGGTCATTCGCCGCGCGCCGATCGCCTCGACGCGAGCCTGTTCGACGGCGTCGTAGACGGCGCGCGCGTCCGGGCCCTGCGGCGCCATCCGCAAATGGGTTGCGCCGTCGTGACAGGCCTTGCGCAGCGCCATGGAATCACCGAGGCCGCGGGTAACGGAAAAATCCTGACGCGTCGGCCGCTTCGGAATATCCGGCAGCCGGGCGCGTTCGCCCGTCAGCCCCGGCCGATCGTTTCCAAAGACGACCTCCAGCTCATGATCGCCGGCAATCGCCCGCACGCAACCGGTCAGCGCCCGCCGGAACGGTTCAACATCCACAATGCCCGAAGGCTTCGGTCTGGAATTGTCGCCGCGTCCGGCCATTCTGGTTTCCCGTCAGGCAGTTGCGCTGAGAACGATATTGGCGGCGCTTTCCTTCAACTCGACGCCGAAGGCACGCTGGTAATGCTCGGCCACCAGCGACCGCTCCAGTTCATCGCATTTGTTGAGGAAGGTCAGCCGGAAGGCCAGCGCCACGTCACCGAAGATTTCCGCGTTCTCGGCCCACGTGATCACGGTTCTCGGGCTCATCACCGTCGAAAGGTCGCCGTTAACGAAAGAGGAGCGAGTCATGTCCGCCACCCGAACCATCCGCGAGATCGTGTCACGGCCATCGCCCTTGGCGAATTCCTTCACCTTGGAAGCGACGATGTCGACTTCCTGATCGTGCGGCAGATAGTTCAGCGTGGTCACGATCGACCAGCGGTCCATCTGTGCCTGGTTGATCTGCTGTGTGCCATGATAAAGCCCGGTGGTGTCGCCGAGGCCGACCGTGTTTGCGGTGGCAAACAGGCGGAACGCGGGGTGCGGGCGGATCACCCGGCTCTGGTCGAGAAGCGTGAGCCGGCCCGCGGATTCCAGAACGCGCTGGATCACGAACATCACGTCCGGGCGGCCGGCGTCATATTCATCGAACACCAGCGCTACATTGTGCTGATAGGCCCAGGGCAGAATGCCATCCTTGAACTCGGTCACTTGAAGGCCTTCGCGAACAACGATCGCATCCTTGCCGACCAGATCGATACGGCTGACATGGCTGTCCAGATTGACGCGCACGCATGGCCAGTTTAGCCGCGCTGCCACCTGCTCGATATGGGTTGATTTGCCGGTGCCGTGATAGCCCGACACCATCACACGGCGATTGTGTGCAAATCCTGCAAGGATTGCCAGCGTCGTGTCGCGGTCGAACAGATAATCCGGATCGAGATCTGGAACATAGGCGTCCCGCTCTTTGTAGGCTGGGACAACGAGGTCCGAATCGAGGCCGAAAACATCCCGCACCTTCACGGTGGTGTCAGGCAGATTGGTAATGTCGAGGTCGGTCTTGCTCATCATGTCTCCAAGGCCTGGCGCTCACGCCCAAGGGCCACATTCGCGTCCTGTTTGGTCCTGCTTTAGACTGTTCGCTTAGCAGAAACCAGACTGCTTTAACAATTGGTAGGCCTGGATTACGGCCCGGAAACGCTCCTCGGAACCACGATCGCCGCCATTGGCATCCGGGTGGTGTTTCTTAACCAGATCCTTGTAGCGCGCCTTGATCTCCGGCGATGTCGCATTCTCAGCCAGGCCAAGGGTGCCAAACGCCTTGGATTCCAGCGATTTGACTTTGCGTGCCCGGACCGGCTTGTTGGCTCCGGGCTCGTTGAAAAAACCGAACGGATCGCGCATGCGTGCATGCGATCCGGCCGAGCCGGAACGCGCCTTGGAGTGCGTCGGCCCGCTTTTTGCAGCCCGGTTGACGCCCATTCCCCATGTCGGGCGATGGCCGGTCAGCGCTTCCTTCTGATAGCGCGCAATCTCACTGTCCGAGAGGCCGGAAAAATAGTTGTAGCCCTTGTTGTACTCGCGCGCATGCTCGAAACAGAACAGAAAATACTGGCCCTCTGCGTCGCGCCCCACCGGTGCACGGTGAACGCCGGGCTTGTCGCAACCGTCCCACTGGCACTCGGGTGTGCTCGGCTCGGCGGCACGCTCGCCTTTCCGGCGAACCCTGATGCGGTCAAAATATTTCGAATCCAGTTTCATGACGTCGATTATGGTGCTCTGCACTTAGGGGAACAAGGATTGACAAGGATGATTCAAGCTGCGTACCCCGTCTTGCCCGTGAATGCCACCGCACATTTTACGGGAGGTGGAATTAAAAACGAAGACCGGCACCCGGGAGCCCAGTCATGTCACGTCAGAACCGCATCGAACAAGCCCTGAATGAACGCTTCGCGCCCGAGCGGCTGGCGGTTATAAACGAAAGCCATCTCCACGCGGGCCATCACCACGCCGGCAGCGGCCATCATGACGCCTTCGACGGGACCGGCGAGACGCATTTCCGCATTCGCATCGTCGCGAAAGCCTTCGACGGCATGTCCAGGATCGATCGCCATCGCGCCGTCAACGAACTTCTGGCCGGCGAACTCGAAAGCGGGCTTCATGCCATGGCGGTCGAAGCGGCTGCTCCGGGTGAAGCCACGCGCTGGTAGGTAGCCAGACGCCGTTTTCCTTCGAACCCGATCCTGGCAGTGGCCAAACCACGTCCGGGTTTCAGCATCCTTCAAAACCCGAATTGCGGTCAAACCTTGTCGGCGGGACGGATCCTGAGCCGCGTTATTCGGTTGCGGTCGCGTTTCATCACGATGAAGCGCTTGCCGTGGAAGGTGAAGGCCTGCTTCTCCTCGGGGATCGTCTGCGATTCATGAATGACCAGCCCGGCCACCGTCGTCGCCTCGTCATCGGGCAGTGACCAGTCCAGCGCCCGGTTGAGATCCCTGATCGGGACCCAGCCATCGACCACCACCGAGCCATCCGCCTCCTGCCGCACGCCCTGGACTTCGGTATCGTGCTCATCGGCGATGTCGCCGACAATCTCCTCGAGGATGTCCTCAAGCGTGACCAGCCCCTCGACCTCCCCGTACTCGTCCACGACGATCGCAATATGCGCCTTGCGCCGAAGAAATGCGTTGAGCTGATCCGGGACGCTGGTGGTGTCCGGCACGAACCATGGCTTCTGGGCGATTTTCGTCAGGTCGATCCGCTGAGGCTCGTTGGCGGCATCGGCCAAAGCCCTGAGCACGTCCTTGGCATGAAGGATGCCGATGATGTTGTCGGTGGACCCACGCCAGATCGGCATGCGCGTATAGGGGCTCTCAAGCACGGCGCGAACATTGGTTTCCGATGTTTCATCGGCGTTGAGCATCCGCATCGAGGTGCGGTGAATCATCACGTCGGAGACCTCGAGTTCACCGAGGTCGAGCACACCGCCAAGCCGGTCACGATCAGCCTTGACCACCGAGCCTTCCCGGTGAAGCAGGTCCACCGCGCCGCGGATTTCCTCGTGCGCGGACAGCATGGAGGCCTCGGATGCGAAGGTGATGCCAAACACGAGCATGATCCTGCGCACGATCCAGTTGATGAAACTCGACAGCGGGCCGACGACAAGGACAAACACCCTGACCAGCGGTGCGACCGCCATCGCGAACCGGTCGGGGGCGGAAATCGCCCAGCTCTTGGGAAGAACCTCGGCAAACACCACCAGGAGCAGCGTCATGATCAGTGTCGCGAGAGCCACACCCGAATCGCCGAAAATCGAAAGCAGCACGCTCGTCGCCAGCGCCGAGGCCAGGATGTTGACCAGATTGTTGCCGATCAGCAGCGCTCCGATCAGCCTGTCCTTTCGTTCGATCAGGATGTTGACCGTTCCCGCGCGGCTCTCGCCACTGGTTTCGAGCGAGTGCATGCGCGCACGTGACGCAGCCGTCAGCGCCGTCTCCGAACCGGAAAAGAAACCTGACACGCCAATCAGAACCAGGATCGCCAAGATGGTCAGCCCGTGTTCGGCCAGGATTAGGCCAATCTGTTCCAGAATCATGATGCTCGCTTGTCCTCAAGGAATCGGAAGACTTCATCCTGTGGCACATCGTCGGCGATGAAGGCCTGGCCGATGCCGCGTGTCAGGATGAAGGTCAGCGCGCCGCGGCGGACCTTCTTGTCCTGCGCGATGTGCTCCATCAGTATATCGGTAGGCGGCAGCCCGCCTTCAATATCCTTCATCCGTGTCGGCAGGCCGACCTGCGTCAAGTGGGCCTCTACACGGCTCGCGTCATCTGGGCTCGAAAGGTTCATCCGCGCCGAGAACTGATAGGCCAGCACCATGCCGATCGCGACACCTTCGCCGTGCACCAGCCGCTTGCTGTCATACCCAGTGGCCGCCTCGAGCGCATGGCCGAATGTGTGTCCCAGATTGAGCAGCGCCCGCGAACCGCTTTCGCGTTCGTCTGCGGCCACCACATCCGCCTTGGCCTGGCAACTGGTGGCGATGGCCTCGATCCTTGCTTCACCACCTGAAAACACCTCGCGCCAGTTCTCTTCAAGCCATGCAAAGAAATCCGGGCGGTCGATCAGGCCGTATTTGGCCATCTCCGCGTAGCCTGCGCGAAACTCGCGCAGCGGCAGGCTGTCGAGCACATCCGTATCGGCAAGAACGAGATCCGGCTGATGAAACACCCCGATCAGGTTCTTGCCCTGCGCGGCGTTGATGCCGGTCTTTCCCCCGACGGAAGAATCCACCTGCGCCAGAAGGCTTGTCGGCGCCTGCACGAACCGCATGCCCCTGCGGACGATACCGGCCGCAAAGCCCGCGAGGTCGCCAATGACGCCACCGCCAAGCGCAAGCACCGCGTCGCCGCGCTCCAGGCGGGCGCCAAGGACATGATCGCACACCCTGATCAGTTCCTCGAACCGTTTGGTCTTCTCGCCGGGCTCGAGCGCCAGCGGCACCGCCTCGATGCCGGACGATGTCAGGCTCGACAGAAGCGTTTGAAGATGGCTTTCGGCGACATTGGTATCGGTAATGACGGCACAGCGCATTCCCGGCCTGCGCGCCGAGATTTCCGTCCCGGCGCCGGCGATCAGGCCCGGACCGATGAGAATGTCGTAGCTGCGCTCGCCAAGATCGACGCGAACCGTCCGGCGTTTCAAGGGATCACTCATCGGGACGCTGCCTCGCTTCTGCCGCCCTTGAATTGCGCTATCGCGGCAATCGTCTCTGCGGCGATTGTCTCCTTGACCTCGTCGCGCGACTGAACGGTGACGTCGGCAAGCGCATAGACGGGATATCGCTCGTCGAGCAGGTCGGAGAGGGTCTGACGTGGATTTTCCGTTTTCAGAAGCGGCCTGGTATCGCGTTTGGACACGCGCATCCACAAGACGTCGAGATCGGCCTTCAGCCACACCGACAGACCCGATTTGAGCAATCTCGCCCGGGTGGCCTCGTTCATGAAGGCGCCGCCACCGGTCGACAGCACCCGGGGACCGGTCTTGAGCAGGCGCGTGATCACCCGTTCCTCAAGCGCACGGAATTCCGTCTCGCCATAGGCTGAAAACAGTTCCGCGATACTCATGCGCGAAACCCGCTCGATCTCGTGATCCGAATCGACGAAGGGGATGTCCATCATCTGCGCGACCAGCCGGCCAATCGCCGATTTGCCCGCGCCCATCAGGCCGACAAACACAAGATTGCGGGACCCGAGCACCCGGCGGGCCTCGGCGATATCCTGCTCCAGTGTGCTTGTCTGAACGTCCGGCAAAGTGGCTCTCTGATGCTGCTGTTCATGCTCCGGGCCTTCTATTGGCCATGCGCGACGACGCGTCAAGCATAGGCGCGAGACTCTACTGTCTTGAAACAAGTCATCTGCTGCCGCATAACTCGGTCGATACCAGGTCCCGGAGTGCCCATGCCAACCCTGTTCCGCTTTCTCGTCTTCTGCGCCATCATCGCAGGGATCGTCTATGGTGCCATGTTTGCGCTGGTCCTGTATGTCGAACCGGTGGAACGGGACGTCACCATTCGGGTCCCGACCGAAAAGCTGAACCCTTAAGGAAATCAAGCACGCTCATGCGCGATCTCAGCGCTGCCCATGTGGAAGCCTTTCTGGAAATGATGAGCGCCGAACGCGGCGCCGCGATAAACACGCTCGAGGCCTACCGGCGGGATCTCGACGACGCGTCTTCGGTGCTCAAGGCTGATGGCGCAACGCTTGCGCGGGCGAATTCGGAGAATATCCGCGCCGTGATCGGCGATCTCGCCGCGCGCGGTTTTTCCCCCGCATCCCAGGCAAGACGGCTGTCCGCATTGCGGCAGTTCTACAAGTTTCTCCACGCCGAGGGCCTGCGCGACGACGATCCGACCGGGGTTGTCGAAAGCCCACGCAAGCGCCGATCGCTGCCCAAGATCCTGAGCGTGGACGATGTGACGCGTCTCCTCACGCAGGCCGAGACGGATATCGCCGAGGCGCGCACCGAAGCCGAGGCGCTTCAGAGAATCCGGTTTCGTGCACTGCTCGAACTGCTCTATGCCAGCGGCATGAGGGTGAGCGAACTGGTCGGACTGCCGTTCCGCGTCTTGGCCGAGGGGGGGCGGTTCCTCGTCATTCGCGGCAAGGGCTCGAAGGAACGCATGGTGCCGATGTCCAGGCCCGCCCGCGCAGCGCTCGATGCATGGGTGGCCAAAATCGGGGAGGTCGCGGAAGAATCCGGGTTCCTGTTCCCCGCCAGCTCGAATGACGGTCACTTGTCGCGGCAGGTCTTCGCTCGCGAACTCAAGGAAGTTGCCGCACGCGCCGGACTGCCCTCGGCCAAGGTGTCGCCGCACGTTCTCAGACATGCCTTCGCCAGCCATCTTCTCGCCGGCGGCGCGGATTTGCGGGCGGTACAGGAATTGCTCGGTCACACCGACATTTCCACCACCCAAATCTACACCCACGTGCTCGATGAACGCCTCAAGCAACTGGTCGCCGAGCATCACCCCCTTGCAAAACACCCGAAAAATCGCGATTAAGCGGGCTTGCAACAAGCCGTTCAGCGGCCAAACGTGGCGCGACAGAAGCAAACACCGGCGCTTGAATGCGTGCAGCAAACCAAAATGCGGGTCACCGCGCGGAACCAATCCATGCACAACTATCTTGATTTCGAAAAACCGATCTCCGATCTGGAGGGCAAGATCCTCGAACTGAGGAAATTGGCCGGCGAGGATGAGAGCATCGATACCGGCGAGGAAATCGCACGGCTGGAAACCCGCGCGCGTGACGCCATGGCCGAGATCTACGCCAAGCTCAATCCATGGCAGAAAACGCAGGTCGCACGCCACCCCGCCCGGCCCCATTTCAGGGATTACGCCAAGGCTCTTTTTGATGAATTTACCCCGCTCGCCGGCGACCGCAAATTTGCCGAGGACGCGGCCATCCAGGCAGGGTTCGCGCGCTTTCGCGGCGAGCCCGTCGCGGTGATCGGACAGGAAAAAGGCCACGACACCAAAACCCGCATTCATCACAATTTCGGCTCCGCGCGCCCGGAAGGATACCGCAAGGCCATCCGCATAATGGAACTGGCAGACCGTTTCGCGATCCCGGTGGTCACACTGATCGACACCGCCGGCGCTTATCCCGGCATCGGTGCAGAAGAGCGCGGTCAGGCCGAGGCCATCGCACGCTCGACCGAAACCTGCCTCAACATCCGGGTTCCGCTGATTTCGGTCGTCATCGGCGAAGGCGGGTCCGGTGGCGCCATCGCCATTGCCACCGGCAACCGGGTCTACATGCTCGAACATGCGATCTATTCGGTGATCTCGCCCGAGGGCGCTGCCTCGATCCTCTGGCGTGACGCCACCCGCGCCAAGGATGCCGCCACTTCGATGAAGATCACGGCACAGGATCTTCAGGAACTCGATATCGTCGACGGGATCATCTCCGAACCCGTCGGTGGCGCCCATCGTGACCCGGAAAGCGTCATATCGCGGACCGGCGACACCATCGCAGGCGCACTTTCGGATCTCTCTGGACAGACCGGCGACGAGCTGCGGTCCAACAGGCGCAACAAGTTCCTCAAGATCGGCCGGCGGATCGGTTGACAGACGCCGCATTCGGGCCACATTTGCAGGCACATGTACCGGCCTTCCCCGGTTCCTCCGCCTTGGTTCGGGCTATGGTTAATCCTTCGTGAACCGAACCGGTTTAGGATTGCCGCGAAAATCGGGCCGCCCGGTTCGGCAGTCAAAGGTCCGGCTGTCAGTGCCGAACTGCCGATAGCTGCGATCGCAACAAGCAAGAGACCCATGTCACCGATGAGATCATTGCTCTTCCTTCCCGTGTTGCTTCTGGGACTTGCCGGTTGCCAGGATGCGCTCGATTCGGTGTCCAACAAGGTCGAACACCCACTTCCCGCAAAGCTCGTCAACAAGATGAAAGCGAACGACATGAGCACGCGTTCGCCGATCATGATGCGGATTTTCAAGGAAGAAGGGGTTCTTGAGGTCTGGAAACAAAAGGGCAATGGGCGCTATGACGTGATCGCCTCCTACGAGATCTGCAAATGGTCCGGCAAGCTGGGACCCAAGTTCAAGGAGGGCGACCGGCAGGCGCCCGAAGGCTATTACCGCATTTATCCGTCCCAGATGAATCCGAACTCGAGCTACTATCTCTCGTTCAACATGGGCTACCCCAACAGCTATGACCGGTCCCACAATCGCACCGGCTCCAACCTGATGGTCCATGGCGCCTGTTCATCGGCGGGCTGCTATTCCATGACCGACGAGCAGGTGCTGGAGATTTACGGGTTCGCCCGCGACGCCTTCAAGGGCGGGCAGGAGTACTTCCTCGTCGAGGCGCTTCCTTTCAGGATGACTCCCGAAAACATGGCGCGTCACCGCGACAACGAGCATTTCGAATTCTGGAAGATGCTCAAGACCGGCTACGATCATTTCGAGCTGACAAAACGCCCGCCGAAAGTGGAAGTCTGCGAAAGGCGCTACGTGTTCAATCAGGTGCCCGAACAGGAAAACATGGCGTTTCGTGCAGCACAGGCCTGCCCTCCCGCGCAAGTGCCCCAGGCGCTGGCATCGGCCCATTATTCCTATGAGAAGAGCTGGAACGAGGCCTTCAATGCCGCTGTGGCGAAACTGGACCGCGAGGAAGCCAGGGAACTCGCCGCGGCACAGAAAGAGGCGGAACGGGAAGCAGAGCGTGCGGAACGCGAGGCCAGACGCGCGGCCGAGATCGCCGCAAACGGCGGGGAACCGACTGCCAATCCCGTGGTCAGCCTGTTCTCGGCAGCCAATCCCCTGGCGGTACTGACCCCAGACACTGAGACCCCCCCGGTCGCTGGCCCTGCCTCTGCGCAGGAAGCGGCGGAGCCGCAGGTCGCTGAACAAACGGCACAGGCAGAGACCGGCGTGCCCGTTCCCACGCCGAGCCCGCTCGCCGATGAGCCGCAGGCGGGAGCCGCCTCGCAAGACAATGCGGACAAGCCGTTCTGGAAGATCTGGAGCCGCAATTGAGCGACGGCGCAGAGACGCTGGACCTGCGCGGGTTGAAATGCCCCATGCCGGTGCTGCGCACCCGTAAGCATTTGCGTGATTCGACCAGCGGAACCAGGTTGCGTGTGGAAACCACGGACCCGCTGGCAGTCATCGATATCCCGCATTTCTGCCGGGAGGAGGGCCATCGCCTGCTTGCGGCCGATCCGGTGGACGGCGGCCACGTCTTCACCATCGAAAAGGGCTGAACCCGGCGCGCTTCAGCGTTTGGCAGGCACGAACGATACCGCCGGCATCCCAGGGATGGCGAGCGGATTTTCGGCAAGTGCGGCCCTGTCGGGACGGCCAACGCCAGGCTCACCGGAAAAGCCAGCGAACAGCTCCCCTATGAAGCCTTGCGGCAGATCCTTCGTGATCATGACCAGCCGTGTCTTGCCATCCCATCCGCGCGGCGGCTGTTCCAGCCGCACCGGTGGGGACATCAGGCTCTGCACCGCATGAAGCACCAGCGGCCGCGACGGATCATCGGCCAGACGCACAATGCCTTTCATGCGCAGGAGCTTCGGCCCGTGCGCCGAGCGCAGCAGATCGAGGAACATGGCCAGGCTCTCGGGCGCAATCGGCTGCTCGCTCACAAGCGTATCGGCCCGGATGCCGCCGTCATGTCGATTGACATCGTGGTGATGGTGCCCGTGATCGTGGGGGTGCCCATGATCGTGATCGTGCGACGGTCCTGAATGATGATCGCCACCACCCGTTTCGAGCCAGCGCACCACATCCATGCTGCGCGCCGAGGGGTCATAAGCGCCACAATCGAAAAGATCCTGCGCCGAAAGACTCCCATCATCCGCGTCTCGGATGGTTGCCAGCGGGTTGATGGCTTTCAGCCTCTCTGTCAGCCCGACATCACCAGATGCAAGCGTCTTCTTGGACACGACAATCCGGTCGGCAACGGCAACCTGGCGCCGTGCTTCTTCATGTGCATCGAGTGTCGCCAGCCCGTTGACTGCATCGACGACCGTCACCAGCCCCTCAAGACGGTAGGACTGTCCGAGCGCCGGATGGCCGATGACGGACTGCATCACCGGGATCGGGTCTGCAAGGCCGGTGGTTTCTATGACGACACGCGAAAACGGACGGATCTTTCCGGTTTGCATGCGATCCATCAGGTCCGCAAGCGTATCGACCAGCTCTCCGCGAACCGTGCAGCACAGACATCCGTCGGACAATTCGATGACGCCGTCGCCGGAGCTCTCCACCAGAAGGTGGTCGATCCCGACATCTCCGAACTCATTGATGATCAGTGCCGCATCGGAAAGCCAGACATCGCCGATCAAGCGATTGAGCAGGGTGGTTTTCCCGGCCCCGAGAAAGCCGGTCAGGATCGACACGGGGATGCCTTGCGGCGCGCTCCAGCCGGCGTGATCGCTGTTCATGGGATGGACTTCCTGTCTCTCAGAGCGAGGGCCGCGGCACCGGCACGGGGATGGTGACCCCCGGCCCGAGCGGGGAAGGCGTTTCGGCCTTCGAGGCGCTGAAGGCTGAGGCGCGAACAGGGGTGGAGTCGCCGGAAAGCACACCGGTCGGACGCGGCAGCGGAATCGGAATCCTCGACAACGCGACTTCGAAGCTCGCCGGCGCGAGCCCGGCCGGCGCCTGAACAAGACGAGGCTCGCGCGTCATTTTTCTGATGTAGGGGGAATTGAGAACCATCTTGCCTTCGACGTCCCGGCCCTCATAGCGGGCCTTCCGCGCTTCCGGTGTGCAGATGCTGCCGGATATGTCGGCGACAGCGTCCCTCCCCGCCCCGTAAGGCACAAGCGCATTGAGCGCGGGTCGCCCGGCCGAAGATGTGGTCAGCGCCTGCTGAAGCAGTTCCGCAGAACGCTCCGCCCGTGCTTCCTGCGAGGGCGCGCCGAGAACGACGCTGATCACTGTCTTTCCATTGCGTGTGGCAGAGGAAACCTGATTGAAGCCGGACGCGCAGATGAAACCGGTCTTCATGCCGTCGGCGCCGGCAAACCGGCCGATCAGCAAATTGTAATTGGTGTGCTTCTGGGATCCGGCGACAAAACCCTCATATCCGAAATAATGAGCGAACTCCGGAAAATTCCGCCTGGCAGCCACGGCCAGAACCGCCATGTCCCGTGCGGTGGTGTACTGGCCGCTGCCCGGAAGCCCGTTCGGATTGACGAACCGCGTTGCCGTCATGCCGAGCCTGCGGGCGGTTGCGTTCATGTCGCGGACGAACGCCTCTTCGCTCCCCGATACCGCCTCGCCGATTGCGACGGCGACGTCGTTGGCGGATTTGACCATAAGGTACTTGAGCGCCGAATCGAGCGGGAACCGCTCGCCCGGCTTGAAATACATCTTGCTTGCCGGCTCTTTGGCGGCATGGACGGACATGGTGACCGGGGTCTGCAAACTCATCTGGCCCGACTTGACCGCCTGAAAAGCAAGGTAGGCGGTCATGATCTTGGTCAGCGAGGCCGGATACCAGCGCTGGAACGCATCCTCATGGGCGATCACCCGTCCCGATCCAACGTCCACCGAAATGCTTGGATTGGCAGTTGCTGCCGGCGCATAAAGCCCCGCAAGCATCGCCATACCCATCAGGGCGCCGATCGGGCGCATTCGCAGAAAGAAATTCATACCCAGCCTTCCAGTTCCCGCAGCCTTAGGCAGGAACGCCTCATTCACCGCTTGCAACGGCCCGCCCGGGGCCACAACACGGCGATTGCTTTTTGCTCGTCAACGGTCCTTACTTAGCCTATATGGCAGTCCGATGGCAAAGGACGATGCGGAACCTCCTTAACAGCCGTGTCATCCTTTTGCTGACAAGATAACCGAACTCCCACCGAGGTAGATCATGCAGCTTGTTGATGACGTTGTCGCCATGAAGGACGACATCACCGAATGGCGCCGCACGCTTCACGCCGACCCCGAACTCCTGTTCGATGTTCACAACACCGCAGCCTTTGTCGCCGACAAGCTCAAGTCCTTCGGTTGCGATGAAGTCGTCACCGGCATCGGCCGCACCGGCGTGGTCGGGATCATTCATGGCCGCCCCGGGAGCAACGGTCCGGCCATCGGCCTGCGCGCCGATATGGATGCGCTGCCCATCAACGAGATCACTGGAGCCCCTTGGGCCTCGCGGACACCGGGCAAGATGCACGCATGCGGCCATGACGGCCACACTGCCATGCTGCTCGGCGCTGCCCGTCATCTGGCCGAAACGCGGAATTTTTCAGGTACCGTAGCCGTCATCTTTCAGCCCGCCGAAGAAGGCGGCGGCGGCGGGCGCGAGATGGTCAATGACGGCATGATGGACCGGTTCGGCATCACCAAGGTCTTCGGAATGCACAACCTGCCGGGGCTTCCGGTGGGTCAATTCGCGATCCGCAAGGGCCCGATCATGGCCGCCACGGACATCTTCGACATCACCGTCACGGGTCGCGGCGGCCATGCAGCCATGCCGCACCAGACCATTGATCCGATCGTTGCAACGTCGCAGATTGTCACCTCGCTGCAGTCGATTTCGTCGCGCAACGCGAACCCGCTCGAATCCGTGGTGGTATCGGTGACAAAATTCCTCGGCGGATCGGCCTACAACGTCATCCCCGAAACCGTGGAACTAGCCGGCACCGTGCGCACGCTCTCACCGGAAATGCGCGACATGACCGAGACCCGCATCAACGAGATCGCCTCCGGCATCGCCGCAGCCCACGGATGCAAGGCCGAGGTGAAGTATCTGCGCAACTACCCGGTCACCTTCAACCATGCCGATGAAACCGACTTCGCCGCCGATGTGGCCGCGAGCGTCGCGGGCGAACAGGGCATCGAGCGCGAACAGCCGCCGACCATGGGCGGAGAGGATTTCTCCTTCATGCTCGAGGCCCGTCCGGGCGCCTTCATCTTCATGGGCAATGGCGATACCGCGAGCCTGCATCACCCGGCCTATGACTTCAACGACGACGCCATTCCCGTTGGCGTGTCCTATTGGGTGAAACTCGCCGAAAAGGCGCTCGCCGCCTGAACCGTCACTGGCACGGCATCCCTGAATGCGCAACCGAAACAGTGCTTCCTCGAAACCGCCGTCATCGGCGGTTTCCTTGCATCTGGCGTGTTGAACAAACAGCATGCTTTCTGTAAGCAGTTTTTCGCGTGGTCCCGTAGCTCAGGGGATAGAGCACAGGATTCCTAATCCTGGTGTCGCAGGTTCGAATCCTGCCGGGATCACCACTGCCAGACATTCCGTTCCGGGCACATGGGTTGCGGTTTATACCGAAGACATTGCTCCACTTGCTCCGACAACAACCTGTCCGACAGTGCCTGCGGCACATGCTGGCCGTCCTCATCTGCTAGATTGCGGGCACTGCCGCCTCCCGCCTCGTCCGCGACCGGAACAGAAGCAGCGACATGATTGCGATATTGAGGAAGTTCCAGGCAATTCCATTGAGAAACGCCATCCGGTAGGATCCGGTCAGGTCGTAGATCCAGCCCGACATCCAGCCGCCAAGCGCCATCCCGATGATTGTCGCCATGATGACGAAGCCGACGCGCGCGCCCGCTTCCCGTGGCGGAAGATACTCGCGCACGATCACCGCATAGCTCGGCACGATGCCACCCTGCGACAGGCCGAATATCAGGCTGACGATGTAAAGCGGCACCATCCCGTCGAAAGGCAGATACAGAAACAGCGCGATGCACTGAAGCATCGAGCCGATGAGCAGCGTGATCACGCCGCCCAGACGATCGGCCAGGAAGCCGGAGAGCAACCGCGAAACGACACCGCCCATCAGCATCAGCGACAGCATTTCCGCACCCACCGCAGGCCCGTAGCCGAGATCGACGCAATAGGAAACGATATGGACCTGCGGCATCGACATGGCGATGCAGCAACCGATGCCCGCAATCCCGAGCATGATCTGCAACGTTCTCGGCGAAAAACTCACCGAGCGCGCATTCGCCGCCGACATGCGCTGCGCATGCGCCGCTGCTTCGTCCGGCAACCGCCGCTTGAGCAGCATCGCCAACGGGATGATGAGCACAAGCGCCAGGGCAGCGAGCACCATGTAGGCGGTTCTCCAGCCGAAATCGCTCAGGATCCCGCTGAGCACCAGCGGCCAGATCGCGCCTGAAAGATAGTTGCCGCTGGCGGTGATCGCGACCGCGACGCCGCGCCGGCGATAGAACCAGTGCGAGATATCGGCGATGAGCGGCCCAAAGCTTGCGGCGGTTCCGAAGCCGACGACAAACTGCATCATGCACAGAACGATGATTGATCCGCTGGCGGCGGCGAGAGCGAAACCGGATCCCAGCGTGACGGCTGCACCGACGAGAGCGGTGGTGATTCCGAACCGGTCGACCGCGCGCCCGATCAGCAGGTTGCCGAGCGCAAAGCCCACCATCGTCATCGTATAGGGGATCGAGGCATCCGCCCGGTCGACGCCGAACTCCCGTTGCACTGCCGGCATGATGACGATGATCGCCCACATGCCGACATTGCCGACAAGCGCGATGGCGAGTGTAATGCCGAGCCGTGTCCAGGAGTACCGGCTGTCGAGAATCATTTCGTCAGTCATGAGCGAGTGATAGAGCAACCGCTGAATTGTTGGAAACGGGATTTTACAGACGTGAACCACCGCGCGCGCCTGCAGCAGAGGCATCGTTTCAATCCCCGGCACGGTCTTGCAATGTCGCCGCAGACACGCGAAGACAATTGTACGTTGAAAGCTGGACAGGGGGACGAAAATTGAGTGAGAGCAAGGATGCAGCGGCCAAATCGCTGCCGCTGTTTTATCATGAACCGGAAGCCGTGAATCCCGAACGCCACGCCGGCAAAGCGGTTGTCCAGAGCGGGGATATGAGCTTCGCCGCAAACGCCATCGTCATTCCTCTGATGGCGGCGGAAATGCCGGCTGCGATGCGGTCCTATCCGATCGTCTTCTCCGGACCCGATTTCATGCCGGTTGCCATTCTCGGGATCAAGCAGGGCGAAAACCTCTTTGTCGACAATTATGGCAAGTGGGCCGAGCCGCATTACATACCGGCCTATGTGCGGCGCTATCCCTTCATACTCGCCGGAGACGACAACGCGGAACGGCTGACGCTGTGTGTCGACAAGCCCCGTCTCGTTGAGGCCAGCGCGGAGAAGGACGAAACAGCAAAGCCCCTGTTCGACAACGGGGAGAAGACCGAGATCATCGACAGCGCACTGTCGTTTTGCGAGCAGTATCAGGGCATGTACCGCAAGACCCGGGAGATCATGAACGTGATTGCGGGCACGGATCTGCTTGTCGAGCGCAACAGCAAGATCACGCTCGGGGATGGCAAGAGCTTCAACATCAGCGGGTTTCACCTGATCGATGAAGCCCGCCTTCAGTCGATGGAGGACGATGCGTTTCTGGCACTGCGCAAGGCCGATGCGCTTGCCACGATCTACTGTCATCTGGCATCCATGAACAGCTGGACTTCACTCCTGCATCAGGCCAGTCTGCGCGCCTGATCCGGCGCCGCACCCATGAACAGTGCGCGACCCGAACGTCGCCAGCGGAGAACCATAGATGAGCAGATCGATCGCATTGCTGGGCACCGGCCTGATGGGACTTCCGATGGCCCGATGCCTGATCGCCGCCGGCTGGCAGCTGACCGTCTGGAACCGAAATGCCGAAAAGGCGGCGCCGCTTGCTGACGAGGGCGCGAAGATTGCAGCCAGCCCTGCCGAGGCAGTTCGGGGTGCGAGCCACGTCATCACCATGCTGACCGATGGAACTGTTGTCGAAGCGGTCCTGTTCGAGCATGGCGTCGCGGAGGCGCTCGCGCCCGGGACCTGCGTGATCGACATGAGCTCGATCAAGCCGTCCCAGGCGCGCGACCATGCATCCAGGCTCGCTGAGCGCGGCGTCCGTCATCTCGATGCACCGGTCAGCGGCGGAACGAAGGGAGCGGAAGCAGGCACGCTTGCCATCATGGCGGGCGGCGAAGAAGCGGTTTTCGAGGACGCCCGCCCCATCTTCGAAGCCATGGGCCGCGCGATCCGCGTCGGCCCTTCAGGATCGGGCCAACTGGCCAAGCTCGCCAACCAGGCCATCGTCGGCATCACCATCGGCGCTGTCGCCGAAGCCACATTGCTGGTTTCGGAAGGTGGCGGAGATCTTGATGCTTTCCGCGCCGCGCTCAAGGGCGGGTTCGCCGATTCGACCATCCTTCAACAGCATGGCGCACGGATGGAGGCCGGCGACTTCAAACCGGGCGGCCGGGTGAATGTGCAGATCAAGGATCTCGACAACATCCTCTCGGAAGCCGACGATCTCGACATCGAACTGCCTCTGGTCCGGACCATCCGCGATCGTTTCGTGCGGCTCGCCGGCAGCCTGGGCGGCGGCGATCTCGATCACTCCGCCCTGTTTCTCGAACTTCTGGATCTCAATGACCGCTCCGCTCCCTGATTTTCTTGACCGGCCGATGTAAGCGATGGAATGTTGAGCAATGAGCGACATTCACGATCAGGCCCCGCGCCGCATCACCATTCTTGGCGCAACCGGGTCCATTGGATGCAACACGCTTGACGTCATGGCGCATCTCGGAGGCCGGGGCGCGTTCGAGGTTCCCGCCATCACCGGCATGGGCAACATCGATCTGCTTGCCCGTCAGGCAAGAACCGCCGGAGCGGGCTTTGCGGTAACGGCCGATCCGGACCGCTATCAGGATCTCAAGCAAGCTCTGTCCGGCAGCGGCATTGAGGTCGGCGCAGGTCCCTCGGCCCTTGTCGAGGCAGGAGAACGTGAAACCGACCTCGTCATGGCTGGGATTGTCGGCATTGCCGGGCTTGCCCCGACGCTTGCCGCGGTGTCGCGCGGCGCAGACATCGCGCTTGCCAACAAGGAATGCCTGGTTTCGGCGGGCGACCTCTTCGCCACGGCGATGACGAAGGGTGGCGGCAGGCTGCTGCCGGTCGACAGCGAGCACAATGCCATTTTCCAGGTGCTCGAACAGGCCCAGCGCCACGCCGTGGAGCGGATCATCCTGACCGCGTCGGGCGGGCCGTTCCGGGACTACAGCCGGGAACAGATGGCGGCGGTCACACCCGAGGTCGCGGCCGCGCACCCGAACTGGTCAATGGGTCTCAAGATCTCCATCGACAGCGCCTCGATGTTCAACAAGGCGCTGGAGATGATCGAGGCCCGGCACCTTTTCGGTATGGAGCCGGAGCAGATCGAGGTCATCATCCATCCCCAGTCCATCGTTCATTCCATGGTGGGCTATTGCGACGGATCGGTTCTGGCGCAGCTTGGCGCACCGGACATGCGCCATGCCATCGGCTACGCCATAAGCCACCCGCGCCGCGCGCCGCTTCCGGTCGAGCGGCTCGACTTCGCCAAGCTTGCGAAGCTCGAATTCCACGCACCGGACGAAACCCGGTTTCCGGCATTGGCCCTCGCCCGCACCGCCATGCAGCGCGGCGGCTTGCAGGGTGCCGTGCTCAACGGCGCGAAGGAGACCGCACTCGAGGCCTTTATCGCAGGAAAGATCGGATTTCTTCAGATGGCCGACATCGTGGCCGCCACCATGGATCAGCTCGACGACGGCCGCCGGGCCTCGACGATCGAGGATGTCTACGCCGCAGATCGCGAAGCGCGAACAATTGCGAAGGCAATGATGGAACGCCCGGCCTGACCGATCACCCCTGCCGGAACAGCATTCGGGGCGGAATCATGGTCCCGCCCCGTTTTCACCCGTGAAGGACACTCAGCCGCAGGCCGCAACCGCGCGCTTTGCCATCACCTTGATCAGATTGGCCCGATACGCCGCAGACGCATGGATGTCCGACATCAGGTCGGAATCATCGACCGTCAAGCCATCGAGTGCGCCGGCCGAGAAATTCGAGGCCAAAGCCTGCTCCATGCCCTCGTGGCGGAAGACGCCATCCGAACCTGCGCCCGTAACGGCCACCCGCACCGAACCGTCACCGTGTTTGGCGACGAACACCCCGGTCATCGCATACCGCGAAGCGGGATTCGGAAACTTCGAGTAGCCGCATTTCTCGGGCGCCTGGAACTCGACGGCCACAACCAGTTCGCCGTCTTCCAGCGCAGTCTCGAACATGCCGGTGAAGAATTCATCGGCACTGAGCGAGCGGTTATTGGTGACGATGGTGGCGCCGAGCGCCATCAGCCCGGCCGGATAGTCGGCGGCCGGATCGTTGTTGGCGATGGAGCCGCCGATGGTTCCCATGTGCCGCACATGTGGATCGCCGATGTGCGAGGCCAGATGCGAAAGCCCCGGGCAGGCCGAGGCGAGCTCGGCCGAACGGGCCACTTCGGCATGGGTGGTTGCGGCGCCGATCCGCACCTTGCCGCCATCCACGGAAATGCCCTTGAGTGCGTCGACGTGGCGGAGGTCGACCAGATCGGAAGGCGCGGCGAGCCGCTGCTTCATGGTGGGCAACAGGGTCTGCCCGCCGGAGAGATACTTGGCTTCGTCGTTTGACGAAGCCAGCTTTACGGCATCCTCAACCGAGGAGGCGCGGTGATAATTGGTTGCATACATCTGTGTCTGCCTCCCTTTCTTAGCGTGCCGAGTTGAGCGCTGCCCAAACCCGTTCAGAGGTTGCGGGCATCGTCAGGTCATTGTTGCCGATGGCGTCGGTGATTGCATTGATGAGCGCCGGCGGCGATCCGATGGCGCCGGCCTCGCCGCAGCCCTTGATGCCGAGCGGGTTGGACGGACAGACCGTTTCCGTGGTCGATACCTTGAACGACGGCAGATCATCGGCGCGCGGCATGGTGTAGTCCATGTAGCTCGCGGTCAGAAGCTGCCCGGTCTCCGGATCGTAATGAGTCCCTTCGAGCAGCGCCTGGCCGATGCCCTGCGCCACACCGCCATGCACCTGGCCCTCGACGATCATCGGATTGATGATCTTGCCGAAATCGTCGGCGGCGACGAAATCGATCACCGTCGTCTTGCCGGTGTCGGGATCCACCTCGACCTCGCAGATATAGGTGCCGGCCGGGAAGGTGAAGTTGGAGGGATCGTAGAAAGCCCCCTCCTTGAGACCCGGCTCCATGCCTTCGGGCAGATTATGCGCTGTGTAGGCTGCCAGCGCCATCTGGAACCACGGCACGCTCTTGTCGGTGCCTGCGACCTTGAGTTCGCCATTTTCGATGACGATGTCGCTTTCGTCGGCTTCCATGAGATGAGCGGCAATCTTCTTGGCCTTGGTTTCGACCTTGTCGAGGGCCTTGACGATCGCCGACATGCCGACCGCGCCGGAGCGCGAGCCATAGGTGCCCATGCCCATCTGCACCTTGTCGGTGTCGCCGTGCACGATGGAAACGCTGTCCATGCCCACACCGAACCGCTCGGCGACCAATTGCGAGAAGGTGGTCTCATGGCCCTGGCCGTGGCTGTGCGAACCGGTCAGCACCTCGATGGTGCCCACCGCGTTGACCCGCACCTCCGCCGATTCCCAAAGACCGACACCCGCACCCAGCGATCCGACCGCCGCCGACGGCGCGATGCCGCAGGCTTCGATGTAGCAACTGATGCCGATACCGCGCTTCATGCCACGGGCTTCGGAGTCTGCCCTGCGGGCGGCAAACCCGTCATAGTCGATGGCCTTCATCGCCGCATCGAGCGAAGCGTCGAAATCGCCCGCGTCGTAACACATGATCACCGGAGTCTGGTACGGGAACTCGCGAATGAAGTTCTTGCGTCTCAGCTCCGCAGGAGTGACGCCGAGCTCCCGGGCCGCAGTCTCAAGCACGCGCTCGAGCAGATAGCAGGCCTCAGGCCGGCCGGCGCCGCGATAGGCATCCACCGGAACAGTGTTGGTGTAGACCGTCCGCACATTGGCGTGGATTGCCGGGATTGCATACTGGCCGGAAAGCAGGGTTGCGTAGAGGTAGGTCGGGACAGAACTGGAAAATAGCGACATGTAGGCGCCGAGATTGGCAATGGTGTCGACCTTGAAACCGGTGATCTTGTTGTCGGCATCAAAGGCCATCTTGATGTTTGACACATGATCGCGGCCATGGGCGTCGGTCAGGAAGGCTTCAGTCCGATCCGAATTCCACTTCACCGGAACCCCTGTGCGCTTCGAAGCCCACAGGCAGACGATCTCCTCCGGA
Source organism: Hoeflea sp. (assembly GCA_040216675.1). Taxonomy (GTDB): domain Bacteria; phylum Pseudomonadota; class Alphaproteobacteria; order Rhizobiales; family Rhizobiaceae; genus Hoeflea. The sequence continues at coordinate 8,352 of JAVJOR010000010.1, read as the reverse complement.
TAGATGTAGATCTTGGACCCGAAGCCGCCGCCCACATCCGGAGCAATCACCCGGAGCTTGTTCTCAGGTGCGACATTGTAGAAGGCGCTGAGCACAAGCCTTGCCACATGCGGGTTCTGCGAAGTGGTCCAGAGCGTGTAGTGATCATCGGCATCGTCATAGACGCCGAGTGCTGCGCGCGGCTCCATCGGATTCGGGACAAGCCGGTTGTTGACGATTTTCATCTCGGTGACATGGGCTGCCGAAGAGATCGCCGCATCGGCGGCCGCACCGTCGCCGATTTCCCAGTCGAAGATCAGATTGTTCTTGGCTTCGGGATGCAGTTGCGGCGCCCCGTCCTTCAGCGCCTCGACCGCGTCGGTGACAACCGGCAGGGTCTCATAGTCGACCACGACGGCTTCGGCCGCATCGCGCGCCTGCGCCTTGCTGTCGGCCACCACGATGGCGACTGCGTCCCCGACATAACGCACCGTATCCTGCGCGAGCGGACGCCAGGCGCCCATGTTCATCGGCGAGCCGTCCTTGGAGTGGATCATCCAGCCGCAGATGATGTTGCCGATGGCATCCTCGGTCAGCTGCGCACCATTGAGAATGCCGATAACGCCGGGCATTTTCTCGGCTTCCGAAGTATCGATGCTCTTGATCTTTGCATGCGCGTGCGGCGAGCGCACGAAATGCGCATGCTTCATTCCCGGCACCACCATGTCATCGGTGTAGCGGCCCTTGCCGGTGATAAAGCGCTTGTCTTCCTTGCGCGCCACGCGGGCGCCAATGCCTTCCATTCCCATCTCTCAAACTCCTCCGGTTGAGTGCTGGCGAACGAGCCGGTGCTTGCTCTCGGGCGGGTTGGCCGGGCTTGCTGGTCTCAAATGCCGACAAATGCGAAACTCTCGCAGCTGAGGCATTCGCTCGCGGGCCGGGCTTCTGCGCTCCGAAGGTCTGCACCTCCGAACGTCGCCGGTTGTGGCGAAACCTATTCGGCGGCGACCTTTGCTCCGTCGCCCATCTTCGAAGCGGCATCGAGAACCGCCTTGACGATGTTATGATAGCCGGTGCAGCGGCAGATGTTGCCCTCGAGCTCGGCGCGCACGGTCTTCTCGTCGAGCTTCCCGTCATACCGGTTGATCATGTCGACGGCCGACATGATCATGCCCGGGGTGCAGAAGCCGCATTGCAGCCCGTGATGTTCGCGGAACGCCGCCTGCACCGGATGCAATTCGCCTCCGGACGCCAATCCCTCGATTGTCATCACCTCGGAGCCGTCCGCCTGGGCTGCAAGCATGGTGCAGGACTTGACGGCCTTGCCGTCCACGTGAACCACGCAAGCTCCGCATTGAGACGTATCACAGCCGACATGGGTTCCGGTCAGTCCGAGATTCTCGCGGATGAACTGAACCAGCAGCGTCCGGTCATCGCATTGGCCGGAAACGGAACGTCCGTTCACGGTCATTGTTACATTGGCCATCAAATTCCTCCCTTGACGGTTTTGCGGTCTCGCATCCCGAAAGCATCATTTTCCTTTTTTTCAAAAGGATCAACCATCAATCCGGGATATCTGAATCGGCGGCTGTTCCGTTTCAGCCCGCGCGGCAAAACCGCGCCCCTGAGCAGAACCGTTCCGACCCTGCGGCACTGATGATCAAGAAAGTCCTTGTCGCCGGACGAATTCGTCAATATAAATTGACCGGTCGGTCAGTCAATTTGTTGGTCGTCAACCTTGGGAGGGGAAATCACTGCACGGCATAAGACGAATTGCATAGGAACGGGCGCGACCAAACCGGGCTGACGCGATTGCTTTCTGGCCACGCCTGCCTTCTAAATGGCCGTAGGCCGGATTGGGAAGCTTCGTTGCCCGGGCAGGCCGGGACAGTCTAGGCAGTTACAAAATTTGCCTCTAGTTTTCGACGGGATCAGCGACGCCAAAGTCGCTCAATTATCTGGGAGGATAAAATGAAAAAGCGCAATTTCTTGAAATCCGCCGCAGCCGCGGCGATTGCAGTCTCGGTTCTGGGTTTGACGACTGCGGGATCACTGGCGCAGGAAGTCACCCTGCGCATGCACCAGTTCCTGCCTCCGCAGGCCAATGTTCCTGCAGAAATCCTCATCCCCTGGGCTGAACAGATCGGCGAAGCATCAGGTGGCCGCATGAAGGTCGAGGTGTTTTCCGCCATGTCGCTGGGCGGAACGCCGCCGCAGCTGCTGGACCAGGCCCGTGATGGTGTCGTCGACATCGTCTGGACCCTGCCCGGCTACACGCCGGGCCGCTTCCCGAGCGTCGAGGTTTTCGAGCTGCCCTTCATGATGACCAACGCCGAAGCCACTTCGCGCGCCTATTGGGACCTGTTCAAATCCGACATGGAAGAAGGCGAGTTCAAGGGCATCAAGATCCTTGCCACCTGGGTGCACGGTCCCGGCGTCATCCACGCCAAGGGAGAAGGCGTCCGCACGCTTGAGGACATGCAGGGCAAGAAACTGCGCGGCCCGACCCGGGTGATCAACGGCATGCTTGCCGAACTCGGCGCAGAGCCCGTCGGCATGCCCGTTCCGGCAATTCCCGAAGCGCTCTCCAAGGGCGTTATAGATGGCACCGTCATCCCGTGGGAAGTGACACCGGCGCTGAAGATCGCCGAGCTCGTCGACACCCATACCGAGTTTGGCGGCGACACCGCGCTCTACACGGCAGCCTTCGTGCTGGCCATGAACCAGGCCAGGTACGACAGCCTTCCCGACGACCTCAAGAAGGTTCTCGATGACGCGACGGGCGCGGAGTTCTCCGCCTTCGCCGGCAAGACCCAGGCTGCCTTCGACGCCCCGAGCCGGAAGATTGCCGAGGCGACCGACAACACCATTCTCCAGATCGAGGGCGAGGAGCTTCAGCGCTGGCGCGATGCCTCGCAGACGGTCATCGACAACTGGTACACGGAAATGGAAGACAAGGGCATTGACGGCAAGGCGCTCCATGCCAAGGCGCAGGAACTGATCGCCAAATACACCAACTAAACCGCAAGGTTCGAACCATCCCGCCGGGGCCCGCCGAAAACGGCAGGTTCCGGCGGCAGCGACGAGCGGATTCCCGTAATGACAATTCTTGTTGCCGGTGCCGGAATTGCCGGCCTCACCTTTGCCCTTACCTGCCACCAGATCGGGGCGCGGGTCCGGATCTTCGAACAGGTTGAAGAGATCCGTCCTCTTGGGGTGGGAATCAATCTCCAGCCTCATGCCATCCGCGAACTTGTCGAACTGGGGCTCGAATCCGAACTCGAAGCCGTCGGCATCCGCACTAGGGAAGTGGCCTATTATTCGAAGCACGGTCGCCTGATCTGGTCCGAGTCCAGGGGAATCGAGGCCGGATACAACTGGCCGCAGCTTTCCGTTCACCGCGGAAAACTTCAACTGATGCTTCTGAAGGCCGTGCGCGAGCGTCTCGGCGCAGATGCAGTGCAATCAGGCTGGAAAGCGCGCGGCTTTTCGCATGGCGAGGGTGAAATCTGCCTGCAGCTTGAAAACCGGGCAGGCGACATCAGGACCGAACGCGGAAGCCTGCTGATTGCCGCCGACGGCATCCATTCGGCCATCCGGGCCCAGATGAACCCGGTCGAAGGCCCCCCTGTGTGGGGCGGCGCCGTGCTGTGGCGAGCCACCAGCCGCGCCAAACCGTTTCTGACAGGCGCCTCCATGGCAATGATCGGCCATGAGTGGCAGAAATTCGTGACCTACCCGATTTCCCCGACCGACCTGGAAACCGGGCTGGCCGAAATCAACTGGGTTGCCGAACTCAAGAAGAAGCCCGACGCCACCTGGAACCGCGAAGACTGGAACCGCCCCGGCAGGCTGGAGGATTTTCTGCCCTCCTTCGAGAGCTGGCGCTTCGACTGGCTCGATGTGCCCGAACTCATCCGGGGCGCCGACCAGATCTACGAATATCCCATGGTCGACCGTGACCCGTTGCCGGGCTGGGGCCAGGGCAGGGTCACGCTGATGGGCGATGCGGCGCATCCGATGTATCCAATCGGCTCGAACGGCGCGTCCCAGGCAATTCTCGATGCGCGCGTGCTCGGGAAGGCCCTTGTCGCACACGGACTGTCGGAAGCAGCGCTGATCGCCTATGAAGATGAGAGGCGACCGGCGACAGAAAAGATCGTGGTGGCCAATCGCGGCAACGGACCCGACCAGATCATGCAGGTCGTCGAGGAGAAATGTCAGGGCATGTTCGATGTTGTCACCGACGTGATGAGCCGCGAGGAACTCGAGGACCATGCGGCACGCTACAAGGCGCTGGCCGGATTCGATCGGGAAATGCTGAATCTCCGACCGCCGCTGATCGCTGCCACGGATCGTATCGGACAGGCTGCAGCCGATGCTTGATTGCATCGACATAGTGATACGGCGATTTGCGGCCCTGCTCGCAATTCTGGGCGGCCTCGCGCTGATCGCGGTCATGCTGTCTACCGTTGCCTCGGTCACCGGGCGAGCGCTTATTCCGCTGGGTCTGAGCCCGATCCGGGGGGATTTCGAACTGGTCGAACTGGGGACAGGCTTTGCGGTCTTCGCGTTCCTGCCCTGGGTCCAGATCAACCGTCAGCATGCGTCGGTGGAAATCCTGACGATGCATCTGAGCGTCCGCACGAACCGCGTTATCGATCTCGTCGCAGACATCCTGATGGCCATGATCGCTCTGCTCCTGGCATGGAAGCACTGGCAGGGCACCCTCGACAAGCTGGCCTATGGCGAAACCACATTCATCATCCAGTATCCCATCTGGTGGGCCTACGCCTCGGGCCTTGTCGGCGCCATCGGTTTCCTCATCGTGAGTTGCTGGTGCGTGTTTTTAAGCTTGCGGGCGCTTCTTTCGGGACGTGATCAGGCGCAAGGGGAGGTGGTGCATTGAGCAACATCGACATCGCGCTCCTGTCCTTCCCGGTTCTCCTGGTGCTGATCTTCATCAGGATTCCGATCGGCCTTGCAATGCTGCTCACCGGCATCGGTGGAAGCTACTTCATCAACGGCTCGTTCCTGATGATCTTCGCCCAGCTCAAGAACCTGACCTGGGGTACGTTTTCGAGCTATTCGCTCTCGATCATTCCGCTGTTCCTGCTGATGGGCCAGTTCGCAACGCTCGGCGGAATGTCCCAATCGCTGTTCAAGGCGGCAGAAACCTGGCTCGGCCACCGCAAGGGCGGTGTCGCCATGGCCGCCGTGGGGGCCTGCGCCGGCTTCGGCGCCATCTGCGGATCGTCGCTCGCCACCGCCGCCACCATGGGACAGGTGGCGCTGCCGGAACTGCGCCGCTACGGCTATTCCGGGGAATTGGCAACCGGCGCGCTCGCTGCCGGCGGCACGCTCGGCATTCTCATCCCGCCCTCGGTCATCCTGGTGATCTATGCCATCCTGACCGAACAGAACATCGCCAAGCTGTTCGTCGCAGCCTTCATTCCCGGCGTTCTCGCCGCAATCGGTTACATGATCGCCATCGCCATCTATGTCAGGCTCAAGCCCGGCTCCGCCGGAAGCCGCGAACGCGCGCCCTATTCCGAGCGCTTTCGCAGCCTGCTTGCGGTCTGGCCGGTGCTGCTGGTCTTTCTGGCCGTCGTCGGCGGCATCTATGGCGGCATCTTCACGCCGACCGAGGCCGCCGCGATCGGCGCTTTCGGCACCGGCGTGATCGCCCTGATGAATGGCGGGCTCAACCGCTCGACCCTGATCTCCTCGATCCTGACCACGGCCAGCGCCACCGGAATGATCTTTCTCATCGTCTTCGGCGCCGGCGTGTTCAATGCCTTTCTGGCCCTCAGCCAGTTGCCACAGACTGCGGCAGCCTATGTCGGCAGCCAGGGCTTCAACCCGTGGCTGGTCATGGTCGCGGTGCTGCTTTTGTATCTCGCCTTCGGATGCGTCATGGACTCGCTGTCGATGATCCTGCTCACGGTCCCGATCTTCTTTCCGATCATGTCGGCGCTGGAGTTCGGTCTGTCGCCCGAGGAATTCGCCCTCTGGTTTGGCATCATCGTTCTGATCGTCGTCGAGGTCGGGCTGATAACGCCGCCGGTCGGGATGAACCTGTTCGTGATCAACTCCATGGCCAAGGACACACCCTTGTCCGCGACCTATCGCGGGGTGTTTCCCTTTGTGCTGACCGACATCATCCGGGTGGCGATCCTGACCATGTTCCCGGCGATCACGCTCGTGGCAGTGCGGCTTCTGTACTGAAGCAGGCTTTACCGGCCAGCCTCACGGGCTGAGCGGATCAGGCGCCGATCGCCCTGATCGAAGCCGCGAGATCGCTGTCCACCGGAATGCCGTTGGCAAGATAGTCGGAGCGGATCTGCTGCCGCCGCCGGCCCGGGAGCCGCGCGCCTTCGGCGCTCTCAACCATCTGCGCCATCAGCGCCATGCGCTCCATCCCGCCGGGTCCGAAAGCGTCCGGATCGATCGCGATGATCGCCTGTCCCGTTCCCGGAGGATCACCCTTGTCGTCGAAGAACGACGTAGCCTGCCAGGCATAATTCGCTCCGGTCAGACCGGCACACAGCAACTCGACCATCAGCGCCAGCGCAGTTCCCTTGGCATCGCCGAGCGGCACCATGGTTCCTTCCATCGCCGTCTTTGCATCGGTTGTCGGGTTGCCGTCAGGGTCGAGCGCCCACCCCTCGGGGATCGGTTCACCCTTCTGTGACGCTGCCATGATCTTGCCGCGGGCCACTTTGGAGAGAGAAATATCGACCACCACCGGATCGTCCTCGCCCAGCGGCGCGGCAAAGGCAATCGGATCGGTGCCGAAGAGCGGCCGGCGTCCGCCCCAGGGCGCCATGGCCGCCGGCGCATTGGCAACCATCAGCGCCGCAACCCCTTGCTGGGCCAGCGCCTCGACCATCACGCCCGCCACCCCGCAGTGGTGTGACCTCCGGATTCCGGCTATCGCGATCCCTTGCGTTTTGGCCGCTTCAGGCAGCCATTCGAGAGCAAGATCCATCGCCGGATAGGCAAAGCCGTTTCCGGCATCGATGGCGATTGCACCCGGACGAAGCGTTTCAGAACGCGGCTCGGCAAATCCATCGACCTTGCCTGCCTTGGCCTGCGCGGAATAGGCAGCGACGCGCCTGAGCCCGTGACCGTTCTGGCCGGCAAGCTCGGCTGCGAGCAAGGCGTTTGCAACGGACTGCGCGTTGGCCTGTGACGTCCGGCTGCGCGTGAGCGCCCCGATGATCAGATCGGTGACTTCGTCCGCGGTCATTTTCTGGGTTCCGCTCATGCGCCGCCTCCCAGAACCTCAAGCACCTTGTCGGCAATCAGATGGCTGACACGCTCGTTGGATTCCTCCGTCACCCCGGCAACATGCGGGGTCAGGATCAGACTGGAGAGGCCGGAGAATTTCGCGCCCGCTTCTGATGTCAGAGGCTCGGTCTCGAACACGTCGAGCGCGGCGCCACCAATCCTGTTGCCTTTGAGCGCCTCGGCGAGCGCCGCCTCATCGACGATACCGCCCCTTGCAGCGTTCACCAGAATGGCATCGGACTTCATTTTCGCCAGCGATTCCGCATTGATCATGTTGCGGGTGGCGTCTGTCAGCGGGGTATGAAGCGAGACCACGTCCGCAAGTTCCAGCACCGCGTCGAGCGAGACATTGCGTGCAATCTGCCATCCCGGATGGTCGGCGGTGAGATAGGGATCATAGGCGACGATGGACATGCCCATCATGTGCGCCCGCCAGGCGACCTCGCGCGCAATCGAGCCGTAGCCGACAAGCCCCATGGTCTTGCCAGCCAGTTCCCGGCCCATCATCGACTGGCGCGGCCAGGCCCCGCCCGCAACCTCCTCCGATCGCAGCCACGCGCCACGAAGCAGCATCAGTGCTGCCGTGATCACGTATTCCGCAACCGAAAGATCGTTGGCGCCGGTGGCCGGGATCACCTTGATCGACCGCGCCCGGCAAGCCTCGACATCAATGTTGTCGAGGCCCACGCCAAGCCGGCCCACCACCTTGAGCTTCGGCCCCATGCCCAGAAGCGCTTCGCGCACCTGGGTCCGGTTGCGCACCACCAGCGCCTTCGCCGATGCCAGAAGGCCATGCAACGCCACCGGATCGTCGACCAGCTTCGGATCGTAGAGCGTGTCATGCGCTTCGGAGAGGCGGGCGACCGCCGCCTCGTCCATGAACTCGGTAATCACTATGTCTGCCATGATGAAGGTGCTCTTTTGTCTGAGATCCGCGCGTTACGCGGATCTGTAGAGTTTTGTCATGGAGAACTCGCGGTGTCCGAGGGCCTCTGCAGCGGTGTTTCGGCCGTTGGCGGTGCGCATGATCATCTCGATGAGGGCATCGCCGGCCTGGTCGATGGTCATCTCGCGGGTCAG
>JAVJOR010000009.1:0-30776 GCA_040216675.1 Hoeflea sp. | reverse complement strand
GCTTTAACCGGTGCGAGTGTCGCTTGCGCGGCTCTCTTGGAGTAAAAACAAGGGCGAACTTATGGGCGCCAGCGGCGCGCCGCCCTCGTTGGTGACCGCCTTATAGGACCCACAAACCAATCGAGTCAACAAAGAAAATTCGGAAAAAACGAAAAAAGTCGAGAAGCCCGGATTCCCCTGCGTCAAGCCTTCCCGCTACAGACGCCGGTAATGGAAATGTGTCTAATTTCCATGCAATGACAGTGGCATGACCAACTTTAAGGCGTCACAATCCCCGCGCACCTGTCAGGCACTGGCTGGTCCGGGAGGGGTAAACGGCGGCCGAAGCCTTTCCATGGCGCGTGTGCCGCACATTCACACTACACAATCCTGCAGAAACCCCGCTTGTGCAGCATGCTCCGGTCATTCGTTGCGTCTCTCCCCTGTCCTGAAACACGTTCGCGATTTTTCTGCCACGATGTGGGAGCGGATCGAAAGTGGGTTCACAATGGAAAGTGTGCACGACAAAGGTCGGCCCCCGACAGGGCGGCGGCGCAAGCAGTCAGAAGGACGTGTTGGTGGTGCCGCTTACGTGACTCGAACACGTGACCCCATCATTACGAATGATGTGCTCTACCAACTGAGCTAAAGCGGCTTGCCGTCAAGCGGCCAAGGTTGCGAAAGGTCTCGCACCCGTTTGGATGGAGCGCAGATACCGTGATTGGTGCGCAAATTCAAGTCGGCATCCGGTCTGAAACGTTGATTTCAGGGCTTGGGGCAAACCACACCGCCTGAGCGGCTTCGACCGGACGTCCGTACCCAGCCGAAAGTGCCTGCCGCCAGGCTTTCCCGCAGACGGATCAAGTGTGCGCTGCAGAGCTGCCCTGCTCGCCTGCAAGCGGATCCGGACCGAATTCGTTCGGCCCGTCTGTGCCCTTCTGGGCGAACATGAACAGCAGGATCAGTGAGCCCACAATCGGGATCAGTACCAGCAGCAGCCACCAGGCGGATCGGCCGGTGTCATGCATCCGCCGTGCGGCGACACAAACCCCGGGCACGATGACTGCGAGGCTGAAAAGCGCCTGCAAGATCTGGGCTTCGCCGAACAGGATCGCATCCACGATGCTCAGCACGAGGTTGCAGAGAAAGACAAACAGGAAAAACCACCAGTATTCCGATCTCCGGGCGCGCCCTTCAAGCGTGGCGTACTTCTCCTTCAGGCAGGTGCGGACTGCGGTCTGAAAATCCATTCGACTGCTCCCTTAATGAAACCCAGAGCAATATGAGACCACGGAGAGGCATCTTGTCCACCCCCCGACAAGACAAGGCGTCAGGCGCCTAGGTCAGTAGCCGTTCGCGGGCTGCCTGGTATTCGAACTCCAGACGATCGACAAGATCGGCCACCGGCCCGCGGGACTTGACCGCGCCGATGCCCTGGCCGCAGCCCCAGATGTCCTTCCAGGCCTTGGCCCCCGATGTGGCGCCGTCGAAATTCATCTTGCTCGGATCGGCGACCGGCAGATTGTCCGGATCCATTCCTGCGGCCGTGATGGAAGGCTTGAGATAGTTGCCGTGGATCCCGGTGAAGTAGTTGGAGTAGACAATGTCGCTCGCGCCCGAATCGACGATCATCTGCTTGTAGTCGTCAGCAGCACGGGCTTCGTCGGTGGCGATGAAGGGAGAGCCGATATAGGCCATGTCCGCGCCCATCGCCTGGGCCGCGAGAATGGCGCCGCCGGTGGCGATCGACCCCGACAGGAGGAGCGGGCCGTCAAACCATTCGCGGATTTCCTGGACCAGTGCAAAGGGTGAAAGCGGGCCGGCATGACCGCCTGCGCCGGCGGCAACCGCGATCAGTCCGTCGGCACCCTTGCGGATCGCCGAGTTCGCATGCCGGTTGTTGATGATGTCGTGCAGCACGATCCCGCCATAGGAATGGATTGCCTCATTGACTTCGGGAACGGCGCCGAGCGAGGAGATGACGACCGGCACCTTGTATTTGACGCACATGGTCAGGTCATGTTCGAGGCGCGTGTTGGAGCGGTGAACGATCTGGTTGACCGCGAAGGGCGCAGCAGGACGGTCCGGGTTCTTGGCGTTGTGGTCGGCCAGTTCCTCGGTGATCTCGGCCAGCCATTCGTCGACCTGCGATTCCGGCCGCGCATTGAGCGCGGGGAAGGAGCCCATGACGCCGGCCTTGCACTGCGCCATAACGAGCGGCGGATGCGAAATGATGAACAACGGGGCAGCCACGACCGGCAGGCGAAAATTGTCCTTCAGAATGGCGGGAAGTGTCATGTGGCCTCGCAGATCAAAAAATGACGTTTACGCAAACGTCAATTTTCTTAACAGAGCCGGACAATGCTGAAAAGGCATGAAAAGCGTAAGCGTCGATACGCGCGGCACTGTCCCCATCCTTGGCCCCATGCTTGAGTTTTAGCGGCTGAACAGCTACGCACAACGCTTATTCGGTGGTTTCGGCATTGATTTGAACGCGCCGGGCCGGGCTGAAACGGAGTCGGACGATTGAAGGGTATGGAAGCGGCTATTCGAGGCGCATTGGAGCGGGCGGGCATCCCCGGCGCCCAGGCGCGTGTGCGCATTTATGACTCTGCCCGACTTGCACTCGACCGCAGCCTGGAACGCCAGGGCGTGAACGAACCGGACAAGGTCGCGGCACATCGTTTGCGACTCGAGGACCTGATCGCCAATATCGAAGCGGAATGGCAACCCCAGATAACCGACGAGCCAACCGAACCGGTTTCCGGCGTTAAGCCGACGGCGGCTTCGGCAGACTTTGCCGCCGTGGTGCATCCGGATTCGGTAGAGGCCGTCAACGCGGAGGACGACTGGGCACCCCGGCCGGAGCAGACCGGCAGCCGGGCAGACCCGTCCAACGGCCCCGGCATGCCGCCGCCTGTCGCTTCGCCCGAACGCCAGCACGCCCCGTCGCCCGGCCCCTCGCCGAGTTCAGATCGTGGACAGGACCGTCGCGCAAGCCTTGATTTCGCGCCCGACATTCGCGGCGGCACCGCCCCGCCCCCGACCACCGGAGCTGCAGCCTCAACGGACTTCCCGGAACCGGAGCCCGGCTTTTCCGAGGCGCGGGTCGCGCGCGAACCGGCACCCGTCGGTCGGAAGAAATCCAGAGAACTCCCCAGGAGCAAACCGGAGAAACCCCGCCGCCCTGTCTTCGCCGCATTCTTCTCTGCCGCCGTGATGCTCTCCTTTATCGGCATCGGAGTCTGGTGGCTGATCGAAAGCGGCGCGCTGACCACCGCCGAACAGCGTGATACCGGCGTGCCCAACCCGCCGCCGTCGCTGACCCGCGACGACTTCGCCGGCGGACCGCAGCAGTTGACACCGGGTGCCGGCTTTTCGGGGGAATGGTCAAGTGTCTACTCCCCCGGCGAAGACGGAGATGCGATTGCGCGAGCAAGCGCAAGTGCTGATGTGATCGAGGACGGGGGCGAAACCGTGCTTGAGATCGTCTCCCGCGCCGGTGACCAGGCCGGTGAAGTGCTGGTGCCGCTCGGAGCGGACGTTATGCAGGCGCTTGCCGGACGCAAGTCGGCGCTCGCCATTTCGGTTCGCTCCACCTCGTCGGAGCCGACGCAGATCTACATCAAATGCGACTTCCCGCTGCTCGGCGATTGCGGACGCCGGCGCTTCGACGTGACATATGACACTTCCGACATCCTGCTCAGCCTGGACTATGACCGGGCTCTGGCGCCAAATGACGCCGGCTATCTGGTGATCAACAGCGACATCACCGGTGGCGGCAAGGGAATCGAACTTCTGGCAATCCGAATTCGCCCGCTGAGCTGAACGGGACCGACGAACCCCGATCGGGGATCATGCGCAATGGCCGCCAGCCGTGAAGCTGGCGGCTTTTTTGTTCTGGACAGCCCAGTGCGAACTCAGTTGACGTCGGTGACGCGAAGATAGGGCCGGATTTCCTCCCATCCCTGCGGGAAGATGTCCCGCGCCTGTTCATTGGTGACGGATGGCGGGATGATGACCTTGCCTCCGGGACGCCAGTCTGCCGGCGTGGCCACGGTTTTCCGATCGGCCAGTTGCAGCGCATCGATCACCCGCAGGATCTCATCGAAATTGCGGCCGACATTCATAGGATAGGTCATTGTCAGCCGGATCTTCTTGTCCGGGTCGATGATGAAGACCGACCGAACCGCAGCCGTGGTGCTCGCATTCGGATGGATCATGTCATACAGCGTCGCCACCTTGTGATCCTTGTCCGCAACGATCGGAAAGGTGAGCGTGGTGTTCTGCGTGTCATTGACATCCAGCACCCAGGTCCGGTGCTCTTCCACCGTGTCTGTCGAAAGGCCTATCGGTTTGACGTTGCGCGCCGAGAATTCGCCGGAAAGCTGGGAGGTCCGGCCCATTTCGGTCGTGCACACCGGGGTAAAATCGGCCGGATGGCTGAAGAAGAACGCCCAGGAAGAACCTATCCAGTCGTGAAACGAGATCGGGCCGGTGGTCGTGTCCGCCTGAAAGTCCGGGGCGACGTCGCCGATACGAAGGGTCATGAGGATATCCTTTTCTGGTTTGCGGCCGATTCGGCCATTGCATGAGAGGGTCCGGTCGAAAGCTCGCACATCGCCTGATGCTGGCTCAGGAACACCTTGCCTGTGAGATGATCGAGAAAATCGCTGGTTTTGAGCCGGTCCATTACCGGACCCTTAATCTCGCTGAGGTGAAAACGGACATCAAGTGCTGCAAGTCTTTCGTTGATCGCCTCAAGCGATTCCAGCGCGCTCATGTCGATTTCGTTGACCGCCGGGCACATCAGCACAAAATGCTTCAGACCGGGATTTGCCGCGACCATGTCGTAGACCTTATCCTCGAGATAGCGCGCATTGGCGAAATAGAGACTTTCATCGACGCGCAATGTGAGAACCGACGGCTCTGTTTCAACGGCATGACGCTTGATGTTGCGAAAATGCTCGGTACCGGGAACCCGCCCGACGATCGCCATATGCGGCCGGGAAGACTTGTAGAGATGGATCAGGATCGACAGCAGCACCCCTGCGGTTACCCCGACTTCGACCCCGAAACCGAGCGTCAGCAGGATGGTTACGCTAACTGCGGCAAAATCGGCCCGAGAATAGCTCCAGGTCCTCTTCAGAATCGACAGGTCCACCAGCGACAGGACCGCGACGATGATCGTGGCGGCGAGCGTGGCCTGGGGCAGATGATAGATCAGCGGCGTAAGCAGCAAGGCTGCGATCATCAACCCGACCGCGGTATAGGCACCGGCCGCCGGGGTTTCCGCGCCGGCATCGAAATTGACGACCGAGCGGGAGAAGCCGCCGGTCACCGGATAGCCGCCGGTAAAGGCCGCACCGACATTGGCAGCGCCGAGTCCTATGAGTTCCTGGTCGGGAACGATCCGCTGGCGTTTGCGCGCGGCCAGCGTCTGGGCGACCGATACGGATTCCACAAAACCGATGATCGAAATCAGGATCGCCGAGCCGATCAGCGTGCTCCACAGGTCGGGCGAGAATGACGGCATGGTCAGGGGCGGAAAGCCCTGCGGCACATCCCCGACCACGCGAACGCCGTAGGTCTTGTTCAGATCGAAAGCCCAGGCCGCGCCCGTGGTGACGACGACGGCGGCCACCGGTCCCGCCTTGGCAAAGACGCCCGCGAGCTTGCCGTTCATTCCGGTTGAAAGCAGGAGCGGCATCAACCCCTTGCGCACCCAGAAAAGAAAGGCCGTGGCCCCTGCCCCGATGACCAGTGTCACCGGATTGATCTGACCGAGGTTCTCGTAAAGAGACATCAACTGCTCCGGCAGGGTGGCCCCGCCTCCGGAAATCCCCAGAATGTGGCGCAACTGGCTGAGCGCGATCAGGATGCCGGAGGCAGTGATGAAACCCGCAATGACGGGATGCGACAGGAAGTTGGCCAGAAAGCCGAGCCGGAAGACCCCGAGCAGGATCAGGAACAGGCCTGAAAGAAACGCGAGCGTGACTGCCGCCAGTAGCAGTTCCGGCGAGCCGGGTTCGCCAAGGTTGCCGATCGCTGCCGCTGTCATCAGTGAAACGACTGCAACCGGTCCGACAGCGAGCGCCCGGCTGGTGCCGAAAATCGCATAGAGCACGATCGGCGCGATCGAGGCGTAGATGCCGGTTTCGGCCGGAAGCCCCGCGAGCAGCGCATAGGCCAGAGACTGCGGGATCAGCATGATTGTGACGATGACCGCGGCGACCATGTCATTGCCGAAGGCGTCGCGGTTGTAGCTCCTGCCCCAGTCGAGGACGGGCAGGAAACGCCTGATGCGATCAGAAACCCCAGTGTTGTTCAGCATGTCCAAGTCCTTGATGCCAGGCTCAACGCCACGAGCAGCACAGCTCGCTCTGCGCCGTACGGCATCTCGCCGGGGACGCTAAGCTCAGGCGTGTTGGTGCGTTCAGCCTATGATTTCAGGTTTCGCCATCCATTCCCGGCCGCGCAGCATCGCCTTCCAGTAGACAGGCGGCAGCAGGCGCTCCTTCAGCAGCCAGGAAAGCCGGCTCGGTTTTGTGCCGTCGATCAGGAAGCCGGGAAAACTCGGCAGCAGTTTGCCGCCATAGCCGAATTCGGCGAGAACGATCTTTCCACGCTCAACCGTAAGCGGACACGAACCATAGCCATCGTAATGGGCGATGCCCCTGGCCCGCCCCATGTCTGCCAGAAGATTGTTGGCGACTACCGGCGCCTGCTTGCGCGCTGCAGCTGCGGTCTTTGCATTGGGTGCGTTCATGACATCGCCCAGCGACCAGATGTTCTCGAAGGTCTTGTGACGAAGTGTCGTCTGGTCCACATCGACCCAACCGGCGCCATCAGCCAACGGGCTGACACGGATGAAGTCCGGCGCGGTCTGCGGCGGCACGACATGGATCATGTCAAAGCTCTTTTCAACGGTTTCCTTCGTGCCGTCGGCATTGGTCTTTTCGAACCAGGCCAAACGAGCAGGCCCGTCAATGCGCACGAGATTGTGCGCGAAGCTGAGCTTTGCATTGTATTTTTCGATATAACGCTCAAGTGCGGGGACATATTCCTTCACGCCGAAGAGAACGCCGCCGGCATTGCAGAACTCGATATTGATGTTCTTGAGGGCACCGGAGCGATACCAGTGGTCTGCCGAGAGATAGAGTGCCTTCTGCGGCGCCCCGGCGCATTTGATCGGCATTGGCGGTTGGGTAAAGATCGCCTTGCCCTGCTTCATGCCCTGGACCAGCTCCCAGGTGTAAGGCGCAAGATCATAGCGGTAGTTGGAGGTAACACCGTTCCGCCCCAGGGTTCCGGGCAATCCCTCGACTGCATCCCAGTCAAGTTTGAGGCCGGGCGCCACGATCAGCCGATTGTAGCGGACCACGCGGCATCCATCGAGAATGAGCGCATTCTTGTCGGGTTCGAATGCAGCCACGGCAGCCTTGATCCAGGCAACCCCGCGGGGGATCAGGGACGCCATCGTGCGGGCGGTCACCCCGGGCGCGAACACACCGCCGCCGACCATGGTCCAGCCGGGCTGATAGTAATGGACATCCTGCGGGTCGATGATCGCGATATCGAGATCTCCGGCGCGCGCCAGCAGGCTGGCAGCCACCGATATTCCGGCTGCCCCGCCCCCGACGATGACAATGTCATGGGTTGCGTCCGCGGTCTCAGTCGGCGTCTTGCCGCCATTGGCGATGCGGCGCGCCACGCCGGACATGTCGTAGCCGGCGGATTTGGTTGACTTGAGGATGTCGGGAAGCGCCGTGCCACGCGCACCTTCGGCAAGCGCCCAAAGCGTTGTCGACCGGGTTCCGGTGCGGCAATAGGCCAGAACCGGGCCGGGAAGTTCCTGAAGTGCGGTGTCGAACGTGACAGCGTCCGCGTCCGAGACCTTGCCGGAAACGATCGGGATGTAGCGCGCCTCGAGACCGGCAGCCTCTGCCGCCTTCTCGATTTCCGCAAATGTCGGCTGGTCGGCACCTTCGCCATCGGGCCGGTTGCAAATCACTGAACGGAAACCAGCCATTCTCAACTCCGCAAAGTCGGCGGGGGTGATCTGGGGGCTGACCGAAAGGTTGTGACTTATTTTCCTGATTTCCATCGTCGTCTTCCCGGTGGTTCCGATTGGAGGGCTGGCACCGCACCCCGCAGGATGCGGCTGCCGTTTAGAGGCTGTTGACGGGGACCTTGAGCATTGGGCGTCCGTCCTTGTCTTTCGGCACTTCGCCGGCACGCATGTTGACCTGCAGCGACGGGATGATCAGCCGCGGCATGGCGAGTTGGGCGTCACGCTCGGTGCGGAACTTGATGAATTCCTCGCGGGTCTTGCCGCCGCCGACATGAATGTTGTGCGCCTTCTCGTCACCCACCGTGGTTTCCCACTGGATGTCGCGGCCGTTCGGGCCGTAATCGTGGCACATGAACAGACGTGTTTCGTCTGGCAGGGCCAGGACCTTCTGGATCGAATCGTAAAGGACAGCGGCATCGCCGCCCGGGAAGTCTGCGCGAGCCGAGCCGCCGTCGGGCATGAAAAGCGTATCACCGACAAAGGCCGCATTGCCCATCACGTGCACCATGCAGGCGGGCGTGTGGCCCGGCGTGTACATGGCAAAGGCTCTCATGCCACCGATCTCATAGGTGTCACCGTCCTTGAACAGCGCATCGAACTGAGATCCGTCCCGCTGGAATTCGGTGCCCTCGTTGAACACCTTTCCGAACGTATCCTGAACAACCATGATCTTGTCGCCGATGCCGATCTTGCCGCCCAGCTTCTGCTGAATGTAAGGCGCAGCCGACAGATGATCGGCATGGACATGGGTCTCGATGATCCATTCCAGTTTCAGCCCGTTGTCTTGAATCCAGGCAATGATCTCGTCGGCATGGCCATAGGTGATGCGGCCGGCCGCGTAGTCGATATCCATCACAGAGTCGACGATGGCACAGGCGTTCGAGCCGGGATCCTTGACGACATAGCTGATGGTGTTGGTGTCGGGATCAAAGAACGCCTTGACGTCCGGTTTCACCGACATGTCTACGGGATAGTCTGACATTTGAGTGTCTCCTCTTGGCTGTATCGGTTACGATCGGATCGCTTTCAACGATCCGGAACTGGTCGGACGGGGCGCTAAGAATTCCTCTACGCCCGCGTAACTTGCTGCGGCTCAGAACGCCTTGGCGGCTTTGTGGCGCAGACCATCGAGCGACCTGGCCAGCACAATTCCGATGACCATGGCGCCGACGAATGCGATCACCGAAACCCCGCCAAATCCGAGAGCCGGGATGGCTCCGCCCGGGCAGAAGCCGGCAATCCCCCAGCCCACGCCGAAGACCGTGGAACCGGCAATGAGACGGCTGTCGATGGTCTTGTTCACCGGCAGGTGGAACTTGCCGTCGAACAGCGGAGTCTGCCTTGCGCCGAAAACAATCCGGTAGCCAAGGGCCGCAGTGAGCAGGGCGCCGCCCATGACGAAGATCAAGCTCGGGTCCCAGCTTCCGGCGATATCGAAGAAGTTGAGGACCTTTGCCGGGTTCGCCATGCCGGAAATGGCGATGCCGAGTCCGAAGATTGCGCCGGCCAGGCCGGCCGAAATCAGCTTCTGCATGGTTCAGCCTCCCACGACGTGACGCATGAGAAAAACAGTGATCCCGGTGGCAATCATGAAGGTCACCGTGGCGGCGATCGACCGCGGCGACAGCCGCGCCATGCCGCAAACTCCGTGACCCGAGGTGCACCCGGCGCCGAAATAGACTCCGGCACCGACAAGCAGACCACCGACCACCAGCAGGGGCAGCGAAACCGGAACGGCGTATTCGATTGCACCGCCCGCGAACAGGAATATGACCGGCGCGAGGACTGCGCCTGCAAGAAAGGCGATCCGCCAGGGCCAGTCAGTCGACACCGGCGGAATAATGCCGCTCACAATGCCTGTCATTCCGGCGATGCGGCCATTGAGGACCATGAGCATCGTGGCCGAAAGTCCAATGAGGACCCCGCCGGCCAGCGACATCCATGGTGTGAATTCTGTTTCCACTGTCATTACCTCTTATTCTCTTCCGCCTCTACGAAAGGCGTCGTTCCGTTGTGAACACCATATATATAAGCGCTCTTAGATATTCAAGAGTTAAAATGTCTCAATTGTGCGGAAGAGTGAGACGGCAAACAAAAAGGACGCCTTTTCTGGCGTCCTTTTGTCGTCATGCCTGCCCCGGAATCAGCCCATCATGCTGATCGTTTGCCGGGTTTTCCTGGTCCCTGGGTTTTCGACCCTCCGGATGCAGACTTTTTCCCAGAATGTGATGGTCGGTCCCTATGACATGGCTGCTGGACCCAACGATCAATTGATCCGGCGCGTGGACGATCGACCGGTCCTTGCCGACATAGGGTAGGCTGGACAGGAAATGCTTCATGCAATTGAGGCGGGCGCGCTTCTTGCAATCGGACTTGACGATGGTCCAGGGCGCATCGGCCGTATCGGTGTAGAAAAACATCGCCTCCTTGGCCTCGGTGTAGTCGTCCCACTTGTCCAGCGAGGCCTTGTCGATCGGCGAAAGTTTCCACTGCTTGAGCGGATCCTTTTCGCGCTGACCGAAGCGGCGCAGCTGTTCTTTTTGAGTGACCGAAAACCAGTATTTGAAGAGCAGGATGCCGGACCGGGCAAGCATACGCTCTATCTCCGGCGCCTCGCGCATGAATTCGAGATATTCGGCGGGCGAGCAGAAGCCCATCACGCGCTCCACGCCGGCGCGGTTGTACCAGGACCGGTCGAACAACACCATTTCGCCGGCAGCCGGCAGGTGCTCGACGTAGCGCTGGAAATACCATTGGGTGCGTTCGCGGTCGGTGGGCTTGCTGAGAGCCACGACGCGGGCCATGCGCGGATTGAGATGCTCCATGAAGCGCTTGATGGTCCCGCCCTTGCCGGCCGCATCGCGGCCTTCGAACAACATCACCACTTTCTGGCCGGTGTCCTCGATCCAACGCTGTGCCTTGAGAAGTTCGACCTGCAACAGTGCCTTTTCGCGCTCGTAGGCAACGCGGCGCATCCTGGTCTTGTAGGGATAGACACCCTGCTCGAACAATTGCGCGATGGCCGCATCGTCCTTGCGGATCTCAGCCGTTTTCAACCTTGCAGGCTTTGCATCAGCGCTTGCAGGCGGTCCAACGGCTCCGTTGGCAACGCCTGCTTCGCCAGCCTGGCGGAGTTCCCCCAAGAGCCGGAGCCCTGTTTCCGTCGTCGGATCTTCCATTGTCACTCGCCCCCTGCCTCAGATCAGGAGCAAAGTTTCGCATGGCTTGGGGCCTCAGGCCTTGACTCTTGTCAAATGGAGCCGGGGAGCGTGCTCGCAGCTCCAAAGGACTCCGAGAGCAGCGAGCACGCCATCACGCAAACGACGGTTTCAGCCGTTGCGGTAGGTGTAGCTGTATCCGTTGAGCGCCGGGGCCCCACCAAGATGAGCATAAAGAACCTTCGACCCCTTGGGGAAGAAGCCCTTTCGGGCGAGATCGATCATGCCCTGCATCGACTTTCCCTCGTACACCGGATCGGTAATCATGGCTTCTGTCTGCGCAGCCAATCGGATGGCTTCATTGGTCTCGCGGCTTGGCACACCGTAGGCCGGATAGGCATAATCAGGATTGATGACGATCTCGTCGTCCCGGACCTTGCGACCCAGCTCGACGAGGTCGGCGGTGTTGTCGACGATCCCGCGAACCTGCTCGCGGACCTGGTCTGGAGTGCCTGACCCGTCGATGCCGATCACCTTGTGCGCGCGGTCGTCGGCGGCAAAACCCACGATCATTCCTGCCTGTGTCGATCCTGTGACGACACACACCACGATATAGTCGAATTTGATGCCCATCTCGGCTTCCTGGGAGCGGACCTCTTCGGCAAAGCCCACATATCCCAGACCGCCATATTTGTGGACCGAAGCACCTGCCGGGATCGGATAGGGAACGCCACCTTCGTCGCGCACCGACTGCAGAGCTTCCTCCCAGCTCTTGCGGATACCGATGTCAAAGCCCTCATCGACGAGACGGCTGTCAGCGCCCATCAGGCGGGTCAGAAGAATGTTGCCGACCCGGTCGTAGACAGCGTCATCATGGGGAACCCAGCTTTCCTGGATCACAACGCATTTCATCCCGATCTTGGCTGCCGTGGCGGCGACCATGCGGGTGTGGTTGGACTGGACGCCGCCAATCGACACAAGCGTGTCCGCACCGGCGGCAATCGCATCCGGCACAATGTATTCGAGCTTGCGCAGCTTGTTGCCCCCGAGCGCCAGGCCGGAGTTGCAATCATCGCGCTTGGCATAAATCTCCACATCGGCACCGATGGCCGCGGTCAGCCGCGGAAGATGTTCGATCGGCGTCGGGCCGAAAGTGAGGGGAAAGCGTTCGAATTTGGAGAGGTTCATGGCACCGGTCCGTGATTGAGGGAAACTGGTTTGATGACCCCAATACTAGCGATTCAGGAATGAAAGGTGCTCTCGAACTTGAGGCCATGATTTTCGTTGCAGAATAAATCGATCCACCTAGAATTCATTCCGTTTCACAATCTTCGACATTTTCGGAAGAATCTTTCATGACTTTTCAGATGGACAGGATCGACCGCAGGATTCTCAAGCTCCTTCAAAAGGATGGCCGGCTGACGAATGCCGAACTTGCCCAGAAGGTCAGCATCAGCCCGGCGACATGCCATCGCCGGACACAGCGGCTGATCGAGGAGGGCTTCATCACCGGCTTCCGGGCGATGGTCCATCCGCCGGCAGTCGCACGCGGCGCCCTGGTCATGGTTGGCGTGGTGCTGGACAGATCGACGCCTGAAAGCTTCGCGGCGTTCGAAGCCGCGATCCGGAAACTCAGCTTCGTGCTCGACTGCCACCTCGTTGCGGGCGATTTCGACTATTTCCTGAAGATCAGGGTTCAGGACATGGCGGATTTCAACAAGCTGCATGGCGAACAGCTGATCGCCTTTCCAGGCGTGCGTCAGATCCGCAGCTTTTTCGTGATGAAGGAAGTGACCGACAACGCGCCGCTGGACTTTTGATCATGCCGGTTAACACAGCCATCCGGTCCTGGCCGCGGAAACGGCTCAGCTGGCGCCCAAGACCCTCGCCACGCGTTCGATCGCCAGAAGATAGCCCTGCGTGCCGCAGCCTGCGATAACGCCATCGGCCCTGAGCGAAACATAGGAATGGCGGCGGAATTCCTCGCGCTTGTGAACGTTGGAAATGTGCACCTCCATCACCGGGCCCTCGAAGGTATTGAGCGCGTCGAGGATTGCGACGGAGGTGTGGGTGTAGGCGCCGGGATTGATGATGATGGCCGAGGCCTCTTCGCGCGCCTCGTGGATCCAGTCGATCAGCTGATGTTCGGCGTTGGACTGCAGGAAGCGCACCGAAAGACCCTTGGCCTTGGCGGTTTCGACAGCTGCGGCTTCCACATCGGCAAGCGTTTCACGGCCGTAGATTTCGGGCTGGCGCTTGCCGAGCAGGTTGAGATTGGGTCCGTTGAGGACGTAAATTGTGCCGGTCACGGTAACAGCCTTTCACGATTAGAGCCCGCCAAGGGGCTGTCAGCTTCCTAGCCCGACTGCGACCGGCACGGCAAGTCTCCCCCACACCGGACCGATCGCCTGTCTGTCATTCAAGACCGTAGGGGATCGTGCTGCGCGTGTTCGGGTCCACCAGAAGCCTTCGCTTGAGCGGCGGCACGGCACGCTGGTGACAGTCGCGGCGTTCGCAGATCCGGCAGGAAACGCCGATCGGCTCGAAGGCCTCGGAGCGGCCGAGATCGAGATCATTCGCATAGACGAGTTCACCGGCATGGGCGACCTCGCAGCCGAGCGCCAGTGCATAGGATTGCACAGGCTCCCGCCATCCGCCCGACGGCTTCGAAACCGCCGTGGCCAGACAAAGATACCGCACCCCGTCGGGGGTCTCGGCCAGTTGCCGGACGATCCGGTTCGGTGTCTCGAAGGCCGAATGCGCGTTCCACAGCGGACAGGCCGAGCCGAACCGTGCGAACTGCAGCTTGGTGGCCGAGTGTCGCTTGGTGATGTTGCCGGCCTTGTCGACCCGCGCGAAGAAGAACGGCACGCCCTTGCGTCCGGGCCGCTGCAGCGTCGAGAGGCGGTGGGTCACCTGCTCCAGGCTGGTCGAAAACCGGTCGGCGAGCAGCACCAGGTCATGCCGCAACTCCCTCGCCGAAGCGCTGAATTCGCCATATGGCAGGATGGCGGCGCCCGCGAAGTAATTGGCAAGCCCGATGCGGCAGATCGCGCCGGCATCGGCGGAGCGGAAACGGGCCTCGTCGATGATCGAGCGCATGAGCCCGTCATGTTCGTTGAGCGCGATCTGGCAGGCAATCTGGAAGGCCTGGGTGGACGCCGGCGAGCGCGGGTTGAGCCAAAGCACCCGTGACACCGGATCGAAGCGGCGAAGGCCGGACTGGCTGTCCTTCTCGCCCCCCGTCGCCCCCTCGCCGCCCGCTCCTATGACCACCCGCACCCGGTGCCGGCGCTCGATGTGATCGGCCAGTGCTTTCGTGCTCACACCGCGGCTTCTGGCGAGATCCCGGCTCAGCGCCTCGCCGGCCATGTCGAGATCATGAATGTAATTGTCGACGTAATGGAAGAAATCCCGCACCTCCTCATAGGGCGTGGGTTCGCTCATCGCGCCGGAGCGTTCGAGTGTTTCATCGAGTTCGGCAAGCTGGTCGCCGGATCGGCGCATGGCCTGATGCAGGGCCACGAATGCGCGCGCGAAGGACGGCGCATTCTGCACCACAAGCTTGATGTCGCTGAGCGATGGCTGCGCCCCGCCGGAGACAGGATCGGCCAGCGCCTCAGACACATCAGCCAGGAGCCTGTCGGTGTCCTGATCGGAGAGGCTGGCAATATCGACGGAAAAGGTCTCCGCCAGCGCCAGCAGAACGGAGGCGCTGACATTGCGCTGATTGTTTTCGATCTGGTTGAGATAACTCGTCGAAATACCGAGCTTGGCCGCAAACCCCGCCTGGGTGAGGCCCTGCTCGCTGCGGATGGCGCGCACCCGCCCACCGATGAAGAGCTTGCGTGATCGCATTGAAAAAATCCACAAATTTGCAAAATTACAGTTGCAAATATTGCTAGTGCAACATGCTTGCCTTTTCAACCCTGTTCGCAGGGCTTCACCCGGGCTACGAGCATGGCTGGAGAAACGGCACAGCGGCCCGAGGTGCAACCAAACCTTGGCCGCGCCGGCATTTGCGCTACACTCGGCGGCAAATGGACATACGGGAGCCACTGCATGCGCGAAATTATCGAAGAGCTTGAAGACCGGCGCGACGAGGCCCGCCTCGGCGGCGGCCAGCACCGCATCGACGCCCAGCACGCCAAGGGCAAGCTGACAGCCCGCGAGCGGCTCGACGTGCTGCTCGACGAGGGCTCGTTCGAAGAATACGACATGTACAAGACCCATCGCTGCACCGATTTCGGCATGGAGGAGCAGCAGTATCCCGGCGATGGCGTGATCACCGGCTGGGGCACCATCAACGGCCGGCCGGTCTATGTGTTCTCCCAGGATTTCACCGTCTTCGGCGGATCGCTGTCGGAAACCCACGCCGAGAAGATCTGCAAGATCAAGGATCTCGCCGTCCAGAACGGCGCCCCGCTGATCGGCGTCAACGATTCGGGCGGTGCCCGCATCCAGGAAGGCGTCGCCTCGCTTGGCGGCTATGCAGAAGTGTTCTGGCGCAATGTGCAGGCCTCGGGCGTCATCCCGCAGATCTCTGTCATCATGGGTCCCTGCGCCGGCGGCGCGGTCTATTCTCCGGCCATGACCGATTTCATCTTCATGGTGCGCGACACGTCCTACATGTTCGTGACCGGCCCGGACGTGGTGAAGACGGTCACCAACGAGATCGTGACGGCCGAAGAGCTCGGCGGCGCCTCGACGCACACGAAGAAATCCTCCGTCGCCGACGGTGCCTACGACAACGATGTCGAAGCGCTGATCGAGATCCGGCGGATGTTCGATTTCCTGCCGCTGTCGAGCCGCGAAACGCCGCCAGTGATCCCCACCGCCGACGCGCCGGACCGGATCGACAACGCGCTCGACACGCTGGTGCCGGACAATCCGAACAAGCCCTACGACATGCGCGAGGTGATTGCCCGGGTCGGCGACGAGGGTGATTTCTTCGAGATCCAGGCCGACCATGCCAAGAATATCCTGTGCGGATTCATCCGGCTCAATGGCTCCACCGTGGGCGTGGTCGCCAACCAGCCGATGGTGCTGGCAGGCTGCCTTGACATCGACTCGTCCAAGAAGGCGGCGCGGTTCGTGCGTTTCTGCGACGCCTTCAACATTCCGATCCTCACACTCGTAGACGTGCCGGGCTTCCTGCCGGGTGTCGGCCAGGAGTATGGCGGCATCATCAAGCACGGCGCCAAGTTGCTCTTTGCCTATGCCGAGGCGACCGTGCCGAAGGTCACGGTTATCACCCGCAAGGCCTATGGCGGCGCCTATGACGTGATGGCGTCGAAGCACATCCGCGCCGACATCAACTATGCCTGGCCAACGGCGCAGATCGCCGTGATGGGCGCCAAGGGCGCGACCGAGATCCTCTACCGCTCCGAACTCGGCGACCCGGACAAGATCGCGCGGCGCACCAAGGACTACGAGGACCGGTTCGCCAACCCCTTCGTCGCCGCCCAGCGGGGCTTCATCGACGAGGTGATCCTGCCCCACTCCACCCGCCGCCGCGTGCTCCGCGCCTTCGAGATGCTGAAGACCAAGAAGGTCTCGAAGCCCGACCGCAAGCACG
The DNA here is from genome assembly GCA_040216675.1 of Hoeflea sp. Lineage (GTDB taxonomy): Bacteria > Pseudomonadota > Alphaproteobacteria > Rhizobiales > Rhizobiaceae > Hoeflea. Next base: position 13,987 of record JAVJOR010000009.1, on the reverse strand, counting down.
ACAACATTCCGTTGTGAAAAGCCGCAACCGCCCGAGGACCAGCCCATGAAAATCACCCGCGCAGGCTCGACGCCTTCGGCCAAGGGGCCGGCGGATTATTTCAGCGGCACCGTGCGGCTCGACCGTCTGTTCGCTGCCGAAGCGCCGGGCCGGGTTCAGGGGGCGTCGGTGACGTTCGAGCCGGGCGCACGCACGGCGTGGCACACGCATCCGCTGGGGCAGACGATCATCGTGACTTCGGGGCTCGGACGAGCACAGCGGGAGGGCGGCGCGATCGAGGAAATCCGGCCGGGCGACGTGGTCTGGTTCGAACCCGGAGAGAAGCACTGGCACGGGGCGTCGCCGGACGTGGCGATGACGCATATCGCGATCCAGGAAGCGCTCGACGGCGTGGCCGTCTCCTGGCTCGAGCAGGTGAGCGACGAGGACTACGGAAGGTGACGGGAGGGGTGAACACGGGATTTTGAACAGGCCGTCAAGCCGCCGCGTGGCTGCAATCGGCCGTTCATCCGCCTATATGGGGTCCGGGACACCCTCTCATCACAAGGAATGAATTTATGACTGACGAAACCAAATTTCCGCCCGAAAACAACTTCCCGGCAGGCTACCAGCCCGCCAAGGTGTGGGAATGGAAGCAGGGCAATGGCGGCCGCTTCGCCAACATCAACCGGCCGATCTCGGGTCCGACCCACGACAAGGATCTGCCGGTCGGCGACCATCCGCTGCAGCTTTACTCGCTTGCCACGCCCAACGGTGTGAAGGTGACGGTGATGCTCGAGGAACTGCTCGCCGCGGGTCATTCGGGCGCGGAATACGATGCCTGGCTCATCAATATCGGCGAAGGCGACCAGTTCGGCTCAGGCTTCGTCGACATCAACCCGAACTCCAAGATCCCCGCGCTCGCCGACCATTCGACGGGCGAGCCGACCCGCGTGTTCGAAAGCGGCTCGATCCTGCTTTACCTCGCCGAGAAGTTCGGCGCGTTCCTGCCCAAGGACGCCCGGGCGCGAACCGAGGCGCTCAACTGGCTGTTCTGGCAGATGGGCTCCGGACCGTTCCTGGGCGGCGGCTTCGGCCATTTCTATGCCTATGCACCGATGAAGATCGAGTATGCGATCGACCGTTTCGCCATGGAGGTCAAGCGGCAGCTCGACGTGCTCGACAAACGGCTTGCCGACAATGAATTCGTCGCCGGTTCGGAGTACACAATCGCCGACATGGCGATCTGGCCCTGGTACGGGACGCTGTTGCAGGGCAACGTCTACAACGACGCCGCCGCCTATCTCGACACCGGCATCTACACCAACCTCAAGCGCTGGACCGACCAGATCGCCGAACGTCCCGCGGTCAAGCGCGGTCGCATGGTCAACCGTGCCTTCGGCGAACCGTCCGAGCAGTTGCACGAACGCCACGCTGCGAGCGATTTCGATCTCAGAACCCAGGACAAGCTCGAGGCCGAGAAGGAAAGCTGACCGCGATGGCAAAACTGCCCGAGATGACCAAGCACCGCGGAATCCCGTCCGGCCTGCCCGGCACGGGGTTCCAGTTCACCATCCGCCGCGCCAACCCGCGCGGGGTGACGGCGATCATCAAGCGCCAGCGCATGGCTGACCGGACGACGACCGAGAAACTGGCCGACACCGCGTTCCTGCATGCGCTGTGGCATCTCTACGGCGACCAGCCTTTCGAGCGTGGCAATCTCGACGCGGGGCGTATCTCCTGGCTTTTCGGCCGGGAGATCGTGCCCGCGGAACATCCCTTCGATCCCAAATCCTACACGGCGATGCTGAAGATCGATGAAACAGTGGCGCGGTCAACCATGCCTGCCGCATTCGAGGATGTGCTCGAGGTTTAGGGCAAAAGCGAACCATCCCGCCCCGATCCGGGGCGGGAAAGCCGGGGCATGACAGTACAATCCCCGGAAACAATGAAATAGACGGGCCACGGGACGGTGGCCGCAGCCCGGCCTGTCCATCAGGCCCTTGAGCGGGGGAATTGCATGTTCAAGAAGATCCTGATCGCCAACCGCGGTGAAATCGCCTGCCGGGTCATCAAGACGGCCAGGCGGATGGGCATCGCGACAGTGGCCATCTACTCCGATGCAGACCGGAACGCGATGCATGTGGAGATGGCCGACGAGGCGGTTCATATCGGCCCTCCCCCCGCAAACCAGTCCTATCTGATGGCCGACAGGATCATCGAGGCCTGCAAGCAGACCGGGGCGCAAGCCGTGCACCCGGGCTATGGCTTCCTGTCCGAGCGGGCCTCTTTCTGCGAGGCGCTCGAGAAAGAAGGCATCACCTTCATCGGTCCCAAGGTGAAGGCCATCGAGGCCATGGGTGACAAGATCACCTCGAAGAAGATCGCAGCCGAGGCAGGTGTCTCGACGGTGCCCGGTCACATGGGGCTTATCGACGACGAGGCGCATGCGGCGACGATCGCTGCGGAAATCGGCTATCCGGTGATGATCAAGGCGTCTGCCGGCGGTGGCGGCAAGGGCATGCGGATCGCCTGGAACGATGCTGAGGCGCGCGAAGGTTTTGCGCGCTCGAAATCGGAAGCAGCAAGCTCATTCGGCGATGACCGCATCTTCATCGAGAAATTCGTCGAGGAACCCCGGCACATCGAGATCCAGCTGATCGCCGACAGCCAGGGCAACGCGATCTATCTTGGCGAACGCGAATGTTCGATCCAGCGGCGGAACCAGAAGGTGGTCGAGGAGGCCCCCTCGCCTTTCCTCGACGAGGCAACGCGCAAGGCGATGGGTGAGCAGTCGGTGGCGCTCGCAAAAGCCGTGGACTACCAGTCCGCGGGCACGGTCGAATTCATCGTCGACAAGCACCGCAACTTCTATTTCCTCGAAATGAACACGCGGCTCCAGGTCGAGCATCCCGTGACCGAGCTGATCACCGGCGTGGACCTGGTCGAGCAGATGATCCGTGTGGCCGCAGGCGAGCCGCTGTCCTTCAGCCAGGACGATGTCAAGCTCAACGGCTGGGCGGTGGAAAGCCGGCTTTATGCGGAAGATCCCTATCGCGGCTTTCTGCCCTCCATCGGCCGGTTGACTCGCTACCGCCCGCCGCAGGAGGGCACCGACGGCGACATCACGATCCGCAACGACACCGGTGTGAGCGAAGGCTCGGAAATCTCGATGTTCTACGATCCGATGATCGCCAAGCTCTGCACCCATGCGCCCACCCGACTCGAGGCGGTCGACGCGATGGCCGATGCACTGGACCGTTTCGAAGTCGAGGGCATCGGCCACAATCTGCCGTTCCTGTCGGCGCTGATGCAGCATCCGCGCTGGCGCGAGGGGAGGCTTTCGACCGGGTTCATCGCCGAGGAGTATCCCGACGGGTTCGGTCCGGTTCCGCCCAATGCCCAGGTTGTCGAGCGCTTTGCCATCGCGGCACTCGTGATCAGCCACATTCTGGGCGAGCGCAATGCCCTGATCTCCGGCGCCCGCTTCAGCCAGGCTGAGAAGCGCGCCCACGAGGAAAAGGTTGTGCGGGTATCAGGTCACGAAATTCACGGCCGGATCGAGGATGCCGGCGAGGGCTATCGGATCAAACTCGACGGTCGCCAGGCCATGCAGGTCGAAACCGGCTGGATGCCGGGCGACAAGATCGCCTTGATTGCCGTTGACGGCGACACGCAGGCCATCAAGGTCGAGCCGGCCGAGGCCGGCTGGCGTCTGCGTCAACTCGGGGTAGATGTGAGGGTTCAGGTCCTCAGTCCCAGAGTTGCTGAACTGGCGCGGCTGATGCCCGAGAAGAAGGTCGCCGACACCTCGAATTTACTGCTTTGTCCGATGCCGGGACTGATCGTTTCGATCGCGGTCAACGAGGGCGACGAGGTTCAGGAGGGCCAGACTCTGGCGATTGTCGAGGCGATGAAGATGGAGAATGTGCTCAAGGCCGAGCGGAAGGGCGTGGTCTCGCGCATTCCCGTGAAGGCAGGCGACAGCCTCGCCGTCGACGAGGTCATCATGGAGTTTGCAAAATGAGCAGCACAACGCGCGACTGGCTGGACCTCGCCACAAAGGATCTCAAGGGCAAACCCGTCGAGAGCCTGAACACCGAGACACCGGAAGGCATTACCCTCAAGCCGCTCTACACGGCGGAAGACCTGCCGGAGAGTGCCGCGAAAGAACTGCCGGGCTTTGCGCCATTCACGCGCGGCGTGCGCTCGACCATGTATGCCGGTCAGCCCTGGACGATCCGGCAATATGCCGGATTCTCGACGGCGGAAGAGTCCAACGCTTTCTATCGCCGGAACCTGGCTGCGGGCCAGAAGGGGCTGTCCGTCGCCTTCGATCTCGCCACCCATCGCGGCTATGATTCCGATCATCCGCGGGTGACCGGCGATGTCGGCAAGGCCGGCGTGGCAATCGATTCCGTCGAGGACATGAAGATCCTGTTCGACGGCATTCCGCTCGGCGAGATGAGCGTGTCGATGACGATGAATGGCGCCATCATCCCGGTACTGGCCATGTTCATTGTCGCCGGCGAGGAGCAGGGCGTGGAGCGCGCGGCCCTTACGGGCACCGTGCAGAACGACATCCTCAAGGAGTTCATGGTCCGCAACACCTATATCTATCCGCCGGAGCCGTCGATGCGGATCGTTGCCGACATCATCGAGTTCACGGCCGCCGAGATGCCGCGTTTCAACTCCATCTCGATTTCCGGCTACCACATGCAGGAAGCGGGCGCGACGCTGGCGCAGGAGCTGGCCTATACACTCGCCGACGGCATGGAATATGTCCGTGCCGCGCAGGCCAAGGGGCTCGATGTCGACAAGTTCGCCGGGCGGCTGTCGTTCTTCTTCTGCATCGGCATGAACTTCTTCATGGAGGCGGCGAAACTCAGGGCCGCGCGGCAGATGTGGTCGAAAATCATGACCGATTTCGGCGCCCAGTCCGACCGTTCCAAGATGCTCAGGACCCATTGCCAGACATCGGGTGTCTCGCTCACAGAGCAGGATCCCTACAACAACATCGTGCGCACGGCCTTCGAGGGGATGGCGGCCGCCCTGGGCGGCACACAGTCGCTGCATACCAACTCGTTTGACGAGGCGATCGCACTGCCAACCGACTTTTCCGCAAGGATTGCCCGCAACACGCAGCTCATCCTGCAGCACGAGACCGGCATCACCAATGTGGTCGATCCGCTCGGCGGCTCCTACTATGTCGAGAAGCTGACCGCCGACCTGATGGACAAGGCCTGGGAGCTGATCGACGAGGTCGAGGCGCTCGGCGGCATGACCAAGGCGGTCGAGCAGGGACTGCCGAAGATGCGGATCGAGGAGGCGGCGGCCCGTCGGCAGGCTCGGATCGACCGCGGAGAGGACGTGATCGTCGGCGTCAACCGCTACCGGCTTGCCGACGAGCCACAGGTCGACATTCTCAACATCGACACCGACAAGGTGCGCGCCGGACAGATCGCGCGGCTCAAGAAGATGCGCGACAGCCGCGATCCGAAAGCGCATGATGCAGCAATTTCGGCGCTGGAACAGGTCGCGAAATCGGGCAACGGCAATCTGCTTTCAGCGGCCGTCGAGGCTGCCCGCGCCCGGGCCTCGCTGGGCGAGATTTCCGACGCCATGGAGCGCGGCTTCGGCGGCCGTCACCACGCGATTACCAAGGTGATCGGCGGCGTTTATGACGACGTCTACCAGGACGACCCGGAATACAAGGCGATCCGCGCCCGCATTGCCGATTACACCGAAGAGAAAGGCCGCGCACCGCATGTTCTCGTCGCCAAGATGGGTCAGGATGGCCACGACCGCGGCGCCAAGGTGATCGCCACGGCCTTCGCCGATATGGGCTTCAAGGTGGATCTCACCGACATGTTCGAGACCCCGGCGGAAGTGACCGAAAAGGCCATCGCGCTGGGCGTTGACGTGGTGGGCGTTTCCTCGCTCGCCGCTGGCCACAAATCGCTGGTGCCGGACCTGATCACCCGGCTGAAAGACAAGGGCCGTGACGACATCCAGGTGGTCGTCGGAGGCGTCATCCCCGAGCAGGACTATGCGTTCCTGCGGGAAAAGGGCGTGGCCGAAATCTTCGGTCCGGGCTCCAACGTGCTCGATGCGGCGAATGCGGTACTCGCGCGAATTTCGGGGTTGAGGCGGAACACCTGAGGCTTGGATCCGCAGACGCTAAGCTCCCGGCTCAGATCCAGAAGGCGAATTGCCAGTATCGCCCATCGTAGCGCGGCGTCATCGCATAGGCGCCCGGCCCGTGTGAATAGGCGCAATGGGTGCCCGCCGTGAACCCGATGGTATCGGCGAGCGGCAGATAGATGCAGGCGTAGGTATAGCTTGGCATATGCGCCTTGCCTGCGCCCAGACTCAAATATCTGCCTTTGAGCCAATTGAGAAACATATCGCGGGCTCGGCGTGCATCGGATTGCTGGATCATGCCCACAAGCTTGCCTTCGGAGTTCGGCACCATACTGGTGTGCTTGTCATAAATGTTGACCATGGTGCTTGCGATGGCCATTCCGCGTTGGGTGTCGCTACGTTCGGCGTCCGGCGTGTCTTCCAGAGAACGCAGGTTGGATTGCGTTTGCGGGCCATGAAGCCCTTTGAAACGCGGCCGCCATGTCACGAGAAGGTCCAGCTTCTTCTTGGTCGTGTTGGACTTGTCCTTTTGACTGAATTTCATCAACGTCCGGTATTTTGGGTAGTGAAAGACGTGCCAGCCCAATCCCTTGCGGTGAACCGTAACCAAAGCCGAGACAGCGAGGTAGGGGTACTTGGCCGCGACTTTGGCCTGAACGTGGTCCGAGGAGGCTTGAAGATTGTCAAAGTCCAAACCGTCCCTCACGTCCTTCTCGGTCTTGATGTAGCTGCAGATCTGCTTGTGGCTCAATTTCGTGTCGGTGATCTTGTCGAGCCAGTCGGCAACCGTCTTGTCGATGATCGCAATACGGTCGTGATATGCATCGCCCACTGCCTTGGCGGCGGCAGCCCGCGCGGCGTCATCGTTTGCGCCGTCCTTTTTGGCCTGCGCCTTGCTCCGCAGCATGATGAAAAGTTCGACACCCTCGGTAAGGGTCGACAAGACCGGCTGCATTTGTGCCAGTTCGCCGTAGGTGTCCTGGTAAAGGAGACTGAGAAGATCGCTCTTCGCGGCGTCAAGCATGGCGGTAAAGGCGCTGTCGAGTTGGCTGATGTGCAGAGCATCGAGATCGGCGAGTGCCGCCGCGTTGCCGGGTTGCGTCTCCAACACGCGCACAGCATCGCGCCCTGTCCTGAGACTACGGGTCCCGTCGTTCAAGGACTGCACCTCTGTCGTGATCTTCTGGCCGTTGGAAAGGTGCTTGAAATCGGTATTCAGGTCCTTGGAAAGGCCCTCGATCGCGCCAAAATTCTGCCGCACCTGATCGAGGATCTGATCGTCGATCGTTGGCACCGGAAGAAATGCACTCAGGGCAGCAAAGCCCGCGGAGGCAACCTCCAGCGCGGTGGCGATCTTGTTGACATATTTCAGATCGGCGGCAATCGCCTCAAGGTCGCTCAGTTCCTTGTTGCTGTCCCTGAGCTTCTTGGCAGCATCGGAATAGGCCTTGAGCTTGTTGGCACCCTTGGACGCGAGGGCGGTGTATTTGGCGGCCGCTTTCGCAGCCTTACCCGGGCCATGGGCAGCAAGTTGCTGTTTCTGCACTGATTCAGCCATCGGTTTTCCCTTCGCGTGATCGTATCGTACAAAACTACCTAACGCTGTATCGACGGGAAATGTCAAACCAACACTAGCCCTGACTGTCCGGGAGACTGAAAAAGGGCCATCAAATCTTTCAAGACAAAGTTATTTTCCAAGGCTCGAAACGCAATTTACAGAGATATATCCTGACTTATTTGTCAGAAAGCCACGGGTTTACTTTATGCCGATTGCACGCCTGTTGACCCAGCCGTAAAACCCGTGCGCGCTTGCAAGCTACGTTCCCCAAGTCCGCTCCAGAAGCGAGATCCAGTTTTTTCGCGCAATCTTTTCAACCAGCGCGGCGCCGAAGCCATGATTGCGCATCTCATCGATCAAAGACGGAACGCCGGTGACGTCGCCGATGACATCGGGAAGTTCGGCGCCGTCGAAATCGGAGCCGAAGCCGACATGATCTTCGCCGAGCGTTTCGACGAGGTGATCGAGGTGGCGCAACACCGGGTCCCAGCCGCAATCGGTCGCCTTGCGGCCATCCTCGCGCAAGAACACGGTCGCGAAATTGAGGCCGACCATGCCGCGGCTCTCGCGGATCACCGCGAGTTGCCGGTCGGTGAGATTGCGGCTTGAGGACGTGACGGCATGGGCGTTGGAGTGGGTGGCGACCAGCGGCGCGTCCGAAAGGCGCGCCACATCGTCGAAACCCTTTTCATTGAGATGCGACAGGTCGAACATGATCTTCAATTCATTGCAGGCCCTGACCAAGTCCTTGCCGGCCTCCGTGAGGCCCGGCCCCGTATCCGGAGACGAGGGAAACCGAAACGGGACGCCGTGGCCAAACACCGTCGGCCGGCTCCAGACTGGTCCCAATGACCGTAACCCCATGTCGTGAAACACGTAGAGCGCATCGAGATCGGGGCCTATGGCCTCGGCGCCTTCCATGTGCATGACCGCAGCGACACTTCCGGTTTCGATGCAGTGGCGAAGATCGGCGCCGGTGCGGCAGATCTTCATGGCGCCGTTCGACACCCGCTCCATCCACAACAGATGACCGGCCATTGTCACGGCAATCGCCTGGGTTTGCCCGGCATCCATCAGAGACGGCAGGGGAAGATCATAGGGCGGATTGTCCATCATCGCCTGAATGTCGCCCATGTCGCCTTCATGCGGGGATGGAACGTAGATCGCGAAAAGACCGCCGGCAAACCCGGCCTTCTTCATTCGCGGAAGGTCGAGATGGCCTTCCCGCGTCTCGCCGAGCCAGAGCAGCTCACGCCGCTCGGGCGCATGCAGCAATCGCAGAAGAAAATCATTGTGGCCGTCAAAAAACGGAACATTGGCCATATCGGAGGTCCTTTCGGCGACGCGGCAAGAGTGGTCCGGAGAGCCGGTCTGCCCACAGCCCCTTGGTGAAAATGCCGTTTCCTGTTTAGCGCCTTGCGGGAGCGCGGTCCACTTGAAGCCGGCGGGCTGTCGATTGCCGCATCCTGCCCTATCTTCCCATTTCAAGGTCTCTGGGGAGCCGGTGTTGCGAACAGTCGACAGACATCAATGCCCGGTCTCTCCAGAGGAACTTTTTCGCGATCAGACAAAGGAGTGATGGTCCATGCGGTGGTTGCTTGTCCTGTTTCTTCTCCTGCCGGGAGCTGCGCATGCCAATGACTGGGCAGCCCTTGAGGAGCCCGGCGCCATGGCAATCATGCGGCACGCCCTGGCGCCGGGCACCGGCGATCCGGCCGCGTTCGAAATTGGCGACTGCTCGACCCAGCGCAATCTCGATGACCGCGGCCGCGCCCAGGCACGCGCCATCGGCGCGGCCTTCCGGGAACGGGGAATTGCCTTTGACCGGGTGCTGACCAGCCAATGGTGCCGGTGCCGGGATACAGCGGACCTGCTCGATCTTGGCGAGGTCAGCGATGCTCCGGCGCTGAACTCGTTCTTTCAGGATCGCTCGACAAGGGCAAAGCAGACCGAAGAGGCACGTGCGCTCATCGCCGAGGCTTCGGGACCGATGATGCTAGTCACCCATCAGGTCAACATCTCGGCGCTGACCGGGCAATTCACCCGTTCCGGCGAGGTTCTGGTGATCCGGCTCGACGGAGATGACGTCGAGATCCTCGGCAGCATCCTCATCGAACCCTAGGCCACGATCATCACGCTCGCTGGCCGGCCTTCGCCGCCCCGCATCTGGACAAAGTCCGGAGAGACCTTACTGTCAGCGCGAGGGGCGGAGGAGGCATGACCGAGACGATCGAACTGCCGGTCTGGGTAATTGTGATTGCGTCGGTGCTGGCAGCAATTGCGATCGCTGACAGGCTGCTGTCGCCGGCAGTACGCTGGTTCTTCCGCAGGCGCGTCAACCAGGCCATCGACGAACTCAACACACGGCTGAAACTCAAGATCAGGCCTTTCGGAACCACCCGGCGGGAGGTGCTGATCGACCGGATCGTGAACGATCCCTCGGTGGTCGAGGCCGTTGCGGAACATTCCCGCGACACCGGCGAACCGATCCAGGTGGCCATGGGGCGTGCCGCGCGCTATGCGCGGGAAATCGTCCCGATGTTCAATGCCTATGCCTATTTCCGGATCGGCACGCGGCTGGCGCGTTGGATCGCCACGGCGCTCTACCGTGTGCGGCTAGGCTATACCGACACCGAGGCGCTGTCGAAGGTCGCGCCGGACTCCTCGGTGGTGTTCGTCATGAACCATCGCTCCAACATGGACTACGTTCTGGTGACCTATCTGGCCTCGTCCTCGACCGCACTCTCCTATGCGGTGGGCGAGTGGGCGCGGCTGCCGGTGCTTCAGACATTGATCCGGTTCATGGGCGCGTATTTCATCCGCCGCAATGCGCGCAACACGCTCTACCGGCGCATCCTGGCCACCTATGTTCGCATGGCCACCGAAGCGGGCGTCACCCAGGCGGTGTTTCCCGAAGGCGGCCTGTCGCGCGACGGAAAACTGAGGCCTCCCCGAATCGGGCTCATCTCTTACATCGTCTCGGCCCACGACCATGTGTCCCACGACACGGTTTTCATTCCCGTCGGTCTCAACTACGACCGCGTGCTCGAGGACCGCTCCCTTGTATTCGAAGCCGATCACCATGCGCGGCCGACCTCGACCTGGCAAAAGTCGACACGGACGCTTGCATTCCTCTGGCGCAACCTGAGGCTTCGCCTGGCCGGCAAGTGGCACCGCTTCGGTTATGCCAGCGTTTCATTCGGCAACCCGGTTTCTGTGGACCGGTTTCTTGCCGAGCAGGGGATTGACAAGTGGCGGGCGTTGGCTGACAGCGAGCGCGAAGCGTTGACCGAGAAGCTTGCACTGCGCCTGATGCGCTCGATCGAAACGCTGATCCCGGTGCTGCCGGTTTCGTTGGTATCGGTCGCGCTGATCGAGGCAGGGACGGATCGCGTCGACCGGCTCGAACTGAAAGTCCGCGTCGGCATTCTGATTGACCGGCTCGTCGACCGCGGAATGCACATCCACATCCCGCGGCAGGACCGCGATTACGAAATCGACGTGGGCTTGAGAATGCTGACGCTCCGCCGCATCGTCAAGGAAGCGCCGGACGGCGAACTGAAGATCGCGGACAGGGACCAGGGGCTGGTTGCCTATTACGCCAACGCAATCGCGCACCTGTTCGAAGAGCCAACCCGAACGCAAGCCGATCTGTGAGACGCAGCAAAGGAACCGCATGCCTTGCCAACCGCGGAGATTGCCTCAGGGGGCATTAATCGGTGCTTACCATCTTCAATCCTGCGTCGATCCGGCCTATATCCGACAGCAGACCAGACACCGAAAGTGACAAGGATCCATGGGCATGAACAACGCAGCAACACCGGTCGATCCCGACGGCCTCATGGAATTCTCGGTTGTCTTTACCGACCGCTCGCTCAATCACATGTCCAAGGTTTTCCAAGGAGTCATGAACGATCTCAACGCGCTGTTGTGCGAGGTCTATCGGTCCGATGCCGCCATTGTTGTGCCGGGCGGAGGCACATTTGCGATGGAGGCCGTCGCGCGCCAGTTTGCCGGAGACGCCAAGGTGATGGTTCTCCGCAATGGCTGGTTCTCTTACCGCTGGACCCAGATCTTCGAGAAGGGGGACATTCCCTCGGAAACCGTCGTTCTCAAGGCGAGCCAGGTTGGCAATGAGAGCACCTCCGGCTTTGCGCCGCAGCCCATTGAGGCGATCGTCGCAAAGATCCGGGAGGAGCGCCCGCAAGTGGTCTTCGCGCCCCATGTCGAAACCTCCTCGGGCGTTATCCTGCCGGACGACTATCTCAAGAGCATCGCCGCAGCGGCGCATGAGGTCGGAGCGCTCTTCGTGCTTGATTGCATCGCCTCGGGCTGCATCTGGGTCGACATGCAGGAAACCGGGGTGGACGTTCTGATCTCCGCACCGCAAAAGGGCTGGAGCGCTTCGCCTTCGGCAGGACTTGTCATGCTGGGCGAACGTGCGCTGGCGCGCCTCAAGGACACCCAGAGCAGCAGCTTCGCCGTGGATCTTGGGAAGTGGCATGACATCATGCAGGCCTATGTGGACGGCGGCCATGCCTATCATTCGACCATGCCGACCGATGCGCTCAAGGTGTTCAGGGACCGGATGATCGAAACCCGCGGATTCGGCTTTGAACTTGCGAAGAAACGGCAGTGGGAACTCGGTTCGCGAATTCGTGCCCTGCTTTCGCGCAATGGCTTCAAATCAGTCGCGGCCCCGGGCTTCGAGGCACCCGGCGTGGTGGTGAGCTATACGAAGGATCCCGATTTTCAGAATGGCAGAAAGTTCATGGCCGAGGGGATGCAGATCGCAGCGGGCGTTCCGCTGATGTGCGACGAACCCGACGATTTCCGGACCTTCCGGATCGGGCTGTTCGGACTCGACAAGCTTGAAGATATCGATGCCACGGTCGCGAGATTCGAAAGCGTTCTCGAAAAACTGCTGGATGCCGGCTGAAGGCAACCAGTACATGCCGCGCTCAATTGGGTTCAATAGAGCCAAACGTACATGCATTCCGTCAAAGTGTTGCAGCGTCCTTTGCGCATCCAATTGGATGCCCACGCTGTAGCGCTTCCGGACACCCCGGCGTCGCGAGCTTCAGACCCCTGCAAGGCCGATGGAGACAGCCGCCCAGGCGAGAGTCAGCAGGAACACTGTCTCCGCGACGATCACAGCGACATGGCGCCATCCCAGATCCAGCATCGCCTTCATGTTCGTGCGCACACCAAGCGCTGCTATGGCGGTCACCAGAAACCACGATGAGGCATCGACCAGAAGAGTGGCTGCGGGACCGGGTATAAGCCCAGTGCTGTTGGCGAGCGTCAGAACGCCGAAACCGACGACGAACAGCGGCAGCCTGACATGGGAGAAGCCGCTTTCCTTGCGCGCCACCGACAACGCCACGATGATCAAGACCACCGGCAGCAGCGTGACCCTGAGCAGCTTGACGATGGTCGCGGTGTCGCCGGCCTCCGTCGAGATCGAATATCCCGCACCGACCACCTGCGCGACGTCATGGACCGTGGCGCCGATCAGAAACCCGCTCTGGGCATCGCTCAGACCGGCAAATCCGAAGAGTACCGGATAGATGATCATTGCAATCGTCGAGAGTGTGGTCACGGCCACCACGGTGAACAGCACATTGCGTTCGGTCTTGTCATTGGCCGGGATGACCGCCGCCAACGCCAGCGCGGCCGAGGCGCCGCAGATGGCCACCGAGCCGCCGGTGAGGATGGCAAAACGCCAGCCACGTGAAAACACTCTTGCGCATAGGAAGCCGAAGCCGATGGTTGCCGCCATCAGTCCGGCCACGGTCAGCAGCCCCGAGGCGCCGATCCCGGCGATGTCGCCCAAGGTGATCCGCGCACCAAGAAGCACGATTCCCAGTCGCAGCACCGTCTTGGAAGCGAAGACGACCCCCTCGCCGGTCGCTTCCTGATCAGCCATGAAATTGAATGCCATGCCGATCAGCAGGGCAAACAGCATCACCGGCGCGCCATAATGTTCCGAGAGAAACTTGGCAGCGGCGGCGATGGTCACAGCCAGAAGCAGGCCGGGGAACAGGGATTTTGCGCTGATGCGCAATTGCGACAGGGATGCCATTGAAAAACTGGTCCGGTTGCTGGAAATGAATCCGCCCGGGCTGAGTGGTCCCGGGCGGATTTTGTTCTGACAGAGTTGGCTTACGCGGATCTGTAGAGTTTTGTCATGGAGAACTCGCGGTGTCCGAGGGCCTCTGCAGCGGTGTTTCGGCCGTTGGCGGTGCGCATGATCATCTCGATGAGGGCATCGCCGGCCTGGTCGATGGTCATCTCGCGGGTCAG
>JAVJOR010000013.1:0-19069 GCA_040216675.1 Hoeflea sp. | reverse complement strand
GCATCAATCTGGTCGTAGGCCTTGAAATCACCGAAGAACTTGGTGATCGCTGCCGTCAGCGACGTCTTGCCGTGGTCAACGTGACCAATCGTGCCGATGTTTACGTGCGGCTTATTGCGCTCGAACTTACCCTTTGCCATCTTCGGCTCTCCATTCTCATTCCGCCCTTTACGGGCAAATTACAGTTTCGGTCTCCGGTCCGGGCCGGCGTTCTGAACGCGGGCCCGGCAGCCGGCCAATTAAGCGTACTTCGCCTGAATCTCTTGGGAGACATTCGACGGCACGGCAGCGTAATGATCAAAGACCATCGAGTACTGGGCCCGGCCCTGGGACATCGAACGCAGCGTATCGACATACTTGAACATGTTGGCCAACGGCACATGCGCGTCGATCACCACGGCGATGCCGCGCATCTCCTGGCCCTGGATCTGGCCACGGCGTGAGTTCAAGTCGCCGATCACGTCACCGACGTAATCCTCGGGCGTCACCACCTCGACCTTCATGATCGGCTCAAGAAGCTGCGGCCCCATGAACTTCGAGTTTTCCCGGAAGCAGGCGCGGCCGGCGATTTCGAACGCCAGAACGCTCGAGTCCACATCGTGGTACGCACCATCGATCAGGGTTGCCTTGATGCCCAGCATCGGGAAGCCCGCAAGCGGACCGGAACTCATCACGCTGTCGATGCCCTTCTGGACGCCGGGGATGTATTCCTTCGGAACCGAACCACCCACGATCTTGCTTTCGAAGATAAACTCTTCGGTCTCGTCGTTGGGCTCGAACCGGATCTTGACGCGGGCGAACTGACCCGAACCACCCGACTGCTTCTTGTGGGTGTAGTCGGCTTCGTACGACTTTGTGATCGATTCACGGTAGGCGACCTGCGGCGCGCCGACATTGGCTTCGACCTTGAATTCACGCTTCATGCGGTCGACGAGAATGTCGAGATGAAGCTCGCCCATGCCGGCGATGATGGTCTGGCCGGATTCCTCGTCGGTCTTGACGCGGAAGGACGGGTCCTCGGCTGCCAGGCGGTTGAGCGCGAGGCCCATCTTTTCCTGGTCGCCCTTGGTCTTCGGCTCGATCGCGATCTGGATCACCGGATCGGGGAATTCCATCCGCTCGAGGATCACCGGCTTGAGCGGATCGCAAAGCGTATCGCCCGTGGTGGTTTCCTTGAGACCGGCAAGCGCAACGATATCGCCTGCATAGGCTTCCTCGATATCTTCACGCGAGTTGGAATGCATCTGCAGCATACGGCCGACGCGCTCGCGCTTTTCCTTGACGGTGTTCATCACCGACGAGCCCTTTTCGAGCTTGCCGGAATAGATGCGGGCAAAGGTCAGCGAACCGACGAAGGGGTCGTTCATCACCTTGAAGGCCAGCATCGAAAGCGGCGCGTCGTCGTTCGCCGGACGCGTGGTCTCTTCTTCGGTCTTAACGTCGATGCCTTCGATCGGCGGCACTTCTGCCGGGCTCGGCAGATACTCGACAACCGCGTCGAGAAGCGGCTGAACGCCCTTGTTCTTGAAAGCGGAGCCGCAGAACATCGGGAAGAACTGAACGGCGATGGTGCCCTTGCGGATCAGCGCGCGCAGTTCGTCATTGTCGGGCATTTCGCCTTCGAGGTAACGCTCCATGGCGCCCTCGTCGGCCTCGACCACGGTCTCGATGAGAAGTTCGCGATACTCTTCGGCCTTTTCCTTGAGGTCAGCCGGAATTTCAACGATATCCCACTGCGCGCCGAGCGATTCATCGCGCCAGACAAGCGCGTTCATCTCGATGAGATCAACAACACCCTTGAATTCGGTTTCTGCGCCGATCGGCAACTGCATGACGACCGGGATCGCACCCAGACGGGACTTGACCATCGACACCGAGCGATAGAAGTCAGCGCCGGTTTTGTCCATCTTGTTGCAGAAGATCATCCGCGGAACGTTGTACTTGTCGGCCTGGCGCCAGACAGTCTCGGTCTGCGGCTCGACACCGGCGTTGGCATCGAGAAGCGCGATGGCACCGTCGAGCACACGCAGCGAACGCTCGACTTCAATAGTGAAGTCAACGTGGCCGGGTGTGTCGATGATGTTGAAACGGCACATCTTGCCGTTGCGGCCCTTCCAGAACGTGGTGGTTGCAGCGGAGGTGATGGTGATCCCACGCTCCTGCTCCTGCTCCATCCAGTCCATGGTGGCAGCGCCGTCATGCACTTCGCCGATCTTGTGCGACTTGCCGGTGTAGAACAGAACACGCTCGGTGGTCGTGGTCTTGCCGGCGTCGATGTGCGCCATGATGCCGAAATTGCGGTAGTCTTCGATTGCGTATTCGCGGGCCATGTTCAGTGCCTTTCGGAAACAGGTCTTGATTACCAGCGGTAATGCGAGAAAGCGCGGTTGGCATCGGCCATCTTGTGGGTGTCTTCCCGCTTCTTCACGGCGCTTCCACGGTTGTTGGCCGCATCCATGAGTTCGCCCGACAGGCGCTCAACCATGGTGGTCTCGTTGCGCTTGCGCGCTGCGGCGATCAGCCAGCGGATGGCCAGAGCCTGGCGGCGCTCAGGGCGCACGTCGACAGGCACCTGGTAGGTGGCGCCACCGACACGACGCGACCGGACTTCCACATGCGGCGCGACATTGTCGAGCGCCTGATGGAACATTGGGACCGGCTCCTGCTTGGCACGCTGCTCGACCTGATCGAGCGCACCGTAGACGATCTGTTCGGCAACGGACTTCTTGCCGTGCATCATGATTGCATTCATGAACTTGGTGATCACCAGATCGCCGAACTTCGGATCCGGGTTGATTTCACGCTTTTCTGCACTGTGACGTCGTGACATGCTTTTCGTCTTTCAACTGATGGGTCGAAACAACAAGCCGCATCCCGTGATGCGGCCCGCCGATACAATTACTTCGGACGCTTGGCGCCGTATTTCGAACGGCGCTGCTTACGGTTCTTGACACCCTGGGTATCGAGAACACCGCGGATGATGTGGTAGCGCACGCCCGGAAGGTCCTTCACGCGGCCGCCGCGGATCATCACAACGGAGTGCTCCTGAAGGTTGTGCCCCTCGCCCGGAATGTAGCCGATAACTTCATAGCCGTTGGTCAGGCGAACCTTGGCGACCTTACGAAGCGCCGAGTTCGGCTTTTTCGGGGTCGTGGTGTACACACGGGTGCAAACGCCGCGCTTCTGCGGATTCTGCTCCAGCGCGGGAACCTTGTTACGCTTCACCGGCGCCTGGCGCGGCTTACGGATCAGCTGGTTTACAGTTGGCATGTAACCATCCCTTTAGAATTCATGTTTCGCCTTTTCAGGCCACCAGGCACGCCAACTGAATGCGCAAAACAAGGGCCGGATCCGGTTTTGCCGGAGGGCCCAAAAAAGCAGAGGACGCAATATTCAGCGTCGTGCGTGCAGCATTGTCAGTTCACAGTGCAGTCAGAAACCTTGTTTGAGGCAACTTTCAGAACGAGTCGTTCCGAAGAAAAGCGCCTCACATCGGTCTCGGTGGCCGGTAACTACTGATTTCCCCTCATCCCGTCAAGGCCACAGACGAAATAATCGTTCTCAATGGGCGGCATGGCGGCGGCGGGATCGGTTGGCGACATATAATTGCGCGAAAGGCCAGCCCGGAAGCATTTCCTTTCCGCCCTCCACCCAGCGTGGCCGTGTTCAGGAGCACGTGGCCGAGCCCTCTGATTCCCCCGGGCTTTTGCCGCCAGCGGGCAACAGGCGTGCTCCGACTCAGGCCCGCCGAACAAGCCTGATCAGGAACAGAAGAATCACCGCACCGATCGTCGCATGAATGATCGAGCCGAGAATTCCGCCGCCGATGACAATGCCGACCATTGGAAGCAAAAAGCCTGCGACGAATGCACCGACGATGCCGACCACAATGTTTCCGAGAAGGCCGAAGCCATTGCCTTTCATGATCAAGCCGGCCAGCCACCCCGCAATCGCGCCGACGAACAAAAATATCACCAGTTGCTGGATACCCATGGAATTCTTCCCCTTAAATGCGGATGATGCTCAAAACACCGGCCGGGCGTCGCAATCGACGGAAGTGTCTGATCTGGTCCGTGCCGTTGGCAGGACAGAACCATGTCCGGGCAGCTTTCGCAAGGAGTGGATTCCGCGGGGGCACAAAGTTCAACCTTCACCGGTGGCCGTTGCGTTTGAGCCCCCGGCGTGGGAGGAGAACGCTTTCATTCGGATGAAGGAAGGATGGAAGATGAATTCGGACAACGACAACGGCACATTGCCGGATGGCGAAGACGGCGAAACGCCTTCGATCTTCATCATCATTGGCCAGACAAGCCGCAGCAAGGGCGGCGAGATGCGGCCGGTTCACGTGCTGCTTGCCGCTCCCGATGACGACACCGCAGTTCGCCTGTGCCTTGATGCGCTGTCTGCCAAAGGGTTCGCCGAGGCCGATCTCGACCAGATCGGCGTGCTTGAGGACATGCCCGACGAGGAACCTCACGCCTCTGCCTACCAGGGCGCAATGGAGGGCGAAGTCGCGGTTATCGCATTCGAGTAGCCCTGGCGATCAAGATGAGCGAGCCAAACGAACTCCTGACCCAGCGTCTGCGGCTTCGCTGCTGGCATGATGCACACCGTGATGCGTTCGCCGCGATGCATCAGGACCCAGCGGTCATGGCGGATCTCGGAGGGCCGATCGCCCGGGCCGAGAGTGATCAGAAGTTCGACCGCTATGTCGAAACCCTCCGCATCTACCGGACATCGCGCTGGGCGGTGGAGGCACTGGATGGAACATTTCTCGGCTATGCCGGGGTCATGGCGCGGCCCGACGCCGCACATCCGCTCGGGTTTCACCACGAGGTCGGCTGGCGCTTCAACCGCATGGCATGGGGACACGGCTATGCCACGGAAAGCGCTGCGGCCGCCCTCGAATACGCGGTGCGCAGCACTGGCCTGACCAACATAGTCGCCTATGCCCTTCGGACCAATCTCAGGTCGCACGCCGTCATGGAGCGTCTCGGCCTCCGGCGCCGGCAGGATCTCGACTTTACAATGCCGACGGATTACGGCGGGACATTCGAGGCGGTGATGTGGGATGTCGATACCGCACGGTACCGCTGACCGCCCTGCCCCGCGCTCTCCGCAGCAACCGCACTTGAACCTGCTCCAGCAAAAAAGGCCGCCCCGAAAGGCGGCCTTTTGATTTTCTGAAGGTCGAAGCGCCCGGCTTACTCGGCCGGTGACGGCTCTTCGCTGGCCATGTCGGTCAGCATCGGGGCCGCCGTGTCGGCGCCGGAGGTCTTGCGACGCTCGTCGAGGATCAGATCGTCGCGCGACGTGGCAATGCGACGGATCTGCGTCATGGTCCCGCCGGTGCCCGCAGGCACCAGACGTCCAACGATGACGTTCTCCTTGAGACCCTGCAACGTGTCGATCTTGCCCGCAACCGCAGCCTCGGTAAGCACCTTGGTGGTCTCCTGGAAGGAGGCCGCCGAGATGAAGGACGGGGTCTGGAGCGAGGCCTTGGTAATGCCGAGGAGAACCGGCGTACCGGCTGCAGGCTTGCGGCCTTCCTCGATCAGGCGCTCGTTGACGTTGTCGAGTTCGATCTGGTCGACATTGTCTCCGACGATGTAGACCGAATCCCCGGAGTCGGTGATCTCGACCTTCTGCAGCATCTGGCGGACAATCACCTCGATGTGCTTGTCGTTGATGAGAACGCCCTGCAGACGGTAGACTTCCTGGATCTCGTTGACGAGGTAGGAGGCCAGAGCCTCCACGCCCTTGATAGCCAGGATGTCGTGCGGCGCCGGGTTGCCGTCGAGGATGTAGTCACCCTTTTCGATGTAATCGCCATCCTGAAGATGGAAGGGCTTGCCCTTGGGGATGAGATACTCGACAGGCTCGACGCCGTCCTCTGCCGGTTCGATCAGAATGCGGCGCTTGTTCTTGTAGTCGCGACCGAAACGGATCGTGCCATCGACTTCTGCGATGATGGCGTGATCCTTCGGACGCCGCGCTTCGAACAGTTCCGCCACCCGCGGCAGACCGCCGGTGATGTCCTTGGTCTTGGCGCTTTCGAGCGGGACACGTGCAAGCACGTCGCCCTGGCTGACCTTGGCGCCCGGCTCGACCGACAGGATCGCATCCACGGAAAGCTGGAAGCGCGCTTCGCCACCACGGCCAAGCTTGGCGACTTCGCCGTTCTTGTCCTTGATCACGATTGCCGGCTTGAGGTCGGAACCGCGTGGCGTTGACCGCCAGTCGATAACCTGACGCTTGGTGATGCCGGTGGCCTCGTCGGTGGCCTCGGAGACCGAAATGCCGTCGACGACATCCTCGAACTCCACGGTTCCCTCGATTTCCGTCAGCATCGGACGGGTGTAGGGGTCCCACTCGGCCAGACGCTGACCGCGTTTGACCTTGTCGCCATCGTCGACAAAGATCTTGGAGCCGTAGGCGACGCGCTGCGAGGACCGCTCGGAGCCGTTTTCATCAAGGATCTGGACAGCCATCGAACGACCCATGGCAATCAGATTGCCATCGGAGTTGCGCAGCATGTTGCGGTTCTTGATGCGGACCGTGCCCTCATAGGAGGCTTCGAGGAACGACTGGTCGACCACGGTGGCGGTACCGCCAAGGTGGAAGGTGCGCATGGTCAGCTGCGTGCCCGGCTCACCGATCGACTGCGCGGCGATAACGCCGACAGCTTCACCGATGTTGACGGGCGTGCCGCGTGCAAGGTCACGACCGTAGCAGGCCGCGCAGATCCCGGTCTGGATCTCGCAGGTCAGCGGCGAGCGGATGCGCACCGACTGGATGCCTGCGGCCTCGATCTCGAGCACCTGGGCCTCGTCAACCATTGTGCCGGCCTTGACGATGTTCTCGCCCGAAACCGGATGGTTGATGTCGTCGAGCGCCGTGCGTCCAAGGATCCGCTGGCCGATGGATGCCACGACCTGACCGGCATCGACGATTGCCGTCATGGTCAGACCTTCGTCGGTCCCGCAATCGATCTGCGTGACGATGCAATCCTGTGCAACGTCGACCAGACGACGGGTCAGATAACCCGAGTTCGCGGTCTTGAGCGCGGTGTCTGCGAGGCCCTTACGGGCGCCGTGGGTCGAGTTGAAGTACTCGTTCACGGTCAGACCTTCCTTGAAGTTCGAGATGATCGGCGTCTCGATGATCTCGCCAGACGGCTTGGCCATCAGGCCCCGCATGCCGCCCAGCTGACGCATCTGGCTCGGCGAGCCGCGGGCGCCGGAATGGCTCATCATGTAGATCGAGTTCATCTGCTTCTGGCGGCCGTTCTCATGGAACTCGACCGACTTGATGCGCGCCATCATTTCGTCGGCGACCTTTTCAGTCGCCTTGCCCCAGGCGTCGACGACCTTGTTGTACTTCTCGCCCTGGGTGATCAGGCCGTCATTGTACTGCTGCTCGTATTCCTTGACCATGGTGTCGGTCTCGCCGACGATCCGTGCCTTGGAATCCGGGATCACCATGTCGTCCTTGCCGAACGAGATGCCGGCGCGGCAGGCATGGCCGAAGCCGAGCTGCATGATGCGGTCGCAGAAAATGACCGTGTCCTTCTGGCCGCAGTGACGGTAGACGGTGTCGATCATCCGGGAAATGTTCTTCTTGGTCATTTCCTGGTTGCAGACATCGAACGGCACATTGGCGTTGCGCGGCAGAAGCTCGCCCATGATCATGCGGCCAGGTGTGGTCTCGTAGATCTGGGAAACCGGGTTGCCCTCGGCGTCCACGGTCTTGAACCGGCCCTTGATCTTGGTGTGCAGGGTAACGACCTTGCTTTCGAGCGCATGGTGGAGTTCGCCCATGTCGGAGAACACCATGCCCTGCCCCGGCTCGTTTTCGGCCTGGATCGAAAGGTAGTAGAGACCAAGCACCATGTCCTGCGACGGCACGATGATCGGTGCGCCGTTCGCCGGATGCAGGATGTTGTTGGTCGACATCATCAGCACGCGGGCTTCAAGCTGGGCTTCCAGCGACAGCGGCACGTGAACGGCCATCTGGTCACCATCGAAGTCGGCGTTGAACGCGGTGCAGACGAGCGGGTGCAACTGGATCGCCTTGCCTTCGACCAAGATCGGCTCGAAGGCCTGGATACCCAGACGGTGAAGCGTCGGCGCCCGGTTCAGGAGAACCGGATGCTCACGGATCACTTCGTCGAGGATATCCCAGACTTCCGGCTTTTCCTTCTCAACCAGTTTCTTGGCCTGCTTGACGGTGGACGAATAGCCCTTGGCGTCAAGGCGCGCATAGATGAACGGCTTGAACAGCTCGAGCGCCATCTTCTTGGGCAGTCCGCACTGGTGCAGCTTGAGTTCGGGGCCGGTCACGATGACCGAGCGGCCCGAATAGTCCACGCGCTTGCCGAGCAGGTTCTGACGGAACCGGCCCTGCTTGCCCTTGAGCATGTCGGAGAGCGACTTCAGCGGGCGCTTGTTGGCACCAGTGATGGTCCGGCCGCGGCGGCCATTGTCGAACAGCGCGTCGACGGCCTCCTGCAGCATCCGCTTCTCGTTGCGGATGATGATGCCCGGCGCGCGAAGCTCGATGAGACGCTTCAGACGGTTGTTACGGTTGATCACGCGACGATAAAGATCGTTGAGGTCGGAGGTCGCGAACCGGCCGCCATCGAGCGGGACCAGCGGACGCAGGTCCGGCGGGATCACCGGAACCACCTTCATGATCATCCACTCAGGACGGTTGCCGGATTCGATGAAGCTCTCGACGATCTTGAGCCGCTTCATGAACTTCTTTTGCTTCAGGTCGGACGTGGTCGAGGCCAGCTCCGTGCGCAGCTCGCCAGCGATCTTTTCGAGATCCATCGCCGCGAGCAGTTCGAAAATCGCCTCGGCGCCGATCATGGCGGTGAAGGAATCCTCGCCATACTCGTCAACAGCGAGCATGTACTCTTCTTCGGAAAGAAGCGAGTTTTCCTTGAGCGCGGTCAGACCCGGCTCGGTGACGATGTAGTTCTCGAAATACAGAACGCGCTCGATATCCTTGAGCGTCATGTCCAGCAGCGTGCCGATGCGCGAGGGCAGCGACTTGAGGAACCAGATATGGGCGACGGGAGCGGCGAGCTCGATGTGGCCCATGCGCTCGCGGCGAACGCGCGACAGCGTGACTTCGACGCCGCACTTTTCGCAGATGACGCCCTTGTACTTCATGCGCTTGTACTTGCCGCAGAGGCACTCGTAGTCCTTGATCGGACCGAAGATGCGGGCGCAGAACAGACCGTCGCGCTCCGGCTTGAAAGTCCGATAGTTGATCGTCTCCGGCTTTTTGATTTCGCCGAAGGACCAGGAAAGAATCTTCTCGGGGCTGGCGATCGAGATCCGGATGGAGTCGAACGTCTGCGCCGGAACATTGTTGTTGAAAAGATTCATGACCTCATGGTTCATGCCTGTCTCCTTTTAGGGCTCTTGGCCCTTGGCTTGCGACGGCGCCGGCAGACCCCCGGCAACAGGCCATCGCCTGAAATTCTTGTTGCCCGCCTCTAGCGGGCATTGACTCCGGGCCGCGGGTATCCCGCGTCTCGGATGACGACGCGGGAAACCCCTTCCGGGTTCCCCGCGCCTTCCAGGCCTTATTCAGCCGCGTCGGGCAATTCGTCCGGATCGGCGATCCCGTCGATCTTGGCCGATTCCAGTTCGACATTGAGACCGAGCGAGCGCATTTCCTTGACGAGCACGTTGAAGCTTTCCGGAATACCGGCTTCGAAGGTGTCGTCGCCGCGGACAATGGCCTCGTAGACCTTTGTACGACCTGCCACGTCGTCCGACTTCACCGTCAGCATTTCCTGCAGCGTGTAGGCGGCACCGTAAGCTTCCAGTGCCCAGACCTCCATTTCGCCAAAACGCTGTCCGCCGAACTGCGCCTTGCCGCCCAGCGGTTGCTGGGTCACGAGCGAGTATGGTCCGATCGAACGGGCGTGGATCTTGTCGTCGACCAGGTGGTTGAGCTTGAGCATGTAGATGTAGCCCACGGTCACCGGACGGTCGAAAGTCTCGCCGGTACGGCCATCAAAGAGCGTCGACTGCCCCGAAACACTCAGGCCGGCCTGCTCCAGCATGATGTTGACGTCGGCCTCGACGGCTCCATCAAAGACCGGCGTGGCAATCGAAACGCCGCGACGGGTCTGCTCTGCAAGACGGACGATCGAAGGATCGTCGTACTGCTTGGTCGGCTCGCCCTTCGGACCGGTCCCGATCACGCTGTCGATGGTGTCGCGCAGCGGCTGAATGTCTCCGCCCGCCTTGTAGGCGTCAAGCATTTCGCCGATCTGGCGGCCCATTCCCGCGCAGGCCCATCCGAGATGGGTCTCGAGGATCTGTCCGACGTTCATGCGCGACGGCACGCCGAGCGGGTTGAGAACGATGTCGACATGGGTTCCGTCTTCCAGGAACGGCATGTCCTCGCAAGGCAGGATGCGGGAGACCACACCCTTGTTGCCGTGACGGCCGGCCATCTTGTCGCCCGGCTGGATCTTGCGCTTCACGGCGACAAAGACCTTTACCATCTTCATCACGCCAGGCGGCAGTTCGTCGCCGCGCTGGACCTTCTCGACCTTGTCCATGAAGCGGCTTTCGAGCAGCTTCTTGGAGTCGTCGTACTGTGCTCTCAGAGCCTCGATTTCGCCCTGAAGCTTTTCGTCTTCAACGGCAAACATCCACCACTGCGAACGCGGGTATTCCGCAATCGCCTCATCGGTGATTTCCGAGCCCTTCTTGAAGCCCTTCGGTCCGGCGACCGCCGACTGGCCCTTGAGCGTTTCCGCGAGACGGCCATAGACGTTGCGGTCGAGGATCGCCTGTTCGTCGTCGCGGTCCTTGGCGAGACGTTCGATTTCCTCGCGCTCGATAGCCATCGCACGCTCGTCCTTCTCGACGCCGTGGCGGTTGAACACCCGAACTTCAACGACGGTGCCGTAGGTTCCGGGCGGCATCCGCATGGAAGTGTCACGCACGTCCGAGGCCTTCTCACCGAAGATGGCGCGCAGAAGCTTCTCTTCCGGCGTCATCGGGCTTTCACCCTTCGGCGTGATCTTGCCGACGAGAATATCACCGGGCTGAACTTCAGCGCCGATATAGACAATACCGGCTTCGTCGAGGTTGCGGAGCGCTTCTTCCGAAACGTTCGGAATGTCGCGGGTGATCTCTTCCGGGCCCAACTTGGTGTCGCGCGCCATCACCTCGAACTCGTCGATGTGGATGGAGGTGAACACGTCGTCGGAGACGATCCGCTCGGAAAGCAGGATCGAATCCTCGTAGTTGTAGCCGTTCCAGGGCATGAACGCGACGAGCACGTTGCGGCCCAGAGCCAGATCGCCAAGATCGGTCGACGGACCATCGGCGATGATGTCACCCTTGTTGATCACGTCACCGACAGTGACCAGCGGACGCTGGTTGATGCAGGTGTTCTGGTTCGAACGCTGGAACTTCTGGAGACGGTAGATATCGACCCCGGAGCGCGAAGCCTCGAGCTCCTCGGTGGCGCGGATGACGATACGTGTCGCGTCAACCTGGTCGACGATCCCGCCACGGCGAGCCGCAATGGCCGCCCCGGAGTCGCGGGCCACGACCGGCTCCATGCCTGTGCCCACGAACGGGGCTTCGGCGCGAACCAGCGGCACTGCCT
Source organism: Hoeflea sp. (assembly GCA_040216675.1). Classification (GTDB taxonomy): domain Bacteria; phylum Pseudomonadota; class Alphaproteobacteria; order Rhizobiales; family Rhizobiaceae; genus Hoeflea. The sequence continues at coordinate 7,420 of JAVJOR010000013.1, read as the reverse complement.
GACGCTGCATGTTCGAACCCATCAGAGCGCGGTTGGCGTCGTCGTTCTCCAGGAACGGGATCAGCGCGGCTGCCACAGAAACCAGCTGGCGTGGCGACACGTCCATCAGGTCAATGTTCTCCCGCGGCGTGATCATCACATCACCCGCATGACGGCAGACGACGAATTCGCTGACCAGCGAACCGTCTTCGCCAAGCTCTGCGTTGGCCTGGGCGACATGGTATTTCGCCTCTTCCATGGCCGAGAGGTAGATTACCTCCTGCGTGACCTTGCTGTCCTTGATCTTGCGGTACGGGCTTTCGATAAAGCCGTACTTGTTGACCCGGGCGAAGGTCGCCAGGGAGTTGATCAGGCCGATGTTCGGACCTTCCGGCGTCTCGATCGGGCAGATGCGGCCATAATGGGTCGGGTGCACGTCGCGGACTTCGAAGCCCGCGCGCTCACGGGTCAGACCGCCCGGTCCAAGCGCCGAAAGACGGCGTTTGTGGGTGATTTCCGACAGCGGGTTGACCTGGTCCATGAACTGCGACAGCTGCGACGAGCCGAAGAATTCGCGCACGGCTGCCGCCGCCGGCTTGGCGTTGATCAGATCCTGCGGCATCACCGTGTCGATCTCGATCGACGACATGCGCTCCTTGATGGCGCGCTCCATACGCAGAAGACCCAGACGGTACTGGTTCTCCATGAGTTCGCCGACCGAACGGACCCGGCGGTTGCCAAGGTTGTCGATGTCGTCGATCTCGCCCTTGCCGTCGCGCAGCGAGACAAGTGTCTTGACGACAGCCAGGATGTCTTCCTTGCGCAGCACCCGAACGGTGTCCTCCGCATCGAGATCCAGACGCATGTTCATCTTCACCCGACCGACGGCCGAGAGATCGTAGCGTTCGGAATCGAAGAACAGCGACTGGAACATGGCTTCAGCCGATTCCATGGTCGGCGGCTCGCCCGGGCGCATGACACGGTAAATGTCGAACAGTGCGTCCTGGCGGCCCTCGTTCTTGTCGGCCGCGAGCGTGTTGCGGATATAGGCGCCGACATTGATGTGGTCGATGTCGAGCACGGGAATCTCGTCCAAACCGGCCTCGGCCAGAACGGGAAGCGTCTTTTCGTCGATCTCGTCACCGGCTTCGAGGAAGACCTCACCGGTCTCGGGATTGACGATGTCCTCGGCAAGATAGGCGCCGTAAAGGTCTTCGTCGGTGGCCTTGATACCCTTCAGACCCTTCTCTGTGAGCTGCTTGAGCAAACGCGGGGTCAGCTTCTTGCCGGCCTCGACGACGACTTCACCGGAATCCGCGTCGATCATGTCGACAATCGCCTTCGAGCCCTTCAGCGTGTCCGGCTGGAACGGAATCCGCCAGCCTTCGCCGTCGCGGCTGTAGACGGAGTGGGTGTAGAACGTCGACAGGATCTCTTCGGCATCCATGCCAAGCGCCATCAGCAGCGACGACACGGGGATCTTGCGGCGGCGGTCGATACGCGCATGCACGATGTCCTTGGCGTCAAACTCGATGTCGAGCCAGGAACCGCGGTAGGGAATGACGCGGGCAGCGAACAGAAGCTTGCCCGAGGAGTGGCTCTTGCCCTTGTCGTGATCGAAGAACACGCCCGGCGAACGGTGCATCTGGGAAACGATGACACGCTCGGTGCCGTTGACGATGAAGGTGCCGTTGTCGGTCATGAGCGGCATGTCGCCCATGTAGACATTCTGCTCTTTGATGTCCTTGATCGACTTTGCGCCGGTGTCCTCGTCAACATCGAACACGATCAGGCGCAGCGTCACCTTGAGCGGCGCCGCGTAGGTCAAATCGCGCTGACGGCATTCCTCAACGTCGAACTTCGGGAGTTCGAATTCGTAGGACACGAACTCCAGCATCGCGCTGCCGGAAAAGTCGGAAATCGGAAACACCGATTTGAAAACTGCCTGCAATCCTTCGTCGGGGCGGCCGCCCTGCGGCTCCTCCACCATCAGGAACTGGTCATAGGACGCCTTCTGAACCTCGATGAGGTTCGGCATATCCGCCACTTCCGGGATTTTTCCGAAGATCTTGCGTACGCGCCTGCGACCATTAAAGGAAAGGGTCTGAGCCATCGTCGCTCCTTGTCAATCTGCATCCGGGCCTGCAACAGACGATCGCCGCTGGCCAAGCGACTCCGTCATATAAATGAATTCGTTCAATCTCGTTTCGGAACCAGTACGGCGAGGCCGGAGTGCCTTGCGGTCTGCTTCGAAACCATCCTCTTGAAGAACCCATTACCCAAAGGCCGTTTTCAGGCCTTTGGGTAATCAGTTCGCATCGGCAATACGTCCGGGGGCAGGACTTGCCCGCCCCCGGACAAATTGCGTCTTACTTGACTTCGACCTTGGCGCCGGCGTCTTCAAGCTTCTTCTTGATGTCGTCAGCTTCGCCCTTGGACACGCCTTCCTTGACTGCCTTCGGAGCAGCTTCGACGAGATCCTTGGCTTCCTTCAGGCCGAGGCCGGTGATGCCGCGAACTTCCTTGATGACGTTGATCTTGTTGGCGCCGACATCGGCCAGGACCACGTCAAATTCAGTCTTTTCTTCGGCAGCTTCAGCCGGAGCAGCAGCGCCGCCAGCAGCAGCAACAGCCACGGGAGCGGCGGCGGAAACGCCCCACTTTTCTTCAAGCATCTTGGACAGCTCAGCAGCTTCCAGGACGGTCAGGTTGGAAAGGTCTTCCACGATTTTGGCGAGATCAGCCATTTTTCACTTCCTTGTATTCGGTTCGAACCGGTGTTGGTTTGTTCACAGCGAAGTTCCGCCTTATGCGGCTTCGTCCTTCCGGGCATGCGCGCCGATGACGCGTGCCACCGCACCCGCGGGTGCGTTGACGATCTGGGCAATGCGGGTTGCCGGCGTTTGAACCATGCCGACAATTTTCGCACGCAACTCATCCAGCGACGGCATCGTGGCAAGCGCCTTGACACCTTCCGCATCGAGAGTTGTCGCCCCCATCGCGCCACCAAGGATGACCAGCTTGTCGCTGACCTTGGTGAACTCGACGGCGATCTTCGGAGCGGTCACCGGATCATCGCAATAAGCGATGAGCGTCTGACCCGTGAAGAGGTCTGCGACCCCTTCCGACTCCGTGCCCTGAAGAGCGATCTTGGCAAGGCGGTTCTTCGCGACCTTGACGGTGCCTCCGGCTGTGCGCATGCGCGACCGAAGGTCGTTCATCTGCGCAACCGTAAGACCGGCGTAGTGGGCCACGACAACCGAACCGGCGTTGGTGAAAACACCGTTCAGTTCCGCGACGAATTCGCGTTTTTCCGCTCTATCCACTGCGTTTCTCCAGTTGGCAGGCGATGCAAGCACCACCCGCCGGGTTTGCCTTTGCCGCAAGGGATTCCAGAAGAACCCGCAAGCGACGCTTGAGGATCCTGTCCCCTTACGCCGACACCGATTGACGGCAGCGGCACAAGGCAAGCGAGGTTCGAACCGCTGGAGCATTCACTCCTGAAAACGGATCGTACCCGTCTCATGCAGGTTGTTCTATTAAGGCGGGCCGCAAGACCAGCCACCTGCAATCTCGGACAGGGAGCCCAGGAACTTTCGATCCCGGACCTTTCCGGCCCGAAGGCCGAAAAACTGAAGAAAACCGGACCCATGTCCGGCTTTCCTAATATTCCAAATCAGGCGACGCTGAGCGTCGACGGATCGATCTTGACGCCAGGTCCCATGGTCGAGGACACAGCGACGCGCTTGACATAGTTGCCCTTGGCTCCGGCCGGCTTGGCCTTGACCACGGCGTCAGCGAAAGCGCGAATGTTTTCCTCGATCTGATCGGGACCGAAGGATGCCTTGCCAACGCCGGCATGCACGATGCCGGCCTTTTCGACGCGAAACTCGACCGCGCCGCCCTTCGAAGCCTTCACGGCCCCAGCAACATCTGCGGTCACTGTGCCGACCTTCGGGTTCGGCATCATGCCACGCGGACCGAGAACCTTGCCGAGACGACCGACCAGCGGCATCATGTCCGGCGTTGCGATGCAACGGTCGAAATCGATGTTGCCGGCCTGAACGGTCTCGACCAGTTCCTCGGCGCCAACAACGTCGGCGCCAGCGGCGCGGGCTTCATCTGCCTTGTCGCCACGGGCAAACACGGCAACGCGGACATCGCGGCCGGTGCCGTTCGGCAGATTGACGACGCCGCGGACCATCTGGTCAGCGTGACGCGGATCGACGCCCAGGTTCATCGAGACTTCGATGGTCTCGTCGAACTTGGCAATTGCGCGATCCTTGAGCAGGGATACGGCTTCGCCGAGCGGGTAGAGCTTGTTACGGTCAATGCCTTCATTGACCTTTTGCATGCGCTTTGCAGTCTTGGCCATGGTCTTATCCCGTCACTTCCAGGCCCATGGAGCGGGCGGAGCCCTCAACCATAGCCATCGCGCCTTCGATATCGGCGGCGTTGAGGTCCTTCATCTTGGTCTCGGCGATCGTGCGAACCTGGTCGCGGCTGATCGAACCGGCCGTCTCCTTGCCCGGGGTCTTCGAGCCGGACTTGAGCTTGGCTTCGCGCTTGAGAAGGTAGCTCACCGGGGGCTGCTTCATCGCGAAGGTGAAGGACTTGTCCTGGTAGTAGGTGATGGCGACCGGAATCGGCATACCCTTTTCCATTTCCTGCGTGGCGGCATTGAACGCCTTGCAGAATTCCATGATGTTGATGCCACGCTGACCAAGTGCCGGGCCGATCGGGGGCGACGGAGTCGCCGATCCGGCCGGGACCTGCAGCTTGAGCTGGCCTGCAACTTTCTTAGCCATTTTCTCTCTGCCTCTCGTTGCGGCGACGGTTCAACGTCGCCTTCGTGCCGGACATGCCGGCGGCTGCGGTTGCGTGGTGCGGGTCACCGGACCGGCAAAAGCCCGACCCCTCCCACGCGGTTTGCAGCACCGGAAACCGGGCGCTGCAAAACCCAGCCGCGCAATCAATGAAGATTGCGCGCGCCGGGCAATTCCTGTGTCAGACCTTCTCGACCTGACCGTATTCGAGCTCGACCGGCGTGGCCCTGCCGAAGATCGAGACTTCGACCTTGAGACGCGAGCGCTCCTCGTCGACTTCCTGGACCGTGCCGTTGAACGACGCGAAGGGACCGTCGGAGACACGCACCTGCTCGCCAATCTCGAAGGCGATGGACGGCTTCGGGCGCTCGACACCCTCCTGAACCTGGGTCAGGATGCGCTCGGCTTCGGAGTCCGGAATCGGCACCGGCTTGGAATCACTGCCGAGGAAGCCCGTGACCTTCGGCGTGTTCTTGATCAGGTGAAACGCCTCGTCGGTCAGATCGGCGCGCACCATCACATAACCCGGGAAGAACTTGCGCTCGGCATCGACCTTGCGGCCACGGCGAACTTCGACGACCTTTTCGACCGGCACCAGGATTTTCTCGAACAGGTGACTCAGGCCCTTCTGGCGCGCCTGCTCTTCGATCGAATCGGCGACCTTCTTTTCGAAATTCGAATAGGCGTGAACGATATACCAGCGTGCAGTCATCTTGATCCCCGCCTCAAGCGCCAATGTTCAGGATGAGCGAAATGACCCAACCCAAAGCCTGGTCAGCGGCGAAAAAGAACACCGAAGCAAGCAGAACCATCACAAGAACCATGATCGTCGAGATCGAGGTTTCGCGACGCGACGGCCACTTGACTTTGGCAGTCTCTGATCGAACCTGCTGGATGAATGTAAACGGATTTGTCTTGGATGCCATTGTCTGTCCACGCTTATACGGCGCGTAAAGCCGGTCTCCCAGCTCCACGCACCGCGTGTCTGTTAAGGTCTACATAAAGCCCGATTCCCGAATTCACAAGAGGGAAACGGGCCTTTTTTGAATCAATGCGCCGAACTGGCCCGAAGCTTGCCCGCGCCTTCCGGCACAACCCGCCGCTCGTCTCGACCCGGCGCATTCAACCGCAGCAGCGCATCAAAGAGCAATAGCGCTCCGCATCGCGTGCCAATCACGACGAGCCGGCCGATCTATGCCGGACTGGCAGGGGCAGCAGGACTCGAACCTGCGACCTGCGGTTTTGGAGACCGCCGCTCTACCAACTGAGCTATACCCCTAGGCCGATGGCGGACCTGATAGCGTCAAAAGCGTGACCAATGCAAGGAAGAAGTGATCATCTTCACGGCTGTTTTGTCGTTTTGTCCTGACGGGCCCTTTCTACCGATGAGAAGTCCCGAGCCAGCGGGCTCAATAGCGGACATCAGCTGCCCCCGGGGAACGCCCGCACAACCGCTGCAGACAGGAGCCGTTGCCGGTCAGGCAGCGTTCTCAAGCGCATCTATGTCCGCCCCGGTGATCGCGCCGACGTTGCGCTCGATCTTGTCGAGATCCCAGTCCCACCACTTCACCTTGGCGAGCCGCCCGGTCACGTCTTCCGGAAAGCGCATGCGCAGCACGCGTGCGGGATTGCCGGCTACTATCGAGAAATCCGGAACATCCGCAGTCACCACGGCACGCGCGGCAACGATCACCCCGTCTCCGATGGTCACCCCGGGCATGATGACGGATTCAAAGCCGAACCACACATCGTTGCCGATGCTGGTATCACTGAGATTGCCGACCTCGGCTGCATAGGCCCCCATGCTTTCGCGATTGAAGACCGGGAATGGATAGGTCGAGAAGCCGGTCATGGCATGATTTGCGGAACTTGTTATGAAGCGGACGCCATGGGCAAGCTGACAGAATTTGCCGATGGTGAGGCGCTCAGGCGCGCCGGGATCGGGATAAAGATAGGGCGCCAGCTGCGCGGCATAATCTGCAGGAGCATCGAAGCTCGAATAGTAGATGTAATCGCCGACAGAAATGTTGGGGTGGTCGATCACCTGGCTGAGATGAACCGTTCCCGCATGCGGCGTGCCGTCCGGCATCACGATGGGATGGCGCATGCCGGCATTCAGGAAGGGACGACGCGCTGATGACGTCATGGATCTACTCCTTCGATCTGGGGCGAGGCATTCGGATAGCGGGCTAAATGGCCCGCGCTTGCATGATCTGGAGTCTTCCGGCGGCTGCGGCCCTGATTGGATAAGGTCCATTACTCACTGCCAATAAACAAAACGCGCCCGTAAGGCGCGCTTTGAATTCTCTTTTCATGCCGTCGGCAAGCTTACGCCCTCGACACGGCGTCCATCGATTACTCGATGATCTGCGCGACGATGCCGGCGCCGCCAAAACAAAACGCGCCTCGCGGCGCGTTTTGAATTCATTTTCATGCCGTCGGCAAGCTTACGCCATCGACGCGGTGTCCATCGATTACTCGATGATCTGTGCGACGATGCCGGCGCCGACGGTGCGGCCGCCTTCGCGGATGGCGAAGCGCAGCTTCTCTTCCATCGCGATCGGAACGATCAGCGTCACGTCTGCCGAGATGTTGTCGCCCGGCATCACCATTTC
>JAVJOR010000011.1:0-5954 GCA_040216675.1 Hoeflea sp. | reverse complement strand
CCGGAGGCTCCAACTCTTGAGTAGGATGGAGCATCATGAGCAAGACGACGAACAAGTATTCCCCCGAAGTGCGCGAGCGTGCTGTTCGCCTGGTTTTGGACAATCCCGGGCAGCATGAGAGCCGCTGGGCCGCAATTGTGTCGGTATCGGCGAAGATCGGCTGCGCGGCGAACACGCTAAACGAGTGGGTCAAGAAGGCCGAAGTTGATTGCGGCGACCGGGCCGGAGTCACCTCAGAGATGGCCGAGAAGATGAAGGCGCTGGAGCGCGAGAACCGCGAGCTGAAGCAGGCGAATGAGATCTTGCGCAAGGCATCGGCGTATTTTGCCCCCGCTCTCATCGCCGCAAGCGGCGACTGCCGCGCAGCGGGACGGAGCTCGACCGCCGGTCCAAGACATGATCGCCTTCATCGAAGAACACCGTGACGATATCGGGGTCGAGCCGATCTGCAGGCACCTGCCGATTGCCCCTTCAACGTTCTACGATCACATGGCCAAGCGGGCGAACCCTGACTTGTTGCCGGATCGGGCCAAGCGCGATGCCGTTCTGCGCCCCGAGATCGAGCGGGTGTTCGATGAGAATTACAAGGTCTACGGGGTGCGCAAGGTCTGGCATCAGATGCGCCGCGAAGGCTTTGATGTGGCCCGATGCACGGTGGCACGGCTGATGAAGGACTTGGGGCTGGAAGGGGTTATTCGCGGCAAGAAGGCCAGGACGACAATAGCTGACAAGTCGCAGCCATGCCCGCTGGACAAGGTGAACCGCCAGTTCCGCGTGCCTGCGCCGGACATGCTCTGGGTCAGCGATTTCACTTACGTGGCGACATGGCAGGGCTTTGTTTATGTGGCGTTCGTCATCGATGCCTTTGCCCGCCGCATCGTGGGTTGGCGGGTGAGCCGGACAGCAAACGCCGGCTTCGTGCTCAATGCTCTGGAACAGGCCGTTCACCAGCGGCAGCCTGGCTCAGGGCTGGTGCATCACTCGGACCGTGGATCGCAATATCTGTCGATCAAATACACCGAGCGCCTGGCCGTGGCCGGGATCGAACCTTCGGTCGGCAGTGTCGGCGACAGTTACGACAATGCCCTGGCCGAAACGATCAATGGCCTGTTCAAAGCAGAGGTCATCCACCGCCGTGGCCCATGGCGCGGCTTCGATGCCGTGGAATACGCCACACTCGAATGGGTCGACTGGTTCAACAACCGCCGCCTGCTGGAACCCATCGGAAACATCCCGCCAGCAGAGGCCGAAGCAAACTACCATGCGGCTCTGGAAAATCAGACCATGGCCGCGTAACTTACATCAACCTGCCTCCGGCAAACCCGGCGCGGTTCAGTCAGCCCACTGCCGATCCTTCGAAGCGAATTGCAAGGATGGCGGATCACTTGCCCGCACTGTCGGGAACCTTACCAGGACAAGACCACCAGCGATAGCGATCGGGCGCTGGCACCTTATCGTGCAGCAGCACGTCGCGGTGAGACCTTGTTGCACAACCACGCAGAGCGCGGCCTGGAAACATGGCTGCCACCTCTGGAGATAGCGCGACTCCTGTTCATGCGCCGCATCCCCTGGCCGCCCCCGCGCGACAGCGATCTCTGGCGCTACCGTCTCCTCGGCGCCATCGTTCCCGATTTTGATGACCTCCTGCCCAAAGATACTGCGTTTCCGTTCTCGCCAAAGCACCCCATCCTGCCGCTACACATCCGTCCCGCGCTCCTGGCAGGTATGGCAATCATCGACCGCGCAGGACCACCGATGCTGAGGATGCTGCAAGGGCACATGATGGGCGAGAACAAGAACCGATTTGCCATGGCGACCGAACATTTGGTGACCCCAGCACTCGAGTGGGGACCTCCCCAACAGTTCCAATTGATATGAGAAACGGCCAAATGATTCTCAGATTAAAGTGCCAAGAATCTTCAAAAAAACCGCATTCTCACATTTAAGTGCTAAGTGACAGGTGACGACGCTCGCGGTATGGGTCTTCGATCTTGAAGGGCGCGGCGTCTCCATCGTCGGCGAGGTGCCGCAGGCCCTGCCGCCGCTGACTCTTCCAGGTTTCGCGCCCGACCTGATCCGCCAATTGGCGATCCCGGCAATCCTGATTTCCATCATTGGCTTCGTGGAATCCATTTCTGTCGCGCAGACGCTCGCCGCCAAGAAGCGTCAGCGCATCGATCCGAACCAGGAACTCATCGGCCTCGGCGCGGCCAACCTTGGCGCGGCCTTCACCGGCGGCTATCCCGTAACCGGCGGTTTCGCGCGCTCGGTGGTGAATTTCGACGCGGGCGCCGAGACACCCGCGGCGGGCGCCTTCACGGCCATCGGCCTTGCCATTGCCGCGCTCGCCCTGACACCGCTCGTGTATTACTTGCCCAACGCGACACTGGCCGCCACCATCGTGGTCGCCGTTCTTAGCCTCGTCGATTTCTCGATTCTGAAGAAGACCTGGTCCTATTCGCGCGCCGACTTCACCGCGGTTGCTGCAACGATCCTGCTGACACTGACGCTGGGCGTCGAGATCGGCGTCGCCTCCGGTGTGATCCTCTCCATAGCGCTGCACCTCTACAAGACGTCGAAGCCCCATGTCGCCGAGGTCGGTCTCGTTCCGGACACCAACCACTTCCGCAATACCAACCGGCACAACGTCGAGACCGATCCCGAGATACTTGCCCTGCGTGTGGACGAGAGCCTCTACTTCGTGAACGCCCGGTTCCTCGAGGATCTGATCCAGGACCGCGTGGTGGACGGCGCCAGGCTGCGTCACGTGATCCTCATGTGCTCCGCGGTGAACGAGATCGACTACTCGGCGCTCGAGAGCCTGGAGGCGATCAACCACAGGCTCACGGATCTGGGGGTCGGGCTGCACCTCTCGGAAGTGAAGGGGCCGGTCATGGACCGGCTCGAGAGCACGCATTTCCTCGATCAGCTCAACGGATGCGTCTTCCTGTCCCAGTTTGATGCCTGGAAGGTGCTTGCCAAACCGACCGACCCGGCCAAAGCCGCAGAATGACCGGAAAGGAAAGGACAAAATGACTATCACACATTCAATAAGCGCATCCCGTGAACCCGGAAGCCCGGATGTCGTTGGTTTCTACGACGACGCTTCAGGAAGCTGCCAATATATCTGCATCGACCCGGGGACGAAGAAATGCGCGCTGATCGACATGGTTCTCGACTTCAACCCGGCCCGCGCCCGCACCTCGACCGAGGCCGCCGACTGGGCGCTTGACTGGATCGCGCGCGAGGGTCTGACGCTTGAATGGATCCTCGACACGCACCCTCATGCCGACCACTTGATGGCGGCCGGGTATCTCAAGCAGAAGACCGGAGCGCCGAACGGGATCGGTGAGAAAGTCAGGGAAATCGCGGGGCTCTGGCGCGACTTCTACAACACGCCGGACGCATTCGACCCGGAGGCCGATTTCGACCGGCTGTTCGCTGACGGCGACACGTTCAAGATCGGCGAACTCGATGCGCGCGTGATGCTGTCGCCAGGACATACTCTCGGCTCGATCACCTATGTCGTAGGAGACGCCGTGTTCGCCCATGATACGTTCATGCAGCCCGACAGCGGCACCGCGCGCGCCGACTTCCCCGGCGGATCGGCGGCCACGCTCTACGATTCGCTGATGGCGATCCTGGCGTTGCCCGACGACTTCCGGATCTTCATCGGACACGACTACGGCGCGGAAGGCCGCAACGAACCCGCATGGGAAAGCACGGTGGCCGAGCAGAAGGCCTCGAACAAGCATCTGGGCGGCGGCGTCGAAAAGGCCGAATACGTCAAGGTGCGCGAGGACCGCGACGCGACGCTCAACCTTCCGGACAGGATGCTCCACGCTCTGCAGGTCAACTTGCGCGGCGGGCGGTTACCGGAATCGGAGCCCGATGGAAACAGCTACTTCAAGATACCAGCAAACAGGTTCTGATCATGGCACAACTCGAAAACTGGACCCCGAAAGAAGTAAAGGCGGCGCTCGACGCGCAGAAGATCGTGTTGATCGATGTGCGCACGCCGCCCGAATACATCATGGAACATATCGACGGCGCGCTGCTGATGCCCATGGCCTTTTTTCGTCCCGAGGCGTTGCCCACGCAGGATGGCAAGCGCATCGTGTTGCACTACGGCTCGGGCGCCCGGTCCGGCAAGATGGCCGAGATTGCCCTGAAAGCCGGACTGTCGCCACTCGCTCATATCGAGGGCGGCTTCGGCGCATGGAAGCAGGCCGGTCTGCCCTACACCGGCACCGATATGGCCACGGGTACGCCTAAGGCGATGAAAGCGGACTCATGAACTGGGATGAACGCTTTGCCGGAGAGGAATACCTCTTCGGCACCGCACCTGCGCACTTCCTAAAGAAACACGCGCACTGGCTTCCTCCGGGCTCCGAAGTCCTCGTCGTAGCGGACGGCGAGGGCCGCAATTCGGTCTGGCTGGCCGAATTGGGACATACAGTTACTGCGTGGGACAATTCAGCGGTCGCGATCGAGAAGGCACGTAGACTTGCACGCACTCGCGCTGTCGATGTGACCTTCTCGGTTCAGAATGCCGCCGAGTATCCGTGGCCCGAGGCGCGCTTCGAAGCGGTGATCGGAATTTTCATCCAGTTTGCGCCCCCGAAGCTGCGCGACGAGATGTTCGCCGGGATGATCCGAGCAACGCAACCGGGCGGAATTGTGATGCTGCACGGCTACACCGTCGACCAGTTGAAGCACGGCACGGGGGGCCTTTCCGTCGCGGGAAATCTCTACACCGATGCGATGTTACGTGACCGCTTCGCTGGAACGGACATCCTGCACCTCGAGAGCTACGAGGCGGATATCTCGGAAGGCATTGCGCATGTGGGACGCTCAGCGCTCATCGACGTTGTGGCCAAACGCGCAGCGTCCGCATGATCGGCATATCTTGCCAGAGGCATGTGACAGATCGACCCGATGATGAAGTGATTTTGACCAGAAGTTTGACGACTTGTTTGAGAGATGTAGCATTCAATTATTGCAATATGTTTGCGCGATAGGGGAGTAGCATGGCAGACGCGACGCATTCCGGAACTGAAGAGAGCGATCAGCGCGGTTTCTTCACGCGCTGGTTTATGTCGACGAACCATAAGGACATAGGGGTCCGTTGCATTAACGCCGCTTCGACGCAGTAGAAGCAGGAACTGCGATGATCAAGCGGCTTCCAGGAAGAGTTTGGCAACGAAGTCGATCTCGTTTGCAACTCCGGTCTTGCAGCTTTCGAACTGACCCTTGCGGATGGTGCGGAAGGTTTCGATCCCGGCGAGCGCGGCCTTGGCTCCGGCCATGGTCTGGAAGCCACGCATCGGGCGCAGCCGCTGTTTTAGAGCAGCATGATCGCTCTCGATCCGGTTGTTCAGGTACTTGCGATCGACATGGCGAATTGTGTGCTCCGGCCCGAGCCGGTCGTTGATTTCGCCGATCACCTTGGCGTAACTGTGCGCCTTGTCAGTGACGATAGCCAGGGGATGATACAGGCGAACGGTCTCTCGGGCTTGCCGCAGAAACGCCCTTGCAGCCTTGGCATTTCGCCGCGCCGTTAGCCGAAAGTCGATCAACTGGCCGAGCTGATCGACGGCGCGCCATAGATAACACCAGCGTCCGCCGACGCGGATGTAGGTCTCATCGACATGCCACTGCAGCCCGCGCCAGAAACGATGGCCACCGTAGGCCCGTTTGCGGATCTCGGGGCCGAACTTCCTGACCCAGCGGTGGATCGTGGAGGCATCGACCGTCACCCCGCACTCGGCCATCAAATCGCGGACGTCGCGGCATGACAGCGGGTAGCGACAGTACCAGCGCACCGCCAGAAGGATGATCTCCCGCGGAAAACGATGCCGCTTGAACGGATTCTTGCGCTGTCCCATAGGACCCCCCATCATTACTAACCCAAGGAACTTGCGGTGGTCGGGCAGTTAATGCAACGGACCCTT
>JAVJOR010000006.1:0-25876 GCA_040216675.1 Hoeflea sp. | reverse complement strand
GTACCAGCGCACCGCCAGAAGGATGATCTCCCGCGGAAAACGATGCCGCTTGAACGGATTCTTGCGCTGTCCCATAGGACCCCCCATCATTACTAACCCAAGGAACTTGCGGTGGTCGGGCAGTTAATGCAACGGACCCTTCCCGACAGCTTGGCCTGGATGTATCCGGTTCGGGTCGGGCGCGGCGAACTTTACGAAGCCGGCGAATTCTACATCGGCGCAAAGAAGGTATGGCCTTCCTGGACACCCACGCCGGGCATGATTGAACGCGAACCCAAGAAATACGCGCAATATGCCGAGAAGGGTATGCCCGGTGGCCCCGGCAATCCGCTCGGAGCACGGGCGCTCTATCTATTTACCGAAAAACGTGGCGACACCTTCCTTCGCATTCACGGAACAGACGATCCCGGAACCATCGGACGTGCGGTGTCGAACGGCTGCGCGGGCCTCGTGAACAACCACATGGTCGACCTCTATGAAAAGGTTCCGATGAACGCTCGCGTGGTCCTCTATCCCAAGCGCTCCAGCGAGTCATTCGCCCACCAGAACTGATCTTCCCGGACATGGCAGCCCGTTTGGCTGCCATGTCCGGGGCGGGGACGTCAGGACAGTTGGCTGGAGAAAATCGTCAGAAGGTCATCACGCCCCAGACCACGAGGAAACTTATGGAGACACTTCACTTCCTGATTGGAGAATACAGGTTACAGTTCGCTCTGCCGACCTTCAACCTCCGTAAATGCTGCACCGTGGACGAATGGCCGGTCTTGTGAAACTGCACCGCGGCACTCGGCCAGGAAGCGAACGGCAGGTCAGGGCCGGCCGCGACCGGCGCGCTCATGCTGCGACTGCGAACTCAAGCAAGATCGACGCGGTCAATTCGGGCTCGAGGCCGACCTGCGCCGGTGCAGAGATGTTCCCAATTTCAGTGTCATTTGAATGTCGGCTTCCACTGAAATCGTCTGGTCGTTTCGCGACAGCGGAGAAAGTCCGGAACCCGCTCCTCTTTGCCAGATGACGCGACACATCATTGGACGCAATCTATCCGGTCCAAGTCGACTCAACTGGCTTTTGCATTCCGGACCGACTGTTCGATCCTGCCCTCCTCCGCACGGCAGATATGAAGGATAGCAACCCCTACAACGAAAACCGCCCCAGATAGGAGCACAGCTTTCGGTTGCACGGCAGGCGCGAGACAGGCAAGGTTGCTGGCGGAGATTGGACCGTTCAATTCACAGCGTTGGCGCGCTGGGTCCACTCCTAGTGGCGCGGGCCTTCACCCTGCATCCAGTTTGGTGAGGGTCCGCGTCAGTATCTCTTTCGCGAACCATACTTATGAATCCATCTCTCCGCCTCGTCCTTCGTCCGAACCAAGGGACGATTATGGGAGCGATGAACCTTCCCATCGGGCTTGTCAGAAGGATTTCGTTGAGACAGGCGGGACAGCCTTGTAGCGTCTGAACATGACCAAATCTGACCCGTTCAAGGGCTTTCACAGCAGCCGGAAATCATCTGCCTTGCGGTGATGCTGTACGTCCGCTTCCCATTGTCGCTTCGGAATGTCGAAAATCTACTCCACGAGCGCGGTGTCGATGTCAGCCACGAGACGGTGCGGTATTTCTGTGGCCATCGGTGGCGAGCCGGATCGCCCCCTGCCCCCGGTCGATGAGCACCTGCACATCGTCGAGAATGTCGGTGTAGAATTGGCCGGTCAGATCGTGAAACGCCATGCGACGCTGCGCCATCCAGTTGGTGTCGCGAAACGGGTTCATGCCATCGGCGAAAGCAAAGGACGGGTCCGCCTGCTCGGTGGTGACGATGCGGGTGGTCTTGCCATCGATCCCGTTCGAGCGCAGATGCACACCATTGCCGACGATGAGGATGAGGGCCGGCCTGTCCACCGGTCCGTTCCAGTTGGGCAGGAAGGTTTTGCAGGCGCGCGCATGGACGATCTGCGCCGCAACTGCGGACGCAGAAAACTTGAGAATAGCCATGGGGATGTCTTTCTGTTCGGTTTGGAAGAGGGTCGACCCGCGCGGGGAATGCCTCGCGCGGGTCGCGTGATGGCTCAGGCCGCTTGCGCGACCACGCTGTCAGGCGCGGGGGGTTGCGCAGCGGGTTCCGCCTCATCGCAGGCGACGCCGGCGGTCTGCATCATCGGCGGGCACCAGGCGGCTACCGCAGCGCGCTGCGCGTCCGTGAGCGTGGCGAAGGGCTCGGCAAAGAGCTTGTCGAAAAAGGCGACGATCTCCTTCTTGCTTGAGGGGGCCAGCGTCACCGCCTCCTGGGCCAGACCCAGTTCCTCGCCGAGGATCCTCAGGAGCCAGGCCTTCTTGAAGCGGTTGAAGAGCGCCGCGTTCGGCGCCCAATGCGCGCGGATGTCGGGCATGATCTCGATCTCGAAGTCATGCATCAGGCTGTCGCGCTGGCGGTCCCGGGCAAAACAGGACTGCGTGGTGCTGGCGGTCGCATAGGCGACGAGCTTGGCCTTCTCACGTGCCTCCAGGGCGCGAAACGCCGCGAACTGATCGGCGGGCGGGCGGCTGTCATCGAGCCAAGACAGATCAAGCGCATCATGCGCCGCCGCCACCTGCTCAAGCGAGGTCTCGTCGATCTCGTCCATCTTGGCGTGGTTGCGGTATTCCTTGCGGGCATTGATCTTGATCGCCTGCGTGACACTCATGCCGCTGGCCAGAACATCACTCACCAGCTTGAAGAGCGTCAGATCGAGTGTGACCTCGGGGTGCAGCGCCATCGCGGCCCCGAGCGCCATGGCCCGCTCGGTCTTGAGGTCCTCTGCCAGCGAGGCCGGATAGGTGATTTCGCCAGCGTCGGGGGCCTCCTCTCCCGTGGTGCTGGTCGAGGAACTGGGCGCGCCCTCTTCTTTCACAATGTCCTCGGGGCGGACGAGGCCCACATGGAGCGTGATCTGCCCGTTCGACCAGGACGCGACCACGCCTGCACGGGCGAGATCCTCCGCGCTGTAGGCCTCCTGCAGGTCGCGGGCTTCCTCTTCCATAGCGTCCACGCGCTCGTAAAGGGTATTGTAGGCATCGTCCTCAAGCCCTTCATCCTCCATCTCGAGCTGCAGTTTCTCAAGTTCGTCGGTGATCTCATCGATGCGCTTTTGGGCCGCCTCATCGGGCTCGATCGGGCCGGGATAGACGCGGCCATAGTTTGCCATGGTCGCGTAATCATAGCGGACCATCGCATCGGCCCAGGCAAAGCCCAGCTTTATGCGGGCCTCCTCGGCGGCGGCCCCGAGCTTCTCGAGTAGGATGGTCTCGACCAGAGCCGCATCCTCGAGCACGGAATGCTCTTCCAGAAGGTCAGCCGCGACAGCGCCGCCGCGGGCCTCGTAGTCCTCGCGCACGAAGGCCCCGATATCGTCTCTGACCTGGACGCCGCGGGACTTGAGCGCCTGGCGGACCGTATAGGCCTGCAGGTAGCTATCTTCCTTGGTGAGCGCCTCGAAGACCTCGCGCTGCTCCTCCTGGCTCGGATGGTCGGCAAAGGCTTTCATCGTGTCGAGCGTGATCGTCTTGGCCCGGGCCGCGGCGCGGATCTCGGGGTGGATCAGACCGTAGCGCAACCGGCCTTTCACGGCCGCCACCGTGGTGCCGAAGGTCTTGGCGATCGTCTCGGGCGTTTGGCCGTCGACCTCCATCATCCGGGCGAAAGCCTCGAACTCGTCGATTGCGTTCATCGGCGCCTGGGTGACGTTCTCGGCAAGCGACAGGGCCGTGGTGACATCGCAATCCTCTGGCACGAGGCGGCAATCGATCTTCGTCTTCGCGGTGAACCCCTTTGCGGCCTTGTCCGCGACCAGCTCCTTCAGCGCGGCATGGCGACGGCCACCGGCGAGCACGGCATATTTGCCGTCGAGCTTCTGGACGAGGAGCGGCTGGAGCAGGCCCAGCACAGCGATGCTGGCTTTCAGATGAGCGATGTTCTCGGGATCATAGGTTTCCGGGGAGTTGCTGCGCACATTGGCGGGGTGGGCGACAAGATCACCGATGGCAACGGTGGTAGGTTTGAAACTTGCGGTCATGGTATGTCCTTCTTGATGGGTATGGTGTGGCTCACGCGTTCAAACGCGCGTCCAATCCCCGGCTTCGGGGATCAAACCGACAAAGGGCCCTCTTTGCCTTTTGGGGGGCAGCGGGCCTTCATCGTCTGGGGTGTCAGTGGGAGGAGCCCCCTGCCCTACCAGTCGCGCGCCAACATGATGGTCAGCACGCGCACGGTCGTGGCAGGATTGTCCGGGGTCTCGGCCCCGTAGCGGAAATCGGAATCCGCTTCATACAGATCGTGTGTGGATGCTCCCGGTTTAGCAAGGCAATCTTCGGACGGTTCTGGTTGCGTGATCGGTACCGGTCGTGTGTCAGGCCTGTGCATGTGGCTTAGGTCTGCCACGGGCCGTTATGGTGTTCGTGAGCTTGGGGTCCAAATCAATTTTCCGGACTTTTATGTCCTTGACCTGTATATGGTTTTCCCAAAGCTGAACGTGATCGTTGCGCCCATAATCGTCGGTCGATCTCCTCACTTTACCGGTTCAGCCTGTTGCTGTTAAGCAGGCTAAAACGGATTGCTGTTCTCGGTTACGGCTTGGTATATTGCACCAGACTGCCCGAGTAGTCCTGTCCTTTCGTCATCATTGCCCAAAGGGCGCGGGCCATTTTGTTGGCCATTGCAACGGCAACCATCTTCGCGGGCTTGCGTGCCAGAAGCCTGCCTAACCAGCTTTGAGGGTCGATACCTTTCGCCACCGCCCATCTGAGACAAGCGGTGGCACCCGTGATCAGAAGCCGTCGCATATCGGGTTGACCCATCTTGCTGACACGGCCCAATTTGCTCTTGCCGCCCGTCGAATGCTGGCGCGGCACCAGGCCGAGCCAAGCGGCAAAATCACGACCCCGTTGGAAGCTCTCCATGGGCGGGGCAAAAGCCAAGAACGCGGCTGCGTTGATCGGACCGATACCTGGCATGGTTTGAAGCCTGCGAGCTGTGTCGTCTCGTTTGGCGGTGACTTTCATCTGCCGCTCAAACGCTGCAATGGAATTATTGAGCTGGGCAATTTGATGGAAGTACAGACGCGCGACTTCCAACACGATTTCGGGTACAAGATCAGGCTGGGCCTCCAGAACCTCTTCGTAGGAGATGAGTGCGGCGGTGCCCTTAGCCACGATGATCCCGTGTTCTGCCAGATGCCCTCGCAGAGTGACCAGCAGTTGTGACCGCTGGCGCGTGAACGTCTGATGGCTGCGAAACAGCATGGCCTTTGCTTGCTGCTCCGGGCTCTTTATCTCAACGAACCGCATGTCTGGCTGCCGCACAGCGACCGCAATTGCTGCAGCGTCATTGGCGTCATTCTTGCTGCGTTTGACGAATGGCTTCACATAGATCGGCGGGATCAACCTGACGTCATGCCCGTGGGCTTGCGCCTCTCTGCCCCAATAGTGACTGGTCGCGCAGGCCTCCATCGCAACCACGCAAGTTGGATGGCTGGACAGAAGCTCACTCAACTTACCCCGCGAGTACTTGCGATTGAACACGATCAAACCCTCTGCGGTCGTCGCGCAAACCTGAAATGAGTGCTTTGCAAGGTCGATGGCTAAAATGCTGGCGTCGGTCATGGATGCTTCCTTTCATTCTCACTGACTTCCAACAAAGCCAGTCTGGCACATTGCGATGCCGCTGTGGGAGGGAGCATCCACCCCATCAATTTTCCAGAACACGGTCTCGCCCTGAATCTCGACCGCCCCGAAATCATGCCATCCTTCGGGATCATTCTCGGGCTCGAACGTGGCAAACTCGCCAATTGCCTTCACCGCCTCGGCCATGAAGCCGTCACCGACCTCCATAAGCGAGCGGGTGACATGCATGCGACCCTGGATGGGCTGCGCGGGCGGCACTCCAAGGCAGGCGAGCTTGCGAAACGCGTCGTTCTGCGCGGCGATCACACTCGGATCCGGGCATTCTGTCTGGGGCTGTGCAGTGATGGTCATAGGGCTGTCCTTTGAGAAGTTGAAACACCCCTCCCAAAGCCTTCTTTCCCTTTTGCCGACGCACACCCCTCAAGCGGCCCCGGCGTTCTCCCCTGCCCTGCCCACCTCCGATCTGGCGATCAGATAGTCGCAGGCCCGCTGCGCATCAGCGGCGTGGCGGAAGATCGCGCCCTTATCTGAGCGAAGGACACGCAACCAGTTGTGCAGGTAGGCGGCATTCATCTCGAGCGTATGGGCCGTGAAGCCGAGCGTTTGTCCCAGGAACACCGAGGTCAATTCAGCAACGATCTCCTCGCGTGCGTAGGAGGTGTTGCCGAATTTCGAGAACCCGAAATCCCGGTTTAGTCGATGCGGAGCTTTCGTGGCATGGGCCAGCTCATGCGCCCAGACCCCATAGAAATTGCGCGGATCGTGGAACCGGGTGATCGACGGCATGTAGACCTTGTCCACGGGCGGCAAATAGTACGCTTCCGTGCCCGTGAAGACCGTCGTTATGTCGATAGCCTCAAAAAACGCCTGCATATGCGGAATGGGCTCGGACGGCGGGTGTTCGGGTGCTGGCTCCGGATCGGGGAAGAAGCTGTCGGGCAAGCCATCGATCTGGCAGGCGTTGAACACGCGGTAGGATTTCTGGAAGCGGAAGATGCGGGCCTCTTCGGAGCGATCATCGCTCTCCGCCGGCTCATCCTCGCCTTCGGCGTCTTTCCGGCTTTGACCGTAATAGACGACGACAGAGGACTTCTCTCCCTTGCGAACCTTTGCGCCTAAGGCATTGGCCTGCGGCAACGTCATCCAGAAGGGCGAGCTGTGGCCCGCCATCACGGTCCGCATGGTCAGCAGGAAGTTGTTCACTCCCTGGTAGGGTTCACCGCCCACGCGCAGGGGGCGAGAACTGCCGCCTGCGGTCCAGGGCTTTCGCCACGGCAGCACGCCGCGCTCGATGATGCGGATGATTTCGTTTGTGATGACCTCGGAGGCATCGAATTTGGGCGTGCGGGATCGGGCCATGGTTGGCGTCCTTTCGAGTGTTGGTGAGAAGATTGGGGGTCAGGTTGACTGACGGGGCCGCGGATCTTTGGCGATCCTGGCACCGAGGGCTTCGACCATCTCGATGTAGGTGGTCAGCGAGACGGGCCTGCCAGCACCTGAAAGGTCAGGGTCGAAAGATCCGTCCCGCGCCACCCGCGGCAGGTTCGCGAATGCGATGACATCGGTGACGGGTCGGATATCGATGAACGGGGTCCCTCGTGCGACCGCAAGAGCCGCCAAGGGAAAGCGTTCGATCGGCGCGGAACTCGAGACGGTGGTCCAACCGAGATGGAGGAATGTCCCGCCATCTCCGCAGATCACGTGAGCGTTTAGCACTGTCGCCGCCTGCTTCAGATAGCCGAGATCACGCAGGACGGTCTGGCGTTCGAGCTGCTGTGCCAGCGCCGTCTGGCCAGTTCGGCGCAGCTCTCTATGCCGCCACCACGAGGCTGCGGTTGCGCGGAACGCGCGCAATACACCTGTTTGCATGGGAATGCCCTTCATACGGAAAGACAGACCGGAACCCGGCCCGGACCCGTCCAAGGGCCCCAAAGGCCCTCATCCGTCAGTCACAAAACCCGAAGGACACTTTCCCTTTCCCGGTCTCTTTAGGCACACAACAAAACTGAAAGCCCGGCACATTTGCCGAAGCCATTGAGTTCATGTTGCAATTCTAGATCGGCACCCAAGATCGGCAATGCATATCGGCAAAACCTTGCCTGCCGCTCCGAAATGTGTATGTTTTTCAATTACTTTGCAAACATGGAAGATCGGCAAAAAATGCTGGAAACACCCGCCAGGATCGAACCCTGCTTCTTCGAGGAGCATATTCCTACAGAATTGGCAGACCTTTCGGTCGACATCCAGAGAGAAGCCACCGGGCTGGGACAAGGGCTGCACCCTGACAGCGCAGCTGAGCTTGCCGATCTCGTCCGCGTGATGAACTGCTACTATTCCAACCTGATCGAAGGACACAACACGCGCCCCCGCGACATCGAAAAGGCACTGGCGGGCGCCGAGCTTGAGGAAGAAACCCGCCCTCTCGCCCTTGAGGCCCGGGCGCACGTCATCGTTCAACGGGCCATCGACGAGATGCATCGAATAGGCACCCTGCCCCGCCCCACATCTATCGAATTCCTGACTTGGGTCCATAAGAGCTTCTACGACGAGATGCCTGACGAGTTTCGGGTCATCGAACATCCCGACGGCACACAAAAACCCATCGTTCCGGGACGCGTGCGCCAGGATGACGATCGGGAAGTTGCGGTCGGGCGCAACTTACCTCCCTCTTCGTCGCGCGTCGCGGCATTCATGGATCATTTTGACAAACGGTTTCAGATTGCGGCGCGGTCATCGAGTGGACGGATCATCGCGATCGCGTCGGCACATCACCGGCTGAACAACATCCACCCTTTCCCGGACGGCAACGGGCGCGTCAGCAGACTGATGTCTCATGCCATGGCCCTCACTGCCGGGATCTGCGGCCAAGGGCTCTGGTCCGTATCGCGTGGGCTGGCCCGCGGGCTGACGGATCGGGGTGAGTACAAACGGATGATGGATCTCGCGGATAGTCCCCGACGAGGAGATCGGGACGGGCGCGGCAATCTTTCAGAGGCGGCATTAAAAACGTTCAGCGAATGGTTCCTGAAAGTGACGCTCGACCAGATCACGTTCTCGGCAAAGCTGTTCGACCTCGGCGGACTGGACCAGCGCTATCGTCGTCTTGTTGCAGATACCATCGATGACAAACGCGCACCTGAATTGATTTCGGCCGTTCTTCGGCATGGAGCACTGGAACGTGGTGACGCGCAGATTGTGCTCAAGACGTCCGAGCGTACGGCACGCAATACGCTGAGCAAACTCACGGCCGCCGGATACCTGACCTCCGCATCTCCGAAGACTCCGGTGCGGTTGGCATTTCCGTTAGATTATCGAGAGCGGCTCTTTCCAAACCTCTTTGGAGATGGTGACCTGCCGGTGGAGCGCTAGAATTACAACGAGAGAAAACTGATTGTATCCTGCAACGATTGGCGGCTGGAACCACTATGTCCGCTTGGTCTCCAATTTGTCCACCGCGGTGGACATCTTCTGTTCCGAGGTTAGCTGAACGATCGTACATCATCGCTTGGGCCGGTCTCGGGGTGACCTCTTTGTGGTGATCGGAGAGAAGGAGCTGTCATGAGCGTGGTTCCCAGTCAGACGTCCACCGCGGTGGACACTAGGCGAGACTCTTGTTTGTTTTGGACAGGCGCTTAATCAGAGAGACCGGATCAAATTGGGTTTGACGTTGGCCCAGAGTGATACTGTGAAAGTAGGCTCCAAAATCCCTGATGCGTTGTCCTAGCTGTAGCATGATGAAAATCGCGCATGATGCTTTCTGCGTTCCTACAGTCTTTTTTGCTTTCTCGAACGTTTCTGGGTGTATTCCCATCATTGGAGCAAGATTTCGAGCGTGAGCCTCGATGTCCATCCAATCTCGAAGCTTTTCTGTGGCAAATGCGGTCGCCTGGTCACAGACCGAAGTTAGTAATTCTGGTTTAAGTGCTTCTTTGCCTACGTTGCTATCTAAATCTTTTTTTTCTTCGTCAGACTTAGATTGATGCCGGACAGATTGTCCGTCATTGGCGGGCAGTTGCATTGTTTCTGGTGGATCATCCGGGGTGGATAAACTCTGGCATTCTGCGTCCGTGTCGGAGAGCAGTGCGCGGTATTCGGGGAGGCTTAGCTTCCTGCGTAGAGTTTTTCGTGCGTGGTTGATGAATGTGTTGTTGGGATCATGCTCTTCCAAATGGGCGAGCTTTGTGAGGATCTGTTTGCGGACAAATATCCGATCCCGCCGGTTATTCTCCATTTCTTGCGCGATGGTGATAAGCTCGCTCGCACGTTGGAGCAGGGGTGCAAGCGACAATCCATAACTGATGCACTCCCCGCCGGATGAGCGAACGCGGTAGCGCTTTCGGTTCGAGCTGTCATTTCGCTTGATGAATCCGAGTTCGACGAAGCGGTTGATGTGCCTGCGAAGTGTCCGTTCGTCGATGCCGCCAACTCGTTGGCAGATTGAATTGTTCGACGCAAAAACCGTTTCGCCGTGGCCAGGTTTCAAAAAGCTGAGCATTGCTTGAAGGGTCTGGATGTGGCCAGGGCGAAGCCCGAACACGCTGCGCGCGTCTCTCAGGGCCCGGAAGATGGTCCAGATATCGATTTCAGATGCGGGAGTTGAGCCGCATGATGCATCTGCACCAGCAGCCTCGATTGATAGTTTTGTAAATGCCATGATTTGATCACGATGACCGTTTGGCCCACAGCTTCCCTGTCTCCTCCCAAGATTTTATCTGGGAAAAGGCAATAAAAATCGGTTCACCGAATCGGTGACTCTTGACCGGTTGGCTGGAGGTTGCTACATCATAGGTGCAAATCGAATGATGAGGGCTCTCCAGGGGAAACTTTGGGGGGCTCTTTTCTTTCTGGTCTTCGCTTTTCTCCTTTGCTCGGGTTCCTCTATGTGGCTTGGGTTAAGACCCAGAGCCGCTCTCATTCCGCCAAGTATCGAAGAGTTGCAAAAGCGCGGCTTCTGCACGCTCCTCGAGCCACTGGCCGAATTCCGGGTTGTCCTTTTTGGCGATCTTGATGGCGATCGCTTTCTGATCGACTGTCAGCGTTCCGACAGTGTTGCCGCTCTCATTCTTGACGACGGACGTCACGCCGCGACTGGTCGGTTTTTTGTCTGCACGCGCCTTGTGCGAGCAAGCAGAATAGACCGCCTGAAATCTCTCGGGGCTTGGAGTGTCGTCGGGCAGGGCGGCGATCACCTCTTTGGCCGAATTCACCAAGTCTACCTTTCCCGATAGGGCCGCTAAATCACCCCACTGCCGTCTTCCGATGCCATGTGCCGGCCCGATAAGCTGAACAAGCCCATCAGGCAGTTGATCGATAACGACCCGGTGGTTGGACACGCCTTGCCGGGTTAACCCCAAAGCATCCTGAATGACGCCGGGTTTGTACCCAATTTCCTGCATCTCCCTGATAAACAAAGATTTTTCGATGAAAGACGGATCAAGTCGAAGGTTGTTCTCTTGACCCTGTGCGATAAGCGAGGCGTCGTCGTCCAATGTGCGAACGATTGCCTTAACCGTTCCTCCGATCTTGCGGATCGCTGCCAGTCTACGGCGGCCGTAGATGACGCGGTATCTGTCGGGCTGGCCCGATGGGCGAACCATGATCGGCACTTGTTGGCCATGCTTGCGAATGCTCTCGGCAAGCTCGTCTATACTCGTATCTTCCAGCACCAACCGATCGCGAAGTCCATCCATGTCAATCTGATCGGGTTCTATGTCCCGGATCGAATTGGCCGTGATTTCGCGCAAAGAGTCCCGCAATCCACCAACAGAGCCGGGCAGCTTTGTAGCTTTTTGTAGGGTAGGGGAGGGCGCCGCGCTCTCTTTTTCGCCTTTCGGAGGTTGGTTGAAAATGTTTCTGGCCATCAGCGACGCCCCCATGCCATTTGGATCGTCTGCTCCAGTTCATCGGCAACGCCGTTTACGCTGGTCAGAGCGCGATCAATCGTTTTTCTGATGAACTGGCCGGGATCAACTTCATAGACGGTTTGCTGGGTCATTCCGGCGTCAGAGATTGCGGTAGACTTTAGCATGGGCTCAGTCATGACCTGGCCGGCCAGGATTGATCTCAGGTAGCCAGCCATTTGGGTTTGCGGCCCGTCCGATGGCTCATATCTTGTGATCAGGAATTTGACGAAATCCCATGTCACACGCCGTCCGATCGCTTCTTCCACGGCTTTAACCGTTTCTGACGCAAGTTTCAGGAATTGGCTCATGGAAGCGATGTCCAGCATGCCTGGTACGACCGTCACCAGTAGCCCCGTAGAGGCTGCCAATGCCGTAAGAGTCAGAAAGCCGAGTTGTGGAGGGCAGTCGATCAGTACGATGTCGTAATCTGCCTCTACCTCCTCGAGCGCCAAGGCGAGGCGCTCCGCAAAAATGGGCTGCATCCGACGGGCGAGCGCGTTTGCTGTCTCGGTTTCGTACTCCGAGAGCATCAAGCCCGCCGGAACCATGTCGAGCTTGTGAAAGTAAGTCTTTTGGATCACGTCAGCGATCGGAACTTGATCCTCATATCTCAGAGCATCATAGATTGTTCCGCCTTCGGCGAACTCGAGTTCAGGCCGAAAGCCGAAAAATGTGGTCAGACTTGCTTGCGGATCGAGATCCAAGACCAAAACACGGTAGCCGCGCAAGGCATACCGCTGTGCAAGATGTATCGTCGCTGTTGTTTTTGAAGAACCACCTTTGAAGTTCACCACGGACAGCACCTGAAGCCGGTCGCCATCGCGTCGACCTGGCCGATAAGATTCGGCATTCTTTCCCGTGCGCTCCAAGATATTGCGCAATTCGTCCACTTCTTGGGCTGTGTAGAACCGGTGCCCGCGGTTATCAGTATGCACTTCCGGGAAGCTACCGTCCTTGTGGCGGTTGCGCAGGTTTGACGTGCTTACGCGCAGGAGACCGGCGACTTCGGTCGAGCTGAAACGCCGCAAGGCTTTACGCTCTTCGGGTTCGAAGGCGATCTTCATCTGCCGATCCAAGGACTCGGCCAGATTGTCGGCAAACGTGCCGATGTCAGAAGAGCCTATGCCTTGCGCATATCCAACGTTACGATGATCCATATCCTGCCGCCCGCTCTTGGCCTCTGTTAAGGCTCTTGATCATTTTGACGACGCACAACGTGTCTGACGCAATTTGCCGTCAGAATGGGAATGCCACGATCCAGCGAGTCCGGCAAGAAGAATCTAGATGTAGTGCAAAAGTTATCCACAGCACCAATTTCAATCAAGCTGTCGGATCTTGGTTAAGATATTGAAATTGATAATGAAAAACTCGATCTAATGGAGTGCCTCTTCGAAAAAAGGGAACGTTACCCGCCGAGAAACAGACTAGGCATTATTGGTTGATGGTACCGCTGAATCAGTGCGAACCGAATGATTCTTCAATTTTTTTTGGACGACAACAGGTTCCGTTGCGATGGCGCATCGGCGCATTTCCGTCGCCGCACCTGCAGGGCGATGGCTTTGCTTGTGGAGCGAGATGGATGTACACTGAACGTTGTTTTATCCATGCCTTGAGAGGACAAGATGCAAGTCGTTAAATGGGGGAGTTATCTAGCTGTCCGTTTGCCCGCCGAACTTGTGCTTGAACTCGGCTTGAAGGAAGGTGATGAGATCGACCTCGTCAAAGACGATGGTCCTGTGCGTGTTCGGCGTAAGCCTCGCGTGGATGAAATCCTCAAAGCACTGAAGCGGTTTCGGGGCAAGCTGCCCAAGGAGACGCGTATGTGTCGCGACGCGGTGCATGAACGCTGAGTTCGCAGATGCGAATGCCGTTTTCTACCTAATTGCAGACGATCCAAAGGCGGATCGGGCCGAGGAGATACAAGGGTAGGGGTCCCGGACCAGTGTCCAGGTGCTGAACGCAGGGGCAGTTAAGTGTCGGAAGAGTGCAGGGTTCAGCCGGGAGGACACCGCATCCTTTCTTCTGGCACGTCATGACATGGCTATTTTCCGAAAGACCAAGCCACTCGACGCTCTCGAGCTGCGATCTACACTTGCCTCAAGCATCTGGTCGGAACGCTGTCAGTTGGGCAATATCCAAGAGTGGCACAAATTCGGTTGCGCTAACCGCGGTTCGTGTGCCATTGACTTATACGTCAGCGAAGCATAAATGGTAACTTAGAATGACACGATTGCAGACGGTGGTGGAACTGCCTGAATTCCAAAGGCGCGCCAAAGCAATCATGTCGGAGCAAGAGCGCGAGGCTGCAATCAACTACATTGCCGGCAATCCTGATGATGGGGTTTCTCTCGGCGGTGGGCTTCGCAAGATTCGCATCCCAAGAGTTGGGGGCGGCAAGAGCGGCGGTTTCAGGACGTTGTATGTATTTGGCGGGAACCATATGCCGATCTTTTTGATCACGGTCTTTGCCAAGAACGAAAAGGCCAACCTGTCCAAGGCTGAACAAGCCGCGGCAGTCGAAATGAGCAAAGCGCTTGTTGCAAGGTATGGAGACGCAACATGACTGCATATGAATCGGTGTCGAAAGGCCTGGAAGAGGCCTTGGCATTCGCAGATGGAAACATGACGGCCGCCAAGGTCCATGAGGTACCCGTTGTCGATGTCGATGTGGCCGAAGTTCGCCAAAAAACTGGTCTCTCACAGGCTGAATTCGCCCGAAGCATAGGAGTAGCAAAGGGCACGCTCTTGAACTGGGAACATGGGCGTCGACACCCGACGGGCCCTGCTCAAGTCCTGCTGGCCTTGATCGCAAAGAAACCATCGGTCGTGCAGGATCTGCTGCGAGGCGCTTGATCTGTGGTGCAAGGTGATATCCCTTTGACGCCCCTTTCGAAGATACGGTCAATGAAGCCTGCAGATTGCTGAGCTCGCGAACGGGGTGAGCGATATCTCATTGGCTATGGAATAACGTTGCTCTCTAAACTACTCCAACAATCCTAGCTTTTCCGCACGTTCCAGCAGCATCCTCACGGAAGAAGGCTGCCAGCTGGTCCGTCCACGAGGCGTGCGCTCACGCATGGATTCCAGCCGCTCGCAGATCGCCTGCAGCGTTATGTCAGGATCGGCACCCTTGATCGCAGCTATAATCGCCGGCACGCGGTCGTCAGTATCCCGGCGTCTGGCGCGGGCCAGCACTTCAGCGGGCAGGAACCCGTCGCGGATGTAGGCTTTCACGGCGCGGAGCAAGCGGCTTTGCGTCCAGTGCCGATCATGGGGCAGGGGGCCATTGATAATCCGCAAGACGTCTTCCCAAGCCATATCAGGGCGCAAGCGGCGCACATGGGGCACCCAATCTTGCGCGGTCTCGTTCAGGCGCTCCATGTAGCCGTCCTGTCGTGCTAGGCGCACCTTGCGTAGCGCGGCGGGGTCCTTGGCGCGAAGACCAGGGTTGCCGCCCACACGTCCTTTGGCGCGCGCAGAGGCAAGCCCAGCCTTGGTGCGTTCGCGGATCAGCGCGCGCTCGAACTCGGCCGCGGCGCCCAGAACCTGCAATGTGAATTTTCCTTGAGGGGAGGCGGTGTCGATTGGATCCTGCAGCGACCGGAAGAAAGCTCCCTTGGCCTCCAGACGCTCGATCACCTCTAGTAAGTGCGACAGAGACCGCGCAAGCCGGTCGATCCGCACGACGACAAGGGTATCGCCGCTCTGGACGCGTTCGAGCACCCGCGCGAGCACAGGACGCGCGCGATTGCCGCCCGAGGCGTGCTCTTCAAGGATCTCGGCACAGCCCGCCGATTGCAGCGCCTCGGACTGGGGCAGGGGGGTCTGATCCTCTGTGGAGACGCGGGCATAGCCTATCAGGGACATGAAAACGGGCCGTTTGCAATTCAAGGTATCGCTAGTAAACGACCGCTTGCGGACTGAGGGCTATAGTCCCGCGGCCCTGGTCAGGTTCACCCGGAATCTGTCGCGACGGCGTTGATATCGGCGGGTCATTTCCGCTGATGCGTGTCCGAGCTGCTTTTGGACATAGCGTTCATCGACCTCGGCCGAGCTGGCGAGACCCGCACGCAGTGAATGGCCGGAGAACAGGGCAAGGCGGTCTTTCTCCGGCAGATTTGCGCGGATGCCGGATTTCAGGATAGTTTGCTTAATGACGCGGGAAACGTGTTTATCCGATAGGCGAGCTTCGAGGGCCTTCTTTCCGTCGCGGGAGGTGCGCACGAAGACCGGCCCGAAGTCGATCTTGGCAAAGTGCAGCCATTGTTCGAGGGCGTGCACCGGACATGTATGGTCCGAGGAGCCGCGCCCGATCTCGACCTCGCGCCAACCGCTCTTGGCGTTCAAGGTCAGGACCGCACCGTCATTGAGGATCTCGATCCACCCGCCCGAGTCTGGCGTGTCGTCCTTGCCGACATCTAAGCTGACGATTTCAGAGCGCCTGAGACCGCCCGCATATCCCAGCAGCAGGATCGTGCGATCCCGTAGCCCGCGCAGATCGAATGGAAGGGTGGCGACCATCGCGAGGATGTCCTCCGGCAGGATCGCTTCCTTCTGTACAGGCGGGCGCGCATGTTTGCGTTTAATCCCGGCCAGCACGGTGGCGATGTGACGATCCTTGCGGTCGAGCGTGAAGCCTCGCTGCGCGTAGTTCCAGGCGAGACCGGAAAGCCGGCGGTCGATCGTGCTGACGGAAAGGGCAGGGGTGGCGCCTGTCGGCGCGGCTAGGTCGGTTAAGTAAAGCCCGATCATCTCCGTCGATGGGGGTAGGGGGTCTGTTCCTTTCAGCCTGCACCATCGCGCGAAGTGTTTCCAATCGGTTGCATAAGCCTTGTTGGTGTTGTCGGCCGTCGAGGCCTTGGCATAGTCACGCGCGGTGTCGACCAATCGGTCAAGCGTGCCGGAACCCGCGACATGCGCGGGCAGGGCGATCGCATCGCTTTTCGCTTGATCTCTCTCGTCGCCATGAGCATCATTCAGTTCATCAGAGGGCGCTGACGTCGATTTCTCGGTCTCTAAGGGCATTTTCCACTGGATCCGGCAATGAAATTGAATGTCGTTCTTGTTCCATGAGTGGGCACTAACGTATTGTTATCATTGCGTTCATGCTCTTGTTTCATTCCTGGATTATAGTTTCATTATCGGACATATGACACCTTTTTGTTGATTTTGATCATGGTGGATCGCTCAGACTTCAACGCCGTCGACGATGCCGCTTGGGAACATGCAGTTGCGCGAGAGGCGGTGATCCGACGGCTGGCGAGCACAGCTACCCCGAACCGCACCGAATTCCTCAAGGCCTGCCGAGACCTTGGTCTCAAGCGATCCCGTCTTTACGAATTGATCCGTGCTTATAAGGCGCGCCCGGTCACCAGCTCACTGCTGATGGCTTCCGCCGGATCGCCATCGGGTAGCCGACGGCTGCCGGACGAGATCGAGGCGGTGATTTCAGGGGCGATTGAGGACTTCTTCAAATCACGCCAGAAGCCCAGCATAAATGCCCTGCAAAAGGAGGTACGCAGGCGGTGCAGTCAGCGGGGTCTGCGCGCGCCGTGCTGGACGACGTTGCGGGACCGTGTGGCGGCACTGGATCCAGCAGAGCTCACCGCTGCGCGTGAGGGCGCTAAGGCCTCTCGCCAGCGCCACCGCCCGGTGCCGGGCAGCTATCAGGTCGAACGGGCCTATGAGGTGGTTCAAATCGATCACACGCTGGTGGATGTCATCGTCGTGGACCGGGTTCATCGGGAGCCTTTGCAACGGCCCTGGCTGACGCTCGCCATCGACGTCGCCAGCCGCATGGTGGCGGGGTTTTATCTGACGCTGGAGCCGCCGTCGGCCTTGTCGGTGGCACTGGCCATTCAGCACCTGGTGCAACCCAAATTCGACTGGCTGGAGAACCTGGGGATCGACGCGGACTGGCCCGCGGAGGGATTGCCGGAGACCATTCACGTCGACAATGCCAAGGAGTTCCGCTCAAAAGCGATGAAGCGGGGCGCCGAGGAGCACGGGATTTCACTGCAGTATCGGCCGATCGGGGCGCCACATTACGGCGGTCACATTGAACGGCTGATCGGCACAATGATGGGGGCGGTTCACCTGCTGCCGGGATCGACCTTCAGCAGCATCAAGGACCGCGGTGACTACGATTCCGTGGGCAAGTCGGCGATGACGCTCGACGAGCTGGAGCACTGGTTGGCGCTGGAAATCACCCGTTATCACGCTGAACGGCACCGTGCGCTCGGCATTCCGCCAGTCGCGGCCTGGAACGAGGCCTATGGGCGGCGCGAGGCACCTTTGCGTCGCCCATACGATCCCGAGGGGTTCCGGATCGACTTCCTGCCGAGCACGGAACGCAAGGTACGCCGCGATGGCATCCATCTCTTCGGCCTGCGATATTGGGACGATGTCTTGAGCCTCTGGGCGGGTCGGCAAGACCGCCAATTGCGCGTATCTTATGATCCGCGCGATCTCTCGACGATCTTTGTGCTTGGCCCCGAAGGCCGGCGCTATGCTGTTCGGTTTGCGGATCTGCGCCATCCGTCGATCACCCTTGCGGAGCATCGCCGTGCGCAGGCGATTTTACGCGAGCGCGGGCGCGCGCTCGAGGACGAAGACCTCGTATTCGCGGTGATCGAGGAACAGCGCGCCCTTGTTGACGCGGCCAGCATAAGGACACGGGAAGCCAGGCGGTTTTCCGAGCGACGGAGCCGCGCGCTCGATGGAGTAGGGGCCTACGAGGCCGAGGATGCCGACCCGGAGCCGGAGGAAAGCGAGAATGTGCTCAGGGACCACCCGGGTTTCTATGTTGAGGAATGGACGTGACCGAGGACAACGCATTTGCACATCTCGACCCGGCGTACCGCCGGTTCGCGGCACTTCCGGATGATGAGCGCATCGCCTGGATCCGGGCCGACCGCTGGATTGGATTCGAGCAGTCCGGGGCAGCCCTGGCACGTCTGGAGAATCTGCTGACCTATCCGCCGCGTGACCGGATGCCGTGCTTGTTGATCTATGGCGAAACTGGCATGGGAAAGACCAAGATCGTGCGCAAGTTCGAACGTGATCACCCGCCGAAGTTCAGCCAGGTGACCGGTGTGGACCATCGCCCGGTGGTCGTCGCGCAAGTGCCTTCTGAGCCCATCGAACGCGATCTTTACCGTGAACTTCTGGCCGCCATGGGCGCTCCTGCGATGACAGGCGGCACACTCGCCCGCGAGAAGGACATTTGCCGGTCGCTGCTGCGGACCGTGGGGGCGAAGATGATCATTCTCGACGAGGTGAACGGGATGCTGGCCGGCACCTTCCGTCAGCAGCGGATATTTCTCAATGCGATCCGGTTTCTGGCCAATGACCTTCGGATTCCACTGGTTTGTGCCGGAACGGACCTGGCTCGGCAGGCACTGCTGACCGATGCACAACTGGCCGAGCGCTTCGAGGCGTTCCATCTCAAGCCCTGGCAGAACGATACCGCCTTCGCCGGGCTCCTGAAAAGCTTCGAGCGCATCCTGCCGTTACGCGAGGCTTCCGATCTGATCAGCGGGGAGGCCCGAGAGCGGATTCACAAGCTGACCTCCGGTGTGACGGCGCGCATCTTCCGCCTGATCGAGACGGCGGCGGAAGATGCGGTTCGGTCGGGCAAGGAGCGCCTCGACGCGGATAGCTTCGGCGACAATCTGGTGCTGCCGCTGGTCTCGATGACCCAGACCGCTCGGCGGCGGGGCAAGCCGGTGCAACAACGTGTCGGGGCATGATGGTGTCGGCCCGACTGCCCGTCGCGCCGCGGCCGTATCAAGACGAACTGCTTTCGTCTTGGATGGCGCGGGTTGCCGCGCGCTACGGGTCGGAGCCTCTTGAGTTGATGGTGTACTTGGCGGGGCAGGGGGGTAGGGACGCAGGCGCGCGGCAGGTTGACGATGTGGCGCCGGATATGGGGCTGCTCAGGCAATGGGCTAAGGCCTGCAGGATCGATCCGGAACGGCTTCACCGCAGGTCACTGGCTGCCCGATATCCTGATCGGCCGCGGGACTGGTTTCTGACCGAGACGGTGCCGGTCTGTCTTGCCTGCTTCGATGCGGATGTCGTTGCCGGCCGCGATGCCTATCTTCGGGTGAATTGGCGATTGGCGGAGCAGGTGGTTTGCCCGGAGCATCGGACCATGCTCTTGGATCGCTGTCCCGCTTGTCGCGGCCGCCTGAGGCTTTCCCTTCGTATGCTGAACGGCCTGCTGCGCCCCTTCTGTCGCAAGTGCGGTGCCGTTCTGACCGGCAGGGGAGGGGAGACGGAGGACCCTTTGAAGGCGGATTTCGCCGCAGGTGTCCTCGAGCTCCAACGCCAGATCAACGGGATCGTCAGAGGAGGCCCAGGACGCCTTGATCGACTCGAGCGTGGAATTCGCACTTTGTGGGCGCCGCTCGATCGCGACGGGGCGGCCCGGCCCGTCCTCGCGCTCTGGTACGATGAACCGGGTTGGAATTGCCCCTTTGAGGCCCGCGCGGCCGTCGGTCGGTCTGCGCCTCTTCAGCACCTATCAGTGAGCTGGCGGGCTCTGACGCTGGTGATCTTGCATGATCTCTTCGGAGCAGATCTGGTACCCGGCGCGGTCCTGCCGGAGGTCGCCCTCGTCCTGTTCCAGCGTGCCGCCCCATTGCCGTGGCTCACGGATGGGCGGGATCTACGGAACGGCAAAGGAAAGCGCACGATTGACGCTGGAGCGGAACGAGTCCACAGATTGAGCAAGAGGCCCGTCCACCGGTTGAATGGAAATTTCCTCGACGAGAGAGGCGATTTCGGCCGAATCCACCCATGAAACTAAAACGATATGAGACTGTGCTGCAGGTTATCCCCTTATGTCCGATAAGGCAAACTTATTGGACATGATGGGGGCTGGCAAGGTGGGGCGGTTTGCGCACTAAATGGTAGGCAAAAGCGCCGTGAGAGATTAGTGTTGTGGTATGACATATGTCCGACATGCGCTGACTGACGACTTCGAGACGTTACCCCGGATGCCCGCCTGGGTCACCTTTGCACGCGCTGAAACCCTTGAAGATGTTGCGTTTTTGTCGGGCGCGGCGCTGAACCACCTGCATCTTGTGTTGCGACGTGAAGAGGTGCCCCAAGCCTTGTTGCGGGACCGGCTCGCGCTGCGTGCGGCCGAGGCTTGCGTCGCGTTCTCTGGACGGTCGGAGCGGGCAGGGGAGTTGCGCGATGCGGTGCACCTGTTGCGTCCCGGTGATTTGCCAGGACCGTCCGGTGAAGCCTACCTTGCCTGGCGGCGTGCGGTGGAGCGGCCGGTGTCGATCAAAGCTCTGGGTCGCGCCTTGTCGGCTTTCGAACCGGACCGGATCGCGAGATGGCTGGATGCGGGGCAGGGCTCTCCGGTGACCCGGGCCGCGATGGTTCTGGAGGCGGTGCTATGCGAGGCGCCGCGTGCCGACGTAGCAGGGCTGATACTCGCGGATGCGGCCCTGGCTCAAGCACTTGGTTGGGATCATCTGGTGCCGCTACTCACTGCGGGCCTGAAACGCGCTGACCTGCGCAAGCATGGGGACGACTTGAGGCTCGCCTGTCTTCGGGCGTTCGTCTCATCGGCATTCGAGGCCGTGCGTCTCTCCACCGACCTCGTGCGTCGGGCGGCGCACCTGAAGGCGGTTGCACCCAACCTGCGGGCCAAGGCAGCGGGCGACGCGGTCGTGATGTTCCTGACCCGGGACGCCGTGGCGCCGTCGGCCCTGCCTTTGCCGGATCGCGCCGCGCGGCGGCTGTGCGATCGGCTGGTCGATCTCGGCGCGGTGCGCGAGCTGACCGGGCGCGACACCTTTCGGCTTTACGGGGTGTAGCGATGTCGAAGGATCGCTCTGAAGCCGAGCTTGACCGCGAGTTGACTGACCTGCCGCCCGAGCTGCGCTGGCGGGAATGGATGCGCCGGATTGAGGCAGTTCTCTTCGCCTCTGCCTCTCCTGTGCTGCGAAAAGATCTCGCTCGCGTGGTAGGGCAGGGGGCCTCGGTCGATCTGCTGATCGAGGACCTTGTCGCTGATCTGGAGGGGCGGGCCTTCGAGATTGCCCAGGTCGCCGGCGGCTGGATGTTCCGGTCGCGGGCGGCCTACGCGCCCGCGATACGCGCAGCGGCGGACGTCGGGGAGCAGCTATTCGAACTGAGCGAATTTGACGTCGCGGTCCTGGCCGCTATCGCCTATCACCAGCCGATCACGCGCGACGGGCTGAAGGACATCTTCGGCAAAGAGATCAGCCGCGATCTGATCGGGCGGCTCCACGCGCGGGATTTGATTGGCACCGGGCCGCGCGCGCCCAGACGAGGTGCGCCGTATACATTCGTCACAACCGATCAGTTCCTGGTGGCGTTCGGGTTGGAAAGCTTGTGTGATCTGCCGGATCGAGAGCAAATGGAAGATGCAGGTATCGCTGGAGACGATGCGTCGCCTTTGGCACCGGGTTACAAAGAAACTAAATCTCAAACGGTTACCTTTTAGTGTGCGTCCGGGAATCTTGCTATTTTGCGCGAGATCGCTATATTTGGATAGCTATGACCCAAGAGATGCAAACAGCTTTGCTCACGACCGTGAACGCACCGTACCAGACTTATCTGGACGGCTGCGCGTTGGCGGCTGCGCTGAACACAGGTGATATCGCGAAGGGCCAGGTGAACTCGTTCTTCATGGAAACAACGGTGGCGGATCAATTGGCCTTTGCAAAACTGCATGGCGTTCTGGAAAATACCCTGACCGCAACCGCGACGGCATTCGCTACATGGTCCGGTCAGAAGCTCCCCCTTCTCGCGTGACGCCGTTTCCATCCCGTTGGGAAGACCTCCTCCAAGAAGCCTGCTACATTATCGAGGCGGTAAATCGCGATGGTGACATTCTGGGCGGTTGGACTTTCGGTGGCGGCACGGCGATGATGTTGCAAATCGACCATCGTGAAGCCACGACGTCGATCTGTTCCTCGATGATCCACAGCTGTTGCCTTACGTTGAAGCAACCGTTGCCGAGATGCAATTCCAGATCGGAAACGCCACTTATAATGGTGACGGGCGCGGGCACCTCAAGATCGCCTTCGAAGAAATCGGAGAAATCGATTTCATCGTCACAGGACATGTGACAACCGACTACGCTGTGGAGCATTCGCTTCTCGGTCGAGATGTACTTTTGGAAACCATTCCGGAAATTATTGCGAAGAAGATCCGGTTTCGAGGTACACGCATCCAACCCCGTGACGTGTTCGACATCGCCGCAGCCATTGAATCCGGTCATGGGGCGGAGATCGAAGCCGTTCTGGCTGACAACGCGGACGCTGTGGCCATCGCTTCGGCACGCCTTGCGGATTTGTCGTCGGACTATGTCGAGACAGTCATTGGGCAACTCATGATCCGACCCGCGTTCCGAGATCTGGTGCCACGCGCGTTGCCAATTGTAAGAGAGCACTTCGACAACCATTGAGTTGGATAAACAGCCCAGCTCAGATTTGCTGAACAGTGAATATGGCCGGACTCGTGAACCTAGCCTGATTGGAACGGTCACACCCCGAGTACGAATTTCTCTTTGTTGCGCTGCGGGTGACTTTGTCTTCCCACCGTTAACCTCCATGTCTCATCCCCGTGCGAGCAAGGGGATCGCGGGTCTGGTGGACGCCGCCACCCGCGCAATGGTCTGTCCGCTCCATTCGCTGACGCTCCCGGGTTGACCATGCCCGGGCGGCTTATTGCGTCCACCATTTCCTCCCGCGTCCCGCACAGGGACAAGACAATGGAGGATCACATGGCAAAGCCCGACATCTACACCCGCGTCACCGAGAAGATCATTGCCGATCTCGAATCTGGCACCCGACCCTGGCACAAACCCTGGAGTACCGAGCACCTCGCTGGTCGTATCACCCGGCCTCTGCGCCATAACGGGATCGCTTACCGCGGCCTCAATATCATCCTGCTATGGGCTGCTTCCGTCGCCCATGATTACGCCCCCCCCCCCACATGGATGACCTATCGCCAGGCACTCGAACTCGGCGGGCAGGTCCGCAAAGGCTCCAAGGGCCAACTCGTCATCTATGCCGGCAAGATGCGCAAAACCGAAACCGATGATGCGGGCCAGGACCGCGAGGTCGAGATCCCCTTCATGAAGGGCTTCACGGTTTTCAACGTCGATCAGATCGAGGGGTTGCCTGAGACCTACTACGAAGTGTCTGAGCCGATGCCCGAAACCGCCGAGCGTGATGCCACCGCCGAAGCGTTCTTCACTGCAACCAACGCCGATATTCGCCATGGTGGCAATCAAGCCTTCTATGCGGTCGATGCCGACTACGTGCAGATGCCGCCCTTCGAGACGTTTGAATCCCCTGAGGCGTACTACTCAACCCTCGGCCACGAGATTTGCCATTGGACGCCCCATCCGAAGCGCTTTGATCGCAGCTTCGGCCGCAAACGCTGGGGCGACGCAGGCTACGCCCAAGAAGAGCTGGTTGCCGAACTTGGCGCCGCGTTTTTGGCGGCTGATTTAGGTTTGTCACCTGAACCGCGCGATGAGCACGCCGCCTATATCGCGCATTGGCTCGAAGGTCTTCGTAACGACAAGCGGTTTATCTTCCGGGCGGCTGCTCACGCTCAGAAAGCCGTTGATTACCTGCATGGGCTGCAGTCAGATACAGACGAGGCCGCCATATAGGTGGCCTCGAACTATTGGCAGTCAAAGCAAGAAATCGATTGTCTTTTTCAAGCCCGCAATGCCTTGGCAGAACTATCGTCACTTCATCCCGAGTTGCACACGCAGGGTTTCAGCAAGGTCGTCGATCGTCGGCTTGACTTCAGCACCTTCGGTCAGTTCCACCAGCGCGGCCGCGATCAGGTCGGTGACGGCAACGCCTTCCGCGCCGGGATAGGCATACCAGGGACCGGCATGGGCGGCGACCTGTGCATGGCCCGCTTTCGCGTTCGGGTTCGCCTCATAATAGGCGCCAAGATAGCTTTCATCATTCAGAACGATCTCATTCGCCGGCGCATAACCGGTGTTCTCCACAATGATCTTCTGACCCACGGGGCCGGTGACGAAGGCGATATAGTCCCAGGCCGCCTGCTGCTTTTCCGCATCGTCAGTCAGCATCACGATGCCCGAACCGCCGGTGGGGAAATAGACGTTTTCCTCTGCGACCACCGGGGTGCCCAGAACCTCGAGTTCGAAATTGCCGGTCGAACCTTCCTCGAAGCGCGTCAGCAACGAAGAGCTTTCGAAGAACAGGCCCAGAGTGCCGGCCGGGAAGGCCTGGCGCGCATCGTTTTCCGACATCGAGGACATGCCACCCTCAGTGGCGAAGCGGCTGTAGAGACCTGCGGCCTGCATCCCGGCATCGCTATCAAAGGTGATGTCGGTTTCGTCCGCGTTCAGCGGACGGCCGCCATAGGCCCCCAGCAGCGACTGGAAGCGCCAGTCGTGACGGCCGATCCAGACGCCTTCAATGTTTTCCCCAAGGGCGTCGACCTCGGCGGCCAACTCGATGATCCCGTCGAAATCTGTTGGGAAGTTGTCCATCGAGCCGCCGGCCTGTTCGACCAGATCGGGGTTCACATAAAGCACCAAAGTCGAGGCCGAGGTGGCCAGAGCCCATTGCTTGTCCTGATACTGGCCGAGCGACAGTAGCGCCGGGGTGTAACCAACGGCCATCGGGTCCGCGGGCAGGAAGGCGTCGAGCGGCTGGGTCAGCCCGCGGTCTTCCAGAACACGCCAGCGGTTGAGCCCGACATAGGCGACATCGGGTTCGGTCCCGGCGACCGCTTCGCGCAGCAGGCGCTGAACGCCCTCGGGATAGCCCTCGGCGGGGCCGTCGAGCACGATCTTGACGTCGGGGTGCTCCGCCATGAAGGCGTCGGCCAGTTTTACCTGGGTTTCGGCCCAGATGGTCGGGATCGCGTAGTGCACGCGAATTTCGGTTTCGGCCATGGCAGTGGTTGCAGCCAGGGCCAACCCTGCAGACAGGATAAGGGATTTCATTGGACCGCGTTGCACGAATAGGGCTCGGGCCGCATTTACCCCTTTCCCGGTTTGTCACGAGACACGTTGATAGACCGCACGACCCAAGCGGCTCATGCGGTTGAGAACTTTGACAGCAATCTTGGTTTCGGTCGTTTGGCTCTCCATCTTGCGGCTGCGCAGCTGTGGTCCGATGACCTGTTTGTAAGGGTCCGTTGCATTAACTGCCCGACCACCGCAAGTTCCTTGGGTTAGTAATGATGGGGGGTCCTATGGGACAGCGCAAGAATCCGTTCAAGCGGCATCGTTTTCCGCGGGAGATCATCCTTCTGGCGGTGCGCTGGTAC
>JAVJOR010000012.1:0-1533 GCA_040216675.1 Hoeflea sp. | reverse complement strand
TAGGAGGAATTTGCGGCATTGTGCTGCCCCTGCCATTCCTTAGCTCACCGGCGCGTCGGCGGGGTGTCCCTTCACGATCGTCACCCCGGCGGCAATCGAGGTGCCGCTGTTCTTGGTGAGGACCGTGCGGATGTACCGCCGATAACCGATGTAGCCTTGCTTGTAGACGCTGTTGGCTTCGAGCGTGGCAGGCAGAGTGCCTACGAGGTGCGCGGCGGCAACGTCCGTCCAGCCGGTCGAGCCGTCTTCGCTCTCCTGCAGCGTCGCGGTGAAGTTGCCCGAAGAGACGATGGCCCCGGTGTTGATGACCACCGTCGCCGCGTTGAAGCCCAGCAGGTCGATCGGGTCAGCGGTGTTGGTGGCGGAGAGGACGGCGGGCGCAACCGCCTGAACCACTCCGATATTCGATGCTTGGTCTCGCATGTCAGTTACTCCTTAGCTGGTCGCCATCTTGAGTTTCCGGAACCGCGCGGCCTGCAGGACGCGGCCACCGACACGGCGGGTTGCGTGCATGCGGGTGACGCCCTTGCGTGCTTGCGTGTACGGGTCGGAAAGAATCGACATGCTCAAGCGGTCCACGATCCGATAGGCCGAGAAATCGCCGTAGAGGATCGGGAAGGAACCGCTTTCCAGATCGGGCATGTCCACCGCTTCGACAACGGGGCGTCCGAGGATCGTCTCGGGCTGGCCCGCCTGGAAGGAGGGTTGCCAGAGCATCCGGCCATCGCCATCTTTCAGCGTGCGCACGATGCCCAGCGTGGTGCCGTTCATCATCCACGTGCCCGCGTTCCGGTACATGGCCGGCAGGTCGTACATCAGCTTGATCATCTGATCGGCAGAGAGGTTCGTGGCGTGGCCGTTGAGCCATTCCTCGATATCGGCGTGGGTCATCAGGCCCTCAGGCTGACCGGCGCCGGTGCCATTGACGAAAGCTGTGCCTTCCTTCTTCCCGAAATCCTCGGCCAGGGCCATGCGCACCTCGGCCTCGGCAGTGCCGCCGCTGTCCGAGAGGAGTTCGTTGGAGATGTCCACGAAGGTGGTGATCTTGTGCGGCACCACTTCGAGCTGGCCGAAGGTGACCGTCGATTCTTCGGCTTCCTCGGTCTCGCCTTCCCATTGGGCATTCGTGATCCCGGTGCGCTTCGGATACTT
This sequence comes from Hoeflea sp., assembly GCA_040216675.1. Lineage (GTDB taxonomy): Bacteria > Pseudomonadota > Alphaproteobacteria > Rhizobiales > Rhizobiaceae > Hoeflea. Next base: position 381 of record JAVJOR010000012.1, on the reverse strand, counting down.
CACCGAAGGACCGGTGATGCCGCGCACGCTGGCCACCGACCTGATCGGCGAGAACTCCACGAGGTCGCGCACGAATTCCGTGCTCATCTCCGCCGGAGCGAGATAGCCCGCTTGCGGGTCACTGGAAACGGTCAGCGCCTTCAGATCATCGGGCGGCGTCTGGTTCCCGTGGCGCAGGTAGCAGCCGAACGCCTTCTTCTCGATTTCCGCCTGTTCGTCGGAATCGTCGTCGCTGCCCTTGGCGCGGTTCGACTTCGCCTCGATCTTGTCGAGCCGCTCCTCGAGCTTCGAGGTGTCGGTCTTTTCCTCGATCTCATCGAGCCGCTTGTTCACGGTCTCGGTCAGATCGCCGATGGCTTTCGTGACGATGTCGTTCGGATC
>JAVJOR010000008.1:0-1036347 GCA_040216675.1 Hoeflea sp. | reverse complement strand
GATCGGAACGTCAGCCTTCGTCTCAAGCTCGAAACTCGAATTGTCATGCGTGATCACGCAAAGCATCTTCGTCCCGGCCTTAAGGCCCTCAACAACGACAACGCCGACATTGTCCTTCGATTCATGTACCAATAGATGGGGGGTGGTCACGTCTGTCCTCCGATATGAAAACTGATGAGCAATCGTCCTCTGCCCGATGGACAGGTCTTATATAAGATATAAGATACTGTGAACCCGGAATGTCAACCGGCGCGGGACAGCGAAAGGAAATCTGGATGGCGGATCAGGCCGGCAAGGGTCAAACCGACAGCATCGGCTTCAAGCCGCTTTACGCCCAGGTACGCGAACGCCTGATGAGGCGGCTCGTCGACGGCGAGTGGTTGCCCGGAATGCTGCTGCCCAGCGAAATCGAACTGGCGCGCCAGCTCAATGTCAGCCAGGGCACGGTTCGCAAGGCACTCGATTCCATGACCGCTGACAATTTGCTGATCCGCAGGCAGGGACGTGGCACCTATGTTGCTGAACCGGAAGAAAGCCGCATCCTGTTCCAGTTCTTCCGGCTCACCCCGGACAAGGGCGCGGCAAGCTTTCCCGATTCACAGGTCGTCAGCACCGGCTACGCCAAACCCACGAAGATCGAAAACGAATCGCTCCAGCTCGGGGACAGCGAAAAAGTGTTCCGGATCGAGCGAATCCGCTCGCTTTCCGGCCAGCCGATCCTCATCGAAACCATCACCCTGCCGTCGGGCCGCTTTCCGGATATCGATCACCTGACCATCATCCCCAACAATCTCTATCGCCTCTATTCCGAGCGTTGGGGCATCACCATCGGTTCTGCCGAGGAGCGGCTCAAGGCGATCGCCGCTGGCAGCCGGGACGCGGGCCGGCTCGGCTGCGACGAAGGCGAGCCCCTGCTTCTGATCAGCCGGGTGGCAAGGGATCTCGAAGACCATCCGGTCGAACTGCGTTGGTCACGGTGCATTTCCCGCGAGATTCACTACGCCGTCAATTTGCGCTGAAGCAGGCAGCCAGTCGCCTGTGAACGCGCGTCGTCAATCAGACGGCAGTCTTGAGATCAAACGCCTCCTCGAGAACAACCGCTTGACCGGTCCGGGCGGACTGTTCGGCCGCCAGGCCGATCCGCACCGACTTCAACCCGTCCTCCAGCGTCACATCCGGCTGGCCGCCATCGCGGACCATGGCGAAGAATTTCTGATGCTGGAAGAAGGTGGAGCCGTGATGGTCACCCGCTGCCAGGATCGAGTGATCGACATGGATGACCTCGCGCTGTTCGAGCTTGGTCGAGCGCGGAGAAAGCACGAATTCGGAGTCTCGCTCCAACTTATCGGGGGCAAAGCGGGCCGGACCCGGAACCCGGGCTTCCGCCTTTGCGGCTTCGCCGATCACGGTGATGGTTTCCTGCCACTGCGAACCCTCGGCAAACATGCACAGTTCCAGCATGCCGCGCATGCCATTGGCAAAATCGATGACGACGAATGCGTTGTCGAGAATGTCCGGACGCCGCCCGTCATGAAGTTCATTATGAAAATTCACGTCCGCCGCACCGGACGCATAGACACGGCTCGCCTCCGCGCCCGTGATCAGACGCATCAGGTCGAAGAAGTGGCAGCACTTTTCCACCAGTGTTCCGCCGGTCATCGCGTTGAACCTGTTCCAGTTGCCAACCTTGGGAAGGAATGGAAACCTGTGCTCGCGGATCGAAACCATTCGCACGCCACCGGTCTCTCCGGTTCCCACGGCGGCAAGCAGCCGTTCAACCGGGGGCATGTAGCGATATTCCATCGCCACCCAGACAGGGGCCGAGCGCCTCGCCGCTGCAGCCAGCACCTCCTCGCAATCGGCGAGCGTTGTGCAGAGCGGCTTCTCCGCAAGCACCGGAAGATTGGCGGGCAGGACATCCATCAGGATGGGGTGATGCAGATGGTTGGGGGCTGCGATCACCAGCGCGTCGCAGAGATCTTCGGACAGGAGATCCTGGTGCCGGTCGAACGCCCTGCAACCGGAACCGGCAAGCGCCTGCGCCCGGTCGCGCATGTCCCGGTCCGGATCGCTCACCGCTGTAACCCGGGCTCCGTCGATCAGATTGATGTTGCGGATATGCTCCTGCCCCATCATGCCCGAACCGATGATACCGTAGCGTATTTCACTCATGATCATATCCGTTGTCTGATAAGCGAATTCACAGATGAATGACCGGCAGGCCCGCAGCCGCGGCGAAGCTTTCAAGCACTTTGACATGATCGCCATAGGCCAGCGCCATGTGATGCTCGAGGCCGCTGTTCATCACCCGGTCGAGCACCTCGCCGGCGTCACGCTCGAACCGCACCACGCCGGACGTTCCCGTGAACGCCTTCGGTCGCTTGAGCATTTCGCCGCGAGCCACCACCAGGGCGTGATGGCCATGGGCCTGGCTCAGCCGCAGGAACGTGACCGGCCCCGGCTTCAGGGGAAATTCGAACAGGAGCGGCATCTTCCGGTTGGTATGGATCGTCGCCTCGGCGACGGCATCAGGATCGGCCATCGACAACGGCGCCTGCCCGCAGTGCCAGACCACGGCGGAGTTGTCCTCGACAGCAATGTCGACCAGATCGGTCAGAAACACCGGTGCATCGCTTGCAGCCTGCAGGATCAACTGCGTCGCCGCACCATAGACGTCTGCCTCGCAGGCGCACGGCGTGCGAGCCTCCCCCATCATCGCCGCAGGCCCGCAAACCGCGCCGCCATAGTCTGTGAAGGTCTCCGGCCAGCAGCGGATTGCAAAGGCGTCGAAAGACCCTTGGGCCTTGATCGCATCCAGCGCCAGCTTCAGCCTGAACGACCGGTCAAGTTGCTGCTGATCGACCTGATCGAGCCCCGAGATCATACCGTCCGCTTCGGTGCGGAGACTGGAAGCATCCTCAGCCGGTGCAGCACGGGCCCGATCGAACAATTCGCTGAGATCGAACCCTGTCACATTGAGACCCGTCAGCGCAGAGAGCCGCTCGGGCTGATAGGCGCATGTATCGAAACCGTCAGGATGAACGCCGATCCTGGCGATGTTTTTCCGACGCAGCTCATCAAGGATCCCTTTGCCCCTGCCGGGATCCGCGTCCAACGGCTCCGGCCTGAGCGGCTTGACGCCCGCCTCCGTACTGAAAAGGGTTTCGAGCCCGTCGCTTCCGGGCGCGGCATAACGCCATGAGAACGGCCGGTTGCGCAGTGACAGGGCGTGCGATGCCAGGTTCAGCCCGCAGAACGCGTTGAGCCGCAGCCTTCCACCAAGCCGCGGTTCCGGCACCGCCCAGATTGCAAGCGGCTGATCGAACGCATCGGCGATCCGGCAGGTCGCCGCGGCATCGGTGAATGTCACCTGCAGGATCAGAACCAGATCCGGGTTTTCGGCCTTGATATCCTCGATGGCCGCCTCGGTCGCGCCGGCATCCATCAGGAGGTCCGACGGCCCCACCATCCGGTTGCCGGTCTGCTCCAGGTCTTGGCGCATGCCCGCAAGCATTTCTTGGGCGAAGGGCACATCGAAAGTGGGCCGTCCCAGTGGCAGAACGCCTATTGTCCGAGTTTCAGACGACATCGAACCGCCCCCTTACATCACCCGCCAAAAGCACTAAATTGCAGTCATGATAACGAACTTGAGACGCGGGGCTTTCGCCCTCTTCGTCGCGATGTCCATCTGCGTCATTGCACCCGCCGCCAAAAGCTCCGCGACCGAAGCCGCTTGGGCGCGTCTGGCGCAGGGGGGCTATACCATTCTCCTGGGATACGCCCGCACGCCAGGCGGCGGGGAACCTCTGCGCCCTGACCTCGGAAATTGCGAGAACCGCAAGGGGCTGAGCGACCGCGGCATCCAGGAAGCACGCCGCATCGGCATGCGCTTTGCCGCCCGCGCAGTATCGATCGATGCTGTCTATTCCGGCGAATTCTGCCGCGCGCTTCGAACCGCGGAACTCGGCTTCGGCGCTTCCCGCGTCGAAACCCGGGCCTATCTGAATTCCGTTGTCGATGGCGGCGATCCCGACGAAATCCCGCTTGAGCTCATCAAGGCCGTCGATGACTTTTTCGGTTCCGGAAATCAGCTGATGGTCACCCATCCCGAACTCATCCGCGCGATCTCGGGAACCACGCCGCGGGAAGGCGAAGCCATCATCATCGCGCCCGCGATCGAGCCCGGAGATCCACCTAGGGTGGTCAACCGGTTGCTGCTTGACTGATCGCGCTTCGCTCATCATCCGAAATCGCCATACTGGTGCCGGAAGCTGCTGCCGGAAGGGGAAAACCGCGCGCCTTCCGAGCCGAACACCGGATGTGCATGCCACGGGGTTGCAGCGCTGTCGGTCAGCGCATTGAGTTCGCGCATGTAATCGACCGAACCGGTCTCAAGACCACTCCGCATCGCATCCCAGTCCGGATAGAGGCCGAACGGTTCGAGCCAGATCGCGCGGCCCGCGAGATAGCCCGAGGCCCCCGCCCTGTAGGCATGCGCCATGATGTTGCGAAACTCGGATTTTCCCGCGCCCGCCGACAGCATGACCCAGGGCCTCCCGGCCAGCCTGCCCATTTCGTCGAAAGCGGCCTGTACATCCCGATCTTCTTGGGCCGGAACATCTTTCGCGGCGACCGGGCTTTCAAGCTTGAACACATCGATGCCGAACTCGGGCGCAGCGAAGTCGGCTACCGACTGCAGCACGTGATCGGTCCGCTTGCCGGTCATTTCGATGTAATCCGTTGTCTGGTGTGCGTCGCCGGACAGGGGATAGACGAGAAGCTCTAACAGGAAGGGAATATCGTAACGCTGACAGGCCTCGCCGATGCGTTTGGTGAAATCCTTCTGCGCTTGCTTGTTGCTCTCGGGGGCGTCGGGCCTGTACCAGGCCAGAACCTTGACCGCATCGCCGCCCATCCGCTTGATCTTGGCGACCGACCAGTCGTCGATCTCGCTCGACAGCCGGCCTTCCGGCGTCTCTTCGAAGAGCGAATCCTCCAGCGTGACGATCAGGCCCTTGGAAGGGGAGAACCGGTCCAGGCCCATGGGAATGGCATAATGCGGATCAAGCAGCATGGCCGAGGATTCCCCTTGCAGGGTTTCGATCAGCAGGGTCTTGAATCGCGCCACGTCCTCCCACGGCGCCTCGTCGACGCCATGATGCCGGGCGATCGGCGCCTTGATCGGAGGACGCTGGTCGACCGCCGTCATCTTGAAGCGTCCCTGCGCATCGGCCATCCGCCGCATGCCCCACAATTTGCCCGCGCTCAATTGCATGTCATTGCCTCTTTCACGAATTGCTCGACTTCCTTGCGGGTGGGATACCCTGCCCGCCCATTGTGCCGCGTGCATTTGAGCGCGGCAGTCGCGCTGGCGAAACGGATCGCGATTTCAGGTTCCATGCCTTCGGCCAGCGCAAGGGTGAAAGCGCCGTGCCAGACGTCGCCTGCGCCGAGCGTATCCACCGCCTCGATCCTGTATGCCGCGGTGGCGCCTGTAGCCGTGCCCTGTTGCCAGAACACGCCGCGCGCGCCGTCGGTGACACAGACGAATTTACCGGTTTGCTGCGCAGCCTCGGCAAGACCGCGGCCGAGGTCGTCATGGCCGGCCCAGTCCCGCAAGCCCTGCGCCGAAAAGGCAAGGTGGCTCGCAAGCTCGAAAGCCGCCTGGGCTTCGCGGATCGGAGCCTCGGCATCCAGCACGCCGGGCAAGCCTCTCTCCCGCGCAGCCCGCATCAGCACCGCAGCTCCGTCAGGCCAGCGCGTGTCGGCCAGCGCCGCGTCGAATGTCGCGGGCAAGGCCGCGGCCAGCCAGTCGGCATTCATTGACAGGTCTGTATCCCGGTAATTGACGATCTGGCGCTCGCCTTCCCGGTCGACGAAGACCGAGGAAAAGGACGAGCGGCGGCCTGCGAACTTGCGCACCAGCCGGCAATCTACGCCATCGGCCTCGAGACCGGACACAATCATCGTGCCCACTTCATCGTCGCCGAGACGCGCCGCAAGCAGCGCATCACCGCCGAGGCGGGATATGGCCGCGGCAGCATTGGCGGCGCAACCGCCACCGGTGATCCCGGCGTCGCGGGCGCGGTACTTTTCCGGCAGGCGCGGCATTTCATCAAGGTAGAAGACGAAGTCGGCCACCGCGACGCCGGCCGTTACGATTCTCGTCATGCTCTCCCAACCCCGGGCTTCGGATGGACGGTGATTTCAGCGGATGAAACCGGTTCTATCCTTTCGAACTTATCAAGTCTTATATAAGACACAAGACTGAATTCGAGGCGATACGAAATTCCGCTGTTCGACTGCCGAGCCGGGATCAGTCGACCGGCAGGCCGCTCGGCACTGTCTCCGGCCTGCCAAGACGGCCCTCCGCATCTCCGCTCAGGGATTTGAGAAAAGCGACCAGCTGCGCAACCTCCGTGTCGTCAAGCTTCACGGGGGTGATGTCGATGCGCCCGGCAAGCCGTGCCCGCTCCCGCGCATCCTCGAAGGAGATGAAATCGACTGCGGCAAACCTCTCGTCGGCAGGCAGCCGCACCATCTCCGGGCGCCAGGCCTCAAAGCCTGCGGCAGGATCCAGATGATGACGTACAATGCCTTCCAGCGTGTCATAGGCGCCGTTGTGTCCCCAGGGCCCGGTCAGCGCGACATTGCGCAGCATCGGCGTGCGGAACCGGTAGGCATCCTCCAGACGGTCGGTTTCGCCCATTCGCCCGACGTCCCGGACATAGGGATCGAACCTCCGGGTCCGGCCCGGGCCGAAATGCGGCAGCGCAAGCGCGTGAAAACCCTGATCCGTCATCAGAGGGCCCGAATGGCATCCGCCACAACCTGCCCTGCCGTAAAACAGCGCCATGCCTGCATGTGCGCCGTCACCAAGCGCCTCGGCGTCTCCGGCAAGATAACGGTCGAACGGCGTATCGGTCACGCGCCATTCGGCATTGATGAAGTCGCCCAATGCATTTGCGATATGCGTGATCGTCAGGTCGCCGGCGCCGGCGATATCCGGATCGGCCTTTTGAAACCGCTGCAGATAGTCCGGGATCGCCCGGACCCGTTCCGTGATCAGCGGCCAGACATAGTCGATCCGGTCATAGGCGGCGCCGGCAATCTTGTTCTCCTCGGGGTTTCCGGCCATCTCGGTCTCCGAGGTCAGCGGAAAGAGCGCCTGGGCAGCGAGTATCCCCTTGAGGCCTAACGGAAGATACTCTTCCGCCGGCGAATTGAAGCCATTGCCGAATATCGGATCGACACTCAACCGCCCGTCATGGAACAAGACATGGATCTCGCGGGCGCCGAGATTGAACAGGGGGGAGGCGTTGCGCGGAACGCGCTTTTCGATGCGCGCATCTCCCCGGCCCGTGGTCCGTTTCGGGCCGATCCCCTCGCCGCCCTCGCCCACACCGAGCGCCAGCCCGTCGCCACTGGCGAGCTCATGGTGATGACAGGTCCCGCAGGAAATGTTGCGGTTGCCTGAAAGGATCGGATCATAGAACAGAAGCCGCCCGATCTCGGCCAGCTCGGAATCGAAAGGATGGAAATCGGCGTCGGTCAGGGGGGCGACAGGCCGTGAGCCTTCCGGCTCGCCGGCCTCGGCAGACGACCCGTGCGCAAGAAGCATCGCCAATGCGACGATGTAAAGAACGGCCCCTCGGAGCCGGGCAGTCCGGTGCGGCTTGGTCATCTCCTCTCCCGCACGCCGCGGGTCTCCTCTCCCCAAGTGCAACACCTCAGATCGCCCCGCCGGCCGTGATCGTGCAACCCTCATATTGCCCGCATCACGGCTGAGCCTCTATGGTGGGCAATCCAGCTTATGGAGAAGAATGGCAAATGACATCTCCGCTTGCAATTGCGAAGTCGACCCTTTGCGGCTGCGCCCTGGCGTCTGCACTTTCCCTGCTCGTCATGGCTTCGCCCGCCTGCGCGGAGATCGAGAAGGGCCGCATCCTCATGGAGCAGGACCGCTTCGAGGAAGCGATGGCCGAGTTCCTGCCTGCGGCACGATCCGGCAACGCCGATGCCGAGGAACTGATCGGGGTGATGTATGCGATGGGGCTTGGCGTCGAGCGCGACGACGAACGCGCCTTCGAATGGTATCTTCGCGCCTCGATGAAGGGCCATCCCGGCGCGCAATCCGGTGTCGGCTGGTATTTCGAGGTCGGCCGCGGCACCGCCGTTGATCTGGTGCGCGCATACATGTGGTACGGCCTCTCGGCCATCGGCGGCGACCCGGACGCGGCGATCTCGATCGAGGAAGTCGCAAAGAAGATGACGCCCGAAGAGATTCGGCGCGCCGAAGTCCTGATCAACGATTATCGGCCCTGGATGTATCCGTTTCGCTGACCGTCAACAAAGAACCGCCCGGATCGCTCCGGGCGGTTGAGCTGAATTCGCTCGTACGTCAGCGGGACGGGCTTACTTCATGTCCATCTCGGCGCCGCCGTCGATGGTCTCGACAGCCTTCGCGGCTTCGGCGACAAGCAGGTCGTAGAAGGTTGCGCCACCGTCGACATTCGACTTGAACCAGTCAAACACCGGTGCAGCGGCTTCCTTGAACTGGGCCTTTTCCTCCATGGTCGGCACGTAGACCTGACCACCGGCCTCCGCGAATGCCTTGTAGGCGTCGATCGACTTGCGTTTCGGCGAGGCGAAAGTCGCCTGCTGCAGGGCTGCAAATCCGTCGATAACCACGCGGCGCAGGTTCTCATCCAGGCCCATGAAACGGTCGTTGTTCATGTACCAAAGCGCGCCCATGTAGGAATGGCCGTCAAGCGTGAGATACTTCAGTCCCGCATCCGGGAACTTCATGCCCATGATGTCGGTGATGCCGTTCTGCGTGCCCTCGACCACACCGGTCTGGAACGAGGTGAACAGTTCCGGCCACGGGATCGGCGTCGGCGAAGCGCCCATCGCGCTCACCAGTTCCTGCGGCAGGTCGGCCACCACCGTGCGGATCTTCAGACCTTCCATGTCAGCGGGCGACTTGATCTCGCGCTCGGTGTTGGCAAAGTTGCGCCAGCCGCCGGTGTTGCCGATCGTCATCAGCCGGATCATGCCGCCCGAATCCGCCAGCATCTGTTCCCGCATCGCCCGGGTGAACGTGCCTTCCGTCAGCACTTCCTCGGCAATGCGGTCGTCACGCAGGAGATAGGGGAGGTCCAGCACCTGGACGTAGGGGAAGATGCCCGAGGCTCCGCCGGACGTCGAGATGTAGATGTCGATCGAGCCGTCGGCGATGCCCTGAAGGCATTCGGCGCCGGTCGAGCAAAGCTGGGTGCCGATGAACATTTCGACGGCAATGGCGCCGTTGGAAGCCTTCTCGACATAGTCCTTGAAGACCACGAGCCCGTCATAGTCCTCGTCGTTCTCATTCGAATTCGCCGTCGCGCGCAACGTGATGTCGGCAGCCTGCGCCGCCGTAATCATGCCGCCGGCGAGCACCGAAAGGCCGAGTGCGGCCGCCGTCAGCGTTTTCAGTGGGTGTTTCAAGATCATGAATTCTCCTCCCGTTTTCCTCTGTTTCCCATGCAGTCTTATATAAGACATAAGATTGACGAGCCTCCTCGGCTTGTCAACCATTCCCACAGCCTGACAGCCTTTGATGACGCCCGCATGTGATCCCCTCCCATCTCACTTCGCAAACCCAAACAGTTGGGGCAGATAGAGCGAGATCTGCGGGACAAATGTGATCATGAAAATCGCCACGATCTGGACCGCGAGGAAAGGAAGGATTGCCTTGGCGATCGTTTCCACGCGCTCTCCGGAGACACTCGACGTGACGAACAGCACCAATCCCATCGGCGGCGTTGCCAGCCCCACCGTCAGGTTGACGCTCATGATGATGGCGAAATGCACCGGATGGACGCCGAGATCGGTGAAAATCGGCCCAAGGATCGGCCCCAGAATGATGATCGCCGGCCCCGCATCAAGGAACATGCCCACCACGAAGAGCAGGATGTTGATCAGGAACAGCAGGATATAAGGATTTTCCGAGAGGCCAAGAATGAAATCGGCCATGATCTCCGGCGCGTGCGACAGGCTGACCACCGTCTTGAACGCCATCGCCGCGCCAACCAGAAGCAGCACGACGGAAGTGGTCATCGCGGCCTTGGTCAGAACCTTCGGGAGGTCCGCCCAGCCCATGGTCTTCAGGATGAAAAGCGCGACGATGAAGGCATAGACCGCGGCCACCGCGGACGCTTCGGTCGGGGTGAATACGCCGCCCAGGATACCGCCGAGGATGATCACCGGCGTGAGCAGCGGAAAGAATGCCTTGAGGCTCGCCTGTCCCTTCTCGGGCCAGGTCGCACGGCGGGAGGCAGCCGGAAAATCATTCCGTTTCGCCAGAAAACCCACCACCAGCATCAGCGAGATCCCGATCAGGATGCCGGGCACAATGCCGGCAAGGAACAGCGCGGCCACCGATTCGCCCATCACATAGGCATAGATGATCATGATCCCCGAGGGCGGGATGATCGGCCCGATCACCGACGAGGCGGCCGTCACGGCGGCGGCGAACTTGCGCGTGTAGCCGTTCTTCTCCATCGCCGGGATGAGCATCGAACCCAGTGCCGAAACATCGGCCACCGCGGATCCGGACAGGCCCGCGAACAGCATCGAAGACAGGATGTTGACATGGGCAAGACCGCCCTTGAGGTGCCCGATCATCGCCTGGCTGAATTCGACGATGCGCATCGTGATGCCGCCGCGGTTCATCAGTTCGCCCGCCAGCATGAAGAACGGGATTGCCATCAGCGGGAACGAGTCCATGCCGGTATAGACGTTGCGGTACAGCAGCGCGATATCGCGCTCCTGCCCATTGAGCCAAAGCAGAAACCCGGGCGCGGCGAGCATGCCGAAAAACACCGGCAGGCCGATCATCAGGAAGAACAGGAAAAGCGGCAGGAAGAAAAACAACATGGCCTACTCCACCGCCACGATGACGCGATCATGATCTTCCGGCAGGTCCGCATCGGGATCGATCAGATGGGCCATCGATTTGAGGCACAGCTCGATATTGACCAGGATCATCAGGAACAGGCCGACAGGCAGCGACATGTACATCCATGCGAGCTTGATCCGCACCAGCCCCAGGCCCAGAAACTCGAGCGGCAGTTTCAGCGAGCTGGAAGCGAACAACCAGCCGGAATTGACGTGGTTGAGTCCAAGGCGGAAGCCGTAGACGAGCACGACCAGCGACACGAGAAGCAGCGCAAGTCCCAGCACCGCGCCGAGACGCGCCGGTAGCAGATCCTTGACCATGTCAATCGAAACGAAACCGCCCCAGCGGTAGGCGGTGGGCGCGATCATGGCCGTCATCCACAGCATCAGGAACCGCGCGCCCTCGTCGGGCCAGGCCAGCGCATTGCCCAGTACGTAGCGGAAGAACACCTGCAGCATGATGATCAGCACCATCAGGCCCATGGCAATCCAGGCAAAGGTTCGCCCGGCCCTCAAGAGCAGGGTGACAAGCCGTCCCAAGGGCTTCAGCACCCCCAAAATCACTGCCATGGTCTAGGTCCTCCCCGAGCCGGCAACCACAGTGCATAGGCAAGTCTTATATAAGACCTGCCTATGGGCTTCTATTTCCTGCCGCCTGTCAAGTGCCTTGCACCTGCCGGCGTGTTCAATCCCGCATGAAGATATAGTCGGTATGCTGAACCCGCGTTTCGCCCGGCCTGAGCACCGCCCCGGCAAAATCGGGATGGTTCGGGCTGTCGGGCCAGCTCTGGGTCTCGAGGCAGAATCCCGCGCAAGGGCCATAGGTCTTTCCCGCCAGACCCGGCACCGAAGGCGAGATCTTGAACCCGGTGTAGAACTGGACCCCGGCCTCGCCGGTTCGAACCTCCATGGCGACGCCGGACCGCCTCGACTGCGCCATGGTGACGGTTCTTACCGGTCCCCTGTCGTCCGCCAGACAGAAATTGTGGTCATAGCCCACCTGTCCGTCCGGCCCTTCGCGCCTGATGGGGCGCATCTCTCGGAAATCGTAATCGGTCCCCTCGACCGGCGCGATTTCCCCGGTCGGGATCAGATTGCCATCCACCGGAAGATAGTGATCCGCAGCCATCATCAGGTCATGGTCGAGAATGCTTTCGCTGCCATCGAGGTTGAAGTAGCTGTGATGCGCCAGATTGACGAGCGTCGGCCGGTCGGTCGTGGCGGTATAGGTGATGGCAAGGCATCCGCCCGGCTTGAGTTCATGCCGCGCCTCGACTTCGAGCGTGCCCGGATAGCCGCAATGGCCGTCGGGATCGACAATCGAGAAAACGACGAAATCCGGCCCATGCTCCTTCACCTTCCATATCTGCTTGGCAAGGCCCTCCCGACCGCCATGCAGATGTGTGATCCCGTTCTCGTTGAGATCGAGCTGGTATTCGACACCGTCCAGCGTGAAACGGCCGTTTGCGATCCGGTTTGCGTGACGGCCGGGCGTCTGGCCGAAATAGGGCGCATATTTCGGATAGCTTTCAAAATCGGGAAACCCGAGTGTCAGAGGCGGCTCATGGCCTTCCAGCCTGAGGTCCTGCAAAGTCGCGCCCCAGGTCATGAACCAGGCGGTCAGCCCGCCACCTTCGATTCGGATGCGGTGCACCGTTTCGCCTTCCGGCGTCTGTCCGAATGCCTCGATTGTCATCCTGTTTTCCCCTCCTGGTAAGTGTCGATGTGTTGGTCGCGCCGGAACACCCGCGCGGGATCCGTGTATCCGCAAAAGTGCAGACATCAAAAGTGCCGACACAAGGCAGCCGCTCGCAGCCACCCGGCAGCGGACCCTACCTGGTCAGATTCCGGGTCGCTGCTTCCAGGCCCGAAAGCGTCATTGGAAACATGCGGTCGGAGAAAAGCTGGCGGATCAGTGCGGTCGAATGGGTGTGGGGCCAGTATTTCTCCGGGGTCGGGTTGAGCCACGCCACCTTGTGAAAATGGTCGAGCAGCCGCGTCAGCCAGACCTGGCCAGGCTCCTCGTTCCAGTGCTCCACCGAGCCTCCGGGCGAGACGATTTCATAGGGGCTCATGGCCGCATCGCCGACGAAGATCACCCGGTAATCCGAGCCATAGGTTCTTAAGAGCTCCCATGTCGGGACCAGTTCCTGACGCCGCCGCCGGTTGTCGCGCCACACACCCTCGTAGAGGCAGTTGTGGAAATAGAAATACTCCATGTGCCGGAACTCCGCCCGGGCGGCGGAGAACAGCTCCTCGACAACCCGGATATGGTCGTCCATCGATCCGCCAATGTCGAAAAACATCAACAACTTGATCGCATTGCGCCGTTCCGGCCGCGTCTTGACGTCGAGCCAGCCGTGCTCGGCCGTAGCCTGGATCGTGCCCGGAAGGTCGAACTCCTCGGCCGCCCCTTCCCGGACCCAGCGCCTCAGCCGCCTCAGCGCCACCTTGATGTTGCGCGTTCCCAGTTCGACAGTATCATCGAGGTTCTTGAATTCGCGCTTGTCCCAGACCTTGACCGCCCGCCGGTGCCGGCTTTTCTCCTGGCCGATGCGAACGCCCTCCGGATTGTAACCATAGGCGCCGAAGGGTGACGTGCCGGCAGTGCCGATCCACTTCGACCCACCCTGATGCCGGGACTGCTGTTCCTCCAGGCGCTGCTTCAGTGTTTCCATCAGCTTGTCGAATCCGCCGAGACTTTCGATCAGTTTCTTCTCTTCCTCGGAAAGATGTTTCTCCGCCATCCTCCGCAGCCATTCCTCTGGCAGATTGTGCGGATCGATCCCGGCCTCGCCGCCGACCGACTCGACACCGCGGAAATAGTGACCGAACGCCCGGTCGAACCGGTCGACATGACGCTCGTCCTTCACCAGCACTGCGCGCGCCAGATAATAGAATTCCTCGACATCGAAACGCGCGAGGCCAGCCTCGAGCCCTTCGATCAGGGCCAGGTATTCGCGCAGCGACACCGGGACTTTTGCGGCTTTGAGCTCAAGGAAAAACGGCAGGAACATGCGCGCGACCTTATCGGCATTTTCTGCTGTTTGCCAGCCATTCCCGGCCGCGACGGACGCCGATTTCTTGCATCCAGCCCCCGCCCGGCCAGCCGGATCGGTCGGCGCCTTTTGAAATCGCGCGCTGGGGATTTTTCGGGGTTGATGGTCAATCGCTCAAAGGGCTGATCTGCGTGGCCGCAAGACGGCTTCGGCGCCGCAGAGGATCTTTTCTCGCGGCGCCGAAGTTCTTCAAGGCTGAGAACCGGACCCTGCCTGCTCAGGTCTGTGGCAGCATTCGGTTCACAGACGGATCAGAATTCCGTCCAGTCGTCACCATTGGCAGCAAGCTTGCCCTTGGCCGCCACGAGTCTCGGCCCGGAGGATCCAGGCTTCGCCATCGTGGCCGCTTTCTGGCGCAGGGCCGCCGTCTGCGAGCTTGCCACGCCACCCAGTTGGAACTGGCCGATCAGCTGGCCCAGACGGTTCGCTTCTTCCGACAAGGAGGCGCTGGCTGCGGTGCTTTCCTCGACCATTGCAGCGTTCTGCTGCGTAACCTGGTCCATCTGGTTGACCGCGGTATTGACCTCGGACAGGCCGACAGACTGTTCCCTGGCCGCGCTTGTGATGGCTGCCATGTGATCATTGACCGTGACGATGTAGGCCTCGATCGCCTTCAGCGCCTCGCCGGTTTCGTTCACCAGTTTCACGCCGCCTTCGACTTCGACTGTGGAATTGCGAATCAGGTCCTTGATTTCCTTGGCAGCGTCTGCCGAACGCTGGGCCAGTTCCCGGACTTCCTGTGCGACCACGGCAAAGCCCTTGCCGGCCTCACCGGCGCGCGCGGCCTCGACACCGGCATTGAGCGCCAGGAGATTGGTCTGGAAGGCGATTTCATCGATGACACCGATGATGTTGGAAATCTGGCTCGAAGACTGTTCGATCTTGCCCATGGCATCAACGGCATTGGAAACGATCGTTGCAGACTGCACTGCACTCTGGTTGGCCTGAACTGCGGCCGCCCTGGCCTCCTCGACACGCTGGGTCGAAGCGGTGACATTCGCGGTGATCTGGTCGAGCGCCGCAGCGGTTTCCTCAAGGGAAGCAGCCTGTTGTTCCGTCCGCTTGGACAGGTCCTGTGCGGACTGGCTGATCTCCCGCGAGCCGGTATCGATCTGCCGGGATGCCTCGGCGACCGACCGAAGCGTATCCCCGAGCTGCACGACGGCGGCATTGAAGTCGCTCCGCAAGCCTTCAAAATCGGCAGCAAAGGGTTGCGTCAGCTGGAACGAGAGATTGCCATCGGCAAGATGCTTCAGGCCTTCGGCCAGACCTGTGGTGGCCTGCTCCATTTCCTGCGCCCTGATGCGCTCGGCTTCGCTGTTGCGGTTGCGCGCCTCCTCTGCACGGGCTCTCTGAGCTTCGGTCTCGGCTTCAAGACCGATCTTGTCGAGTCCTGATTGCTTGAAGACCTGCACCGCCCGCGCCATGGCGCCGATTTCGTCGGGGCGGTTCTGATCCTGAACCGTCTCATCCAGATCGCCATTGGCGAGCCGCGCCATGGTCTCCGTCATCCGGCGGATGGTGCCCGAGAAGGACCGGGCATAGAGGAAGAAGCCCAGGAGAGACAGCAGTGAAACGATCACCGTTGCGATGATCGAGGTAGAGGTTGCGGACTGGCCTGCAGCAACCACGGGGGTCACATCGACCGCCATTTCGATGACACCGATTTTCTCGCCGGAGAAATTCTTCAGCACTTTTCCGTTGACCGCGTAATCACGCTTGTTGGCAGACACCATCATGAGCGGATGATTGCCGTCAAAAACCGCCTTGAGATCTTCAGACGACATCATGGTGGCGCCGTCGAATGTCGACGACTGCGTTTCGAACGTTCCGTCAGCGAAAATGTGGATTGCGATGTGCGAATCGGTTTTCTCCGCGATGCGCGAGAAGTAGTCCGCCGACAGCTCGCTGCCGACGTCGACGATTCCGACGAGTTCGCTGTCCCGCATGACTGGCGCGGTCGCGAACACGTTCACCGATGTGCGCCCCGGCTCCACGCCGGCATGCAGCTGCTTGTCGGCCAGGGTAGCGACGATCATCTTGCGGCGCCCGCGAATATCGTCACCGAACTTGTTGGGCGCGTGAACCCGACCCACCACAACGCCATCCCGGCTGAAAGTGATCAGGCCGAGACCGCTTCTTTCGTTCACCCTTGACTGGCTGCCAGCATAGCGCGCAATCAGAGCCTCACGCGCATTGGATTCAATCAGACCGGCAATTTCCGGTTCGTCCGCGATCGTCAGGGCCAGCGCGGAAGCAGCGCGCCTTTGAGCATCCATATCGGCCTCAAGGACGGCAAGGTCAGCGTGGAATTCCTTCAGCACCGCCTGTTCGTTCATCCTGGATTGGCTGTACCAGCCAAGGCCGCCGATCGTTGCGCCGGCAAAAAGCACAGCTGCAAACCCGTAGGCGGTCAGCTTCACCCACATGGGTTTTTTGATGTTGATTTCACTCATGAATTGATCCTCAGAACAGTCTGGCCCATCGCCGTCGACAAGCGGGACTATCGGATCGAGTTCACTAAAACTTGATGAAACCTCGAGAGTCAGAGTTAAGGGGTTTTACAACATTTCTTTTTCTTGGCTGACGGCAACATACGTGCCCTGCCATCGGATCTGATGGCATCGCTTCTCCCGGCGAATGGGTGGATCACACTGCAGACAAGTCGCGCGGGGTCCTCGCGCCCGAACTCAATCAACGGCTGTATTTGATGAAGGGCGTGAGCGTGCCGATCCGGTCGTAGAGCTGACGCGCAGTGGCGTTGAATTCCTGCGTCGTCCAGTAGACGCCGGGGCAGCCGTCACGGTCGGCCTGAGCATAGACGGCCTCGATCAGCTTCCGTCCGATCCCGGTGCCCCGAGCTTCCGGTGCAGCATATAGATCCTGCAAGTAGCACACATGCTCCACTTTCCAGCAGTGCCGGTGGTAGAAGTAGTGCACCAGACCGACCGGCACCCCGTTTGCCAGCGCAAGAAATCCGCGCGGTTCGTAGAACGAGATCTCGTCCTCGGCATGCGGACCGGTCAGCCGCGCAAACGTGGTCTGGTAAACTTCCTCGGACACGCTGGATTCGTAGAACTCCAGATAGCCTGTCCAAAGCCCGCGCCATTCGGCCTCGTCGGAAGCGGCAATCGGCCTGATTTCGATTTGTCTTGCCATGGATCTATTCTCCGGCCTGATCGAGGGCACGTTCAACCCCGATGTCTTCCATGTTGAACGGCGTCGTCTGATAGACCTGGTTGATCCAGTTGCCGAACAGCAGGAACGCGTGGCTGCGCCAGCGATTGAGCGGTTTGCGGTCCGGGTCGTCATCGGGAAAGTAGTTCTTTGGCGGCGCGATCGGTTTTCCGGCGCTGACGTCGCGGAAATACTCTTCGGCAAGCGTTCCCGAATCGTACTCGATGTGATTGAAGATATAGAGCCGATTGCCGAACGTCTCGTGCAGCAGGCACAACCCGGTCTGATCACTCTCCATCAGCACGTCGAAATCCGGTGTCAGATCCTCGCGCCGGACCTCCGTCCAGCGCGAAACCGAAACCTGGAAGTCGTCCGAAAATCCCATCAGGTAAGGCGAAGCCGGGTTGAGGTTGCGGTGCCGGTAAACCCCGAAGGCCTTCTCGTCGAGCAGACGCTTCGGCACCCGATGGAAATGCCATGCCGCCGCCATCGCGCCCCAGCAAACGAAGAAACTTGAGTGTACGTGTGTGGTGGTCCAGTCGAGGATCTGCTCGAGTTCGGACCAGTATGTCACGTCCTCGAAGGCAAGCGTCTCGATCGGCGCTCCGGTGATGATGAAGCCGTCGAACTTGCGGTGCTTCACCTCTTCCCAGGTATGATAGAAATTGATCAGGTGATCCTGGGACGTGTTCTTGGCCGCATGCGAACCGATGCGCACAAGCGTCAGTTCCACCTGCAGCGGCGACGCTCCGACCAGTCTCGCGATCTGGGTCTCGGTGGCGATCTTGTTGGGCATGAGGTTCAGAAGCCCGATGTGCAGCGGACGGATATCCTGCCGGATGGCAACGGATTCATCCATGATCTGAACGCCTTCCTTGACCAGCACTTCGCGGGCAGGAAGACCATCGGGAATACGGATCGGCATGACGCAGGAACTCCAACAAGAAACCGGCTCGCGAGAACGCGCCGCCGGTCCGGTGGGGGTATCCCCGTCGGCCCTTTAGCGAGTTGTTTAACGTGGCTGCAAGCCGGCCGGCCAAATCACCACGAAAACTACATTAGGTCGGTGGGGCCATTTGGTCAATCTGACATGGGTACCGGGCGCGGCAAAGCGGGCCCAGGGCAGACCCGCGCGGCGCGCGCACCGTTTCACGCACTTTGAAGCCGCGCCCCGCTTGTGTTCGAAGCTGCCGCCGAACGCACCAGATTGCGACCGTCGCTCTTGGCCTGGTACACGGCCGCATCCGCCCGCGCCATGGCTTCCGAAAGCTCGCCTTCAGGGCCTAGCCTGCAAAATCCGAAACTCGCCGTCAGTCGCAGTTCGGCGTTTCGCGTGGTGATGCGCATCCGCTCGGCCGCCGCACGGAGATGCGTCGCCTGCAGCCGGATCGCCTCGTCATCCACCGCTCCCAATAGGATACAGAACTCTTCGCCGCCGAGTCGCGTGCAAATCGCGTTCTCCGGCGTTTCCCGTTCGAGCAAACGGGCAAACGCGACCAGCGCCCGGTCCCCGGCGTCGTGCCCGTGACGGTCATTGATCGACTTGAAATGATCGATGTCGCAGATGATCAGTCCGGTGGGCAGCGGCGCCGAAATTGTCCGCAGTTCCTCCACCCTTGCTTCAAAGGCGCGACGGTTGAGCAGCCCGGTCAGCGGATCGGTTTCGGCGAGACGCTTGAGTTGGGTCATCAGCGTCACCGAATAGCGTGCGTAAAGCGCAAGCCCAATGGCGATGGCGAATATTGCGTTTTCGGTTTGCATGGAAGAGGCGAATTCCGAACGCCTGAAGGCGCTTAGCGTCGAGAAATCGGTGTGCGAAACATGCATGAAGATGATGCGGTTGATCAGCATGATCGTCTGAAAGAACAGGAGCCCGGCTACAACCAGATCGACCCGCTGGGTCCGTGCACGCCAAACCAGGGCACCGCACATCAGATTGACCATTGCTGCATAGCCGTTGACGACAAGAAAGCGGTCCATGAATGGTGCATTGAAGAGGTTCACATGGACGACCAGGCCGGCGAGGCAGGCCGTCAGCAGACCGAAGGTGCGCTTGGGGAACGGCGTGCGGAAAAGCGAGGTCACGCCCCAGACCAGAAAGAACTTCCCGCCGACAAGGGAAAACAGGATCGCCGCCTGATTTGACGGGCGGAGATCACCTTCCGCCAGCATGATCGCCAGATATCCGACGAGAGTAAACAGATAGGCCAAGCCCAGCCTGAGCGCGGCCAGCTGCGTCCTGTCATGCAGGTAAAGAAGCAGAAAGCCGCCCACGGCCGATACGAAGATTGCCGGTCCGAGCCACTCATAGGTCAAATTGGCGTAGAACAAAAAAAGCGGCCTCTTCGCGCAGCATGGCAATTCTGCAAGAGACTAGCAGCCAAAGCTCGCGAAAAGATTACCAGCGAGAACTAATTGCCGCGTTGCCGCGCCAGGAACGCCAGACGTTCGAAAAGATGCACGTCCTGCTCGTTCTTGAGCAACGCCCCGTGAAGTTTCGGCAGGGCGTTTTTTGCATCGCCACGCAACGCATCGGGCTCGACATCATCGGAAACCAGAAGCCTGATCCAGTCGAGCGCCTCGGAAGTGGAAGGCTTTTTCTTGAGACCGGCCGTTTCACGTATCGCGTAGAACTGGGTCAGCGCCTCCCGCACCAGGCTCTGCTTGATGCCCGGATAGTGGACATCGACGATGCGCTGCAACGTCGCCATCTCGGGAAACCGGATGTAGTGAAAGAAGCAGCGCCTCAGAAAGGCGTCGGGCAGTTCCTTCTCGTTGTTCGAGGTGATGATCACGATCGGCCGCTGTTTGGCGCGAACTGTCTCTCCGGTCTCGTAGACAAAGAACTCCATCCGATCGAGTTCCTGCAAAAGGTCGTTCGGAAACTCGATATCGGCCTTGTCTATCTCGTCGATCAACAGGACGGTTTTCTGCTCGGCGGTGAAAGCCTCCCACAGCTTGCCGCGGCGGATGTAGTTCGACACGTCATTGACCCGGTCGTCGCCCAACTGGCTGTCGCGCAATCGGCTGACGGCATCGTACTCATACAGTCCCTGTTGCGCCTTGGTGGTGGATTTCACCGACCACTCGATCAGCGAAAGCCCGAGGCTTTCGGCGATCTGGCGGGCCAGTTCGGTCTTCCCGGTGCCCGGTTCACCCTTGACCAGCAAGGGACGTTCGAGCCGGATGGCGGCGTTGACCGCAACGGTAAGATCCTTGTCGGCAACATAGGCTTTTGTGCCTTCAAACTGCATGCATCCTC
The DNA here is from genome assembly GCA_040216675.1 of Hoeflea sp. Classification (GTDB taxonomy): domain Bacteria; phylum Pseudomonadota; class Alphaproteobacteria; order Rhizobiales; family Rhizobiaceae; genus Hoeflea. The sequence continues at coordinate 1,015,908 of JAVJOR010000008.1, read as the reverse complement.
CGTGGTACCGCGCAAATGACGGTGTTTTGGTTTCCGCGCGCCGGCATCCCATGAAATCGGTTTCGGCGCGGGCAAACATCTTGCAATTGCATTATGAACTTCAACATCACATACGCTTGGCGGACGCAAGCCTCGATGAGTGCGAAACCCGTTACGATCCTTGCGCCAGATCAAGGTGCGGTCGCGCTTTGCCCGCTATTTTCCCCTTCAATCTGACAGCATGCATTCCACGGAGGCCCGCATGACGCTCTATCACATCCATCTGGTCATGGCCCGCAGCAAAGAGTTTCCCGAAGGCAATACGCATCGCGGCTATGACATCCATGCCCCGCTCGATGCCGATGGCCATCTCGACAAGGGGGAATGGGAGAAGGCGCCTTCGGCCTGCACGGTGGTGCGTTTCTGGGACGGCGAGCGCTCTGAACTGGGCTACCTGGTGCATCACCCCAAGGGGGGCTGGGCCTTCGACTACGATCCCTCGGACGATGACGACGATGAAACCGGATTCCGGCTTTCAAGCCATATCTTCAAACCCGGCGAGTACATATCGATCCGCGACCACGGCGAGGACGAACTTCACACTTTCGTGATCGCCTCGGTGACGGGGGCCGGCTGAGTTCAGCCGCCCTCGATTTCCTCGCGCAGCATTTCAAGTTCGAGCCACTCGCTCTCCATCGCCTCTATGTCGGCCTTGAGGGCATCATGGGTCTTGGCCCGCGCGGCAAATCCGTCAGGGTCCTTGGCGAACAAGGCCGGATCGGCCATCTCGGCCTCGATCGCGGCAAGCTTTTCCTGCGCCGTCTCGATCTTGGCGGGCAGGGATTCAAGCGCGAATTTCTGCTTGTAGGAAAGTTTCTGAGACGGTGTCCGGCCACCGGCCTGCTGCCTGGTGGCGCCATCGCCGTTCCGGGCGCTCTCCGTCGCCTGCTTTGCCTTCTTCTCCCGTGCTGCTGCCCCGGCCTGCGCCAGCATGTCGGTATAGCCCCCGGCATAGGCGATCCAGCGTCCGTCGGGGCTGGCCGGGTCCGCCGGCGCCAGCACCGACCCCACGGTCCGGTCGAGAAAGTCGCGGTCATGGCTGATCAGGATAACGGTACCGGCATAGGAGGCCACGATCTCCTGCAGCAGATCGAGGGTTTCCATGTCCAGATCATTGGTGGGTTCGTCCAGGATCAGGAGGTTGGAAGGGCGCGAAAGGATTCGCGCCAGAACCAGCCGTGCCTTCTCGCCGCCCGAGAGATTGCGAATCGGCGTACGCGCCTGCTCCGGCTGGAACAGAAAGTCCTTCATGTATCCCGTGACATGCTTCGCCTCGCCGTTGACAATCAGGCTGTCCCCACGGCCGTCGGTCAGGTAGTGCGCCAGCGTCTCGTCGGGATTGAGCACGTCGCGGCGCTGGTCGAGAACGGCAATGTCGAGCTTCGAGCCGTGGCGAACAAACCCCGTGTCGGGTTCGAGTTCGCCGATCAGCATTTTCAAGAGTGTCGTCTTGCCCGCGCCGTTGGGACCGACGATGCCGATGCAGTCCCCGCGATTGATCCGGATCGAAAAGTCACGAACCACGGACTCCGCGTCGAACCGCTTGGAAATGCCTTCCGCTTCGATCACCAGCTTGCCGGAATCGCGCGCGTCCGACACCTGCGCGTTGATGCGCCCCTGAGGCCCCTTGTGACCGCGATGATCGGCGCGCATGGTCTTGAGCTGTGACAGCCTGCGCATGTTGCGCTTGCGCCTTGCGGTCACTCCGTAGCGAAGCCAGTGCTCCTCCCGCTCGATGGCGCGACCGAGCTTGTGCTGCTCCAGTTCCTCGGCTTCCAGCACCTCGTCCCGCCACGTCTCGAAATGTTCGAACCCTTTTTCAAGACGGAGCGAGCGGCCCCGATCCAGCCACACCGTGGCCCGGCCGACACGCTCCAAAAATCTCCGGTCATGGGAAATCACCAGAAGGGCGCCGCGCGCGCGGATCAACTCATCCTCGAGCCATTCGATAGTCGGGAGATCGAGATGGTTTGTCGGCTCGTCCAGCAGCAGAATATCGGGTTCCGGCGCCAGAGCCCGGGCAAGCGCCGCGCGCCGCGCCTCGCCGCCTGACAGGACGTTCGGGTCCGCCGCGCCGTCAATGCCCAGATTTTCGAGCAGGTAGCTCACCCGGTGCGGATCGTCACTCGGGCCCAGCCCCGCCTCGGCATAGGCCTCCACAGTCGCAAACCCCTCGAAATCGGGGGCTTGCGGCAGATAGCGGATCGTCGCGGAAGGATGCCTGAAGATCTCTCCCGACTGCGGTTCCACAAGCCCTGCCGCAATTTTCAGAAGCGTGGATTTGCCCGAACCGTTGCGGCCGACCAGACAGATCCGGTCTCCCGGTTCCACTTGCAGCTCTGCGCCATCGAGCAACGGCGTGCCGCCAAAGGACAGCCTGATATCGTCAAGTTTGAGAATCGGCGGCGCCATGGTCAGTGTCCGGAAAAATCGTGCGGCCGGGCGAGCAGAATTGCACGTCCGGATTTCAGGCCGACCCTTAGCGGACCGGTCGCCACATTGGAAATGGTGCGCGACGCGCCAAAGGCGATATCGATCCCGTCGAGCGGATACTTCGCACCCTCAAGGCTCAGTCCTTCGAGATCCGTCAACGCGATCACCGAAAACAGCGATCCGGCCGGGAGGCTCAATTCGAACGATCCCGGCAGCACCGGAAAAGCCTCCTCCTGCCCCGAGGTCAGAACGACCTGCAGCCCTTTCTCGGCCAGCGTGACAGCCTGCAGAAGATGGTAGATGGCGTGATCCGTCCGCGGTCCCTGAAACGCGCCGACAAGAATGAGCCGCGTTGCGCCGCGATCGATCGCCTCTTCGACGGCCAGTTCGCCATCGGTGAAATTCTTCTCTGCCGGGAAGGCCTGTCGCGGCACGTCGCCGTGTCGGGACAACATCTCATCGGGAGCCGAATCGAAGTCGCCCACCCAGAGTTCAGGCCACAGACCGAGTGCTGCGGCATGGGCCATTCCGCTGTCCGCCGCGATTGCGCGCGCGCCTTCCACGAGGCTTCGAACGCGCTCGTCCGGAACCAGCTCACCGCCCAGCAGGATTGCAAATGTAAGATCGGGTTTCATTGCGCACAGCCAATAGCAGTTTTTGCTGCACTTGCCAGCGCCGGGCAGAAATTCTATGTCTTGTCTCGCTCTAACGGGGTGCCCGGCGTCGAAAGCCGGGCTGAGAGGCCAACAAGATGGCCAACCCGAAGAACCTGATCCGGTTTGTACCGGCGGAGGGATTAGACGCCGATCACGCGCCTATTCCTGTTTGTCAACAAAAGGAGGCGTAAATCATGCGCATCGCAACGTCTTTGTCAGCCGCCCTTGCCGCGGCTCTCGCACTCGTTTCCGGACCGGCGCTCAGCGCCGAGCGGGAACTCACCATCTACACCTATGACAGCTTCGTGGCCGAGTGGGGCCCCGGCCCCAGGATCGAAGCCGCTTTCGAGACCGAATGCGGCTGCGACCTCAAATGGGTCGGCGTCGCCGATGGCGTGGCGCTTCTCAACAGGCTCAAGCTCGAAGGCGAAAACGCCGAGGCCGGACTGGTGCTCGGGCTCGACACCAATCTGATTGCCGAAGCTAAGGCCACGGGCCTCTTCGAAGCCCATGACCTGGATACGACGGCAGTTGATGTGCCGGGCGGATTCACCGACGACACATTCATCCCCTACGACTACGGCCATTTCGCCGTCATCTATGACAGCGAGACCCTCGACACACCGCCCCAAAGCCTGAACGACCTTGTCGAAGGGGATCCCGACGAAAAAATCGTGATCCAGGACCCCAGGACATCCACCCCGGGCTTGGGGCTGCTGCTTTGGGTCAAGTCGGTTTATGGCGACCAGGCCGGCGAAGCATGGGCCAAGCTCTCGGACAGGGTCCTGACCGTGACCCCCGGCTGGTCGGAGTCCTACGGGCTTTTCACTTCGGGCGAAGCGCCGATGGTGCTTTCCTACACCACCTCGCCGGCCTACCACATGGTCGCCGAAGACACGGATCGCTACCGCGCCGCCGAGTTTCCCGAAGGTCACTACATGCAGATCGAAGTTGCCGGCATTCTCGCCAATGCCCCCGAAAAGGACCTGGCGCGCCAGTTTCTCGAATTCATGATGACCCCGGGCTTCCAGAACGAAATCCCGACCAACAACTGGATGTGGCCGGCAGCGGAAACCACCACCGATCTGCCGGAAGCCTTCGATTCCCTGGTCATGCCCGACAAGACGCTGCTGTTCTCGCCTGAAGAGGTTTCGGAGAACCGTTCCGCCTGGATCGAGGAATGGCTTGGCGCCATGAGCCGCTGATCGCGCTGTCGCACAAATGCTGACAGCCCCACTGCAAGCGACCCTGAACGCGCCTGCCTCCGGCCCGGCGGACTCCGCTCTGACAAGGGGGGAACACCGGGCCGCGCGGGCGGGTGGAGCCATGGCGCTTCTTGCCGTGGGCCTTGCTTTGGTGGTGCCCGTCGCGGTGCTGATTGCGGTCGGGATGGAGGCTTCTACCGGCCTCGGCGCCGACCAGGCCAATTATCTGATCCGCATCACACGCTTCACCTTGTTGCAGGCGGGGCTTTCCACCCTGCTCAGCGTTGTGCTGGCCATACCGCTGGCGCGCGCGCTTGCACGCCGCCCCGTCTTTCCGGGGCGGCGGTTGCTGATCAATCTCTTCGCCCTGCCACTGGGTCTTCCGCCGCTGGTCGCAGCCCTCGGACTGATCGAGATCTGGGGCCGGGGCGGGCTCGCCAACCAGGGCTTGGCGCTGTTTGGCGCCCAGGCGCCATTCTCGATCTACGGACTAAGCGGCATTCTCATCGCCCATGTGTTTTTCAACCTTCCTCTGGCCACGCGGCTGGTTCTTCCGGCGCTCGAGCGCCTGCCGTCGGAATATTGGAAGACCGCGGCAAATCTCGGCATGACCGGGGGAACCCTTTTCCGGCTAGTTGAGTGGCCCGCGATGCGCAAATCGGTGGCCGGCGCCGCGGGGCTGGTTTTCATGCTCTGTGCAACCTCGTTCACGCTGGTTCTGGTTCTTGGAGGCGGTCCGGCCGCAACCACCCTGGAAGTCGCCATCTACCAGGCGCTTCGTTTCGACTTCGCGCCCGGGCGCGCCGTTTTGCTCTCCGCAATCCAGATCGCCATGACGCTTGCAATCATGGCCGTGCTGAAACTGATCGCGACGCCCGTCGATCCGGGCCACACCAGCGGCGGCGGCGCACGACCGGATGCGCGCGGCGGCTTGCCACTGATTGCCGATGTTGCCGTAATCGGTCTCGCAGCCTTTTTTGTCCTCGGGCCGATGATCGCAATCATCGTCGCCGGTTTCGCCGCCGACCTTTTCGGGCTTGTGGACAACGCCCTGTTCTGGCGCGCGGTGGTCACAAGTCTCGGAATCGGGACGGCTGCAGCCACGCTGGCGACATTGATTGCGAGCCTGATGATCCGGGCGCGCCATTCCGCCGGCGATCCTCCTCGGGGCCTGAGCCTCAGCCTTCTGTCCGGTCTCTCCAACGCCGCGGGTTCGCTTACGCTTCTGGTCCCGCCGGTGGTACTCGGCGCGGGGTGGTTCCTGCTGCTCGGCGGCGGTGCGGGACAGCTTTTCGCGCCGCTGGCAGCGATCGTCGTCGTCAACGCGCTGATGGCGCTGCCCTTTGTCATGCGCGTTCTCGAGCCTGCCTACCAGACCGCCATGGCCCGCAACGGCCGGCTGGCGCTGTCGCTCGGGATTACCGGGATCAACCGGCTTGTGCAGATCGATCTCCCTGCCATGCTGTTACCGCTTGCGACCGGCTTTGCCTTCGCGCTGGCGCTGTCGCTCGGCGATCTCGGCGCGATTGCGCTTTTTGGAAGTGACCGGATCATCACTTTGCCCTGGCTGCTCTACCAGAAGCTCGGCAGCTATCGCACCGCCGATGCAGCCGGCCTTGCACTACTCCTTGGACTGGTCACCATGAGCCTGATCTTCTTCGCCGACCGCTTCGCCAATCGAACCGGGATGGACAATCGATGACCCACACTCCGGCCATCCAGTTTGACACTGTCGGCTTCGGTGTCGGCGATCTCAGCGCTGAATTCAGCTTCCAGCGGCAGCCAGGCAGCGTCACGGCGATACTGGGGCCATCAGGCGCCGGTAAATCGACCCTGCTCAATCTGGCTGCGGGCTTTCTTGCACCGCGCAGCGGCGAGATCCGGCTGCAGGGGCGGAAGGTCAATGACCTGCCTCCCTCTGCCCGTGACGTTTCCGTCGTGTTTCAGGACAACAATCTTTTCGCCCACCTCGATATCCGCACCAATATCGGTCTGGGCATCGATCCTGCATTGCGGCTCGATTCCCCCGGCTGGGCGCAGGTCGATGCCGCTCTCGACCGCGTCGGCCTGCCGGGTTTCGGAAGACGGATGCCGGCAACGTTGTCCGGCGGCGAACGCCAGCGCGTGGCGCTGGCCCGCGCTTTTGCGAGACGACGTTCGCTGCTCTTGCTGGACGAGCCTTTCGACGGTCTCGGCCCGGGACTGGCAGCCGACATGCTCGGCCTGATGCGCGATATCCGCGCCGATGTCGGCGCCACCGTTCTCATGGTCACACATGACCCCGACGAGGCCCGCGCAGCGGCCGACGAGATCCTGTTCATTTCCGCCGGCCGCATCAGTGCCGACGCCTCCGCTGAAGGCTTCTTCGAGCGCCGCGACTTGCCGGATCTCGAGAAATATTTGGGCCGTACGGTGACTTCTTGAGATCACGCCATATTTTGGTCGTGAGTGCTTGCCACTGGAGAACCGGCGCGAACTGTTATATGACCCGTCACCTCCGCTCCGGCTGCCGATGCTTCCAAGCCTCCGTTCCGGCATCTCTTCAACCGAACGCAGACACGGACAATGGCCAAGACGAAAGCGTCCAGACCGATCCCGACCACCGCAGCGCACCGTGCTTCCCGCACGATCCTAGCGCTCGTGGGATCTCTGGCGATTCTTGGCGGATGTCAGTCGCTCGGGGTTGATTTCTACGAACCAAGCCTGAAACCGTCCGATGCGCCGCAAACGGCCGAGAATGCCGGCGCGGGAGATCCGCGCACGCGCATCGGCGCGAATGAACATCCACGCATCATCGCCAGCTATGGCGGGGAGTACCGCGACGCCAAGACCGAGCGGCTGGTGGCCAAGATTGTCGGAGCCCTGACGCTGGTTTCGGAGAACCCGAAGCAGGCCTACCGTATCACCGTACTCAACTCCCCTGCCGTCAACGCCTTTGCGCTGCCGGGTGGCTATCTCTATGTCACCCGCGGCCTCTTGGCTCTCGCCAACGATGCCTCGGAAGTGGCGGCGGTTCTCTCGCACGAGATGGCCCATGTCACCGCCAATCATGGTATTGAGCGTCAGCGGCGCGAACAGGAGGTTGAACTTGCGGGCCGGGTCGCCGATGAACTTTTCGCCAACTCGATCGCCGGACGACAGGTGCTGGCACGCGGCAAGCTGTCACTGGCTGCCTTTTCGCGCAACCAGGAGCTCCAGGCCGATGTCATCGGTGTGCGGATGCTCGGCGAAGCCGGCTACGATCCCTTTGCCGCCGCAAGGTTCCTCGAATCGATGAATGCCAACCAGCGCTTCAGCGCTGTCGATCCCGATGTCGACTCCAACCTCGACTTCCTGGCCAGCCATCCGAACGCGCCGCAACGCATGGAGCTTGCCAAGAAGCATGCCCGCGCCTTCGGACCGGAGGGTGTCGGGGACCGGGGACGTGATTACTATCTCGAAGGCATAGACGGGCTTTTGTTCGGAGACACTCCTTCCGAGGGCTACGTACGCGGTTCGGAATTCCTGCACCCGGTGCTTGGCATTCGCTTCACGGTGCCCGAGGGTTTCCGTATCGACAACAAGGCCGATGCGGTGCTCGCAACCGGGCCCGGAGACCTGGCCGTCCGCTTTGACGGCCTGACCGATGACAGCCGGCAATCGCTCTCCGACTACATTGCCAGCGGCTGGGTCGCCGGTCTTGATAAAAGTTCGATCCGCGCGACCCGCATCGCCGGCCTGCCCGCCGCGACCGCGCGGGCAAGCGCGGACACATGGGACTTCGATATCACCGTGATCAGGCTGAAGGACCGCATCTACCGGTTCCTGACCGCAGCCCCCCGCGGCAGCCCGAATCTCGAACCCACGGCATCGGCCATACGTTCAGGATTCCGCAAGCTCTCGGCACGGGAGATCCGATCCCTGGAACCGTTGCGGATACGGATCGTCGAAGTTTCCCAGGGAGATACTGTCGCCTCGCTGGCCGGGCGCATGCGTGGCGTGGAACGCAAGGTCGACCTGTTCCGGCTGCTCAACGCGATTGGTCCCGGAGCTTCATTGTCAGCCGGACAGAAAGTCAAGATCGTCACCGACAGGTGAACGTTTGCCGGACTGTTTGATATCACGGACGAGCGGCGGCTGCGGAGCTTCGTAGCCAACACAAAGGAAAGCCGCGCCTCCAACCGGAGGCGCGGCGCTATTCAATAGCCAATCGGTGCCTGGACTTTACCGCTCGAAGACATCCACCCGAGCGCGACAGGCCTTCGGACAGGAGCCAGCTCAGAGGCTGGCGATTTCCGGCGTTTCGCTTGTCAGCACCGCGCGAAGCTTTTCGAGCGCGCGGTTCTCGATCTGCCGCACCCGTTCCTTGGAAATTCCAAGGGTCGCTCCGAGGGCTTCAAGCGTTGCCCCCTCTTCGGCAAGGCGACGGTTGCGGATGATGAGGAGTTCACGCGGATTGAGCGTATCCAGCGCATCCCCAAGCCACGTATTGCGGCGCTCTTCGTCAATCATGGTCGAGACCTGCTCATCGGGCAGAGGATCATCGCTTTTGAGGAAATCCATCCGATCCGATGAAGCGCCGGATTCGCCATCCGACATCGGAGCGTTGAGGGAGGAGTCCGAACCCGAAAGCCGCGCGTCCATCACGGCGACATCCTTGGCCTGAACACCGAGCGAGGTCGCGATGTGGCTGTGAATGGCGCTTTCGCTGAGGGCGGGATCGTCCTGCGCCAGGCGTGCACGCAGACGGCGCAGGTTGAAGAACAGTGCCTTTTGCGCGGAACTCGTGCCGCCGCGAACAATCGACCAGTTGCGCAGGATGTAGTCCTGAATTGAAGCCCGGATCCACCAAGTGGCGTAGGTCGAGAAACGCACTTCCCGCTCGGGCTCAAAACGGGCAGCGGCTTCAAGAAGCCCGACATACCCTTCCTGAATGAGATCGCTCATCGGGAGGCCGAAATTCCGGAACTTCGCCGCCATCGAAATCACAAGGCGCATGTGCGCCATGGTGATCTTGTGAAGAGCGTCCTGATCCTTGCGGGTCTTCCAGGCCACCGCAAGTTCGTGCTCCTCACCGCGTTCAAGATACGGCGCCGCCATGGCAGCTCGGACCATTTGCCTGTTTGCGCTAATCGCTGTCATGGCACGCTCCTGTTCCTTCTTGAGTTGTTCAGTCTACGCCTCGCCGATGAAATCGGATCATCACGCGCGATGACATATCTGTGATCAGGCAAGACAAACGCCGGAAACTCGAGACGAAACCTTACACTCAACCAGCGATACGCATCCCGCGCGGGAAAAGTTCCACCGATCGGGCGATAAAGACAATTTTCTTTCCCATGGCGGCTGCGCTGCGCACGAAAAAACCCGGGTGCGACAGGCACCCGGGCTCCAAGTTTCTTCAGAACGATGTTGCGCTCGCTTAAGCGGCTTCTTCCTGTGCGCCGTCCTCGTCGTTGGCCTTGCCACGCTTCGGACCCTTGTTCAGGTTGGTCTCGATCAGGCGGACGGCCTCGGTATCCGACATCTTGTTGACGGCGGCGAGCTCACGCGCCATGCGGTCGAGGGCAGCTTCATAGAGCTGTCTTTCCGAATAGGACTGCTCCGGCTGGTTTTCCGCGCGATAAAGATCGCGGACGACCTCCGCAATTGAAATCAGGTCGCCGGAATTGATCTTCGCATCATACTCCTGCGCGCGGCGCGACCACATGGTGCGCTTGACGCGGGCGCGGCCCTGAACGACCTTCAATGCGCGCTCGACGAAATCGGTCTCGGACAGCTTGCGCATGCCGATGGTCGATGCCTTTGCGACCGGGACCTTCAGGCGCATCTTGTCCTTGTCGAAGTCGATCACAAAAAGCTCAAGCTTGTGACCAGCCACTTCCTGCTCTTCGATGGCAACGATCTGGCCAACGCCATGCGCCGGGTAAACGATCGATTCACCGGTCTTGAAACCCTGTCTCGTCGATGATTTTTTTTGCTGGGTTGTCATGCGTGTACAATACTCCCTGTTACGGAAACGGACACTGGGAGACGGACATGGGTTGTCCGGACAGGTCCTGCGGACGCTCGGCAGCGCACCGCACCAACAAGACCGAGCCGATAGCGAGACCAGGCAATTGAACGAATTAACCAGACGTTGAGCGGCTGATGCCGTTCCAGCAGCGGATAGCTGCAAGGATTTAGGTCACCGCATGAAAGGACGTTTGGTTCCGTTTTTTTGCTTCTTGTTTCGCCCTGACGGCGCCTCGAAAATGTCAGTAAGATGAACCTACCACAAAATATCGAATAAATCAATGATTTGCGGGGAAGCGCAGGTTCTCAACAGGCCGGCGCAGGGCGCGCAGGCCAATCACGCTGCACTGCAGCGGTTTAAGCAACTGCACTGCAATAGGAATCCGGCAAAACGGCCGGGCGTCAGTCGCCTTCGCCCGGCTCAGCCGAGAAGTACTTTTCGAACTTGCCTTCAACGCCGTCATATTCCTTAGCGTCGCCCGGAGCATCGCGCTTGATCGTGATGTTGGGCCACTTGTCGGCATATTCGGTGTTGACCTCGAGCCATTTCTCCATGCCCGGTTCCGTATCGGGCTTGATAGCTTCAGCCGGACATTCAGGTTCACACACGCCGCAGTCGATGCATTCATCGGGATGAATGACCAGCATGTTGTCGCCTTCGTAGAAACAGTCCACAGGGCAAACTTCAACGCAATCCATATACTTGCAGCGGATGCAATTGTCGGTCACCACATAGGTCATTTCAGTCTCCTGACGTATAAACGCGATTCACGCCGCAGTGCTAGTGCGAGTGCTTTGCACACTGTCTAATAGCGCTTGCCCGAACTGCTCAAGGAATAAATTTCCAAAGCCGGGCTCAGGCATCGACAACGGCGGTCAGGTAACGGCTTTGAGCGGGATTGGCAAGCTCCCGGCACAACTGCGCCCAAAGGTCGCGCGGCGATGACGCCGGGCTCAGCGCTGCGCCACTCGTCGGTGCGCTCACCCGCCATCGTTGCCTGTTCCTTCAGTTCCGCCGCACGGAAGCTCAGGGTCGTCATCATTCATCGGTGTCGGAGAATCTGAACCGGTCGATCTTGCGGCGGTCGCGCTTGGTGGGTCGGCCGGATCCGGGCTCCCGCTCCGCCGGCTTTCCGGGAACGGTCTTGTCGGCGGGAACGGGCGGCGGCGTCAGATCCTCGTAGAGCGCCTGCGCTTCCGGCGCCGGACCGCGGCGGTGACCGCAAGCCAGAATGCGCAACACCAGAATGCGCCGCTCCATCGAGATTGTCAGAACGTCGCCGGGCTTGACCGCGAAACTCGGCTGATCGACCTTGTCGCGGTTGATCCGCACATTGCCGCCGGCAACAAATTTGGCGGCAAGTGTGCGGGACTTCAGCACCCTCGCGAAAAACAGCCATTTGTCGATCCGCTGGCGCCCCGCCTGGTCCATTGGCCCTCAGTTTACTTCTTCATCTTGTCGCGCAGCGCAGCAAGGGCTGCGAAGGGCGAATCCGGATCGACGGGCTTTTCCTTGCGTGGCGCCCGGTCATTGCGCGGACCGCGATTGCCATCGCTGCCCTTGCCTGGCGCGCCCTTGCCGTGTCCGGCCTTGCCGCCCCCCGGCTTGCCGCCATGCCGGGCCTGCTTTCCGCGACCACCCTTGCCTGGAGCGCCCTTGCCCGAGCCCTCGGCGTCGTCCGCATTCCGGCCGGCTTCGCCACCATGACGCCTGCCGCCATCGCGGCGACCCTGCCCTTCGCCGGCTCCGTGGCGGTGACCGCGCTGTCCGTCTGAACGGCCACCCGGCCGCCAGAGCAACACCGGCCTTGGCTCTTCCTGCTCTTCAGCCGTAGCCTCTCCGGCAGCTTCCGGGGACGTGCCGTTGGATGCTTCCCCTTCATCAGCCGGTGCGGAAGCGGGTTCCGTGGTCGCTTGCCCCGCCGAGGCGTCGGCCGGTTCGTTTTCCACGGCACCGGTGATGCCGCCCTTTTCGGTGACCGATGCACTTTCCGGCGCCGCATTGGCTTCGTCAGGCTGGGTCCCGGTCACGGATGTCTCGACGGCCAGCGGAGCGCCGGTTGCTGTTTCTTCGGTCTCCGGAGTTGCCGGTTCCGGCGCGCCGCCGGCTGGTGTTGCGGCTGCAGCCTTCTTGAGGGGACGGTCGGCCGCCGTGCGCGAAGCCACGACCTCGACCACCGGTCCTGCGGCCTTCTCGCCGCCGGTCTCGGCCTGCGCCGCTTCGAGGGCCGCGAGATGGGCCTGCGCCTCTTCCGCCGGCACTGCGTCCGAACGGTAGCCGAGCCCCTTGAGGATCTCCTCGATATCGTCCTGCGTCGCGCCGAGAATCGAAAGCATCCCCGTCGTGGTGATAAAGCGGCGACCGTCATAGGCCGCTTCCGGCCGAGCCCCTTGCGAGCCAGGGTTCCACTGCAGCGCCGGGCGGATCAGGTCGGCCAATCTTTCCAGAATGTCGATCCGGACCGCACGCTTGCCGAGATACCGGAAACCGGCGAGCCGGTAGAATTCGCGGTCGATTTCGGGATCGGTCGCCACAGAGGTGCGCCCGGCCGCCAGCATCGGCGTTACATCGCCATAGCCGGGCCGGTTGAAACCGTCATTGGCAAGCGCCCAGAGCATCGTGACCAGTTCGGCTGGCGCGGGCTTCAGCAGAGCCGGCATGAAAATGTGGTAGGCGCCGAAGCGAATGCCGTATTTGCGCAGGCTGGCGCGGGCCGTCTGGTCCAGCTCCTTGATCATGTCGGCGACATCGCGCCGGAACAGCACGCCAAGGCTTTCGGCCAGCCGGAACGCCAGGCCGCGTGCGAGACCATCGAGATCCTCGGCCCGGGCGAGATCGTCGAGCGGCTTGAGCACTGTGGCAATGTGATGATTGACGAACCTGTCGATCCGCGCGGCAACGAGATCCCGCGCCACACCGCTCAGTTGCTCGTCCGCCAGCAGGATCGAGCGCGGCCTTAGAATGTGATCGCCCGCCCCAAGTCTTGCCACCGGATCGCCAAGCCAGCGAACGGTGCCGTCCGCGCCGATGGCGAAGTCGGAATTCCCCGACGCGTGCAACCGGGCCGCGCGCGCCTCGAATTCCAGCGCAAGCGCCTTTTGCGAGGCGGCGAGCACGGCCTTCGCGTCTGGCCCCTGGGCCGAACTGTCGGCCATGAACCGGAACCCCGCCAATTGGCCGACATGGTGACCTTCAACAAAGACATCACCGTTTACACTGATTTCAGCTTCGAGCATCGCGTTCTCTCTCAGGCGCCTCATGAGCACAGATGTCCTGCGATCAACAAAGCGTTTCGTCAACCTTTCATGCAGCGCATCCGACAATCGATCTTCGATTTCGCGCGTCTTTTCCTGCCAGTGTGTCGGATCGGCAAGCCATTTTGGCCGGTTCGAGACATAGGTCCAGGTCCGGATCTGCGAGATCCGCGCTGACAATGTATCAATTTCACCGACCGTGGAGTCGGTTCGGCGCACCTGTTCGGCGAGGAAATCCTCGTTCACCGCGCCGCGGCGGATCAGGTCGCGATAGATGGTGGCGATCAGGTCGGCATGCTGCGCAGGCGCGATGCGGCGATAGTCCGGCAGCGCGCAGACATCCCACAACGTGGCCACATTATCGGGTGTGCTTGCCAGATCCCGGACTTCGAAATCGTTGACAAGATGCTCGAGCGCGCGCTGGTCCACCGCAGGCAATGCCCGGGTCAGCCCCTGCACCGCAGGCACCTGTTCAAGGCTTGCCTGCAATGCCTTGAGCGAGGAGAAGTCGAGCTGCTTGGAGCGCCACTGCAGGATTTTCACCGGCTCGAACACATGGCTTTCGAGCCGGTGCACCAGATCGTCCGGCAGCGGCTGCACCTGACCGGTGACACCGAAGGTTCCGTCGCGAAGATGCCGGCCCGCGCGGCCTGCGATCTGCCCGAACTCCGAGGCGGTCAATTGCCGGTAGGTGTGACCGTCAAACTTCCGGTCCTGCGCAAAGGCCACATGATCGACGTCGAGATTAAGCCCCATGCCGATTGCATCGGTTGCCACCAGATAGTCGACATCCCCGTTCTGGTAGAGCTCGACCTGCGCATTGCGGGTGCGCGGGCTGAGTGCCCCGAGCACCACGGCAGCTCCGCCGCGCTGACGCCGCACCAGTTCCGCGATGGCATACACTTCATCGGCTGAGAACGCGACGATCGCCGACCGGCGCGGCAGCCGGGTGATCTTCTTGGAGCCGGCATAATGGAGCTCCGAAAGACGCGGCCTCTCGATGACGGTGATTCCCGGAAGCAGCTTCTCGAGAATGCCGCGGGCGGTCAGCGAACCCAGCAGCAGGGTTTCTTCCCTGCCGCGCAGCGACAGAAGCCGGTCGGTGAACACATGCCCACGTTCCAGGTCCCCGGCGATCTGTACCTCGTCTATGGCCACAAACGCGGCATCGGTCTCCTGCGGCATCGCCTCGACAGTGCAGACGGAAAAGCGCGCGCCCGGCGGCGATATTTTCTCCTCGCCGGTGACCAGCGAGACGTGCGCCTTGCCGACCTTCTCGACCATTCGTCCGTAGACTTCGCGCGCCAGCAGCCGCAACGGCAACCCGATGACGCCCGAGGAATGCGATGCCATTCTCTCGATCGCGTAATGGGTCTTGCCGGTGTTGGTCGGCCCCAGCACGGCGGTGACGCCACGTCCGGAGAGGATCAGGGGTTTCGGGCTGTGGGAAGCGGGCATCAGTGTCCGTTTCAGGATTCGGGCGCCCGTGGGCGGCGGGCTGTCAGACCGGAGACTACACGGCTCCCTGGGCGGGAACCCTGCTGGCCCGGATCGCCCGGCATACCGGCGGGCGTGCATGACTTAACATATCATCCCGGTTCGAACAGCGCTAAAATCAACCCCTTTCGGCAGCTCCCGAATTAACTTCCGGAACAGTCGCGGAACGAATCGGCGACGAATCATTGACTCGTCCTGATTCCGGTTTTGTTCACCGCAACATCTAGTTTCGAACCCATCGCCCTGCACAAAATGCTGAATCGGACCGGACCGTTTTTGTTCCGGAATGGCCTCCGCCGTTAACCTTTGGAAAATCGCAGTCAAAGGTTGCTTTCAAGCAAATCCGGTCAATTCACGGGGTTTGGATTTCATTAACAATTCCAGCCGCTTCCTTAACATGACCGGTCGCATTTGAGCGATGCGATTAACCTTTGGAACTTTGACGGAACGAATCGGCGACGAATCACAGACCTGACGATGTTTTTGGTTTGTTCACACAATATCTGGTTTGGAAATCACTTCGGACCACTAATGTTCTCATCCGGCCGCACCTTGAAACAGGCATCAGTCGCCCGGGCTGTTAACCTTTGCGGTGGGTCTTCATGGACCGACCGCTGTTCGGCGCACAAAAAAACGGCCGCCGAAGCAGCCGTTTTCTTGGTGTGCCGATCTGCGTAACGGGCGGCTCAGGAGAAATACTGACCGCCGTTGGCAGAGATCGTCGAGCCGGTGATGAAGCCGGCATCATCGGCAGCAAGGAACACCACGGCACGGGCGATCTCCTCCGGTTCGCCCAGGCGGCCAACCGGTATCTGCGGAATGATGCGTTCGTTGAGAACCTTCTCGTCGATGGCGCGAACCATGTCGGTGCCGATATAGCCGGGACACACGGCGTTTACCGTGATCCCGGCACGCGCACCTTCCTGCGCCAGTGCGCGGGTGAACCCGATATCGCCTGCCTTGGCCGCGGAATAGTTGACCTGGCCCGCCTGGCCCTTCTGGCCGTTGATCGAAGAGATGTTGATCACCCGTCCGAACTTGCGCTCGCGCATGCCGCCCCACACCGGGTTGGTCATGTTGAACAGGCCGGTGAGGTTGGTGTTGATCACCTCGTTCCACATCTGCGGCGTCATCTTGTGGAACATGCCGTCGCGGGTGATGCCTGCATTGTTGACGAGCACGGCCACCGGGCCCAGTTCCTCTTCCACCTGCTTGATCCCGGCGACACAGGCGTCGTAATCCGCGACCGACCATTTGTAGGTCTTGATCCCGGTCTCGGCGGTGAATTTCGCCGCTGCCTCGTCATTGCCGGCATAATTGGCTGCGACCGTGTACCCGGCCTCTTTCAGGGCAACCGAAATTGCCGCCCCAATGCCTCGTGACCCTCCCGTCACGATTGCTACCTTGCTCATGCTGTTCCTCCTCCCAGAACGCCGTTTCCACCTTGCCATCCGTCTGTCGCGGATTGGATCATTATTGGTAAGCAGCGCCGAACCTTTAAGAGGTTCGGCGCTGGATTCTTGTGCCGCCTCAGCCGCGCTCTACGCAGAGCGCGACGCCCATGCCGCCTCCGATGCACAGCGTGGCCAGCCCCTTTTTCGCATCGCGGCGGGCCATCTCGA
The DNA here is from genome assembly GCA_040216675.1 of Hoeflea sp. Lineage (GTDB taxonomy): Bacteria > Pseudomonadota > Alphaproteobacteria > Rhizobiales > Rhizobiaceae > Hoeflea. The sequence goes on along the minus strand of JAVJOR010000008.1, from coordinate 999,207 downwards.
ACAACAGCGTGTTCAGGATGCGCGCGCCAGACGCGCCCACCGGGTGACCGATGGCAATGGCGCCACCATTGACGTTGACGATCGCCGGATCCCAGCCCATGTCCTTGTTGACCGCGCAGGCCTGTGCCGCAAACGCCTCGTTGGCTTCCACCAGATCGAGGTCGCCGACACTCCAGCCGGCCTTTTCCAGCGCCTTGCGCGAGGCCGGGATCGGGCCGGTGCCCATGATCTGCGGATCGACACCGGCAGTCGCCCAGGAAACGATCCGCGCCATCGGCGTGATGCCGCGTTTCGACGCTTCGGCCTCGCTCATCAGAACCGTGGCCGCCGCACCGTCATTGATGCCCGAGGCATTGGCCGCCGTGACCGTTCCTTCCTTGTCGAAGGCCGGACGCAGCTTCGAAATGCCTTCGATGGTCACGCCGTGCTTGATGTATTCGTCTTCCTCGACCACCGTATCGCCCTTGCGGCCCTTGATGGTGACCGAGGTAATCTCGTCCTTGAACTTGCCAGCCTTCTGCGCGGCTTCCGCCTTGTTCTGCGAATTGACCGCAAAGGCGTCCTGTTCGTCACGCGAAAGCTGCCATTTCTTGGCGACATTCTCGGCAGTGCTGCCCATCAGATAGTTGTAGAAGGCATCCGTGAGTGCGTCGTGCATCATGGTGTCGACCATGCTTGCCGGACCCATCTTCACGCCATTGCGCATATGTATGGCGTGCGGCGCCATCGACATCGATTCCTGACCGCCTGCAACGATAATGTCGGCGTCGCCGCTCGTGATCTGCTGCATGCCGAGTGCGACGGCACGCAGGCCCGAGCCGCAAAGCTGATTGAGACCCCAGGCTGTCGCTTCCTGCGGAATCCCTGCCGCCATGGCCGCCTGACGCGCCGGGTTCTGGCCCTGGCCCGCCGACAGAATCTGGCCGAGAATGACCTCGTTCACTTCTTCCGGCGCGACACCGGCGCGTTCGAGCGCCGCCTTGATGGCGACCGCCCCCAGATCATGGGCGGCGACGGAAGACAGTGCTCCGTTGAAGGATCCGACCGGAGTCCGGGCGGCGCTGGCGATGACGATTGAGCTCATGTTGATATCCCTGTCATGATAAAATGCCGAGAAGTTGAGCAGACCGTGCCTAAGCTTGGCGCGCCTGTCAAATGCTTGTGCCTCTCAGTAAGGCGATCTTGAGGTGAGCGCCATCAGCTTTTTCGCATGCGTCCTGCGCTTCCGCCAAGTGCGCAGTTGCGGGGTTTGCAAAGCGCCCAACCCGGATTGTCGCGACGGTCCGGAACTCAGATCGCCGGGCCGCCGGATCGCGATTGGCCGCAAGCCATGGGACCCGAATTGCCGCAACTTTAGCTGCATTGCACAAAGAATTTGTCATTTCGGCGGAATATCGCCTACAGTCTTGTCCAAACTGAGGCTTTCAGGTCCGGGGAGACCTTCAAGGAGAACCTAATGGCCAAAAACAGCGGTCCCGTAACGATCAAGAAATACGCCAATCGCCGTCTCTACAACACGGGCACGAGCACCTATGTCACGCTTGATGACTTGGCCGTCATGGTCAAGAAGGGTGAAGACTTTACCGTCCTTGACGCCAAGAGCGGCGACGATATCACCCATTCAGTGCTGACCCAGATCATCTTCGAACAGGAATCGAAGACAGGAAACACCCTTCTGCCGGTATCCTTCCTGCGGCAGCTGATTTCCTATTACGGTGACCAGCTTCAGATGGTGGTCCCCAGCTACCTCGAGCACTCGATGTCGGCCCTGACCGAGCAGCAGGAACAGATGCGTGCCCAGCTCACCCAATCGATGGGCGAGAACCCGATGGCACGGAACATGCAATTGCCCATGCAACTGGTCGAAGACCAGGTGCGGCGCAACACCGAGATGTTCCAGAAGGCAATGCAGATGTTCTCGCCCTTCACGCTCGGCCATTCGGCCGATCCCGAGAAAACCGAAGCGAAGCCTGGAAGCACCAAGGATATCGCGGATCTCAAGGCAGAGCTGAAATCTCTGCAGGACAAGATCAACTCGATCGACAGCTGAGCTCTGCGGCTTGCCGGCGGTCCGGCTCAATCGTGCAGGACAATGTCCCTGTATTGTCCGTTTTGGAAAAGGACTTTCAATAGGAAACCTCCTCCCACGTCTGGCGGAGGCCCGGGCTTTGCCGCTATATCGTCGCATGGCATTGTAGCTGCTCCGAAAGGCATTCGACATGACTGATCTCACGCTGGCCAAATCGCTCAAGATCATCACTTCGGCACTTGCGAAGGGAAAAGAGCTTGGCCTCAAGCCGCTGGCGGTCGTGGTGCTCGATGCGGGTGGCCATGTCAAAGCCTTCCAGCGCCAGGACGGCGCCTCGATGATGCGGTTCGAGATCGCGAGCGGCAAGGCCTACGGAGCCCTCGCAGTTGGCGCCGGTTCGCGCTGGCTCAATGTGCAGGCCGAAACCCGGCCGCATTTTCTTGAGGGCCTCTCGGCCGTCTCGGGCGGAAAAATCGTTGCCGTCCCGGGAGGCGTTCTGATCCGCGACCGCAAGGGAACCGTCATCGGGGCTGCCGGCATTACCGGCGACACGTCGGACAATGACGAAACCTGCGCCATCGCCGGCATCGAGGCTGCCGGCTACACCGCCGACGCCGGTTGATTTACGGTTGAAAGTGCCTGGTCAACGCCAGGCTTGCCAAGCCGGTCCACGGCGCCTTCGAGTGAATTCACTCGAGCTGCAACTTCTATGCATCAATTCATTATCCTGAACGCGCTCCGCGCACCCCATTGGATGCGCCGCGCGTCAAAGGCCGATGGACACGTCGCGCCCGGCCGATCTGATCGAAACCGAGAAGCCCGCGATCACGTCGACAAAGGCAATCACCATAAGAATGAAGAACACCTGTGTTGCAGCTTCTCGCACCAGCAGGAACTCGACCAGGAAGGCGATGAAAACCAGCATCGAGAACATGTGGTCGATTACCGACCAGGAACCCGTCCGCGTGGCCTTCAGCACCTCGATGAACAACAGCACCAACGCGATGACGATCAGGACGTCGCCCCAACTCATCGTCCAGACCGCACCCGACATCATCTGGAACGAAATGAGGATTTCGGCGAGATCGGACACGCCGTTGCCCGCAAAACCGAGCATGATGAGATTATAAAGTACGAAAGGCACGATCATCAAAGGAATTGCTGCAATCATGATATTGTCCTTCCCAGCGGCCACACCACGGCAATAACCGCAATTGCCCGCGACGCGCAATCCGGTCTAGCGAATCAGCCATGGCCAACATGGCCCCTGGAATAGGGCCGTGCAAGGCCGCGAGCTTCGCAAGAGGCTATGCCTGTTCAATCAGGCATAGACAACGAGAAGATCCTTGGCGTCGATCTGGTCGCCGGTCTTGACCAGAACCTCGGCGACCTCGCCGTCACGTTCGGCATGGATGGCCGTTTCCATCTTCATCGCCTCGATCGAAACCAGCACATCGCCGGCCTTGATCTTCTGACCCTGCGCCGCCGCGACGGCCGACACCACGCCCGGCATCGGTGCTGCAACATGGGCCTCATTGCCCGGCTCGGCCTTGCGCCGCACCGCGCCGCCTGCCGCGCCATGCGCCCGGTCGGGCACCTTGACCCTGCGCGGCTGGCCGTTGAGTTCGAAGAACACGGTCACCATGCCCTTCTCGTCCGGCTCGCTTTCGGCCAGATTCTGGACCACCAGCGTCTTGCCCTTCTCGATTTCGACGAACAGCTCCCCGCCGACCGGCAGGCCATAGAAATAGGCCGGCGTCGGAAGCATGCTGACCGGACCGTAGGTGTCCGTCGCAAGCGCAAAATCGGTGAAGACCTTGGGATACATGAGGTAAGAGGCGAACTCGTATTCGCTGACCTTGCGCTCGAGCTTGGTCTCGATTTCCTCTCGCTCAGCCTCGAGATCGGCATCGGGCAGAAGCGAGCCGGGCCGTTCGGTGTAGGCTTCATCGCCCTTGAGCACCTTGGCCTGAAGCGCTTCGGGCCAACCGGCCGGTGGCTGACCCAGATCGCCACGCATCATCGAGACCACAGAGTCCGGGAACGACATGTCCTTTTCGGGGTTTTCGACATCAGCGACACTCAAATCCTGGCTCACCATCATCAGCGCCATGTCGCCGACGACCTTCGACGACGGCGTGACCTTGACGATATCGCCGAACATCTGGTTGGCGTCGGCATAGGCCTGCGCCACCTCGTGCCAGCGGGTTTCGAGCCCCAGCGAGCGCGCCTGTTCCTTCAAATTGGTGAACTGGCCGCCGGGCATTTCATGGAGATAGACCTCGGAAGCGGGCCCCTTCAGGTCGCTTTCGAACGCGGCATACTGGTTGCGGACGGCCTCCCAGTAAAACGAGATCCGGCGGATCCACTCGGGGTCCAGCTCGGGATCGCGCTCGTGCCCCCTGAGCGCCTCGACAATCGATCCAAGGCACGGCTGCGAGGTGTTGCCTGAAAGCGCGTCCATAGCCGCATCTACCGCATCGACACCGCTGTCGACGGCGGCGAGCACCGTGGCGGCCGAGATCCCGGACGTGTCGTGGGTGTGGAAATGGATCGGCAGGTCGGTGGCCTCACGCAGGGCCGTGAACAATTGCCGCGCCGCTGCAGGCTTGAGTAGGCCCGCCATGTCCTTGACCGCGATGATATGGGCGCCGGCCTTTTCCAGTTCGGCGGCCAGACCGGTATAGTATTTCAGGTCATATTTCGGCCGTGCCGAATTCATGATGTCGCCGGTGTAGCAAATCGTCGCTTCGCACAGCTTGTCCTCGGCGCAGACGGCATCCATCGAGACGCGCATGTTGTCGACCCAGTTGAGACAGTCGAAAACACGGAACAGGTCGATGCCGCCGCTCGCCGCCTGGCGCACGAAATGCTTGACCACGTTGTCGGGATAATTCTTGTAGCCGACACCGTTGGCGCCGCGCAGAAGCATCTGCAAGAGCAGGTTCGGCGCACCCTGCCGCACCAGGTCCAGCCGCTCCCACGGATCCTCGGTCAGGAACCGCATCGACACGTCGAAGGTCGCGCCGCCCCAGCATTCCAGCGACAGGAGATTTGGCAGCGCCCGTGCATAGGTGCCCGCGATTGCAGCAATGTCATGCGTTCGCATGCGCGTGGCGAGAAGTGACTGATGCCCGTCTCGCATGGTGGTGTCGGTCATGAGCACCCGGGTCTGCGTACGCATCCATTCGGCGAACCCCTTCGGACCCATCTGGTCGAGAAGTTGCCGGGTACCGTCCGCCACAGGCGCTTCCACATAGGGCACGCGCGGCAACGCCGCGTCTTCCTGCGGCATTGGCCGGCCCTTGGTCTCGGGATGGCCGTTGACCGTCACATCCGCGAGATAGGTCAGAAGCTTGGTGGCGCGGTCCTGCCGCTTGACCTGCTCGAACAGTTCCGGCGTGGTGTCGATAAACCGCGTTGTATAGGTATTGTTGCGGAATTCCGGATGGCCGATGATGGCTTCGAGGAACGTCAGATTGGTGGCGACGCCGCGGATACGGAACTCGCGCAGCGCGCGGTCCATCCGGTGGATGGTTTCCTCGGGCGTCGGCGCCCAGGCGGTCACCTTCTCCAGCAGAGGATCATAGTAGCGCGTGATCACCGCGCCCGAATAGGCGGTGCCGCCATCGAGCCGGATGCCGAAGCCGGTCGCGCCGCGATAGGCCGTGATGCGCCCGTAGTCAGGAATGAAGTTCTGTTCCGGATCCTCGGTTGTGATCCGGCACTGCAGTGCATGGCCGTTGAGATGGATCTCGTGCTGCGCCGGCACGCCTGATTCCGGAGTGCCGATCACCTCGCCCTCGAGTAGGTGAATCTGCGCCTTGACGATATCGATGCCGGTCACCTCCTCGGTGACGGTGTGCTCCACCTGGATGCGTGGATTGACCTCGATGAAATAGAAGGCGCCGGTGTCGATATCCATCAGGTATTCAACCGTGCCCGCGCCCACATACCCCGTCGCATTGGCGATCTTGAGCGAGTAGGAGGCCAGTTCCTGGCGCTGCGCCTCGGTCAGGTAGGGCGCAGGCGCACGCTCGACGACCTTCTGGTTGCGGCGCTGCACCGAACAGTCGCGTTCGAACAGGTGCACGGCGTTGCCATGGGTGTCGCCCAGGATCTGGCTTTCCACATGCCGGGCCCGTTCGACCAACTTTTCAAGGTAAACCTCGTCCTTGCCGAATGCCGCCTTGGCTTCGCGCTTGGCTTCGGTGACTTCGCGCACGAGATCCTTCGGATCGCGGATCGCCCGCATGCCGCGGCCGCCGCCGCCCCAGGAGGCCTTGAGCATGATCGGATATCCGATCTCCTCGGCCATCCGTGCAACTTCATCCATGTCGTCCGGCAGCGGCTTTGTCGCCGGCACCACGGGAACACCGATTTCGATGGCTAGGTTGCGCGCCGCAACCTTGTTGCCCAGCTTGCGCATGGTGTCGGGCCGGGGGCCGATGAACACGATGCCGTTCTCTGCGCAGGCATCCGCGAATTCCGGGCTTTCCGACAGGAGCCCGTATCCCGGATGGATCGCATCGGCGCCGGAGAGCTTCGCAACGCGAATGACTTCCTCGATCGACAAATAGCTTTCGATCGGCCCCATGTCGCGGTCGAGATGCGGCCCGCGCCCCACCTGGTAGGATTCGTCCGCCTTGAAGCGGTGCAGGGCGAGCTTGTCCTCTTCCGCCCAGATCGCGACTGTTTTCAGACCCAGTTCATTGGCGGCGCGGAACACGCGTATGGCGATTTCGGAGCGATTGGCGACAAGAATCTTGGAAATCGGCACGAACAGGCTCCCCTTTGACACAATCTGAGGCGGGCTCTCAAAACCCGTTTTCAATCAATAGCGTCTGTTTTGTTGCAGTGCAAATAGCCAGCGTGCCCGCGGTGAGCACATCAGCTCCCGCAGGCAAACATGACCGCAGAACCGCGAAGGAAGGGCCAGGCTCTCAGATGCACTCCTCGAAGAGAGCCTTGGTGTTCTCTTCGGTCAGCTTCACCGGGTTGCCGCCGGCGCTGGGGTCTTCAAGCGCCATGGCGGTCATCTCGTCGATCCGGTCGCGCCCGACGCCGAGTTCGGCAAGCTTGTCCGGGACACCCAGATCGGCGCGCAACTTCACAACGAAATCGTAAAATCCGTCAAAGCCGCCGGCGATGCCGAGATAGTCGGCGGCCCGGGCAATCCGTTCCTCGATCGCGGGACGGTTCATCCTGAGCACCGGCGGCATCACCACCGCATTGGTCATGCCGTGATGGGTATTGTAGACCGCGCCCACCGGATGCGAGAGCGCATGAATCGCGCCGAGCCCCTTCTGGAAGGCCACCGCGCCCATCGCAGCCGCGCTCATCATTTCGGCGCGGGCCGCAATGTTGGAGCCATCGGCGACCACCAGCGGCAGGTTCTCCTTGACCAGCCGCATGCCTTCGAGCGCGATGCCCTGGCTCATGGGATGATAGAACGGCGAGGAATAGGCTTCGAGACAATGGGCAAAAGCATCCATTCCGGTGCCGACCGTGATCATCTTCGGCATGCCGACCGTCAGCTCGGGATCGCAGATCGTTACCGCCGGAAGCAGCTTCGGATGGAAGATGATCTTCTTGACGTGGGTGACCGAGTTGGTGAGCACCCCGGCGCGACCGACCTCGGAGCCGGTGCCGGCCGTGGTCGGCACGGCGATGATCGGCGCTATCGCGTCCGCATTGGCGCGTGTCCACCAGTCTCCGATATCCTCGAAGTCCCAGACAGCCCTGGTCTGGCCCGCCTGGAAAGCGATCAGCTTGCCCAGATCAAGCCCCGAGCCGCCGCCAAACGCAATGACCCCGTCATGGTCGCCCGCCTTGAACATGGCGACGCCGGCCTCAAGGTTTTTCTCGTTGGGGTTCGGATCGACTTCCGCGAAGATTGCGCGTCCAAGACCGGCAGCCTCCATGAGATCGAGCGCATTGATCGTGATCGGCAGGGACGCAAGCCCGCGGTCGGTGACCAGGAGCGGCTTCTTGATGCCTCCGGCTGCGCAGGCTTCCGCCAGCTCGGAAATGCGGCCGGCGCCGAAACGGATTGCGGTGGGATAGGACCAGTTGGCGCGCGGGCTCATGCGGATTTCTTTCTCAGATGGTAGGATTTGGGACGGGTGAGATTGTGGAAGCCGATTTCCGACAGCGAACCGCCGCGGCCGGTGGCCTTGCAGCCGGTCCAGCACAGCGCGGGATCGAGGTAATCGGCCCGGTTCATGAACACGGTGCCGGTTTCGATGCCGTCACCGATTTTGGCGGCGCGGGTCACGTCATTGGTCCAGAGCGAGGCGGTCAGGCCGAACTGACAATCGTTCATCAGCGCGAGCGCCTCGTCGTCGCTGTCCACCGGCATGACGCCGACCACCGGACCGAAGCTCTCGTCGCGCATCACGCGCATGTCATGGTTCACATCCACCAGCACCTGCGGCATCAGGTAGGCACCGCCGTCATCGGCGGGATACTGAGAGGGATCGATCAGGCCCCGCGCGCCTTGGTCGAGCGCTTCCGAAATCTGTGCTCGTACCTCCTTTGCGAAGCGCACATTGGCCATCGGTCCGATGGTGGTTTCCGGGTCGAGCGGATTTCCGAGTTTGAGGCCCGAATTGACCCAGGCCGCGGCTTTCTCGACGAAGGCATCGTAGAGCGGACGCGCCACATAGAGCCGCTCGATGCCGCAGCAGCACTGCCCGGCATTGAACATGGCGCCATCCATCAGCACGTCGACGGCCCAATCGAGATCGGCGTCTTCCATGACGTATCCCGGGTCCTTGCCGCCAAGTTCTAGCCCGAGGCCCGTGAAGGTGCCTGCCGCGGCGCGTTCGATCGCCTTGCCGCCGCCAACCGATCCGGTGAAGTTGATGAAGTTGAAGCTGCCCGCCGAAATCAGCTTTTCGGTGCCCTGATGATCGAGAAACAGGTTGATGAACACGTCCTCGGGAACACCGGCCTCGTGGAATGCGCGCACCATGCGTTCGCCGACCAGCAGGGTCTGGGTCGCATGCTTGAGCACAACCGTGTTGCCCGCGATCAGCGCCGGCACGACCGTGTTGATGGCGGTCATATAGGGATAGTTCCAGGGCGCGATGACAAACACCACGCCGTGCGGATCGCGCGCGATCCGGCGCTCGAACTGTTCTGAGTTCTCGATCTCGATCGGCGCCAGCGCGCGCGGCGCAATTCCTGCCATGTAGTCGGTGCGCTCGTTCACCCCACCAAATTCTCCTCCGTAGCGCACCGGTCGGCCCATCATCCAGGCCAGTTCCGGCACGACGTCGTCCTTCATCTCGTTCAGACGGGCAACGCCGGCCTGAACCAGGGCGATACGTTCCTGCAACGGACGGCGGGCCCAGTCCTTCTGCGCCGCTCTCGACCGGGCGACAGCCGCGGCGGCGCTTTCGAGCGCCATCACTTCACGTTCGGCATAGACCGAGCCGTCAACGGGCGAAATCAGTTTCAAACTGCTCATGGTTTTTCTCTCCTTCCGGCCGGTGAGCGCGCTCGCGCGCCAAAAGTCCCGGCCGCAAATTCTGTAAGGTGACGCTGGATCAGGCGCGTTCGAAACCGCGCGCGATCTCCCAGTCGGTCACCGCCTTGTCGAACTCTTCCTGCTCCCACTCTGCGCAGCGCACATAGTGATCGATCACCGCATCGCCGAAAGCCTCGCGCAGCATCTTCGACCCACGCAGGGTTTCGGTTGCATCCCTCAAGGTCGAGGGAATATGCCGGGCCTCGGCATTCTCGTAGACATCGCCCGTTGTCGGTGGCGCGAGTTCGAGCTTCTCCTCAATGCCTCTGATGCCTGCGGCGAGAAGCGCTGCCTGCGCGAGATACGGATTGATGTCGGCGCCGCCAATGCGACACTCGACGCGAACGGCCTTGGTCCCTTCGCCGCACAGACGGAAGCCGGCTGTGCGGTTGTCCACCGACCAGACAGTCCGCGTGGGGGCGAAAGAGCCCTTCATGAAACGCTTGTAGCTGTTCACATAGGGCGCCAGGAACCAGGTGTAGTCGGTCGCGTACTCGATCAAGCCGGCCATGAAGTGGCCCATCAGTTCGGACATGCCGTGCTTCCGCTCCGGATCGTGAAACGCAGGCGTCTTGCCGCTCCAAAGCGACATGTGGACATGGGCGGCCGAGCCCACCTTGTTGCGGTTCCATTTCGGCAGGAAGGTTGCCGCACGGCCATTTGCCCAGGCGATCTCCTTGACCGCATGCTTGGCGATGGTGTGGTGGTCCGCGCAATCCATGGCTTCGGCATAGCGGATATTGAGCTCTTCCTGCCCCGTCTCGGCTTCGCCCTTGGTGTTCTCCACCGGGATTCCCGCCGCAAAGAGATGATTGCGGACCGGCCGCATGATGCTCTCTTCCTTGGTGGTCTGCAGGATGTGGTAGTCTTCATTGTACGCGCTGATTGGCGTCAGCTCCCGGTATCCCGACCGGGCGAGATCGCGAAAGCTCTGCTCGAACAGGAAGAATTCGAGCTCGGTCGCCATCATCGCCTCGTATCCGAGATCCTTGAGGCGCGCGATCTGGGCCTTGAGCATCTGCCGCGGCGATTGCGGCACCGGTTCGTGGCTGTGATGATCAAGCAGGTCGCACAGCACCATGGCGGTGCCCTCGAGCCACGGCACCCGTCGCATGGTGGAAAGATCCGGCTTCATCACATAGTCGCCGTAGCCCGCGCGCCAGCTGGTGGTCGCATAACCGTCCGGGGTCGCCATCTCGATATCCGTTGCCAGGATGTAGTTGCAGCAATGGGTCTCGTCATGGCTCGAATCGATGAAATTCTGGACATGGAAGCGCTTGCCCATCAGCCGGCCCTGCATGTCGACACAGCACACCAGTACCGTGTCGATGTCACCGGATTGGGCGGCGGATTTCAGGTCTTCAAAGCTTAGGTTTCCGGCCATGTCGATAGAGTCCCGATGATGTGGTTGACGTTTCAGTCCCGGCGCGCGGTGAACTGGCGGCCGCGCAAAGTTTCAGGTGAGTCCCCGGCCGCTTCAGGCCATGTCGGCGCTGTAATGGCAATCCACCCCCCGGCGCAAGGCCGGGAGGCGGGATTTCAGTATGATCAGGATCAGCTTTCGCCGTAGGGGAAGCCGGCCTTGTTGATGACGCTGTTGTATTCCTTGAAGATCGAGATGACCTTCGCCTTGGTTTCGCTTTCCGAGGCGATTTCATCCCAGAACTTCACGGCCGCATCCTCGACCTGCTTCCAGTCCGATGCGGGCACCGAGCGAAGCTCCAGCTTGTCGCCGGTAGCGCGCAGCCTGGCTTCCCCGCCCCAGTACCACTGGTTCCGGTAGGTGTGGCTGGCCTCCATGCAGGCCATGTAAAGCGCCTTGAGATGATCGGGCAGCGCATTCCACTTTTCCTCATTGGCGAACCAGGAGCCGATCCAGGCGCCGGAGATGTTGTTGGTGAGGAAGTAGTCGGTCACATCGGCCCAGCCGACGGTGTAGTCCTCGGTGATGCCCGACCAGGACATGCCGTCGAGCTCGCCGGTCTGAACGGCGACTTCAGCATCCTCGTAGGGGATCGACACCGGCACCACGCCGAACTGGGTCAGGTACCGGCCCGCTGTCGGGAAGGTGTACAGCCTGAGGCCATCGAGATCGGCGACGCTGGTGATTTCCTTCTTGGTGTTGAAGTTGCACGGATCCTGGCCTGCAGCCGAAAGCCACTTCACGCCGGTGCCGGCATAGGCATCGCGCCAGATATCGCCCAGGCCGTACTGCTGGAACAGCACGGGCACGTCGAGGATCGAACGTGTGGCGAACGGGAAGTAACCGCCGAACAGGCCGACTTCCACCGGCGAGGCCATGGAATCATCGTCCGAATGCACGGCGTCGATGGTGCCGGCCTGCATGGCGCGGAACAACTCGCCCGTCGGCACGATCTGGTCCGCAAAGAACAGCTCGATGACCATTTCGCCATTCGCCGCCTCGTTGAAGGCGTCGACGAAAGGCTGGGTCACATACTGGCCGAGCGTTGCGCCCGCATAGGTCTGCATGCGCCAGCGGATCGGCTCCTGTCCGATTGCCGGCGGGGCCGCAAGCACGGTTCCCGCCGCAGCGCCCGCTGCGCCGGCCTTGGTGAGAAATTGACGCCTCTTGATCATGCTCATGCTGTTCTCCTTTTTGGGTTTTGCCCTGACGGGTCTGCTCATTTTAGCCTCGAAGTGTTCCCCGGAATTGCTCGGGCAACCAGAGAGCGATTTCCGGGAAGAGCATCACGATCACCAGTGTGAGCAACATGACCGCGACGAAGGGAATGACGGACGCATAGATGTGACGAAGCTTGATCTCCGGCGGCGCCATGGCGCGCATCAGGACCAGGTTGTAGCCGAAGGGCGGCGTCATTTAGGCAATGTGGCAGGTGATGGTGTAGAGAATCCCGTACCAGACGAGATCGAAACCCAGCACCTTGACCAGTGGCACGTAGAGCGGCGCGACGATCACCAGCATGGCAGTATCGTCGAGGAATGTGCCCATCAGCAGGAAGCTCAGCTGCATCAGGATCAGCACCTGCCAGGGCTCCAGCCCCAACTGACCCAGGAAGAAGTTCTCGATCGCACGAACGGCGCCGAGGCCGTCGAACACGGCGCCGAAGCACAATGCCGCAAGAATGATCCACATGAACATGCAGGAGATGCCGAGGGTCTTTCGCACCACTTCCTCGAGCACCTTCCTCGTCAGCCGGCCCTTGATGAAAGCGGCAGCCATCGCCGAGAGGGCGCCCACCGCCGAGCTTTCGACCAGGCTGGTGATCCCCATCAGGAACAGTCCGTTCATGAGGAAGAAGATCATGAATGGCAGGAAGCCCGCCCGCATGAGAAGGATCCGCTCCTTCCAAGTGATCGCGTCGCGCTCTTCCTTGGGGAGCGGCGGGCCGAGATGCGGCTGCAGCTTGCAGCGCACCGCGATGTAAAGGATGAAAAGCGTGGCCATCAGAAGGCCGGGGAAGACGCCGGCGAGCCAAAGCTGGCTCACCGGCTGGCGTGCAATCATACCGTACAGGACAAGAACGACCGACGGCGGAATGAGGATGCCAAGACTCGATCCACCCTGAACCACGCCGGTGATCATCACCTTGTCATAGCCGCGCCTGAGCAGTTCCGGCAGCGCAATCGTCGCGCCGATGGCCATTCCGGCCACCGACAGCCCGTTCATCGCCGAAATCACCACCATCAGCAGGATGGTGCCGATCGCGAGCCCGCCGGGCACCGGTCCGAACCAGACGTGGAACATGCGGTAAAGATCGTCGGCGATCCGGCTTTCCGACAGCATGTAACCCATGAAGATGAACATCGGCAGCGTGAGAAGCGGATACCACTTCATCAGCTTGATCGATTGCGCAAATGCGATTTCCACGCCGCCGGTGCCCCACAGCGGCAGCGCCGCGATCACCGCGACCGCGCCGATGACGCCGAACACCCGCTGCCCGGTCAGAAGCAGCGCCATCATCGAGGCGAACATGAAGACGGCGATCAGTTCGTAGCTCACAGGCCCGCCTCGCTTGCATGATTGACGCTGACGCCACGGAGGAAAAGGATGTCGCGGAAGAATTCGGCCAGCGCCTGCAGCAACATCAGGAACACCCCGATGGTCGCCACCACCTTGACCGGCCACATGTACGGCCGCCACACCGAGTGCGCGCGTTCGCCCCACTCGATGGCGTAGGTGGTGCTCGATATGCCGCCATAAAGCAGGACACAGAGATAGAAGAGCAGGAACAGAACGGTCACGGCGTCGACTGCCGCCTTCCGGCGCGGCGACCAGTTTCCGTAGATCAGATCCATGCGAACGTGATCGCCAAGCTGCATGGAATAGGCCCCGCCGAGCAGATAGTAGCCGACCATCAGGAACTGCGCGAACTCGAGCGTCCAAAGCGCCGGCGATCCGGCAAACTTTGTGACCGACGACCACAACAGCACGCCCATCAACGCGAAGATCAGATACATCGCGAAACGCCCAACCTTTCGATTGAAGGCGTCGACGATGCGGATGTAGGACTCTATGAGTTTCATCACGCCCGCGCCTCGGTTGCTTTAAGGCCCGCAAGCCCGGACATCAGCAGCCCGGCGATACGGATGCCCCATTCCGACTGCCCCGGCGCGCCGGAGATCAGATCGTTGCGGATTTCCAGCATCACATTGGGAATTTCCCGGGCGAGGCCGTGCCGCTTGAGCGTGTGGGTAACCCCGTCTTCCGGCCCGTAGGGATAGTTCCTGCTCACGCCGGCAAGGTCCGCCTCGCGTGCAGCCTCCAGCATGGCATCCGCCAGCCGCCGGTCCGCATCGTGAAGGATGCCGAGTTCGCCGTCGCGGCGGGCACCGAAATAGACCGGCGTGAACGAATGCACCGTTACCAGAACGACCTCGCGCCCCGCGGCGATGCGTTCATCGATGACACGGTCGATGGCGTCGTGAAACGGATGATAGAGCCCGTTCGCCCGCCGGGCACGCTCCGCGTCCGAAAGCCCGACATTGCCCGGCACAGCGAAAATCTCGCTCTTCTCCGGATAGGCATCGTCGGCTTCGGGCGGCCGGTTGCAGTCATAGACGAGCCGGGAAAAGCGCTGGCTGACCAGCACTGCATCAAGTGTATCCGACAGGATACCGGCCACACCTGCAGCACCGATATCCCATGCGATGTGACTTTCCAGCGCCGACTCGTCCAGACCCAGATCCCCGATCGACCGCGGCATGCGGTTCGACGCGTGCTCGCACACCAACACGATGCAGCTTTCCCCGGCGGGCCGGGTGATGGAGAAGGCCGAGCCTTCCGATGCATCGATCAGGGTGTCGTCCAGCACGATATCCGTCGTTCCCGGTTGTTTGCGAAATGCCCCGGCGCCGTTCCGCCAAGCCTCGTAACAATGATTAGGATTGCTTGATGGATGTCAATCCTGTAATTTTTATTACGTATTGCAATCGGCCGGCGGGAATAGCTGCATCGCCAGGGATCAACCGATCCGGCCGACGCGTCTTTCTGGACGCGGAACCGGGCCGAAGTGGCGCTCATCAAAAGGAAACGAGACCGATCATGGCCATTCGCGAACAGGTTCAGGACATCCTCGGCAGCCTGCCCGCCGCCGAGAAGAAGGTGGCCCACGCCTTCCTGGCCAACTATCCCAGCATCGGCCTTTCCACCATCGCCGAACTTGGCGCACTCGCGGGCGCCAGCGCGCCGACTGTGCTGCGGTTCGTCGCCCGTCTGGGCTTCGCCTCGTACCCTGAATTCCAGCGCCGGCTGCGCGCCGATGTGCAGGCACAGTTGATGTCACCGCTCGAACGGGCGCGCAGCACCAGTCCGGTTCCGGAGAATCAGGCGCTCAAGGCAGGCTTTTCCGCCGTTGCCGGCAATCTCGACGCGACCCTGAAGGCGGTCTCCGAAAGCGAGTTCGAAACAGCCTGCGAATTGCTCTCCGACCAGCGCTCGGCCTGCTGTTTCGTGGGCGGCCGCTTCACCGATGCGATTGCAGGCTACATGGCGGCCCATTTGAGGATCATCCGTCCCGGCGTCCGGCATTTCGGCGGCCAGACCTCCACCTGGCGCGACCAGCTTCTCGATATTCGCCCCGGAGACGTCGCCGTGCTGTTCGACATCCGTCGCTACCAGTCGGACCTGGTCCGGCTCGGAGAGTTGCTTGTCGAACGCAAGGCGCGGATCATCCTGATCACCGATCCGTGGTTGTCGCCGATCGCCAAATCCGCGCGCGTGGTGCTGCCCTGCGTTGTGGATGCCGACCGGACATGGGATTCCAGCGTCGCTTTGCTGGCCCTCGCCGAAGCGCTGATCGACCGCGTGTCACGGTCCCAGTCTGACGGCGCGCGGGCACGGATGCAGACCCTTGAGGATATCCACTGGAACAGCCCACCCCGGTAGATACCTTCGGCTGCTTGCGCAATCCGGAGACATCCAATACCCATGAAACCATGAAACAGCAGCAAGCTCTGGACGCCTTTGCGGCGCTCAGCCAGGAAACCCGTCTGGCCGTGTTCCGGCTTCTCGTCAGTTCCGGCCCCGAAGGTCTCGCCTCCGGTGAAATCGGCGAAAGACTGAACGTGCGCCAGAACACGATGTCGACCAATCTGGGCATTCTGCTCAAGGCGGGGCTGGTCAGTCGCGTCCGCGAAGGCCGCAGCGTCCGTTATCATGCCAATCATGAGGGCATAAGCGGGCTTCTGGGTTTCCTGCTCGAAGATTGCTGCGGCGGCCGGCCGGACCTGTGCCAACCGCTGATTCGGGAGCTTTCCTGCAACTGATGAGGCTCTGGCGTGATTATCTATGGATGGTCGAACGCTTCCAGCTCAAGATGATCGCCTCTAACCGGGCATTGTTGCGCGCCTGTACAGATGCCAGGTGGCATGGCCAAGCACGGGAAGGGCGATCAGCAGTCCGACAAAGGCCGGAATCAGCGCGAGCAGCGTGACGAGACCCACAACGAAGCCGAAACCGAGCATCGGGGCGGGGTTCTTCACCACCGTCGACACGCTGGTGATCATCGCGGTGATGAAATCCACCTCCCGCTCTGCCAGCATTGGCAATGCGATCACGGTCGTCGAGAACAGCACCGTGGCCAGAAACGCCCCGACCAACGTTCCGACACCGAGAAACCCCCATCCCTCGGGCGTTGACAGCACCACCTGAACGAACGCATCCCAGCTCGAGAACGACTTGAAACCCAGAAACAGCGCCAGAAGCAAACGGACCTGGTACACCCAGACCCAGAAGATGAACATCACCACGAATGCCATCCAGCCCAGCTGGCGCTCTCGCTGGTAAAACACCTCGGCCAACACCCCCTGCCGGGTCACCGGCTCGCCCGCCTGGCGCCGGCGGCTGACCTCGTAGAGTCCGACCGCGACGAAGGGGCCAAGCAGCGGAAAACCGATGGCCAGCGGAATGATCATCCACGGCGAACCGATGCTGCTCAGGAACCCCAGGATAAGCAGGCCACCCAGCATGAAGATGCCGCCGAAAAACAGTCCGAATCCGGGATGAGCCCGAAAATCGGCCCAACCCGCGGCAAGGCTCGACTTAACATCCTGAAGGGAAATCTCCCGAATCACCGGGGCCCCGACCGGCCCGCTCTCCCTCGCACCCACTGCATTCTTCATATCCGCTCCTCCCTCGGCCCGCCCAAAAGACCGGTGACATTTATTCAAGATATGCAATGCATCCATCATGATACTGTTTGTGCCCATTCGCAATCCTCCACGGCACGTGCAATCGGGCAGTTTGAATGAGTATCCCTCCACAGGTAGGACGATGGATGACGGCAGAAGGCAACGGTTTCGAATACGTGCTGGCCGCGTTCCGGCAGGCTGATCAGGCTCTGGTGCGTGGGATTGATCCGGAGCGAATCGACGAGATAGGGAATGCGGAAGCGCATCCCGCCTCCGCGCACCGGGCCGCAAGCAACCATCCCGGCCGGACTCCGCAGGAGCGGAGCGCACAGGTTTCGATGCGCGATTCCACATCGCTCTGTATCGGGGAAGAGCAGATCGCGCCCTGACCGGCGCTGGCAATTTCGCCATGGAACCTTATCTATCTGTTTGGCGCTGTTGCAAGGCGCGGACTTGTCCGTGTCCGGTCGGTTGAGTGCCGGTGACGGTTTACGGCCAGGCCATATTGACACCAGACGCTTCGGGAGACGCCAGATGTCCGCCATCGTGATTGCAGTTCTTGTTCTCGCCGCCGCCGCCAGCGGCGCTGTCTTCAAACCCGGCCCTTGGTATGAAAATCTCCGCCGGCCGGACTGGACGCCCCCGAACTGGGCGTTTCCCGTCGTCTGGAGCATTCTTTACATCGCGATCGGAGTCTCCGGCTGGCTGGTGTGGCAAGCGCAGGGCTTCGGCCTTGCCATGGGCCTGTGGCTTCTGCAGCTGGTGTTCAATGCAGCCTGGTCCTGGCTTTTCTTCGGCAGGCGCCGCATGGATCTGGCCTTTGTCGATGTCTGTGCCCTTCTCCTGTCCATCCTTGCCTATATCGCCGTTGCAGCGCAGGTTTCGCAGATGGCGGCACTGCTCTTTGTGCCTTACGCATTGTGGGTCGCCACCGCGGCGACCCTTAACCGGTCGGTCTGGCGCCTTAATCCGGAAGCTGCCCGCGGCTGACCCGCAAGAGCATTCCATCATTGATCTTCCATTTGCCCACAACTCCAATTAGGTAAGGGCAGGACTTGGCGGCAGGCCAAGGCGGAGATCGATCCGAGGGCTTCATGACAATATCTCCCTTCGTTGTTCCCCAGACCCGTCGCGCCAGCGTGGCAGTGGATGTCGGTGGCGTGATCGTCGGTGGCGGCGCTCCCGTGGTTGTGCAGTCGATGACCAACACCGACACCGCCGATGTCGACGCCACCGTCGCGCAGGTGGTAGCGCTTCACCGGGCGGGATCGGAAATCGTCCGCATTACCGTGGACCGTGACGAGAGCGCCGCCGCCGTTCCGCGCATCCGCGAGCGGCTGGAGCGGCTTGGCCTCGACGTCCCGCTGGTCGGCGACTTCCACTACATCGGCCACAAGCTGCTGGCCGATCATCCCGCCTGTGCCGAGGCGCTTGCAAAATACCGCATCAACCCCGGCAATGTCGGCTTCAAGGACAAGAAGGACCGGCAGTTCGTCGAGATCGTCGAGATGGCAATCCGTCATGGCAAGCCGGTTCGCATCGGGGTCAATTGGGGGTCGCTCGATCAGGTCCTGCTGACCAGGCTCATGGACGAGAACGCCGCCAACGGCTCGCCGCTCTCGGCCCGCGATGTTACCCGGGAAGCCATCATCCAGTCGGCGCTGCATTCGGCAGCACTTGCCGAGGAAACCGGCTTGCCCCGCAACCGCATCATCCTGTCGGCCAAGGTCAGCCAGGTGCAGGACCTGATCGCGGTCTATGCCGAACTGGCCCGACGGTCAGACCACGCGCTGCATCTGGGCCTGACCGAAGCTGGCATGGGATCAAAGGGCATCGTCGCTTCCGCGGCCGCCATGGGAATTGTGCTTCAGGGCGGCGTCGGCGACACCATTCGCGTCTCGCTCACGCCGGAACCCGGCGGAGACCGGACCCGGGAAGTTCTGGTGGCCCAGGAGCTTCTGCAGGTGATGGGGTTCAGGCAGTTCCTGCCGGTCGTTGCCGCCTGCCCTGGCTGTGGCCGCACCACCTCGACCGTGTTTCAGGAACTGGCGCGAACCATTGAAGACGATTTGAGGGCCAACATGCCGGTCTGGCGGGACAAGTATCCCGGCGTCGAGGGTTTGCAGGTCGCTGTCATGGGCTGCATCGTCAACGGGCCAGGCGAATCCAAACACGCCGATATCGGCATTTCGCTGCCGGGCACCGGAGAAAGCCCTGCCGCCCCCGTGTTTGTCGACGGCCAGAAGGTCGCAACCCTGCGCGGACCGAAAATCGCCGAGGATTTTCAGGCGATGGTTGCGGATTACATTGAAAAGCGCTTCGGCTGATGCATGTCGCGCTCAAGTGGATTCAGTTGAGCGACAAGGTACATGCATCCTGTCGGGGTGTTACAGCGTCCTTTGCGCATCCAGTTGGATGTGCGGAGCTGTAGAGCACCTGACGCCCAGCGCGTACTTTCCCGGATGGAGGCTCAGGCGGTGTCCGCATGGAGGTCTGCACCCGGCAACCAGCGCTCGAGCATGGCTCCGAATTTTTCCGGCGAGATCGGCTTGGACATGTAGTCATCCATGCCCGCGGCCAGGCACCGGTCTTCATCGCCTTTGAGGCTGTGCGCGGTCACCGCGATGATCGGGGTCGGCGAAAGCCCTTCGCGTGCTTCGATTGCACGGATCTCCTGCGTGGCCTCGAGACCGTTGAGCTCAGGCATCGACACATCCATCACGACAAGATTCGGGCGCAGCTTCAGCCATTTTTCCACCGCTTGGCGGCCATTGACTGCCAGGTCCTGGTCCAGGCCGAGCCCCTCCAGCAGCTGTTGAAAAACGATCTGGTTGACCTGATTGTCCTCCGCAACGAGCACCAGCGGCGCGCTTCGCGAGGTTGGCATAACGGGCGTTGCATCGAGAACCGGGCTTGCGCCCTTGTCTCGACCGGCAACAGCATCCGCCACCGCCAGCTCCGAGCCGCCGCGCACCGGAAGCACAACCGCTTCGCCCGTCCCGGCGGAACCGGTGTTGGCGGCCTGTCCCCCGGATTGACTGACCTGTCTCAAGGCCGCCTGGACTGTCTGACGCAACTGGACGGTTCGCACCGGTTTGGTCAGCTGCGCAAAAATGCCGAGGCTGTCCAAAGCCTCGAGCTGATCGGCCTGATCGATCGACGAGAGCACCAGGATCGGGGTGTCCGCGATCAGCGGATCGGACCGGATCATCTGCGCCACTTCGGCGCCTGTCAGTCCGGGCATCTGGAAATCGAGCACCAGAAGATCGATGCCTATGCCGAGTTGCGAGCGCGCGTGGCGCAAAAGATTGATGCCGACCTCTCCGCTTTCGACCGCGACGCAATCCAGTCCCCAGTCACGTATCTGTTCGGTCAGGATCATGCGATTGATGGCATTGTCGTCAATGACGAGGACGCGGCGGCCTTTCAGGCCCTCCGAGGGCTGCGTCTTGGCTTCGTTGGCGCTGCCGTCGACATCCAGCTCGATGGTGAAGCTGAAAGTGGAGCCAACGCCCACTTCGCTCTCGAGTTCGATGCGCCCGC
The DNA here is from genome assembly GCA_040216675.1 of Hoeflea sp. Taxonomy (GTDB): domain Bacteria; phylum Pseudomonadota; class Alphaproteobacteria; order Rhizobiales; family Rhizobiaceae; genus Hoeflea. The sequence goes on along the minus strand of JAVJOR010000008.1, from coordinate 978,490 downwards.
CCATCAGTTCCACCAACCGCGTGGCGATCGCCAGGCCAAGCCCCGTACCTTCGTGCTTGCGCGTGGACGATCCGTCGACCTGGCTGAATTTCTCGAACACCGCTTCGATCTTTTCGGGCGGTATGCCGATCCCGGTATCGCGCACCGCGATGGAGAGTGCGAGCCGTCGGGAGTGGGCATCCTCCGGACCGTCCGTCTTCACATCCGCCCAGTTCACCTCGACCATCACGTGGCCCGTCTCGGTGAATTTCACCGCATTGCCGACCAGATTGGTCAGCACCTGACGGATCCGTCCGGGATCGCCGATCAGTTTTTCCGGGAGACCGGGTGCAATCCGTACCACCAGTTCGATGTCCTTCTCCGCAACCCGCGAGGACATCAGCGTCGCCACATCCTCGGTCGTGTCGATCAGGCTGAAGGGTTTGGGGCAAAGGACCATCTGCCCGGCGTCGATCTTGGAGAAATCGAGGATGTCGTTGATGATCTCGAGAAGCGCGTTGCCGGATTTCAGGATCACGTCGGTGAAAGTCCGCTGCCGGGTGTCGAGTTCGGTGCGTGTCAGTAGCTCCGCCATGCCGAGGACGCCGTTCATGGGTGTCCGTATTTCATGGCTCATTGTTGCCAGGAATTCGGATTTGGCGCGGTCGGCGGCCTTTGCTTTGGTCAGGGCCTGATCAATCTCGCTGGTCTTGGTTTGAAGCCTGCGAACCATCTGCCGGATGATGATATCGATCGGAACGAAGACGCCGAGTCCGAGAACCAGCAGGATGCCCATCGTGACCATGAGATACTTCTGCAGCAATGCACCCTGCGACAGCGACAGTTCCGCCAGATACTCACGGAATTGTTCCTGCACAAAAAGGTTCGAGGGCTCGATCACCTGGCCGAACATCGCAAAGACCTCACGGCCCGACCAGTAGATGTCTTTTTCCGTCCGCACCGAATCGATCCGCGCCGCACTGACCAGCGACTTGTGCGCCTCAAACGGATCCTCGCCGGTCATGTAGCGCGACTGCAACCGGATCCGCTCCTTCAGCTCGGTCGGAAGGGTTTCCCATGCGCGACCAAGGTGCTGAAGCTTCCAACGCGCACGTTCGAATGCGAAGCGCAGACTCGAAACCGCAGAGAGGATGTCGGGATCGACCGGCATCTCGCTGCGGATCCGGTTCTTCTCGGACAGTGTCAGCCCCTCAAGACGAGGATCGATATCCGCCATGTTGTCGACATAGGTCTCCGCCAGCCGGCCGCTTCTGTCCGCAATCGCGCGCAGGGCGTGATCGACCTCGCCAAACTCGCTGGCGACCGCGCCAATTCTCTGGATTGTCTCGTTTCGCTTGTTTTGCTCGAGAAAAAAGAACGTGCAGATCACTGCCATCGCAGACAGCGAAACGATATAGCCGATGCGCAACAACACAATAGAACGGCGTGCGACCGCGGCTTCGTCTTGATCCGAGATTTCTTCGATCTTCATTCTGGCAACATCCGTTTGAAACGATACTGCCGCCAGTTGGTTAATAAAACCGTATCCGAAAACCGAAAAACCGTTGGTATTTGTGCTGATTCAGGCCTGTTCCCAGCTTCGGGGGAGCTTTGCGGACGGGCACTCTCAGCGATTGCGGCTGGCGATGAAGCTTGCGGCGCGCTTCAGCGTTTCCGCCTTTTCGCCAAAGGGTGAAAGCACGTCTTCGGCCTCGGCGACCAGTGACGCGAGCCTCTGCCGTGCCGCATCGGCGCCCTGCAGCGAAACCAGCGTCCCCTTGCCGCGGCCGGCATCCTTGCCGGTTGCCTTGCCCAGGGTGGCCGCGTCCGACGTGACGTCGAGAAGGTCGTCGGCCAGTTGAAAGGCAAGACCGATGATCTCGCCGAAGCGGGTCATGTGCGCGACCGTGAGATCGTCGCTTCCCGCAGCAATTGCGCCGGCCGCACAGGCATAGCGCAGCAATGCCCCGGTCTTCATCGCCTGAAGCTGCACAATCGCCGCTTCCCCGGGCCGGTCCTGCTCGGCCATGAGGTCGAGCGCCTGCCCCCCCACCATCCCGCCGACGCCGGCGGCGCGTGAGAGTGCGTTGACCAGCCGCAGACGGAGTTGTGCCGGCAGCGCGGTGTCCTCCGACGAGATCACGTCGAATGCGAGGGTCAGCAGAGCGTCGCCGGCCAGGATCGCCGTCGCCTCGTCAAAGGCAATATGGACCGTCGGCTGGCCGCGGCGCAGGTCGTCATCGTCCATCGCGGGCAGATCATCATGAATGAGCGAATAGCAGTGTATGCATTCAAGGGCCGCGGCGATGCGCAAGGCGGGCTCCGGCGGCGCATCCAGCAGTCGCGCCGTCTCGATCACCAGAAACGGGCGCAGCCGCTTGCCGCCATTGAGAACGCCATAACGCATTGCCGACAAAACGCGATCGGGCCGCACGATCTCGCCGTCCCGCGCCTCCTGGCTCAGAATCTTTTCGAGCATGGCCTCGACCCGGGAGGCTGCCGATTCAAGGCGGGCGGTGAAGAGATCTGGTGATGCGCTTTCCATGTCCCACTCCATGCCACGAGGGACAACAGGCGGCAACGGCTAAAGCGCTGCGTGCCTCCGCTTGCCCTCCTAAAGCTCCCAAACTGCAAGTCCCGCTCTCGCAGGCTTCAACCGGCAAAGCCCGCCAAGGTCTGGCCTTGGAGGGGCTGGACCGCTAAGAAAAGCGCCGGAAAGTCAAAACCGCAACCGGGACCAGGAGTGCTTCAGTGGCCAACGCAAATCGCCCTTCAGGCACCCGGGAAGGCCCGAAAGGCAGGATGCCGAAGGACCCGCGCCCCAAGCGCAAGCGGTGGTGGCGGCGTCTGCTGGGGTGGTTGATTGTGGTGATTGTGGCGGTGCTGGCGCTGCCCTACCTTCTGATCCCGCTCTATGCATGGCAGCAGGTGCGGCCGGTCTCCACCCTGATGCTTGCCGAGACAGTTTCAGGCCGCAGCTACGATCGCCAATGGGTCGGCTTCGACATGATTGCCCCGGTGCTGGTCCAGTCGGTCATGATGTCCGAGGACGGCCAGTTTTGCGCCCATTCCGGCATCGACTGGGAGGCGCTGAACCTGGTCATTGACGAAGCCTTGGAGGGCGAAGCGACGCGGGGCGCAAGCACCATCCCGATGCAGACCGCAAAGAACCTGTTTCTCCCGCCCTCCCGTTCGGTGGTCCGCAAGGCCCTGGAAATTCCGCTGGCCATGTGGATGGACAAGGTCTGGACCAAGCGGCGGCTGATGGAGATCTATCTCAACATTGCCGAATGGGCGCCCGGCGTTTACGGCGTCGAGGCCGCATCGCAGACCTATTTCGGCGTCAGCGCCAACAATCTGTCCTCCGCGCAGGCCGCGTTGCTTGCGGTAACCCTTCCCAATCCGATCAAGCGCAATGCCGCCAACCCCTCAAGCGGCATGCGCCGCCTTGCCGGCATCATCGAAAACCGTGCGCGCCAGTCCGGCGCGTACATCAAATGCCTTTATGATTGAGTTCAGCCAAATTGACTTCTCGCCCCGCCGCTCCTGTGCAAAAAAAGCCTGGCTTCGATCTGAAGACTCTATTGCCTTCCATTCAAGGAAACGTGTGACAGATGCCCGATCCCGTTCTCTACATCGGCAACAAGAACTATTCCTCCTGGTCGTTCCGGCCCTGGATCGCGATGCGTGTCGCCAACATCGCCTTTGAGGAAAAGCTTGTGCCTTTCGACATGGGCAACGGCAACCCGGCCTTCCGGCAGTTCTCCCCCACCGGCAAGGTGCCCGTCCTGGTCGATGACGGTCTCACCATATGGGAGTCTCTCGCAATCATTGACCATGTGGCCCGAAAACACCCGGACTCTGGACTGTGGCCGCATCAGTCGGATCATCGCAGCCGCGCGATGGCAATGAGCTCGGAGATGGTCTCATCCTTTCCCGCACTGCGCTCCGCCTGCCCCATGAACATGCGCCGCACGCCGGCACCGGTGCCGCTCACGCCTGCCATCTCATCCGATGTCGACCGGATCCAGTCGCTCTGGGGCCAGTCTCTGGCCGACAGCGGTGGCCCGTTCCTGTTCGGCGAATTCTCCGTTGCCGACGCCATGTTCGCACCGGTGGTCAACCGCCTTGATGTCTACTGCTTTGAAACGAAGCCGGAGGTGCGGGCCTATATGGACCGCATGAAGGCCCTTCCCGCTTGGCGGGAATGGGAAGACGCCGGCCGTGCGGAACCCTGGATTGTCGAGGAAGACGAGGCCTGAGCCGTATTGTCCGGCGATAGAGGGTCAGGGCACGGTCGAGTGAAAAAAAACCGGCTCCACGCTGGTCAAACACCGAAATGCAATGTATAAGCCCGGCAAATTTCCGAAATCGGCATGTGTCAGTTTCGGCCCGTGGGTCGGCCGTTGATCATGTCTGAATGTTGAACTGGAGTTCGTCATGGCTGTTCCGAAGCGTAAAACCACCCCGTCCAAGCGCGGCATGCGCCGCTCAACGGATGCGATAAAGGCCCCGACCTATGTCGAGGACAAGAATTCCGGCGAACTGCGCCGTCCGCACCACATTGACCTGAAGACAGGCATGTACCGCGGCCGCCAGGTTCTCACGCCGAAGGAAAGCGCATAAGCTTTCCAAAACCTGTAATGGTTTGAAAGCCGGTTCTTCGCGGGGCCGGCTTTTTTGCGTTCTTCGGCAGCACCTCTGCCAGCGATATTCAGGGTTTCGGGGCAGAAATCCGGATCTGCGGCTGCAGTCGCGCTCCGGAAGGCCACTAAACGAGAAACGCCCGGAAGCAAGAAGCCACCGGGCGCAATCATGTCACAACGGCCAGCCTAGCCAGCCGACATCCGCTTTGTCGTTTCAGGCAGCCTGAATGTTCTGGACTGCGGTCTTGCCAGTGCGGCGGTCTTCAGCGGTGTCGAAAGACACCTTCTGGCCTTCGGCCAGGCCGCGCATGCCGGCACGCTCGAGAGCGGTTGCATGAACGAAAACGTCCTTGCTGCCGTCGTCAGGAGCGATGAAGCCGAAGCCTTTTTGATCATTGTAGAATTTAACGGTACCGGTTTGCATGGAGAGTCCTTTATGTCCATGAATGTATTTGCTCACGCGAGCGCTATTCAAAGCGCTCGGCGCAGGCGTTCGTCATCGAGTTTAAGTGAAGTGTTGAGCGTGTGCCCGCTGTCAGCGGTCCGCGACCAAGTCGTCCGGTCAAAATCGATGGGGAAGTCATACACGCTTTACGCCACCGGCACAAGCGAAAGTACAAAAGCCCCCTTCGGTCCCAAAGCAAGGGCGCGGGAATGGTGCCAAAGCCCGCTTCGCAGTGGCCGGATCAGACCGCCACTGCCTGCGTGGCCATCCGTTCGCGCACTGTCCGGAACGACACCAGGCGGCGCCGGTCTTCATCCCACAGGGCAAGCGGCACGCAACGGAAACTCTCCCACAGCGTCAGCCGTCCGATCTGCGCAAGTTCGGGAAAATCCCTCAGCACCTGCGGCAGCCGGTAAAACGGAATTCGGCTGGAGAGATGGTGGACGTGGTGGATCCCGATATTGCCAGTCACCCACATCAACGGCCGCGGCAGGTCGTAAAAGGAACTGCCGTGCAGGGCGGCCGTCTCTCTCTCCCATTCCGGGGCGTGATCCCACTCGGTCGGATTGAACTGGTGCTGCACATAGAACATCCAGACGCCGATTGACGCGCCGATCAGCATGATCGGCAGATGAATCACAAGAAAGGCCTTGAACCCGACCAGAAAACAAAGCGCCAGCCAGGATGCCGCAATCGCCAGATTTGTCAGCATCACACTGGACCATGACATGACGCCGTCCTTCAGCGCCGAAATCGGAAGGCGGTGCTCCAGCATGAAGATGAAAGCCGGTCCCAGTCCGAACATGACAAGGGGATGGCGGTAAAGACGGTATTTGAGCCGGCCGAGGCGGGACAGGGCCAGATATTCCTTGACCGTCAGCGTATCGATGTCGCCCACGCCGCGGCGATCGAGGTTTCCGGAACCGGCATGGTGGATCGCATGCGAGCGCCGCCAGTAGTCATAGGGCGTAAGGGTGATGACGCCCAGTGCGCGGCCGACGCGGTCGTTCCACTTTGCGGTCGTGAACATCGATGCATGTCCGCAGTCATGCTGGATGATGAACAAGCGGACCATGATCAGCGCTGTCGGAACCGAAAGCAGCAGCGTCAGCAGCACGCTGTAGGACAATGCAAACCACATCAGGACCCAGAGACCGGCAAGCAGGCTCAGCGTCAGCACGGTTTCAAAGGCGCTTCTCCGGTTGTCTGGTTGCCTGTAGGGCTGCAATCGCCGCACCCACTCCCGCGCTGATCCAGTCGCCATATACAGTCCTCCTGAAGGATTTTTCCCACCGCGGCTTCAGGTTTTCCACCTACGGCCTCAAACTTTGGCCGGGCTTACCACGTCGCAATCGCAAAGACACCATATTCCGTAGTGCCCGGGTGAATTCACAATGTGTCACTTCGTCACCACCAGTGTTACCAAGGCAGCGATTTACCTGCCGGGCCGTATCGGCTAAAGGATTATTAAATCGATTTAAACAACCAGCAGTGACGCCTTGCAAATGTTGAATTCACCGGCAGCCGTTCAACCCCTGGCAACCCGCGAACGGTCCGCCGTATCGCTGATTTTTTTCGCCAACGGCTTCATTGTCGGCAGCTGGGCTCCGAAAATTCCCGAATTTGCCTCGCGCCTGCGGCTCGACGAAAGCGAGCTGGGCTTGATGATACTGTGCTTCGGCATGGGGTCGCTTTGCGCCATGGCCATGGTCGGCGTCCTGATCGGGCGAAACGGCTCGCGTTCGATCACCCGCATCCTCGCCGCCCTGGCCACTCCGAGCCTGCTCGTTCTCACCCTTGCGCCGTCTGTCTGGACCGCTGCTATTGCCTTGTTCGCGCTTGGCGGCCTGGTTGGCGGCATGGATGTCGCGATGAACGCGAATGCCGTGGAGGTCGAAAAGCACGAGCGCCGCGCCATCATGTCTTCCTGTCACGGGTTCTGGAGCCTTGGCGGTGTCTTCGGCGCAGCGCTCGGCGGCATCCTGGTGGCGTCGACCGGTGTTCATGTCCACGCCCTATTCGTCACGCTGCTTGTCGCCGTCGCCGTGGCCATCGCATGGCCGCGCGTGCTTTCCGATCCCCCGCTGGCGCTGCCGGTGGATCCCGGTGCGAAATCACCCGGGCTTCCCAGGCGCGGGCTGACAGGCCTCGGGGCGACGGTCTGGCTGACAGGCATCATATGCCTGATCATGATGACGCCGGAAGGCGCCGTTCTCGACTGGGGCGCGCTCTACATGCGCGAGGAACTCGGCGCGGGCACGGCCCTTTCAGGTCTGGCGTTCGGTGCATTTTCCGCTGCCATGGCAGTGATGCGATTTGCGGGCGACATGGTGCGTGATCGCTTCGGCGCCGTCGCGACGTTTCGCGTCTCTGCCCTGCTGGCGATCATCGGACTTGGCATTGCCGGCATGGCAACGTCACCGGGTTGGGCGGTGATTGGTTTCGCAATCACCGGCCTCGGTCTCGCCAATACCGTTCCGATCGCCTTCTCGGCTGCCGGAAACCTGCCCGGACTGCCGCAGGGACTGGCGATCTCGATCGTTACCTTCATGGGCTATTCCGGCATCCTGGTGGCGCCGTCGGTCATCGGCTTCATCGCCGAACACACCGGATTCGCCATCATCTATCTGAGCCTGCCGGTTCTGATTGCCGCGGCATTGCTATTCTCCGGCCTTACCAGGCATGCCGACCGTGAAAGCGATGCCAACGGCTAAGCGCCGGATCGACAGGGGCAGCGCTCACCGGCAGGAGGTCTCATGCACCGCGCCAGCGATCAATCCATCCCAGACCGTCCAACGTCGAGCCAGCCGGGCGGTATTCGCAACCAACGAAGCCCTCATAGCCCATCTCGTCCAGCGCATCGAGGATCCTGAAGTCGTCGAGTTCGCCGGAGCCGGGTTCGGCCCTTGATGGCACCGCCGCGATCTGGATATGGCCTATCCGAGGCAAAAGGCCCGCCAGTCCCTTCAGCACATCCCCGCACAGGATCTGCCGGTGATAGATGTCGAACTGCAGCCTGACATTGTCGCATCCCAGCTCATCCAGAAGTTCGGCGGCGAGATCAAAACCGGAAAGAAAGTAGCCCGGCATGTCCCGCGGGTTGAGCGGCTCGATCAGCAGCGTAATCCCGTTCCGTTCCGCAAGCTCCGATGCGAAACGCAGGTTGTCCAGATAGGTGGCGCGTTGGAAGGGATCTTGCGCGCTCGCAATCCCCGCCATGGCATGCAGACGCGGCGTGCCGAGGATTTTGGCATATCCGATCGCCGTGCTGACGGACTGTCGGAACTCGGCCCGGCGGTCAGGGAGTGCCGCGAGCCCGCGATCACCCGCCTCCCACGCGCCGGGTGGAAGGTTGAACAGCACAATTTCGACGCCGGCGTCTTCACGCCAACGGGCAATGTCTTCCGCCGGCCAATCATAGGGAAAAAGAAACTCGACCGCCTCGAAACCGGCATCCGCAGCCGCCTGGAAACGCTGCGCGAAGGGCACCTCCGTAAACATCATCGACAGGTTGGCGGCAAGACGCGGCATTGTTGCATTCCTCGACGGGTTATGACCGGTCAGTCGCGCCATGGAACAGGCCCGAACCGTTTGCGGGCTTTATGGCCAGAGTTCAGGTCTCAGCGCAACTCTCCGGTTCGCGCTGCATCGTTCCCATGGCCATACTGCAGGTATGGTTGAGAAAATGATGCGGCAACAGGCCGGTTGTCCGGTCGCGGTCCTCAATGCTCGTCCAGCAGGGCGCACTCGAAGGGAAACCGGGACAAAAGTTCGACACCGGTCTCGTGGATCAGCACCTGCTGCTCCAGTTTCACGCCTTCCCCGCCGGTTTCCTCGCCAATGAAGCTTTCGACGCAAAGCGTCATGCCCGGCACAATCTCCCCGTCATATCCGGCGGCGGGAAAATCACCCCGGTGATAGAGATACGGATATTCTCCGGTCATGCCGCACCCGTGTGCCGACAGGTAGTAGCGGTGCGCATGGAATTTTTCAGGAATCTCCCAGGCTGCATCCGCATAATCGCGAAACGACATGCCGGGACGCAGGATTCCCATATTGTGGTGAACCTGCTCGTAGGCGACCCTGTAGAGCTCGCGCTGCTTGGGTGTGGGCTTGCCCGGGCCGGAATGAAATGTGCGGGAGAAATCCGAATAGTAGCCGTGACAACCGACGACATCGGTATCAAGCGCGATCAGTTCGTTTTCCCCGATCACCTTGTTGCCGGTTTCCTGAAACCAGGGATTTGTCCGCTCGCCTGAGTTGAGCAGCCGCGTTTCGACATAGTCCCCATTCTGCGCAATGATCGATCGGTGAAGCACGGACCAGAGTTCCGCTTCCGTCTGACCCGGCCGGATCGCGGAGCGCAGTTCGGCAACCCCGCGCTCGGTGGCCCGAAGAGACGCGTTGACGCATTTCATCTCCTCTGCCGACTTGATGGCGCGGGCCATTTCCACAGGTTCCTGGGCATCGACCAGATGAATGCCTTCTTGCGCGAGCGCCAGCGCCGTGCCGCCATTCATGCGTTCGATCCCGACCTTGGGCCGTTCTCCCGCAAGCGACCGCAGCGTGGCGGCCATCTCGCGGGCCCAAGATCGTTCCCGTTCTGCGATGTGAGGGCCTGCGGCCACGAAGCTTGCGGTGCTGGCCGGGCGCACCTCGTCGATGGTCTCGAGACCGTCCGCCAGATGCATGGCTCCCGTAAATTCGTAAAGCATGGTTCGATCCGCGGTCATGACCAGGTAACGCGACGGGCCGTTGCGCATCGAGAAGACCTGCATGTTCCGTGCGCCGGTGGCGTAGCGGATATTCACAGGATCCATGAGGATCACCGCATCGATACCCCGCTTTGCCATCTCCTTGCGCACGCGGCCCTGACGCCAGGCCCGCACGGCGATCAGGTCGATGTCCCCGTCTTCCGGGCTTCTGTCGAGAAGCGCCAGCCCGGCGACGTCGCCGCGTCCAGCATGCCAATCCAGTTCCGCCATCTCACCCTCCATGAACACCTCAGGTGTAGCGCGGAAAGGGGCGCGATGAAATGCTGGCGTTTTCCCTCACGGGCCGGGTCTTCGGCGACCGGCTGATGATGCCGGAAGTTCGCTCCGGCCGGCCTTCACCAGTCCACGATCGTTCCGTCGTCCAGAACCGCGTTGGTCGTGTGATACACCTCGGGAGCAAAAGGATGCTTGGCGCATTCGGCTTCGTCGACCTCGATGCCAAGCCCTGGGGTTTCCGGCACTTTCCAGTGGCCGTTGACCATCTCGATGGGCCCTCGAACCACATCGAAATACCAGGGCACGGCCCCTACCATCTCTTCCTGTATGATGTGGCTCGGCGTCGAGACGGCGAAATGCAGCGCCGCAGCGCCCGCGATCGGCCCCAGCGGATTGTGCGGCGCAACCCCCATTCCGGCAGTCTCGGCCATTGCCGCAATCTTCTTGGCTTCAAGAAGTCCGCCGCAATGGCAGATGTCCGGCTGGGCGATATCCATCGCGCGCAGGTGGAAATGCTCCTCGAACTCCGACCGCTCCACCAGTCTTTCCCCGGTGGCGATCGGCACTGCAGAGCGCTCGGTGATCTGGCGCATGCCGCGGGCGTCGCCCGGCTGGATCGGCTCTTCGACGAACATCGGCTTGTGGGGCGCAACCGCCTCGATAAACTGCAGCGCCGTCGCCACGGATCCCGGTTTGCCATGAAAGTCCAGCATGATTTCGGTGTCCGGACCTGCTGCCTCGCGCAGGCCCGCCATCAGCCGTTCGACATGGGAAACCGCCTTGCGCGGCGCATAGGCGTGAACATAGGGCAGGATGACGACCTTGAACGCGGTGTAGCCCTTCGAAAGCACCTCATGAGCGCGCTCGACAAGCGGGTCGACACTGTCGGTTTCATAGACCGCCCGCATGTCGCCGAACCCCAGATGCGTGTAGACATGCACCTTCTCACGGACCTGTCCGCCCAGAAGCCGCCAGACCGGAACGCCGAAATGCTTGCCCGCGATGTCCCACAGTGCGATCTCGATGCCGGATATGGCGCTCATCCCGATGGCCCCGAGCCGCCAGAACGACTGCTTGCGCATCGCCCGCACCGCCTGCTCGATATCGAGCGGGTTGCGTCCGATGATCAGCGGCGCCAGATCCTCGACGGCGCCGGCGACGCTGCGGGTTTTCCATTCGAGTGTCGCCTCGCCCCAGCCATGCAGACCGGGAACATCAGTCTGCACCTTGACGAACACCCAGTTGCGCATCTCGGCATTGACGATATGCGCTGTCACCGAGACGATCTTCACCGCCGGATCTCCCTTAAAGCATCCAGGTTGCGAGCGGCGGGAAGAACAGAAGCGTCCCGAGCACCAGCAGCTGCAGCGCGATGAAGGGCAGCATCGCCACATAGATATGCTTGAGCGTGATGTCCGGCGGCGCCACGCTCTTCAGGTAGAACGCGGCAGGCCCGAACGGCGGCGTCAGGTAGGAGACCTGCATGTTGACCGCAAACAGGATGCCGAACCAGATCGGATCGTACCCCAGTTCGCGGATGATCGGCACGAAGATCGGCAGCGTCAGAAGCGCGATGCCGATCCAGTCGAGGAACATGCCAAGCACGATCAGGATCAGCATCATCACCATGATGATCACGACCGGGGGGGCATCCAGTCCGAGAATGGCAGCCGAGACGAAGCGGTTTCCGCCCATCAGATTGTAGACGCCGACGAGCACGGCCGCCGCGATGCCGATCCAGATGATCATTCCGCAGGTCTCGAGCGTGTGCACGAGGCTGTCCTGCATCATCCGGAAATTGAGCTCCCCGCGCAGGAGCGAAATCACCAGCACTGAAGAGACGCCGAGAGCTGCGGCTTCCGTGATCGACGCGACGCCGGCATAGATCGATCCGAGCACTGCTGCGACGATGAAGAGCGGCGCGATCAGCGCACGGACGGCCGTTCCGACCGATTCCTCGGCATGCTCTTCGGCCGTCATCGGCGGTCCCAGCTGCGGATTGCGAAGGCAAAGCACGAGCACATAGGCAATGTAGCAGCCCAAAAGCAGCAGCGCCGGCGTGATCGCGGCGACGAACAGGTCGGCGATCGAGACACCGGCAACGAGACCGTAGATGATCAGCACGATCGAAGGCGGCATCATGGTGCCAAGCGAACCGCCGGCGCAGACCACCCCGATCGACAGCGAGCGGTCATAGCCGAGCCTGAGCATCTGCGGCAGGGCGAGAATGCCCAAAAGCACGATCTCGCCGCCGATGACACCGGACATGGCAGCCATCAGAATGGCCACGATCAGTGTCTGGACGGCGACGCCCCCGGGCAATCGCCCGGCCAGCACCCGCATGCCGTTGAACAGATCCTTCGCGATCCCCGACCGGTCGAGCAGCGCCGCCATCAGGATGAACATCGGGATGGCAACCAGCGAGTATTCGGTGATGAAACCGAATATGCGCGAGGTCACCAACGGCAGCGCGTTGGTTCCGAACCATCCGAAAGTGAAGAAAAGTGCGACCAGACCGGTGACCCAGGCCAGCGGCTGACCGGTCAGAAGCAGGAGGAAGATCAGGCCAACGAGAAGAAAAGTGCCGTTCTCAATACCAAGCGAAGCCAGTCCCATGTCAGCTGTTCCCGTGTTCTTCGCTTGAAACGTCGCGGCGAATCGCCTTGACGAGGTGGATTGCGCATTGCACCAGCATCAGCACCACGCAGATGAGAATGATGATCTTGAGCAACGCCGGGGTGGGCGGGTTCCAGGCGGTACCGGTGCCCTCGAAATGAATGTCGCCGGTTGGCGTGTGCGTCGCCTTGTAGGCAAGGATCCATCCCGCATAACCGAGGCCCGCGAAGAAGACCATCGCGATCACCGAATTGATGATGTCGAGCCAGCGGCGGGCAGCGGGCGAGACGGTGTCATAGATCATCCGCACCCGGATATGCTTGTTCCGGGCAAGGGCCACCGGTCCGCCGATCAGGAAGGTTGCCGCGATCAGAAAGGTCGTTGTCTCGTGCACCCACATGGTGGGACTGTCGAAAACATAGCGTGCGATCACCTCGTAGACACTGATCGCAAAGGCCAGGAAAATGCCCCAGGAAAGGGGTTTCGCGGAATTGGCGATGAAGCGGTCGAGGCCGCTTTGCGGGGTCGCATCCGTCGGTTCGACGGGTGCGTTCGGATTGGGAGTTTCCGGCATACGCTATCCTTTCGAAGCATGACAGGGCCCGGCCGAAGCTCGGCCGGGCCCATATGTCTGACCAGGTCAGATCACTGGGATCAAAGCTGGTTGCGGCCCTTCAGATAGGAGACGACGGTGTCGTAGTAACGCTGTGTCATCTCGGTCTTGCCGGCCCAGTTTTCCCACTCCTTCTGGGCGATTTGGCGGAACTTGGTGCGTTCGTCACCCGACCAGTTGATGATCTCGATTTCCGGGTTTGCCTTGGCTTCTGCGACAGCCTCCGCATCGAGCTTCCGGACGGAGTAGACGTGCTGGAAGATGAACTTGTCGACAGACGCGTTCAGGATGGCCTTCAGATCGTCCGGCAGTTCGTCCCAGATCGACTTGGTCATCGAGATGTCGATCAGCGGCAGCGAGTGGAAGCCGGGATACAGCGGATAGGGCGCCACATCGTTCATGCCCTGCGCCTGGTTGGTCGCGAACACGGTGTAGTCGGCGGCTTCGACGACGCCCTTGTCAAGCGCGGTGAAGACTTCAGAACCCGGAAGCGCCACCGGCGATGCGCCGGCCTTGGAGAAGATTTCGTAGACCATGCCTTCCGGAGCACGCAGCTTCAGACCCTTGAGGTCCTCGACGGAGCGGACCGGCTTGCTGGAGACGAAGGCTTCCGGTTCGGTCGCAGCCGCGCCGATGAAGTGGACGCCGTAGGGCTCAACCAGTTCGGCATAGAGCTCATGGCCGCCGCCCGACTGCATGAAGCCGAGCAGTTCGAACGGATCGCTCCAGGCGCCGACGAGGTTGCCCATCATCGCGAAAGCGGGGTCCTTGCCCGCGAAGTAGCTCGGGTCGGTCAGGTGACCCTGCAGGATGCCGGAACCGACAGCCTCAAGCGTATCGGTGTGCGGAACCACCGCGCCGATCGGCAGGATTTCGATTTCGATGCGGCCGCCGGACATCTCCTTGACGCTTTCGGCCCATTTCTGCTTGTTGATGAAGCCGGGCTCGCCGGCGGTTTCAGAGGTCTGGAACGTCCAGTTGTAGTCCGCCGCCATGGCGGCGCCAGAAACCAGCAAGGCCGATGCGGCGACAAGCGCCCGGCCGAGAATCTTGGTAATCATTATCGTCTCCTCCCTGAGATCGATTTGAATAGTAGACGGGTCCTGCGACCCTCCATGGAAAGCCATCCGGCTTTCACGGATCGGAAACAATGCATGAAGTGCACCGCCAATCAACATGCCTCGGCGCCAAAACGTGACAAAGGCCTGATAACACGGCAATTCGTGCGGGAACCCGCGAGCGTTGATGCGGAGAACCGCAGAATTCTGTGCTTAAACTGCTGATTTCTGCGCTGCGACCGGCTTTCGGAAGGCACCCGCGCGGGCAATTCGCCCGCCTGAATCGGAAGCACGCTCACCGGCGAGGCGGGCAGCTCGCTTCTGTTGTGCCGCATGGGCTGAACCGGTCGGCCGGCTTGCCCCGGCCGATTTACGGCAACCGCGCCACGGTCGCGCCGGTTGCCGGGTTGTCACACTCGGATGCCGCTCGGCGGTGACCGCAACGGCTGTTCGCCGCTTCCGGTCACGCTGCTCTCGCGTCCCGGATCGAGGCTTCGAGGATGTCGAGGGCTTCGGAAAAAACCTCGTCCTGAATGGTGATCGGCGACAGGAAACGGATCACGTTGGCATAAACCCCGCAGGTCAGAAGGATCAGCCCCTTGGACAGGGCGATTTCGCGAACACGGTTGGCGAACGCCGCATCGGGCGCGCCGGACTCAGAATTCTTGAACTCCACGGCATTCATGAAGCCCGGACCGCGCACATCGCTGATTTCCGGCACATCGCCGCGCAGGCTTTCAAGCCTTTGCTTGAGCCGCGCGCCGAGCATGTTGGCGCGCTCGCACAGCCCCTCCTCCGCGATCACGTCGAGGACGGCATGGGCCGCGGCGATGCCCAGCGGGTTGCCGCCATAGGTTCCGCCGAGACCGCCCGGCGACGGCGCATCCATGATGCTCGCCTTTCCGGTGACGGCCGCCAGCGGAAAACCGCCGGCAAGACTTTTTGCCATCGTCACCAGGTCCGGCTCGATGCCGTATTGTTCGATGGCGAGCATGGTGCCCGTCCGGGCAAAGCCGGTTTGAACCTCGTCGATGATGAGCAGGATGCCGTGCTGGTCGCACATGTCGCGCAATTTCTGCATGAAGCTCTTCGACGCAACATAGAAGCCACCCTCGCCCTGCACTGGCTCGATGACCATGGCCGCGACACGCGCCGGATCGACATCGGCCTTGAACAATCGCTCAAGCGCCTCGATGGAGGACTGCTCGCTCACACCGTGCATCTCGATCGGAAACGGCGCGTGATAGACATCCCCGGGCATCGCGCCGAAACCGGCCTTGTAGGGGAACACCTTGCCGGTCATCGCCATGCCCATGAAGGTGCGGCCATGAAAGCCGCCGGAGAAGGCAACCACGGCATTTCGCCCCGTCGCCGAACGCGCGATCTTGACCGCGTTTTCGACCGCCTCGGCGCCGGTGGTGACGAATATGGTCTTCTTCTCGCTCGTCCCCGGCACGATCGCATTCAGACGTTCCGCAAGCGCAACATAGTTTTCGTAGGGAACCACCTGGTGGCAGGTGTGGGTGAAGCGATCCAGCTGAGCCTTGACGGCTTCCAGAACCTTCGGATGGCGGTGACCGGTATTGAGCACCGCAATGCCCGAAGCAAAATCGATGTAGCGGTTGCCTTCGACATCCCAGATCTCGGAATTCTCGGCCCGGTCGGCAAAAATCTTGGTTTGCACCCCGACGCCGCGGGCGATGGATCCGGTACGGCGGTCTTCCACTGTCATGTTCAGCATGCGAATCTCCACGGGCTCCTGTGAAGCCTGATCTCAAAGTGTTGTCTGAATTTCCGTGAGAGTACGCTCAGGGTTCGAGAAACTCTATCTCGACGAATGCGCACTCGAAGTCGTTGGCATTGATCACATCGTGCTCGACGCCCCTTTCCCGGTAATAGGGCACGCCGTTGCGCAGCTCGGCCAGACGCGTCGTGTCGCCCGGCTCGCGCAACTCCAGCGCCCCGTCGAACAGCGGCACCACCACGTAATCATGCTCGTGGCGGTGCCAGCCGGTGTTGTCGCCATGTGCGGCAAACCGCCACTCGGTCACGCGCGTGCGTTCGTTCTCGATGAGAACGGTTCCGCGGGCCGTCCCGGGTTTCGCTTCACCGCACATGGCCGCCTCGGCGCCCTGGGAGCGCACGCCGGGCGGGCGGCGCCACCTCGGCCGGCAAAGCCGGCCTCAGTGCTTCCGCCGGGAGACCCGGACATCGTCCAATCCCGGTTACCCGCTGCCTTCGGGAGAAAGTCGTCATTGTGCTGTTTCCCTCCGTGATCACGAAAGCGCGTCGCGGATCGAATTCAGGACCCCTTTGCGCTCGCGACGGGCGGCAAGAGCCGTATCCATGTCGACCTTGACGAAGCGCGTCGGCGTGTTCGGCTGCAATTGGCCGATCAGGTCCATGTCGGCCGAAATCACCGTGCCGATCATGAAGTAGCCACCGCCCGAGACCGCATCCCGATGCAGGATGATCGGTTCGGTGCCGCTCGGCACCTGCACCGAGCCGTAGGGATAGCAGGCATCGGTGATGTTGGACGGATCGGCGCCTGCGCCGAAAGGCTGTTCACGCTCCACGAATTCGAGCTTGCGCCCGCCCTGGAAACGGTAGCCCATGCGGTCGGCTTCGTTGGCCACCTTCCAGGTATCGTCGAAGAAATTCTTCTGCGCCTGTTCGGTGATCCGGTGCCAGTAGAGACCCGGCAGGATCCTGAGCTCCGCCGGATTGCCCGGCGTGCGCCGAAGATCCGCAGGCACGCTCAAACCGTCCTTGACCTTTCGCGATGTGGTGCCCAGCGGCAGGGTATCGCCGGGCTGGACTGCGCGGCCATTGACGCCACCAAGCGCCCCGATGGCATAGGTGGAGCGGCTGCCGAGCTTCGGTGGCGTGTTGATGCCGCCGGAGATGGCGATATAGGCGCGCGCGCCACCCTTCAGGAAATCGAAGGACAAGACGTCACCCGACTTGACCTGAAACGCCGTCCAGGTCTCGCGCGGCTCGCCATTGACCTTGGGCGGCAACTCGGCGCCGCAGACCGCAACCGTCGCACTCTCGGTGAATTCCAGCTCCGGCCCGACAAAGACGGATTCCAGCCCGGCCGCGTCCTCGTCGTTGCCAACGAGCATATTGGCGGTCCGGAGCGCCAGGCGGTCCATCGCGCCGCCCATCGGAATTCCCAGGTGATAATATCCCGGCCGCCCCATATCCTGGATCGTGGTGGCAATACCGGCGGAAATGACATTAATCGGCATAGAGGGCCTCCATCAGTTTGGCGTTGGTCCCGTCGATGTCCGCGTTGTAATCATCCAGCGAAAAGCGGACATTCCGGATGCGCGGAGCAAATGTGCCCTCCTGCACCTGGGCGATGGCGGCATCATATTCCTCGCGGTTGATCGGCTTCCATTTGACGATGTCGCCCGGCTTGAAGAAGACCATGAAGTCCTTGAGGTAAGGCACTTCCTGTTCCGGATCGAAAATCGGCATCGGGGTAATCCCGAACATCTGGTAGCCGCCCGCACCACGGACGGAATAGACGCAGGAGAAGCAGCCGCCATAACCCACGGTCAGACGCGGGGTGTCGGTGCGTGGACGCAGGTATTTCGGCACCTCGATCTGACGCGGCTGATCGACCATCTGGTAGAGGAACGGCAGACCGGAAACGAAGCCGACCATGGAAACGAACCACGGCGCGCCCGAATGCGCCTCGATGAATTTCTCGACGTTCTCATATCCGTTGATGCGCGCGGCATACTCGATGTCCGTCGCGTTCGGGTCCTGATGCCGTTCACGGAAGCGCATCAGCGTTTCGTGGGTCCAGGGGTCCTGGTAATAGACCGGGATCTCGATAATGCGGGTGTCGAGAACGGGCTCGCTGCTTTCCGCGGTCTCTTCCAGCCGCTTCAACTCGGCCATCAACTCGTCTGGCGCGATCACGTCCGGATCGAACTTGATCTGGAACGAGGCGTTGGCCGGGCAGATCTCCGTGACGCCCTTGATCTTGGCGTCACGCACCGCGTTGGTCATCGACAGGCTGACGAAGAATGCCTCGAGCGACATTGATTCGTCGACTTCGACGAAGATGTGTTCGTCGCCTCCAAATGTGTATCGGCTACTCATGTTTCGGAGCCTCCTTTTTGCCTGATGAGATCTAGGTTTTCCGCAAGCCAGGGTTCGAGCCAGCGGGTATGCACCGTGCTGGCGCGAACATCGTCGCTTTCCAGCAGCGCCTGAAACAGCGGCGCGGTTGTCGGCAATCCATCGATTTGCAGTTCGTCCAGCGCCCGCTTGAGGCGCATCAGCGCCTTGTCGCGGTCCTCGGCCCAGACAATCAGCTTGCCCAGCAGAGAGTCGTAAAAGGGCGGCACCGCATACCCGGGGTACAGCATGTGATCGAAGCGGACACCGGGGCCGTCAGGAGCCAGCAATTCGCCGACAACGCCCGGAAACGGCATGAAGTTGTTGGCCGGATCCTCGGCGTTGAGCCGGACCTCGATGGCATGGCCGGACCGGGTTACCTGGCTCTGGTCGACCCGAAGCTTGCCGCCGCCCGCAATCGTGATCATGTCCGCGACCAGATCCACGCCGCAGATCATTTCCGTGACCGGGTGCTCGACCTGGATGCGGGTGTTCATCTCGATGAAGTAGAAATCCCCGGTCTTGTCATCGTAGAGGAATTCGATGGTGCCGGCGCCCTTGTAGTTGACGGCCTTTGTCAGTGCCACCGCTGCCGCACAGAGCTCTTCGCGGACCCCTTCGCCAAGCGCGATCGACGGCGCTTCTTCCCAGACCTTCTGGCGGCGGCGCTGCAGCGAGCACTCGCGCTCGAAGAAATGAACGGCATCCTCGCCGTCGCCCAGGACCTGAACTTCGATATGACGGGCCCGCTCGATCACCTTCTCGATATAGATGCCGCCATCGCCGAAGGCGGCCTTTGCCTCCGAGGACGCCTGCGGCGCCAGCGTGCGGAATTCGTCGCCGTCATTGGCGATGCGGATCCCGCGGCCGCCACCGCCGGCCGAGGCCTTGATCATCACCGGAAATCCGATCTCTTCGGCAAGCCGTGCGGCTGCGTCCATGTCGCCGATGACGCCGTCGCTGCCCGGAACGGTCGGCACATTGGCCTTCTTCGCCTCAGCGCGTGCCGCAGCCTTGTCGCCCATCAGCCTGATCGTGTCGCCGGACGGGCCGACGAAAATCAGGCCGGCATCCGCCACGGCATCGGCGAAATCGGCATTCTCGGCCAGAAATCCGTAACCCGGGTGGATCGCGTCCGCGCCGCTGTGCCGCGCCGCCTTGAGGATGGCCTCGACGTTGAGGTAGGACTTCGCGGCCGCCGGAGGGCCGATATTGACAGCCTCGTCGGCCATGCGGACCGCACGGCTTTCGGTGTCGGCATCACTGTGGACCTGCACCGTCGCAATCCCGAGATCGCGGGCCGCGCGGATGATGCGCACCGCGATCTCGCCGCGATTGGCGATCAGCAGTTTCTTGATCTTGCCTTGGGTCACCGTCGGCCTCAATCCAGCTCGGCGATGGTCTGGCCGGCCATCACCGGGTCAGAATCGTCGACCGGAAACGCCGAGATCGTGCCGTCGGCATCGGCCTTCACTTCGTGAAAGGTTTTCATCACCTCGACCAGTCCGATCGTGTCGCCCTTCGAGACCTTGTCACCGACGTCCTTGAAGGCCGGCTGATCGGGAGCGGGCTTGCGGTAGAAGGTTCCGGGTATCGGAGATTTGACTTCGTGCTTTGCCATCGTTTCTGTTCCTTTCTGGGTTTCGGGAAGCGTCAGGCCGCTTTGAGTTCACCGAGAGCCTGTTTGACTGCCGCCGCAACATCGACGGCATTGGGAGTGTCGGAGTGAATGCAGATCGTTTCCGCGCGAACCTTCAGCGGAATGCCGTTCACGGACATCACCTTTCCGTCCCGCGCCGCCGCCGCTGCCCTCTTTCCGGCAGCGGCCGGATCGACGGCTTCGTGTTCGCGGGTGATGATCAGCCCGCCCTCATCGTCATAGTCGAGATCGGCGAAGAACTCCGCATGGAATTCGACGCCCCGCTGGCCGTAGATTTCTTCATGCAGCGTTCCGGCGAGACCGAACACCGGGACATCGTAGATCAGCGCCGCATCGGCCACCGCATGGGCGATGTGCTCCATGCGTGCAGCCATCCCGTAAAGCGCGCCGTGCGGCTTGAGATGGGACAGTTCCACACCCGCCTGATCGAGGAAGCCCTTGAGCGCCCCGATCTGGTAGATGATGATGTTCGCCATCTCTTCACGATCGATCTTCATCTCGCGCCGGCCGAACCCCGGCAGGTCCGGCAAGGAAAAATGCGCGCCGGCCGCAACATCATATTTCTTTGCAAGCTCCACCGTGCGGCGCATGTGATTGGGATCGGAGCCATGGAAGCCGCAGGCGATGTTGGCCTGGGTAATGAACGGCATGAGTTTTTCGTCGTCGCCGAATTTGTAGAGCCCGAAACTCTCACCCATGTCGCAATTGATTTCGACCGTCATTCTCTCAAGCTCCTCAGTCTTTCAGCGATGCGACGTACCGCAGACGGATCTGGTCCGCGATAACCGCCAGGATCAGCAGGGCGCCAAGCACCACGGTCTGCAGGTAGGATTCGATGCGCGCCAGGTTCATGCCGTTCTGCACCAGCCCGATGAACAGCGCGCCGAGCACGACGTTCTCCAGCCGGCCGACACCGCCCCTGAGGCTCACGCCGGCGATCACGCAGGCGGCGATCGATTCAAGTGGCATCGAGGCGCCGATATTGGCTTCACCGGTGTCCAGACGCGCGGTCAGAAGCATCCCGGCGACAGCGGCAAAGAAGGCGCACAGCACATAGGTGAAGAACAGCGTTCCGGTGGTGTTGATCCCCGACAGCGAGGCAGCCTTCAGATTGCCGCCGACGGCATAGAAATAGCGCCCCTGCGGAGTCCGGTAGAGGAACAGGTACAGCAAGAGCACAAGAAGTGCCGCGACATAGACCGGCGCGGGAATCCCGAACAACATTCCGAAACCGAATGTGTCGCCGAAAGCCACCGGCATTCCGTAAACCGGGACGCCGCCGGTCAGGTACAAGGCGATGCCGAACCCGACCGACGCCATTCCGAGCGACATCATGAACGGCGAGACGTTGAAGAAGGCGACGCCGAGACCGTTGACCGCGCCGATCATGGTGCCCGCCGAGATGCCCGCAAGGCACCCGACCGCAATGGCGAGGCCTGCCATCTCCGGAAAGGCTGCATAGAACGCAGCCATCGCCATGGCGCCGACCACCGAGGCCAGGGCAAGCGTGGTTCCGACCGAAAGGTCAAAGCCACCCGTGAGCAGCGCCAGCATCTGCCCCAGCGAGACGATCATGAGATAGACCGACTGGCGCAGGACATTCATCAGGTTTCGCGCGGTCAGAAAATTGTCCGACATCAGCGTGAACACGATCACCGCGATCACCAGCAGGAACGGCAGAATGCCGAGCTTGACGAACAGTCGCTTGAGGAAGATCGCTCCGCCGCCGTCAGCCTTTGCAGTTGGGGAATTACCGGACATTACGCCGCCTCCCGTTCAAAGAAATGGGCAAGCACATTTTCCTCCGTGAGTTGGTCAGCTTGCAGTTCGGCCTGAACCCGGCCGCGATAGAACACGTAGGCGCGGGTGGTCAGGTGCAGGATTTCGGGCAGGTCCGACGAGATCAGCGCGATCGCTGTGCCGCCCCTGGCCAGCTCGACAATGAATTCGTAGATCGAGGCGCGGGTGCCGACATCCACGCCCACCGTCGGCTCGTCGAAAACGATCAGGTCGTAGTTTCGCGTCAGGCTGCGCGCCAGCATGGCTTTCTGCTGGTTGCCGCCGGAAAAGTGGTCGACCGCGCGTTCGATCCGCGGGGGCGAAAGATTGAGACGCGCGGCCAGTTCACCGGCCCTCTCGCGCTCGCCCCTGCGGTCGAGAACGTAGCCGTTGGAAAACGGCGCAATGTCGAGCGAGGCAAGCGAAATGTTCTCGCGCACCGGGCGCATCATCATCAGGCCTTCGTTTCGCCTGTCGGATGGCAGATAGAGAAATCCGGCGCGGATGTTCCGGCGCGGCGAGTGGCCGGTGATGTCCTGCCCATTGAGCTTCACGGTTCCGACCTCGATGCCGCCAATCCCGAAGCAGGCCTGCATCAGTTCCGATTTGCCCGAGCCCACCAGACCCGCAAGGCCGACAATCTCGCCGGCCCTGATTGTCAGGGACGCGTCGATCACCGTATCGCCCGCAGTCGTGAGACCCGACACCTCAAGTACCGGTGCGCCGGGCTCCCCGAGATCGAGGGAGGGAAAAATGCCGCCGACCACGCGTCCGGTCATCAGTTGCACAAGATCGTCTTCGGAACTGGTCTTGGCATCGACGGTGTCGATGTAGCGCCCGTCGCGCAGCACCGTGATGCGGTCGCCGATGCGGCGGATTTCCGCCATGCGGTGGGTTATGTAGACAATGCCGACACCGCGCTCTGTCAACTGGCCGATCAGCTCGAACAGCTGATCGGTTTCATGGTTGGTCAGCGACGCGGTCGGCTCATCGAGAATGAGTACCGAAAGGTCCGAGCGGAAAGCCTTTGCGATCTCGACCATCTGCTGCTCGGCGCGGGTCAGGTGATCGACCCGTTGTTCCGGTTTCAACGCAAACCCGAGATCGTCGAGAATTGCGAGCGCCTCCCGGCGAATGCGGCTGCGGTCGGTGAAAAAACCGCCGCGGGTATGTTCCGCACCCAGGAAAAGGTTTTCCTCGACGGTCATCTGCGGGATCAGCGAAAACTCCTGAAACACCGCCGAGATCCCAAGCGCACGGGCCTCGTGGACCGAGCCGAGCGTGACCGGTTTGCCGCGGAAGAGGATCTGACCGGCGCTCGGCTGATTGGCGCCGGCCAGAAGGGAGATCAGGGTTGACTTGCCGGCGCCATTCTCGCCGAAGAGCACATGAACCTCACCCGGCCGCAGGTCGAAATCCACCGCATCCAGGGCGCGTACCCCGGGATACTGCTTGGTGATGGACTTCGTTTGCAGAAGGGGCGATGCAGCCGATTGCTGCATCTCCTCCCCGGGCTTGGCTGGTGCGCTCGACATGGACCGGCGATCTCCTGTGGTTACTCGACCGAGAAGACCGGACGGAAACCATCCGGAGCCAGTGTCGAGGAGGGATCGAAATCGCCGTGGTTTTCCTGTGTCACCACGTAGAGCGCTGGACCAACATGCTTGAGATAGTCCTTGCCCTCGAGGATCCGCACCGCCTGGTCGACCGCGATCCGGCCCTGCACCACCGTTGAGTCGGTTGGAGCCGCGAGGATCTGGCCACGGGAAATGCCCCGGTCCACACCCGGAGTATAGTAGTAGGAAACGATCTTGACCTGATCGCTCAGACCCCGGGCCCGAAGGATCGGAACGGCCGCTTCCGCCGTCACAGCGGTTCCGACGATATAGTCGAGATCCGGATAGGCTTCGAGCGTGTCTTCAACCAGCTTCGCCTGGGCTTCCTTGCCGGTGTCGCCATACTTGGTGTCCACCAGTTCGATGGCGCTGCCTTCGATGGCGCCCTGGAACCCGGTATTGCCGGCTTCAACCCAACCGGCGCCGGCCGGTCCGGGGAACCATGCAACTTTCGCTGCTTCGCCGCCGGCGGGATGTTCTGCAGCCAGAAATTCGCCGGCCTTTGCACCCATCTCGCCGAACGACACCAACGACTTGGCCGACAGCTGGTCGGACGACATTCCGTTGATCACGTCGATGACCGGGATGTCCTTGCTGGCCAGCTCGGAGACGAGGTTGTTCAGGCCGTCAAAGGAGATCGCGCCGATGATGACGGCGTCGGCGCCTGCCGAAACACAATCTTCGATCTGGGAAATCTGGTTGTTGAGTTCGGTGTAACCGCCGGCCTCAACCACATTGGCCTTGACGCCCAGGCGCTTGGCCTCTTCGGTCACGCCGTAGTCGACGCCGAGCCAGTAGGCATCCTTCATGTGCGGGAACGAGACGCAGATGTCCCATTTCTCCGCGGCGGCCTCGAGCGGGGTATAGTCGACGGCTGACCGCGGGCTCGCCATGTCGAACGGCGGATCCCAGACCTCGACGGAATAGGGGTACCACTCCTGGGCATTTGCGCTGCCGGACATGACGAGCGCCACTGCCGCCGAAGCAGTCAATGCAATGAGCATGTGTTTCATGTTTTTGCCTCCAGATAAGTGCGAACCGGCATGGCCCGCTTTCCGACCGCCAGCTGAAGGACGGTAGGAAAATCAAATAGCGGGGAGGCGAAATTGTAAAATACGATTATTGGGTAGACTTATTCTGTTTTTCAGATTTTACTCGTTTAAAATCAAGGCATGCACATTTTTTGAGCGCATGAGAAATGGAGGATGAAATTTCAATATTGTTTTCAAACCTCTACCCGGGGACATCTGATGAAATCACACCGATTCGACAAAGACATCCCGGGACCCTGCTTCCAAATCGCTCATCGCCCTATCCGAAAATTTGATACCGGATATCTGAATTATGAATGAACCGACAATCCGGCAGATCCGCTACTTCATCGCGGTCGCAAACATGGGCCAGATCTCTCGCGCGGCGATGGAACTCAACGTCTCCCAGTCCGCTGTCACCACCGCCGTCAAGCAGCTTGAGGAGATCGTCGGCGCACCCCTGCTCACCCGCCATGCCGGCGGCGTGGCGCTGACCTACGAAGGCAACATCTTCCTCGACCATGCCCGGCGCGTGATGGCGTCCGTCGACGAGGCGATCCGCTCCCCGCGACGCTTGCGTGACAATGTTAAGGGAACCTTGCGACTTGCGATGATCTATACGGTCGCCGGCTATTTCCTTCCGCCATACATCGAGCGGTTCAGCCGGGCATTTCCAAGCGTCGAGCTGCAGTTGACCGAGGCGCCACGCCCCGCCATCGAGGACGGTCTGGTCTCCGGCACGTTCGATCTGGCGGTGATGCTGACATCCAACATCATCGATCAGGAGGGCCTTGCCTATGAGACCTTGCTGCAATCAAGGCGCAGACTTTGGCTGTCATCCCAGCACCCGCTGCTCGAACAACCGGCGATCAGCCTCTCCGATGTCGCCAAGCTCCAATACATCATGCTGACCGTTGACGAGGCCTCAAACACTGCGCAGCGCTACTGGAACCAGAAGAGCTACCGGCCAAAGACGATATTCCGCACATCGTCCGTCGAGGCCGTGCGCTCCATGGTCGCCAACGACATGGGGGTGACCATTCTCTCCGACATGGTCTACCGGCCCTGGTCGCTGGACGGGCGCAGGGTGGAGGTCCGGGCGCTTGTCGACCGCATTCCCAGCATGGATGTGGGGCTGGCCTGGGCTGCCAATGTCGAGCAAAACGCGGCGGTCAGGGCTTTTCGCGAATTCATGCATATCGGCGAAGCCACCGAAATCGCCGACGTGCAACGACCGCTGTATTGAAACCTTTCAAGCGCGGGAGCAGATCAGCGGTCTTGCGCCTTCCATTCGGCGCTGGCCGGCAGGCATTGCCCATCCGAATCCGTTGGCCGACACGAGTCGCTTTATTTGTATCAGATATGCTGATACACAATTCCGGCAATTTTTGATCCTGGATACAGTATGACTTCAAAAGTTTTGGTAATCGATCCGTCGGAACGGCCGGAGGTGATCAAGGGTCTCGCAAGCGAGATTCGCATATCGATCCTCAAGCTCCTGCGGGGTGGCGAGGAGCGCAATGTCAACCAGATTGCGGACCTGCTCGGCCTGCCGCAATCGACCGTGTCGTCCAACCTGCAGATACTCGAGGACGCCGGGCTGGTGACGACCGAGAGCCGGAAGGCCCGCAAGGGAAGCCAGAAGGTCTGCCGGACAGCCTTCACGGAGATCCTGGTCGGGTTCCGGAATGGCCTTCCGGACGCGGATGACGGCACGATCGAGGTCGCGATGCCGATCGGTCTTTACACCAGCTGCGAGGTCTCCGGACCCTGCGGACTGTGCTCGGCGGAGGGCGTGATCGGGTTGCTCGACGTGCCCGACACGTTTCTCGAACCCGACCGCATGAAAGCCGGCCTTCTCTGGTTTACACGCGGTTATGTCGAATACCAGTTTCCCAACAACACCAAGCTCAACCGCACAAAACCGGTTGCGCTGGAATTCTCGCTGGAACTGAGTTCCGAAGTGCCGGGCACGGCCGCCGACTGGCCCTCCGACATCTTCGTACAGGTGAACGGGATCGATATCGGAACATGGACGTCACCCGGCGATTTCGGCGACAAGCGCGGCGTCTACACACCCGACTGGTGGAAACTGGCGGGGTCGCAATACGGAAAGCTGAAGAACTGGCGCATCAACGGCAAAGGCAGTTTTATCGACGGCAAGAAGATCTCCGACGTGACGCTCGACGATCTCCGTGTAGACCAGCATCGCTCGATCCGGCTTCGCATCGGCGTGAAGGATGATGCCGAGCATCCCGGCGGGATCAACATCTTCGGCCGGGGGTTTGGAAACTACGATCAGGATATCGTGCTCAGAATTGCAACCTGAGCCCGCGAGCGAAAAAAGTCCCTTGACGAAACGCGCGTCCTTCCGGTTAAAATAACACCAAGTCCGGTATAAACCGGATATGATGATATTAAAGGGAGGAGATGACGTGAAAGCTCGCGTCACGGCACATGCGCGCTTTACGCTCGCGGACATCGACAAGCGACTCTATGGCTCGTTCCTCGAGCATCTCGGACGCGCCGTCTATACCGGCATCTACGAACCCGATCATCCCACCGCGGACGAAAACGGCATGCGCCGCGACGTCATTGACCTCGTCCGCGAACTCGACACGCCGGTCTGCCGCTATCCCGGCGGAAACTTTGTGTCGGCCTACAATTGGGAAGACGGGATTGGCCCGAAGGAAGAGCGCCCCACGCGTCTCGATCTGGCATGGCACACATCGGAATCGAACCAGGTCGGCATCCATGAATTCGCCGAATGGGCAAAAGCCGCGAACACCGAGATGATGCTCGCCGTCAATCTGGGATCCCGCGGGCTCGACGAAGCCCGGAATTTCGTTGAATACGTCAACCATCCCGGCGGCAGCTACTGGTCCGACCTTCGCAGGAAAAACGGCCAGGCCGAGCCCTGGGACGTGCGGCTCTGGTGCCTCGGCAACGAGATGGACGGACCCTGGCAGGTCGGCCACAAGAGTGCCGCGGAATACGGACATCTCGCAAACGAGACGGCCAAGGCCATCCGGGCATTCGACGACAAGCTCGAACTGGTGGTCTGCGGCTCCTCCCATTCGGACATGCCGTCCTACCCGCAATGGGAGGCGACGGTGCTCGAGGAGTCCTACGAACAGGTCGATTACATCTCGTTGCACATGTATTTCGAAAACTACGAGAAGAACACGGCGGAGTATCTCGCCCTGCCGGAGAAGCTCGACCGCTATATCGGAACGGTCAGCGGCGTGATCGACTATGTGAAGTCGAAAAAACGCGCCAAGAACGACGTCCGGATCTCCTTCGACGAGTGGAACGTCTGGTACCACGAGCGGAAGAATGACGCGAAGCGGATGAAGGAGTGGGGATGGCCGCATGCGCCGGCGCTGCTCGAGGACATCTACAATTTCGAGGACGTGCTGCAGGTGGGCTGCATTCTCAACACGTTCATTCGCCGCTCCGACACCGTGCGCATTGCCTGCATCGCCCAGCTTGTAAACGTCATCGCGCCGATCATGACGGCACCCGGCGGCGCGGCATGGAAGCAGACGATCTTCCATCCGTTCCACTTCGCCTCGCGCTACGGACGCGGCACCGCGCTCCGGCTCGATGTTGATTGCCCGTCCTACAATGCCGATGTGGCCGCCGATGTCAGCTACCTCGATATAGCCGGCGTTCATGACGGCGACGCGGGAACGCTGACGTTCTTCGCCGTCAACAGGAACGGCACGGAACCGATGGAGATCGACATCTCGATCGAGGGATTCGGCGAGCCGAAATCCGTCGAACACACGCTCATCAAACACGACGATCTGGAGGCAACGAATACCGCCGCGAATCCTGACAATGTGAAGCCTGAAACCAGGGGAGGAGCCTCGCTTTCAGGCGGCAAGCTTCAGGTCGTCGTGCCGGAGCATTCCTATTCGATGATCAGGGTTCAGCTCTAAGTGTATCATCGCGGCCGGTCGGCTGCTCATTCTGGGAGGAAAAGAGAATGTCGAAATTGAAAGGTTTGGCGAAGGGACTGTTGGTTGCGGCAACACTGTCGTCATCAGCGGTCTACGCACAGGAAACCGTCGTCTGGTGGGACTTTCTCGCCGGCGGCGACGGCGTCCGGATGAAGCAGATGATTTCCGATTTCAACGCGGCGCATGAAGGCAAGATCACCATCGACGCCACGACCCTGGAATGGGGCGTGCCCTTCTATTCGAAGGTTCAGACCGCTGCCGCCGTCGGCGAGGCGCCGGACGTGATGACATACCACGCCAGCCGCATACCGCTTGCGGTGAAGCAGGGCATCCTGCAGCAGATCACCCCGTCCGACTGGGAGACGATGGGCCTTTCGGAAGACGATTACGCGGCGTCGACCTGGGACGCGGTGACCGTGGACGGCGCACAGTACGCCGTGCCGCTCGATACCCATCCGATCGTCCTGTACTACAACAAGGACATTCTCGGCGAAGCAGGCCTGCTGACCGAGGACGGCGTGCCGAAGGGGATGAATTCACGCGAAGGCTTCACGAACACGCTCAAGGCCCTGAAGGACGCCGGCGTTCAGTATCCGCTGGGCAGCGTCACGGCGGACGGCAACTTCATGTTCCGCACGATCTATTCGCTGATGGGCCAGCAGGACGGCGAGTTGATGACCGATGGCGAGTTCCTGGCCGGCGACAATGCCGGGAAGCTGGAGAACGCGCTGGCGGTGTTGCAGGAATGGACCAACGAAGGCCTGCAGTCGACCTACACCGACTATCCGGCGACGGTGGCGCTGTTCACCTCCGGAGAGGCTGCCATGATGATCAACGGCGTCTGGGAAGTCCCGACGATGGTCGACGCCCACAAGGAAGGCAAGCTCTTCGAGTGGGGGGCCGTCGAACTTCCGGTGATCTTCGATCATGCAGCGACCTATGCGGACAGCCACGCCTTCGCCATTCCGGCAAACAAGGGCGAGGAAATGAGCGCCGAGAAGCGCCAGGCCGTGCTTGAGGTCATGGGCTGGATTTCGAAGAACTCTTTGTTCTGGGCAACGGCCGGGCACATTCCCGCCTACGGCCCGGTCACGGCATCGGACGAGTACAAGGCGATGGAGCCCAACGCGACATACTCCAGCCTGACCGACAACATGATCTTCGATCCGAAGACGCCGCTCGCCGGTGTCGCCGGGCCGATCTTCGACGTCATGTCGACCTACTTCGTCCCCGCGCTCAACGGAGAGCTCGAGCCCGAAAAGGCCGTCGAGGAGATCAAGTACGAACTCAACGACATGCAGTAATCCTCCCGCCGGGGCGGCCCAGTGCCGCCCTGGCATCCCGGGCCAAAGGACAGCCACGTGATCCGCAAATCCAAAAACGAAACGCTGATCGCCTATCTCCTGATCGCGCCCTTCGTCGCGGTCTACGCGCTGATTTTCATTTACCCGACGATCCAGCTGTTTTTGCTGTCGTTCACCGATGCGCCGCTGATCGGCGCGGGAAATTTTGTCGGTGTCGACAACTACGAGAGACTTCCGGGCGACCGCCGCTTCAACACGGCCATATGGAACACCGCCTACTTCGTGTTGCTGACCGTCATCCCCGGAACAGTCGTCGCTCTCGCCATTGCCCTGGGCGTGAGCCGATTGTCAGGCCGGATGCAGGCTCTTGTTCTCGCACTGTTTTTCCTGCCCTACATCCTGCCGGTTTCGGTGGTCTACCGGCTCTGGGACTGGACGCTGAACTTTCAATTCGGCATCGCCATGCATGTCTTTGACCTGATCGGGATCAAGAGGGTGCCGATATTCAAGGTGACCGGCTGGTTCATGCCGGCCGTGGCCTTCGTCACGATCTGGTGGACGGCGGGCTTCTCGATCCTGTTGTTCCTGGCCGGACTGCGCGCCATCCCGCATGAAATCTACGAGGCCGCCTCACTCGACAATGCAGGACGCTGGACGACATTCCGCCGGGTGACATGGCCGCTGCTGTGGCCGGTCACCTCGCTGGTGGCGACGATCCAGCTGATCCTGCAACTCAAGATCTTCGACCAGGTTTACCTGTTTTCCGAGGGCGGGCGCCCGAACGACAACCTCGTCATGGTCTATTACATCTTCCAGCGCGCCTTCGAGCGCGACCAGGGCGGACGCGCGGCCGCTGCAGCCGTTGTCCTGTTCGTGATCGTGATCGTGGTCTCCGTTCTCAACTTCCAGCTCATGCGGCTTTCCGGCGGGAGGAACAAATGAGCCCTTCGTCCGCGCAGCGGTTAAACCTGACGGGGCTGGCGATCACGGTGGTGACCGTGGTGTGTGCCATTCTCTGGGCGTTCCCGATCTACTGGGGCATCGTCAGTTCGCTGAAACCGGACGACGAGGTCGTGCGGCCCTATATCGAGTTGTGGCCCGACACCCTGACGTTCGAACATTACATCTTCGCATTGACCGAGACCCAGATCGGGTACTGGTACCTCAACTCGATCGCCACGGCGCTCGGGGTAACGATCCTGACCATCGGGACATCGATCTTCGCGGGATACGCCATTTCCCAGCTCGATTTCCCGCTCAGACGAACACTCTGGTGGCTCATCCTCGCCAGCTTCATGGTTCCGTTGCAGGTCCTGATCATCAACCATTTCGTGCTGATGGCCAATATGGGCCTGCTCAACACCTGGGCAGGCATCATCCTGCCGCAGCTCATCCACCCGGTCGTCATCATCGTCTACAAGCAGTTCTTCGACCAGGTGCCGAAGGATTTCCGGGAGGCGGCCATCATGGACAACGCCTCCGAATGGCGGATCCTGTTCAAGGTCTACATTCCGATGAACTGGGGCGTGACGGCGGCTCTCTCGATCGTGACCTTCATATGGGCATGGAACGCCTTTCTCTGGCCTTTCCTGGCTGTCACGAAGACCAGCCTGATGACCGTCACTGTCGGCATCACCCAGACCAATGACAGTTTCGGCGTCTACTATGCGAGCGAACTTGCCGCCGCCGTCCTCGCAGGCCTGCCCGTCGCCCTCGCCTATCTTCTGTTCCAGCGCCGCGTGACCGAGGCCATCACCCTGTCGGCCGGCATCAAGGGGTAATCCGCGGGTCAGGCAGGCGTATCAATGCGCGAGAGGCTTCCGTGGTCCCTCGCGATCCGGCGCACCGGTGCCTGCGACGGTCCGGGTGGATCGAAGAATACCATGCCTCGCTTCAGCCGCTGAGCGCGTTCCGCGACATCCCCTCGACGAACCACGCAGCAAAAGGCCTTGTCACTCGGCGTGGTAGGCGCGGCCGGACCGGTCAAACAGGTGAATGGCCGAAGTGTCGAAGCCGAGATGAACCTCGTCGCCCGGGCTGACGGTCGACCGGCCCTCGTCCTGGGCAATCAGCTCGGTGCCGTCGTTGAGCGTGCAATAAACCAGAGTGCGCTCTCCCAGGCGTTCGACCACGCCCGCCTTTGCGGGCAGCGTCGTCGCTCCCTCACCGGATCGCGCAAGGCGGATGCCTTCGGGGCGAATCCCCAGCTCGTACGAGCCGGCGCCGGGGCCTTCGAAATCAAGCGGCAGCTTTGCACCGCCCGAAAGCTGGGCCACGCGCCCCCCGGCCTCGTTCACATCGGCCTTCAGGAAGTTCATGCCGGGACTGCCGACGAAGCCTGCCACGAACCGCGAGGCGGGCTTCAGATAGACCTCCATCGGCGTGCCGATCTGCTCGATACGGCGATCGTTCAGGACCACGATGCGATCGGCGAGCGTCATCGCTTCCGTCTGGTCGTGGGTGACATAGATCATCGTCGCCTTCATGCGCTGATGCAGTTCGGCGAGTTCCACCCGGGTGCGTACGCGCAGCGAGGCATCGAGGTTGGAAAGCGGCTCGTCGAACAGAAAGGCCTTGGGCTCCTTGACGATGGCGCGCCCGATCGCGACGCGCTGCCGCTGGCCACCGGAAAGCTGCGACGGCCGCCGCTCCAGCAGCTCCTGCATCTCGAGGATTCGCGCCGCATCTTCCACGCGGCTCCCGATCTCGCCTTCCGGCATGCGGATATTCCGGAGCCCGAAGGCCATGTTCTCGCGCACCGTCATATGCGGATAAAGCGCGTAATTCTGGAAAACCATCGCCAGACCGCGCTGACCGGGGGGCAGGTGTTCGCTGCGCTTTCCGCCAATGGTCAGCGATCCGCCGTCGATGCTTTCAAGCCCAGCGATCATGCGCAGCAGCGTCGATTTTCCGGACCCGGATGGCCCGAGGAAGACGACAAGCTCGCCGGAATTGACCGTCAGCGAAAGATCATCGATCACCTTCACGGCGCCAAAGCTCTTGGACACGTTTTCGAGTACGATATCCGTCATGTGTCTCCTCCCGATTTTGAAATCCATCATTTCGGGTATGAACCCGATGTCAAGGCATGAATGAAGATGGCGGGCTCCGATTCTCGAATTGATGCGGACAACGCGCGACACTCTTCATGTCGTACCCGCTGTCATTCCGCGCCTGCCGTTTACCGGCCGATTTTCAGCCGGGCCTGAGGGCCATGGCCGCCCGATTGTTCCCGAGGGGTTTTCGCGTTAATCGGTGCGGGAGCTCGGCTTTGCCAAAAGGAAACGACAGATGTCAGATCAAGGCACTCAAAGTGCGGACGATAGCCGGCCGAAGGTCGAGATCGGATGGGTGATCGAGGCTGATCTGACGGATGAACTCCGGGAAGCGGCGAAAACCACGGTGACCAGGCTCGAGAGTTTTCTTCAAGACTGCATGCCGATGTTCAACTGGATCTTCGATACGCTGGAACGGCCGCTTGAACGGGGCGATGGCCGCGCCGAACCGGTTCAGCTGCTCGATGCCGTCGAAATCGACCGCGACACGCGCGGCTGGGATTTCGCCTTCGTCCTGACCGGCAGAAAACTGCACGGCCGCGAAAAGGCTCAGGTTCTGGGAATGACCTCCGGAATTTTCTCCACCGCATTGATATCCACGGCGTTCCTGAACAGCCGCGCCTCACCCGAAAAGGGATCCGCCGCGCAAAGGCTTTATGCGTTGTCCATGCATCTGTTTGCCCGCCTGAACGGGCTCTCGCCCGACCGGTCGGACACGTTCATGCGCTCCGTCAACGCCCCCGAGGATCTGGACCGAATGAACGGGTTGAACGCCCCGGCAATCGATCAACTGACCGAGAACATGAAAGATGTTGCGGACCTGCGCGCCGAGGAAATGTTGGAGCCCGAGCATGGCAGTATTCGCTTCTATCTGCGCTCGATCTGGCTCAATCGCGGCACATTGCCCGATGCAATCCTGAGGATGCGTCCCTGGGTGTTGCCTTTGCGGCTCCCGCGCCTGACCACCGCGGCAGGCTCGGCGCTCGCGGTGCTCCTCATGACCGCGGAATCGTGGGAGGTCGCCGCCAATCTCTCGGCCGGCGCACTCATTGTACTGTCGGTGCTCGCGCTTGCGGCCACCAGCACCTACCTCCTGAAGGCGCAGCGTCTGCTTGCCTCGCGCCAGGGCCCCCTGCGCGAACAGCGCGCGGTCAGCAATGCAGGAACCGTGCTCGCCATCGTGTTCGGGATGGGTGTGACCTATCTCGGCGTCTTTGCAATCGCCTATCTCCTGGCCGTGGGTCTGTTCGGCAATGGGTTGCTGGAACGATGGGTCGGCGAATCCGCGTTGCCGTTGGTGCGCCTGAGCATCAGCGGACTGGTCGCGTCGCTAAGCCTCGTAATAGGCGCTCTGGGCGCCTCATTCGAACCCTATGGCTATTTCAGGCATGTCACCCAGATCGACGACGAAATCTGACCACCGGTCCGGCGAACCATCAAAATGGTGCGGGAAGATGCAATCCTAGGCCGTAGCCATCCAGCTTAGGAGTGCGGGAGGGGTGAATAGATGGGATGGTTGCCGCCCTCTCCAAATGGCATCGTAATGTGCCAAGATCGTGCTGCCGAAAGCAACGAAACGGAGAGGACGGGAAGATGAAGGATATGATGATTGGTGTGGATCTGGAAAAGAATGTATCCGGATCCATGGTGCCTCAATGACGGGGCATTTGAAGTTCCGCAAAAGGCTGACCCGGGAGCATTTTCGGCTTTTTATGGCAGAACAGCCCGGGTCGATCGTAATCTTTGAAGCTTGCGGAAGCGCGAGCTACTGGGCGCGCGGGATGGAGAAATTCGGCCATGACGTACGCTGATCTGAGCAACTGTCTTTTGGGTTGACAGCTGGTACCGTTCTTCTTCATTGCATTGATACGGATCAGCAATCGTCGAGCGACGGCGATGATCGCTGTTTTCGCAGTTTTTCCATCGTCGCGCATTTGACCATAGATAGCTTTCCAATGTGGATCCTACCGAATGGCGACGAGCACGGCCAAATACATTGCGCGGCGGACACGCGGTCGGCCTCCATGGATTGACCGCTTGCCTTTATAGAGCCCCGCCTCCCTGGCGTGAGGTGCCAAGCCGACGAGACTGGCAATTTGTCGCCGGTTGACTTGTCCAAGTTCCGGAATCGAAGCCATTGGATGACAGGCAGTTTGCGGCCCGATACCGGGAACCGATTGCAGTCGCTGGTTCTATTCGTTCAGATCCTCGTGCGCACCGATATGTGCGTTGATCTATTTCTGCAGCGCTTCTCGGCGCTTCGTCAGGGAACGGATCGAAGCTTTGATAGCCTTGGTGATGAAAGCGTCATCGGCAACAGAAAGGTGGTTGTGCTCAGCCTTGATCATGTTCACATGGTCGTGCCGTTTGGCTTGAAGGTCGTGAAGACTTTGGCGGTGCAATTGGATCGGAGTGGCGCATTCGGGGCGAAGCGCCTCTCCCACAGTGCATAGAATGTGACCGTCCAATCTGTCGGTCTTTGCCAGCAAACCAGCGGCACGGGCGAATTGACAAGCCCGCAACAGATTCACGCGCGCATAGGAAACGTCATTGTTTTCAATGCATACGATCAGAATCCAGTCATATCGACCTGCCGCCTCAAAGATTAGCATGACGTCGCCAGTCAGACCTTTCGCCCATCTGGTGAAACGATCTCGTCGATTGAAACACGGGTGAAGCGCTAAACACATCGATCCAGTCCCTGGCGAAATCGACACCGATATAGGTCTTGGGTGAAGTCATGGAGCCTGTCCTTGTCATGCTGGATCGGTCTCCATGGAGCCGCCCCAAGCAACTGTTCAGGTTGAACACACGATGCAGATGAGCCCCAAGCTCTAGTACGGTGTCGCAAGCACCTAGACCCAACCGAGCTCTAGTCTGCCCGTACATTTATGCACGGATCAAAGAGACAAGACCCGAGTTCCCTCCAGTTTTTGGAAGAGTCTTGGGTTTGTTGCTCCGAGACCCAACCTTGGACCGCCGGACTTTGGAGTTTTCCGGTTGTCATCGCGGTGACGGGCTGAGGGTATCACCGGGATTATGCAGCGCGATCGGCACGTTATATCCGATCGCCGAATGAGGGCGATCCTCATTGTAGTGTCGACGCCAATCCTCCATCTTTTCGCGGGCATCCACAAGGGTCAGGAACCAATGAGCGTTCAAACATTCCGCCCGGAACTTGCTGTTGAACGCTTCGATGTAACTGTTGTCAGTAGGCTTACCAGGCCTTGAGAAGTCGAGCGTGACGTCGTTGGCATAGGCCCATAGGTCGAGGTCGCGCGGTACGAATTAAATGCCATGGCAGGTCGGGAAGAAGCGCTGTTGAATGGTTATGGCCACGCGCTGAGCTTAAACGTCGCGCAGCGGGTGGTCATAACCTGGTCTCAGGTCTCAACAGTGGTTTTGCGTGAACCACACTGCCGAGGAGACCGGCTATGTCCGCTACCCATTCTACCTCTTCGACCGGCCTGGTCGCCATCGACATTTCCAAGCACCGCCACGAGGTGCTGATCGGGTTTCCGGGCAAGAAGCGCCGTCGCCGTATGACGATCATGAACACTTTAGAAGATTTCCAGCGATTGTCTGCAGCGCTGGTCAGCTACGACCTGCCGGTTTGGATCGGGTTCGAAGCGACCGGTAACTGTTACAGGCCGCTGGCGCATCATCTTGGACAAACCGGTTTCGACTTAAAGCTCATCTCCTCCCTGGGCTTCGCCAAGACCCGCGAAGCTCTGCAAAATAGCTGGGACAAGAACGCCCCGAAGGATGCCCAGGTCATCCTGCACATGCTGGAGATCGGCGCCGTGCAGTTCTTCCATGACCCACTGGCCGTGGGAACCGCCGACATCCAAGAGCTGTAAAAGACCCGCGAGATCGTCTCACGTTCCAAGACTGAGCTTTGGCACCGCATTCTGACGGATTACCTGCTGCTCTACTTCCCGGAGGCGAGGTGCTTGCATCGAGATTCTCGAACAGATTGGTTCCTGGCGTTCCTTGAGAAGTATCCAATGCCGACGATGATCAGGACCATGGGCCAGGACGCCTGCATCATTGATGCCTGGCACGTAGTGGTTGACAAGAAGGTCTCCGAAGAGCGCCTGCTTTCAGATATTTACGCCACTGCCGTCGACTCTGTCAGACTACCGGTGCATCCGGATTCCGACGCTGTTCGCATGTTTTGTCTCGTTCTCACCGAAGGGTGGAGCCTTGTCCGCCAGCGCAATGAGATCGAAGCCCCGGGGGGTCGAGCTGCTCTCCGAGTTTCCGGATTATCAGTTGCTGACAAGCATTCCCGGCATCGGTCCGATTAATGCCATGACCATCCTGGCTGAGGCCGGAGACCTGTGCCGATTTCGTCACCATCGCCAGTTCCTGAAGTTCTGCGGCATGGACCTTGCCACTGTCCAGTCTGGCATGTTCCGCGGTCAGAGCAGGATCTCGAAGTACGGCAATGCCCGGCTGCGCCGCACACTCTGGACGGCTTGTCAGACCGCCGCCTCAAGTGGGACAACAGCTTCCGCGACAAGTTTGAGCGCTACATCTCGAAGGATCGACACAATGCTCATCTGCGCCGCAAGGCTTACACCGCCATCGCGGCCAAGATGGCGAGCACCGTACACGCCGTGGTCAATCACGGCGAACATTAACGCCCCTTCTTCGAGGGGGTCAGCCCAGGCGGAAGGACCTCTCTCTGACAAGAGCCGTGGAGGCAGACATCTGACCTCGTAGATAATGTTCGGGCCTTCTGCTTGGGATTTGGGATCTCGTATTAAGGACGGTGAGGGTCGCCATCGCGCGTACCCTGTGTTTGCTATGGATGAGATCATTTCTTGATGGCAGAGCCCGTCTGGGCAACCTTATCACGGTATCCGGACGGCCGCATGCCACACGACCTGCTGACCTAAGCAACCAGATTTTCCTGACATAGGACGTTGTCGACCCTAATCGTCTTCGGATAGCCGCCGATACGGCTGCAAACCCTTTTCAAGGTTTGCATGACGTCTTCGCCGCAGTAGGTAAACCGTGGGTCGGTCGCGGGACAGAGGCGTGAATGGGCATCGACGATGGTCATCAGGATGCGCAGCTTCTTGCCCGTCGCCAGCTGGTCGTGAACAAAATTCCCTCTCTGTGTTTGCCAGCAAACGCCTGTAGGGGCAGCAGATCGCCCAGACATCGTTCGGCTCGACCGCTTTCTGGCGATCTTCACGCAGCTTTACCTTCACGCGTCGCTTTGGATGCTTGTTCCGGAGTTGCTGGCCCAACTCTTAACAAATCCTGCTTCTTGATCCGTAGTTCGAGGCCGGCCTGCCCAGTGCGACGAGACTTGTAATGGTAGGTAGAGGTATCGAGTCTGAGCGCCTTGCAGGCTCGCCTGATCGAAATCCCCCAATCTGCCAGCATCCCGTCGACAAGCTTACGCTTCCGGACAGGCCTCGAAGCTTTCGCCGAATGACGCCAACGTCCTGCAACATCTAACGGTCAAGAGTCAGATCGGCCAAGATCTTCTTCAGACGCGAAGTCTCGTCCTCAAGTGCCGTAAGACGGCGCATCTCGTCCGGCAGCAGGCCTGCATACTTCTTTCGCCAGCCAAAATAGGTTGACTGGCTGATCCCGGCCTTCCGGCAGATCTCTGCAACCGGCACACCGTCATCATCTTGCTCCAAAATGAACGCCTTCTGGCCGGCCGAAAACTTCGATGCTTTCATCGCTTCCGCTCCTTCTTACAGCGCTGAATTTCCAGCGGAAGAATCCACTCAAAAACGATCCAGTTTTCTGGGATAAGAGCAATTGGTATGAATATTCAATCGGTCAGAAATTGCGCTTACGCTAGCACATGCGAGGGCGCAGGAATTACGTCATGGACAGGCGATTCTTTTTCAAACGTCGTTATAGTTAGTAATGGGGGGAAGACGGGCGGAGAGGACGAAACAGCATTTGGATTGCGGTGCAATATAG
Source organism: Hoeflea sp. (assembly GCA_040216675.1). Lineage (GTDB taxonomy): Bacteria > Pseudomonadota > Alphaproteobacteria > Rhizobiales > Rhizobiaceae > Hoeflea. The sequence goes on along the minus strand of JAVJOR010000008.1, from coordinate 939,642 downwards.
GCGACCCATTATGCTGAGTTGAGATGCCTCTTTGGACGGAACGGGAAGAGACCATCAGCGTAACGTCCAGCAAGCTCTTCGAAAACGTCTTCGCTTTCCCGGACATCAAAACCTTGAAGCTCCAAGCCATCAACTATCTAATCACGCAATCGATCTAGAGCTTGGCGTCGTCCCAGATGATGCTTCTCGGTGCTCCTGATCATTTTCCAAAGCAGCATCCGAGCCAAATCGTCCCTCGATGGCCGACGCCGGCTGCGAGCCTCGTCTCTCACTCTCTGCTGACGTGCTCGTTGCTCGGCATTGATTTCTCGTTTTGATTTCTTTGTCATCCTGATCTCCCTGTTCAAGGTGGAGACCCAGTATGATGGCCGGCGATGCAAGCAACAAACGCCGTTCACATAGGAATCGCGATTTCCTAGTTTGGAATCGGCAGGACAAACTTCGGAATCGCTAGAGGATAAATTGAGATGACTTGTTTCAAGTTGCCGGCACGCCATTGCAGGTCAGTTTGATGTCTCGGTGACTTAAACCGCGTTGCCCGCACGCTGTTTCAAATGATATCAAGTTGTGACGCATTTGTTTTCAGGTGTTCCTGTTGCCGCCGTAGCTGCATGGAGCGTTGGCAACAGCAATGATCTCTCCAAGCCCGATGCCGCCCGTCGTTGCGAGAAGTCAGGGGCTTGGGTTCCAGTCTTTGCTAACGGCTGACCCGGGGCTGCATCCATATTGGCTCGTCGCCTGAAACCTTGCGGATTGCGCTGGCCAGGGCGTCGTTGAGATCAACCACCGCATTGTAGTGCTCGCTCTGCGGCTTGAGCTCACACAGTAGTGGGATCAGGTCCTTGTGTACGTCAGTCATGCGGGCGACGAGAACATCAATCTGTGTAGACGTGAGCGCCGGTTTCCGTTTGTGTCTTTTCATCATCATGAGCCTTCCAAAAAGAGGGCCCACCCTAGTCCCCGGTTAGCTGATTCACGACTTCCCGCAAATCATGATCGTGAAGGCGGCTGATCCTCTGACCTGAATCGTTGAAATGCAGTTTGGAATCGGTTGCGCTGAAGTTGGAAGCGGCAAGGCGGGCTCTGGCAACGCGGGGACCGATATCTGAATCGGCGAACCCTTGTTCGGAATCGCCGATCCGGAATTTAGAATCGCTGGCGCCCGGTTTGGAATCGCGGGCGCCGGTTCTGGTAACGCAGAGGCAGAATTCTGAATCGCGGTTTCAGGGCGCCGGTCCTTTGGACCCCAGTGTGATGGCATTCATTTCCTGAGCAAGCAGTGCCCGCACTTCGCTGCCATCGAGAGTTTTCGCGTCAGCAAGGCAGGTTGCCAATGCCAGCAACGCGCTCCGATGCTGCGACAGTAATTTGGTGGCCAAGGCCTCCCCAGCCTCCAGCCGGTCATGAACATGCTGCGCAAGCTGACGATCGAGCGAAAGGATTGAAGGTTGAGCTTCCAGGGAACGATACAGCAATGGCTGGGCTTGCCCGAACCCCAAGTTGGCTTCTGCGTCAGTTGCGAGCCTCGTCGCGCGGGCAAGGTCAGACATTTCGTCGCCACCGGACCCCAGCACGCAATCGCCGAAGATGAGCTTTTCCGCAGCCCTCCCGGCAAGCGCACATGCGATCATCTTGTTGAGCCATTCCTCTGTCTGAACGACATCCGTTCGCATATCACTCTCGACGAAACCGCCTGAGCCATTCCCAACTGTCACGGTCTGAACAGTAGCGATGTCGAATGCGGTCCAGGCCAAAGCATGGCCAGCCTCGTGGACTGCAATTCGCCAGATCAAGTCAGGCGGCATTGCCGACTGGCCTGCGGTGAGTGCTTCTTGGATGTCGCTGTAAGTGAGCTGCCGCCTCTCACGGCGGGCTTTCTGGCGTGCTTCTCGGATCAGACGCTCGATGTCTGCACCTGTCTTGCCAGCGGCGGCCAGTGCCAATGGTTGGAGCGCCGGTTTCCAATCTGGCACGGCGGCTGATAGACGGGACCTATCCATTGGCAAGCACTCCTGCACTGTTTTCACGGGGGCGGGCGTTGCGGTTGTCGACTGTGGTGTTGCGGAGTTCGGCCAATGCCGCAGGCGACTTGGTCCGACCGATTGGCCCGCCGACCTCAGTGCTTTCCAGGACGACTTCGAGATCGCTCCCGAGATGATGTGCAATGATCTGGACCAGTGCATCGGTATCCGGGGACGGGACAACAATGTGTTTCTCAAGGCGGCCTGAGCGGAGAATTGCCGGGTCGATTTTGTCCGGTCGGTTTGTAGCGCCAATGACAATGACGCCTTCTGTTTTTGCTGCTCCATCCAGCAATTCGAGCATTCGATTGACGATGCTCGCCCAGTAATCATCGTAAGCTCGGTCGCCGCTGCCGCGACTTCCAATGTTGTCGAGTTCGTCGATGAACAGGATGCAAGGTGCTGATTCCTTGGCTTGCTCGAACACTGTGTTCATGGCTGCCAGAACATCACCCAAATGTGACGTCTCTAGCCATCTCGCCACCGACGTCGCGATCAGCGGAACCTGAAGCGTGTTGCAGAGCGCCTTTGCAAAAGTCGTTTTGCCGGTGCCAGGCGGACCAGAGAGCAGCAGCCGCGAGCTGAGATCGGACCATTCGACCTCTTTGTCATTGTAAGCCTCAAGGTCCGTCTTGAGATCAAGCGCCCATTGCCGGGCATCGCCATAGCCAGCGAGCCGCTCAACGAACAGCCGGTCTCTGCCAGAGGGCGGTTTGCCTGACCTTTGCGCACAATTCCCGTTGCCTGTTGCCACCCCGCCGGTCTCTTTGACGGGTTGGATGATGTCGAAACAGCCATTGTACTTCTCGCGCTTTCTCGCTTCCGAGCGCTTCATAAGCGAGCCCGGGCTGCCCTCCCCTTCCTCTTCTGCCTTGGCTTCGGCCGTTGCCCGGTTTTCGGCTTCAAGCGTCGCCAGAACTGAAATAATCCTGGTCAGTGAGCGACCGGGACGGATGGCGATCGCGAGATCATCAATTCCTAGATGCTGCGGTTCAAAGCCGAGCTCTTTCATCAGGAACCATGAGCGACCGATCGGGATGTCGTGACAGATTGCGAGAACATCTGCGATCAGGCTGCAATCAATACCGCTTCCCGTGATCGCGATGTCGGCGACAGCGGAAAGTCGTTCTGGCAGCGGCCGATTGCATTCATCACAGATGATCAGCGGTTTGAATGCCGTCAGAACCCGCTTCGAGATGATGCTGCGGAGTTCGTCATCGTCGCTGTACCGTTTCAACAAAGCACCTGAGAAGCAGCTGAAGGATTTACGCCGCTTTGAATCAGCGAGCGGTTTGTAGCGCCCGACAAGGGATGGCCCCTCCGCGATCGTTTCGAGCGACACATAGAATGGCATAAGGAGTCCGTCTTCGAGAAGATGACCGAAGTGGCGTTCGAAGTCCCGGACTGGTACCTGGAGGGCAACAATCGATTTCCGGGATTTCATAATCGAGAGCAATCGATCAACGGCATGCCCATCCCTCTCGATTGCCCTTGCGAGCAGCAGCGCCGCCGCGACTTCTGGAACCTTCAATACCGGTGCAAAGCCCGCAATGATTGACAGGACCTGATCGCGAAGTGCTGCCAGTTTCGCGGGGGACATAGTGGCCGGAGTACCCTTACCTGATTTCGACCCATCTTCTTTGGACGTCAGATTTGCGGACGGCTCACTTCCGCCGCCAACGTCGGTCGCCGTGTCGGAATGCCCAGCGGCATCTCCAGCGGATTTGTCGGATGTGTCGACTGTTTCGCGATCACCATATTCTTCATCCTGCTTGAACGAATCCAGCTCACCAGCTTCAAGCCTCCGTTCGAACTGCTTCTGGTCTTTCAAAGAAGCTTCCAGGAGCGAACGAATCGCTTCCCGGTCCTGGTCGACATCACCGGACAGGTGCGCTGCCGTTTCGGCCGCAAGTTTCCAGACTTCACCGTTGTGCTCGGTCTCACCGAGCGGGGCGCGTTCAAGAATGCCAGCGTCAAAGGCCTCACCAAAGGCCTTTAGCCGTGCGGCTCGCTGTTGGCGGGCGATGAGATACTTGGAAACGCGTTTGCTGATCGTGCCCATCACTCTTCCTCCACGGTGCATGTGGAATACTCGGCAATGGTCTGAATGTTGGCGGGCAGAAACCGCCGGTTTCCATCGAGCCAGTCTTTGACGATCAGGGCAGCGGGATGCTTGAAGCTGCACATCAGATCAAGCTGCCGCCGCAGGGGTCTCGGCAGGTTGGCCTTGGTGCACTCACCTGACCCCACGCGGCGCAGAATGTTCCGGACCAGGCCGGGAGCCAGTTCGTCGATCAGTTCAGGGGTCGGATTGCCTTTGTTCGTCAGGATTTCAACGCGCCGGCGATTTCGCTGCAGCACGTCATTGGCCGTGCTGCCATGACCCTGAAGTCGGGTTTCAGACTTGCTCTGCTTGCGCTTGGGCGAGAGAGCAGTCGCTTGTGGCGGGTGGACTACAGCACGTGAGAGGCGCTTTTTTGGAAAAGCGATGATGTTGCTGTTGGGGGTGTTGGGATCGGATTTACGCATGACAAGATTCTCCCGTCGCGGACCGTTGAGATCGGCGGGTGTCGTGAACAAAAAAGTTGATGTGTGAGAGGAGCGAGGTGCCGGTTAGTGCCGGGTGGGCACTTGAGCAAAGCCCAGCTTAATCATCGATGGATTGCCACGGGCACCGATGGCATTGGCGTCGTCAACGGATTGCTCATCCTCTTTATCTGACATCAGATCATCGAGTTCGGCCTCGAACTGATCCAAGGCAGCTATCGGCAATTTGCGGGACTGCGCAAATGCCTCGCACGCCCTTTTCCAGTTCGCTTCAATACAGGAACGGAAATCTGCCCGGAGAGACGCGATCGCTGCGCCAGCACCCTCGACTTCGATAAGATGATCTAGCTGCGAGATATGCCAGATACCGCCATTCAAATCCGTCTTCCGATTGTCAGCTGTCAGAATAACAACCCTGACGTCCTTTGCGATTAGGCGTCGATGTTCTTTGTAGAGAAAGTCCGGCAAGACAAGGCCTGCCGCTTTCATCCTGCTTTGCAGCTCGTCGAGCCGTGCCCGGTCATATGTGTAGACACTTCGTTTTGCGTCGACGATATGCGCTGTGTCGGTGCGCTGATTGAGAATGACAAGATCGGGTGTGTAGGTCTTGCGACCAATTGAATCTGCATTGAATGTCAACGCCCGGAAATTCATGTCGTCATTCATCTGGACGATTTGAAGCGCCTCTTCCAAGACGGGCAGCCGTAAGTTCTGGGTTAGGACCTTCAGGTCTGGATTGCACCTGGCGACGGCAGCAATGCCGAGTTCGATCACTCGACCTTCAAGTGCTGGCAGCGACCGGAGCGCAGTGGCAAGGTCATCGACACCACCAGACAGCGCTTGTGCCAAGGCATCTGGAGACACCGAAGTTTCGACAAGCTCATTGATGAAGGCATCGAACTGTTGCGTTAGTTCCGGACCATCGGCGGAATAAGCATACACAGGTGTAATTATCGTCCTAAGTTTCGTCATGGGAATCTCCTGTTGTGGAAGCGATACAGCAGTAGTCGAGCAGACATGGAGGTTCGTGTTCGGAAATTGTTTCCGCATGGGTCGCCCGGGACGGGGAACCGAACCGCTGATGCCGGCAAAAGGCTGGCGCTATCGCAATGAAGCGGAACGACAGTAGTCAGAGAACGCGATAGGTAACCTCAAAGGGTCGCCGATCCGCTTCAAGTGTCGCCGTAATCGGGCTTCAACAACAGAAGAGGGATGCGATTGGTCTTCCCCGTGGGGGAGGATCGAGATAAAGGTCAACATAGCCTTCGGCCTTTCGAGAGAAGGTTGTGGGTCAGGCCCTCGTTCGATGTTGGCGCATCGACGGGGGCCGTAAAGTCGCTTCAAAAAAATCCGGTTTTTAACGACAGGTGAGAAGTAGTCTAAAGTTTCTTGTCCGGCAAGCGAAAAAGAACAATTACGGAACATAGCTCCAGGATGGTTAACAGATGACGCGGGCGCGTCAGAATTTCAGCAAAGACATAATGACGCAAAAGCATGTTATGCGGCTCTCTTTGGGACCTACCACTTCTGAGGTAGTATCAAGTCAAAAACGATTTGTTTATGTCCGTCACCTCCATAGGTTCCGTATAAACGTTTCTAAGTTCCAGATGCTGGCTTCAAGACAACGAACTTTCTACACTGATGAGGTCTATCAGCGAAAAGCGGACGATTTCGAGCTCATATTGATCAATCGCCGGACAGCGCGCCAAGCTTTAACTACCATTGGCGAGGGTCGTCAGCGCCCATGGTATTGAAACATCGATCCACCAGAGGTGTATTAGGCTGTAAACTCATAAACAGGGTTCACTGAACGTCAGCTTCGAGATTCAACCTCCGGGCTGGAGGTATTGATGAGCCGTTATGATCTGGCCGAATTCGAATGGCCTGTGATCACGCCGCTTCTTCCCAACAAGCCCCGCGGTTTGCCGCGAGTAGATGACCGTCGCGTGCTGAACGGCATCTTCTGGGTGTTGCGTTCCGGGTCGCCATGGCGCGACCTACCGGAGCGCTATTGTCCGCACACAACCTGCTACAACCGTTTCCGGCGCTGGACCAAGGCTGGCGTCTGGAACAGCATCATGGATGCGATTACAGAGGCTTACGATTAGGACGTGCGGATGATCGATGGCACCTCGGTGCGCGTTCATCATTCTGCAGCAACTTTAAAAAAAGCCACCCGGATAGATGTCTTGGACGAAGCCGCGGTGGTCTCACTACAAAAATTCATGCTCTGACCGACGGCAACGGCCTGCCGCTGAAGCTCACCATCACACGAGTCCAGACCCATGACATACAGGCCGCGGCGGGATTGCTGGAGGGCATCGGAAGAGGTTGGATGGTGCTTGCCGACAAGACCTATGATGCCAACTGGCTGCGCGATCTGGTGTCCAGGCAAGGCGCTTGGGCAAACATCCCGCCGAAATCCAACCGAGCAAGCTCGATCTGGTTCTCGCCATAGCTCTACAAGCAGCGCAATCTGATCGAGCGGTTCTTCAACAAACTCAAATGTTAGAGACGCATAGCAACACGATACGACAAGCTCGGCTCAACATTCCTCGCAATGGCCAAGCTCGCTTGCATCAGGCTATGTCTGCGCCATTATGAGTCCACCGCCTAATGGGGCAATAGCCAAACCTGATCATTTAAGGCGCGCCGCGGCAGATCGGCGAAGATGGGGGAGAGGGTGTCCGTTTGCGTATAGTCTGATATCGTTTTGTATCCTATTTTTCAGTCTCCTTTTAATCAAATATAACAATAGGATAGTTTCTTTTTTTGTTTCACTGCGTCTCAATCAATCCCGTTTCATCTCTCTTCAAATGTGGGGCTGGATGTGGGGCTGGAAAGGGAGAGCAAGCATGCTAACGTGATCGAGCATTAGCCCGACAATCGAGGTTCAGTCATGCTCACCGACGCCGCAGCACGGAAACTTGAACCCGGATCGAAGCCGCGGAGCGATGGAACGGTGCAGGGGCTGCAGCTCGTCCCGTCAAAGACCAAGGGGCGTGGCAAATGGAACCTGCGGTTCGTATCGCCGGTGACCGGCAAGCGCCGCGATATGGGATTGGGGTCATATCCCGAAATCAGCATCTTGACTGCACTGCGAGCCGCTCTTGAGGCACGGGATCTGATTGCATCAGGAGGCGATCCGCTCGAAGCGAAACGGGCTGCAGAACTGGAGAGGCGGCTTGAGACGACCATGCCGAACTTCGAGCAGGTCGGGCGAATGGTGTTTGAAGAGATCAGTCCCGGTTTCCGGAACGCAAAGCATATCCGGCAATGGATCGGCACGCTGGAAACCTATGTGTTTCCCAGGATAGGTCGTCTGCCCGTCAACGAACTACGGGCATCAGACTTCGCCGATGTGCTGAGACCCATCTGGCTCAGCAAGCCCGAAACGGCATCAAGAGTGCGCCAGAGGTGCGACACAGTCATGAACTGGTGCGCAGCACAGGATTACGTGATCGCAAGTCCCGTCCAGAATGTTGATCGGGTTCTGCCCAAACAGAAGGGCAAGCGCGAACGGATCCAGCATCATCCAGCCGTTCCGTGGAGGCATATCCCGTCTTTCACCGGCCGTGTACTGCGCGCTGGACGATCCACCATGAGCAAGCTGGCTCTTGAGTTTCTCATGCTGACGGCCGCCCGCTCCGGTGAAGTCCGGTTCATGGAATGGTCAGAGATCGATTGGGAGGCCGAGATCTGGACCGTGCCAAAGGAACGAATGAAAGCAGGTGTCATCCATCGCGTACCGCTTTCGCCGCGTGCGATGGAGATTCTCAGGGTCAGACAGCAGGAAGAGGCTTTCTCGTCTTTCGTCTTTCCATCCCGGAACGGAAAGTCACTCACGGACATGGCTCTCACCAAGGCACTGCGCGACGCCAAAGTGAAGAGTGACACACCAGGGCGCATCGCGACTGCCCACGGCTTCCGTTCCTCCTTCCGTGACTGGGCATCAGAGAATGGCTATCCCAGGGATGTCGCGGAGCGAGCCCTGGCGCACACAATCGCCAGCGCAACTGAAGCTGCCTACCACCGGACAGACCTGCTCGACCAAAGGCGGAAGATGATGGAAGCATGGGATAGCTTGATGCATTGATTTCCATCAGGTCATATATGACGCTTTTTTCAGAGATCCGACGTTGGAAAGCCAAAAGCCTTCATGTGCGATATCGGCGTTGTCCGCTTTGTTGCTTTAATCCCTAAGGGCTGGAACTTTTTTGGTTGGACTTTTTCCGTTGTAGATTCCCGGATGGGACAAGGAACGGAAACGATGAAAGCATTGAACCGCACCGGGTTTGCCGGAGACCGTTTGGTTTAAGCTATGCGGCCATGGCCGCTTCGTCCAGCATGGCGTAGTAGCGTTGTTCGGCTTCGGCTGGCGGAATGTTTCCGATGGGTTCCCGAAGGCGGCGGTTGTTGAACCAATCCACCCATTCCAGCCTGGCGAACTCCACGGCTTCGAAGTTGCGCCACGGTCCTCGCCGGTGGATGACCTCGGCCTTGTAAAGACCGTTGATCGTTTCGGCGGGAGCATTGTCATAACTGTCGCCGACACTTCCGACCGAAGGCTCTATGCCTGCCTCCACCAACCGCTCGGAATACTTGATCGACACGTATTGGACACCGCAATCTGAATGATGGATGAGACCGCCGCGTTTGATGGGCCGCCGATCATGAAGCGCTTGATCGAGAGCATCGAGGACGAAACCTGCATGTGCCGTTCGGCTCGCTCACCAACCGACGATGCGGCGGGCGAAGGCATCAATCACGAAAGCGACGTATACGAAGCCCTGCCAGGTGGCCACATATGTGAAATCAGAAAGCCATCACATGTTCGATGAGGGAGTACAGGACTGCCGGTCCACGCGGTCGAGCGGGCACGGTGCGATTCACAGTTTCCCACAATCGTGGTTTAATGCACGGCCTATACAGCTCACTGTCTATGGCTCAAGTATTCGAAACAGAATCGCAGAACCATGTCATCCCGCCCGCGATTCATCCTGTGTCGACCGTGCTCAAACATTAAGGAAAACTGAACGCTCCGGCGGGAACGTGAGACAAGGAGAGATGTCCGAAGAGCCCGACAAAAATCAAAGCGCAGAAGGCTGCCCCTTCACCGAAGCGATTGGAGGAGCCACGCTGTACGTACCCTTGAAGATACAAGATTGCTAGGGTATGAAAATCCCAAAATTAGGTAACGATGATGAAACTTCGTATACTCCATGGCTTGCAAATTATTGTGTATCGACAATGATCACGATCACATTTGTCAGTACCTCGTATTTTTTAAAACAAAAAATGCACTGGAGGTATGGACCCAGAACACTTTTAAGACCTGTGTCCAAAGAAGGTGAATTTGATGCTCAATCCGATTGAGTATCCCCGCCACATCAAGAAGGCAGGCTTCCTGTTGCTTGACTGGCTACTGTTGCCGATCTGTCTGACGCTGGCCTTCAGCCTGAGACTGGGGTTCACCGACCCGGGTGGGCCGTTCGGACTTCGCACGCCGCTCAACACCCAAGAGCCGATGGAAGCGGCGGCGATTTTGGCAGCCTCGGCCTGCGCGGTCTACTTCGCCCGCGTCTACCGGATCCGCCTGCACTCCTTCGACCTTGATTCGATCGCCAGGTTGGCGTCGACATCCGCCATCCTCATCGCGATCGCGTCAGCATCCTCGTTCTTCCTGGAGACGCCTTTCCCGCGCACCTCCGCGGTCTATTTCGGGTTGCTGTTCTTTGCCTTCTCCACGGGCTCGCGGGTGGCACTGCTGGCGTGCGTGAATCTCTTCCGCATCTCCTCCGCCCGCACGACGCCCGTCGCGATCTACGGCGCCGGCCTCGCCGGGATACAGCTCGCGTCGTCGCTGAAATTCTCGCTCGAAGTGCGCCCAGTCCTGTTCGTCGACGACAATCCGGCGCTCCAGGGACTGATCGTCTCCGGCCTCCGCGTCTATGCGCCGAGCAAGCTCGAGGACTTTGCCGAACGCGGCAAGATCAAGGAGGTGCTGATCGGCATACCGACATTGTCGCGCGCCAAGCGCAAGGCGCTCGTGGAGAGAATGGGCGCGCGTGGCTGCGCCGTGAAGGTGATCCCCTCCTATGTCGACCTGATCTCTGGACGCGCCACGGTCAACGACCTGCGCCCGGTGGCGCCGGATCAGCTTCTGGCGCGCGAAAAGGTCGACCTCGACGTGCCCGAGACCGCGAAGGTCTATGCCGGCCGGAACGTGATGGTGACGGGCGCCGGAGGGTCGATCGGCTCCGAACTATGCCGGCAGCTGATGGATTGCAAGCCGCAGAAGATCGTCCTCTTCGAGCGCAGCGAGTTCGTACTCTACACCATTGAGAAGGAGCTCAAGGTGCTGCTGGGCAGTTTCGGCATCGAGGTGGTCGCCAAGCTGGGCTCGGTCATCGACGAAAGCGCCGTTAAGGACGCGATCGAAAGCGAGAAGATCGAAATCATCCTCCATGCCGCCGCCTACAAGCATGTCCCGCTGATCGAGGCCAACGAGGTCGAGGGGGCACGCAATAACGTCATCGGAACCAGGATCCTCGCGCAGGCCGCGGCCAGTGCGCAAATCGAGCGCTTCATCTTGATCTCGACCGACAAGGCCGTGCGGCCCACCAACATCATGGGCGCCACGAAGCGGCTGGCGGAAATGGTCGTCGCCGACATCCAGCTCAGGTCCAAGTACACGCGTTTCTCGATTGTGAGGTTCGGCAACGTGCTAGGCTCATCGGGCTCCGTGGTACCGCTGTTCCAGGCCCAGATCAGCGCCGGAGGACCGGTCACGGTCACCCATCCGGACGTCACCAGGTATTTCATGACCATCCCGGAGGCGGCCCGCCTCGTCCTGCTAGCGGGCGCCTACTCCGAAGGCAACGACCTTTTCCTGCTGGACATGGGAGAGCCGGTGAAGATCATAGACCTCGCCCATCGCATGATCGAGCTCTCCGGCAAAAGCGTCCAGAGCGAGGACAATCCCGACGGCGACATCGCCATCGAGATCACGGGCCTGCGTCCGGGCGAGAAGCTCTACGAGGAACTGCTTATCGATCATGAGAGCCTGACCGACACGCCCCACGAGAAGATCATGCGCGCCTGTATCAAAGGCATCGTTGAGGAGGAGGTCGCGGCGATGCTCGCGGCCATCACCACCGCCGTCACCACCCGCGACCCGGAGATGATCCGGGCAACGATCAAGCGGCACGTAGAGGGCTATCGCGATCTCGGCCAGCATCCAGCCCCGCCCGCACCAGAGCCCGCTCCCCAAGGCCTGTCGCATTGAAGGACCTGCGATTCCCGCCCATGGCCGATCTCCCGGCACCGGTATGGAAATGGCGTGTGACGCCGCCGTCAAAGCTGATAGGATGCGCCGGCGCGGACCTCAATCGTGGTCTTGATTGCACGGCCGTCACGGGGCCTATTCCCGATAGCGATGGCAGCGCCTCCAGGATTTTCTGTGGCCGGATCGATGATGGCCCCGCGGCATCCGCAGGGGTGAGAAGCAGTATGGGACAGACAAGGACATGAAGCGCATCGTGATCGGCAAGAACTCCGCCCTGTGGCGCCAGCTTTCCTCCGATCCGGTGATTGCAGAGCGGTTCCATGCGGCTCTCTCCCACAGGGATCTGGCGACCTACGCCTTCATGCCGGACGACGAAATCTGGGTGCTTTCTTATTCTAGGGACCCGCTCGAAAACCGCGCCATGATCGATTCCCTCGGGCCGAACCATTCCGGGCGCGTGATCTATTTTTCCACGGCCACGGCGAATGTGTGCGAGGTCACCCGGTGCTACCAGTATCCGCGGGTGAAGGCGGTGGCCGCAGCCTATGTCGCCGCGCAGTTGGCGTCCGCCGTGATCGTCCAGCTGGGTTTCGTCTACAAGACCCCCGGGGACCTGCCGTCCGGACGGACGGCGGCGATCAGCATGGATGAACTGGCCGTGTTTTTCCGGGACGGGCCGGGGCTCCAGTCTGGCACCCTGCGCCTGTTCACGATGGTGCACAAGCCGCACGGATCGACGCCGGAGCGGATACTGCACCGGGCCTATGATGTCCTGCAGAAATGGTGCGGGGCCATTCCCTGCGCGCTGCGGCCGCTCGATGTTGTCATTCGGGCAGCTGGCTGGAAATGGTACGGATACGTCAACCTGAGTAATCGGCTATGGTCTTCGACGACATCATTATAGGATCAGGCCTCTCCGCCCTGGCCGTGGCGCTCGGGCTTCCACAGAGACGCAGGATCCTCGTTTTCGCGGGTCCCGTGGACGGGCGCCTGGTCGAATACGCGCACATTAGGGGCGTCCCCTGTCAGTATTTGGGGCATGGCGGCCTTGGCAATTACTGGCATGGCGTGATCCCGTCGCCAGCGGCCGTCGCCGCCAACCATGCGGACGGGCGGGACTTCGCGGCGCTGTTTGCGAAATTCTACCCCGACGCCGCGAAGCAGCTCGATCCCGACGCCCCGGCGCTGTTCGTGCCCCGCTCGCCGATCCGTCCGCGGCCACACTGGAACCGGCTACTCAAGTCGCGCGACATGACGATCGTGCCGGCCATGGTCTCCGCCGTTGAATTCGCCGGGACCGGTGCGTCCGTGGAGGCCGACGGGCGGCGCTACCGGGCTCAGCGCGTATGGTGCTGCGCCGGCGCCCTCGGCACCGCTCGCCTCTTGACCCACAGTTTCGGCGAGTCGCTTTCCACCGGCTTCGTCTCCGATCATGTCATCGTTTCGCTGGGCCTTGTCCTGCGAGAGGCCGGGACGGCGCCGGTGGTGCGGCGCGGAGCGGACGGCTACGTGATGAAGCCGCTCAGGAACGGTGAGATCGATGCCCTGCTTGTCAGCCGGCCGGCCCGTTTCGGCTTTGCCCGGCTCGACGGCGGCATCGAACGGCGGGCGATTTTCGGCCTGCCGACGAAGTCCATCCTCGGACGCCTGATGAAGGCGCCCGATCCGGGCCTCGTGTCCGAAGCCCTGTTCAACAAGTTCGGCTTGTTTCCCAAGGCCGCGCGATACAATCTCTATGCCCAGCTCCGGGTGCGCGACGCCTATACGCTGGAGCCCTCGGCGGAGCGGATCACGGCCCGTCCGGAGGTCATCTACGAGGCGACCGACCGGGTGCGCGAAGCCGCGGCCTCGCTGGTTCCAAGCCTAGAGCCCTCCCGTCGCCCCGACCTCTACATTCCCGGCATCCATCTTCACCGCACCATCGACCAGGGTGCCGCGCAGGCAGCCGGGATCGGCGTGGCCGACTCACCGCTGCGCCTCTCCGATGCGTCGGTTCTCGATGAGATCGGAAGCGCCCATCATTCGTTCGGAATGATGGTGTCGTCCTGGAACGACGCAAGAACCGCTGAGTGAATGCGGACCCGACCCCATGTCCGCAGCGATATATGTTGCATTGCCGTTTGTTTGGTGGCAGGTCAGGCGCCAGAATAGCTGCCTGCCCCTTGCAGGTAGGGGCCGGCAGCAGCCTGGCACGGAGCGAGACATGAAAATTTCGATCATCGGAGCCGGTTACGTGGGTCTTGTCTCCGGGACTTGTTTTGCCGAGCTCGGATGGAACGTTACCTGCATCGACAATGATGCAAAGCGTGTCGAACAGATGCGTAAGGGCATCACACCGATCTATGAACCCGGCCTTGATGATCTTCTTGTCCGGCACGGAAACTCCGGAGCCCTGAGCTTCCGCTGTGGCGCCGATGCTTCGCTTGCCTCTGCCGACCTGATCTTCATCGCGGTCGGCACGCCGATGTCCGATGACGGCCAGGCCGATCTCACCCAGGTCACCAGCGCGGTGACTGAGATCGCGCCGTATCTCGATGGCTATACAGTGGTGATCCTTAAATCGACAGTGCCGATCGGCACCAATGATCAAATCGAGGCGCTGATCCGCTCTTTGCGTCCCGACGCCGATTTCGACGTTTGCTCGAACCCGGAATTTCTCCGCGAAGGCTCTGCGGTGCAGGACTTTATGCAACCCGACCGTGTGCTCATTGGCGCGAACACCGAAAAAGCCTCGAAGATGCTGCGTCACCTGTATCAGCCGCTGGCGATGCGCGACGTGCCGATCATGACGGTCTCCCGGATTTCCGCCGAACTGGCCAAATACGCCGCTAATACTTTCCTCGCTATGAAGATCAGCTTCATCAACGAAATCTCGGATCTGAGTGAAAAGGCCGGCGCCGATGTGGCGGAAGTGGCAATGGCGATCGGCAAGGACCATCGCATCGGCGACAAATTCCTCCATCCGGGACCTGGATATGGCGGTTCGTGCTTTCCCAAGGATGTGTCGGCGCTGATCTATCAGGCCAGGCAATTCAACTCGCCGGTTACCCTGATCGAGCAGGTGCAAGCCATCAATTCCGCGCGCAAACTGGCGATGGTCGACAGGATTGCCGGTGCCCTCGGCGGCGATCTGAAGGGCAGGACTATCGGTATTCTGGGTGTCACGTTCAAGCCGAACACCGATGACATGCGCGACGCGCCGAGCGTGACCATATTGCCCGCGCTGATCGCAATGGGTGCGACGGTCAGGGCCTATGACCCTGTGGGAATGAACAATGCCCGGCCCATGTTACCCGATGTCGAGTGGATGGCCGGTCCGATGGAGGTCTTCAGGGGCGCGGACTGTGTTGCCCTGCTGACCGAGTGGGGCGAATTCAACGCGCTGGATCTGCCGGATGCACGCGCTCTGATGCACGGCGACGCCCTCGTCGATCTGCGCAATGTCTACAGCCATGACCGTGCAAGCGAAGCCGGGCTCAGATATTTCCCCATCGGCACGCGCCGTCACAGTGATGACCACACCACCCGGTAAGCCGTCCGAGGTTCAAGCCCGCCGGTCTGAATACCCTACGGCGCTGCGTCATGTCAGTGCCAAAGCGCCTGAGCCCAACGAATTAGCGTCGGGACAATGAGCGGTCGCTGTTCCGGAAAACAGCGACTGGCTGTCAGAGGCTGCGGAAGTGTTCGATCGTCCGCGTCAGTCCTTCGCGGACCCCGATTCTGGGCGACCAACCGAACTTCTCCTTGGCAAGGGTAATGTCGGGACAGCGCTGTTTCGGGTCGTCTTCGGGCAGGTCGCGATAAACCAGCTTCGAGGACGAGCCGGTGAGTTCGATCACCAACGATGCGAGCTCGATCATGGTGTACTCTTCCGGATTGCCTGTGTTCAGCGGACCGGGAAATCCCGGTTCCGATGATGCAAAGAGCCGGAACGCGTCGATTAGGTCGTCGACATAGCAGAAGCTGCGTGTCTGCGCACCGTTGCCATAAATGGTGATGTCCTCACTGTTCAAGGCCTGATTGATGAAATTGGTCACAACGCGGCCGTCATCGGCAGCCATGCGCGGGCCATAGGTGTTGAAGATGCGAACCACCCGGACATCGAGACCGTGAAAGCGATGATAATCGAAACAGAGGGTTTCGGCGCAACGCTTGCCTTCATCATAGCAGGCCCTGATACCGGTGGGATTGACGCAGCCACGATAGCTTTCCGTCTGCGGATGCACCTCCGGATCGCCATAGACTTCACTGGTCGAAGCCTGGAAAAACGGGGCATTGTTGTGCCGGGCCAGTTCGAGCAGATTGTTGGTGCCTGTAACACAGATCTGGGTCGTCCGGATCGGGTCCAGCTGGTATTTTGGCGGCGATGCCGGGCAGGCGAGGTTGTAGACCTCGTCGGCCTTGATCCGCAACGGCACCAGAATGTCATGCCGCAGCAGTTCGAACCGGCTATCGGACGCCAGATGGGCAACATTCTCTTCCGACCCTGTGGAAAGATCGTCGACACAGATGACATGCCGACCCTCCGAAAGCAGACGGTCGCACAGATGTGAACCCAGGAAGCCGGCACCACCAGCGACGATTGCCGTTAAAGCCATCACAAACCCTTTTTAATTAATCGCAGATAGAGCGCAAGCACGACATGGCTGCCCGTGAAGAAAGCCGCGGAGATGAGCGGTGTCCGCTCAAAATTGCGATGAACATTGAAAATTCGACGCATCATCTTGAATTTGGACCCGGAGATCTGTCCGGCAATGCGCCGGTAATTCAACAAGGGTTCTTCAAGCTTGATGCAGTGAACGCCGCTGTGAAGGATGCGCAGCCAGCAGTGATAATCCTCGACCGCCTTGTAGCTCGGGTCTTCCTCGAACGGGAACTTGCGCGCCAGTTCGGTCGACACGACAACGCTGGAAGCCGGAATGCGGCCCTTGATGCGATGACTGGCAAAACCGATCCGGCGTGTTTTCACCGGGCTTTCAATGTCCGCATCGACTACTGTGGCCCCGTCGGCAAAGTCGCGCATTTTCGTACAGCTGAAGCTGCCGTTGGTTTCCGCCAAGACTTTCAGCTGGAGTTCCAGCTTTCTCGGATGCCACAGGTCATCGGAATCAAGGAAGGCAACCCACGGGCTGTTTGCGCTTTCAACGCCACAATTGCGTGGCGCGGCTGGAGCGCCATTGTTCTTTTCAAGCGCGAGAAGCCGGATGCGGCTGTCCCGGGACGCCAGTTCCTCGACAATCGCGCAGGTGTCGTCGGTGGAGCGGTCATCGACCACGATCGTTTCCCAATCCGGGCGCGTCTGGGCCATCACACTTTTCAAGGTGGCTGCAATCGTTCTGGACGCGTTGTAGGCCGGTATCACGAC
This sequence comes from Hoeflea sp., assembly GCA_040216675.1. GTDB lineage: Bacteria > Pseudomonadota > Alphaproteobacteria > Rhizobiales > Rhizobiaceae > Hoeflea. Next base: position 922,421 of record JAVJOR010000008.1, on the reverse strand, counting down.
CGTGACCGAGACATCAGTTCTGCTTGTCATCTACCTACCGGTTCCCTTGGAGGCGTGGCTGCCATCCTGTCATAGAGCGCGTTGAATAGGCTTTTCACGCGCGTTACTGCATATTCAGCCAGGTTTGTAGGCTTTCCTAACCGGGATGCCTGCATCTGCGAGCGCCTGTTTGGCCCCGGCTGGGGTGAGTTCGGTAAAGTGAAATATGCTGGCGGCAGCGACTGCCGACGCGCCGGCGTCGCGGACGACTTCAACCATGTGCTGGTAATTCCCTGCGCCGCCCGACGCAATCACCGGGATCGAAACAGCGTTGACCACGGCTTCGACAAGCTTGAGGTCGTAGCCCTGAAATGTTCCGTCTCTTTCGATCGAAGTCAGGAGAATCTCGCCGGCGCCCTTGTCTTCCAGTTCCTTCGCCCAGGCGACGACATCCTTGTCGGTGTCATGGGTGCCTGCCCGGCTGTAACATCTCCATCCAGAGCCCTCGCTGCGAACATCGAGGCTGGCGACCACGCATTGAGAACCATGCCTGTTGGCAATTTTTCCAACCAGATCAGGCTTTTCATACAGGGATGTATTCAGGCTGACCTTGTCGACGCCGGCACGCAACAGGATCTGAACCTGCTCGATATCCCTGATTCCGCCCCCGAATGTGAGCGGGATGAAGCAATCCCTACCGAAATCGTCTATCGATTCGTAATCCGGATCGCTTTGGTCAATATAGGCCGTTATGTCGACCAGGATCAGTTCATCGACTTCTCTCTGGTTGTAGACCTTGATTGCAGGAAGCACGGGTCCGACCCTGCGCCAGCTGTCAAAGCCGACACCCTTTACGAGACCAAATTGTTTCCATAGCAGGGTCGGAATGATGCGAGTTTTCAGCATTGTCAGAGACTCGCAAAATTCTTGAGAACGGCGAAGCCGGCACGTGAGCTTTTTTCCGGGTGAAACTGGGTTCCCCAGACATTGCCATTTTGAACAGCAGCAACGAATTCCGTCCCATAAACAGCTACCGCTGCAATGTGATTGTCACTCTCCGTCTCGAAGGCGTAGCTGTGTACAAAGTAGAAATCGGAACCGTCTGGAATGTCGGCAAACAGGCTGGCGCCCGGGTCGCGGTGGGTCACTTCATTCCAGCCCACATGCGGAAGCCTGAGATTGTGGTCCGCAGCTGGCAATTTGCGCACCGTTCCTGGCACGAAACCGAGGCCCGGAGTGCCATTTTCGTCCGCAGCACCTTCGACACCTGATCCAGAGAGGAGCTGCATACCCACGCAAACACCCAGAAGCGGCATGTTGCCGTTTGCCACATTCTTGTTCAGAGCCGCGACCCAACCTCCGCCATGGAGGCGCATCATGCACTCTGTGTAGCTGCCAACGCCAGGGAGAATGAGCCGTTCCACACCCGTAATCTCAGATGGATCGGTCAGCAACGTGCCGGTCACGTCAAGTTCTTCGAGCGCGCGCTCGATAGAGCCTATGTTCCCAACCCCGTAATCGATGATTCCGATATTCATCGCCGCGTCAGACGTTGTCGTAGTTTATTTTGGTGAGATTCCCGTGCTTGTCCTTTATCAGGCTGCCATCGGGGTGACGCTTGAAAATCTTCTTGTTGGTGAAGCGGTCACATACCTTGATGAACTCTTCAACTGTCATGTCCATCGGCGCCAGGATATCGGCAAGCGGTTTGTCGAGGTAAGTCCACGGAAACTTGCCGTCGTGGATCTTCACCACATCAAGCGCGTCCTGACGCGTCAGGCGGCCGCGTCGGATATGCAGGCAAGCCAAGTCCGTCGCGCGTCCAAAGCCAAACTTGAGAAACTTGAAGTAATCGTGGATCCCGGTTTGATAGTTGTCGAGGTTCTCATAGTTTACAATGGAGCCTTCAACGCTCTTGTGGAAACTGGTGAAGCCATTGGCAACCGATACAAGGGTATTGCTTAGGCCGTCCCATGGAAGGTAGTGGCCCAGGAACAGGCCGGTAACGCCAACCCGCGACAATTCATCATCAGACGGATAGATGTAATTGATCAGATCCTTCGCCTGAATGTCGTGCTGACCGATGATGTCGGTAACACGCATACCCAGCAATCCGCCAAATTCTTCAAGCCAGCGCCTGTTCAGCACGTTGTCTTCCGCCGCTGCAGCGGGGCCACCATATTCGTTCTGCGAATTTTCGCCCCAGATGATCAGCGGAATGTTGAACTGGACGGCTGCACGGACGGGAATGGTGAAAATGCCCACATGCTCAGGCCAGGAAATGTCGCCGACCTGGGTCAGACCAAGACGATTGAGCTTGGCGCGCACCTTTGGGTTGGGTGAAACTTCGACATAATCGACGCCGAGGTTCTTGATGTTCTCTATGTTCTTCCTGCCGATGTCGGACAGATCGCAGGTCGTTGATGTCACGCACAGAGGATTAAGGCCGAGTTGCAGCATCTTGATGACCTGGTAGGTGCTGTCTTTCCCGCCGCTGACGGGAACGATGCAATCCCAGTTCGAACCATCGGTCTTGCGGTACCGGGCCAGAATATCGGTCAGTTCCTGGTACCGCTGGTCCCAATTGACAGCCTTGCGGTTCTCGTAGCTCCGGCAGGCGTTACATACGAATTCCTCGTCCAGTCGCAGGTCCGGCTTGGTGTCCGGCATGACGCAATGTTTGCAGTAGGTCAGCATCAGTTGTCGGTCCCGTCCATTGCAGTCTTTTCCATCAGGAACCAGGTGATGTCATCCTGTGGGAACTTGGGGTCGCGGCGATAGGAAAAGCCGTAATCCACCAGCTTCATTTCCGGGTGCTTCTCCATGATTTCTCCTGCGAAATCACGCTTGAACAGACGGTCCGAGTGCCCCCGGTACGGGATAGCAACCGGGGCAGGGTTGTAATACTCAGCCACCAGCAGATAGCGCGATGTCGATTGCACAAGACGGCTGTAGACTTGCTCCAGAGCATCGGGGTTGATGTGAATCATAACACCCTTGATAAGAGTGATGTCCCATTGCCTTTCGGGGGAGAAGTCAAGGATCGACTCACAGTGAATGTTCTTCGGATCGACAACCTTGCCGAGCTCTTCCGCAGCCAGTGAGTTGATTTCGATCGCACTGAATTCCATTTCGGGATGCAGGAGTTTCAGCGCTTTAATGTTCATTCCGATATTGGCGCCGAACTCTATCAGGCTGCCGCATCGCGCGGTTTGCGCAAGCGCCTTGCTGAAGAACTGCAGGTTGGATGCTAGAAGCAGGTCGCCTTGGTTGCGTTCGATATATTCATTTCCGAACTCACCGGCCCAGAAGGCTTCTTGTTCTGTAACATATTGATTCTTAGTCATGAAATCCTCATGCATTAAGAGACGCACATCCCTTGCATCTGTTTGAACATCCATTCCGCCCGTTCCCAGTCTTCGGGCGTATCCATATCTTGCACCCGATATGGAGGCAACAGAAAAGCGGTTGAGCGCTTGGAGAATATGGGTCTCTTCTCGCGCCAGGCAGCTGCTGATCCCCAGTAAAACTGGCCCGCATCATGGTAAGCTGCTTCGAGATCTTGTGAACGTGTTGTGAGATGCTCCGGATAGAACATCTCGACCCGGCCGTTATTGTCGATACGGAAGGCTCTTTGTATCGGAAATGGAAAACTGGTGGCCGAAAAGACATAGTCGGCCTCTGTGTCTGCAAATGCCTTGAGCGCGCCGTCGAGGTCCTCTTCACGAACAAAAGGAGCCGTGGCGTAGATACAGCAGACCGGTGCATCCGCTTCGCCCTGATCGGACAGCCAGTTGGCGGCATGCTGCATGACATCGCTGGTGGTGGCGAAATCATCTGCAAGTTTGGCAGGACGAATGAACGGTGTTTCCGCACCACATGCACGCGCCACCTCGGCAATTTCCGCATCCTCGGTCGACACGATGACCCGGGTGATATGCGGGCTGCGCGCCGCTGCCTCAATGCTCCATGCGATCATCGGCTTGCCGCCGAACTCGCGGACATTCTTGCGCAAGATGCGCTTGCTTCCGCCGCGGGCTGGGATAACAGCTGTTGTCATTGATTTTCGTCCAGCAATCGAATGACTTCAGCGGCAATGTAGTCCACGTTTTCATCCGTCATTGTGGCATAGACCGGGATCGAGATCGCTTGCCGATAATACGCCATCGCGCTGGGGTAAAGTGCGGGGTCGTGGCCCAGTTCGCGGTAATAGGGCTGGCTTGGCACGGGTATGTAGTGAAGATTGACGCCGATGCCCGCTTTTCGAAGACCTTCGAACACCTTCAGCTGCGCATCCGGCTGCACCCGGATGACATACAGGTGCCACGAGGACAGTGCGCCCTCGATGGTTTCGGGCAATTGCAGCCCATGCCCCTTCAGCGCCTCATCGTAACTGGCGGCGATGTCGCGCCGCCGTCCGACAAATTGCTGCAGTCTCGACATCTGGCTCAGGCCCAGTGCCGCCTGCATGTCGGTCATCCGGTAATTGTAGCCGAGGGTGATCTGCTGATAGTACCATGGACCGTCCGGCGCATGGGTCATCTCATCGCTCTCACGGGTAACGCCATGACTGCGCAGGAGCTGCATGCTGCGCGCCAGACCGGCATCATTTGTCGTGCACAGGCCGCCTTCGGCTGTGGTGATGATCTTGACCGGATGAAAGCTGAACACGGCGATATCACTGTGCGCGCAATTCCCCACCGGGCCGCCGCCATAATCGGCGCCAATGGCGTGAGAGGCATCTTCGATCACCTTGAAGTCGTAGCGTTTGGCCAATGCGCCGATCGCAGCCATGTCGCAGGACTGGCCGCACAGGTGAACCGGAATGACAACCTTCGGCAGCCGTCCGGCCTGGCTGGCCTGCTCCAGCTTGGCTTCAAGCTTTTGCGGGCTCAAGTTCCATGTGCGGTCGTCAATATCGACAAAATCGACATCGGCGCCGCAGTAAAGCGCGCAATTTGCGCTGGCGACGAAGGTGATCGGCGATGTCCAGACCAGGTCACCGGGGCCCACGCCCAGTGCCATGCAGGCAATATGCAGCGCACTGGTGGCGCTGTTCACCGCGACCGCATGAGCGGCGCCGCAATATTTGCTGACGGCAGCCTCGAACGCCGGTATCGCAGGGCCCTGCGTCAGAAAATCCGACGTCAGTGTCGAGATGACGGCGTCGATGTCATCCTGCGATATATCCTGTCTGCCATAGGGGATCATGGTAAAATCCGTGGTTAGGCCTTGACCACATGGTCGGCAATCAGCTCACGCAGTTCTTCAACTGTGAGGAAATGCTCATTGGTGCCGCTGTTGTAGCTGAAATCCGTGTCGACGCGACGTCCACCGGTTTTGGCGAGGTAGTCATTGACCACCTCGTCGCCGCTCGAGGGTAGGATGGCGTAGTAATCGCCGATGTCGACAGTGTTGAGACTGTCGCTCACGGTAATCATTTCTTCGTGGATCTTTTCGCCCGGGCGAATGCCCACAACCGGTTTTTCGCACTCCGGGCCGACGGCTTCGGCCACATCCAGAATGTGGTAGGACGGGATCTTGGGAACAAGGATTTCCGCGCCCTGGGCATTCAGGATCGACCACAGCACCATATTCACGCCGTCTTCAAGCGAGATGTTGAAGCGGGTCATGCGCGGGTCGGTAATCGGCAGCACACCGGAAGACCGCGCATTGACAAAGAAGGGGATCACCGACCCGCGGCTGCCCATCACATTGCCGTATCGGACAACCGAGAAACGCAGATCGCGCGCGCCGCGGATATTGTTGGCGGCGATGAACAGCTTGTCCGAGCAAAGTTTGGTCGCGCCGTAAAGGTTGATCGGTGCGGCGGCCTTGTCGGTTGACAGTGCAATCACGATTTTTACCTTGTTGGACAGACAGGCCTCGATCAGGTTTTCTGCCCCGAGCACATTGGTGTTGATGTACTCCATCGGGTTGTACTCGGCGGCAACCACCTGTTTGAGCGCCGCAGCGTGAACCACGATGTCGATGCCTTCAAGCGCGCGGACCAGACGCCCCCGGTCGCGAACGTCGCCAAGCATGTAGCGCAGGCCCGGATATTTGCTCTCGGGAAACCGCTGCTGCATTTCGAACTGCTTGAGTTCGTCGCGGGAAAACACCACCAGCCGGCGGATATTGGGGCACTGAGCCAACACTCTTTTGACAAAAGCCTGACCAAACGATCCGGTGCCGCCGGTGACAAAGATGGACATGTCTTCGGTGATGAGAGTCTCATCGTCAGTAATGTGCGTCATGATCGCGCTTTCTCAGCTCAGTATTTTATCAAGTCAGGTGGCGGAAAAATCCGGTCAAGGCAAGGCGCAGCTTGGGAAACAGTGGCCAGCGCCTCTCCTTTCCTCAAGGTTCGCTCAGGAAAGACTGCCTTTCGGCACCATAAGTGCGAGCGGATAGACATCGTCCAGATTGTCAGGATCCAGTTTCTCCAAGGTATAGTAACGGCCCGAAAACAGCATAGCGATAGCCCGCCTGAGATAGTTGCGGCCCTTGTCATGGACGCAAACACCCCACAACTCGTAGCCTTCCGAGTTCAGGACGAATTCCGCCAGTTTCGGCTGCGATTTGGTGAACCATTCGAACCCGACCAGCGGCTTGTACTCGGTAAAGACCGAGCGCAGCGCCAGCATGATTTCCTCTTCCATGCCCTCGACATCGATCTTGATGAAGGTTTCGTTCAGATCGCCGTCAAACTGGCGCACGAACTCATCGGCCGAGACGAGGTCGACGCTATGTTCGGTACCGAACTGTTCAACCGACAGACCGAAAACCTCCGGCGACAACTGCGATCTTTCGCGCACCCGGCTCAGGCCATGCTCCGTCGCCGACTCCACCAGCGTACCTCTCGAGTCCTCGTTCGCCAGCCCGACATTGTGCCGGGTCACATTTCCCAGATTGTTGCCCAGGGTGTTGGCTTCGAGAATCTTGAACAGAATCGGGTGTGGTTCGACACTCTCGACATGCTCGAACACATGGGCAAGGCCGACAGTGTGGTTGCCGATATTCGCACCGATGTCGATCATCCGTTTTGTTCGACCGGTTTTCCGGCTGATTTCCTCAAGGATCTCCAGCACGCCCGCTTCAAAGTATCCCTCTGCCAGCACGTGACGGTCGATGCTGCCGGAAAGCTGCGTGAACATCCTGTGCTTGCGCTTTGAAGCCCGCTTAGCCAGCCAGGTGAGAAAGCCATAGGTTACAAGGTAGCGCAGGGCCGGAACGCCGGACTTGATTTCAAAATAGGATTTCATGTTCAACACGCTTTCGGTTCACTTGGCAGGGCGCGAGTTTGTCGGGAAAGGAGCAGCATTGCTTGTTTCATTCAACGCTGTTCGACGAGGTGAAAAGCTTTGCAGCTCCGCCTCATGCTTGGACCGGCTTCTGGCGAGCCCGGCATTCAGCAGGTTTCGCAAATCTGTGGCATCGCATAAAGGCCAGCGGCCTTTTGCCGGTTTCTGGCGGGCGGTGGATTGAAGGCACTCCGATGCCAGTACGGAGGGCGCCTGAGGATCAGTCCGCTCCAGTTCAGGCAGGGCCTTGTCGATCAGGGCGGGCCATCGCGAGGTTTGGGAGAGCGGCAGAAACACCGATCTTGACCCCTCGAACCAGTAGGATGTGTCACAATAGGTGAAAACCGGCTTTTTGCGCAGCCCGGCTTCTACGCCGGCACTGCCGGCGCCGACGAGCGTGGCGTCGGTCTGCATGATCAGATTGGTGCCGTGCTCTTCCGGCGGAATCATCACCACATTTTTGGTGTATTTCAGGCGGTGATAGAATTCAGGGTTGCGTGAGCCCACCATATGCGGGTGTTCCTTGACTGCCACGCAATAGGATTGGGCCAGGTTGCTGGCGATTTCGATGGTCTTTTGCTCGTACTCAATGATTGACGTGTCACGTACCCAATAATCGATTGCAGATTCTGGAAAATAGCCCAGCGGCATGAAAAGGACTGTCTGCCCATCTTGTTTTCTTGTCGCGAGCTTTGCCCGCCAATCGATGTCAAAGCTGTTTTTTGCCGGCAGATCGGACATTCTGCGATGTTCGGCGACATAGGGTGTGATCATGTAATGCATGTTGAGCGGATCGTTTTCGATGATCCGCTTAAGTCGGAAATAGGCGAGCTTGGCATTGTAGCGCAAGACACTTTTGAACTGCCGGAACCAAGTTCCCTTGGGCCTTTGCGCATAATCCTGGCGGAAATCACCGACCGAATACTTCTCACAGATTGCCGTCACCTCCTCGTCGGAAGGGCGCCTGTATTTGAAAGGTGCGCCGTAGCTCCCCTCCAGAACCTGTACATATCCGCTGAAATACGAAAACACATAAGCGATGTACAAGATGCCGCGGCGGGCAGCAAAAATGGAGATGAGGTGTGTGATGTATTCATCGACCAGATGGGAGAGGACCAGGTCAGGCTGGTTGTGTTCCATGTACTCATGAAGGGTATGAGCCATGGCATGCAGCATCCGCTCTGCCTTCTCCCGGGGCAGGTTTCTCAACAACCGGCAGCGGCAGACACAATCGTCGATTTCCCAGTCCGAGAGGTCGGTAAATTTCCCACCCGCTTTCCAATAGTGGTAAAACCGGGCGCGGGTGTCTTCAGTCCCCGGCTTGCGTCCGTCGCACAGGAACCGGAAGTCGTACTCATCCGCCAACGGTGTGACATTATCGCGAAATTCGTCGGCGATATAGGCGCGACTGAAAACCAGTACAACTGGCCGTCCGGTCTGGGCCAAGGCCATATTCTGGGTCACGCGATCATATCCCAGCTCACCCGGTCGCCCTTGGCAACGTCGCGTTTGATCATCTTGCCCAGAAGCAACTCATAATGCCGCGGGTCGAGCCCGTAGCCCGGCCGGACGATCTTGAGGTTCTTGCTGGTGAAGACATCACCGGCCTTGGCATCCTCGGCAACATAGAGCGAACGTCGGAAAGTGCGCGACCCGGATTCCGCCTTGGTGCCGCCATAAGTGATCTGCCCCAACGATTGCCAGGCACGTTCAGTCTCGATCCGCAGTTGCGAAAACTCTTCGGGCTCCAGAGAAAAAGTCGAATCCACCCCGCCATCGGCCCGGCGCAAGGTAAAGTGCTTCTCGAACAGGCTGGCGCCGAATGCCACGGCGGCGACGGACACACCGCATCCCATGGTGTGATCCGATAGGCCGACTTCACAGCCGAACGTGTCGCGCATGTTGGCAATCGTGCGGATATTGGTGTTTTCAGGTGTCGCCGGATAGGTGCTGGTACATTTCAGGATGGCCAGGTCGCCGCAGCCATTTTCACGTGCGGTCCGAATGGAATCGTCGATTTCGCCGACCGTTGCCATTCCCGTAGAAATGATCATCGGCTTGCCGGTGCTGGCCACTTTTGCAATAAGCGGCAGGTCGGTGCATTCGAATGATGCGATCTTGTAGGCCGTCACGCCAAGCGTTTCGAGAAAATCCACTGATGTGTCGTCGAAGGCGGAGCTGAAGCAATCCATGCCAAGAGATTTGGCCCGATCCATGATCGGCTTGTGCCAATCCCACGGTGTATGAGCCTCATCATAGAGTTCGTAGAGCCGTCGCCCGTTCCACAAGCTCGCCGGGTCGCTGATTAAAAAATCCGGATTGTCACTGTCCAGCGTGATCGTTTCTGCAGTGTAGGTCTGTAACTTGACCGCATCGGCGCCTGATTTTGCTGCAGCGTCGACTATTTCGAGAGCGCGATCCAGCGACTGATTATGATTGCCTGACATTTCGGCAATAAGATATGGCCGATAACCGAGGCCAATATTACGATTCCCTATTTTCATGATGTTTCAGTTCCGTTTGATCCGCCGATACCATAGCCCCCCCAACCTGTCCACCGCCGCTGGCTTCAGTCCAGCGGGCAATCGCAAGCGCGGTGCAAACCCTTGCAGACCTCGCAGGAGATTCCCCCAGTTGGCGCTATCGCGTTTGCTCTGATGGCGTCATCACTATGGGATTTTTCATAGGCTTCCGTGTTGGTTTAATAGCGGTTGGGTCTGTGAAAGGGCTTCGGCAAATGTGAACAGAAGACTGATCACTCGGCCAACACGCAGTTCCGTGTTGATCGAGCCTATCAGTCCTGCCTGCTTACCAAATCGCCGAGTGCTCTTCCCACACGCCGGTAGGCTTCGGTGCTCAGATGGACACCAAGCGGAGCATAGTCAGACAGTTTCTCTATATCCACTATGCTGCGTCCATCCACGATCTTAACTTCAGTGCCGCCGCCAAGTTTTTCCAGATGACTGAGGACAGCTGCAAAATATGTGTCCGCCCGACTGTCCGGTCGCCAATAGCTGGAAGTGGGCAGCAGCAATACGATGGGTTCGCACATATCCTTGCAAGTTGTTACAAGGGCGTCCAATGCGGCGTATGTTGCGTCGGGGGATGCCAGAACCGGCGGTGAATCTGCTGGGTTCATCAGATTCTTTGCGGCTTGGCGCAGAGCTCGCAGGGTGAACAAGCCTCGCAATCTTCCCGGTTCGGACAATTCGGCCCTATAATCCTGGAAACTCGACCCACTACCACCATCTGCATGATCTTTGACAATCTGCGCCGTTTTCTCGGGATAGGTAAGATCGGTGGTTTGGCAGTCGATCTGCTCCTCCAGTGCCGAGGCGGAGGGTTCGAGCAGCGGACGCACCTGCTCGTAAAATTCAATTCCCTGGGCAGAGACCCCTGCCGGATCATAGCCTTTGGCCAGTTCGGCCGGCATGGCCCTGCTATAGGGGTCCTCCTCGGGAATGCTCACATTGTCATTGGGGAAAAGTACGAGCACGACTTTCTGCGGCCGCGCCATCGGAACGAAGACGTCAATCAGTGCCTTGTAGTGGTTAGGCCCGTTGCTGCCGGTCGCAACGTTGACTGCATTGACCCCCAGATCAGCCGACAACTGACTTGAAAATGTGTATTGATCAGCGACGCAGGCCCCCTGTGCAAAGGAATCTCCGACGACCAGCACGTCGACGGAGCGATTCCACCGGGTATCCTCATTGCGGAATCCGTACCGGTCGCTGTCATACGTGACAAACCCATACCCCTCATTGCAATACGCGGTTTGGGCATTCGGTACTGGTCCGAGTGGCAGGAAATTTGTGCTCTGGGCCAAATCCCGGAACGTAGCGTTGTGGGTGACCAGGTCAGGGTAGAACATCTGGACGTGGTCTTGTGCGAGGCACTGGGCGAAATATGCAGCGTCGGTAGCACGCGCGGAGTTTTCTATTCGCACCCTTTCCGCTCGCGAGGAAACTGCAAGCCAGTTTGAGTGATCGAGATAGAGGTTGGCGGCAAAAAGCACGGCTGCGGCAAATGCGGCGTTGAACAGCACCACTGGTGTCAATTGCCTAATCCGCATCATAACGGTCCCGATAGGTGTCGTCACCAGAGACCACCTGCTCCTCCTTCAGCAGCAGGAAGTTTCCGATTGCCAGGACGTCCAGACCGGTGCCCATGAAACAATGAAAGGCGTCTTCTGGCGTATGGACAATCGGCTCGCCGCGTACATTAAATGAGGTGTTGACCAGCAATGGACATCCGGTGCGGTCTTCAAATGCATCAAGCAGCGCGTGAAAACGAGGATTGGTTTCCTCGTGGACCGTTTGAATTCTCGCGGAATAATCGACGTGCGTGACGGCTGGAATATCTGATCGCGCGACATTGAGCTTGTCGATTCCGAACAGCGCCGTCTCGGCCTCGGTCATTGCCTTGTGCCGGTGAGTGGCAACATCTGCGACCATAAGCATGTACGGGCTATCGCCGTCGAACTCGAACCACTCCCCCACCTTTTTGCGTTTGATCGCTGGAGCAAATGGCCGAAAGCTTTCCCGGAACTTCACTTTGAGATTGAGAGTTTTCTGGGTGTCTGCGCTGCGGGGGTCACCGAGAATCGATCGGGCACCGAGCGCGCGGGGACCAAACTCCATTCGGCCCTGAAACCACCCCACAGCCTGCTCTTGCGCGAGTTGATCAGCCACTGCTCCAATCAACTCATTGTCCGGCAACTGTCGGTAAACAGCGCCGCATCGGTCGAGAGCAGCAGCGATTTCAGCGTCGGAGAAAACCGGTCCCAGGTAAGAGCCTGACATGCTGTCGGCAGGTTTCGGCTTTCGTGGCTGAGCAAGTTCGCCATGCCATGTTGCAAGTGCAGCACCGAGCGAGCCGCCGGCATCGCCTGAAGCAGGCTGGACCCAAATCGAGTCGAAACTGCCGTCACGCAAAACCTTGCCGTTCGCGACGCAATTCAATGCCACGCCTCCTGCGAGGCACAAATTGCGAATGCCGTATTCGACCGAAAGCGCTCGTGTCATGGCGAGCACGATGAATTCGGTTACATATTGCAGTGAGGCTGCCACATCCATGTGGAAGGCGGTCAGAAGCTCGTCCGGCTTGCGTGGCGGCTCGCCGAACAGCCTGTGAAAGGCTTCCGACGTCATGGTCAGGCCTGTGGTATAATTGAAATAGCGCTGGTCAAGCCGGAAGGACCCGTCCGGTTTGATGTCGATCATGGTTTTCATGATCTTGTCGGCAAAACGCGGCTCGCCATAGGGCGCAAGGCCCATGACCTTGTACTCGCCGCTGTTGACCTTGAAGCCGAGATAATAGGTAAAAGCGGAATAGAACAAGCCGAGCGAGTGCGGAAAGTGCAGCTCCTTGACGACATCGAGCTCATGGCCCCGGCCGATAGCGACGCTGGTCGTTGCCCACTCGCCAACGCCATCCATTGTCAGGACCAGGGCCTCTTCAAATGGCGAAGGGTAGAATGCGCTGGCAGCATGAGCGACATGGTGCTCGCAGAACATCAGCTTGTCGGAGATTGCCTTGCCGGCGCCCATTGCTGTCAGCGAATCGGCAATCATTCCCTTCATGAACAGTTTTTCACGCAGCCAGATCGGCATCGCTGTGCGGAATGATGAAAAACCGCGGGGCGCGAAAGACAAATAGGTCTCCAGCAACCTTTCGAACTTTAGAAACGGCTTGTCATGAAAAGCGATATGGCTGATTTCGTCAAAACCGACCCCGGCTTCCTTCATCACGTAATCAAGTGCCGCCGTCGGAAAACCGGGATCGTGCTTAATCCGAGTGAAGCGTTCCTCCTGTGCCGCGGCGACAATCTTTCCATCGACCACAATCGCAGCAGCACTGTCGTGAAAATAGGCTGAGAGGCCGACAATAACGCTCATGGTCAAAACAACGCATAAATGAAGGGAGCGACGGCGGAGCCCTTGGCAGCGATCAGGAGACCCCCGAACACCAGCAATGTGAACATTGTGGGGAAAATCCAGTACTTCTTGCGGTTCAGCATGAACCGCGTCAATTCGCGAATGAAATCCATTGTTGACCTTAGTATTGTTGCCGCATTGAACCGGGTTGCTGGTCCCGCTTGACCCAGTAGCTTTCAGCCTCTGGCGCCGCACGTCTTCGCATCGGATCAATACCGAACAGGCGCATCACCAATGCGCTTGGTACGATCATGACCGTGAAAATCAGGCCCATGACGATAGGGGTGATGACCAGGCCGAGACCGTGGCCGAGCTTGGCCCACCACCGGTTCGGTACAGCCAGCACCATTGGAAAAAACAGACCCAGACAAAGTGTCACCGCTGCCGCCACGGCAAACGCCAGAACAAGCCAGAAGGTGGTGCTCTGCCACCAGCAATATACCGCCGCAATTGCAAACACCGAGGCAAAGACAATTCCGAAACTGCGCTCGCTGGCAACCGCGGTTTCATGGCGTTGGCCGGATTCCATCAACACTGTCGTTTTCCTTTGTCGAGCATGGGCATCTTTTTCTAGTTTGGTGGCCCTGAATGTCAATGTTGCCCGCCGCCAAATCGGGCTTTTGCAGTCCGGTCTTCAACCATAGCCTCGCATGTCTGGCTGCATCTTTGACAAGCTGGACCGCGATCACCCGGATTGCTGATTGAATTTGGAGCGCGAGAGATGGCCCTAGCTAGCGCCATCCGTTCAGGCTTCCCAGCGGCCCAGTGCGGGTGCCGGGCGACAGCGGCCTGTGGCCGAGATAGAGGTTCATCAGGGCAAGGTCGCAGGTTGATGAGGGTGCGGGGTAAAGCCGGATTAGAAGATCAGCGACGCCGTATCGGCGGGCCCGGCCCGATTTACCATGACCAGGTGGTCGCTGCCGGCATGGTTGAAAAGGCTGCCTGAAGCCCGCACGCTGAGCGGATTTCCAGGGTCAGCAGTCGTGCCGATGCCGAGGCTCTCGAAACCGTTCTGGTCGCCAATGCTGCTGAGGCTCAGCCACTCTGAACCGGAAAAGACGCGGAGCTGGGCTTGGTCACGGATATAGGCCACGAACCCGGTCCGGGGGCTATGAAAACGCCAGCCTTTATTGCGCCAGTGGGCAATCTTGCCTGTCTTGCCGGTCCAGGCGTCCGCGCCCGGATCTGCCACGATGTAGCAATCCCCGTCATCTGGCGTCAGGGGCGGCAGCGTGGCTCCGAGGCTCTCAACGATAAGGTGAACGAGCGCATCAAGTGCCGCAAGCGCCTCATTGTGGATCACATGCTTTTGCGCCTGTTGCGGCAGGATGAGGGGAAGGTCGAGTTTCGGGCTGCTATCCATGGTCGGCTCTCCTTGCTTTGCTTTATAAAGCGTAGCCAGGTCAGGCCGCATGTGGACAAAAAGTTCTCAACAAGTTGCGAGGTGCCCAGATATCAAACAGAATCACAGTAAGGTGGAATTGAAGCAGAAACATTCAAAAATCGGTAATTTAAGCTAATGGGGGCTCACGGTCTCCTGCAGAACTAGTGCTCGATTTGCTACGATTAGTTGTCTGGTATTCTTCTGAACCTAAGTTTTTTTGGAACCCTGTAATATTAGGTGTCACGAATACCAACCGTGCGATGGCCGCCCAGCAGATCACCGGCCAAATGTGGCTCACGATCGAAACGATAGGCGAGATCAGAGCGACAGTCATAATTGCCGGGTAGGCCAATGAAGAGAAGCTCACGCCATACGTTCGACCAAAAAGATTGGCCCAATAGCCAAGCAACAAGCCAAATGCTATTCCGAAACAAACAGCTCCGACAAATCCGAAGTCGACAAAACACCCCCCAATCAAGGTGGTATAGTGCCCTTCATTTGGGAAGTCCGCCCTGTACTCGACGCGCAGATCGGTTCCGAGTAGCCGATCACTGACTCGGGCGATCTGAGGAAATTGGAGAGCGCCCAAACCAAGCGAAAAACTGTCACCTAAAACAAGTTCGTTCAGTTCGTTCACGCCATGCGTCGCATAAATCCAGAAAAATTTAGCTATAGCATTATTGAAAATATTGGGAGTTTTAGTATTTTTTATTTCTTCGTTTGTTTGCGGATCGATAGTATTCTTGATAAATCCGCCTGTTGACCGTATTGATTCCGAGGAGTCGACTGTTTCAACTTCCGAAAAATTATCAGAAAATCGCTCATAATGTAAATCTGCGGTTGCGTTGCCGTTGGCGTATCTGTCAGCAAAAACCCAACCTGAATAGGTAAATAAAACAGCACCATAAAACCCAAGAAAAAGCAGCGTCTTTATTAATTTTATTCTAATATTCTTCTTTTCTCGGTCCTTTTTAAGGAAATCTGCGAGAAATCCGACAATCAAAGTAAAGTATGTACTAAAAAGAAACCAGCGTCCGCCTTCGAACTTAACCTGCTCAAACAGGAAAGCAACAGCCGCTATACCAAATACCATCAGCGCCAATCTGGATATGCGGCCCCAGTAGAGGGCAACCAACAGAAGGGCCGGCAAAATGGCGGGAAGCAATAAGCGGCCCGGCCCACTCAGCAACGAACCGGGAGCCCCAGCAAAGCCTCTAGTTACTTCGAGAAGTCGTATCATTCTTACAGGTGTGTTGAAACCGTAGCCCCGAACAAACGCGAACTCTACAATGATAAGAACAGCGCCTACCAGAGCCGCAAGCGAGAGGAGGATAACCGCACCATTCGGATCGGCTGATATTATCCGGGTTCCCGGAGCCATTCTTTGCGCAAGCCAGCCGCCGACAATTATTGCAGCGCTTGTGAGAGAAACCCATAATAAAATGAATGTGGTCGTTGCGTTATCTAGAGCCCCCCACTCGCCGCCAACCGGAATGGATCTCAATCCAAAGATAACCAACCAAGCAAATATAAGTAAGCTTGCAGAAATAAACTCAATCCGGGAGCGTAGAAAATCAATCATTTTAAAAGTGAAACCTATGCCGATCGAGAAATTTCATCTTAGCAGATTTTAGAATATAATGCGAGTGGGCGGCAATCTAACTTGGACGGTCCGGAGTCTTGGCTGTAAGTCTACGCCGTAGTCTTCGCTTCCAATGACAAACCTCCTGTAGTGAAACGGAGCTTGATTCGCCTGCGCCTTTAGCAAAAACGTGACATTTTACGCCAATCTGTGTAAGCGACCAGAGGTTGATCGCGGGGGCGGTTAGCTCTACTTCGTCAAATTCGGTTGGCTCGCAGCTGAAAGGTGAGCCAAGGAGGCCATATTGAACAGAGTTGAAAACGCGTTTAGTCAACCCGAGGCCATTTTTGGGTATATCTCGATTTTTTTTATTTTTTTTGGAATATTCGCGAAAGACATCGTTTCGTTCTATCTCCTCGATTATTCCCTTAGGAATTACTACGGAGCAGGCTTTGTCCTCGCTGGCGGTGCAATAGCGGGTTTTCTGGTGTTGTCCCGGCATCGGATGGACGTCCTGCAGCTCGCTTCCAACAAGTTGGTTGTTTCTTGGCTTGGTCTGTTGCTGGTAATAGCTCCACTGACGGCCTATTTTTTCAACGGAAGGGTGTTTGTGTCGCCCCACGCGGTAGGTTTTTGTGCGGCTTTGACCTGCTACCTCGTATCCCGGCGAATTACCAAGACTATACTTATTTTTGTTCTAGTCGCGCAGTTTGCGACGTTACTATATGAGTATCATTACGGCGTCTCGCTAACGCTAACTACTAACGAAGCCAAGAATGTATACTTTAATGACAAGATGTGGTTCATCGATTCAACAATTGGATTGATCCGCGCCAAAGGGATGCTCGACAGCACGCACGACTCGACCTGGTTATTTTTTTATTCGGCCCTGATATTTGAGCTTGGCACGATTATTTTGATTTTTTCTTTCTGCGCTGGCTGGATGGCGCAAGGTCGGTTGGCGATGATGTCTGTGGGAGTTCTTTGCCTCGTTAGTGGACATCGCGTCCGCATTATTCTAACCCTCGCTGCTATCGGTTTGCTGGCGCTGGCGATCTATCCGGATAAAATGATCTCCGGCACGATGTTCTTTTTTGGGGCTTTCGACGCTGAATCCAGCTCCAATACGTACCGCGTTGAAGCCACACAGGCGGCAGTTCAATACCTCACAGGGGGTGCAGGTGACGACGACGACGCGAGGTACTTAGGTAGTTTTGTGCTCCGTGCGATATTTGGCGCATCAAGCTCCTCGCTCGGGCCGGGCACAGTCCTGACCGAGATGGGCTACACGTTGTTCGCGATCGAATATGGGATAATAGGCCTTTTGCTAATGGGATGGACCACTGCTGTTGTTTACAATAAGGGGCGGGCCGCAAAGAACCAAAGCTGCATCTCATTGGGCGTTTTCATTCCGATCTTGATGTTGAGCAGCGGGACGCAATCGGCGTCTACTTTTTTCATGCTTTGGCTCGCTGTGCTATTCCTCACGCGACTGGCCGATGTAAAACCCTCGAGCGAGCAAGTTCGCTCGTTGAGTGGCGAAGTTCATGATGACAGCTAAAGCATTCTTCGCTATCTAGGCGCGGTTATCTGCTTGGCCATCAACGGGAGCCGGAACCATTCAGACTTCATCCAGAAACGCTTCTCTCAACCGGGTCGGCGTGGTTGGCGCGGCCAGCCTGGTGGGTTCTCAGGTCGTGTCGATCCTCGGCGAGGAAAAGCGCGAGGTGATCTGTTTTTCCCGGCAGCAGCGGAGCGGCCCGGGCCAGTGGCGCCGTCTGCAGGATGCTCCGACCGAACAGATCAGCTCGTGGATCGATTTCGGTCATGTCTGGACATTTGATGAGCGGCGCGATGCGCTGAAGTCCCGGGGGGCGGGAAAGATCGTCATCACCTCCTCCACCAGCCGTTTCACCAAATCTCAGATCGGCAATGACAGTGAAAACGAAACCGCCCGGAAGATGGCGGAGGGGGAAGAGCGGTTTTCGGTCTGGTGCGAAGCCAATGGCATTGAATGGGTCATCCTCAGGCCGACCTTGATCTACGGTCACGGCAAGGACAAGAACATTTCCGAGATCGCGAAAATGATCGTCCGTTTTGGCCTGTTTCCGATCTTAGGCGCGGGCAAAGGCAAGCGGCAACCGGTGCACGCCGATGATGTCGCCAGGGCTAGCGTGCAGGCGCTGGATTCGGCCGCGCGCAACAAGAGCTACAATATTTCCGGTGGCGAGGTGCTGCCCTACCGCGAAATGGTCAAGCGGGTGTTTGCCGCACTGGGCCGCACGCCGCGCATGCCCACCGTGCCGCTGCCGATGTTCCGCGCCGCGCTGATGATCCTCAACCGGGTGCCGCGGTTTGCGCAATGGAGCCCGCAGATGGCCGAGCGCATGAATCTGGACATGGCATTCGACAACTCCGAGGCCCGTCGTGATTTCGGCTATGACCCGCGGCCTTTCAAGCTTGAAGTCGACGATGTGACGTTCAACTAGACCAGTTCCTTCAAACCCGGTCTCGCCTGTGCAATTCCG
Source organism: Hoeflea sp. (assembly GCA_040216675.1). Taxonomy (GTDB): domain Bacteria; phylum Pseudomonadota; class Alphaproteobacteria; order Rhizobiales; family Rhizobiaceae; genus Hoeflea. Next base: position 903,708 of record JAVJOR010000008.1, on the reverse strand, counting down.
GATGCGGCTCCGGTTTCCCCCATCACTGAAACGACCGTGCGCCAGCCCCACTTTGCTCACAAGCGGCAGGAGCCCGGCCCGGATGATGTTTGATGGCTCACTGAGCCATTTTGATTTGTCTCGACTTGAGAACCACGAAGACGGTCTGGACCGCAAATTGTGCAGTCCGGGACACCAGAATTCCGCCGAGAAAATAAACAAACGGTGCCGAGTAAAGATAGATCGCGCCCGAGATGCTGACTGCAAAAACCGCAAACACGATCGAGGAATAGAGCATTTCCTTTTCCGCATTGTGCGAAATCAGCAGCCAGTCAAGGAATTCCGAGACGCGGAAGAACGATATGAGGGAAACCAGGATGATCGACGTTGCGTCCATGGCGTATTTGTCCCACAGCGCCGCAAGCGGCCAGACACTGATGCAGAAGACGAAGAACCCTATCGCGACGACCGATACCGAAACGCACAGCAGCGTCGTTTTCAAGATCGTGATGAGCTGCTCTCGCATGGGCCTGCCGGCGTGCTGCTGCTGAACCAGTCTCGGCCCGATTGATTGCGCCATGATGCCAACCATCGTTGAGCTGAACATGCCGACAATAAGCAGGAACCCGTATTTACCGCCCATGGCCGAGCCGAAGGTGGTGGTGACGAAAATGCGGTCCAGATAAAGTGGAGCGGCAACCAGCGTCAGCGCCAGGAAAACGAAAAATCCGTCCCTTTCAGTAGAGGTGTCTGCCTGCAGTCGCGCGTGGGTCGCCTTGTCCCTCGGTTTGGTCTTATACAACCAATGGCGGATGAGCGCTGCCGCAATCAGGGCGCCAAAGAACTCGCCGACGATCGCAAGCTGCCACCCGAACACGATCCCGCCGAGAGATGAAATCACCAGTGCGAAGGCAGCCCGGGAGAGCGCGCCCCTGGCCAGGCCCAACGGATTGGCGGTGGCCCGTATCGCAGACGAATAGATATTGAAAAGCGAGTAGGACAGCGACGTGAAGGCGACAAGGACGACTTCAAGTCCCAGGCCTGACGTCGTTTGCAGCACCAGCGCAGCCGGTGCGCCGACAGCAAGAGTGCGCAAGGCCAGAACGCGCACCGCATCGCCCGCCATTGAAAACACCGACGCCAGATCGCCCGATTCAAACCGGCGCGGCAGCGATTTCATGAACCCCTCCACGCGACCAAAGCTGATCAGGCTGGAGGTGAATGTGGAGACCGCTACGACACTGACAAACAGACCGAATTCGGATGCCGGCAAGACGACTGCAAGGAGAAGCCCCTTGAAGAAGGTTAGCCCGGAAGCGGACCCCATCATGAAAAGGTAGAGGCCGTTGAACCTGAAGGAGGCTTTAGATTGCTCCCACAGCCGTCCGAGTCTGTTCATTTCGGTGAGACATACAGTCTGTTGACGTACGGATCGTAGGGAAAGTTCTCCAGTTTGAGCGGGCTGTAGTCATACACCGCTACCGGATTGATGGAGTATTCCACCTGAAGCAGCAGACGCCTGTGCTTGCGCGGTGGCTGACCCTTGTGCAGGCCGAATGTCAGTTCCATGAAGGCGTCGCCGGCCTTGCCGGTCATCTCGAGCTGATCTTCCTGGGGGAAGTTGGCGCTGACTTCCTCGTCAGTGATCCGTTTCAGGTTGGTGAGGCGGTTGGAACGGTGCGAATTCTTGACGAACCGGTGAGGACCGGAATCGGAATCAACGTCCGTCAGATACAAGAAGAATTTCAGGAAACGCCAGTCATCGACATCCCGGTGATAATTCTCTGCCTCTTGCGCTTCGCCACCTGTCGGAAAGCTCCACCAGACGCTCATGTTGGAAATCGTGGGCTTGCATCCGAGATACTGCGCCGCAGTTTGAAGCAGGAACGGATCGTTGGCGATTTCCATGATCGTGTCGAACTGCAACAGCGCACTGGTGCGATACTCCGCAACATGCACATCTGCGGGCATATCGTCGAGATCCAGATTCTTGCGCTGCGGGCTGAAGCGTTCATCGAGCGGCAGCGATGCGACTGCCTGCTTGATCTTCTCGATACGATCGGAATCGAGATAGTTGTGCATGAGATAGATGCCGTGGGTATTCAAATCGCTGACGGCAGCGGACACCTTGGGATCCGGTGCAGCGGAGAACCGAGGACGGCCCTTGGCCAGAAATGAGGCAATCCAGCCACGGAGCGGACTTTTCAAAATCGTACGTTGGGCGGCGTACGAAAAAATCCCGGGGCGCGTGAGCTTTTTCAGTTGCACAATACATCTCCATGATCGTCTCGGCGAGTTGTGGGTTATCCGAATTCAGTGGTCCTGTCCAGATATGCACCACGCGGTTGCAAATGCGGACGGAGCCCGTAAATGCATGGGTTTCAGCAGGTATGGCTTGCATGCTGCACACTCAAAATTGGCCACAGTGGATGGCCGCTGCCTGCTCCAATCTGGCCATTGTCTGCAGCGCCTTCGCGCTTTGCCTGTGGACAGGCGGTGGCTATGCAGGATATGCAGCGACGATCGTGGCGGGCCGGGCTTGCCATATCCTCTGGGCCGATCGCGCCATTCGACGGTTGCAGGAAAAACGCCGCGTGCAGAATATGGAGCCGATCGCTTGAAATTCGCTGCCAATCCGGTCGATACGATGACATTTGGCCAGATACTGGATGCTGACTGGGAGCGGTTGGCCCGGTTTGCCGGAGAAGAGCCGACCCAGCGCCGCTGGCGCGACTGTTTTTCGTCACGGTTTGCCTGTGTCAGCCTGGTCCGTACCGCCCAGTGTCTGCACCGCAGCGGCTGGCGGCGGCTGGCCAAACTGGTCAGTCTCGCCAATTTTGTCATCTTCGGCATCGAGGTGCCCGCGCAGCTGCCGATCGGTCCCGGTTTGATCATCCCGCATTCGCACGGCACCATCATCGGCGCTGGCTATGTCGGTCGCAATGTCACCATCTATCAGCAGGTCACCTTTGGCGGAAAACTGGCGGATTTCGGTTACCATCCCGATACGCGTCCGCATCTGTGCGATGGCGCCATCATCACCTCCGGCGCCAAGATTCTCGGCCCGGTGAGGATCGGCGTCGATGCCATCATCGGCGCCAATGCCGTGGTGCTCAAGGACGTCCCGGACCATGCCGTTGCCGCCGGAGTGCCGGCTAGGATCATTGTTCCAAATCAAGAAAACCACAAAGATGAAGCGCAGTTTTGATTTGCTCATTGCGCTGATCATAGGGGCCATTCTTCTGGTGCCGGGCCTCCTGATCGCGGCAGCCGTCAAGTTTACCTCTCCAGGCCCCGTCCTCTACTGGTCCAAGCGTGTCGGCCGGCACAGTGTTCTGTTTGATATGCCAAAATTCCGCACCATGAAGACCGGCACACCGGTTGTGGCCACCCATCTTCTCAGCAATCCTGCCAGCGCGCTGACGCCGATCGGCTGCTTTCTGCGCAAGTCGAGTCTTGATGAAATCCCCCAGCTCATTTCGATCATCCGCGGCGACATGAGCTTCGTCGGCCCGCGCCCGGCGCTTCACAACCAGGATGACCTGATCGAGCTCAGGAACCAAGCCGGCGTGAACGCGCTGCTACCGGGTTTGACCGGCTGGGCCCAGGTCAACGGCCGGGACGAGCTGTCCATTCCCGACAAGGTCGCGCTCGACACCGAGTATCTCGAGAAGCACGGCCTCGTCATGGACATCCGCATCCTGGTGATGACCTTCTTCAAGGTGATCGGCAGAACAGGCATCCAGCATTGACCGGGACGGCCCGGCCCCGCGCAGGCGGATCGCGGGAAATGGTGCGAGAGATATGAGAGTCAGCATTCGGACAGAGGCTTCATCAACCATCGGCTCGGGCCACGTGATGCGATGCCTTACCCTTGCGCGGAAACTCCGGAGGCGGGGCGCGCAGGTGGAATTCCTCATGCGGCCGCTGAGCGGCAATCTGATTGCGCGTGTGCGGGACGACGGCTTTGCCGTTGTCGAGATCGGTCGACAGGGGGATGACGCGGACCTTCCCCCATCGGATGATGCGGCTCTGTGCGCCGATGCGATCGGACGAGGGGTCGCAGCCGCCGAAGGGCAAGGGCTGCGCGGGGCCTGGATCATCGTCGATCACTATGGCCTGGGACAGGAATGGGAACAACGGATCCGCTCCGCAGCGCCGCGCATCCTGGCCATCGATGACCTGGCGAACCGGAGTCACGATGCCGATGTGCTTCTCGACCAGAACCTCGTCGCCGACTATCTGCACAGATATGACGCGTTGGTCTCGGACAGCTGCATCAAGCTGCTCGGCCCGGGCTACGCCCTGATCGCGGACCGTTACATCGAGTTGAGGAAAGAGGTCGTCCGCGTCGAGAAGCCGTCCCGATCCCTCCTGGTCTATTTCGGCGGCGCCGACACAGGCATGACGTCGATGGCGGTCGATGCCTTGTCCCGCTTGTCGTCGGCGTATTCCGCCCGTGTCATTCTCGACACTGCCAACCCGCAGGCGGGACCCGTCCGTGACAAATGCGCCGGCGACCCACGGTTGACTGTGTCGGGCCAGCTTCCGGATCTGGCGCAGGCCATGGTGGAGGCCGATCTGTTCGTCGGCGCGTCCGGCACCACCAGTTGGGAAAGACTGGCGGTCGGCCTGCCGGCGGCTGTCGTCACCCTCGCCAGAAATCAGGAGCCACTGGCGCAGGAACTGGACAGACTTGGCTTCGTCTCCTGGCTGGGCCGGAGCGAAACGATGACGCTCGACCGAATGGTTCAGGGCCTGCGATCCGCGCTTGCCTTCCCGGTCGATCCCGCCAGGGCCGATCGGATGATGTCGCTGGTGGATGCGCTCGGAACGGAGCGCGTTGCCGACATCATCATGCACCAGGGCGGCGACGTCCTTGCACTGAGACCTGCCCGAAGCTCGGACAGCGACGTGATCCTGACTTGGGCCAACGATCCTGTCACCAGAAGCAACGCGTTCACCACGCGACAGATCTCCCTAACGGAGCATCGGTCCTGGTACGCGCGTCGCCTGTCGTCATCCGACGTCGTGTTCCTGCTGGCCGAAACGCCGAGCGGCATCCCGGTCGGTCATGTCCGTTTCGAGCGTCAGCACGACGGGAGCTGGGAGATTTCCTACCTTGTCGCGCCCCTGTTCCGGGGACGCGGTATCGCGCGCCCGATGCTGGACATGGCCATTCGCAAGCTTCGTCTCGATCCGGAAAGAGGGCTCGTCACCGGATATGTGAAACCAGCGAACCGAGCCTCGGTCCGGGTCTTCGAAGCCCTCGGATTCCAAGCTTCGACAACCCAGGACAAGCCTGAAGCCACACGCTACGAGTTGCCCCGCCCCGCCTGACAGGGAAACGACGCTCCGACCCGGGAAGGGCTTCAGCGCCTTTCGGTCACCCCGCGCGGCGCGTCTCAGTCCGCACAGCCGGAGGGAAGCAGGGTCCGGGTCCGGCCGGTGGCCCGGTAGGCGATCAGGCCGATCCACTCGCGCACCGCGACGTTCAGGTCCTCGAGGTTCGATCCGAAACTCCAGCCCAGGCGGGCTGTCACATTGCCGGAACGGTAGTCCACCGGGCGGGCCGCAAGATCGGTCCAGCCGGCGGCGCAGAAGACGCCCAGGCTGCGCGGCATGTGAAAGGCGCTGGTCACAAGTAGCGTCGGGGCGGAGACACCGCTTGCCACCAGCTCTGCGGTCCGCGTGGCGTTCTCCGCCGTGTTGCGCGAGACGCGCTCGAGCAGCAAGCGCTCGCGGCTCACGCCGGCCTCGGTCAGAACCCTGGCCATGAGGTCGGCCGAACTCAGGGATGCGCCCTTGAGCGCGCCCGACGCCCCTGACACGATGATCCGGGCGTCGGGATATCTGCGGGCCAGCGCGACCGCCGCCAGCAGCCGTTCGCCCGCGGCGTTGAGGCTCACCGTTTGGCGCGAGGCGGAGACCTCGATTTCCTCCGCCCCCCCAAGCACCACGATGTAGTCCGGCGCGGGACCCTGGCCGCGCACAGCGATCCGGTTTTCCAGGGGAGCCAGGAACAGGTCGCCGACCGGAACGATGGCTATGAGGCAATAGAGCGCGAGCTCGGCCCAAAGGATGCCAAGCGCTATCGCCCGCCTGCCGCGCCACAGGGCGATGACTGCGGCAAGCAGCAGGAGGCCAAACATGGTTTCGGGCTTGAGCAGCACCCAAATCAGCTTGGAAAGAACAAAGAAGACATCGTCCATGGTTTCCCCCGATCAGGTTCGGCGCGGGTCGGGCATCATGCAGGCTTTCGCCGGCGTTAGATCGCGTCACTCCTGAGTAGAGCTATTCCCAATTGGCTGGATAGGATTTGTGACGTGGACCCGTTATTGGTCCACCTGGCTAGTGCACGTCAGGCTGACGTGCCCCGCCAAATCGGACCATTCATGGCTGGAATTTTTTCTATTATGTTTCCTCGAACAATCCATCTATTCATATTCGAAGAGTTCGCCAAAGCGGAACTCACCTACAACCGTCATGTTGCGATTGCATTGCGACTCTTATTCTCTGCAATCACAAGCGCGGATAGAGCCATTGTCAAGAAAACAAAGATCTGACGGTTTGCGTTTAGCATCAGGTTCATATCCGACATGCCAAAAATAAGCGAGGCACCCACCGTCATGAGGCCTGCCTGGCCGAGCCATTTTCGAACTCCATCATATCGCAGATATGTGCGACCAAACACGAGAATAGACGCAGCATAAATCATGACCCAGCTCACTAGACCGATGAGCCCCTGCTCGGCCAGAAGCTGAATAGGTTCGTTGTGCAAACCAGTTATGTGCCCAATCCCAGCATCAATCTCATTTCTGCCTATCTCATCGTGCATTCTTTGAACTATGCCCTCCCTGCCGTGACCCAACAACGGTTTCTCTGGCCATATAGTCAGCCCAAGTTTCCAAAGCTCCAATCGAACCGCCGCAGAACCTTCAGTTATCTCACCAGTTTGGAACCAAATAACAGTCCCAACTACAGCGCTGTGAATTCGAGAAATAGCTGCGCCAAGTGGCATGAACGATGACAGGCATACCACCAAGAATCCTGTCACAACCAAAGCAAACCTGCTCGTTCGGGATCCTCGAAAAAAATCTTCCACAAGGGCCCAGATCAAAACCAGAGGGATTAGGGGCCACCCACCTTTTGATTGAGAGAAAAGACTAGCAACAACTCCGAAGAAGAAGCCGAGATACGCTAACATCAACCAAGTAGAATTGCGCAATTTGAATGGTGGATCATGTCGGCCGGCAAGGGCAACGGAGCCCAGTAAGATTGCATTGTTGCCAAATGTTATTGGGCTGCCAAGAAATCCATAAGATCTAACGATTCCAAGAGCGACAGACTGATATAGCGCAATCAAGAAAGCAAAAAAAACGCCGATCAAACACCCCAGCCATATCGATCTTCGGTCAATGCGTCCAACTAGAACAGCTAGAACAATTAGAGGCGCCCACAAAAAGGGTATATACATTTCATAATAACTGAGTGGCGCTTCATGCCAAAACTGAATTGATGCACAAATTAAAGCATAGGCCATAAATATCAAACACAATTTACCAGATAGGTATTTCTCAAATAATGGCTCTCGCTTAGTCAAACGATCCTTGAGATAGACGGCTCCTATAATTGCAAAAAAGGCGCTGGAAATAGTATACGCATCTGGCAGCGAAAGACTTGCAGCCAGTGCCGCTATCATAATGTAGTCATTCTTATTTATATTCATTTTATTTAATATAATCCATCATTGCGAAAATCGCGTGAATAATCTAAACATCCACCTCTGTTTAGAGAATACAGATATCGTATTTTCATTTGAATTTCAGAAGCACACATGATTGACTCAATTCAGGGTCCAGAAATTATACGATATCTCATACTGTATAGATCAAAATACGATTAACCTTAATTTAGAAATCGATTCATGATGGAGATATCTATAGTTTTTAACAAAATCGGATAATATCCACGAACAATTACTATAATTTACTGCTGGGAATTAGACTCCATTGTTCCCAAATAAAATCATAGCTCCAATCGCACTGGTGAGACAGCGACAGAGTTTTACGTATCCGATCCCGTGCAGCGATATGCTTTTTGTCGAACAGATGAAACTGGATCTGAAGCAACTTGAAGCGCTCAAGTTGACCTGCATCATGGAGCGCCGGCAATAACTCATACTCACCACCCTCAATGTTGATCTTGGCCAGGTCTATGATTGCAGGCTGAAACCCTGCCATGAAATTGCCAGCGGATACCACCCGCCCAATCAGGCCTCCCCTGTCGTGCTTCAGCGCGGATGAGGCATCACCATTATCCGAGATCAGGAAATCACCGTCGTCCCTTCCAAGCGCAAATGCGTTGACCGTAATCCGCGGATTAGACGCGTACTTAGCCTCAAGCTCAGCAGCAAAGCGGGAATGTGCTTCAAATATTTGAACCTGACAACCGTAGGAGTCGAAAATCGCGTCGGTCCAAGTGCCGCGAAAGCCACCAATATCAAAAACCGTAGATTCCGGAGTTAGGCCGGGAAATCTAGTGCGCAAGGTCTCTCCGTTGTCGGCGCGCCAGCGGCGATATTCAAGTCTTTGAACCTTTAGATGCGGATTTCGTTTTTCATTGAAGTGGCGGCGGATTCGTTTGAGCATGGAGGCCTCAACGCATGGTTCATCAGATCTTTGTGTTACTCACTGTAAATGCGAAGTGTTTTCAAGCGCGGACCTACCCCACTGCAATCCGATTGACCTGCAAATGCGTGCTGCTTATCACCTTTGCGGGACAACTGCAAAGAACCGCGCCCTTAATAAGTAAGGACCTGACTATGGACGCGTTCACATGATCAGTACCCACATCAATGGTGGACTGGGCAACCAGATGTTCCAGTATGCGGCGGGCCGGGCGCTGGCACTTCGTCACGGCACGGAACTTCTGCTCGACACGCAGATCTTTGACGGCAGCACCCAGTTCGGCTTCGGGCTCCATCATTTCGCCATCGCTGCACGGCAGGGGCGGGCTGCTGAAATGCCGCCCGATCGCCGACGCCAGCCGGTACGCTATCTTTTCTGGCGCAAGCTTAAGCTGAGGCCGCGCCTGGCGCGCGAGAATGGGCTGAGCTTCAATCCGGCGTTCGAACAGCTCGGCGACGGCGTCTATCTGAAGGGTTACTGGCAGAGTGAGCGTTATTTCAAACCGGTGGAGGCCGCCATTCGCGCCGATTTCCAGATCGTCACGCCGCCGTCGGCCGAAAACGCGGCAATCCTCGCCGAACTTGCTGAAACCCCTGCAATCTCGCTGCACATCCGGCGCGGCGACTATGTGAAGGATTCGCGCACCAACGCCACCCACGGCACCTGCTCACTCGATTACTACGGGCGGGGGGTCGATCTGATTGCGGCAAGGATGACTGAAAAGCCGGTGATCTACACCTTCTCAGATGATCCTGCCTGGGTGCGCGACAATCTCATCCTGCCCTTCGAGATGCGGGTGATGGACCACAATGATTCAGATCGCAATTACGAGGATCTGCGGCTGATGAGCGCTTGCCGGCATCACATTATTGCCAACTCGTCATTCTCCTGGTGGGGCGCTTGGCTCAATCCGTCTGAAGACAAGATCGTGATCTCGCCCGACAGTTGGTTCGCTGACCCCAAGTTGGTGAATGAGGACATCTGGCCGGAGGGCTGGATCAGGATGGATTGAGGTCAGTCGCCCGCGCTGTTGCGGCTGAAAGCCTGCGTCAGCGCCAGGTGCAACTGTTCCATCGGTTTGTCGAGCGGATAATGATGGTTGCCGATGAAGAGGCCGTGTGTGTCGGCCAGCTCGGCGTTCGGCAAGCCGCCATGGATTTCGTGGTCCATGTAGCGGGTCACAACCTCGTTCTTGGCAAAGTTGCCGGCCACGATCGGCCGCGCCTCGATGCCGTGGCGGTCGAAGCAGGCGACCAGGTCCTTGCGGCTCAGCCCGCAATCCGGTTCGAGCACCATCGAAAAGCCGAACCAGCTGCTCTCGCCGGTTTCGCGCTGGGTACGTATCTGCGGGAAGTCTTCCATCACCTGCTTGAAGAGTGCGGCGTTCTTGCGCCGGTTTTCGACGATCATCGGCAGTTTCGCCATCTGCTCGATGCCGATCGCGCCGCTCATCTCCAGCGGGCGGAGATTGTAGCCCGGCAGCACGAAGCGGAAGGCTTCCTCGAAAGGGTCGTCGCCCTTCACGCCGGTGACGTGGTTCGGGTTCGGCAGGTTGCGGGTCCAGCCATGCGCGCGAAGGCTCAGCATGATGTGGGCCAGCTCCTCGTCATGGGTGACGGTCACCCCGCCTTCCATGGTGGAGATGTGGTGCGAAAAGAAGGCCGAATAGCTGCCGGCAAGCCCGAAGGTGCCGGCCTGGCGCCCGTTGAAGGTCGCGCCGAGCGATTCGCAGTTGTCCTCGAGAAGCAAGATGTCGCGGTCGCCGATGATGGCGGCGATCCGGTCGAAATCATTGGGGTTGCCGAGAAGGTTGACCGCCAGGATCGCACGCGTGCGCTCGCCGATCGCGTCCTCCAGCCGGTCGAGATCGAAATTCAGCGTGCCGGGATCAATGTCGACGAATTTGAGCCGGAGCCCGTACTGGTAGAGCGGGTAATAGGTGGTGCTCCACGACACCGCGGGCACGATCACCTCGTCGCCGGGCGCCAGCCTGTGGCGCGAATGGTAGCGAAGGGCCGCGACGAACAGCAGATTCGCCGATGACCCGGAATTCGACATCACCGCATAGGGCGCACCGATCTGCTCTCCGAACAGCGTTTCGAAGGCTACGACCTCCTTACCCATCGAGAAAAAGCCGGATTTCACCACCCGGTCGATCGCCGCATATTCCTTTTCGTCCCAGGAACTTGTGGCCAGCGGGAACGCATTGTCTCTCACGGATGGGTCTCCTCGGCAGCCGCCGTCTGGGCCCGGTAATGGGCATGGGTTTCGGCAATGGCCTGATCGAGCGGGGTTGCGGGCATCCAGCCGAACCGCCGCTGCAGCGCGACCGAGACCAGCTTCTGTTTCATGCCCACGGGCTTGCTGAGATCATGGGTGAAGCTGCCCTGCCAGCCGATCACCCGCGCCACGGCGGCATAGTAGTCGTTGATCGAATGATCGTGGCCGACACCCATGTTCATCATGCCGGGCAGATCATCGAACCGCTCGACCGCGATCCAGATGCCTTCCGCCAGATCCGAGGCGAACATGAATTCGCGTCGCGCCTCGCCGCTGCCCCAGATGTCGACCATCTCGGCGCCAGACCGTTTCGCCTCGTCGACCTTGCGAATGATCGCGGGAAGCAGGTGCGAAACCGCCGGGTCGAACTTGTCGTGAATGCCGAAAATGTTGCACGGGATCAGCGTCTTGTAGGCAAGATGCGGGTCAGAGCGGCTGACATAGTCGCAAAGCCGCGCCGTTATCACCTTGGCGAGCGCGTAGCCCTCGTTGGTCGGCTCCAGCTCGCCGGTCAGCACCGCGCTTTCCTCGAGCGGATTGGGTGCCGCGCGGGGATACATGCAGGAACTGCCGATATTGATCAGCCGCGGAACCCCCGCCTTGCGCGCGGCGATGACGATGTTGCGGCCCATGTCGAGGTTTTCGACCAGGAATTCGACCGGGTGGGCCATGTTGGCCTGGATGCCGCCCACGCGGCCGGCGGCATGAATGATCATGTCCGGCTTGAGACGTGCGACAGAGGCTTCGGTGGCGGTCGCATCGGTCAGGTCGAGCTCGCGGCTCCGCGGCGCAATGAGCTCGTGGCGGCCGGCTTGATCATGGTCGCGGATGTTGCGGCCGACCATGCCGCCGCCCCCGGTCAGCAGGATCTTCATCCGCGCGCGCTCCCTGGAAGGGTTGTCGGGTTGCTAGCCATCCCGCCGGGCCTCCGCTAGATCGGCCTCGGCCATTTCGGCCACCAGGTCGGCGAAAGAGGTCTGCGGCGTCCAGCCGAGTTTCTGCTTGGCCTTGGAGGCGTCGCCCAGAAGCGTTTCCACCTCGGTGGGCCGGAAATAGCGCGGGTTGACCGCCACCACCACCTTGCCAGAAGCATCGCGGCCGACTTCGTCGACGCCTTCGCCTTCGAAGCTGATGCTCATGCCGAGCGCATCGGCGGCGGCGAGCACGAAGTCGCGGACCGAATACTGCACGCCGGTGGCGATCACGAAATCATCCGGCTCGTCCTGTTGCAGCATCAGCCACTGCATCTCGACATAGTCGCGCGCATGGCCCCAGTCGCGCAGCGCATCCATGTTGCCGAGTTTGAGCACGTCCTGCTGGCCGAGCTTGATGCGCGCCAGCGCCCGGGTGATCTTGCGGGTCACGAAGGTCTCGCCGCGAAGCGGGCTCTCGTGGTTGAACAGGATGCCGTTGCAGGCATAGAGCCCGTAGGCTTCCCGGTAGTTGACCGTGATCCAGTAGGCATAGAGCTTGGCGACGCCATAGGGCGATCGCGGGTAGAACGGCGTGCGTTCGGTCTGCGGGGTCTCCTGCACCAGGCCGTAAAGCTCCGAAGTTGAGGCCTGGTAGAATTTAGTCTTGTCCTTGAGGCCGAGGATGCGGATTGCTTCGAGCAGGCGCAACGTGCCGAGCGCATCGGAATTGGCGGTATATTCCGGCTCCTCGAACGAGACGGCAACATGGCTCTGGGCGGCGAGGTTGTAGACCTCGTCCGGATTGGTTTGCTGCAGGATGTGGGTCAGTGATGACGAATCCGTCATGTCGCCATGGTGGAGTACGAAGCGGCCCGACTGTCCCGGTTCGCCGTCGAACAGGTGATCGATGCGCGTGGTATTGAAAAGCGATGTCCGCCGCTTGATCCCATGCACCTCATAGCCCTTCGAGAGCAGCAATTCGGAGAGGTAGGCGCCGTCCTGGCCGGTCACGCCGGTGATAAGGGCTTTCTTCGGGAGGTTGTCCTTGGTCATGGCTGGATCTTTCTGCTTCTGGCGTCTTCCCGAAGGATGATATGTGCAGCAGCTTTTTCGTGATCGGCGTAGCGCTTGGCCTTGTCCTTGTTTAACCGGACAAATTCAAGCCTTGCCGCGTAATCATTGATCGATAGATGTTCAATCGCTTCAATTATGGCTGCCAGATCGTCCGCAATAATCATACCTCGCTTGTCGAAAAAATCGCCAATATCCGGAGCACCCCAGTAGATTGGTACGGTTTCGCAAAGAAACGCGTCGATCAGTTTCTCGGTGAAATAACTGGTTTCGCGCACATTCTCGATGATAACCGAGTATCGAAAAGGCGCGAGCCCGTCGGACTTGCGCTCGAACGGAGCATAGCCGCGGCCGAGGACGTCGATATCGGCGCCGCGTTTCCGTACAAACGCGACCACCTCGTGACGCAATTTATGGCCGGGATAGTAATTCCGTTGGGACGCGATCAGCGACAGCATTCGAGACTTGGACATGTCGGTTTCACGCCACTCGGGCACCCAAGTCGAGCCGAACAAGAAGCGGACGCCGTTGGGTATCGCAGAAAGCAACGAAGGATTACATGTCAAAACCCGAAAGAATCGCCACCGTAACACCCGCATCCACGCCATTTTTTGGCCATGCACTGCCTGCGGCTCGACCAGCATAACCGAAACCTTCGCGCGCACATGCGGACGCGGCATATACATTAGACCGGAGCTGAGGTAGGCGAGCAGATGATCTTTGGTGTTGAGTCTCGCCACGGTCTTTCCCTTTAGCCTTTCGGGCTGACCAAACGGCCAGGATAGCCGGTCAAGCGGCATTTCCGCTAGCCTAAGCGTCGGCCTGATGCCATAAGGAAGAACCGCGACCGCAGGTATTTCGTGGTCGATAGTCGAATTTTCAGTCATGAACCTATAAGACAAGATTTTGGATTTTGATTATGGCTCATATCCATTTTTGCGAGACAAACACAAGATGGAACGAGTGTTTGATTCTGTTTCTTGATTGACCCTGTGCTGTGTACTGAGAGCGGCGGGTTTCTGCCCCGATATCTGGTCCGGACCCGCTTGGGCGGTCGCGGAAAGGAAACAGCATCGGCGGGCTATTCGGCTACGCCCGGCCCTTTTGGTGGTTCCGTTCCCATATTCTCCAGCGCAAGAGATGCCGCCCGTACGCTCCAATTGCCACAACACAATGCGCAATTTTTCCATAAAACACAATAAGTGGTTCGACTGTAAACGCACTTGCCGAGATCAATGCCCAAAATATTGATATCCACCATTATGCTCTTGTTTTCACCGACGCAGTGCTTCTAGAAACAGCGCTACTTTTGAAGGGTTGGCAGGACATCCTCCTAGCTCATTCCTCGCGTAGGACATCTGTAGAAAATGCTTATCATCGCCGTTCCATCCGCGCTCTGATCAACTTTTTTGCGCGAGCATGCTCGGGCGTGCCGGGATAGAGCTTACCGAATTGCAAGTCGAGCATCAGATCCTTGTCCTCCAGCGTCTCGCCGTTTGAACCCGCGAAGTCGGAGAAGATCGTCCTGCATTCCTCGTCGGTCACCTTTGCATAATTGCGTTCGGTGATTGCTTCGTTCTCGTGGCCACCATTGCGGGACCAGGCTTTTCGCTGTCGCCAGTTGCTGCAGTATTTGTCTCTTCGAAGGAACACATTGTGCCGCGCGGAGTGCGGATTGAAGTAGGGGAGACCTGCGGCCTTACTGGCTCGGCGAAAGGCCTTCTCGACGCCGCCAGAGGTCGTCCAGGGCTCGATTGTTTTTCGACCGCCTATTTGCCAGCTGGAGGCCCGGTGAAGGTCCTCGTCCGGTGGGAACAGAGCATCGTCGGCAGTGGCGCCAAGACTGCTGAGCTTTCGAATCCACTCGACCAGTTTGTGCTCGAAGATCGGATCACCGGGAAAGAAGTAGGTGGTTTGCGTCTTGCTGTTCTTGATCCGCATCTCGGTCGCGATCTGATAGGCGCAACGTTTCTCAAGATCGATGTGCCTGATCCTGAGAGAGGCGGTCGCATTGGCCCGCGTGCCAAGAAGGAATGAGGTTGCGACGATCGCCTGGTCTCGCTGCTCGACCAGTGATCTGCCGGGCATGCTCGAAACCAGCAACACCGCCTCATCATCGGTGGGGTAGGGCCGGGGCTTCGGTTTGCTCACGCGTGCAGTGTCGGCCTTGGAGAGCCTGATGTAATCCGGCAGGGACCGCGGCAGCTTTCCCATGCCGTCCTGCTGGATCAACCATTCGAGAAACCGGCGAATGTGCGACACCTGGTGGGTCACAGTGGAGCGGCTCAGCTGGTCTGCGCCAGAGACAGCCAGGCACCTTCGGAACTCGGTGCGGTACCTGTCGATATCCTCCAGGGTGTAACGACAAAAGTCCTTTCGGCCCAGGAATGCCTCCATCCGGCAGACGGCCAGCATGATCGCATCCGTCGTCTTTTGGTTGAAACGCCGGCAATAGGTGATGAACCCATATTTGATACGTTCGTTGTTTTGGTTCCAGTCAGGCTCGGGAAGGGTGGGTTGATTCCAAATTTCAGCTGGGAATCGTGCCGCATGTTCGTCTCTCGAGTCCAAGCTGAATTTGGAATCAGGGGTTTGTCCGATGGTGTCGCATTCAGTCTCACTTACGATGCGAGACAGCTTTGCACCGCAATCCGGACACACAGCCTTGGCGCGAGGAAGTCGCTTTCGACCTCCTTGTGAACGTTGCTCAATCTGGATTGTCTGAGGATCCGGCAGCACAAAGGCTTTGCACGCAAAGCAGTTGAATTCACTCGGGCCTCGCGAGCGATGTGGCGACTTGATCCGATCCTTGTGGAATCGAATGAGTTCCGAGCCGGTGAAGAGCAACGGCAAGCCCGGACCGATCGGCTGCAATCCCTGTTTGATGTGATTGCTGACCGTGTTCCGGCTGATGCCCAGTACACTTATGATATCATCGACGCCGTAGACATGGTTTGCCTTGAAGCAGCGCCACCAGGACGATCGCTTCATTTGGCTCTCGGCAGCTCCGCTTCGTATGCGAGCAGTTCGTCGAGCACCCATCGGGTGGCGCCACTGCCCAGCCTTACAGGTTTGGGAAAATCCTCTAGCTCATCACGCCAGCGCCAGATGGTGGAAACTGCTACGCCATAGCGGGCCGCCACCTGTTTGACGGTCAGGAACTGACCTGGTCCTCCGCCACCCGAGCCTTTCCCGGACTTTAGCGGTGGTTTGCCCGAGTTGCCATTGCCTGCGGATCTCTTGCTCTTCCCGGATGGAAGAGGCTTTGAGTGTCCCGGAACGGGCAAGGGAGCATCATTTAAGGATAACGTCTGCTCTGACCCATCCCGCACGGATGTATTTGGCGAAGGCAGCTTCGCAGCAGGGAAAAGATCAGCTTGTTTGGATTCGAGCGCATTCCGACGTGACATAACCAGCCACCCCCAGCTTGAGGATAAGGACTAGCAACGTCATGCGCTGACCGATCTATCTCCCGATTCGGTGCAATTGATCAAGTGTGGTCGTATTCGGTCTCAATCGGTCCGACCCGGCGATCAAGGCGCGGCCAAACACAAATGTGGGGCTGGATGTGGGGCTGGAAAGCACTCACAAAAAATATAGTAATTATTTCAATTATTTAAAAGAAAATATGGCGGAGAGGGTGGGATTCGAACCCACGGTGGAGTTGCCCCCACGCCGCATTTCGAGTGCGGTACTTTCGACCACTCAGCCACCTCTCCGCGTCTCTGGTCGGCGCAATATGCTGCGCGGGCGCTTCCATACTAGCCATCAGCGGCTGAGACAAGCGCAAAATTCGCCCCCGGCCCGGACATTGACGCCGCAATGCCGCATTCCGCGTGGGAGAAGCTTGACTCTTGGGCCCGCCTCACGTATCCCGCGAGCCGAATGCGGCGTGGGGCTTCCTGCGCCGTTCGCCTTTGGCATGCGGCGATCAACAACGCTGCGGTCCGGGGTTCACCCGGCAGATCCGGTTTCGGTGAAGCCATAACGTTTCCGACTGGCAAAAAGACGGCCCGCCCGCGTGGCGAGAGCCGGAAGAACACGAAAGGACAAAAGATGTTCGCAGTCATCAAAACCGGCGGCAAGCAGTACCGCGTTGCAGCCAATGACGTTCTCACCATCGAGAAGCTCGAGGGCGAAGCCGGCGACACCGTCGAATTCGGCGAAGTTCTCATGGTTGGCGAAGGCGCCGGCGCAACCGTTGGCGCTCCGTTCGTCGATGGCGCGATGGTCGTCGCCGAAGTGGTCGAGCAGGGCCGTGCGCGCAAGGTCATCGCCTTCAAGAAGCGCCGCCGCCAGAATTCGAAGCGCATTCGCGGTCATCGCCAGCACCAGACCGTCGTCAAGATCACCGACATCCTGACCGGTGGCGCCAAGCCCTCGAAGAAGGCTGCAGCCAAGAAGGCCGATGCGCCCAAGAAGGACGACGCTCCGAAGGCTGCCGCGAAGAGCGAAGCCGCTGCCGCGCCGATGTTCAACGCACCGGAAGGCGATGGCGACAACCTGACCAAGATCAAGGGCATCGGCCCGGTCGCGGCGGGTCAGCTCAACGAGCAGGGCATCACCACCTTCGCCCAGATCGCCGCTCTGACCGACGCGGACATCGCGAGCATCGACGAAGCCATGCCCTTCAGCGCCGACCAGATCTCGGACTGGCGCGATCAGGCCAAGGACCTCGCGAAGTAATCAACCGCCCGTTCGGGCCCTGGCGGCCGAAAGCCGCAAACAGACAATCGCCCTGAGGGGCGGAACAGGAGCACACCCATGGCACACAAAAAAGCTGGCGGTTCCACACGCAACGGCCGCGATTCCAACTCCAAGCGCCTCGGCGTGAAGAAGTTCGGCGGCGAGACCGTCGTCTCGGGCAACATCATCATTCGTCAGCGCGGAACCAAGTGGCATCCGGGCACCGGCGTCGGTATCGGCAAGGATCATACCATTTTTGCCGTACAGCCGGGCAATGTTGACTTTCGCAAGACAGCCAACGGCCGAACCTATGTGTCCGTCGTGGCGAAAGCCGAAGCAGCGGAATAAGCCGGATCCTTTTATCAGCCGGCGTCTCATCGACCCGGCCGAAACAGGCATCCTCCGGATTACCGGATAAAGGCAGGGGAGATGGAACGCCATCTCCCCTTTCTTTTTGTCCTCAAACCGGAGAATGACCATGAGAGACGACCCTGAAAGCAGCGAACACAGCACGCTCGATCTACCGCCGCCCGGCAGTCCGGAGGCCCTGAGCACCGACGCGAGACCGCCCACGGAGGTTAGCCCCCACTGCCCCGTTCTCCTCAGTGAAAATCTCGTCCTGCGCGCGCCCCACGCCGAGGACATCGACGCCATTGCCATTCTCGCCGACAATCCGGCGGTTGCCACCATGCTCTCGCGCATGCCGCATCCCTACAACCGCACCGATGCGAAGACCTTCGTGGAAGCCTCGGCCAAACGCGGGAATGGCAATTGCGTCTATGCGATCACCGACGCAGACAATGGCCGATTTTTCGGGTGCTGCTCGCTCGAGACCGGCGCGGACGAGAAGTCTGTTGAACTAGGCTATTGGATCGGAGAGCCCTTCTGGGGCCGCGGCATCGCGACCGAAGCGGTTCACGCCTTGATCGCCATGGCGTTCAGAACCCGCGATATCGACCATATCGATGCCCGCTGCCGGGTCACCAATCCGGCATCGCGCAGGGTGTTGCAGAAGAGCGGCTTCCAGTTCCAGGGCACCGGCATGCATGCGATCCTTTCGCTCAACGCCTCGGTGTCGATGGAATGGTTCCGGCTCGATCGCAAGACCTGGATGTCGCTGATCAGCTGGGCCAACCAGCAGCGGTGATCTGAACAAACAAGGCATCGGACTTGCAGGCGCGTCATCGCGGACCCCAAAATCCGCGATGGCGCGTCGATCGCCGATCCGGAACAGCTGCGCTTGCGTACAGGACCACGAAGAACCGGAGCCAATCCATGACCCGATCCATGATGACGCCCATGAGCATCATTCGTTGTCTCACGATTACGATCCTTGCCGTCCTGCTTGCAGTCCCGGCGCTGCCGGGCAGCATGGCCCAGGCGCGCGATGGTGAGCGCAACCTCGTGCTTGAGGATTTCTTCCGCGGCAAGACCTACGCCTATGGCAGGTTCGGGGCCATCAACGGCACCACGCGCGAATTCCGGGTCGACCTGACCGGCACCGTCCGCGGCAAGGTGCTCAGGCTGCGCGAGGACTTTATCTATGAAGATGGCGAACGCGACACCAAGACCTGGATCTTCACCCGCACCGGGCCGAACACCTATTCCGGTACCCGCGAAGATGTGATTGGCGAAACGACGGTACGGGTGTCAGGCAATGTGGCGCGCTTCACCTACCGGGTCGATCTCAATCCCGGCGGAAAGCCCAACATCGTCCGCTTCCACGACAAGCTTGCGCTGCAGAGTGACGGAACACTGCGCAACACCGCGCTGGTGACCAAGTTCCTGCTGCCGGTGGCGAGAGTGAAGGTGAATTTTGCGAGAAGCCCGAAGGCGGCAAAGGCCATCCGCCCGTAAGACGACGGCTTGATAACGGCGGAACCGGAACCGCTAGGGTCTGAAGTCGCGCGATTCGCCGATAATCTTTGACCTTGCGCGCGCGGACAGCTAACGATGCCCGCAAAGCCGGAGGCGCTCGCCTGTCCGGCCGCATCGCGTTTGAAAGCCCGGATCGGTAAGCCAGATGAAGTTCCTCGACGAAACCAAGGTCTATGTCCGTGCGGGCGATGGCGGAGCCGGCTCCATCTCGTTTCACCGCGAGAAGTACATCGAGTTCGGCGGACCTGATGGCGGCGACGGCGGCCGCGGTGGCGATGTCTGGGTGGAGGCTGTCGACGGGCTCAACACGCTCATCGATTTCCGCTTCCAGCAGCACCACAAGGCCAAGACCGGCGTGCACGGCATGGGCCGCAACCGCACCGGCGCCAAGGGTGCAAGCATCACCCTGAAGGTGCCGGCGGGAACGCAAGTTTTCGAGGAAGACAACGAGACGCTGATCTGCGACCTGACCGAAGTGGGCCAGCGCTACCGCATCGCCAAGGGCGGCAATGGCGGTTTCGGCAACGCCCATTTCAAGACCGCGACGAACCAGGCGCCCCGCCATGCCAACCCGGGCCTGCCGGGAGACGAGAAAACCGTCTGGCTCCGCCTCAAGCTCATCGCCGACGCCGGACTTGTCGGCCTGCCCAATGCAGGAAAGTCGACCTTTCTCGCCTCCGTGACCCGGGCGCGGCCGAAGATCGCCAACTATCCCTTCACCACCCTGCACCCCAATCTCGGTGTCGCCACCATCGACGCCCGCGAATTCGTGCTGGCCGACATTCCCGGCCTGATCGAGGGCGCGCATGAGGGCGTTGGCATCGGCGACCGCTTTCTGGGCCATGTCGAACGGACCCGCGTGCTGCTGCACTTGGTCTCCGCGCTTGAAGAGGATGTCGCCGAAGCCTACCGGGTGGTCCGCCACGAACTCGAGGCTTATGGACACGGCATTGCCGACAAACCCGAGGTCGTTGCGCTCAGCCAGGTCGACGTCGCTGACGCCGAAACCCGGGCTGAAAAAGTCCGCGCGCTGAAGAAGGCCTGCGGCAGTGCTCCGTTTGAACTCTCTGCGGTCACCGGCGAAGGCATGACCGGGGCACTGCGGGCGCTGCGCGATGTCATCGTCGAGGAGCAGGCAAAACAGCCGTCCCCGCCGCCCTTCACGCCTGACGTTGACAGCGCGGATGAAGACGAAGACACGGACCGGACGGACGACTGAGACATGACTGCCCACCGCAAGACTCAGTCCGCGCGCAGGCGCCCCCTGTCCGCCCACAAGCGCATTGTCATCAAGATCGGGTCGGCACTGCTGGTCGACCGTCAGTCCGGCCTCCGCGCCGCATGGCTGGATGCGCTGTGCGCCGATATCGCCGCACTCAAACAGGCCGGCGCCGACGTGCTGGTGGTGTCCTCCGGCGCCATCGCGCTCGGCCGCACCGTGTTGGGGTTCGCGCCCACGGCGCTGCGGCTCGAGGAAAGCCAGGCCGCCGCCGCCATCGGCCAGATCGCGCTCGCGCGCGCATGGTCCACCAGCCTGTCCGCCCATGATATCGTGGCGGGCCAGATCCTGCTCACCCTCGGCGACACCGAGGAGCGCAGGCGCTATCTCAATGCCCGCGCCACCATGGGCGAACTGATGCGCCGCGGCGCCGTCCCCATCATCAACGAGAACGACACGGTCGCCACCTCCGAAATCCGCTATGGCGACAATGACCGGCTTGCCGCCCGCGTCGCCACCATGGTTGGCGCCGATCTGCTGGTGCTGATGTCGGATATCGACGGGCTCTACACCGCCCCGCCCGCCTCCGACCCGGATGCCCGGCTGCTTGAGGTCGTCGAGGCCATCACGCCCGACATCGAGGCCATGGCCGGCGATGCGGGATCGGAGCTTTCGCGCGGCGGCATGAAGACCAAGATCGACGCCGGCAAGATCGCCACCGGTGCCGGCTGCGCCATGATCATCGCCTCGGGAAAGATCGACCATCCGCTCACCGCCATCGACAATGGCGCGCGCTCAAGCTGGTTCAAACCCTCTGGCACGCCCCAGACAGCGCGCAAGACCTGGATCGCCGGTCAGCTCGAACCTTCCGGCCGCCTTGTCATCGATGCCGGCGCGGAAACCGCGCTGCGCTCCGGAAAGAGCCTGCTGCCCGCAGGAGTCGTCAAGGTTGCGGGGGAATTCCAGCGCGGCGATCCTGTCGCCGTCTGCGACGCCTCGGGCCGGGAGATCGCCCGTGGTCTTTCCGGCTATGATGCGGAGGAAGCCCGCCGGATCGTTGGACGCAAGTCCGGCGAGATCGCAGAAATCCTCGGCTATTCGGGCCGGGCGGCGATGATCCATCGCGATGACATGGTCATGGGCTGAGACCTGTCACGCGCGCAGATGGACCGCCGCAAGCAGCGGCTTTACGCCATCGCGGCAATTGCGTAAGACAACCGCCTGATTGCCAGCCGGGAGACCCGTGATGCTTGACAAGACCGATTCGCAGGCGAACATCGCCGAACTGATGGCCGAAATCGGCCGCCGGGCGAAGGCTGCCGCGCGTCCATTGGCGATTGCGGGCCCGGAAAAGAAAAATGCAGCACTTGAGGCCATGGCCTCGGCGATCGACGCCGGTCGTCAGTCCATCCTCGAAGCCAACCGTACCGATGTCGAAGCGGCTGTGGCCGGCGGCATGGCCACATCCTTCGTCGACCGCCTCAAGCTTGATGATGCCCGCATAGACGGCATCATCGGGGGCATCCGCGCCATTGCCGCGCTCAAGGATCCTGTGGGCGACGTGATCGCCGCCTGGGACCGCCCCAACGGGCTGAAGATCGAGCGGGTGCGCACGCCGCTCGGCGTCATCGGCGTGATCTATGAGAGCCGCCCCAATGTCACCGCCGACGCCGGTGCGCTCTGCCTCAAGTCGGGCAATGCCGTGATCCTGCGCGGCGGCTCGGATTCGCTCTATTCCTCGCGGGCAATTCACGCCTGCCTGGTTCAGGGTCTGGAGCAGGCAGGCCTTCCCGCCGACGCGATCCAGATGGTGCCGGTGAGCGACCGCGCTGCCGTCGGCGAACTTCTGACCGGCCTCGGCGGAACCGTGGATGTCATCGTGCCGCGCGGCGGCAAGAGCCTTGTCGCCCGCGTCCAGTCGGATGCCCGCGTCCCGGTCTTCGCCCATCTCGAAGGCCTTTGCCACATCTATGTCGACGCCTCCGCCGATCCGGAAATGGCGCGCGCCATCGTGGTCAACGCCAAGATGCGCCGCACCGGCATTTGCGGCTCCGCCGAAACCCTGCTCATCGACCGTGCGCTTGATCGCGATGTCGCGGCAAGTCTGCTTGCGGGACTGGCCGAGGCCGGCTGCGAAGTCCGCGGCGACGCTGATGTCTGCTCGCTCCTGCCCGGCGCCACCCCGGCCTCGGAAGAGGACTGGCGGACCGAGTACCTCGATGCGATCATTTCCGCGCGCTTCGTCGACGGCATCGAAGGCGCGATCGACCATATCGGGATCTACTCCTCCAGCCATACCGAGGCCGTGATCGCGGAAGATCCTTCCGTCGTCGACAGGTTCTTCACCGAAGTCGATTCAGCGATCCTGCTTCACAACGCCTCCACCCAGTTCGCCGATGGCGGCGAATTCGGCATGGGCGCCGAGATCGGCATTGCCACCGGCAAGATGCACGCCCGGGGCCCTGTCGGCGTCGAACAGCTGACTTCGTTCAAGTATCGCGTGCACGGCACGGGCCAGATCCGGCCCTGACGGTGGAGCACGCAACGCTGCCGCCATTCCTGAGAATGCCGCATGTCGAGAAGGGCATGACCGTCGGCCTGTTCGGCGGATCCTTCAATCCGCCGCACCAGGGCCATGTGCTGGTTGCCGAGATTGCGCTGAGAAAGCTGGGGCTCAATCAGCTCTGGTGGATGGTCACGCCCGGCAACCCGCTCAAGAACCATGCCGAGCTCGCGGGTCTTGAAGAACGGGTCCGGCTCAGCCGCGACATCGCGCCCGGACCCAGGGTCAAGGTGACTGCCTTCGAAGCCGCCCACAAGCTTCGCTACACCGCCCAGACGCTGGATTTCGTCAAGGCGCGCAATCCCGGCGTTCATTTCGTCTGGATCATGGGCGCGGACAATCTCAAGCATTTCCACCGCTGGCAGAACTGGCGCGGCATTGCCCAGACTTTCCCAATCGCGGTCATCGACCGGCCCGGCTCGACGCTTGCCTATCTGTCGTCGAAGATGGCCAAGACCTACTCCCATGCACGCATCGACGAGGATGACGCAGCGGTGCTGCCCTTCATGCGCGCCCCCGCATGGACCTTCATTCACGGCCCTCGCTCGTCGCTGTCCTCCACCGCCATCCGGCGTGACCGTTCAGACCTGTCAAATGGCGCGTCTTGAAATTGCAACATGTCCATGACTATCTTTGGGTAGCGGCTCACGTGAACCTGAGTCGTCCATCGGTCTGTTCAGGAAAAGGAAGGAACGACTCTGAGAACAGCACACGAAAAGGGAACCGCGACGAGCGGCTTCTCACAAGCGGCGGGCAGCGGCGAACAGGCCGCTTTGCGCCAGCTTAAACTGGTCCGCGAAAGCCTTGCGGACTCGAAGGCAGAAGACACCGTTTTCATCGACATTGCGGGCAAATCGGCGCTTGCCGATCACATGGTTGTGGCTTCCGGCCGCTCGAACCGCCATGTGACAGCCGTCTGTGACCGCCTGATCAGCGAACTCAAGGATGCCGGTTACGGCACGCCCCGGGTCGAGGGTCTGGCAACGGGCGACTGGGTGCTCATCGATGCAGGCGATGTCATCGTCCATGTCTTCCGGCCCGAAATCCGCGAGTTCTACAACATCGAGAAGATGTGGCAGACACCGGAGATCGCGGACGAGAAGCTGCATTGACCTGACCGCGCCTTAGCCGGCCTTCAGGTTGACGGATCGCAGGTGAATCCGCTCGGCAGTGCAACGCCGGGCGATCGGATAGCTTTGCTGGTCAATTTTGCCGAAAGGCGCCATCACGATGCGAGTATCCCTTTTTGCAGTCGGGCGGCTCAAGGCCGGTCCGGAGAACGAGCTTTTCGCCCGCTATCTCGACCGGTTCTCGAAATCGGGCAGCGCGCTCGGACTAGATTTCGCCCGCGTGATCGAGGTGGCCGAGAGCCGCGCATCCACCGCCGAACTGCGCAAGCGCGAGGAAGCCGCCCAGCTCGAGCGGCACCTGCCGGAGGGCGCGGCGCTCATCTTGCTCGATGAACGCGGCAAGACACCCGATTCGCCGGGGTTTGCGGACATCCTCGCGCGGCTGCGCGACGACGGCAGACGTGATCTTCTGATCGCCATCGGCGGCCCCGACGGACTTGATCCGGCGCTCCATGGCCGCGCCGATGCAATGATCTGCTTCGGTCGTATGACTTGGCCGCACCAGCTTGTGCGCATCATGGCGGCCGAACAGCTATATCGCGCCGTCACCATCCTGGCTGGGCACCCTTATCACCGCACCTGATTCGCACCGCCTGCATTGGCCGCTTGCCACCCCGTCGGAAAAACCGAACTCTTGATCCCGCAGCCGGGTTCATGATGGCGCGCAACCGGTCCCGGGTCGCAAAGAAGTGATGCGGCGGCCATCATGGTTCATGGAGGTTTAACGCCGGATTCGCTAATATGAGAGGATGATTTGCATGCCCGAACCATCGGCTGTCGGCAAACACTCCGAAACGCCCGCGCTGCGGCGGCGACTTGGCGCGCGTGGATGGATGCGCACTCCGCTCACGGCGTTGCTCTGGCTTGGTCTCGCATTTCCGGCTCTTGCCACCGATCCGAATGAGCCGGGCGATCCCGACGAACCTGGCGCGTCGATCGCCGCCAGCGAACTCGAGGCGCAGCGCGAGGCGAGCAATCTCGAACTGAAATCCGTGGAAGAGCAGGCCGAGGAGGCCACCCGCGCGCTTGCCGCGCTGGAGCACGACATGGAGGCGCTGCGCAACGACCAGCGGGACCTCGATGGCCGGATCGACGCCGCGGCGGCGCGCCGGGCCGAACTGGACCAGAGCATCGCCGAGGGCGAAGCCGCCATGGCCAACCTCTCCGAGCGCCAGGACGCGGTGCGGCTTTCGCTCATCTCCCGCCGCGCTGTTCTGGCCGAGGTCCTGGCGGCGCTGCAACGCATCGGCCGCGACCCGCCGCCTGCCCTGCTGGTCAGCCCGGAAGACGCGCTCTCCTCCGTCCGCAGCGCCATCCTGCTGGGTGCCGTCGTGCCGGAAATCCGGGCCGAAACCGAAGCCCTTGCCGCCGATCTGAAAGAACTGGCGGCACTCCGGGAAGCCATCGCGCTTGAGCGCACAGCCCTTGCGGCCGCGCTTGAGGAAAACGCCGAAGAGGAAAGGCGGCTTGCCGAACTGGCGGTGGAAAAAGCCGCACTGCAGGCCGAAAGCCAGCGCCGGCTCGAACGGGAGCGCGAACGCGCGGAGGCCCTCACCATTCGCTCCGCCGAACTCGAATCGGTCATCGCGTCGCTCGCCGGCGAGATCGAGGAGCTGCGCCGGGCCGCAGAAGCCGCGCGGATCGCTGAGGCAGAGCGCCAGCGCCGGATCGCCGAGCAGCTTGAGCGGGCCCGCGCCTTTGCCGCCACGGCAGTGCCCGACAAAAACCGCATTGCTTCGGCATATGCGTTTTCGAAGTTGACCGGAACGCTCGCGCGCCCTGTCTCCGGTGAGCCGGTCCGCTTTTTCGGAGCGGATGACGGCACCGGTCACACGCTCGCCGGAGAGGTGGTGGAGACAAGCCGGGGCGACATCGTTCGGGCTCCGGTCGATGCTTGGGTCTCTTATGCCGGACCGTTCCGGAGTTACGGTCAGGTGGTGATACTGGACGCTGGAGAAAGACATCACGTGGTTCTTGCCGGAATGGAAAGAATACAGGTCGAAGCCGGGCAATTCGTGCTTTCCGGCGAGCCTCTGGCCACCATGGGAGAGACAAGATTCGCGGGCTCTGCGGCTTTGACGCTGGCCTCGGAGCGTCCTACGCTCTACATTGAATTCAGAAAAGACGGTCAACCGGTCGATCCACGCGCATGGTGGAAAGACCCGATGTCTTCGGGAAAGGCAAGCAATGATACGTAAGGTCACACTTCTGGCGGTCGGCGCCCTGATGGGAGCCACGGCGGTAAGCGCAGTAAATTCCTTCGGCGGCTCGGCCGAAGCGGCCGGTTCGGCGACCTATCGCCAGCTTGCCATCTTCGGCAACGTGTTCGAGCGGGTCCGCGCTCAATATGTCACGCCTCCCGAAGAGGACAAGCTGATCGAAAGCGCCATCAACGGCATGCTGACCTCGCTGGATCCACACTCCAGCTACCTGAACCAGGACGCCGCGGACGATATGCGGACCCAGACCCGCGGCGAATTCGGCGGCCTGGGCATCGAAGTCACCATGGAAGACGAACTCGTCAAGGTGATCACCCCCATCGACGAAACCCCGGCCGCACGGGCTGGCGTTCTGGCCGGCGACTTCATTTCCGAGATTGATGGCGAACCGGTTCGCGGGCTTTCGCTTGGCGAGGCGGTCGACAAGATGCGCGGACCCGTCAACACGTCCATCGAGCTGACCATCCTGCGCGAGGGCGCCGATGCGCCGATCACGCTCAAGGTCGTTCGCGACATCATCGCGGTCAAGGCCGTGCGCTCCCGCGTCGAAGGCGATGTGGGCTATCTCAGGGTGATCTCGTTTACCGAGAAGACCTATGACGACCTCTCCGACGCCATCGACGAGATCACCGAGGAAGTCGGCGAGGACGAGCTCAAGGGCTTCGTTCTCGATCTCCGCCTCAATCCCGGCGGGCTGCTGGACCAGGCAATCAGCGTCTCCGACGCCTTCCTGGACCGCGGCGAGATTGTTTCGACCCGGGGCCGGAATCCGGAGGAAACAAGGCGCTTCAATTCGCGCCCCGGCGATCTGACGGGCGGCAAGCCGGTGATCGTCCTGATCAATGGCGGATCGGCTTCGGCCTCCGAGATCGTCGCCGGCGCGCTTCAGGATCACCGCCGCGCCACGATTCTGGGCACGCGCTCCTTCGGCAAGGGGTCGGTCCAGACCATTATCCCGCTCGATTCCTCGACGGCGCTGCGGCTCACCACCGCGCTCTACTACACGCCATCGGGCACATCGATCCAGGGCACCGGCATCAGGCCGGACATCCGGATCGAGCAGCCGGTTCCGGAAGAACTCCGCGGTCGCGTCAAGCCTTCCGGCGAAAGCGAGCTGCGCGGGCACATTCAGGGCGAGAACGAGGACGAGGAAGGCTCGGGCTCCATCGCCTATGTCCCGCCGGAAGCCGAGGACGACGTGCAGCTCGGCCTTGCGCTCGAGTTGCTTCGCGGCGAAAAGACCGACCCTGCCTTCCCGCCGAACCCGGATCAGGCAGCCGTCAAGAACTGATCCCCTGAGCCTTTCGTCCGCCGTCATGTTCGTGCAAGCCCGTCTTGCAAACATGGCGGCGGACTGATTCTGTGCACGCAGGCATGCGCCGGCACGGAAACGGTTCATTGGCCGCGAACCGGGCCGCGACGGGGTGAGCAAGCAGCGTGGACAAGGACATTCATCAACCGCTCGGGACACGCCAGAAGCCGGCTTCCAAAAGGCCGGGCATTGGCAGGTCCTGGGTTCCCGGGCTCGCAGCAGTCGCGGTGGTCGCCGTCGTTATCGGCGTTGCCTCATGGATGGCCGTTTCGGCCTCCCGCATTGAGCGAAGCGAAACGGTAGTGGCCGCGCAGAACCTCCGCACTCAGGATACCGCATCCCAAACCGATGGCGATCCCGTTGAAGATGCTACAGCATCCGCCGGTGCCGGGCAGCAGGGATCTGACGCCCAATCCCGCGCCGGTTCGCCCGTGCAGAGCCGGAACGGCCAGTCGGGCGGCCAGTTCGACACCACCCTCGATGATCAGGGCAACGAAATCACAAAGGTGACACCGGTCCAGAGGCAGGACCAGCGCCCGGCGCTGCTCACACCGCCCGACCGCATCGGCCAGCACCCCAGGCTTGCCCATTTGCCCGATCCCGCGATTGTTGAAGAGACACCGAATGGCGTTCTGCCGATCCGCGGAGAGACCGGTGAAAGGGCCTTCGATATCTATGCACGGCCCTGGTCGGGCGCGCGCGGCACCCGCGTTGTCATCATCGTCGGCGGTCTCGGTCTGAGCCAGACCGGAACCCAGGAAGCCATCGCAGCGCTTCCCGAGGAAATCACCCTCGCCTTTGCGGCCAACGGCAACAGCCTCAAGCGCTGGATGCAGGAGGCGCGGCGCGAGGGGCACGAGATCCTGCTGCAGGTGCCCTTCGAACCCTTCGATTACCCGGCCAACGACCCCGGTCCGCGGACCCTGACGGTGGCAGCGGGGACGCAGGCCAATCTCGAGGATCTGCATGCCGCCATGGGCCGAATTACCAATTACACCGGCATCACCAATTTCATGGGTGGGCGCTTTCTTTCCGATCCCGAGGCGCTTGAACCGGTCATGCGCGATCTTGCCGATCGCGGCCTGATGTTTGTCGATGACGGAACCTCGGCGCAGTCCCTGACCGATCGCTTCGCCAGGACGCTTGGAATTCCCTTCGCGGCTGCCGATATGGTGCTCGACGCAACACAGGAGCGCGGTTACATTCTTTCCAGGCTCGACGATCTCGAGCGGACCGCGCGCCGCAACGGAACCGCCATCGGCGTCGCTTCGGCGTTCGGCGTCAGCGTCGAGGCAATCGCGTCCTGGGCCAACGTGGCCAAGGCGCGCGGCATAGAAATCGTCTCGGCATCAGCAGCCGCGGACGACCCGGAAAGGTGATCGGCTGGAATGGGAAAGAAAAAGAACACCTCCGCAACGGAACTGCCCTACCGCTTGTGCGTCGGAATCATGGTGCTCAATCACGACGGACTGGTCTGGGCCGGGCGCAGGATCCCCGAGGGCAACACCGAATATGATGGCTCTCCGCAGCTCTGGCAGATGCCGCAAGGCGGCATCGACGCAGATGAGGATCCCTATCGCGCAGCACTGCGCGAACTGTACGAGGAAACCGGCATCACCTCGGTCGAACTCCTTGCAGAGGCGCCGGACTGGATCGATTACGATCTGCCTTCCCATCTCATCGGCATCGGCCTGAAGGGCAAGTACCGGGGGCAGCGCCAGCGCTGGTTCGCCCTGCGCTTCACCGGCGACGAGAGCGAAATAAGGATCAATCCGCCGCCGGAGGGAAATCACGCTGAATTCGATGCATGGGAATGGAAGCCGATGGCAGACTTGCCCGGCCTCATCGTTCCCTTCAAGCGTACGGCCTACGACAAGGTGGTCGCGGCCTTTTCCCATCTCGCGGACGTTCCATCTGCCCCGATGGAGGCCGGTCAATGACTTGCACCGCAAAAGCCCCCGTAAGCGTCTTGCGCGCAGCTTGGCAGGGCCTTGGGGCAGCAGGGTGCAGCCATGTCTGAAACACGCGGCATAGCCTCACGCGCCGTTTACCGGCCATCCGCGGACACCGATCACGACGCGATCCTCCAGATCGAGGTCCTGAGCTACCACCGCGCCGGGAACGGTCTGTCGGAAAGTCTGCTGGACGGCCCGGAACGCACCCTGTCCTTTGTCGCTGAAATGGGCGGACGGGTCATAGGCCACGTGCTGCTCACACGCATCGACGGACCGGACCGGGCGCTGGCGCTGGCGCCGCTCGCCATTCTGCCCGACTGGCGCGACATGCAGATCGGCACATCGCTCGTGCGTTATGCCCTTGCAAACGCCCGGGATGACGGCTGGCAGGCGGTGTTCGCCTATGGCCAGCCCGATTACTATTGCCGTTTCGGGTTCAAGTCGCACCTGGCCGATTCCGCTGCCACCTCGTTCCAGGGACCGCGTTTTCTCGCTTTGGAACTCGCACCTGGCGCACTCTCCGGCTGGAGCGGACCGCTGGACTTTCCCGAAGGCTACCGGGCGATTTCCGACGCCATTCACCGCTGATCGCCTGTCAAGCGTGACTGCCCACATCGAGCGGCGTATCTGAACAAACGAAAAAGCGGCCCGCAGGCCGCTCAATCTCATACTCGATGTGTATCCAGGCTCAGGCCCCGGGCAGTATTGTCAGGCCGGCAGGATTGCGCCGTTCAGCGTTGTGAGCTGATCGAGGTATTCCTGCGCCTTCTGCTTTCCCGCATCCGTGGTCGCGTCATCGAGATCCTCGCGCGCATCCTGGATCCGCCGCTCCAGTTCCTCGCTGTTGATGTCAGCCACCGAAACCGCGGATTCCGCCAGCAGGGTGCAGCCTTCCGGGACGATATCGGCAAATCCGCCGAACACCACATAGCGTTCGGTCTTGCCGTCGGCGGTTTCAACGCGAACCACACCGGGCTTGATGGTGGTCATCGTCGGCGCATGATGCGCCATCACCGTCATTTCGCCGTCCGTACCCGGAATGACGACTTCGGTAACGCTTGCGGACAACAGAAGCCGCTCGGGGGAAACCAGTTCGAAATTGAAGTTTTCAGCCATGGCCTTCACTTTGTCGTAGTGCCAGACGGGAACCCGCGCCGGCCCTTACGGAACCGGCGCGGTGCGCATTTGATGATCAGGCGACCTCTGCGGCGAGGCGCTGGGCCTTCTCGACAGCTTCCTCGATGGTGCCGACCATGTAGAAAGCCGGCTCAGGAAGGTGATCGTAGTCGCCGTTGACGAGGCCCTTGAAGCCCTTGATCGTGTCTTCGAGATCGACAAGCTTGCCGGGTGCACCGGTGAACACTTCCGCCACGAAGAACGGCTGCGACAGGAAGCGCTCGACCTTACGGGCGCGGGCCACGGTCAGCTTGTCCTCTTCCGACAACTCGTCCATGCCGAGGATGGCGATGATGTCCTGAAGCGACTTGTAGCGCTGCAGCGTCTGCTGAACCTGACGGGCAACTTCGTAATGCTCTTCGCCGACGATCTGCGGGTCGAGCATGCGCGAGTTGGAATCGAGCGGGTCGACGGCCGGATAGATGCCCTTTTCGGCAATCGAGCGGTTCAACACCGTGGTCGCGTCAAGGTGGGCAAAGGTCGATGCAGGCGCCGGGTCGGTCAAGTCGTCGGCCGGAACGTACACGGCCTGCACCGAAGTGATCGAACCCTTGGTGGTCGTGGTGATGCGTTCCTGCATGGCGCCCATGTCGGTGCTGAGCGTCGGCTGGTAACCCACGGCCGAAGGAATACGGCCCAGAAGCGCCGACATTTCCGAACCGGCCTGGGTGAAGCGGAAGATGTTGTCCACGAAGAACAGCACGTCCTGGCCTTCGTCGCGGAACTGCTCGGCAATCGTCAGGCCGGTCAGCGCCACGCGGGCACGGGCGCCCGGAGGCTCGTTCATCTGGCCGAACACCAGCGCGCACTTGGAGCCGTCTCCGCCGCCTTCCTTGTTCACGCCGGACTCGATCATCTCGTGATAGAGGTCGTTGCCTTCACGGGTCCGTTCGCCAACGCCGGCGAACACCGAGTAACCACCATGCGCCTTGGCGATGTTGTTGATCAGTTCCTGAATGAGAACCGTCTTGCCGACGCCGGCGCCGCCGAACAGGCCGATCTTGCCGCCGCGGGCGTAAGGCGCCAGCAGGTCGACGACCTTGATGCCTGTGATCAGGATTTCCGCTTCGGTGGACTGCTCGGAGAAGTCCGGAGCTTCCTGGTGAATCGAGCGGCGGGCCTTGGTCTTGACCGGACCGGCCTCATCCACGGGTTCGCCAATCACGTTCAGGATGCGGCCGAGGGTTTCCTCGCCGACCGGAACCGAGATCGAATCGCCCGTGTCGACCACTTCCTGACCGCGAACCAGACCTTCGGTCGAGTCCATGGCGATGGTGCGCACGGTGTTTTCACCCAGGTGCTGCGCAACTTCCAACACCAGGCGGCTGCCCATGTTTTCGGTTTCCAGCGCGTTCAGGATGGTCGGCAGTTTGCCTTCATCGAATGTCACGTCGACAACGGCGCCGATGACCTGTGCGATGCGGCCCTTCGCGCCGGATGCGGCGCTTGAGGTCTTTGCTGCAGTCGTCGTGCTCGCCTTGGTCGTCCGTGCCGCGGGTTTTTTCGCCGCTGCAGGCTTCTTTGCCGCAGTGGGCTTGCTTGCCGGGGTAGCTGCCTTAGCCATGAATCTTACCCTCTTTCGTGTGCCTTAGAGCGCTTCCGCGCCCGAAATGATTTCAATGAGTTCCTTGGTGATCTGAGCCTGCCGCTGGCGGTTGTAGCTCATCGACAGCTTGTCGATCATCTCGCCGGCGTTGCGGGTCGCGTTGTCCATCGCGGTCATTTTCGCGCCCATCTCACCTGCAACATTCTCGAGCAGCGCCCTGAAGATCTGCACCTTGATCGAACGCGGAAGCAAATCCTCGAGGATTTCCTCCGCACTCGGCTCGTAGTCGTAGATCGAGGAAGCGCCCGATTCGGCATCGGCAGCCTCGGTCGAAGCCGGGATCAGCTGCTGCCCGGTCGGAACCTGGCTGATGACGGACTTGAACTCCGAGTAGAACAGCGTGCAGACATCGAAGCCGCCTTCGTCGAACAGGTTCATGACCTTTCCGGCAACCTCTTCCGCCTGAGCAAAGCTCATCTGCTTGACGTCGCGAAAATCCACCCGCTCGATGATCATCGATGCGTATTCACGGCGAAGGATATCATACCCCTTCTTGCCGACGCACATGATCTTGACCGTCTTGCCGTCGGCCAGGAGCTCGCGCACATGATCTCGGGCATACCGGGCGATCTGCGAGTTGAAGCCGCCGCACATGCCGCGTTCGGCTGTGCAGACCACCAGCAGGTGCGTGTCGTCCTTGCCGGTGCCGGTCATCAGCTTCGGCGCATCGTCACCGTCGCCGACAGCCGCGGCGATGTTCGACATCACCGCCGCCATCCGCTCGGAATAGGGCCTTGCGGCCTCGGCCGCCTCCTGCGCACGCCGAAGCTTCGCCGCGGCGACCATCTGCATCGCCTTGGTGATCTTCTGCGTCGCCTTGACGGAGGCGATCCGGTTTTTCAGATCCTTGAGTGAAGGCATCCGTTATCCGTCCTCGGTCTCTTGCCCTCAGGCAAAGGTTTTGGCGTAAACGTCGATAGCATCCTTGAGACGCGACTTGATGTCGTCGTTCAACGCCTTCTCCTCGCGGATGGCTTCAAGCACGTCCTTGCCTTCGTTGCGCATATGCGCAAGCAGGCCCTGCTCGAAACGCCCGACGGCACTGACTGCCAGCTTGTCGAGATAACCGTTCACACCGGCGAAGATCACAGCAACCTGCTCTTCGGTCTTCAGCGGGGAGAACTGCGGCTGCTTGAGCAGCTCGGTCAGACGCGCACCACGGTTGAGCAGACGCTGGGTCGCTGCATCGAGGTCGGAGCCGAACTGCGCGAATGCCGCCATTTCGCGGTACTGCGCAAGCTCGCCCTTGATCGAGCCGGCAACCTGCTTCATCGCCTTGACCTGAGCCGACGAGCCCACACGGGACACCGACAGGCCGACGTTCACCGCCGGACGGATACCCTGGAAGAACAGATCGGTCTCAAGGAAGATCTGACCATCGGTAATCGAGATCACGTTGGTCGGAATGTAGGCCGACACGTCGTTGGCCTGGGTTTCGATGACCGGAAGTGCGGTCAGCGAGCCCGAACCGTTTTCCTCGTTGAGCTTCGCAGCGCGCTCAAGCAGGCGCGAGTGAAGATAGAAAACGTCGCCCGGATAGGCTTCACGTCCCGGCGGGCGGCGAAGCAGCAGCGACATCTGGCGATAGGCGACGGCCTGCTTGGACAGGTCGTCATAGCCGATCAGCGCATGCTGGCCGTTGTCGCGGAAATACTCACCCATCGCACAGCCGGCGAACGGCGCGAGGAACTGCATCGGAGCAGGATCGGAGGCGGTCGCGGCGATGATGATCGAATAGTCCAGAGCGCCGCGGTCTTCGAGGACCTTCACGAACTGGGCAACCGTCGAACGCTTCTGGCCGACAGCCACGTACACACAGTAGAGCTTGTCGCTCTCCGAACCGGTCTCGTGGATCGACTTCTGGTTCAGAATGGTATCGAGAATGATCGCGGTCTTGCCGGTCTGGCGGTCGCCGATGATCAGCTCGCGCTGGCCACGGCCGACCGGGATCAGCGCATCGATGGCCTTGAGGCCGGTCGACATCGGCTCATGCACCGACTTGCGCGGCATGATGCCGGGAGCCTTGACGTCCACGCGGGCGCGCTTCTTGGCCTTGATCGGGCCCTTGCCGTCGATCGGATTGCCAAGCGCGTCGACCACGCGGCCGAGCAGCTCCGGGCCGACCGGAACGTCCACGATGGCGCCGGTCCGCTTGACGATGTCGCCTTCCTTGATGTCGCGGTCGGATCCGAAGATCACGACGCCGACATTGTCGGCTTCAAGGTTGAGCGCCATGCCGCGGATGCCGCCGGGGAACTCGACCATTTCGCCCGCCTGGACATTGTCGAGACCGTAAATACGGGCAATACCGTCACCGACGGACAGGACCTGACCAACTTCTGAGACTTCGGCCTCATTGCCGAAATTCTTGATTTGGTCTTTGAGAATTGCGGAAATTTCCGCGGCGCGGATATCCATCAGCCAACCTCTTTCAGTGCAAGCTTAAGGGTGGAAAGTTTGGTGCGAAGTGACGTGTCGACCTGACGCGACCCGATCTTGACGATCAGGCCGCCCAGCAGCGACTCATCCACTGTGACGTTGAGCGTCACGGTTTTTCCGGTCACGCCCGAAAGCGCGGCCTTGAGTTCTTTTTCCTGTGCCGCCGACAGCTTGTGCGCGGTCTTGACGTCGGCAGTCATCTCGTCGCGTTCGCGGGCGACGATCTCGCTGTAGGCGCGAACGATTGCCGGCACGGCGAAAAGACGACGGTTGCGGGCGACGACCTTGAGGAAATTGGCGACCAGGCCCTTGAGGCCAGCCTTGTCAATCAGCGCCGAGATCGCGCGCGACTGATCGTCGGCGGAGAAGACCGGGCTCTCGATCAGGCGCTGAAGCTCTTTGCTGCCGTCAATGGACGCTTGAAAACTGGCAAGATCCTTCGCCACGGCGTCGACCGACTTTGCTTCGGCTGCCAGCTCATAAAGCGAGGAGGCATAACGTTCGGCGACACCGGAAATAAGCTGGGAGTTATCGGCCACGGTCGGGATTGTCTCTCGTTGGCGGTCAAAAGCCTGCACATCGCCGAAAGCCGGAAAGGCAAGCTATTGATTTTGTTGCGGTAAATTTCAGGATTTTCAGGCTGGAAAGCTTGTTTTTCCCGAATTGCGCGGATCGTCTAGCATAGTGTGTGAGGACTCGCAACACGAAGGGTGCGGCATAAAGCACCTGCTTTAGGATGATATGGCGCTGATCCGGCGCGGTCGGAGAACGCCCAGGCCGCAGCCATGCCTCAGATCATTCCCAGCACGTGGCCCAGCGGCAGAAGCGCGAGCACGATCTCGATCGCCACCGAGACGAAGTTGAAAAGCGTCGCACCGCGATCCGACATTATCGAGATGATTCGCCCGAAGGCCGTGAACGCCCATCCCGCACCCAGCGCCAGATAGGTCCAAGGCTGTGCCAACAGGATCGCACAGATGCCGACCCCGAGATAAAAGCCCGCCATCGTGGCGCGCGCTTCCGACACTGCCTCTGGATGGTCCGGCAGGGTCTGAAGTCTCAGGATCTGCAGCGACAGCCGCGGCGCGAACAGGCACAGGAGACCGAAGCCGACGGTGATCAGCGCCGAAATCCACGCCATCCATTCCCCTTGGCTCGCCGGCCAGTAAAACTCGATCATCACTCGTCTCCGTTTGCTTTTGGGTACCGGCCCCAGGCCGCCCGCCTTGCCCGATTGCCGTGCCACCAAAGCGGTAGGTTCACGAACGCATACACGACGCGAACGATCTGAACGCCGGGCCCCGGTGCCCGCATCTTTCTACCACGGTGACCGCGAGCGCCATAGCCCGCGCCTGGCTTACCGACCGGCGGCAACCAGGCGGGCGCGGCGGGCGATCTGCCGCTCCCGGTTCATGATGTAGAACCCGCTCAGGCAGATGACCGCCGCACCAACCATCGTCCAAAGGTCGGGAACATCGCCGAAGACCAGATAGCCCAGCGCGACCATCCAAAGGATCTGGCTGTAGATGAAGGGAGCGACCTTCGAAGCGCTGGCGAGCCGGCTGGCCTTGACCAGCAGCGCATGTCCGCTGAGCCCGAAGACGCCGAGACAGGCAAGCAGCGCAAACTCGAAGATGCTGTCGGGCATCTGGCCGTAGAACAGCGCCGGCGGGGCCATCAGCACCGTTGCGAAGATGCTTGAATAGAACACCAGGCTCATCTGGTTTTCCTGCATCGCCAGTTTCCGGGTGATGATCGAATAGAGCGA
Organism: Hoeflea sp.; assembly: GCA_040216675.1. Taxonomy (GTDB): domain Bacteria; phylum Pseudomonadota; class Alphaproteobacteria; order Rhizobiales; family Rhizobiaceae; genus Hoeflea. The sequence goes on along the minus strand of JAVJOR010000008.1, from coordinate 866,823 downwards.
ATGGGTGATCGCGGCCATGATCGACCAGATGATCGAAAAGGAGAACATGTCGGTGCCCGGCCGCACCACGATCAGAACGCCGACGAAGCCGACCATGATGGCTGCCCAGCGCCGTGGCCCGGCCCATTCGCCGAGCAGCGGTCCGGCGAGAGCCGTCACGATCATCGGCACGCTGAGGAAAATGCTCACCGTCTGCGCCAGCTGCAGATCCCTGAGCGCAAGGAAGTTGAACAGCGTCGTCAGCGGCAGCAGCATGCCCCGCAGAATCTGCAGGGGACGGTTCTGCATCCGGTACATGTCGGCCTGCCGCCAGCCCTGGAAGATGACGAAGGAGATCACCGAGTGGCTCAGGAACCGGCACCAGACAACGAACACCGCCGCATAGCCCGCCGTCACCAGATACTTGGCGCCGGTGTCCAGCGCCGCGAAGAACATGAAGGTGCATAGCGCCAGCACCATCGCCGCCGGCGGCATGGCCTCGCGGTCGACATCATGCCGGGCCGGGCGGGAATCGGGAATGGGGTCCAAGGGTCGGCTTTCCTGAAATGACGATGCCGGGCGAACGCGCCGGATCGGATAGCGCCACGCAATCTGCGCAGGACGGGTCTTCAAGACATGCACCGCGACGTCTCTTCTGTCAAAGCGTTAGCGGAAACCTTTTGCACCCGCCCCTGTCAGCCGTGCCACAGCGCTTGAGCAAGCAAACCCGTCATTCTCGCCGGTTCAGGCAGGTCAGGGCCACAGTGTCGCCAGACGTCAGCCCGCTTAGCCGTCATCCTCGGCCATCGCGCGGATGGTTCTGCCTGCGCTCCGCGCCTCGAATTCCGATTCGCGCACAAGCACGTCGAAATGCTCGGTCAGTCCGGCGATCTGCCGGCTGTCACGGTAGACCAGATAGAACTGCCCGACATAGATCGCCGCCAGCAGCCGCCCGTAGATCGAGACCGGCGCCGAAAACACCTTCTTCGCATCGTAGAAGTAGAGCCTCAGCGACGGGTACAGGCGTTCGCAGCTCTCGGCCATGAAATCGATCTGTGCGGCCCGCGCCTCGGGCCCCAGCCCCTGCCAGTACCCTTCGCCACGCACCAGCGAACGGATCTTGTCGATCGAAACACAGATTTCATAATCCGAACCCGGATTGCGCAGCCAGGCGATCGTCTCGCGCATGGCGCCGCGCGCCTGCTCCGGCGTCTTGCCGCGAAACGCCCCGTATTCCCATTCGAGCACGGCCTCGGTCTTGAGGATGTCCGGCAGCGTCGCCGGCACATGCCGGATCTTGTGCCCAGCCGCCTCCAGATGCCAGGCGATGATCTGCTCGTCGGCCGGCGTGCGCTGCGCGGTCGCCATGGCGAAGCTCGCCGAAAGCACTTCAGCCGCGGGTTCGGGCCGGTCCGACAGCCCCAGCAGCCAGTCGGCGCTGACCCCGAGCGCGCTTGCGCATTCCGCCGCCAGATGCGCGTTCGGCAACCGCACCTCGTCGCCCGACAGCAATTGCGCGATCGTCGAACGGTCCACGCCGGCAGCGCGGGCAAGCGCGCTTCGGCTCATTCCCGCGGTGGTCAGCCGCGCGCCGAGCCGGGAACGAAACAGGTCTGCGCGTTCATTCTTGTGCATTGGTGATTATTTACATCTTTGATGTATTAATTCAACATTCGCGTGTTTATGCAGCGAAGATACAGAATTCCGGCGGATGATGTGACGCGTTAGAAACGGCCATCTCATCGCACCGGCGGCATGCCCCGACGGTCTCCACCAACATCCGACCCGGAAAGGCAGGCGAAAATCCATGGAATCGAATCTGAGAACCATCATGAAGGCAACGACGTGGCAGCTCCTCGGCCTGCTGACGACAAGCCTGCTGGCCTGGTTTCACACCGGCTCGGTTCTGGGTGCGCTGACATTCGCCCTGTCTTCGGCAGCCACCGGTTTTGCCTTCTTCTTCCTGCACGAACGGCTCTGGGCGCGAGTGAGATGGGGCGCGGGCGAAGAGCGCCGGGTCTGACCCTGCACCTACATCCCGGGCTCTCCGCCGGGCCTCCTGACCGGCCCTTCAGGTTGATGCATCGCCCACGGACCCTATTCTAACGCTCATAGTCATTGGTCGCGCCCCTACGCGACCGCATTCGAGTGCGTTGGAATTGCAATTCATGCCTTTTGTCTCCCGTTTCCCGTTCCGGGCAGCCGTCTTTTCTCAGATCCTGCTGCTTGCCGCCACGTTCCTGCTCACATTCGGGCCGGTGCATGCGCAGACCCCGCTGGCCGCGACACAACAGGCCACGACCTCAGACCAGGCAGCAAGTGAACCGGCTGCGGACAATGCGGTCATCGCCCCCTTGCTTGAAGTCCTGAAAGACGATGCGGCGCGCCAGGAATTGATCAAGGCGCTCGAGAACACGACCGCCGATACGGTCGAAGGCGACGCCGAGGCGACCGAGCCGGAAGCGCCGGCGACCCTGGCTGAACAGCTTGCGGAGTGGACCAAGACCGCAATCGACCAGACACTGGACATCGCCCGCAAGTTCGCAGCCGACCTGTCCGGACTTGCGAGCCTGTTTGACGGAAGCGTCGAGACCGACTGGAGGCAGCTCACCGCGGAGCTTTTGCCGCTTCTCGCCACTGCGGCCATCGCTGTGGCACTCTACGCCTTGGCAAGGCGGGTGTTTCGCGGGGCTCTCGCGCCTCCCCGGGCAAGACTGGCGGGCCGCGGCATCCTGGCCGCGGTGGGGCTGGTGGCACTGCATGTGCTGGCCGAAATCCTGGCTCTGGCGATCGGCTATTTTGCTGCCGGCGCGCTCGCCGCCACACTGTTTGGCCCGGGCAGCGTGACGATCTACCAGACGCTCTTTCTCAATGCGTTTCTCGTGGCGGGCGTGACCGCGATCATCATTCGCACCGTTACCGGCATCGTCAACGGAGACTATCCGCTGCTGCGCCGGTCCCCGGCCATGCGACAGATGCTGCGCCAACGCGGCATAAGGCTCTCCGGACTGCTGATTTTCGGCATCGCCTTCGTGGTGCCGGCCACCAACGCGCTGGCTTCCTTCACCGTTGGCCGAAGTGTGAGGGTGGTGATCTACACGCTGGCGGCGCTGTACGCTGTCAAAGCAGTCCGCGCCCTTTCAAGCCTGCAGCAGGAGGAAGCCAACAAGCCCACCGCAACCAGGCCGGAACCGGAGGAAGAAGGCGACGCCGCGGTCGACGAGGCGCTGCCCGAACCGGTGCAATCCGCTTTCATGCAGATCTGGCCCTGGATCGCCTACCTCTATGTCGCCGCGAGCTATGTGATCGCGTTGTCGCGCCCCGCCTTTTTCGTGGACTTCGTCGGCGGCGCCACGCTCAAGACCGCGGCAGCACTCGTGCTCGGTGGACTTGTGCTGCGGGCGAGCGGGTATCTTTCAACCAAGACCATTCACGCCCCCTCCTTCCTGCCGCTCGACAAGCAGGCCTTTTCCTCTCGGCTGACCTCCTTCGTCCCCATAATACTGCGCGTGGTGTGGCTGCTGGTGGCGCTTTCCATTCTTGCCGTCGTCCTCGACGCATGGGCCATTGTCGATATCGGCGCCTGGCTCGAGGGCGAGCGCGGCAGCGCACTGGTCGCAGGCCTCACGAGCAGCCTCATCATCGTGGTGGTCTGCATTGTGGTCTGGGCAGTGGCCTCATCCTGGATCGACCACCGCATGGAGACCGCGCAAGGCGCCGCGCGCGTCAGTGCCCGCTATCGCACGCTCTACTCGCTGCTCAAAAATGCGGTCACCGTGGCACTGGTGATCTTCGGCGGCATGATCGCGCTCTCCGAGCTCGGCATCGATATCGGCCCGCTTCTGGCGGGTGCCGGTGTCCTCGGCCTCGCGATCGGCTTCGGGTCACAGAAACTGGTTCAGGACATCATCTCGGGCGTGTTCATTCAGCTCGAGAATGCCATGAATGTCGGCGACGTCGTCGGCGCGGGCGGGATCACGGGCGTGGTCGAGCGGCTGACCTTGCGCTCGGTGTCGCTGCGCGATCTCTCCGGCGTTTATCACATCATCCCGTTCAGCTCGGTCGATGCGGTCTCCAACTACATGCGCAACTTCGCCTACCACATCGAGGAAGTGGGCATCGCCTACAAGGAGAGTGTCGAGGACGGCAAGGCCGCCATGCACGAAGCCTTCGACCGGTTGATGGAGACCGCACACAAGCCCGACATCCTGGAGCCGCTGGAAATGCATGGCGTCACCGGCCTCGGCGACAGCGCCGTGCTGATCCGTGCCCGGATCAAGACCGCCCCCGGCAAGCAGTGGGACGTCGGCCGCGCCTACACTGAGCTGGTCAAGGAAGTCATGGACGAACGCGACATCGAAATCCCGTTCCCCCACACCACGCTCTACCTCGGTCGCGACAAGCAGGGCCGCACCGACGAACTGCCGATCCGCATGGAGAATGCGGGCGCGAAGAAGGAGAGCGGCGAGTGATGGCGAAGGGTACGGTGCAGACCCCCGACCGACCAGACCCCCGACCAGCCCGGCCCGGCCCGGCCCGGAGTCCTGGCATTTCGCGAAGAACCGCCATTTCAATGACTGCGTTGCGCCCCCCGATCCGACCGCGAATGCCGGACCTGCATTGACCAGATGCAGACACTGCAAACTGTGAGGCTGGAACTTGAAGAGACTGACAGTTGCGGCGTTCGCCCCCGTGTCGTTTGACACCGGGCGGCTCCCCTCTATAGTCACAAGCACCATATCGGGCGATGCTTATCCGTCCGGACAATCGGCCGCCAGAGTCAAAACAGCGAAGACTCTGCCTGCATCGTGCCAGCCTCGAGGCTGACGTTGCTTTGAGCCGCAAGACACCATCGGAGATGATATGACACGCCCGCAAGCAGCACGTGCGGCGGCATCGGAAGAACCATATGCCCCGTCAACAGATCCCGCCGCCCTCGAAGCCATAGCAACAGGCGAGCACGGCGATCCATTCTCTGTTCTTGGAAAACATCCGTCCGAAGGCGGCTGGGCCGTGCGTGTATTCGCGCCAGGGGCAGACGGTGCCGAGGTCGAGGACGGGTCCGGCGATCGTCGCCCCATGGCGAAACTGCACGAGGCCGGCGTCTTTGAGGCAAGCTTCACTGATCAGCCCGGGACTTACAGCGTAATCGCGCACAACGATGCAGCGGAGTGGCGGTTTGTCGATCCCTATCAGTTCGGCCCGGTTTTGGGAGAAATGGACGAGTATCTCATCTCCGAAGGCGCGCACATGCAGCTTTGGCGAAAGCTGGGCGCGCACCCGATGGTTCATGAGGGTGTAGAGGGCGTCACCTTTGCAGTCTGGGCGCCCAATGCGAGACGGACGTCGGTCATCGGCGACTTCAACGGCTGGGACGGCCGCAAACACCCGATGCGCCGCCGCGGCACGACAGGCGTATGGGAACTGTTCATTCCCGAACTCGCTCCGGGAACACGCTACAAATATGAAATCGCAGGCCCCGGCGCTGACATGCCGCATCCCAAGAGCGACCCCGTGGGCTTTCAGAGCGATTTGCGTCCCGACAATTCCTCCATCGTCCGCTCGCTTGAAGACTACACCTGGGGCGATGCGAAATGGATGGCCGAACGCAGCGCACGGCACGCCACCAACGCGCCAATCTCGGTCTACGAGGTGCATCTGGGCAGCTGGCGCCGGAGACCCGATGGCGGGTGGCTGAGTTACGCTGAACTGGCCGAGACCCTGGTTCCATATGTCAAGGACCTGGGCTTTACGCACATTGAATGCCTGCCGATCTCGGAACATCCGTTTGACGGGTCCTGGGGATATCAGCCGGTCGGGCTCTACGCGCCGACCAGCCGGTTCGGCCAACTCGACGATTTTCGCGCTTTCGTCGATGCATGTCACGCGGCCGGTCTCGGCCTGATCATCGACTGGGTGCCCGCACATTTTCCTACGGACGCTCATGGTTTGAGCAAGTTCGACGGGACCCCACTCTACGAGCACTCAGATCCCCGCGAAGGCTTCCATCCGGACTGGAACACGCTCATCTACAATCTTGGCCGCCAAGAGGTCAGCAATTTCCTGCTCGCAAACGCGCTTTACTGGACCCAGGAGCATCACGTCGATGCGCTCCGCGTGGACGCCGTAGCCTCCATGCTCTATCGCGATTACAGCCGCAAGGACGGCGAATGGATTCCGAACCGCGACGGCGGCCGGGAAAATCTCGAAAGCGTGGACTTCCTGCGCCACCTCAATTCAACCATGAGCGAGATCACCCCCGACGCCATGATGATTGCGGAGGAATCGACCGCCTGGCCGGGCGTGTCACGACCTGTCAAGGACGGCGGCCTGGGTTTTGGATTCAAGTGGAACATGGGCTGGATGCACGACACGCTTGAATACATGGCCCAGGACCCGATGGTTCGCGAGCACCATCACGCCAAGATGAGCTTCGGGCTGAACTATGCCTTCAGCGAAAATTTCATCCTGTCGCTCAGCCATGACGAAGTTGTGCACGGCAAGGGCTCGCTTTTCAGCAAGATGCCGGGCGACGCGGCATCCAAGCTGGCAAATCTGCGCGCCTACTATGCCTTCATGTGGGCGCATCCGGGCAAGAAGCTTCTGTTCATGGGACAGGAATTCGGCGAGCATAACGAATGGAACGCGGACTCCGAGCTTGATTGGGATACGCAGAAGGACCCCGGGCACGCCGGGCTGAGCCGCTTGGTGCACGACCTCAACGCAGCCTACCAGGAGATACCTGCACTGCACGCCAGGGATTGTACCGAAGACGGCTTCGAGTGGATCGACGGCTCGGCAGAGGCGGCGAATGTCTACGCCTGGCTGCGCAAGGGCGAAGATGGCACCGCCCCGGTGCTGGCAGTGTTCAATTTTTCAGGTGTTGAACATTCGGGCTGGCGTCTCGGGGTGCCGCAACCCGGTTTCTGGCGCGAAGTCCTGAATTCCGACGCCGAGGTCTACGGCGGTCAAGGACGTGGCAACATGGGGGGCGTCGCCTCAAGGCCCGAGCCAAGTCATGGCCGCGAGCACTCCATCACTCTCACACTGCCGCCGCTGAGCGGCCTCTACCTTAAGCTGGAGACTGCATGATGGATGCGCCTGCGGGGAATGTCCCGGTTACTCAAAATGCCGCCGCCACAGAAGCCATGATGGAATGGACGCTGGAAACGCTGCAGGACAGCCATTCTGCCTTCGAGACTGCACGGATTATTGCCCAGCGCCTTGGGGCCCACCGCCGAGGCGACACCTGCGAGATCATGTTCTGGGTACCCGAACTGCAGGAAAGCAGGGTCTCGGAAGGCGATATCTTCATCGAAGTGCTCGACATCGAGGACGAAGCAACCCTGGTGCGTTCGCGTCAGGAATTAAGCTTTCGCCGAACGCGCATTCCCGTTGGACGCATAGATGCCTGGTGCATGGCGGCCGTGGACGGAATGCAGGCCGGCACACGTGAGAGCATTGGCAGCTTCTACTCACTTGTGTGGCGCGACGGCGACAAAGTGTGGAGCCGCATCTTCGATCCTCTCTCGGCTTCGCTGCCGTTCGGTCCGTTCGCACCGGCGGAGTACTATGACATCGAGGCGATGCAGGCGGCGCGCACTGACAAGGATTACTACGCCGCTCTGCCGCAGGATGCGGTTCACAAGTTCGGCCCGGTGGGTAACATCCAGCAAATTCATGTGCCCACTGCAACGGCGAGCATGAGCATCGCGGGCCTGACACGCCACTTCAACGCGCTGGCTGATCGCGTGCGCCAAGGCGCCGAACTGCGACCGGCAGACCGGATCTTTCTCGGTTATGACGCGGTGCAATTGCTCCCCGTCGAGCCTACGACCGTTTACGAAGCCGGCCCGGACTTCTGGACCGAGATCGAGGACAACGACGACCGGCTGCTGGTCGACATCCGCCGCCCCGATACCACCAACTGGGGCTACGACGTCGTCATCAACGGCATGGCGGCGATCAACCCGTCGCTGCTGGAGACCGACCGTCCCGACGAACTGGTCGACCTCGCGGCGGCTCTGCACAACTTCCCGGGCAAACCCAAGAAGCTGATTCTTGATGTGGTCTTCGGACACAGCGACAATCAGGGCCTCAGAGGGCTGAACCACCACTTCTTTGCCGGCCCCAACATGTATGGGCAGAACCTGAATTACCGCAATCCGGTTGTGCGCGCCATCCTGCTGGAGATGCAGCGCCGCAAGGTGAACTTCGGCGCCGATGGCGTGCGCGTCGACGGGGCGCAGGATTTCAAGTGGTGGGACGCCGACTCCGACATGATGCGCCACGACGACGAATACCTGCAGGAAATGGCCGACGTGGTGCAGGAGGTCGCGGGCCGGAAATACCGGCCGTGGTTCATATTCGAGGACGGCCGTCCATGGCCGGAAGCAGACTGGGAGTTGAGCTCGGACTACCGTGCGGTGATCGAGAACCAGCGCGACGATGATGTGTTCCAGTGGGGGCCGCTGACCTTCGCGCACAACACACCGTTCCTCTACACGTTCTGGCTCAGCAAATTCTGGCGTATCCAGGAGATCCTGCGGTGCGGTTCGAACTGGATTTCGGGTTGCGCCAACCACGACACATTGCGCCGTGGAACACAGATCAATCCCAAGCTCAACATCAACACAAGGCTTGGCGACACGCGGATGGAAATCCTCGACAAGGCCTACGACCATCCCGCAGCACAAATGCTGACCTATGTCGCGTTTCCCGGCGTTCCAATGGACTTTCTCAACGCCATGGCGCGCGGATCCTGGGGTTTCATCCGCAATCAGGATGACAAGTACGGTGTCAAGGTGGTTGCCGAGGAGGCGATTTCGCTGAACTGGCAGGTCGATGCCTACACCTATTCCATACCGGGAAACTTCCGGCGGCTCAAAGAGCTTGGCTTCGAAGACCGCGACAGTCTGGGGCGGTTCTTCATCATCCTGCCGGCTCTTGTGGAAGCGACGGATTATGACCTGGTCGTCATGTCAAAGCTTCTGAACGAGGTCGACCCGCCGCTGCAGGGACCCTCTCCGTACGACGCCGAGGCAATCAAGCGCGTTGCGCGCGCCTGGATGGATGACATGCACGACTATTGCAACGTCACGAACTATCTTGACGACCTTGGCGAGGCGCATACCGATTACATGCTCGAACTGCGCAAATTTCGGGCGAGCCGCCCATGGCTGAGGGACAATTATGGCCCGAGCGATGTGTTCGACTACGAGACGCCGACAAACGGCACGGTTGCCTTCCGCTCGCTCCGGCACGGACCGGACGGCGAGCAGATTTTCTCCATCGCCCATCTCGAGGGAAAGCCGCTCCTGGATATCGATCCGACTTCATTGCCCATTCCGGGGCTGGAGGGCGGTGGCTGGAAGGTGGCGCAGCGCTCGCCCACCATCGGCGCAGACTATGAGGGCGGGCCGATCTCACTGCATGACAGCATGGCGTTGCTCTACACGCGCAACAAGCCGTCTTGAAGTCACCCGCCGGTGTCCGAATTTGCCTGTCTGGGACACCAGAGCCCCTCGTGATTCTGGACTGCCACCAAAGACGCAATCCGGCTTCGAGGTCTGGTTTGCCGGTCTTGCGGTGGACAGCCGCAATGGGCAACCGGTGGCGCAGATGAAGCGTGACGGCATCAACCGGTTTTCCGGAACACTGGCCGACGGAACACCTGCATAGCCTGCAAGATAAGCCATAACCCTGTTGCTGCGGCAAAGCCGAAAATCTGAACGGGCAGGCGTCGATCGTGAACGCCGCTTCGGACACGCTCATCATGTCGCACCTCGCCTGATCTTTGCGCTGGGGCATTTTGACAAGTTTATTGTCTTCAACCCTGAATTTCAATTCAGGATCATAGAAACCTCTCGACGCGAGCAAAATTCTACAAAAAGCTCTGCGGGTCGATGTCCACCTGGACCTGCACAGAGCCACGCGGCTTCGGCCCCTTGGCGAGCATCTCGCGGACGAAACCCTGCATGTCGTTGCCACGCGCGCCGTGGACGAGCAGCCGGAAGCGGTGGCGGCCGCGGATCAGCGCCAGCGGCGCTTCCGCCGGTCCCAGCACCATGATGCCGGTCGATGCGGGTGCGGCCGCACGCAAGCCCCGCGCATGCGTCTCGGCCTCGGGCCGCGTCGCCGCCGAGACGATCACCGAGGCGAGCCGTCCAAACGGCGGCAGCACCGCCATTCGCCGCTCGTCGGTTTCGCGCTCGTAGAAGGCCTCCGGATCCCCCGATGCAAAGGCCTGCATCACCGGATGCTGAGTCTGGAACGTCTGGATCAGCCCGTGGCTCTTGCGGCCCGAACGCCCGGCACGGCCTGTCACCTGCGAAAGCAGCTGATAGGTCCGCTCGGCGGCGCGCGGATCGCCGTTGGAAAGCCCGAGATCGGCGTCGACCACGCCGACCAGCGTCATCAGCGGGAAATTGTGTCCCTTGGCCACGAGTTGGGTGCCGATGACGATGTCCGCCTCGCCCTTTGCGATGGCCTCGAGCTCGATCCTCAAGCGACGCGTGCCACCCGCCATGTCCGAGGACAGAACGATCACGCGCGCATCTGGAAAATGCTTGTCCGCCTCTTCGGCGATGCGCTCGATGCCGGGGCCGCAGGCAACGAGATGATCCAGCGTCCCGCAGGCCGGGCAGGCCTGTGGCGTCGGCTCGTTGTGTCCGCAATGATGGCACTGCAACTGCGCCCGGAACCGGTGCTCGACCAGCCAGCTCGAGCAGTCGGGGCATTCGAACCGGTGCCCGCAGACCCGGCACAGCGTCAGCGGCGCATAGCCACGGCGGTTGAGAAACAGCAGCGACTGCTCACCGCGCTCCAGCGTCTCGGCCATCGCCTTCAACAGCACCGGCGACAGGAACCCGCCCCGCGCCGGCGCATGACGCCTCAGGTCGATCAGCTTCAGGTCGGGCAGGTTTGCATCGGCATAGCGGCCGGAAAGAACGAGGTGATTGTAACGCCCCTGGGCGGCGTTGACCCGGCTTTCGATCGAAGGCGTCGCCGAGGCGAGAATGGCGGGAATGTTGGCCAGCCGGGCGCGCACCACCGCCATGTCGCGGGCATTGTAGAACACCCGGTCCTCCTGCTTGTAGGCCGGGTCGTGTTCCTCGTCGACGATGATCAGTCCGAGATCGGCGAAAGGCAGGAACAGCGCCGAGCGCGCCCCCGCGACCACGCTCAGCCGCGCCTCTGTCACCTGCCGCCACACCCGCTCCCGCGTCCTAGGCGCAAGCTCCGAGTGCCATTCCGCCGGCCGCGCGCCAAACCGGTCGTGAAACCGGTCGAGGAACGCCGAGGTGAGCGAGATTTCCGGCAGCAGGATCAACACCTGCCGGCCCTGGCGGATGGTTTCGGCGATCGCCTCGAAATAGACCTCGGTCTTGCCCGAACCGGTAACTCCGTCGAGAAGCGTAACCGAGAACCCGCCCTTGGCGACAGTCTCGCGCAGCATGTCGGCCGCCGCCATCTGCCCCGCCTCGAGCCGCGCCGGATCATGGTCCGGATCGGGCGCGGGCACCACCGGCGGCGGCGGAAGCTTCACCGGCTCGAACACGCCCTGATCCCTGAGCCCGTCGACGACGCCGGGAGACACGCCCGCCGCATGGGCAAGACCGCTCTTGGTCCAGGCAAACCCGTCGCCTGCGTGCTCGAGCACCCGCTCGCGCGCAGCCGTCATCCGTTCGGGCCTCTGGTCGGTCAGCTTCAGCGCATCGATCAGCGGTTCGGGATCGAAGGCCGCCGGCGCCCTCAACGCCATGCGCGCCACCAGCCCCGGCGGCGACAGCGTGTAGGCCGACACCCAGTCGATGAAACGCCGCATCGGCTCTCCGATCGGCGGACAGTCGAAGATCTGCTCGACCTCGCGCAGCTTGTCCGGATTGACCTGATCCGCCTCGCCGTCCCAAACCACACCCGCCACGAGTCGCGGCCCCAGAGGCACCTGCACGATCTGCCCGGGAACAGCCTCCGCCCCCTCCGGCAGCGCGTAGGAATAGGCCCGCTCCGCCGGCATCGGCAGCAGCACGGGAACCACCCTGCGCGGGAACAGCCCGCCTTCGATTTGTCGCGAATCTTTGGTCATGCGGCGTGACCTTGCCTCCGCTTTGGGCTAAAGGGAACCCGGATTTGTTCACAGACGCCGCGGATGATCCCGCTGGCGCGAGTTTGGAGGCTCAAATGAAATTCTTTGTCGACACCGCCGACGTGAGCGAGATTCGCGAACTCAACGAACTGGGCCTGATTGACGGCGTGACCACCAACCCGTCGCTGATCATGAAATCCGGACGCGATATCCGCGAGGTCACCAAGGAGATCTGCGATATCGTCGACGGACCGGTTTCCGCCGAAGTCGCGGCCACCGACTACGACGCAATCATGAAGGAAGCAGCGGTTCTCGCCAAGATCGCCGACAACATTTGCATCAAACTGCCGCTGACGCTCGACGGGCTGAAGGCCTGCCGCGCACTGACCTCGGACGGCCATCAGACCAATGTCACTCTGTGCTTCTCGGCCAACCAGGCGCTGCTTGCCGCCAAGGCCGGCGCCACCTTCATTTCGCCCTTCATCGGCCGGCTCGACGACATGGGCATCGACGGCATGGATCTGATCCGCGACATCCGCCAGATCTACGACAATTACGGCTTCGAGACTGAGATCCTCGCCGCCTCGATCCGCACGGTCAATCACGTCAAGGAAGCAGCCCTCATCGGCGCCGACGTGGCGACGATCCCGGCCTCCACGATCAAGGCGCTGGTCAAGCATCCGCTGACCGACAAGGGTCTCGACGCGTTTCTCGCCGACTGGAAGAAGACCGGCCAGACCATCGTCTGACCTTCTCGTTCCCTGTTGCGAAACAATTGGTGACGGCCCGGTTGATCCGGGCCGTCTGTCATTTGTGGGCAAGCCGCGGGGGGAGCCCGGAATTGACAGCGGTGCGAAACCCGATCTAACCTCGGCCTGGCCTCGTGGCGGGGCCGCCGGTCCGCGGAAAGATCAGCACGCCACCCGACGCATGGCGCAAATGCGCCCACATCATCCGATTCCCGCTCGATCCGGAGATGCGGACACTGGACGACAACCGAGTCCGGGGGTCCCATGACCGATGAAACGCGCCAGGCGCAACCCTTTCCGCTGCTCAGTGAAACCGATCTGTCGCTCGATCTCGACCGCCAGCGTCACCTCGCAAAGAAGCTGCGTGACGCCATCCGCGCCGGTGATCCGGAGGCATTGGCACGCCTCGCCGCCCGCCATCCACGCGCAGCCCGGCTCAAGGCCGTAGAGATCAGGCTGACCGACGCGCAGCTCGTCATCGCACGCGAGGCGGGCCTTCCAAGCTGGCCGGCGCTCAAGGCCCATGTCGAGGAGATCGAAGCTGCCCGTGCCGCCATTGAGGCCGGTGAGCGAACGCCGGATGGCGACGTCAGCACCCTGCACATCCGCTGCGGCAACGACATCGAGCAGGCGTTAACGCGCGCAGGTTTCACGGGTGACTTCCTGATGGTCGCCGATCCGGTTTGCCAGGGACCGGTTTCCGACGGCGACGCTGCACTCGCCGAACGTGCCCGTTTCATCGCCAGCGAATATCCCGAGGAGGACGAGGCCGAAACGCTTCGAATGCTGCAGGTCACCGAAGACCGATTGCGCAACGCCGGCTCTTGTGGGCGAATCGTGCTCTGGTTCGAACACGATCCCTATGACCAGCTGATCCTGGCAAAAGTCCTTACCCGACTAAAGAACAGCATCGCAGTGCGGCGAAAGGTCGAGATCGTGACCCTTGACCGTTTCCCGGGCATCTCAAAATTCATCGGCATCGGGCAATTGTCGCCCGCGGCGCTCCGCCAGCTCTACGGCAGGCGACGGGCCGTGTCCGACGCCGACTATGATCTCGCGGTCAGGGTCTGGGACGCGCTGTGCGCGCCGACGCCGTTGGCGCTGCACGGGCTTTCATCCACGCCAGGAACGGCGCTGCCCTACATGTCGGCCGCGATCGGCCGCTATCTCGCCGAACTGCCGGGTCTGGGCAACGGTCTGTCCTTCACCGAAAACGCGATCGTGAAAATGCTGCATGCGGAACCCCTGCCCTGGGGCAAGATCTTTGGCCGTTTCATGCGCGAGGTCGATCCGCTGCCCTATCATGGCGACCTGATGTTTCTCGGCACGATGCTGCGCCTGCGCGACGCCCGCAACCCGGCGCTGGCGAGCACCCCCCACGACCTCGCCGAAGCGGATTGGGGCAAGCCCGTTTTCAGCCTGACACCGACTGGCCGGGAAATTCTGGCGGGTAGCGCGGACTGGAGCGACTGCGGACCGCTTCCGCGGCACCATGGCGGGGTCGAGTGTTTCGCGGGTGAGGACTGGCGCTGGGATTCGGCAAACCGGCGTCCGGTTGCGCTCAAGGCATGACCGCAGGATAGGCGCCTGGTCGAGCCATGATCCTCAGTCGACCTGGCACTGGCTCCAGCCCTCGGGCGCGGCCCCGAACGGCCGGTCCGGGTTTTCGGCCAAGGCGTGAACGGTATGGTACTCGAGCGCCTTCACCGCTTCGGCGGGATCGCTGTCGAGCGTGTCGGGCATGATCGGATCGCCGACGGTGAACCGGAAGGTCTGGCCCTTCTTGTTGAGAAGCTCGTGAAACACGGTCATGTCCCGCAACTCGGTCGAGTGCTTCGACAGCCAGTAGAACAGACCCGAGTTGCGGGCCGAGATGTTCACCGGCACGATCGGCAGGTCATGCCGCCGCGCCAGCGTCATCGCCGACACCTTCCAGGGGCGCTCGGTCAGCCGCCCTTTGTGCCAGAAAGCAATCCGGCCCGAGGGAAACAGCACGGTGGCCTTGCCGTCGTGAACCGCCCGGTTGGTCAGTTGCAGGGTCTCCCGGGTCTTTTCACGGCTCTTGAAATCCTCGCGCCATTCGACGGGGATGATGATTTCGTCGAAACGCTGGTTGACCCGGATCGCATCGCGGTTGGCGAAAAACATCATGTCAGGCCGGGTGCGGCTGAGGAAATCGAACATGGCCACGCCGTCCGCCATACCCGTCGGATGGTTGGCGACGAGCAGAAAGCCGCCCTTGGCCGGGATCTTCTCTTCGCCTCGGGACTGGATGTCGAGTTTGAGAATGTCGCTGAGGTACTTGAACGCCTGCTGCCCCGACATGGGCGCGATGTCGTCAGCCATCCGCACGGCGGCGCTGTAGTTCAGGGTCGCGTAGACAATCGGCCGCATCAATGGCCATGCGGGATGCTGGACGAGCCGCCCACCCCGTTCGGCAATCAGCTTGTCGACAACATGACCCGGGCGTCCGTGGGTGAGCACGTGCAAACGGTCCGAGATATCCGCCACATTCGCCATGGAACCGACCCTTTTCAAACCCGCTGTCCATCACCCCTATGGCAAGCGATTGTGATGCCGTGATGACATTCAGCCAGCCATTGTTTACTCCCCGCTAAGCCAACAATGCAATAGTCGACCCCGGATTCCAAGCTGCACTGCGGCAGCGATGAATGGGAAAGACATGGAAAAACCGCTGGTTATCGCATCTCCGGAGGTTTTACGGGAACAGCAGCGATGGCTTGGCCGCCTGGTTGAGGAACGCCGCCTGGCGGACCGGACCGCCGAGGCCTACGAACGAGACCTGCGCCAGTTTCTCGGTTTCCTGACCCGGCATCTGGGCGGCCCGCCGCGAATCGCCGATCTCGCCGATTTGAGGCCTCTGGACCTGCGCGCCTTCATGGCGGAACGCAGACGCGAGGGCGCGGGCGCGCGCACGCTTGGCCGCGGGCTTGCGGGCATTCGCTCCTTTCTGCGCCATCTTGAACGCCAAGGACTTGCCAATGCCGCCGGTGCCTCTGCCACGCGCGCACCCAAGCAGCCGAAATCGCTGCCCAAGCCGCTGAGCGCCCGCGACGCCGGCCGGGTGGTCGACGCCGGCATGCAGCTTTCGGAGGAACCCTGGATCGCCGCGCGCGATGCAGCCGTTCTCACCTTGCTTTACGGCTGCGGCCTGCGCATTTCAGAGGCACTCTCGCTGACACGGAACGACCTTCCCCGCGATGGCGAGACCCTCAGGATCACCGGCAAGGGAGGCAAGATGCGGATCGTGCCGCTGCTTCCGGTCGCCCGCCAAGCGATTGAGGCCTATCTGGATCTTGCGCCCTTCGCTCCGGCAATGGATGCCCCCATGTTTCGCGGTGCGCGCGGCGGGCCATTGCAGCCGGCCATCGTGCAGAAGGCGATGCGGGCCCTGCGCTCGTCGCTCGATCTGCCAGACACGGCAACGCCACACGCGCTCAGGCATTCCTTCGCCACCCATCTGCTCGCCGGCGGCGGAGACCTGCGCACGATCCAGGAACTGCTCGGCCACGCAAGCCTTTCCACCACCCAAGTCTATACCGGCGTCGATTCCAGCCGGCTTCTGGATATCTACGACCGCGCCCATCCACGCGCATAACTCTCATAAACACCGGGAAGAAACCTGCCGAAGCCGTTGCAACGGCGATCACGCCCTGCTTCAAGGGACACCGAATGTGGCTCGGCACCCGGGCTTCCACCGGTGACCGGCCGAAAGGGTAGTATGATGTCCGTTGTCGAGATTGTTACGTTGGTCCTGCGCTTTGCCCTCGTGTCCGCGGCAATCTATCTCGTGATCGCCACGGCCCTGGTGCTGTCGCAGTTTCCCTCGCCGCCCCCTGCCGGCAAGACGCTGGATTTTTCGACCCTCTCCGGTCAGTCCGGCAACACGGACGAATCGAAATACCAGGCTGCGCCGCTGGAATTCTACCAGGCCCGCGATGGCGCGCGACTGGGATTTCGCCGCTACGAAGCCGCCATCAACAAAACCGCTGAAGGCACCGGAGAAGCTGCTCCCGCGCCCCTTCTGGTGTTCATTCACGGCTCGGGTTGGCATGGCGCGGCCTATGACGGACTTGCCCGGGAGCTTGCCGCGACCGGAAGGCTCACCGTTCTGCTTCCCGATCTCCGGGGCCACGGCCCGGATCCGGAGAGCCGGGGAGATATTGCCTATATCGGCCAGTTCGAGGACGACATCGCCGATCTGATCGCTCTGCAGCGCCAACCCGACCAGAAGCTCCTCATCGGCGGCCATTCCAGCGGCGGCGGCCTTGCGGTGCGTTATGCCGGGGGCGATCACGGCAGCAGCCTTGATGGCGCAGTTCTCGTCGCACCCTTTCTGAAGCATGATTCCCCGGCCACACGCCCCGCTTCGGGCGGCTGGGCAAAGCCGCTGACACGGCGGATCATTGGCCTGAGCATGCTCAATTCCGTCGGCATTACCGCCCTGAACGGGATGACCGCGATCCAGTTCCGGTTTCCGCAAGAGGTCCTTGAAGGGCCGCAAGGCTCTACTGCGACACCCGCCTATTCGTTCCGGCTCAACACCTCGTTTGCGCCGCGCGCCGATTACCTGGCCGACATCGCCGCTTTGCCGCCCTTTCTGCTCGTCGCGGGTCAGGACGACGAGGCCTTCATTGCGGAGGCCTATGAACCCACCATGCGGCCGGTCAATCCGAAGGGCCATTACCTGCTGGTCGAGAACCGCTCCCATCTCGGCATCGTCAATGCCCCCGAAACCGCAGCCGGCATCCTGTCGTTTGTGGGGACGGCTCTGCGTTGAACCACGCCGAACAGACAGGAATGCGGCATTCCGCCTCGAAGTGAGAGGAGAATCGGGGGTGCGGCGGCTGCTCGCATTAAGGCCGCATTTACCATCAGCCGAAAGCCCCGAGGCACAATTAACCACTTTCTGGCAGGCAGGCCGCTAATCTCGATCCCTGATACCAAACCCACTGCCAGCCACGGGATTCGCCATGCGTCATTCGCCCCACCATCCGCCGCTGCCGGCCATCTGGTCGCGATTGCCCCGGCTGGTCCTGTTTGTTGCCGCCTCGCTGCCGCTGCTGCTTCTGGCCATGCTTGCGATCGGTCTTGCTGCCGGGTCGGCGAAGGCCAAATCCGGCTCCGGTCCGGCGGATGAAACAGCCGGTATCGTCTGCACCGGAGAGAACCTGACCAAGAGGCTGAGCGCCAGCGACCCCGAGGCGATGGCCGAGGCCCGCGCCGAAGCGGCCGCCGTTCCAAACGGCAAGGGCCGGCTGTGGAAGCTGGAGAAGCCCGGCGTGGCGCCGTCCTGGCTGTTCGGCACAATGCACGTCACCGATCCCCGGGTTGTCACGATGCCCGAAGCCGCCCGCGACGCATTCGACACCGCGGACACCGTCGTTATCGAGACCATCGACATTCTCGATCCGGCAAAGGCCCAGGCGGCGCTGCTGTCGCGGCCGGAACTCACGATGTTCACCGATGGCAGCACGCTTGTCTCATTTCTCGATGAGGCGGACGCCCAGCTTGTCGAGGAGGAGCTTGCCCGGCGCGGCATTCCGCTGGCGCTGGTCTCGCGCATGAAGCCCTGGATGATTGCCGGAATGTTGGCCATGCCGCCCTGCGAACTGGAGCGGAAGAACGAGGGTGCGCCCTTTCTCGATATCAAGATCGCCGGCGATGCCAGGGCCGCGGGCAAGACCCTGCTCGGGCTTGAGAGCATCGGCGAGCAGATGGCCGCGATGACCGACCTGCCGATCGAATTTCATGTGCGCGGCCTGGTCGAGACCATTCGGCTGGCCGACCTGATGCCCGACATCATGGCGACCATGACCGAGCTCTATCTCGATGGGGAAATCGCCCTCATCATGCCCACCATCATGGCTGCGGGCCCGGAGTCCGGCGAGGGCGATACCGACGGCTATGCGCAATTCGAGGAGCGCATCGTGCTGATGCGCAACCGCCTGATGGCCGAACGCGCCGCGCCTATTCTGGCCGATGGCAACGCCTTCATCGCGGTCGGCGCTCTCCACCTTCCCGGCGCGGAAGGCCTTGTCTCGCTGTTGCGTGACGCCGGCTACACGATCTCTGCGGTTCGGTAATACATTGTGACGACCGGCGGGCCGTCCTGCCGGAACTGATCTCCTCCGTCCGCGTTTTACATGCGTGACAGACAAGGAGATCGGAAATGGTTGAGCACACCCAGTATTCCCGCCCCAGCGATGACGGCCGCCGCACAGGTCCGGCCCGCAGCGCCAATGCTGTCAGAACCGGCCGCGCAACCGGCCCCCTTACCGCGCTGGTGATCCTGATCATACTCGGCCTGGCAGGCTTTGCCCTCTGGACGACGCCGGAACCGGGTGACACCACAGCACCTGCCGCGAGTGTAACCGAGCCCGCCGCGCCAAGCGCCACCACCGAACCCGCAGCGGTGCCCACGACCAACGGCTGATCCGGACACCATGGGGCAAGGCCGCGAATGTTTTCGGCCGTCCGGCATCCACCGGGCGGCCGACGGCCGCGCTCCCGAAATCCGAACAGGGAGTGATGATGCGTAATTCTGCAACAGACCGAAATGGCGGGGATGTTCCGCCCGACGCCGGTCACCAGAATCTTCTCAATGAACATGTCCGGAAAACCGGCAATCCCGAAACGCGCCGTGGCCGCGGGATGATGACCGCCGCAGGGCTTGTGGTCCTCGTCGCACTCGCGGGGTTCATCCTGTGGGCGTCGCCGGACGGCAACCAGGTCGATTCGTCAGGCAGCATCAACATTGAGGCAACGGTCATGGACAACGTCCAGGAGCCGGTTCCGGCCCCGCCTGTCGAACCGCCCTCAACCGACTGACAGGCCCTAGGCAGCCGGCCACCGGCCGGCCCCGCCAGGCCTGCTCAGATGAGTTTCCTCAGATGTGGAGCGGTTTCGCGAATGTCGCAAGCGCCGCCTCGCGCACAGCTTCCGACATGGTCGGATGGGCGTGGCAGGTCCGGCCGAGATCTTCCGACGAACCGCCGAACTCCATCAGCACCGCTGCCTCGTGGATCATCTCGCCTGCGCCGAAGCCGACGATGTGAGCGCCCAGCACCCGGTCGGTTTCCGCATCCGCGAGAAACTTGACGAACCCGTCGGGCACCTGCATGGCACGCGCACGGCCATTGGCCGAGAACGGAAATTTCCCAACCTTGTACTTGACGCCATCCGCCTTGAGTTCTTCCTCGGTCTTGCCGACAGCCGCCACCTCCGGCTGGGTGTAGACAACGCTCGGGATCACGCCGTAATTCACATGTCCCGCCTGACCGGCCATGATTTCGGCCAGCGCGACGCCCTCGTCCTCGGCCTTGTGCGCGAGCATCGGCCCGGCGATCACGTCGCCGATGGCGTAAACACCCGGCACGTTTGTCTGGTAGTGATGATCCGTGCGCACCCGGCCGCGCTCGTCGAGCACCACACCTGCATCCTCAAGCCCCAGACCCTCGGTATAGGGCTTGCGGCCGGTCGCGATCAGCACCACGTCGGCCTCAAGCGTCTCGGTATCGCCACCCTTGACCGGCTCGAAGCTGACCTTGGCGCCCTTGCCCGCGGTCTCCACGCCGGTCACCTTCTGCCCGAGCTTGAACTCCATGCCCTGCTTGGCAAGAATGCGCTGGAACTGCTTGGCCACATCGGCATCCATGCCGCCCAGAATGCTGTCGAGATACTCGACCACGGTAACCTTCGCGCCGAGCCTCGACCAGACCGATCCCATCTCAAGCCCGATCACGCCGCCGCCGACAACGATCATGTGTTCGGGAACCTTCTCCAGCGCGATGCCGCCGGTGGAGGAGATGATCACCTTCTCGTCGATCTTGACGTCGACGCCGGGAATGCCGGCCACGTCGGATCCGGTGGCGATCACGACGTTCTTGGCCTCAAGTTCGGTTTCCTTGCCGTCCGCATCCGTGACCGAGACTTTGCCCTCGCCCAGAAGCTTGCCGGTGCCGATGAAGCTTTCGATCTTGTTCTTCTTGAACAGATAGGCCACGCCCTCCACGTTGGATTTCACCACCGCGTCCTTGTGCTCCATCATCTTGCCGAGATTGAGCTTCGTCTTGCCGGTTTCGACGCCCAGGCTCTCCATTCCGTGGCTGGCGTGAGCGAAAACCTCCGACGCATGCAGCAGCGCCTTGGACGGGATGCAGCCGATGTTCAGACAGGTGCCGCCGAATGTCGCGCGCTTTTCCACCACGGCCACTTTCAGTCCCAGCTGTGCGGCCTTGATGGCGCAGACATAGCCTCCGGGGCCCGATCCGATAACGATGACGTCGTAGCTCATGGTCTTTTCCTTTCGCTTTCAGGCCGGACAATCTTGCCCCGCGCCTGTTCGATTGCGTGCAGAACGCGGCGCGCGCGTCCAGCTGAAATTCTATCGCCCTGGTTCAATTCGGCGAGACGCGTTTGCTCCCGGAACAATACGAGCGGTGATCATTCCTGGCACCCCGAGATCTCGAAAAGCTCAGCCGGCCGGTCCTTCGGTCCGGCGCCGTCGAACTGCGGATTGCCCCAGAGAGCCGAGGCCAGACCGGGCAGCATCAGGGTTTCTGCCGCATCGTTCCCGGTGACGGGCAGACCCGCAGCCTTTGAATCCCGGTCGATCGCATAAACCGGGCCTTCATAGACAAGGCAGGCCGCAAGCTCCGCGCCTGTCACGTCGCCCTCCGGGCAGTTGAGAGGCAGCATCGCCACGGCCTGGTCGAGCTCGTCATCATGTGACAGATAGATGGTGACCGGCTCCACTCCGGTAAAGATCAGCCGCATCTCGGAATGCATACCCGCGCCGCCGCCGGTGAACTCCAGAGCGCCGATTCCGTCGGCGCCCCGGTACACGGCCAGCTCCTGCGGACAGGCCGCCATTGCCGCCACTGCAGTGCCGAACAGAAGCGGCAATGGCAGGAACACAGTGGCTGCAATGCGGGCTATGGCCATAAGGCCGGCTCCTTACAGATCGAGAACCAGGCGCTCGGGATCTTCCAGGCTGTCCTTGACGCGCACCAGGAAGGTCACGGCGTCCTTGCCGTCGACAATCCGGTGGTCATAGGAGAGTGCCAGATACATCATCGGCCGGATCACGACCTGACCGCCGACGGCCATCGGGCGTTCCTGGATCTTGTGCATGCCCAAAATACCCGACTGGGGCGAGTTGAGGATCGGCGAGGACATCAGCGACCCGTAGACACCGCCATTGGAGATGGTGAAGGTGCCGCCCTGCATGTCGGCCATCGACAGTTCGCCGTCACGCGCCGCCCGGCCCAGCCGTCCGATTTCCTTCTCGATCTCGGCGATGGACATCTGGTCGGCATCGCGCACCACCGGCACGACGAGCCCCTTGTCGGTGCCGACGGCCACGCCGACATGGCAGAAGTTCTTGTAGATCAGGTCTGTGCCGTCGATCTCGGCATTGACCGCCGGGATTTCCTTGAGCGCATGGGTCACCGCCTTGGTGAAGAAGCCCATGAAGCCGAGCTTGACGCCGTGCTTCTTCTCGAACAGGTCCTTGTACTTCTTGCGCATATCCATCACCGCGCTCATGTCCACCTCATTGTAGGTGGTCAGCATCGCGGCAGTGTTCTGGGCTTCCTTCAGGCGACGCGCGATCGTCTGCCTCAGGCGGGTCATCTTGACCCGCTCCTCGCGCGGTGCGTCGTCCTCGGATGAAGCCGGACGCGCTGCGGCGGGCGCCGTGGCCTGGGACTTTCCGCCCGAACCACCCTTGCCGATGGCGTCGAGCACGTCACCCTTGAGAACCTGGCCGCGCTTGCCCGAGCCGTCCACGTCGCCGGCGTCCATCTTGTTTTCCGCCATCAGCTTCTGTGCGGACGGTGAGGCGGGCATGTCGTCGGACCCGGATGATTTTTCCTTCGGCGCCTCGGCCTTTTCAGACTTGGCTTCCGGCTTTTCGGCAGGTTTGGAGTCCTGCTTGGCGGGAGCCGCACCCTCGCCTTCCTCGATCTGGGCCAGAAGCGCATTGACCTCGACGGTCTCTCCATCCTTGGCAAGGATTTCGCTCAATGTGCCGGCAACCGGGGACGGCACCTCGATGGACACCTTGTCGGTTTCGAGCTCCACCAGCGGCTCGTCCACCTTCACGGTGTCGCCGGCCTTCTTCAACCAGGTGCCGATGGTGGCTTCGCTGACGGATTCGCCAAGGGTCGGGACGCGGACTTCAGTAGCCATGATTTGTTTTCCGTTCTTTTCAGTCAGACAGGGCGCGGGGACATGCGATTGGTGTTGAACTTCGCACCGGGTGGCCTCAGCCCCCCAGCGCATCCTCAAGGAAGGCTTCGAGCTGCGCAAGGTGGCGCGACATCAGGCCGGTGGCGGTCGATGCCGAAGCCGGGCGTCCGGTGTAGCGCACGCGCTGGTACTTGGCGTCGATATGGGCCAGCACCCACTCGAGATAGGGATCGATAAACGACCAGGCGCCCATGTTCTTGGGCTCCTCCTGGCACCACACCATCTCGGCGTTGCGGAAGCGGGACAGTTCGTTGATCAAGGCCTTGGCCGGGAACGGATAAAGCTGTTCCAGCCTGAGCAGGTAAATGTCGTCGATGCCGCGCTTCTCGCGCTCCTCGTAGAGGTCGAAATAGACCTTGCCCGAGCACATCACGACCCGCCGGATCTTGCTGTCCTTGACGAGCTTGATCTCTTCGTTCTTGAGCACCTCGGCATCGTCCCACAGCAACCTGTGGAAAGACGTGTCGCCCGACATCTCGCTGAGTGTCGAGACGGCGCGCTTGTGCCTGAGCAGGGATTTCGGCGTCATCATGATCAGCGGCTTGCGGAAATCGCGATGCATCTGCCGGCGCAGGATGTGGAAGTAGTTTGCCGGCGTGGTGCAGTTGGCGACCTGCATGTTGTCTTCCGCACACATCTGCAGGAAGCGCTCAAGGCGGGCGGAGGAATGCTCCGGCCCCTGGCCTTCATAGCCGTGCGGCAGCAGGCAGACGAGGCCCGACATTCTGAGCCACTTGCGTTCGCCCGACGAGATGAACTGGTCGAACAGCACCTGTGCGCCATTGGCGAAATCGCCGAACTGGGCTTCCCAGAGGGTCAATGCGTTGGGTCGCGCCAGCGAGTAGCCGTATTCGAAACCGAGAACGGCCTCTTCCGACAGCATCGAGTTGATCACTTCGTAGCGTGCCTGGTTGGGCGCGATGTTGGCGAGAGGGATATAGCGTTTCTCGGTCTCCTGATCGTAGAGAACCGAATGGCGCTGCGAGAACGTGCCGCGTTCGACGTCCTGGCCCGAAAGCCGGATCTTGGTGCCCTCGTGCACCAACGTTCCGAAGGCCAGCGCCTCGCCCATCGCCCAGTCGATACCTTCTCCGGTCTCGATCATCTTGGCACGATTGTCCATGAAGCGCTGAATCGTGCGGTGTGCCTTGAAATCCTCGGGCACTTCCGACAGCTTCTTGCCGATTTCCCTGAGCGTCTTCAGCGGGACGCCGGTCTTGCCGCGGCGCTGCTCATCCTGGTTG
The DNA here is from genome assembly GCA_040216675.1 of Hoeflea sp. Classification (GTDB taxonomy): domain Bacteria; phylum Pseudomonadota; class Alphaproteobacteria; order Rhizobiales; family Rhizobiaceae; genus Hoeflea. The sequence continues at coordinate 842,488 of JAVJOR010000008.1, read as the reverse complement.
TCGGCGGTGCGCAGGCCCGACCATTGACCATCCAGCCAGTCCGCCTTGTTCGGCTTGTAGCTCTGGCCGATGTCGAATTCGCTCTCCAGATTGGCGCGCCAGTCCGCCTTCATCTTTTCGAATTCGCCATCGGAGATCACGCCTTCCTCGATCAGACGGCGCGCATAGAGCGTCACCGTGGTCTCGTGGCTGCGGATCTTCTTGTACATCTTCGGCTGGGTGAACGCCGGTTCGTCGCCCTCGTTGTGGCCGAAGCGGCGGTAGCAGAACATGTCGATGACCACCGGCTTGTGGAACGTCATGCGGAATTCGGTCGCCACCTTGGCGGCATAGACCACCGCTTCCGGATCGTCGCCATTGACGTGGAAGATCGGCGCCTCAATCATCTTCGCCACATCCGAAGGATAGGGCGAGGAGCGCGAGAACCCGGGGTTGGTGGTAAATCCGATCTGGTTGTTGATGATGAAATGCACGGTGCCGGCCACCCGGTGACCGCGCAGGCCGGAAAGGCCCAGAATTTCGGCCACGACGCCCTGTCCGGCAAAGGCCGCATCGCCATGCAGCAGCAGCGGCATCACCTTGACGCGTTCCTTGAGCGGGATGATGTCGCCGTCGAATTCGGTCGCGATCAGATCCTGCTTGGCGCGCGCCTTGCCCATAACCACCGGATTGACGATTTCAAGGTGCGACGGGTTGGCGGTCAGCGAAAGGTGGACCTTGTTGCTGTCGAATTCGCGGTCGGAGGACGCGCCCAGGTGGTACTTCACGTCGCCCGAACCCTCGACATCATCGGGCTTGAACGAACCGCCCTTGAATTCGTGGAAGACGGCGCGATGCGGTTTGCCCATCACCTGGGTGAGCACGTTGAGACGGCCGCGGTGGGCCATGCCGAAGACGATCTCCTTCAGCCCCATGTTGCCGCCGCGTTTGATGATCTGCTCAAGCGCCGGAATCAGCGATTCGCCGCCGTCGAGGCCGAAGCGCTTGGTGCCCTTGTACTTGACGTCGATGAACTGCTCGAACCCTTCGGCCTCGATCAGCTTCTGAAGGATCGCCTTCTTGCCGTTTTCGGTAAACTCGACGCCCTTGTCCGGCCCTTCGATGCGCTCCTGGATCCAGGATTTCTCTTCCGGATTGGAGATGTGCATGAACTCCACACCGAGCGTCGAGCAATAGGTGCGCTTGAGAATGTCGAGCATCTCGCGGATGGTCGCGTATTCCAGACCCAGAACGTGATCGATGTAGATCGGGCGGTCATAATCGGCTTCGGTGAAACCGTAGGCTTCCGGCGAAAGCTCGTTGTAGTCGTTGTCGGCCTGCTGCCCCAGATCCAGCGGATCGAGTTTGGCGTGCAGGTGACCACGCATGCGGAAGGCGCGGATCATCATGATGGCGCGGACCGAATCGCGCGTCGCAAGTTCGATGGAGGCAGTGTCGACGGGCTTGCCGGCGGCCTTGGCCTTGCCGTTGAGCTTGTCGCCCATCACCTTTTCGACAGCGCTCCAGTCACCATCCAGCGCGGAGACAAGCTCGCCATTGGCGGGCACCGGCCAGTTTGCCTGCTTCCAGGAGGCCCCGGCTGCAGACTTGCGGACCTGGTCCGGATCATCCTTCAGCTCGGAGAAGAACGCCTGCCATTCCTGAGGTACGCTCGCCGGATCATCCTGATAGCGCGCATACATCTGTTCGATGTAGGGCGCGTTTCCGCCATACAGGAACGAGGTCTGCGCCATGATGTCGTTGGCTTCGTCGTTGCGTGCCATGGTTTTCACCTTTATCGCCGGACCGGGTTAGCGGCCCTTTCCCTAGACTTTGAGGCTTGTGCGACACTCACGCCGCGGCAAGCCTGCCCAACCCGAGCCCCAGCGCAGCCGTGTCGCTGAAAACCTGGTACCTGATGATCTTTTCGTCGCGCATCGTGAACATGTTGACGGTCTCGGTTCGCACCTTGCGCGCCGATGCCTTCACCGTCCATTCGCCCCGGAGCACCGTGATGGCGGTGTTGCCAGTGACATGGACAGAGATCGGCTCGACCCTGTCGATCACCAGATGATCACCCAGGGTCTCGAGGAAGGCCTCAAAGCCATCGAACCCGTGCCAGTCCCCGGCCCAGGGCAAAAGCCCCTCGGGCGCCGGGTAATGGACTTCGATGTCGTCGGCGACGACGCCGCGCAGACCCGCCCTGTCGCCCGCCTTCAGCGCGGCGTAGTAGCGGTCCAGCGTTTCGCGCACGGCGTCGCTCATCGGTGCAGCCTTCGCGTTTGCTCCCGGGGATCAGCCCTTGAGCACTTCAACCAGCGTCTTGCCAAGGCGCGCCGGAGACGGGGACACCTTAATGCCCGCGGCTTCCATGGCCTTGATCTTGTCCTCGGCGCCACCCTTGCCGCCCGAGATCACGGCGCCGGCATGGCCCATGGTGCGTCCGGGAGGCGCCGTGCGGCCGGCGATGAAGCCCGCCATCGGTTTCTTGCGGCCCTTCTTGGCCTGCTCGATCAGCCATTCGGCCGCGTCTTCCTCGGCCGAACCGCCGATTTCGCCGATCATGATGATCGATTCGGTTTCGGGGTCGTCGAGATAGAGATCGAGAATGTCGATGAACTCGGTGCCCTTGACCGGGTCGCCGCCGATGCCCACCGCGCTCGACTGGCCAAGACCTTCATTGGTGGTCTGGAACACGGCTTCATAGGTCAGCGTGCCCGAGCGCGACAGGATGCCCACCGAGCCCTTCTTGAAGATGTTGCCCGGCATGATGCCGATCTTGCACTCGTCCGGCGTCATCACGCCGGGGCAGTTGGGGCCGATCAGCCGTGACTTCGACTTGTCGAGCACGGCCTTGGCGCGAATCATGTCGGAGACCGGAATGCCCTCGGTGATGCAGACGATCAGCTCGATCTCGGCCTCGATGGCTTCGATGATCGCGGCCGCGGCCCCTGCCGGCGGCACATAGATCACCGACGCATTGGCGCCGGTTTCGGCCTTGCCTTCCGCCACCGAGGCGAAGATCGGCAGCTTCTCGCCGCCCGAGCCTTCCCAGGTGGTGCCGCCCTTCTTCGGGTGGATGCCGCCAACCATCTGCGTGCCGTGATAGGCCAGCGCCTGCTCGGTGTGGAAGGTGCCGGTCTTGCCCGTGAGCCCCTGAACCAGGACCTTGGTGTCTTTGTTGATCAGAATGGACATGGTCTCAGGATCCCTTCACCGCATTGACGATTTTCTGTGCCGCGTCGTCGAGATCGTCAGCCGCGATCACGTCGAGGCCGCTTTCGTTGATGATCTTCTTGCCAAGCTCCACATTGGTGCCTTCGAGCCGGACCACAAGCGGGACCTTGAGGCCCACTTCCTTGACCGCCGCGACCACGCCTTCGGCAATGACATCGCACTTCATGATGCCGCCGAAGATGTTGACGAGGATGCCCTTCACAGCCGGATCGGCCGTGATGATCTTGAACGCCGCGGTGACCTTCTCCTTGGAGGCGCCGCCGCCGACATCGAGGAAGTTCGCCGGTTCCTGGCCGTAGAGCTTGATGATGTCCATGGTCGCCATGGCAAGGCCTGCGCCATTGACCATGCAGCCGATGTTGCCGTCGAGCGCGACATAGGCGAGATCGTGCTTGGACGCCTCGATTTCCTTCTCGTCCTCTTCGGTCAGGTCCCGCAGCTCGACGATGTCGTCGTGACGGAACAGCGCGTTGTTGTCGAACGAGACCTTGGCGTCGAGAACCCGGAGCCGGCCATTCGTCATCACGATCAGCGGGTTGACCTCGAGCAGCGCCATGTCCTTTTCGACAAACGCCTTGTAGAGGATCGGAAACAGCTTCTCGCCATCGCTCGCAGCGTCACCCTCGAGCTTCAGGGCGCTGTTGAGCGTCTTGAGATTGTCCGCCGTCACGCCCGCTTCCGGGTCGATGGCAACGGTGATGATCTTTTCGGGCGTTTCCTCGGCAACCGCCTCGATATCCATGCCGCCCTCGGTGGAGACCACGAAGGCAACCTGGCCGACGGTGCGGTCCACCAGGATCGAGAGATACAGCTCGCGGTCGATGTCGGCGCCGTCTTCGATGTAGAGCCGGTTGACCTGCTTGCCGGCGTCGCCGGTCTGCTTGGTGACAAGCGTGTTGCCGAGCATTTCCCTGGAATTGGCGACCACCTCGTCGACCGACTTGGCGAGCCGGACGCCGCCCTTGGCGTCAGGTCCGAGTTCCTTGAACTTGCCCTTGCCGCGGCCACCCGCGTGGATCTGGCTCTTGACCACGTAGAGCGGGCCGGGCAGCGACTTCGCTGCGGCTTCCGCTTCGTCTGCGGAGAAGATGGCGACCCCTTCGGCCACCGGCGCGCCGAAACCCTTGAGAAGGGCCTTGGCCTGGTATTCATGGATGTTCATGGGAACTCCTGGATTGAATGGGCGGCGTCGCCGCGCTTACTTGAGGTTCGGTGCGATGGCGATGCAGGCCTCGCAGAGTCCGGCAACCGATTCCACCGACTTGTCGAAGGCCTTCTGCTCGGTCTTGTTGAGCTCGATCTCGATGACGCGCTCGACACCGCCTTCGCCGATCACGCAAGGCACGCCGACATACATGTCCTTGACGCCATACTGACCCGACAGGTGCGCAGCACAGGGCAGAACCCGCTTCTTGTCCTTCAGGTAGCATTCGGCCATCAGGATGGCGGATGCAGCCGGCGCGTAATAGGCCGAACCGGTCTTGAGCAGCTTGACGATCTCCGCGCCGCCGTCGCGGGTGCGCTGGATGATCTCCTCGAGCTTCTCCTTCGAGGTCCACCCCATCTTGATCAGGTCAGGCAGAGGAATGCCGGCCACCGTGGAATAGCGCGCTAGCGGCACCATGGTGTCGCCGTGACCACCGAGCACGAAGGCGGTCACGTCCTCGACCGAGACATTGAACTCTTCGGCCAGGAAATGGCGGAAGCGGCCCGAATCGAGCACGCCGGCCATGCCGACAACCTTCGCCTTCGGCAGGCCCGAGAACTTCTGCAGCGCCCAGACCATGGCGTCGAGCGGGTTGGTGATGCAGATCACGAAAGCGTTCGGGGCGTATTTCTTGATGCCCGCGCCAACCTGCTCCATGACCTTGAGATTGATGCCGAGAAGATCGTCGCGGCTCATGCCGGGCTTGCGGGCGACACCGGCGGTGACGATGCACACATCCGCGCCCTCGATGGCCGAGTAGTCATTGGCGCCGGACAGGCGCGCATCGAACCCTTCGACCGGCGCGGACTGGGCGATGTCGAGGCCCTTGCCCTGGGGGGTGCCTTCGGCGATGTCGAACAGGACAACGTCACCCAGTTCCTTCAAGCCGGCCAGATGGGCGAGCGTGCCGCCGATCATTCCCGAACCAATCAATGCAATCTTGTTGCGCGCCATTCTGATAGCCTCCGCGTGTCAATGGACGAACGGAAACGAGCTCGCACCCGGCCCCGAATTCGGCTTTTCGCATAGACTGTATGCCGGAAACTGGCAACTCAAACTTTCGATACGTTAAAATTCAATCGTTTAGCTTTTAAAGTTCTTACGTAAACGTCAAAATATCAGGTCTGATCCGACAAATCACCGTGCTGATTTGCCCGGCTTGCTTCAAGATAGGCCTCGCTTTGCATCTCGTTGAGGCGGGAGGCGGTGCGGGCGAACTCAAATTTCTCGGTGCCCCCCGGGCGCATCATAGCGAACGTTCCTATCACACTACCTTCACATTTTTGATGATTTGCCAAACGGGCATACCCCAGACAATGCACCGGCAAAACCGGGCACCCTTTGACCTAGGCCCCTGGAGTTACCAACAGATTGATTTTGCCACGAGATTCCTCGGACCGAAACACCGTTGTATCGGGGCTGTATCCCTCGACCAACGCGAGCTCAGACTTTAATTGCTGTATCCGGTTTTGAAGCTCCACGGCACCGACCGGATCAGAGCGCCACGCAGGATAGACATTCTGAAAAAGAAGCGAGCCTCTATGGGAACAGGCGGTAAGGACTTCATCAATGGCGTGTCCCAAGACGCCCGGCAACGAATTGCCTGGCTTGAAATCCGTAAACAACAGATGATTTCCCATTCCGGGTTCAACCCTGATGAAGAACAATGGATCCCCATCCAGCACAACTCGAATTGAAAAATCGTCTTGCTTGTGCTCCAGTTTTTTCAACTGAGCCTGAAAACTATCCTCATCAGCGCTCTTACGATTTTGGTTGGAAAAGGGTATTACAGGCATGGTCGAGTTCCAAGGACAGGCTTAACAAAGTCTTAAACATTATGCGTCTCTTTCTTTGTGGTGTCCAGTCACCAATAAACATTGGCATGATGCTTAGGTCCGCTGAGATCTACGGAGCGGGCGTGTGTATATGGGATCGCTATGGCGTACTCAATGACCCGGAAAAATTGCGCACGATCAGTGATTTTGCCTGCGGCGCGCTCCAGCGATCGCCGCCCTCAGTCACCAACGACTGGAAATCTGCGCTCGGCAGAGGTCGCTGCATAGCCACTGATATCGATCCCGACTGCCCAGCCCACGTCACCTTTTCTTGGCGCAGGACCGATCAGATCCTTATCGGTAACGAGTATGATGGCATCCCGCTGGACATTCTGGCACGGGCGACGGAGAGAGTGACCATTCCAATGCCCGCGGGACATTTCCCCAAGCCTAAGTCGAACTCTCCTATTGACCCCAATCGCGCTGGTCTACCCCGCGCTTCGGGAAAACCTAGCCTCAACACCGCGATCGCCGCCTCAGTTCTTCTCAGTACGGCCTATGCTGTCTGCGGAGTTTGATCGCCGCTCGACTCGGGCCTTGACGTATTCCTGACGGTATTCGGGCTCATCCATTTTGCGGAACAGTCGCATCAAATCGTTTACCACGTCCAAATCGACGTGCTTCATCGCAACGACGCACCCCTCCGGTTCGGCCTTTGCTTCGGCTTGCGACGGACTTCTAGGTTCAAATTTCAGTATACTTGCCATGGTGCCCTCTTTGAGGACGACCCTAGGTTGACATGGTTAACAAATAGTTATTAAATTTATATCAAATTTTATTGTTTGTCGGTGCCAGAACAAAGGGGTTGAAATGACAGATTCCAAGACTTGCTTTGTCATTACTCCTTACGGAGATCCCGACGGAACACCACAACAACAGGTTTTGGCGCAGAATATCTCTGCGCTCATAGAAAACATCATTCGGCCGGTCGGAGACTATTGCGCCAGCAAGGGTTTCGATGTGCGGATGGAGATCGGCTTCGACGAGAAACAGGATTCAGATCTTTGGGGTAAGATCGGACGCAGGATTGAAGCGGCAGAAACTGTTCTCGCGGTAATTGCCAGCGAAGGACCAAATGCGTATCTTGAGCTTGGCCTTGCTTATGGGCTGTGGATGCGGCCAATACTCCTCTGCTACGGCGGCTGGGAGCTCCCCTCGGACATCAGCAGTCTAGAATACGTTCAAGTCTCCTATGATCAGGCATTTGGCCGAAACGGGGCCAACCCTCAGCCGGTAATCGAGAATATCGGAGAACGGTTGATATCGGTCATAGAGACGGGAAGACGCAGACCACCTGACCTTTTCGATAAGCGGATGACCTCTTACGGGCTCATCCGTACGATGAGCCGGTTCAACGCTATTTCCAATACGGAGTGGTCAGCGATGCTCAATGACGCTGCCGAACACATTGTATTGGTACTACCGAAGGCACGCACCGTGCTGAAGCAAAAGTTCCAAGCTCCGGACGGGGAACCAGAATCCTTGACGTCCCTCCTAACAAGGCAAGTCGTCTACGACGGTGTTGACGTTACGATTGTCACGAACCATCCTGACATGGTCACGCCCGAATATCTCAAGCGGACCGGCGACACAGACATCAACGAATTTCGGGACGATCTGAAGCGATCGTTTGTACGATGGAACACGGTACGCCTTGCCATCGAGAACCAGCTTCGTACGATGGATCGGACGGGCTTGGAAAAGGCGCCCGGGAAATTCCGATTTATCCAGGCGGCCGGCAATCAATTGCCATACCGTATAACGCTGACTGAAAGCAGAATGCTGTTGACACTGCGCTTTACCGAAGAATCCTACAATTCCCATCACTGCATGGATGCGGCGATCGTCCCGTCCAGCCACGATGACGAACTGCCTCTGATCAGATTGATCCAGGCTGACATCGCCCACATCATCTCCACCAATGAAGAGCGATCGGAGCAGGAATATCTTGACTGGGCCGCCAACCAGTGAAGGCTGTCGCTAGATAATGAATCTCGGATCGCGGTGTGCGATCAGAAACCCGCGCAACTCGTCATAAGCCAGCTTTTCAACGGCCATAAGCCCTTCCGCAATCTCATCGTCGGATATCGATCCGGCTTTCTCTTCGGCCAAGGTCAGGCCCGCCTCGTACACGATGTATCGGGTAGCCTCCGCGCGCCAGGCCAATCCCTCCTCCATGACCCTGACGCCGGCGATCATTGCTGCGACCAGACCTTGCACACCGAAAAGCAGGCTCATAACCACGGGATCCACAGGCTTCGACAGAATAAGGACAGCGATGATCAGGCTGATGAGAACAAACGCCACTATGAGGCCAAATATGGCCTTGGTCGCAAAAGCCGCCATTGCTTTCTTCGAGTAAATATTGGCTGCAAGGTTCTGGCTGCGAGCATATTGCAGCTGATAGCCGACCCTTAGTCGCTTTAGATAGCTGATAAGCTTGTCCCGTTCAGGAGAACGTGACGGAAGCGTGACCTTCATAGGACCAGCGCACTCCAACCAGCACTTCTTGCCAGCATTGTCAGCCACCACAGCCTCATAGACCCCCACCGGATTCTGGCTGGCGTCGAAGGCCAATTGGCGAAAAGCCTCGGCCCGTGCAGCCAGCCATGCCTGGATTTTGTCCTCAGACACCATGGCTTCGGCCATTTGCGGCAAATGCGACACAAAATACTGAAACTGGAACTGGCGCACCCGTTCCGCCCAGAACCGATTGACCAGCCATGTACGGGGCGCTGAACTCACGAATCTCATCCATAAGCCCAAAAGAATTCCAGTCGCAAGCAACCCGATCGCCATCAGCGTCAATCCGTCATGCGCTATGTAATTCGACAACCAGGGAACAAAGGACAGAATCGACAGGCCGAGTACACCGGTCAAGACAGCTGCGACACCGCAATAATGATTACGCCTTTTGACATTGAGCGCCACCTTTTCTCGCTTATCGAAAAATTCCCTCAGTTCCGGCCAATCTACCAGCGGAAAGACGTTGGGAAACAATTTCTCTATTTCATGCCGTCCCTCTTTCGTAAAAAGAATGTCGATATTCGACCAATTCTTCCGCGGATTTTGAAAAGAAGAATATCTCATGACAGCACCGAGAGAAAAAAATACAGTGGCAATTGGAATGTAATTCAACTATTTGGGATTCACAACCCAAAGATATTTGGCCCAAACTCTTCAACCGAAAGCAAAGACGCTCGTTGGGCGTAGCGGCATTGTAACAAGCAGCTAGAGAAAAAAGCAGATGTGAAATGTTGAGGTATTTTGCTCTAAGTTAAATTCGGACTCGGAACAGATTCTAAATTCACTGGAATAACTTCACGTCACCCCTGCCCGGCTTGCTTCGAGATAGGCCTCGCTTTGCATCTCGTTGAGGCGGGAGGCCGTGCGGGCGAACTCAAATTTCTCGGTGCCCCCGGGCGCATCATAGAGCGCCTCCGGCCCGGCCTCGGCGGACATGAACAGCCGTATCTTGCGGTCATAGAATGTGTCGATCAGCGTGATGAAGCGCTTCGCCGCGTTCCGGCTGGCAGGCTCCATCACCGGCACCCGGTCGACAAAGACCGTGTGGAAGCGTCCGGCGATCGCCGCATAGTCGGAAGCGCCAAGCGGGGCTTCGCAAAGATCGGCGAAACTGAAGCGCGCGGCCCCGGCTGCAGCCCTCGGGACCGGCACCGACCGGCCCTTGACCTCGATCGTCGACGGAGCGACCTGCTTGCCGGCGGTCACCCGCTCCCAGGCATCGTCCATCGCCGAACCGTCGTCGCCAGCGTCCAGTTGATGATAGACCGGAAGCCGCGTCGCCGCCTCCATCCGGTAATCGGTACGCGCATCGAGATCGAGCACATCGACATGCTCCTTGAGGATGTCGACGAAAGGCAGGAACAATTGCCGGTTCAGCCCGTCGCGATAGAGGTTCGACGGCTCCACATTCGATGTCGCCACCAGCACGCAGCCGCGCTTGAACAATTGCTCGAACAGCCGCGACAGAAGCATCGCGTCCGCGATATCGGTGACCGAGAACTCGTCGAAACACAGCACCCAGGCCTCGTCGATCAGATCGCTGGCAACCGGTGGAACCGGATCGGTTTCCTTTGTTTCACCGGCCTTGAGCTTCTGGCGATGGGCATGGATGCGGGCGTGGGCATCGGCCATGAAATCATGGAAATGGGCCCGCCGCTTGCGCTTCGCCGGGACCAGCTCGAAGAACATGTCCATCAGCATGGTCTTGCCGCGTCCGACCGCGCCGTGCACATAGAGCCCGCGCGGCGGTTTGCCCGATTTCGACTTGCGCGCAAACATCCAGCCGAGCGCACTCGACTTCTTGGCAAGCCTGCGATTGGCGACTTCGCCAAGCAACTCATCGAGACGCTTGGCAAGCTTCGCCTGCGCAGGATCCTGCGAAAGCTCGCCGCTGGCAATGCGCGAGGCATAGGCCTCGGCGACAGTGGCGTGATGTCTCCATGGCATTTGGGTCAGACCCTGTCAGCTATCGGGCGCGGCAAGCCCCGGGGCTTTACCGCGACAGCGAGATCGGCTGGCCCGATGTGGTCGAGCCGTCATAACGCTCGTTTGCCGACTGGTAGAGCCGTGCAACCTGGTTGCCGCTCGAATCCGACAGGATGACCTGCTTGCCCTGCACGTCCCAGGCCGAAATCGCGGCGGCGTCGCCGACGCAGCCGCGCGAGGCCGCGCGGTAGCCACCGGTCCACTTGGTCAGGGACAGGAACACATCGCAGCTGGTGCCGCCCGTGCCGGCCGACCAGCGGCCGATCAGCGCTTCGCGGGTGAGTTCCGGCGCGTTGGCCGAAGCCACCTGCGTGTTGGTGTTGTCCGGCGCGGTCGGCGCGGTCGGAAACTGGGCCGTTCCGTCGGTGGGCGGCGGAGGCAGTTGCCCGGACTGGACACCTCCGACGGGCGCAGGCATCAACGGCGCGGGACGGGACTGTGTGTTCAGTCCGCCAAACGATGTCCGCTGACATCCCCCCAGGGCGGCGGTGACCGCGACCGCGACCAGCAAGGTGTGCATTTTCATAGGCTAGCTCCGATTGCGCGAAACAGGGTTTCGCTTTTTGTCCCTTTAACCCGCATAAAATGTCGAGACAATGGAAATTGCAAGGCAAACCGGGCATTGGGCCGCCGGGATGCAGGATTATGGGACAATCTGCGGGTTTTTACCGATAATACTTTGGCCCGGATTGGGACTGTTTAAGTCCGGATTGCGGCGCTCGGTGCCCAGATATAGCCCTCGGGATCGACGATGTGGCACTCGCGCAGCCCGTGCGGCTTGTCCATGCTGCCCGAAAGCACGTGATCGCCGCGCGCCCGCGCCCTGCTCTCGGCCTTGTCCGGATCGAGCCCGTAGACCCGGATTTCAACGCCCGCGCCACGGGTTTCGGCGCCGGCAACCACGCCCGACAGCGGATGGCTTGCATAGGAATGATCCGCATGCAGCATAAACACGGATCCGCAGAGCTCGATCGCGGCGAAATCCTCGTCATCATGAAGCACCATGGCGCCCAGGCAATCCCGGCAGAACGCGACTTCCGCAACAATGTCGGCGACCAGCAGATTGACGCCCACCCCGCGCGGAAGCGACCGGCCGAAATCGTCGGCCGGCATCCACGGTTCCCTGCTGCGCTTCATGGCCATGCGATTGCCTCCCGAAATCCCGCATTTGCGCTGATCACAATTGCGGGGCGAAGCTCAGGGAGTCAATCCACCGCTCGTTTCGCTCCGGACGAAGGTGCTGAAAGCGCCAGTCCTCCAGTCCGTCAGCTCTTCTCGAGGCCGTAATTCGCCGCCGAGCCCCACAGCTCTTCGACCCGGCTGTCGCGGCCGCAGCCGTAACGGTAATAGCGGTAACGGATCGGGTTCTTCTTGTAGTAATTCTGGTGATACTCTTCCGCCGGCCAGAATTCGCTCGCATCGACGATCTCGGTCACCACCGGCTTGCCGAGCGCGTCCGCGGCATCGGCTTTGGCCTCCTGCGCCGCTTCGGCCTGCGCCGCGTTCACCGTGTAGACCGCGGTGGTGTAGCTGAAGCCGCGATCGCAGAATTGACCGCCGTCATCGGTGGGGTCGACGGTGCGGAAGAAGGTCTTGAGCAATTCGTCATAGCTCACGGCCGAGGGATCATAGGTGATCCGCACGGCCTCGCGGTCGCCATTCGCCACATGGGTCTTGTAGGTCGGATTGTCTTCCTCGCCGCCGATATAGCCGGACACCGTCTCTTTCACGCCATCGACCTTGTCGAAATCGGCTTCCACGCACCAGAAGCAGCCACCGGCGAAGATCGCAACGCCGGTGTTCGCGGCGGAGCTTTCGTCAGCTTCGGATTGAGCTCGCGCCTGGACCGCGAATGCAGCCAGAAGGAACATGCTCAGGCAGATTAGTTTTCTCATCGCAAACAGGTCTCCTTTGAAGACAAAACCTAGTTCAGGCACCCGGCAAGGCAAATCACGCCGTTGCACATTGCCGTGACCCCGCGCCGGTCCCTTCTGGCGGCACCGCTCGAAAGGCAGTCACCCGTGCGTCGGCCAGACACGGTGCTCGTCGTCAATCACGAACGCATGGCGATGACTCCTGCCATGCCCGGGATGCTGACGCAGATGCGGGTGGTTTGCCGGCAGGTCAGAATGCTCGTGATCGAGCACGAGCGGATCCTCCGCCGGCCAGACCGTCAGCGCGGCGACAGATCCGGCAAGCGCCATTAGCCCTAGGATCAGCATGGCGGCGGGAAGGCCGAATTCGACCCCGACCCAGCCCGCCAGAGGATAGGTGACAAGCCAGCAGGCATGCGAGAGCGTGAACTGGGCGGCAAACACGGACGGACGGTCCTCCGGATGCGCGGAGATCCGCAACAACCGCCCCGACGGGGTCAGAATCGCCGAATAGAACACGCCGCTGAGCGCCCAGGCGGCAACGAAGCCGGCCCAGGCCGGCCAGCCATTGCCAATGAGATAGACCGCATGGCCAAGCGTCAGCAGCGCCAGCAGGAACCCGGAGCGGACCATGACGATCCGGTCGGCAAGCATCTCCAGCAATCTCGGCAGCACAATCGCCGAAAGCATCGATCCCGCGCCAAAGGCGGCCAGTGCCACGGCAACGGCCGTCTCCCCGGCCTGGTATTCGCCACGCACGATGACCACGGTGTTGACCAGCACGAAAGCGCCGGCGCTGGCCGCGGCCAGGTTCAGGGCCAGCAAACCCCTCAGCCGTGGCGTGGCCAGATAGATCCGCACACCGCGGGTCACCCGCTCGAAGAACGGCCTGACGGCCCGCTCGGCCTTGCGGGGCGGAACCGCAGCCATCCAGACCAGAAACGCCGAACCCAGAAATCCGACCACGGTGCCGCCAAACAGCCAGTGATAGCTGATCAGGGTGAGGAGAACCCCCGCCAGCGCCGGGCTGAGCAGGTTTTCGAGGTCATAGGCAAGCCGCGACAGCGACAGCGCATTGGTATAATCGCGCTCGTCGGTCAGAATATCGGGAATCGTCGCCTGGAACGCCGGCGTAAACGCCGCGGATGCGGCCTGAAGAACGAAGATCAGCGCATAGATCTGCCAGATCTCGGTAATGAAAGGCAGCATCAGCGCCACTGCCCCCCGCATCATGTCGGCGCCGATCAGCAGCACCTTGCGCGGCCAGCGCCCGGCAATGGCGTCGGCCAGCGGCGCCAGCCCCACATAGGCGATCATTTTGATCGCGAACACGGTTCCCAGCACCGCGCCGGCTCTTTCACCGGCAAGGTCATACGCCAGGAGCGCCAGCGCCACGGTCAGAAGCCCGGTCCCCGCAAGCGCCATCACCTGGGCGGAGAAAAGCCGGAAGTAGGATCTGTTCTTCAGGACTGAAAGCATTCACTCACATCCGGCTTTGAATCGCGGAGACCGTAGACCCGCGCAAAACTCGCTCCGGCCTACGGCTTCTTCACCGCACCGGTCTCGATCATCTGCTGGAACATGTCCGTCGCGGCCTTGCTCACGGGTCCGTACTCCACGCCCAGTTGCTCCCGCGACTTCGAATTGTCCGCCTTCCACGGATAACCCATATTGCGCGAAATCATCTTCCGCGAAAGCGATCCGTCAACAAGCGGGCCGACAAGCCAAAGCAGCCACTTGGGAAGCTCGCGCTTGGGAAACGGCCAGTCATCGCCGAAATGCGCCCGCAACATCTTCGCAAGATCGAGAAACGAGAAGGTTCCCGCCGATGCGATGAAGCGCCCGTCGGCGTGCTCCACGAAGCCCGCGCGCATGTGCGCCTCGGCCACATCGCGCACATCCACCATGCCCAGTTCGAGCGGAGGTGCGCCGGCCTTCAGTGTTCCGTCGCCCAACCGTTTGACCAGCGAATGCGATTCCGAGGTCGACTTGCCGGAAAGGGTGGGGCCCATCACCAGTGACGGATTGACCGTCACCAGCCTCCAACCGTTCTGGGCGCCCGCGATTTCCCAAGCCGTCTTTTCGGCCTGTACCTTGGAGAAGGAATAGGGCTGATGATCGAGTGACGAAGTCTCATTCCAGTTCCGCTCGGTCAGGGTGCCGTCCGGAATGTTCTGAAGATCGGCATTGTCGCCATAGATCGCGGCAACCGAGCTGGTGACGACGACGCGCTTCACGCCCTCGGTTTCGTTGGCCGATTCAAGCACGTTGCGCGTGCCCTTGACCGCCGGGTCGACGAGGTCTCGCTGCGCATCGTCAAAATCGCTGGTGAACGGCGAGGCCGTGTGAAACACCACGCCGCAGCCCTTCATTGCCTCGCCATAGCTTCCCGGATCCAGAAGATCGGCCTTGAAGAACACGATGCTGCCCGGCAATTCATCGGCAAGCCGTTTGAGATGGGCCGTCTTCTTCTCGTCGGAAGGGTCGCGCACCGGCGCATGCACGGTGATCCCCTCTTCGAGCAGTCTTTTGACCAGCCATCCGGCTACGAAGCCGGTGGCGCCAGTGACCATAACGGGGCGGCTTGTCGAATAATCGGCTTCTGTCATGTCATGTCCTTTTGGGTTGTTGAACTCCCGGCCCGGATTTTCAGTCTGGGTCGGCAGGACACGAACCCGGTGGGCCGGTCTTTGCCGGACCTTTCCCGGGTTCTGTCCTGGGCTCAAACGCAATTGTCGCCGCGGTCCGGGGGCAAAGCCTCCAAACCTTCGGCAAGGGATCTCCAACCCCGTCAAGTCCCGAAGGGGCGTGTAAGTTCCTTCGCCATGAGATCATAGACCAGCCGAACCCGCCTGCTGGTGTGCACCTCGCGGTGCGCGACGAGCCAGACGGGGATGCTCAGCGGCTCGAGATTCGGCAACACCCGCGTCACCAGCGGCTCCCGGTCGCCGATGTCTCCCGCCATCACGCCGATCCCGAGACCATGCTTGACGTGGGTCCATTGGGTCAGGTGGCTTTCGGTGACAATCGGAAAGTTGCGCTGGCTGAGCGTCAGACCGAACCGGCCCATCGCGGCGATGAATTCGCCGGAGCGGTTGAACCCGATGAAATCCGCCCGCGAAACCGCTTCCGGGGTGACCGGATTTCCAAGGCTTTCGAGATATCCCGGCGTGGCATAAATGCAGCCTTCGATCTCGCGGATCTTGCGGGCAACCAGATTGGGCTGGGTCGGGCGGTAGTTGCGGATGGCGATGTCGGCCTGCCTCAGGCGCAAATCGCTTTCGGTGTTGGAGGCGACGATCTCGATATCGATGCCGGGCGCAATCTTGCGCAGCGACGCGATGATGCGCGGCAACCGGAAGGCCGAATCCACCTCGCTCGCGCTTATCGACACCGTGCCTTCGATCGCCTGCGCCTGACCGGACGCAGCCAGCGACATCCGCTGCGCAGCCTCCCCCATGGCCCGGACATGGTCGACAAGCTCGAGCCCGCTCGGCGTCAGAACCAGCCCCCGTCCCACGCGTTCGAAAAGCGCCACGCCGAGTTCTTCTTCAAGCGCCGTGACCTGGCGCCCCAGCGTCGGCTGCGCCATATCAAGCGCCCGCGCCGCCGCCGACAGCGACCCTTCTTCCGCAGTGACCAGAAAGGCCCGCGCCCGGTTCCAGTCGAATTTCATCGTGCGCCAATTCATGCATTTTCGCATATCATATCGGCAAATTTGGTCAATTCACTCTGCGATCCCGCATGGATATATCCTCATCACCACCGGAGACCAGACACATGAACGCCACCATGAAAGCCATCATCTACACCCGCTACGGCGGCCCCGAGGTTCTGTCCGCCACAGAAATACAACGGCCGGAACCGAAGCCGGACGAGGTGCTGGTGAAGGTTCACGCCACCAGCGTGACTTCGGGCGACTATCGCGCCAGAAGCCTCGACATGCCGCCGGGATTCGGACTGATCGGCCGGCTGGTGTTCGGCCTTTTCAGTCCCCGAAGGACCGTGCTCGGCGCCGAATTCGCCGGCACCGTCGAGGCGATCGGGGCCAACGTGACGCGCTTCAATCGCGGCGACCGGGTGGTCGCCTATCCCGGTGCGAATTTCGGCGGCTATGCCGAGTATGCCGTCATCCGTGAGGATGCGGCCGTCGCCCTCGCCCCGAGCGACATGGAGCTCGACCAGGCGGTCGCACTGTCATTCGGTGGGGCGACCGCGCTCAACTTCCTGCGTGACAAGGCTGGCATCAAATCGGGCGATAAGGTGCTGGTGATCGGTGGAGCCGGGAGCGTCGGCAGCGCCGCGGTGCAACTGGCGAAAGCCTTCGGCGCGCACGTCACGGCAACCGCATCCACGGCAAAGCTCGACATGGTGCGCGGACTGGGCGCCGATGCCGTGATCGATCACGGCACCGAAGATCCGTCGAGCTCCCGCGACGCCTACGACATCATCCTCGACACCAGCGGAACCGCGACATACGCAAAGTACGGCGCGGCTCTCAAGCCCGGCGGGCGGCTGATGCTGGTGTCGGCAAACCTTTGGCAGATGCTGGGATCGCTGATTGCCCGCAAATCCGGCGGTCGCAAGGCCTCGGGCGGCTATGCGCCCGAACGCGCCGAAGATCTGCGGGTCCTGGCCGATCTCGCGAAAAAGGGCGAACTCCGGCCCTTCATCGACAAGCGGTTTCCACTCGATAAGACGGCCGATGCGCACCGCTATTTCGAAGCGCCGGGCCGGAAGGGCAATGTTGTCATTATGGTGCCCCAGACCTGACCGGCCTGCGGTTTGCTGCAGCTTGCATGCGCACCACACCGTCCCGGCTCGGACAGGCCGTTGAAATCGGATGTGGAACTGCATAGAGGTCAGAACGAGACAGGACGCGCGGGCGTCCCGAAATCTGGTGAAGCCGCCAGGGAAAGACCGGTGCACATGACCCTTCCCAACGAACTCAAGGCCGCAACGCTTGCGGCGCAGGCCGGCGGCGTGATCGACATGCCATCGGGCGGCGTCACCCCGCCGATCCAGCCCTCGACCACCTTTGTGCGCGACGAGGAGTACGCGCTCGTCAACCCGGACAACATCTATTCGCGCGACGATTCCGACATTGTCCGCATTGCCGAAAGCGTACTTGCCCGGCTGGAAGGCGCGGAGGAGGCGCTGCTGTTTCCCTCCGGCATGGCGGCGATCGCGGCCCTGTTCCGCACGCTCCCAAATGGCGGTTCGATCGTCGTTCAGTCCGGCATCTACTGGGGCACGACCAAATGGTTGAGGGATTTCTCCGCCCGCCGCAACATTGCCTTGCACGAGGTGGAAGCCAGCGATCCAGACGCGCTCGCCGAAGCCTGCAGCACCCATACGCCGGGTATCGTGTTCATCGAGACACCCTCCAACCCCTGGCTCAGGACCGTCGATATTGCCCATGCCGCCAAATGCGCCCATGCGGCAGGCGCGCTCCTCGCGGTCGATTCCACGGCTGCCACGCCGGTGCTGCAAAAGCCGCTGGAGCTTGGCGCGGACGTCGTCATGCACTCGGCCACCAAGGGCATCAACGGCCATTCCGATGTGCTCGCCGGCGTGCTCGCCACCTCCACGCCGGCAGCTAAGGTCTGGACCGACATCAAGGCCGACCGCCACGACGCCGGCGCGGTTCTGGGCCCCTTCGAGGCCTGGCTGCTGTTGCGCGGGATGCGCACCCTGCCGCTCCGAGTCGAGCGCATGAGCACGAATGCGCTGAAGATTGCCAACTGGCTGAAATCCCACCCGAAAGTCGCGGACGTGTTCTATCCCGGGCTTTCGCATCATCCCGGCCACGAGATCGCCACACGGCAGATGCAGGGCGGCTTCGGCTGCCTGCTGTCGTTCCTGGTCAAGGGCGGCGCGCCGGAAGCGCTTGCCGTCGTCGGCAGGCTCAAGCTGTTCCATCGGGCCACCTCGCTGGGCGGTGTCGAAAGCCTCGTCGAGCACCGCCACACCATCGAGCCCCACACCGGAATTCCGGAGAGCTTGATCCGTGTCTCGGTCGGCATCGAGGATGCTGGCGATTTGATCGCGGATCTGACGCAGGCTTTGGGGTAGGTCCGTAACGCTGCCTCCCCAACCTCAATCGGACACAAAAAAGGGGCGCCTCAGCGACCCTTTTTGACTTCGTATCTTGCCGAACCTACACCCGGCGCTCGACCATCATCTTCTTGATCTCGGCAATCGCCTTGGCAGGGTTCAAGCCCTTGGGGCAGGTCTGAGCGCAGTTCATGATGGTGTGGCAGCGGTAGAGCCGGAACGGATCTTCCAGATCGTCGAGCCGCTCGCCGGTGGCTTCGTCGCGGCTGTCAATCAGCCAGCGATAGGCCTGCAGCAGCACGGCGGGGCCGAGATAGCGGTCGCCGTTCCACCAGTAGCTCGGGCACGAGGTCGAGCAGCAGGCGCAGAGAATGCACTCATAAAGCCCGTCGAGCTTGGCGCGGTCCTCATGGCTCTGCTTCCATTCCTTGGCGGGCGTCGGCGACACCGTTTTGAGCCACGGCTCGATCGAGCGGTGCTGGGCGTAGAAATTGGTCAGATCCGGCACCAGGTCCTTGACCACCGGCAGATGCGGCAGCGGATAGACCTTCACCGCCCCGTCGATCTCGTCGAGACCCTTGGTGCAGGCAAGTGTGTTGGTGCCGTCGATGTTTATCGCGCAAGAGGCGCAGATGCCCTCGCGACAGGAGCGCCTGAGCGTCAGCGTCGCATCGATCTTGTTCTTGATCCACAACAGGCCGTCGAGCACCATCGGACCGCAATCATCGACGTCGATGTGAAACGTGTCGATGCGCGGGTTTTCAGAATCATCCGGCGACCAGCGGTAGATCTTGAATTCGCGCGTGTTCTTCGCGCCTTCCGGCTTTGGCCAGGTCTTGCCCTCTTTGGGCTGCGAATTTTTCGGGAGTGTGAGTTCAACCATGTGCTCTGTTCCCTCTTAGTACACCCGCGCCTTGGGCGCGATCTTGGCGATGTCGATGCCGTCTGCGATCAGTTCCGTGTGAACCGGACGGTAGTCGAGCTTGACCGCGCCCTTTTCGTCGACCCAGGACAGCGTGTGCTTGCGCCAGTTCTCGTCGTCGCGACCGCCCATCGGGCCATCCTTGTAGTCCTCGCGGGCATGCGCGCCGCGGCTTTCCTTGCGGGCCTCGGCCGAAAACACCGTGGTGATCGCATTGGCCATCAGATTGTCGAGCTCCAGCGTTTCCACCAGGTCCGAATTCCAGATCATCGACCGGTCGGAAACCTTGACGTCGGGCATCTCGGCCCAGATCGCGCTCATCCGCTTGCAACCGGATTCGAGCGATTCCTGGGTGCGGAACACGGCGGCGTCTTCCTGCATGGTGCGCTGCATCTTCTCGCGCAATTCCGCCGTCGGCGTCGAGCCGGAGGCATGACGCATGGTGTCGAAGCGGGTCATGATCTTCTCGAACGACGCCTCGTTGACGGCAGGGATGCTGGACTTGCGGTCGATCACCTCGCCGGCGCGGATCGCAGCGGCGCGGCCGAACACGACGAGGTCGATGAGCGAGTTGGAGCCCAGACGGTTGGCGCCGTGTACCGCGGCGCAGCCGGCTTCGCCGACGGCCATCAGGCCCGGCGTCACCTTGTCCGGTTCGCCTTCGGTCGGGTTGAGCACCTCGCCCCAGTAATTGGTCGGGATGCCGCCCATGTTGTAGTGCACCGTTGGCAGCACCGGGATCGGTTCGCGCGTGACGTCGACGCCGGCGAAGATCTTGGCGCTTTCTGAAATGCCCGGAAGCCGTTCGTGCAGCACAGCCGGATCGAGATGGTCGAGGTGCAGGTAGATGTGGTCCTTGGCCTTGCCGACGCCGCGGCCCTCGCGGATTTCCATGGTCATGCAGCGCGAGACGACGTCGCGCGACGCCAGGTCCTTGGCCGACGGCGCATAGCGCTCCATGAAACGCTCGCCCTCGGAATTGACCAGGTAGCCGCCCTCGCCGCGCGCGCCCTCGGTGATCAGGCAGCCTGCGCCGTAGATCCCGGTCGGGTGGAACTGCACGAACTCCATGTCCTGCAGCGGCAGGCCGGCGCGGGCGATCATGCCGCCGCCGTCACCGGTGCAGGTGTGCGCCGAGGTGGCCGAGAAATAGGCCCGGCCGTAACCGCCGGTCGCGAGCACCACCATCTTCGCCGAGAAGCGGTGAATGGTGCCGTCATCGAGGTTCCAGGCCACCACGCCGGTGCAGCGGCCATCGTCTTCCATCAACAGGTCGACGGCGAAATACTCGATGAAGAATTCGGCGTTGTTCTTCAGCGACTGGCCATAGAGCGTGTGCAGGATAGCGTGGCCGGTCCGGTCGGCAGCCGCACAGGTGCGCTGCACCGGCGGGCCTTCGCCGTAATTCTGCATGTGGCCGCCGAATGGACGCTGGTAGATCCGGCCATCCTCGGTGCGCGAGAACGGCACGCCGTAGTGTTCGAGTTCGTAGACCGCCTTCGGCGCTTCCATGGTCAGGTACTGCATGGCGTCGACATCGCCGAGCCAGTCGGAGCCCTTGACCGTGTCGTACATGTGCCACTGCCACGAATCGGGCGTCATGTTGGTGAGCGAGGCGGCGATGCCGCCCTGGGCCGCGACCGTATGCGACCGGGTCGGGAACACCTTGGAGATGCAGGCGGTGCGGAAGCCCTGTTCGGCCATGCCCAGCGTGGCGCGAAGCCCGGCGCCGCCGGCGCCCACCACCACCACGTCATAGGCGTGATCGACAATCGAATAGGCGCGTTCGCCAATGTTGACGCTCGACGTCATTACCATGATCTGTCAGCCTCCGAAGCCGAGTTTGAGGACCGCAAACAGCGACACGGCGCCGACTGCCACGGTAAAGAATGTATTGAGGAGCAGGAGCGCCACCTTGGCGCCTTCGGCGTGGATGTAGTCCTCGATGATCACCTGCATGCCGAGCCGCATGTGGACAAGGCCGGAAATCACCACGAGGCCCATCAGCACCGCCACAAGCGGATTGGACAGCGCGCCAGCAACCACCGCATAGGGCTCGCCATTGTAGGCGATGATGAAGAGGATGAAGAAGGTGATCAGCGGCACGTTGGCCACCGCGGTTACCCGCTGACGCCAGAAGTGATCCGTGCCTTCCTTGGCGGAGCCGAGACCGCGAACCTTCGAAAGCGGCGTGCGCATGTTGTTCATGTGAAGTCCCTCAAATCCGGCGCTCAGAAGCGCGTCGCGTAGCCGGCGATCCAGATCAGCACCGTCAGAATCACGGAGCCGGTGATCGTCGCCCAGGCCATCTTGGTCGATGTCTTCGGATCCATGCCGTGACCGGTGTCCCAGATGAAATGGCGAATGCCGCCGAGCAGGTGATGCACCAGCGCCCAGGTGTAGCCGAACAGCACCAGCCGGCCGATGATCGAACCGAAGATGCCGTTGACCCAGTCGAAATACTCGGGCCCCGAGGCGGCTGCGATCAGCCACCAGGCCACCAGGATGGTGCCGGCATAGAGCGCCATGCCGGTCAGGCGGTGGACGATCGACATCACCATTGTGGGGATTTGCTTGTAGATGCTCAAATGCGGCGATAGAGGCCGGTTCTGCGTCACATTGGTCATGCTGACCTTGTCCCTTTGTTTCCCTTGGCAGCTGCACGCCGGGTCGGTCGCGCAACAGGGCGCCGAAGCGTCTTGCGTCTGCCGCAGGACGGCTTATCCCGCAAACGGTTTAAGAAATCCTGCACCCTCATTTGCCAGCCGGCGCCGCGCGGAAGGCGGAGCCTGTGGCAGTGCGGTGGTTTTAGTGCGTTATGTGCACCGCGTCAAAGCCCGGATCGGCCCTGACGACACGCCTTTGGTCGAAACCGGGGCGCCGTTTTGTCACCGATTGACGGTTCAATCGATTCAATAGGCGGTTTGACGGCGCCATGGCGGGCGCGACAAATGCGCCGCGGCTCACCGCGAATGGTCGAACCGCATCTCCCAGCTGGAGAAATCGGCCTTGGTGGCGAGCTTTTCATAGAGCTTGCGCCCGTCTTCCGGCAGCCGCGGGGCGTTGAGAATGATTCGCGACCAGCCGCGGGCGTCGCTTTCCTCCGCCAGCATGTCGATCATCGCCTGGGCGATGCCCATGTTCCGGTGCAGGTGGCTGACATAGAGGTGGTCGACCTGCGCAAGCCGCATGCCGGTGATCGGGTCGGGCAGATCGTAAAACATCACGAAACCGACAAGTTCCCCGTCAAGCCTGGCGCCGAACACCTGCGCCGCCCTGTCCTGCAGAAGCGTCTCTGCATAGTAATCGTCCGGCCGGCGCGGCGCGCCGCGCTTGAGCGACTGCACATAGGCCGCCAGCAGCGGGGAAAACTGGTGCGCATCCTTCAGCCGCAACGGCGAAATGTCGACGGTGACGGGCGGATTCTTGGGCTCTGGATCGGGCTGTGTCATGCCGCCATGTTTCGGACAAAGCGCCCCTCCGGTCAAGCCTGCCAGGCAGCGATTGCGGCCGTCGCAGCCCACCTGTCCGAACGGCAACCGGATCAGACTTTGAACAGGGGCCGGGGCCGGGTTCGGAACCCCGGTCCGGGACCGGCGTTCAGCTCTTAACGTTAACACAAGGTAAGCCCCCGCCTGCCGTGACTTCGCCACAGCTCCGGGGCAGGATGGAGCGATGTGTCAGGAACAAGGACAATGATCATGACCAGATCCGCCACACCGATGCGCCGCTCCGGCCCGCGCCTTCGCGCCGGCCTTCTGACGGCGAGCATCGCAGCAGGCTTCATGCTGCCGTCCCTGGCCCCGGCCTCTGCCGATGACGGCCCGGTGTTCAAGAAGCGCCGCGACAAGGACATTACCATCATCGTCATCGACGAGGATGACCGCGACCGGAAGCGCTTCGTGCGCGAGGAAAACCGCGTGCCCCCCGCCCAGCGCACGATCGGGCGTCCTGACGACGACATCGTCATCAAGCTGCCCCGTCACGACCGTGACCACAATGGCTATGACGGAGACCGCCATCGCCGCACCTCAGGCACCAGCGACGGTGTCGACGAGGAGCGCTTCTGGGGCAATGACAGCGCCTCCGCCAATGATGGGAAACGCCGCGGCAAGCACGATGGCCCGAAGGTGATCATCGTCGACCGCAACTCGAGCGCCTGCGAAGGCTCGGGCGTCTGCGTCATCCGGCCCTGACCGAAGCAGCCAAGTCCCGCACACTGCGTGGATCGGTGATCGCTCGCCCGACGAGGCTGGAAACGGGCGTCCCCGGATGAGCGCGGTTCAGGCCGCGCGCGTCTCGCCCGACCGGCGGGGCACGGCGAGGGCACTGTCCCGCACCTCTGCATAAACCGCGGTCGACCGCTTGTCGCGCTTGGCCCCGTACATCGCCTGATCGGCCTGTCTGAGGAGGCCCTGCCAGTCCGTGCCGGGCCGCGCCACCGCCACTCCGATGGAGGGCGCGAGGATCTTTTCGAAATCGCCGAACCCGATGGGCGCGTTGCAGGCGATCAGGATCCGGTCGCAAACCGCACGCGCCGCAGCGCCCGGAACATCGTCGAAGATCACGCAGATGAACTCATCCCCGCCCAGCCGCACGACACGGTCCTGCGGGCGGATCGCGTCCTTGAGCCGCTCCGCCGTGACCTTCAGGGCATGGTCGCCGTGCTCATGGCCGTGCGCGTCGTTGAGCGCCTTGAAATCATTGAGATCGATGTAGATGACCGCGACCTGTCCCGTCCCGATGCGCGCGCGGGCCGAGGACGAGGCAAGCATTTCGTCGAGTCCCGACCGGTTCAGCAGACCGGTGAGCTTGTCGGTCGACGCCACCACCCTCGCATGCTCGAGCGCCTTGCTTTGCAGGTGAAAGTAGCGCGCCGCGAAAACGCAAATCGCGAAAATGCCGAAACACACAAGCAGCAGTCCGGGCATGACTTCGCTGCGCAGCACTGTCCCGACATTCTGATGCGACCAGACAAGGCGGGCAACCGGCTTTCCGTCGGGGCCGGGAAGGTTGATCCCGGGTTCGGCCAGCGGGTTCCCGAGCGGCGTGATCGCATAGCCCGTTCCCTTGGTCAGCCGCGCGATCGACTGGAGCGCATCGTCGGAGAACAGCTTGACGCCAAGCATGATCGGCAGGGGCTGGTCGTCAAGCCGCGCAAGGTAATCCGGCGTGATCCAGCTTGCGGCGATCGCGCCATGCACGCCGCCGATCTTTCCGATCCCCGAGACAGTGGCGTAGTCGGCCGGTTCGGTCTCCCGCAGACGCGCAAGAAAGGGCGCGATGTCGGCGGGGTCGAAATGGGCCGCCGCATCGTCGGCCAGGTTCTCACCGAAGACCTGCTGCACGCGCCCCTCGCCATCCAGGATGATGATCCGGTCGAACAGGTCGCTTTCCGTCGCACCGGTCCCGATTTCGGAACGGATCTTCTCCGCATCCCGCGCGGTGACGGCCTCGTAGGCAACATCCCAGTAGGCGTAGTCGGCGGTGGAGAGCTCCATCCGTTTGACCTTTTCGGTCACCAGCAGATCGACGATGCTCTCGCTGCTGTTGCGTTCGAGTTGATCGAGGCGGTCGGTCAGCCAGAACACGCTGCCCAGGATCACGCTCACGGCCACGACGCCGAGCAGGAACAGATATCCGAAAATCAGTCTTGGCCGTGTGCCGGTTCCCATGCGCAGGTCCACCCTTCTCCACAGCCGTCATGGATGACACGAACGTACTTAAGGAACCTCGAATGAAGAGACTGCAAAGTGCCCGGATGCACCAACTCGGGGCGTCAAAGTGCGAAAAGGGTAAGTGGAAGGTAAACGGGGGGTGCCGTGCTCCCCGGGCCGACTCGGGCTGATCCGGCACAGTCCGCGCCTTCAATTCTCCTTCCCGCAGCGGGATGCTGTCCTCTCGGCGGCGGCTGGCCGGCTTCATGGGCTGTTTCACGGGATCTGTCCCGCAACGGCACGGATCGGCGCCGTAGCGGGACTGCGCTTCACCGGATCCTAACCGGTTCGCAGGCTCCGGCGTGACCGTTGTCCGGGATAGGCAGACACTGTCTCCATCAAGTCGAAGGAGGCAGTCATATGCGATCAACAGCCTGGAATACGCCGCTAACCATCGATGATCCCGTGACAGGGCTTCGCCGGACGGTGAAGACCGCTCGGCAGGCGAAAAACCTGCTGCACCGGAACTGGCCCAACAAGCACGGCAGCCGCTATCACATCGCCGAGCAGGCCTGCGAGGAGGTGATCAACGGATCGGCCCCGCCGCGCAAGGCCCGCCACGCCCTCATCGCCGCGGCCATCGAGGCACACCTGCATCTGAGCTGACGGGCAGACTTCAATAACTGAACGGTTCGGTTTGCAGCCCCCGAAACAAACGAACTCGCCGGGCGACCGGCGGGTTCGTGTGTTTCAAGCCTGAAGTCGGCCGGGACCGGTCATTTCCACTCGCGGATATCGACGAAGTGTCCGGCGATTGCGGCGGCCGCGGCCATGGCGGGCGAGACCAGGTGGGTGCGGCCCTTGAAGCCCTGGCGGCCCTCGAAGTTGCGGTTGGACGTCGAGGCGCAGCGCTCGCCGGGCTTCAGCCGGTCGTCATTCATGGCAAGGCACATCGAGCAGCCCGGCTCGCGCCAGTCAAAGCCCGCATCCTTGAAGATCTTGTCGAGGCCTTCGGCTTCCGCCTGTGCCTTGACGAGGCCAGAGCCCGGAACGATCATCGCGTCGACCTTCGGGTTGACGGTCTTGCCCTCGACCACCTTGGCTGCGGCGCGCAGATCCTCGATGCGGCCATTGGTGCAGGAACCGATGAAGACCCGGTCGATGGCAATGTCGGTGATCTTGGTGCCGGGCTTCAGGCCCATGTAATCGAGCGCGCGCCATTTCGACGTGCGCTTGGACTCGTCGGCAATGTCGTCAGGGTTCGGCACTTCGCCGGTGACCGAGATCACGTCCTCGGGCGAGGAGCCCCAGGAGACGATCGGCGGCAGCGCGGCAGCGTCGAGACGGACCACCTTGTCGTAGTGGGCGCCCTCGTCGGTGACGAGCGACTTCCAATAGTCGAGCGCCATGTCCCAGGCCTTGCCCTTGGGCGCGCGCGGCCGGTCCTTGATGTAGGCGAAGGTCTTCTCGTCGGGCGCGATCAGGCCCGCCCGGGCGCCGCCTTCGATGGTCATGTTGCAGACCGTCATGCGGCCTTCCATCGAAAGGGCGCGGATCGCGTCGCCGGCGAATTCGATCACGTGGCCGTTGCCGCCGGCGGTGCCGATCTCGCCGATGATCGACAGGATGATATCCTTGGCGGTGACGCCCTCGGGCAGATCGCCATTGACCTCGACCAGCATGTTCTTGGCCTTTTTCTGGATCAGCGTCTGGGTGGCGAGCACGTGCTCGACCTCCGACGTGCCGATGCCGTGGGCCAGCGCGCCGAACGCGCCATGGGTCGAGGTGTGGCTGTCGCCGCAGACGATGGTGGTGCCGGGCAGCGTGAAGCCCTGCTCGGGGCCGACGATGTGGACGATGCCCTGGCGCTTGTCGTTCTCGTTGTAATATTCAACGCCGAATTCGGCGGCATTGTTGGCCAGCGCCTCCACCTGGATGCGGCTTTCCTCGTTCTTGATGCCGAGCGCCCGGTCAGGCGAGGTCGGCACGTTGTGGTCGACCACGGCGAGGGTTTTTTGCGGCGCGCGCACGGTGCGATGGGCGGTGCGCAACCCCTCGAAGGCCTGCGGGCTGGTGACTTCGTGAACCAGGTGGCGGTCGATGTAGAGCAGGCAAGTGCCATCGTCCTGCTGGCTGACAACGTGATCGTCCCAGATCTTGTCGTAAATCGTGCGTGGTGCGGTCATGATGTGTGTCCGTTTGATAAGCTGTGAAGTGGCGTGATGTCCCGGGCGGGCGCATCCGGTGTGATGTTCGCGGCCGCGCCGCGAAGGATCAGGCCGGGCCGCGAGCCGTGAGTGCGCCGGAAACGCGCGCGAAGAACCGCGCCGGCAGGCGCTTGCGGTCCTGCAGCACGAAGATGTGGGGCGCCAGACATCTGAATTTCGATCCCATGGACGCGCTCATACCAATTTTGCCCGGTCCGGGCAATTGTTTTGCATCGGGCGGATCGGGACACCGGGAGCAACACCGTCGAAGCCCGGGACCGGCATTGGAGCAGGCTCACCCCAGCGGCCAGCCGCGCCGCAGCAGGCGGCGGTAATGGTCGCCGCGCGGATCGGGCCGGGCTGCGGGATCCAACGGACCTTCCGCAATTCCGATGTCCCGCTTCATCCGCTCATCCAGCCCCTCGCCTGTCATCAGCGGCCGCGCGCGTGGCCAAGGTAGAAACCGGCACAGCTTTGCCCGGCCGCAAAGCCACGCGATGCGGCTCTGCGAGGC
This sequence comes from Hoeflea sp., assembly GCA_040216675.1. Taxonomy (GTDB): domain Bacteria; phylum Pseudomonadota; class Alphaproteobacteria; order Rhizobiales; family Rhizobiaceae; genus Hoeflea. The sequence continues at coordinate 814,487 of JAVJOR010000008.1, read as the reverse complement.
GCGATCAGAATCGCTCATCGCTCTTTCCTTTTGATCCGTATTGAGGCTAGGTTTGACGCCTGACACCGAGGATTTCCAACGGAATTCCTGTCTGGGCCCATAAAGAGAACTTATCGATGAAACTGTCGCGAAAGGTCCCGCTCAACGCATTGCGGGTGTTTGAAGCGGTCGCCCGCCATGGCGGTTTCTCCCGCGCCGCGGAGGAGCTGGGCATGAGCCAGACGGCGGTGAGCTATCAGATCAAGCTGCTTGAGGAGCATGTCGGCGAGCAGCTGTTCCTCCGCCAGCCGCGCCGGATCGTCAACACGGAGACCGCCGAGCGCATGCTGCCGCACCTCAGGAGCGGGCTCGAACAGATCGGCGACGCCATGCGCGCGGCGGGCGAAGCCGCCAACGAGACGCTGGAGATCCACTCCTCGCCGACATTCGCGTCGCACTGGCTGGCGCGCAACCTGGGCAGTTTCCAGCTTGCCCATCCGGGCGTGGCGGTCAGGCTCAAACGCGTGAGCAAGATCACCGAGTTCAGCCGCGATCCCGCCGATATCGCCATCCGCTGGGGCGTTGGCCCGTGGCCGGACATCGATTGCCATCTTCTCGGCCGGTTCACCTATGCGCCGATGCTCAGTCCCGCGCTGGCGGACAGCATCGGCGGCATCTCAAGGCCGGAAGACCTTCTGAAGCTGCCGATCATCGGCGCGCAGCAGAGCTCCTGGCAGAGATGGTTTTCAACCGCCGGCATCGAAAGCCCGGACCTCTCGGCCCATACAAGATACGACTATATCGAGCAGGATCTGTGCGGCAACGCGGCGCTTGCCGGCCAGGGCGTCGCCATCCTCAATCACCTCTACTATCCCGACGAACTGGCTTCGGGCCGGTTGATCGCCCCCTTCAACCACCCCTGCAGCGACGACATAGGCATCTGGCTCGTCCATCCGCAGAACCGCCGCAGCACGCCGCGCATCAGGACCTTCCGCGAATGGATCATCGATGCGGTGGCCGGCGACAGGGCAAGGATCGAACCGGGGCCTTCCCAGACCGCCGGGACGGGACGGAAAGACGGTTAGAGCAATGCCGGCATTGATGCTGCCCCGCTCAGGCCAGCACCTCGAACACGTGGGAGGTGACAAGAACCTCCGGTTCGGCGATCGCAAAGGCGCGGAACGGAGTGCTCTGCTCGCGTTTACGCCAGACGCCGCGATCAACAAGATCTGCGATGATATCCGCAAATCCGCCGGTGTGGAAAATCTTGTCGCGCACCGTGAAAACGGCAATGCCACCGGGCCGGGTGATGCGGCACAACTCATTGAGACCCGAAGCCGGTGCATGGCCCTCAGTGAAAACGCCGGTGGACAGGAAGGCCGCGAAATGATTGTCGGCCCAGGGCAGGGTTTCGCCCAGCGTTGCGCGCTTGAGATCGTCATAGACACCCCGAGAGCCTGCGAGGCGAAGCATGTCTTCGGAAAAATCCAGGCCCGCGATGCAGCCATAGCCCAGCGCCTTGAGATAGGGACCGGACAGACCCGTGCCGCAGCCGGCGTCAAGGATCGGTTCCGGACCCGGCGGGACATGGCGAGAAACCCAGGCGAGTGTCTGAAACGGCAGGCAGTAACCGGATGCAAGCGTATCGCGGTCGTAATCCGCGGCCCAGTTCGCATAGGCCGCGCTCAGCTCGTCCGCCGTCCGCGCGCCATAGACCTGCCCGAGCGCATCCTGCGACCCCTCCGGTTGATCAGCCATAGTCCACCCCTTTCATCGCATCGCTTTCAGACCAGCCTGTTGCTGCACGGCCTCAGCGGTTCTGTTCGATTTGCATCTGGAAATACTGCAGCTGGCGCTCGGCGTTCAAGATCTCATGTGGGGTTTGCCGGGCTCGCCGCAAGGGCATTGCCTCGCCCGGCGCCGGTTCGGCACGCCTACTGCTTCGGCCCGCCGGACCGCTCTTCCTGCGAGCGGCGCAGGCGCTTTTCGAGCGCCCTGAGCGCAAGCGACAGGCCGACGGTCAGAAGCAGATAGACATAGGCCACGACCGAATAGGTCTCGAAGAACCGGAACGAGCCGGACGCGTAGACCTTGCCCATCTGGGTCAAGTCGGCGACGCCGAGCACCGAGACCAGCGAGGAATCCTTGATCATGGCGATGAAATCATTGCCCAGTGGCGGCAGGATGGTTCGGATCGCCTGCGGCAGCACGATGAAGCGGAAGCGGTGCCACGGCCCGAGCCCCAGCGCCTTGGCTGCCTCCACCTGCCCCTCTTCAACCGAGAGGATCCCGGCCCGGAACACCTCCGAAATGAAGGCCGAATAGCCGATTGTCAGCGCGATGATCGCCCGCCACAACAGCGAGACATCGCGCACCAGCAGCTCTTCCATCAGGCCGGCTTCGATCAGCGGCGACATCAGCGCGTTCCATCCGAGCACGAAACCCGGCGCACCGACGAAGGCGATGTAGAACAGGAGCACCAGGATCGGGATGCCGCGGATGATCTCGACATAAAACCGGGCGATCTGCCTGAGCACGATTGACCCCGACAACCCCATCACAGCTAGCAGCAGCCCGAGCAGCGTCGCCAACGCAAAGCCCACCAGCGTGACGAAGATGGTGATCCAGACACCCTTGGAAACGATCGTGAAGATCTGGCTGTAGAGATCGTTGACCGCGATCTGGACCGCCAGAAACAATGCGATCGCTCCGGCGGCCAGGAGCCACCAGGGGAAGTCCTTCCGGGTCGACGACGCGCCCGGTCCGTGCGGTTGATCCGTCACCGGGCGGGCGCCTCGGGCACGGCCATCGACACGCGGTGGAGATAGAACAGGGCGAAACCGGATGCGCGTTCAGGCGCACCCGGTACAACACCCCGGTCCAGGCTCTGGTCGCTGAGTGTCCTCAACGGGGGATCAGCCGCCCAGCTTGTAGTCGAGGAACCACTTCTTGTTGAGCGCGTCGATGGTGCCGTCCGCCTTCATCGAGGCGATTGCCGCATTGACCGGCTCGACCAGCTCGGAACCCTTGGGGAAGATGAAACCGAAATCATCGGAACCGAGTGGACCGCCGACCAGCTTGAGACCGCCGTCGGAGGCCTCGACATAGCCGTTGCCTGCAACGCCATCGGTCAGGACCATGTCGACATCGCCGGTCTTGAGCGCCTGAACGGTTGCGCCGAAGGTTTCCATCAGCTTGATGCGGGGGTTTTGCTCGTCGCCGTCGAGCACGTCGTAGACGGCAACATAGAATGGCGTGGTGCCCGGCTGCGCGCCGACAAGCCCCTTCTCGAAGGCGGCGAAGGATTCGGCGTCATCGAACCGGTCCTCATCGCCACGCACCAGCATGAACATTTCCGAACGCAGATAGGGATCGGAGAAATCCACCTTCTCCTTGCGGTCTTCCTTGATCGAGATGCCGGTCATGCCGATTTCATACTGGCCGTCCGACACCGCCTGGATCATCGCGTCCCAGGAGGTGTTCTGGTACTCGACATTGAAATTCAGCCGCTTGGCGATCTCGTTCATCGCATCATATTCCCAGCCGATCTGGTCGCCGGTCTTGGGATCGATGAATTGCAGCGGCGGATAGGCGTTTTCCGTGACGACCACGACGGTTTCGCCGCCGAGATCCGGCAGATCCTGAGAGTGCGCGGTTGCGGAGAACGAAACGGCTGCAGCAATGGCGGCTGCCGCCACAGCGGCGGATTTAAAAAATGACATGACGATTTCCCTCATGAGGTCTCGGGACAGATTGGCTTCGCGCCGGCACCGAGGCGCTGATACGCGGACAGCGGCCAATGTGCAATGCCATGGCCCCCGCCGCAAGACCCTGCTGGAGAGGGTGTCAGGCACGGGTGGTGGATTTCTTTGGATCACTGCCCGGCGCGCGCGCTGAAGGGCTCAACCGGCAACGGCTCCGCGCGCATCGCGCCGGAGTTTCGGCATGTGAAAATCCGGAGGGCCGCGCGCAGGCTGTGCCGTTCGGAAATTGGTTTGGTGTGCATGCCCCGTCAGAAACGGAGACATGCGGCGTGGCGCAAGCTTGCGCGCGGCCCGAAAACCGCCGGATGGTGTCCGCATCCGACAGGCAGGGCGGTGCCGTTATCTCACGCCCGGACAGTGACGCATGAAAACGGCTTGTGGCCTCGTCCGGCACGGGCTTGGCCTTGCGTTGAAAATCCGGGAACGCCAGGGCCGCGGCGCTTGAACGCCGATCCTTTCCCGAATCCGCAAGGCGGCCCGCCACAGGCCCGTTTCCACCCCCGTTCCGGCTGCCAGCCGGCGCAGACCGGCACAAGGAACAGGAATTTGTCCGGTGGCTGGCTTGGTCCGCCCGGCCGTTGTGGCCGTTGAGACTGCCAGCGGAACATGGCCTTGCTCTGCCCCCTCCGTCGTTTCACCGCACGTTACGGCAATCACCGGGAGGCTTTCCTCCCGCCCGGTCCGCAACGTTCGCAAACCTTCCGGCAGCGGGAATGCGGAAAGTATGGCACCGGCGCCGGAGCCGTGGATGAAATAGGGAGAAATTCATGCGAAAAAGCCGGAAGACGTGGGATCGCGTCTGAAGTCTATCCACGCTGGCAGCGCCCTTTCGGGCTGCATTCCTGGCCGTTCAGCGGTCGCGGCCGCTGGCTGCGGCGGCTGCGAGGATGTCCCACATGTCGGCGCCGGATTCCAGCGCGGCGGCAAAGGGTGTTTGCAAACGGGATGCGGCAGACGGGACCAGGGCTTCGGCCCGCGCGGCGCCCTCAAGCTCCTCCTCAAGGCTCGCTTCCGCCTTGGTGGAGCCCGCATTCTTGCCGCCCGGCCGTTCGACCGCAAACCCGGTGGCAATGCGCGCCATTTGCGGATGCTGCGCTATGACGCCGTTCATGCCCGTATTGACGATGACTGGAAGAGTCACAGCAATCTACTCCGAAAGTACGGTTCCCGGGCGCACACCGGCGGCGCGCAACAATCCCGGGTCGCAAGCATCGAAAGCTTATGGTGAAGACGCTTTGAGGAAGGTTTAAACCGGTCGTTAACATTTTACATATCGGCCGGTTTCGCCCGGCTCTTGCACTGAAAACAAAAAAAGGCGCCGGAACAACCGGCGCCTTGGTCAGGAAATCCCGAAGGATCGTCAAACTTGCTTGAAGCGTCCTATTCGCCCTTGGACTCTTCGGCCGGCGCGTTCGCTGCCGCTGCTTCGGCGGCTTCTGCTGCTGCCTTTTCGGCGGCCAGTGCCTGAGCCGCCGCAGCCTTTTCGGCCTCAAGATGTGCCTTCTGCTCGGCCACTGCCTGACGCTCGGCGTCGTTGAGCTTGCGGGCGCGGGTGTTGGTGTTTTCGACGATACGGGCCGACTTGCCGCGACGATCGCGCATGTAATAGAGCTTGGCGCGGCGCACCTTGCCGCGACGGACCACTTCAACGGCCTCGACGAGCGGCGAGCAGATCGGGAACACGCGTTCCACGCCTTCACCGTAGGAAATCTTGCGGACGGTGAAGCTTTCGTTCAGACCGGCGCCGGAGCGGGCGATGCAAACGCCTTCGAAGGCCTGCAGACGGGTGCGCTTTCCTTCGGTCACACGGACCTGAACGCGCAGCGTGTCGCCGGCAGAGAATTCGGGAAACTTGCGGGAAGCTTCGATCTTGGCTGCCTGTTCGGCATCCAGCTGGGCAATGATATTCATGGTCCTTGACCTTTCGTTCTTCTCAAACGGTCAGAGCGCTCTCGTCTCGCCTGCGCGGCATGCCCCATCCGGGGATCATCCTTGCGGCTATGCCTTTAAGGGCAGGAGCGGATTCACCATTCATTGTTTGGCAGGCGCCGTGGTGACGGCTGTCGGACTTTTGCCGATCGCGGGGTCGATACACCATCGCCGCGGTTTTGTCACCTCCATGGCCAAGATTTTGTTCACACCCGGCGGGGCCGCGGATCTCATCCGTTCCCGTGCCGTGGCTCCGGCCCTGAACGTGGCGCACGGGCACGGCTTGAACGCCCGGCATTTGGGTGCTCTAAGACGCCCCTTCGTTCCTGCTGCCGGTTCCCCAATGTCCATCCTCGAAATCCTGCTTCTGTTTTCCGCCGGCTTCCTGTCGAGCGCCGTCAACGCCATTGCGGGCGGAGGCACCTTCCTGACCTTCGGCGCCATGACGCTGGTCGGCGTGCCGCCGATCATGGCCAATGCCACTTCCTCGGTGACCCAGTTCCCCGGCTACGTGACTTCGGCGCTGGCCTATCGCGACGAGATCCGGGCCGCCGGCCGCGAGGCCTGGCTGCTCGCCGGCCTATCCTTTGCGGGCAGTCTGGGCGGCGCGCTGATCCTGGTCTCGATGTCCAATCCCGAGTTCCGCTCGCTGGTGCCCTGGCTGCTGCTTGCCGCCACCGCGATCTTTGCCGCCGGCCCCTATCTCAGGCCCAAGAACCTGCACCCCGAACAGCCGGTCTCGCGCTGGGGGCTGGTGGGCCAGTTCGTCACCTCGATCTATGGCGGGTTCTTCGGCGCGGGCATGGGCATCATGATGCTCGCCGTGCTCGGCCTGACAAAGGGTGGCGATTATCATCGCCTCAATGCGCTGAAGAATTTCATCGCCGTGACGATCGCCCTGGTGGCGATCCTCGTCTTCGTCAGCGGCGGCGTGGTGGCCTGGCTTCCGGCGCTGATCATGATCCCGGGCGGCGCGCTGGGCGGCTATGCCGGGGTCTGGATGGCGCGCCGGGTGCCGCAGGCGGTCATCCGGGCGCTCGTGGTGGCGATCGGCCTGCTGCTGACCTGGTATTATTTTGCCGGCTAATCTTTGGGATTCCGGTCCCGGTCAATCAGATCGGGTCTGCGGTTCCGAGTCAGTTGCAGTGCCTGTGCCTGCCGCCACTCCGCGACCGCCTTGTGATTGCCCGAGGTCAGCACCGGAGGGATCTCCCGGCCTTCGAACACCTGCGGCCTTGTGTAGTGCGGATGCTCGAGCAGCCCGGTCTCGAAGCTCTCATGGGCGCCGGAGTCCGCGTTGCCCATCACACCCGGAAGCACCCGGATCACCGCGTCGAGCAGGATCAGCGCCGCAGGTTCGCCGCCCGAGAGCACATAGTCGCCGATCGAGATTTCCTCGAGGTTGCGCGCCTCGATGACACGCTGATCGACGCCCTCGAAGCGGCCGCAGACGATGACCGCGCCCGGCCCTGCGGCGAGTTCCCGCACTCGCGCTTGCGTCAGTGGCCGCCCGCGCGGGCTCATCAGTATCCGTGGTCTGACATCATCCTCGGGGCAGACCGCATCGATGGCGCGGGCCAGCACATCGGGTCTGAGCACCATGCCGGCGCCACCGCCGGCCGGGGTATCGTCGACATTGCGGTGCTTTCCGGTGGCATGGTCGCGGATGTTGACCGCTTCCACGGTGGCGTCGCCACGCGTCAGCGCTCGGCCCGCCAGCGATCCCCCGAGATGGCCGGGAAACATCTCCGGATAGAGCGTCAGAACCGTGGCGTGAAAGCCCATCAGTCCCTGTCTCCATCCGGGCCTGTTTCGTCTTCGTCATCGGCTTCGCCGGTGTCGATCAGCCCGGCGGCAACCGGATCGACGAGGATGTGGCCGGCTTCGACATCGACCTTCGGTACGGCTGCAAGCGTGAACGGGATCACCACCGGCTTTTTGCCCTCATTCTTGAGTTCCAGCAGATCGCCGCCGCCGAAATCCAGCACCGCGGACACCACGCCCCAGAAAGCGCCATCCGCATCAAAGGCTTCGAGCCCCTCAAGATCCGCATGGAAATACTCGCCTTCCTCGAGGTCCTCGTCGGGCAGGCTGGAGCGATCGATGAACAGCTCCGTTCCCTTGAGCGCCTCGGCGGCATTGCGGTCATTGATGCCACGAAAGCGCACCACAACCACGGTCTTGGCAAACCTCAGATCCAGCACCTCGAACCGGCGGCCGTCGGCGGCAAAGAGAACGCCATAATCGGAGATCGCCATCGGATGCTCGGTATAGGGCTTGACCCGGACTTCGCCGCGAATGCCCTGCGCGGCGCCGATGACGCCGATGAGGATGGGATTGGTGAGCTTGGATTGGCCAGTCGACATCACAGCAGGTCCGAATTCTGAAAGCGCAGGAACAAAGCCGCAGAAACCGGAACGCCGACCGCGTTTCCGGAGCCCGCGATGGCTCGGTTGGAGCGGCATATAGACTTTTGCGCTGCAAATCAAAAGCGAGATGCGTCAGGCCCGATGGATAAGTGGATCCGGTCCTTACCGCGTCCTGCGGCCAAATTGCGCGCGGCCGGATGGGCTGCCCCGCGATTGCCCGGGCAACGACGCCCCGGCCGCCGCGGGCTGGGGCGCCACAGTGCGGTCGGGCTTGCGGCGGAAGTCGAAGCCTGCCGGCACAAGCGCCAGACCCAGGATCAGCGCGAGGAAAAGTCCCTGCAGGGCCATCGAGACCGCAAAAGGCACGGCCTGCAGAGTCCAGATCTTGATCATGAAGACGCTCAGGACCGCAACACCGGTCCAGGCTGGCCAGCCGATATCCCGCACCCGGGCCAGCACGGCCAGGGCAATCGCCAGCATCGAAACGATGCCCAGCACGCCGACCGCCGCCATGTAGAGCGAGTTGATCGCACCGATCCCCGTGGACACCCTCTGCGCCTCGCGCAGCTGGGCCTGATTCGGCATCAGGGCCAGCCCGGGCTGCCTCAGCGCCCATTGCTGGGCGACCTGCCTGTCCATTAACTCCGGCGGCGCCCGGTCGGATTCCGGAAAGGCCTGTTTGTGGGCCCTGTATTCTTCCATCCGCTGATCATACACCTCTTGAAGATGGCGCCTTGCCTCTGCCGCCAGTTCCCGTTGTGTCAGCCGCGGGACAAGAATGGCAGCATCGGTCTCTTGCGCATCCGAAACCAGGCTTTGCATGGCATCGGTGTGAAGCTTGCCGAAATAGGTTTCCAGCGGCGTCTTCAGGAAATCGGCGGCCAGGATGGCAATGATGATAAGCGCGTAGGGAAGTCTCCCGCAGCGTAGGGTTCCCAGCAGGGATCGGGCCATGATCGCGGCACCTCGCTCATTCGTGACAGACCGGACGTGTTCCTGACTGCACCAAAGAGATGAAGATGTTGCTACCTTGGGTTATCAAATATTGGGAATTCCCGCAAAGAGACAGGATCGCCGGCGGGCGCCGAACCGTGATATGAAAACACCCCCGCAGCGATGCAGGGGTGTTTGGAATGGTCAAGGCATTCGGTCCGGAGTACGCCTTCCGGCCGGCCGTCTTTCGGCGCCGTTGCTTATTCGGCGGCGGCTTCTTCGGCAGGTGCTGCAGCGGCCTCGGCTGCCGCGGCTGCGGCATCCTCTTCCTTCTGCTTGCGCTCGGCTTCGCGCTCCTGCGCCTTCTTGCCGGGCTTGGCCTTGTTCGGGTTGTTGCGGGCTTCGCGGGTGATCATGCCGGCATCCGCCATGAAGCGCGCGACACGGTCGGTCGCAAGTGCGCCATTGTCGAGCCAATGCTGGATGCGCTCCTGGTTCAGGCTGACGCGGGCTTCATCGCCCTTGGGCAGCATCGGGTTCCAGTAGCCGAGCCGCTCGATGAAGCGGCCGTCGCGCGGGCTGCGGACGTCGGCAACGACGACGTGGTAATAGGGACGCTTCTTGGAGCCGCCACGGGCGAGACGAATTTTCAGTGCCATTTTCTTTTCCTTCGATTGTGAAAGTCTGTTGACTGTTTGGTTGATCTTGGTCGGGCGCCGCAGAGCGCCAGATTGGCTATCTCGCCGCCGCCTGCTTGTGATGCTGGATCACTTCGCGGATGACGAATTCGAGAAACTTTTCCGCAAAATCCGGATCGAGATCGGCGGATTTCGCGAGATCGCGCAGCCGGGCGACCTGTTCGGCCTCGCGGTTCGGATCGGACGGCGGCAGATCCGCCGAGGCCTTGAGCGCGCCCACCGCCTTGGTGACCCGGAAACGCTCGGCCAGGATGTGGATGAGCGCCGCGTCGAAATTGTCGATCGAGCGCCGGTATTCGAGAAGCTGCGCCATGGCGCTTTCCGTATCGGTCATGGCCGCCTCACTTCTTCTTCGGCAGGCCGGGAAGGCCGCCCGATGGCTTCGAGCCACCAAGGCCCGGCAGCTTGGGTCCGCCAAGACCCGGAAGTCCTCCCGGGGGCAGACCGCCGGGCATGCCGCCCGGGCCACCCGGACCCTTGCCGAGACCAGCGGCTTCCGCCTGTTTCTGCAGCGCCTCAAGCTGCTTGGGATCCATCTTCGACAGATCCGGCATGCCGCCCATCCCGCCCATTCCACCGGGAAGCCCCATCTTGGAGGCGAGACCACCCATGGCCGCACGCATCATGCCGCCGCCCTTGCCCTTGCCGCCCATGGCCTTCATCACGTCGGCCATCTGCCGGTGCATTTTCAGAAGCTTGTTGATGGCGGCCGCATCGGTGCCGGAGCCCTTGGCAATGCGCTTCTTGCGCGAATGCTTGAGAATGTCGGGATTGGCGCGTTCGGCCTTGGTCATCGAGTTGATGATGGCGATCTGGCGGGCAAAGGTCTTGTCGTCGAGACCCGCGGCCGACATCTGGTCCTTCATCTTGCCCATGCCGGGCATCATGCCCATGATCCCGCCCATGCCGCCCATCTTCTGCATCTGCGCAAGCTGGTCGGCCATGTCGTTCAAATCGAACTTGCCGGTCTTCATCCGCGCAGCCATCGACTGCGCCTTCTCGGCATCGAAATTCTCCGCCGCCTTCTCCACCAGCGAAACGATGTCGCCCATGCCGAGGATGCGATCGGCGACACGCCGGGGATGGAACTCCTCGAGCGCTTCCATCTTCTCGCCGGTACCGATCAGCTTGATCGGCTTGCCGGTGACGGCCCGCATCGACAGCGCCGCACCGCCGCGGCCGTCGCCATCCATGCGGGTCAGCACCAGGCCGGAAATGCCCACGCGCTCGTCGAAATTGCGCGCCAGATTGACCGCGTCCTGACCGGTAAGCGCGTCAGCCACCAGCAGAATCTCGTGCGGATTGGCGCGCGCCTTGATCTCGGCCATCTCGGCCATCAGCGGCTCGTCGATATGGGTGCGGCCGGCGGTGTCGAGAATGACGACGTCATGACCGCCGAGCTTGGCCGCCTGTACCGCGCGGGCGGCGATCTCGGTTGGCGACTGGCCGGCCATGATCGGCAGGGTGGCGACCCCGGTCTGCTCGCCAAGCTGCTTGAGCTGCTCCTGGGCGGCGGGACGGCGCGTGTCGAGCGACGCCATCATCACCTTCTTGCGGTCGCGCTTTTCGAGCCTTGCGGCGATCTTGGCCGATGTCGTGGTCTTGCCCGAGCCCTGCAGGCCGACCATCATGATGACGACGGGGGCCGCGGCATTCAGATCGATGGCGACGCCTTCCTCGCCCAGAAGGGCGACCAGCTCGTCATGAACCAGCTTGACCACCATCTGGCCCGGCTTGATCGACTTGACGATCTCGGCGCCGACGGCCTTTTCGCGCACGCGGTCGGTGAAGCCGCGAACCACCTCGAGCGCCACGTCGGCCTCCAGAAGCGCGCGGCGAACCTCGCGCATGGCTTCCGCGACATCCTTTTCCGACAGGGCGCCGCGCCCGGTCAGATTGTTGAGGATGGAGCCAAGCCGGTCCTGAAGATTTTCAAACATTGCGTCGTCCTGTTGTTGCCGGGGTTTCCCGACCCATATGGGACGTGCACAGCGCAAAGCCAAACGGCACCCGAGGGCGCATCGCGCTGTCGGGTGTTGACCTCCGGGATCGATTTTACACCACAAGGGGTCCCGGTCGGCGGCTCGGAGTCATGCTCGTCGCAGATTTGCGTGGGGTAAACAGGAAAATGGCGGTGGAGTCAAGGTTGGGGGCCAAGGCGGACGGAACGAGGCAATGACTTCGGTTTGTCACTGGGCGGCAGGCGGGCGCGAACAATGCCGCACCCGTCCCACCCGCTTCAATCTGTCCGCCCTGACCGGCTCGACGGTTGACGTGAACTCCGGTACCGTAATGCCAAATCATGCTGCTCAGGCGGCAAGGACCGTCCTTCTCACGGCAGCGCTTCAGGGAATCCCATGTACCTCACCAGATCCGAACAGTTTGCCGACGGCAGCATGCATGCCATCGGGGTCACCGGGGCAATCCTCGGGGCGGTTCTGCTGCTGGTCTGGGCCGCCCCGGTTTCGGCGCCGTGGGAAATTGCCGCCGTGGCGGTCTATGCGATCACGCTGATCGCCACCTTCACGGCATCGGCGTTTTACCACCTGACCCCGTGGGAGGGCCTGCGCCCCGCCCTGCGCCGGATCGATCACGCCGCGATCTATCTCAAGATCGCGGGCACCTATACTCCGTTGGTGGTGATGATCGGCAGCGGTCTGGCTTATCTCGTGCTCAGCGTGGTGTGGGCGATGGCGATCATCGGGATGACGCTGAAGCTGATGTTCTGGAAGACGCCCGGGCGGTTCGGCCCGGTGCTCTATCTCGTCATGGGCTGGATGAGCATTGTTCTGGTCTGGACCCACTGGTCGGAACTCCCGCTCGGCTACATCGTCGCAGGCGGTCTGCTCTACACGGTCGGCGTGGCCTTCCATACGGCGAAGAACATGAGGTTCTCGTCGGCAATCTGGCACGGCTTCGTGATCTCGGCCTCTGCGTGCTTCTTCACCGCCATCTCGCTCGTGGTCACGCAGCCCGCTTTGGCGTGACACTGGCTCAGAACTGCCAGACCAGCATGATCACCGGCACCGCCACGGCGATGACGATGATTTCGAGAAGCAGGCCCATGCGCCAGTAGTCGCCAAACTGGTAGTTGCCCGGCCCCATGATGATGGTGTTGTTCTTGTGGCCGATCGGCGTGAGGAAGGCGCAGGAGGCGGCCACCGCCACGCCCATCAGGAACGGGTCGGGGCTGACCTGAAGCGAATTGGCGATGCTGACCGCAATCGGCGCGGCAATCAGCGCGGTGGCCACATTGTTGAGGAAGTCCGACAGTGTCATCGTGATCACCATCAGCGCCATCAACACGGCCCAGGCGGGAAACCCGTCGGTCTGGCTGACGATCAGGTTTGCGATCAACTGGCTGCCGCCGGTCTCCTCCAGCGCCTGGCCCACCGGGATCAGGCAGGCCAGCAGCACGATTACCTTCCACTCGATCAGCTCGTAGAAATCCCGGCCGCCGATGATGCCGAGTGCAAGATAGGCAACCACGCACAGCCCCAGCGCGATGGTCAGCGGCACAAGACCGGCCACCGTCAGCGCGATCGCCCCGGCGAAACTCGCAAGTGCTGCCATCGCCTTGGTGCGCTGGAGCACTTCGAGCCTGCGGTTTTCAAGCGGCAGCACGCCGAGCCAGGCGCTGGCGGCGGCAATGTTGTCATCCGGCCCGATCAGCAGCAGCACGTCTCCCGGCTTGATGGTCAGCCCGCGGACCCGCTCGCGGAACCGCTTGCCCTGGCGCGAAACGCCCAAGAGCGTGACGCCATGGCGCTGCACCAGCCGCATGCCCAGCGTGTTGCGCCCGACCACGCGGGCATCCTCGGGCACGATCGCCTCGACCAGGCTCATCGACCGGCCGATCAGGCCGCCATGCTTGTCCGATCCCACCGTGTCGAGTTCGGCCGCCCCCATGAAGGCCTCGATCTGCTTCGGGTCGCCCTCCAGAACCAGAAAATCGGTCTTGCGGATTTCCCGGCTGCGCGAGAATCCCGGAAGCCGCTTGCCCTGACGCACCAGACCCAGAATGGTGACATCGCTTTCATTGGCAAGCGGATAGAGTTCGCCGACCGTCATGCCTACGGATTTCGACCCTTCCTTGATCCGGGCTTCCGCCACGTAGAGGCCGGCGTCGCCCTCGAGCGAGACCGCATCGGGACGCTCGGGGATCAGCCGCCAGCCGATCAGCGTCACATAGGCAATCCCCACGATCGCCACAGCGAGACCGACCGGCGCAAAATCGAACATTGCGAACGGCGCGCCGAGCGCATTGTCGCGATACTGCGCAATGACGATGTTGGGCGGCGTGCCGATCAGCGTGATCATGCCGCCCAGAATCGTCCCGAAGGACAACGGCATCAGCGTGAGCGACACCGCCCGCTTGGCCTTGCGCGCCGCATCCATGTCGAGCGACATCAACAGCGCAAGGGCCGCCACATTGTTGATCACCGCCGAAAGCGCCGCGCCCGCCACCGCCATGATTCCGATATGGCTCGACATCGACCGGTCGGGCCGGATCACGAATCGGGCGATCAGTTCAACGGCGCCGGAGTTCATCAACCCGCGCGAGACGATCAGCACAAGTGCGATGATGACGACCGCGGGATGGCCGAACCCCTCGAACGCCTGGCCCGCATCGATGAGCCCCAGAATCACGGTTGCCAGGAGAGCCACGAAAGCCACCAGATCATAGCGGAACCGGCCCCAGACAAGCATGCCGAAAAGCACGATAAGAATGCCGAACAAGAGCATCTGGTCGGTTGTCATGGATAAGGTCGCTCCTGCCCTCGGGATCAAATTCTCCCCCGGAGGGGTACATGGTCACGGTGTCCGGTCAAGCGGTTTGATCCCGAAAATGACCACGATCCGAACAGCGATCCGGACCGGCCTGCCGCCCGGTCCGGCCGTGCTGTCGGCTAATCAGCCAGATACTCATTGGTGTACCAACCCGAGACATCCGGCATCTCTTGATGCACGTCGCCGTTGGCATCGCGCAGGATCCCAGCCTCGAACAGGAAAGCGGTAATGCCGGAAATCAGCTCCGGATCAATGAGGCCAACCGGTTCGCCCGGATCGCGCAGGAAACCGCCATCCACCAGCGCCTGCATCGAGGCGTGCACCAGCTCGGGATTGGACAGCATGCCATCGGTCCCGGCGATCAGCATATCAGCTGCCTCATCCGGATTGTCGGCGGCAAAGGCATAGCCACGCTGCGCAGCCTTGACGAAGGCCTCGGCCGTGGCGGGATTGGCCGCAAGCCAGGTGGCGTTGCCGCCAAGGAAGGTCGTGTGCTGATCGGGCACACCGTAATCGGCATAGCTGAACCAGCGCTGCGGGCGTCCGAGCAGCTCGGAATTCACGCCCTCCCAGGTGCTGACCTCCAGGGTGAAATCGACCGAACCGTTGGCCAGCGCCTCATAGGCCGAGGTGCCGAGCGTCACAGTCTCGAATGTGCCCTTGCCGCCATCATGGCGGATGATCGAGGAGATGAGCGCATTTTCCCAGGCGCTGCCAAAGCCTGCATAGGTGAGGCCGTCAAGATCGGCGGGACGCTGGATGTCTTCGCGCTCGCCATTGAACACCAGCCGTCCGGTCTCGTGCTGAACCACCGCCATCACCGCCGTCATGTCCGCCCCCATGGAGCGCTGACTGTGAAAGCCCACCGCACTGAGGATCCCGAATTCGGCGACACCGGTGGCGACCAGCGTGCCGGACGAGGTGTCGGTGTAGGGCAGGATCTCGACATCGAGCCCGGCGTCGGCGAACCACCCTTTGGCCTGGGCCACGTAAAGGCCGACATGATTGGTGTTTGGCGTCCAGTCGAGCGCGACGGTGAGTTTTTCGGCGGCCTGAGCCGGCAGGGCGATAAGCAGCGCAAGCGCTGCGAGAACAGGTTTCATGATCGGTCTCCGGTTTGAGTGAGAAGAGTGTCGAGAAGGTCTGCCTCAAGGCGGCCGGCCTCGGGCGGAAGCGGGCTTCCAAGCCTCGGGCGGGGCCAGGGCACATCGAAATCCGCGATGATCCGCGCCGGCCGGCGCGACAGCACGTAGATCCGGTCCGACAGCGCCACCGCCTCGCGCACGTCATGGGTGACCAGAATTGAGGTCCAGCGCGCCTCCAGCCAACGGCGCTCGATGAAGCGCTGCATCCCCGCCCGGGTGAGCGCATCGAGCGCGCCGAAAGGTTCGTCGAGAAGCAGGATCGGCCGGTTCTGCACGATGGTGCGCAAAAGTGCCGCGCGCTGGCGCATGCCGCCCGAAAGCTGTGCCGGAAAATGTCGCTCGAAGCCTTCGAGGCCAAAAGCTGCAATGAGCGGCTGAACCCGGGCTCGTGCCGCTTCACGGCCCATTCCCTGAACTTCGAGCCCGAGCGTGACATTGTCGATGATCCGCCGCCACGGCATGAGCGCATCGCGCTGCGGCATGAAGGCGAAAGTATCGTGCCCTGCGCCAAGCACCCGCTCCCCGACCCGGATCTCGCCCCGATCGGGGCGAATCGCGCCGGTGAGCAGCCGGAAGAGTGTGGATTTGCCGCAACCGGACGGCCCGAGGATCGAGACGAACTCGCCCTGGGCGACACGAAGCGAAATGTCGGCGATCACTGCGGTTCCGCCCAGGCTGACGGCCAGGTCTTCAAGCGAAAGGGCGCTCATTGCCCCTCCCCCGCATGCCGCCAGCCGAGCACCAGCCGCTGCATGAGCGCGGTTGCGGCGAACAGGGCAAGCGTTAGCGCCGAGCTGATCACCACCGCCGCCAGCATCAGGTCGGGGCGGAAACTGTTCTTGGCGTTGAGAATGACGATACCGAGGCCGGCGCGAGCGCCGACATATTCGGCAAAGATCGCCGCCACCACCGCATAGGTAATCGAGATCCTCAGCCCCGCGAAGAAATAGGGCATCGCCGAGGGCAGCCGGGCGCGGCGGAAGATCCCGGCGCGCGACGCGCCCATCGAGACGAGCAGCGCCGAGATGTCGCGATCGGTGGACTGATAGCCGTCGACCAGCGCCACCAGCATCGGAAAGAAGGTGACCAGCGCCACCAGCAGGATCTTCGGCGTCAGTCCGAAACCGAACCACAGCACCACCAGCGGCGCGATCGCCACCAAAGGCAGGGTCTGGCTGATGACGAAGACCGGAAACAGCGCGCGCCGCAGCCGGGGGATGAAATCGATAACGACGGACAACGCGAACGCCACGCTCAGCGAGCAGCAAAATCCGATCAGCGTGGCCTTGAGTGTGGGCAGCGTGTTCGCCCACAGCAGATCGCGGTTTTCGGCAATCTGCGCGATCACCCGTGAGGGCGCCGGCAGCACCAGCGCGGAGATGCCCGAGACACGGACATAGATTTCCCAGGCTGCGAGCATAACCGCGACGCTGAAAATTGCGGACAGGACACGGCGAAGCCGCGCCGCCAACTGGCGGGACATCAAACGGGCCATGGGCTCAGGCGATCGAAGGGCTGTTGGCTGAAACCGTCAGATCGATGGTGACGTGACCGAGCGGCGGTCCGAAGCGGCAGAAGGCCTCCTGTAGCGTCGCGAACACCGGACCCGAATCGCCGACAAGGCGGGTGCAGAAATTCTTCGACCGGTCGAACGTGCCGCTCTGCTTGAGAAAATCGATGCAGCCCATGATTTCGGCCATGTGGTCGCCCGCGCCCATCACATAGAGCGAGAACTGCGCCCGGGCCGTCTCGCCGGTCTCAGGCGCATCGCCAAGTGCCGCCAGCGCCGCCGCCTGCCGCGATTCGAGCGGTTCGGAGGGGTTGGCGAGCGCATTGGTCTGGCAGATCGGATCGTCCGGCTCGCCCGGGCAGCCGCGTGACAGGGTTGCCCTGAGCACCACGTGATGCCTTGAGGCGGCGGCTGCCACGTAGAGATCGCGCAGCGCCGGAAACAGCACTTCGGGCGGTCCGACGATCAATGTGGAGATGTCGTCGGTCTCGATCCGGAGCCGCTCACGGTAGGGATCGAGCGCCGAAAGCGACGACAGTATCACGTCCACGAACCCGTCGGTCATGGGGTAAAGGGAAACTTGCGCGCCTGCGAACATCGTGGTTCCTCCTTGCTACGCTGGCATTATCCAGATCAGCTTCGAGGGTCCGTGGGCTTGGCGCCCGCATCTCAGCCGCGGCTCTACGCGGCACCCCTGTGGTGAGGCGAATTCAACAGGCTTTGCATGCAAATGCAAGTATTCTTTTTACGGCACGCGGTTTTCCAGGACACTTCGTGGCGGCAGGGCCCGTGTCTTGCCGGCATCAGAAGCCCGACCGGTGCCGGGGCAGCCGACTTACAATCTGGCCCGGCCCCTGCGTGCGCGGCGCTCGGCCGCCTTGCCGTTTTCAATGGGACCTTCGGGGACAATGCCGTCCAGATGCTCGCCCCAGACGACGTCCGTGTTGCGCCCGGAAATCTTCGCCCGGTAAAGCGCAACGTCAGCGGCCTTTGTGCACTCGGCAAGCGATGTTCCCGCGTGGGGCGCAAGCGCGATTCCGGCCGAGAACGTCAATGTGACGTCGTTGAGTTCGACAATCCGGTGGGTGGCCAGCTCATGACGCCAGCGGGCGCATCGCGCAAGCGCCCGGTCGCGGCCGGCGGACGGCAGCACGACCAGGAATTCCTCGCCACCATAACGGAACGCCAGTTCCGCGCCCTCCAGGCTGTCGCTCAGGATCTTCGCGAAATGCGACAGCACCTTGTCCCCGACATCGTGGCCGTACTGGTCGTTGACCTGCTTGAAGTAGTCGAGATCGACGATGATCATCGAGACCGGTTCATCTTCACTCGCAGCCGAAATCAGCGGCGGGATGACGGTGCTGGCATGGCGGCGGTTGAACAGCCCGGTCAGATGATCGTGGAAGGCCTGCTGTTCCAGCTGCTCCTGCAGGCGCAGGTTTTCCTCGAGCCGCAGCTGGAGCGCCTGCCCGGCATCCGAAAGGCTCTTCTGCGCGGCTTCGCGTTCTGTGACGTCGCGCAGGACCAGCATCACATTGCCTCGTCGGCCCCAATTCTCCAGCGGCTGGACCGACACCTCGAAGACTTTCTCCATGGCATCGAATTCAACGATCGGCTTGCCGCTCCCGGCTTGCCCCTCGCGTTTGACAAAAGCCATCAGCGGATGGGAGGGCGGGAGTTTCGTACCGACGGTTTCAGCGCCGAATCCCGTCAGCTTCTCGGCCGCGGGATTGGTTTCGAGCACCAGACCGCTCGGCTCGAGCACAACGATCGGATCCGGCAGGATCGAGAAGATGATGTCCCGGGCAATGGGCGGTGCAATGAACAGCTTTCCGCGATGTTGCGCGAAAAGGACGGCAAGCACCGTCGCGCTGAAGGCAATCGGCGTCGGATCGTCGCCGAACAGCCGGAACCCGAACAGGACGAAGGCCGCGTTGAAGGCCCAGGGCGCGAGCGTTGCGATCAGGAGCGCAACCATCTGACGCCTGTGCAGGCGGGAGGCGCGCTTCAACTGGGAAATCGACAGCAGGCAGGCGAGCAGCATGCACAGATACATCCCGCCCAGCAGCACGTAGAACAGCCATCCATGCGAGAAGGTCGGCTGCTCTTCGTTGAGGATGCCGGTATAGATCCAATGATGATAGCCGTCCGTCAGGGCGGCGAAGCCCCCGATCACGCTGAACGCGAGCATGATGAGGATGGGCACGCGCCTGGTAACCTGGCTGAAGCCTGCATGGTCGAGAAGACCTGCCGACCAGAACAGCGGCGTGGCGACAATGCCGAACCAGGCGAGCCGGCTGAACAGGATCTTTTCCGACAGCTCGACGCTGTTGAGCCGAAGCACGACCATCGCGATCCACCAGATCGATGCAACGGCAGACAGTGCGAAGGTCACTCGTCCCGGCGCGTCCGGCGACGTGATGATTCGCCAGATCACAAGAATCGCGAGCAGCGCGATCACAAGCAGGATCGGGGTCGAAAAACTCATCATTGGTCCTTCAGGCAATACAGCAGAGCGCGCTCAATGCGCGCGGTACAAGCTATCAGGAGGCAGCATAAGAGACGTTTTCCTAATGAAGCTTTTCCATGCACCGCAATATCTCGCCGATAACTTGGTGGGGAACGGCCAAATGCGCGGCCCCATCACCGGGGCGTAAATGGTCCCGATCATCCTCGGGTCTGGTGTATGGCAGCGGCATGAAGCCCTTTGTTCCGACCTTGATCGGGGGCTATTTGCTCCCATATCACTCTCATGAAACGCCGCTCCTTCCTCAAGTTCAGCGCACTCGCCGGCATTTTCGGCCTTGGCGCGTCAGGAACCGCCATGGCCATCGCCCGCGCCAACAATCCCTATTATTCCGGCCCGGTCAGCGATCATTTTGACGGGACCCGGTTTTTCAACCCCGACGGTTCGGCGCCGAAGGGGTTTGCGGATCTCTTGAAATGGCAGTTCGGCGGCGGCCGCGAACCATGGCCGGCAAGCGCGACCAGCCCGTTTGCTCCGGCCAGGCCGGACGCGAAGGTCGAAGGCGACAAGCTCAGGATCACCATGGTCGGCCACGCCACAATGCTGATCCAGACCGCGGGCCTCAACATCCTCACCGATCCGGTCTGGTCGGACCGCGCAAGCCCGGTGGCCTTTGCCGGGCCGAAGCGGATCATCGATCCGGGAGTGGCCTTCGAGGATCTGCCGAAGATCGATGTGGTTCTGCTCAGCCACAATCACTACGACCATCTGGATCTGGTCACCTTGGCACGGCTTCGCCAGGCGCACGATCCGCTGGTGGTCACACCGCTGGGCAATGACGCCATCATCAAGGACCATACGCCGAGTATGCGTACGGAAACCGCCGACTGGGGCCAGGCGATCCGGTCGGGTCCGGCGACGTTTCACTTCGAGCCCTGCCACCACTGGTCCGCACGTGGCATGAACGACCGGTCCATGGCGCTCTGGGCGGCTTTCGTGATCGAGACCGGCGGCGGCAAGATTCTTCATATCGGCGACACCGGTTTCGACAATGGCCGGCCTTACCGGAACGCCCGCGACCGCCACGGCCGGTTTCGTGCCGCGATCCTGCCCGTTGGCGCCTATGAACCACGCTGGTTTATGAAAGATCAGCACCAGAACCCGCAGGAGGCCATCGAAGGGTTCCTGCTGTCGGGCGCAGACTACGCGCTCGGGCATCACTGGGGCACCTTCCAGCTCACCAACGAGGGCCGCGACGCCCCCAAGGAAGTGCTCGAAGCCGCACTGGCGGAAAAAGGGGTGGCGCCGGAGAAGTTCCGGCCGCTGCATGTCGGCGAAGTCTGGGAAGCCCCGGCGGTTGCCTGACCCCTGCAGCAGGCTGCGCGCTACGGCGCAGCACTGGTAATCGGCCGCATTTTCCGCCATATAGACCCCGAAACCTGCGCGCGCCGGAACTGGCGCGATCCCAGCGTGACCGATGAGTTTTGATGGACCCCGCATGACCTCGATGGTTCCTTTCGCCAAGATGAACGGACTGGGCAACGACATTGTCGTCATCGACATGCGTGGCCGGAGCGATGCCGTGACCGCGGAAGCTGCGATCGCGCTGGCAGCCGGCGAGGCCACGGGATTCGACCAGATCATGGCCATTCACGACATTGATCTCGACGGCGTCGACTACCGTATCGACATCCTGAACCGCGACGGCTCGCACGCACAGGCCTGCGGCAACGGCACAAGATGCGTGGTGCAGGCGCTGGCTTCGGAAACCGGCCGCAGGAGCTTCACGTTCCGGACGCTCGCCGGCATTCTCAACGCGCAGGAGCATGAGGATGGCTCCATCTCCGTCGACATGGGGCGGCCGGAGTTCCGCTGGGATCTGATCCCGCTGGCCGAGGAATTCCACGACACCACCCGGATCGAACTTCAGATCGGCCCGATCGATGCGCCGGTGCTGCATTCGCCGTCCGTGATGTCGATGGGCAATCCGCATGCGGTGTTCTGGGTCAAGGAGGACGTCTGGTCCTATGATCTCGAGCGCTTCGGGCCGCTGCTCGAGTATCATCCGATCTTTCCGGAACGCGCCAACATCTCGGTTGCCCGCGTGCTCGACGACAAGACCCTCGATCTGAGAACCTGGGAACGCGGCGTGGGGCTGACCCGGGCCTGCGGCTCCGCCGCCTGTGCCGCCGCCGTTCTGGCCGCCCGAACCGGGCGCACCGGACGGACGGTGACGGTCAACCTGCCGGGCGGCCCGCTGCTGATCGAATGGCGCAATAATGATCACGTGATCATGACCGGGCCTGCCGAATGGGAATTCTCGGGGACCGTCGATCCGCTGACCGGCGCCTGGGAGCGTGACGAGGCGCTGGCGTGAGCGGGGTCAAGGTCGTCACCTTCGGATGCCGCCTCAACACCTTTGAATCCGAGACCATGCGCAAGGCCGCCGAATCCGCCGGCCTCAACAACGCCGTGCTGGTCAACACCTGCGCCGTGACCGCCGATGCGGTGCGCCAGGCGCGGCAGACCATACGCAAGGTACGGCGCGAACACCCGCACGCCCGGATCGTGGTTTCGGGATGCGCCGCACAGACCGAACCGGACACCTTCGCGGTCATGGACGAGGTGGATGCGGTGATCGGCAACGACGCCAAGGGCGCTGCCTCTGCCTATCGCAACCTGCCTGATTTCGGGGTGTCCCGATCCGAGAAGATTCGCGTCAACGACATCATGTCGGTGCACGAGACCGCGCCGCAGATGATCGAGGCGGTGGCCGGTCACGCCCGCGCCTTCGTTCAGGTGCAGAACGGCTGCGACCATCGCTGCACCTTCTGCGTCATCCCCTACGGTCGCGGCAATTCCCGCTCCGTGCCGATGGGCGCGGTCGTGGATCAGATCGAAAGACTGGTCGACAATGGCTATCAGGAGGTGGTGATCACCGGCGTGGACGCCACCAGCTACGGGGCCGATCTTCCCGGAAGCCCGAGCCTCGGCACGCTGGCCAGAACCATCCTCAAGGAAGTCCCCGACCTCATGCGTCTGCGGCTGTCATCGATCGATTCCATCGAGGTCGATGATGGTCTGATGGACCTGATCGCAAACGAGCCCCGCTTCATGCCGCACCTGCACCTGTCGCTGCAGCATGGCGACGACCTGATGCTCAAGCGCATGAAGCGCCGTCACAGCCGCGCCGACGCAGTGCGTTTCTGCCGGACGGTGCGCGAGCTGCGGCCCGGTTTCGCTTTCGGAGCCGACCTGATCGCGGGATTTCCCACCGAGACCGAGGAGATGTTCGCCCGCTCGCTCGAAATCATCGAGGAATGCGGGATCGCCTTTCTGCACGTCTTTCCCTATTCGCCCCGCGAGGGCACTCCGGCCGCAAGGATGCCGCAGCTTGACCGCGGGCTGATCAAGTCCCGCGCAGCGCGGCTGCGGCAGGCG
The DNA here is from genome assembly GCA_040216675.1 of Hoeflea sp. GTDB lineage: Bacteria > Pseudomonadota > Alphaproteobacteria > Rhizobiales > Rhizobiaceae > Hoeflea. Next base: position 791,461 of record JAVJOR010000008.1, on the reverse strand, counting down.
GGTGAAACGGTATTCAGAAATCACCTCGAGGACATGGCGCAAAAGGCCGGGATTCATTCGACACTGGTCGAATTCTCCGGCATCGCGCGGACAGAAAATTTCACGCCTGTGGTTGCGCCCGGCGCGCCAAGGGGACAAATGGCGCATATACGGGTAAACGGACATGACGGTGACAGGCTGACCGGGGATCTGGTTGGTGCCGGGACGCATCATTTGGAATCCACGGCCTGAACCCGGCCCGCAGGGACGATTGCAGGCTCCGGGGCGGTCTTCGACCCGGACCAATCTCAGGAAGGACGACGGCAAGGCATGGCGCTCAACTTCATCAAAAAGGTTTTCTCCTTCGGGCGAAACAAGGAAGACGCGCCTGCGCCGGACACCGAAGACCGGACCACGCCCGGCGAGGCCGGCGCGGATGCCGGCTCGGATGCTGGCGCGAGCGCTGCCGAAAAGGCATTTCCGCAGGAGGCTGCGCCGAGCTTTACCCCTGAAACCGCGACGGATGAGCGCGCCCCCGCGACCCCTGCGCCGGAAACCGAAGAGCACGCGGGCGAACCGCCGATCGAAAGCGCAGACCTCGAAACGGAGACCTCTGAAGCCGGGAATGAAGACCATTCGGCGCCGCAGGACCCTGTGATGCCGGAAGACCTCGTGTCCGATCCGGTGTCTGAAATCGCCCCGGACCCGGATGCCGAGCCGGTGCCTGCAGCCGGAGAGCAGAACAACAGCGGCGCGGAGGAGGCCGAAACCCCGACTTCGGCTGACACACCCCGGGACGGTTTCACCGCCCCCGAAGAGGTGGTTTCCGATCCGATGAACCAGGCCGCACCGAACGGTGAGCCTGAGCCTGAGCCTGAGCCTGAGCCTGAGCCTGAGCCTGAGCCTGAGCCTGAGCCTGAGCCTGAGCCTGAGCCTGAGCCTGAGCCTGAGCCTCGAAGGCTGGTTGTCCGGGACACCGTGTCAAGCGCACAAGCGGCGCCCGCCACGGAACCGGAACCCGCGCCCCAGTCGAGCTGGTGGCAGCGGCTGCGCCAGGGCCTGTCGCGAACCTCGGGCCAGCTTACCGGCCAGATCACCGGCATCTTCACCAAGCGCAAGCTCGACGAGGAAACCCTCGAGGATCTGGAAGACGTGCTGCTGCAGGCCGATCTCGGGGTGGAAACCGCGCTCCGGATCACCGACACGCTGGCCTCCGGACGCTATGGCAAGGACATCTCCCCTGCCGAAGTGCAGAAGGTGATGGCCGACGAGATTTCCAAGGTTCTCGACCCGGTGGCCAAACCGCTGGAACTCGATCTGAGCCACAAGCCGCATGTGATCCTCGTCGTCGGCGTCAACGGCACCGGCAAGACCACCACCATCGGCAAGCTGGCCGCCAAGCTTTCGGCCGGCGGCCTCAAGGTGACGCTTGCCGCGGGCGACACCTTCCGCGCAGCCGCCATCGAACAGCTCAGGATCTGGGGCGAACGCACCGGTTCCGAGGTGGTGGCGACAAAGCTCGGCGCGGATGCAGCCGGCCTTGCCTACGAGGCCATCGAACGGGCGCGGCAGAACAATTCGGACGTCGTCATCATCGACACTGCCGGGCGGCTGCAGAACAAGGCCGAACTGATGGACGAGCTTGCCAAGGTCGTCCGCGTGATCGGCAAGCTCGACCCGGACGCGCCGCACACCGTGCTGCAGACGCTTGATGCCACCACCGGGCAGAATGCCCTGAACCAGGTCGAAATCTTCAGGAATGTCGCCGGCGTCAACGGACTGGTCATGACCAAGCTCGACGGCACCGCCCGCGGCGGGATCCTGGTGGCCATTGCCGCAAAGCACAAACTGCCGGTCTATTTCATCGGGGTCGGTGAAGGCATCGACGATCTTGAACCCTTCGAGGCAAAGGACTTCGCCTTGGCCATCGCCGGAGAACCCGCATGAACAACCAGGACCCCGCACACCGCAGCGAGGCGAAGGACGCAGCCGAGGCTCATGTGTTCGAGACCGATCCCAACGCGCCGGGACGCAAGCACTTCAATCCGCTGCTCAAGATGGTGCTGGAACTGGGGCCGCTGCTGGTGTTCTTCTTCGCCAATGCCCGCGGTGAGTGGATCGCCGAAAGGGTGCCCTTTCTGGCCGATATCGGCGGCCCGATCTTCGTCGGCACCGCCTGCTTCATGATCGCCACGGCAATCGCCCTTTCGGTGTCCTGGGCGCTGACCCGGACATTGCCGATCATGCCGCTCCTGTCCGGCATCATCGTGCTGGTCTTCGGCGCGCTGACCCTTTGGCTCCAGGACGAGACCTTCATCAAGGTCAAGCCCACCATCATCAACTCGATGTTCGGACTGATCCTTCTGGGCGGCCTCGTGTTCGGCAAGTCCTTCCTGGGCTACGTGTTCGATTCGGCCTTTCGGCTCGATGCCGAGGGCTGGCGCATCCTGACCTTTCGCTGGGGCGTTTTCTTTCTGGTGATGGCGCTGCTCAACGAGGTGATCTGGCGAAATTTTTCCACCGACTTCTGGATTGCCTTCAAGGTTTGGGGCAACATGCCGCTGTCGATCATCTTCACGCTTCTGCAATTGCCGCTGATGCAGCGACACGCGCTGCCCGAAGAGGGCGAAGCCAAGTCTGAAAGCTGACAGGCGCGAAATTGCGGGGCTGATGCGAGGGAACCGGAACTGCGATGCGGAACGCGACTTTCGGACTTGCGCTGACGCTGATGATCGGCTGGCTGATCTGGATCGGCAAGCCGGTCCTGATTCCGGTGCTCGCGGCGGCGATCTCGGTCTATGTGCTGTCGACCGCGGCCGAAAGCATGCAGAGGCTGCCGCTGCTCGGACGGCTGCCCGCCTGGGCGCGGCGGGTGCTGATCCTGATCGCCTTCGTCCTTGGCGTGGTTCTGCTTTTCGTTCTGGTCATCAACAATCTGACCCAGGTGGTCGCGGCCCTCGGCCGCTACGAGGCCAATCTTCAGACCCTGGTGACCCGCAATGCCAGTATGCTTGGCATCGAGGACGAACCGACATGGGCCAACATCAGACGCGCGACGCTGGACCAGTTCAATTTCGGGTCCTGGATTGCACCGGCGCTGATCTCGCTGCGTGGTTTCGGCAGCACGCTTTTCCTCGTCGTCCTTTATGCCAGCTTCTTCATGGCCGAACGCGGCATGATTGCCCGAAAGGTGGTGACGGCCCTTGGCGGCGAGGAGGGCAACAGGGAAGCGGGAACGCGCGCGCTGTCGATGCTTGCGCGCATCAATGAAAGGATCGGCGAATATCTGTTCGTCAAGACCGTGGTCAACCTGATCCTCGGCGCGATCTCCTTCCTGATCATGCTGGCGCTGGGCATCGAGTTCGCGCTGTTCTGGGCGGTGCTGATCGCCTTCCTGAACTACATTCCCTACATCGGATCGCTGATCGGGGTGATCTTTCCGGTGCTGCTCAGCCTGGCGCAATTCGGCACGCTGGGCATGGCCGGCGTGGTGCTGATCTCGCTCACGGCCGCGCAGGTGCTGGTCGGCGCCTATCTCGAGCCGCGCATGATGGGCCGCGCCTTCAATCTCAGCCCGCTTGCGGTGCTGTTGGCACTGGCTTTCTGGAGCGCCCTCTGGGGCCTGCCCGGCGCCCTGCTGGCAGTGCCGATGACCGCGAGCCTGGTGCTCGTCCTGGCCGAAATCCAGGCAACCCGCCCGGTCGCCATCCTGCTCTCGGCGAATGGCAAGGTGTGAACGCGCGGAGTGTGTGTTGCTGTGGCGATAACAGGACAAAGCGCTTGGAGATAGGGGGCGGTTTGGCTGTGGTGTCGCTTTCGGCCCAATGCTGCCGTTGGTACGGCCTCCAATCAATGTCCGCATCGCGCCACTGATTGTGCCTTTGATGGCAACTTTACCAGTTCCAGAAAGCAGACATTGCCAACGAGGATGCCAAAAAAAAAGCTTAGTTAGTTTGCACCGTTTGTTCGGGAGCCTCCGGCCCGAGCGCCATTATGTTCCACCGTCCGAGTGAGACAAATTCCACTAAGTTGATAAGTGCCTCAATGCGCCTGGAATAGCTAGGTCGCTAGTAAGCACAACTTGCAGTCATCTACAGTTAAGAAAGGCCCTAGTCTTCTCCTTAAAATTGACAACCCAATATAAATGGGCGAGGTTATTGAGACGGTAGTTTGTTTGGGGGGCTTGCAATGGGTGATTTTCGTTACATCTGCGCAGTGGCATTTGGCCTGCTGTTTTCGCTAGCCTCTCAGGCGGTTGCTGGAAACTGGGTTTTTGAGGAATCGACCGATCCCTCGGATGGCCGCAAGGGTGTGATCATCTATAAGAGCCCCCATTTCGATACCACGCCCGGCGCTTTTGCCCGTTTTATTGTTCTTGATGATAGCACACTCAATTTCAGGCTACGAAATGATGCCGACGGGCCGATAGATGATAACATATCCTTGTTTTTTCGTTTTCCCGCTGATGACGATCGCTTCGGGTACTCCATATACAACCCCAACACTGAAGCGAAGGCTGATGGATGTGTTGCTGAATGGAATACGGCAACCGCATGCCGCCTATCCTGTGCGCGATCCTATGAGGATTTTGGCCTTGGTGATGAAGTTGCCTGCACTACCAAGAGCGACAAAAACCTGTGGATCGATTTCCGTACGGTTCTCACCCCTGGACACACGGAACATATCCTTGAAAATTACGCGACCATTGATGCGATCAGTTTCTATGGAGGCTCTGACGCTTTCTGGTTTATTAACTCCGACGATTTGCTGAAACACATTTGCGAGCAGACCAAGGCGCGGGATCACGCTTGCCGTGGGGAGATGAATGTTGCTGAGGCTTCTGAGCCGGATAAACAAGTATCTTCAAAGGATTGGGAGTATCGGAACGGATCCTATGTCTCGATCGATCAAGATGTAGCAGCCCCTGAAATCTCAATCAGCGGATATAATGGCAGGTTTTCCATAGAATTGAATTTCATAGCTCCTTCAGACTTTGGAGAATTGCAATGGTTCGGACTGTCTGCAGTTGACGAGAATGGCGATATCACTAGTCCCACATTCGAATTATTGAAGCATGATTATGTATCTGATTGGGATGAATTTCTTGACTATGACTATGAATACTATGAAAATATATGTATAAGACCTGGGCCGAACAAACTATATCCTGCTGTTTGTAGTTCCACATGCGGCGATTCTGATGACCACGAACTTGATTGTGCACGTGTTCTGATCGGACAACGAGTACATATTAGTATCAGTGATCTCGATGAGACCGATTTTCAGGCACTCATTAAGCAGCTTCGTGTTGTCGATCAACTGATTGTGAAGAGATCGGGAGATGGGCATTATTATTGGAACGTTGGCAACCTGCCCGATTTGTTGGAGCAGCACGGTATGCCAGAAGAGCCTTGACGCAAAGGATCAATGAAATCTGCGAGACAGGTGTGTAGTTTTCAAGGACTGACGGTTTTTTATCTGCCTGAATGATGATTAGAAATTGAGATGTTGATGCATGTAACTTTTTGACGAAGGCAATGCTCGGGAGAAAGAAATGGGTTCTGTTCGCTTTTTTTGCGTCGTCGCGTTTAGCTTGTTGTTTGGCATGATCTCCCAAGCGCTTGCCGGAAACTGGATCTTCGAGGAATCGACCGATCCCTCGGATGGCCGCAAGGGTGTGATCGTCTACAAAAGCGATCGTTTCGACACTACGCCGGGAGCCTTTGCCCGCTTTATCGTTCGTGACAATAAAACGCTCGCTTTCAGAATTCGAAATCAGTCCAATGGGCAGATGACCAAGAAGCCGGAAGTAGGTTTCGTGTTGTCGAAGGAGAGCGAAGAATCAGTTTCTTTTCCAATTTACGATGTTGATGCCGCGGCCAATTCTGGCGGGTGTGTCGCACAAACGAATTTGGCGACTGGATGCGAACTCTCTTGCGCTAGATCATCTGAGGATTTCGCGCTAGGTGACGAGGTTGCCTGCACCACAGACAGCAACAGCAACCTTTGGATTGGTTTCCGCGCGGAATTCAGCCCAGACCATATGAATAGAATCCTTCAAGCTGCCGAATACTTGTCAGGGATCCAATTTTATGGTGGCTCCGACGATTATTGGTTTGTAGATACAGATGAATTGTTGAAACACATTTGCGACCAGACTAAAGCTTCGGATCATCCTTGCCGAGACGAATTGCAGGTTTCAGTTGCCTCCGACTCCACGAAGCCACAATGCCTGCACCAGGAAACCCTGGGCGACTTTTCCATTCTGGTGAGTAACCAAGGGTGGGCGATCTATGTATCCAGCTCCGATCGCGAAGATGGAAGAAAGAAATCCTTCAAAATTGCGCTAGACCACAATTATGGGGAGGTAATGTCGTTGTTGCTCGGACAATATGAAGAATTCGAACATTTGGATAAAATTGATATCAAGTTTGTATTACAGAATAACAGATGGAAAATCCCGTCCACAGTGTACATTGGAGGAGTAGTTGGAGTGGATGCTGACTATCTTTGGGACGTGACAATAAGGAAGGGTGATAGTCAATATTACGACGAAATATTCGCGAATTTGGATGAGTTGGAGGACGTTGCGATGACGATCTCTTTTCAGGATACCGATGACACTGTTTCCAACATGGTTTTCCCGCTTCGTGGCTTATCCAACGCGCGAACGATCGCCAAGGACCGGTATGAGGAAATACGAACCGACGTTGAGGATGCTAAGTGTATTACTGTCTCCGACAGGCGCGTGAGATTAGAGTATACTGGAGCGCACAAATTTGAGGAATATCCGTAAGTGTCGGTCCACCAAGAGGTTGAACGATATGAATCGCTTGTGATTCCATGCTGTTGATTTGATTCGACGAGGACATGGTGCCGCCTAAGGGGTTACAAGACCCTCCCGCACAACCAGTGATGACGCCTGTTTGTGGGAGCCAGGATATTCGGTTGTGTGGCTGTCGAAGGTTTTCATGACGCAGGTCTGATGGTTGGGAAATGTCAGGGCAAGACCAATCAAAAAAAGGGGGCCGATTTGCTCGGCCAATTGGCCCAGCTCGAAAACGAGTAAGACAGCGAATGCCGAATGGCAACTGTGTTCACATCGTAGACCTTGGTGTGATCTGCAGCGAACGCCCGCTTTCCGCCCATACCTGCCCTCTGCTCACCCCACCTCAGCCCTCACCCCTCGTTCCCGAACGGCCCTAGATACCCCTTGGCCATCACCTCGCGCTCGTGGCCGAGCATCCAGTGGACCGTCGGGAAGGCGATTTCGTCCATGGGGAGGTTGTCCCAGTCGAACAGTCTGACTTCGAGGCTTTCCTCGCCGACGCCGAAGAGCTCGGTGCCCGCGCCCGGGTCGACCAATTCGGCGCGCCAGATCAGCTGCACCTGACTCAGGTGGGTGACGGAATAGATCGCCAGCAATTCGCCGAGCTTCAGATGCGCCAGCGCCTCCTCGCGCGCCTCGCGCCGTGCGCCGTCCTCCGGCGTTTCACCGAGTTCGAGATAGCCCGCCGGCACCGTCCAGAATCCGCGGCGGGGCTCGATGGCGCGGCGGCACATGAGCACCTTGCCGTGATGCCGCACCACCGATCCGACGACGATGCGCGGGTTCTGGTAGTTGACGAAGCCGCAGGTCCGGCAGACATCGCGCTCATGGGTGTCGCCCTCGGGAACCAGGCGATCGAAGGTCTTGGTTGTGTTCATGATCCGGAAGATAGAGCCGCTGGCCCGCCAAGGCGAGGGCCGGATCGGCGCATCGACGCAAAATCGTTTCCCGGTCGGCTTCGGCGGGAGGGCTTCGGGAACGGGATCAGGACCCTTCTGGCGCGAGCGCCTTTTCAATCGCCGGCAGCAGCTTGGTCTCCAGGCTTTCGGGCGTGAACGGGCCGATCTGCTTGAACAGGATCTCGCCGTCGGGTGCGACCAGATAGGTCTCGGGGATGCCGTAGACGCCCCAGTCAATGGCAGCCTGGCCCGCCGGATCGACACCGACGGCAGCAAAAGGATTGCCCAGCTCGCCAAGGAACCTCAAGGCATTGGGGGTCTTGTCCTTGTAGTTGATGCCCACAAGCCTGACCCGGGGATCGCGCGCCAGTTCGAGAAGAACCGGATGCTCCTGCCGGCAGGGCACGCACCAGGACGCCCAGACATTGACCAGAGAAAGCTTGCCGTCAATCACCGCATCGGTAAGTGCGGGCACCGGCTCGCCATTTTCGACCAGACCTTGAAGCGGCGGCAGGTCGAGCGATGGCGCTTTCGAGCCGATCAGCACGGAAGGAATTTCGCTGGCATCCTTGCCGGAGCCGAGCTGGTAGAGGAACACGCCCGCAAGGCCCATGAACAGGACCAGCGGCAGGAAGGCGATCAGCCAGCGCCGGCCGGACGCCTTTTGCTGATTCTGGTCTTGGCCCTGGCCACCGGATTCGCCGGCCTGTGAAACGTCCTCGGCCATCAGGCAGCGTCCCGGCGGGTTTCGGACCGGCGGCGCACGCCCTGCGCTTCCAACTCGCGCAGTTCGCGCTTGCGCGCACGGCCATCGAGCAGGATCGCCGCCAGAAGGCCGCCAAGCGTCACCGCGGTCGCGGCATAGGACCAGAACACGAAGGCTTCATGGCTCATGGATGGTGACCTTTCACGCGCCGCGGCCGATGGATTGCGCCGCCTGTCGGCGCATGGTCTGCACGCGCCGGCGCCAGATCTCGTTGCGCATGGCCATCAGGTGCAGCGTGAAGAAGATCAGCGTGTAGGCGACCGCCATCACCAGAAGCGGGTAGAGCATCGAGGGATGGATGGTCGGCCCGTCGAGCCGGACGACGCTCGCCGGCTGGTGAAGCGTGTTCCACCAGTCCACCGAGAACTTGATGATCGGAATGTTGACGAAACCCACCAGCGTCAGCACCGCGGCGGGCCGGGCGGCGCGCGCCGGATCGTCCATGGCACGGTGCAGCGCCATCAGCCCCAGATACATCAGGAACAGCACGAAGACCGAGGTCAGCCGCGCATCCCACACCCACCAGGTGCCCCACATCGGCCGGCCCCAGAGCGAACCGGTCAGAAGCGACAGGAAGGTGAACGCCGCGCCGATCGGCAGCGCGGACTTGGCCGCCACATCGGCCAGCGGATGCCGCCAGACCAGCGTTCCGATCGAGGAGATCGCCATCACCGTGTAACACATCATCGCAAGCCAGGCGGCGGGCACATGGATGAACATGATCCGCACCGTGATGCCCTGCTGGTAGTCCTCCGGCGCCGCAAACGACATGTAGAGCCCGACCGCGAGCGTCAGCACGGCGGCAGCGGACAGGAATGGCAGGATTCGCCCCGACAGGGACAGAAAACGCGTCGGATTGGCGAGGCTGGTAAACCAGCCCTGGTTGACTGTGGTGTCGCTCATGTCCAATTCCTAATGCCTGCAGCGTCCGGTTTCAATGCGGCAAATCAAACCCTTTCCGGACCTTTGGCCGACAGGCGGCGATCAATCCGATGCACCCCGCAGCGCCGCCGCTGACGCCACCGGTCCTATCACAGCGAAAAACAGCGCGATCGCCGAAAGGATCATGAACGGCGGCCAGAACGGATCGGGATCGGTGACCGCCGCATAGGAGGCGCTGACGCCGAAGATCAGGATCGGGATTGCCAGCGGCAGGATCAGGATCGAGACCAGCAGTCCGCCCCGCGGCAGCGCCACGGCGACCGCAGCGCCCACCGCGCCGATGAAGGAAATCGCCGGAGTTCCCACGAGCAGCGTCAGCATCACCGCGCCGGTGGCCGTGGCGCTCATGTTCATCAACAGGCCCAGGAGCGGCGCCGCCAGAACCAGCGGAAGACCAGTCGCCAGCCAGTGCGCGAGGCTCTTGACGAAAACCGTGAGCGTCAGCCCCAGCCAGTCCTGCATCACCAGCATGTCGAGCGAACCGTCCTCGCGGTCGGCCTGAAACAGCCTGTCGAGCCCCAGAAGCGAGGCCAGCAGCGCCCCGATCCAGAGAATTGCCGGCCCGATCCGTGAAAGCAGATTGAGATCCGGCCCGATGCCGAACGGAATGACGGCGACCACGGCGAGAAAGAACAGAACGCCCAGCATCGCCGCCCCGCCAGAGCGGGTCGCGATGGCAAGATCGCGTCTGAGCAGCGCCATCATGCCCAGACCCCGTTGTCCTGGAAGCTGAGATCCGACAGCGACTCCCTGGCTCCTGAAAGCTCGAGCGAGGTGACCCCTTCCAGCCCCAGCGGCTGGTGGGTCGCCGCGATCGCGATCCCGCCGCCGGCGAGATGGCCGCGCACCAGATCGGCGAACAGTTCGTCCGAGCGCCGGTCGAGCGCCGCCGTCGGCTCGTCAAGCAGCCACAGGGGGCGCGGACTGACCAGAAGCCGCGCCAGGGCGATTCGCCGCTGCTGGCCCGCGGAGAGGTAGCCGAACGGCAGATGCGCCACGCCGGTCAGGCCGACCGCGTCGATCGCGGCGTCGATATCGAGCCCCTGCTCGCTTTCCGAAGCCTGCAGCCGTTGCCAGAAGGCAAGGTTTTCCGAGACCCGCAATTCGCGCTTCATGGCGTTGCGGTGCCCCAGATAATGCGCATGATCAAAGACGGGCAGCTCCGCGCCCTGATCGTCGAGCAGGGCAAAATGGCCTGTTTCCGGCCGCAAGAGGCCGGCCAAAACCCTCAAAAGAGTGGATTTTCCGGCGCCGTTGGGACCCGTGACCACCAGCGCTTCGCCGCCTGACAGCGAAAAGCCGATGCCGGAGAACAGCATGCTGTCGCCGCGCCGGCCGGAAAGTGTGGTGGCGATTGCCTGCATTGGCTGCCTGGCCCCTGTTTCACTGTCGGCCGGAACGGCATCCGGACGCATGCCCAAAAAAACATCCAAATGGGCCGATGGTTGATCTGGCACGTTCTTACGAAATTATCTATAACGCCCGCAACCACGCCAGCGGTCGGCGTGAATTCAATCTTGTGCCGAACATGACGTCCCAAGCGTCACGGGCGGACAGCGGAAATGACCGTACCCGCATCCTTTCTCACGCTCGAGCGTGCAAGGAGTTCGCCTGGAACCTTCGGCTGAACTGACGAAAGCGGGTTGCCTGTGGCCAAATCACTCGACAGCTTCAATTGCCGTTCCACCCTCAAGGTGGGTGATACGGAATATGTCTATTACAGCCTTACCGAGGCGGAAAAGAACGGATTGACCGGGATCGCGGCGCTGCCGTTCTCGATGAAGGTGCTCCTCGAAAACCTGCTGCGCAACGAAGATGGCCGCACGGTGAAGAAGGATGACATCCTCGCCGTTGTTTCCTGGCTCACCAACAAGGGCAAGACCGAAGCCGAGATCGCCTATCGTCCCGCGCGCGTGCTGATGCAGGACTTCACCGGCGTTCCCGCCGTCGTGGATCTCGCGGCGATGCGCGACGCCATGGTGGCGCTCGGCGGTGACGCCCAGAAGATCAACCCGCTGGTTCCCGTGGACCTGGTCATCGACCACTCGGTCATCGTCGATGAATTCGGCACCGCAACGGCATTGAGCCGCAACGTCGAGCTCGAATACGAGCGCAACGGCGAGCGCTATCGGTTCCTCAAATGGGGCCAGCAGGCATTCAAGAACTTCCGCGTCGTGCCGCCCGGCACCGGCATCTGTCACCAGGTCAATCTCGAATATCTCGGCCAGACCGTCTGGACCAAGGAAGAGGACGGCGAAGTCACCGCGTTTCCGGACACCTGCGTGGGCACCGACAGCCACACCACCATGATCAACGGCCTGGGCGTTCTGGGCTGGGGCGTGGGCGGTATTGAGGCCGAGGCCGCCATGCTCGGCCAGCCGATCTCCATGCTGCTGCCGGAAGTCATCGGCTTCCGCCTCACCGGCAGCCTCAAGGAAGGCGTCACGGCAACCGACCTGGTGCTGACCGTCGTGCAGATGCTGCGCAAGAAGGGCGTGGTCTCCAAGTTCGTCGAATTCTACGGCCCGGGTCTTGATTCGATGTCGCTCGCCGACCGCGCCACCATCGGCAACATGGGTCCCGAATACGGCGCGACCTGCGGCTTCTTCCCGGTCGACAGCGAAACCATCAACTACCTGACCATGTCGGGCCGTGACGAGGAACGCATCAAGCTCGTCGAGGCCTACTCCAAGGCACAGGGCATGTGGCGCGAGGCTGGCTCCGCCGATCCGACCTTCACCGACACGCTTGATCTCGATCTGGGCACCGTGGTGCCGTCGATGGCCGGTCCGAAGCGGCCCGAAGGCCGCATCGCGCTCGAAGACATCGGCTCGGGTTTCGCGACTGCGCTCGAAAACGAGTACAAGAAGCCCGGTCAGCTCGACAAGCGCTACCAGGTCGAGGGCGAGGATTACGATCTCGGCCATGGCGACGTCGCCATTGCCGCAATCACCTCCTGCACCAACACCTCGAACCCCAGCGTTCTGATCGGCGCCGGCCTTTTGGCCCGCAACGCGCTCGCCAAGGGTCTCAAGACCAAGCCATGGGTCAAGACCTCGCTCGCGCCCGGCAGCCAGGTGGTGGCCGAGTATCTGGAGAAATCCGGCCTGCAGGACGATCTCGACAAGCTCGGCTTCAATCTGGTCGGCTTCGGCTGCACCACCTGCATCGGCAACTCCGGTCCGCTGCCGGCCCCGGTTTCCAAGACCATCAACGACAAGGGCCTGATCGCCGCAGGCGTGCTTTCGGGCAACCGCAACTTCGAGGGCCGCGTCTCGCCTGACGTGCAGGCGAATTACCTCGCCTCGCCGCCGCTGGTGGTGGCCTATGCGCTGGCCGGATCGGTGCAGAAGGACCTGACAACCGAGCCGATCGGTGAGGACAAGGACGGAAACCCGGTCTACCTCAAGGACATCTGGCCCTCCTCCAAGGAGATTCAGGAATTCATCATGAAATACGTCACCCGCGAACTCTACGCGGCGAAATATGCCGACGTGTTCAAGGGCGACGAAAACTGGCAGGCGGTGGAAGCACCGGAAAGCCAGACCTATGCCTGGGACGACAACTCGACCTATGTGCAGAACCCGCCCTATTTCGAAGGCATGGGCAAGAACGGCGCGGGCGTGTCCGACATCGTCGGCGCCCGCATTCTCGGTCTCTTCGGCGACAAGATCACCACCGACCACATTTCTCCAGCCGGCTCGATCAAGGCGCAGTCGCCTGCAGGTTCGTACCTGATGGATCACGGCGTCGGCGTTGCCGACTTCAACCAGTACGGCACGCGCCGGGGCAACCACGAGGTCATGATGCGCGGCACCTTTGCCAACATCCGCATCCGCAACCACATGCTTGGACCGAACGGACGCGAGGGCGGCTACACCATTCATTACCCGTCGAACGAGGAAATCTCGATCTATGACGCGGCGATGAAGTACAAGGCCGAAGGTGTGCCGCTGGTGATCTTCGCCGGCGGGGAATACGGCAACGGCTCGTCGCGTGACTGGGCCGCCAAGGGCACCAATCTGCTCGGCGTCCGGGCTGTCATTTCCCAGTCCTACGAGCGTATCCACCGCTCCAACCTGATCGGCATGGGCGTCATCCCGTTCGTCTTCGAGGAAGGAACAAGCTGGGAAAGCATCGGCCTGAAGGGCGACGAGACGGTCACGATAGAAGGCCTGTCGAACATCCAGCCCCGCGAGAAGAAGGTCGCCAAGATCGCCTTCGCGGACGGAACGGTGAAGGACGTGCCGATCCTGTGCCGGGTCGATACGCTCGACGAGCTCGACTATCTCAAGAACGGCGGAATCCTGCAGACGGTTCTGCGCGACCTCGCCGCCTGAGACACACAGGCAAACCATACGTGAATACGGAAGGCCGGGCTTGACGCCCGGCCCTTCTTTTTGGCCTCAGCCTAAATGGCTCCGGAGCCGGTGATGGCCCCGAAGCGGATCTCCCCGCCATTGAGGAAACAGGCCTTGTCGAAGAGCTCCAGATCGAGCGGATTGGGCAGGCGGACATCGGAGAGCCCGGGAAACGCTTGCCGCGCCGGATCGTATCTCCGGTCGACCTGCGAAATGCAGACGAAAGTGATCTGCCGGGCGCGGGCAAAGCGCCGGAGATCGCGGACCTGGGTCATCAGATCCGGATTCTCACGCCGCTGGTCGAGAAGCTGCAGATAATCGATCACCGCAAGCGTTCCGGGCGCGACTTCCGCCAATCGAGCGATGATATGGCCGGCCGAAATCATCTCGGACCCGTCGAACACAAAACGGTCGCCGAACGCGGCAGGATCAACCTTCAGCGCCGCAAACCGATCCGCAACATCTTCGCGGGTGTAATCGAGCGAGAAGAACCGGGCCGGATGTCCGGCCTTCATGGCCTCAACTGCCAGGGCCAGCGCGAGCAGCGTCTTGCCCTGCCCCGGCCGCGCCGCACTGATAACGAGGTCTCCCGGGGCAAGCTCCCGATAGAGCGCCGCCACAGACCGGGCATCGGATTGGTGCTGCGAAAGGTGTCCCCAGTTTCGAAACCCCTGGTCAACGGCAACCCTGTCCAGGGCCGCATGCAGTGGAATTCCCTCCCCACGCGCCTTGCGCCGGGCGGTTTGCTTCAAGCGGTAAATCGGTGTCGATGCTGTCATGCCTGACCTCCTGGTTCAGGCGAAACCGGCAATCCCCCCGACATGCCGAACGCCCGCAACAGGCCTGGTTTGATCGACGGGTCCCGCATGAAAGGTGCTTCCCGGGGTCGGGGGGCGGAGGCTCGGACCGGAGCCTGGGCGGAGTAAAGCTGATTCGGACCGGCTTTTGAATGGCCAACCTGCCGCCTTCGCGCCTCTCGATCCGGCCTCATCGCGGAGGGGTCAATGGAAAGTGATTTGGACGTGTGGACGGCTTCGCGCTACAAATCGGTTCTTCACTTGGCGCCTCGCCGCCTTCCTTGATCCCTTGCCGGCTCCCTGCCGATAGGATTCCGATGATCGCACTCGCGCTCATATCCGCTTTTCGTTTTTCGCTGCTGGCCCTGCCCGTCGCGACCATCGCCATCACGGTGACACCCCTCAAGGGACCGGCCGGCGCGAGCGAATTCAAGGGCGTGGTCGAGCTGTTCACCAGCCAGGGCTGTTCATCCTGCCCGCCTGCGGACGCAGAACTCGCGCGGCTCGCGGAAAAGGGCGAGGTGCTGGCGCTGAGCTATCATGTCGATTACTGGAACTACAAGGGCTGGGTCGACACACTTGCCACCAAGGCCTCCACCAGCCGCCAGTACGGCTACGCCAAGACACTGCACCGCAAGAGCGTTTATACACCGCAGGCGATGATCAATGGCCTGGATCATGCCAATGGCGCCAATCCCGCGGCCATCAAGGCCCTTGTCGACAAGTTCGCCGCCACGGGGCAGGGGTTGAACGTCGATGTGGACGCTGTCTACGACGACGCCGGAGTGACCATTTCCATTGGCTCCGGGGACGGCGAGGCAAGCATCGTGGTTGTCTATTTCGACGACGCCAACACCGTCGAGATAGAACGCGGGGAAAATGCCGGAAGCACCATCACCTATCGCCACAGCGTTCGCGAGATCGAAACGGTCGGCATGTGGGGTGGGGCTGCTCAAACACTCAGGCTCCCTGCCTCCGTTCTCTCGGCGCGCAAGGGCAGCGGCTGCGCGATCCTGCTGCAGGTGGTGGGGCGGGATGGCGCGCCCGGCAGGATCCTCGGCGCGGCCATGATTTCCGGCCCGGAAGCCAGCTGAACCGCAGGTCTCGCCGTCATCTGCCAGCACAAAAAAGAGACCGGCCAGAAGCCGGTCAAATTTAGGGTTTTTGGGGATGCCTCGAAACATCGGGCCGCGGGAACAGCCCTCTGCCTGTCAGATCCGTCCCGGGGACCCCGAGGGGGCTGGGGGGCTTGGAATTCGAAGTCCCCGGTTCGAACCGTCTGAGGCAACAATTGAAGGATTGGCGGCAAATCTGGCGCGGGTTTGGCTGAATTGCGGCCCAATTGTGCCAAGCGCCGGTTTTATCCGGGGAGGCGGTAAACAAACGCAACCATGTGAGGGTTTTCGTGATGCTGCATCGCACACCCCCCTTGCGCTCTCTTGTCTTCCCGCCGCGCCGGAACCGCTTCTCTCGCCCCCACTGCGCGGCGGCGGCGGCTTCTCAAGAGAAACATATACGTTGTTGGCAATCCATGCCTTGAATTCCCCGCATGCTCAGGCACACTGGCTGGATGACTTGTGATTTGGTTTGCAGACGATGACGGACGGGGCGGATTCTTCATCGCGCCGTGAGCGGAGAGAGCCGGAGCCGGCCCCGACAGTGGACCTTGCAGAGATCCGCCGGCGCAACACGCCCGAACCCGTCACCTTTCACCGCCGCGAGCTTGATCTCATCCTTCGCATCTATGGCCGGATGGTCGCCGACGGGCATTGGCGCGATTACGCAATCGACCATTTGCGCGATCGCGCGGTGTTTTCGGCCTTCCGCCGCACCAGCGAAGTGCCGCTCTACCGGATCGAGAAGGATCCCTCGCGGGCCAGAAAGCAGGGCGCTTTCGCCATCATCTCGGCAGCGGGACTGGTGCTCAAGCGCGGCCATGATCTCGCAACCGTGCTGAAATACTTCGACAAGACCCCGCGCCTGGTGCGGTAACGGCCGCAAGCGGCATCTCAGCCGCTAGACAGCGTGCCGGGATAGCTCTGAGGGTCGGGATCCGTGGTCGTTCCCTCACCGAGGGTGCGTTGCATGAACACGGTGTCGAGCCAGCGTCCATGCTTGTGACCCGATCCCCTGATCATTCCGGCGCTCGAGAACCCCGCCTTGTGATGAAGCGCAATGGAGGCCGGATGGCCGCCACCGATGACCGCGATCATCTGCCTGAAACCGAGCGCCTCGCACCGCGCGATCAGCACCTCGAGCAATGAACTGCCGACGCCCTTGCCCCGCGCCTCGGGCGCCACATAGATCGAATCCTCCACCAGCCAGCGATAGGCGGGCCGCGTGCGGAATGCCGAAGCATAGGCATAGCCGAGCAGGGACCCGTCATCGCCGTCGGCAGCGAGATAGGGATAGCCGTTCGAGGTGATCGCGGTCATACGCCGCGCCATCTCAGCCTCGTCGGGTGGCGTGAGTTCGTAGCTTGCCACGCCCTCGCGCACGCTGTCGGCGTAGATACCGGTGATGGCGGAGAGGTCGGCGGAGGTGGCGTCGCGGATCTGCATTGTGGGGGTCCGGTTCGATCAAGCACCGGCGGGTCGGATCCGGCACGTCTTCATTACCATATCACCGCGCACAAAAAAGGCGGCCCGTGGGCCGCCTTTTCAATGTCAGGACCGACGCTGTTACTCGCGGTTGCCGAGGAACTGCAGCAGGAACATGAACAGGTTGATGAAGTCGAGATACAGACGCAGCGCGCCCATGATCGCCTTGCGGCCTGCGGTCGCCTGGCTGTCGCCCTCGTAATACATCTCCTTGATCTGCTGGGTGTCGTAGGCCGTAAGACCCGCGAAGATCAGCACACCGATTGCCGAGATGGCGAATTCAAGCGCACTCGACTGCAGGAAGATGTTGACCACCATTGCGATGATCAGACCGAACACGCCCATGATCAGGAACGAGCCCAGGCCCGACAGATCCTTCTTGGTGGTGTAGCCGTAAAGCGACAGCGCACCGAAGGAGGCGGCGGTCACGAAGAAGGTCTGCGTGATCGAAGCACCGGTGAAGACGATGAAGATCGAGGAAAGCGAAAGGCCCATCAGCGCTGCATAGACCCAGAATGTGGTCTGCGCGGCCGACACGCTCATTTTCTCGATCCGGAAGCTCAGGAAGAACACCATAGCCAGCGGCGCCAGCATGACGACCCACCGGAGCGGGCTTGCGTAAAGCAACTGGGCAAAGGCCGGATTGGTCGACGCCAGCATGTAGGTGCCGTAAGCGGCGACGCCGGTGATGCCAAGGCCCATTGCCATGATATTGTAAACGCGTAGCATGTAGGCGCGGAGGCCCTCGTCGATCGAGGCGTCGGCCTGGACGCCACCTGCTGCGCGGACATTCGAATTGCGAAAGTCAGCCATGTTTCCCTCTTTACAAGCCCCATTGTGGGTTACGGTGTCGGGTTCAAGTTCCCAGGCGCCGCTGCGGGGCTCCAGCATGCCTGCGTACAATATGATAACGAACGGTCCCCGCGACAAGACCCCGAAAGGGCCAAGATCGCACGATACTTGCGTTTTTGCTTAATACAGCCTGCGATTCCGGTCACAATTCCCGCAACACCGGTGCGGCCTTTTGTCCAAGCACCCGCCACGTCCCCAGGAGTCCGATCCCGACGGTGACCACGAGTGCCCCCGCAAGTGTGGCAACCGCGATATCGGGCATGAAGCTTGACGGCAGGGTCATGATCCGGCTGACCACGAACCACGACGCCACCCCGCCGAAGGCCAGCGCGAACAGCGC
The DNA here is from genome assembly GCA_040216675.1 of Hoeflea sp. Taxonomy (GTDB): domain Bacteria; phylum Pseudomonadota; class Alphaproteobacteria; order Rhizobiales; family Rhizobiaceae; genus Hoeflea. The sequence continues at coordinate 773,096 of JAVJOR010000008.1, read as the reverse complement.
GGTGGCGAGGCCGAGCAGCCCGTATTCGTAGACATAGGCGCGGATCAGCGTTGCCCGCGTCGCGCCGAGGGTCTTGAGCACCACCGCATCGTGGATGCGTGACCGGTTGCCGGCAGCCAGCGCCCCGGAAAGCACCAGCACGGAGGCAATCAGAGCGACCAGCGCTGCTGCGCGGATGGCGATGCCGATCTGACCGACGACGCGGTCGGCGAGTTCGAGCGCATCCTTGACGCGCACGCTGGTGATCGTCGGATAGGCCTGGGTGACCGCGCGCAGCACCTCGCCCTCGACGGCCTCGGTGGCGCCCGGATCCGTCAATGTGGCCATCCAGGAGTGCGGTGCGCCGGCAAAGGTGTTGGGCGAGAACACCATGACGAAATTGATCGACAGCGATTCCCACTCGACATCGCGCAGATTGGCGATGCGCGCGGTGATCGACCGCCCCAGGACGGAGACGGTGATGGTGTCGCCGACGCCTAGCCCCAGCTCGGCGCCTTCCTCGGCGGCAAACGAGACCAGCGGTTCGCCCTCGTGGTCGGGGGCCCACCATTCGCCCGCCGACAGCCGCGAGTTTTCCGGCAGGTTGCGGGCATAGGTGACGCCACGGTCGCCGCGCAGCACCCAGCGTGCTTCGGGCGGCACGTTCTCCGTGTTGACCGGCTCGCCCTTGAGTTCGGTGATCCGTCCCCTGAGCATCGGAACCTTGATGATCTTGCCGTCGGGGGCGACTTCGGAAACCACGCGTTCGAACCCGTCGATCTCGCTCGACTGGATGTCGACAAAGAAGAAATTGGGAGCCCTCTCGGGCAGATTACCCGAGAGTTCGCGCCTTAGGTTGCTGTCGATCAGCGCCAATGTGACAAGCAGAGCCAGACCGAGGCCCAGCGAGAGCACCACCGACGGGGTCAGCGCCCCGGGACGGTGGATGTTGCCCACGGCCAGCCGCAACGGCGTCGAACGCACCGTCGGCGCGGCCCGCGCGATCGACTGGACCGCAAGTCCCACAAGCCTGAGCACACCGAAGGCGACCGCCACGGCTGCAACAAACACGGTTGCGATGCGGCGGTCGTCGGCAAACCAGATGGCCGCCACGCACAACACCGCCAGGGTCGTCCCTGCCGCGAGAAGATAAGGCCAGCGCGGCAATCCGCCGCCCTCGAAACCCTGCTGCCGGAACAGCGCCGTGGCCGGCACTTCTCCCGCCCGGCCAAGCGGCAGCACCGCGAAGGCAAAGGCCGTCAGCAGACCGAAGCCCGCGGCAACCAGGAGCGAAAGCGGATAGACCGACGCCTGAACGGCAATCGGGATCACACCGGAAAGCGCGCCCGCGGCCAGGAATGGCGTAGCAGCGCCAAGCAGAACTCCCAGAAACACGCCGAATGCGGCAATCAGCATCACCTGGATGAGATAGATGGCCACCACCAGCTGCGACGGCGCGCCGACGCATTTCAGGGTCGCGATCACGCCGCGCTTGCCCTCGAGCCAGGCACGCACCGAATTGGCAATGCCCACGCCGCCGACGATCAGCGCGGTGAGGCCGACAAGCGTCAGGAACTGCGAAAACCGCTCGATATTGCGCGTGAGTGCAGGCGCCGCGTTGCGGCTTGTGCGGATCGACCAGCCCGCATCCGGAAACCTCTCACCGGCCTCCTCGCGCAGATCCGCCAGCCGAGAGGCATCGGCGCCGCCTTCCAGCCGGACGCGATAGCTGTATTCGATCAGACTGCCCGGCCTGACCAGCCCGGCGGCATCAAGGCCGTCGAGCGAAATCATCATCCGGGGCGCGAAGCCGAAGCCCTCCGAAAGGGCGTCGGGCTCGGTGACAATGGTCGCGCGGAGTTCGAACCGCGCCTGGCCGACGAGGATCTCGTCACCGACCGACAGATCCAACCTGTCGAGCAGAATCTGCGCCACAGCCGCGCCATGGACGCCGTCGCGTTCGGCGAAGACGTCGCCGATCGGCATTGATGGCGAAGTCTCGAAACTGCCATAGAGCGGATAGACGCTGTCGACGGCCCGAAGTTCGACGAGAGACTGGTCGGAGCCGTCTTCCATGCGCGCCATGGTGCGCATGTTGGCGCCTGAGGAAACCGTGCCCAGACCATCGACATAGCTGCGTTCAGCCTCGCCTATATCTATGTTTTCGCTTTCGAAACGAACGTCGCCGCCGAGAATCGTCCGGCCCTCCGACGCAATCGATCCGGTCATCATCTGCGAGACCGAGTTGACCCCGGCGATTGCCGCCGTTCCGAGCGCCACACAGGCGAGAAAGATGTAGAATCCCGATAGACCGCCGCGCAGCTCCCTGAGTGCAAGCCGCATTGCCAGCCCCGGGCGGAAACGGTTGGGCGCGGCCATCAGGCGCTCACCTTCGCTTCGCCCGCAACCGTGCCGGCGCTGTCATCTCCGATTAGGCCCGAACGCACCGAAACCTGGCGGTTGCAACGCGATGCCAGCGAGGGGTCATGGGTCACCAGAAGGAGCGTCGCGCCGCGTTCGGCCTGCTTTGCAAACAGCAGATCGGCAATCTGGCGGCCGGTTTCGCCATCGAGATTGCCGGTGGGCTCGTCGGCCACGATCAGCGCCGGATCGGGCGCAAGTGCGCGGGCTATCGCCACCCGCTGCTGCTCGCCGCCCGAAAGCTGACCGGGATAATGGGTCAGACGCTCGCCCAGACCCACGGCGACCAGCTCCTCGCGCGCACGCTCGAAGGCATCGGCCCGGCCGGCGAGTTCAAGCGGAACCGCCACGTTTTCGAGCGCCGTCATGTTGGGAATGAGGTGAAACGACTGGAACACGATGCCGATCGAGGAGCCGCGAACGGCCGCCACGGCATCCTCGCCAAGGCTGTGCAGCGCGTGTCCGGCGACATGGACTTCGCCCGTATCGAGCCGCTCGAGACCGGCCACCACCATCAGAAGCGTCGACTTTCCCGAGCCTGAAGGCCCGACAATGCCGACCGATTGGCCGCCCGTGATATCGAGGTCGATCCCCTTGAGCACGTGAACCGACGAGGCGCCGTCCCCGAGGGTGAGATTGGCCTGCCTCAGCATGACGATGGGCTTGTCGACGGATTGAGACACGGGCGCGGCTTCCTATATGGAGTGGGGTCGGCAACAGGTATGTTGCGGAGCACTTAGGAGACCGTCCCCTCAATTTAAAGGTTTGTGCCATGCGTTTTAGAAAGCTCGCCGCCATTGCCGTCGCCGTCATGAGCCTGATGGCCGTGCCCGGAGCCGTCGCAATTGCCGCCGATGGCGATGACCCGGTGCGCATTGTCGGCTTCGGTGACAGTCTCATGGCAGGCTATGGGCTCAACGGATCGGAAGGGTTTCCGGCGCGGCTTCAGGCGGCCTTGGAGGCACGCGGCCACAATGTCGAGATCACGGATGCAGGAGTGTCCGGAGACACAAGCTCCGGCGGCCTGGCGCGGCTTGACTGGTCGATCCCCGAGGATGTGGACGGCGTCATCCTCGAGCTTGGCGCCAATGACGCCCTCCGCGGCCTTCCACCGGAGAAGACCCGCGAGAACCTCGACGCAATGATTACGCGGCTGAAGGAGCGCGGCATCGAGGTGCTGCTGGCCGGAATGCTGGCGCCCCCGAACCTGGGAGCGGACTACGAGACCCGCTTCAACGCGATCTATCCCGAACTGGCGGACAAGTACGACGTGGTCCTGTATCCGTTTTTTCTCGATGGCGTGACCGGAAATCCGGAGTTTCTTCTGGACGACGGGATGCACCCGAATGCCAACGGAATCAACACGATGGTGGACGGCATCCTGCCCTATGCCGAAGACTTTCTCGCCCGGATCGAGGCCGAGTGAGGCCGGGTGCTTTCCGCACCTGCGAAATATAGGCGCTTGCCCTGACGGGGTTTGCGTGATTCGCTCGAACCAGATCGATGATTCGGGGGACCAGTGATGCCAAGGCTCTTTACCGCTCTCGAAATACCGCGCGACGCGGCCCTGTCGCTTTCGCTGTTGCGCGGCGGCCTTCCCGGCGCCCGCTGGCTGGATGTGGAGAATTACCACATCACATTGCGCTTCATAGGCGATGTCGACTGCCCCACTGCGGATGAAGTCATCAGCGCCTTCGACCGGATCGACCGGTCGCAGTTCTCACTTTCGCTGTCCGGCATGGGCTCCTTCGGTTCGAAGAAGCCGCATTCGATCTGGGCGGGGGTTTCGCCATCGCCCGAATTGATGGCGCTGCAGGCCGAGATCGAGCGCATCTGCCAGCGCATCGGCCTTTCGCCTGACCCGAGACGCTTCTCGCCGCATGTCACGCTTGCCAGATTGCGCAACGCCCGTCTTTCGGACGTGGTTTCCTATCTTTCGGGACGCGGGGATTTCCGCACGGACACCTTCGATGTGGGACGCTTCGTCGTCATGTCATCGCGCGATTCGGTCGGCGGAGGGCCCTACCTGGTCGAGGAAGCCTACCCCCTGGGCTGGCGCAATTCCGCGCCAAGCCTTTCAAGCAGCACCTGGCAGCCGTCGCGCAGCAACTGATAGACATTCTCGAATCCGTCCTCGCCGCCGTAATAGGGGTCGGGAATGTCGGCGCGCGTACCCATGGTATGTTCGAGAAAAAGATGGATGCGCTCGTGCCGGGCCGAGGGCGCGCGAGCCCTCAGCGTCGCCTCGTTCGAGCGGTCCATGGCGAAGATCAGATCGAAACGGTCATAGTCTACCGGCTCCACCTGGCGCGCACGCTGATTGGTGATGTCGATGCCGTGGCCGGCAGCTGTTTCCACCGATCGCGGATCGGGCCGGTCGCCCGCATGCCAATTGCCGGTCCCGGCGGAATCCACGTCAATTTGAGCCTGAAGTCCCGCATCGCTGAGGCATTGCCGGAAGATGCCTTCCGCGAGCGGCGAACGGCAAATGTTGCCCATGCAGACAAACAACACCGAGACGCTGCCCTTTTTTCCGCAATCTGATGCGCTAGAGTCCATGCTTGTCACATTTGAATTCCCAAGTTGTGAGGCTTGAATTCATTGCAAAGCCATCCCCAAGCAATCCACGGAGTACACCATGACACGTCAGAAACTCGATAGCACAGCCGTCGCCGAAAAGCTCGCCGCAGTTTCCGGCTGGAGCATCGACGCCGGTGAAACCGCGCTGTCGCGCAGTTTCAACTTCAGGGATTTCAGCGAGGCCTTCGGATTCATGGCGCGCGCCGCGCTGGTCGCCGAGAAGCTCGATCATCATCCCGAATGGAAGAATGTCTACAAGACTGTCGATGTGCGGCTGACCACCCATGACGCCGGCGGACTGACCGGACTGGACTTCGACATGGCGGCGGCCATGGACAAAATCGCCGCTTCCACGGGCCACCAGGATTGACCACGATTGAACGCCGGGGGTTAAAATCCCATATCGGATGGAACCGACACGTAAAGCGGAGGCCAGATCATGAGCGCTCTTGATGGTGAAATACTCGGCCCCGAGGCCGGGAACACGGGCACCGGGAAAGCCCAGACCGGCGAAGCCAGCGAGGCTTCGGTACGAGCGGGGTTCTGGCGTACATTCAAGAAGGCCGCGCGACAGATCCCCTTCACCGAGGATCTGGTGGCCGCCTATTATTGCGCCCTCGACCCGGAAACCCCGGCGAAGGCCAAGGCTGTCATTCTAGGCGCGCTTGCCTATTTCATCATGCCGTTCGACACGATTCCCGACTTTTTGGCGCTGGTCGGCTTTTCAGACGACATCGCGGTGCTGACACTTGCCATCGCCACGATCCGTTCGAACATGACCGACGCCCATCGCCTCGCGGCCCGCAAGGCGCTTGCCGACATGCCCGAGGAAACCGATCCGGCCTGACATTACTTGGCAGCCAAGCTTCGTCTGCGCCGCGTCAGTGCAGCGTGACGTCGCCGTCCCCACTTTCCAGCGTGCGCCGTAACCTTGCAAAAGCCAGCCTAATCCTTGATTTCACCGTTCCCAGCGGAAGGCCCGTCTCGTCGGCAATCTGGGAATGCGAGCGGCCCAGGAAAAATGCCTGCCGCACCAGCATTGCCTGCTCTTCCGGCAGGTCGAGCATGGCCTGACGAACCCTCTCGTCGCGCTCCTCGGCTTCATAGATGTCGTCGGCCGCCTCAGGCTGCGCCGGATGCAGCGCTGGGTCCTCGGGATCGAGAAGACCCGACCGGTCGCGCCTGAGCGCGTCGATCCGGCGGTTGCGGGCAACCCTGAACAACCAGGTCGCAAGCGATGACTTCGACGGATCGAAGAGAGCCGCCTTGTGCCAAAGCACGATCATGACTTCCTGTGTCAGCTCCTCGGCCTGCGAGGGCTCCATTCCGAGCCGCTGCAGATAGGATTTGAGCCTCGGTGCAAAATGGTCGAACAGTTCCGCGAAGGCCTTTTGATCCCGCCTCGCGGCCACGGCCTCGGCGAGACGAGCGAACCGCTCTTTCAGATCAACCGACATTGATGGCGCTGTACCCCGTTACCTGAATGCATCGGCCTGCCGCCACGCCGGCCAATACCAAACACCTACACCGGTTTCCTCAAAGGTCAAACTCTTGCCGGATTCCGATTGTTACAAAAGGTAACGGTCGGACCCGGCCGGCACAGACTTCTCAAGTTCGCACACCCATCGCTGAAATCTTGACGCTTTGGTAACCAGGATTAAGTCAAAATGTACCAATCACCTCGCCAATCGAGGGAATCGTTTGGGCCGACGGCCCTTACCACCCGACCACAAAACGGTAGGAACACCATGCTTGGGAAGACAATCGCAACCGCTTTGACGGGGCTTTTTGCTTTGACGGCCGCCGCGTGGGCGCAATCGCCCAACAGAATCGAACAGTTTGACGCCTGGGGCGCCTACTCCTACGATTCCGCAGGTGGAAAGGTTTGCTATGTCCTGTCCGTGCCGATCAGCAAGGCTCCGACAAATGTCGACCACGGCGACATCTTCTTTCTGATCTCGCAACGGCCCGGCCAGAACGTCAGCTACGAGCCGCAGGCGATGATGGGCTATCCGCTCAAGGAATCCTCGAAGATCATGGTCGATGTCGACGGCCGCAATTTCACCCTCTTCAGCCGCGGCAACTCCGGCTGGGTCGAGAATGCGGCGGAAGAGCCGCAGCTCGTCAACGCCATGAAGGCCGGCGCCTCGATGACCGTCAAGGCGACCTCGCGGCGCGGCACCGACACCTCCTACAGCTACTCGCTGAAGGGCGTGACCGCTGCGCTGAACAAGATCGCGTCCTGCCAGTAACCGCGCGAGCCCCCGGAAATACACGATCAAGGCCGGCGCATGCCGGCCTTTTCCGTTCGGTGAGTCTCGCGCTGCTGGCCAAGACACATCATCGATGTCTCAGGGCCTCGACAGCATACTTCTCCACGTCGGCATCGCTTCGCCCAATCGGGCCGCGGGGCGCGAAAAGCGCTGGATTTTGACTGTACCCGAGGTATGGTGAGGCATGAATACAAGGCAAACCCTCACCCGGGCCGACTGGATTGATACGGCGTTCGACCTGCTTGCCCGACAGGGAGCAAAAGCGGTGCGGGTGGACTTGTTGTGCAAGGCACTCGGGGTCACCAAGGGGTCGTTCTATTGGCATTTCGATGATCTCGCCGCGCTCAAGGCAGCGATGATCGCGCAATGGAGGCGCGCAGCGGCGCGCGATCTCATCGAGACGGCCACCGAGACCCGGCTCTCGCCCCGCGAGCTTATTGTCAGCCTGTTCAAGGATGTTCAGCAACGCCACGCAGATGGCGGATCACTTGCCGAAACCGCACTCAGGCAATGGTCGTCCGCCGATCCGGTGGTGCAGAAGCTGGTGCGCGACGCTGACAATGAGCGTCTCGCCTTCCTGACGACGCAAATCCGGGCCGCGGGAATCACCGGAGGCGCGGCCCGGTCGCGGGCCGCCTTTCTCTATGCGGCGCTGATCGGCATGGAGCAGCTCGCGGGCGAGCCTGCTCTCACACCCGCCGACATGGAAGGCGTTATCGATGCGATCCTGAGAGGTGATGAGACAGCGTCCGGTTAAACCTTCTCCCGGCTCCTCAAACCGCGAAAGCCGGCCCATTTTGCGGGGGCCAGTTCAACTGCTCCATCCAAACCTCACGCAGGCCGCAAGCCTGTCCTGGGAACCGGTCATCGAGAACCTCGCACCCGTAGATCCGTTCGGTTCTGAAATGCCTGAACGCGCTGCGCAGTTCGCACCAGGCCGCCAACATGACACACTCGAGATGATAGACCAGCGCCAGGGGCCGCACGATCCGCTCGGTTTCAACGCCGTTCCCGTCGCGATAGACAATTCGCAGCTTGTGCTCCTGCCGGATCGCGTCGCGCAGGATCGATTTCGACACGCACCCTTTGGTCGGATCGTCATAGGCCGCTCCCCAGGGCGCAACCTGCAACCAGTCCGCAGGGCCGTGCAGCGCATCGATCTTCTCGTGGATCCGCCGCGCCGCGCGTTGCAGGGCGCTGTCGCCGGTGCGCGCCAACAGCGCCAGCCCCACGCGCAGGGCTTCGATCTCCTCCAGATCGAAATTGAGCGGCGGCAGGTCATACCCCTTGCGCATGATGTAACCGATGCCGGATTCGCCCTCGATCGGAGTGTTCATGGTCTGAAGGGCTGCGATATCCCGGTAGATCGTCCTCGTGGAAACCTCGAGCTGCCGGGCCATCGTCTCCGCAGTCAGCGGACGTCCGGCGGATCTGAGGAGTTGTATGATTTCAGACAATCGGTCTGAACGGCGCATGGAACAGGGATCCGGTGTGGCAGGCGAGGGTTCACACTGCTGACACTAACACACAGGCCCCTGACACCGTACTGTCAGCAGCAATCTGCTCTGCTGCGCGAAACAGGAGATCGCGCAATGAGCTATTATGAACACGCAGTCTTGATCGCCATGCGGCTCGGGCCCTGGAGCGAGCGGCCCGGGCCGCCCTTCGACGTTCCCGCACGCGGCAAGAGGCATGGTTCCGGCAGCGACGCCGCCGGAAGGCGCGGACGCTGGCGCAGCCTCGTCCGAAGACTGAAATCCCGCCTGGCCCGGCGTTCCGGTTGATCCGGCACCCCCGGCTGACCAGGGGCAGAGAGACCGGAGGTGACGTGGGCGTCAAAAGCTGGTAGGACGCGGCCACTCTAGCAACATGACCGAGCCCGCGATGCCAGCCACCATTGACCTGACAGACCCTTCCGCGCGTCCCGTCCGCGCCTCCGCAGCCCAGGACGACAAGCCGATGCTTGTCGGCATGAACCGCGACGAGCTGGTGGCGGCCATGGAAGAAGCCGGCGTTCCCGAGCGCCAGCGCAAGATGCGCGTGAACCAGCTCTGGCACTGGCTCTACGTGCGCGGCTGCTCGGACTTTGCCGACATGCACACGATTTCGCGCGATCTCCGCGAACGGCTGGACGCAAAATTCTCGGTCGCGCGTCCGGAAATCGTCGAGGAGCAGATTTCCTCCGACGGCACCCGCAAATGGCTGATGCGCTTTCCGGCCCGCGGCGCAGGCCGTCCGGTGGAGGTCGAGACCGTCTACATCCCCGAGGAAGGCCGCGGAACCCTGTGCATCTCGAGCCAGGTCGGCTGCACGCTGACCTGCACCTTCTGCCACACCGGAACCCAGAAGCTGGTTCGCAACCTGACGCCGGAAGAGATTCTGGCGCAATTGCTGGTCGCGCGCGACCGTCTCGGCGATTTCCCGCACAAGGACACGCCCCAGGGCGCGATCGTGCCGGCGGAGGGCCGCAAGGTCACCAACATCGTGATGATGGGCATGGGTGAGCCGCTCTACAATTTCGAAAACGTCAAGAAGGCGCTGCTGATCGCGTCGGACGGCGACGGCCTGGCGCTGTCGAGGCGACGGATCACGCTGTCGACCTCCGGCGTGGTTCCCGGGATCGCCCGGACCGGCACCGAAATTGGCGTGATGCTGGCAATTTCGCTGCATGCGGTGCGAGACGAGCTGCGTGACGAACTGGTGCCGATCAACAAGAAGTATCCGCTCAAGGAACTGCTCGACGCCTGCAAAAACTATCCCGGACTGTCCAATGCGCGGCGCATCACCTTCGAATATGTGATGCTCAAGTGCGTCAATGACAGCCTTTCCGACGCCAAGGAACTGGTCCGCCTGCTCAAGGGCATCCCTGCCAAGATCAACCTGATCCCGTTCAACCCGTGGCCCGGCTCGGCCTATGAGTGCTCGGACTGGGAGACGATCGAGGTCTTCGCCGATTTCGTCAACGCCAACGGTTACGCCTCGCCGATCCGGACGCCGCGCGGCCGCGACATTCTCGCCGCCTGCGGTCAGCTCAAGAGCGAATCCGAGCGCATGCGCAAAACCGACAGACTGGCGCTGGAAGCGATGATGATTGCCGGCCACGGCGCCGACTGAGGACACGTCATGGGTGACATCCTGCGCATGCTTGGCCGGATGTTCGTCATCATGTTCGGGTTTTTCGCCGGCTGCCTGGCGGCGGGCGCTTCCTACGTCTTTCTGGCTCGCCTCGTGGTTCCCGCGGATTTCGGACGCATCGACGAGCTTGAACTGACGGTGACGCTGGTGGTCGGCATTCTCGGCGTCTCGGCGCTGTTTGCACGTGCGATCCTGCTGCCGGCCCTTGCCGCGATCGCCGTTTTCGAATTCCTGCGCCTGCGCGACTGGCTGAGCCATGCGCTCGCGTCCGCAGTGCTCGCGCTTGCGGTCGCAGGCCTGCCGATGCTTTCGGGCAACGGGGCCGCCAACCGCGCACAGGATCCGGCCTGGATGGCGGCCATTGTCGCGGCCTGCGCCATTGTCGGCGGCACGGTCTACTGGCTGATTTCCGGACGCAATGCCGGACGCTGGCTGCCGAGCGAACGCGCGCAGGCCGAAAAGCCCGGCGACATCGAGGTCTGATCAGCGGCTCTGGGTAAGAAGGATCCGGACCGCGAAGACGGAAAACACCGCAGCAAAGACATAGTCCACCACGCGCATCACCTGCGGTTTGCGCTTGAGCCAGTCCGACAGTCCGTTGGCGCCAAGCACAACCACGATGGCGACCGGCAGGGCTATGACGATCGACAGCAGCCCGAGGAAAACCAGCTTGCCGGTCACATGCGGATCATCGACCCGGACGAATTGCGGCAGGAAGGTCATGAAGAAGATGATGACCTTGGGGTTGAGAAGATTGACCCAGAACCCGTTGAGAAACGCCTTGAAATAAGACGCATCGTTCTTGCCTGTCGTCTTGACGGAAAGCACCGAGTGGTTGCGCACCGCCTGAATGGCGAGCCAGAGAAGATAGCCTGCGCCGCCGGTTTTCAGCACCAGGAATGCGACGGGCGAGGCGACAACCAGCGCCGAGATTCCGAAGGCCACCAGAAGAGTGTGAATGACAATCCCGAGATTGGTCCCCAGCATCGCCATCATGCCGATGGCCCTGCCGTCGCGAATGGCCCGGCTCATCCACAGCGTCATGTCCGGGCCCGGCGTGATCGCCAGCAACACAACGGCAACACTGAACGCGACGAGGACGGGAAGTCCGGGAATGTAGTCCATGAACATGTGTGGATGACCCAAATCGGTAGAAAGCCCGTCATATGCCAGTTTCAGCGCGCAGCCAATCCACCTGTTTGCAACACAGCGGGTGATTTCAGCGGTATTGCCGAACAGTCCTACGTCTTCAGATATCTCGCAAAGGCGTCCCCCCAATCGGGATGCCAGCGCGACAGGGGTGGCCGGTTCTCGATGATGTCGCCCGCAGCCCAGGCAATACGCTTCTCGTCGGTTGCGCGATCCACGTCATTGTCGGGGCACAGAATGTAGAAATCGCCTCTCTCCAGGCTCTCCATCATGAAATCAACCGTCTGCTCAGGCGTCCAGGCATCGTCCGGTTTCTCGGTCCGGCCCCGCGCCGCCAGCGGCGTGAAGACAAAGCCGGGGATCAGCAGATGGGCATTGACCTGGCACCCCTCCGTGTTGCGCAATTCGTGCTGCAGGGCTTCGGTGAAGGCCTTCACGCCGGCTTTCGCGACATTGTAGGCAGGATCGCCGGGCGGCGTGGTGATGCCCTGTTTCGAGCCGGTGTTGATGATCATCGCCGGTTCGCCATGCGCAATCATCTTCGGCCCGAAGATCCGGGTTCCGTGAATGATGCCCATCAGATTGACACTGAGCACTCTGTCCCAGTCGGCCTCGGGGCCGAACAGGCTGCTGCCGGGCTGGATGCCGGCATTGTTCATCAGCACATGGACGTCACCGAACTGCTCGGACACGGTCCGCTCCAGAGCCGCGACAGCCTCCCGGTCGCTGACATCGGTTGCAATTGCGGCAATTTCGGCATCCGCGTTTTTCGACTGCGCGGCCACGTTCTCGCGTGAATCAGCCAGCTTGGCACGATCATTGTCGACGAGAACGACGGCCATTCCGCGCGACGCAAAGAGTTTTGCAGCCGCAAGGCCGATACCCGAAGCGGCGCCGGTCACCACCGCCACCTTGCCTTTGCCCATTATCGATTGCAGATCAGCCATCTTTGTCCTCCATTTTCGTTGAACCCGTTTTACGACAAAAGCGCCCGATGACCACCCGTCGGGTGAATTGCATTCGAGGCTTGCTGCACGGAAAGGGCTTGACCCTTGCATGGCGCGGCAAACCGGCTAAAAGTGCCGCCAAAATCCGGGGTGGCCGTACGGCATGCACCATCGGTCACACGAAGCGAACAGGATCTCAAGCATGGCTACGCACAAGGACGTCAAGAAGGTCGTTCTCGCCTATTCGGGCGGCCTCGACACCTCGATCATTCTCAAATGGCTGCAAACGGAGTTCGACGCGGAGGTTGTCACCTTCACCGCCGATCTCGGCCAGGGCGAGGAACTCGAGCCGGCGCGCAAGAAGGCCGAGCTGCTGGGCATCAAGGAGATCTACATTGAGGATGTGCGCGAGGAATTCGTGCGTGACTTCGTCTTCCCGATGTTCCGCGCCAATGCAGTCTATGAAGGCACCTACCTGCTCGGCACATCGATCGCCCGGCCGCTGATTTCCAAGCGCCTGGTCGAGATCGCCGAAGAAACCGGCGCCGATGCGATCGCCCACGGCGCCACCGGAAAGGGCAACGACCAGGTCCGCTTCGAGCTTTCGGCCTATGCGCTGAACCCGGATATCAAGATCATCGCCCCGTGGCGCGACTGGCAGTTCAAGAGCCGGACCGATCTTCTGGAGTTTGCCGAGAAGAACCAGATCCAGGTGACCAAGGACAAGAAGGGCGAGGCGCCCTTCTCCGTCGACGCGAACCTGCTGCACTCCTCGTCCGAGGGCAAGGTGCTTGAAGATCCTGCGGAATCGGCGCCCGAATATGTCCACATGCGCACGATTTCGCCGATGGACGCGCCCGACGCGGTCACGGAAATCGAGATCGGTTTCGAGAAGGGCGATGCCGTCTCGATCAACGGCGAAAAGCTGTCGCCGGCGACCCTGCTGGCCCGGCTCAACGATCTCGGCCGCGACAACGGGATCGGCCGCATCGACCTGGTCGAGAACCGTTTCGTCGGCATGAAGTCGCGCGGCGTGTACGAGACCCCGGGCGGCACCATCCTACTCGCCGCACACCGGGCAATCGAATCGATCACGCTCGACCGGGGTGCGGCCCACCTCAAGGATGAACTGATGCCGCGCTATGCGGAGCTGATCTACAACGGCTTCTGGTTCTCGCCGGAGCGCGAAATGCTGCAGGCCGCGATCGACCATAGCCAGAAGGACGTCGAAGGCACGGTCAAGCTCAGGCTCTACAAGGGCAATGTGATGGTTGCCGGCCGCGCCTCGCCGAAGTCGCTTTACTCGGATTCGCTCGTCACTTTCGAAGACGACCAGGGCGCCTACGACCAGAAGGACGCTGCAGGCTTCATCAAGCTCAATGCGCTCCGGCTCCGGACGCTGGCGGCGCGCAACCGCAAGGGCTGACCCGAAAACCCTTAACGATCCCGAGGGCGGAGCACATCTGGGCTCCGCCCTTTTTCATGCGTTGAAAGACGAAGGCGGCCCCTTGCCTTGCCCCTCCATGTTGCGGTGCCTACATGACCGTCATGACAAGGAGCCTTTCATGACCTCATTCGCCTCGCCGATATTCAACTGGACCGGTCCCCTCGGTCTTCCCGCATTCGAAGCCATCGCCGATGACGATTTCAAGCCGGCTTTCGAATTGGCGTTCAAGGAGCATGACTCCGAAATCGAGGCGATTGCCGGAAACCCGGAAGCAGCGAGTTTCGACAACACGCTTGTGGCGCTGGAACAGGCGGGCGACAAGCTCTCCAAGGTGGCCTCGATCTTCTGGAACCGCGCCGGGACCGACACCAATGACGCGATTCAGGGCCTTGAACGGGAGATCGCGCCAAAAATGTCGCGGCATTACTCCAGGATCGCCATGAACAGCGCCTTGTTTGAACGCGTCGACGGCCTGTACGCAAAACGAAATGACCTTGGCCTGACGCCCGAGCAGGACCGTTTGCTGGAACGGGTCTGGAAATCCTTCATCAAGGCCGGCGCAGGACTCGATCCGGAGGGGCAGGCCCGCCTCGCCGAGATCGGCGAGACGCTGGCCGGCCTCGGAGCACAATTCGGCCAGAACGTCCTGGCCGATGAAAGGGACTGGATCCTCTTGCTCGAAGAGGGTCAGGACCTTGAGAGCCTGCCCGACGATCTGCGTGCGGCGATGGCGGCCGTTGCCGCCGACCGCGGCCATGACGGCAAGTTCGCGGTGACGCTTTCCCGCTCGATCATCGAGCCGTTCCTGAGCCAGAGCGCACGGCGCGACCTGCGCGAGCGTGCCTTCCGTGCCTGGACAGCCCGCGGTGCGGGCGGCGGCAAGACCGACAATGCCGCCCTGATTGCAGACATCATCACCCTGCGCACCGAAAAGGCGGCGCTGCTCGGTTATGACAGCTATGCGGACTTCAAGCTCGATGACACCATGGCCAAAACGCCGGGCGCCGTCGAAGCGCTGCTCGGTGATGTCTGGACCCGCGCCGTCGACCGGGCCGCCGCCGACAGGGAAGAACTCGCCGGCCTGATCGCGAAGGAAGGCGGCAACCATGATGTCGCCGCCTGGGACTGGCGCTATTACGCCGACAAGCTCAAGGCGCAGAAATTCGATTTCTCCGAAGCCGAACTCAAGCCCTACCTGTCGCTGGACAAGATGGTGGACGCCTGTTTCGATGTCGCCAACCGTCTGTTCGGCATTACCATGATCGCCCGGCCGGACATCACCGGCCCGCACCCGGATGCGAAGGTCTTCGAGGTCAGGGACCGGAACGGCAATATGATCGCCGCCTTCATCGCAGACTATTTTGCCCGCCCATCCAAGCGCTCGGGCGCCTGGATGAGCGCCCTGCAAAGCCAGCACAAGATTGCCATGCCGGACGGTTCCACGGGCAGGACGCCGATCGTCGTCAACGTGATGAACTTCTCCAAGCCTGCCGCCGGAAAGCCGGCGTTGCTTTCTCTCGACGACGCGCGGACCCTGTTTCACGAATTCGGCCACGCGCTGCACGGAATGCTTTCCGACGTGACCTATCCGTCGCTCGCGGGAACCTCCGTGAGCCGCGATTTCGTCGAACTGCCCTCGCAGCTCTACGAGCACTGGCTCACGGTCCCTCAGATCCTTCAAAGCCATGCCCGGCACTATAGCACCGGTGAGCCGATCCCGCAGCCGCTGCTCGACAAGGTGCTCGCTTCACGGACCTTCAACGCCGGTTTCGGCGCCGTCGAGTTCACCGCGTCAGCACTTGTTGACATGGCCTGGCATACCGGCGGCGACAAGGGTGATCCGGCAGCCTTCGAAGCCGAAACGCTGAAGAAACTCGGCATGCCCGAAGCGATTGTCATGCGCCATGCAAGCCCGCATTTCCTGCATGTGTTCTCGGGCGAAGGCTATTCGGCCGGCTACTACTCCTACATGTGGTCGGAAGTACTCGATGCCGACGCCTTTGCAGCCTTCGAGGAAACCGGCGATCCGTTCGACACGGCCACCGCGGAAAAGCTCTACACCCATATCTATTCGGCCGGCGGGTCGCGCGACCCGGCCGAACTCTACCAGGCTTTCAGGGGCCGCATGCCCGACCCCTCGGCAATGCTGGAAAAGCGCGGCCTGGCCTGAGCAGACAGGCTGCTATTGAAGGTCAATAGGCCTTTTTCGGTGTCCGGTCCTCCGACAGCGACCGCTGGGAGCGTTCGACGATCGCCTCGATGGCGTCGGCCAAATGGATCTCGGCGATGTTGTAATCACCGCGATCCACCCGGATCCGGTGGGCTTCGATGAACACATCCGCATAGGTGGCGCCTGCCGGCGGCTCGAACCGGTAGGCCGCCAACTCGATCAGGAACCCCATTGGATCCTTGAAATAGATCGAATCCATGAACCCGCGATCCTTGACGCCGCTGTGCTTGATGCCGCGCTCGTCGAGCCGTTCGACAGCCTGGGAAAAGGTGGCCTTCGAGAGATTGATCGCCAGATGATGCACGGCGCCGGGCTCTGTCGAGGTCCGCGCCGGATCGGGCTTGCGGCTCTCGTCCGTGAAGATGGTGATCAGCCGCCCGTCGCCCGGATCGAAATAGAGATGGCTCTCCGACGGCGTATCGAGATTGGGCTGCTCGAAGATGAAGGGCATGCCGAGCACCCCTTCCCAGAAATCGATCGATGTCTGCCGGTCCGCCCCGACAAGCGTGATGTGGTGAATGCCCTGTGCCTGCAGTTTTCGCATCCCTGCCTCCGCTAATATACATCCGGAATTGTTACTCCCATAACGGTCCGACCGTAAAGCAGGACAGACCGTTCACGAGCGCCCACGCAGCGCGGCAGGTTGGTTCAAGGTTATTCCGGATCCGGTACTGTTCATGAAAAACATGATTCCCTTATGATTCTTGCGCCACCCGCCACGCGCACGCCCATCGCCTCTTTCGCAATCGCAAAAAACCCTGTATAAGCCGCGCAAATTCCGGCCAATGCCGGCCCGCGCCGGGATCATGATTCCGGCGCTTTTGTATTCTCAAAAACGAGACCTGACCCATGTCCCTGCGCAATATTGCGATCATCGCCCACGTTGACCATGGCAAGACCACGCTTGTCGACGAGCTGCTCAAGCAATCCGGTGTCTACCGCGAAAATGAACGCGTTCAGGAACGCGCCATGGATTCCGGCGACATCGAAAAAGAGCGCGGCATCACCATTCTCGCCAAGGCGACATCCGTGGAATGGAAAGGCACCCGTATCAACATCGTCGACACGCCGGGCCACGCCGACTTCGGCGGCGAGGTCGAACGCATCCTGTCGATGGTCGATGGCGCCATCGTGCTGGTGGATGCCGCCGAAGGCCCCATGCCTCAGACCAAGTTCGTGGTCGGCAAGGCGCTCAAGGTCGGCCTTCGCCCGATCGTGGCGATCAACAAGATCGACCGTCCGGATGGCCGTCCCGATGAGGTTATCAACGAAGTGTTCGATCTGTTCGCAGCCCTGGACGCAACCGACGAGCAGCTCGATTTCCCGATCCTCTACGGCTCGGGCCGCAATGGCTGGATGGCCGACAGCATGGAGCGTCCCGACGACGGCGGATCGCTGACGCCGCTGTTCGATCTGGTGCTGGACCACGTGCCGGAGCCGACGGTTGCGGAAGGCCCGTTCCGGATGATCGGCACCATTCTCGAGGCCAACCCGTTCCTGGGCCGCATCATCACCGGCCGCATCCATTCCGGTTCGATCAAGCCCAACCAGAGCGTCAAAGTGCTCAATGGCGAGGGCAAGCTGGTTGAAAACGGCCGCATCTCCAAGATCCTCGCGTTCCGCGGGCTGGAGCGTCAGCCGGTCGACGAAGCCCATGCGGGCGACATCGTCGCCATCGCCGGTCTTTCCAAGGGCACCGTCGCCGATACGTTCTGCGATCCGTCGGTCTCAGAAGCGCTGACCGCCCAGCCGATCGACCCGCCGACCGTGACCATGACCTTCCTGGTCAATGACAGCCCGCTCGCCGGCACCGAGGGCGACAAGGTGACGAGCCGCGTGATCCGCGATCGCCTGCTCAAGGAAGCCGAAGGCAATGTGGCGCTGAAGATCGAGGAATCCGAAGGCAAGGATTCGTTCTATGTCTCCGGCCGCGGCGAACTGCAGCTCGCCGTGCTGATCGAGACCATGCGGCGCGAAGGCTTCGAGCTTGCCGTCTCGCGTCCGCGCGTCGTCATGCACAAGGACGAAAGCGGCACCCTGATGGAGCCGATCGAGGAAGTGGTCATCGACGTCGATGAGGAGCACTCGGGCGTCGTGGTGCAGAAGATGTCCGAGCGCAAGGCCGAGATGACCGAACTTCGTCCCTCGGGCGGCAATCGCGTCCGTCTGGTGTTCCATGCCCCGACACGCGGCCTGATCGGCTACCAGTCGGAGCTTCTGACCGATACCCGCGGCACCGCCGTGATGAACCGGCTTTTCCATGACTACCAGCCCTACAAGGGCGAGATCGGCGGCCGCACCAACGGCGTGCTGCTGGCCAACCAGCCAGGTGAAGCCGTGGCCTATGCCATGTTCAACCTCGAAGACCGTGGCCCGATGATCATCGAGCCGGGCGACAAGGTCTATACGGGCATGATCATCGGCATCCATACCCGCGACAACGACCTTGAGGTCAATGTGCTCAAGGGCAAGCAGCTCACCAACATCCGCTCCGCCGGCAAGGACGAGGCCGTCAAGCTGACCCCGCCGATCCGGATGACGCTGGACCGGGCGCTGTCCTGGATCCAGGACGATGAGCTGATGGAAGTGACGCCGAAGTCGATCCGGCTTCGCAAACGCCACCTCGACGCCAACGACCGCAAGCGCTTCGCCAAGGCCGGAGCCAGCGCGGCCTGATGCAGGACACCCGCGAAATCGATCTGGCGAGCTGGCCGCGGGCCGGACAATACCAGCTGTTCCGGGCCTATGACCGACCGCATTTCGCCACCACGGCGCGCGTCGACGTGACCGCTCTGATGACCAAGGGAAAGCCCGCGGGCGTTTCGCCCTACAGGGCTTTCATCCATGCCATTGGCGCCGGCGTTCACGCGGTTCCCGAGCTCCGGATCCGCTTCGTACCCGGCGAGGGCGGCGAGAAAGTGCTCGAATACGGCGCGATCTCGCTGTCGGCGACCGTGCCGCGGCCCGGCGACACTTTCGCCTACGCCTATATTCCCTATATCGCCGAATGGCGCGACTTCGACGAAAGCTGCAAGGCGATCATCGAGGAAACCGCACGCGGCACAGATCTCGGGGCAAATACGGGCCAGCGCTTCGATGTCGCCTACCTGTCCTGCCTCCCCTGGATCGACTTCACCGCGCTCGACAATGCGCTGCCCGGTCCCGATGACTGCATCCCCCGGTTTTCATGGGGAAAGTTCGTCGAGGACGCAAATGGCCGGGTGACGTGTCCTGTCGCCGTGCAGGTTCACCATGCACTGGTTGACGGGTTGCAGGTGGGCCGCTTCTTCGAGGCCGCCCAGGCCAGCCTCGACCGCTTTTCCGGCACGTCTTTCTGACTTTCCGTCTCCGCTCCACCGGCCCCAAGGCTGCTGATGAGCGGCAATCGGTTCTCACGGCAAAGGCCCCCGGACCGGCATTCCGATGCAGCGCGCCCTTGCATAAATCCTTAACAGACGGTTAACTTCTCAAGAGCCGTCCACAAAACAATGCTGTGGGCAGACCTCAAAGTCCGATGAAACCGCCTACTGCGGTTCCCCCGGATCGGTAATATGAGCCCATGAGCAAGACGCTAACGATCGACATCAGGCACGCTGAGCCGCAGGACGCAGAGGCAATCGCCGACGCACACCGTGCGGCGTGGAGCTACGCCTACGCCGGAATTCTGCCGCACAAGTCCCTGCGTCAGATGCTCGAGCGGCGCAATGTCGGCTGGTGGCGTCGCGCGATCCGCGGAGCAACATCCATTCTGGTTCTCGATGTTGGCGACACCATTGCCGGTTACGCCACGCTCGGTCTCAACCGTGCGCGCTCGCTGCCCCAGGAAGGCGAGATCTACGAACTCTATCTGCGGCCGGAATACCAGGGCGTCGGACTGGGCAAGCGGCTTTTTGTCGAGGCCCGGCAACTGCTCGCCTCACTGGGTTGCGAGGGCATGACGGTGTGGTGTCTCGAGGACAACCATCCGGCAGCCGATTTCTACCGGTTTCAGGGCGGCCGGGATGTCGCCGAGGGCCATGAGACCTTCGACGGCAGGACGCTCAAGAAGCTTGCCTTCGTCTGGCCCTGAAACCTGGCCGCTGTTTCCGCCACATTTGCTCCCTGGCCGTCCACCGCGCCGAAAGTACAGTTGCGTCCGAGCGGCTTTGCCTTTAATCCCGGGGCCGCGACAGGCGCGCTGACCTGAATGCCCGTCTTCGGCGCCACGCGGCAGTTTCCCGTCTGCAAACCCGGCTCATGACCCAGGCATGAAACCGGTGTGCCGGCGCCAAAAGAAGCAACAAGAGAAATTGGAGCGATCATGCGCATAGACGCGATCAGCATCGGCGAAAAACCGCCACACGACGTCAACGTGATCATCGAGGTGCCGGTTGGCGGCCAGCCGATCAAATACGAGATGGACAAGGAAGCCGGAACGCTCGTGGTCGACCGGTTTCTCTATACGCCGATGACCTATCCGGGCAATTACGGCTTCGTGCCGCACACGCTGTCCGATGACGGCGACCCGATCGACGTGCTGGTCTGCAACACCCGTCCCCTGCTTCCCGGCTGCGTGATCAATGTGCGGCCGATCGGGGTTCTGGTGATGGAAGACAATTCCGGTCAGGACGAGAAGATCATTGCAGTCCCGTCGCCGCACCTCACGCAGCGTTACACCGGCGTGTCCGACTTTTCCGACCTGCCGGACATCACACTTCAGCAGATCGAGCATTTCTTCAAGCACTACAAGGACCTGGAGCCCGGAAAGTGGGTCAAGATCGGCGACTGGGGCAATGCCGAGGCCGCCCGCAAGCTGATCGTCGAAGCAATCGAGCGGGCCAAGGCCTGACACGATGCCGGGGCGGGATCAGCCCTCCGCTTCACCGAGAAGCGTGTCAAGCCGCTCTGACAGATCCTGCGGCTCGTGATCGATACGCAGGATCTTGTTCCGGCTGGTGGTGCCGGATGTCACGCTGACCAGCGATTTGGCGATTTTCAGCCGCTTGGCGACAAGTGCCTCGACCGCCCTGTTGGCCTTGTTGTTCTCGGCCACTGCCCTGACGCGGATCTTCAGGCGTGTCTGGCCGGCATCGTCGGTCGCGGGACCGTCGATCCTGTCGGACGCTGCCGACGGCGTGAGCCGGACCGCAAGCTCGATCCGGTCCTCGAAGATCCTGCAGCAGGTGTTCAGAGGAATATCGGTGCAATCGATGTGGCGATAAAGGTGCGCACGAAGAAGATCGCGATCAACAGCACGATCGGGGAAATATCGAGCCCGCCCAAGTCCGGCAGCACCCGGCGGATGGGCCTGAGTGCCGGTTCGGTGGCCTTGTAGAGAAACTCGCCGATCATCCCGACGAAGCGGTTGTTCGCGTTGATCACGTTGAAGGCGTAGAGCCAGGAGAAAATGGCGCTGCCGATGATGATCCAGGTGTAGATCCCCAGCGCCAGGTCGATGGTTTGAAAGACTGCAAACATGATGATTCTCCGGCTTTTTGTCGCGTGAGCGACATGTAGACACTCGAACCCGGGGCGGCAAGGGCGGCCGGCTATCAGATCTGCCACAAGGTTACCGCCCCATATGGTATCGCAGCGCATCCGGTGTATAACGGCCTGGCCGACCCCGATTTGCAGTGACCTTCAAGCGCTCCCGGTCCGGCCCTTGTGCGAGCGCACAGCCGGACACCCGCAATGCAGACCCCCATCCTCGCGGAAGACCGCTTCGCAGCCTTTCGTCATCGCGCCTTTGCCTTCTATTTCGTCGCCCGGTTTCTCTCCACCTTCGGCCTGCAGATCATCAGCGTCTCGGTGGGATGGCAGATCTACGACCTGACCCGGGATCCTTTCGACCTGGGTCTGGTCGGATTGATCCAGTTCATGCCGGCGCTGGTGCTCATCCTGCTCACCGGATCTGCAGCCGATCGTTATGGCCGCCGCACCATCATGATGATCTGCGAGATCGTCATCGGTCTTTGCGCGGTGGCGCTCGTCTGGTTTGCCTGGCGCGGCCTGACCTCCGCGTTGCCGATTTTTGGCGTGCTGCTGGTCATCGGGATCTCGCGCGCATTCTTCGCGCCGGCTTCGCAATCCCTCGCACCGAACCTGGTGCCCGCGAGCGATCTCCCCAATGCGATTGCCTGGAATTCCACATCCTGGCAAACGGCGACGATCGTCGGCCCGGTGGCCGGCGGGTTGCTTTACGGCATCGGCCCCATGGCGCCCTATCTCACCGCAACCGGCTTCTTCGTTCTGGCCGTTGTCTGCATCACGCTGGTGCCGCCGCCTGAACAACGCTCGCGCGGCCAGGCGCAGAGCTGGGACACGCTGATGGCCGGCTTCAGCTATGTGCGCAACCAGAAAGTCGTGCTGGGCGCCATTTCACTGGACATGTTTGCCGTCCTTTTGGGCGGGGCGGTGGCGCTGATGCCGGTCTTCGCCCGCGATGTGCTGGACCTGGGGCCCGCAGGCCTGGGATGGCTGCGTGCCGCGCCCGGGATTGGCGCCATCGGCATGGCGATCTATCTCGCCTCCCGGCCGGTCAAGCGCTTCGCAGGCGCGAAGATGTTTGTTGCCGTCGGGGTTTTCGGAGCGGCCACGGTTGTGTTCGGCCTCTCGACCTCACCCCTGCTGTCGATTTGCGCGATCGTGGTGATGGGCGCATCGGACATGATCTCGGTCTATGTGCGCCAGAGCCTTGTGCAGTTGTGGACCCCGGACGAATTGCGCGGCCGGGTCAGCGCGGTCAACATGGTCTTCATAGGCGCATCCAACGAGCTGGGAGAGTTTCGCGCGGGCACCATGGCCGCACTGATCGGACCGGTGGCCGCGGTGGTGATCGGCGGGGCAGGCACACTGGCCGTCGCCACGGCCTGGAGCTTCGGTTTTCCCGCGCTCAGGCAGATCCAGTCACTCGACAAGGATGCCGAGGAGAGCCGCGCCGCGCTGCGGGCCGAAATGAAACTTCAGGAAAAAACCGGCCGGGATACCGCCTGAGCGGGCCTATTTGGGCACACCGATACGACATGCCACGGGCTCAGCTGTCTCCGTCGCCGGATTCATCCTCAATTCCCGCATCCTTCAGCGCCCGTTGCCGCGCGAGCACCCGATCCCGGCTCGAGACACCCATAAGATCGGAAATACGCCAGACCACATGGTCTTCCAGTTCGTGGCGATGTCCATCGGCATAGGCGAGCCGCCACAGCAACTCGATGAAATGCGTCTTGCTCTCGGGACCCAGGCTGCGGTTGAGGACGCTGGTGAAGGCATAGAGATCGACCGATTCGCGATCGGCCTCCTCGCCCGCCTTGAGCAGGGCCTCGGCGGACTTGGCGCTGCCGGCGTACTCCTCCGAGATCATGTCCCGAAGCGTTTGCGCCTCGACCTCATCAACCACGCCATCAGCGCCGATCACGTGGTAGAACAGGGCGACGGCCGCAACGTCCGGTTCGCTCGCGTCGTGGGAGGACGACGTGTCATCGCCGCCGCCCAGACTGCTCAGAAACGCCCGAATCTGATCAAGCATGCGCTATCCTTCTCGATACTGATGTCAAAACAGACGGAACCGGCCGGGCTTCTCCGGCTCGGCGTCGGCGTCCACCCCCGGATCGTCGGGCCGGTGGGTCAGAAACGCCGTTTCCCGGGCACGGGCGTCTTCCTCGGGATCCCGGGCGGGTTCCGATTCCGTTTCGCCGGTCTCTTTCGATTTCGATCTCGATTCGGGCGCGGACTTCGAAGCCTGCTCGCGTTTCTCCGTGGCATCGGTCCTCGCGTCATGGCTCGTCGCCGGCTTCGCGGCAATGGGCGCGGCTGCCGGCTCCGGCTTTCCGTCACCGTCCCCGCTTGCTCCATCTGCATCCGCCGATCCGGTTTCCTGCGCCTGCTTTTCACGCTTTTGGTTGGCAACGCGTTCGGCCAGATCCACCTTTACCCTCTCTTTGGACGCCTCCCCCCGATCGGTTGATCCCGTCTTTGTCTTTTCCTCGGGCGTCTCCGCGGCTTCCTCATCGAGCACCGCATCGGCATCTGCTATGGGTGCTGGCGCGGGCCGCGGCACATCGCGGACATTGGCGGCGGGCGCCAGCGCATCGGCAACAGGATCGGCCACCACGCCGGCCGTCGTCACCAGCGTTGCGGAAGGCGCCGAGGGTTCCGCCAGCCTTTCGTCGGGCAAATCGTCCGATGCCGAACGCGGGGCGGGGTCGGCTTTCTTCTGCGAAGGCTTCGACTTGGCCGCAACATCATCATGATCCACCGTTTTGCCGTTTTCTGCATCATCCTCCGCCCGGCGAACCGGCGGCAGGCTGGCAACGGCGCGGTCGAAGGACTGCTCGGACATTTCCGCCTCGTGCTGCGGCCCGGAGAGCTGTTCCACCGGCACCTTCCATTCAAAGGCGTCCAGCTTGCCGGAGATCGGAGACACTGGCTCCCAGGTTTCCGAGACATAGCCATCCGCCGTCCATGCCGGATCGCGCTCGGCGCGGACTGCCTGGCCGAGCCAGTGCCTGACGCGGCCCTCGTCACCGGTCTGGGCCTCCTCGATGTCGGCCAGGAGCAGATAGATGCCCTCGCAGGGCTGCAACCGTGCCGAGGCCTCGGCCTTTTCGCGGGCGAGATCGAACTGCCGCGCTTCCAGCGCCGCGCGCGCGACCGTATCGTAGGCCTGAGCGTTGAGGGGTTTGATTTTCTCAAGCCGCTGCGCCCGCTTGAGCCGGTCCGCGGAGGTGTCCCCGACACGGGCATGCACATAGGCTTCGGCGATTTCCGGATGCGGATTGATTTTCCATGCCGATTCCAGAATTCGCGCGGCCTTTCTCAAATTGTCGTTCCTCAGAAGCGCCTTGCAGGCGACGACCGCTGCCGGGGCAAATCCGGGCGCGCTCTTCAGCGCCGCCAGTGCATCATCGCGCGCGCGCAGGGGTTCGGCATCGAGCCGGTCGCGGCCGCGTGCAGTCAGCAGGACCGCTTTCTTGCGATCCGCTTCGGCGGCTTCCAGCGTGCCGGCCTGACGCTGCTGGTCGAGCAGCCGGAGCGCCTCGTCCCACTTGCCTTCCTGGGTCTTGTAAGCCAGCGCCGCTGCCCCTGCCCAGGGCAATTGCGGGGCCTGTTCGGCGGCCCGCTCGGCGTATTGCCGGGCTGCCTCGTGCGCACCCTGCCGCCGGGCTTCGAGATAAAGTCCGCGCAGCCCGAGAAGCCGCGTTTCGGGATCTTCCGACATGGCTTCGAACCGCTTGCGCGCCTCGTCATTGCGCCCTTCGATCAACGCGGCCTGAACATCCAGAAGATGAATCAACGGCTCCTGATCGGCGCTCAGGAGCCCCTTGGTTCGCTTGTTCATTTTCCGGGCCGTTACGGCATCGCCCGCGCCGGCGGCCAGGAGCCCCGTCGACAGCGCCTGATACCCGCGGTCGCGCTTGTTGGCGCGGAAATACCGGCTGACCATGCGCGGCGACTGCCAGATGGTGCGGATCAGCCACCAGACGATCATGACGGCCGCAATCAGCGACACCATCACGGTGACAGCGGTCATCAGCGTCATTTCAATGCGGCGGCCTTGCCAGACGATGGAGAGATCGCCGGGGCGATCAGCAAGCCAGGCAAAACCGAAGCCCAGCGCAAGCACCAGCACGACAAAGAATAGCAACCGGATCATGTTCGATCTCCTAGTTCGCGGGTGCTTCGGACGGTGCGGCGGCGGGCGAAAGCGATGACGAGATCAGCTTCTCTGCCTGGACCCTCGCAGCAAGCCCATCGCCGAACCCGGACGCCGCCTGCTGCGATGCCTCGGGCAGGTTGCGCCACTCGTTCAGCGCCGCGTCGAAGTTCCCGTCCATAAGGCGGGTTTCCGTCCGTGCAACAATGGCATCTGCCGTGTCGCCCTCGACGTCTCCGACCGGCCGGACCTTGACCACCGACAAAGCGCTCGACATCAGACGGTCAACCAGTCCGGCGTCGGGGTCGGCAGGATTGGCAGCGGCAATCGCCTGGCTTGCGGCCTCCGGAAAAGCCTCGATCAACTCGGATCTGCTGGGAACGCCCCGGGCCGCGAGATCGCGCAATTCGGGAACCGCCGGATCCTCCGGCGCCACGGACGCGAACGCCTCGAGTTCGGACATGAAGGGTCCGCCACGATCGATCGCGGTTCTCAACCCTGCGCCGGCAATCGCGCGGGCAAGATCGACCTGGCGCGACGGTTCATCGAGGCGCTCTTCAATCGAGGTTATCCGCTGTTCGAGACCCGTTTGCATTTCGGTCTGATCCTGCTGAAGGCCAGACACCGTTTCGGAAAGCTCCTGGGTTCTGGACTGCAGCTCGGTAACGGCATCGCTGACGCCGGACTGCGAGGCCCGGAGGTCCGTTATCGCCGATGACAACTCCGTATTGCCGGAGCCGTCTCCGGCGCTTGAAGCCAGCGTATTGACGCGCGATTCGAGTTCATCAAGGCGCTCGGTCAGCCCGGCAAGGCCCGCAGCGGCTTCCGGACTACCGGTCTCCCCGACCGCAATAGCGCTTTCGAGCCGTTCGAGCCTCGCCATCATCTCGGCGCTGGCTTCGCCCTGTCCGGCGCCGCCATCCGCGCTTGCCGTTGAGAGCCCCGAAACCTGAGTCGACAGATCATCGACAGTCCCGGAGAGACCATCGACCCTCGAGGCCAGCGCCTGAACGTCAACCTGTCCCTGTGATGCCGATTGACCCACGGGGGCGGGCAGCATTCCGGCAGTTTGCAGCGCGTAGCCGCCGCCAAGCGCAATGATGGCCCCGATCACCCCGGAGGCGACCATGCCTAGGCCACCGCCCTTCGATCCTGAAGAGGGCGTGGCTCCGCCTTTCGGCATCGTATCCTTGGCGGCGGCAGCCGGGCGGGAAGATGCGGTATCCGTGTCCGTCCCCTTGTCGGGGCTCTTGCCTGGGTCCTTGCCGCGGTCCTTGTTCGCACCGCCGGTCTTCTCCGAAGCGGAGGACGCGGCTGAACCGTCCTTCCCGGCCTTCGGCTCGTCCTTTTTCGTTTCAGCGGATGTGGCTGCCGCAGAGGAACTGCCGACCGCCGCATCGCCGGTCTTGCGGGAGCCCGCGCCCGGAACGGATGTAGGGTTCTTGGCCGCCATGCCTCCGCTTCCACTTTCAACCGCCTTTGCCGCCGCCTGGTCTGCAGCCGGCTTTTCCTTCCCGGTAGCCGACGCACCGGCCGAAGCCTTTCCGGCACCCGTCTTGGCGGTGTCCTTGCTTTTGCCGGAAGCGTCATCGCCGGGCTGGGCCGGCGTCACGTCGGTGGCGTCAAGATCGATGGTGACCGGCTTGGGCGGCTTTGAATGTCGCGGGGTTGGGCCCTTGCTCATGGCGTCTCCTGGGGATCGGGTTGGGTCTGGCACCTGACGGGACGGACGTTGGCAAAACGCGCCAGCTCCCGTCTTCGTTCCCCCAAATCAGCCCAACGCGGCCAGGGATGCAAGCAGGCTGTCCTCGTCGGGCCGCACCGCCGCCGTCGCACGGGCCCGCCACGGATTGGGAAGCCGATCGCGAATATCGGGAGAAAGGCAGAAAAATCGCGCTGAATGCAATGATTTGCCGATGGTTTCGATGGTGGCAAGCTCCACCAGCCGGTCCGCTGCATTGGCCGAGTAGAGCAGAATGCCCTCCGGCGGAGGATCAAAAACATCCTTCATTATTGAGTCAGTTGAATAACTTATTTCGATCATTTCATAGGTTTCGAGGACCGTGACCAACACCCCCGCGCCTGCAAGGTCCGCCTCGAGGGAAGGCTTGCGCGGCAACCCGGCGAGATAAAGCAGCCGAAGCGTACGACCTGCCCTGCCACTTTCCGCCGACCGACTGCTTCCAGCGGATTGGCTGTCGCGGGAACCATGCCGAGGCGATTGCGCTGCCCCACTCCTAACGATCAGCGATTTGGCCAGATCCCGCGCAGTGCCACCAGCTTCGTGAATTGTCGCAAATCCTGCCTCCGATGCCGAGTGTGCGGTCGCGGGCCCCACCACATGTACCGGAATTCGCTGATAGGCATGGGGGACCGCCACCCCGCCAAGAAAGTCGAAGGCGCGCGCGCTCGTCGCCGCCACCGCATCGATCAGACTGGCATCCGGCAGGTCGTTCGTGCGCGCGGTGATTCGCGGTTCGAACAGGGGCAGACTGACCGGCTCATGCCCCATCTCGATAAGCCGCGACGCAGTACGCCGGCCTCCGGGCTCTGGGCGTGTGACCAGCACCCGCATCTCGCGCGGCTCAGACCCAGCTTTCGAAGAATTTGGCTCCGGCGCGGCCCCGCACTTCCGCGCCCGCATCCGCACCCAGAACGGCTGCATCGGCTTCGGCGCCGTCTGCCCGGATTTCATGAAAGGTCGCCCCGTCCGGAGTGAGGATCATGCCATGAAACGAAACCCGCCCATCCTTGAGCGTTGCATGGCCGGCGATTGGGGTCCGGCATGAGCCGTCGAGCGCGCCCAGAAACGCGCGCTCGCAATTGAGCGCTGAATGGGTTTCCGCATGATCGATCGGGGCCAGCAGGTCCAGGATGCGCTCGTCTCCGAGCCGCGCCTCGATGCAGATCGCGCCCTGCCCTGGCGCCGGGGGAAAGGTCTCCGGATCCATCAGGTGTGTCGCGACTTCCGCCTTGCCGAGCCGCTTGAGACCGGCATAGGCCAACATGGTCGCGTGAACCTCGCCATCGGCGAGCTTGCGCAGCCGGGTGTCGACAAGACCGCGAAAGGTGATGACCGAAATGTCCGGACGAAGCCTGCGGATCAGGGCCTGACGCCTGAGCGAAGAGGATCCGACCACGGCATTTTGCGGCAGTTCCTCAAGCGCGCCGCCCACCCCCGAGATGAATGCATCGCGCGGGTCCTCGCGCTCGAGATAGGCAACGATGCCCAGCCCTTCGGGAAGAGCGGTGGGCATGTCCTTGGATGAATGCACCGCCAGGTCGAGCCGCCCGTCCGTAAGCTGCTCCTCGAGTTCCTCGGTGAACAGTCCCTTGCCGCCGATCTCTGCCAGCGGGCGGTCGGTGATCCGGTCACCCTTGGTCGACAACACCACAACCTCGAACGCCGATTCGGGCAGATCGTGCGCCGCCATCAGCCGGTCACGGGTTTCATATGCCTGCGCCAGTGCAAGCGGACTGCCACGGGTACCGATCCGGTAAGGTTTCATTTGCAAGACATCCGTTCCGTTGTTACCGACAAACAGGTATCGGGATCGCACCCTCAGCGCAACAACCGTCGCATATCGCGGCCGTCCGCAAACAACGCCGGTCACCCTGGACCGGACAGACAAGCGATTGCCGGAATCAAGTGCAAGGACGGGTCAGGCTCGACAGGATCATGAACAAAAGGCTCGACATACTCGGGATCGAAACCAGCTGCGATGAAACCGCCGCGTCGGTGGTGCGCCGGATGCCGGACGGAACGGGAGAGATCCTTGCCGACGTGGTTTTGAGCCAACTGGATCTTCATTCCGCCTTCGGCGGCGTGGTTCCCGAGTTGGCGGCGCGCGCCCATGTCTCCGCGCTCGACCATCTGGTCGAACAGGCTCTGGAGACATCGGGAGTGGCACTCGGTGACATTGACGCGGTCGCGGTGACCGCCGGTCCGGGCCTGATCGGCGGCCTCATGGTTGGCCTGATGACGGCCAAGGCGATTGCAATGGCCGCGGACAAACCGCTTTACGGCGTCAATCATCTCGAAGGCCATGCCCTGACCGCACGGCTGACCGATGGGCTCAAGTTTCCTTATCTGCTGTTGCTGGTCTCAGGCGGGCATACCCAGATTGTTCTGGTGGAGAGCGTCGACCGTTACGAACGATGGGGAACGACGATCGACGACGCGCTGGGCGAGGCTTTCGACAAGACCGCCAAGCTGTTGGGACTGGACTATCCCGGTGGCCCGGCGGTCGAAAGGGCGGCGCTCAACGGTATCCCGGACCGTTTCAGGCTGCCGGTGCCGATGCGGCGCGATCCGCGGCTGGTGTTCTCTTTCTCAGGTCTCAAGACGGCGGTTCGGCAGATGGCCCAGGAGCAGGCACCGCTGTCCGAGCAGACGATCGCGGATCTCTGCCTCGCCTTCCAGACCTCGGTGACCCGCAGTCTGGGCGACCGCATTGCCATGGCGCTCGAACGGTTTGCTGCGCGCTTTCCCGGCCACGACAGCCCCACACTGGTCGTCGCCGGCGGTGTTGCCGCCAATCAGGCGATTCGCGCGACCCTGCTGGAGCAGACCCGGTCTGCCGGGTTCCGTTTCGTCGCGCCGCCTCTGCATCTGTGCACGGACAATGCCGCCATGATCGCCTGGGCCGGCGCCGAGCGCATGGCCTTGGGCTTGCCGGCAAGTCCGCTCGATCTGGCGCCCCGGTCGCGTTGGCCGCTGGATCTCGACGCGACCGCCGCCATCGGGCACGGCAAGCGCGGCGCAAAGGCGTGAACTTAAGCCGGCATTGAAACCCGCGCCGGGCCGGGGCATAGAGTTGGGCCACAGACCCGTGGGCGGCCTCCGGCCGTCACCACGGGATCGAAAACCACGGAATGGAGGTTTCATGCTTTACGCGCTGATGTGCAAGGACAAGCCGGCTTCGCTCGAAAAACGCATGGCCGAGCGGCCTGCCCATGTCGAGTTTCTCAAGGATCTCGATGCGAAGGGCATCCTGAAAATGGCCGGGCCGCTGCTCGGCGACGACGAGAAGCCGATCGGCAGTCTTGTTGTGATCGCGGCAGACAGCATGGATCAGGCCCGGGAACTCGCTGCCCGCGACCCCTACGCGATCGCCGGATTATTCGAGACAACGGAAATTCGCGCCTTCAACTGGGTCTTCAAGAATCCGGAGGCATGAGATGGCATATTGGCTGTTCAAGTCCGAACCCTTCAAATGGTCCTGGGAAATGCAGAAAGCCAAGGGCGATGAAGGCGAACAATGGGACGGGATCCGCAACTATCAGGCCCGCAACAACATGCGGGCGATGAAGCTGGGCGAGAAGGGTTTCTTCTACCATTCCAATGAAGGTCTCGAGGTGGTCGGCATCATCGAGGTTTCCGCGCTGATCCACCCCGACACGACCACCGACGATGAGCGCTGGGAATGCGTCGACATCCGCGCGGTCTGTGACATGCCGAAGCCGGTCACGCTCAAGGAGGTCAAGGCCAATCCGAAACTCTCGGAGATGAGCCTGGTCACGTCCATGCGGCTCTCAGTGCAACCGGTAACCGAAGCCGAGTATCTGGAAGTCTGCCGCATGGGCGGTCTCGAGAACCCGCCCCGGTCGCCGGAGTGAACCAAGCATATCCGGACCCGGAATGAAGGCTCCGCGATGAAGACCGATCCCGAGCGCTTCATCCTCGACAATACGGGGCTCTCCACTCCGCGACATGTGCCCGAGATCGCGCTGCATCTCGCCGACGAAGCACATGAGCTTTGGCTCAAGACCGAGGATGAACTTGAGGCGATCGGCCTTCCGCCGCCATTCTGGGCCTTCGCATGGGCTGGCGGACAGGGTCTGGCGCGTCATGTTCTCGACAATCCGCATCTGGTGGCCGGAAAGACAGTGCTTGATTTCGCCTCGGGATCCGGGCTCGTCGCAATCGCCGCCTCCATGGGTGGCGCACGCTCCGTACTGGCTGCCGACATCGACCCTTGGTCCGCCACTGCTGCCCGGCTCAATGCCGGGGCCAACAAGGTCGAAATTGAACTCACCGGGTCAGATCTGGTGGGAACCGACGACGGCTGGGACGTGGTGCTGGCGGGCGACGTGTTCTACGACCGCGCAATGACCGACCTGATCCTTCCGTGGTTCAGGAACCTCGCCCGACGCGGCGCGCTGCTGCTGATCGGCGATCCGGGCCGCGCCTACTGCCCTCGCGACGGAATGGAACTCCTGGCCACCTATCAGGTCGCGGTCACGCGTGCGCTTGAGGATCGCGAGATCAAGCGCACATCGGTGTTTCGGCTTCTCTGAGCTATCCGAATACCTTGAGTATGGTACCGCGTCCGAGATACGGCATCGCCACCAGCATGTCGCGGCGGGAAAGCGCGATACAGCCTTCGGTTGGCGGATAGCCCGGTTTTGCCACATGCAGGAAGATCGCGCTTCCGAGCCCCCGCCGCCGCGACCGGAGGTTCCAGTCGAGCACGAAGCCAAAATCGTAAAGCACATCGTCGCGCAGAAGTTTCTCATGACTTTCACGAAACGGCAGCCGGACCGGTCGATTGTATGAGGCATGGCCGGGTGCATCGCACCAGCCGTCCCGGGTTCCGACACGCCAAAGCCTCAGGCCGGCACTGTCGCGTTCCGGCATACCGCCGCGTCGGAAGCCCGCCAGAATTGGCAAGTCCGCCACCGGCGTGGCTCCATCACCCTCCCGTTTCCGGCCGGTCAAACCACCGCGCCCAAGCGCCGCGCGGAACACGAGCGGACCGATTCGGACGATGCCCTGAAGCGGGTTCGACGGAGAACGTCGCACTGCGATCGTTTCTCTCCTCTGATACTTGTAAAACGGCCTTTGTAACGCCAATTTCACGATCAAGTGCTCCCGCTGTGAATGAATGATGGTATTTATCACTTTGCCGGAACTTCGAAAGTGCATAAACAGAGCACGATATTGCAATGATTTGGCATGCCCGGACGGCGGCACCGGCCGCAGGACGTCCGATTGAAGAGGGGAAGCCGCAATGACAGCCCGTTCGATTTTGCTGGTGGATGACGATGAAGACCTGCGCGAGACGCTCGTCGAGCAATTGTCGCTTTACGAGGAGTTCGCAATTCTGCAGGAATCCTCCGCCACCAAGGGGATTCAGACGGCACGCAGCAATCACATCGACCTCTTGATCATGGATGTCGGCCTGCCCGACATGGACGGCCGCGAAGCAGTAAAGCTCCTGCGCAAGGGTGGTTTCAAGGCGCCGATCATCATGCTGACCGGCCACGACACCGATTCGGACACGATTCTCGGTCTGGAAGCCGGCGCCAATGATTATGTGACCAAGCCGTTCCGCTTTGCCGTGCTCCTGGCGCGCATCCGGGCACAGCTGCGACAGCACGAGCAGAGCGAGGACGCAACATTTTCGGTCGGGCCCTACACCTTCAAACCAAGCCAGAAGCTGCTGCTTGACGACAAGGGCGGCAAGATCCGTCTCACCGAAAAGGAGGCGGCGATCATCCGCTATCTCTATCGCGCCGATCAGAAAGTGGTCACCCGCGACGTGCTGCTGGAGGAAGTCTGGGGCTACAATTCCGGCGTTACGACGCATACGCTGGAAACCCATGTCTACCGGCTGCGCCAGAAGATCGAGGCTGATCCGTCGAATGCGGAGATTCTGGTCACTGACGGAGGCGGCTACAAGATCGTCCCCTGAATTCGTCCGTCATGGCTGCCGCCTCCGGGCTGTAGCTTGTTTGGGACCGGTTCCAAGAGAGCAGGTCTTCAAGCCTGAACAAGGAATGCGCATTTGGCGCTCAATGACGACATTGACCTGCTGTCCTCGGTCCCGCTGTTTTCCGACATCGGCGAGGACAAGCTGCGCCTCATCGCATTTGGCGCGGAACGGCGCAAACTGCAGGCCGGACAGATGCTGTACCGGGAAAATACCGCTGCCGATTGCGCCTTCGTCGTCGCCGAAGGACGTATCGAGCTGACAAGGAGCGACCGCAACGGTCGTTCCGTCACCGTGAATACCGCAGGGCGCGGCACGCTTTTGGGGGAGCTGGCAATGGTCACCGCCGTCGAGCGGACGATGACCGCAATTGCCATCGACGCATCAGAGGTGATCCGGATCAACCGACCGCTTTTTCGCCGAATGCTGGAGGAATATCCGGAGATCGCCGATGTGGTGCGCGGCCGCATCGCCGCCAATCTTCAGGCCCTGAACCAGGAACTTGGCCGCGCGGCCACGCGCTTCGGCGACTGACTGACGGTCTAACCGAAATCAAAATGCGCCGTCACCGGCACATGGTCTGACGGACGCTCCCACCCGCGCGCTTCCCGCAGGACATCAATCTTCGACAGGGCCGGGGCGAGATCGGCGGAGGACCAGACATGGTCGAGACGCCGGCCGCGATCGGCCGCAGCCCAATCCCGCGCCCGATAGCTCCACCAGGTGAAGATCTTCTCCTCAGGCGGAATGTGCTGACGGATCAGGTCGACCCACGCGCCGCCCTGCTGCATGGACGTAAGATTCTCGGTTTCGACCGGCGTGTGGCTGACCACCTTGAGGAGCTGCTTGTGCGACCAGACATCGGTCTCGAGCGGCGCAATATTCAAATCACCCACCAGGATCGACGAGATGCCGTTTGCAAGCTCGGCTTCAGCATGCAGCGCGCGCATTTCCTCGATGAAGTCGAGCTTGTGGGCGAATTTCGGATTGATCTCGCGATCGGGTTCATCCCCGCCGGCAGGCACATAGAAGTTGTGAATCCGGATCCGGCGGCCGCCGGGCGCCTCCACCACGGCAGAGACATGCCGCGAATCGGCGATCCCGCAATAGGATTGGCGTTGATCGTCAGAAATGGGCAGACGAGAGAGAATCGCGACCCCGTGATAGCCCTTCTGGCCATGAATCGCGATGTGCTCATAGCCGAGCTTGCGGAACGCCGACGATGGAAATGCATCATTGGGGCATTTCGTTTCCTGCAGGCACAGCACGTCCGGCGCTGCGGTTTCCAGGAAATGCTGCACCAGCGGCATCCGAAGCCGCACGGAATTGATGTTCCAGGTGGTAACGGAGAATGCCACGTCGATCGCCTTTGCCGGATGAGAGCCTGCCCCTATCTGGCCGATCGGCCGGAACAGGGCAACCCGCACCGGCGAACCCGCAGCCAGGCGGCGGGGTCATCCACAGGCATCAGGCATTTTTACAGATTCAGTTTGGCGATCAGCCGCCGCCGCGGGTGCGCTTGTGCACCTGGTCGTAGGGCACCTTGAAGACGTTGCTCGCAAAACGGACGCCGGTCTGAACGTTGAAGATCATCACCGATGTGTCCTTGCCCTGCGCGTCCCTGATCGTCCACTGGCGCAGCTCATAGCTCTTCGGATCAAACATCAGGCTGATGGTCGAATCCCCGAAGATGGACTTGTTGCCGAGCACGATGGTGATCAGGTCGGGATCTTCCTTGACCGAACGCACCATATCCGCCGAAAGGTCGATCCGTTCCGCCAGCAACAGCTTCAGCGGCGTCTTGTTGAGCGGATAGAGATCCCAGGTCCTGAGTTTGCGGTTGCCGATCACGACGGCCTTGCCGTCAGCAATCACACGCACCGAAGACGGTGCTTCATAGTTGAACCTGAGCTTGCCGGGACGGTCGATGAAAAACTTGCCGCCGGTCTGCTCGCCGTTCGGGCCGAACTGTATGAACTCGCCGGTCATCGTCTTCACCGAGGCGAAGTGGTCGGCGACTTTCTGGGCGGCATCCGCCCCGCGTGCGCCGCCGGGAAAGGCCAGAAGCCCCGTGGCCGCCGCCATCAGCGACAATCCCAGACCCAATCCGCCGCCCAGTGCCGCACGGCGCGACAACGAAACCCGGTCAACTGCGGCAGTGCTGTTCTGTCTTGCCATGTCGTTCTCCATCAAGCTTGTCGGTTCTGCCATTGCGGAAGACTGCGGCGTCAGTGTGACGCGAACCGCCGCCGCCACGCTCAGCGCGGCTCGATATCATCTTCCGTCGGAACCAGAATCTCACGTTTGCCTGCGTGATTGGCGGCGCTGATAACACCCTCATTCTCCATGCGTTCGATAAGAGAGGCAGCGCGGTTGTAGCCGATCCCGAGCCGGCGCTGGATGTAGGAGGTCGAAGCCTTGCCGTCACGCAGCACCACTGCGACCGCCTGATCGTAGGGATCGTCCGACTCCGCCATGTTCGACGTGCCGGCCGGGCCCCCGCCACCATCGCCGTCGTCGTCATCCTCGGTGATGGCGTCGAGATATTCCGGCACGCCCTGGGTCTTGAGGTAGGAGACGATGTCCTCGACCTCGTTGTCGGAGACGAAAGGCCCGTGGACGCGCTGGATCCGGCCACCGCCCGCCATGTAGAGCATGTCGCCCATGCCCAGAAGCTGTTCGGCGCCCTGTTCGCCCAGGATGGTCCGCGAATCGATCTTAGAGGTGACCTGGAAGGAAATACGGGTCGGGAAGTTGGCCTTGATGGTGCCGGTGATCACGTCCACCGATGGGCGCTGGGTGGCCATGATCACATGGATGCCCGCCGCACGGGCCATCTGCGCCAGCCGCTGCACCGCACCCTCGATATCCTTGCCGGCGACCATCATCAGATCGGCCATCTCGTCGATCAGGACGATGATGTAGGGCATCGGCGAAAGATCGAATTCCTCGGTCTCGTAGACCGCCTCGCCGGTCTGCCGGTCGAAGCCGGTCTGCACCGTCCGGGTGATCGGCTCGCCCGATTTCGCCGCCTGTTCGACGCGTGCATTGAAGCCATCGATGTTGCGCACGCCGATCTTCGACATCTTCTTGTAGCGCTCTTCCATCTCCCGCACGGTCCATTTCAGCGCCACGACCGCCTTCTTGGGGTCGGTCACCACCGGCGTGAGCAGGTGCGGAATGCCGTCATAGACCGAGAGTTCCAGCATCTTGGGGTCGATCATGATCAGCCGGCATTTCGACGGGTCCATCCGGTACAGGATCGACAGGATCATGGTGTTGATCGCGACCGACTTGCCCGATCCGGTGGTGCCGGCCACCAGCAAATGCGGCATCTTGGCAAGATCGGCAATCACCGGCTCGCCGCCGATGGTCTTGCCGAGCGTCAGACCGAGCTTGGCCTTGGAGCTGTCAAAGTCGCGGCTGCCGATCAGTTCGCGCAGATAGACGGTTTCGCGTTTCTGGTTCGGAAGCTCGATGCCAATGGCGTTTCGCCCGGGCACCACCGCCACGCGGGCCGCGATCGCGCTCATCGAGCGCGCGATGTCGTCGGCAAGGCCGATCACCCGGGAGGACTTGATACCGGGGGCAGGCTCGAGTTCGTACAGCGTGACCACCGGGCCCGGACGGACATGAATGATCTCGCCCTTGACCCCGAAATCCTCAAGCACGCCCTCAAGCATGCGGGCATTCTGCTCCAGCGCCTCCGGTGAAAGCGAAGCGTCTTTGACGACGTTCTTGGCTTCATTGAGCAGGTGCACCGAGGGCAAGGTGAAGCCCTGATCATCAAGCATGGAGGTCTGCGCATCGCGACTGACCCGCTCGCCCGGCTTGGGCCTTGCTGCCGGGGCAGATACCCGGGGTGACCCGGCTGCCGTCCGCGGGGATGCGGCTGGGCGTGCAGGCGCGGGTTGCTCGCGCCAGTCCGCCGCCGGATCGTCATCAACGTCATCATCGAGATCAGCCGAGAGAATACCGTCGGGCAGGCTTTCCTCCTCGACGTCGAACTGCGGGAGGTCGTCGTCAGGATGCCTGCGCGGATGCCTGGCGGGACCATCGAACCCGGGTTCGACGCGCTGACCGTCCATCCGCGGCTCCGCGTAGACGTCCGGTGCTTCGAACTCGTCATTGAGGTCAAGCGGTTCATCCGGCATCGCCCGGCGTCCGTGTACGGACGACAGACCCGTCAACCGCCGCACCCGGCCACGCACGGTATACCAGCCATGGGTGAGGGCGCCGAGCATGAGTGCCGCACGGCCAAGGGCTTCGTCGTCCTCAAGGATCTCGTCATGCGCCTGGGGCGCGGCCGCAATGGTTTCGGCTCCGGTCCGGCCGATCAGTCCTGCGCCAAACAGCAGCAGCCATCCAGCCGGCGGAAGCAGGAGAACTCCGAGGATCACGGCAACGATGCCAGAGGGAAAGCCGCCGATGAAGGTCGCGGGGATCTTCAGAACCATGTCACCAAGCACGCCGCCGAGCCCGTTTGGCAGTGGCCATCCCTGTGCATGCGGCAAAAGCCCGAACAGGGCCGAGGTCAGCCAGGCGCCGCCGAACCAGGCCGGCGCGCGCTTCGACAACCGGTCGACCGGACGGTTGCGCATCAATTGAATGGCCCAGGCCAAGGCCGGCAGAAGGGCGATGACGCCGGCAAGACCGAAGAACTGCATCACCAGATCGGCAAATGCCGCTCCGCTGAAGCCCAGCGCATTGGCCGGTGTTGCACCATTGGCATTGGAAAAGCTCGGGTCCGAGACGGTCCACGTCGCCAGCGCTGCGACCGCAAACATCAATCCAGCGACGATGACCAGCCCCAGGGCAAACCTCAACTGGCGCTGCAGCATGGCCGCAAAGACGGAGCCGGAGGGCGGGTTTCCTGACGAAAGCGTGGATGAGCCTGTCTGCATGGTTACAACATGTCCGAATCGGGTTCAGGCCCTTTCAGGCCAAGTCGCGGAACCCTAACCGGCCTACGGTTAATGCCCTATTAACCATGGAACCTGACCACATCTTCCGACTTCCGAGGACGACACGCTGGCCAACCGCCATTGAGCAAGACCAATGTTCCCTGCATGCATTCGCGGTGAGGCCGGCCTCGGGAAGCGCAACTCGAACACTGAACAAAAAAGGGGCCCGGCGAACCGGGCCCAAGGCAGGGATGAATATCATCCCGACGGGATTTTTATCGCCAGGGCGCGACTTACGCCTTGGTGAACTCCGGGTAGGCCTCAACGCCAACCTCGCTCATGTCGAGCCCGTTCATTTCATCCTCTTCCGACGGCCGGATACCGATGGTCATCTTCAGGATGAACCAGATGATCCCCGACAGCACGAAGGTGAACACACCGAAAGCCACGATCCCGAGGATCTGGGTGCCGAAGGAAGCGCCGGGATTGGTAACCGGAACGACCAGCGTGCCCCAGATACCGGCCAGAAGGTGAACCGGGATCGCACCGACAACATCGTCGATCTTGAACTTGTCGAGCATCGGCACCGCGAGGACCACGATGACGCCACCGACGGCGCCGATGATGATCGCCGCCAGCGGGGACGGCATCAGCGGCTCGGCCGTGATGGAGACGAGACCGGCAAGCGCACCGTTGAGCGCCATCGTCACGTCGATCTTCTTGTACAGGATCTGGGTCAGGATGATCGCCGCAACCACGCCGCCGGCAGCAGCCAGGTTTGTGTTTGCGAAGATGCGGCTGATGTCGGACACGTCACCATTGGTGCCCATGGCAAGCTGCGATGCGCCGTTGAAGCCGAACCAGCCGAGCCACAGGATGAAGGTGCCGAGCGTAGCCAGCGGCATCGACGAACCCGGGATCGGGTTGACCTTGCCGTCAGCAGTGTACTTGCCCTTGCGTGCACCCAGGATGATGGCGCCTGCAAGTGCTGCCCAGCCACCGACCGAGTGAACGATGGTCGAACCGGCGAAGTCGGAGAAGCCGGCTTCGCTGAGCCAGCCGCCGCCCCACTGCCACGAACCCGAGATCGGATACAGGATGCCGGTCAGGATCGCGGTGAAGATCAGGAAGGGCCAGAGCTTGACGCGCTCGGCCATCGTGCCGGAAACGATCGAAGCAGTGGCGGCGCAGAACACCATCTGGAAGAACCAGTCGGAGGCCACCGAATAGTCGCCCTCGTTCGCTACGCCTGCGTCAGGCCAGCTGTAGGGCAGCGGGGTCCCGAAGTAGCCGCCGTTGACGTTGGTGTACATCAGCGAATAGCCAACCACCCAGAACATGATGCCGGCGATCGAGTAGAGCGCGATGTTTTTCAGGCACTGCATCGAAACGTTCTTGGAACGGACCATGCCGGCTTCGAGCATCGCGAAGCCCGCAGCCATGAACATCACCAGAAAGCCGCCGATCAGGAACAGCAGCGTGTTGAAAATGAACGCGGTTTCCGCAGCCGAGGCGAATTCCGGCGCAGCGGCTTCCGCCGCTTCCTGAGCGAAAGCAGGAACTGCGAAAACAGCCATTGCCGCGGCGGCGGTAAGGCCGGTTCGCAGACTGGACTTGAGAGACATCGATACTGTCATTGGGGTAACTCCTTGAGCCTTACAACGCGTCCGCGTCGGTTTCGCCGGTGCGGATGCGCATGGCTTGGTCAATCGAATAAACGAAGATCTTGCCGTCGCCGATTTGGCCGGTCTTGGCGGCAGACGAGATCGCATCGATCGCCTTGTCGACCTGGTCGGACGCGATCGCGATCTCGATTTTCAGCTTTGGCAGAAAGCTCACCGCGTATTCGGTCCCGCGATAGATCTCCGTATGCCCCTTCTGCCTGCCGTAGCCTTTGACTTCGCTGACGGTCAGGCCCTGAATGCCGATCCCGGTGAGGGCTTCGCGCACCTCGTCGAGCTTGAACGGCTTGATGATGGCCATCACAATTTTCATCTGGTTTCCCATCCTTGTTGTCTGCGGCATTTGCCGCCTGAGAGGAACGAGCAGAAGGCAAAGCCTCTCCACCCCGCTCGCAACTCAGCAATCAAATGCCGTGCCAGATTCAAAAAAACAGGATATGTTTTTGATATAAAAGGGAAAATAGAATCGAGCACAAAATCTGAGCAGAAATGCTGCAGGCGCGAAGGCTAGAAATTATTCATTTGTAAAGAAATGCACATATTTTAGGCATTTGCCCGATCTCGAATCAGACCCTCCTGGGCGACAGAGGCTATCAGGCGTCCGTCACGCTCATAAAGACTGCCGCGCGTAAAGCCGCGGGCCCCGTTGGTATTGGGCGAATCCATGCTGTAAAGCAGCCAGTCATCAAGCTTTGAGGGACGGTGGAACCACATCGCGTGGTCGAGGCTCGCGACCTGGAGATTGCGGTCAAACACCGAGCGGCCATGTGCGAACAGCGCGGTATCGAGCAGGGTCATGTCGGAGAGATAGGCGAGAATGGCGGCCTGGATGATCCGGTCGTCGGGCACCGGGCCGGTCGCCCGTATCCACACTTTCTGCTCGGCCTCAAGCTTGCGATCCGAGATGTAGTGCTCGAGCGACAGCGGCCGCACCTCGATGGGCCGTTCCCGCTCCCAGTAGGTCCGGATATGGTCCGGCGCTCCTGACAGGAACGCCGCGCGCATCTCCTCCTTTCCCGGGAGATCCTCGGGCTGGGTCACCTCCGGCATCTGCGCCTCAAACTCAAGCCCATCCTCCTCCTTCTGGAATGAGGCAGACAGCGAGAAGATCGCCTTGCCATGCTGAATCGCGACCACCTGGCGCGTGGCGAAGCTCAAGCCGTCGCGAATCCGGTCAACCGTGTAGATGATCGGCGCCGCCGGATCGCCCGGCCGCATGAAGTAGGCATGCAGGGAGTGCACCGGCCGGTCCGGGCTCACCGTGCGCTGCGCCGCCACCAGAGCCTGGCCGATGACCTGGCCGCCGAAAACCCGCTGCCAGCCCACCTGCGGACTTGTACCTCTAAAAAGGTCCTCCTCCAGCTTCTCGAGGTCGAGGCTGCTGACCAGCTGCTGCATGGCGGAGGGTGGTGTGCGCGACATTTTGGTTCTCTGGCGGGTGTGGCTCGAATGCTGCAAAGCGGTGTAGGATGCGGTATAAGCCCTGTGAAGCCGGCTGCAAAGACCGCCACGACATGGCTTTGACCCCAGCCATACATTGCGTTGGCCAAACCAAGGGCCGAACCGGAGAGAGCGGCAAGGACGTTTAAATGGACAAGCAGACGATGGACATTCTGGTATGCGGCGGCGGCTATGTGGGCCTGTCGGCAGCGGTAGCGCTCAAATTGGCGAGCCCCTCGCTCGACATCGCGGTCATCGACGCCGCTCCGCCTGAGGTCTGGCGCAAGGATCAGCGCGCCTCGGCCGTTGCGGCCGGCGCCAGGCGGCTGCTGTCGCAACTCGGCGTCTGGAACGAGATCGAACCGGGGGCGCAGCCGATCAACGAAATGATCGTGACCGATTCGCGAACTTCGGACCCCGTGCGCCCGGTGTTTCTGACCTTCGGCGGCGAAATCGAGGACGGCGAACCCTTTGCGCATATGGTGGCCAACGTCGCCATGGTGGGAGCCCTGCGCGAGAAAGCCGGGGAAATCGGCGTTACGATCCACCAGTCGACACCCGCGAGCGGCCTTGAGATCGACGAGCATGAAGCGCGCGTGGAAACCGCGGGCGGAGAAACGCTCGCGGCGCGCCTGGTGGTCGCCGCCGACGGGGTGAAGTCGCGCTTGCGCGATATGGCCGGCATCAAGACCCAGCACTGGGATTACGGCCAGTCGGGCATCGTCACCACCGTCGCCCATGAACGCCCTCACAACGGCCGGGCCGAAGAGCACTTCATGCCATCCGGTCCCTTCGCCATCCTTCCCCTGGCCGGCAACCGCTCGTCGCTTGTCTGGACCGAGCGAACCGCGGATGCCGAGCGCCTGGTCAATGAGGATGACTTCGTTTTCGAGGCCGAACTCGAGCGCCGGTTCGGCCATCATCTGGGCGAATTGCGCGTCGAGGGCGGACGCCGGGCCTTCCCGCTTGGGCTCACCCTTGCCCGCGACTTCGTCAAGCCGCGCTTCGCGCTGGCCGGCGACGCGGCCCACGGCATTCACCCCATCGCCGGGCAGGGTCTCAACCTGGGTTTCCGTGATGTCGCAGCGCTGGCCGAGACCGTGGTCGAGGCAAACCGGCTCG
The DNA here is from genome assembly GCA_040216675.1 of Hoeflea sp. Lineage (GTDB taxonomy): Bacteria > Pseudomonadota > Alphaproteobacteria > Rhizobiales > Rhizobiaceae > Hoeflea. Next base: position 730,444 of record JAVJOR010000008.1, on the reverse strand, counting down.
GTCTCGATATCGGATCTCTGGCGGTGCTCGAACGCTACCAGACCTGGCGCCGTTTCGACACGGTGCGCATGGGCGTGACCAGCGACCTGCTGACGCGGATGTTCTCCAACGACGTCACCCCGATCCGGATGATCCGGGATTTCGGCCTCAGTCTGGTCGACCGGATGCCCGGGATGAAGCGCTATTTCATCGGCCAGGCGGCTGGAATTCCGGATGATTCCGGACCGAGACTTCTGCGCGGCGAGGCCATCTGAAGCCAATACCCGCCATCGGTGTTTCCCGGCTTCCACGGCAAAATCAAATGACGGAAAGACCGGCAGCGGTGCCTCAAGCGCCGAAATGCAGACTTTGCTCGGCGCGGCGCAGGCTTTCGGCCAGAACCGTCATGTCGCCGAAGGCATGGGCAAGCGCAATGCCACCCTGCCACTCCACGACCACCGAGCGCGCCCGCGCCATTGCGATCGACGGGCGGGGGCCGGTTTTCTGGAGTTCGCGGCCGATAAAGCCGACAATCAGTTCGAAGCTGTGCGCCGCGCGCGCCGAAGCCTCCGGAGCCGACTGCCGGAAATCCCGGACGGCGGCGCTGATCGGACACCCCTTTTCCACGCGGCTGGCATTTGATTGTCCCAGCCGGGCCAGCAGGAAGCGAATGCGCTGGCGGGGATCCGCCGTTTCCGCTTCCGCCTCCGAAATCAGGGATCGGGTCTCATCGACAAAAATGTCTGCCACCGCCAGAGCCAGATCGGCCTTGCTGCGGTAGTAATAGAACATGTTTCCTTGAGGCACTTCTGCCTCTTTGGCGATTTCGGCGAGACTGGTTGACGCAAATCCGTTCCGCCAGAACATTCGCGCCGCCGCCGCGACGATCGCCTCGCGTCTCCGGTCACCCTTTTTAGACATGATCGGCTTCTTTTTTGATTGGGTCGACTAACTTATAATTCAGCCACCGACGCGCGCCAAGGGCTGTCGGATACGGCGTGCTTTACCGGTCGGGAGTTCTGGCGATGCAGGGTCGAGACAGGATCAGTCGTCCTCGGGCAGCTGTCGCGCTTCGGAGACCAGCATGATCGGGATTCCGTCGCGGATCGGATAGGCAAGCCGCGCACGCTCCGAGATCAGCTCGTTGGTTTGAGAATCATATTTGAGGATGCCATAGGTGAAGGGGCATACCAGAAGCTCCAGCATCTTCACGTCAACCGAACCCGCCGATCGCGCGCTCCGGACCGGCTTGCTGCCTGCCGGTTCGCCGCCTGGATTTCCGGAGTCCGTTGCCATCCTACTGCAACACCCTGTCAGGATCATCGCTTTCACGCGCCAGCGAGATCTCGGTAATGGCAACCAGTGTCTCGGCCCGTGTCTTGATATCGTCGGCTTCAAGAAGCGCCTGTTTCTCCGCCGGGCCGTAGGGCGACATCATCGACAAAGAATTCACAAGTGTCACGGTGCTCGCTTTTTCAACCGAACTCCAGTCGGCTTCCAGATTATTGGCATCGAGATAGGCGCGGAAGCTGTCGAGCAGCGCCTTTCGATCCACATCATGGCCGTCATCGGCCGGCTCGAGATCGGTAAGAAACGGCTTGATCGCACAGACCCGGTAAGGCCTGCCCTTCTTGTGGATCTCTTCGGTCAACCGGAACCTGCAAATTCCGCCGAGCGTGATCACATAGCGGCCATCGCCGGTCTCGCCGAAGGACAGGACGCGCCCGAGGCATCCCACCGCGCACAAATCGTCAACCGGACCATTCGCCTTGCCGCCTTCGAGTGCGGGCTGGATGATGCCGATCACCCGGTTGCCGCTCAGCGCCTCGTCAAACATCGCCAGATAGCGCGGTTCGAAAATGTTCAGCGGCAGCTGTGCACCCGGAAGCAAAAGCGCCCCGGAAAGCGGAAACACAGGAACCTGGTCGGGAATGTCCGTCGCTATCCGATAGGATTTGTTGCCAACCTGCATGCTTACCTGCCTTGCTTGCGCCACTGCACTGAATGTGGAGCGAAACACAAGTTTCTCAAGTGCCTTAGGGAATTCCCCACCGCTACGAGAACAGAAGCGACGAAAGCTGCCTGCGAGCCGAAAGCGTCGCCGGATCGGCAGGTCCCCAAGCCTCGAAAAACTCGATCAGCGTCTTGCGCGCCGCCTCATCCTCCCAGGCCTTGTCCCTGCGCATGATCTCGAACAGCTCCTCGGCAGCGGCCTCACGGTCGCCCTTGGCGTTAAGGATCTTGGCAAACTGCAGCCGGGCATCGTGGTCCGCCGGATTCTTGACAATGCGCGCTTCGAGCTCGACCGGATCGCCCAGCTGAGCCACCTCGCGTGCCATCTCGAGCCGCTTCACGACGGCGGCAACCTCGACATCCTTGCGCCCCTCGGGCCCGATCGTCGCGAGCATCTGTTCGGCGCGGTCGAGATCGCCCATTTCGATCATGCAGGCGGCGAGACCCGCGGCAGCGCCCGCATTGTCAGATTGCATCTGCAGGATGGCGGCAAAGCCCTGTGCCGCCCGTTCCACATCGCCACTGGCCAGCGCCTCGCGCGACTGGGTCAGAACCGCCTCGATCTGCGTTTCCGCTTCCGAAACCGGAGGCGGCCCGGCAACCTTTTCGATGAACTCGCGGATCTGGCTTTCGGGCAGCGCGCCCATGAAGCCGTCAACCGGCTTTCCGCCGGAGAAGGCGACCACGGCGGGAATAGACTGAATCCCCATCTGGCCGGGAATCGCCGGGTGGTCGTCAATATTGAGCTTGACCAGCCGCACCCGGCCGCCCGCCTCGCGCACCGCCTTTTCAATGATGGGTGTCAGCTGCTTGCAGGGGCCGCACCAGGGCGCCCAGAAATCCACGAGCACCGTCACTTCGGTCGAAGCCTGAAGCACATCCGCGGTGAATTCGGCCGTCGTCGTGTCCTTGATCAGGTCGCCGGCCGGCGTCCCGCCGGTCAATCCGCCGGCAGCGCTGCCGCCAATGCCGGCGCCAGGGCCGGCCGAACCCTGCGCTGCGGACTTCGGGTTTTCGCCAAACGTCACGGTACCGCTCATCTGGCTGCCAGGGGAGGGTGCATAGGGGTTGTCAAAATCGCTCATGGTCCGCTTCCGTCAGTGAATTATCGATCATGTGTCAAAGGTCGTGCTTCAGGCCGAAACTTTCAAGATCATTGGCTCATGGCCTGTATCGGCCAGGAATGTCTTCAGATCCTCCCGCCCGATCGAGGTCGTGGCCTCATTGATCAAGGGATGTGCATTGATGATGTCATACTCCATGAGCGGCGCGTCAATGACGATTGTCACTTCCTGGTCCGGATCGTTGATCGCCGCCAGCACGGTTACCGACCCGGGTAACACGCCCAGCTTCTCCATCAGCGCATCCGGCTTCCCAAAGGAAACCCGGCCGCTGGCGCCGATCAGCGTATGGATGGTCTTCAGGTCGACCTCGGCATTTTCTTCGAGCGTGACCAGAAAATACCGGCTTTTCTTATCCTTGAGGAACAGGTTCTTGGTGTGCCCGCCCGGGATCTGGTCGCGCAGCCCCTGCGCTTCGGCGACCGTGAAAACCGGCGCATGCTCGATGGTGGTGTGGGCTATGCCCAGATCGTCAAGGCGGTCGAATAGCTCTTTGGGGGTCTTGGGCATCGCTTCAACTGCACTCCAGCAACACATCATTCGGGGTCAGTCAAGCGTGAAACACCGCCTTGATAACGACCGCGGCGATACCGGGGCGACTTTGGACCCGCTTCAAGAAGCTCTTGATAGGCAACTCGGCACAGCTTCGCAATGGCGCGGCTCCGCGCATTGAGAAAGCACTTGAGCGATGCTGATCCGGTAGGGCGCATCGCCAGGCGGAAACCGTGCCTTCCAGCGAAGGCAGGTTGCGGCACAAGCCATCGGCGGGCCTTTGAAGCTGCCAGCGAAAAAGGCTGAAAATTCCCTGTTGCATTTGAAAGCAGGTTGCGCCATATAGCGCCGGTCCGGACGCGAAACGCACCGGACAGCCGGTCCGGTTCCCCCCGGACGTGAACGGTCAAGCGGGTGTAGCTCAGGGGTAGAGCACAACCTTGCCAAGGTTGGGGTCGGGCGTTCGAATCGCCTCACCCGCTCCATTTTTCAAGAGTATCGGATCATTCTGCCGCCAAACATGGCCGCCGCTTCCGGCCTGTGCGCCGCGCATATGATCTCCATCAAGGCGAAAGACCCCTGCGGTTGCCAACATGATGCGTCGCCTGGCTTGGCCCAGGGCGCTCAAACACCGCGTGCACGGGAGCAGAAGATGTCCTCAACATCCACGCCTTATCCAGCCGGAAACAGGCCGGCGCGATGATCGCCGAACTCGCCATCGGAACCCTGACGATCATCGCCTCCATGGCGATCATGATCGGCTTCGTGCTGGCCACCCTGCGGCTGGTTCGCATGGCGGAAGAAGCCTATGCCGACCGTCGACCCGCATTGTGGCAGTTCTTCGTGCTGCTGTCGGGAACCGTGACGCTGGTCCTGCTGGCTCACACCATCTGTGTCTGGCTCTGGGCCCTGCTGTTCCGCCTGCTCGGCGTCTTTCCGACCCTGGAAGAAGCCGTCTACTTTTCGCTGGTCTCCTTCACCACGGTCGGTTACGGCGATGTGGTGGTGGGTTCCGGCTGGCGGGTCCTTTCAGGCTTCGTGGCAGTGAACGGGCTGCTCGCCTTCGGCATCTTCACAGCCGTGCTGATCGAGGTCATCCGCAGCCTTTCCGGGCGCTACATGCCACGCGGGTGAACCCGCCTGTTCCGGCCGATCTCCGTGCCATCGTGGTACCGCGACTCGAAAGTGCTACATTTTTTTCCTATATGAACCGGCAAAAGGCGGGCGATGGCCCCGCTCAAATACAGGAAACCTCATGGCCCGCAGTGATCAGACAGGAGATTGGCAAGGACGGCATGCGCCGAGTCTGAGCGTGTTCGAATCGATTGCCATCGATGCCTATGGCCGCCTTCCCGGCACATTTCGCAAGCTTACCGGAGATCTGACAATCGTCGTGCAAGACTTCCCCGATGACGAAATCTTCGAGGATATGGGTCTCGAAACGCCGTTCGATCTTCTGGGATTGTTCGAAGGACGCGGCCTGTCAGAGCGATTCACCATCGAAACCGGCGAACTCGCCAACCGCATCATGCTCTATCGCCGTCCGATTCTCGACTACTGGGCCGAAAACGATGAAACCCTGGGTGACATCATCACCCATGTTCTCATCCACGAGATCGGCCACCATTTCAGCCTGTCCGACGATGACATGGACCGCATAGAAGCCGCTGCCGACTGACCCGCCGCAGCCGGCTCCGGGCTCTTGCGCCGGTCGCGGGGTGCTCAGCCGGTGGCCTGCCCGCCGCAGAGATCGCGCACGATGTGTTCGAACATCGCCACGCCCGGACCGATGAGTTCATCGGGAAAATCGAAATCCGGATTGTGCAGCCGCGGATGGTCTTCGCCTGAACCGAGCACGAAAAGCGCCGTCTTCGCCACACTGCCGAAGCGTCCGAAATCCTCCGACCAGCGAAACGGGTCATTGACCTCGACCCGGGCCGCGCCGAGAGCTTCCGCAGCGGCCTCGATATGGGCAACCGCGTCCTGGTCATTGTGCCCGGCGGCGAAATTCTCGTGACGCTCCAGATCGATCCCCAGCCCTCCGGCCTCCGCCAGCCTGCGCGCGAGATTCTCGGCTTCGCCGATCAGTTCTGCCTGCAGCTTGTCGTCGATCGCGCGAATCGTGACCCAGACATGCGCTTCTCCTGGCGATATTCCGAAAGCCGCCTCCCCAAGCCGGGTATGGGACAGCGTGACCAGCGAATGCCCGGGCTGGTGACCCAGCGTCTCCGGCAATTCGGGAAGCGCTTCCATAAGGCGCACCGTGACCGCCGCAGGGCTGACGCCTGCTTCGGGCTGGGCTGCATGCGATGTGCGTCCGGTCAGTCGGATTGCCAGCCCCTCTGAAGCGAAGGTGAAGGGACCGGACCGCACGCCCACCGCACCCAGCGGCAGACCCGGCAGATTGTGGAGCGCGAAGGCGAAGTCGGGCCGGATGCGCTCGAAACCCGGATCGGCGATCACGCCGGCTGCCCCGGTCCCGGTTTCCTCCGCCGGCTGGAACAGAAGCACCACGCGGCCGCGGGCAGGCTTGTTTGCCGCCAGCTCCGCGGCAAGGCCGCAAATAATCGTCATGTGACCGTCATGGCCGCAAAGATGCCCCTTCCCCTCGATTTCCGAGCGCCAGCCGAATGTGGATATCTCGGTGATCGGAAGGCCGTCGAGTTCGCAGCGCAACAGCACCGTCGGACCTTCGGCGCCGCTGTCGTAAACCGCCGCCACGCCATGGGTTCCGAGGCCCTGGATGATTTCATCCGGCCCGTGTTTTTCAAGTTCCGCGGCGATGCGCTTTGCGGTTTCGCCCTCCTCGTCCGAAAGCTCGGGACGGCGGTGCAGATCGTGCCTGAGGTTCACAAGGTCAGGCGTTGCGGTGCGTGCCAGAAAATTCGTCACGTCACTGTTCCCCCAGCTTCATCTCCGGACTGTACTCCCGACCTTCGACTTCCTTGACCACGGCCTGGCCGCATTGCATCACCCCGGTCTCGGCGTTGAAGGCATAGCTCGGTGAACCGTGCAGCACCCATCCCTTGTCGAGCGCGGCGGTAACCTTGTGACAGAAGGCCGAATCGTCCGGCCCCGTCAGAAAACGGTAAAGCTTCATCGCGAAAACTCCTCCTCAGCCCGATACCGCCTGGGCTTCGGCCCTGGCAATCAGCTTTTCGGCAATCTCGGCATGCAGCCGTTCGACCATCCGTCCGTCCAGACTGATCACGCCGGCACGGGCGTTTTCGGGCAATGCAAAGGCGGCAACAATCGCCCGGGCTTCCTCAAGCCTCGCGGGATCAACGCCGAAGGCGAGATTTGCAGTCTCGATCTGCCCCGGATGGATCAGTGTCTTGCCGTCAAATCCCATCGCCTTCCCTTCCCGGGCTTCCACCTCGAGACCGGCTATATCCTTGAAATCATTATACACACCATCAAGGACGTCAAGCCCGTAGGCACGCGCCGCCAAGACGATCTGCATCAACCAGGGTGCAATCCACGGCCTGCCCGGCACATTCGCCACCCCGGTTTCCTTGACGATATCATTGGCGCCGACAACGAAACAATCTAGCCGCGCGCCATCAGTGCGCGCGCACTGCGCAATGCGTGCTGCGTTCATGATGCCGAGTGGCGTTTCGATCATCGCCCAAAGCCGCAATTCAGGGGGTGCATCGGTTTGCGCCAGCGCATCCTCCACATCGACGATATCCTCGGGCGCATCCACCTTGGGGATCAGGATCGCGTCGGGCCTGCATCCGCGGGCGGCGAGCAGATCCTCGGCGCCCCACGGCGTGGACAGTGAATTGATCCGAATGATCGTCTCCATGTGCCGGGGCAGTCTTGCCGCATGCCCCTCCCGGAAGAAGCTGCGAAGTGCTTCGCGGGCATCGTCCTTGGTCTCGGGCGATGCCGAGTCCTCAAGATCGAGAATGACACAGTCGCAGTCGAGCTGGGGCAGCTTGGCGAGCGCCCGCGCATTGCCGGCCGGCAAATAGAGGACCGAACGGCGCGAACGGACGGGTCGTGAGGAGGCGCTCGGCGTCATGTGTGCTCCATGGCTTGGGTTCCTGCCAAATGCAATTCGACCGTATCAGCGGCCGACTGCTTCTTTCGCAGCTTTATTGCCCCTGGACATAGGGCCGGGCAAGAGGGCAGCGCCGCGCCATTGAACCGAAGGCGACAAATACCCACATTCAAGCCACCGATGAGAACCGCGCATTGCGGTCCTTGCAAGGGCCTGGAAAGGGATTGACCGTCATGAAAAAAATCATAGCCGTGTTTGCAGGTCTTGGCCTGATCGTAGCAGCCTTTGCGGGATTGATGCTCGCGCTCGTGCTGACCATCACCGCCACTGGCGCGATGGCGATTGCACGCATGACCGGCAGGTTTCGGCCCGCAGTCGCAGGAAATGCCTCGTCGCGTAGTGGTGACCGGTCCTCCGGGAAACGCGAGTATCGGGTCTGGAACGATGGCCGCGGCACCATCATCGACATGTAGGATTATCGGCTTTAGGGGACACCCGAATGCCATAATGAGGCGGGATGTCCCTGACGTCGCAGCAAGCCCCGGAAATTGGTCCGCAGCGGCCTTTTGGAACCGTGCGTAACCCGTTTGTGCCTGAATCTTACCGCCAATGACCGGAAGTGAGGCCCGGGTACTTCTTTTTCCGCGCCATGTTTGTTAAATGCTCCGGCAAAGACAGACAGGACCTTCAAGCCATGCAGAAATTCGACCGTCTCACCGGCGTTGCCGCTCCGCTTCCGGTGGTCAATATCGACACCGACATGATCATCCCCAAGGACTACCTCAAGACCATCAAGCGCACGGGTCTGGGCAAGGGACTTTTTGCGGAGGCCCGCTACAATGAGGACGGCTCGGAAAACCCCGATTTCGTTTTGAACAAGCCGGCATGGCGCAATGCCTCGATCCTGATCGCCGGAGACAATTTCGGCTGCGGATCCTCGCGTGAGCACGCGCCCTGGGCGCTTCTCGACTTCGGCATTCGCTGCGTGATCTCGACGAGCTTCGCCGACATCTTCTACAACAACTGCTTCAAGAACGGCATTCTGCCCATCGTCGTCAGCCAGGACGACCTCGACAAGCTGATGGATGATGCCCGCCGTGGCGCAAACGCCACCGTCTCGATCGATCTCGAAGCCCAGGAGATCCGCGGACCCGACGGCGGCGTCATCAAGTTTGACGTGGACGCCTTCAAGAAGCACTGTCTCTTGAACGGCCTCGACGACATCGGCCTGACGCTCGAGAAAGCTGCCTCCATCGATACCTACGAGACACAGGCTGCAGAAAACCGCCCCTGGCTCTAGTTTCACAACCGGGCAGGATATTCGCGTCACGCCGGGGCGCCAGAGGAAGCCAATATGTCAGACAACGTCGAAACCTCAGTCATCGCCCTGATCGCCGAAGCAGCCGAAACCGAACCCGGCAAGATTTCACGTGAAACCGAATTGTCGGAACTGGAGATCGATTCTCTCGCCCTGACGGAGATCGTCATGGAAATCGAGGACCAGCACGACATCGAGATCGACCTGAACACGGCCGAAGCCTGGGAAACGCTCAAGACGGTCGGCGACCTGGTCGACATGGTCAAGAAACTCATCGCGGACCAGCATTGAGCATGGGCAACCGCCGCGTCGTCATTACCGGCATGGGTGGCATCTGCGCGCTGGGCGGCAACGCAGCCGATATCTGGACCTCGATGAAAGAGGGCCGGAGCGGCTGCCGTCCGCTGGTTATCGAAAAGCGCGATCTCAAGACGAATATCGGCTGCAACATTGTCGATTACCCCGAGGATGACGGGATCGAGAAGCGTCAGGGCATGACCATGAGCTTCATCAGCCGGATTGCGGTGATCGCTGCGCGCGAGGCCATGCAGCAAGCCGGAATTTCGATGGACACGACAGATCCGCGGCGAACCGGGAGCGTTGTCGGCGTCGGCACTTTCGGCACCGATGCGCTGGACGAAGCCTACAGCGACATTTTCCTCGAAAAGAAGAAGCGGACCCACCTTTTTACGGTTCCCAAGGTGATGCCGAGCGGCCCGGCCAGCCATGTCTCGATCTCGCTCGGTTTGCAGGGCCCGGTTTTTGGCGTTTCCTCGGCCTGCGCCTCGGGCAATCATGCCTTTGCCTCCGCCATTGACCAGATCCGTCTTGGACGCGCGGACGTGATGTTCGCCGGTGGCGCCGAACTGGCGCTGGTCTATGGTCCGCTCAAGGCCTGGGAAGCGCTCAGGGTTCTGGCCCGGTCCGAATGCAGGCCGTTCTCCGCCGATCGCGATGGCCTCATGCTGGGCGACGGAGCGGCAATCCTGGTGCTTGAATCCTATGAACACGCAAAGGCTCGTGGCGCCGAGATCCTTGCCGAGATCGCAGGCGCCGGCCTCTCCGCCGATGCATCCGACATCGTCAATCCGACGGTCGAGGGGCCCGCAAACGCCATGCGGAACTGCCTCGAGGACGCCGGAATCTCCGCCGACCAGGTCGGCTACATCAACGCCCACGGCACCGCCACGCAGGCCAATGACAAGACCGAGACACGCGCCATTCGCGATGTTTTCGGCGCTGCGGCCGACAAGGTGGCGGTATCATCGACCAAATCCATGCATGGCCACTGCTTGGGTGCTTCCAGCGCCATCGAACTCATTTCCTGCGTCAACGCGGTTCGCGAAGGCGTCATCGCGCCCACCATCAACTACACCACGCCCGATCCGGACTGCGATCTCGACATCACGCCCAACGAAGCGCGGGAGCGGAACGTCGATGTGGCCATGTCCAACGCGTTTGCCTTTGGCGGCACCAACGCCGTGGTTGCGGTGAAGAAGATCTAGCCGGCAATCTACTCGAGGGTGAACTCATTGCTCCCGGCAACAATCGTCCTGCCCTGTCTGACGATTGCAGCTTCCAGCCGATAGTGGCCCGCAGCCGGGCTGCCTTTCTTGCCGGTGTAAGCGACGTAGACCGCCTTTGGCCGGTCGAGCGGCTCGCTCGTCTTTTCGCCGAACAGCCGTCCGTCCTTTTCGATCCGCAGGGTCAAGCGGTCTGCCTTTGCCAGATTGATGGCCCAGATATAGCCGACAAGAGCGTGTGATTGCGCGCCCGGCAGCGCCGGCAGACCCGACTGCACGAGGTCCTTGTCGCTGACCGGCCGATCCGTAAATCCTGCGGACAACAGCGCCGGCATATCAGGTGCGCCGAGAGCGGCCATCGCGCTGGCGTCCAGCCAGCCGCCCGTGCGCGACCCGGCAGCCTCGCCGGAATCGGTTTTCGCGCAATCCTGACCCACGCTCAACCCGGTAAACGGGTCCGTCGTCTTGCCGTTGCGGCGCAGGGTCACGTGAACATGCGGAAACTGCGCCATTCCGGACGCCCCAACAAATCCGAGCACATCGCCCTTGCGCACCTTGGTTCCACGCGCCAGCCGCAGCGAACCCTTGCGCAAGTGGCAATACTGGGTCTCGAGGCCGCCGCCGTGATCAAGGATCAGACCATTGCCGCATTCACGTGAGGCGACGGACTTGCGGTCTTCATCCGTCGACACAAGACGGTCGGCCATTCCATCACGTGAAGCTTTGACGACACCATCAGCCATGGCGACAACCTCCACCCCGCGCGCCACATCCTGCATCGAAAGAACCCGGAAATCCGTTCCCTCGTGGCCATCATAGGTCTTGGTTCCGCACCATGGGTCACGGGCATCCGGACCCCCATCGAGATCGACAAATTGCTGGATCGGGCAGACCGATCCAGCCGGACAGGCAAGCGGAAGCCCGAACATCGGCTCCGCTGCGACCGGCAGGGCGGGCGCCAACAATATCAGGACAAGCTGAATTGTCCGGCGCGGCACAGTCAAAAGACACGTTGGCAATCCAGACAGTTGAAAACCCTCCACAGGGTGTTTAAGGACGCTTCATCTTTTCGATTTTCGTCCGGGGACCTCAAAATGGCAACACGCTCTCTCTTTCTCCTTCCAGGTGATGGCATCGGTCCCGAAGCCATGACCGAAGTCCGCAAGATGATTGCGCATATGAACGAGAAGGAAGACGCCGGTTTCGTGACCGATGAAGGCCTCGTCGGCGGATCCGCCTATGACGCGCACGGCGCAGCAATCTCGGATGCCGACATGGAAAAGGCCATGGCTGCGGATGCGGTGCTGTTCGGCGCTGTCGGCGGACCGAAATGGGACGCGGTCCCCTATGAGGTCCGTCCCGAAGCAGGTCTGCTGCGTCTGAGAAAGGACATGCAGCTTTTTGCCAATCTTCGCCCGGCGATCTGCTACCCGGCGCTCGCCAGTTCCTCGTCGCTGAAGCAGAATGTGGTCGAAGGCCTCGATATCCTGATCGTCCGGGAACTGACCGGCGGCGTCTATTTCGGCGAACCCAAGGAAATCATCGATCTCGGGAACGGCCAGAAGCGCGGCATCGACACCCAAGTTTACGACACCTACGAGATCGAGCGTATCGCCGGCGTGGCGTTCGAACTGGCGCGCACCCGCCGCAACGAAGTGTGCTCGATGGAAAAGCGCAACGTCATGAAGTCGGGAGTCTTGTGGAACGACGTCGTGACCGCCACCCACAAGGCGAAATACTCCGACGTCAAGTTGAGCCACATGCTGGCCGACGCCGGCGGCATGCAGCTGGTGCGCTGGCCCAAGCAGTTCGACGTCATCGTCACCGACAACCTGTTCGGCGACATGCTGTCGGACGTCGCCGCCATGCTGACCGGATCGCTCGGCATGCTGCCTTCGGCCTCGCTCGGCGCACCCGATCCCAAGACCGGCAAGCGCAAGGCGCTTTACGAACCGGTGCACGGCTCCGCGCCCGATATCGCCGGTCAGGGCATCGCCAACCCGATCGCCATGATCGCATCCTTTGCGATGTGCCTGCGCTATTCATTCGAAATGGTGGCCGAGGCCGACCGTCTCGAAGCCGCGATCGCCTCAGTGCTCGACAAGGGTCTGCGCACCGGAGACATCATGTCCGAAGGCTGCACGCAGATCACGACGGCCGAGATGGGTGACGCGATCCTGGCTGCCTACGCCGGTTGATCCTGAACCCCGGGACCGTCTTCTGCTTCATTCGACCCGGTTCGGCGCTTGCCGGGCCGGGTCTTTTCTTGGCTTCAAACGGGGAGCCGCCCACGCAGCGGCGATGATTTGATGATCGCGGTATTGGTTTCGGCCCGGTCATGGAAGGGGAGCAGCAACGGGTCGAGTTCGGCGATGGAACGCAGCGCCAGACGGGTGACGAAACAATCCTCGCCGGTGACCTTGTCGCAATCGATGAAGCGCGCCTCATTCATGATCATGTCCTCGACAATGTGCAGATTGCCCGGCCTCGGCTTGATCCGAACAATCGCCTGCAGCACAAAGCCGAGGGCCTCGAAATCAAGATCCACCGTGTATCGGTCGATCACTCCGTTGGACTCAAGCCGCCGCATCCGCTCCGATGTCGATGGACCGGACAAGCCCACGCGTTTTGCCAGTTCGCTCACCGGCATGCGCGCATCTTCGCGCAAATGGGCAATGATGAGCCTGTCCTTCTCATCCATTTTCATTTTGAAGGTTTCTCCACACATAACATCCAAAATCGAAGGAAGTTTTATGAATTGTCCTCCGAAATGACAAGGCATGGCAACGAGCCGATACCTATCTTTGCTGCATGTCAGACTGCAAGGAGATCATCATGACTGTCGAACACATTGCCGCTTTCTCCGACGCCGGTGAAGGTGGAAACCCTGCTGGCGTCCTGCTCGCCGAGAGCTTTCCTTCCGAAGCCGAAATGCGCCGGATCGCAGCCGATGTCGGGTATTCGGAAACCGCATTCGCCGTACCCGATGGCGCGCCCGACCGATGGCGGGTGCGTTACTTCTCGCCGGAATCCGAAGTTCCGTTCTGCGGCCATGCCACCATTGCCCTGGGCGCGGCGCTGGCCCGCCATTCCGGAGAGGGCCGCTATGCACTCGCCCTCAATGAGGCCGAAATCTCGGTCGAGGCCGCCGCAACGGACGACGGTTATGGTGCAGCATTGCAGTCGCCGCCGACACGCAGCAAGTCCGCACGGCCAGAGCTTGTGGACCGAGCGCTCGCTCTCTTCGGCTACGATGGAGATCAACTCGAACCCGCACTTCCGCCCGCGGAGATTCATGCGGGCGCAGACCATCTTCTGCTGGCGCTCAAGGATCGCGCCGATCTTGCCGCCATGTCCTATGACCTTGATGCAGGCCGCGCCCTGATGCGCGAATATGGCCTGGTCACCATCATGCTGGTTCATGTTCGCGGCGACAGCGCGTTCGACGTACGCAACGCCTTTGCCTCCGGCGGGGTCCTGGAAGATCCGGCAACCGGTGCGGCGGCGGCAGCCTTCGCCGGTTACCTTCGCGACCGGAACTGGCCTCACGGCAACCGGATTCACATCACCCAGGGCGAAGACATGGGCGCGAAATCCGTGATCGAGGCGGAATTCAGCAATGAACCAGGGAGTTCGATCAGAATATCAGGTGCTACCCGCGACATGGCAGCAGACCTCGCGTCCGCATGAAACAGGAAGCCGTGCAGCGGGAACCAGCATGCCTTGATATCGGTCAAGGCATGTCGGGGAAGCACTGCAATACAACCTCAAGTCATCAAATGATGCTTGAGGACAAGACCAATGGCGGCCAAAACAAGAGACGAGCTCCTGGCACTGAGCCTCAATGAGTATCTCAAGCTTGAAGCGTTGATTTCGGATCTGCCCGATGATGAGGCGGCCTTGAAGGACGATGAAGACACCTCGATCAAGGACGTGATCGGTCATCGCGCCCACTGGATTGATCTGTTTCTCGGCTGGTATGAGGATGGTCAGGCAGGCAAGGAGGTGTTCTTCCCGGCTCCCGGTTACAAATGGAACCAGCTCAAGGCCTATAACGCCCAACTGCGCGAAACACAGGCGGGGCTGAGTTGGGATGGGGTCAGAGACCTTCTGTCCATCAATCATGCACGGCTTGTTGCCTTCATAACCGAACATGATGATGCTGATTTGTATGGCGGTCCGATGCAAGGAGCCAACAATGACTGGACTCCCGGACGCTGGGCCGAAGCCGCAGGCCCGAGCCACTACCGCTCAGCCGCAAAATACATCAGGCAAACCCTGAAACGGCGATCGGGATGACAGCGAAATTTACCCGGCCGTCATGGCCCCAATCCCTGTTCTGCGATGGAATTGACATTTCACCGGACTTGCATCAAAACACGGCCACCATGCGCACCACGATCAAGACCAAAACCACGATCTGACCCGTTCCGCCCCTCACTCTCCCCGGGGCGGGAAGAGTGGCGCTTGACCGCTAACAAGGGGAGAGAGGAGCACGGGAACCATGGGTTTCAAAATCGCAATCGCCGGGGCGACGGGCAATGTCGGCCGCGAAATGCTCAACATTCTTGCCGAGCGCAACTTTCCTGTCAGCGAAGTCGTGGCGCTCGCCTCCAGCCGTTCGGTGGGCACCGAGGTGTCCTTCGGCGACAAGACACTCAAGGTGAAAAACCTGGAAACCTATGATTTTTCGGATACCGACATCTGCCTGATGTCGGCCGGCGGATCGGTCAGCAAGAAATGGTCCCCCAAGATCGGTGCCCAGGGCTGCATCGTCATCGACAATTCATCCGCCTGGCGCTACGACGCGGACGTTCCGCTGATCGTGCCGGAAGTGAACCCGGACGCGATTTCGGGCTACACCAAGCGCAACATCATCGCCAATCCGAACTGCTCGACCGCGCAACTGGTTGTCGCGCTGAAGCCGCTGCATGATCATGCGAAGATCAAGCGGCTGGTGGTTTCGACCTATCAATCGGTTTCAGGCGCCGGCAAGGATGGCATGGACGAGCTGTTCAACCAGACCCGCGCAGTGTTTGTCGCAGATCCGATCACCAGCCAGAAGTTCACCAAGCGCATCGCCTTCAACGTGATCCCGCACATCGACGAGTTCATGGAGGACGGCTACACCAAGGAAGAGTGGAAGGTGCTGGCCGAAACCAAGAAGATGCTCGATCCCAAGATCAGGGTCACCTGCACCGCCGTGCGCGTCCCGGTGTTCATCGGCCATTCGGAATCGGTCAACATCGAGTTCGAAAACGAGATCACCGCGGAAGAAGCCCGCAACATCCTGCGCGATGCGCCGGGGTGCCAGGTCATCGACAAGCACGAGGACGGCGGCTACATCACGCCCTATGAAAGCGCCGGTGAAGACGCAACCTTCATCTCCCGCATTCGCGAGGACGCAACCGTTGAAAACGGGCTCAACATCTGGGTGGTTTCGGACAACCTTCGAAAGGGCGCCGCACTCAACACCATCCAGATTGCCGAGTTGCTGTTGAACCGGCGGCTGATCACCCCGCGTCTGGCCGCCTGAACGCACTGCCCCGGATCTTCGAAAGCCCGGCATGGTGCGCGTCATGCCGGGCTTTTTCATTGCGCTTGTCTTGACCCGGACCGTGACTTTTCGGCGAATCGCTGGCAATCTCCGTTCCGGGCCGGTTTCAACAGACGCGAGGATGAGGTCGAATGCATATCAAGAGTGGCAAACTGATGCTGTGGGGCGCCGCAGCGCTTTTGACGGTGAACCTTGCTTCACCGGCCATGGCCGCCAAATGCGGCAACACATCCGCCGGCTTCCCGGCCTGGATCGAACAGTTCAAGAAGGAAGCGTCGCGGGCAGGCATTTCTCAGCGCACGCTCGACCGGGCGTTCGCCAATGTACGATACGCCACCAAGACCATCTCCGCGGACCGCAACCAGCGCAGCTTCAAGCTCTCTTTCGAGCAGTTCATGCAGAAACGCGGCGCCAATTCAATCATTTCCCAGGGCAAGAAGCTCAAGCAGCGCAATGCGCGCATGTTCGATGCGCTGGAGCGCAAATATGGGGTGCCGGCCGGTCCGTTGATCGCGATCTGGGGCATGGAATCGGGGTTTGGCCGGTTCATGGGCAACCAGCACACGGTGTCTGCCGTTGCAACGCTCGCCTATGACTGCCGCCGTTCGGCCTTCTTCACCGAGCAGCTCTACGCCCAGCTCCAGCTGATCCAGAAAGGCTGGCTGAGCCCGAACTTCAAGGGCGCGGCCCATGGCGAGATCGGCCAGACGCAGTTTCTTCCGGCAAATGTCGTCCGTTTCGGCGTCGATGGTGACCGCAATGGCAGCGTCAATCTCGGAACCACGGCGGATGCGCTGGCATCGACCGCAAACTTCCTGCGTGGACATGGCTGGCGCCGTGGTGCGGGCTATCAACCCGGCCAGGCCAATTACCGGGCAATCCAGGGCTGGAATGCCGCAGGCGTCTACCAGAAGGCCATCGCCCATATTGGCGCAGCCATCGACGGCTGAGCGCCGGATCGCATTTGGAAACGAGAAGTCGCCTGCAATGGCGGCCTAGAATTCCTCGCAGGTATCACCGACGGCGGACTGCACGCTGCCGGTGATCCTGCCATCGCCGAAGCTGAAAACCTCCCGCATCATCAGGTCGTTGTCCGGGAACTGGTAGCACACCAGCGCGGTGGCCTGATCGGCATCCTGCGGGGCTTCAGCGTCAATCTGCCAGGCGAAATTCGTATTCTGGGCGACCTCTTCCCATTCATCGAGCGAAGCGATGTATTCCGCCTTCGTCTGGGTAATGCCGAGATCCTCAAGCTGGATGAGAGCCTCGTCGGCCAGAAGCTCGGAAAGGGCCTCACGATCGACGTCGAATAGCGCCGTGTACCAGCGCTCAAGAATCCCGTTTTCCGCCCGGGCGGACGCCATGCTGACCACCGACATCCCTGCCGCCAGGCAGACCATTGCAATTGCCGACCGGATCCTCACCACCTTCAAGCTCCCTCCCGATATTCCGTCATTGACGGACAACCGCATGGAACCGGACGGCAGGGGCCGATGTCAAGTCACTGGAGTTGGGGACGGGAGAAATCTCCACTCTGCGGATCCATGACCCAGAGTTCGCCCGACGAGATGTCGAACCATGCGCCATGCAGGGAGAGCTTACCCCGATCCTCGAGGATCTTGACGCAAGGGAAGGTTCGGAGGTTGGCGATCGAATTGCGGATCGAGATATGTTCGAGCGCGAATTGCCGTTCGCCGCTGGTCAGAAGCGAACTGTCCTTGATCTGTTGCGCCGCAGGTTTGAGCAGCCCCATCCATTGCCCGATGAAATCGCCCGGGGACAGAGGCGCCGCATTGGGGTCGAGCGCAGCCTGAATACCGCCGCAGCGCCCATGGCCGAGAACCACGATCTGCCGGATCTTCAGCGACTGCACGGCAAATTCAAGCGCAGCGGAGGTTGAGTGATAGTTTCCGTCGGGCGCGTAGGGCGGAACCAGATTGGCGACGTTCCGGACAACAAACAATTCGCCTGCGCCGCAGTCGAAAACCGTCTCGGGCGCCGCGCGGGAATCGCAGCAGGCAATCACCAGCGTATGCGGTTGCTGCCCGGCTTCCGCCAGGTTTACATACCGGTCGCGTTCGGTGTTGTACCGACCGCTCATGAAGGATTGATAGCCGTCCAGAAGCCGGCGCGGGAAAGTCGACATGACTAGCGGCATAAACGCGCCGGAGGCGAAGATCAATCAGGCTTTTTCCGGCTTAGACAAAGATCAGGACAATCTTCCGGCTTCAGCCGTAAATGGCGATGACGATTCCGTGACGATCCCGCGCCGGTCGTGACGGAAAAGGCGTTGTCAGTCCGGCGGCATGCCGTTCGGCCATCAGCAGGTTGATGGCCGCATCCACCACATCGTCCATAAAGGCGCCGCGCGGCGGCCCGCGCTCAAACATCCCTCGATCGAGCCCGTGACGTTCGAGCACGCCAATCCGCTCCTCGATGCCTTCGGGATTGACCGCACCCTTGATCTTCTTGGGCGTCGACATCGGCACGCCATCATTGAGCCGGCAAAATGAAAACTCCGGATGGCATTCGAGAACGCGCGATTTCAACTCTTCATCATGCTGAAGCGCCGTATCGATCTCCAGGATGCGCGGAAACAGGTTGAACGCCTGTTTGGAAACCTTTTTCGGCGGATCGGACGTCTCAAGCGCTTTGGCGCAAGCCTCAGCATAGCTCCGGGCTTCCACCGAGGCACGTGCCGGAATGGAGAACACACTCGATTGCCTGGCGCCCAGAAAGGGCCGGATCGCCTGTTCCGGTCCTCGTCCCGGACCCACTATCCGGTCCGGCAGGCCGATCGGCATATCGACCGCGATGACGGCACCGCCTCCCAAATCGCTGACCAGATCCTGGAAACGGCCGTGGATGCGCAGCAGTGGTGCGGACTCATTGTTGTCCCTGCTCCATGAGATCCATCCCGCCTTGCATCCATCCACACCGGCAAGGTTCCGCGCCGGAACCATCAGGGCCTTTGCCGCCCGGAGGCGGTGATCACCCGGCGCATGTTGATCATGGCCATCGGCGTTCGCAGGCTTTGGGCATCGGTTTCCAACGTCAGCTCATCGGCCCCGCGCCGTGCAGTGCGCGCCAATATCTCGAACACGGTACCGGTGGCCATCTGCAACGCCTTTTCCTCCGCCTGGCCTTCCAGGAGACGGGCAAGAAACGTCGCCGACATCAGATCGCCGAGGCCGTTCATCGCGTCCGGAATCAGGCGATGTTCGGCCATTCGCGCCTGACCGCCGCTGACCAGCATGTTTCCGGTGCTGCCGGCCATCATCGCTGGCGCTGATGTCACCAGCATCCGCGCCGGGCCCAGCGTTTCCGCGGCGGCAACGACCGAAGCGGGATCAGGAAGCGCCGCGCCTGACAACCAGGCAAGTTCATGGACGTTGGGCGTGGCTATGTCTGCTATTGCGACAAGCCGGTCCAGCATCGCCTGCGCCAGCTCCTCGGACACATAAAGTCCCTCCGCATCGCCGATCACCGGATCGCACATGTAGACTGCATCGGGATTGGCCGCTCGAACTGCACCCACGAGGCGCGCGACATCCCTGGTCTGGTCCACGTTCCCGAGATAGCCCGACAACACCGCGCCCACTTCACCGAGCCAGGAAGCGCCGCACAGGTCATCGATCAACGCCGAAAACTCTTCCGGACCCGGCACGATCCGGGTGGCGCGCGAGTGGCCCGGATGCCAGGGCAGCACCACAGTGGGCAGGGCCCAGACCGGGAAGCCCAGGGTTTCGAGCGCAAACACCGCGGCGCGGTTTCCCACCGAGCCGCGAACCACATGGCTGGAAATCACGATCACGGCCGGCCGGATATCCCCTTTTTTCTGCTGGCCGGTTGTCATCGTCCGATCTGCCCGAAGAGGAACCAGACGAGGCCGATGAACGCCAGAAGCGCCAAGGCCCGGGCAATGCGCGTCCCCCACACTTCGGTGGCATCGGTCTTGTCGGCGTCGGCGGCTGCGAAATGATCGCGCACGCCCTTTGCCGCCGATTTCATCGCCGGGGTCGCCGAAAGGCCGCCTTCCTCGCCGATCCTGTCGAGGGTTCGCCTAGCTTCCCGGACTGTTTCGTCGTCATCGTCCTTCATCGGCATTATTTCCTGTGCGTTTCAGGCCTGTGTCCACATCATGCAATCATAGCACTCTCATCGAGCCTGCGCATGATACTCCGGATTGGGCCGCATATCGGTCGCCGACGCCATCCGGTTTGTCATGTTGAAGAACGAGGCGACGGCTGCGATATCCCAGATGTCGCGGTCGGAGAACCCCGCATCGCGCAATTCCTGGCGGTCTTCCTCTTCGATTGCAGCCGAATTCTCGGTCATCAGGACGGCAAAATCGAGCATGGCCTTCTCGCGCCTGCCGAGATCCGCGGCGCGGTAGTTCATCACCATCTGCTCTCCGAGTTCCGGTCTGCCGGAAAGCTGCCGCACCGCCGCGCCATGGGCGGTCAGGCAGTAGTAACACTGGTTCACCGATGAAACGGCGACCGCGATCATCTCGCGATCCAGCTTGCTCAGGCCCGAATCAGCCAGCATCAGATCATTGTAGAAAGCGACGAACGCCTCGAGCTTTTGAGAGTTGAAGGAGTAGGCCTTGAGGACATTCGGCACCATGCCGAGTTTTTCCTCGCACTTGGCGAAATACGCCTTCATCCCCTCGCTCAACGGCGTTTCCGCCTCCAATTCGAGTGCCGTGACCGCCTCAGCTTTGCTGCTCATCACAAATCCTCCACCTGTTCGAATTACTGTCGCATTGGCTGACACTTCTGATAGGTTTCCGTCAAAGATCAAGACTTGGAGGGACGGGAAATGGGGCCGAGGAACAGCCAGAAGCCGGAATCTTTGCTCGCCGATGCAGCTTCGGTGGCCGAAAAGGGCAAGAAACCGCATGTGGGGCTCGATCTGATGTTCTCGCGCGTCAGCAAGGACGACCTTGAGGTCATGACCGCGGAAAGCCTCGCCGAGTCGGCTGTTCTGGCGGAATCGGAGATCCGTGCATGGGACGGCAAGACCGCCCGGATGAGCCTTATCGACCGCGATTCCGCCACCATTGACGGCCGCGACGTGTCGGTGCTGGCCATTACAACCAGAAACAAGCCGTTCCTGTATGATTCGGTCATGGGCGAGGTCACCTCGCAGGTCCGCGACATCCTCATGGCACTGCATCCGATCATGGTGGTGAAGGACGATTCGCAAATCGTTCTGTTCTCGCATGGCGACGGCAGCGAACCGGAAGACCGGATAAGCCACATCCAGATCTACATGCCCCGGCTCGGCTCCGCCGCCGCCAAGGATCTGACCGGCCGTGTTCGCCATGTCCTCGAGCAGGTTCAGGCCGCGGTGACGGACTGGAAGCCGATGCTCGCCATGATCGACCACGCCGCCGCCGACTTGGTGGCGCTAGAGGTCGACAAGAAGACCGAACCTGCCCGCCAGGAGGCTTTGGCCTTCATCGCCTGGCTTCGCGAGAACAATTTCACGTTTCTGGGCATGCGCGAGTATGTTTACAGCGGCGAGGGCGAAGCGGCCGAACTCAGCCGGTCATCGGGCGAGGGGCTTGGCATCCTTTCAGACCCCGATGTGCGGGTGATGCGGCTGGGCAAGGACCAGGTGACGACCACCCCGGAAATTCTCGATTTTCTGCAGGGTCCGGACTTTCTCATCGTCACAAAGGCCAATGTGCGTTCCGTGGTTCATCGCCGCGCCTACATGGATTACGTCGGCATCAAGCGGTTTGACGTTCGCGGCCGCGTGACCGGTGAGCTGCGCATCGTGGGCCTGTTCACATCGACCGCCTACACACATTCCGTCGCCCGGATTCCGTTGCTGCGCTCCAAGGTCCAGGCCGTTCTCGATGAGTTCGGGTATGATCCCGAGAGCCATTCCGGCAAGCTTCTGCTCAATTCGCTCGAATCCTATCCCCGGGACGATCTGTTCCAGATCGACTCTCACCTGCTGGCGCGGTTCTGCGGCCAGATCAACGAGCTGGCCGACCGGCCGCGTGTCAGGGTGCTGCCGCGCATCGACCGGTTCGACCGCTTCGTCTCACTCATCGTCTATGTGCCGCGCGACCAGTATGATTCGGACGCGCGCGAACGGATCGGCGCCTACTTCAAGACCGTCTACAACGGCCGGGTTTCCGCTTTCTATCCGGCATTCCCCGAAGGCGGCGTCGCCCGCGTCCACTTCATCATCGGCCGTTCCGAGGGCAAGACCCCGCAAGTGAGCCAGGAACAGCTCGAGCGGGATGTCCGCTCGATCGTCACCCGCTGGGAGGACGAGTTCCTTGCGCTTGGCGGTGACGGTGCGGACCGCGTAAGCGTCAGCCAGTCCTTCAAGGAGCGGTTCCGGCCGGAAGAGGCGCTTGCGGACCTCGAAGACATACTTGCCTGCGCCGAACCCGGCACCATCCGCATTGCTTTTTATCGCAACGAGGACACGCCGGACGACCATCTGGCGCTGAAGATCTTCCACGCCGGTGAGCCGGTCTCCTTGTCACGAAGGGTTCCGCTTCTCGAGAACCTCGGCTTCAAGGTGATCAGCGAGCAGACTCACGAGATTTTCCTCGACGAACGCGGCGGCCGTGCCGACACGGTTATCGTTCATGACATGGAAATCGTTCACGAGGCCGGACGCCGGATCGACCTGGAGACCGACCGCACGCGGCTCGAAGAGGCATTCCTGTCGGTGTGGCGTGGCGAGACCGACAATGACAGCTACAACCGTCTGGTCGCAAATACCGGTTTGTCGGTCCGCCAGGCCATGGTCCTGCGTGCCTATGCGCGGTATCTGCGCCAGGCCGGTATTCCCTATTCGCAGGAATACATGGCCGAGTGCCTCAATCGACACGCCGCCGTTGCCGCCAAATTGTTCGAATTGTTTCACACCCGGTTCGAAACCGGCCTCAAGGAAGACAAGCGCGAGGAGCAGTGCTCGGAGCTTGTTGACGCCATCGAGGCCGCGCTCGCCGAAGTGCCCAGCATCGACGATGACCGCATTCTCCGCCGCTACATGAATGCCATCCAGGCCTCGCTGCGGACCAATTACTTCCAGACCGGAGAGGATGGCGGCGTTCGTCCCGCGCTTGCCGTCAAGCTTGATCCGAAAGCGCTCGACGGCTTGCCCGAACCCAGGCCCTATCGCGAGATCTTTGTCTATGGCTCTGAGGTCGAGGGCGTTCATCTTCGTTTCGGTCCCGTTGCACGCGGCGGTCTGCGCTGGTCGGACCGCGCACAGGACTATCGAACCGAGGTGCTCGGCCTGGTCAAGGCGCAGCAGGTCAAGAATGCGGTGATCGTGCCGGTCGGCGCGAAGGGTGGCTTCTACCCCAAGCAGCTTCCTGTCGAAGGCGGGCGCGACGCAGTCTTCGAGGCCGGACGTGAGGCCTACAAGCTCTTTATCCGCACGCTTCTTTCGGTGACCGACAACATTGTCGGCGACGACATCGTTCCACCCGCTGCAACCGTGCGCCACGATGGCGACGATCCCTATTTTGTGGTTGCCGCCGACAAGGGAACGGCAACCTTTTCCGACACCGCCAACGCACTGAGCCAGGAACAGGATTTCTGGCTCGACGACGCATTCGCCTCGGGCGGGTCCGCGGGCTATGACCACAAGAAGATGGGCATTACCGCTCGTGGCGCCTGGGAAGCGGTCAAGCGCCACTTCCGCGAGATGGACATCGATATCCAGACCACGCCCTTTACCGCTGCAGGCGTCGGCGACATGTCCGGAGACGTGTTCGGCAACGGCATGCTCCTGTCCGAGAAAATCCGCCTGGTCGCCGCCTTCGACCATCGCGACATCTTCATCGACCCGGACCCCGACTGCGATGTCGGCTTTGCCGAACGGAAGCGCTTGTTCGATCTCGGCCGCTCCAGCTGGCAGGACTACGACACTTCGAAACTGTCGAAAGGCGGGATGATCATTCCGCGAAACCAGAAGTCGGTCGACCTGACACAAGAAGCCGCAGCCGCAATCGGGCTTTCAGCCGGGAAGTCCACGCCGCAGGACATCATGACGGCAATCCTGTCGATGGAAATTGACCTGCTCTGGTTCGGCGGCATCGGCACCTACATCAAGGATGCTAGGGAAAACGATGCCGATGTGGGCGACCGCGCCAATGATCCGATCCGGGTCATTGCCCGTCAGGTCCGCGCCAAAGTGATCGGCGAAGGAGCAAATCTCGGCGTCACGCAAAAGGGCCGCATCGCCTACGCCCTTCAGGGTGGCCGCTGCAACTCCGACGCCATCGACAACTCCGCCGGCGTCAATTCCTCCGACGTCGAGGTCAATATCAAGATCGCGCTTGCAAACGCCATGCGCGAGGATCGCCTGACCCGACCGAAGCGCAACACGCTGCTTGCGGCCATGAC
Organism: Hoeflea sp.; assembly: GCA_040216675.1. Classification (GTDB taxonomy): domain Bacteria; phylum Pseudomonadota; class Alphaproteobacteria; order Rhizobiales; family Rhizobiaceae; genus Hoeflea. Next base: position 706,045 of record JAVJOR010000008.1, on the reverse strand, counting down.
CGACGAAGTCGCCCAACTGGTGCTTCGCAACAACTACCTCCAGTCGCTCGCAATTTCTCTGGCACAGGCACAGGGTACGTCCGGCGTCGGCGAATTGAACCGGGTGATGACCAATCTTGAGTCGCGTGGCCTGCTCAACCGGAAGGTCGAAGACCTGCCCGATGATGCCCTGGTCGCCGAACGTGTTGCAGCCGGTCAGGCGCTGACACGGCCGGAAATCGGCGTGCTCCTGTCCTATGCCAAACTGGTGTTGTTTGACGAGATTGTTGCAAGCTCGCTTCCCGACGACCCCTATTTCAGTGAGACGTTGAAATCCTACTTCCCCAAGCAGATGTTGAAGGCGCATGAAACCGACATCATGAGCCACCGGCTCAAGCGGGAAATTATCTCGACCCTGCTTGGCAACGACGCCATCAACCGTGGGGGGCCGGCCTTCGTCATCGCGCTGGGAGACAAATCGGGCGCCACATCGGCCGAAATCGTCCAGGCCTTCGTTCTGGCGCGCGACGGGCTTTCGCTTGATCGTCTCTACGCCGAGGTTGACGACCTCGATACGAAGATTCCCGGTCTGGTGCAGAACAGGCTTTATGCCCGTATCGGCGATACATTGCGCACGGTTACGGCCTGGGCGTTGAAGACCGGCGCCGCCCAGGGCGATCTCGGGGAGGCGGTGTCCTCCATGCGCGAGGGCGTGAAGAAGATCGCACCCGAGATCCACGCAGCGATGCCCGATTTCATGCGTGAAGAAGCCGATGAGCTGCGCGCCGATCTGATCGAGCATTCGGTTCCGGAGAAACTGGCGGGCGAACTGGCGGGGCTCGTCGGTCTCACCCTTGCGCCGGATATATGCCAGGTGGCAGCGACGTCGGACACGGAACTGTCCCGGGCCATGGATACGTTTTTCTCTGTTACGGAAGCGTTCCGGATCGGGCGTATCGTGGCAGCAGTCGACCGTATCCCGGTTTCCGACCATTTCGAGGGGCTGGCGCTCTCACGCAGCCTGGACGAAATCTCGGAAGCCCGGCGAATCATCGCCTGCGCAGCCCTCGGCAGTCACCGCGAGGAAGAACATCCGGCCGCCGCCTGGCTTTCCGGCAACAAGGACCGGGTTGCCCATGTCGGCGCCCAGATCCTTTCGCTGACCGACAGCGGCGAGCTCTCGCTTGCCAAACTGACCGTGGCAGCCGGCATGATGGGCGATCTGGCGCGGTCGTTGCGGTCCTGAAACAACCAGCCGGATGGGAATGACACATGGCGGATGATCTTTTGGGCGGCAACGCCATGAGTCCGGGCAGGAAATCCGGCAAGGCCGGTGTGTACGGCTGGATGATGTTCGACTGGGCGGCGCAACCGTTCTTCACGGTCGTCACCACATTCATCTTCGGTCCCTACTTCATCAGCCGGATGGCAAGCGATCCGGCGGCGGGTCAGGCGGCATGGGGTTATGGCATCGCCGCCGGCGGCTTTCTGATCGCGGTTCTTTCCCCGGTTCTGGGCTCGATCGCCGATCAGACCGGTCCGCGCAAACCATGGATCGCCTTTTTCGCGGTCCTCAAGATCGTCGCACTCTGCGGCCTCTGGTTCGCTTCACCCGGTTCCAGTCTGGTGGCGGTCGTGGCACTGTTCACCTTGGCTTCGGTGGCGGCCGAATTCTCGATCGTGTTTAATGACTCCATGCTTTTGCGGATCGTGCCAAAATCCGATATCGGCCGCGTGTCGAACCTCGCCTGGGGAATGGGTTATCTCGGCGGCATGATCGTGCTCATCTTCATCATCGCATGTCTCGCCGCATCTCCAGAAACCGGTCGCACGATCATCGGCATGGAGCCGCTTTTCGGGCTGGACCCTCTTCAGGGCGAGGACGCGCGCGCATCGGGTCCCATTTCGGCGCTCTGGTACGCCGTTTTCATCCTGCCGATGTTCCTGTTCACACCCGACGCCGGCGGACGCCGCGCCATGGGCAGCGCCGTGCGTGACGGCCTTCAGGAACTCAGATCCACCATCGGCGAGGTGCGCAAGCGTGCCGGTATCTTCAGATTCCTGATCGCCCGCATGATCTACCAGGACGGCGTCAACGCACTTCTGGCTCTCGGAGGCGGTTTCGCCGCGGCCATGTTTGGCTGGACGATCACGGAAATCGGCATTTACGGCATTCTGCTCAATATCGTGGCCATCTTCTCCTGTCTCTACGCAAGCCGGCTCGATACCAAGCTCGGTTCAAAGAGCGTAGTACTGATTTCGATCGCCATGCTGCTTTTCGCGACCATCGGGATCGTGTCCACGGGCCCCGGATTCACCCTCTTCGGTGCACTGGATTTTGGGATCGCCGATTCAGGAGGTCTTTTCGGCACTGCCGCGGAAAAGGCCTATATCCTCTTCGGCCTGTTCATCGGCATCGCCTTTGGCCCGGTGCAGGCTTCCTCACGCGCCTATATGGCGCGGAGCGTCACCGAAGAGGAAGCTGGCCGCTTCTTTGGCCTTTACGCACTGGCCGGCCGCGCGACCAGCTTTCTGGCGCCGTTCATGGTTGCAAGCGTGACGGCCGCGTCCGGTTCACCGCGGTTGGGGATGGCGACCATCATCCTGTTCTTTGCCGTCGGTCTCTGGATTCTCTGGACGACGCCCTATCCCGCCGACCGTCCCGACGGAAAGCCGGCAACGGATCTCGCCGTGTAACCGCAGGCCTGCGCCGCCAGAACCTTTGTACAAGAGGCGTCCTGCAAGACCACTCAGTGACGGAAGTGGCGCATTCCCGTGAACACCATCGCCACACCGGCTTCGTCTGCAGCGTCAATCACATCCTGATCTCGCATCGACCCGCCCGGCTGGATGACAGCGGTCGCACCCGCCTCGATGGCCGACAGAAGACCGTCGGCAAATGGGAAGAACGCGTCCGAGGCCACAACGCTGCCTTTTGTCAGCGGCGCGTCGATACCCATTGCCTCGGCCGCATCAACCGCCTTGCGGGCCGCAATGCGGGCTGAATCGACCCGGCTCATCTGGCCTGCGCCGACGCCGACCGTGACACCATTGAGCGCGTAGACGATGGCGTTGGATTTGACATGCTTGGCGACCCGAAAGGCGAAGGCCATGTCATCCAGTTCGCGCGCATCGGGCGCCCGTTTGGTCACGACCCTGAAATCCTGAGCCGCCAGTGCCCCGTTGTCGCGGCCCTGCACCAGAAGTCCGCCCGATACCGACTTGACCATGAGCCCGGGCTGACGCGGATCGGCGAGACCGCCGGTGATCATCAGCCGCAAGTTCTTCTTCGCCGAAAGGATCTCGCGTGCCTCGTCGCTGGCATCCGGGGCGATGATCACCTCAGTGAAGATCTTGACGATCTCCCTCGCGGCCTCCGCATCGAGCGGCCGGTTGAAGGCAACGATACCGCCAAACGCGGATGTCTGGTCGCAGGCGAGTGCTCGGCCATAGGCATCGGCAAGACTTCCACCCACAGCAACCCCGCATGGATTGGCATGCTTGATAATGGCGCAGGCCGCATCCTTTGCCGGATCGAACTCGCTCACGAGTTCGAAAGCCGCATCCGTGTCGTTGATGTTGTTGTAGGACAGCTGCTTGCCCTGAAGCAGTTCAGCGGTCGCAACCCCGGGGCGTGTGTCGCCATTGGTGTAGAACGCAGCCTTTTGGTGCGGGTTCTCGCCATAGCGCATCACCGCGTGAAGCTTGCCGCCGAAAGCCCGGTGACGCGGCGCTTCAAGATCAAGTTCGCCGGCAAACCAGCCGGAAACCGCAGCATCGTAGGCGGCGGTTCGTGCAAAGGCGAGCGCGGCCAGTTCCCTGCGCAGCTCGAGCGGGATGCAGCCGTCATTTTCCTCAAGTGCGACGAGGATGCGGCTGTAATCCTCGGGATCGGTGACAGCGGACACATAGGCATGGTTCTTGGCCGCCGCCCGGATCATTGCCGGCCCCCCGATGTCGATGTTCTCGACTGTGGTTGCGGCATCGGCGCCACCCGCGACGGTTTCCTCGAACGGATAGAGATTGATCGCGACCAGATCGATCCCCGCGATCCCGTGCTTCTCCATTGCAGCCTTATGGTCGGCGTCGTCGCGTATCCCCAGAAGACCGCCATGGACACCCGGATGCAGCGTCTTCACACGTCCATCCATGATTTCCGGAAATCCGGTGAGGTCCGAGACGTCACGAACCGCAAGTCCCTCCTTTTCCAGCGCAGCCCGCGTGCCCCCGGTCGAAACCAATTCGACGCCTGCGCTCGCAAGGCCCTGCGCAAAGGCAATGAGTCCGGTCTTGTCGGACACCGAGAGCAAGGCGCGGCGGACCCGAACCAGTTCCGGTGCGGGGTGATTCTTCGAGACAACGGCCATGGGGAACTTCCTCGTCAATGCTGCCGGCGGGATCCGGTCCGATCGGGCCTTGCGGTAGCACAGGGCGAAACCGGTTGAAATGCGCAAGCCCGCTTTTTCCAGCGGGTTTCAATCGCGGGCGCGGGCCAGCACCGTCCGGACAAGCTTCCAGGCAATCTCCGGCGTTTCGCCGACCTTGAACGTCAACGTGATCTGCTTGCTGGCGCGGGCACCGGCGAGATCTGCAAAATGCACGTCCTCCTCGATCTCGGGCTCAAGATCACGAGCCAGAAACTTCCAGCTTTCCCCATCCGCCGCCGTCAGCTGAATCGCACCATCCTCCGCCCGATCGACCATGATCGAGGGATGAACATGGAACCGCGCCACCGCGACCGCCGGATTGTCCGATCTGGGCGGATTATGATCGGGACCGAGAATATGATCCCGGCCCTGAACTTCGTGCCCCGAAGCCAGCAGCCGGATCTTGCGGCGGTGCAACAGCTTCATCTGTGCCGCGTAGCCATTATGCGTTGCGCTGAAACCCTGATGCTTGCCGGCTTCGTCCAGCGATTCGACATCGACCTTGCTCACCCCGCCGGTCACGATCGGCCCGAGAAAGGAGGATTGTGAAAAGCGGAGTGACGACGTGTCGTTGATGGCAACCGTGCTGTGGGCCGCGGTCATGCGCGAGAACTCGACATGATCGGGATCACGGAACACCGGAGCCCCGGCATTGACGATGTAACGGTTGGCGCCCGAGGACACTTCGAAGGACAGGCATCCCGCATGCGCGGTTTCGGACGCGATCCCGGGCGCCGGCGCGCCGGTATCGGCGAGCACCACCACATCGCCGATCGCCAGGCGCTGATAGTTCGAATGCGGCATCTCGCGAAACGGCGCCCCGGAGGTTTCGTCATACCGCAATGCCGCCAGCATACGATCGGCCGACACCGCCGACGCGCCATTGAAAAGAGCCAGCTCACCCGAAGCATGGCGGAAGAACCGCAGCGCCGAAAACAGCCGGTCCATGCCGGCTGCCATGTTGCGTGGCGGTTTCTGCCCGACATTGACGTAGGTTTGCATTAACGGGAGCAGGTCGGTGAGCAGTTCGATCAGAACCATCGGATTGCGCGAGATGTGGCCACCATCGGCAAGCACCTGCTGGTCGAATTCGTGGTCGAGGTTGCGCGCCGCGGCCCGGATCGCACCCTGGCTCGCCGGCAGGCAAAGGCTCGCCATCGCAAGAGCGATCCTTGCTTGGAACCGTGTCGAGCCGATCGGCAGGTTCGCCGAAACACGCCTCAAGTATCGTGTTTGCAGCGCGATGCTTCTCAGGAACCGCCGATAGAACCCGTGATCGGCACCGCGCAGCACGATGGGAGAATGGGAAAACCATGCGATCAGCCGTGTCGCGACGATTTCCGGCCGGTAGGAAAGACCATTGAGACGCTTGCCCTCCACCGTGATCCAGTCGTCAACCAGCGCTCTCGCATTGGCGAATGCCAGCTCGTGGTCTGCGGCACGCATGTGCCTGAGCCAGCCAAAACTGTGCAGGCTGCGCAGGAACCCGCCGTCCTGAATGTCCATATGAAACGGGCTCTCGCCGCCGGTATCGATCATCCGTCCGGCCATGGCGAAACGGCCGGCATAAATCTCCGCGGCGATGTGGGCATCGGCCATGCGAAGATCGATCGGGGCAACCACCAACCGATCCGGTATCGCGCCGGCAAACCGTATGGCGCTTAGCCGGCCGATCGCCGAACGACGGGTAACCCGCCGCCAGAACTCGGCGCCATAGAGAAAGGACAAGCGTTGCAGGTCTGGGATCGATGTTGCCAATCGGTTGTTCCTGAAAGCCGCTCCGGTCTCCCGCGGGAAACGAATCGTAGCATATTGGCTTGGTGGTTCAATTGCAGGCCGCATTTTCAAGCGGCAAAGGCCCACCGACGACAGCCTGTGAGCGTTTACCGGTAAGCAATGCCTATCTTCGCGTCAATATCACAGCGTAGAAACCATCGAGTCCGGCCTGTGCGGGATCCTCATGGGCAAGCATCGCCGGATGTGTCCGGATTTCACCCATATCGGTGATCGCGGTCTCCAGGCCGGGCCAGCGTCCGGCTTCAACCGGCTTGATCTCCCAGGCCGGATGATCGGCCAGAAACCCCTCGACCATCATCTCGCCTTCCAGCGGATCCAGCGAACAATTGGAAAAAACCAGTTCGCCTCCGGGCCGGACGAGACCCGCGGCATGGTCGAGCAATGCTCGCTGAACCCGCGCCAGACGCACAATGTCATCGGGCCCCTTGGTGTACGGAATATCGGGATGCCGGCGCACGGTCCCCGTCGACGAGCAAGGCGCATCGACCAGAACGCCGTCAAAGCCTTCGGGCGCAATCAGGTCCTGAGCACGGGTCAACTGTGTCGCCACATCGAGACCGAGCCGGGCGAGGTTTGCCTTAAGCCGCTCAAGCCGGTTGGCGGACTGATCACAGGCAGTCACTCGGGCGCCGCCATGGGCCAATTGCGCCGTCTTGCCGCCGGGCGCAGCACACAGATCGACGATTTCCCGGCCTTCCAGCGTTGAGAAAAGCTGCGCGGGAATGCTCGCTGCCGCGTCCTGCACCCACCAGGCGCCTTCCTCGAAACCCTCAAAAGCCGTCACCGGGCCCTGGGGGCGGGCAATACGCACGGTTCCCGTTGGCAGTACGATACCGCCCAGCCGCTCGGCCCAGCCATCCGGATCCGACTTGACGGTGAGATCGATGGCAGGCGGTGCCGCCAGCATCCTGAGGATCGGGTCCGTGTGCTCGGGATAGGCGTCTTGAATCCGGCTTACGAACCAGTCCGGAAACGGCGGGGTTGTGGCAAGCAGCTCCGGAAGCCGGCTTTCCTTCTCCCGTCCGATCCGGCGAAGCAGGGCATTGACCAGGCCCGCAAACCGCCGGTTTCGCGGATCGCTGTCGGCCAGGCTAACCGCCAGATCCACAGCGGCGCGATCCGGCACATCCAGAAACAGAATCTGAGTCGCCCCGACCCGGAGCAATTGGCGAAGCGCCTTTGCGCCTTCGGGCAGCGGCGAGGTCACAAGCTCATCGATGAAGGCGTCAATCACCCGCAGGTGCCGCAAGGCCGAAAGCAGGATTGCGCGCACCAGAAGCCGGTCTTGCGGCCCAAGCCCGGTAAACGCAGGGTTTCCGCCGGTCGGATCGAGCAGGCCGTCAAGCGATGCGCCGCTTTCCGTAACGGTTGCCAGCAACCGCGCCGCTGCCTTGCGCGCCGCGAGGCCGGGCTTTCCGTCATCAGTGTTCTTGGCCTGATCTTTGATCCCGGCTCCCGGCGATGAAGCACGGGATGCCTTGGCACGGTTCCGGTTCTGGCTGCCCCGATGCCGCGAATCCGACGGCCGGTTGCCGCTCAAGACCAGGGACCCTTGCGCCCTGCGCCCTCGCGGCCCCAGGGTCCGGAGTTCCGGGGTTGGGTTTTCGGCGCTGCGGGGCGCTGCGGGGCGGCTGAGATTTCATTTGCCATCGCTTCCAGTGCCGCGATGCGGTTCTCCGTGGCCGGATGGGTGGAGAACAGGCTGTCCATCTTCTGGCCGTTGAGCGGATTGATGATGAACATGTGCGCTGTTGCCGGGTTTCTCTCGGCGTCCTCATTGACAATGCGGCCGGCACTGGACGCAATCTTCCTCAGCGCCGAAGCCAGCCAGAGCGGATTTCCGCAAATCTCAGCCCCGCGTTTGTCCGCAGCATACTCGCGGGTCCTGCTGATCGTCATCTGCACCAGCATGGCCGCGAAAGGCGCAACAATGATGGCCGCAAGAATGCCGATGAAGCCGAGCGGATTGTTGTTGCGGTTTCCGCCGAAGAACAGCGCGAAATTGCCGAGCATGGAGATCGCCCCGGCCAGGGTGGCAGTTATGGTCATGGTCAACGTGTCGCGGTTCTGCACATGGGCGAGTTCATGCGCCATCACAGCCGCAATCTCCTCCTCGCTCAGGCTTTCCAGCAACCCGGTGGAAGCGGCGACGGCCGCATTTTCAGGGTTCCGGCCGGTGGCGAATGCGTTCGGTTGGGCATTCCTGATCACGAAGACACGCGGCATCGGCAAACCTGCATTTTGCGCCAGATCCGCGACCATCTGATAAAACTCCGGCGCGGTCGAAGCATCGACCTCGACCGCATTGTGCATCCTCAGCACCATCTTGTCGGAGTTCCAGTAGGAAAACAGGTTCATGGCGGCGGCCACTATAAAGGCGATCATCATGCCGCCGGTGCCGCCGATCATGTAACCGATGCCCATGAACAGCGCCGTCAACAGGGCCAAAAGCATGGCTGTACGAACAAGATTCATGCACTACATCCTTTTCTGCCACTGCGGTCCGGGGTCGGGCCAGTTTGGATATCGGCTCGCGGGCCGGAAGCTTGACACAACGTTCCCTGCGGGCTTGGCTTTTCGCAGCTTTTGGAACTAAAGATGGGGAGTTTCAAGCCATTGTTCAATGCAAACGCAGTTCTCATGGAGCCGCGAAAATGACCGACGATACTGATAAGTCCGAAAGCGGCGACACCCGGGCCGAACCCGATCCGGCTAGCGGCAGGAAACTGAGCGCCGCAGCCCGGCGGGCTCTTGCGGAAGCCGAAGAGCGACGCAAGGCTCGCAAAGCCGACGAGCAGAAACCCGAAAGGGAAATCGGCGGCCGCGGCGGCGCCGATCCCGCCCGGTTCGGAGACTGGGAAATCAACGGCCGCGCGATCGATTTCTGATGTCGCCTTCCGCAGCTTCTGACACCGGTTCCGGGCCCGATATGACGGCCTCCGGCTCGCGGGGCATAACCAGACATTCCGGTTGATCGGAACCCGACAAAGGAATATATTGGCGATATTATCTTTGACAAACCCACGCCGGTTTTCCGCTCGTGCGCCCTGCCGTGTTGCAGTCGATGATATAAAGACTTCCACATATCAGATCAGGTAATGGCGACAGCAACTTAAGTATTGTGCGCTGCACTCGCGAATCGTTCGCGGTGCAATATTTGCCGAACCGACAGGAATCAGGCTATCCTGCTTTCAGGGTCTACGTGTTGTTCACGGTTTCCCCCACAGGGAGGAGGCTATTAAGCCCCTGTTATTATTGCTTAAATGCCGAAGTCTGCAACCTTACGGGTGTGGGCAGTTTTCGGCTGCTTGACTCTGCCAAGGTGGCCCGCTCATATCAAGCTATTGAGCCCTTAATAAAAAACCGCCGCAAAGCTGGGGAGCCGCGACGGTTTTAGATTTTCGGGCCCTGCGCTGATTGGAGTCGGATGCAGGACGTATCGAAAATGCCTATGACTTACATGAGTCATTTTTCGTTCATGGTCAATACCGGCTCCTTAACATTAGAGGAACGATATGACTATGAAGACGAACGAACCTTCGTATCAGCTTACATTTGAAGATGCAGTCGAGATCCATGGGCTTCTCTGGGATGGCTGGCTCCAGAGTAGGATTGCGGCGAAGTACGACGTTAACGGCGGACGTATTTCTCAGGTGAAAAACGGAACGCTTCACCCCGGCAGCGAAGACGAGGCTAGGCGGATTTATCGCAAGTCCGCTTAATCTTTAGTCGGCTTTTTGGCGGGCGCTTTGACTATCTTGTTAAGGCGCTCGTCAAACCGGGCCTCATCGTCGTCTGTTTCCAGTTCGCGAGCGGCTTCCTTGAACTTGTCTAGCTGGCTGTTCGTCTTATCCTGAGGCATACTTTCGATCCTATGCGTAGATATATCTTCTCAGACGAAGCGGGCGACTTCAACTTTAGCAGACAGCCAAAGGCAAGTCGCTATTTCATCCTCTGCACCATAGCGGTCAATGATTGCTCGATAGGTCACGAGTTGATCGACCTGAAGCGGGAATTGATATGGAATGACCAAAAGGTGCGCGGCTACTTCCATGCTGTTGATGATCTACCGCCCGTTCGTGACGCTGTTTATGAGCTACTGCAAGGACAGGACTTTACCATCCAGGCAACCATTATGGAGAAATCGAAGGCGCAGCCGCAAGTGAGGTCAACCAAAGAGAGGTTTTTTCAGTACGGCTGGCTTTACCATTTCAGGTATGCCCTAAACAGGTTTGTCACTGCTGAGGACGAATTGCAGATAACGGCCGCCTCAATCGGCACCAAGAAAGGTCAGCGAGCATATTCTTCCGCAGTCAACGACGTGATTCAACAGCACTTGCCACGCGATCAGTGGCAAACCAGCTTCCCGCCTAGCGCAGCCGATCCTTGCCTCCAAATTACGGACTATTGCACTTGGGCCTTACAGAGAAAATGGGAGCTTGGGAAAACAGACAAGTACGACCTAATCGCCGACAAGATCACATATCAAAGAGATATGTGGGCACACGGAAATAGGCATTACTATTGAATGGTAGGGAACCCACCGACCCGACTATCTTTCGAAGCGCCCTCAAGGGCTCTTATCATCGGCGGCAGGTCCCTATTAATAATAGGCGATATGGGCCCCTGATTCAACTATTATTCCGCTTCCGAAATGATGTGCCTCGAAACCGGAGGGCTAGTTGTTTTGGCCTGTAAAAGTCCTCAGACGAAATCAGGCCCTTCATAAGTCAGCCGCTTGCCAGCGACACCGATCAGCGCGTTCATCGCCCGCTCGGTATCGTTCACACCCCGCGCAACGCGGTTGTTGTAGCGGAAGTCAAATTCAGCAGCGTAGCGGTGCAGATGCTTTTCAGCGCAATGCTGATAGACACCCTTCATGCCGCGTTTGAAGATGCTGTAGAAGCCTTCCAGCGTGTTTGTGTAGACGTCATCACGGACGTATTCGCCTTTGTGGTGATTGACCATTTCGTGGCTGGCAACATTGAAGCCGCGCTTCTTGTAGTAGACAGCGGTATCGGTCATTAGTCGGCTTTCGTGGTGCACGTTGTCCGCGATCACCTTGCCAATGCCCTGCTTGCTGATCCGGTCCAGAACCACAGAACGGACGTCACCGCCGCGCTCGACAAGGCTCATGACGGTCATCTTGTGACCAGCGCCGCCACCCTTCTTTTCAAAGCCCTTCTTGTTACCGATAAAAGTTTCGTCGGCTTCCACAATCTTGCCGTTGCCGCCAAGCGGGGTATCGAAAACACCGGTCCGCATTGCTTCACGGATACGGTGAGACAAGAACCATGCACTCTTGAGGGTGATCTCAAGGACGCGGTGAAGCTGGTTAGAGCTAATGCCCTTCTTGCTGGAGCACATCAGGTGGATTGCCTGAAGCCACTTGTGCAGCGGAATGTGGCTTTCCTCAAAGATAGTGCCAATGCGAACGGTGAACTGCTTGCGGCAAGCAGCGCACTTTTTCAGGCCGTGACGTTCAACGCCTTCCGGGTTCTTTTTCGAAGGCTTGGAGCGCACGCCCTCAAGGCAGTAGATGCGGTCATTGTTTCCACAATGCGGGCAAACCGGGCCATTCGGCCACAGAATGCTTTCGACATGCTCGAAAGCCGCCGCTTCATCGTGAAACCATTTTTTTGCAAGTACCGACATAACCGTATCTCCTTGATTCCAATATGGTCTCAAGGGATGGGTTTGTCAAGTATAATATCGCCAATATATTCCTTTGTCATGAGTCGCCCATCGCACCTGATCCTTTTTCTTCTTCTGCCACTTGCCGCGTTGTTCAACACGGTTGCGAACACGGAGTCCGAGTCAGCGGAGAAAATCTGGCAGACAGTGCCCGGACCGGTTGCGGCGCGGGTGGTACGGGTCATTGATGGCGATACACTGGTGGTCGATGCACATCCATGGCCGGGCCAGGCCGTTCGGGTGTCGGTGCGCCTTCGCGGCATCGACACGCCAGAACGCCGGTCTCGATGTTCCAGTGAACGCAAGGCCGCAGACCAGGCACGCGGTGAACTGAAACGGCTGGTGGCCGGGCATGAAACGGTCAGCCTGATCAATGTCGCCGGCGGCAAGTATTACGGTCGCATCCTCGCCGATTTGAAAGCAGGCTCCCGTGACATCGCATCGGCCATGCTGCAAAGCGGGCTCGCACGGCCTTATCAGGGCGGCAAACGCCTGCGCATTTCCTGCCCCGAGACGGGGTCTTGAGACGATCCGGGCTCTTGGCCGCGTATCTGGCAAGACAGTTGACGTGATAAAGAGAACAAGAAAAGGCCGCCCGATGGGGCGGCCTTCGCAATTCCGGTTGCCGGTCGGTCGTCAGACCGCGTGTCCGGCTGATCGGATCATGACACCGTCAGAGGCTGCTCCGACGGAGTACGATCCGCATAGACCGAACCGGAACCTGGGAACCACTCGACATCGGATCACCTCCTTTCACTACGTTAATGATGGAAAGAGTTTGGATTCGTTCATCCCGCTTGGCAAGAGCGAAGCTCAAAAAACATTCCGGTACAAGCCGGCCATGATTCACCCGCCTGTCACGGCGGTCACACGCCGGCCTCGGCGAACGCCGAGCGGGCAACCGAGAGCCCGTTCAGCGCCGCGGGAAAACCGGCATAGACGGCCATCTGCATGATGATCTCGACGATCTCCTCCCGGCTGAGGCCGACATTCAATCCGGCGGCAACATGCACCTTGAGCTGCGGAGCCGCGGTGCCCATCGCCGTCAGAGCCGCAATGGTTGCCACCTCGCGCGATTTCAGGTCGAGGCCCGGCCGCGAATAGATGTCGCCGAAGGGGAACTCAAGCAGGTAGCGCGCGAAATCCGGAGCGATGTCGGCGAGCGAAGCAACAACGGCTTCGCCAGCCTCGCCGTCGATTTCCGCCAGCGCGCGCCGGCCTCTTTCATAGCGGTCGGTCCCGCTGCTTGTCGCGTTCGTGGTCATGGTCATTATCTTTCGTCCCTTTACCCGTGGCCGGATCACCGGCGGAAATGGTCGCCGCATAGAAGGCGATTTTCGTGTCGAGGACGGAAAGGTTTTCCCGAAGAGCGGCATGCCGGGCCCGGACATGGTCCCGGTGGGTTTCCAGGATGGCCTGACGCTCGGCTTCGGTTCCATCACCCTGCTCTCGCAGGGCCGCATAGCGAAGCATCTCGCGCACCGGCATGCCGGTGGCTTTCAGGCGGCCGAGAAAATCGATCCATGTCAGAATGGAAACGTCATAGTCCCGGTGCCCGGAGGCGTTCTTGTCCGGCGGCGGCAACAGGCCGATCCGTTCGTAGTAGCGGATCGTATGGGCCGAAAGCCCGCTGCGCCGTGCCAGTTCACCGATCTTCATGGGTGCCCTTTCCTCACGACGCCTGGGAAACTAGGACTTCGAGCGCACTCTAAGTCAAGCGCGAAAACGCCGGCCTGAAGGCCGGCGTCTAAATATATGGGATCGGCGGATTCTCCGCTTACTTCTTGTTCTGGCGATTCTCGATCAGGTCGTCGACCACCGCCGGATCGGCGAGCGTCGAGGTGTCCCCAAGCGCGCTGAATTCGTCCTCGGCGATCTTGCGCAGGATGCGGCGCATGATCTTGCCGGACCGGGTTTTCGGCAGACCGGGCGCAAACTGGATCTTGTCGGGCGAGGCGATCGGCCCGATTTCATGGCGGACATGATTGACGAGTGCCTTGCGCAGTTCGTCATCGCCCTGCTGGCCTTCCATCAGCGTGATGTAGCAGTAGATCCCCTGGCCCTTCACATCATGCGGATAGCCGACAACGGCGGCTTCGGAGACCGAATCATGCGAGACCAGTGCGCTTTCCACTTCCGCCGTGCCCATGCGGTGCCCGGAAACATTGATCACGTCGTCGACGCGACCGGTGATCCAGTAATAGCCGTCCTCGTCGCGGCGGCAGCCGTCGCCGGTGAAGTACTTGCCCTTGTAGGTCGAGAAATAGGTCTGGATGAACCGCTCATGATCGCCATAGACCGTGCGCATCTGCCCAGGCCAGGAATCAACGATGCAGAGATTGCCTTCGGTGGCACCCTCGAGCACTTCGCCCTCATTGTCGACCAATTGCGGCTGAACGCCAAAGAACGGACGCGTCGCCGAACCGGGCTTGAGCTTGGTGGCGCCGGGCAGCGGCGTGATCAGGATTCCGCCTGTTTCCGTCTGCCACCAGGTATCGACAATCGGGCATTTCTTGTCGCCCACCACATTGTAATACCACTCCCAGGCCTCGGGATTGATCGGTTCGCCCACGGAACCTAGCGTTCTGAGCGACTTGCGCGACGACTTGGTCACATGTGCATCACCGGCACCCATCAAGGCGCGAATCGCGGTCGGCGCGGTGTAGAAAATGTTGACCTTGTGCTTGTCGACCACATCCCAGAACCGGCTCGGCGACGGATAGTTCGGCACGCCCTCGAACATCAGCGTGGTCGCACCGTTGGCGAGCGGACCGTAGACGATGTAGGAATGTCCGGTGACCCAGCCCACATCCGCCGTGCACCAGTAGATGTCGCCCTCGTGATAATCGAAGACATATTCGTGCGTCATTGAGGCATAGACCAGATAGCCGGCGGTGGTGTGAAGCACGCCCTTCGGCTTGCCGGTCGATCCGGAGGTGTAGAGAATGAAGAGCGGGTCTTCAGCCTTCATCTTGGCCGGCGGGCAATCCGGTTTCGCGGCCGCGCAGGCCTCGTGATACCAGATGTCGCGGTCATCGAACCACTCGATCTTGCCGGCCGTGCGCTGAACCACCACCACCTTCTTGACGATCACCTCGCTGCGCTCGGCAATCTCGATGGCAAGGTCGGTGTTGTGCTTGAGCGGGATTTTCTTGCCGCCGCGCAGACCTTCGTCGGCGGTGATGACGAATGTTGATTCGCAATCGATGATCCGGCCGGCAAGCGCGTCCGGCGAGAAACCGCCGAAGACAATCGAGTGGATCGCACCGATTCGCGCACAGGCCAGCATGGCGTAGGCCGCTTCGGGGATCATCGGCATGTAGATGGTGACCCGGTCACCCTTCTTCACGCCGTTCGATTTCATTACATTGGCGAGACGGCAGACCTGATCGTACAGTTCGCGATAGGTGATCTTCTTGTCGTCATAAGGATTGTCACCCTCCCATATGATTGCGACCTGATCGCCCCGCTTTTCAAGATGCCGGTCGATGCAGTTGTAGGCGACATTGGTCACCCCGTCCTCGTACCACTTGATCGAAACCTTGCCTGTGTAGCTTGTGTTTTTCACCTTGGTGAAAGGCTTGAACCAGTCGATCCGCTTGCCGTGCTTGCCCCAGAATTTTTCCGGATCCTTGACGCTCTGCTTGTACCATTTCTCGTAGGTCTCATCATCGATCAAGGCCCTCGCCTTGGCGTCCTTCAGGACCTTGTAGGTTTTCTGCGGCATTTGAACCTCCTCACATACAGGTACGCTTTTCGCGTCATATTAAACGCGGCATGACTTGATTGGCGACCATTAATAGCAGCCTAAATCCTTGCGGCAATTAGACCTTGGACCGGTTTTGCAAAACCGGAATGCAAGAATTGCAATTGCGCAGGCTTGCGGTTATAACGACGCCGATTTCCCGGAATTGGTGGTTTCATCCACGGCCCGCGACCCCGGCGCGGACGTACAGGAGGAATGTATTCATGGCACAGCAGCTTCTCATGCCCAAGGCGACGGCCGTATGGCTTGTCGACAACACGGCGTTGAGCTTCGATCAGATCGCCCAGTTCTGCAAGCTTCACCCGCTCGAGGTCAAGGCGATCGCCGACGGTGAATCCTCACAGGGCATCAAGGGGCTCGACCCCGTTGCCACTGGGCAGCTTTCGCGCGAGGAGATTTCGACCGCGGAAAGCAATCCCGAGCACAAGTTGAAGCTGTCCGACCCCAAGGTTCGCGTTCCGGAAGCCAAGCGCAAGGGTCCGCGCTACACTCCGGTGTCCAAGCGTCAGGACCGCCCGAACGCCATTCTCTGGCTGGTCCGCAACCATCCCGAACTCAAGGACGCGCAGATCTCGCGTCTGGTCGGCACCACCAAGTCGACCATCGAGCAGATCCGCAACCGCACCCACTGGAACGCCGCCAATCTGACCCCGATGGATCCGGTCACGCTTGGCCTTTGCACCCAGATCGATCTCGACCTCGAGGTCGAACGCGCTGCCAAGAACCGGGTGCCGACAGCCGAAGACCAGCAGGACAGTATGCTCCTTTCGGCCCGTGAGACCGAGACAGCCGAATCGACTGAAGAAAGTGGAGAAAAGGAAATCGATGCCGATGCCGTTTTCGCCAAACTCAGCTCGATGAAGCGGACCGAGACCGACGACGAGGACGACGGCAACAGCTGATCCTCAGAAAACCGACAGCAAAAACCCGGGCCATGAACCCGGGTTTTTTTGTTTCAAGGCGAACGGCAACGATCGCGCTGTCTCTTATTCCTTGACCGGAACCGTGTAATTGAGCGGCAACCGCCCGCCATCGGCATAGATGGTCTGCCCGGTCACGTAGCTTGCGTCCGAGGAAAGCAGAAACGCGGTCACCGAGGCAATTTCCGACGGATCGCCGATACGCCCCAGTGGCGTGCGCGACAGAATCCGGGTGCGAACATCCGGGTTGTCCGCCACAGAAGCCAGCATGTCGGTCATGATGGAACCCGGCCCGACGGCATTCACCCGGATTCCATGGGGCGCAAGCGACAGCGCCATGACCTTGGTCAGCTGGCTGACACCGCCCTTGGAGACGGAGTAGGGAACCTGGTTGGGAATCGCGAAAGTGTCGTTGATCGAGGACATATTGACGATCGAACCAGGCTCTTCACCAGCCTCAATCTGTTCGACCATGTGACGCGCCACGGCCTGGCCGCACAGGAACGCACTCTTGAGGTTGACGCCGAGCACGCGATCAAAATCCGATTCCTCGAGGTCTAGGAATTCGGCCGCATGGACGATGCCTGCATTGTTGACGAGCGCGTTGATGGAGCCGAAGGCATCAATCGTCTTGGCGACGAGATTGTGAACGTCGAGGCGCTCGGAAACGTCGGTGGCCGTAAAGCGAACCTCGCCCTCGCCCGAAATCGCTTCGACGGCGGCCGCACCGGCTTCTTCGTCAATGTCGGCGATCATGACCCGCGCTCCGTCAGCCGCCAGGCGCCGGACGATTGCCAGTCCGATTCCCTTGGCCCCTCCCGTTACAATCGCTGTTCGTCCTTCCAGTCTCATGATCAATCCTTCCAAATCTTGGTCGGCACGCGCCGTGTCCCGTGCATGCCTCCGGTTTGGGTGATCCGTAGAATCAATCTTGAGGGGCGTCCACCTCGTTTCCGGCTTTTGTCTAAACCTCCCGTGGAAGGTCGGATGGCTCCCGAGCCGGCCAGACCCGGCCGGCGAGCCGAACCGAAGGCCGCTATCAGGCCTCGTTCTTTTTCAGGCCGCGCTTTGCCAGAACATCGCCGATCTCATCGAGAATGGCCGGATCATCGATGGTTGCAGGCATTTTCCAGCCCTCCCCATCGGCAATTTTCTGCATGGTGGCGCGCAGGATCTTGCCCGAACGGGTTTTCGGAAGCCTTTTGACCACCATGACGTTCTTGAAAGCTGCGACCGGACCGATCTTGTCACGAACCAGCTTCACAACTTCCTTCTCGACGTCTTCATCAGATCGGTCGACACCGGAATTGATGACAATGAAACCGGCCGGAACCTGGCCCTTCATCGAATCGGCGATGCCGATGACGGCGCATTCAGCCACGTCCGGGTGGCCGGAAACCGCCTCCTCCATCCCGCCGGTGGAGAGGCGGTGGCCGGCGACATTGATGATGTCGTCGGTGCGCGCCATGATGAAGAGGTAGCCGTCGTCATCAATGAAGCCCGCATCAGCCGTCTTGTAGTAGCCAGGGAACTCCGCGAGGTAGGACTCGCTGAACCGCGCATCGGCGTTCCACAGCGTCGGCAGGCATCCCGGCGGCAGCGGAAGCTTGACCACGATGTTGCCCAGCGTCCCTGCGGGAACCGGATGTCCCTCATCGTCGATCACCTGCACATCATATCCGGGCATCGGAACCGCAGGCGAGCCGTGCTTGACCGGCAGAAGGCCCAGTCCCATCGGGTTTCCGGCGATGGTCCAGCCGGTTTCCGTCTGCCACCAGTGGTCGATCACCGGTACCTGAAGCAGACGCTCTGCCCACTGGATCGTGTCCGGGTCGGCGCGTTCTCCCGCCAGGAACAAGGCGCGGAAGCCGGACATGTCGTAATCTGCAATCAGGCTGCCCTTGGGATCTTCCTTTCGGATGGCCCGGAACGCGGTCGGGGCAGTGAACAGGACCGAAACGCCATGTTCCGCGATCACCCGCCAGAAGGTTCCCGCATCCGGCGTGCCCACGGGCTTTCCTTCGAACACGATCGTGGTGTTGCCGTGCAGCAGCGGCGCATAGACGATGTAGGAATGGCCGACCACCCAACCGATGTCTGACGCCGCCCAGAAAACCTCGCCGGGCTTTACGCCGTAAATCGCATGCATCGACCAGTGAAGCGCCGCCATGTGGCCACCATTGTCG
The DNA here is from genome assembly GCA_040216675.1 of Hoeflea sp. Classification (GTDB taxonomy): domain Bacteria; phylum Pseudomonadota; class Alphaproteobacteria; order Rhizobiales; family Rhizobiaceae; genus Hoeflea. The sequence goes on along the minus strand of JAVJOR010000008.1, from coordinate 687,276 downwards.
CGGACAACGCCTTTTGGCTGTCCGGTGGTGCCTGACGTATAAAGAATGTAGAGCGGATCGGTGGCCTGGACCGGCGTGCAGGCCACCTTGCGACCGGCATTTGCCTGCATCAGTGCATGATAATCGAAATCCCTGCCCGCGATCATGTCGCAGCGGTGCTCGTCGCGCTGCAGGACGATCACTGCCTCGGGCTTGTAGGAGGATTGCTCGATCGCCGCATCGAGCAGCGGCTTGTAGGCCACGATGCGACCCGGTTCGATGCCGCAGGACGCGGAAACCACGAGCTTCGCCTGGCAATCCTCGATCCGGGAGGCCAGCTCGGAGGCCGCAAATCCGCCGAAAACGACCGAGTGAACAGCACCCAGACGCGCACAGGCCAGCATGGCGACCAGCGCTTCGGGTACCATCGGCATGTAGATCACCACCCGGTCGCCCTTGGTCACGCCGCGATCGGAGAGCGCGCCGGCAAACGCTTCGACATCGGCAAGCATCTCGCTGTAGCTGAGGGTGCGCTTGGTGCCGGTGATCGGGCTGTCATGGATGATTGCCGCCTGATCCCCGCGCCCCGAGGCCACATGGCGATCGAGGCAATTGTAGCATGTGTTGGTCACACCGTCGGGAAACCATCGCCCATAGGCCCCGATTGCGGAATCGAAGGCGGTTTTCGGCGCTTCAAACCAGTCAATCGCCGACGCCTGATCCATCCAGAACCCGGCAGGGTCCTTGCGCCAGCCGTCATACACAGCCTGGTAATTGCTTGTCATGTCTTCCTCCTCCAACGAAACCGACCTCTGAAGACCGGAGTCCCTCGCTCCGACATGGCCGCCCGCCTCCCTAATATGCCTGCTTTTGCATCTGTGAAACTAGACGAAGGGCTAGAGTTTGGGATCAAATCGATTTGATGTGCAAGACTGTTCTGAGCGCCTCTCAAGGACCCGCCTGCGGCCGGCGCAATTCCGGCCCAGCCGCTCCGGGACCCTGCCAACCGGATGCTCCGTAGGCATATTGGCCGATCCTCGTCCGTCCCGGATCATCTTTCAAGTCGGGATCGGTTTCCGTACCTCAAGTATGGACAAAGGACAGAAGGCCGCAAATCCGGACGCGAACACTTACGAGGTTCCGGCCGGCATCACTTGGTCTCACGCGCGCCGAAAATTGCCGATCCGACACGAACCTGGGTCGCGCCCATGGCAATCCCGGTCTCGAAATCGTCCGACATGCCCATCGAGAGTTGCTCAAGCCCCGCCTTTGCCGCGATCTTCGCGAGAAGCGCGAAATGCGGTCCGGGATTTTCGTCAACCGGCGGAATGCACATCAGACCCGCAATATCGAGATCGAGTTCGTTTCGGCACAAATCGATGAAATCGCCAGCCTGGTCCGGCTCGATACCAGCTTTTTGCGGCTCCGATCCGGTGTTGATCTGGATGAAGAGCTCCGGTGAGCGCCCCTGCTTCCTGATCTCGCGAGCGATCTCACGGGCGATCTTCTCCCGGTCGACCGTCTGGATCACATCAAAGAGTGCCACGGCATCGGCGGTCTTGTTGGATTGCAGCGGGCCGATGAGGTGCAATTGCAGACCCGGTGTCTCGGACTTGAGGTCCGGCCATTTCGACTGCGCCTCCTGAACCCGGTTTTCGCCAAACACGCGCTGGCCGGCCTCGATCACCGGCCGGATTTCCTCGACCGGTTTCGTTTTCGACACCGCGACCAGCCCTACGGATCCGCTTTCGCGTCCGGCTTCGCGTTCTGCGGCAGCGATTGCCGCGCGCACTTTCGATAGGTTTTCCGTCGCGGCCATTTGGCGCTCCATCCTGTCGGTTCCGTTTGATCTGCGGTGTTAGCGCAGCAGCGCAGCCTTGCCAATGCGCGTCAGGGCCAGTGAACCGGGGCGGGGCGGCCGCAATCCCGGCGCGTGTGGGCTTGAGCGTGGCTCAATGGTTGACGGTCGCCGGGTTTCATGGTGAAGGTCGCGACCAAATCCGACGAGGTTTCTGGTGGTCGCACATGGCAATTGAACGATACAATCCCAAACAGGCGGAAAGCCGCTGGCAACGCCGCTGGGAAGAAGAGCGGATCTATGAAACGGACAACGAGAGTCCGCGGCCGAAATACTATGTGCTCGAGATGTTTCCCTACCCCTCGGGCCGGATCCACATGGGCCACGTCCGCAATTATGCGCTCGGAGATGTGGTTGCGCGCTACAAGCGTGCGCGCGGGTTCAACGTGCTGCACCCGATGGGCTGGGATGCCTTCGGCATGCCCGCCGAGAATGCCGCGATCCAGAACAACATTCACCCGCGCGACTGGACCTACGCCAACATCGACGCCATGCGCAAGCAGCTCAAGTCCATGGGCCTTTCGCTCGACTGGAGCCGCGAATTCGCAACCTGCGACGTCGATTACTACAAGCAGCAACAGGCGCTGTTCCTCGACTTTCTCGCTGCCGGGCTGATTTATCGCCGGAATTCGAAGGTCAACTGGGACCCGGTCGATATGACGGTGCTTGCCAATGAGCAGGTCATCGACGGCCGCGGGTGGCGCTCGGGGGCTGTGGTCGAGCAGCGCGAACTGACGCAATGGTTCTTCCGGATTTCCGATTTCGCGGAGGATCTGGACGCATCTCTCGATACGCTCGATGGCTGGCCCGACAAGGTTCGCACGATGCAGCGCAACTGGATCGGAAAGTCGCGCGGCATCGAAATTCCATTTTCGCTTGTTGAGCCTCAGGACGGAATTGACACCGTTCATTGCTTTTCGACGCGACCGGACACGATGCACGGGGCGAGTTTCATCGCGATTTCGCCCGATCATCCGCTGTCGCTGGCGCTCGAGGCAAAAAATGCCGATCTCGCCGCCTTCAACGCCGAATGCCGCCGCATCGGAACCTCGGAAGAAGCTCTTGAGAAGGCCGAGAAGCGCGGCTTCGACACCGGCCTCAAGGTCAGGCATCCCGCTGAAGACAGGGACCTGCCGGTCTGGGTCGGAAATTTCGTGCTGATGAGCTACGGAACCGGTGCGGTCTTCGGCTGCCCGGCCCACGATCAGCGTGACCTCGATTTCGCCCGCAAGTACGACCTGCCCGTGCGCAATGCCTTCTATCTGATCGGAGATGAGACACCGGTGCTGAACGAAGCCCTGGTGCCCACAAAGTCCGAAAATGTAGTCTATGTCGACCATTTCGCCGATCTGACGGAGACGACAGGGCAGGATGCGATCGACCAGACAATCAGCTGGTTCGAGGACAAGAACCTGGGCTCCGGCATCACGCGCTACCGGCTCCGCGACTGGGGCCTGTCGCGCCAGCGCTACTGGGGTGCGCCCATTCCGGTCATTCACTGCGATGACTGTGGAGCGGTCCCGGTCCCCGCCAAGGATCTGCCTGTCGAGCTTCCAGCAGACGTGACACTGGGAAAGCCCGGCAATCCGCTCGATCATCATCCGACCTGGAAACATGTCGACTGTCCCGCCTGCGGCAAGCCCGCACGGCGCGAAACCGATACGATGGACACATTCGTCGATTCATCCTGGTATTTTGCGCGCTTTACAGCGCCCTGGCACGACGCGCCGACCGATTCGGCCGTGGCAAGCGCCTGGTTGCCCGTGGACCAGTATATCGGCGGCATCGAGCACGCGATCCTGCACCTGCTCTATTCGCGCTTCTTCACCCGCGCCATGCGCCAGACCGGCCATATCGATCTCAAGGAACCGTTCAAGGGCCTGTTCACCCAAGGCATGGTCGTGCATGAAACTTACCGAGCCGAACGCAACGGCAAGAATGAATGGATTGCCCCGGCGGACGTCGTCATCGAGGAAAAGGACGGCCAACGCCTGGCCCGCCACGCAGAGACCAGCGAACCACTTCTGATCGGTTCGATCGAGAAGATGTCGAAGTCGAAGAAGAACGTTGTCGACCCCGACGACATCATCGAAGGCTACGGGGCGGACACCGCGCGGTTCTTCATGCTGTCCGATTCACCGCCGGACCGTGATGTTATCTGGTCCGAAGCCGGCGTCGAAGGCGCACACCGCTTTGTCCAGCGGATATGGCGCCTGATTGGCGAGGCTTCCGAGAACCTCAAAGCCGCAGAGGCCAGGACAGGCTCCGAAGGCCGGGCGCTCGAGGTTTCGCGCGCATCACACAAGACGGTCAAGGCCGTCGGCGAGGACATAGAAAAGCTGGCATTCAACAAGGCTGTCGCCCGGCTCTACGAACTGGTCAACACGCTTGCAGCTCCGCTGTCCGACGTTGCCTCCGGAATGGCCGACGAGGATCTGACCGGCGCCTGCAAGCAGGCAGCAGGTCATCTGGTGCAGCTGTTTGCACCGATGATGCCGCATTTTGCCGAGGAATGCTGGAACCTGCTCGGAAACGCCGGTATGGTCGCCACCACCCCGTGGCCGGAGCATGATCCGGCCTTGGTGATTGACGATCAGATCGTCATGCCGGTGCAGATCAACGGCAAGAAACGCGGCGATTTGACAATTGATCGCAATGCCGACCAATCTGCTGTCGAGCAGGCTGCTCTGTCGCTCGATTTCGTGCAGTCCGCACTTGGCGGCAAGCCGCCGCGCAAGCTCATTGTGGTTCCCCGGAGGATCGTGAATGTCGTCATCTGAAGTCATGCGGTCGGAGCGATCCGCCAAGGGGATGTTCCGGGTTGCGGCAGTTTTGCTAGGGCTTGGCATCCTGGCGGGCTGCCAAGTACAGCCGCTTTACGGAAACCTTTCCGGAAACAGCCAGTCGGTGAGCGTTTCCAAGGTCGATTCAAGGGTCGAACAGGTGGTCCGCAACGAGCTTGTTCTCGGTTTTGGCGGAGAGCAACCCTCGGGCGCCTACACGCTCGACATCGACGCCACAGCGGCGGTCGCCGGCATCCTGCCCGGCGGACTGGACAACGAGTTTTCGGCGGCGCGTACCACGGTGACCGCAACTTATGTGCTCAAAACCACGCAAACCGGCGAGGTCGTCAAGCGCGGAACCCGTTCCGCCGATGCGCAGCTTGATCTCCCGTCACAGAATTTTGCACAGGAAAGAGCCAAGATCGAAGCCGAAAACCGTGCAGCCAAGGCCGTTGCCGCCCAGGTTCGTGCCGATGTCGCAGCAGCGCTGGCGCGCTAGCTCGCGGCTGGCTTCACGGACGCAATGGCTGAGATAAAGAACCATGAGTTTGCCGGCTTCATTCGGCGTCAGGGCACACCCTACCGGATCGTTCTGGTCTATGGCCCGGACCGGGGACTGGTTTCCGAACGCGCGGCACAGGTTGCCGCCAAGACCGGGATCGACCTCAAGGATGATTTTTCGGTTCTCAAGCTCGAAGCCTCTGACCTGAGCGGCGACCCCGGCCGGTTGGCTGATGAATTCGGAGCGATAAGCCTGTTTGGCGGCGACCGCCTCGTCTGGGTCAAGAATGCCGGCAATGAACGTGGCCTTGTGGAGGCGGTTTCCGCCGTATCAGGCGTCGATCCCGGAGGATCTCATCTCCTCATCGAAGCGGGAGATCTGAAAAAAGGCGCGGGTCTGCGCAAGGCGGTTGAGAGCGCGAAGACCGCACTTGCGATTCCCTGCTATGCCGACGACGCCCGCGGCGTTCAGGCCCTGATTGACGAGGAACTGGGCAATGCCGGTCTCACCATTCAGGGTGATGCACGCCAGCGGCTTGGCCAGTTGCTGGGCGGCGATCGTCTCGCAAGCCGCGGAGAACTCAGAAAACTGGCGCTTTACTGCGATGGAACGGGGACCGTAACCGACGCCGACGTGATCGAAGCCATCGGGGATGTTGCGGCACTCTCGGTCGATGACGCGATCGAGGCCGTGTTCAGCGGCGACGTCAAGCGGCTCGAAGCCGCGCTCGAACGCATACTGTCCTCAAAAACCTCGGTATATCTCGTATTGCGCGGATGCCTCGTTCAACTGGAGCAACTCGACAGCCTGCGGTCGCTGGTCGAAAACCACTCTCGCCAGCCGGCTCAGGTGATGACGGAGAAGGGGCGCGGCATCCATTTCAAGCGCAAGCCCATCGTGGAGCGTGCTCTGCGGCACTGGACGCTGAAGGCGATAAATTCGGAAATGCAACGTTTGGCCCAGGCCGTGCTGGAAACCAGAAAGAGACCCCAGCTTGAGGCCTCGATCGCGCGCCAGGCCCTGCTTCGGACTTGTCTGCTCAGCAGATAAATGAACTATCTATCTGTTATTATTAGCGGTTTTCACCCAATAGCCGGCAAAGTTCATCAAGTTGCTCAAGCGATTTGTAGTCAATACGCATCTGCCCACCCTGGCCCTTGTGGGCAAGTTGGACCTTCAGTCCAAGGACGTCGGAAAGACTTCTCTCAAGCGCCATCGTATCGGCATCCTTGCTGTTTGCCGATTGTCCGGACTTTGTTTCAAGCCCACCGGCCTGCGACGGCTGCTCGGAATCCTTCTGGGCCAGCTTTTCGGCATCACGTACGGAAAGGCCGCCATCGACGATCCGTCTTGCAAGCGCCGCAGGATCTGACGTCGAGACGATGGCGCGGGCATGGCCCGCTGACAGCGCGCCATCGGCGAGCATTGTCCGGACCTGCTCCGGCAATTTGAGCAGCCGCAGCGAATTGGCCACATGGCTGCGGCTCTTGCCGATCACCTCGCCAAGGTCATTTTGCGTATAACCATATTGCGCGATCAGCTGCTCGTAGCCTTGCGCTTCTTCCAGCGGATTGAGATCGGCCCGCTGAACGTTCTCGACAATGGCGATTTCCAGCGCCGTCTTGTCGTCTACATCCCGGACTATGACCGGAATCTCGACGAGTCCGGCCATCTGCGATGCCCGCCAGCGGCGTTCGCCCGCAATGATCTCGAACCGCTCCGCCCCGGCACTGCGAACCACGACAGGCTGGACCACGCCATGCTGACGGATAGAGCGCGACAGATCCTCAAGTTCGGCAGGCGCAAAATTCCGCCGCGGATTGCGCGGATTTCGGTTGACGTGTTCGATCGGAATCATGCGGTCGGCAGAGACCGACGGTTTCGATTGCGCCGAGGACGGCTGGTCAATCTCGCCGATCAGCGCCGCAAGTCCGCGCCCGAGCCGTTTCTTGGATACATCTTCTGCCATCTTCGTTTCCACTCTTGTCCATAACCGGGAACCGGTCAGGCGGCCTTTCTGTTGCGTTCGCGCTGGATCACTTCGGATGCCAGTTGAAGATACGCCTGGCTCCCGGCGCATTTGAGATCATAGAGAATAGCCGGCTTTCCATAGGAAGGCGCTTCCGAAACCCGCACATTGCGCGGGATTAAGGTCCGGTAGACCTTCTCGCCAAGATGGGCCCGAACGTCATCGACCACCTGCAGCGCCAGATTGTTGCGCGCATCATACATGGTCATGACAATGCCCTGAATATCCAGGTTAGGATTGAGCGTATCGCGGACCTGGCCGACGGTTTCCAGCAACTGGCTCAGACCTTCGAGCGCAAAGAATTCGCATTGCAACGGAACCAGAATGGAGTGGGCCGCAGCCATCGCATTCATGGTCAGAAGGTTGAGCGATGGCGGACAATCGATCAGCACATAGCTGTAGGAGGTGGCTGCCTCTGCCTGCAACGCCTTGCGTAACCGGAAGACCCGGTCCGGTGTGCCTGCGATTTCCATTTCCACGCCCAGAAGATCCATGGTCGACGGTATGATGCTCAGATGCGGGACCGCCGTCTCCACAACGGTATCGGCCACAGTCGCATTCTGGGTCAGAAGGTCGTAGGCGGAAACGCCCCGATCCTTCCGGTCAATGCCCAACCCGGTGCTGGCATTGCCCTGGGGATCGATGTCGACGATCAGCACTTCCTCGCCGATGGCAGCAAGCGCCGTTGCCAGATTGATGGCGGTCGTGGTTTTTCCGACGCCGCCTTTCTGATTGGCGATGGTGATGATCCGGTTCTTTGAATGGGGCATCGGATAGCGTCCGCAGAATCAGTTGGATTTCTTGAGATTGCCAATTTCCAGAATGACCGATCCATCCTGAAAGTGGCTCTTGTGTTCTACCAGATCAAACGCCCAAAGGTCACGCGCCGAACGCACTTCTTCTGCGTAATCCAACCCTTTGTGAAGCCACAATTCAATTGCGGGGTTCCTGGCCGCAAAAGGTGCGGAATGAGACAGCAGATCTGCCAATGGCGCCAGCGCTCTTGCGGAAACGGCCTCGATATCCGGCAGGCTTTCGACCGCTGCATCGATGCGGACCGGCATCACACTGGCCCGCGCACCGGTTTTGGAGATTGCCTGGCGCAGGAATGCTGCCTTCTTGTTGTTGCTTTCAACCAGGTGCACCCAGCCTTCTCCGGCCTCCGCGAGACAAATCGCTGTTACCAGACCGGGAAACCCTGCACCGCTTCCCATGTCCAACCAGATGGCCGGTTCACGTCGAAGCGCGAAGAGTTGCAGGCTGTCCAGAACATGCCGGGTCCAGAGGTCCGGCAATGTCTTGGGAGAAATCAGGTTGATGCTGCTCTGCCATTTGCGCACGAGATCCGCGTAAATCGCCAGCCGCTCCTCTGTTTCACGTGAAACAGAAATAAACTCCGGAATCGTGGGCTCTCGCACCTCAGACCAGTCAACAGGCTTCATGCCGACCTCGCGGCCTTGTTGACCGTGCCGCGGCGAAGATGCGCAAGGATCAACGCGATTGCAGCCGGAGTCATCCCCTCGATTCGCTCGGCATGACCGATCGAAGCCGGACGCACCCTCTCGAGCTTTTGCTTCAGTTCGTTCGACAGACCGATCAAAGCACCGTAATCAAAATCGATCGGGATCAGCCGGGCCTCTTCCTTGATACGCTCCGCTATGTCCTGGCTTTGCCGTTCGAGATATACCGCATAGGCCGCATCGATGGCAGCCGCATTCAAAACCCGAGGCTCATAACGCCCGAGATCCGGCCAGACGCGAAGCACATCTCCGAGTTCAACATTGGGATAGGACAGAAGCTGAAACGCACTGCGTCGCAAGCCGTCCCGGTTGAGCGAGATATCGAATTCAGCCGCTTCGTTTGGCGAGAGCTGCCGCTCTTTCAGATCGGACAAACATTCCGTTAGCGAATCGAAATAGCGGGAGAACTTCTCTTTGCGGTCCTCCAGAACACATCCCAGCCCCACAGCCGTTGGTGTTAGCCTGACTTCCGCATTGTCCGCTCGCAGCGACAACCGGTATTCGGCCCGGGAGGTGAACATTCTGTAGGGTTCGCTGACCCCACGGGTAGTGAGATCGTCGATCATCACGCCGATGTAGGAATTGGCACGACTGAAGACGAGCGCTTCGCGACCCTGAACCTTGAGCGCCGCATTCAAGCCGGCAACGAGTCCCTGGGCCCCGGCCTCCTCATAACCGGTGGTCCCGTTTATCTGCCCTGCCAGAAACAGTCCCGGCACCTTTCGGGTTTCGAGCGTCTGTGCAAGCTCTCGAGGATCGACGTGATCATATTCGATCGCATATCCCGGCTGAATAATCACGGCATCCTCGAGTCCCGGGATTGTGCGAAGAAACGCCTCCTGAACATCCTCCGGCAATGATGTCGAAATGCCATTTGGATAGACGGTGTGGTCATCAAGGCCTTCCGGCTCCAAAAAGATCTGGTGTCCATCGCGCTCGCCGAACCGAACGATTTTGTCCTCGATGGAAGGACAGTATCTCGGCCCGACCCCCTCGATTTGCCCGGAATACATCGCCGACCGGTGAATGTTGTCCTGGATAATCTTGTGGGTGGCCTGCGTTGTACGGGTAATCCCGCACTTGATCTGCGGCACCTCGATCCGGTCTGTCATGAAGGAGAACGGCACCGGATCACTATCAGCGTCCTGCCAGCTGACCCGGCTCCAATCGATGGTTCGTCCGTCAAGCCGTGCCGGCGTTCCGGTTTTCAGCCGTCCAAGTTCAAAGCCTGCACTTTCGAGCACGGTTGAAAATCCAAGCGCGGGCGCTTCGTTCATCCGGCCCGCTGGAATGCGGCGATCGCCGATATGAATGAGACCCCTCAAGAACGTGCCCGTGGTCAGAACCACTGCATCGCACTTCATTTCGCGTCCATCACCGAGAACGATCCCGGCCACAGCCCCATCCTTCTGGATCAAGCCATCCGCTTCGCCCTCAATGATATCCAGATCGGGGATGCTTGCCAGTTGCTTCTGGATTGAAGCCTTGTACAGCTTTCGGTCGGCTTGCGTACGTGGGCCCCACACCGCAGGACCTTTACGACGGTTCAACATACGGAACTGTATCCCGGATTGGTCTGCCGCCAGTCCCATGATGCCTCCCATCGCATCGATCTCCCGAACCAGGTGTCCTTTACCGAGACCACCGATGGCGGGGTTGCATGACATGGCTCCGATACTGTCGTGTTTATGGGTTATCAAGGCCGTTCGGGCGCCAAGCCGCGCCGCAGCGGAGGCTGCTTCGCTCCCGGCGTGTCCACCGCCGACAACGATGACATCATAATGAACTGGGTTTTCCATTCTCGGAGTTCTCATTCTCTCAAATGCCAATGTCAAGGCGATATGGTTTCACGTGAAACAAAAAGATCTCAGATGGTCATTCTCATGGCCAGAATGCCTGATCATATGTTTCACGTGAATCACCAGTCCCTTTGAGATGTCAGGTGTGTTTCACGTGAGTCATTTCCCGACGCAGAACTCAGCAAAAATGACGCCAAGCAGATCCTCAACATCCACCTTGCCAGTAATCCTACCGATATGATCGGCAGCGCGACGAAGGTGTTCCGCCCGAACCTCAATCGGCAGGTTCCTATCCAGGACCGCCGTCTCAAGCTCCGAGTCGGCGGATCTTAAAAGTGCCGCATGCCGGCTTCTTGTCGGAACCAGCTCACTCTCATGAGATTCCAAATCTGCCAGTCTCTCAAGAACGGTAGAGATCAGTCGATCAAGTCCCGCACCGGTTTTGCTCGATATAGCAACGCCAGAGCCTCTCTCGAGAGCCTCTGTTTGCAACACAGTCAGTTTGTCAGTCTTCGTCAAGACGGGAACCGTCTTCGGCCCGGCATCGGGAGTTGCCTGCTGATCAAAACCAGACGCATCTCGGAGATCCAATACGAGATCGGCCGCTTCAGCCACTGCACGACTACGGCGCATCCCTTCCAATTCAATCGCGTCGTCTGAATCGTCCCGTAGCCCGGCTGTATCCTGAAGTGTAACCAGGTATCCATTCAGGTCCATTCGCACTTCGACGATGTCCCTGGTCGTCCCGGGCATGTCCGAGACAATGGCGGCCTCCCGGTCGGCCAGACGATTCAGCAGCGAAGACTTGCCCACATTCGGAGGGCCGACCAAGGCCACCTTGAAGCCTGTCCGGACGATCTCACCATAGGACGCTTTCTCCAGATGCTTCCGGATGTCATCACGCAATGCCTGCATGTCAGACCATATCTGGTCTGAGACAGAGCCCGGGATGTCGTCTTCATCCGAGAAGTCCAGTTCCGCCTCGATCATGGCCCGCGCATGTGTCAAGCGGCGCGCCCAATCCTGATAGAGCGATTTCAATCCTCCACCGGCCTGGGACAATGCCTGCCGGCGCTGCGCTTCGGTCTCGGCGAGAAGGAGATCGGACAGGCCTTCGACCTCGGTCAGATCCATCTTTCCGTTCGCAAAGGCCTGCCGCGTAAATTCTCCCGGCTCCGCCGCCCGGTACCCGCCCAGCCGACCGATGGCGAGCAATACTGCCTGCACCGAGGCGCGACTTCCATGGATCTGCAATTCGGCGACGTCTTCACCGGTAAACGAATGCGGACCGGGGAAATAAAGCGCAAGCCCCTTGTCCAGGAGCGCGCCCTCTTCATCCCGGATCGCGCACATGGTGGCGTGACGGGGGACGGGGACATAACCGATAAGCGTTTCGAGTCCGAATCGAACGCCCGCTCCGGATATCCGTACAACTGCCACACCAGCCGGTACGGTACCGCTGGAAAGCGCGAAAATAGTCTCGGACATAAAGATACCGGTTCCGAATCGAATCGGTTGATTCGGCGATCCCTCAGGTGTTCATCGAGTCGAAGAAATCGCTGTTGGTCTTGGTCTGCTTAAGTTTGTCGATCAGAAACTCGATCGCATCCGTGGTTCCCATTGGCGCCAGAATTCGGCGAAGCACGAAGATCTTCTGCAAATCCTGTCTTGGCACAAGCAGGTCTTCCTTGCGGGTGCCCGACTTGAGAATGTCCATCGACGGGAAGATACGCTTGTCTGCGACCTTACGGTCCAGAACGATTTCGGAGTTGCCGGTTCCCTTGAACTCTTCGAAGATCACTTCATCCATACGCGAACCGGTGTCGATCAGCGCCGTAGCAATGATCGTCAGAGATCCGCCTTCCTCGATGTTTCGCGCGGCGCCGAAGAAGCGCTTCGGGCGCTGGAGCGCGTTGGCATCAACACCACCGGTGAGCACCTTTCCTGACGACGGAACAACCGTGTTGTAGGCGCGGCCCAAGCGGGTGATCGAATCGAGGAGGATGATCACATCGCGGCCATGTTCCACCAGGCGCTTGGCCTTTTCGATGACCATCTCAGCCACCTGAACATGGCGCACAGCGGGTTCGTCAAAGGTTGAGGACACAACCTCTCCCTTTACCGAGCGTTGCATGTCTGTGACTTCTTCGGGACGCTCGTCAATCAGAAGCACGATCAAATAGCAGTCCGGATGGTTGGCCGTAATCGAGTGCGCGATGTTTTGCAGCAATACGGTTTTACCGGTCCGGGGAGGCGCCACGATGAGACCGCGCTGTCCCTTGCCGAGTGGCGCCACAAGATCGATCACCCGTGAGGAGATATCCTTTGAGGTCGGATTGTCGATCTCCATCTTGAACCGCTCGTTGGGGTAGAGCGGCGTAAGATTATCGAAATGGACCTTGTGCCGGATCTTCTCGGGATCCTCAAAATTGATTGTGTTGACCTTGAGAAGCGCGAAGTAACGCTCGCCTTCCTTCGGTCCACGAATCGGTCCCTCGACGGTATCCCCTGTCTTGAGCGAAAATCGCCGGATCTGCGAAGGCGAGATGTAGATGTCATCGGGACCCGGCAGATAGTTCGCATTGGCCGAGCGCATGAACCCGAAACCGTCCTGCAGGACCTCAACCACGCCCTCGCCGATGATTTCCACATCCTGCGCAGCAAGCTGCTTGAGGATTGCGAACATCAGCTCCTGCTTGCGCATAACGCTGGCATTTTCGACCTCTACCGATTCGGCAAAGGCAAGCAGATCCGTAGGGGTTTTGTTCTTAAGCTCTTGAAGCTTCATTTCCTGCATGGGAAATCCAAGTCTAGAATTTACATAAATGGGGAGAGGCGGACGAGAACGCGCGGCAAACGAGTGCCGGCCAGACAGAAACTGGTGCCCGCCCTTGAAGGCGTTACAAGCTAGATAGCGATTCACGTGAAACGCCGCAAGCCCCGTGATGTCTACAATTTGGAGAAGATCACCACGCAAAAGCCCTGCTCGGGCTCAAGCGAACGGTTTGATGATCACCATGATGATCGCCAGGATCATCAAAACGGTCGGTATTTCATTTGCCATTCGCCATTGCCGGGCGGTCATGCTGTTTTCACCCCGGGAGAACCTGCGCGCCGCCCGGCTGAGAAAAACATGAAACACGGTCAGGCCGATCACCGCGGCAATCTTGATCCAGAGCCATGTACCGGCCAAACCGAAGCCGTTCCAGGCCAGCCACAGACCAACAACCCACGACACCATCATGGCCGGGTTCATGATCACCTTGATCAACCGCTTTTCCATGATGACGAAGGTTTCGGCCGGCTCACCGCCCGGTTCCGCATCGGCGTGATAAACGAACAGCCGAGGCAGATAGAACAATCCGACCATCCACGAGATCACCGCAACCACATGCAGGACCTTGAGCCAGTCATAGAGCCAGGCCGGCTCCAGCCACCAGGCAAGTCCCGCCAGAACCACGACGATCGCAATCGTCAGATAGGCCTTCAGCCTTGCCCGCGAGCCTTCCGCAACACTTGTGGCGACCGGATCCTTCACGAGCCCGAAACACCCCTGATGCGGTTCAGCAACCGGGTTACATTCTCGGGGTCGGCCTGGGGTGTGATTCCATGGCCCAGATTGAAGATCAGCGGCCCTACACCCAGCGTTTCAATGACGCGGTCAACGCCCTCATCGAGAGCGGCACCTCCGGCCACCACACGAAGCGGATCGAGGTTGCCCTGCACAGCGCCACCCTTCTGGATACGTCGTGCGAGCCCGCCGGGGACAGTCCAGTCGAGACCGACGCAATTGACGCCGGTATCGTTCCTGTAGGTTTCCAGCAGCGCACCGGCTCCCTTGGCGAACCCGATCACGGGAACACCTGGTCGCTCCCGGTTGATCTTCTCGACCATTCGTCTGACCGGTTCGACCGAGTACTGCGCAAACTCAACTTCACTCAACACACCAGCCCAGGAATCGAAGATCTGGACCGCATCGGCGCCAGCATCGATCTGTGAAATCAGGTAATCCGCCGAAATATCGGTCAGATGATCGATGAGCATCGCGAATTCTTCCGGGTGCTGCATGGCAAACAACCGGGCAGGCGCCTGATCCGGCGTGCCGTGGCCAGCAATCATGTAGGTCGCTACAGTCCATGGCGCTCCGCAAAACCCGAGCAGCGTTGTTTCCTCAGGCAGCTCAGCCCGCAACCGCCGGACGGTCTCATAAACCGGAGCCAGGTGCTCGTGCATCTTCGAAGAATCCAGATCGGATACCGCCTCCGGAGAAATCGGATCCATCTGGGGTCCCTCTCCCTGCACGAACCGGACATTCCGGTCGAGCGCATCTGGAATGACGAGAATGTCGGAAAACAGGATCGCCGCATCAAAGCCGTAACGGCGGATCGGCTGCAATGTCACTTCAACCGCGAGATCGGGTGTGTAGCAAACATCGAGAAAGCCCTTCGCGGTTGCGCGTGTCTTTCGGTACTCCGGCAGATATCTCCCGGCCTGTCTCATCAGCCATACCGGTGGCGGAGATACGGTTTCTCCGGCCAGCACCTTCATTACCTTGCGATCCGCAGTCTTTGTCATCACCTGTCCCTTAAAACAAATCCCTATTGGAAAAGGATTCTGATTCTATGACTCTGTGGCTTCAGGGGATTATCACTTGTCCACAGTTCCTCCACAGGCAGCTCATATAAACAGTCACATCCCAAAAGCACAATCGGCCAGCTCCGGTCATTCTGACACAAGCGCTAACACCTTTAGCTCATTGGGTTTATGTCTCTGCTATCAGCCGTTCCGAGCAACATCGGACTTCGGTTTTCCCCACACCCCCCAAAAAGCCACCCAACGGAATGCACAAAACACCGATTGTGGAAAAACAGCCTCGCTGTCCCTTGCCATTGGCCCCCCCCGGCCCTTAGCTCTTGCTCGTCCACCCTTATCAACAGCTACCGGAGATTTCTGTGGAGCAGGTCAAAAATTATTTCCATCTCCATCTCATCTCCGATTCGACCGGCGAAACGCTGATGGCCGCCGGCCGCGCTGCCGCCGCACAGTTTCAGGGCGCACAGGCGCTTGAACATGTCTACCCGCTGATCCGCACGCGAAAGCAGCTCTTTGCCGTACTCGACGCCATCGATGGCGCTCCCGGAATTGTCCTCTACACCATCGTCGATACTGAACTTGCCTCGATCATCGAACTCAAATGCCGGGACATGGGCCTGCCGAGCGTGTCGGTGCTTGAGCCGATTCTCAACGTGTTTCAGTCCTATCTCGGCGCGCCGTCACGCCGACGGGTCGGCGCACAGCACGCCATGGGTGAGGAATACTTCAAGCGAATCGATGCGCTGAACTTCACCCTCGATCATGATGACGGGCAATTGCCGGCGGATTTTGATGCTGCCGATCTGGTAATCATCGGGATCAGCCGCACGTCGAAAACGCCCACTTCGATCTATCTCGCCAATCGCGGCATCAAGACTGCCAATATTCCGATCGTGCACGGCGTGCCGCTTCCGGACGGTCTGATGAAGGCGAAGAAACCCCTGATCGTCGGTCTGGTCGCTTCGGTCGATCGCATCGCCCAGGTTCGCCACAACCGGGTTCTGGGAACCACGACGGGATATCAGGGCGAGCACTACACCGACCGGTCACTCATCAGCGAAGAACTCAAATATGCCCGTTCGCTCTGTGAGCGTCACAACTGGCCGGTGATCGATGTCACCCGCCGGTCGATCGAGGAGACCGCCGCTGCGATCCTTGCCTTGCGTCCGAAGTGGCGCTAACCCGCAGACCAGGACATCAAAGCTCAAAGGAGCGCACATGACCCAACGGCTCGTGCTTGCCTCGGCAAGTCCATTCAGAAAAGCCATGCTGCAAAATGCCGGCCTTCAGTTCGAT
The DNA here is from genome assembly GCA_040216675.1 of Hoeflea sp. Taxonomy (GTDB): domain Bacteria; phylum Pseudomonadota; class Alphaproteobacteria; order Rhizobiales; family Rhizobiaceae; genus Hoeflea. The sequence continues at coordinate 670,917 of JAVJOR010000008.1, read as the reverse complement.
GTCGAGCCTGCCGATATCGATGAGCGCGCCGTCGAAAGCGCCCTGACCGACCTCGACGCCGAGAGCGTCTCGACCGTTCTGGCGGAAGCCAAAGCACAGGATGTCGCCAGCCGGAACCCGGGATGCATCGTCATCGGATCGGACCAGACGCTATCGATCGACGATCAGCTTTTGCACAAGCCGCGGGACATGGACGAGGCGCGGCGGCGCCTTCTGGCGCTTTCAGGCCGCACCCATTCTCTCAACAGTGCGGTGGTTTTGGTGCGTGACGACGAAACCCTTTGGCGTCATGTTTCGGTCGCACACCTGACCATGCGCAAGCTCGAGCCCGGTTTCGTCGGCCGCCATCTCGCCAGCGTCGGCGACAAGGCATTGTCGTCCGTTGGCGCCTACCAGTATGAGGGCGAGGGTATCCAGTTGTTCGAACGCATCGAGGGCGACTATTTCACCATCGTCGGCATGCCGATGTTGCCGCTCCTCAAAAAATTGCGCGATCTGGCGGTGATCGATGGCTGACACTCAGCAGTCCACGCCAAAGGCTTTCGTGATCGGGGATCCGATTGAGCACTCGCGCTCGCCCCTTATCCATGGGCACTGGCTGCAAAAGAACGGCATTCGGGGCAACTATGATCCTGTTCACGTGCCACCCGCCGAACTCGCGGGCTTCATGGCAGCTCTGAAGGATGGCTCGTCCGGCTATTCGGGAGGCAATGTCACGATCCCCCACAAACAGGCCATTGCGGATATGGTGGACCATATCGACGAAACCGCTACCCGGATCGGTGCGATCAACACTCTGTGGTTTGAAAACGGCCGGCTTCATGCCGGAAATACGGACTCGCACGGCTTTGCCGCAAATCTTGATGCGTCCGCACCGGGCTGGGACCAGGGTCGAATCGCCGTCGTGCTGGGTGCGGGAGGCGCGAGCCGGGCAATTCTTCATGCGCTTGTGGCACGACGAATCCCGGAGATCCGGGTGGTCAATCGAACCCTGGAGCGCGCCCGCGAACTGGCCGATCATTTCGGGCCTACACTCTCTGCGCACCCGATGGATAGCCTTCACGAAGCTTCAGCCGGTGCCGATCTCTTCATCAACACCACCTCGCTCGGAATGGATGGTTCATCAGCCCCGGCCATTGATTTCACCACCATGAACAGCGATGCCCTTGTCACTGACATTGTCTACGTGCCGTTGCTGACCCCGATCCTGAAAATGGCGGCGGACCAAGGCTTCAGGACGGTCGACGGTCTCGGAATGCTGCTTCACCAGGCAGTCCCCGGTTTCGAAAGATGGTTTGGCATCCGGCCGCAAGTCACGACCGAACTTCGTGATCTGGTCATTGCCGACATGGAGGCGCATCGATGATCACGATCGGTCTGACCGGTTCCATCGGCATGGGCAAATCGACAACCGCGGAGATGTTCAAGGCTGCCGGCGTTCCCGTCATCAGCGCCGACGAGATCGTCCACGAGCTCTACAACGGTGCGGCGACGCCGCTGATCGAGGACGCCTTTCCCGGCACGACATCAAATGGCGTCGTTGACCGCGGGCTGCTCTCGGAGATGCTGCTTCGCGATCCCGGCGGATTCAAGCGACTGGAAGCCATCGTTCATCCGCTTGTCCGCGAACGCGAGCACGCCTTTTTGGAGAACGCGCGATCGGCAGGCCACCAGCTGGCGCTGATTGATATTCCACTGCTCTATGAGACCGGGGCTGAAGACAGGGTTGATGCGGTGGTCGTCGTCAGCTGCGGCCCGGAGATCCAGCGAAAGCGTGTCCTTGCACGGCCGGGGATGACCGAGCAGAAGTTCGAGGCTATCGTTGCGCGTCAGGTTCCCGATGCCGAAAAGCGCCGTCGCGCCGATTTTGTCATCGATACATCAAAGGGTATCGAGTCAGCCAAGGAGCAGGTGGAAGACATTACCCGCAGGCTCCGAGAAACCGTCAGGAAATAGGACAGACCCATGCGCGAGATCGTATTCGACACCGAAACAACGGGCCTCGACAATCAGGTCGACCGCGTGATCGAGATCGGCTGCGTTGAACTGGAAAACCAGTTTCCCACTGGCCGGACGCTCCATCTGTTCATCAATCCCGACGGCCGCGCGGTTCATCCGGACGCCTTGGCGGTCCACGGGATCAGCGATGCCTTTCTTGCGGACAAACCGGTCTTTGCCGACCTCGCCGATGAGATTGCTCGGTTTTTTGATGGCGCGCGCTATGTGGCCCACAATGCAAATTTCGACATGGGATTTCTCAATGCCGAATATCAGCGCATCGGCTTGCCGCCGGTGGATCCCGGACTGGTCATCGACACCCTGTCGCTTGCCCGCCGGCGCCACCCGATGGGCCCGAACTCCCTTGATGCGCTGTGCCGGCGATATGGCATAGACAATTCCCACCGCACCAAGCACGGCGCTCTTCTCGACGCCGAGCTTCTGACCGATGTGTATATCGAGATGCTCGGCGGCCGGCAGGCGGCGCTCGGCCTGTCGTCGAACCAATCCGATGCACGCGAAGGATCGAGCACCGAGGTGGTGGTCGAAATCGGCGAACGGCCAAATCCCTTGCCCGAACGCCTGTCGCCAGAAGAATTGAAGGCGCACCGGGAGCTGATCAGCCGGATCGGCGATGACGCACTCTGGCTCAAGACCGGGAATAGCTGACCGCTGCCCAGTGATTCACGTGGAACATCCGTGACTGATTGGCCAGGCCGCTTTGGCTGAAAATGGAAACCGGACATGAAAAAGGCCGCCCGAAGGCGGCCTTTTCGAATTCATCCGGCCAACGATAATCAGTTGACCTGGTTCGAAACCTCGGACTTGGCCTTTTCTTCGGCCATGCGCTGCTGAAACATCTGCGCGAAGTCGATCGGATCGATGAGCAGCGGCGGAAAGCCGCCGTTCCGGGTTGCATCGGCCACGATCTGGCGCGCAAACGGGAAAAGGATCCGTGGGCATTCGATGAACAGCAGCGGAAGCATGTGTTCCTGCGGGAAGTTCGCCACCCGGAAGACGCCTCCATAGACCAGCTCAACATTGAAGACGACGGTCTGATCGTTCTTTGCTTCTGCATTGAGCGTCAGCACCACATCAAATTCGGTCTCGCTCAACGGGTTGGCGTTGACGTTGACATTGATGTTGATGGCCGGAGCCTTTTCGCGCGGACCCAGCGACTTGGGTGCACCGGGATTTTCAAAAGAAAGATCCTTCACATACTGCGCCATCACATTGAGTGTCGGCGCTTCACCGTTGCCTTTTGCATCCGTTGGCGCCGCGGCGCCCGTGCCGATCGTGTCTTTTGCCATCTGGCTCTTCCCTGTTCTCATCCGCCAAAAGCGGCCACCCGGTAAATAGTTCGCGGTTTCGCTAGCATTTCACCACCGGGGTTACAACCCGTTTGCTCAGTCGTGGTTATTCCGGTCCTTGCCGGAAATCCGGTCTTGGTCGTCCGACCATGGCGAGGAATGGTCCGGGTTGCGCTCGAACTCATCTTTACCGAGATCCACCACCCCGTCATCCGGTCTGCGAGGGCCCGGGCCTCGTCCACCCTGCCGCGCCGACATCGTTGTGACCACGATGCGGTCCCTGACGAGCCGCCAGACCGCGTCGCGCAAGGCCGGTACGAACAGGAGGAACCCGAGCGTATCGGTGACGAAACCCGGCGTGAGCAACAGCACACCAGCTACCAGGATCATGACCCCGTGCACCAGTTCTCGGCCCGGAACGCGATTGGACTGCATTTCTGCGTTGATACGGTTGAACAGACCGATCCCCTGCCAGCGCAGCAGCACGCTGCCCAGGGCTGCGGTTAGCAACACCATGCCAAGGGTTGCCCAAACCCCGATCTGGCCGCCGATCACCACAAAGGCTGCAATTTCGGCCAGCGGAACGACCAGCAACAGGAACGGGATCAGGGAGAAGCGCATGTCGGTGGTCCCGGTTCGGAGAGCCGCGCGGTGAAACCGTTAGCGACAAACAATAAATAGAATGGCCGACCCTTTGATTGATCGGCCCGAGAGGATTATATGCATCCTAACAGACGATGAAAATGAAAGAAGGCGGGAATGGGTTCCTTTGATTTTGTGACGTTCTTCTTTTTCGTGGCGGCGGTGATTGTTTTCATCCAGCTCCGTTCGGTGCTTGGCAAGAGGACCGGGAACGAGAGACCGCCACGCGAAAAGATGGAGCGGCGCGAGCAGACTGCATCGCAGGATGGCGTCGACGATCCGAAAGTGGTCACGTTGCCGCGCCGTGGACGCGAAGCGGCAGAACCGGACGCCTTCGCCGCAGTGGATGCCTATGCGGAACCGGGGAGCGATCTCAACAAGGGCCTTCGCGAAATCGTCAAAGCCGATCCTTCCTTTGAGCCGAAGGAATTCGTGCGCGGCGCTTCCATGGCTTACGAAATGATCGTGTCCGCTTTTGCGGACGGCGACAGGAAAACGCTGAAATCTTTGCTGTCCCGCGAGGTTTATGAAGGCTTTGTCGCCGCGATCAGTGATCGCGAAAATCGCGGCGAAACGGTCCGCTCCAATTTTGTCGGAATTGAAAAGGCCAGCATCATTCAGGCCGAGATGAAGGATACGGAAGCCAATGTGACCGTTCGCATCGTCAGTCAGCTGATTTCGGCGACGATCGACAAGGACGGTGAAGTGATCGAGGGCGATCTTGCCGAAGTGACCGACGTCAATGATGTCTGGACATTTGCGCGCGACACTCGGTCGCGTGATCCCAATTGGCATCTCATTGCGACGGAAGCCGATCAGTAATGTCGCTGTCGCTGCGGCGATGGGAATTTTCGCAGCTGCCCGGTTGGGCGGAGGATTCCCCTGCCGCGGCGTTTGATGCTTTCCGCCGGTCTGCGCACCGCGCCCTCGAGAGCGCGCCTTACAAGACCGGCTCGCTTGGCCTGACCCATCATGATTTCTTACCGGCCTTCAAGGCCGCGCTGGCTCTGGATGACCGGGGCACCCACGATGCGGCGACGATCCGGGCCTTTTTCGAAGATCTGTTCCTACCCCTCGAACTATGTTCCGACGATCTGCCCGGTCTCGTGACAGGCTATTATGAACCCGAGGTCGAGGTTCGCGATGAGCCCTGTGAGAGCTTTCCCTATCCGTTTCTCAGAAAGCCGGAGCATCTGGTCAAGGTGCCCGATCCGGCAGATCCCCCGCCGGGAATTCCCGAGGGCTATGCCTACATGCTCGAGCGGGAAGGCCGGTTTGAGATTTGTCCGGACCGAAGGGAAATAGAAACCGGCGCCTTTGAGGGCATGGGTCTGGAAATCGCCTGGGCCGCGTCGCGGGTCGATGTCTTCTTCGCCCATGTCCAGGGATGCGCCCGGCTTCATGGCGCCGGTCGCCCGGTGCGGCGGATTACCTATGACGGCAAGAGCGGCCACCCGTTCACCGGCATCGGGCGCCTGCTCGTCAATGACGGTGAAATCCCTGCCGATGAGATATCCATGGCCTCGATCCGGGCCTGGCTGGCCCGGCATCCCGGCAGGGCCGATGAGATGATGCGACGGAACCGGTCCTTCATCTTCTTTCGGGAAGCCAGTGTCGACGATGCACGGCTCGGACCGGTGGCAGCGGCGAATGTGCCGCTGGAGCCGGGACGGTCCATGGCGGTGGACAGGAAAATTCACACCTTCGCGACGCCGTTCTTTGTTTTCGCGCCGGATCTTGAGGATTTTGATGCGCCCGGGCCCTTTGCCCGGCTGATGATAGCGCAGGATACGGGAACAGCGATTGTCGGTCCCGCACGCGGCGATCTGTTTGCCGGATCGGGTCCGCAGGCCGGCGACAAGGCCGGATCGATCAACAATCGCGCCAGCTTCTTCGTTCTTGCGCCCAAATCCTCCGATCTTGCCCGGCGGACCGCATCATGAGCGGTGACCGGCCCAAGCTGAGCCACGAGGACAGGATCATCTGGGCTCGTGTCGCCCGCACTGTCGATCCGCTTCCCGGGAAATCCGTCGAGGATGAGCAGTGGTTTGTAGCCGAGCCGGAAAACCCGGATCCCGCTCCCGCGAATCCTCCGCCTGCAAGCGGGCCGCCGAAAATCCGGACCATTGTGGAACCGGCGGCCATCGAAACGAAAGCTGGACTGAAGCCCTTCCAGAAGCATCCGATCGAAAGACCGGTGGTCCGGAAGCTGGCCCGCGGCCGTCTTCCGATAGATGGAAAGATCGATCTTCACGGTCTGACCCAGTCGGAAGCGCACAATCTTCTGTTCGATTTTCTCGCCCGCGCCCATGAGCGCGGGCTCCGCCATGTGCTGGTAATCACGGGGAAAGGCTCGTCGCATGGCAGCCAGGGTGTCCTCAAGCGGGTGTTGCCGGAGTGGTTGGCAAAGCCGGAGTTCCGGTTTCTGATCTCCGGTCACCAAAATGCGGCCCGAAGCCATGGCGGAGAGGGCGCGCTCTACATTCGTCTGCGCCGCGAACGGGGTGGACCGAGATGACGCCATTCGGCGAGGCCGTGAGAAAATTGCGCGCCCAGAGAGGCGTCACGCAACGCGAAATGGCGCGGGCACTGGGCGTATCGCCGGCTTATCTGTCGGCGCTTGAGCACGGCAGACGGTCTGAACCGAGTTGGGAATTCATTCAGCGCGTCATCGGCTATTTCAACATCATCTGGGATGATGCGGAGGAACTGCAGCTGCTTGGAAGCCTGTCGCGCCCGAAGGTCACCATAGACACGTCGGGGCTGTCTGCTAAGGCTACCGAAGTGGCCAACCGTCTTGCGTCATCGATCGCGCACCTGGATTCCGCAGCGCTCGATGAAATCGCCGGATTGCTCGATGCCGTCGAGCCGCAACCTCCCGGGCGTCTCGCCCGGCCTGCGATGACCCCGGGCAGAGGCGAAAAACTGCCGCGCTAGAACGGACTCTTACTTCGCGATCATCTCGCGGAGTTCGTCCTCGTGGTGGTTGACCAGCCAGCCGTAATAATTCTCGGTGGGCAGCAGTCGCTTCTGACCCCGGTTTGCACGTTTCTTGTTGGTCTCGGCCAGTTCCTGCGCCCGCTTGGCGGACCTGCCGACATTGTAGAGCGTTGCCGTTATTCCGGGATTTTTGGAAATGTCGAAGCCCGCGATGTCGCGGTAGTTCTCAATGGATTCGACGATCGACGCCGCCATGAAGGCAAGTGTCGAATCCGGATCCATGATTGCCTCATAGACCCGTGCCGCGTTGCCGGCATCGAGCTTGCGAAGACGCGAAACCTTGTTGACCCTGTCCGTGTGCACCAGTGCGGTCAACGGATTGAGCTGACCCAGCCCGAATGTCTGCCCGGCATAGAACGGCTGGAAGAAGACCGCTCCGAAACGGTCGTTCGGGAATTTCTTGCCGTCGACTGTCTTGCCGCGGAAATCGCTCTCCCAGACATCCTCGCGGCAGGTCCAGAGCTTTGCGGATCCGGCGTCTTCATCGCAAACTTCGAACTGCGGGCGATCGACGAAATCCGTGACCTTTTCGCCGTCATACTCGAAGCGAAAGCGTTCGCCGGCATAGGAAACAGCTTTGATGTAGTAGGTCTGCAGCCGGTCATAGGCATCGACATTGTAGGTGTGTTCGCCCACCAGCGCGCCGACGATGTGGATCGGATCGATCTGGTAGCGTTTGGAGACCGATCGGATCTTCCGCTTGAGCCTGTTGTCTTCCGCGATCAGATCGCGAATTTTCTCGTATTTACTGTCAAAGGTCGATTTGGTCGCCTGGGTGCGGCGCTTGGATGCGCCCGGAATATCGGGTTGCTTTGCATTCCGGTTTCCGGGCGGAACCACATCCACGGCAGCCATGGCCGACAATGGGGCCATACTCATGACAAACGCGGCCGAAATTGCCATCAATGTCGTGAGTGAATGGAAAGCCACGTTTCATCTCCTCTCAAGCAGCGACGTAGATCAGGAAGGTCAGCGGAAGCATGTGCGGTATTTCTCCCGCTATCCGTCGAATCCGATCAATGTTGCCGCTTATAGGATGAAACGCGACAAATCTGTGTTCTGCGCTAGGTCGCCAACGTTCTTTCGGACATAGTCCGAATCTATCTTGATTGTCGAGCCCGGCTGGTCCGGAGCGGTGAAAGAAATCTCGTCCAGAACCCGCTCCATGACGGTCTGGAGCCGCCGTGCGCCGATGTTCTCGATGCTCGAATTGAGATGAACGGCCACCTCGGCGAGTTCGTCAATTGCGTCTTCCGTGAATTCGAGAGTGAGATCCTCGGTCGCCATCAAAGCCACGTACTGTTTGATAAGGCTGGCTTCGGTCTCGGTCAGGATCCGGCGGAAGTCGTCCTTGCCAAGGGCACGAAGCTCGACACGGATCGGCAAACGGCCCTGAAGCTCCGGAAGCAAATCCGACGGCTTGGAGACGTGGAAAGCGCCGGAGGCGATGAACAAAATGTGATCGGTTTTCACCGGACCGTATTTTGTGGCCACGGTGGTGCCTTCCACCAGCGGCAGCAAATCCCGTTGCACACCCTCGCGCGACACGCCGGCGCCCATGCCGCCCTCGCGGTTGGCGATCTTGTCGATCTCGTCGATGAAGACGATGCCGTCATCCTCGGCGGATTTGAGCGCCTCCTGGTGGATCTGCTCCATGTCGAGAAGCTTGTCGGACTCGTCGTTGATCAGCGTATCGTAGGATTCGCGCACTGTCGTTTTGATCTTGCGGGTTCGGCCGCCCATTGCCTTGCCGAACAGGTCGCTCAGATTGATCATGCCGACATTGCCGCCCTGCATGCCCGGAAGTTCGAACTGCGGCATGCCCGAACTGTTGTCGGCAACCTCGATTTCGATTTCCTTGTCATCGAGAAGTCCGTCGCGGAGCTTTTTGCGGAAGGAATCCCGCGTGGCGGGTGATGCGGTCGAGCCGACAAGGGCGTCGAGAACGCGCTCTTCGGCATTCAATCGTGCCTTGGCTTCGACCTCACCGCGCTTGCGTTCGCGCACCAGCATGATGCCGGCCTCCACCAGATCGCGGATGATCTGCTCGACATCGCGGCCGACATAGCCGACCTCGGTGAACTTGGTGGCCTCCACCTTGATGAAGGGCGCGCCGGCCAGCCGCGCCAGGCGCCGAGAGATCTCGGTCTTGCCGACACCCGTGGGCCCGATCATCAGAATGTTCTTCGGCATCACCTCTTCGCGCAGGTGACCCTCGAGCTGCTGGCGCCGCCAGCGGTTTCTGAGCGCGATCGCGACCGCACGTTTTGCGTCCTTCTGGCCGATGATATAGCGGTCGAGCTCGGTCACGGTTTCGCGGGGGGAATAAGTGCTCATGTCGGGATCATGCCTTTATCGGTGGAAGCCTGTCGAGGACCGATGTGGGAAGAAGCGGCCGGATAATCAAGCGCCGGATCCGCTGCCAGCCGGCGCCGAAAAGGATCACCATCGCTCCGATGGCGATCAGGATCAGCGCGAATGGCGGAATGCCGGTGGTGTTTGCCGCGCCGTTGACGAGGTAGTAGATGCCTACCGAGCCGAAATAGGCGAGCGTCGGAGCCAGCAGAGATCTTCTGTCGATCGCCAGCGCCACGAGCACGAAGCCGGCCATCATCACGCCAAGCAGAATGGCGGCGCCGACCCCCGGTTCGATCTGGCCGGACAGGACCTCCTGGCCGGTTGCCAGTATGAACAGCGGATGCACCAGCAGCGGCGCTGAGACGACATGCAGCCAGAAGGCGCAATCTGACCAGACGGTCTGGCGTTCCCGATCACGAAGATCAAGGATGACGGCGACAATGAATATTGTCAGGCCGCAAAGCAGCGGAATGGCAAGCGCATCGGCCAGAATATCGGCCAATTGGTCAGCCCGTGGTGCCGCGACAGCGCCGCTGACCAGCTGATCGTGATAAAAAACGATCGCTCCGAGAAATGCCAGACCGGTGACCGCGACGGCGATGACACCGGCGAGAACCGGGACCTTGAAACGGGCGAAATAGAGCGCTGCCGCGATGATCAGGCCTCCGCCGAGGATCAGGGCGATCTGGTCCGCCTCGGATCTGAGGGCGAGCAGCGAGAACGCATTTATCTGCCCCGGAATGAAAATTCTGTCGCGCAGCAGGTTTGTCAGCAGAAGCGCGACCGCGACCGTGAAGATGAGTGCCAGCAAGGTGCTCGAAAGCCGCATCCGTTTCTGACGGGTGATCACTTCGGCGACCAGCCAGCTGGCCACCGTGATGGCGATCATGGCCGCAAGCCCGCCGTCCGGGAACATGGCGGCGAGCGCAAACTGAACCCCGGCAAACAGCAGGATGATGCCGACGGCGACGAAAATGTCGTTTCCTCCGCCGACAAGACGCATCTGGTCATCGACGGAGAGCCCGCCCGATATGGGTCCGCCATCCGGCTTAGCGGACGGAGCGGCGCTGGCCCGGCTTTCTGTTGCAAGATCGATCAGCGCCTGGCGCTGGCCCGCATCAAGAATGCCCTTTGCCACCGCCTGATCGAGTGTCGAGTGGTCAATCATTGTTGAGGTCCGGGCTGTTTTGGAGGCCCATCTGTCTGAAGATGCATGATCAGCGTTTCCTGATCGCTGTCGGGGTCGGGGGCCACAAGCAACGGGACGAACCCGGCCTTCTCATAGGCCCGGATCGCGCGCGCATTGGCGGCGTCGGGATCGATGATGATGTTGCAATGGCCTTCATCAGTGAGTTTGCGCAGAAAGGCCTTCAGCGCCGCGGTACCAAGGCCCTTGCCGAGGTCGGCTTCGACGCCCACCGAGAGATCGACACCGATGGCGTCGGCGGGCACATCGATCAGCCATGGCGCCTTGCTGATCCAGGGTTCCACGAGATTATCGCTGACCTGCCAGGACTGGATGTAGCCTGCGGGCCTGCCATCAAGCAGGAACAGGAAGGGCCGGGTGCGGTCCCGCCCCTCGACCATGTCGCGGACGTAGCCAAGTTCGGTCTCGACGTCTCCCCACCATTCCTGCCAGTGCGGCCGGCCCATCCAGTCTTCGAGGAGATCATAGTCCTTCGCCGTCACCGGCCGAAAGCCGATGCGGTCAGGACAGGTCGCAGGCCGGTCAATCGAGTTCAAGGGTTTCAACGACGATGCTGCTGTTGGTGTAGACGCAGATATCGGCGGCGATTTCCATCGCGCGCCGCGCGACATCCTCGGCGCTCTTGTCGCTGTCCATCAGGGCGCGTGCCGCGGCAAAGGCATAGTTCCCGCCCGATCCGATGGCCATCGTGCCGTGTTCGGGCTCCAGAACGTCGCCGTTGCCGGTAATTGCCAGTGTCACGGTCTTGTCCGCCACCAGCATCATCGCCTCGAGCCGTCTGAGATAGCGGTCCGTGCGCCAGTCCTTGGCCAGCTCCACCGCGGCCCGGGTCAATTGGTCGGGATACTGTTCGAGCTTGGCCTCCAGCCTTTCAAGCAGGGTGAAGGCATCGGCGGTGGCTCCGGCGAAACCGGCGACAACGTTGTTGTCCTTGCCGATGCGACGCACCTTGCGGGCATTGCCCTTCATTACGGTCTGGCCGAGGCTGACCTGGCCGTCGCCGGCCATGACAACCTGATTGCCCTTGCGCACCGTTATGATGGTGGTCGCATGCATTTGGCCAAAGGGATTGTGCTCGCTCATGAAGCGTCCTTTCCGTCAAGCGGCGCGGGGGTCGGCCCCGTGCAATGGAGTGTGCTCTATGTAAGCGCCCCGGGGGCGATTGCAAACCACACCAGATGGTTCGATGACAGCCGCAGCGCGTTCTGGATATTTGCAGCACGGGCTGGTATTGAGCGGCGACCACAATGCCCGGAGACGCCAGATGGCCAGCACCGAGAGCGCGCGCGCCGCTTCAATTGCCCGCAAGACCAATGAAACCGACATCTCGGTCAGCCTTTCGGTTGACGGAACCGGAACCGGATCGATTTCGACCGGAGTGGGCTTTTTCGATCACATGCTCGAGCAGCTGTCGCGCCATTCGCTGATCGATCTCGAGATCAAGGCTAAAGGCGATCTGCATATCGACGACCACCACACGGTCGAAGACACCGGCATCGCCATCGGCCAGGCCCTGGCGAAGGCGCTCGGCGATCGCAAAGGCATAAATCGCTATGCCTCGCTGGATCTGGCGATGGATGAAACCCTCACCCGCGCCGCCATAGACATATCGGGACGGCCGTTTCTTGTTTGGGACGTAACCTTCAGCGCCCCGAAGATCGGGACTTTCGATACGGAGCTGGTGCGCGAATTTTTCCAGGCGCTGGCCCAGCACGGCGGCATTACACTGCACGTCGCCAATCTCTATGGCGCCAACAACCATCATATTGCCGAAACCTGTTTCAAGGCGGTGGCGCGGGTTCTGCGCAGCGCCTGTGAGGTGGATCCGCGCCAGAAGGACCGGATTCCGTCAACCAAGGGCTCCCTGGCCTGAGCCCGAACTTCGGTCCAGGTGCCCGAAACCGGACATACGGAGATCCGCAATGAGCAGTTACCTTGTCTTTGCCGGACCCGGCGCTGCGGTCCCTGACGAGCGATCGAAGCTGGTCGCCGACAAGTTTTCGGTGCTGGCCTTTGCATTTCCGGTAATCTGGCTCTTGTTCAACCGGCTTTGGTTCGAAGCCGTGATCGCCTTTGTGCTCTATGTCGCCTCGACGATTATGATGTCGGATGCGGCATGGTTCTGGCCCGGGCTGGCGCTGGGATTTGCAATTTCGCTGGTGACAGCGCTCGAGGGGCGCAACTGGCGCGGTGCGGCTTTGACCCGCCGCGGATGGAGACTGGTCGATCTCGTCGAGGCCGATGATGCCGATACGGCCTTCGAGATCCATGCCCGCAGGGTTGGTGCCGATGGTCCGACGGCTGCATCGAAACCCGGCCCGGCGGCGCGTCAGGCTGCGATGCGAACCGGTGTCGTCAGAAATGATACGGATGCAATCGGCCTGGTGCCGGTTGAAAGGAGCTGACGTCGATGCGTGTGGTGGTGGTTGACTATGGCTCGGGCAATCTGCGCTCGGCGGTTAAGGCGTTCGAGCGGGCGGCGCGCGAGGCGGAGGTTTCGGCCGAGATCATTCTGAGTGCACAGGCCGACCATGTCGCTGTTGCCGACCGCATCGTTCTGCCGGGCGTTGGCGCCTATGCCGATTGCCGGGCGGGCCTCGATGCGCTCGACGGCATGACCGATGCGCTCCGCCATGTGGTCGAGGACAAGGCGCGGCCTTTTCTGGGAATCTGCGTCGGCATGCAGTTGATGTCGAGCCGGGGTCTGGAAAAGACCGCCACTAAAGGATTCGGCTGGATCAAGGGCGACGTCGTTGAAATCACACCGTCGAATCCGGCTTTGAAAATCCCGCAGATCGGCTGGAACACGCTGGATGTGAAGCAGGATCATCCGCTCTTCGACGGCATCGAAACCGGCCCGGACGGATTGCATGCCTACTTCGTGCACTCCTATCATTTGGCGGCTAACGAACCCGGTGATGTCGTTGCCACCTGCGATTACGGCGGGCCGGTCACCGCCGCTGTGGCCCATGAAAACAAGGCCGGAACCCAGTTTCACCCGGAAAAGAGCCAGACGCTCGGCCTGGCCCTGATCGCGAATTTCCTCAAATGGAAGCCATGACATGATCCTGTTTCCCGCAATCGACCTCAAGGATGGTCAGTGCGTCCGTCTCAAGCTTGGCGAGATGGACAGCGCCACCGTGTACAACGAGGATCCTGCTGCCCAGGCCCGCGCCTTCGAGGAGCAGGGCTTTGAGTGGCTGCATGTCGTCGATCTCAACGGGGCATTCGAGGGCCAGTCGGTCAATGGCGCGGCGGTGGAAGCCATTCTCGAGGCCACGAAAAACCCGGTTCAGCTCGGCGGCGGCATCCGCAGTCTGCAGCACATCGAAAACTGGCTTGACAAGGGTCTGGCGCGCGTCATTCTCGGCACCGTCGCCGTTCGCGATCCCGATCTGGTCCGCGAGGCTTGCGAAAAATTCCCCGGACGCATTGCCGTGGGCATTGACGCGAAGGGCGGCAAGGTTGCGGTCGAGGGCTGGGCCGAGGCCTCCGAGCTCGGTGTGGTCGAGCTGGCAAAGCGGTTCGAGGGCGCCGGCGTCGCCGCCATTATCTACACCGACATCGACCGCGACGGCGTGCTGACCGGCATCAACTGGGACTCGACCATCGAACTCGCCGAAGCCGTGTCGATCCCGGTGATCGCGTCGGGCGGGCTCGCGTCCATTGCGGATATCGTGCGCATGAAGATGCCCGATGCGGCCCGACTGGAAGGCGCCATCTCCGGCCGTGCGCTTTATGACGGTCGCATCGATCCGGCCGAAGCGTTGGCGGTGCTCAACGGCACGCTGCCCATCGATCCGTCGGTATTTGAGGAACAGGACCGGTCATGAGCCTGAAATCCCGTGTCATCCCTTGTCTCGACGTCAAGGACGGCCGCGTCGTCAAGGGTGTCAATTTCGTCGATCTGATCGATGCCGGCGATCCGGTCGAGGCTGCACAGGCCTATGATGCTGCCGGCGCCGACGAGCTTTGCTTCCTCGACATCACCGCGTCATCCGACAATCGCGACACGATCTTCGATGTCGTGGCGCAGACCGCCGAACATTGTTTCATGCCCCTGACGGTGGGTGGAGGCGTGCGCACGGTCGCCGACATCCGGAAGCTTTTGCTGGCCGGCGCCGACAAGGTCTCGATCAACACCGCGGCAGTGAAGAATCCCGAGTTCGTCGCGGAAGCGGCTGACAAGTTCGGCAACCAGTGCATCGTTGTCTCCGTGGACGCAAAGAAGGTCTCCGGGCCGGCAGAAGCCGACCGCTGGGAAATCTTCACCCATGGCGGGCGCACGCCGACTGGCATCGATGCGGTCGAGTTTGCTCAAAGAATGGTGGACCTTGGCGCGGGCGAGTTGCTCCTGACCTCGATGGACCGCGACGGCACCAAATCCGGTTTCGACATCGGCCTGACCCGCACCATCGCCGATGCCGTACGGGTGCCGGTCATTGCCTCGGGCGGTGTGGGCACGCTTGATCACTTGGTCGAAGGCATACGCGACGGTCATGCCACCGCGGTTCTCGCCGCCTCGATTTTCCATTTCGGAACCTATACGATTGGCGAGGCGAAGCGGCACATGGCTGCTGCCGGGCTGGACATGCGGCTGGATTGACCGGACGCAACCGCCTCAATTGAGGAAAAGACACCGCGATGACAACGTTCACCCTCGTCGATCTCGAGACCATCGTCGCCGCCCGCGCAGCCGCAGACCCGGACCAGTCCTGGACGGCAAAGCTTGCTGCCGCCGGCATGCCCAAGGCCGCCAAGAAACTGGGCGAGGAAGCCGTGGAGACCGTGATCGCCGCCACCTCGCAGGGCCGCGCCGAACTGGTGAATGAAACCGCGGATTTGCTGTACCATTTGCTTGTAGTGCTAAAAATCGCGGATATCCCGCTCGATCAGGTCATGGCAGAACTTGAACGCCGGACAGCGCAATCGGGTCTGGCCGAGAAAGCCGGGCGTTCGGCGGAGTAGACATGGATCAGACCGATATTCAGCCTCGTGCCCTTGATCATTTTTCGGGTGACGACTTTTCGCCCTACCGCTTCTTCTCGGCCGAGAAATGGGCCGAGTTCCGGGCCGATACGCCGCTGACGCTGACCGCCGACGAGGTCCGCACGCTGCGCTCGCTCAACGACCCGGTCGACCTTGAGGAGGTCCGGCGGATCTACCTGTCCCTGTCGCGGCTGTTGTCCGCACACGTGGAATCGTCGCAGCTGCTCTTCGAGCAGCGCAAGCGCTTTCTCAATCTCTCGGATGTGGTCAAGACACCGTTCATCATCGGCATTGCCGGATCGGTCGCTGTGGGCAAGTCCACCACCGCGCGCGTGCTGGCGCATCTTCTGGCGCGCTGGCCGTCGAGCCCGAAGGTCGATCTGGTCACAACCGACGGATTTCTCTACCCCAACGAGGTGTTGAGACGCGAAAACCTGATGGACCGCAAGGGTTTTCCGGAAAGCTACGACGTGGCGGCGGTGCTGCGGTTCCTCTCGGACATCAAGGCAGGGCAGCACAATGTGCATGCGCCCGCCTATTCCCACCTGACCTATGACGTGCTGCCCGGCGAGTACACGGTGATCGACCGGCCTGATATCCTGATTTTCGAGGGGATCAACGTACTCCAGGTACGGGATCTGCCCGAAGATGGCAAAATCGTTCCCTTCGTGTCGGATTTCTTCGATTTCTCGATCTATATCGACGCCGAGGAAGCCGACATCCACAAATGGTATGTCGACCGCTTCATGAATCTGCGGCTGACGGCCTTCCGCAACCCAGAGTCCTTTTTCCATCGCTACGCGACGATCAACGAGGACGCGGCGCTGGCCATCGCCGAAAGCCTTTGGGAAAACATCAACCTGAAGAATCTGAGGCAGAACATCCTGCCGACCCGCCCGCGTGCGGACCTGATCCTGCGCAAGTCGCCCAACCATCTTATCGAGCAGGTGGCGCTCAGAAAACTCTGAGGCCTCGATTTGGACGCAGGTCGCCGTGGTCAATGCCAACCACGATTTTGTCGACATCATCACCGGTATTCCGCTCGCGTTTCTGTGCATTGTGTTGGTGAGGCCGGTCTTCGGCTTGGGCAGTCAGAAATCGCTCGAACCGAACGCTGCGTCTTTGCCTGCGTCGGCCCAGGCGCCAAACACATGAAACAGTGATCGTTCGATTTACGGATCGACGCGGCGCAATGTCAGGTTGATCCGGCCGCCATCCTTGAGAAGCGTCGAGGTGGCCGGATAGATCCTGTCGACCCCGTGAAATGCCAGTCGGCTTTCTCCGCCAAGTATGACGATGTCTCCACTCTCAAGCCGGAACGACCGTGTGGGCTGTCGCCTCTCGGTGCCGCCAAAGCGAAACAGGCAGGCGTCACCGAGGGAAACAGAGAGAACGGGTGAGGAGAAATCGCGTTCGTCGCGATCCTGATGCAGGCCCATCCGTGCTGTCTCATCATAGAAATTTACCAGACAGGCCTGGGGCGGACGGTTTTCCCCGGTCAGGTCCGTCCACAGGTCGATCAGTTTCTGAGGGATGGCCGGCCACTGCGTATCCGTGACCGGATGTTTTTCCTGGTAGCGGTACCCGGCCTTGTCGGCGACCCAGCCCAGCTCGCCGCAGTTTGTCATCCGGACGCTGAGCGGCTTTCCGCTCCTGGGCATTTCCGGGCGGTAGAGCGGCGCCTGCCGCACCACCGCCCTGATGTCGTCAAGCAGTGAGGCCTGCTGCTCCCGGTCGAGGTAACCGGGAATGTGGCGCAATCCCTTCGGCAGGACCAGCATCAGGGCTCCTTCTGGTGCAGGCCCGGGCGATCAGGCGGTTTCGAGATCGGGGATGCGCAGCACCTGCCCGGGATAGATCTTGTCGGGATGCGACAGCATCGGCGTATTGGCTTCGAAGATCACCGTATATTTGGGGCCCTTGCCCTTGCCGTATGCGGCCTCGGCGATCTTCCAGAGGTTGTCGCCCTTCTCCACGGTATGGAATTTTGGCTCCTTGGCGGGGGTCGATGCCGCCACCAGCGCGGTCATGTCGGCATCTCCGAGCTTGAGCCCGGAATCGGGCACAACCACCTTGAGCTCCGAGGCTTCCACCTTCGAAATCCCGAGCGTGTTGCCGACCGCGACAATCGCCTTCTCGAATATCGATTGATCCTCGACCACGCCCTTGAGAACGACTTTGTCGCCCTCCACTTTCACATCGACCTTTTCGGTGCCGAGACCGTGCGAATCGAGTTCCTTTTTGACCGCATCGGCTTCGGGCGCGTCATCGTCGCCGCCAATTCCGAGTTTCTTGCCCGCCGATTTGATAAAATCGAAAATGCCCATAGGTCTTCGTCTCCCTGAGTGAATGGAGATGAACATAAGCACGCCGGTTTCGCCGTGCCAAGACATAGCTTTCGCTGAAGTGCTCTTGGGCAGACTTGCATTTTGCTCGGGCGGCGCGGCGCGGGATCATTCCGAAACACGGATTCCGATCTTGCCGATGTGCGATTTGCGCAAAAAGGCGTCCTGCGCGCTTCGCAGCTCCGAGAGCGGGTAGACGGCTGCCATGACCGGTCGCAGCTCGTCCGCTTCAATGTAGCCGATGAGGTCCTCAAAGACGGAAGCCGGCTGATAGGTACTGCCGAGCAATGTCAGGTCTCGCAGGTAAAGCGTACGCAGGTCGAGTTCGACGATGGGGCCCGCGATTGCCCCGGACGTGACATAGCGGCCGCGGTCGCGCAGCCCTTCGATCAAACCCGGAAACTGCGGGCCGCCGACAAGATCAAGAATCACGTCGAACGCTGTTGTCGGAATGACGGCGTCGCGATCAATTGTTTCGTCGGCGCCAAGCTCCCGCAACGCTTCGGCCTTTGCGGCCGTGGTTACGGCGGTGACATGCGCGCCGCGACGTTTGGCAAGCTGGATCGCGGCCGATCCGACACCGCCCGAGGCACCGGTGATCAGCACGTTTTCCGAACCGAGACCGCATCGCTGGATCATCGCTTCGGCGGTCGAGAAGGCGCAGGGAAATCCCGCCAGCTCGATGTCGGCAAGGTCGGAAGACACCTTGAGCGCATCGCCGGAGGCCGCCACCGCGTATTCCGCAAAGCCTCCGTTGCATTCGGAGCCGAATGTGAATGTCACGACACTGCCATCCGGCTTCGCGCGCGATTGCATGGTTCGCACCAGCACCCGTTCGCCAATTCGCGCAGCGTCGACGCCGGCTCCGACGGTCACGATCCGCCCGCAGCAATCCGCGCCCTGGATCAGTGGAAACGCCAATGCTTCGCCTGACCAGCTCCCTTCGGCTCCGGTTTGCAACCCGTGATCGCCCTGCGTTGCCGCTGAGGCGGTATCGCCGCGAACGGCTTTCGAATACCACCCCGTCCGGGTGTTGATATCGGTGTTGTTGACTGCCGCCGCCCCGACCTTGATCAGCACCTCTCCGGCGCCGGGCTCCGGGACCGCAAGATCCTCCCGCCATTCCAGCTTCTCAAGCCCGCCATGTCCGGTGAGGACCATGCCGCGCATTGTCGCCCTGTCTGTCATGCGGTTCTCCGGTTCTGATTTTCCGTGACCGTCAGCGGCCCGTTCTACTCGTCGCGAACCTTGCCTCGGGTCTTCTTGATCTGGCCGCGCCCGGTCTTGGCCGCCAGCCGGCGCTCCACCGATCCTCGCGTCGGCCTGGTCTTGCGGCGCGGCGGCGGCGGCGGCGCGGAAGCCTTGTCTATGAGCTCGGTCAGCCGCGCCCGCGCATCCGCGCGATTGCGTTCCTGGGTCCGGAACCGGTTGGCCTCAAGGATCAAGACGCCCTCCTTCGACACCCGGCTGCCGCCAAGCCGGATGGCGTTGGCCTTCACCCGGTCCGTCAGCGATGGCGAGTTTGCGATGTCGAAACTCAGTTGCACCGCGGTCGCAACCTTGTTGACGTTCTGGCCGCCGGGTCCCGACGCACGGATGAAGCTCTCAGTCAGCTCCCACCCGGCAATCACGATGCCGCGCGCGGCGTAGAGGGGGTCACTGCTCATTCTGCGATCTTCCAGAACAGAATCTCGTCTTCGTTCTTTCGGTTGATTGCGGGGACCCGTGATCCCTCGGCCGGATGCCCGACAACCAGCAGGACAAGCGGCTTTTCATTGTCCGGCCGTCCGCAGATCCGGTTGAGAAATCCCATCGGCGAAGGGGTGTGGGTCAGCGTCGCCAGACCAGCCGAATGAAGGCTCGCGATCAGCAGTCCGGTGGCGATGGAGACCGATTCTGGGACGTAATAGTGCTTTATCCGGTCGCCCTCGCCGTTCAGGCTCCAGCGTTGCGCGAAAACGGCGATCAGCCATGGCGCTGTCTCGAGAAACGGCTTCTCGGCGTCGGTACCGAGCGGAGCCAGCGCGTCGAGCCATTCTTCGCCGGCCCGCTCGTCATAAAAGCGGCGTTCCTCTTCCTCCGCGGCGATCCTGATTGCACGTTTCGTCTCCGGGTCGCCGATGGCGACGAAGCTCCAGGGCTGCTGGTTGGCGCCCGAAGGCGCCGTACCCGCGGTACGGACGGCCAGTCGAATCAGTTCCGGATCGACCGGATCGGATGAAAAGTCGCGCACGGTCCGGCGCGTCCGCATCCGGTCGTAAAAGGCTTGCGCCGCGTCCAGCATCTCTGCGTCGCTTCGGCGCGGCGGCGAAAATGCAATGCTCTGGGCTGTTGCCATGAAACGAAGTCCCTGCAGCGGATACGCTCCGGCAGAAAATGCGCGAGCAGAACCGCCGGGTCAATGACACCGGGCAAAATCTCCCGGCGGCGCGCGTCGCCGCTGGACGGCAAGGGAAGCGTTGACGCCCCCGCCGTCTGTTATTCGGCCGCGGCCCTTATGGCCGGTGCTGCGCTGAGCACGGATCCGTCGACATGTTCTTCGAACTTCTCGAAATTGTCGATGAACATGCCCACCAGCCGGCTGGCTGCTTCGTCATAGGCCGCCTTGTCGGCCCAGGTCGATCGTGGATCGAGAATGCTCGTTTCGACATCGGTAACGGCCGTCGGCACCGCGAACCCGAAATTGGGGTCGGTGCGATACTCGGCGCTTTCCAGCGATCCGTCGAGCGCAGCGGTCAGCAGCGTGCGCGTGGCCTTGATCGGCATGCGCCGGCCTTCGCCATAGGCGCCGCCTGTCCAACCGGTGTTGACCAGCCAGCAATTGACGTTGTGATCATTGATGAGCCGGCGCAAAAGCGCGCCGTATTCGGATGGATGGCGCGGCATGAACGGCGCACCGAAGCAGGTCGAGAACGTCGCCTCCGGCTCGGTCACGCCCTTCTCGGTGCCCGCGACTTTGGCCGTATAGCCCGAAAGGAAGTGATACATGGCCTGTTCCGGGCTGAGCTTGGCGATCGGCGGCATCACACCGAAGGCATCGGCGGTCAGCATGATGATGTTGTGCGGGTGGCCGCCCCGGCCGGTGCTGCTGGCGTTCGGTATGAAATGCAGCGGATAGGCGCAGCGCGTGTTCTCTGTCAGGGATGCGTCGTCGAAATCCGGGATCCGGTTCTCGTCCAGCACCACATTTTCCAAAACGGTTCCGAAACGTTCCGTTGTTCCGAAAATCTCCGGCTCCGCTTCACGCGAGAGGCGGATTGTCTTGGCGTAGCAGCCGCCCTCGAAATTGAACACGCCGTCCTCGCCCCAGCCATGTTCGTCGTCACCGATCAGCGTCCGGGCCGGATCGGCCGACAACGTGGTCTTTCCGGTGCCTGAAAGACCAAAGAAAACCGCCGTGTCGCCTTTCGGACCGAGATTGGCCGAGCAGTGCATGGGCATGACATTCTTGGCCGGCAGCAGGTAGTTGAGCGCGGTGAACACCGATTTTTTCATTTCGCCGGCGTAGGAGGTTCCGCCGATCAGCACGAGCCCCTTTGTCAGGTTGACCGCAATCACGGTCTCGCTTCGGCATCCGTGACGTTCCGGATCGGCCCGGAACGAGGGAAGGTTGATGATGGTCAGCTCAGGCAGAAAGCTCTCCAGATCCGCTCTCTCCGGGCGGATGAGAAGATTGCGGATGAACAGTGCGTGCCACGCATACTCGGTTACAATGCGCGAGTTCAGCGCATGCGTCTCGTCTGCGCCGCCGACCAGATCCTGCACGAACAGATCCCGGTCGCCGAGATGCGCAACCATGTCGGCATAAAGCCTGTCAAAGGCTTCCGGCTCGATGGACTTGTTGTTGTCCCACCAGATCTTGTCGTCGGTGGTGGCGTCACGGACAACGAACTTGTCCTTGGCCGAACGCCCGGTGTGTTGTCCCGTAAGCGCCCGGAGTGCGCCATGGGCCGTAAGGCTCGCCTCGCCCCGCGCGACAGCCAGCTCGATGAGCTCCGCCTCACCGAGATTGTAGCGCACCACGCCGCTCGTCTCGATGCCGCCAGGGCCGAGATCGGCGGATGAATTACGCATTCCCAAATCCTTACTCATGTCGGATTCCTTTTCCTTTCGGGCGCGGGGGATCTTCAAACTCAGCGGAACATAGAGAGGCTGTTTTTAAAAAACAACAATCGAATCACAGAATACTTAATGAAAACAAAGAATTAATCGATTTAAAAAAAATCGCCAGCGGTTTAATCGTTTCAATTGCTGTCGAACGACGATGCGGCATCCAATCATGCCATGACATGGATCTCGATCTGTGCCACATTTTGTTCTCACTTTATCCTCATGGACGTGGGCACGGGAGTCGGCGGGATCAGACAGGTGGTCCTTGCCCGGCTCGAAGCGGGGCACTTCCCAGAGGTTGCTAGACCATGACGGAGACGACCACCATGCAGACAATCGCGCTCGTCGACGACGACCGCAACATCCTTACCTCTGTTTCGATCGCGCTCGAAGCCGAAGGGTATCGTGTTGAAACCTACACCGACGGCGCCTCGGCGCTGGATGGGCTGCTGGCCCGGCCGCCACAACTCGCCGTCTTCGATATCAAGATGCCGCGCATGGACGGCATGGAGCTGTTGCGCCGACTGCGTCAGAAATCCGACGTACCGGTGATCTTCCTGACATCAAAGGATGAGGAAATCGACGAGCTTTTCGGCCTGAAGATGGGCGCCGACGATTTCATCACCAAACCGTTTTCGCAGCGGCTTCTGGTGGAGCGCGTCAAGGCTGTGATGCGCCGTGCGGCAAGCAGGGAGGCGGCGGCCGCGAACCCTGGCCGCGCCGCCGCAGCGCCGACCAAATCCTTGGAGCGGGGCAACCTAGTCATGGATCAGGAGCGCCACACCTGCACCTGGAAAAACGAGCCGGTGACCCTTACTGTGACCGAGTTCCTGATCCTGCAATCGCTCGCCCAGCGCCCCGGCGTGGTCAAGAGCCGCGATGCGCTGATGGACGCAGCCTACGACGAACAGGTCTATGTGGACGACCGCACGATCGACAGCCACATCAAAAGGCTGCGCAAGAAATTCAAGATGGTCGACGACGACTTCGATATGATCGAAACGCTCTATGGCGTCGGCTACCGTTTTCGCGAAGCTGCGTGATCCGGCCAGTACGCTGACATCCCGCCGCATGCGGCAAGAGTGACATGGCAATTGAAACGGACAAAAAGGAGCGCGGCGAGGCGGATGTTTCAGCCGCACGCGGTCGGGAGAAGAACTGGATACATCCGGTCACGCTCGTGCGCCGGCTGTTCGGCCACCTGATCTTCTCCAGCCTGACCCGGCGGATCCTGTTTCTCAATCTCGCCGCCCTCATCGTTCTGGTTTCCGGCATTCTTTATCTCAATCAATTCCGCGAGGGATTGATCGACGCACGGGTTGAAAGCCTTCTCACCCAGGGTGAGATTATCGCAGGCGCAGTTGCCGCATCGGCAACGGTGGAAACAAATTCGATCACCATTGATCCGGAAAAGCTGCTGGAGCTTCAGGCCGGGCAAACCATCTCCCCGACCAATTCGAATGAGAACCTGGAGTTTCCGATCAATCCCGAGCGGGTGGCTCCCGTTTTGAGACGCCTGATTTCGCCGACCCGGACGCGGGCCCGGATCTATGATGACGACGCCAGCCTGATCCTGGATTCGCGCTATCTCTATTCGAGCGGCCAGGTGCTGCGCTACGATCTCCCCTCCAACGACGCCTCCGATCGCGGCATCAGGGAGATTGTTGGAGGCTGGTTCAACCGCATGTTCCAGCGCTCGGACCTGCCATTGTACCGGGAGCCACCGGGCGCTGACGGATCTATCTATCCCGAAGTCATGAACGCGCTGGCCGGAGGCCGGGGGGCCGTCGTTCGCGTTACGACCGCGGGCGAGCTGATTGTTTCGGTTGCTGTTCCGGTCCAGCGTTTCAGGGCCGTTCTGGGCGTATTGCTGTTGTCGACCCAAGCGGGCGATATCGACAAGATCGTTCATGCAGAGAGGCTCGCGATCTTTCGGGTCTTCGGCGTGGCGGCCATGGTGACGATCGTGCTGTCGCTGCTGCTGGCCAGCACCATTGCGACGCCGCTCAGGCGGCTTTCGGCGGCGGCCGTTCGGGTCCGCCGGGGCGTCAAGGCGCGTGAGGAGATCCCGGATTTCTCCGACCGGCAGGATGAAATCGGCAATCTTTCGGTGGCGCTGCGCGACATGACCAACGCGCTTTATGACCGGATTGCCGCGATCGAGAGCTTTGCCGCCGATGTCAGCCATGAACTCAAGAACCCGCTGACATCGCTGCGCAGCGCGGTGGAAACGCTGCCGCTCGCCCGCAACGAGGCGTCCCGCAAGCGGCTTCTTGAGGTGATCCAACACGACGTACGGCGCATGGACCGGCTGATCAGCGACATTTCCGACGCCTCCCGTCTCGACGCCGAACTGGCGCGGCAGGATGGGTCCACTGTCGACATGCGCAAACTTCTAAGCGAACTCGTCGACATTGCCCGTCAGGTCCGGGCGGGTGGCAAGGAGGTCGCCATCGACCTGCATGTCGATGATCGCGGATCCGCCAAATCGAGTTTCATTGTGGTGGGCCACGATCTGAGACTGGGGCAGGTGCTCACCAACCTGATCGAGAACGCACGCTCCTTCGTTCCCGAAAAGGGCGGTCGCATAACCGTGCGGCTGTCGCGCGTCCGTGGTTCCGTCCGGGTTCTCGTCGAGGACAACGGACCCGGGATCCGCGCCGAGGTCATAGAGCGGGTGTTCGAGCGGTTCTATACCGACCGTCCGGATGGCGAGGACTTCGGACAGAATTCCGGCCTGGGCCTCTCCATCAGCCGTCAGATTATCGAGGCGCACGGAGGAAAGCTGACGGCGCAGAACATCGAAACAAAGGAAGACGGCAAATGGGCCGGCGCCAGGTTCATCATCGAACTTCCGGCGGAACGCTCGTGACCGGTCTGCAGGGCGCCCGGGGTGCGACCGAACACGCCACCGCAATCATTGTTGGCGAGACCGGCATCCTGTTTGTCGGATCTTCGGGCGCAGGCAAGAGCGCCATGGCTTTCGCCTGTCTGTCAAGCGCTCGATCGCTCGGGTGGAATGCTGCGCTGATCGCCGATGACCGAACGTGCCTTGAGGTCCGGGCAGGCCGTTGCATCGCGTCCTGCCCGGAACCGATCCGAGGCATGATCGAACTTCGCGGCTCAGGCATTGCAACTTATCGCCGTGTTCGGCGCGGTGTCGTCCATCTTGTGGTTGCTCCGGCAGCGGCTTCAGCGGACAGTCGCCTGCCCGAAAGCGGTGAAACCTTCCCGTGCAGGGGCGTAGTATTGCCACTTCAACGAATGTGGCACGATGGCGCAGTTGACCCCTTGTCGGCCCTCCGCGCCCTTCGACCTGACTGTTTTTCCGTCATGTGACGCTTCGGTGTGATGCAATTGCAGGCACGCGGGTGTTTTTTGGCTTGAACTTCCATCTCTTCTGTCCAAGATGAAATTTCGTGTTATTCGCAGGTGCGAAGAGATCCGCATGGGTTGGCTCAGGGGTGGGCGCAACACATGCTGTTGGAGGCAATATGATCGGATTGGTGCTTGTCACTCACGGCAAGCTCGCTGAAGAGTTCCGGCATGCCCTTGAGCATGTGGTTGGGCCGCAAACAGCACTTGAGACGGTGTGTATCGGACCGGAAGACGATATGGACCAGCGCCGCATGGACATCGTCGGCGCGGTATCGCGGGTGGAAAGCGGCCAAGGTGTGATCATTTTGACTGACATGTTTGGCGGCACGCCGTCGAACCTGTCGATTTCTGTCATGGATTCGGGTCACATCGAGGTCATTGCCGGAGTCAATCTGCCGATGCTTATCAAGCTTGCCGGCGTGCGCGGATCGAGCGACATCGAGAGCGCCCTGGCTCAAGCGCAGGATGCCGGCCGAAAATACATCAATGTCGCCAGCCGCCTGCTCGCCGGAAAATGAATACCGGCAATCCCGTGAACTCCCGAACTTTCAAGATCGTCAACAAACGGGGTTTGCATGCGCGGGCATCCGCACGGTTCGTCCAGACAGTGGAGAGCTTCGATGCAACCGTCTCGGTAACCCGCGAAGGTTGGACCGTCGGTGGAACCTCGATCATGGGGCTGATGATGCTTGCGGCCAGTCCGGGGTGCTCGATCGTGGTCGCGGCCGAGGGCGAAGAGGCGTCGCAAGTGCTTGATGCGCTGGAGACGCTTGTTGCCGAACGGTTCGGCGAAGAATGCTGACAGAACTCACATAAAGACATCTTTATATCGTATTGCCACCTTGGTTGTTTCCTGCTATGGCAGCGCCCACGCAATCACACCGCGCCCGACGGGCCGGTAAACCCGTGGGATAATGAACATGACCGCTACGAATGACTATGTCGTCGCCGATATCGCGCTGGCCGACTACGGCCGCAAGGAGCTCGACATCGCTGAAACAGAAATGCCCGGCCTGATGTCGCTGCGCGAGGAATACGGCGCCAGCAAGCCACTCAAGGGCTCGCGCATTGTCGGCTCGCTGCACATGACCATCCAGACGGCGGTTCTGATTGAGACGCTGACTGCGCTCGGTGCTGAAGTGCGCTGGGCGTCCTGCAACATCTTTTCGACCCAGGACCATGCCGCTGCCGCCATCGCAAAGAGCGGCGTGCCGGTTTTCGCTGTCAAGGGACAGAGCCTCGAAGAGCACTGGGACTATCTCGACAAGTCCTTCCAGTTTGCCGACGGGCCGAACCTGATCCTCGATGATGGCGGCGATGCAACGCTCTATGTGCTTTTGGGCGCGCGCGCCGAGGCCGGCGAGGACATCATCCCGGTTCCTGCTTCGGAAGAGGAAGAAGTGATCAAGGCGCAGATCAAGAAGCGCATGCAGGCCTCCCCCGGCTGGTTCACCAAGATCCGTGACCAGATCAAGGGTGTCTCCGAGGAGACCACCACCGGCGTTCACCGTCTCTACGAACTTCACAAGAAGGGCCAGCTTCCCTTCCCGGCGATCAACGTCAACGATTCCGTCACCAAGTCGAAATTCGACAACAAGTATGGCTGCAAGGAAAGTCTTGTGGACGGCATCCGCCGCGCCACCGACACCATGATGGCCGGCAAGGTCGCCGTGGTCTGCGGCTACGGCGATGTGGGCAAGGGCTCGGCAGCCTCGTTGCGTGGCGCCGGCGCTCGCGTGAAGGTCACCGAAATCGACCCGATCTGCGCATTGCAGGCGGCGATGGATGGTTTCGAGGTCGTAACCCTCGAGGATGTCGCCCCGACCGCCGACATCTTCATCACCACCACCGGCAACAAGGACGTCATCCGCATCGAGCACATGCGCGAGATGAAGGACATGGCGATCGTCGGCAACATCGGCCATTTCGACAACGAGATCCAGGTTGCGGCGCTGAAGAACCACAAATGGACCAACATCAAGGATCAGGTCGACATGATCGAGATGCCTTCGGGCAGCCGGATGATCCTGTTGAGCCAGGGCCGGCTTCTCAACCTCGGCAATGCCACCGGTCATCCGAGCTTCGTCATGTCGGCGTCCTTCACCAACCAGGTCTTGGCGCAGATCGAACTCTGGACCAGGGGCGAACAGTACGAAAACAAGGTCTATGTCCTGCCCAAGCATCTTGATGAGAAGGTCGCACGGCTTCATCTCGACAAGATCGGTGCGAAACTGACCGACTTGCAGCCTGAGCAGGCCGATTACATCGGTGTGACCGTCGAAGGTCCGTTCAAGCCGGAACACTACAGGTACTGATTTTCTCCTCTGTACCCACAAGATATTGATGCCGCGCCCTTGACAAAAATGGCGCGGCTTCTTTTTGCGCTCCGTCCTCTTCACCGTGATTCGCGAAGCCTGTATGTTTTGAGACGATGATTCGATTTCAGCGTTCGGCGGCGCGGAAACGGATCGGCGATGTCTTGTCAAACAGGCGGCGAGGGGACTGAGACATGCCGGAAATGGCGGATTCAAAAGACGGATCAGAGGATCGGGACAGCAGTTCCGGGCGCGGGCTGAAGGGCTGCTTCGGGCGCATTGGCGCACGGCTTCTCGCGGGCACTGCGCTTTTTGCAGGCGCAACCAGTCTTCCGGTTTCCGCAGCTCTTGCGCAGAGTGCCGGCGGGTTCGAGATCTCCTCGCTTGAAGTGGTCAATTTCGCGATGGTGATCGGCGCCATTTCGGCTGCCATGATATCGGCCATCTGGCTCATCCGCGAACGCGCCAAGATCGATGCCGAAAACACCTCGCTGCGCGGCGCGCTCGCCGATTCGCATGCCCGGCTTTCCCGCTATCAGTCCCTGATTGTCGACCGCGACCGGCAGATCGTGGTCTGGGACGGTGTCGGCGTTCCCGCCGAAATCCTCGGCAATCTCTCGCCGGAAACCGGTGCGCCTCAGGATCCAAAGGATTTTCTGGCATTCGGGCGCTGGCTGGATCCGCGGTCGGCAGCAAGCCTCGACAAGGCAATCGATTGCCTGCGGGCCCAGGCCGAACGGTTCGACCTGATCGTTGAAACCGTTCGCGGACACGTCCTTGAAGCCCAAGGCCGGGTGTCGGGTGGCCGGGCCTTCGTCCGTTTCGTGGCCCTTTCCAATGTCCGCGCCGAACTTGCCGAACTCAAGACAGAGCGCGACCGGTTGGCCGCTTCTGTGGATACCTTCCAGACCCTGCTCGACGTGATCGAGATGCCGGCCTGGCTCCGGGGGCCTGACAACCGCCTACTCTGGGTCAACAATGCCTATGTCCGTGCCGTCGAGGGCGAGGACAGAAACGATGCGCTTGACCGGCGGATGGAATTACTTGGCACAGCTGCGCGGGAGAAGATCCGCGCCACCGTCACGCCGGAGCGGCCGTTTCTTGATCGGGTTTCAACGGTGATCAAGGGTCATCGCCGCTTTCTGGAGGTGGCTGACGTCAAGACGCAAGCAGGCAATGCAGGTCTGGCCCTCGACGTTTCCGTCGAGGAAGATCTGCGCGAGGAGCTGCGCCGCACCATTCAAAGCCACGCGGAGACGCTGGATCATCTGGCCACACCGGTGGCCATTTTCGATCACGATCAGCGGCTCCAGTTTCACAATCAGGCTTTCCAGCAGCTTTGGGAGCTCGATGCTCCGTTTCTCTCCCGCCGCCCCGACAATGGCGAGTTTCTCGAGCGCCTTCGCGCCGACGGGAAGCTGCCCGAAGAACCCCATGCCTGGCGCGACTGGAAGGAAAAGATGCTCTCGGTCTACCGCTCGGTGGAGACGACCCCGCATCTGTGGCACTTGCCGGACGGCCAGACCCTCAAGGTCTTCGCCAACGCGCATCCGCAAGGTGGCGTGACCTGGGTGTTCGAGAACCTCACGGAAAAGGTGGATCTCGAGGCCAAGTACAACACATTGCTGCACGTGCAGGGCGAGACCATCGATCATCTGGCCGAAGGTGTCGGCGTTTTTGGTCCCGATGGGCGAATCCGGTTGTCCAATCCGTCTTTCCGGGCGCTTTGGGGCTTGAACGAAGACCAGGTTGAGCCGGGCACGCACATCAGGGATATCGCCAACGCCTGCGAACCGTCCCATCACGAAGCGGACGGATGGAAACTCTTCGCCCGTGAAATAACCTCGTTCAACGAGGAACGCCGTTCGCGCGAAGGCCGCATCGAACTCGCGACCGGCCTGATCCTCGACTATGCCGTCGTGCCATTGCCGAACGGGCAGACCATGGTGGCCTTCGTCAACGTGACCGACAGCGTCGGCGCCGAACGCATGCTCACGGAAAAGAACGAGGCGTTGCGCAAGGCGGATGCGCTGAAGAACGATTTCGTCAAGCACGTTTCCTATGAGCTTCGCTCACCGCTGACCAACATCATCGGCTTTACCGACCTCCTCAAGACACCCGGCATCGGCGATCTGAACGAGCGCCAGGCGGAATATCTCGACCATATTTCCACCTCGTCCTCCGTGCTGCTGACCATCGTCAACGACATCCTCGATCTCGCCACGGTCGACGCCGGCATCATGCGGCTTGAAACCGATGTGGTGGACATCACCAGCCTGTTCGACGAAGCTGCCGATCAGATTGCTGACCGCTTCAGGGAGAACAACCTTCGCTTGGAGATCGAACTTGCGTCAGCGCCTGCCGAGATGGTCGGCGATCGAAAGCGCCTCAAGCAAATCCTGTTCAAGCTCTTGATGAATGCGGCCAACTTTGCGCCGGACGGCTCCGTCGTCCGGCTCGCCTGCGTGCATGACGGTGACTCCATCGTCTTTTCGGTCGCCGATTCGGGCCCCGGCATCCCGGAAAACGCTCGCAAGGATGTCTTTGCCCGCTTCGAGACACACGGTCCGGGCGGCCGCCGCCGTGGCGCCGGTCTCGGGCTTTCCATTGTTCAGAGCTTCGTCGCTCTCCATCAGGGCACCGTTTCCATCGAGGGCGCGGAGGGAGACGGTGCGACCATCCTGTGCCGTTTTCCGGTCGATCTGCCGCTGGCGCGCGACGCGGCCGAGTAGGCGAAGGTGCAGACCGCGCCCCTCTCCATCGCCCTGCCCGATCTCGGCGCCACCACGATCCTGGCCGAGGATCTGGCGCTGACGCTAAAACCCGGCGATTGTCTTTGCCTCTCCGGCGATCTCGGTGCGGGAAAATCAACGCTCGCGCGCGCGCTCATCCGGGCGGTCGCCGATGATCCGGATTTGGAGGTCCCGAGTCCCACATTCACCCTGGTCCAGAATTACGACCTTCGCCTCCAGATGGCGCATTTCGACCTGTACCGGCTTGCGGGTTCGGACGAACTCGACGAACTGGGCCTTGATGAGGCGCTGGAAGACGGGGTCGCATTGGTGGAATGGCCGGAGCGTGCGCGCGAACGGTTCGGAAACGACGTGATCTCGATCTCGTTGGAAGGCCTCGAGGATACGAACAGGACGGCAATAATCTCGGCAGGTCCGGAGTTTCTTGAGCGTTTCAAACGGTCGCTCACACTAAGGTCCTTTCTCGATGGGGCGGGAATGGGGAGAGCCGAACGGCGGTTCCTGCAGGGTGACGCGTCATCGCGCACCTATGAGAGAATTCGTCCGGTTGGCGGCGACCCATTGATCCTGATGAATGCGCCGCGCCGCCCGGACGGGCCGCCGATCCGCGACGGCCTGCTCTATTCACAAATCGCGCATCTTGCCGAGGATGTGGTTCCCTTCGTCGCGATTGACGAATGGCTCCGCAAGCATGGCTTTTCCGCCCCGGCCATTGCGGCTCAGGATCTCGATGATGGCATTTTGCTGATCGAGGATCTGGGTTCTGACGGCCTTCTTGACGCCCAGGGCGCACCGATCGCCGAACGCTACGAATTGGCAGTCGAATGCCTCGCGGAGTTGCACCGGAAGCCACCGCCCGAAAGTCTGCAGGTCGAGGACCGCGACCATCATGTGCCGGCTTACGATCCCCGCGCAATGCAGATCGAGATCGAGCTTCTGACCGACTGGTACCTGCCCTGGCGCACCGGTGGGCCTGTGCCGGATTGCGATCGTGCCGAGTACATCGAGTTATGGGCCGTGCTGTTCGAACAGCTACAATCCGCCGAGAAGGCGCTGGTTCTCAGGGATTATCATTCACCCAACCTGATATGGCGGGAGGACCGGGCGGGACTTGACCGCCTCGGCCTGATCGATTTCCAGGATGCCATGATCGGCCCTTCGGCCTATGATGTGGCATCGCTGTGTCAGGATGCGCGGGTCACGATCGAGCCTGAACTCGAAGAGCAGCTTCTGGCTCGCTATGTTGAAGAGCGCGGGACTGTTGATGCCGATTTCTATGAGGCCGCTTTCCGCGAGGCCTACGCGATCATGGCCCTGCAGCGCGCATCGAAGATACTCGGAATTTTCGTCCGCCTCGACCAAAGGGACGGAAAGCCCGGATATTTGCGGCATCTGCCACGGATAGAGGGTTATGTCGCCCGATCGCTGCAGCATCCTGCGCTTCAGCCCTTGCGCAGTTGGTTCACACGGGTTGGTATCGTCAGCACCGAATCATAACCCGGGCCAGCCAATGCGCATCCAATCCGCCATGATCCTCGCCGCAGGCCTCGGGACCCGCATGCGGCCCATCACCGAGACCGTGCCGAAACCTCTGGTCGAAGTGGCCGGCAAGCCGCTGATCGCCTACAGCCTGGAGGCGCTCGACGACATCGGCATCACCAACATCGTTGCCAACGTGCATTATCTCGCGCCGGTCTTGCGCGACTGGCTCTCCCGGTGGCCGCTGGCCGATGTCACAATCTCCGATGAAAGCGACGAGCTGCTGGATTCCGGCGGGGGTGTGGCAAGGGCCGTGCCGCTTCTGGGCAGTGATCCGTTTCTGGTCATGAACGCCGATACGTTCTGGTGCGAAGACCCCGCAACGGGGCGCAGCAACCTTGCCCGGATGGTCGAAGACTTCGATCCCGCCCGCATGGACATCCTGATGCTGACAGCGCGACTCGACCAGGCTACCGGACATACAGGCCGGGGCGACTTTACTGTCGATGCGGATCGCCGTCTTTCCCGCTTCACCGGGAGCGGCGAACCGGTGATTTATGCCGGTACCCTGATCCTGAGCCCGCACATTCTCGAATCCTGCACAGAGCGCCGGTTCTCGCTCAATCGCTGCTTTGATACAGCCATTGCCGAAGGCCGGCTCTTTGCCACGCCGCTGACCGGGCACTGGCTGACCGTGGGGACGCCTGAAGCGATCGGCGAGGCCGAGGCGGCAATGGCGGATTACGCCGAGGGTCGCGTTTCGTGACCCGTGCGGCCCCAAGGCTGGTCAGCATCCCGCCGGGTGCGCCGTTTCTGCGTGTTCTGGCCGACCGGATCTGCTCCGGCGAGCTGGTCGACGGCCTCCGCTTTCGTAAGGACGAGCCGCTGTCGCTCGCCCGCGCCACGGTCTTTGTGCCCACGCGGCGTGCAGCAAGGGTGCTCCGCTCGGAACTCACCGACAGGATTGGTCTCGGCTCGGCCATCCTGCCGGTGATCAGGCCTCTCGGGGAAACCGATGACGACACCGGCTTCTTCGACCCGGCCGACCCCGAAACGCTGGCGCTCGATCCGCCGATCCCGCAAACCGCCGCCATGTTGCGCCTCGCCGATCTGGTGCTTGCCTGGAAAGAGGCGCTCCCGCGTGCGGTTCTCGATCATCTTGGCGGCGCGCCGTTGGTAGCTCCTGCAAATCCGGCCGATGCGATCTGGCTGGGGCGCAGCCTGTTCGATCTCATTCAGGCGGTCGAAACGGAGGAATGCGACTTCTCTGCTCTCGATACCGTCATGACTGAGGACCTGCAGCAATGGTGGCAATTGACCCGGGAGTTTCTGGCCATTGCCCGGAGCTACTGGCCGGCATTGCTCCGGGAGATCTCGCGGTCCAGCCCGGCGCGCCATCACAATGCAATGCTCGACGTGTTCGCCCGTGCGCTTGCCGAAAAGCAGGCGGACCGCCCCGTCATCGTGGCAGGATCCACGGGAACGCGGCCCGCCACTGCGCGGCTGATCGCTAGGGTGGCGCATATGCCGAAGGGCGCGGTCGTTTTGCCGGGCCTCGACCACGCCATGCATGAGACCCATTGGATCGAACTTGCCCGCGCCGCGGCCGCAACCGATAGGCCGCAGTCACCAGTGGCTTTCGACGCCACCGTGCGCAGCCACCCGCAATATGGATTGCTGCGTCTTGTTGAGAGTTGCGGAGTGGACGTTCAGAGCCTCCGTGACATCCCCGAAATCGCCGATCTGGGCATGCCCATGAAAGTGCGACGTGCTGCGGTCTCGGCGGCTCTGCTGCCCGCCGGCGCCACCGAGGCCTGGGGGCAGCCCGGTTTCCTGCCGCATACGGACCAGTTGCAACCGGCTTTCGAACAGGTCTCGCTCATCGAGGCGGCCAATGAACGCGAGGAAGCTGCGGCTCTGGCTGCGGCCATGCGGAGCGCTCTGGAGCCGGACGAGGCCGCTCCCGAACCGGTGGTCGCGCTGGTGACACCGGACCGCAATCTTGCCCGCCGCGTGGTCGTCGAGTTGCGCCGCTACGGCATCGAGGCCGATGATTCGGGTGGTGCGCCCCTGACATCGAGCCCGCAGGGCAGCCTTGCCCGTCTCACGCTGCAGGTGGCGTTTGCCCCCGGTGATGCGGTGGCGCTGGCGGGCTTGATCAAGCATCCCCTCGCCCGTTTCGGATTTGACAGGTCATCCGCGACCCGGATGGCCGGAGTGGTGGAACGCATCGCGCTCAGGGGCGGCAGCGGCGAAGCGGATGTCGATCAGCTCGAAGCCATGGTGACCGCGCGATCCGCCAACCGCAAGGAGCACCATGCGCCTGAATCGCTTGCCCGGATTTCCGAGGACGAGGCACGTCAGGCGCAGCAATTCGCAAACAGCGTGTCGGCAGCGCTTTCGCCTTTGACCTCGATCCTGCTTGATATCGCTGGACGAAAGCTCACCGACGCTGTCGCCATTGGCCGCCTCGCCGGATTGACCGCTGACGCGCTCGAACGCATCTGCGCTGACGAGACCGGTGATACGGGTCTCCTCTGGGGCAACGAGGCCGGGGAGGATCTGGCCGCGCTTCTGCTTGAGACCCGAGACAGCGGCGCAAATCTTGCCATCACCGGTCATGAATGGATCGGCGCGCTTGAAGCCTTGATGGCGAGCCGCATGGTCAAACCCCGCGCCGGCGGGCATCCCCGCGCGTTCATCTGGGGTGCGCTCGAGGCCCGGTTGCAGCATGTCGACACGATCCTGCTTGGAGGTCTGAACGAGGGCGTGTGGCCGCAGGCAGGACGCGAGGATCCGTTCCTTTCCCGATCGATGAAGGCCGCCATCGGACTGGAGCCGCCCGAACGTCGCATCGGCCAGGCGGCCCATGATTTCCAGATGGCGATGGGGGCCCCGAATGTGGTGCTGTCGCGTGCTCACCGCTCGGGGAAGGCGCCGACGGTTGCCTCGCGCTGGCTGCAAAGACTGATTGCCGTCATCGGAACCGAAACCGGGAAGGCGCTTTCCGGCAGGGGCGATGCCCTGCTCGAGCATGTCCGAAGTCTTGACGAAGGTACGCCGACCCGGTCCGCGGTGCGACCGGAGCCAATGCCGTCGGCAGACCTGCAGCCCCGGAATTATTCCTTCTCGGAGGTCGCGACGCTGCGCCGCGATCCTTATGCAATTTACGCCCGCCGTGTTCTGCGTCTTGATGCGTTGGAGCCCTTTCTTGCCGATCCCGGCCCACGGGAGCGCGGGACTCTTTATCATGCGATCCTTGAGGAGCTGGTTGGAAAGTTTCAGCCCGCCGCGCGCGACATGGCGACGCTCCGTGCGATTGCCGAAAGACACTTTCGGGACGCCGCTCTGCCGGGCGCGACCCGACTCATCTGGCGGTCCCGTTTCGAGAAAGCGGCGCAGGCGATCGTGGCGTGGGAGGCGGAAAACGCCGGCAGCTGTTCGGCGTCCCGGGTTGAGGCCAGGGCAAGCCTCGAAATGCCTGCCGCCGGTATTCGCCTGACAGGCATGGCCGACCGCATCGACTTGCGCGCCGACGGCTTGGCCTGGATCATCGATTACAAGACCGGTGGTTCTCCGACGCGTAAGCAGGCCCGCATCCTTCTCGATCCGCAACTGGCGCTCGAGGCTTATGCCTTGGGTCATGGCGGGTTCGTCGATCTGGGGGAGAGGCAGGCCTCGGCACTGTTCTATCTGCGTCTGACCGGCAAGGATCCGTTTGCCGAACGGGTCGACACCGATCCGGACAATCCGGGAAAAGCCGAGTTTCTGAGCCCTTCGGATCTGGCGCAAAAGGCGGCCGATGAACTGACGCGGCTTGTCATTCTCTTGAGGAGTGGAAAACGCGGCTTCCTGTCCCGTGCGATCCCGCGCAGCGCCCGGGATTTCGCCGGAGACTACGACCATCTGGCGCGTGTGGCCGAATGGCAGACGGTGATCGATTCGGAGGCAGGCGATGGCGATGAGTGAGGCCGGCGGAACCGACGTCATCTCCCAAACCACCCTGAAACAGAACCGGGCGGCAACCCCCTCCCTGTCCGCGTGGGTGTCGGCCAATGCCGGATCCGGCAAGACCCATGTGCTGGCCCGGCGGGTGATCCGCCTTCTTTTGCGCGACGCCCGCCCCTCGGCGATCCTGTGCCTCACCTACACCAAGGCCGCCGCGGCGGAGATGTCGAACCGGGTGTTCAGGACGCTGGCAGACTGGGTGTTGCTCAACGATTCGGAGCTGACGGAGAGACTGGCCGAATTGGAGGGAGGACAGCCCGAGGCGGGACAGCTGATCCGGGCAAGGCGCCTGTTCGCAACGGCGCTCGAAACCCCGGGCGGGCTGAAAATCCAGACAATCCATGCCTTCTGCGAGGCAGTGTTGCACCGGTTTCCGCTTGAAGCCAACATTCCCGGCCACTTTTCGGTGCTCGATGATGAAAAGGCCGCCGAGCTTCTTGCAGAGGCGCGCCGGGAGCTGATGTCCGCGCAATCCTTCGAGGCGGATCCCAAGCTGGCCGACGCTGTCATGCAAGCGCTCGAAATCGGGGGCGAAGCCGGGTTCGACAAGCTTCTCGCCGGGCTT
Organism: Hoeflea sp.; assembly: GCA_040216675.1. Lineage (GTDB taxonomy): Bacteria > Pseudomonadota > Alphaproteobacteria > Rhizobiales > Rhizobiaceae > Hoeflea. The sequence continues at coordinate 634,460 of JAVJOR010000008.1, read as the reverse complement.
TACCACCGCAGGCGCGAATATCTTGCTTTCGGTGGCGCTGCGGGAGACGCAAGCGCTGCCGAGGCGTTGATCCGAGCCGCGCTGGGTCTTGAGGACAGCGAAACCGAAGCCGGCATTGTATCGCGATCCTGGCCGCTTGACGCGCTTCCCATAGACTATGTCCGGGAGGTTCACGAATTCGCCACCTCCGCCAAGTCCGCTTCCCGGGCATTCGACTTCAGTTATGGCCTTCTCGCGGTTCATGCGCGAGCCGATGCGGATTCGGCGGAGCGGCTTGATCTGCTGCGGCAGGTTTTTTTCACCAAGACCGGCCCTCCGGCAAAGCTGGGGAGCGTGGCTTCCAAATCGGTTGCGGAACGATTCCCGGATTTCTCGGAGCGGGCGCAACAGGCGCAGGAGCAGGTCATTGCGGTTTTCGATCGTCTCGCTCGTCTGAGGGCCGCCGAGGTATCCATGGTGGCCTATCGCCTGGCACGCCGCTATATCGGCGGGTTCGCGGCGCTCAAGTCCCGACAGGCGCTGCTGGATTACGATGATCTGATCGCTGCCACCGCGTCCCTGCTTGAGAAAAGCGGTGCGAGCGCCTGGGTTCACTACAAGCTGGATCAGGGTATCGATCACATCCTCGTCGACGAGGCGCAGGACACCGCACTCTTGCAGTGGAGTGTCATCGGAAAGCTCTCGGAAGAATTCTTTGCCGGCGAAGGAGCGCGCGCTTCGACCCGCACGGTCTTTGCCGTTGGCGATGAAAAGCAGTCCATCTATTCGTTTCAGGGCGCCCGGCCCGAGCGCTTCGCCGAAGAGCGCAGAAGCATGGAAACGAAGGCGAAATCCGCTGAAGCGGAATTCGAGCATGTGCCGCTGAGGGTTTCGTTTCGGTCGTCCTCGGAAGTGCTCAAACTGGTCGACCATGTCTTTGCGTCCGATGACGCCCTGCGCGGAATGGGTGAAGCCGGTGAGCCGGTAATCCACGAAACGGCGCGAAGCCGGGCACCGGGTCAGGCGGAGCTGTGGCCGATGATCGCCAAACAGAAGGCCGAGGACGAGGAAGACTGGACCGCGCCTTTCGACGATGTCCCGGAAACCGCGCCCCCGGCGCAGTTGGCCCGCCGCATAGCCGACGTTCTGGGGGACTGGATCGGCCACGAACTGATCGAGGATCAGAAGACCAGGCAATTGCGGCCGATTACGGCGGGGGATGTTCTGGTGCTGGTGCGCAAGCGCGATGGCTTTGTCCCCACGCTGTTGCGCACTCTCAAGGCGCGGACCAAGATACCGGTTGCCGGAGCCGACCGGTTGCGTCTGACCGATCACATTGCGGTTCAGGATCTCGTGGCATTGGGACGCTTCGTGCTGCTTGAGGAAGACGATCTTTCGCTTGCCGCATTGATCAAGAGCCCGCTGATTGATCTGGATGAGGACGCCCTGTTCCAACTGACGGCCAAACGGCCGGAAAATTGTTCCGTCTGGCAACATCTTGGCGAATTGTCCCGCACATCACCCCGGTTTGCGACCGTTCGCGAACATCTGGTTCGTTGGCAGGACATGGCCGGTCGGCAGCAACCGCACGATTTCTATGCATCGGTTCTGGGACCGGAGGGAGGCCGCCGGGCCTATCTTTCGCGCCTGGGCCATGAAGCGGGCGATGTGCTCGACGAATTTCTCGGTCTGGCGCTGGATCATGAACAGGCCGGTCTCCCGGGCTTGCAGGCATTCCTGGCCATGCTGGAAACCGATTCACCGGAAATCAAGCGTGAGATGGAGGCCGGTTCCGGCGCGGTCCGGATCATGACGGTGCATGCTGCCAAGGGACTTGAGGCGCCGGTGGTTTTTCTCGTCGATTCCGGTGGCGAGGCTTTCCAAAGCAGCCACGAGCCGAATCTGTGGCTTCTGCCGCAGGGCTCCGCCGCTGCTCTCGGTGCGCCTCCGGCCCCGATATGGCTTCCGGACAAGAGCTACCACAACGGCGCCACAGAACCCCTGCGCGAAGCTGCGCGTGACCGGGCGGAGGAGGAATACCGGCGGCTCCTCTATGTCGGGCTCACCCGCGCCGCAGATCGACTGGTGGTTTGTGGATACCGTGGCGTCCGGGAAGCCAGATCGCCAACCTGGCACAGCCTCGTGGCCGCCGGTTTCGAGCATGCGGCGCAATCCGGCGGTTACGAGATCAGCGAGATCGAACGCGTTGAAGAGTCCGTCCCCTACAAGGTCTTGCGGATGCAGCGAACCGGCGCGACAGCTGCGACCGGAAGTCAAAGCGACCGGCAAACCGGCCGCGTCGGCAAGCCGGTCGCCCCGGTGCCACGCTCGCCGCTGGCGCCGCCGAGACGGTTGCCGCGTCCGCTTGCCCCCTCGGGGGTGAGTGCGGTGCTGGAGGACAGCGTCGAACCGCCTCCCCGCTCGCCTTTCACCGAGAAACCGTCCGGTTCCGGGCTGGCGCTGGAGCGCGGCAGCATGATCCACCGTTTGCTGCAGGTTCTGCCGTCGCTCGACCCTGAAGGGCGTCAAGACGCTCTGGCACGCTATCTTGGGCGTGCGATGCCCGGCGCCGGCAGCCCCGAGCGGGACCTCATCGCTGGGCAGGTTCTCGCCGTGATCAACGATCCCGAATTTGCTGCGGTCTTCGCATCGCCGGGCGAGGCGGAAGTCTCGGTGATGGGAACCCTGCGGATCAATGGCGAGGAACGCGCCGTTTCAGGCCGGATAGACCGTCTCGCGGTGATGGAGGACCGTGTCCTGATCGTGGACTACAAGACCGGTCAAGCGCCGGAACCTGGCGGTCCCGCACCCGCAAGCCATGTCTCGCAGCTCGCCATCTACCGCGCGCTTCTTGCGCCGCTTTATCCCGAACGGCGCATCCAGGCGGCCCTGATCTATGTCTCCGGGCCGTTGCTCATGGAAATCCCCGAAGCCGCGCTTGATGCGGCGATATCGGCGATTGATGGCTGAGGGACTCCGATTACACTTGAATACCGTCCTGAGAATCATCACATTGTGTGCATCCAAGACAGATCCCAAAGGAGTGCCGATCATGGCAACCGTGAAAGTAGACAGCGCCAATTTTCAGAGCGAAGTTCTGGAATCCGATGTGCCGGTCGTCGTTGATTTCTGGGCCGAATGGTGCGGCCCGTGCAAGATGATCGCCCCGAGCCTTGAGGAAATCTCCAACGAGATGCAGGGCAAGGTGAAGGTCGCCAAGGTCAATATCGACGAAAATCCGCAGATCGCCACCCAGTTTGGCGTCCGGTCGATCCCGACCCTGGCCATGTTCAAGGGTGGATCGGTTGCCGACATCAAGGTCGGCGCTTCGCCCAAGACGGCTCTTTCGAGCTGGATCAACGGCTCGGTCGCCTGACCCCGGATCCGGGGTAGAGAATATGCCCGTCCGGCCTCGCCGGGCGGGTTTTTTGTCATGGGTTCGGGATCGAGCGGTATCCTTCGCCGGTCAGACCGGCGGCGTCCCGTTTTCCGCAAGCACGTGACCCAGAAGATAAAGTGACCCGCCGACAAGAATGCGTGGCGGCCTTTCAAGCCTGTTCCAGTTGCCGGTAATCGCGGCGATTGCCGCCTTGACGCTGGGAGCGGACTCCGCCGTCAAACCGGCTTCATCGGCCGTATCGGCGAGAAATTCCGGGTCGACGCCGGCATCCGAACCGGGAACCGGTACGGTGAAAACGTGCCGCGCAATGCCCGAGAAGGCTTCGAAATAGCCGACCGGGTCCTTGGTATTGATCATCCCCGTGATCAGGAACAGCGGCCTTGGATCCCGTTCCTCAAGATTGGCCATGGCTTCGGCAATCGCCTGTCCCGCACCCGGGTTGTGGCCGCCATCGATCCAGATCTCGACGCCGTCCAGGTCGGATTGATGGAGCCTTCCCTGGGGCAGCCGCTCCAGACGGCCGGGCCAGGAGACCGAAAGCAGCGCTTGCCCGATCGCCGCTTCCTCAAGCTGGAAACCGGCGGCCTTCAAGGCCCGGATTGCTGCTGCGGCATTCGATTGCTGGTGCCGGCCTGCCAGTCGCGGCAATGGCAGGTCGGCCAGTTCCTCGTCGTCCTGGTAGGCGAGCCTGCCATTTTCTTCGTGGGCGAAGTAGTCCTGCCCGTACACGTGGAGGGGGCACCCAAGCCGTTCTGCGATGCTCACGAGCACGTCTCGCGCGGTCTCCTCGGGCTGTTGGCCGATGACCACGGGAACCCCGCGCTTGATGATGCCGCCCTTCTCCGCCGCAATCAGTTCAACCCGGTCTCCAAGATAGGCCTGATGGTCGAGCGAGATCGACATGATGATCGAAACCGCCGGGTGTTCGATGACATTGGTTGCATCAAAGCGGCCGCCGAGGCCGACCTCGATGATCGCTGCATCCGCCGGGTGCTCCGAAAACAGGACGAACATGACCGCTGTCAGGATCTCGAAGACGGTGATTGTCTCGCCGCGATTGGCCTCGGCAACCCGCCTCACCGCATCGGCGAGCACTTCGTCGGCCACAAGCCGTCCGCCACCTTCGGCGCCCAGCCGGTAGCGCTCGTGCCAGTTCACCAGATGCGGCGACGTGTGAACGTGGGCCGTATGCCCGTGAGCTTCGAGAATGGCGCGGCAGAAGGCGCCGGTCGACCCCTTGCCGTTCGTGCCGGCAATGTGGATTACCGGCGGCAGACGCAGCTGCGGATCGCCAAGGCGTTCCAGAAGCCGGGTAATCCGGCCGAGAGACAGGTCAAATCCCTTGGGGTGAAGCGCCATCAGCGCTTCGATTTCCCGTTCGGCCTGAGACATCGCCGATTCTTCCACGCTCGTCGATCCTGTCTTGGCCACCGGCTTTGGGCGCGGTGTCGGGGTGGTGTGGCCTATTCCGCGGCCTCGGCGGAGACAGGTTCGGAGTCCGCTGTGTCGTCCGGAGCCGGTGCCGGCAGTGCAGCGGGGGCCGGGGCGTCAAGCTTGAGGAAGATCCTGAGCAGCCGGGAAACCGTTTCCGGCAGGTCATGACGATGGACGACCATGTCCACCATGCCATGTTCGAGAAGGTATTCCGATGTCTGGAAGCCCTCCGGAAGCTTCTCCCGGATCGTCTGTTCGATAACCCGTTTGCCGGCAAAGCAGATCTCTGCACCGGGCTCGGCCAGATGCACATCGCCCAGCATCGCATAGGAGGCCGAGACACCACCGGTGGTGGGATTGGTCAGGACCACAATATAGGGCAGTCCGGCTTCCTTGAGCATTTCAACGGCCACCGTGGTGCGCGGCAATTGCATCAGCGACAGGATCCCCTCCTGCATGCGCGCCCCGCCGGAGGCCGGGAACATCACAAGCGGGCATTTGCGTTCGATGGCGGCCTCGAAAGCCTCGATGATCGCCTCGCCGGCGGCGATCCCGAGCGAGCCGCCCATGAACGAGAAATCATGGACGCAGGCAATGATGTCGACGCCGCGCACCGCGCCATAGGCGGAGACGACGGAATCCTCGAGACCGGTCTTGGTGCGGTTGTCGCGCAGGCGGTCGGCGTATTTCTTCGAATCGCGGAACTTCAGCGGATCCTGCGGCACCTTCGGGGCCGGAAGCATCTCGTACTTGCCCTCGTCGAACATGTGCTTGAGCCGGGCTTCGGCCGACATCTTCATGTGATAGCCGGAGGCTGGGATCACATAGTGGTTTTCCTCAAGGTCGTTGTGGAACACCATTTCCCCTGTTTCGGGACATTTGATCCAGAGATTCTCCGGCACCTCGCGGCGGCCGAGCATCGAGTTGATCTTGGGCCTGACGTAATTGGTGATCCAGTTCACTGCAAAGTCTCCGGTTTGTCTCGGCCTGGCCGTGTCTTCATGGCGCCGAGTCTGTCATGTGGGTGTGCTATTCGGCCGGTGCAAGCCGCGCGTCGCGGACCCCCGTTGCCAGTCCGCGCACCATGGTCGCCACGCTCTCCACCGTATCGCCGGTCGCCTGTCCCTCGGACGTGAGTGTATTGGCGATCTGATTGACGATGGCGGTCCCGACCACGACACCATCCGCGGATTTGCCGATCGCGCGCGCCTGCTCGGCGGTCTTGACCCCGAAGCCGACACAGACCGGTAGACCCGTGTGGCTCTTGATCCGGTCGACTGCCGTGTTGACCTTCGAGGTATCCGCGATCGCGGAGCCAGTGATGCCGGTCATCGAGACGTAATAGACGAAGCCCGAGGTGTTGCTCAGCACCCGCGGCAGTCGCTTGTCGTCGGTTGTTGGCGTGGCGAGACGGATGAAGTTCAATCCCGCTTCAAGCGCAGGCAGGCAGAGCTCCTCGTCCATTTCCGGCGGCAGATCGACGATGATCAGGCCATCAATGCCTGCATCCCGGGCATCTGCGAGAAAGCGCTCGACGCCATAGATGTAGATCGGATTGTAATAGCCCATCAGGACGATCGGCGTTTCATTGTCGGTCTTGCGGAAATCGCGCGCCAGGTCGAGCGTCCGGGACAGTGTCTGTCCACCCTTGAGCGCGCGTTGTCCTGCCATCTGGATCGCCGGGCCGTCGGCCATCGGATCGGAGAACGGCATTCCAAGCTCGATCACGTCGGAGCCGGCGCCGGGCAGTGCCTGCATGATCTTCAGCGACGTGTCATAGTCCGGGTCGCCCCCCATGAAATAGGTTACCAGGGCGGGCCGGCCTTCCGATTTGAGCTTTTCGAAGCGGGTATCGATACGCGTTGTCATTTACGATGTTCCGATCTCGGGGTGATCAAAGCGCTCACCCTCATTCCAGGCATTGACGTCATTTCCCCGGTTGGGAATGCCGCCGCCCGACTTGAGCATCCTGGCAAGATGCATCAGGTTCCATGTCATGAAGGTGGTGTTGCGCTTGGTGAAATCATTGTCATAGCCGGCGCCGTCGTCGCCATAGGATTTTCCCGGCCCGACCTCGCCGATCCAGCCGCAGTCGGCTTGCGGCGGAATGGTGTAGCCCACATGCTGCATGGCATAAAGGCAGGTCATTGAGGCGTGCTTGACGCCGTCCTCGTTGCCGGTGACCACGCAGCCGCCGACCTTTCCGTAGAAGATATATTGGCCGCGATCATTGCGTTGGCCGGAATGGGCGTAGAGGCGCTCGATGATCACTCGGCACAGCGAGGATTCCTCGCCCAGCCACAGTGGCGTGCCAAGAACCAGGATATCGGCATCACGCACCTTCGGCCAGAAAATGTCGGGCCAGTCGTCGCGCTCCGCGCCGTGTTCACGCATGTCGGGCTGCACGCCGAAGGCAATGTGGTGGTCGGCGGCCCGCAGCAGGTCCACCGTTACGCCGTTTGTCTCCATGATCGCCATGGCATTGCGCATCAATCGCCCGGTGTGGCTCTCGCCCTGGGCCGAGCTTTTCAGCGTCGTGTTGATGAACAGGGCCTTGAGGCCGGAGAATTCGGTCATGCCTAGAGTTCCACCCCGAGGATCTTGCCGACCGTGAAGATGTCCTTGTCGCCGCGGCCGCACAGGTTCATCACAATCGTCTGGTCCTTGCCCATCTTCGGGGCGCGCTTGATGACTTCGGCCAGAGCGTGGGAGGGTTCGAGCGCGGGGATGATGCCCTCGAGCCTGGTGAGCAGCTGGAATGCTTCCAGCGCCTCTTCATCCATGATCGGAACATATTCGACGCGTCCCGATTCCTTGAGCCAGGAATGCTCCGGCCCGATGCCCGGATAGTCGAGCCCGGCCGAGATCGAATGGCCTTCCTTGATCTGTCCGTCATCGTTCTGAAGCAGATAGGTGCGATTGCCGTGCAGAACGCCCGGCGCACCGGCGGTCAGCGAGGCGCAATGCTCTTCGCCGTCCAGCCCCTTGCCGCCGGCTTCGACGCCAATAATTTCGACGTCCTTGTCATCGAGGAACGGATGGAAAAGCCCGATGGCGTTCGAGCCGCCACCGACCGCTGCAACAAGCATGTCGGGCAGCCGGCCTTCCGCAGCCAGCATCTGCTCTTTGGTTTCCTCGCCGATCACCGACTGGAAGGTGCGGACCATCTCCGGATAGGGGTGCGGACCGGCCGCGGTGCCGATCAGATAGTAAGTGTCGTCGACATTGGTCACCCAGTCGCGCAGCGCCTCGTTCATCGCGTCCTTCAGCGTGCCGTGGCCCGATGTCACCGGATTGACCTTGGCGCCAAGCAGCTTCATCCGGAACACGTTCGGCGCCTGCCGTTCGACGTCCGTGGCCCCCATATAGACCTCGCAGGGATAGCCGAAGCGCGCCGCCACGGTGGCCGATGCCACGCCGTGCTGGCCGGCGCCGGTTTCGGCGATGATCCGGGTCTTGCCCATCCGCTTGGCGAGCAGGATCTGGCCGACACAATTGTTGATCTTGTGCGAACCGGTGTGGTTGAGCTCGTCGCGCTTGAAGTAGACCTTCGCGCCGCCCAGATGCTCGGTCAGCCGTTCGGCGAAATAAAGCGGCGAAGGCCGTCCCGTATAATGCGTGTTGAGATGCTCGAGCTCTGCGCGGAACTCGGGATCAGCCTTGGCCTTGGTCCATTCCTCTTCCAACTCGAGGATGAGCGGCATAAGGGTTTCGGCGACAAAACGGCCGCCAAAGATGCCGAACATGCCCTGTTCGTCGGGACCGGTGCGGAATGAATTCGGATTGGTTGGCTGGTTCACTGCATTTACTCCCAAGAACGTCACATATGTGCGTCCGAAACTGCCCGGACAAAAGCATCCATCATCGCGGTGTCCTTGACGCCGGGCGCGCTTTCCACGCCCGAGGAGACATCCACGCCCGGTGCGCCGCTGATCCTGAGCGCCTCTGCGACATTGGCTTTCGTCAACCCACCGGAAAGCATGTAACTAGCGGACCCGTCAAGCGAGGAAAGGTCAAGCCCGGCTAGCAGCCGCCAGTCGAAACTCACCCCGTTGCCGCCCGGAAGGTCGGAGCCCTTCGGCGGTTTGGCGTCGAACAGCATTCTGTCGGCCACGCCCCTGAACGGCTCGATTGCCTTCAGGTCATCAGCCTCGCGGATCGAAAGCGCCTTCATGACGGGAAGACCGTAACGTACCTTGAGTACGGAGATCCGCTCCGGCGTCTCGCCGCCATGCAGCTGCAGCCAGTCCGGTTTCATGGTTTTGACGAGTCCGTCGAGGGCTTCATCATCCATGTTGACCGTCACCGCCACCGTCTTCAGTCCGCGATCGCGGGCGAGGCCTGCAAGGGCTGCAGCGGTATCGACGGAGACGTTGCGCGGGCTCTTTTCAAAAAAGATGAACCCCGCCATCTCGGCGTTGAGATCGGCGGCGCGATCGACAGCCTCCGGCGTGCTCAGGCCGCATATCTTGATCGGTATCGTCATGGCGGCTGACGTCGCACAAAACGGCGCGAGAGTCGAGATGGACGGGGTCTTGTGAACCCGGAGCCCGGTCAGAAGCTGATGGCGAACAGCCGTGAGCCATTCTGCTTGAGCCAGCGCTTGCCTTCGTCGGTGCGCGGGCAAAGCTTGCGGCAGGTGGCCCAGAACTCGGGGCCGTGGTTCATTTCCTTCAGATGCGCCACTTCGTGGGCGGCGAGATAATCGATGACGAAGTCTGGCGCCATCGCTATCCGCCAGGAAAACGACAGATTGCCTTCCGACGTGCACGACCCCCAGCGGCTCTTTGTGTCCTTGTAGGAAATCGACCGGTAGGGCTTTCCAAGCGTTGCCGCATGCATTTCGACGAGCCGCTCCATTTCCTGGCGTGCGGTCCGCTTGAGATGATCGGCCACACGCCGTCCGGCATGCTCGGGAAGACCCGAGACCATCAGCGTGGGAATGCCGTCGATGTCGCGTTCTTCCGCCAATCCCCTGAGCTTGCCTGTCAGTTCGATGCGGTGTTCGACGCCCCGTATCGAAATCTTGCCGATGTCCAGCAGCGGGCCGGCATCGGTCACCCGCGCAAGCCTCGTCATCAGCCAGCCGTGATGGCGCGTCAGAAAGGCATCGATCTCCCGTGTCGGAATGCCACGCGGGATCGTGAGTTTCAGGGCCTGTCCGCCGGGCTCGATCCTGAGCGTCATCCGCGTGGCGCGGGCGTTTTCGCGAATGGTAAGCGGCAGCGCGCGGCCATTCACCGTGACGCTGTCAGGTCGCGGTGCGGCGGATCTTGAAAGGGTGCGGGCCAGTCCGAACATGTGAATGGTCTATCCGATTCGCCGTCAGGACCGGCCTGTTTTCGATGCGGGGTGAGAAACAAAAAACGGCGCCCGCCATGGAGCGCCGTCTTGATTTTGCGTCGAACTGTGAAGATCAGCCGTCGATTTCGGGAACTGAACCGCTCTTCTTGTTCTTCTTCTGGCTTGCCTGACGGTCGGCCATGAACTGTTCGAACTCCTTGCGGTCGCGTGCCATCCGCAAATCGCGCATGTGCTGGTCGAACTCGTGGCGCATCTCGTCGAGCTTATTGCGTTCCTCGTCGAGCCGCGACAATTCGCTGTCGCGCCATTCGTCAAAGGCAACGTTGCCGCTGCTTGCAGCCGCGCTGTAGCCGCTTTTCTTGCGGAAGGCGGAGGTAAAGTCATCGGTCGCGCGGTTCACGTCGGCCTTGAAGCTGTCGAGACGGTCGCCCCAGATGATATAGGCCAGCATGGCCAGGCCCAGCGGCCAGAAAACCATGAAGCCGATTACCATCAGGGCAATGGTTGCCGGCGTCCAGGCCGGGCGGATCAATGCGGTTTGTGTCATCGGGTATACCTCATCTCTCAGATGGGAAGCGGGGATCGTTTCCTAGTGATCTCGATGTGGTATGAAACCGATGCCGATTCAAGAAATCCCCGGAAAGAAACCGGCAATTAATTGATTTTAAACTGGAATATCGAACGGCCAAAATGCCGGACGATTTCCTGATTATCCGGCCTTGCTGCTCTTCACCAGCTTCGGACGGCTCTTTCCCGCCCGGTTCGCCTTGCCGTGGGAGCGGATGAAATCGAGGATGCGCGGCGCGATTTCGGCGCGGTAGCGCGAGCCGTTGAAGACGCCGTAATGGCCGACCTTGGGCTGCACGTAGTGGTGACGCATGTCGTCGGGAATGTTGGTGCAGATGGTCTGCGCCGCTTCCGTCTGGCCGAGACCGGAAATGTCGTCGTTCTCGCCCTCGATGGTCAGCAGCGCGACATTGCGGATCTTGCTGGTGTCGACCCGTTGGCCGCGATGCATCATTTCGCCCTTCGGCAGCGAATGCTTGATGAACACGGTATCGACGGTCTGCAGATAAAATTCCGCTGTGAGATCCATCACCGCCAGGTACTCGTCGTAGAAATCGCGGTGCCGCTCGGCGGAATCACCGTCATTCTTGACCAGGTGCAGGTAGAAGTCCTTCTGCGCAATCATGTGGCGATCCAGATTCATCGTCATGAACCCGGAGAGCTGCAGGAAGCCGGGATAGACCTGACGGGTAAAGCCAGGCAGCGGCCACGGCACCTGCATGATGACGTTGTCCTCGAACCATTCCAGCGGCTTGGTCTGGGCCAGTTCGTTGACGCCGGTAGGATTTTTCCGGGTATCGATCGGTCCGCCCATCAAAGTCATGGTCGAAGGCGCGAAGCGGTCGCCGTTCTCTTCCATCAGCGCAACGGCGGCCAGGACCGGGACCGAAGGCTGGCAGACCGCCATGACATGGGTGTCAGGGCCGAGCGCATGCAGCATGGAGACCACGTAATCGATATAGTCGTCGAGGTCGAAACGGCCTTCGGTGACCGGAACCATCCGCGCATCGGTCCAGTCCGTGATATAAACCTCTGCCTTGGGCAGCAAAGCCTCGACCGTGCCGCGCAGCAGCGTGGCGTAATGGCCCGACATCGGCGCCACGATCAGGATTTTCGGATCTGGGCGATGATTGGAGGGCAGTGTGCGTTCGAAATGAATGAGATCGCAGAACGGCCGCGACCAGACGACCTTCTCATGCACCGACACGGGTCCGGAGTTCAGCTTGGTCGTGTCCAGCCCGAATTCCGGTTTGCCGTAGCGCCGGGTCGTCCGTTCGAAAAGTTCGAAGCCGGCTGCCACGGCGCGTCCGTAAGGCGTATGCGAGATCGGGTTCACCGGGTTTCGGAAAGTCAGCCGCATTGCGTCGGCATAGGCCCGCATCGGCGCCATCGCTGCGTGGTTAAGCTCATACATCTGGTAGAACATCAAATCGCCCCTGTATTCGGCAAGCCCGCTGGCTGTCAGCATACTCCCAGCTACCTTGTACCGGTCTGACCGGTAGCGCCGGGTAAGCAGGCAATCAGCGTAGCATGCTTTTGCTGCATAGCAACAAAAACGCCGAACAAACCCGTTGCTTCGCAGCACATGGATAAGAAACACTCAAAAAATCAGTGCATTGCGATCTCCATGGGCGATCAGACCTGGACCCCAGTCTGTTGAAGTGACTGCGGCGGCACAAGACAAAACCAGCCGTGCAGGTACACTCTAGTCTCCCAAATCATCCGGGTTTGAATGGAATTCCGGCCCGAATTGCTGGCGTTTCGGTAAGCTCAGTCATCAATTGTCGCTATTCATCACCGGAATCTGGGCTTACCGCCGACCGTCATTCCCGGTTAGATCAACACACAGACAGAACTCCGGAGCGCAGGCATTGCAACCATTTGGCGGCAGTTTCACCCAACAGGAAGGTCTTGGCGAGGACGTCATAGAAGCGGCCGCCGAGGTGCTCCGCTCGGGTCGCCTGCACCGCTACAACAGTGCTCCAGGCGAAATCTCTCTGGCCTCCCAACTGGAGGAGGCCTATGCAGCCTATCAGGGTGCCCGCTATTGCCTGTCCTGTGCTTCCGGCGGCTATGCGATGTCAATCGCGCTCCGGGCGGCGGGACTGAGACCCGGCGAGACCGTCCTGACCAACGGGTTCACCCTTGCGCCTGTGCCCGGCGCCATCGTTTCGGCGGGCGGCCGGCCGCTGCTGGTTGAAATTACCGACGACCTGGTCATCGACTTCGATGATCTCGAACGAAAGGCGCAGACAAGCAAGGCGCGCTTTCTGCTCCTGTCCAACATGCGCGGCCATCTGGCCGACATGGAACGGCTGCGTGAGATCATCCGTAAACTGGACCTCATCCTGATCGAGGATTGCGCCCACACCATGGGCGCGTCGTGGAACGGCGTCAAAAGCGGGAATTTCGGCCTTGCGGGATGCTTCTCAACCCAGACCTACAAGCATCTCAATTCGGGCGAGGGCGGATTGCTGACCTCCAACGATCCGGAATTCATGGCCCGCGCCATCGTGCTTTCGGGCTCCTACATGCTCTATGAGCGCCATGGCGCGGCCCCGGCGCGGGAGGTTTTTGACCGGATCCGCCTTGACACGCCGAACATGTCAGGCCGTATGGACAATCTGCGCGCCGCCGTCCTTCTGCCCCAGCTCGAACGGCTTGATGATTCCATTGAACGCTGGAACCAGCGCTATCGCGCCGTCGAGTGCGGTCTGGCGGGAGTTCGCGGGATCGTTCTTCGCCATCGGCCGCATCGGGAGCATTTCGTCGGCAGCTCGATCCAATTCCGGCTGCCGGGCCTGACCCCGGATCAGGCTCGGGAATTCGTCGCAGATTCCGGAAGGCTCGGGGTTGAATTGAAGTGGTTTGGCGCCGACGCGCCGGTTGGCTTTACCTCCAACCATCACAGTTGGCGTTATGTCGATGCGCAGCACCTGCCCGGCACGGACACTGTTCTTTCAAGCCTGTTCGACATGCGCCTGCCGCTGACATTTTCGCTCGAGGATTGCCGCCATATCGCCGCGATCATCGCGCATTGCGCGGAACGGCTGCTGCTCGCAAGAGCCTCTTGAAAACTGGCGTTGCGAAGCGGCCAAACTGGCCCTAGAGCCTTGCATTGCGGATGTGGATGGTAGCGCGCAATCAAGAGGAGTGTCTCATGCCCAGAATGACCACCGAGGAAGCCTTCGTCAAAGTCCTGCAGATGCATGGTATCGAACATGCTTTCGGCATCATCGGTTCGGCCATGATGCCGGTCTCCGATCTATTTCCCAGTGCCGGGATCACGTTCTGGGATTGCGCACACGAGACCAATGCGGGCCTGATGTGTGACGGTTTCATCCGCTCGACCGGCAAGATGGCCATGGCGATTGCCCAGAACGGCCCCGGCGTTACGGGCTTTGTCACTCCGGTCAAGACGGCCTACTGGAATCACACCCCGATGCTGCTGATCACCCCGCAGGCGGCGAACAAGACCATCGGCCAGGGCGGATTCCAGGAAATGGAGCAGATGCGGCTGTTTGCCGATTGTGTCTGCTATCAGGAAGAGGTCCGTGATCCCTCCCGCATTCCCGAGGTGCTCAACAGGGTGATCATGAAAGCGTGGCGTGGCTCTGCGCCTGCACAGATGAACATTCCGCGCGATATGTGGACTCAGGTTATCGATGTGGAACTTCCGCAAGTGGTCCGCTTCGAGCGTCCCGGCGGCGGCGAGGAAGCCATCGCGAAGGCCGCTGACCTTCTCTCGAATGCGCGCTTTCCGGTCATTCTCTCCGGCGCCGGCGTGGTGCTTTCCGGAGCGATACCGGATCTCGTCAAGCTGGCCGAGCGGCTCGATGCCCCGGTCTGCTCGAACTACCAGCATAATGACAGTTTCCCAGGCTCGCACCGCCTGGCAGTCGGCCCTCTCGGCTACAACGGCTCCAAGGCGGCAATGGAATTGATTGCCAAGGCCGATGTCGTGCTGGCGCTCGGTACACGGCTCAACCCGTTTTCCACCCTTCCGGGCTACGGAATTGACTATTGGCCGAAGGAAGCGGAAGTCATTCAGGTCGATATCAATGCCGATCGCATCGGTCTGACCAAGAAGGTGACTGTGGGCATCGAGGGCGACGCCACAAAGGTCGCCCGAGCCATCCTTGCGCAGTTGGCGGACACCGCCGGTGACACGGACCGTGAGGATCGCAAGAACCTGGTCTCTCTGACCAAATCGCGCTGGGCGCAGGAACTGTCCTCGCTCGACCACGAAGAGGACGATCCCGGAACAGTCTGGAACGCGGAGTCCCGCGCCCGCGACGCCGATCTGATGTCGCCGCGCCAGGCGTGGCGGGCCATTCAGTCGGCGCTGCCGAAGGACGCCATCATTTCCTCCGATATCGGCAACAATTGCGCCATCGGGAATGCCTATCCGACCTTCGAACAGGGCCGGAAGTATCTCGCTCCCGGCCTGTTCGGGCCTTGCGGTTACGGATTTCCGTCAATTCTTGGTGCCAAGATCGGTCAGCCGGATGTCCCGGTGGTCGGCTTTGCCGGTGACGGCGCCTTCGGGATTTCCATGAACGAGATGACCGCCTGCGGCCGCGAGGAATGGCCGGCGATCACCATGGTGATCTTCCGCAATTATCAATGGGGTGCCGAAAAGCGCAACACCACGCTCTGGTATGATAACAATTTCGTCGGCACCGAGCTTGATCGTGACACCTCCTATGCGGCGATCGCCGAGGCCTGCGGCGCCACCGGCGTTGTTGTCTCGAGCCAGCAGGCGCTCACCGAGGAACTGGGCAAGGCTGTCGAGCGCCAGATGAAGGATGGCGAAACCACCTTCATCGAGGTCATCCTCAACCAGGAACTGGGCGAGCCGTTTCGCCGCGATGCGATGAAGAAGCCGGTGGTTGTCGCAGGAATCAGCCGTGACGACATGCTCCCGCAGCAGGGCGCTGTCTGATCCGGGGGAACCGGGCCGGAGCCTCTGCGTCTGCAGGGGCTCTAGAGCCTTTCGATGGCGTCGGCGATGATATCGATCCCGGCCGGGATCCTGGCGCTGTCAATGGAGGAATAGGCTATCCGGTAATAGCGGTTTCCATCCTGCGGGTTGGCGAAGAAGAAATGACCGGGCTCGATCAGCGCACCGCGCTCCCGAACCGCCATTGTGAGGGCGCGGGCGTCTGTGCTCTCAGGCGTCTGCATCCAGAAACTTGAGCCTCCCGACACGTCCGCGCCGGCGATCTGCAGGCCGCGTCGATCGATGGCTTCCTGCATCACCTCGCGCCGCCGCCGATAGGTTTGCCCCATGCGAGCCACCAGCGCGTCAAAATGGCCGAGTGACAGGAAATTCGCGACCGTGCGCTGAAGGTGGCCCGGCGGATGCCGCACGACGACCATCCTGAGCGCCCGCGCCTCTCTGATGAAGGTTTCGGACCCGACGATGTAGCCGAGCCTGAGGCCGGGAAACAGCGACTTGGAGAACGAGCCGACATAGATCACCCGGCCCTCCTCATCGAGGGATTTGAGCGCCGGCGCCGGCGGATGGAGAAACGACATTTCGAACTCGTAGTCGTCCTCGACGATCAGGAAATCATGCCGTCCCGCCATCTCCAGCAGTTCCTGCCGCCGTTCTAGCGGCATCGTCACACTGGTGGGACAATGATGGCTCGGCGTTGTGAAAACGACGTCAGTTTCCGCCGGCAGCGAATCGAGACACATGCCGGAATGATCCACCGGCACGTTGACGACATTGCAGCGCGCCAGGTTGAGCGCTGCGCGCAGTCCCGGATAGCCGGGGTTCTCCATGACAGCGGTCCTGCGCTGATTGAGCAGCACCTGTGCGGCCATCCACAACGCGTTCTGGCCGCCCATGGTGATCAGGATCTGTTCGGGCTTGGCCTGTATGCCACGCCGGGGCAGGGTGTTGAGCGCGATGTATTTGATCAGCTCCGCATCGTCGCGTTCGTAACTGTCGGCGGTCACGGCCTCGAATTCGCGCTTGCCGAGGGCCTGCAGTGCGCATTGCCGCCAGTTGCTGTGATCAAAGATCTTCTCGTCCGCCTGCCCGTAGATGAACGGATAGGGGTAGCTTCGCCAGTCCACCGGCTTTTCCACCAACACCTGTCCTGAATAGCGCTGGGCGATGGCCCGGCTCCAGTCCACCGAATCCGATGCTTCCCCCGCAAACGATTCAAACCGTGTGCGCTGGGGCGCCGTCGGTGAGACATAATATCCCGAACGGCCCTTCGCGATCAGGTAGTCGTCGGAAACCAGTTCGCTGTAGGCGAGCGTCACTGTGATCCGGCTGATGCCGAGATGCGTGGCGAGCTTCCGGCTCGACGGAAGCTTGGCTCCGGGAATGAAGCGTCCGGACAACACACCTTCGCTGATCATCCGCTGGATTTTTTGCTGCAGCGTGCCTTCGAATTTCGGGTCGAGAAAAAACGTGTCTATCGGGATCGACATAAAGACATCCAGCCGGTTTTGGCCAGCATATCCCTGTACTTGCCGCTTAGGAAGGCCCGCGGCCGCCGCATCGGATTGATGCCGCGCGCCGACCTCCCCAGGCGTCACCGGTCTTGGTGAAGCTTTTGTCAGCCAAACACCCGTTTCAGGGCCTGGTCGACGCTGTCGGTAATCCTGTCGATATCGTCAGCAGTGGCAATCAGCGCCGGGCTGAAGCACAGGGTGTTGTTGAACCCGGGAAGCGACCGGTTGGTCGCCCCGATAATCACGCCCTGCGCCATGCAATCGGCCACCACCGCCTGAACCTTCTTTTCCTCGGCCGGTTCGCGGCTCTTGCGGTCCGACACCAGTTCCGCGCCGACGAAAAGTCCCTTGCCGCGCACGTCGCCTATCACCGCATGGCGCTCCTGCAGGGCGTGCAGATTGTCGATCATCCGCGCACCCATGGCCTGGGTGTTACCGATGAGGTTCTCGTCTTCCACGATCCGCATGTTTTCGAGCGCTGCCGCGGGTCCGGCCGCGCAGCCACCGAAAGTCGAAATGTCGCGAAAATAGGACATCGGATCGGCCGGGTCGTCCTTGAATTGCTCGAAGACCGCTTCCGTCGTCACCGTGCAGGAAATGGCGGCGTAGCCCGAGGCGACGCCCTTGGCCATGGTGACGAAGTCCGGCTTGATCCCGTAGTGCTGATAGCCGAACCATTCACCGGTACGCCCGACTCCGCAAACCACTTCGTCGATATGCAGCAGGATATCGTACTTGCGGCAAATCTCCTGAACCCGGGGCCAGTAGCCTTCGGGCGGTGTGATGACGCCACCGCCGGCCGTAATCGGCTCAAGACAAAGCCCCCCCACCGTATCGGGACCCTCACGAAGGATAACCTCCTCGATCGCATTGGCGGCGGCCTCGCCGTAGCTTTCTGCGTCGGGATACTGGTTGCGGTATTCAAGGCAATGCGGAACCATCACGAAGCCCGGCGCCATCGGCCCGTACTGCTCCGCGCGCTGCGGCTGACCACCGGCCGAAAGTGCTGCCAGCGTCGTGCCGTGATAGTCCCGGTCGCGATACAGGATCTTGTACTTCCGGCCGCCATGATGCCGATGCGAGATCTGGCGGATCATCTTGAACGCCTTCTCGTTGGCCTCGGAGCCGGAATTGGAATAGTAGACCCGGCTCATGCCGGGCATTTTCTCGATCAGTTTCTGTGCGAACAGGGCGCCCGGAATGGAACCGGCGCTGTTGGCGAAATAGTTCATTTTCACGAGCTGGTCGCGGACCGCATTGGCGATGCTTTCGCGCCCGTATCCGACATTGACCGTCCACACGCCACCTGAAACCGCATCGAGATGCTCTTTGCCGGTCGCGTCCCAGACCCGCATGCCGCGGCCTTCGACCATGATGCGCGGGTCGATGGTTTCAAACGGCTTGTGCTGGATGAGATGATGCCAGACATGGCTCCGGTCGGCATCGATAATGGCCTGGATGTCGTTTGGCTGGATCGGCACGTTCATGGATGGCCTCTTTCCTTGCGAGGATGGCTGTAAAAAACGCCTGATATGACAATCGCTTTGGTTCCGGTCAATCCGATAGGGCCAGTGATTTCCAACCAATAGAGCCAGCAGATCCACCACCCGAATGATTGCACTGCAGCGTTCGTTCATGCCGCATGTGCGAACTGGTACAGTGGACTCTCCGGAATTGGCGCTATGGGTTTGGCCCATTGATTGTTCGACTTTAAATCCTTGACGCCATAATCAAAGTTCAACAACGTCAAAGAAAAAACGGGAACAGGGCCGGGCGCGCAAGCGCTAACGGCAATTTGTACAGCGCATGCCGGGCTATCCTGGCATTGGAAAGGGAGTGTCACATGAAACTCGCAACGAGAATGTCCTCACTGCTGGCAGGTATCGCCATGGTTGCGGCGGCTTCGGCCGCCAAGGCCGAGGAAATCACCGTCGCCTACTTCCTGGAATGGCCGATGCCGTTTCAGTACGCCAAAGCCAAGGGGCTTTACGACGAAGCCCTCGGCATGAAGGTCAACTGGAAGTCCTTTGACGCGGGAACCGCAATGTCGGCGGCCATGGCGTCCGGCGATGTGCATATTTCGGTCAGCCAGGGCGTGCCGCCCTTCGTCGTCGCCACCTCCGCTGGTCAGGATCTGCAGGTCGCGGACATTGCCGTGGTCTACAACGACAACGACAATTGCGTGGTCAAGGCCGAGCTTGAGATCGACAAGGACAGCGCCAAGGAACTTGAAGGCAAGAAGGTCGGCGTGCCGATCGGCACCGCGGCCCATTACGGCTTCCTCAAGCAGATGGAACATTTCGACGTCGATACCTCGACCATGGAAATTGTCGACATGGCTCCGCCGGATGGGGCTGCCGCCTTTGCCCAGGGCAGCCTCGACATGGTTTGCGGCTGGGGTGGCTCGCTGCGGCGCATGATGGAGCATGGCAACGTGCTGCTGACAGGTGCGGAGAAGGACGAGATCGGCATTTCCGTCTATGACGTCACCTCGGTTCCGGCCTCGTTCGCCGCCGAGAATGGCGATGTCCTGGCCAAATTCCTCAAGGTGACCGCCGACATGAATGCCAAGTGGCTCACCGACAAGGAAGAAATGCTTCCCGTCATCGCCAAGGACGCCGGCATGTCCGAAGAGGATGCTGCGGCAACGCTGGACGGCTTCGAGTTTCCCACCGTCGAGGCACAGCTCTCCGACAAGTGGCTGGGCAAGGCAACGCCTGAGTTCCTCAAGGCCGTGGGCGACTTCTTCAAGGAGCAGGGCAATATCCCGGCGTCGCGCGACAGCTATGACGGTGCGGTCAGCACAAGCGCTCTCGAAGCTGCCGCACAGATGTAAGCCGCTTCGGCTGAAAGACCAAGAGACGGTCCGGCCTCGCGCCGGGCCGTCTGCCCGGCATTCCTATTCCCTGTGATTGGAGCAAAGATGGGCGATCTGGTTATCGACCAACTGTCCATGCGCTTTGATCTGCCCAATGGCGGATCGGTTCAGGCGCTCAAGGACGTATCCCTCGATCTTGCCAAGGGCGAATTGCTCTCGGTTCTCGGCCCGTCGGGCTGCGGCAAGACCACCCTCTTGAACATTGTGGCGGGCTTTCTCGCCCCCACCGGCGGCACGGTTTCCCTCAATGGCAAGACTGTCACCGGGCCCGGCGCAGAGCGCGGAATGGTGTTCCAGCAGGGAGCACTGTTCGAATGGATGAGCGTGCGGCGCAACATCGCCTTCGGTCCGGACATGGCCGGAAAGCCGGCATCCGAGACGAAGCCGATCGTCGACAGGCTTCTGCGCATTGTCGGCCTGCAGGATTTTGGCGACAAGATGATCTACGAATTGTCCGGCGGCATGCAGCAGCGTGTGGCGCTGGCCCGGTGTCTGGCCAACGATCCGGATGTGATCCTCATGGACGAGCCGTTGGGCGCGCTTGACGCGCTCACGCGCGAGAAGATGCAGGGACTTGTGCTCAAGCTCTGGAAAGAAACCGGCAAGACCATCATCCTGATCACCCATTCCGTCGAGGAAGCCCTGCTACTGGGCGAGCGGCTGTTGGTGATGGCGCCTCGGCCGGGCCGTATTCACAAGGAGTACCGGCTCCCCTTTGCTGAAATGGGCGTCGGGCAGGATCTTCGGGTGGTCAAGAAGGAACGCGAATTCGGCGAACGCCGCGAAGAGATCCTGAGCATGATCTGGGACATGGAAGAGGAAATCATGGGCCGGCAGGAGGAGCCGGCATGATCGTCCTGTTCATCTACATTGCTCTATTCGCAGTAGCCTATATTGCCTACCGCGCCTGGGACCGCTCCCAGGAGCATAAGCATGACTTTGCCAGCCTGAAGACCGTTACCTTCGGCGACGAGAGTGCCGTTTCTCCCAACCGCTTTGCTTCGATCGTCTCCATCGTGGTCCTGTTCGCGATCTGGGGCGCCTTCACCGGTTCTGTCATCACGCCTTTGCATGTCCCCGGTCCGTTCGTGGGGGATTCCAGTTTCGAATACACGGCCCGAAACACGGCCGGAGAAACCGACGATGCGACCGTTGCAATCCGGGTCTACCGGGTCGGTGAGGAAGTTCCCCTGCCGGGGGTCAGCGAGACCGCAGATGGTTTTGCGGTCGACGATGCCATCAAGATCGGGGCCTGGCGCTCGAGCCTTAGCCGTCCCTACGAAAACGACATCGGCGGCAACGAGGATGGCTATTCGATCATTGCCATCAACGGTCAGCCGATCGCGCCGGGCGAAACGGTGCCCTTCGCCGATGGCGAGGTGACCATGACGTCCAAGGGAAGCCTCTCAATCCGTCCGGAAACCGGCTGGCAGATGGAGCCGATCTGGCTTCCCGCCCCGGAGGCCGTGGTCTACCGGCTCGGCGAGATTGCCACAGAGGGATACAAGAACTTTTCGCTCTGGGAACATCTTGGCTACTCGCTCGGCCGCGTGATCGCGGGCTTCCTGCTCGGTTCGATCATCGGCATTCCGCTTGGATATGCCATGGGCCTGTCCAACTGGTTCCGTGGCTGGTTCGATCCGATCGTCGAGTTCATGCGGCCGGTTCCGCCTCTGGCCCTCATCCCGCTGATCATCATCTGGTTCGGCATCGGCGAGGAAGGCAAGGTCATCCTGCTGTTCCTGGCTGCGCTGTGGATCATGACGATTGCCGCCCGTGCCGGCGTCTCGGGCGTGCGTATCTCCAAGGTGCATGCCGCCTATTCGCTGGGCGCTTCGAAATCGCAGATCCTCAGGCATGTGATCGTGCCTAACTCGCTGCCGGAGATCTTTACCGGCGCCCGGGTCGCCATGGGCGTGTGCTGGGGGACCGTGGTCGCAGCCGAACTGGTTGCGGCCGACCGCGGCGCCGGCATGATGATCGTCAACGCCTCGAAGTTCCAGCTGACCGACATCGTCATTCTCGGCATCATTCTGATCGGGATCATCGGATACGGAATCGACATCCTGATGCGCATGGCCGAAAAATGGCTGGTGCCCTGGAAGGGCCGGGGCTGAAACTTGCCCGCGATCCCCGCACAAAAAAAACCGCCGGTCAGCGCCGGCGGTTTTCTTGTTTCGGACGGGGATCCCTCAGGAGAGCTCTGGTTGCTTCTCAGATATCGAGATTGGCCACCGAGAGCGCATTGTCCTGGATGAATTCGCGCCGCGGCTCGACCTCGTCGCCCATCAGCCGGGAGAACAGGCTGTCGGCGTCCACCGCGTCATTGACCTTGACCTGCAGCAGCGAACGCGCGTTCGGATCAAGTGTGGTCTCCCACAACTGCTCGGAGTTCGTGTCGCCAAGGCCCTTTTAGCGCTGCAGCGCCAGCCCCTTCCGTCCGACCGAGAACACGGCCTCGAGCAGTTCGCGCGGTCCGGCGATGGTCAGACCGCCTTCCTTGCGCCTGAGCACGGGCGGTTCCGCATAGATCTCGCGCAGTTTTGTGTTCATCTGATCGATCAGGCGCGCGTCCTGGCTCCCCAGAAGCGCGGCGTCGAGATGGATCGATTCCTTCACCCCCCGGACCATGCGTTCGAACCGGAAGCCGCCATTTTCAGTGATCGCGCCGGACCATCCGCGCTCGGTGTCTTCAGACACCATGTCAAGCCGCCGCGCCACTTCAGCGGCCATGGCTTCCGATGACGCTTGATCCCTCAGCCGGTCGGCATTGAGTGCGCCGGCGATCGCCGCCTGTTCGACCACGGTGTGGTTGTAACGCGAATGCAGGCCCTCAAGCAGCATCCGCATGCGCAAAGCGTCGGCGATGGTGTTTCTCAGGTCGGTCCCGGTGCGCACCTCGCCGGTCGAAAGCTCCAGCGAGGCTTCCTCCAGGCCGCTGGCGACCAGGTAGTCCTCCATGGCCTTCTCGTCCTTGAGGTACTGGCTCGATTTGCCGCGCGACACCTTGTAGAGCGGCGGCTGCGCGATATAGAGATGACCGCGTTCGATCAGCATCGGCATCTGCCGGAAGAAGAACGTCAGCAGCAGGGTCCGGATGTGCGCGCCGTCCACATCGGCATCGGTCATGATGATGATCTTGTGATAGCGCAGCTTGTCGGGATTGAATTCGTCCTTGCCGATGCCGGTGCCAAGCGCTGTGATCAGCGTGCCGATTTCCTGGCTCGAGAGCATCTTGTCGAAACGTGCGCGCTCGACATTGAGGATCTTGCCGCGCAGCGGCAAGATCGCCTGATTCTCACGCGAACGCCCCTGTTTGGCGGAACCGCCCGCCGAATCGCCCTCCACCAGGAACAGCTCTGATTTTGCCGGATCGCGTTCGGAGCAATCGGCCAGCTTGCCGGGAAGCGAGGCGATGTCGAGCGCGCCCTTGCGCCGCGTCAGTTCCCGAGCCTTGCGGGCCGCTTCGCGCGCTGCGGCAGCCTCGATCACCTTGCCGACCAGGATCTTGGCTTCGGCCGGATGTTCCTCAAGCCAGGTGCTGAGCGTCGAATTGACAAGGTTCTCGACCACCGGACGGACTTCCGAGGAAACCAGTTTGTCCTTGGTCTGCGAGGAGAATTTCGGATCGGGCACCTTGACCGACAAAACCGCGGTAAGGCCTTCACGGCAATCGTCGCCGGTGAGCGACACCTTCTCCTTCTTGGTCATGCCGGAAGTGTCGGCATAGGCCACCACCTGCCGAGTCAGCGCGGCGCGGAAGCCGGCCATGTGTGTTCCGCCGTCGCGCTGCGGGATGTTGTTGGTAAAGCACAGGACATTCTCGTGGTAGCTGTCGTTCCACCACATCGCCAGTTCGACGGTGATTCCGTCCTTCTCGCCCAGCAGCGTCACGGGATCGTTGACCAGGGCTTTCTTCGACCGGTCGAGGTAGCGCACGAAAGCCTCAAGTCCGCCCTCGTAGAACAACTCCAGTTCCTTGACGTCGGAATGACGCGCATCGGTCAGCAGAATTCGAACGCCCGAGTTGAGGAACGCCAGTTCCCTGAGTCGGTGCTCAAGCGTCCCGAAATCGAAATTGATCATTGTGAAGGTTTCGCTGCTCGGCATGAAGGTGAGTTCGGTGCCGGTCTCCTCGCCGGCATCGCCGATCACTTCGAGCGGCTTGTCCGCCACGCCATGGGTGAACGAGATCTCGTGCAGCTTGCCCTTGCGCTTGATCTTAAGCTTCAACCAAACGGAGAGTGCGTTCACCACCGAAACGCCAACCCCGTGAAGACCGCCGGAGACCTTGTAGGAGTTCTGGTCGAATTTGCCGCCAGCATGCAGCTGGGTCATGATCACTTCCGCCGCCGAAATGCCCTCGCCGGTGTGAATGTCCGTCGGAATCCCGCGGCCGTTGTCTGTCACGGAGACCGAACCGTCGGGATTGAGCGTGACAGTGACCAGATCGGCATAACCGCCCAGCGCTTCGTCGATCGCATTGTCGACCACCTCATAAACCATGTGATGCAGGCCCGAGCCGTCATCGGTATCGCCGATATACATGCCAGGCCGCTTGCGTACGGCATCCAGGCCTTTGAGAACCTTGATCGATTCGGCGCCATATTCGGCCTCAACGGTCGGGTTTGTCTCAGGCGTATCTGTCATCATGCGGGGTCTTTCGGTCCTAAGCGGCTCGGCCGGGAGGAATAACAGGGGATTGCGGCGACGAATCACCACATGTTCAAGGCCGCACTATAGGCGTCTGCATGGTGAAAACCAAATCGCCAAGGCCATGGAATTGTCGGTTTCAGGGTGCATATATGGGGATGGACCGGCTCTTCCGCAAAGGGCCGGCTCCAAAGGAGAATTCATGCTCGTCTCACCAAGTCCGTTTGTGCCGCCGGCGCCGGTTCCGCGCAACACACCGCCCTCGCGCTTCGAGATCATCCGCACGGTCATGCGCAATCCGCTGGAGCTCTGGGGAGAACCGTCGTTTCGGCTGAAATGGATGAAGACCAGGTTCTTCAACGAGCGCACCCTGATCGTCAACCATCCGGGTCTGGTCCGCCACGTGCTCGTCGACAATGCCCAGAATTACCGGATGGCCCGGATTCGCCAGCTTATCCTGAGACCGATACTGCGTGACGGTCTGCTGACCGCCGAGGGCGACATCTGGAAGCGCTCGCGCAAGGCCATGGCGCCGGTGTTTACCCCCCGCCACGCGAGGGGATTTGCCGAACAGATGCTGGAGCAGTCGCTGGCTTTCAAGGCACGATATGCCAGGGCCGCCGATGACGGACAGGTCCGCGATATTGCGGTTGATATGACGGAACTGACTTTCGACATCCTGTCCGCGACCCTGTTCTCGGGCCATGTCGCAGGCAGTGAGGAGGAATTCGCCGGCGACATCGAGCGTCTGCTTTCCACTATGGGCAGGGTCGATCCCATGGACCTGCTCAAGGCGCCGCGCTGGATCCCGCGCGTGCGCAGGATGCTCGGGCAGGGCGTGCTCGCCAAGTTCCGCAATATCGTCAAGGAGACAATGGCGGATCGCCAGGCTCTGATGCGCGACGATCCGGACAACGTGCCGGAGGACTTTCTCACGCTGCTGATCCGGCTCAATGGACCGGGCGGGCTGACGCTTGACGAGATCGAGGACAACATCATCACCTTCATCGGCGCGGGCCACGAGACCACGGCCCGGGCGCTTGGCTGGACGCTCTATTGCCTCGCCAATTCGTCGGAAGACCGGGAAAAGGTCGAAGCCGAGATCGATGATGTCATTGCCCGCGAACCCGACCCGGTCAAATGGCTCGATATGATGCCGTGGACGCGCGCGGCTTTCGAGGAGGCCATGCGGCTCTATCCACCTGCGCCATCCATCAACCGTGCCGCGATCCGGGAAGATTCCTGGCACGATGAAACCGGTGAGACCGTCACCATCGAACCGGGCACCACGGTGCTGGTGATGCCCTGGACCCTTCACCGCCATACGCTATTCTGGGACCGGCCGGAGGCTTTCATGCCGTCACGCTTTTTGCCCGAAAACCGTGGCGACATCGATCGCTTCCAGTATCTGCCCTTCGGCGTCGGCCCCCGGATCTGCATTGGCGCGACCTTTGCGTTGCAGGAAGCGGTCATTGCCCTTGGCGCGCTGTTGTCGGAGTTCCGGTTTGACTGTGTTGCCGAGACAAAGCCCTGGCCTGTCCAGAAGCTGACCACGCAGCCTGAAGGCGGGCTGCCGATGCGCGTCAGCCGGAGATAAAGCAACGCCAGGAAAAGTGGACACCGGTTTTCCGTCCGGCGTTGCGTCGGGAACCATATGGCGCCGGGAATAGTGGGCACCGAATATCGGGTGCGCCTGCGCACAAGCCGATGGCGCGCCGTCGAAAACCCAAGTATGACGGCGGAAGACCCGGCGCGGGCCGGATTGCGAGGGAGCAGGTCTCTTCTATGGCATCGCCTCTTTTTCTTGGCATCGACACGGGCGGAACTTACACCGATGCCGTGCTCTACAGCGAAAGCGAGGGCATTCTCGCGTCCGCAAAGGCGCTGACCACGCGTCACGATCTTGCGGTCGGCGTCTCCGAGGCGGTGGAAACGGTGATTGCCCACTCAGGCGCAGCTGCGGCCCGCATATCTCTGGTGTCGCTGTCGACCACGCTCGCCACAAATGCGCTGGTCGAAGGTCAGGGCGGTCGCGCCGCGTTGGTGATGATCGGCTTTTCCGAAGACGACCTCGACCGCGATGGTCTTGGCGACGCGCTTGGCAATGATCTGGTGCTTTTTCTTCCCGGCGGACACGATGTGCACGGGCGGGAAACGCCGCTTGACCTTGGCGCGCTGGAGCAAAGGCTCAATTCCCTGCCTGCAGAAGTCTCGGCTGTGGCCATCGCCGGATACTTCGCGGTGCGCAATCCGGCCCATGAACTCGCAGCGCGGGATCTGATCCGGAGCCGCACCTCCCTGCCCGTTACCTGCAGCCATGACTTGTCCTCGCGCCTCGGAGGACCGCGTCGTGCCCTGACCACCCTGCTCAATGCCCGGCTGATATCGATGGTGGCCCGGCTGATCGACGCCACCATCGGATACCTCACACAGGCCGGGATCGATGCGCCACTCATGGTGGTTCGTGGCGACGGCGCTCTGATATCGGCTTCGGAGGCTTTGCTCCGGCCCATCGAGACCATCCTGTCCGGGCCGGCCGCGAGCCTTGTCGGCGCGCGCCACCTGACCGGCCTTTCCGATGCGGTGGTCTCCGACATCGGCGGCACCACGACCGATGTGGCAGTGCTCGAAGGCGGGAGGCCGCGACTTGATACGCAAGGGGCAACCGTCGGGCGCTATCGAACGATGGTCGAGGCCGTCGCGATGCACACTTTTGGTCTCGGTGGTGATTCGGAGGTATCTCTGGAGGAGACAGGCCTCGATGCCCGGCTGACGCTGGGGCCGCGACGGCTGATGCCGCTCAGCCTTGCGGGACATCTATGTCCCGATGTGGTTCTGCAAGCGCTGGAGAGGCAGTTGCGGGCACCCTATGCCGGTCGGCTGGATGGCCGGTTTGCGCTCAGGACCGGCCTGCCCGATGCCCTTGCTGCCGGCCTGGCAGCGCAGGAAAGCGCGCTCTATGACCGGATCTCGCGGGATCCCCAGCCGCTCGACACGGTCCTGACGGGAACCTCCCAGCGCGCCACGCTCGACCGGCTTGTGTCGCGGGGCCTGGTCCTGATCGCGGGCTTTACGCCATCCGATGCGATGCACGTGCTTGGCCGGCAGTCGCAATGGAATGCACAGGCCGCCCGGCTTGGCGCGGAGCTGTTCACCCGGCGCAAGACCGGTTCGGGCAATCAGATCGCCCAAACACCCGCCGATCTGGCTGAAATGATATCGCGGCGGCTCACGCGGCAAAGCGCGGAAGCCATTCTGACAGCGCTGCTGGCTGATCAGGAGATCAACGGCGTTGACCCGGCTCGTTCGGTCGCCATCGACCGCGCGCTCGAACGGACCCCGGGTTTCGTGCGCTTCGCACTCTCTCTCGACCGGCCGCTTGTCGCGCTGGGAGCTTCCGCGCCGGTTCATTATCCGGCCGTCGCCGAAATGCTGGATGTCGAGAGCTTCGTTCCCGTCCATGCCGGTGTTGCCAATGCCATCGGCGCGGTCGTTGGCCAGGTCCGCAAGACCGCAATCGCATTTGTGACAGAGCCCGAAGAGGGCCGCTACTCCGTCAATGGCGGCGGGGAAGCGCGGATCTTAGCCGATCGTGAGGAGGCCTTCACGTTCGCCCGCGAGATTGCGGCGGCGGCAGCCAGGGCGTCAGCCCTCGACAGCGGTGCCGAAAATCCTGTTGTCGAGTGTTTCGAGCAGGTGTCAATGCCGGTCATCGAGGGACATGAGACGCTGGTGGAAGCCCGGTTTACGGCGATTGCATCCGGCAGACCGCGCATCGCCGGTGATTGATTTGTTCCGAAACGGATAAAATCATTTACACCTTAGATGAATTGACAGGGCAATGCCGGGCGGGTGAGGGTCCGGGCAAAACAACCGTCAGATCATGGTGGCCGGAACGCTGCGCTTAAGCGGCTGCGGATTGGCCTCCGCCCGCAACAGGGGAGACCGAACGTGAAAAGAATTGAGACCGACGGCCTGAAGATCAGCGCCGACCTGCATGAATTCATTGTCAGCGAAGCGCTGCCGGGAACCGGCGTCGAGTCCGCTGATTTCTTTCGCGAGTTTGGTCGTGCGGTGAGCGAACTCGCGCCGAAGAACGCCGCCCTGCTGGCAAAGCGAGACGATATGCAGGAGAAGATCGACGCCTGGCACCGTGACAACGGCGCCCCTGTCGATCTCGATGTCTACAAGGACTTTCTGCGGTCCATCGGATATCTCCTGCCCGAGGGCGGCCCGGTTCAGGTTTCGACGGAGAATGTCGATCCCGAGATCGCGCTCATTGCCGGGCCTCAGCTTGTGGTTCCGGTGATGAACGCCCGCTTTGCGCTCAATGCGGCCAATGCCCGCTGGGGCTCGCTCTACGATGCGCTCTACGGCACTGATGCGCTGGGTGATGCTCCTGCTGGCGGCGGTTACGACGAAGAGCGTGGAGCGCGGGTTATTGCCTGGTCCAAGTCCTTCCTCGACGACAGCGTGCCGCTGGCAAGCGGAAAGTGGGCAGACGCCACCAACTTTGACTTCGAAAACGGGGAACTGAAGATCGAGACCGCCGCGGGCGAGACCACGCTGGCCGATCCGAAGCAGTATTCCGGCTTCAAGCGCGAGAACGACAAGGCCTATCGGCTCTATTTCTCGACCAACGGGTTGCACACTCTGGTTTTCGTCGACCCTGACAGCATGATCGGCAAGACCGATCCGGCGGGGATCGGCGACATCTCGCTCGAATCGGCCGTCACCGCCATCATGGACTGCGAGGATTCCATCGCCGCCGTCGATTCCGAGGACAAGGTTCTGGTTTACCGCAACTGGCTTGGCCTGATGAAGGGCGACCTTACCGAAGAGGTCACCAAGAACGGCAAGACTTTCACCCGCAGGCTCAAGGGCGACGCCGAGCTCGTCACGCCCGAAGGCAAGCCGGCCTCGCTCAAGGGCCGCTCGTTGATGCTTGTGCGCAATGTCGGTCACCTGATGACCAACCCGGCGATCCTCGACAGTGACGGCAACGAGGTTCCCGAGGGCATCATGGATGCCTTCATGACCGGCTTGATCGCGCTGCACGACATCGGTCCGAACGGCCGCCACATGAATTCGGTCGAGGGCTCTATGTATGTGGTCAAGCCGAAGATGCATGGCCCGGAGGAAGTGGCGTTCGCGGTGGAGATTTTCGAACGGGTCGAGAAGACGCTCGGGATGAAGCCCAACACCATCAAGATGGGCATCATGGACGAGGAGCGTCGCACCACGATCAATCTGAAGGAGTGCATTCGGGCCGCGTCGAGCCGCGTGGTGTTCATCAACACCGGCTTCCTTGATCGCACCGGCGACGAGATCCACACCTCGATGGAAGCCGGCCCGATGATCCGCAAGGGCGACATGAAACAGTCTGCCTGGATTGCCGCCTACGAGAACTGGAATGTCGATATCGGGCTTGAATGCGGCCTTGCGGGCCATGCCCAGATCGGCAAGGGCATGTGGGCGATGCCGGACATGATGGCCGCGATGCTCGAGCAGAAGATCGGACATCCGAGGTCCGGCGCCAACACCGCCTGGGTTCCTTCACCGACAGCCGCCACCCTACATGCCACGCATTACCACAAGGTCAGTGTCGCCGATATCCAGGACAAGCTGCGCAGCCGCCCGCGCGCGAGCCTGGATGACATTCTCTCGGTTCCCGTTGCGCGCAATCCCAACTGGACACCCGACGAGATCCAGCGCGAGATCGACAACAACGCCCAGGGAATTCTCGGCTATGTTGTCCGCTGGATCGACCAAGGCGTGGGGTGCTCGAAGGTCCCCGATATCAACGATGTGGGATTGATGGAGGACCGCGCCACGCTGCGGATTTCCGCCCAGCACATGGCCAACTGGCTGCATCACGGCGTTGTCAGCCGCGAGCAGATCATCGAGACCATGAAGCGGATGGCAAAGGTGGTCGACGGTCAGAATGAAGGCGATCCGGCCTATCGCCCGATGGCGGCGGATTACGATGGGTCTGTGGCATTCCAGGCCGCACTGGAACTCGTGCTTTCCGGCCGCGAGCAGCCCAGCGGATATACCGAACCGGTGCTGCATCGTCGCCGTCTGGAGTTCAAGGCGAAGAACGCCTGATACCCGCCCTGATCCTGCCAGGCTCCTGTCATAAGAAAGCCCGCCGGAGACGATTGTCAGCGGCGGGCTTTCTTGATTTTTGTGGGTGTGTTCTCGGGTCTACTGCTTGACCACGACCTTGGCGTTGCGGCCCGGACGCACTCGATCGTAAAGATCGATGATGTCCTGATTCATCAGCCGGATGCAGCCCGATGACGCAGCCGTTCCGATCGAGTTCCACTCGGGCGTGCCGTGCAGGCGGAAGAGCGTGTCTTCGCCATCTTCGTTGAAGAGGTAGAGCGCGCGGGCGCCGAGCGGGTTTCTGAGACCGGGCTTCATGCCGTCCTTGCCATAGCGGGCCAGTTCCGGCTTGCGCTGAATCATTTCCTTCGGCGGCGTCCACTTCGGCCACTGCTGCTTCCAGGCAATATAGGCGTTGCCTTCCCAGGCAAATCCGGCCTTGCCGACACCGATGCCATAGCGAACGGCTTTCCGGCCGGGCAGCACGAAGTAGAGATAACGCTTTGGCGTGTCGACGATGATCGTACCGGGCTTCTCCCGTGTGCTGTAATTGACGATCTGGCGATGGTAGCGTTTGTCGACGCGGCTGATCGGCACCGCCGGGATTGAGTATCCGGCATCCTTCACGCTGCCATACTCCGACGTGAAGATCTGGGTGGTCGAGCCCGAACCGCCATCCTGCGAGCTGGAGCAGCCGGCAAGCGCGAGTGCGGCAATCATGCCGAAAACAGTGAGGAGAAAACGAGGTGCCATGGATATCTCTTGTGAAGCGGGGCGGTCGCGCCGGATTGAGTCGCGCGCAACCTGCCACGGTTTATTTTAAACAAGTCTTAACCATGCAACCAGAATTTCGAAAAACCGTGCCATCGGTTCGCGCTTTGTCGCCGCGGATGGCTTTTGTGCAACAAGGTCGCCACCTTGCGTTGCGGCGCAGAGCAACGTGTGGCAGCTAAAGGTAATGCCGATTATCTCGCCCCACAATGAAAATCCGCTGATTGACGGCAGGCAATCCGAGCGCGCGATGATGGTGCGCCGCGGCGTCCAGCGGCTGTTCACCGACATGCGGCTGTCCCTCATGCCCGAATTGGTCCTCGCATCAGGCCGCCGCGCCGATCTGGTCGCCATAAATGACAAGGGCGATGTCTGGATCGTGGAAATCAAGACCTCCGTCGAGGACTTCCGCACAGATCGGAAGTGGCCGGATTACCGCAAGCATAGCGACCGGCTGTTCTTTGCCACGCATCCCGGTGTACCGGCTGACTTGTTTCCTGAAGATTGCGGGTTGATCGTTTCCGACGGCTGGTCCGCGGCGCTTGTGCGCGACGCGCCGGAACACCGGCTTGCCGCCTCGACGCGCAAAGCGCTGCTGCTGCGTTTTGCCCGCGCCGCGGCCGACCGGTTGCTGCAGGCGGAAATCAGCGCAAATTTCTCCCGGCTCGAATCACGAGACATCGATTCCGAAGCCTGAACGCCCCGAGAGCGCGTTTTTGCCGACGCGATTGTGCGCGGGAAGGATGTTCAGAAAGCCCCGGCCGGCCAGCAGTCAGCGCGGCGCCCGTTTGGCCAGGATGCGTTGCAGCGTGCGCCGGTGCATGTTGAGCCGACGGGCTGTCTCAGACACGTTGCGTTCGCACATTTCGTACACCCGCTGGATGTGCTCCCACCGAACCCGGTCAGCCGACATCGGGTTTTCGGGCAGTTCGGCCCGCTCGCCGGGTTTGCGCGTCAGCGCCGCAAAGACCTCGTCCGCATCGGCGGGCTTGGCGAGGTAATCGATCGCGCCGAGTTTGACCGCGGTGACCGCAGTGGCGATATTGCCGTAGCCGGTCAGCACGATGATCCGGGTGTCATCGCGCCGTTCCCGGATTGCCTCGATCACATCGAGTCCGTTGCCATCCTGTAGCCGCATGTCAATGACAGCATATTTGGGAGTGTGGTGACGCGTCTTCGCCAGGCCTTCGGCGACGCTTTCGGCGATCTCCACGGTAAAGCCTCGGACCTCCATGGCGCGCGCCAGGCGCCGCAGGAATGGTCCGTCGTCATCGACAAGCAGCAGCGATGGATCCGGCCCGATGGCCTGCATCTCGATGTCATTTGCGGTTTCACTCGTCATCTTCACCTCGGGGGCGTTACAGTCGTCGCCTACCCGATTTAATGCGTTTGCGAGATATATCCAGTTCCAACCGGCGTGTTCTGGCGTTTGACGGTGCCGAAAAGGTCCATTTTCTCCCTCGGCCAGCTGACTTCCACGCTGGCGCCCGTGGCGGGAGCGGGCCGGTTGGTGAAATGGAGGCTCGCGCCCGAGCGTTCGAGCAGGGTCTTGGCAATGAAAAGACCAAGGCCCAGACCACCTGCCTTCTCGCGGTCCATTCGGTTTCGCCGGTTCATGAACGGCACGCCGATCTGGGCCAGAACGTCAGGCGCAAAGCCCGGTCCGTCATCATCGATCGTGATGCTGACCCTGGTCGCGTCATGCGACACTGTGACAGTGACCTTCTCATGCGCGAAATCGATGGCGTTCTCGATCAGATTGCCCAGTCCGAACATGATTCCGGGGTTTCGGCGCCCGACAGGCTCCTTGTGCTGACTTTCCTCGCCAACCACCTCGATGGCGATTCCGAACTCCCGGTGCGGTGCGATTGTTTCCTCGATGAGCGAGCCCAGAGGCAGTCGCGTCATATGGACCTCGTCCTGGGTCGACAGCGTCGTAAGCCGCCTGAGAATGTCACGGCATCGCTCGCTCTGACTTCTGAGAAGCATCAGGTCGTCGGCAAAGCGTGGGTCGTTCGCCAGCGCCTTCTCCATCTCGCGCGCCACCACTGAAATCGTCGCCAGCGGAGTCCCAAGCTCGTGAGCCGCTGCCGCGGCCAGCCCGTCGAGCGCCGAAATGTGCTGTTCGCGCTGCAGCACCAGTTCCGTCGCCACCAGTGCATCGGCAAGCTGGCTGGCCTCGGCCGACACCTGGTAGGCGTAGACCGCTGCGAACACGCTGGTCGACACTATCGCGATCCACGCTCCGGCGATGAGCAGAAACGGTACCTCGAAATTGCTTTCCGGATACCACGGCAGCGGCAGCGAATAAAACGCCAGCAGCGTGACTGCGGCGACCGAGAGAATGCCAAGCCCGACGGTATGGCGCACCGGCTGCGATGCCGACGAAATGATCACCGGGACGCACAGGAGCACGGAGAACGGGTTGGCCAGCCCACCGGTCATGAACAACAACCCGAAGAGCTGGAGTACATCGAAAGAGAGCACCGCCATCGCCGCAAGCGGGGGGAGACGGTGGGCGGCTGGAAACCGGACGGAGAGAAAGATGTTCAGCCATGCCGAACAGGCGATCAATGCAAAGCAGAGGGCTTCGTGAAACTGGAACCCGAAGCCGTGTGCGATCACCAGAACGGCGAGGCTTTGGCCTGCGACCGCCAGCCACCTCAACCGGGTAAGGGTCTGCAGACGCAGCCGGTGCCTGAGGGAATGGTCCTCGAGAAAGGTTGGAAAAGCGCTCATGGCATGATCTAACGCATAGCCCCGATTACCGGCAATCGGTTTTCAGGCCCTGCGCGGTTTGGCCCTGCGTGTGGGATCGGCCTCGGCCGGGTTCTCCGGCCAGGGGTGGCGCGGATACCGTCCGCGCATGTCGCTGCGCACATCGGCCCAGGAGCCTTTCCAGAAGCCGGGCAGGTCCCGCGTCGTCTGGATCGGCCGGTGGGCGGGCGAAAGCAATTCCAGCGTCAACGGCAACCGGCCGTCCGCCACACAGGGATGCCGTGATTGGCCGAACAGTTCCTGCACCCTTATGGCGACGACGGGCCCGCTTTCCTCATAGTGGATCGGCAGCCGCGATCCGGTCGGCGCCTCATAGTGTGTCGGCGCAAGCCTTTCAAGTTCCGACTGCTCCCCGTACCCGCAAAGCGAGAACAGCCCCCTGTTGAGCCCGTCACGATCAATCTGCTTCAACGCCGTGATCCCCGGCTGAAAGGGTGCAAACCAGGTTTCGAGGTTTTCCAGGAGCGCATCATCCGACATGTCGGGCCAGGGCTCGCCAAGAGTCCTGTGAAGAAAGCCGATCCGGTCGCGCAGCTGCGTTCCGGCCTGAGTGAACGGCAGGCATCCGATACCGAGCTTGCGGATCCCCTTGCACAGCGCCATCATTGCCACGTCGTCGTCGGCATGGGCTATCGGCGCCTCAGCAAGCGTGATCGCACCAAGCCGCGTGATACGCCGCGCCCGCACCGACCCGGCGGCCTCGTCGAAAATACAATCTTCCGAGGTCACGGCCCGCTCGGCGAGAAGTGTCTCGAGATCCGCGCCGGAAAGCGCCGCGGCGGCAAGAATGCGCGCCGCCTGTGCCTTGCCGCTCAGATCGGCCACGACCAGAAACTCAGCACCGGCAAGGCGTTCGCTTTCGTCGATTACCGCGCCGCGCCCGTTGGCGAGCACAAATCGGCCCCGTCCGCCCCTTTGCCGGGCGATCCGGTCCGGATAGGCGGTCGCCAGAAGACCTGCCGCGGCGTGGGTCACCGGTTCGGGGGTCCGGTTTCGGCCGCCGGCGAGCCGCTCCGCCAGTGCGCGGGCAGCCCTTGCCCGTGGACTTTTGTCATTCCGGAACCGCTGCCAGCGCGCATCGAGATCAACGTCCGGGCCGCCGAGACCCTGTTCGGTGAGAAGCACGGCAAGCTCGGCCGCAGGAAGGCCGGAACCCGAATCCTGCCCGGCAACAACCATGGCGGCAAGCCGGGGGGGCAGCGCAAGCGCGCGCATCTGCTCACCGCGCCCGGTCAGCCTTCCATCCTCGCCGAGTGCACCAAGGTCTCTCAGCAGGTTGCGGGCTTCCTCGATTGATGGACTTGGCGGGGGATCGATGAAGCGCAGGCGCTGCGGATCCGAAACGCCCCAGGCGATGCAGTCGAGCACCATGGCGGACAGGTCGCTGGCAAGTATCTGGGGCGTTGCAAAGGCCGGCAGCGCCTTGTGCTGCTCCTCGCGCCAGAGCCTGACCGCAATGCCGGGCTCCGTCCGTCCGGCCCGCCCGGCGCGCTGATCGGCGGAGGCGCGGGACGCGCGAATGGTTTCAAGCCGTGTTATGCCTGTTGAAGGCTCATACACCGGCTGCCGGACCAAACCGCTGTCGATGACGATCCGCACGCCGTCGATGGTGATCGAACTCTCCGCAACCGGCGTCGCCAGCACGACCTTGCGACGCCCCGCGGGCGCGGGACGGATAGCGGCGTCCTGTTCGGTCGAGCCCAGCCCGCCGTAAAGCGGCTGCACATCCGTTTCAGGCGGCAGCCGATCGGCAAGCGCCGCCTCGACACGGCTTATTTCACCCTGGCCGGGAAGAAACGCCAAAATCGATCCGGACTGCGAGCGGTGCAGGTCTTCAATGGCGCGGGTCATTGAGGTCTCGATCCGCTCGCCTGCGGGCCGGTCGCGGTATTCGATATCAACCGGATGGCTCCGCCCCAGGCTTTCGATCACCGGGCAAGTATCGAGCAGCGCGGCGACCCGGGATGTATCGAGTGTCGCCGACATGACCAGAATCCGCAGGTCCTCTCTCAGCCCGGACTGGATATCGAGCGCAAGCGCCAGTCCGAAATCTGCTTCCAGCGCGCGCTCGTGAAACTCGTCGAATATGACGCAGCCGATCCCGTCGAGATCCGGAGAATTCAGCGCCATGCGGCTGAAAACGCCCTCCGTCACCACCTCGATGCGGGTCCTCGCGCCAACCCTTGTGTCGAGCCGCATCCGGTATCCGACCGTGCCCCCCACCTCTTCGCCCAGCATCGCGGCCATGCGGCGGGCCGCCGCGCGCGCGGCCAGCCGTCTTGGCTCGATGACGATGATCTTGCCCTTGAGCCAGGATTGTTCGACCAGCACCAGCGGAACCAGCGTGGTCTTGCCCGCGCCCGGCGGCGCGGCAAGCACTGCATTCGGCTGATCGGCCAGCGCCGTGCAAAGCTCCGGCAGCACATCGCTGACCGGAAGAGCGGCATGACGTTCCGCAATGCCGCTCATGAGTCGCCGACCTTGTGAACCTCGCCGGCTGCCGCCTCGGCATCGGCCTCGTCATGGGTGACCAGAACCACCGGCAGGCCCGCCTCACGGGCTTTTGCGAAGACCATCTGACGCGTCTGTTGCCTGAGCCCCGCATCAAGCTTGGAGAAGGGTTCATCCAGCAGCAGAAGCCGCGGTTGCGACATCAGCACCCGTTGCAGCGCCACCCGCGCCTTCTGTCCGCCCGACAGCGTGTCGGGATCGTTGTCGCCATACCCGGAAAGCCCTGCATCGCCGAGCGCCGCCTCGGCCATCTCGCGGCGCTTCTTGCGTCCCCGCACGGCTTGCGGGATCGCGATGGCGATATTGTCGGCAACACTGAGATGGGGAAACAGCAGCGGATCCTGAAACAGGATGCCGGCGTGCCGTTGCTCGGCTTTAAGCGAAGTCAGATCCACGCCATCGACACGAACGGTGCCGCTGGCGGTGAAGGCCGGATCGAGAAAGCCGCCGAGATAGGCGAGAAGCGTGGACTTGCCGGAGCCCGAAGGGCCCATCACGGTCAGTGTTTCGCCCCGGCCCACTCCTGCGCTGATCGAGACCAGCTCGCGGTCGCCAAGCGCGATCCGCACCCGCTCAAGGACCAGTCCGCGCTCATCGCTCATGTGTTATTGCCCGTGCCGCCATCGCTACACCCTCAATCCGCGCCGGTTGCGGAATATCAAGCCCGGCAGTCCCATGGCAATGGCGAAGGCCAGAAACGGGAGCAGGGTCTGCATGAACGCGTACACGCCGATCACGCGCCGGTTTCCGCCCGCCGCAAGCGCAACCGCTTCCGTGGTCACCGTGGTCAAACGCCCCGCGCCGATCAGCACTGTGGGCAGATACTGCCCGACCGAAACCGAAAAGCCCACCGCGGCTGCCGTCAGGATGGCCCGGGTCAGCATCGGCAGCCGGATTTGCAACAGCGCCCGCCTGCGGCTGATCCCCAGGCCGGCTGCGATCTGGTCGTGGCGGCGGTCCTGAGCGCGCCATGGGTCGCTCAGCGACAGAAAGACGTAAGGAAGCACAAAAACCAAATGCGCCAGCACCAGCGCGCCAAAGCTGGCATCGACACCGAGCCAGATCGACAGCACCTGCAGGCCGAACATGAACGAGATCTGCGGGACGATCAGTGGCAGATAGATCAGCAAGAGCGCGTTCCCGCCACGCCCGCGTCCGGTCTCGTATTCCCGCTCCAGGCAAAGGATGGTCAGCACCAGCGCGATCAGCGTGGACAGCAACGCCACCAGAAGCGTGGTGACGAGCGGGTCCGTCATCTGCGGCAGCGCGCGGCTCCACGACCGCAGCGTGAAGCCGGACGGCAGGGCGTCAGGAAACTGCCACAGCCCTGAAACGGACCAAAGCGCCAGCACTGCAATGCCGCCAAACACCGCCAGCGCCGAGGCAAGCATGACGGCTCTCGCCATCAGCCGCAAAGCCAGGTCGCGCCGAAGTCTCACGCCGCGATCGCGGACAAGGCTCGTGAGAAATCCAGCCAGCCTTTCGATCAGCACCCAGACAAGCAACGTCGCCAAAGTCACGCCCAATTGCAGTACCGCGCCGGCCGACGCCAGAAACCGGGTCTCGAGCGCGGGATCGTTCATCCATTCGATCAGCCGGACCGGCAGGGTCGGGGGCAGGTGCGGACCGAGAATGAGGGCCACATCGACGACGGAGGTGGCATAGGCCACCACCGCGAACACCGCCAGCCGGATCTGTCGGTAAAGCGATGGCCACAGCAGGAACACAAAGGCCGATATCCGGCCATAGCCGAGCGATCGTCCCAGCCGCATCGTGTCCGCATGCGGTGTCTGCGGCAGCGCGGCGAGTGTCACCAGGAACAGGAAGGGAATCTCCTTGGCGATCAGCCCCGCCATCATCGACAGACCCATCGGATCGTTGATGATCAGCAGGTCCGGCGGCTGCTCAAGCCCTGTCGCCCAGGGCGAAAACAGGCGCATGATCATGCCGGACGGCGCGATCAGGAACGCCAGGCCGAATGCCGCTGCGGCGTGCGGAACGGACAACAGGGGTGAAATCAGCCGCCGTATTCTTGAAAACAGATGCGTCCCCAGATCACTGGCGACGAAGCCGGCCACGGCAGCGAGCGAAATCAGCGTTGTTACCAAACCGATCAGCATCGACAGCCCGGCTGAGCGCGCAATTCCCGGAACCGTGGTCAGTGTGCTGAAATGCCCGGTGGTAAGATGCTTGCCACCGAGCTCCGGCAAATATCCGAGAGCAGGCAAGGCGGTTCCCGCCAGCCCGAAAACCAGCGGACCGAGGAGGATGGCCAAGGTCAATGGCGGCGCAAACCGCGCCAGACGAACCCCGCTCGATGTCACTGCCCACAAACCCCGGATCGCATCGTCGCTCCTGAACGGGCGCGGCGCATGTCCGTTCGGGCTTTGGCGATCAACGCCCCGGCCCTCGTCTCAAGCTGCCGGTGATCCACCCCGTGGCTGCCGGTTGCCGGGTTCAGTTGGCCGCACCGTAGCGACGCATCCATTCGCCCTCGATCCGCTCCATCCAGTCGGGATGCGGCTCATCGAGTGCGGGGCCGAGTTCATCGGGCTTTAGCGTCGCGACGCCGAGATCGAGCGCGTCGAAGGCTGCCTTGTCCTCCGCCGAAAGCTTGTCCATCGACAGCACCGTCGGATCGCCCCAGATGGCCGGATCCTGCTTGCGCGCCTGTGCTTCGGGCGAGATCAGGAAATTTGCCAGAACCAGCGCGCCGGCCTTCGCAGCCGCGTTGTAGGGAATGGCGACGAAGTGCGTGTTGCCGAGGGTACCGCCGGGATAGGTGAAGGACCGCACCGTATCGGGCAATTCACCCGCCGCGATACCTGCCGAGGCTTCGGAGGGGTTGAAGGCGAAGATGATGTCGAGTTCGCCATCGGCAAGCTTCTGCTTCATGTCGGGGTAGTTCTGCGGATAGGCCTTGCCGCTGCGCCAAAGGTTGGGGTGTAGCTCATCGAGATAGGCAAACAGCGGTGCGACATCCTCGTCGAAAGTTTCCGCGTTTACCGGCTGCCCGAGCTTGGAGGTGTCGGTGATGACCTCGGAGAGCACCTGCTTGAGAAAGGAGGAACCGATGAAATCCGGGGGTTGCGGGTAGGAAAACAGGCCCGGATTGGCCTTTGCCCACTCAAGCAGTTCGGCCGATGATTTGGGCATGCTTTCAGGCAATGTACGCGCCGTGTCGTGGAAGAACACCAGTTTCGCGCCACCCCAAGGGCTTTCCAGGCCATCGGTCGGGATGGTGAAGTCCGTCAGGATGGTCGGCTTGTTTTCGTGGTCGACATAGGCCCAGTTCGGCAGGCCTGTCGTCCAGTCCGGCGTCATCAGCAGATCCTGCCGTTTCATCGAGGCAAAGTTTTCGCCATTGATCCAGATGAGGTCGACGGAGCCGCCCTCATTCTTGCCGGCGGCCTTCTCTGCCAGCACCTTGGCCACGGCATTGGCGGTGTCGTCGAGTTTCACGTGAACCACCTCGACGCCGTGACGCTCCTCCAGCATGTCGCCAGCCCAGTCGATATAGGCATTGATGTTTTCCGAGCCGCCCCAGGCATTGAAATAGACCGTCTGGCCGCGCGCCTCCTCGAGAACCGCATCCCAGTTGCGGGGATCGGGGTCCTCGGCGCGGGCAGAGGCACTCAGCGCGATCGCCGCGGCCATCGTGCCGGCAAGCAGGGTCAAAAACTTCGGCATGGGTCAGTCCTCTCACGTCTGCAAAACTTGCGATCAGACACCACAGCCCAGCAGGAGCGTCAATCGCGGCCGACAGGCGCAAGCGTCACAATTTGGTGAG
Organism: Hoeflea sp.; assembly: GCA_040216675.1. GTDB lineage: Bacteria > Pseudomonadota > Alphaproteobacteria > Rhizobiales > Rhizobiaceae > Hoeflea. The sequence continues at coordinate 593,813 of JAVJOR010000008.1, read as the reverse complement.
TCTCCCGTGTATTCAGACAGTCCGGTCTCTCTAGTGCGCCTCGTCCCAGTTCTTTGCAGCCCGGGCGTCGACCTTCAGCGGCACGGCCATGTCGATCGCCGGCATCGCCGCGTTTTCCATCACATCGACGATCACCGGGATCAGCTTGTCCGCATCGCCTTCCGCAGCTTCGAAAATCAGTTCGTCATGCACCTGAAGCAGCATTCTCGCATCCAGGCCCGTCGCTGCGACGGCCGGCTCCATGCGCACCATGGCGCGCCGGATGATGTCGGCGGCGGATCCCTGAATCGGCGCGTTGATAGCTGCACGCTCGTTGAAGGCGCGAACCTGCGGGTTGGACGACTTGATTTCGGGATAATGGGCGCGCCGGCCGAAAATCGTTGTCACATAGCCCTTGTCCTTGGCCTCCGCCTTGGTGGCATCCATGTAGTCCTTGATCCCCGGGAACCGCTCGAAATACTTGCGGATGTAGTCTCCGGCTTCCGAGCGCTCAATGCTGAGCTGGTTGGCCAGGCCGAAGGCGGAGATGCCGTAGATGATGCCGAAATTGATCGCCTTGGCCCTGCGGCGCACTTCCGGTGGCATGCCCTCGATCGGCACCCCGAACATTTCCGAGGCGGTCATCGCGTGAATGTCGATATCGTCGGCAAAGGCCTGCTTGAGTTGGGGAATATCGGCGACGTGGGCAAGCACCCTGAGTTCGATCTGGCTGTAGTCGGCCGAGATCAGCACATTTCCCGGTTCTGCCACGAAGGCTGTGCGGATCTTGCGGCCCGCCGCGGTGCGCACCGGAATGTTCTGGATATTGGGATCGGACGAGGACAGCCTGCCTGTGGTCGTCGCGGCCATGGCAAAGGAGGTGTGAACCCGTTTCGTTTCGGGATGGATGAAGCCCGGCAGTGCGTCCGTATAGGTGGATTTGAGTTTTGTCAGCTGCCGCCAGTCGACGATGGTTCGCGGCAGCGGATGGCCTTCTGCCGCAAGATCCTCCAGTACCTGCGCCGAGGTCGACCACTGCCCTGATTTGGTCTTCGAACCGCCCGGCAATCCCATGCGGCCGAACAGGATCTCGCCCAGCTGCTTGGGCGAGCCCAGATTGAACGTTTCGCCGGCAAGCTCGTGGGCCTCCGCTTCCAGGGCGGCTGCGCCTTGCGCCAGTTCACCCGACAGCCGCGACAGGATCTGCCGGTCCACCTGGATGCCGCGCTGTTCCATCCGCATCAGCACCCGTGCAAGCGGCCGCTCAAGCCGCTCGTACACGCTGGCCATGCCTTCGGCGGCAAGCCGCGGCTTGAGAACATGCCAGAGCCTAAGCGTGACGTCCGCGTCCTCGGCTGCATAGGCGGTTGCCTTGTCGATCGACACTTGTGCGAAGGGGATCGCGTTCCGGCCGGAGCCGGTCACGTCCTTGTAGGCGATGGTGCTGTGACCGAGCCAGCGCTCGGCGAGTGCATCCATGCCGTGGCCGCCGCGACCGGCGTCGAGCACATAGGACAACAGCATGGTGTCGTCGAAGCTTTCGATGCCGATTCCGTGCCGGGCCAGCACCAGCATGTCGTATTTCAGGTTCTGGCCGACTTTCAGCACGGCCGGATCCTCGAGCAGCCGCTTGATCTCGTCGAGCGCGGCGCGCATCTCCATCTGGCCGGATTGCGCACCCCCGCCACCCAGGAGATCGCTGTCGCCGTTCGAGTGTGCGAGCGGCACATAGCAGGCTCTGACTTTAAGATCGCCGGTGTCCGGAGCCGTTTGCGGAAGCGCCAGCGAAAAGCCCACAAGCTCGGCCTGCATGGCGTCGAGCGACGTTGTTTCCGTATCGAACGCGACCAGACCGGTTTCCCGGGCAGCGTCGCACCAGCTCTTCAGCGCGTCGATGTCGCCCAGTGTTTCATAGACCCCGGTGTCGATCTTCGCCGCGACCGCTGCTTCCGCGCGGCGCTGCGCCAAGCGTTTTGGCGTGTCTTCTTCCGAACCGCCGGGCGCCGCTTCGCCGGGATCGAGATCTGGACCCCGGGCCGCTTCGCTGTGGTCGATGGCGATCTTGGCCGCTTCCACTTCCGCAGTCTCGGTGTCGGTCGCTTCGGCGACCCGGCGCGTCAGCGAAGTGAATTCCATCCCCTTGAGAAAGGCCACGAGTTTCGGCCCGTCGAGCGCATTGAGCACAAGTTCGTCGAGGCCCACAGGCGGGTCCACATCGTCACGAAGCCGCACCAGATCGCGCGAAATGCGGGCCTTGTCTGCAAATTCGATGATATTTTCGCGGCGCTTGTTCTGCTTGATCTCGCCGGCACGCTCCAGGAGCGTGTCGAGATCGCCGAACTCCTCGATGAGCTGGGCCGCCGTTTTCGGCCCGATTCCCGGGATGCCCGGCACGTTGTCGACCGAATCGCCGGTCAGCGCCTGCAGGTCGATCATCTTTTCGGGCGGTACGCCCCATTTCTCGATCACTTCGGGCACGCCGATCTGCCGGTCCTTCATGGAATCGTACATCGACACCTGTGGTCCGACCAGCTGCATCAGGTCCTTGTCCGACGAGATGACTGTGACGTCTGCGCCGGCTTCCCTCGCGAGCCGGGCATAGGTGGCGATCAGGTCGTCAGCCTCGAAGCCTTCCACTTCAATACAGGGGAGATCGAAGGCCCTTGTGGCCTCGCGAATCACCGCGAACTGCGGCACAAGGTCCTCCGGCGGCGCCGAACGGTTCGCCTTGTACTCGGGATAGAGCTCGTTTCGGAAGGTTTTCGACGAATAATCGAAGATCACCGCAAAATGGGTCGGCGTCACCCCCACAGAGGTGTCGCGCGCGTCCGACACCAGCTTCCAAAGCATGTTGCAGAACCCTGACACAGCGCCCACAGGAAGCCCGTCAGACTTGCGTGTCAGAGGCGGAAGTGCATGATAAGCCCGGAAAATATAGCCCGAGCCATCCACGAGGAAGAGATGGTCACCTTTTTTCATGGGCAAGGATTAGCGCGGGGCCGCGGCAACGTCCATCACGGTTTTGAGCTTCACCGCTGAAAACGTCCGGCGGCGATGCTCACGAAATGGTTACCGATTTGTAATCTTCGGAAATACTTCGTGTCCTTGAAAAGCCACATTCTCCGGCCCAAATCCCACTCATCGGCACTTCAATAAGCCGCTGTCTGGAAATCCCGGCTCGTCCCCCGCCGTCTCCAGACTTCAAGGACAAGGGCCTCCCCCGCCCCCTCATATGGCCCTTGTCCGACCAATATGCCGCCATGGCCCTTCCCCTCCGGCCATGGCGGCTTTTCTTTTTGATCGACCCGGCCCTAAGATCGCCGCTTCTGATTCTGATCCGGAGCCCCGACTTAAACCATGACTGATCTCACCGCCGCACTTTCCGCCGCCGCCGCAAACATGGATGACAGCCTTGAGCGACTGTTCGGGCTTTTGCGGATCCAGTCGATCTCGACCGATCCGGCCTACGCGCCCGAATGCCGCCGCGCCGGACAATGGCTCGTTGATGAACTCACGGGCCTGGGGTTCGAGGCAAGCCTTCGTGATACGCCCGGTCATCCGATGGTGGTCGCGCATCACGAAGGTGCGACGCCCGACGCACCGCATTTCCTGTTCTACGGCCATTACGACGTCCAGCCGGTGGATCCGCTGGAGCTGTGGACCGACCCGCCGTTCGAACCCTCGGTCAAGGAGATCGCGCCAGGCCGCAAGGCGATCACCGGGCGCGGCGCTGCCGACGACAAGGGACAGCTGATGACTTTCGTGGAGGCGTGCCGCGCATGGAAGGCAGCTGCCGGGTCGCTGCCGTGCCGCATCACGATCCTGTTCGAGGGCGAGGAGGAATCCGGGTCGCCCTCGCTCAAGCCGTTCCTGAAGGCCAATGCCGAAGAACTCAAAGCCGATTGCGCGCTGGTCTGCGATACCGGAATGTGGGACCCGAAGACGCCGGCCATTTCGGTGGGTCTGCGCGGTCTTGTCGGCGAAGAGGTGACCATTCAGGCCGCCGACCGAGATCTCCACTCGGGTCTTTTCGGCGGCGCCGCTGCCAATCCCCTGCACATTCTCTCGAAAATTCTTGCCGACCTCCATGACGAAACCGGCCGCGTGACGCTTGAAGGATTCTACGATGGCGTGACCGACACCCCGGCGCAGGTGCTGGCGAGCTGGGAAAGCCTTGGCAAGACCGCTGAGAGTTTTCTGGGCGAGGTCGGCCTGTCCGTGCCCTCCGGCGAGAAGGGCCGCTCGGTGCTGGAACAGACCTGGGCCCGGCCGACTGCCGAGGTCAACGGCATGTGGGGTGGCTACACCGGTGAAGGTTTCAAGACGGTGATTGCCGCCAAGGCTTCGGCCAAGGTGTCGTTCCGGCTGGTCGGCAAGCAGGATCCTGACCAGGTCCGCGCAGCATTCCGTGCCCATGTCGAAGCCCGGCTTCCTGCCGATTGCAGCGCCAGTTTCGCTCCGCACGGCGGATCTCCGGCGATCCAGCTGCCATTCGATTCGCCCGTCGTCACCAAGGCCCGCAACGCGCTGACCGATGAATGGCCGAATCCGGCCGTGATGATCGGCATGGGCGGCTCGATTCCGATCGTCGGCGATTTCCAGGATATTCTCGGTTTGCAGTCGATGCTTTGCGGTTTCGGTCTGACCGATGACCGGATCCACTCGCCCAATGAAAAATACGATCTGACCTCCTTCTCCGGCGGAATTCGCTCCTGGGTCCGGATTCTCGACGCGCTCTCGAAACGCTGATGACTGGTGCGCTCGATTGAACCCAATCGAGCGCCTGGGCCTCCGGCCCGGATTCGGACGAATTTCCTTAACCACCCCTTAAATCGTCGCATTTAGGGTGTCTCGAACTGAGCTGATGCATGTCGCGCTCAATCGGGTTCAATTGAGGCACAACGTACATGCATTTTTTCAATGCGTTACAGCGTCCTTTGCGCATCCGATCATGCGTGGCGCTGTAGCAGAGCCTGCGCGGGATTGCCCGCGCCGGCCCTGCAGCCATATCGAGTTCCGGATTTTTCGATCCGGAGGAACATCTGTCTGAAACAGCATCCGGATCTTTCATGCCGCGCAAGAAAGCCCCAGCAAGCCGCATCGAGCCGTCTTTCGAGAAAAGCCGCTCCAGGCCGGCCAAGCGCACCGTGGCCGACGAACGCGTGGCGGGAAAGTCGCCGGGGCCGGCAAAGCGGCGCAGGAAGTCGTCGCCGAAAGCCCGGAAAGCCAAAGCCCGGACCGGCCGCGGCAGAATCGGCACCGCTCTTCGCGCACTGGTGTACTGGAGTTTCGTGCTTGCGATCTGGGGCGGCATCGCGATCGCGGGTGTGGTCGCCTATTACGGGGCCCGCATGCCGAGTGCTGCGACCTGGTCGATCCCGGACCGGCCACCCAACGTCAAGATCGTGTCGGTGGGCGGCGACATCATGGCCAATCGCGGCGCAACAGGAGGAGAGGCGCTGGCTCTGGGAGACATGTCGCCTTACATCCCTGAAGCCGTGATCGCCATCGAGGACCGCAGGTTCTACTCGCATTTCGGCGTCGACCCGATCGGCCTGGCGCGGGCCATGGTCGCCAATGCCATGGCCGGGCGAATGGTGCAGGGCGGATCCACACTGACCCAGCAACTTGCCAAGAACCTCTTCCTGTCGCCCGAGCGCACGATCGAACGGAAGGTTCAGGAAGTGCTGCTGGCGCTATGGCTCGAACACAAGTTCGCCAAGGACCAGATCCTGGAAATGTACTTGAACCGCGTCTTCTACGGCTCCGGCGCCTACGGCGTCGAGGCTGCCTCACGCAGGTACTTCCGCAAACCGGCTCGCGACGTGACGCTGGCTGAAGCCGCGCTTCTGGCCGGTCTTCTCAAGGCGCCCTCACGCCTTTCGCCTGCACGCAACCCGAAGGGCGCGGAGGAACGCGCGCAGGTCGTGCTCGCTGCCATGCGCGAGACCGGGTCGATCACCGACCGCGAAATCACCACGGCCCTGACCAGCCCGCAGGTGCGCGCCAAGAGCTACTGGACCGGGTCCGAGAATTACGTGGCGGATCTCGTCATGAAGCGGCTCCCGGACCTGATAGGAGAGGTGACCGAGGATCTGGTTGTCGACACCACCATCGACTTCCACCTCCAGCGCGAGGCTGAAAAGGCAATTCGCGCCAGTCTGGATGCCGATGGGGCAAAGCTGAAAGTCGGTCAGGGTGCGCTGGTTTCCGTCGATGGAACCGGGGCGGTGCGCGCGCTTGTCGGTGGCCGCGAATATGCCACCAGCCAGTTTGACCGCGCCACCGAGGCCAAGCGCCAGCCCGGATCGGCATTCAAGCCGTTCGTCTACGCGGCCGCCCTTGAACAGGGACGGACGCCGCTTTCCGTTCGTAACGATGCACCGGTGAAAATCGGCAAATGGACGCCTGAAAACTACGATGGAAAGTACCGCGGAGAGGTGACGCTGTCCGATGCGCTGACCTATTCGCTCAATACGGTCGCGGCACAGCTGGTCATGGAGGTTGGTCCCAAGACCGTGGTCAAGACTGCGCGGCGTCTGGGGATCGAGGCGGAGATGAAGGCTAATGCGTCGATCGCGCTGGGGACCTCCGAAGTCACGCTGATGGAGCTGACGGCAGCCTATGCTCCATTCATGAATGGCGGCTACAAGGCCACGCCGCACGTCATTCGCCGCGTTTCGACCCAGGATGGAAAGGTGCTGTATGAAAACACCTATGACAATCCGCCAAGGGTCATAGACCCCTCGGTCGCCGCCATGATGAACCACATGCTGGTTCGCGTCGTCGAGGAAGGAACGGGCAGGAATGCCCGGCTCGATGGCTGGATGGCCGCGGGCAAGACCGGCACCAGTCAGTCCTTTCGCGATGCCCTGTTTGTCGGCTACACCGCCAATCTCGCGACCGGCGTCTGGTTTGGAAACGATGACGGCGCGCCGATGAAGAAAGTCACCGGCGGCGGTCTGCCGGCGAAAACCTGGAACAGTTTCATGCAGGCCGCCCATTCCGGCCTTCCTGTCACCGGACTGCCAATGGCTGGACCCGTGCCGCCGGTCTCGATCGAAGGGGCGCCCGAGAGCGGCCCCGGTGCAACGGCCAATGATCCGATGGCCGATCTGGTCCGTGATCTTGCACCGGTTCCGGTCTCCCGCGATGCAACAGGCGCTACAGGCACGGGCAGCGGCTCCTCGCCGGTGCCGCCGGCAGATGTCGGCGTGACCGCCCGGCAGCCCGCCGCACTGCCCGAAGCGGGCAAGCGCACCACGCTGCTCGATATTCTGATGGGGAACTGATGCGGTGGAGCCCGTCCGGTTGATCGCGACGGCAATCCGTGGCGGATCGGCAGACCCAAGCCTCTGTGCTTTTCGCCTGCACCGGCACCACACCGCGCGATCCGTGCAATCAGGCAGTGGCGTGTACAGACAACTCGAAGGGCCAAACGGGCCGCCAAGGCGGGTTAAACCCCATCATGTCCGACAAAAAAACACGGCCGGACCTTCAATCAGAAGCCCGGGGGGCGCTTGCAGTCTGGAAGTGACATTCTTATATACGCCACAACGCTTCCGGCACTGGTGCCATCGCAATGGTATGATGCCGGGGCAGAGGAAACGGGCGGGAGCTCTCGTCCGGTTTTTGGTATTGTCCCGTTAGGGGCTGTCAATGGAACGCCTGACCGGGTCCCGGCAGCTCGCTTCAAGGAGAAAGTAAAATGGCGAAAGTAATCGGTATCGACCTCGGAACCACCAATTCCTGCGTTGCGGTAATGGATGGCAAGGACGCCCGCGTGATCGAGAACGCGGAAGGCGCCCGTACCACGCCGTCGATGGTGGCCTTCAGCGAGGACGGAGAACGTCTCGTCGGCCAGCCGGCCAAGCGGCAGGCTGTGACCAACCCGGAAAACACCCTTTTTGCGGTCAAGCGCCTCATCGGTCGCCGCTATGAAGACAAGGCCGTGGCCAAGGACAAGGAACTCGTTCCTTTCAAGATCATGCGTGGCGACAACGGCGACGCCTGGGTGGAAGCCAATGGCGACAGCTATTCGCCGTCCCAGATTTCGGCCATGGTTCTTCAGAAGATGAAGGAAACGGCCGAATCCTATCTCGGCGAGACCGTCGAGAAGGCTGTCATTACCGTCCCGGCCTACTTCAACGACGCGCAGCGTCAGGCAACCAAGGACGCCGGCAAGATCGCCGGGCTTGAGGTTCTTCGCATCATCAACGAGCCGACCGCGGCCGCTCTGGCCTACGGCCTCGACAAAACCGAAGGCAAGACAATTGCCGTCTATGACCTTGGCGGCGGTACCTTCGACGTCTCGATTCTTGAAATCGGCGACGGTGTCTTCGAAGTGAAGTCGACCAATGGCGACACCTTCCTGGGCGGTGAGGACTTCGACATGCGCCTGGTCGGCTACCTGGCCGACGAGTTCAAGAAAGAGCAGGGCATCGACCTGAGGAAGGACAAGCTTGCCCTCCAGCGGCTCAAGGAAGCCGCGGAGAAGGCCAAGATCGAGTTGTCCTCGGCGTCGCAGACGGAAGTGAACCTTCCGTTCATCACCGCCGATGCATCCGGGCCGAAGCACCTGACGATGAAGCTCAGCCGCTCGAAGTTCGAAAGCCTGGTCGACGATTTCGTTCAGCGCACCATCGCGCCCTGCAAGGCAGCCCTCAAGGATGCCGGTCTGCAGGCAGCTGAAATCGACGAGGTCGTTCTGGTCGGCGGCATGACCCGCATGCCGAAGATCCAGGAAGTGGTGAAGAAGTTCTTCGGCAAGGACCCGCACAAGGGTGTGAACCCCGATGAAGTCGTCGCCATGGGTGCGGCCATTCAGGCCGGCGTGCTGCAGGGTGATGTCAAGGATGTGCTGCTTCTCGACGTGACGCCGCTGTCTCTCGGCATCGAAACGCTCGGCGGGGTCTTCACCCGCCTGATCGACCGCAACACCACGATCCCGACCAAGAAGTCCCAGGTCTTCTCAACCGCCGAGGACAACCAGAATGCGGTCACGATCCGGGTCTTCCAGGGCGAGCGTGAGATGGCCGCCGACAACAAGGTACTTGGTCAGTTTGACCTGGTCGGCATCCCGCCGGCGCCGCGCGGCGTGCCGCAGATCGAGGTGACCTTCGATATCGACGCCAACGGCATCGTCAATGTCTCTGCCAAGGATAAGGGCACCGGCAAGGAGCACCAGATCCGCATTCAGGCATCGGGCGGTCTGTCGGACGCCGACATCGAGCAGATGGTCAAGGATGCCGAAGCCAACTCCGAGGCCGACAAGAAGCGTCGCGCAACCGTGGAAGCCAAGAACCAGGGCGAAAGCCTGGTGCATTCTTCGGAACAGTCGCTCAAGGATTATGGCGACAAGGTCACCGAAGAGGAACGCACCGCGATTTCCGACGCGATCGCCGCCCTGAAGGCTTCGGTTGAAGCCGAAGAGCCCGATGCGGAAGACATCCAGGCCAAGAGCCAGACACTGATGGAAGTGTCGATGAAACTCGGCCAGGCGATGTATGAACAGAGCCAGGCGGAAGCCGCAGCCTCGGAAGATGGCGGCGACGCCGACAGCGGCACTGACGAGAAAGTCGTCGATGCCGACTTCGAGGAAGTCAAGGACGACGACGATCAGAAGAAGTCGGCCTGATTCTCTTCCGTTTTTGATCAAGACATGAAAAGGGCGCCCGGACGGGCGCCCTTTTCGCATTAAGCCTAACGGCAGGAATCCCGCGCGTTAACTTGAATCTGATGGTTTTGCCTTCATTATCCCGGACTTCCCGTAATGGGAGACGGGGAAGGGACGCAGTGGGATGAAACAGAATTATCGACTGTTCGGCGCTTGGCGCCTCCTGGCAGCCATGCTGGTGATGGCCTATCACTTTTCGCATTCCGCACCGGATGCCGAACCGGTCATAGCATGGTTCGAGCATATGCTGCCGCTGCTGGACATGTTCTTCATCATGTCCGGGTTCCTGATCTTCGAGCACTATGGCGGCATGAAGAACAACGGTGAGAGCTATATCCGCTTTCTGATCAAGCGGCTCGCGCGGCTTTATCCGCTGCATTTCATGACGCTGTCGGTCTTTGTTGCCTTTGCGATCCTTGTGCACATGGGCTTGCTGCATTCCCAGGCCGCCGATACCCGTTACAACCTCATGTCCCTGCCGGCCAATCTGCTTCTGCTTCAGGCCTGGGGCGTGGAATCGGAACTCACCTTCAACTATGTCTCATGGTCGGTTTCCGGCGAATGGTTCGCCTACCTGCTGTTCCCCCTTGTCCTCTTCGCCTTTTCCTTCAGACGCGCCATCGGTCTGGCGGCATTGCTGGCCATTTTCATCGTCATCCTCGAAGTCGTCGATTCCGGCGCCACCGACAAGTATGATTTTTGGTTCAACACCAAGGTCTGGTCGGCCTACCGGATAGCTGCCGACTTCGTGTTCGGCGCGCTGCTTTGCGTGCTGGCGCGCGGCTTGAGGCCGCCGCAGTTCAGCCAGTGGCTGGCATGGGGCGTCCTCGGTCTCGTGTTCGTGGCCATGTTCGCCGATGCGAACATCTACCTGATCCTCGGTCTGTTCGGCATTGCAATCACTTTGGCTGCGCTGGCCGACAAGGAAGGCGGTTCCGATACCAGCTGGCTCAAGCCTGTTGCACCGGTGACAGCCGTCTCCTTCGGCGTCTATCTGTGGCATCCGGTTATCGAGCTCTTCGCTTATTCGCTGGTCTGGAAACGGATCATCGGTGTTGAGGATCCGGTACTCTTCTGGCTCTACATGCCGATACCGGCGATCGTGACGATCATTGTGGCGATTTACTCGGCCCGCCATCTCGAGCGCCCGCTTGGCAAATGGCTCGAATCAACGCTTACAAATGCGTTCGAGCGGCGTCTGGCGAGCTCCCGACACGCTTGAATCTGGCCAAAAACCGGTTTTTATCTGGCCTTCCGGCCCCGGTCGGGGCTGGAATTTTTTCAATCCAGTGACTACATGACGCAGAGGGTAGAGTTCTGCCCGGTCAAGTTCAGTCAGTAACCTCGAGTGTCTACAGTGTCCCCGTGACCCTCCGGTCCAGACGACGGGCGCTCCGGAAAAGAGATAACGGATAAAATGGCCAAGCCAGACTTCTACGAAACGCTTGGTGTGGCGCGCGGTGCCGACGAGAAGGAGCTGAAGAGCGCCTTCCGCAAGCTTGCCATGAAATACCACCCGGACAAGAATCCGGACGACAAGGAAGCCGAACGCCGGTTCAAGGAGATCAACGAGGCTTACGAGTTCTTGAAGGATCCCCAGAAGCGCGCAGCTTATGACCGGTTCGGTCATGCCGCCTTCGAACAGGGCGGACCTGGCGGCATGGGCGGCGGTGGCGGATTTGGCGCCGGCGGTGGCGGTTTCTCCGATATTTTCGAGGATATTTTCGGCGAGATGATGGGCGGCGGCCGCGGCCGGCGTTCGGCCGGTGGCCGCGAGCGCGGAGCCGATCTGCGCTACAACATGGAAATCTCGCTCGAAGAGGCCTATTCCGGGAAAACCGCACAGATCAGGGTGCCGACCTCCATCACCTGCGATGTGTGCACCGGTTCGGGCGCCAAGCCCGGCACCCAGCCATCGACCTGCTCCACTTGCGGCGGTTCGGGCCGGGTTCGGGCCGCACAGGGCTTTTTCTCGATCGAACGGACCTGTCCGACCTGTCACGGACGCGGCCAGACCATCACCGACCCATGCACCAAATGCGGCGGCCAGGGCCGCGTGACCGAGGAACGGTCACTTTCGGTCAACATTCCTGCCGGCATTGAAGACGGAACGCGAATTCGGCTTGCCGGCGAGGGCGAGGCCGGAATGCGTGGCGGGCCGACGGGAGATCTCTACATTTTCCTCTCTGTACGGCCGCATGCGGTTTTCCAGCGGGAAGGTGCAGATCTTTTTTGCACGGTGCCGATTTCGATGACGACTGCCGCGCTTGGCGGCAAGTTCGACATCACCACCATGGACGGCGCGCGTTCGCGCGTCACCGTTCCCGAAGGCACCCAGCCCGGCAAGGAACTGAGACTTCGCGGCAAGGGAATGCCAGTGCTGCGCTCGGCCCAGTTCGGTGATCTTTACATACGGATCACCATCGAGACGCCGCAAAAGCTGTCAAAGCGCCAGCGCGAATTGCTGGAGGAGTTTCACGAACTGTCCTCCAAGGAGAACAGCCCGGAATCGGCCGGTTTCTTCTCGCGGATGAAAGGCTTCTTCGACACGCTGACGGATTGATCGTCGAGGGGCGAAGGAGCCGGGTCGTCATTGGAGGGCGCAGCGTTTGGAATTGAATTTCTCCCGCAGACTGACCCGGAGGTTCGACGAGGAGCTTCGTTTCTTCAGATCCTGGATGGACGGTCCACGCAACGTCGGCGCCATTCTGCCTACATCGACAATCGCCGCGCGATCCATGGCGTCGGTCATCAACCCGGAATCGGGAATGCCGGTGCTCGAGCTCGGTCCCGGCACTGGCGTCATCACGCGGGCGATTCTGGCGCGCGGAATTGATCCCGCGCAACTCGTTTCCGTTGAGTTCTGCTCCGAGTTCCATGCACGTCTGAAGCTCGATCATCCGGCGGTCAATCTCATTCTCGGCAATGCCTTCGAACTGGGAACGGCGCTTGGCGAATTCGCCGCCTGGAAATTCGACTGCGTCATCTCGGGCATACCGCTTTTGAATTTCCCGGTCGAGGACCGCGTCCGGCTCGTGGACGATCTGCTCGACCGGGTGCCCGCGGGACGCCCTGTGGTGCAATTCTCCTACGGACTGACCTCTCCTGTGCCTGCCCGTCTGGTGGATTTCGAAGTGTCACACCACGACTTCGTGATGCGCAACGTGCCGCCGGCGCGGCTCTGGCTCTACCGCCGTCCCGGCTGAGACGCGGCTGCGCGTGACATCTTCCCGAACCGGGCATTTACCATCGCGCGATCCCGTCTATATGATCCGGATATTCCGACCGCCACCTGACCGCCAATACGGAGATGCCATGCCCCCGAGAATACTGGTTGTTCCCGGCTCCAACAGGACCGGCTCGTTCAATGCCGCTCTCGCTGCGGCCGTTTCCGTGGAACTGGCGCAGCAGGGAGCCGATGTTTCGCGGATTTCGCTGATCGATTATCCGCTGCCCATCGTCGACGAGAATCTCAAGAATGAGTCGGGAATTCCCGAGAACGCAATGAAGCTCGGCCGGCAGATTGCCGCCCACGACGGCGTTTTTCTTTGCTGCCCGGAGTACAATTCCTCCATCCCGCCGCTGCTCAAGAACATGATCGATTGGGTCAGCCTGATCTCGAAGGACGGCGACAAGCCCTTCAAACCCTGGGCGGGGCGCTATGTGGCGCTGGGTTCCGCGTCGAACGGCAAGTTTGCGGGCATCCGTGGGCTCTACCATGTCCGCTCGGTGATGATGAATGTCGGCACCCAGGTGATCAGCGAGCAATGCTCGATCGGTGCGGCCTCCAGCGCGTTCGACGAGTCCGGAAATCTGAAGGACGAGCGTAGCCATGCTATCCTCTTGTCCACTTGCCGGTCTCTTTTGGCGCACTGCGCCATGGCGACGTCGATGCGCAGCTGATGCGCCTCCGAGGCCGCCGGTCAAACCGCTCCCGCTCTTGCGGTCCTTGCGGCTTCATGCGAGGACCGGAAAAAACCGAAGGGATGCGCCATGCAGACTGCTGCGCCTGATCCGGGGCTTTCCGGTTCGCCGATTGCCGACCCGCGGTTGATCGTCGGTCTGGATGTGCCAACCGTTGCCGAGGCCGAGGCACGCGTCGCGCAAATCGGCGACGAAGCGGTGTTTTTCAAGATCGGGTATCAACTTGCCTTTGCGGGTGGCCTTTCACTGGCACGCGATCTCAAGGCGTCCGGCCGCAAGGTGTTCCTCGACATGAAACTGCTCGATATCGACAACACCGTCGCCAAGGGCGTCGAGAGCATTGTCAAAATGGGCGTGGACATGTTGACACTTCATGCCTATCCGAAGGCGATGAGGGCCGCGGTCGACGCTGCCAGGGGCAGTGACCTGTGCCTACTGGGCGTCACCGTCCTGACCTCCATGGATGCCGCAGACCTCCAGGAAGCGGGATACGCATCTTCGCCCGATGAACTGGTCCTGCGCCGGGCTGCACAGGCCAGAAGCTGCGGGATGGGCGGCATTGTCTGTGCCGCCACCGAAGCTGCTGCTGTCCGCGAGATCGTGGGCCCGAAAATGGCTATCGTCACTCCGGGCATTCGGCCGGCCGGCGCGGATCACGGGGACCAGAAGCGCGTCATGACGCCGGCGGATGCGCTCGCGGCGGGCGCCACACACCTGGTGGTGGCCAGGCCGATCGTCGCTGCCGAGGATCCGGCCGCTGCGGCGCGAATGATTCGCATGGAAATGCAGGCCGTTTGATTTCGGGAAGTTGAGGAGCAATCAGATCATGCCCAAGGGTTACTGGATCGGACGCGTCGATGTACGCGACCCGGAAGCTTACAAGGCCTATGTCGAGACGGCGACGCCAGCCTACAAGGAATTCGGTGCAAGGTTTCTTGTCCGGGGCGGGGCTTTCGAGGCGGCCGAGGGTCACTCGCGCAGCAGAAACGTGGTGATCGAGTTTCCGAGCTATGAAGCGGCAAAGGCCTGCTATGACTCCGAAACCTACCGGAAAGCGCGGGCTATCCGCCAGGAAGTGTCCGAGGGCGAGATCATCATAATCGAGGGCTACGAAGGCTGATGCCCGTGCATCGCCCGGGTTAGGCCTGCGGCGCACTGTGATTCGCACTTCACCTTGGCGCGCTTTTTGACTATGAGCGTGGTAAATCACTTGTGCCGAGCAATTGCCTGACTTGTGTCGGGCCTCGCAAAAGATCCTGCCAGGGAGTGCATCGATGTCGACGCTGAACCAACCCAAGCTCATTACCGTGTTCGGCGGGTCCGGTTTCGTGGGCCGTCATGTGGTCCGGGCGCTTGCCCGGCGCGGCTACCGGATCCGGGTGGCGGTACGCCGTCCCGACCTTGCGGGTCACCTTCAGCCGCTCGGCGGAGTAGGCCAGATTGCTGCGGTGCAGGCCAACCTGAGAAATCGCGACTCGGTGGACCGGGCAGTCCGCGGCGCCGATCACGTGATCAATTGCGTCGGGATCCTGTTCGAATCCGGTCGCAACTCATTTGACGCCGTTCAGGATTTCGGTGCCCGCGCGGTTGCTGAAGCCGCCCGCGCAGAGGGTGCCGGGCTCACGCATATCTCCGCCATTGGCGCTGACCCGGACTCGGGTTCCATCTACGCACGCTCGAAAGCCCGCGCCGAGGCAGCCATCGCCAAGATCGCGCCGGACGCCGTGATCATGCGGCCCTCGATCATTTTCGGACCGGAAGACGACTTTTTCAACAAATTCGCTGAAATGGCGCGGCTTTCACCGGCTTTGCCCTTGATAGGCGGCGGCGAGACCAAGTTCCAACCGGTATATGTCGGCGATGTCGCCGAAGCGGTGGCGCTCAGCGTCGATGGAAAACTTCAGGCTGGCACGACCTACGAACTCGGCGGGCCGCGTGTCATGACATTCAAGCAATGCCTCGAGGAAGTTCTCGAAACCGTCCACCGCAAGCGCGTGCTGATGCCGCTGCCCTGGGGTCTGGCGAGCTTTATCGGAAAGATCGCGTCCCTGGTTCCGTTTATCGACCCTCCGCTGACCTCTGATCAGGTCACCCTGCTCAAGACCGACAATGTCGTCTCAGAGGCGGCCGATGCTGAGAACCGCACGCTTTCGGGCATGGCTATCCGTCCGGCCACCATTGAGGCGGTTCTGCCATCCTATCTCGGCCGCTACCGGCCGCACGGCCAATACAGCGGTACAGGCAGCGAAGCCTGAGCAACGCTTTGGAGATCTTTCTTGCGGCGCTGGCGCCGCAAGAGGTCGGGAATTGGGCTGCATTCTCCCTGATCGGCGCGAGTTTCTTTACGTCGGCCCTGACGGCGTCGGCCGGCATCGGCGGCGGATTGGCGCTTCTCGCGCTGATGGGCTATCTCGTTCCCGTTACGGCCATCATCCCGCTTCACGGCGTGGTGCAGCTGGGGTCCAATATTGGCCGGGCGGCGTTTCTGTACAACCATGTCGCATGGATTTGTCTGGCCGCGTTTCTGGCGGGGGCGCTTCCGGGCGCGTGGATCGGCGGGCTGGCCGTCGGTGCTCTGCCGGAAGATCTCCTCAAGGCTGCTCTCGGAGTGTTCATTCTGGTGATCACATGGGCGCGGTTGCCGCGACTGGCCGCCATGACCCTTCCGGGCTTTGCCATCACAGGAACGATCACCACATTTTTGACCATGCTGTTTGGCGCAACCGGGCCGCTGAATGCCGTGGTCCTGTCAAAGACCTTTCCCGAGCGGCTTCGCTTTCAGGCCACGAGCGCCGCCATCATGAGCGCACAGCATCTGGTGAAGACCTTTGTTTTCGCGCTCTCGGGTTTCGTCTTCGCACCCTGGCTTCCTCTGATTGCCACAATGATCCTGACCGGTCTGGCGGGAACCTGGGTCGGGACACGGATCCTCAGGCGTATGCCGGAAAGCCGTTTCCGACTGATCTTCAGGGTTTGTCTGACGTTGCTTGCCCTGGACCTGGCGCGCCGTGGTGTTGCGGGAATGGCGCATGGTTAGCAAAGATTTAAGTTTCACCGGTTTTATTGACGAAACGGTCCACTGAACCCTTGATCGGGGCAGGTGGTCCGGCTACATCGCTCCCGCCTCTGCAAATGCGGGCGCCTTCTCAAGAACGCGGTGCGGACCGGTCTGCTCGATGGATCGTTCGGTGTTCCGTGTCCGGGTGGGCAGGCTGCGTGGATTTCAGATCCGCGAGGCATATTTGTAATGACGAGCCGGGAATGATCCACATGGGTAAGACAGTTGTAACCGCCTTTGCTTTCGCGGTCGTTGTGATCTTGTCGGCCTCAGCCTTTGCACCCCGCAGCGTGGCTGATTCCAAGGGATGCGCGCCGGCCTATGGCGTGGATCCCTGTTCGGTTCAGGCCAGCAACTGAACGCTCAGCCCAACCAATCACACCGTTTGTAAGCCCGCAGCCATCCTGGCTTGATCGCGCGTGAGACACGTGTGGATGTGATGGCGTATTTCGAGCGGAATTTGGCAGTTTGCCAGCGCGGCTACAGCGCCCAGAGACCGATCAGCCCAAGCGTTCCCACAACGATGCGCCACCAGGCGAAGAGCGCAAATCCGTGCCGTGAGACGAAATCCAGCAGGCTCCGCACGACGATCACGCCAGCGATGAACGCCATGATGAAACCCACGACGATGGCCGTCACGTCATCGGAGCCGAGTTTGTCGTAGTTCTTGTAGAGATCATAGGCAAACGCGCCGGCCATCGTCGGCATGGCGAGAAAGAAGGAAAACTCCGCGGCTGACCGCTTGTCCGCGCCAAGCAACAGCGCGCCGACAATGGTGGCTCCCGAGCGCGACGTGCCGGGAATCATCGCAAGGCATTGAAACAGACCGATCTTGAAGGCGAGCGGGAGTGGATAGTCCATCACATTGTCATATTTCGGTCTGAGCGGCATCCGGTCGATGATCAGAAGCACGATCCCGCCGGCGATCAGGACTAAGCAGATCAGTGTCGTGGATTCGAACAGGACAGTCTTGATGAAGCCGTGCGCCATCACGCCGATCACCGCGGCGGGCAGGAAGGCCAGCAGGATTGCAGCCACGAATCTCCGTGCAATGGCGCTGGTTGGTAGATCCATCGCAAGCTTCCAGAGCCGTGCGAAATAGACCGACAGGATGGCAAGGATCGCACCGAGCTGGATCAGCACCTCGAAGCTGTTTCCGGGCGATTTGAAGCCGAGAAAGTGGCCGGCAAGCAGAAGATGCGCCGTCGACGACACCGGAACGAACTCGGTCAGTCCCTCAAGCAGCCCAAGCAGCGCCGCACCCACAAGTGTTGTCTCGTTCATGAAGGCCCGCCTTTGTTTTGCCTGCAAGCTGAGTTAAGGGTCTCTAATGTCCGTGTCGGCAGGAAATCACAAGGTCGGCTGGCGAATCGTGATTCGCTTGTCTTGGCGGAGCCCAATCCCTATAGCTCTATTTTCCGGAATCTGACCAGCCCCGCGCGAAAGCGCCAACCCGATCCCGTTTGCGTCTCACCATGCCCGTTCTTTATCACCATCCGGTTTCTGCTCCCTCCCGTTTCATCCGCGCAAGTTTCGGGGAAATGGACTACCAGGCCGATCTGGTCGAGGAACGGCCGTGGGAAAAGCGCTCCGAGTTCATAAAGCTCAATCCGGCGGGAACGCTTCCCGTCTGCGTGACGGACAATCTGCAGACCCTGTGCGGTCCCCACGTGATCGCCGAATGGCTTGACGAATCTTTCGGCGTTTTCAAGCGTGAGCGCAGACTGCTTGCCGAGGATCCTTTCCAGCGCGCCGAAATCCGGCGGCTGGTTGAATGGTTCCTGATCAAGTTCGAGAAGGATGTCGCCCGCCCCCTCGTTCGCGAACGGGTCTTGAAGCTGCAACTGTCCGCCAGCGAGGGCGGTGGCTCACCGGATCCGAAGATGCTGCGGGCCGGGCGCGCCAACATCCGGCAGCACATGAAATATCTCTCCTGGCTGGCCGCGTCCCGGGACTGGCTCGCCGGAGACCGGTTGAGCTATGCCGATCTGGCGGCTGCTGCCGCCGTCTCCGTGCTCGATTATCTGGGTGAAATCGATTGGAACGAATGCCCCCAGGCGAAGGACTGGTACCAGCGGATGAAGTCACGGCCGTCCTTCAGGCCGATCCTGGCGGACCGGCTTCGCAACATCCCACCGGTTTCCCACTACGCCGACCTCGATTTCTAGGCCCGTGATGTCGCAGGGCTCTCCCGGAATGGACAGGGCAGGCAAAGACGCGGCGCATCCGGACCGCCTCAGGAGCTTTCTCGAACGGGAGGCGCTGGAGCTCGGGTTTTCGGATCTCGCGGTTGCGCCGCCGGACATCGGCCCTGAAGCCGCCGAAAGACTGGCGCGCTTCGTCGAACTCGGCCGCCATGGCTCCATGGATTGGATGGAAGACACGATCGAGCGCCGTTCTTCGCCGCGCGGTCTCTGGCCGGAGGTGCGCTCGGTGATCGTGCTTGCCATGAACTATGGCCCGGACACCGATCCCCTGGTGGCGCTCGATCACAAATCCAGCGGTTCGGTATCGGTCTATGCCCGCAATCGTGACTATCATGACGTGATCAAGGGCAGGCTCAAGCAACTGGCCGGCAAGTTTGCCGCCCGCGCGGGTGGCGACGTCAAGGTGTTTGTCGACACGGCTCCGGTGATGGAAAAGCCCTTGGCCGAGGCAGCCGGGCTTGGCTGGATCGGCAAGCATACCAACTTGGTCAGCCGCAGCCACGGTTCCTGGCTTTTCCTCGGGTCGATCTTCACCACCGTCGAACTTGAGCCTGATCGCGCCGAGACCGATCATTGCGGCTCGTGCAGGGCCTGCCTTGCTGCCTGCCCGACGGATGCCTTTCCCGCGCCCTACCAGATCGACGCGCGGCGCTGCATTTCCTATCTCACCATCGAGAACAAGGGGCCTATTCCGCGCGAGTTCCGGGGGCCGATGGGCAACCGGATCTACGGCTGCGATGACTGCCTGGCGGTTTGCCCCTGGAACAAGTACGCGAGATCTGCCAGCGAGATCAAGCTCACCGCCCGCGATGATCTGGCCGCGCCACCGCTCGTAGATCTCCTCGCCCTCGATGATGCCGGTTTCCGCACATTCTTTTCCGGCTCGCCCATCAAGCGGATCGGCCGCGACCGGTTCCTGCGCAACGTCCTCATGGCTGCCGGAAACAGCGGCGACAAGGGTCTTGTCCCCGCTTGCGAACCGCTCCTGCAGGACCCATCAGCGCTGGTGCGCGGCGCCGCGGTCTGGGCTCTGTCGCGGTTGACAGCGCCGGCGCGAATGCGCGAACTGGCCCAAGCACAAACTTCAGCAGGGTGGAGCGAGACGCACCCCGAAGTCCGCGCCGAGTGGGCGCTGGCGCTTGAGCCCCAAGCTGACTGATACGACAGGACATGTGATGCGATTGATGATTTTTGGCGCAGGGTTTTCCGGCCTCGCCATTGCCCGGGCACTTGCCGGGGATTTCGGCTTTGCGGGCGGGACCACCCGCTCGAAGGAGCGGTTTTCGAAGCTGGAGGCGGCCGGACTGAAGCCGTTCGTTTATCAGGGAGGTGTTCCGGAAGGCGACCTTGGCGAAGCGCTCCGGGATGTCACCCATCTGGTGATGTCGATTGCCCCGGATACGGACGGCGATCCGGTCCTTGACGCTTTGTCCGCGGCCGGACTGAAGCAGGCCATGCCGCAGCTTGAATGGGCGGGTTATCTCTCGACGGTCGGGGTCTATGGCGATCACGGCGGCGGTTGGGTTGATGAAACCACCATCTGCAAACCCGTATCAAAACGCTCGATTGCCCGTGTTGCCGCAGAAAAGGGGTGGATCGATCTCGCCGGAAAGGCGGGTGTGCCGGCGGCAATCATCCGGTTGTCGGGCATCTACGGACCCGGCCGCAATGCGCTCAAGACGCTCGACGCAGGCAAGGCGCGCCGGCTGATCAAGCCCGGTCAGGTGTTCAACCGGATCCATGTCGACGATATCGGCGGCGCTACTGCGCTTCTGGCACGCGAGCGGCTGGGCGGCATCTTCAACGTCACCGACGACATGCCGGCCCCGCCTCAGGACGTGGTCGAGCACGCAGCCCATCTGATGGGTGTCGAGCCGCCGCCGGAAACCGACTTCGAAACCGCGGATCTGTCGCCGATGGCGCGATCCTTCTATGGCGAGAACAAGCGCGTCTCCAACGCCAGGATCAAGGCTTCCGGGTTCAGCTTCGCCTATCCCGACTACAAGGCAGGGCTCGGCGCCCTGTGGAACGATGGCACCTGGAAGGGTTAGGTCCTGACCCGGGTGTCGCGGACTGCAACACTTGGCCACAAAATGTGATTTTGCTGACCATGTTCGCGCCTCTTTCGGACGTCACGACGCGGTTTCTCTCATCAAGGACCGTGACATGACTTCCATTTTTCCGAAAGCGCTCACCGGCGCCGCGCTCTTTCTCGCCCTGCTCGCTGCTCCGGCCACCGCTCATGCGAGCAAGGCCTGCGGCCATGCCTCCTGGTATGCACTGACATCCATGACCGCGTCCGGCGAACGCATGGACCCCGCCAAACTTACTGCCGCGCACCCCAAGCTCCGGTTCGGGACTCGGGTCGAGGTGGTCAATCCGAAAAACGGCAAGTCCGTCGTGGTGCGCATCAATGACCGGGGTCCGTTCGTGAAGGGCCGTATCATTGATGTTTCCAAGGCCGCTGCGCATCAATTGGGCATGATCCGTTCGGGTGTCGCCAATGTTTGCTACCGCGTCGTCTCGTAACCGGGAAAACCTCGTGCAGCATCTGCCGATGTTCACCATATCAAGCACTTAACCGGTGTTCCCAGCCGCTGCTGTCGCACGGGAAACCCCTTGTCACTTCGCCCGTCCCGGTTATGCTGGCGCCGGTTCGTAAGAAGGTGACGGCAACAATGGCAGGGGACGAGGAACTGGAGGGGCGCCAGCAAGCGCTTGCGGCGGCGGTCGCAGCGCGGCGCGATGATCTCATCGCCCTGACTCAGGACCTGATCCGCATTCCCACCATAAACCCGCCCGGAGAGTTCTACCGGGACATCTGCGACTACCTCGCGCGACGGCTCGGCGCATCCGGTTTTGAGGTCAGCCTGCTCAGGGCCGAAGGCACGCCCGGAGACAGCGAGAAGTACCCACGCTGGAACGTGATCGCCCGCTGCGAAGGCGGGCAACCGGGTTCGTGCGTGCACTTCAATTCCCACATTGATGTTGTCGAGACGGGATCGGGATGGACCTTCGATCCATTTGGAGGTGAAATTTCCGAGGGCCGGATCTACGGCCGGGGCGCCTGCGACATGAAGGGCGGGCTGGCAGCCTCGATTGTCGCCGCGGAGGCCTTTGTCTCGCTCTGGCCCGATTTTCCCGGAGCAATCGAGATTTCCGGCACTGCCGACGAGGAAACCGGTGGTTACGGCGGCGTCGCGTGGCTCGCCGAACAGGGCTATTTCTCGCCCGAGCGGGTTCAGCATGTCATCATCCCCGAACCGCTCAACAAGGACCGGATCTGTCTCGGGCATCGCGGTGTGATGTGGGCCCGGATCACCACCCATGGCCGCATCGCCCACGGGTCAATGCCCTTCCTCGGGGATTGCGCGGTTCGGCACATGGGCGCGGTGGTTGCGGAGATGGAAGCCTCCCTGTTTCCCGCACTCAGTCAGAAGCACACAGCGATGCCGGTTGTGCCCGATGGCGCACGCCAGTCGACGATGAACATCAACTCGCTGCATGGCGGCCAGGCCGAGCCGGACCCGGATTTTACCGGGTTTCCCTCCGCCTGCGTGCCTGATCTTGCCCGCATGGTCATCGACCGGCGCTACCTGATCGAGGAGAAGGGCCAGGAAGTTCGCGAGGAGATCATTTCGCTTCTCGAAAGGGTCAAGGCCGAACGCCCGGGATTCCGCTACGATTTCGAGGAATTGTGGCAGGTGAGCCCCACCATGACCTCCGTGGAGGCCCCCGTGGTCAGGGCTGTGGAGCGCGGCATCCGGTCCGCACTCGCCTGCGAACCCGTGCACGTGGTGTCGCCGGGAACCTACGACCAGAAACATATTGACCGTATTGGCCGGTTGAAAGACTGTATTGCCTATGGGCCCGGCATTCTGGATCTGGCCCACCAGCCGGACGAGTATGTCGGGATTGATGACATGGTCGATTCCGCGAAGGTTATGGCCTTTGCCCTGGATGATCTATTGCACGGCCGGACATGATGTGATCCGCCGAAACGGGAGAGAGACAGCGCTATGAAACCCTATTCGACTTCGAAGGCAGCCCTATCAATCCTTGCCCTCGGGATGGGTCTCGGGCTCGCCATGGGCAGCGTTCCGGCCATGGCCGCGAAAATGGATGCAACGATCGGCATGCAGCTCGAGCCGCCAAATCTCGACCCGACCGGAGGTGCTGCGGCCGCCATCGACGAGGTGGTGTATGCCAATGTGTTCGAAGGTCTGACCCGCTTTGGCGCCGATGGATCCATTTTGCCCGCGCTCGCTGAAAGCTGGGACATTTCCGAAGACGGCCTCACCTACACCTTCAACCTGCGCGAAGGCGTGAAATTCCACGACGGGACGGATTTCAATGCCGAGGATGTCAAGTTCTCGCTCGACCGCGCTCGCGCCGATGACTCGACCAATGCGCAAAAGGCGCTCTTTGCCGACATTGCCTCCGTGGAGGTCGTGGATCCGGCAACGGTCAAGGTGACGCTGTCCAAGCCCAATGGTGCATTTCTGTTCAACATGGCCTGGGGCGATGCTGTGATCGTCGCGCCTGAAACCGCCGCCGAAAATGCCGCAAATCCGGTCGGCACCGGGCCCTTCACCTTCACCGAATGGGCCAAGGGCGACCGGGTCGACCTGAGCCGCAACCCGGACTATTGGGGCGAGGCCGTCAGGCTCGACAAGGTCACCTTCAAGTTCATCTCCGATCCCACGGCCGCCTTCGCGGCGATGATGGCCGGTGACATCGACGCATTTCCGAACTTTCCGGCGCCGGAAAACCTTCCGCAGTTCGAGGCGGATCCGCGCTTTTCGGTGATCGTCGGATCGACCGAGGGTGAAACCATCCTGGCCATGAACAACAAGCAGCCGCCGCTCGACAACATCAAGGTCCGCGAGGCGATCAGCCATGCCATTGACCGGCAGGCGATCATCGATGGCGCGATGTTCGGGTACGGAACCCCCATCGGCACGCACTTCGCCCCGCACAATCCGGCCTATGTCGATCTGACCGGCCAGTCCGCCCTCGATCCCGAAAAGGCCAAGGCGCTTCTTGCCGAAGCGGGTGTGAGCGACCTGACCCTGTCCCTCAAGCTCCCTCCGCCGAGCTACGCGCGCCGTGGCGGCGAAATCATCGCAGCCCAGCTTCGCGATGTCGGCATCGAGACGGAAATTACCAATGTCGAGTGGGCGCAGTGGATCGAGGACGTGTTCAAGGGCAAGAATTTCGATCTGACCATCGTGTCGCACACCGAGCCGATGGACATCGGCATTTATGGCCGTGACGACTATTACTTTCAGTATGGCGATCCCGATTTCAAGGCCATCATGGCCAATCTTGACAAGGCCACAGACCCTGCCACCCGCACCGGACTGATGCAGTCCGCCCAGCGCAAGATCGCAGACGATTACGTCAACGGTTATCTGTTTCAGCTTGCGCGCACCGGCGTTGCCGATGCGAAGCTCAAGGGGATCTGGCCAAACTCGCCAACCCAGGCAAACGACATGACCGCGGTCTATTGGGAAGACTGAGGCCCGATCCAAGCAGGAAGGCCGGGCGACGTCCCGGCCTTCGGTTTCTGCCCGCGCTGGATATCCGCCGATGACCGCCTACCTCCTTCGGCGCTTTGTTTCGCTTTCGCTGAGCCTGGTCGCGGCTAGCCTTGTGGTCTTTCTGGTCATGGAAGTGGTTCCGGGCGACCCGGCGTCCTTCATGATGGGCATCAATGCGGATCCGTCCGCCGTGGCGGCCTTGCGCACGCAGCTCGGCCTCGACGAACCATTGCCGTGGCGGTATCTCGGTTGGGTGTGGGGCATGGTGCAGGGGGATTTCGGCATCTCCTACACCTATCGTGTGCCGGTTTCCGAACTCGTGGCCGAGCGGATCGCGATTTCGCTCCCGCTGACGCTTTATGCGCTGGCGCTTTCCACCCTGATTGCCTTTCCTGCCGGCATCATTGCAGCCGCACGGCGCAATTCCGCGGCCGATCTTTCGGTCATGGGGGCCACCCAGCTCGGCGTCGCCATTCCGAATTTCTGGTTCGCGATGATGCTCGTCCTCGTCTTTGCGATCAATCTGCGGTGGTTTTCGGCCGGCGGCTTTCCCGGCTGGGATGAGGGTTTCTGGCAGGCCATGAAGTCACTCACTCTGCCGGCAATCGCGCTGGCCCTGCCTCAGGCATCAATCCTCGCGCGCGTGATGCGATCGTCGCTCATAGACACGCTTGATGAGGACTTCATGCGCACGGCTCGCGCCAAGGGACTGACGCGCAGCCAGGCGCTCTGGCGTCATGCGGTTCGCAACGCGCTGATCCCGGTGTTGACGATCATAGGGCTGCAGTTCTCGTTCCTGCTCGCCGGTGGCATCATCATCGAGAACGTCTTCTATCTGCCGGGGCTCGGCCGCCTCGTCTTCCAGGCCATCACACAGCGTGACCTGATCGTGGTGCGTTCGGTGGTCATTCTTCTGGTCTTTGCCGTCATCGTGGTCACTTTCATCGTCGATCTTGCCTATGCCGCAGCTGACCCGCGGCTCAGGAGACGCCGCTCATGACGATGACTGCCACTACCGACCGGGGTTTCCTGCGGGCGGCACTTGGTCATCCGGCTTTCATTGCAGGCCTCGTGCTTTCTGCCTTTTTCGTGCTTCTCGCGCTCGTTTCCTTCCTGTGGACACCGTTCGATCCCACCCAACTCGACATCCCCCAGAAACTCCAGCCGCCGTCCCTTGAACACTGGTTCGGGACGGATCATTTCGGCCGCGACATGTTCTCGATGATCATGGTGGGCGCGCGGGTCTCGATTGCGGTGGCTTTCGTGGCGGTCGGTGTCGGCATGGTGCTCGGTGTGCCGCTCGGCCTCTATGCCGCCGCTCATCGCGGCAGCCTCATCGACGAGGTGGTCATGCGCGGCAACGACCTCGTCTTTGCCTTCCCGTCCCTGTTGCTCGCGATCATGATCACGGCGGTTTTCGGCCCCGGTGCGATCAATGCCATCATCGCGATTGGTGTTTTCAACATTCCGGTTTTCGCGAGGCTCGCACGCGGTGCGGCGCTGTCCTTGTGGACCCGGGATTACGTCCTCGCCGCGCGGGTGGCCGGCAAGGGCAAGGCCCGCATCTCGCTCGAACATATCCTTCCCAACATTGGCAACCTGCTGATTGTTCAGGGCACGATTCAGTTCTCGCTCGCCATCCTCGCCGAGGCGGCGCTTGCTTACGTCGGATTGGGCGCGCAGCCGCCTTTGCCGAGCTGGGGCCGCATGCTCGCCGATGCCCAGACCCTGATTTCGCTGGCGCCGCACATGGCGCTGTTTCCGGGCTTCGCCATCATCATCACCGTTCTCGGTCTCAATCTGATGGGGGACGGGTTGCGCGATCTGTTCGATCCGAAACTCCGCCGGGACAGGACATGAGTGCGCTCTCGGTCTCCAATCTGCGGGTCGATATCCACGGCAAGACCGTGCTGCACGACATAGATCTCGATCTGCAGCCCGGCAGCATTCTGGGGGTTGTCGGGGAATCCGGGTCCGGCAAGTCGATGACGGCGCTCTCGGTAATGCAACTCCTGCCGCGCGGCAGCAATTGGTCCGGATCGATCACCGTTGCAGGCAACGATCTTGGCAGCATGGAGGAAGACGCTCTGTGCCAGATGCGTGGCCGCGATGTCGGTATGGTGTTTCAGGAGCCCATGACGGCGCTCAATCCCGTGCGCACGATCGGCGATCAGGTGGCTGAAACCGTGATGGTGCACACCTCCGCGGGGCGGCGCGAGGCCATGGCCGTCGCGCGGGCCATGCTCAATCGTGTCGGACTCACGGAGGACCGCTTTCCTCTGGACCGGTATCCGCACGATCTTTCGGGCGGGCAGCGCCAGCGCGTGGTGATCGCCCAGGCGATTGCGCTCAGACCGAAAATCCTGATTGCGGACGAACCCACGACCGCGCTCGATGTTACCACCCAGGCCCAGATCCTGGATCTGTTGAAACAGCTGGTGCGCGAGGAGGGGATGGGCCTGATGCTCATCACCCATGATCTCGCGGTGGTTGCCGGGCTTGCCGATCAGATTGCCATCCTGAAGGATGGTGCGGTGGTGGAGGCCGGTCCGACGCGCGAGATCTTCCGGTCGGTGCGCCATCCCTATACACGTGCGCTTCTGTCCGCCTCGGCCCATGTACCCGAACGGAAGCGCCGCACCGAGCCGGCCGTTACCCCGGTGCTCTCGGTCAGCGATGTGGTGCGCGACTACCCGCAGCCCCGGCGCAGCCTTTTCGTCCGCCCGCCGCCGTTCCGCGCGGTGGATCATGTCGGCTTCGAAATCTTTCACGGCGAGAATATCGGCCTGGTCGGTGAATCCGGTTGCGGAAAATCCACTCTGGCGCGGGCCATCCTTGCCCTCGATCAGCTGCAGGGCGGCGAAATCCGTCTCAATGGCAAGCTGTTCTCGAGTGCCGGCGATGGACCCCACCCGGAATTGCGGGCCCGGATGCAGGTGGTCTTCCAGGATCCCTACGGGTCGTTCAATCCGCGACACAAGGTCAGGCGGCTGGTGGCCGAACCGTTCCATCTGCTCAAGGAAAGGCCGCAGGGTGCGGACCTGGATCGCCGGATCCACCGGGCCCTGGAAGAGGTCGGGCTCGTCCCCGGCGATGCGGACAAATACATTCACGAGTTTTCGGGCGGACAGCGGCAACGCATCGCGATCGCTCGCGCCCTGATTATTGAGCCGGCTTTGATTGTCCTTGATGAGGCGGTGTCCGCGCTCGATGTCTCGATCCGCGCGCAGGTGCTTGACCTGCTTGCCGGACTGTCTGACCGGCTCGACATCTCCTATCTCTTCATCTCGCACGACCTGTCGGTCGTTCGGGCTATCACAGACCGGGTGCTGGTGATGAAGGACGGGAAGATTGTCGAGCAGGGCGACACCGAAACGGTTTTCCAGAACCCCGAACATCCCTATACCCGCTCCCTGGTTGCCGCGACACCCACACTCGACAAGGCTCTGGAAACGGATGCGTGATGGCGGTAACGCAACTGGAGACGATGACGCGGCACCGGCCGGACACCTGTCCGGTTTGAATGGTGCAGGAGAATGAGAGATGACCACCACCAAGCTTGACGCAGGATTCGACACGCGGCAGTGCCTGATCGGGGGCCGCTGGATCGCCGCCCGCAGTGGCCTGACATTGCCTGTGGAGGACCCCTCAACAGGCCGCGAGATCGGGCGCATTGCACGCGGAGCAGCCGACGACATCGATGCGGCGGTGATTGCAGCCCGAATGGCGCTTTCCGGCGAGTGGGGCCGGATGCCCGCGGTGGAGCGCGGCAGGTTGCTGTCGAAGATCGGGCGCGCAGTCGAAGAACACGTCGAATGGCTCGCCAACCTCGAGGCGCATGACGTTGGCAAGCCGCTCACCCAGGCCCGCGCCGATGCACGGGCGCTTGCCCGTTATCTGGAATTCTATGGCGGGGCGGCCGACAAGCTGCATGGCGAGACGATCCCCTATCTCGACGATTACACGGTTTACACGCTGCGCGAACCGCACGGCGTGACCGGCCACATCATCCCATGGAACTATCCGATGCAGATTCTCGGGCGTTCGGTGGGGGCAGCGCTTGCCATGGGCAACGCCACGGTCCTCAAGCCTGCCGAGGAGGCCTCGCTGACAGCGCTCGCCTTTGCCCGGATCGCCTGTGATTGCGGCCTGCCCGACGGTGCGCTCAACGTGGTCCCCGGCCTTGGCGAGGAAGCGGGTGCCGCGCTTTCGGGCCACGCCGATGTCAATCATCTTTCCTTTACGGGATCGCTCGAGACCGGCCGCAAGGTGCAGCAGGCTGCGGGAGAAAACGTGGTCCCGGTAACGCTGGAACTGGGTGGAAAATCGCCGCAGATCGTCTTTGCGGACGCCGATCTTGAGCGTGCGCTGCCGTTTCTCGTCAATGCGGGCATTCAAAACTGCGGCCAGACCTGTTCTGCCTCCTCGCGCATTCTGGTCGAGCAATCGCGTCATGCCGAAGTCGTGCGCCTGATGAGCGAGCGCTACCGGTCGCTCACTGTGGGAGCAGCAATCGAGGACCAATCGGTCGGCCCCCTGATCTCCGAGCGGCAGAAATCAATCGTGCAGGGCTTTCTGGCCCGTGCTGACGGGGACGGCCTCGCTCCGGTTGCCGAAGGCCAGATGCCCAAATCCGCGCCGATGGGCGGCCATTATGTCCGTCCGACGCTCTATGGGGAGGTCGACCCGGCCCACGAGCTGGCGCGTGACGAGATTTTCGGCCCGGTTCAGGTCATCATTCCGTTTCGCGACGAGGACGAAGCCATCGCCATAGCAAACGGTACGGATTACGGTCTGGTTGCCGGCGTCTGGACCGCCGATGGCGGGCGGCAGATGCGTCTCGCCCGTGCGATCCGTTCGGGCCAGGTGTTCGTCAACAATTACGGCGCGGGCGGCGGGGTGGAATTGCCCTTCGGCGGGGTCGGCAAGTCGGGCCATGGCCGCGAAAAGGGGTTCGAGGCGCTCTACGGGTTTTCCGTTCTGAAGACGGTTGCCGTCTGGCATGGCCGATAGGGATCTCGCATCAAGGAGGGGATCGAGAATGAGACTGCAGGGCAAGACCGCGCTGGTGACCGGGGGCGCATCGGGTTTCGGCGCCGGTATCGTCAGAAAGTTTCTCGCCGAAGGGGCGCGCGTTGCGATCGCCGATATCAATGGCGATGCGGCAACCGCCATGGCTGGTGAGCTGGGGACAGCGGCACTGCCCGTCACCGTCGATGTTTCCGACAACGCGAGCGTGGAGGCCATGGCCGAAACGGTGCTGGGCCGGTTCGGAAGCCTCGACATTCTGGTCAACAACGCCGGAGTGACCCACCTGCCGACACCTCTGGAAGAGGTGAGCGAAGACGAATTCGACCGGGTGCTGGCGGTCAATGTGAAGTCGGTTTACCTCACTGCCCGCCATTTTGTTCCGGTGATGAAACAAAAGGGTGCCGGCGCGATCCTCAACGTGGCGTCAACGGCAGGGGTGAGCCCGAGGCCGCGACTCAACTGGTACAATTGCTCCAAGGGCTGGATGATCACCGCGACCAAGACCATGGCCGTGGAGCTGGCGCCGCATGGTGTACGCGTCAATGCCATCAACCCGGTGGCCGGCGAAACCCCGCTGCTCAAGTCCTTCATGGGGGAAGACACGCCCGAGATCCGGGCGAAGTTCCTGTCCACCATTCCGCTTGGCCGGTTCTCGACGCCGGAGGACATGGGCAACGCGGCGTGTTTCCTCTGTTCCGACGAGGCGGCAATGATCACCGGGGTCGCCATGGAGGTCGACGGCGGGCGCTGCATCTGAGGCGGAAGGCGCGGCGCTTGCCATGGGCCGGACAAGTCTGTAGCAGGAGCCAACCCCGGAGTTGAGCCCATGCGTCTAGGCGGTCGCCTGCAAGCAGCCATC
The DNA here is from genome assembly GCA_040216675.1 of Hoeflea sp. Lineage (GTDB taxonomy): Bacteria > Pseudomonadota > Alphaproteobacteria > Rhizobiales > Rhizobiaceae > Hoeflea. Next base: position 563,536 of record JAVJOR010000008.1, on the reverse strand, counting down.
GAAGTCTTGTCGGAAATTGAAACGCGTCACCGCCCGGTGCCCGATGCGCTCAAGGACTGGGGCCTGTCGCACCGCTTTGCGGGGTCGGGCGATCGTGCTGCCATATCCAATCTTGTCCACGACGCGCTGAGGATGAAGCTGTCACATGGCTTCATCATGGACGGCGACCGCCCCGAAGACCTCGCGCTGGCCACCCTGCTCAGGCAATGGAAAATCAGCCCTGCCGAGTTGACCGGCGCGCTCGATGGCGATCGTTTCGCTCCCGAAATACCCTCTGTGTCCCGTATGCAGGCATGTCTCCAACGTGACCTCGCGGAAGCGCCGGACCATATAAGAGCCGATATTCCCGAATGGCTCACCGGGGCATTCGAGCGGGCCTTCGGATCCGGATGGATAGAGGAAGCCGCAGCACTTGCTGCGCGTCCCCCGCTCGACCTCAGGGTCAACACGTTGATGACGAACCGGGAGCAGGTTCTGACAGCCTTTGAGGACCGTAAGGCCCATCCCACACGTCTGGCACCCCAGGGTGTGCGGTTTGAAGCCGGCGAAGGACCTGAGCGGCAGATCGCCGCTGCGAGTGAGGTCAGCTTTGCCCGAGGCTGGTTCGAGATTCAGGATGAGGGCTCGCAGATAGCGGCCGGTCTGGTCGGCGCCGGTTCGGGTGAAACCATCCTCGATTATTGCGCCGGCGGCGGCGGCAAATCCCTTGCGATGGCGGCGGCCATGTCGAACCATGGCCGGGTGCTGGCCTATGACGCCGACCGCCGCCGGCTCGCGCCGATGGTAGAGCGCATCAGGCGTTCCGGAGCCGAAATCATCGATATCCGTGAGCGCGCAGGCCAACTCGCCGAGTTCGAGGGAAAAGTTGACCGCGTGCTCATCGATGCGCCCTGCACGGGCACCGGAACCTGGCGCAGGCGGCCCGATGCCAAGTGGCGGATCTCCGAAAAGAATATTGCCGATCGGACATCCGATCAGGACAAGGTGCTCGATGCCGCCTCGGTATTCGTCCGCCCCGGCGGCGAACTTGCCTATGTGACCTGTTCGTTGCTGCCGGAGGAAAACACCGACCGGGTGAAAGCGTTCCTGGAGCGCCATCCGGAGTTTGAACCTTTCGGGCTTGAGCAGCGTTGGAACGAAACCGTGGCCGACCGGAACGCGCCGCTTCCGCTGGCGGGAGATGGGGCCGGCCTTTTGCTTTCGCCCGCACGAACCGGGACCGACGGGTTTTACTTTGCCGGCTTCAGACGGCGAAACTGAAGGGGATTGCACGTATGGTGATGGTCACCTGACGCAATTCCGGTCGAATTTGAGCCAGCCGACATTTGACCCGGACGACATTTGAATTTGAAAGGAACGACGATGAGCAAAACCTACGCAGTGACCTTGGTGTTGTTCATTGTGCTGACCGTCGCCGGTGGCAGCGTGATCGGCTATTTCTCGATTCCGGGACCCTGGTACGCGGCGCTGGAAAAGCCCTCCTTCAATCCGCCGAACTGGGTGTTCGGTCCGGTCTGGACGGTGCTCTACATCCTTATCGGCATCGCCGGGGCCCGGGTCTGGTTCAAAGACCGGCATGGCACACTGCCTCGGCTCTGGTTCCTGCAGATCGCGCTGAACTATGCTTGGCCGCTGGTGTTTTTTGCCGCCAGACGGCCGGATCTGGCGTTGCCTGTTCTTGTCGCCATGTGGCTCTCAATTCTTGCCTTTATCGCAATCGCATGGCGCCGAGATCGGCCTTCCGCCCTTCTGTTTGTTCCCTATGCGGTCTGGGTGAGTTTTGCTGGTCTTTTGAACGGGGCCATCTGGTGGCTCAACCCCGCCTGACCGGCCTGGAAGGGGCGGCTCTCGGCATGAATGTCGGGCACCAACAAAGCTCTTGCGGTTTGGTCAAGCACTTGGCACCTTCGCAGGTGCGAAAGGAATCCGCCGCATGGATGAAAAGCCCGACGAAAATTTCCGCAACCGCGTCGCCACCAGCTTCGCCAAGCAGGAGGTCATGCGCACGATCGGTGCGGAATTGGCGAGCGTCGACTATGGCATTGTCGAGATCGAAATGCCTTTTCGCGCCGATCTGACCCAGCAGCACGGGTTCCTGCATGCCGGCATTCTCTCCACGGCGCTCGATTCGGCTTGCGGCTACGCGGCGCTGTCTGTGATGCCGCCCGATGCCGCGGTGCTGACGATCGAGTTCAAGATCAACCTGCTTTCCCCCGGCAAGGGCAGCCGCTTTCTGTTCCGCGGCGAGGTGACCAAGCCCGGAAACACCATCATCGTCAGCGACGGACGCGCCTACGCGCTCGCCGACGGCCCGGCCAAGCTGATCGCCTCGATGACAGGCACGATGATGGTGGTGCGCGGACGCGAGGGAATCGAAGGATGACAATGGAACTCAAGCAGGCAGGCAACCGCAGCATCCTCTATGTCATGGCGGCGGAGGCCGAATACGGCCCGCATCTCAGGCAACGCTTTTCGCCGCTCATCACGGGTGTCGGCCCGGTGGAGGCGGCCATCGTGGTTTCCGCAAGTCTGGCCTCCGCCGGAAGGCGTCCCGATTGCATCGTGTCCCTGGGCTCGGCAGGATCGAGGACGCTCGAACAGACCGGCATCTACCAGGCGTCCTCCGTCAGCTATCGCGACATGGATGCAAGTCCGCTGGGATTCGAGAAGGGACGCACGCCGTTTCTCGATCTGCCCGCGGTCCTGGCGTTGCCTTGCGTGAGCGACGCAATCGCGCGCGCAAGTCTTTCGACCGGGGCGAACATCGTTTCCGGCGTCGCCTATGACGGCATCAATGCCGACATGGTGGACATGGAGACATTCGCCGTTCTGCGCGCCGCGGCCCGGTTCGATGTGCCCGTGCTCGGTCTTCGCGGGATTTCCGACGGCAAGGCGGAACTCAATCACATTGATGACTGGACCGAATATCTCCACGTCATCGATGAAAAACTCGCCCACGCGGTGGATCGCCTCGAGCAGGCGATTGCATCCGGCGCGGCTTTGGCTTAATCGCTCGCCATGAACGACATCCTGCACACCACCCATCCAGACTCCATCCTGATCATCGATTTCGGCAGTCAGGTCACGCAGCTGATCGCGCGACGGGTGCGCGAAGCCGGCGTCTATTGCGAAATCGTTCCCTTCCAGCTCGCCAATGACGGCTTTGAACGGATGCAGCCCAAGGGCGTCATCTTTTCGGGCGGACCCTCCTCGGTGCCGGATGCCGGTTCGCCGCGGGCTCCGCAAGCGGTGTTCGAGTCCGGTGTGCCGATCCTGGCGATCTGCTACGGTCAGCAGACCCTGTGCCAGCAGCTCGGTGGCAATGTCGAAGGTGGTCACCACCGCGAGTTCGGCCGGGCCGATGTCGAGATCCTCAAGGAAAGCCCGCTGTTCGAAGGATTCTGGGAGGTCGGAAAGAAGTATCCGGTCTGGATGAGCCATGGCGACCGCGTAACCCGGTTGCCCGAAGGCTTCGAGGTTATCGGCACCTCTCCCAATGCGCCTTTCGCGATTTCGGTCGATGAGAAGCGGCGCTATTACACAACCATGTTCCACCCGGAAGTGGTGCATACGCCGGACGGGGCGAAACTTCTCTCCAATTTCGTCCACAAGATCGTCGGCCTGAAGTCCGACTGGAGCATGGCCGCCTACCGCGCGGAAATGGTGCAGAAGATCCGCGAGCAGGTTGGAGACGGCAAGGTGATCTGCGCACTCTCGGGCGGTGTGGATTCCTCCGTGGCCGCGCTTCTGATTCACGAAGCGATCGGCGACCAGCTGACCTGCATCCTGGTCGACCACGGCCTGATGCGGATGAACGAGGCCCGGGATGTGGTCGCCATGTTCCGCGAGCACTACAATCTCAATCTGAAGCTCGTCGATGCATCCGACCGCTTCATCTCTGCGCTGGAAGGCGAAGCTGACCCAGAGGTCAAGCGCAAGACCATCGGCCGGTTGTTCATTGAGGTCTTCGAGGAAGAGGCCCGGGAAATCGGTGGCGCCGATTTCCTTGCCCAGGGCACGCTATATCCGGACGTCATCGAAAGCGTCTCCTTCTCGGGCGGCCCATCTGTCACCATCAAGTCGCACCACAATGTCGGCGGCCTGCCCGAGCGCATGAACATGCAGCTCGTCGAGCCTCTTCGCGAACTGTTCAAGGACGAGGTGCGCGTGCTCGGGCGCGAGTTGGGCCTGCCCGACAGCTTCATCGGCCGTCATCCGTTCCCGGGTCCGGGGCTCGCCATACGCTGTCCGGGCGGCATCAGCCGCGAAAAGCTCGAGATCCTGCGTCAGGCCGATGCCATCTATTTGGACGAGATCCGCAAGGCCGGGCTCTATGACACCATCTGGCAAGCCTTTGCCGTGCTGCTGCCGGTCCAGACCGTTGGCGTGATGGGCGATGGCCGCACCTATGAGTTCGTCTGCGCGCTGCGCGCCGTGACATCGGTCGACGGCATGACCGCCGATTTCTACCCCTACGACATGGATTTCCTGGGCAAGGCCGCGACGCGGATCATCAACGAGGTCAAGGGGATCAACCGCGTCGTCTACGACGTGACCTCCAAGCCACCCGGCACCATCGAGTGGGAATAGGTTTCCCGTTTCACGCGACGCTCTTTGTGAAAGGCCGGACATGACTGTCACCATCTACGGCATCAAGAACTGCGACACCATGAAGAAGGCGCGGTCCTGGCTTGCGGAGCATGCGATCGAGGCTGATTTTCACGATTACAAGGCTTCGGGGATCGATCGGGAGCATCTTGAGCGCTGGTGCGCTGAAGCCGGTTGGGAAACGGTGCTCAACCGGGCCGGAATGACGTTTCGCAAGCTCGACGAGGCGAGCAAGCAGGATCTCGACGCCGAAAAGGCCATCGGCCTGATGCTGGCGCAGCCGTCCATGATCAAGCGTCCGGTGCTTGAGGCCGACGGGCGGATTCTTATCGGCTTCAAGCCCGATCTCTACGAAAGCTTGTTGCGGTAGGGGTGCAGCATGGCGAAAACCACACGCGGCACTCAGGCGCTCAAAAAGCTCGGTGTCAGCTTTACGGTTCATGGCTATGACTACGATCCCGATGCCGACAGCGCCGGTCTTCAGGCCGCTGAGGCCTTGGGCGAGGTGCCCGCGCGCGTGCTCAAGACACTGATGGCCGAACTCGACGGCAAGCCGGTCTGCGCAATCCTGCCCTCCGACCACGAAGTTAGCATGAAGAAGCTGGCATCGGCACTTGGCGGAAAATCGGCGGAGATGATGAAGCCGGCCGCCGCGGAACGGCTGACGGGCTATCATGTCGGCGGCATCAGCCCTTTCGGCCAGAAAAAGCGGGTCCCCGTAGTCCTGCAGGAGACGGCGCTCGAAGAACCCCACGTCTTCATCAATGCGGGCCAGCGCGGATTTCAGATCAGGCTTTCGCCCGCAGATGCGGTTCGTGCGCTTGATGCGGTGATAGCCGACATTCTGGCCTGACGAGACCGAAGGCCGAATAGCCGGCGATGACGGCGTGACGTGACCATCTCGATGTGGTTCATTCCGATGGCTGCCTCTTGTCGGCACTGATAATCCTGTGTCGGGCGGCCGGACCGGATTTGAAACGGAGTTGCGGCCGCGAAGGGAAACCCGACATGCCCACCCGCCGCCAGTCGATCACGGGGCTTGCCGGCATTGCCGCCTCACTGTGTGCCCCCTCCCTTCTCGGGACCGCTGCAAATGCCCGGGACAATGTGGATGCGGCCGCCGATGTGCTCGTCATCGGTGCTGGAATGGCAGGGCTTGGCGCCGCGCGGGCGCTCAGGGCGCGGGGGCTTTCCGTTCTGGTGCTTGAAGCGCGCGACCGGATCGGCGGACGCGTGCATACCAGTCGCATGGTCCCTGGGTGGGCGGTCGATCTTGGCGCCAGCTGGATCCACGGCGCGCGAGGAAATCCGCTCACCGATCTCGCCGATGAAGCGGATTTGAAACGGGTTGAAACGCGTTGGGAGCCGCGACCTGTCTTCTCTCAGAGCGGCCCGCGGATCGACACCGGTGATGCTTGGGAATGGACAGAAGAGCTGCTCCACGACGGGCGCGCGCGGGCGGAAGAGCGGGAAACCGATCTGTCGCTCGCCGATGCCATCCGCGCTTTGGAGGACTGGCGAGAGCTCGATGCACGGGAACGCCGGCTTGTACGTTATCATCTCAACAGCGAGATCGAGCATGAGTACGCCGCGGACTGGGAGGATCTCTCGGCCTGGTATTTTGATGATGTCGATGGTTTTCCGGGATCGGACCTGATCTTTCCGGACGGATACGGCGCGCTTGCCGACCATCTATCGAAAGGCATTCCGATTCGGACCGGGCTGGCTGTCGCCCGCATCGAGCGGCAGCGGGACGGCATTCGTCTGGTCACCCGCGCGGGAGAGAGGTTCTTTTCGCCGCATGTGATCGTCACCGCTCCGCTCGGCGTGTTGAAGGCAGGGGATATCACCTTCAGCGAACCCCTGTCTCGGGCCAGGCAGGCGGCAATCGGAGCGATCGGAATGGGCCTTCTCAACAAGTGCTGCCTTTTGTTCGAGCGCTCGTTCTGGCCTGACGATGCCGATGCTTTCGGGTATCTCGGTGACCGGGACGGGCATTGGGCGGAATGGCTTTCATTGAGCCGGGCGACCGGCAGGTCCGCCCTGATCGGCTTCAATGCCGGCAGTGCGGCGGAGGAAGTCGAGACGCTCGATGACCGGCAGACTGCCGCCCGCGCCATGGAGGTCTTGCGCTCCGTGTTCGGATCTTCGGTGCCCGAACCCCAATCCGTCCAGATCAGCCGATGGCATTCAGATCCCTTCGCCCGCGGCTCCTACTCCTTTACCGCAGTTGGCAGCGACCGGGCTTCGCGCCGGTCTCTTGCCGGCTCCGACTGGAACGGACGGCTCGTTTTTGCAGGCGAAGCCTGTCACGAAGACCATCCGGCAACGGTTCACGGGGCCTATATGTCCGGGCTCGAAGCAGCGGAACTGATACCCGGCTGAAACGGACAGTTGGTCATCATCGATTCTCACCGTGTGTGGAAGCGGCTTTGCCCTGCTCCAGCACGCCCAGCATTTCCACGGCGATACGCAAATCGGCCTCGAATTTCGCCATCTCAGCCCGCTTCTCGTCCTGGTCGCGAATCCGGAGCAGGAAGGAGGGATGCACCGTCAGCAGAACCGGCGTTCCATCATCAAGCAACTCAACCGTTCCGCGGCGTTCGAGCATGCGGCTGCCGTCGCCGGTCAGCGACTGTGCCGCAGTTCCGCCAAGCGCCAGGACCAGCTTTGGTTTGACGCGTTGCATTTCGGCGTGCAGCCAGCCTTGGCAATGGGCGATCTCTCTCGAATCGGGCCGCTGGTGCAGCCGTCGCTTTCCCCTCGGGGTGAATTTGAAATGCTTCACCGCATTGGTGACGAAGGCCTTGTCCCTGTCCAACCCCACAGATTTTGCGACCGTAGCAAAGAGCTGTCCTGCCGGACCCACGAAAGGCAGACCGGCAAGGTCTTCCTGATCGCCAGGCTGCTCGCCGACAATCATGAGCGCTGCATCGGCGGGACCGACACCGGCAACGGCCTGGGTCGCAGTCCGGTGAAGCGGGCAGGCGGTGCAGGCCCGGATCGCCTCGGCAAGCTCGTCTCCCGGGCCCTCCCAGGCCGATCTGTGCGCGGCAAGCTGGTTGCGAGCCTTCTCTGCGCGCAGCGGCGGCAGCGTCGGTTGCGCCTCAGCCATCGCGCGTGCGCGGGCATGTGCCGTGTCGATGAGATCGGGAATGGTCACGGCTTCGGGCAGGTTCTTCCAGTATTTGCGCGGCATTTCGGATGTCATCGCCTTCACCTTCAGCCGGGCCGGGTTGAAGATGTTGCGGAAATAGGTGAGCCAGAGCGCCTCACTGGCGTCTTCGGGAAACTCGGGCTTCGGCGCTCCCGGACCGAAGGACAGTTTGCCGCCCTCGAAAAGCGCGGTTTTCTCGGGTGTGACGATGCGCCAGTCCATGTCCCCGAAGCGATTGGCGAAGAAACTCGCCGTCGGTTCAAGCGTGTGGTGTGTGGGTTCGAACCACGCCGCAAAGCGGCGCCGCTCGCCCTGCGGATCACCGAGCTCCCGGAAGCGCACGAACGCCTTCATCTTGTGCTGACAACGGCGGACTGCCTTCTCCATCCCGCGTAGCTGCGCGAGATCGGGATCTGCCCGGTCTCCCATCAGGTGGGGGGCATCCTTGAGCCGCCAGAGGAAATGATAAAGCCGGGCAAACCGGTCTGCATCCCGGTGCCAGCAGACGGTTTCAGCCAAAGCGACAAAACTGCGCGGCACGGTATTATTGACCGGGCTTGAGCGCTTGGGCGGCTCACCGTCGAAAAGGCTCCGCTCACTATGCTCGCCGTCCCAAATGATTTCGGAAGGAGCAAGCCCCTCCTTGAGGCAGGAGCGTGCCAGTGCCCGCCAGGCTTCGGCGGTCCCCGTGTCCGGAACGACGAGACGACGCATCAGAACAGAGCCAGCTGTTCCGGTTGGGGAAGAAAGCGCGCCCGCAGGCCGGCCTCGTCGACAAGTCCGCCGGGCGACCACCCCTGCGCCGTGATGAAGCTTCGCGCCTTCTTCATCGAGCCGCCCATGCGAACCACGTCTTCGTAGCGGATCCGCCGATAACGTCGTGTGCTCAGGATCCGGTTCACGGTCTTCACTCCGAAACCCGGCACCCGGAGCAGCAGTTCCCGATCAGCGCGGTTGATATCGACGGGGAACATCTCGCGATGCTGGAGTGCCCAGGCAAGCTTCGGGTCGAGCTCCAGGTCGAGATTGCCGTCCCTGGAAACGCCGACGATCTCGCCGAGGTCAAAGCCATAGAAGCGAAGCAGCCAGTCGGCCTGGTAAAGCCGGTGTTCCCGTACCAGCGGCGGCGAAATCAGCGGAAGCCGTGCGGTGCTGTCGGGGATCGGCGAAAAGGCGGAATAATAGACCCGCTTGAGCTGGTAGCTTGCGTAAAGTCGGGTCGATTCGCCAAGGATGGCGGCATCGTTTGAACCGTCGGCCCCCACGATCATCTGCGTCGATTGGCCGGCAGGCGCAAATCGCGGCGGCTTTCGTCCCGTATGGGTGGTCTCGCCTGCCGCCTGCTTGCGCAAACGCACATCGGCCATCGCACGCCGGATCTGGGAAGGGTTCTTTTCAGAGGCGAAGGTCTTCATCCCGGCCTCGGTCGGCAGCTCGACATTGATCGACAGCCGGTCGGCCAGTCTGCCGGCCTCGGCTATCAGTTCGGGCGCAGCATCGGGGATCGTCTTCAAGTGGATGTAGCCGCGGAAATTCTCTTCCTCGCGAAGTTTGCGGGCAATTTCCACCATGTCAGCCATGGTCGCGTCGGGAGAGCGGATAACGCCCGAGGACAGAAACAGCCCCTCGATATAGTTGCGCCGGTAGAAATCGATCGTCAGCCGCACCACTTCATCCACCGAGAACCGTGCACGGGGTACGTTCGAAGAGGCGCGGTTGATGCAGTAGGCGCAGTCATAGATGCAGAAATTCGTCATCAGTATCTTGAGCAGGCTGATGCAGCGGCCATCCGGTGCATAGGCATGGCAGATGCCCGAGCCCTGGTTCGAACCCAGCCCCTTGCCGTCCCGGCTGTCGCGCTTTGTCGATCCCGAGGAAGCACAGGATGCATCGTACTTCGCGGCGTCGCTGAGAATGGCAAGTTTGGATTCGAGGGTCTTTCCGGTCATATGTTCCTTATATGTTCCGCAACTCGTAACGGCAATGGCGAAGCGCCGGTTCATTCGGGAAACAATGTCAGATGATTGATGCCACGGCGAATTCCGCCCGGCAAAGGGCGTCGACGTCTAGAACAGGCTGCCCTGTCCGGGTTCGGTTTTGGAGGACGGCTTCGCGGTCTTCTGACGTGCCGGTTTTCGGGGTGCCTTGGCAGGCCCCCCGGTGCTGCTCACAAGGGCCGAAATCTCGCCGTCGGCAAACTCGATCCCGATCATCTCACCCGATTGCGCCTGTTCGGCCCGGGACATCAGGCTGCGGTCCTGTGTCCGGATCACGGCGAACCCGCGCCCGAGCACACTCTGATAGGACAGCGACTTGAGCATACGCTCTTGCGCGGAGAGTGCGCGCTTGTGCTGACTGACCATCTGAGCGAGAGCTGTATCCCCGCGTCGCGCCAGTTGCTCGAGCCGGCCTTTTGACTGGATCTGTGTCTCGGCAATCCGTCGCGGCACGGAAGCAAGCACCAGGGCGTGACGGTCGAGGCGCGTCCGGACGCGCTCGAAACGCCGCTCCAGAGCCCGGTTGGCGCGGACCGGCTTGTCGTTGAGGGTCTGGCGTTTCTCGCGGATCGCCGACACAAGCGCAATCGGCGTCACCCGGCTCGCATGGCGCTCGAAACCGCGCCTCAGATTGGCTGTGTTGATCTGAAGCGCCTGGCCGAGTCCCTGGCCGGTGCGGTCCAGTCTCTGACGCGGCAACGCCAGTACGCTGTCGAGCGTGGGAAGCGCACGGGCAAGACCGCGCACTGCTTCGCGCCGCCGGTCCAGAACCCGCGATTGCGCCGATTTGAGACGTGCCCCAAGCCCGGCAATCTGGGCTTCCAGATCCGCCTTGACCGGGACGGCCATCTCCGCGGCGCCAGTGGGCGTGGGCGCGCGCCTGTCGCTGGCGTGATCGATCAGCGTCCAGTCGGTCTCGTGGCCGACGGCCGAAATCAAGGGAATGCCGGAACCGGCGGCCGCCCTTACCACGGCCTCGTCATTGAAGCCCCACAGGTCCTCGAGGCTGCCGCCGCCGCGGGCGACGATAATCAGATCCGGCCGCTTGATCGGGCCTCCGGCCTCAAGAGCATTGAAGCCTGAGATTGCCCGCTCCACCTCGTCGCCACAGGTGTCGCCCTGCACGCGCACAGGCCAGACGATGACATGGACCGGGAACCGGTCCTCGATCCGGTGCAGGATGTCGCGAATCACCGCCCCGGTCGGCGATGTCACCACGCCGATCACCGATGGCATGAACGGGAGCAACTGCTTTCGGGCCTCGTCAAAAAGCCCCTCGGCCGCAAGTTTGCGCCGCCGTTCCTCGATCAGGGCCATCAGTGCCCCGGCCCCGGCGGGTTCGATGGAGTCGATGACGATCTGGTATTTCGATGAACCGGCATAGGTCGTGATCCTGCCGCTGGCGATCACCTCGAGGCCCTCTTCGGGCCTGTGCTTGAGCTTCGAAAACGTGCCCTTCCAGATCACTGCCTCAATGCGTGCACGATCATCCTTGAGCGAAAAATAGGCATGGCCTGAAGAGTGCGGGCCGCGATAGCCAGAAATTTCGCCGCGAACCCGTACATGGCCGAAAGCATCCTCCACGGTTCGCCGAATCGAGCCGGAAAGCTCGCTGACAGTGAATTCCGCGGCATTTGTGGGCGAATCATCGGGGAAAGGGACCATGACCGATTCGCCACAATGCCGGGCCGTCCGTCAAGTTCGCAAAGCTTCCAAACTGAAGCCGCGGCGTCCAGCAGTCGGTCCTGCCACGAGCCGGGGGACTTGCGGGACCGGGCTCTCACCCGCTATGCGCCATTGCGTGGCCGGGTTGTCCGGGAGCAGGATGAAACGATGCAGGCGGAGACAATTTCATGAAACAAGCAGTGGTGATCGGCGGCGGCCATAACGGTCTGGTCTGCGCCTGGTATCTTGCGGCAGCCGGACATCGCGTCACGGTGCTTGAAAAGCGCGAGGTCGTCGGCGGCGCGGCGGTTACCGAGGAGTTTCATCCCGGATTCAGGAATTCTGTCGCCTCCTACACGGTATCGCTGCTCAACCCGAAGGTGATCGCCGATCTCGATCTTCACCGCCATGGCCTCGAGATCGTTGAACGGCGGATGAGCAATTTCTTCCCGATGCCTGACGGGCGCGCGCTGGAGTCCGGGCCCGGCCGGACCAGGGCTTCGGTCGCCCGGTTCTCCGAGCGCGATGCTGCGGCGCTCGACGATTTCGATGCCATGCTCGCAACCGCCGCAAACGTCTTGCGCGATCTGCTTCTCCAGACCCCGCCGAATGTGACTGACGGCAACTGGCTTTCGGCAGTGCCGGAACTCTTGAAGGCGGCATCCCTGGGGCGGCAATTCTCCGCTCTGCCAATGGAAGCACGCCGCGATGTGCTTGATCTTTTCACATGTTCCGCGTCGGAAATTCTCGACCGGTGGTTCGAAAGCGACGAGGTCAAGGCGCTTTACGGATTTGACGGCGTTGTGGGGTCATGGGTCAGCCCCGAGACGCCCGGCACCGCCTATGTGCTGCTGCATCACCATTTCGGCGAGGTCAACGGCAAGCGCGGGGTGTGGGGGCACGCCATCGGCGGCATGGGGGCCATCACCCAGGCCATGCGCCGGGCTTGCGAGGAAAAGGGCGTGACGATCAGGACCGGCATGCCGGTTGATCGAATCGAAACACGGGACAGCCGGGCCCGTGCCGTCATAGCGGGCGGAGAACGGTTCGAGGCAGACATCATTGCTTCCAACATACATCCGCAGCTTCTGGTGGGTGATCTGCTGCAAGAGGCGCCGCTGCCTGAGGATTTCCGCCGCCGGATCGGCTACTGGCAAAGCGGATCGGGCACGTTTCGCATGAATGTGGCGCTCGACCGCCTGCCGAATTTCACCGCCCGGCCCAACCGTGAAGGCGAGGTCGGCGATCATCTGACCGCCGGCATCATCGTCGCACCGACGCTGGCTTACATGGATCGTGCCTATCTTGATTCGCGCGAACATGGATGGTCGCGCCAGCCGATCGTCGAGATGCTGATCCCATCCACGCTGGACCATACGCTCGCGCCGGAGGGCATGCATGTGGCGAGCCTCTTCTGCCAGCACGTCGCGCCGCAATTGCCCGCCGATTTTCCCGGCGGCTCGTCCTGGGACGACCACCGGGATGAGGTTGCCGACCTGATGATCGCCACTGTCGATGCCCATGCGCCCGGCTTTGCCAACAGTGTTTTGGGCCGGCAGGTGCTCTCGCCGCTCGATCTTGAGCGCAAGCTGTCGCTTGTCGGAGGGGACATCTTCCATGGAAAGCTGAACCTCAACCAGTTGTTCTCTGCGCGGCCGATGCTTGGATACGGCGCCTATCGGGGACCGCTCAAGGGGCTTTACATGTGCGGTTCGGCCACCCATCCGGGCGGCGGCGTCACCGGTGTTCCGGGACACAATGCCGCGCGCGAAATACTCGGAGACATCCGCGCACGGCGGGTGTAACGGTGGCACTCCAAGCCGGCTGTCCTGCATGTCGCCCTCCGGCGAAGCCAGTCTTTACAAGTGAGGATTCATGAAGACCGAGATCGAAACCATCCGGGGAGAAACCCCCGGCGTTTCCTACGAGCTGATTGTTCACCGGTTGCAAGGCAACGATCCGGAGGCGCCCCGTGTCTACATCCAGTCCGCGCTTCATGCCGATGAGCGGCCGGGTGTGGCCGCCATGCATTTCCTCATCCCCATGCTCGAGAATGCCGAACGGGAAGCCCGGCTTCGCGGATCCGTCACGCTGGTCCCGCACGCCAACCCCATCGGGGCGGCACAGCATCTCTTCAGCACGCATATGGGCCGTTTCTCAGGCGCCACGCGGGTCAACTTCAACCGCGACTTCCCGGCTCCGGGCGCTGATGGCAACCGAACCCTGGACAGCGCTTCGTCGGCGACCTTCGCCGAACGCCGGTTGAAAAGCCGTCTGCTTGAACTGGCGGACGGCTGCCCGATCGTGCTCGATCTCCATTGCGACGACGAGGGCGTTCAATACCTCTACATTCCTGAAGTGCTCTGGCCCGAAATGACCGATCTCGCGGCCTGCCTCGATGCCGAGGCCGTGCTCTTGTGGGACAAGGGCGCAGACCGGGCCTTCGAGGAGGCCGCTTTCGAACAGATGCGCGCGAAGGCCGGAACCGCAGGCCTCTCAGGGCATTGCGTAACGACGGTTGAGCTGCGCGGCCAGGCTGATGTGGATGCCGGGAGCGCCCGCAAGGACGCAGAAGGCCTATTCCGCTTCCTTGAGCTCCGCGGTGTCGTTGCCACAGGCGATTCGAAGGCCCCCGCGCTTCGCAGCGATTTCGTCGGAAAGCAGATCCGCCACGTCGACATGATCCATGCACCAGCAGGTGGCACAATCCTCTATCACGCTAGGCCCGGCGACCGGGTCGAGGTAGGTGCGCTGATCGCGGAAATCATCGTCGATCCCGGCGCAAGGGACGGCACGGTCCAGGTCCATGCGCCGCAGGCCGGCTACGTTCTCACCCGGCGCGGACGGCGTTTCATCCGCATGGGCGACGATCTTTTCAAGATCATCGGAGAGAATGCCTCCGTCGACTCCTATGAAGGTACGCTCGAGGACTGAGCTTGGCGCCCGGCGGAAAGCTCAGCGGTGTCCGTAGTAGAGTGAGACCGCGTGCTCGGCTTCGGCAAAAAACAGCCAGCGCTCGGCCAGAAGTCCCGCAATCATCGAGGCTGCAGCGAGCAGGTTCAGAAATGCCGGCGCGCCTGTAAGCGCGACCAGCGTGAGGATGGCGACCGGACCGAGGCATCCGAGAACCAGCGCCACCATGCGCAGGGTACGGGCATGTTTGCGGCCGATGCGATGCACCATCTCGCGTGTCAGGTAGTTGTCGCCGCTGTGCGGTTTTTCGAGAAGCCGCACCTTTCCGATGAAGCCCAATCCCGTCGCCGTCTCAGGCGTCGAGCCGGCATCGCCGAGTCGGGTCCGGGCCGCCCGCGCCCACCAGGCCCATTTGGCTGCCCAGGCAAGAACAACGAGAACGATACCCCAGATTTCAGGTGAGCCGGAGTTGCCAAGCGCCGCCGCGATCAACCAGCCGGAGGCAAGCGAGAAGCCGAGATAGACCAGCGGGGTGAGCCGGCTTTGCCATTGCGGCACGGTTTTCAGCTGGGCATAGATCATCGAGGTGGTGAACACGGTGAGCATGGCACCCGCAGAGGCCAGGGCGCCCAGCAGGACGGACCGTTCTCCGGTCACCATCCAGATCAGCGCGTAGAAGCCAAAGACAACCAGTGTGGCGATTGCCGCAATGCCCTCGCGCGAAAGCCAGCTTGAGCGCCATTGGCTCAGCGCCCGCCACGCCCGTTCCGGATGGCCGAGGTGGAATGTCGAGGACAGAAGGCCCGCCACCGCAAGCCCGCCGCCGGTCAGCGAGACAAGAAACGCGCGGCCTGCACCGCCGCCGACGGGAAACCCCAATCCGAGAAGGAAGATCACGCCGAAGCCAGCGCCCGAGGCGACCGTGAAGAAAATGACGGAAACGGCAGGATGCATCTGATTATCCGAGCTTTTCGAGGGCCGCGTCGAGCCAGCCGAGGAAACCGCCCTCGGCCTTCGGCATGTCAGCCTGAGGTGCGGTGGCCGAAGGCGTCCGCTGCGTGGTCTTCGGACGGGGCGGAAGGTACTTGTTGACCGGACGTGTTTCCATCTCGGGCATGAGATCGATGCCGCCGCGTTCGGCAACCAGCCGCGACACATTGGACTCCGGATCGTTGAAATCGCCGAAATGCCGGGCGCTGGAGGGACAGGTTCGCACGCATGCCGGGATCCGGTCCGCTTCGGGAAGTGTCTCGCTGTAGATTCGGTCGACGCACAGCGTGCACTTCTTCATCACGTTCTCGACCGGATCCATCTCGCGGGCGCCATAGGGGCAAGCCCAGGCGCACAAACCGCAGCCAATGCAAAGGTCTTCCGTCACCAGCACGATGCCGTCCTCACCGCGCTTGTGGCTGGCCCCGGTCGGACACACGGTCACGCAGGGCGCGTCGTCGCAGTGCAGACAGGATTTCGGAAAATGCACGATCTGCGCCGGCGCATCCTGAGGCGTCACCTCGAATGTGTGAATGCGGTTGAGCCACGCTCCCGAGGGCTCGGCGCCGTAGGCGTCGACATCGGACAGCGGCGAAGCGCCGGCGCCAGTGTTCCATTCCTTGCAATTGACCGCGCAGGCGTGACAGCCCACGCAGGTATCGAGATCGATGACGAGACCAAGCCGTTTTTCAGGAGGAGAGGGAAGCGATGTCATTGCGCTTTCTCCAGACCGAGCCGCACCGTTTCGGGTCCGCTTGCAGCCGGGCCTTCCTGGGCCTGGGTCTCAGGCAGGCTGTGACCGGTCGACTGGTCCGGATCACGGCGGATCGAGACCCTGAGATCGAACCAGGCCGCCTGCCCGGTAATCGGATCGGAATTGGCCCACCGGCGGCCGTCGCCTTTCGGCGGCAGCAACTCATCGATCAGATGGTTGAGCAGAAACCCGCGCGTTGCTTCGGGCGCGTCCTTGTCGAGCGCCCATGCCCCCGCGCGCTTGCCGATCGCGTTCCAGGTCCACATCGTCGAGCCGTTGACCGCATCCATGCGCCGCACCTTCACCCGGATTTGCCCCGAGGGCGATGTCACGAGGGCCCAGTCTCCATCGGCAAGCTTCTCCCCGTCGCATACCGCTCCGGGCACGTAGAGTGCGTTTTCGCCGTGGATTTGCCGCAGCCATGCGTTTTGCGATCCCCAGGAATGGTACATCGCAGCCGGTCGCTGGGTGATCGCGTGCAGCGGATACTCGGACTCCTCGAGCCCGTCCTCGTAGAACGGTGGATACCAGCAGGGAAGCGGTTCGAAGCACCGCCTGATCCGGTCGCGTTGGTGCTCCGGAGGCACGGGCTTCACCTTGCCTTCCGCGGCAAGCTGGAACTTCCGCAGTGGCTCCAGATAAAGCTGGAAGATGTTCTCCACCGGCCCGTCCTGGAGCCCGTGGGCGATGGCCCAATCGCTCCATGCCCGGTTGGCATGTTTGAAGAAGTGCGCCTCTTCCGGAACGTGCACCATGGAGAAGCCGCCGTTTTCGATGTAGCGCTGAAGCTGCTCCGGATTGGGTTCGCCCCGGCCGGTCTTGTCGCCGTTTTCGCCGCGCCAGCCTGACAGCGGCCCGATCCCGGGCTTGCGCTGATGGTTGACGATGTAATCGGCATAATCCTTGTAGATCGCCTTGCCTGCCTCATCGACCATTCCGGGCAATTTCAGCCGTGCGCCAAGGTCGAGCAGCACGCTCTGAAATCCGCGCACGTCACGGTCCGGCTCGACCACCGGCCAGCGGATCGAATCGCACAGTGCCTCCGGCTCGCTGATTGGCCGGTCGAGCAGTGAAATGCAGTCATGGCGCTCAAGATAGGTCGTATCCGGCAGGATCAGGTCGGCAAAGGCGACCATCTCGGAGGAATAGGCATCCGAATAGATGATCTTCGGGATGACATAGTCGCCGTTCGCGTCGGTGTCGGTGAGCATGTCCATCACCGACGTGGTGTTCATCGACGAGTTCCATGCCATGTTGGCCATGTAGAGAAACAGCACGTCGATGCCGTAGGGGTCGCGCGCATGGGCGTTGGAGATCACCATGTGCATGAGCCCGTGGGCTGAAAGCGGCGCATCCCAGGAGAAAGCCTTGTCGATACGTTCTGCTGTTTCGCCATCGGCTTCAAGCAGCAGGTCTTCCGGTCCGCGCGGGTAACCCAGATGCGGGCCTGAAAGCGGGGTGTCGGCGCAGGCGCCGCCATGCGGCCGCGGCTGGCCGGCCACCGGCCGTGGATAGGGCGGTTTGAAGCGGAATCCGCCCGGACAGTCGATCGAGCCGACAAGGATTTGCAGCAGATGAAGCGCCCGGCAGGTCTGGAACCCGTTGGAGTGGGCGGAAATTCCGCGCATCGCATGAAAGGCGACCGGGCGTCCCACCATGCGCTCGTGACGCTCACCCTTCATGTCCGTCCAGGGCTGCTCGATCACCACCTCGCGCTCAAACGCCGCTTCCGCAATCTCCGCGGCGATCCGGCGGATGGTCGCAGCCTCGATACCGGTGCGTCCGGCCACCGCGTCCGGTGCATATTGCTCATCGAGATAGGTCTTTGCCAGGAGTTCGAACACAGGCGTCGCCTTGCGCCCGTCTGAAAGCGTGAAGCTGCCTTTCAATGCCGGCTTGACGCCGGGCAGCGCGGAGGCGGAAATCATGCCGGTCTCGCGGTTCGCGACCAGCGCCACGCCGTCCTCGTCACGCGCGAAAAGCCCGTGATCGGCGGCGTCCGGATCATCGATCACCAGCCATGGCGCATTGGTATAGCGGACCAGATAATCGAGATCGATCTTGCCGGCGCGAAGCAGCTCATGGACCAATGAGAGGATCAGCAGGCCATCGGTGCCCGGCGTGATGCCAAGCCACTCGTCGGCGATGGCGTTGTAGCCTGTGCGAACAGGATTGACTCCGATCACCTTCACGCCGCGTTCCTTCAACCGGCCGAGACCCATCTTGATCGGGTTCGAGTCATGATCTTCCGCCACCCCGAAGATCATGAACAGCTCGGTGCGCTCCCAGTCGGGCGCGCCGAACTCCCAGAACGCGCCGCCCATCGTGTAGATCCCGGCAGCCGCCATGTTGACCGAGCAAAAACCGCCATGGGCGGCATAATTGGGCGTTCCGAAATTCTGCGCCCACCAGCCAGTCATGGACTGGCTCTGGTCCCGCCCGGTAAAGAATGCCAGCTTGCGCGGATCGGTGCTGCGGACCTTGCCGAGCCAGTCGGTCGCAAGGCCGAGAGCCTCATCCCACTCGATTTCCTTGAATTTTCCTTCGCCGCGCTTTCCGGTCCTCAAAAGCGGCTTCTTCAGCCGTGCGGGGGAGTAATGCTGCATGATTCCGGCCGACCCCTTGGCGCAAAGCACGCCCTTGTTGATCGGATGATCGCGGTTTCCCTCGATGTAATGAACCTTCTCGCCCTTCATGTGGACGTTGATGCCGCAACGGCAGGCACACATGTAGCAGGTTGTCTTGCGGATTTCAGTCTTGCCGTCGGCACCGCTCTCTGCCCGGCTGATCTGGTTCATGCGCTCCCCTGCCTCCGCGCTGTCCGGTCAGACAACCTTGATGCGCAGCCTCTGAGTTCTGTTCCTCCCGGTCCGCAGGCTATGCCGGGACCACAATCAAACGGACCTCGCGGGCCGGGAAATGTCAAGACCGGCACATACGGCCAGTTCGACATCCGCTAAGGCCAGATCTGTTGTGAGCCCGGTTTCCGCAAAAGGTCGGGTGCGATGTTTTAAGGATGAAGCCCGGAGCGAGTTCGGTCTGTCAGATCAGTGGTTTGCAACCGCAGGCGCATCGCAGTAAAGCCCGTGCAGCACCTCGAGAACGGCCGAGACTTCCGGGCCCTTGAGCGAATAATAAATGGTCTGCGCATCGCGGCGGGTGTTGACGAGACCGGCTTCGCGCAACTTGCGCAGATGGTGCGACATCGCCGGCTGCGACAAGCCGGCCATATCGGCCAGTCTCAGTACGCTCTGCTCGCCCTCAAGCAGAATGCAAAGGATCCGTAGCCGCACAGGTTGCGAGAGCATCTCCATGAGTTTCGCGGCCTCGTTCATCCGCGGTTCGAGGTCCTGCATGTCCAGGGTATCAGGCATCAGCGGAAGATCCTCTGCAAAATATATACTGGCTCTTATATAAGAGCCTGAGCAATGATCATCAACCCTCAAATGCGCGTGTGCTGTCGCGCGCGATCAGCTCTACGTCCAGTATGCTTGGCTCTGAACCGTTGTCATCCCGAGCCTCGACGCGGCGAATCAGGATCTCGGCCGCGGCAAGCCCGAGCGCGGTGCGTGGCTGATGGACCGTGGTGAGCGCAGGAATGAAGCGGCGCGCGATGTCGATGTCGTCGAAACCGACCACCGAAACATGCTCTGGCGTCGACAGCCCGTGCCGTGCCAATTCCGAAATGAAGCCCAGCGCCATCTGGTCCGACTGGCAGAACATGGCGGTCGGCCGATCCGGCAGATCAAGCCAGAGATTGGCTGCCCGGGCGCCCGACTCGATCGAGAAATCGCCGTCAAAGACATGGGCTGCATCGAGGACCAGGCCGCGATCGGACAACTCGGCCTGTGCACCGGTGCTGCGCGCCCCGGTCAGGACATTGGCATGCGGACCCCGCACCATTCCGATCGAGCGGTGTCCGAGATCCGCCAGATGCGAGATCGCCAGTCTTGCACCGCGCTCATTGTCCACCCTCACGGATGGAAACCGATCCGAGGGCGTCCATTCACAGGCAAAGATGATCGGCGGCGAATCGGTGTCGGAAAGCGTTGCCGAGAGCACGCCGTCAGGAAGCGACCCGTCAAGCGCAATGATCCCGTCCGCACGCGAGGCATGCAGGTAATTTGTGACCATGTGCGGCTTGACCCGTGCCTGCCTGGTGTCGACGACGAGCATGTTGAGATCTGCCTTGGCGAGGCCCTCCTCAATGCCAGACAGAATCCGGGAGAAAAACGGGTTGCCCAGGTCCGGCACCAGAATAACGATTGCGCCCGTGCGCTGGCGACGGAGGTTCCGCGCCGAAAGATTGACCCGGTAACCGCTTTCCCGTGCCGCCTCCAGAACCGCATCACGAGTGGACTCGGCAACCGTTTCAGGCTTGCTCAGCGCCCTGCTGACCGTAGCCGTGGAGACGCCGGCAAGTCGTGCCACGTCGGTAATTCTCGGCGCTTTTTGTGACATGTGACGCGGCCATCCTCATTGCATCGCTCGCACCATGTTTCACGGCAAGCAATTATCACTTGACTCCAATTCCCATCGCGGTCAACCTCTATGTAATCGATTGCAGTGCAACATGGAGTGAGGGCTGTAATCGATTGCAGAGATGCAATGAATGACCGTGAAGACACCGGTTTCCGGGATAACTGCGCTTTCATGGCGAAGCCCGGATGGAGGAACAATCCTGGGAGGGAATGCAATGAAAGCTTACAAGACAATTCTCGCTGGCGCGTCGATGCTGGCCATGACTGCTTCGGTTCAGGCCACAGATCTCGAGGTCACACACTGGTGGACATCGGGCGGCGAAGCCGCGGCGGTTGCCGAATTCGCCAAGGCGTTCGACGCGACCGGCAACAAGTGGGTCGACGGCGCGATCGCAGGCGGCGGCGGAACCGCGCGTCCTGTCATGATTTCGCGGATCACCGGCGGCGATCCGATGGCCGCAACCCAGTTCAACCACGGCCGTCAGGCCGAAGAGCTTGTCGAAGCCGGACTGATGCTCGATCTCACCGAACTGGCCGAGAAGGAAGGCTGGAAGGACATCGTCAATCCGCCGAGCCTGCTCGACAGCTGCACGCTGGACGGGCGCATCTACTGCGTGCCGGTCAACATCCATTCGCCGCAGTGGCTGTGGCTTTCCCATGATGCGTTCGAGAAGGCAGGCGTGCCGGTTCCGAGCAACTGGGATGAGTATGTCGCTGCCGCGCCGAAGCTTCGTGAAGCCGGCATCCTGCCGCTCGCGCTCGGCCAGCAGCCGTGGCAGTCGAACCTTCTGTTCGGCGCCGTGCAGATCGGTGTTGGCGGTCTCGATCTGTGGAAGAAGATAAACATCGAGAAGGATGTCGAAGCCGCGGCGGGTTCTGAAATGGCAAAGGTTTTCCAGGCCATGGGCGACGCGCGTGAAATGGCGGAAGGCTCCAACGTCCAGGACTGGAACCAGGCGACCAACATGGTGATCACCGGAACCGCCGGTGGCCAGATCATGGGCGACTGGGCTCAGGGTGAATTCCAGGTCGCCAATCAGAAGGCTGGCGAGGATTACACCTGCCTGCCCGGTCTCGGCAATCATGAGTATCTCTCGACCGGTGGCGATGCGTTCTACTTCCCCAAGCTGGATGATCCGGAAAAGGCTGCCGCACAGCTCGAGCTGGCTTCGATGATGATCTCGAAGGAAGCGCAGGTCGCCTTCAACCTGAAGAAGGGCTCGCTGCCGATCCGGGGAGACATCGATCTTTCCGCTGCCAACGACTGCATGAAGAAGGGACTGGATATTCTCGCCTCCGGGAACCTGCTGCCGTCCGGCGACATGGTGTTCTCGGCTGACACCCAGACCCAGTTCAACGACCTCATGGTCGAGTTCATGAACGACAGCAGCATCTCCCCCGAAGAAGCTCAGGAACGTTACGTGGACATCGTTGAGAACGCTGACTGATAGGCTACTTGACCCGGCCGCCGGTCCGCGTTTCGCGGGCCGGCGGTTTCAGTCCATCGGAGATTGGCGATGACTCTCACGGAAACGTCTTCGGACGTGCGGCGCCCTGTGCGCCTGTTTCGAAACATAGCGGCGAAGATTGCAGCGATACCCATGATCCTCACCGCGTTGGTGGTGTTCACCGGCGGGTCCATCTGGACCGTGGTGTATTCCTTCACCGGATCCAAGCTGCTTCCCAAGGAAAAATTTGTCGGGCTTGCCCAGTACGAGCGCCTCTGGTCGAGTTCCAAATGGATGATCGCGATCGAGAACCTGATTATCTACGGGTTCTGTTCGCTGGTCTTCTCACTGGTCATCGGCTTCGTACTTGCCGCACTGCTCGATCAGAAGATCCGGTTTGAAAACACGTTTCGGACGATCCTGCTCTATCCCTTTGCGCTGTCATTCATCGTCACCGGCCTCGTCTGGCAGTGGATCCTCAATCCCGATTTCGGCATTCAGAGTGTGATCCGCTCGATTGGCTGGGAAAGCTTCAGCTTCGATCCGCTCAACAACCAGGAGATCGTCATTTTCGGCATCCTGATCGCCGGCCTCTGGCAGGGAACCGGGCTGATCATGTGCCTGATGCTCGCCGGGCTGCGCGGAATTGACGAGGACATCTGGAAGGCGTCGCGGGTCGACGGCATCCCCGCCTGGAAAACCTACATTTTCATCGTCATTCCGATGATGCGTCCGGTCTTCGTCACCACGCTGGTCATCATCGCGTCAGGCATCGTCAGGCTTTACGATCTGGTCGTGGCGCAGACGTCGGGCGGGCCCGGTATCGCCTCCGAGGTTCCCGCAAAATACGTCTACGACGCGATGTTCCTGTCCCAGAACCTCGGTCAGGGCTTTGCCGGCTCCACGATGATGTTCCTCGCGGTCCTGATCGTTCTCATCCCCTGGGCCTTTATGGAATTCGGAGGTCGCAAGCGTGGTTGATACAAGCGCACCAACACTTGTCCCGCTGCATGAGGGTCCGCACGGCGCCAAACCGAAACGCGCCCTGTCCCGCCGCAACGTGTTCATCTACGGAACCCTTTTGCTGGTCTCCGTCTATTATCTGCTGCCGCTCTACGTGATGATCGTGACCTCGCTGAAAGGCATGCCCGAGATCCGTCTCGGCAACATCTTCGCGCCGCCGGTCGAGGTCACCTTCGAACCGTGGGTCAAGGCCTGGGCCACGGCCTGCACCGGGTTGAATTGCGACGGGCTGTCGCGCGGTTTCTGGAATTCGGTGCAGATCACCATCCCATCGACGTTCCTGTCGATCGCCATTGCCTCGGTGAACGGCTATGCGCTGGCCAACTGGCGCTTCAAGGGCGCTGACGTGTTCTTCACCATCCTGATCTTCGGCGCGTTCATCCCCTATCAGGTCATGCTCTATCCGATCGTGATCCTGCTGCGCGAACTCGGCATCTACGGCACGCTGACGGGCCTGGTTCTGGTGCACACGATCTTCGGGATGCCGATCCTCACACTTCTGTTCCGGAACTATTTCACCACCGTTCCGGAAGAGCTGTTCAAGGCGGCGCGTGTCGACGGCGCCGGGTTCTGGGGGATCTATTTCAAGATCATGTTGCCCATGAGCCTGCCGATCTTTGTCGTTGCGATGATCATCCAGATCACCGGCATTTGGAACGACTTCCTGTTCGGCGTGGTCTACACCAAGCCCGACGTCTACCCGATGACGGTTCAGCTCAACAACATCGTCAACTCGGTCCAGGGCGTGAAGGAGTACAATGTGAACATGGCCGCGACCATCATTACAGGCCTCGTTCCGCTGATCATCTACTTCGTTTCCGGAAAATTGTTTGTACGCGGCATCGCAGCCGGTGCGGTGAAAGGCTGAGGCATGGAAAGCAGCATCTCGATCAAGAACCTCGATCTTTCCTTTGGCGCCGTGAAGGTGCTGCGGGATCTCAATCTCGATGTGGCCAAGGGCGAGTTCCTTGTGCTCCTGGGATCTTCAGGCTGCGGCAAGTCCACGCTTTTGAACTGCATCGCGGGTCTGCTCGACATTTCCGGCGGACAGATCTTCATCAACGGCAAGAACGTGACATGGTCGGAGCCCAGCGAACGTGGCATCGGGATGGTGTTCCAGTCCTACGCGCTCTATCCGCAGATGACGGTCGAGGGCAATCTGTCCTTTGGGTTGAAAAATGCACGCATGCCCAAGGACGAGATTGCGGCCCGCGTCGGCCGTGCCGCCGACGTGCTGCAGATCGAGCCGCTCCTCAAGCGCAAGCCTTCGCAGCTTTCGGGCGGCCAGCGACAGCGCGTCGCCATTGGCCGTGCCCTGGTGCGGGACGTCGAGGTGTTTTTGTTCGACGAACCGCTGTCCAACCTCGATGCCAAGCTCAGGGCCGAACTTCGCGTCGAAATCAAGCGGCTGCACCAGCGGCTCAAGAACACCATGATCTACGTGACCCACGATCAGATCGAGGCTTTGACGCTCGCCGACCGGATCGCGATCATGCGTGACGGCATCATCCAGCAGCTTGCGGCTCCCAACGAGATCTACAACCGCCCCGTGAACCTCTACGTGGCGGGCTTCATGGGCTCTCCGGGAATGAACTTCATCACTGGCGAGATCCGCGAAGACGGCGTCTTTGGCTTTGACAGGGCCACCATCGCGCTCGACCGCTATCCGTTCGAGAGCGACAGCCGGCCAAAGCGCGCTATCTTCGGCATTCGTCCCGAGCACGTCATTTGCGGTGAAGCCGCGGCCGCGGAACCCTTCAACACCGACGTCCAGGTCGAGGTTGTCGAACCGATGGGGTCCGACACGCTGGTCTGGTCGAAGCTTGAAGGCGAAGAATTCCGCTTCCGGGTCGATGGCCAGAGCGAACTCAAACACGGCGACATGATCCGCATCGGCTTCGATCCGGCGCGGGCCTCCATTTTCGATACGGAAACAGAGCTGCGTCTCTGATCCAAAGATTTTCTCCAGAAAAGGTCAAACAGAATGCAACTGTCGTTCCAGCTTTACAGTGCCCGCAATTTCCAGCCCTGGCCGGAGCTCCTGGCCATGCTTTCGGAGGCTGGCTATTCGCAGGTTGAAGGGTTCGGGGGCGTCTACGAGGATCCCGCGGGCTTCCGCGGCCTGCTCGATAAGAACGGGCTTTCGATGCCGTCGGGCCATTTTTCGATGGATGCGCTGGAAAATGATTTCGACGGTGCGATGAACACGGCATCCACCCTCGGCATAGAACGTGTATTCTGCCCCCATATCGATGCAGCTTCGCGGCCCGCCGACAGCGCCGGTTGGCGGGATTTCGCCGCGCGACTGAGCGCAATCGGCGAAAAGGTGCGCGCCACCGGCCGCAGCTTCGGCTGGCACAACCATGATTTCGAGTTCCAGCCGCTTGAGGATGGCGGTATCCCGATGCAGATCATGCTTGAGGCCGCGCCGGAGATCGACTGGGAGGCCGACATTGCCTGGGTCATCCGCGGCGGCGCTGATCCCGCCGAATGGATCGCCCGCCACGGATCACGGATCACAGCCGTGCACGTCAAGGACATCGCGCCGGAAGGCGAGTTGAAGGATGAGGACGGCTGGGCCGACGTCGGACATGGAACCGTCGACTGGGCCGGACTCCTCGGGCAATTGAAGAGCGGGACCCCGGCCGCCCTTTACGTCATGGAACATGACAATCCCGCCGATGCGAAACGCTTCGCGACCCGCTCGATCGATTGGGTGAACAAGACTTTGGAGCAGCAGGCATGAGCGCGGCACTCGGCGTCGGCATCATCGGATGCGGAAACATTTCGGCCGCCTATCTCGGTCTCGCCCCCACCTTCCGGGGCATCGAGGTCAGGGCCTGTGCCGACATCGACACCAAGGCTGCGGAAGCCCGGGCGAAGGAGTTCGGCGTGCGCGCCGAGACAGTCGAAGGGCTGCTCGCCGCCAAGGACATCGACATCATCGTCAATCTGACGGTGCCGGCCGTCCACTACGAGGTGTCGGCAAAGGTGCTGGATGCCGGCAAGCATGTCTATTCCGAAAAACCCTTCGTTCTGTCGCTGGACGAGGGCCGCGATCTGGCTGACCGCGCAGCAAAGCGCGGCCTCCAGGTAGGCTCGGCGCCCGATACGTTTCTCGGGGGCGCGCATCAGTTCGCCCGCCACGTCATCGAACAGGGTCTGGTCGGACGCATCACCGGCGGCACCTGTCATGTGCTGAGCCCTGGCATGGAGCACTGGCACCCGAACCCGGACTTCTTCTTCAAGGTCGGCGGTGGCCCGATCCTGGATCTGGGACCCTACTACATCTCCAACCTTGTCCAGCTGATCGGTCCTGTGAAACGGGTCGCGGCAATGTCGTCGGTCCCGAGCCCGCAGCGCAAGATCACCTCTCAGCCGCGCAATGGCGAGATGATCGATGTCGAAACGCCCACCACCGTCCATGCGATCCTCGAATTTGAAAATGGCGCCCTGATCACGCTCGGCGCGAGCTGGGACGTCAAGGCCCATGGCCATCGTCCGATGGAGCTCTACGGCACGGAGGCGAGCCTGATCGTTCCCGACCCGAATTTCTTCGGCGGCAAGGTCGAGCTGGTCGGTCCCGGCGGCGAAGCGAAGGACCTGCCGGAATGGGAACACCCGCTTGGTATCCCGAATCAGGAGCACGGGCAGGGCCGCATGGCCAACTACCGCACCGCCGGGTTGGCCGATATGGCGTTGGGCATCATGGACAATCGCCCCTACCGCTGTTCACTCGAATTGGCCCTTCACGTGGTTGACGTGATGACCGCCATCCTGCACTCCGGGGAAGAGGGTCAGTTCATCACGCTGACCACGAGCTGCGCGCAACCCGCCGCCCTTGGTGTGGAAGAGGCTGCTGCGCTGCTTCAATCCTGAAGTTGCACCGAAAGGCAAAATTCCATGTGGACACCCGCGGACGATCGTTACGAGAAGATGGACTACAGGCGCACCGGCCGGTCAGGCCTCAAGCTGCCTGCCATCTCGCTTGGCCTATGGCACAATTTCGGCGGCGACACGCCGCACGAGATCAAGCGTGACATGTGCCGGACGGCATTCGACCTGGGGATCACCCACTTCGATCTTGCCAACAACTACGGTCCGCCTCCCGGCTCCGCCGAAACGGCATTCGGGGAGATCCTGCGGACCGATTTCCATGGGCTTCGCGATGAACTGGTCGTCTCGTCGAAGGCCGGCTACGGCATGTGGCCCGGACCTTATGGCGAATGGGGCAGCCGCAAGTATCTGGTTTCGAGCTGCGACCAGAGCCTCAAGCGGATGGGTCTCGACTATGTCGACATCTTCTATTCGCACCGCTTCGACCCGGACACCCCGCTCGAGGAAACCATGCAGGCGCTCGACTACATCGTGCGTTCGGGCCGCGCGCTCTATGCCGGAATATCGAGCTACAATTCCCAGCGAACCCGCGAGGCTGCGGAAATCCTCAGGCAACTGGGCACGCCCTGCCTAATCCATCAGCCGAGCTATTCCATGATCAACCGCTGGGTCGAGGAAGATGGGCTGCTCGATACGCTTGACGACGAGGGCATCGGTTCGATCGTGTTTTCGCCGCTGGCCCAGGGCATGCTGACCGGCAAGTATCTTGGCGGCATTCCCGATGACAGCCGCGCCGCTCAGGACAAGTCGCTGCAAACAGGCTTCTTGAGCGAGCGCAACCTGGCCAACATTCGCGGGCTCAACGAGATCGCCAAGCGCCGCGGACAGACGCTCGCGCAGATGGCGTTGGCCTGGGTGCTGCGCGGCGGCCGTGTGACTTCCGCGCTGATCGGTGCGAGCCGTCCCCAGCAGATTGTTGATTGCGTCGGTGCGCTCGACACACCCGATTTCACCGAAGCCGAACTCAGCGAGATCGATGCCTTTGCGCACGATGCCAACATCAATCTCTGGGCCGCCTCGGCCGAGAGAGAGGGACCCAAAAGAAAATGATTCTCAATCCGATCCTGCCCGGCTTCAATCCCGACCCATCGATCTGCCGGGTAGGGCCGGATTATTACATCGCGACCTCCACTTTCGAGTGGTATCCCGGTGTTCAGATCCATCACTCTAGGGATCTGGTCAACTGGCGGCTCGTAACACGGCCGCTGGACCGTGCGAGTCAGCTCGACATGCGCGGCAATCCCGATTCCTGTGGCATCTGGGCGCCCTGCATTTCCTATGCGGACGGCCTGTTCTGGTTGGTCTATACCGACGTCAAGCGACTCGATGGAAACTTCAAGGACGCGCACAACTACATCGTCACCGCATCCGACATCTCCGGGCCCTGGTCGGATCCCGTCTATGTCAATTCCTCGGGGTTTGATCCGTCGTTGTTCCACGACGATGATGGCCGCAAGTGGTTTCTCAACATGGTCTGGAACCACCGCACCGAATCGATCGGCGGAAGTCCCAAGCATCCGGCTTTCGCCGGCATCCTGATGCAGGAGTATGATGCCGCGGCAGGCAAGCTGGTCGGCGAGGCGCAGAACATCTTTGCGGGCAGCCCGCATGGCCTGGTGGAGGGTTCACATCTGTTCAAGCGCGACGGCTGGTACTACCTCACCGTGGCCGAGGGCGGCACCGGGTATGACCATGCGGTCACCATGGCGCGGTCACGGGACATTTCCGGACCTTACGAGCTTCATCCGGACACCTTCTTGATGACCTCGAAGGATGCGCCCGAGGCGGTCCTGCAACGCGCCGGCCATGGCCAGATCGTCGAGACGCCGGAGGGTGATGTCTATCACACCCATCTCTGCTCCCGGCCGCTTCCCGGCCTGCGCCGGTCGCCGCTCGGGCGTGAGACGGGCATCCAGAAATGTGTCTGGGGCGACGACGGCTGGTTGCGCCTGGCTCAGGGCGGATTGGCGCCGGACTTGGAGGTGCCGTCGCCCGATCCGCAGGCTCGCAGGGAGCCGCTCACCGCAATCCGCCGGAGTTTTGACGGCAACACGCTTCCCGAAGAGTTCCAGTGGCTCAGGACGCCACATCCGGAGCGCATTTTCGAGATGACCGGCCAGGCCTTGCGGCTTCATGCGCGCGAATCCATCGGAAGCTGGTTCGAACAGTCGCTTGTCGCGCGCCGTCAGGAGCATCTGCGGTTCCGCGCCGAAACCGCGCTGAGCTTTGCACCCCGGACCTTTCAGCAGGCGGCCGGTCTCGTACACTATTACAACCGCCACAAGTTCCATTTCCTGTCTATCACCTGGCACGAAGAGGCGGGCCGTTGTCTGACCATCCTGAGCTGCCCGGGCGACTGGCCCGACAACAGGTTGCAGTTTCCGCTCGAAACCCCGGTCTCGCTTCCCGAGGACGGCGAGGTTGAACTTGCTGCCGCTGTCGACGGTGCAGAACTCGTCTTTTCCTATAGGCTCGATGGCGGGGACTGGCAGCGGGTCGGCCCGGTGCTCGATGCGAGCGTGATCTCCGATGAAGGCGGGCGCGGCGAGCATGCGTCGTTCACGGGCGCCTTCATCGGCATGGTCGCATTCGATACCTCCGGCAGCGCAATTCCTGCGGATTTCAGGGAGTTTGTCTACAGCCCCGGCCTCGCCTGATGGCGAGCACACTTCAGATCTACGACCTCGCGTCCTCAAGTGCTATGGAACTGCTTGTCATCGAGAGGCTGATCGAGGCCCCGAACTGGATACCGGATGGGGCCAGTCTGATCGTCAACGGGGATGGCAGAATGTTCAGGGTGCCGCTTGAGGCGCCCAAGCTGATCCCCATCGAGACCGGTGATTTCGCCAACTGCAACAATGATCATGGGATTTCTCCGGATGGTGAGAGCCTTGTCATCAGCGATTCGACCGAGACGGGTCAGTCTTGCATCTATGTTCTTCCCGTTTCGGGCGGGTTTCCGCGCAGGCTGACGTCGAATGTGCCGTCCTGGTGGCACGGTTGGTCGCCCGATGGCCTCACACTCGCCTATGTCGGACGGCGCGAAGGCGTCTTTGGCATCTACACGATGTCGGCCGAAGGAGGCGAAGAGCGCCATCTTGTCAGCGGCGGGGGCCATTATGACGGCCCGGACTTCTCCCATGACGGTGCCCATGTCTGGTTCAATTCCGATCGCGGCGGCAGCATGGATCTATGGCGAATGCCGGCGAAGGGCGGAGAGCCCGAGCGCATGACCGACGACGATCGCGTCAACTGGTTCCCGCACCCGTCCCCCGATGGAAGGTCGGCTCTTTATTTGAGCTACGAGCCCGGAACCGAGGGTCATCCGTGCGACCGGAATGTCGAACTGCGCCTGATCGATCTCTCAAGCGGAAGCGTGCGGACCCTGATGGCCCTGTTCGGCGGGCAGGGAACCATCAACGTGCCGTGCTGGTCGCCGGACGGGTCTCGTTTCGCATTTGTGAGTTACGCAAGGCCCGAAACGAACTAGACTGGGCCGAACTCAAAGTATGGCAGGCGCCGCCTACCAATGCGGCGGTTTCTGGTTGGCCGATGGTGCATCCGCGCCATCCTCCAGCTCTTCGAAACGGTCGCTGAGCCGCGCGAGTTCGCGTCGGAGTTTCTCACGGTCCTTCCAGGCATCGGTCAGTTGCCGTGACAGATCCTCTATCGCGGCCTGCTGATGCGCGACCAATTCCTCAAGCCGCACGAGACGGCTCTCCTCTTCAGGGGTCATCGGGAGATCTCCGTGAGTTTTTTGCGCCACGCATCCGGCAGCGCCACCGGTCGCCGCGTCGAGGAATCGACATAGACATGAACGAAGCGTCCGTCCGCGAATGCGGTCTCCTCTCTGTTGCGGAATAGGCCGATCTCGTAGGTTACGGAAGATGTTCCAAGCCGCGCGACCGCGATCCCTGCCGTGATGTCGTCGGGAAAGGCAGCTTCGGCGTGATAACGGCACCCGGTCTCGACCACCAGCCCGATCACCGCGCCGCCGCGCAGATCCAGCAGCCCGGCATCGATCAGCCATCGGTTGATGGCGGTATCGAAAAGCCTGTAATGCACGACGTTGTTCATGTGGCCGTAAACATCGTTGTCGGACCAGCGGGTCTGCAGGGTCATGAAGGCCTGAAAGGCGGACCGGTTGGGAGGCGGTTGGCGGCTCATCAAACAGTCCTCACCATGCGGCCCGGTAAATCGCAAGCGCATCGGCTTCCCCGACTTCGCGCGGATTGTTGACCAGCAATCGTGTCTGCTTCATCGCATCGGCCGCCATCACCGGCAACGAATCCTCGCCGATCCCGCAATCCCTGAGCCTCGGCGGCAGACCAAGCCGTTTCGACAGGTCGGCAAGTTCAACGACGAAGGCCTTCGCCTTGTCAGGAGACGGCCCGCCCGCAAGTGCGGGGAAGGCCAGCGGCGCCAGTTCCGAATAGTGCCGCCAGCTGCCATTGCTTTCTTCGGCGATGTTGAAGTCCAGAACATGCGGCAGCACCAGCGCATTGGAGAGCCCGTGCGGGATGTGAAACATGCCGCCGATCGGATAGGCCAGCGCATGTACCGCGGCCACCGGTGAATTCCCGAACGCCATGCCCGCCAGCATTGATCCCAGCAGCATCGACTGGCGGGCATCGCGGTTGCCGGGCTCATTCACCACGGTTTCGATATTGGCGCCGAGCAGCACAAGCGCCTCGCGCGCCAGCATGCTTGAGACCGGATTGTTGTTGGCGTTCCTCGATGCATGGGCCTCGATGGCGTGAACCATGGCGTCGATACCGGTTGCTGCGGTGATTGGGGCGGGCAACCCGAGGGTGAGGTCGGCGTCGAGAACGGCAAGATCCGGCAGCAGGAGCGGCGACGAAACGCCGCGCTTCTCGTTCTCGCCCACTGTGATGATCGAGACCGGCGTGGCTTCGGAGCCGGTGCCCGCCGTCGTGGGAACCAGCACCAGCGGCAGCCTTGGCCCCTTCGCATTGCCGACGCCCCAGGCTTCGTCGATGTCTTCACCGGAGCCAGCCAGGAGCGCCGTCAGTTTGGCGACATCCATGGAGGAGCCACCGCCGAAGCCGACGATTCCCGTGGCGTTACAGCTTCTCGCTGCTTCTGTTGCAGCCTGCAGCGTGGCAAGCGAGGGGTCAGCCTCCACTGCGTCAAAGATTGTGACATCCGCTCCGGCTGCCTCGAGGCTGGCGATCGCCGGCTTTTCCAGCCCGATGGCCCTTAGCCCCTGGTCAGTGACAAACAGGAGCCTGGGGCCAAGCATGTCGCCGGCCTGGCGGCCCAGTTCGGCAGCGGAGCCGCCGGCGCAGACAATCCGCGCTGTGGTGTTGAAAACAAAAGGCTGCAAAGCTGTCTCCTCATTTGAATCTGGACTTTGCCAATAGAACTGTCGAGACTAGGACAAAGGCTGCTTCCGCGACAGGGCCGGGCGCTGGCGAATGATCAAAATGACGAGGGCACATGAACGATATTGCCATTGAACTCAAGGGCATCAACAAGAGCTTCGGGCTCGTTCAGGCCAACAAGAACATCAATCTGACCGTCCGCAAGGGCACCATTCACGGCATCATCGGCGAAAACGGTGCCGGCAAGTCGACCCTGATGTCGATCTTGTATGGGTTCTACCAGGCAGACAGAGGCGACATTTTCATTGATGGCCGGAAGACCGTCATCAAGGACCCCAACGCGGCCATCGCCTCCGGCATCGGCATGGTGCATCAGCATTTCATGCTGGTGGAGAATTTCACGGTTCTGGAAAACGTGATGCTGGGCGCGGAAGAGAGCCAGATCCTGACCGCCGGCATCTCGAAGGCGCGCAACGAACTTCGGCGGCTCGAGGAAGAGTATGAGCTCGAGGTCAATCCCGACGCCATCATCGAGGAGCTTCCCGTTGGCCTTCAGCAGCGCGTCGAGATCCTGAAGGCGCTCTACCGGGGTGCGGAAATCCTGATTCTGGATGAACCCACGGGCGTGCTGACGCCGGCGGAAGCGGACCATCTGTTCCGGATTCTCGAGCAGCTCAAGGCAGAGGGCAAGACCATCCTGCTGATCACGCACAAGCTGCGCGAGATCATGGCTGTCACCGATGAGGTGTCGGTCATGCGCCGAGGTGAAATGGTCGCCACCCGCCCGACCGCAGAAACCTCCGTAGAGGAATTGGCCGAGCTTATGGTTGGTCGCCGGGTGCTCTTGCGGGTCGACAAGGGTCCGGCTTCTCCCGGCGAAGTGGCGCTTTCCGTGGAAGGCCTGACGGTGCGGGATTCCCGCGGTGTCGATATGGTCAAGGACGTGTCGTTCGATGTCCGTGCCGGCGAGATCGTCGGCATTGCCGGGGTTGCGGGCAACGGACAGTCTGAACTCTTGCAGGCCATCACCGGCATCCGGCGCGGGGTCAAGGGCAGGGTGCTGCTGCAGGGTGAACCCATTCAGGTGACCGGCGAGGCCGATCCGGCCGAACTGCGGCGCCGCGGCATGGCGCATGTTCCCGAGGACCGGCAGCACATGGGGCTGGTGCTCAAGTTCGACGAAAGCGAGAATTCAATCCTCGGCTATCACGGCGATCCGAAATATCTCAACGGCGTGCTGCTCAACACCGATTCGATCCGCAACGATGCAGTCGAGAAGATCGAGAAATACGACATACGCCCGCCCAATCCGCGTTTGAAGACTGCAAATTTCTCCGGTGGAAACCAGCAGAAGATCGTTCTTGCACGAGAAATCGAGCGCGATCCGGCGGTTCTCGTCATCGGCCAGCCGACACGCGGCGTCGATGTCGGCGCCATCGAGTTCATTCACAAGCGCATCATCGAAATGCGGGATGCGGGCAAGGCTGTTCTTCTGGTTTCCGTCGAACTCGATGAGATCCGCTCCCTGGCCGACCGGGTGCTGGTCATGTTCGATGGCCGGATTGTCGGCGAGCGATCACCGGACGCGGACGAAAGCGAGCTTGGGCTGTTGATGGCTGGAGTGGAAGACACGAAGGAGGCGGCCGAATGAGCACCCCCTACGCAAAACTGCCAGCCTGGGTCGATTATGGCCTCATCCCGCTGATCAATCTCGTGGTGGCGTTTGCGGTCGCTGGTCTTGTTGTCCTGGCGGTTGGCGAGAGCCCTCTGCGTGCTGCTCAACTGCTGGTCCAGGGCGCCTTCGGCTATGGTGAGGGCATCGGGTTCACGCTCTACTACGCCACCAATTTCATCTTTACCGGGTTGGCGGTGGCGGTGGCATTTCATTGCGGACTGTTCAATATCGGCGGCGAGGGACAGGCCTATGTTGCCGGTCTCGGCGTCGCGCTGCCGGTGCTCTGGCTCGACCAGATCATGCCTTGGTATGTGGTGTTTCCGGTCGCGATCGCCGGCTCGGCCATTGCCGGTGCAGCCTGGGCTTTCATTCCCGGCTGGCTGCAGGCAAAGCGCGGCAGCCATGTCGTCATCACCACCATCATGTTCAATTTCATCGCCTCGAGCCTGATGGTCTATGTGCTTGTCGACGTGCTCAAGCCTGCGGGCTCGATGGCGCCGCAGACCCGGACCTTTGCCGATGGCGGGCAATTGCCGCGGCTCGATTGGCTTTTGTCATCCTTCGGACTCGATATCGGCAACGCTCCCTTCAACCTTTCCTTCCTGCTGGCGCTGGTCGCTGCATTTGTGGTCTGGGTGGTTATCTGGCGCACCAAGCTCGGCTACGAAATCCGCACTATGGGGCACAGTCCCCGGGCTGCGCGCTACGCCGGCATCAGGGAAAGCCGCATCATCATCATCACCATGCTGATGTCGGGTGCCTTGGCTGGCATGATGGCGCTCAACCCGATCATGGGTGACCAGCATCAGATGCAGCTTGATTTTGTCACCGGGGCCGGGTTCGTGGGCATTGCGGTCGCACTGATGGGCCGTTCCCATCCGTTGGGGATCATCCCTGCGGCGGTCCTGTTCGGTATGCTCTACCAGGGCGGGGTTGAGATCTCGTTTGAGATGCCGCAAATCTCACGCGACATGATCACGATTATCCAGGGACTGGTGATTCTGTTTGCCGGCGCTCTGGAAAACATGTTCCGTCCGGCCATCACCACATTTTTCGCCACCATTGGTGCTGCCCGGGATGCAGATCCCGCGCCGGCGGCGGAGTGAGACAATCATGGATTATTTCGACACACTCATCGTCATCCTGCAGTCAACCATTAGGCTGTCCGTTCCGTTGATCCTGGCGGCGCTCGCCGGTCTCTACTCCGAACGGTCCGGAATTTTCGACATCGGACTTGAAGGCAAGATGTTGGCGGCGGCCTTCGCCGGCGGCGCTGCCGCCAGTGTCTTTGCCTCCGCGCTGGCTGGTCTTGCCGCTGCGGTTTTCGTGTCTGTTTGTCTGGCGCTGGTGCATGCTTTTGCTTCCATTACCCAGCGCGGAAACCAGATCGTCTCGGGCGTCGCAATCAACTTCATTGCGCTCGGCGCCACCGTTATCCTGGGTCAGGCGTGGTTCCGGCAGGGCGGCCGCACGCCGCAGCTTATGGAAGGTGAGCGCTTCACCACAGTCGAATTGCCTTTTGCCGCGCAGCTGGCCGAGGTGCCGGTCCTCGGGTCGATCTACTCGAACCTCCTGTCAGGCCATTTCCTGCTGACCTATCTCGCTTTCGCCCTGGTACCGTTTACCTGGTGGGTGCTCTACCGGACCCGCTTCGGATTGCGCCTTCGTGCGGTCGGTGAAAATCCGGGCGCCGTGGACACGGCCGGGATTTCGGTGACCTGGATGCGGTACCGGGCCGTCATATGCTGCGGAATCCTCTGCGGCATTGCGGGCGCCTATCTCTCGATGGCAATGACGGCAGGCTTCGTCAAGGGCATGACCGCCGGCAAGGGTTTCATCGCGCTAGCGGCCCTGATCTTCGCCAAGTGGAAGCCGGTCAATGTGATGTTCGCCTGCCTGCTCTTCGGCTTTCTCGACGCCATGTCGATCCGGATGCAGGGAAATGCGCTGCCGGTGATCGGCGAGGTTCCGGTCCAGCTCATGCAGGCCCTTCCCTATATTCTGACCGTGATCCTGCTTGCGGGCTTCATCGGCAAGGCGATCCCGCCAAAGGCCGGCGGAACCCCCTATGTCAAGGAACGCTGAGATGTCGCAGCAACTCTTCGAGGCCGCGCGCGCTGCGATGGCCAAATGCCATGCCCCTTATTCCAAGTTCCCCGTCGGGGCTGCAATTCTGGCCGACGACGGAAACATCTACGCCGGCGCAAACATCGAGGTGCTGTCCTTCCCTGAAGGCTGGTGCGCCGAAACCACGGCCATCGGCCACATGGTCATGGCGGGCGCAAAGCGCATTCGCGAGGTTGCGGTGATTGCCGAAAAGCTGGAACTCTGCCCCCCTTGCGGCGGCTGCCGCCAGCGGCTGGCCGAATTCGCTGATGCCGGTGCACTTGTCCATCTTTGTGACGCCAATGGGGTCAGGAAGACACTTCGAATGGATGAACTGCTGCCGCACGGTTTCAAGACGGAGGCCATTGGATGAAATCGGTAACCGATGTGCTCACAGACCGGTTGCACGGATTGATGCCCCGCCATGCCGTGATTCTGGGCTCTGGACTTGGACCTTTGGTGGAAACCGTCTCCGATCCCGTCCGCATTCCCTATGGTGACCTGCCCGGTTTTCCCGAAAGCGGCGTCTCCGGGCATGCGGGCGAAGTGGTGGCGGGCAAAGTCGGCAAACTGCCGGTGATCATGCTGTCGGGCCGCGTGCACTACTATGAGCATGGCCGGGCTGACGCCATGCGCGCACCGATCGAAGCCTTGCAGGGAATTGGCGTTACAAGTCTGATCCTCACCAACGCGGCAGGGTCGCTGCGCGAGGACATGCCGCCCGGGTCAGTGATGCGGATCACCGACCATATCAATTTTTCGGGTTCCAATCCGCTGTTCGGAGAGCCCAGCGATGGCCGTTTCGTGGGCCTTACGAATGCCTATGACGCGGATTTCGGCGCCCGGATGAAGGCCGCCGCGGAGGCAACCGGCACGCCCCTGCATGAAGGCGTATACATGTGGTTTTCCGGGCCCAGTTTCGAAACCCCCGCCGAGATCAGGATGGCACGCACCATCGGCGCCGATGCGGTTGGCATGTCGACGGTGCCTGAAGTCATCCTGGCGCGGTTTTTCGGCATGAAGGTTGCAGCGGCGTCGGTGATCACCAATTATGCGGCCGGCATGACCGGCGGAGAACTTTCGCACCAGGAAACCAAGGACATGGCGCCGGTCGGCGGCAAGCGGCTTGCGGCGATCCTGACCCGCGCGATTGGAGACATGGCATGAACGTCAAGACAGCCGCGGTGGCGGCAGGCAGCGATGCGGCCAAGGGGTCGCATCTCGTCACCGTGGAGGCCCACAAGCGGAATGTGGGTACGGAGTTCCTTCCCGCCCTGTTCGAGAACATGTCGGTCAATCTGGCTGCCGCCGAACGGCGGATTGCGACTTTGGGTGCGCGCCGGACCGTCAAGAAGGCCTTTCAGGCGGCCTGGTTGATCCGGGCGATCGAGTGCATCGACCTGACCACGCTCGCCGGCGACGACACGCCGGGAAAGGTCGAGCGGCTTTGCGCCAAGGCGCGCAACCCGCTGCGTGCCGATCTGCGCCAGGCGCTGGGGCTCGGCGACTACGATCTCAGGACCGGTGCGGTCTGCGTCTATCCGATGATGGTGGCCACCGCGGTGCGTGCGCTTGAGGGATCAGGGATCCCCGTCGCGTCCGTGGCGACCGGCTTTCCGGCCGGGTTGACCCCGATGAGGGACCGGCTGGCCGAGATCACCTATGCCGTGGGCGAAGGTGCAGAGGAAATCGACATCGTCATTTCCAGGCGTCACGTGCTCACCGGCAACTGGGAAGCGCTTTACGACGAGGTCCGCCGGATGTGCGAGGCCTGCGGCGACGCCCACATGAAAGCCATTCTCTCCACCGGCGAGCTCAAGACCCTGTCGAATGTCTACAAGGCATCGATGGTTTCGATGATGGCGGGAGCCGATTTCGTCAAGACATCGACCGGCATGGAAGGGATCAATGCAACGTTGCCCGTGAGCCTGACCATGGTGCGGGCGGTCCGGGACTATCTCGAGTTCACCGGCCAGATCTGCGGCTTCAAGCCTGCCGGAGGAATAAGGAGCGCCAAGGAGGCGATCGCCTGGTTGGTTCTGATGAAGGAAGAACTGGGCAACGACTGGCTCAAGCCGGATTTGTTCCGCTTTGGGGCCAGTTCCCTGCTCGGCGACATTGAGCGCCAGCTGGAACACAACGTGACGGGCCGCTACTCGGCATCAGACCGTCACGGCATGGCGTGAGGAGCGCTCCATGAACGAGATCAGGGACATTCTGAATACGATGGACTACGGACCCGCGCCGGAAGACGACAAGGACGTGCGCGCCTGGCTCGCCAGGCACGATGATGGCTTTGGTCATTTCATCGGAGGCGCCTTCACGAGCCCGGGCAAGGACACGTTCGAAGTTCACAACCCCGCCAATGGCGAAACCCTGGCGCGTGTGGCGGTAGCCGGTGAGGCTGAGGTGAACAAGGCTGTCGGTGAGGCGTCGAAGGCGCTGAAGAAATGGCAGGCGCTCTCTGGCAACCAGCGTGCCCGTCACATCTATGCGCTGGCACGTCATGTCCAGAAACATTCCCGTTTCCTGGCGGTGCTCGAAACCCTCGACAACGGCAAGACCATCCGCGAGACCCGCGACATCGACATTCCGCTTGTCGCGCGGCATTTCTACCACCACGCCGGATGGGCCGAACTCTGCGAAAGCGAATTTCCGGGCTATGAGGCGGCCGGGGTCTGCGGCCAGATCATTCCGTGGAACTTTCCGCTGCTGATGCTGGCCTGGAAGGTTGCGCCGGCGCTCGCCGCAGGCTGCACCGTGGTTCTCAAATCGGCCGAGCATACACCGCTTACGGCGATCGCATTCGCCGAAATCTGCGCCGAGGCCGGCCTTCCAGCAGGTGTCTTCAATCTGGTCAACGGCGCCGGCGAAACCGGAGCGGCGCTTGCGGCCCATCCGGATGTGGCCAAGCTGGCCTTCACGGGCTCGACCGAAGTTGGCCGCATTCTCCGGCGGCAGACCGCGGGTTCGGGCAAGAAATTGTCACTCGAACTTGGCGGCAAGTCGCCCTTCATCGTGTTCGAGAATGCCGATCTCGATGCGGCCGTGGAAGGCGTGGTCGACGCGATCTGGTTCAATCAGGGTGAAGTCTGTTGTGCGGGCTCCCGCGCCATCGTGCAGGAAGGCATCGCCGACCGTTTTCACAAAAAGCTGCGCGCCCGAATGGAGAAGCTGCGCGTCGGCAACCCGCTCGACAAGTCCATGGACATGGGCGCCGTCGTGGCTCCGGTCCAGATCCGCGAGATCACCGCAAAGGTGGAGGCCGGGATCGCCGAAGGCGCCGAAATGTGGCAGCCGAGCTGGGCGAAAACCACCTCCAATGCCGATGGCTGCTTCTTTCCGCCGACGCTGTTCACCGGCGTCGCACCGTCCTCGACACTTGCCCAGGAAGAGATCTTCGGTCCGGTGCTCGCCTCGATGACCTTCCGCACACCGGGAGAGGCGGTGCAACTGGCCAACAATTCGCGCTACGGCCTTGCTGCTTCGGTCTGGTCTCAGAATCTGGACGAAGCCTTTGATGCGGCCCGTCAGATCAAATCAGGCATTGTCTGGATCAATTCCACCAACCTGTTTGACGCATCCGCCGGCTTCGGCGGCTACAAGGAGAGCGGGTTCGGCCGCGAGGGCGGCCGCGAAGGGATGCGCGAATACCTCGTGCCGTCGTGGCTTGGCAAGGCCAGGGCGCTGCCCGAGAGTGAACCGCTTCCGGCCCCGGAGCCCGCACCGGGAAGTGGCAATCCCGGCCTCGACCGGACGGTCAAGATGTATATCGGCGGCAAGCAGGCACGCCCGGATTCAGGCTATTCCTACCCGGTCAACGGCAAGGGCGGTCGGCATCTCGCCGAGGTCGGGCTTGGCAATCGCAAGGACATCCGCAATGCCGTCGAGGCGGCGCACAAGGCCTCCGGCTGGAGCGCCATGACCGGCCACCAGCGCGCCCAGGTGCTCTACTTTCTGGCCGAGAACCTGGAGCTTCGCGGCGCCGAGTTCGCCACCCGGCTGTCCGAAACCGGCATGGCCGCTGCCGCCGCCCGGCGGGAAGTGGAGGCTTCGGTGGCGCGGATCATGTTTTACGCTGCCTGGGCCGACAAATACGACGGCGCCGTGCGCGCGCCGGACAAGCGCATGCTGACCTTGGCGCTCAACGAGCCCTGGGATGTGATGGGCATCTCCTGCCCGGACGAGGCACCGCTTCTGGGTCTGGTCTCGCTGGTCATGCCGGCGATAGCCATGGGCAACCGGGTTGTGGTCACGCCTTCGTCCCGCCAGCCGCTCGCAGCCTGCGACTTCTACCAGGTGCTGGACACGTCGGATGTACCCGGTGGCGTCGTCAACATCGTGACCGGCGACCGGGATACCCTGGCTGACACACTGGCCAAACATGATGACATCGCCGCGCTCTGGTACTTCGGTTCGCAGACCGGATCCGAACTTGTCGAACGGGAATCTGCCGGCAACCTGAAGGCTGTCTGGGCGAACAACGGCAAGGCGCGTGACTGGTTCGACGCCAGGCAGGGCCAGGGCGAGGAGTTCCTGTTCCGTGCCGTAAGGGTCAAGACCGTTTGGACGCCGTTCGGCGTATAGGCTCAGAGATGCTTCCTCAGGAGATCATTCGGACCAAGCGCGATGGCGGTGAAATCGATCCGGAGCATATCGCAGCCTTCGTTGCGGGTCTGACCGATGGCAGCGTCACCGAGGGCCAGGTGGCAGCACTTGCCATGGCGGTTTTCTTCAACGGCATGACACGCGCCGAAGCGGTGGCCCTGACCGTCTCGATGCGGGATTCGGGCGAGGTGCTCTCCTGGGCCCAGAGTGACCGTCCCGTTGTCGACAAGCATTCGACCGGCGGCGTCGGTGACAATGTCTCATTGATGCTGGCACCGATTGCTGCGGCGTGCGGGCTCGCGGTGCCGATGATTTCGGGCCGCGGCCTCGGCCATACCGGGGGTACGCTCGACAAGATGGAAGCCATTCCGGGCTATCAGGCGATGCCCGACAATGCATTGTTCCGAAAGGTCGTGGCGGATGCCGGATGCGCCATCATTGGC
Source organism: Hoeflea sp. (assembly GCA_040216675.1). Taxonomy (GTDB): domain Bacteria; phylum Pseudomonadota; class Alphaproteobacteria; order Rhizobiales; family Rhizobiaceae; genus Hoeflea. Next base: position 522,426 of record JAVJOR010000008.1, on the reverse strand, counting down.
CAGACCGGCAAGCTCGCGCCCGCCGACAAGCGTTTCTATGCGATCCGGGACGTCACAGCCACGGTGGAATCGGTTCCGTTGATCACCGCATCGATCCTGTCCAAGAAGCTCGCTGCGGGTCTCGGTGCGCTGGTTCTGGATGTCAAATGCGGCAGTGGCGCCTTCATGGACAATCCGGAGCGGGCCAGCGAACTGGCGCGCTCGCTTGTCGAAGTCGCAATCGGCGCCGGCATGCCGACCACAGCGCTGGTCACCGACATGAACCAGCCACTGGCGAGTGCCGCCGGAAACGGGCTCGAAGTCCTCAATGCGGCCGATTTCCTGACCGGAAAGATCCGCGATCCCCGACTGGAAGAGGTAACCCTATCGCTTGCAGCCGAAATGCTTGTTTCGGGCGGATTGGCCGATGACGCGGACACCGGCAAGGGCATGGCGCGGTCTGCGCTCGATGGTGGCCACGCCGCCGAGCACTTCAATCGCATGGTGGCCGGGCTCGGTGGTCCCGCGGATTTCCTCGATGCGCCGGCCAGGCACCTGGAACCGGCTCCGATCGTGGCAGAGTTCGTGCCTGGAGAGTCGGGATTTGTCAGTGGCTACGACACGCGTGGCGTCGGCCTCGCCGTTGTGGAACTCGGTGGCGGGCGGGTGCGACCCAGCGATCCCGTCGATCACGCCGTCGGTCTGACGTCGCTTCTGCCGTCGGGTGCGAGGCTGGAGACCGATACGCCGGTGGCCCTGATCCATGCCCGCACCGAAGATCAGTTGGAGCGCGCAAAGGCCCGGCTGCGCCGAGCGGTCCAGATCGGCGATACCGCACCCGAAACGACCCCCGTCATCATCGGCCGGCATGGCTGAATGTCGTGTTTTCCGACCGGTTGCCGGACTGTCAGTTGATCAGTTCGAGGCGATTGCCTTTGACATGATAGGATTTAAGCTTCGACATGAAGCTCATGCCAATCAGCGTTTTGGAGAGCGCCTGGTCGGCAAGCACGAAGGCTTCGACATCGTGCACCGTGATCGATCCGACCTCCATCCGGTCCAACACGACAAGAGCTGCGGAGGTCTTGCCGTTGGCGGTGGTAACTTCGTGGCGGAAATCCGAGTTTTTCAGGCCGAGACCGAGATTGCGTGCCGTTGACACGTTGAGTGCGACATAGGTCGCACCGGTATCGATCAGTCCCTGAACGTTGTGCCCGTTGACCCGGAAGTTTTCCGAGAAGTGCCCTGCACCATCCAGAGCAATGCTCGCAGCGCGAACGCCGGTGGTGTAGTGGGCCTGAGCCTGCGGCGCCGGCTGGGTTGTAGCCATGATTTTGGCTTCCGGCGCGGCAGATTCCTCGCCGCTTTCCAGCACTGACGATATATCCTGAGCGTAATGCGGGAGCCCGGCGATGCCGAGCACTGCGCAGGAAACGAGAAAGATCTTCTTGAACATGCCTGGTCTCCGAGCTTCGGGAGACATTCAACAGGATCATTCCTAACAGGGCATGTCCGAAATGCGCGTCTGCTACGCCAAGTGGAGATTTGGTTAAGGAAAGGAAAAGCTACCCGGCCGATTGCGACCGCCTGAATCACTTGGTTCCGTACATCCGGTCGCCCGCGTCGCCCAGTCCGGGAACGATGTAGCCCTTCTCGTTGAGATGGCTGTCAATCGAAGCGGTGAAGATCGGAACATCGGGATGGGCTGCCTGGAAGTTGCGAATGCCTTCAGGAGCAGCCAGCAGGCACAGGAAGCGGATATTGTGGGCGCCGCGCTCCTTGAGCTTTTCGATCGAGGCGATCGAGGAGTTGCCGGTGGCGAGCATGGGGTCGACCACGATCACAAGCCGGTTGCTCACGTCCTCGGGCGCCTTGAAATAATACTCGATCGCTTCCAGCGTCTCGTGGTCGCGGTAGACGCCGATATGGGCGACCCGGGCTGAAGGGACCAGGTCGAGCATGCCTTCGAGAAGCCCGTTGCCTGCGCGCAGGATTGAGGCGAACACGAGCTTCTTGCCTTCGAGCACCGGAGCCTCGATCTCGGTGAGCGGCGTTTCGATCCGCTCCATCGTGATTTCCAGATCGCGGGTCACCTCGTAGCACAGGAGCGTGGAAATCTCCCTGAGCAGGCGCCGGAACCCTGCGGTGGAGGTTTCCTTCTTGCGCATGATGGTGAGCTTGTGCTGCACCAGAGGATGATCGATGACCGTAACGCCGTCCATGTTGCTGGTTCCCGTTTTGAAACTTCAAACTGGCGTTCGCGCAGGCTGTACCCGGCTCGTGCACTCAAACGACAGCGGTTCTTGTTGCGCCTGCACCGCCAAAGCCCCGGAACTGGCCGGGGTGGCGCGGTGCAGACCATGCCGGATTTAGACACGGATTGGCGTGCCGCGGCAAGCTTGAGACTGAGTTTCAGGCGAGCTGTCCCAAGAGAATTGTCCGCGTCGGCTCGTCGACGAAGGCGGCTTCGATGGCCGTGCGCGTGAAACCGGTCAGCTTGAGTGCGTCATAACCCCATGCATCTGCAGCCAGTCGGTACTCCTCGCCAATCGAAGAGTGAAAATGCGGCGGATCATCCGAACTCAAGGTCACCTTGACGCCCGCACGGTGCAGCCGGTCGAACGGATGGGTTGCCATGTCCGCGAAGACCCCGAGTGCAAGGTTCGATCCCGGGCACACCTCAAGGACCACACCTTCATCAGCCAGTCTTTGAACCAGCTCAGGGTCCTCTATGGCCCGCACGCCATGTCCGATCCGCGCGGGGCGCACGTGGTCGAGCGCATCGCGCACGCTGTCCGCGCCGTCTAGCTCGCCTGCATGAATGGTGATGCCGAGATCCGCGTCACGGGCGATGTCGAAGGCACGGGCGAAATCGGAAACCCGGCCGAAGCGCTCTTCCCCCGCCATTCCGAATCCGGTGATCAACGGATGCGGCCTGCCGGCGGCGAGTCGTGCTGCGGCTTCGACTTTCTCCGCGCCGAGATGACGGATGCCGACGACAATCATGCGGCATTCAATCCCGGTTGACGCCCGCGCCGCATCGATCCCGGATGCGAGGCCGTCAAAATAGGCTTCGGGTGAGAGCCCCGCGACGACCGCGTGATCGGGTGAAACGAAGATCTCGGCATAGATCGCATTTTGCGCGGCTATGCCTTCGAGGTAGCTCTGCGCCAGTGATGCATAGTCATCCTCGCTGCGAAACAGCGCCGCGGCGCCGTCATAGGCTGCCAGGAACTCGGTAAAATCCGACCAGACGTAGTGATCATCTGCGATGAAGGCCGAGACATCTGTGCCGTATTTGGCCGCCTGTGCCTTTACGAGCTCGGGGGAGGCGGCACCCTCGATATGGCAGTGCAATTCGGCCTTCTTCACATCGGCGTTCACAGGAAACTCCTCCCATTGGCCAGTGGCGGCAGACCAAGATGCGCGGCAACCGTTGCGCCGATATCCGAAAATCCCTTCCGAATTCCGATGCTGCGGGCGGCAATGCCGGGACCGAAACCGAGAACGGGCACCCGTTCGCGGGTGTGATCGGTCCCCCGCCATGTCGGATCGCAGCCATGATCTGCGGTCATGATCACCAGATCCCCCGGCTTGAGCAGCTTTGCGAATGCAGGCAAGCGGGCATCGAACGCCTCGAGCGCAGCCGCATAGCCCGGAACGTCGCGCCGGTGGCCGTAGAGCATGTCGAAATCGACGAAATTCGTAAACACCAGATCGCCGTCGCGCGCCTCCTGCGCGGCCTTCAGCGTGGCATCGAAAAGCGCGGGATTGCCGCTGGCCTTGCGCGGGTTCGTGACCCCCTGATGCGCAAAGATGTCGCCAATCTTGCCGACGGCAAACACGCGCTTGCCGCTGGCTTCGACCTGATCGAGCAGGGTCGGCCCGGGAGGAAGGACGGAAAAATCCCTGCGGTTGCCGGTGCGGTCGAACCCTTTCTCGGGCGTTCCGACGAAGGGACGGGCGATGACGCGACCGATATTGAGCGGATCGACCAGGCGCCGCACGGTTTCACAAAGCTTGATCAGCCGATCGAGCCCGAAGCTTTGCTCGTGGGCTGCAATCTGGAACACCGAATCGGACGAGGTGTAGCAGATCGGTTTGCCGGTTCTGATATGTTCGGCGCCGAGGGTTGCGATGATCTCGGTGCCTGACGCATGGCAATTGCCCAGAATGCCGGGAACTTCGCCCTCGGATATAATCGCGGCAACCAGATCGTCGCTGAACGCTGCGCCATCATCGGGGAAATAGCCCCAGTCGAACATCACCGGCTGGCCGGCGATTTCCCAATGGCCCGATGGCGTATCCTTGCCGTGGGATATTTCGTCGGCCGCGCCATGAAGGCCGCGCGGACGGGAGGCAAGATCCCAGCCCGATGGGATCTCGCCCGAAGCGGCAAGCGCTGCTTCCGCCAATCCGAGGGAACGCATGTGAGGCAGCGCCAACGGTCCTTCGCGAAGACCTTGCCGATCCGCAAGCCCGGCCGCGCACTGCTCGGCGATATGGCCGAGGGTGTCGGCGCCAAGATCGCCATAGGCCTCAGCATCCGGCGCGCCGCCGATGCCGAAGGAGTCGAGAACAAAAAGAAATGCGCGTGCCATGCATGTATCTCCAGAACAGTCCGGAAGTTAGCCGGAAACCGCCTGGTCAGAAAGGGTGATTTCAAGTCATGCCCGGTGATGTCGCTGCGCCCCGGCTGGTAACCTTGTTTTCACCATGTTCGCACAATCCGCTCCGCGCGTGATAAAACGCGCTCCATGAACTTCACCAGTGCAACCGGATCGATGACGACTTTGGCCGCCTCGACAACTACGCTCGCGCGCGCCCTTATCGCGTGTCTCTTCCTCATTCTCGGCTGTCGAGTGGTGGCGGCGGATTATCGCGAGACCGTTGCCGTGCTTCGGATCGGGATGATTGAAAACCATGCCGCCGTGGCCGACCCTTTGAAGCTCGAAGCGGTTCAGCAGGCATTTTCGGATGCCTTGGGAATTTCGGTCGAGATCATCCGGATGAGCAGCTATGCGGCGCTGGTCGACGCCCATGCAAGCGGTCGCATCGGATATGCGATTCACTCAGCCAGGTCCTATGCCGCCACGGATGCCGCCTGCGGATGCGTCGAACCGCTCCGGGTTCCGGTCGCCGGAGACGGTTCGACGGGTTTCAGATCGGTGCTCGCGGTGCGTGATTCTGTCACGAAACCGATCAGCGAACTCCGCATTGCCTATTCAAACGAGGACTCCGTATCCGGATGGCTGATCCCGCAGCGGGCAATCAGAGCTGGAAGCCTCGATCGGCCGGAACTGATCCGCGCCGGCGACGTGACCTCGGCAATGAAGCTTTATGGCGACATGCAGGTGGACGGGTTTTTCGGCTGGATTCCCGACGTTCCGGACTCCACGGGCCTGGATCCCGAGCAGTTGTTCGACGGCTGGACCGCCCAATCCGCCGGGATCAGCGGATCGACCCGGCTGATCTGGTCGTCGCAGACCATTCCCTACGGGCCGCACGCCACGCATCGCTCCCTTCCGGATGATCTCGTCGAAGCGCTGGGTGAATTCCTTGACCGGATGCCTCAGGCAGCACCCGGATTGCTTGACATCTTCGAGCCCGTTTTCGCCGGCGGCTATGCGGTCCCCGATCCGAGAGACTACGAGAATCTGCGCGACCTCGTCGTTGCCGGACCGGCGGGCACGAACGGCTGAACCGTCCTGTCAGCAGTTGGTGCAGGAGACCTCGGTGCCGAGACGCTGGCGAAGATGATAGGTCTTTTTCATGCTCAGGGTTCTGATGTCGACATCGCTCAGACCAGGCAGCACCAGAAGAAGCTGATGATCGAATTCAAGTTCGGTGCGGACCAGGAACGTGTTCGGGATCGCAAGATCCGAAGGCAGCGCCTGAACCGAATTGTCGGCATATGGCTTGGTACCATCCTGCTGCCATGACCATGATGCGGTCGCCTGGCCGGCGCCGTTGATCGAGATCCCGGTGACCTTCATCTTCATCCCGTCCGACCGGAACGGCGTCATCACGCTTTCGGCCACATTGATCATGGACTTGAGGTCGTTCTTGTTGACCGAATTCTCCTGGGTGATCAGGTCGGCGACGGTGCTCGATGCGCGCGCCAGTTTCTTGTTGACCGACATCGCCACCGAAACCTCGAGCGAGCCCATGTAGAGCACGATCAATACCGGTGCGATGAGGGCAAACTCGACGGCGCCGACACCTTCGCGGCTTCCGCGCAGCCTGCGCGCCGTGCGCATCAATCCTGTCAGCGCGCCCGTTGTCTCAGCGCCGCCGGACCGGGGATCAGGGGCGTGTGCTTTGAGTTCGTTCATGGATAGACCTCATTGCGGAATGCAGCGGTCGCAACCATAAGGTAATCCCGCGGCATCTCCCCGTCCTTGCGGATATTGGTTATGAACGGACGGACCAGGTCGGTCATGACCTCCCAGCGGTAATAGGCGCGGACGATGTTGATTGTTCCGGGTCCGCCCGGATCGTAGTCGAAATCCGTCGGATCGAGATCGGCGAATTTCTCGTTGCTCACGCGCGGAATGTATTTCGGCACATCGGCAAAATCCGCAAACTCCCGAACGTCGAGATAGAGCTTCTGGTCGTCCGGATCTTCATTCTCCGGGCATTTGATCATCAGACTGATTTCATCGCAGAACAGCGCCCGGAACTGGGCTTCCGTCTTGTCGGTCGGACGGCCCATATTAAAGGTAATCTGTCCCGTCCGGACTTGCCGGCTCATGGTGTCGACGGCGTTTTCAAGCAGCTGTTCGCCGGCAAAAGCGATGAAAGCCTCGATGGTGGCGAAGATCAGAAGAAAGAAGGGGAATGCCAGCAAACCGAATTCAATCGCAGCCGATCCATCCTGGCTGCGCCGGAACCTGAAGGCGAGCCGACGCACGCCGCGTGGCGATGCTTGGCGATCTTGCACATCAAGATTCATCTTGGGACTCCCGGACATTTGTTGTCAGGGAACGAGCCTATGCCTAAGTGGTTGATCATTCGTAACAGGCTGTAAGAACATCGCCGGCTTGGTGAACGAAGGGTTACCTTCGCAATCCGGGGACAGCCGTTTTCCCCGTATCAGGGCGCGGCGACGCCGGGTGTGTGCTCCTCACAGGACGGGGAGCAGGAAAACACTGAGCGGGATGTTTGCTTGAAGACCCTCAGCGTGTTCGCCTCGTCGACGGAGACGAGGATGCGCTCATCGACGATGGCTTCCCCGTCCCGATCGAGAATGACGAGATTTGTGGTGCCGTAGGATTTTCCGGTCAGCACGATGGTTCGCGGATCGGACACGGTTACATCGGCCACGCCGGCGTTGCCGATGATGACCTTGCTCACGGTCCGGTCGAGCTTGAGGATGCGGGCGTGGTCCATGAAAACACGGATCACGTCTTCTGCGGCCGTCGAGGCCTGGGCAGAAACAGTGGCCAGAGCCAGACCGAGCGCCGCAGCAGCCAGTCGCTGCCGAACAGAAGTAAAGTTGGTCATGCCGTATCCTCGGATCTTGGGTTCAGGTCCCAAAATCGCGCGGAATGGTGAATGAAGCCTTAAGACCGGTTGGATCCGCAGCAAATTAGTAGGGTGAGCAAGCGATCTGGCGCCACTGAGCCCCTGGAGCGGCGCTTGCGGCCAAAAGGGCCCGTGTAGCGGGGCATGTATATAAAGTGTTTCCGGCAGGGACGATCCTCGCTGGAACCGTATCAAATCCGGCTTCTGAATGGCTCGCGGTGCAGGAAAACCCCGGCAAGATTTTGCTAACCACGTCTCTTAAGCAGATCGAAAAGCTTGCTCTCTAGGTTTGGATCATCTGATCAACGGCAACGGTTGACGGAGTGCTGAAAACACGATGTGGATTAAGGAGTATCCCATGAAGACCATTTTTGATCGTTTCGTAAAAGACGAATCCGGCGCGACTGCAATCGAGTACGGCCTGATCGCTGCACTTATCTCAGTCGCCCTCATCACCGGCGCGACCACGCTGGGCAACACCCTCAACGCTCAGTTCCAGGGTCTGTCGGACAAGATGAACGACGCCAAGAACGCTCAGGGCTCTTAAGCCCAAGAGCAGTTGAAAGACATTCGGTTTCAAGGCCGCCCCTCTCGAGGGGCGGCTTTATTTTTGTCCCCCGTCCGTCGCAGCAATGGTCTCGGGAATGCCCCGGTTCCGCGGCTTTCCCCATTTGGCTTAAACCGGGTGTTAACCAAAAACACCCCCGCCGGGCGCGGCAACCATTCGCTAACCTTGTTCCTTAAGCGCTTTGCAAAAATCTTCGCCTACTGTTTTCGCATCCGACCAGCCGAAGCAGCTGGCGGTGTGCTGAAACAAAAAGTGGATGAAGGAACCGAACCATGAAGACCATTTTTGATCGTTTCGTCCAGGACGAATCCGGCGCCACCGCGATTGAGTATGGCCTCATCGCAGCGCTTATTTCAGTGGCCCTGATCACGGGCGCCACCACTCTGGGCAACACTCTGAACGCACAGTTCCAGAGCCTTTCCGACAAGATGAACGACGCCAAGAACGCCCAGGGCTCCTGATCGGGTCCAGCATTCCGGTATCGTTTAGCCATGAGCCGCCTTTCGGGGCGGCTTTTGCTTTTTTGGCGACGCATGATCCATGCGTTGCTGTTTCTTAAGGTCTTTTGTCTAGCCTTCCGGTCTGCAGGTTGCGGTTGGGACCCACCGGCGTCCGACTTCCGGCCTGGATTGCAGTTGACTTCGGGCCATTTTCGCCCGGGATCAGGTCTGACGAAGTGCGCATCAAGGAGCAGTTCAATGGTTGAGGCAGCGATTTTCATTGTTCTTCCGCTGTGTCTGGCAATGGCCGCCTTCTCCGATATTCTGACGATGAAGATCCCGAACCGTGTCTCGCTAATTCTCGCGCTTTCGTTTTTCATCGTCGCACCGCTGAGCGGGATGGATCTCGCCACCTTCGGCTGGTCGATCGTTGCGGCTCTGGCGGTTTTTGCCGGTTGCTTCGCTCTGTTTGCCCTCAATGTCATGGGCGGGGGCGACGCCAAGATCCTTTCGGCGGCCGCTCTCTGGTATGGCTTCAACATCGATCTGGTGGCCTTTCTCGGTCTCACCGGGATCTATGGTGGCTTCTTGGCCCTGTTTGTTCTCTTGATCCGGGCCAATCAGAACATTCTGCTCGCCGCGCCTGTTCCGATCCCGATGCACTTTTTCAAGGATCGTGCCGGGATCCCCTATGGCGTGGCCATCGGCGCATCGGCATTTTCCACTTACCCGGAAAGCCGGATTTTCCTGGACGCCATCAATCGGCTGTTCTGAACGCTGCCCGGACCCCGGGCTGTATCAGCGTCAGTTTCTTTTTCCTGATCGAACTTTCCACCGTGCTGCGTCCCGGCGCGATGCGGCAGGGCTGCGTCTGATAAAGATGACGCCTCCGGGGCGGCGCAATGGACCAGTGGATCCTTGTCCGGTTCGATGGCGCGTTTGAAGTGAAACTTTGAATTAACCCTGTTTGCTAGCGTCCCATTAACCATAATTACACGATTGCAAATGCATTCTGCGGCCAGCCTATCCAATCTACGGTGAGGAAACCGCATGAAACCCGCCCGCGTCGTCATCATGGCAGTGGCAGTCCTGGCTGCCGGACTAGCCGGATATCTCGCCATGAACCTGACCTCCCCCACGGTCCAGGTCAATGAGATCGCGGCCACGCCCGTGATCGAGAAAATGCCGACCGTTGACGTGCTGGTTGTCAGTGCGAGCCTGCCTGTCGGCAGCCGCCTGAACGAGGAAACCATGGAGTGGAAGGGATGGCCCGAGGATGCGGTCGTCGAGGGGTTGATCAGCCGCGAGGCCCGTCCCGACGCGATCACGGAGATGACCGGCGCGATCGTCCGGTTGCCTGTCTTTGCAGGCGAACCTTTGCGGCCGGAGAAGATAGTCGATTCTTCCTCTCGCATCATGTCTTCGCTGCTTCCCGCGGGAAAGCGCGCGATCGCAACTGAAATCTCGGTCGCCACCAGTGCTGGCGGGTTCATTCTGCCCAACGACCGGGTCGACGTCATCATGGTGCGTCGCAAGACGGCCCAGGAAGGTTTTCTGACAGAGGTCATTCTCTCCAACATCCGAATTCTGGCGATCGACCAGCGGATTGAGGAGGATGCGCAGGGAAACCGGACAGCAGTCGGCACAACGGCAACGCTTGAGCTGACCCCCGAGCAGTCGAAGATCATCACCGTCGCCCAGCAAATGGCTGACCGGCTGACCCTTGCGCTTCGCAGTGTCGCCGACGTCCAGGAGCCGGATACGACCGGTGCGAAACATCTCTTGAGCGGCGAAGACGGCTCCTCAGCCATCCAGCTGATCCGCTCCGGCGCAATCACCAATGTTGGCGCCACCAACTGAAGCGGAGAATGAACGTGCGTCATAATGTAAAAACGCTTTTGTCTTCGATCGCCGGCTCCATGCTGGTTGGGACGGTTATGGTCGCCGGTGTCTTTGCGGACCCGACTGCGGGCCTGCTGGTCTCTGCCGCGCAGGCATCGCCGAACATCATCAAGATCAAGAAAGCGGGGCCGGGCGTCTCCAAGCGTGTCAAGCTGGGCCTCAACAAGGCCATCGTGATCGATCTGCCCACCGATGCCCACGACATACTGGTCGCCGATCCGGCGCTCGCTGACGCGGTGACCCGCACCTCGCGCCGGCTCTACCTCTTCGGCAAGACGGTCGGCCAGACCAACATCTTCATCTTCGGCGCGAGCGGTGAAGAGATCGTCTCCATCGAACTCGAGATCGAACGCGATGTCGCGGGGCTGGAGGTGCATCTGGCCCGCTTCCTTCCCGATTCCAACATCAAGGTCGAAATCATCTCGGACAACATCGTCCTGACGGGTTCCGTGCGCACCCCGCAGGACGCGGCGCAGGCCGCCAATCTGGCCGAAATCTTCCTGACCGGCGGTGAAGCCACAACACGCGTGACCACGGCGACAAGCGAGGGCGGAGACGCAGCCATCAACGCCGAGGCTCGCCAGAAGTCCAAGATCGTCAACCTTCTCAAGATCGATGGCGAGGACCAGGTGACGCTCAAGGTCACCATTGCCGAGGTCAGCCGCCAGGTGCTCAAGCAGCTCGGCTTCAACACGACATTGACCGGCGATGCTTCCGCAAGGTTCGGCAACAGCACCACATCCTGGCTCTCCGTGCCGGGTCTGGCCCAGCTCGGTTCCGCGGCCAGCACGATTTCCGGCGCCCGCATTTCCGCCGATATCAGTGCTCTCGAGCGCGCCGGTGTGCTTCGCACCCTTGCAGAACCCAGTCTGACCGCCATTTCCGGCGAGGTTGCCCGATTCAGCGTCGGCGGCATGTTCAACGTGGAAGATGAACGCACCGAAGACGGCACCATCTTCGCGGAGACCGAATACGGCATCAAGCTGGAGTTCACGCCGGTGGTGCTCGCTCCGGGACGGATTTCACTGCGCATCAAGACCGAGGTTTCCGAGCCGACCTTCGAGGGTCAGAGCCCGTTGCCGTCGATCCAGAAGCGTGAAGCCGAGACTTCGGTCGAGCTTCCGTCCGGTGGCTCGATGGTGCTGGCCGGGCTGGTCCGCGACAGCTACCGCCAGACCCTGTCGGGCATGCCTGGAGCTTCCAAGATTCCGGTATTGGGAACGCTGTTCCGATCCAAGGAATTCATGCGCAACGAGACCGAACTGGTCATCATCGCAACCCCCTATCTGGTCAAGCCGGTTGCCCGCAACGAGCTCGCCCGGCCGGACGACAATTTCAACGCGCCCAGCGACGGCGCCGGCTTCTTCCTCGGCCGCGTCAACCGTGTCTACGGACAGATGGAAACCGGCCTGCCGCCCGGTCGCTACCACGGCGCTGTCGGCTTCATCTACAAGTGATCAGGAACCCCACAATGTCTTGCAAGATTTCAGTTCCCAACTCTCCTGATCGCCCTCGGGTCCGGTTTGCCGCCGTCACGGCGCTGGCAAGCCTGGCACTTCTCTCCGGCTGTGCTGGCTGGGGCGGCCGCAGCGTGGTCGTAGGCGCCGTTCCCGATGATTATCGCACCAGCCATCCCATTGTTGTGGCGGAGCAGGAACGTACAGTCGATATTCCGGTGGGCACCGGCGACCGCGAATTGACGATTTCGATGCGCGAGATCGTCCGTGGCGCGGCCAACAGCTACAATTCGTCCGCTTCCGGCGCGGTACGCATCATGGTTCCGAGCGGCTCGGCGAATGCAGGAGCGGCGTCGATTGTGGCGGGCGAGGTGGCCACCATCCTTCAGAACGAGGGCATTCCGCGCAATCGCATTCTTACCTCGCCTTACAATGCCTCCTCGCCCAACGATGCGGCACCGATCCGGATCGCCTATCTCGCCATCTCGGCTTCGACCGGTCAGTGCGGCCGCTGGCCGGACGATCTTGCGGCCGACACGAGCGAAAACAAGCATTGGGCCAATTTCGGTTGCGCGTACCAGAACAATCTGGCCGCGCAGATCGCCAACCCCGGAGATCTCATCGCGCCGCGCGGGATGTCGCCGATTGATGCGGAGCGCCGCTCGCAGGTCATTCAGACCTATCGCGAAAGCGGCGCTGGCCTCGGGACCAATTGATGAATGAAGACTGGCGCGCGACACCTGAAGCAGGACAACGGCAATGACAAACCTTGAGTATGAGCTAGAGCAATCCACGCCTGTCGATCCGGCGGCGGATACGCCTGCACGCGGTGATTTTGACCGGATCAGGCCTTTGCCGCGCATCTCGGTCCATGTTTTCTACGAGACCGAGGGACTTGCCAAAACCATGGAGCGCTGCGGCGAGGACCGCCGGATGGCCAAGGTCAATCTCCGCGTGAACTCCGGCGGCGTGTCGGCGGCAACCAACATGTTCTCGTCCTCTCCGACACCCAACCTTCTGATTCTTGAAACCCGTGCCGATGCCGAGACGCTGATCGCTGAACTCGGCGAACTGGCCAATTACTGCGATCCGGACACACGCGTGGTGGTGATCGGCCACGTCAACGATGTCTCGCTCTACCGCGAGCTCGTTCGCAACGGGGTGTCCGAATACATCGTGGCACCCGTGTCGATGGCGGATGTAATCGGCGTGATATCAACCATATTCGTTGATCCCGATGCGGCACCGCTCGGCAAGTCAATTGCTTTTGTCGGCGCCAAGGGCGGTGTTGGGTCCTCGACGCTCGCGCACAATTGCGCCTGGAGCATCTCCAACCTGTTCTCGAGCGAGGTCATCCTCGCCGATCTAGACCTTGCCTTCGGCACCGCCAATCTCAACTTCGACAATGATCCCGCCCAAGGCATTGCGGAAGCCGTGTTCTCTCCGGACCGCCTCGACGAGGTGTTCCTTGACCGCCTTCTCGCCAAGTGCTCCGAACATCTTTCGATGCTTGCGGCGCCGTCGATGCTTGACCGCACCTACGATTTCGCGGGCGACGCGTTCCTGCCAATCCTCGACATCGTGCAGCGCAACGCGCCGATTTCGGTTCTGGACGTGCCGCATCTGTGGTCCGACTGGTCGCGCAAGATCCTGTGTGCGGCCGATGAGATCGTCATCACCGCGACGCCGGATCTCGCCAATCTTCGCAACACGAAGAACCTGTTCGACACATTGCGCAAGCTCCGGCCCAATGATCACCCGCCCTATCTCATCCTCAACCAGGTCGGTTTGGCAAAACGCCCGGAGATCGCTCCGGACGTGTTCTGCGATCCGTTGGAGGTGGAGCCGCTTGCCATCATCCCGTTTGATGCGCCGCTGTTCGGTGAAGCTGCCAATTCGGGCCTGATGATTGCTGAATCGGCGGCGAAATCGCCGGTTGCAGAGTCCATGTCGCAGATCGCGCATGTCGTCACCGGACGGGCGGAAGTGAAGAAACGCAAGAAGGCCGGGCTTTCGTCCCTCATGGGCCTGCTCGGCCGCAAGTAACAGGCAGACTGGAGTTCGCAACACCATGTTCGGCAAACGCAGCAATGACGGATCCGGCAAGACGCCGATGAGCCCGATGCCGAAGCCGCCGGCCGCAGCCGAGGCTCCGGCGGCGCCTCAAGTCAGTGAGAGCGCTCCGGTTTCCGCGCCGCCCGCTTCCGCAATGGCGCCTGCCCCGGAGCCGGCGCCAAGACCCCAACCCGAGCCGGTTGCCGTGCAGCGCCGTGAAGAGCCGCCGGCCAAGCGGAAATCGACCCGCAACGAGGCTTATTACGATACCAAGAGCCAGGTTTTCTCGGCCCTTATCGATACCATCGACCTGTCTCAGCTCGCCAAGCTAGATGCGGAAAGCGCGCGTGAGGAAATCCGCGATATCGTCAACGATATCATCACGATCAAGAACTTCGCCCTGTCGATCGCCGAGCAGGAAGAACTGCTCGATGACATCTGCAATGACGTGCTCGGGTACGGCCCGCTCGAGCCGCTTCTGGCGCGTGACGACATCGCCGACATCATGGTCAACGGATCCGGCAAGACCTACATCGAAGTCGCCGGCAAGGTGCAGGAGACCGATGTCCGGTTTCGCGACAACGGCCAGCTTTTGTCAATCTGCCAGCGTATCGTTAGCCAGGTCGGCCGCCGTGTCGATGAATCGAGTCCGATCTGCGACGCCCGACTTCCCGACGGTTCGCGTGTCAACGTCATCGCGCCACCGCTGGCCATTGACGGCACCGCGCTCACCATTCGTAAGTTCAAGAAGGACAAGCTGACGCTCGATCAGCTGGTCAAGTTCGGCGCGATCACCCCGGAAGGTGCGGTCATCCTGCAGATCATCGGCCGTGTCCGCTGCAACGTCGTCATCTCGGGCGGCACCGGCTCGGGCAAGACAACGCTGCTGAACTGCCTGACGGCCTATATCGACACGGATGAACGCGTCATCACCTGCGAAGACTCCGCCGAACTGCAATTGCAGCAGCCCCATGTGGTGCGTCTGGAAACACGACCGCCCAATATCGAGGGCGAAGGCGAGATCACGATGCGTGATCTGGTCAAGAACTGCCTTCGCATGCGGCCCGAACGCATCATCGTCGGCGAGGTGCGCGGACCCGAGGTGTTCGACCTTCTGCAGGCAATGAACACCGGTCACGACGGGTCCATGGGAACGATCCACGCCAACAGCCCGCGCGAATGCCTGAGCCGTATGGAATCGATGATTGCCATGGGTGGCTTCACCCTGCCGGCCAAGACCGTGCGCGAGATCATCGCCGGATCCGTCGATGTCGTTATCCAGGCAACGCGTCTCCGCGACGGCTCCCGCCGGATCACCCACATCACCGAGGTGGTCGGCATGGAAGGCGATGTGCTCATCACCCAGGACCTGATGAAATACGACATGACCGGCGAGGACGCCAACGGCCGGATCATCGGCGAACACCGCTCGACCGGCATCGGTCGGCCGCATTTTTGGGACCGTGCCCGCTATTACGGCGAAGACAAGCGTCTGGCCGCGGCGCTCGACGCCATGGAAAAGATCGCTTCATAAGGAGACGCCCGCGTGTTTGGTCTGGATACAGTTGTCGTCGCCATCATCGCTCTTGCCGCACTTTCGGCCGGGGCTCTTGGCTATGGCGTGCTTTACAGCCGGATCGAGGGCGACCGCCGGACCCAGAACCGCGTCAAGCGCGTCAAGGCGGCCGAGACCGACAGGTCCAAGGCGTCGGCAGCGCGCGATCGTCTGGCCGAGGCCAACAAGCGCCGCAAATCGGTTCAGGATTCGCTCAAGACGCTTGAAGAGAAGAACAAGGAAAACGACCGGCGAACCTCGCCGCCGCTGAAGGACAAGATCAGTCAGGCAGGCCTTTCACTGTCGATGAAACAGTTCATCCTGATTTCGATTGTGTTCGGGCTCCTTGCCGGTCTGATGGCCTTCGTTGCCTATGGAAGCTTGTTTGTCGGCATCGGGATCGGGATCATTTTCGGGGCCGGCGTTCCGCGTTGGGTTATCGGCTTTCTGCGCAACCGACGCCTCAAGGCGTTCCTGAATGAATTTCCCAACGCGCTGGATATCATGGTGCGGTCCATCAAGTCCGGACTGCCGCTCAACGATGCGATCCGCATGATCTCGGGCGAAGGCCAGGAGCCGGTGCGGACCGAATTCAAGCGCATCGTCGAAGCGCAGCAGATGGGCATGAGCGTGCCGGAGGCGTGCGGCAGGCTCTACAGCCGGATTCCGTTGTCGGAAGCCAACTTCTTTGCCATCGTCATTGCCATTCAGGCGCAGGCCGGCGGCAATCTGTCGGAAGCGCTCGGCAATCTTTCGCGTGTCTTGCGCGACCGCAAGAAGATGAAGGCGAAAATCAACGCATTGTCGATGGAAGCCAAGGCGTCTGCCGTCATCATCGGGGCGCTGCCGTTCATCGTTGCCACACTCGTCTATCTCACATCACCCGACTACATCATGATCCTCTTCACCGACAGTCGGGGACACCTCATTCTCGGTGCATCGGCGATCTGGATGTCGATCGGCATTCTGGTGATGCGCAACATGATCAACTTCGACATCTAGGGCGGGCGAACCATGCTTTCCGATATCGCGTCTTCCCTCACCGACCCGGCCTATCTGGTTCCGATTCTGGTTTCCGTGGCCGTATTCGCGACACTGTTTACGGTTCTCGCCCCCTATTTCGAACGTGGTGATCTCGATGCGCGGATGAAGTCGGCAGCGCTCGAGCGGGACGAGATCCGTGCCCGCGAACGTGCGCGCCTGCACTCGGAACAATCGCGCGGCAACTCCAAGAGCGTCGGATTGCGGTCTCACAATAATTCGTCGGTGCGCGGTATCGTCGAGCAACTCAATCTGCGCAAGGCGCTTGCCGACGACGCGACGGTGGCCAAGCTGAGGGCTGCCGGCTACCGGACACAGAATGCGCTGAACATGTTCCTGTTGGCGCGCTTCGTGCTGCCGTTCTTCTTCTTGATGGCAGCGGTGGTCTATGTCTTCGTGCTTGAAAACATGACTGACAAGCCAACCACGGTGCGGATGCTCGCTTGCATCGTTGCCGCCTATGCCGGCTTCTACACGCCGAACATTTTTGTCTCCAACCAGTCCAAGAAGCGTCAGTTGTCGATCAAGCTGGCATGGCCGGATGCGCTTGACCTGCTGCTGATCTGCGTGGAATCGGGGATTTCCATCGAAGCGGCGATGAAGCGGGTGGCCGAGGAAATCGCCATTCAGTCCACCGCCCTGGCGGAGGAATTCGTCCTGACGACTGCCGAACTGTCCTACCTGCAGGACCGGCGGGTGGCTTTCGAGAACCTGGGAAGCCGCACCGGTCTCGATGCGGTGAAATCGGTAACCCAGGCGCTGATCCAGTCGGAACGCTACGGGACGCCCATCGCCCAGGCACTTCGGGTTCTCGCCCAAGAAAGCCGAGATGCGCGCATGACCGAGGCGGAGAAGAAGGCCGCGGCGCTTCCACCGAAGCTGACTGTGCCGATGATCCTGTTCTTTCTCCCGGTGCTGATCGGCGTCATCCTCGGCCCTGCCGCCATCCAGGTCATGGACAATTTCAACTGAGCCGGCTCCTGCAGCAAAGCACGACCAAAAAAGGATAGCGGTCGCTAGACCGAAAAGACCCGGCTCGACACCGAGATGGGATGGTCCGAGGGATCCCGCGCATTGACGAAGCTGTCGCCGCCGGCTGCGTGGACAGGTCCGAAGACTAGGCCGGACTGGCGTGCGGTTGCAAAAGAGCTCTCGACATCCTCGACATCAAAAACGAGCTTGACCAGTGACTGGCCGATCTTCTGTCCCTTGGATGCTGGGTGGATCGTCATCACGCCGTTGCGTGGACGCAGCTCCACAACGTGCTCATCGTCTCCGGAAACCGCCCCGAAGCTGAAATGACGGCAACAGAATGCGGCCATTTCCTTCATCTTCCGGGCGTAGACAACGAGACGTCCGAAGGGCCGTAAACATCGGCACTCCGCTGCATGCATTTAGCGAAAGGCTCCGGAAAAGACCTGATACTGAATCAGTTGGTGTTTCGGCTGTCGTCGTTCTTGAGCTTGTTCCATGCGTTCTGCTGCGACAGCATGCTACGCAGGTAGCTTACATTGGCCTGGGCCTGTTCCGGTGAGAGTTCTGCGCTGGCGATCTTTTCAGCTTCGCCGAAGCGGCCCTGAAGCCCTACAACCAAGGCAAGGTTTTGCCGAACCCGGCTGTCTGCGCCGGGTTGGCGGACGGCGGAGGTCAAATAGGTTTCGGCCGTTCTCAGATCGCCCTGCAGCACATAGGACATGCCGAGATTGGAAAGGATCGAAGGCTCGTTGGGCTTGAGATCGAGCGCCTTGCGATAGCGCTCGCGTGCGCCGGCGGGATCGCCCATCTGGTCGAGAATGGCGCCTTCGGCGGAGAGCAACTGCCAGTCTGGCCGGTCGGGTGTCTGTGCCCGCCGGATGGCGTCGAGGGCCTTGTCGAACTGTCCGGCGCCGGCAAGCGCCTTGCCGTAGCCGGCGAGTACCGTCCGGTCGGTCGGATTGTGGATGGCGACTTGCTGCATCACCGCAAGAGCCTGAGTGGCTCGCCCGCTCATCGTGAGAACAGACGCGTATTTCATGCCCACCGCAGGATCTTTCGGGTTCCTGTCATAGGCCCGGCCGAATCGCTCGGAAGCTGAAAGCAGCTCGGCTGCGTTCATTGCCTCCAACGGCTTGTTCGTCGAAGGAATCGAGCCGGTGGTCAGCTGCCCCTTGGAAGCGCAACCGGCGAGCGACACGCCAAGTGCTGCAATGCAGACGGCGGTCAGCAGGCGGCGAGAGGATTTGGAGCGGATACCTGGCTTGTACATGGACCTGATCCCCGGTTGGGCGGGTTACACGTTGGCTTCGGCGCGGGGGTGACCCTGTGACGGGAAAGCCGCGATATTAGTTCAAGCAATAATCTGTTAACCCTAATCAACCGTTAACACGCGATTCTTCGCCTGCACCTGCGGGGCCATTCATCGCGCACGAACCCTGATCACCAACCCGAGTGGAGACACCATGCCGCCGTTTGAGCTTACTGAACGATCATCGCCGTTTGTGCCTGTTTCAGGAGATTCGCTGCCTGTCTGGGCCGTGTCTGGCAAGGATCTGGAACGCGGGCAGATCGACCAAACGGTGCTGACCTGGGCAAAGGCCGCAGGTTTTACGGGGGCAGAGGGCAGCCTTCTTCTTGTCCCCGGTCCTGATGGCAAATTGGCCGGAGCGCTGTTCGGGCTTGGCGATGCCTCGGACTGCCATCCCTTCATCGGCGGAAAGCTGGCCCGCATGCTGCCGGAAGCGGAATGGCACATTGAAACATCGCAAATTTCGGGCGCCGACATGGCGCTGGCATTCGGAATGGGCGCCTACCGCTTCGAGAAATACAAGAAGCCGGCACCGGCAGGGCCGCGGCTGGCAATCCCGGCGGACGCGGATGCAGCCGCGATCACCCGCACCGTTGCAGGCGTGACACTCGCCCGCGATCTCGTCAACACGCCCGCAAATGACATGGGTCCCGATGCCCTCGAAAAGGCTTTTCTCGGGCTTTCCGAACACTACCAGGCGGAGACCACGGTTGTTTCCGGCTCCGACCTGCTCGACCGGGGCTTTCCCATGATCCATGCGGTTGGCCGGGCGGCGGCTGAAGCGCCACGGTTGCTGGACATGCGCTGGGGCCGAAAGGGTGCCGCCAAGATCACACTGGTGGGCAAGGGTGTCTGCTTCGACACCGGCGGGCTCGACATCAAGCCGGCGTCGTCGATGCTTTTGATGAAGAAGGACATGGGCGGCGGCGCCAATGTGTTGGGACTGGCGATGATGATCATGGATGCGGGGCTTCCGGTTGATCTGCGTGTGCTTGTCCCGGCAGTCGAGAATTCCATATCTGCCTCGGCGTTCCGGCCTGGTGATGTGCTCGAGAGTCGAAAGGGCCTGACCGTCCAGATCGACAATACCGACGCCGAGGGTCGGCTGGTTCTGGCCGATGCGCTGAGCTATGCCTGCGAGGATGAGCCGGACCTCGTCATCGACATGGCGACGTTGACTGGCGCCGCGCGTGTAGCGCTTGGTCCCGATCTGCCTCCCTTTTACACCGACGATGAAATGCTCGCCGACGAGATCTCGCAGGCATCGCGCGCGGTTTCCGATCCGCTTTGGCGAATGCCGCTCCACAAGCCCTATGAAGCCGACGTCAAGGCGCGGATTGCCGATCTGACCAATGCGCCCGCGGGCGGCATGGCGGGTTCGATTACCGCCGCATTGTTCCTCAAACGGTTTGTCGAACCGGAGATCAGCTGGGCGCATTTCGATATCTTTGCCTGGTCGCCCAAGGAAAAGCCGCACGCGCCTGTGGGCGGAGAGGCGCAGGCAATCCGTGCGCTCTACGATGTCATCAGCCGGCGCTATCCGGCCTGAGGCGGATGCACACCGTCGCGGATACAGCTATGTGGCGAAAGCCTGCCAATCCGGTGGGGCCGGCTTGCACAACCCCGATGTTTCGTTCAAGGTAGTACGGTTCCGTAACGAATGAGGCGTGCGTCATGTCACTCGATCTCAGGCCCTCGGAAGCGCTCGGCCTGTGGCATGCCGCCACGCTTGAGCATGTCCGTGTCATCGGACCTGACCTGACGGTCCGACAGGTCGCGATCCTGCTGCATATCTATCTCGCCCCTCCGCCGCACACGGTGCGTGGTCTCGCAGCTCTTCTGGGCGTGACCAAGCCCGTGATCACGCGAGCGCTCGACACGATGGGGCACATGGGGCTTGTGCGCCGTGTCCGGGACGAGCGGGACCGTCGCAACGTCGTGATCAAACGCACCGTGGAGGGCGCGCTGTTTGTCGAAAGGCTTGGCGACATCATCATCATGGAAGGCCGCAAGCTTGCCGCGCCGGAGGCTTCGCAGCCATCATGACTGGCTCTGAACCCAAAGCGCTCGACTGCCGCCTGAACGCCTGCAGGCCGGATCTGGCGGACATTAGGCTAAGGGACGTCGTGTCGGCTCAACGTTATGTCGAAGGGACAGCGGCGCAGGTGATCACACCACTCGCCAAGCTGCACCCGCAACCCGATTCAGCGTCAGCCATCGATACCGAAGCGCTCTTTGGTGAGACCTTGCGCGTGTTCGACCGCCAGGAAGGCTGGGCCTGGGTCCAGCTCGATGCCGATGGTTATGTCGGCTATCTCCCAGATCGATGTCTTTCCGCGAGACCGGCTGCCCCCACCCATGCCGTCTGCACCCCCCGGAGCTTTGTCTATCCCGGTCCCGATCTGCGATTTCCGCCGGTTCATGCGCTTTCAATGGGGAGCCGGGTGGAGATTTCAGGCCGCGCGGATACCCGGGGTACAGAGTATGCGGTTCTGGCTGACGGTTCGGCCATGATCGCCGCTCATCTCAAGCCTATCGAAAACGCTGCCTTCACGGATCCGGTAGCTGTCGCCGCCATGTTCATTGAGACCCCTTATCTTTGGGGCGGCCGCTCGGGATTCGGGATCGATTGCTCGGGACTTGTGCAGATAGCGCTGGCCATGACCGGACGGAATGCGCCGCGGGATTCCGATCAGCAGGCGGCCGGCCTTGGCGACCCCATCGACCCGTCCGTTGATGGCTTGAAACGCGGCGATCTGGTGTTCTGGAAAGGCCATGTCGGGTTTCTCGAAGACAAGCACACGCTGCTCCATGCCTCCGGTGGCACGATGACCGTCACGCGGGAACCGCTGGCCGCAGCCATTGACCGCATCGCGAGACTGTACGGCCCGCCAACCGGCTATCGCCGGCCCTGAGGCCTGTGACCTGTCCTGCAGACTATCGTCGTGCGAACAGAGTGCCGTTCCGAACGCCGGCAGCACATTTTTCGTCAGTAGCCTGCCTTGCGATCGACGAGATTGGTGAGAGGCTCGCCCCGGTCGTGGGCATCCATCTGCGCCACCATGGGCCCGATCAGCGAAGCCGGCATTGACGCCGCTGCAGAATGCGGCGTGACTGTCACTTTCGGGTGGGTCCAGAACGGGCTGTCTGCAGGCAGAGGTTCCTGCTGGAAGACATCGAGCGTCACTGCAGACAGTTGACCGGTGTCGAGCGCGTTGAGGATGTCGGCCTCGTTCTGCAGCCCACCACGGCCCGCATTGATCAGGATCGGCGCCCCGAGCGGCCCCCGTTTGGTCATTCTCGCAAACAGGTCCTTGTTCAGGATCTCGCGCGTATCCGGGGTCAGGGGCAGCAGCACCACGATGATATCGGACGTAGCGAGAAACGGGTCGAGCCCCTCGCTCCCCGCATGGCAGGTCACGCCCTCGACATTCTTGGCGGTCCGCGACCAACCCGAAACCTTGAAGCCCAGGCAGCGCAGTTTCAAAGCCGCATCGGTGCCCAGTTCACCAAGTCCCATGATGCCGACGGAGATTTCCGAAGCCGCCGGCTGGTCGCGATCCTCTTCCCAGATCCGGTCCACCTGCTGTTGCCGGTAGCGCGGGCCGAGGCGGTGATGATCGAGCACCTGCCACACCACATATTCGCTCATGCGCGCGGTCAGGTCCGGCGAGACCACCCGAACGATGGGAACATCCGGCAGGTCCGGATCCGAGAACACGTGGTCCACACCGGCGCCCACCGAGAAGATGGCCTTGAGCCGGGGCAATTTGCCCAGGGCCTTGGGTCTCGGTTTCCAGACCACTGCATATTCGATGCTCGGATCCGATTCACCCTCGGGTTCGACCACCGTTTTGCGGTGTGGGGCGGTTTCAGCCAGTTGCTTCAGCCAGACATCGGGAGCCCAGCCGGTCAGGGACAAAAGGATGCGCCCGGGGTTGTTGTTTTCGCTCATCAAGTCTCCGGAGATCTATTCGCTCACGACACCGGTCGTGGTCGCTTCAAGGTTGAAGGCCGCTGCCATCAGCGCCTTCGTGTAATCGGTTTCCGGCCTGTCGAAGATCTTGTCGGCCGAACCCGCCTCGACCACCTTGCCTGCGCGCATGACGATCACGTCGTTTGCGAGTGCCCGTACCACCTTGAGGTCGTGGGAGATGAAAAGATAGGCGAGTTCGTGCCTTGCCTGAAGATCACGCAGCAGATCGACCACCTGTGCCTGAACGCTCATGTCGAGCGCCGAGGTCGGCTCGTCGAGCATGACGAAGCGGGGCTTGAGCACCATGGCCCGGGCAATGGCTATTCTCTGCCGCTGGCCGCCGGAAAACTCATGCGGATAGCGCCAGCGCGTCGCTGCATCGAGCCCGACCTCTTCAAGCGCATTGGCGACTTCGCGGTCGCGCTCCTTGGCCGAAAGTTCGCGCGCATGGATGGCAAGCCCCTCTCCGACAATGTCCGCGATCGACATTCGCGGGCTGAGCGATCCGAACGGATCCTGGAATACCACCTGCATGGAACTTCTGAGCGGCTTCATCTGCTTGAAACTGCGCTCATGCAGCGGCAGCTTGTTGAAATGGATTTCGCCCTGGCTGCGGATCAGCCGCATCAGCGCAAGGCCGAGCGTCGTCTTCCCCGATCCGGACTCGCCCACCACGCCAAGTGTCTGGCCCGCTCTCAGGTCGAGTGAAAGCCCGTCCACCGCCTTGATGTGGTCGACGGTGCGGCGCAGAAAGCCCTGCTTGACCGGGAACCAGACCTTCACGTCACGGGCCTGCATCACCATCGGTGCGGTTTCGGCCCGTGGTGGAGGATTGCCTTTGGGTTCGGCAGAAAGCAGATGCTTTGTGTATTCGTGCTGAGGGGTCTCGAAGATCTCGGCCGTGGGCCCTGTTTCGACGATCTGGCCCTTGGTCATCACGCAGACCCTGTCAGCGAATTTCCGGACGATCCCCAGATCATGGGTGATGAACAGCATCGCCATCCCGTGCCGGGTCTTGAGATCCTTGAGCAGTTCGAGGATCTGGGCCTGTACCGTGACGTCAAGCGCCGTGGTCGGTTCGTCGGCAATCAGCAGTTCGGGACGGTTGGCAAGTGCCATGGCGATCATCACCCGCTGACGCTGGCCGCCCGAGAGCTGGTGCGGATAGGACGCGAGCCTTTGCCGAGGGTCCCGGATCCCGACCTGATCGAGCAGTTCGATGACCTGTCTGCGTGCCTCGTCTGCGGCAATCGGCTGGTGCAGATGCAGGATTTCCGAAACCTGTTTCTCCACCGTCTGCAGCGGGTTGAGCGAGGTCATCGGCTCCTGGAAGATCATGGTGACGGAGTTGCCGCGAACGTCGCGGATTTCCGGCTCCTTTGCCGCGAGCAGATCCTGACCCTTGAACAGCACCTCACCGCTGGGATGGCTGGCCGCCGGATAGGGCAGGAGCTTGAGCACGGACAGCGCCGAAACCGACTTTCCCGAACCGGACTCACCCACAAGCGCGACAGTCTCGCCGCGTTTGATGTCAAACGAGATCCGGTCGACGGCGAGTTGGCTGTTGCCTTCCTGATGGAACGCCACCGAAAGGTCGCGCACAGAAAGCAGCGGCTCCTGGTTTTTTGCAGCCGCACTCATCGGAACGTCTTTCGCGGATCGAAGGCGTCACGTGTCGCCTCGCCAATGAAGATCAGCAGCGACAGCATGATCGAAATGGTGAAGAAGGCCGTCAGGCCCAGCCACGGCGCCTGCAGGTTGCGCTTGCCCTGGGCGATCAGTTCGCCAAGCGAGGGAGATCCGGGCGGAAGCCCGAACCCGAGGAAATCGAGCGACGTCAGCGTTGTGATCGAGCCTGACAGGATGAAAGGCAGGAAGGTCAAGGTTGCCACCATCGCGTTCGGCAGGAGATGTCGGAACATGATCGTGCCGTTGCCGACGCCGAGTGCGCGAGCGGCATTGACATACTCGAAGTTTCGAGCCCGCAGGAACTCCGCCCGCACCACCCCCACAAAGGCGACCCAGGAAAACAGCAGCATGATGCCGAGCAGGATCCAGAACCCTGGAGGCAGAACGGCTGCGATGATCAGCAGGATGTAGAGAACCGGCATCGATGACCAGATCTCGATGAAGCGCTGCAGCAGAAGGTCGGTCCAGCCGCCGAAATAGCCCTGCACGGCGCCTGCGGCAACGCCGATCACCGCTGAGAAGACTGTGAGCGTCAACCCGAAGAGCACCGAGATCCTGAAGCCGTAGATCATGCGTGCGGTCACGTCGCGCGCCTGATCGTCGGTGCCGAGCCAGTTCATGTTGCCAAGCGTGCAGCCGGGGTCCTCGTCTCCCAGTGGATATGCCTGGCAGCGGGTTTCTTCGTCCATCAGCCAGAAGGGTGCTGTCGGCGCCGAATGGGGAATGTAGGAATTGGCAGTGGTGTAGGAATAGCGGATGGGCGGCCATAGCATCCAGCCATTGGCCTCAATCTCCTCCCGGATGAAGGGATCGCGATAGTCGGTCCGGGCAAGGAAGCCGCCGAACTTTTCTTCCGGATAGTCGACCGCGACCGGATAGAGGATCTCACCCTTGTAGGAAACGAGGATCGGCCGGTCATTGGCGATGAACTCAGCCAGCAGGCTTGCGATGAACAGGATCATGAAGATCCACAAGGACCAGTAGCCCCGGCGGTTGGCCTTGAAATTGGCCCACCTACGCCGGTTCGTCGGCGACAACCAGCCTTTCGGCCGGCCCTTTGAATCGTAGGCATCATCCATGGTTGAGGAGGGTGCGTTCATCCGACATCCCTCTTCTCGAAATCGATTCGCGGATCCACCCAGGTGTAGACGAGGTCGGAAATCAGGCCGACGACGAGCCCCATAAGCGAGAAGATGAACAGCGTTGCAAACACAACCGGATAATCTCGCCGGATGATCGATTCAAAACCCAGGCGGCCGAGGCCGTCCAGCGTGAAGATCGTCTCGATCAGCAGCGAACCGGAAAAGAAGGCCGAGATGAAGGCGCCCGGGAAGCCGGCGATGATGATCAGCATGGCGTTGCGGAAAACGTGCCGGTAAAGCACCTGGCGCTCGGTCAGCCCCTTGGCGCGCGCCGTAGTCACATACTGCTTGCGGATCTCGTCGATGAAGGAGTTCTTGGTCAGCAGTGTCGTGGTCGCGAACGCCGACAGCGCAAGCGCAATGAGGGGCAGCGTCAGATGCCAGAAATAGTCGACGATCTTCCCGAACAGGCTCAGCTCGGAGAAATTGTCCGATGTCAGCCCCCTGAGCGGGAACCAGTCGAAAAAAGACCCCCCGGCAAAAACCACGATCAGCATGATGCCGACCAGAAAGCCCGGGACGGCATAGGCGACGATAATCAGTCCGGAGGTCCACACGTCGAAGCGTGAACCGTCCGAGATCGCTTTCTTGATCCCGAGCGGGATCGAGATCAGGTAGGACAGCAACAGGATCCAAACGCCCAGCGAGATCGAGACCGGGAGTTTTTCCGCAATCAGGTCGATGACATCGATACTGCGGAAGTAGCTTTCACCGAAATCGAATCGAATATAATTCCACATCATCAGCCCGAAGCGTTCGAGCGGCGGCTTGTCGAAGCCGAACTGCGCCTCGAGCTTGGCGATGAATTCCGGATCGAGCCCCTGGGCGCCGCGATACTGCGACGTCACATCATCGTTGAATTCCTGCCCCTGAAAGCCCTGGTTGTCGCCGCCGCTCCCGGAGATCCGGTCAGTCGCCGAATCGCCCTGGCCGGTCAGCTGGGCGATGACCTGTTCCACGGGACCGCCGGGCGCGAACTGGATCACGGCGAAGGAGATGGCCATGATCCCGATGATCGTCGGGATCATCAACAGCAGGCGTCTGAGAATATAGGCGCCCATCAGCGCGCCTCACCGAATGGATCGGCCGGGGCGAGCTGTTTGATCGTTGCGCAGGTCGGTCGTGTCAAAAGGTGTCTTTCCTGGGCTGGCGGATCCGGCCTTGGAGTGATTCGCGGTCAGCCAATTGAGAATCGAATGTATCTCTCAAAGCAAGGGCCGGACCACGTGGCAGCGCTATTCCTTGCCCGCATACCACCAGACGTCGGGAAAACCGATGCCATAGTAGGGCAATTCCTCGGGATGGGTGATGTAGTCCCAATAAGCCAGCCGCGAGTGGCGCAGCGTGTAGGTGGGCACGACGAAATGATTGGCCAGCAGAACCCGGTCGAGCGCCCGGACGGTAGCGATCAGTGTCTCGCGGTCCTTGGCGAAAGCCACCTGCTTGACCAGTTGGTCGATTGCCGGATCAGCGATCCCGGCATAGTTGGCCGAGCCCTCGCGTCCCGCCGCATCCGAACCCCAGTATTCGGCCTGCTCATTGCCCGGCGACATGCTCTGGCCCCAGCCGGAATAGATCATGTCGAAATCGCGCGACCTGAGGCGGTTGGTGTATTGCGAGGAGTCGCTGAGAACCCGCACGCTGACATCCACACCGATCCGCTTGAGGTTCTCGGCATAGGGCAGCGCAACTTTCTCGATGATGGAACCATTGAGCAGGATCTCGAAGGTAAACGGCTCGCCCGTCTCGGAATTGACCATCCGGCCATCGCGCAACTCGTAACCGGCCCCCCGGAACAGGGAAATGGCCTCCCGCAGGTTCGTGCGCATGTTTGCCTGGACGTCGCGCTCATTGCCACCCACCGGGTTCTCATAGGCTGTGGTGAAGACGCTTTCCGGAATCTGGCCGCGCAGGTTTTCGAGGATCTCGAGCTCCTGTCCTTCAGGCAGGCCTGAAGAGGCCAGCTCGGTGCCGTAGAAATAGCTATCAATGCGCTCATACTGATCGAAGAACAGGTTCTTGTTCTGATCCTCGAAATTATAGGCCAGGTTCAGAGCCCGGCGGACCCGCGGATCGGAGAATTTCTCGCGTCGCAGATTCGGAATGAAGCCGACGAGAACGCCCGAGGAGCGGTAGAGATTCTCCGGCTCCTCCCGCACGATCTTGCCTTCCAGAACGGCGGGAAAATCATAGGAATTCGCCCACCGTTTGGCTTCATTTTCGCGCCAGAAGTCAACATCGCCGGCCTTGAAGGCTTCGAATTCGACATTCCGGTCGCCGAAATAGGTATAGGTGACGCGGTCGAAATTGTGGCGTCCGACATTGACGTTGAGATCCTTGCCCCAGTAGTCCTCGACCCGCTCGAAGTCCATGCTTTCACCGGGACGGATATTTGCGATCCGGTAGGGACCGGACCCCATCACCGGCAGAAGCGTTGTCTCGTCGATTGCGCGCTGCTCGCCCTCGGTAGCTTCCCACCAGTGCTGGGGCAGGATGAGCAGCTCGCCAACGATCTTGGGCAGTTCCTTGTTGTTCTTCTCGTCGAAGGTGAAGGTGATTTCGCGCGGGCCGGTCTTTTCAGCCTTGACCACATGCCGGTAGTAGAATTCGCGCTGAGGATTGTGCGCAACCGTCTGCTCGAAGCTCCACACCACGTCCTCGGCGGTAACGGGCTCGCCGTCGTGCCAGCGGGCATCTTCCCGAAGCCGGTAGGAAACCCAGGAGTAATCCTCCGGGAAGCGCACGGCTTCGGCGAGAAGCCCGTAATTGGCGGCGATCTCGTCTTCCGAACTGGTCATAAGGGTTTCGAACACCAGCTCGAGACCGACGGCCAGATCTCCCTTGGCCGGAATGGGATTGAGCGTGTCGAAGGAATCGGATGCCGACAGATTGAGGGTGCCGCCTTTAGGCGCGTCCGGGTTGACGTAGCCGAAGCGTTCGAAGCCTTCGGAATATTTCGGCTCTCCCACCAGCGCCGTGGCATGCCGCCATTCCGGTTCGGCACTCAGTCCGGGCTGGATGGCCATCATCATCGCCAGGACAATCAGGGGTGGGAAGAGGCGAATGGTCATGGCGACAGGTTCTCCTTTGGTAAATTCATTCACAAGAGAATAGGCCAGTTCTTGGGCACTTGCAGGGCATGATCAAAAAAACACTGCAATGGCTACAAAAAAGCCGGGCGCGAAGCCCGGCTTTTTCAAGTCCTGGAGCAGGAAGAAACCTACTCGGTCGGTTCCGTAGCCGGCTCTTCCGAAGCTTCGGTCTCGGCAGGCGCAGTCTCTTCAGCCGGTGCGGCCTCTTCGGCAGTTGCCTCAGGCAGCGGCGGCGGCGTGTCGGCGACCGTGCGCAGATAAGCCAGGATGTCGGCGCGATCCTCGATATCTTTCAGGCCGGCAAAGCCCATTGAGGTGCCAGGAATATATTTCTTCGGGGCAGCCAGGAAGTTGTTCAGCCGCTCATAGGTCCACTCAACTTCGCCGCCTTCGGAATATTCGGTCAGGGCCGACGAATAATTGAAGTCCGCATGGGTCGCGACCGGACGGTTGATGATATTCCACAAGCCCGGGCCAACCTTGTTGGCGCTTGAAGGATCATTGGTGTGGCAGGAGGCGCATTTTCTGAAAACGCTCTCACCGGCGTCAACGTCGGCGCTCGCGAGCAGGGGCGCGATATCCTGCGGCGCCACTTCTTCCTCGGGGGCGCTTTCTTCCGTGCTCGCTTCCGCAACTTCGATTGCAAAGCCTTCGGTTTCCGGTTCGGCGGCATGATAAATTCCGTCCGAGACGATGGAAAGCGTCATCAGGACAAACACAATGCCCAGAAACGCGCCTGCAGCCGAATTGAAGTATGAGGAGTTCATGTTCCGTCGCTCCGTTTCGGTCCGGCGTTCCGCCCAGTGTCCTGCATCGTCCGAACCAGTCTTGAAATCGCGCGGAACCTATGTCTTTTGCAGTTTTGTTGCAACACTGTTTGTGGCGGCTGTTGTGAGACTTTTTGCCACCGTCGCTCAAGACCGCCGACCGGAGCCATCATGAAACAGGCCAACGAGCCCATGCTCGTCATCATTCCCGCCAGAATGGCCGCGCTGCGGCTGCCGGGAAAGCCGCTGGCCGACATCGGCGGCGTACCCATGGTGGTCCGCGTTGCCCGCCAGGCCGAAAAGGCCGGCGTCGGACGCGTTGCCGTCGCCACTGATTCGCAGCAGATTGCCGAGGTGGTCCAGGCCGCGGGTATCGAGGCGGTCATGACGCGGGATGATCACCAGTCGGGTTCGGACCGGGTTTACGAAGCCGCGACGAAGCTCGATCCGGAAGGCAAGATCGACGTCGTTCTCAACATACAGGGCGACATTCCTGCCATCGAACCCGAAACCATCCGCCGGTCCGCCCTGCCGCTGGCATCCTCGCCGGCGGATCTCGCCACCATCGCCGTCGAAATCGGCGAGGAAGCCGAGAAAACCAACCCGAGCATCGTCAAGGTGATCGGGACGCCGATCGGCGGCGAAATATTGCGTGCGCTCTATTTCACGCGGGCAACGGCGCCCTACGGCGATGGTCCGCTTTATCACCACATAGGGCTTTACGCCTGGCGGCGATCGGCGCTTGAGCGCTTCGTCGCGTTGCCGCCATCCACGCTCGAGAAGCGCGAGAAACTCGAGCAGTTGCGGGCGCTGGAGGACGGGATGCGCATTGACGTGGCCATAGTTGACTCGGTTCCTCTCGGTGTCGATACTCCCGCCGATCTTGAGCGAGCGCGCCAAATTCTTGCCGGCCAATAAGAGCGCTGCCTTCTGAACGGAACCATTGCATGACCTATTCCACCAACCGCATCGCCTTTCAGGGCGAGTTTGGCGCCAACTCCGACATGGCCTGTCGCGACATGTTTCCCGAGATGGACCCGTTGCCCTGCGCCACCTTCGAGGATGCGTTCAATGCGCTTGAGCAGGGCGAGGCCGACCTGGCAATGATTCCGATCGAGAACACGATCGCAGGTCGTGTGGCCGACATCCATCACCTGTTGCCTGAATCGCAGCTGCACATTGTCGGCGAGTATTTCATGCCGATCCATTTTCAGCTTATGGCTCTGCCCGGCGCGGCGCTTTCGGACATCAGAACCGTCCACAGCCACATCCATGCGCTTGGCCAGTGCCGCAAGATCGTGCGCGCCAATGGCTGGAAGCCCATGGTGGCAGGCGATACCGCCGGTGCGGCGAAACTGGTTTCGGAAACCGGCGACACGTCCATGGCCGCATTTGCGCCAAAGCTGGCGGCAGATCTTTACGGACTTGATATCCTGGCCGAGAACGTCGAGGACACAGAGACCAATGTCACCCGCTTCGTGGTGCTGTCGCGGGATGCCAGCGTTCCGCCCCGTCCGGTCGCTGACGAGGTCATTGTCACAACTTTCGTCTTCAGGGTTCGCAACATTCCCGCGGCTCTCTACAAGGCTATGGGCGGTTTTGCCACCAACGGCGTCAACATGACCAAGCTCGAGAGCTATCAGCTTGGCGGAAAGTTCTTCGCCACCCAGTTCTATGCCGATATCCAGGGCCATCCGGACGAAGCGCCGGTGGCGCGCGCCATGGAGGAGCTCGCCTTTTTCTCGAAGGAGCTTCGCATTCTCGGTGTCTATCCCGCTCATCCGTTCAGGCTGGCTGAAAACGGCGCCATCGAGGAAGAACAGGAGGGCTGAGTTTCAGCGCTTCCAGTCGAGCCAGTCGCGCATCAGCCGGTGTGCGATTGCACCCGGTGGTGGCGCTGATGCCTTGTCTTCCCCCAGCACATTGGCAAGCATGGCCTCGGTCTCGGCCCTGTCGAACCAGCGGCAATCCTCGAGCTCGGTCGTGTCGGGATCGATATCGAAACTGGTTGCCTCGGCATAGACGCCGATCATCAGGGAGTGCGGCATCGGCCAGGGCTGGCTGGCGTGATAGCGGACACGGCCGATGCTGATGCCCGATTCCTCCAGCGTCTCGCGCCTGACGGCATCTTCCATCGTTTCACCCGGTTCGATGAAACCGGCAAGACAGGAATACATGCCGGGCGGAAAATGCGGGCTGCGGCCCAGCAGGCAACGGTCGCGCGCCTCGTCGACGGCCAGCATGATCGCCACCGGGTCGGTGCGCGGGAACACAGTGTGACTGCAGCTTTGGCACTTGCGCCGGTAGCCTCCCGATTCGGGCGTCATCGGATTGCCGCAGGCGCCGCAGAACCGGTTTGCCAGTGCCCAGGCAACAAGGCTGGTGCCGAGCGCATAAGCCCCGAGCGTTTCTTCGTCGAGCAGACCCTGACGGTACACCGAGCGAGTATCGATTGCCTTGAAGGGCTCGGGTAGGTCGTCGGCTGCCATTGCCAGCGGAACCGCAATATGCGGCGCCTCCTTGAGGTCCCATCCGATCAGTATTGCATTGTCGGTCTGCGGCTCGAACCCCGCAAGATCCTCGGCCCGGAGCAAGCCTTGCGGTGTTTCGCCGTCGATCCTGAAGGCGAGCCGGCCCTGAGCGATGCCGAAATAGCGGGTCCGGGGATCATTGAGCGCATTTCCCAACTCGCTTTCATCGCGGTGTTCGGAGCGGCGGTCGAGCCGGTTGGTCGAAAACGCAACCAAGCGGCTCGCTTCGCCGTGCGGCGCATTGTGATCGAAAAGGGAAACTGACATGGACGAGATCTACTGCATATTTTCCGAGATCGGAATCAGATTCAGGAAATAATGTGATGCATGACGCGTCGCGATTTCACAATGCATCCAGAAGACGCGTCGTGAAATCGGTTCTGGCTGGCTCGTCCCATGGCCGGGCCTCGCCGTGTCCCCAGACCGGTCCGGGCCAGGCCGCATCCCCCTCGGATCTGGCAATCAGGTGCTGGTGGAACTGTCGAACCTGATTTCCGAGCGCGCCGACATTGATCTTGTCACAGCCGGTGACCTGTTTGAGCGCCTTGGCGGTCATGGCCGTTTCGAAGGTCAGCATGGTCTGGTCGAGCGGGGTCATGTCGAAAACCTCGCAGATGCCCTCGCGCTGCGGAACCAGCATGATCCAGGGCCAGCGGCTGTCATGCATCAGCCGCAACTGGCAAAGACCCAGACGGGTCAGAAGTGTTGTGTCTCGGGCGAGCCGCTCATCGAGGTTGAAAATGGGCATTCTGATCCGGCCGATTGTTGGATTTATCTGAACCTAGCAGAATTTTGGCTGGTTGGCTTGCATTTGGACGGATGATTGACGATATGTTCCCGCGGGAGGTTGGTGGTGGACGAGCCACTCGCCAACCGGGTCAGGTCCGGAAGGAAGCAGCCCTAACGAGCCCGGCACGGGTCACCGTGCCAGCCTCCCACCCTATCGTCCGTTCCGGTTCGCGTTCGGCTGCATGCCCGGATGGCCTCCCGCCCGATGTCGGGCTTCGGCCCGGTTGCGGGTTATCGGGTGCCGCCACGTGCGTCGTGGACGATGAACCGGTCCCGGCAAACAGGATGGACAGCCGGTGGGAAAACCGGCCATGATCCGACCGGGCCCCGAAAGAGCGGGTTGCGGTTTGACCGGATGGAACCGGGACAGCAGGAGCGCGGCACAAGGTCATGGACGAGATATCAGGCGTCAATCATCTGGAGCCGGCAGCTGAGCAGGGCCCTTACCGTGTTCTGGCGCGAAAGTATCGTCCGAAGGATTTCACCGACCTGATCGGCCAGGAGCCGATGGTTCGCACCCTCACCAACGCCTTCTCTTCGGGAAGAATCGCCCAAGCCTGGATGTTGACCGGGGTTCGCGGTGTCGGCAAGACCACAACGGCGCGCATTCTGGCGCGCGCTCTGAACTACAAGACCGATGAGACAGATCAACCGAGCATAGACTTGGCTGTTCCCGGCGAGCATTGCCAGGCCATCATGGAAGGCCGGCACGTCGATGTGATCGAAATGGATGCCGCGTCGCATACGGGCATCGACGACATTCGCGAGATCATCGAACAGGTGCGCTATCGCCCGGTCTCGGCCCGTTACAAGGTCTACATCATCGACGAGGTTCACATGCTCTCGACGCAGGCCTTCAACGGCCTGCTCAAGACGTTGGAAGAGCCGCCGGCCCATGTGAAATTCATCTTCGCGACCACCGAGATCCGCAAGGTTCCGATCACCGTACTTTGGCGCTGTCAGCGCTTTGACCTGCGCCGGATCGAGACCGGCGCCCTGGTCTCGCATTTCCGCAGCGTCGCTGCCCAGGAAGGCATCGGCATCGATGACGAATCGCTTGCGATGATAGCCCGAGCCGCCGAAGGATCGGTGCGCGACGGCCTGTCCCTTCTCGATCAGGCGATCGCCCATGGAGGCGGTCAGGTGGATGCCGACGCCGTTCGTTCCATGCTCGGTCTCGCGGATCGCTCGCGCGTTGTCGAACTCTTCGGCTCGCTGATGTCCGGTGAGGTCGCCGCGGCGCTTGCAAGCTTTCGCGATCAATACGATTCGGGCGCGAGTCCGGCTGTCATCCTGACCGACCTCGCAGATTTCACCCATCTCGTGACGCGGCTCAAATTCGTTCCGGAGGCGGCCGACGATCCCTCGCTCACCGAAACCGAGCGGGAGCGCGGAGCCGAATATTCGGGCGGGTTGTCGACCGCCATTCTTTCCCGAACCTGGCAGATGCTCTTGAAGGGGATTTCCGAAACCGATGAATCCAGCCGTCCGGCTGCTGCCGCCGAGATGGCGCTCATTCGCATTGCCCATGCGGCCAGCCTGCCTTCGCCCGAAGATGCCCTGAAGGCCTTTCAGGGCGGGGTCCAGGGTGCTGCTGCAAATGGCGGAGGCTCGAGTGCCGGGCGGTCGTCCGGTGGCGATGCGTCTGGCTCGTCCGCAGGCGCTTACAGTGGAGGCGGAGCAACGGCGCGCGCCGTTGGCGATCGGTCGATGCCGTCGGGCAACGGTGGTCAGCCTTCCATGCGGCTTGCTCACTCTGCCGAACCTTCCGTCCCGGCCCCGCAAGCCGAGCCGGTCGAACAGGTGGAGATCCAGTCGCTCGAAGACATGATCCTGTTGGCTGAAAAGCATCGCGACATTGCCATGAAGGTGCAGATCCGCACCGGTGTCCGGCTGGTCCGGATCGAGCCACGCCGGCTTGAGATCAATCTTGCTCCCGATGCAAGTCCGAGCCTGCCTGGCGAACTGATCAAGAAGCTCAAGGATTGGACCGGTGCCAACTGGAGCGTGGCGCTGAGCCGCGAGGAGGGCGCGCCGACGATCGCCGAGCGCGAGGCGGCGAAGCGTGACGCGCTGGTCAGTGACGCAAGGCAGGATCCCGACATCGCCGCAATCCTGTCGAAGTTTCCCGGTGCGCGCATCACCGATGTGCGCATTTCTGCCACTGAGGAGGATCTGGCGGCAGAGGCGCTTTCGCCAACAAGCGAGGAGGGCGACATTCTTTCCTCCGAGACCGATCCGGACGATACCTCTGACTGAGACCCGAGCGGACAATCCGCTGCAACACCACACTCGAACCACAAGGAGACGCCGATGAAGGACATCATGGGCATGATGGGCAAGATCAAGGACATGCAGGCGAAGATGGAAGGCATGCAGGAAGAAATCGCCGCGATGGAGTGCGAAGGCGTATCCGGCGGCGGCATGGTGACCGTGCGTCTTTCGGGCAAGGGACAGATGCTGGGTCTGAAGATCGATCCGTCGATGTTCAAGGAGGATGACGTCGAGATTCTCGAAGATCTGATCGTCGCCGCCCACAACGACGCCAAGGCCAAGGCTGAAGCGATGATGGCCGAACGCACCAAGGAGCTGACCGCCGGACTGCCGATACCGCCCGGCATGAAGCTGCCGTTCTGAGTCGGGCGGCGGAGAGCTAGCCAGGCATGCAAAAGCGCGTCACCGGCCCCGAAATCGAAAAGCTGATCCAGTTGCTTGCCCGTGTTCCCGGACTGGGGCCGCGCTCGGCCCGGCGTGCGGCCCTGCATCTGATCAAGAAGAAGGACCAGTTGATGGGACCGCTCGCAGCGGCCATCAACGAGGCGCATGACAAGGTGCGCATCTGCTCGACCTGCGGCAACGCCGACACCTCCGACCCCTGCACGGTGTGCACCGATCCAGGGCGTGACCAGGGCGTCATCATCGTTGTCGAGGATGTTGCCGATCTTTGGGCGCTCGAACGAGCCGCGGCCATGAATGCCGGCTATCACGTGCTCGGCGGCACTTTGTCGCCGCTCGACGGCGTCGGCCCGGACGACCTGACGATCGCGGGGCTTGTCGACCGCGTCGCCGCAGGCGGCGTGCGTGAGATCCTGATTGCGGTCAACGCAACCGTCGAAGGCCAGACCACGGCGCACTATATCACCGAACAGCTGTCCGGATTCGATCTCAAGATCACCCGCCTGGCCCATGGCGTTCCGGTCGGTGGCGAACTCGACTATCTCGACGAGGGCACACTGGCTGCCGCGATCCGCGCCCGTACAGCATTCTGAGGGGCATCATGGCCAGGTTTGCCAATCCCGAAACCATGCCCGGCCCGCACCGAAGTCCTCGCAGATTGTCGAAACCGTCGGACCGGCCCGCAATTGGACAGCGTCAATTTCCTTGGTCGTCTGCTCACGGTAAGCTGTCCTCATGATTCGACCATTTCTCATCGCCTGTCTCGTCTTTTTTGCTGCCTTTGGCGTTGCGGCTGGGTCCGCCGGCGCCGCAACCAAGTCCGGGGTCGAGGCTCAGTTCCGCCAGTGGCTTGAGGGCGATCTCTGGCCGGAGGCAAGGCGCGCCGGCGTTTCCAAACCGGTGTTTGATCGCGCCTTTGATGGGGTGCGGCTGAACTGGGATCTTCCGGATCTCGCGCCGCCTGGATTTCCCAAGCCTGAAAAGCGGTCGCAAAGCCAGGCCGAATTCCGCAGCCCCGGCGCTTACTTCGATGAAGGGCGGATGCGGGGCCTTGCTGCCACGGGTCGTTCGCTGATGCAGAGGCACGGATCGGTCCTCAAGCGGATAGAGAGCCGCTATGGCGTGCCCGCGGAGATCATTGTGGCGATCTGGGGCCGCGAATCCGGATTTGGTCGGGCAAAAATCCCTCATTCGGCGGTGCAGGTGCTCGTGACCAAGGCCTTCATGTCCACCCGTCAGGACTTGTTTCGCACCGAGATTCTGGCGACTCTGAAGATTCTCGAGCGCGGCGATGTTCCGGCCTCGGCCATGAAGAGCTCCTGGGCCGGAGCGATGGGCCAGCCGCAGTTCCTGCCGTCAAGTTACCTCAAGCATGCCGTCGATTTCGATGGCGACGGCAAGGCCGATATCTGGAATTCGGTGCCCGATTCGCTGGCTTCGATCGCCAGCTACCTCGCCAGTTCAGGCTGGGTGAGAGGACGGGACTGGGGCTTCGAGAGCGTGATTCCGCAAGGTGTGACATGCGCGCTGGAAGGACCGGATCGCGCGAAGCCGATCCGGGATCTGACATCGATGGGGATCATCCGCATTTCCGGACGTCCGTTCCCGGACCACGAACGCGGGGCGCCCGGAATGGTGCTGGTTCCCGCCGGGATCTACGGGCCGGAATTCGTGGTGACACCGAATTTCTACGTGATCAAGGAATACAACAATTCCGATTTGTATGCGCTGTTCATTGGCAATCTTGCCGACCGGATCGCTTACGGCACAGGCTCTTTCGTGACGCCGTGGGGCAATGTCGGCAGCATGCTGCGCTCGGACATAGCCAAGCTGCAAACCCTGCTTGAGCGCCAGGGATATGATGTGGGCGGTGCGGACGGACTACCGGGGTACAAGACCCGCCGTTCGATCGGGGAATGGCAGGCTAAGAACGGCGCACGCCCGACCTGTTTCCCGACGCCCTCTTTGCTCAAAGGCATGCGGTAAAAAGAACCGGCCGGCCGGATCGCACTCCGTCTCTGCCTTGCCGCGCAGTCCTAACCCTAGCGCTTGTTGGCTCCGGTCAGTTTTCCGATCTGGTAGCTGAAATAGTTCGAGACCATCCTGCCGTCGCCGTACAGACGGTTTGTAAGAGCCTGCCCTTGGGCCGCCTCGGTCTCAATGGTGTCTTCTGCAGCTTCTCCCTTGCGGAAGATGATGCCAGTCGGCGCCACGATCCGCTCCGGAACCAGGCCGGCCCGCGCTGCCGCGACGATCAGATTGTGGTGATTGAAGCCCAGAAGGTGGGCGAAATGAAGAGCTCCGAAGCCCTTGTTCGGATGCGGCTTGCCGAGATCCGGCACCTCGATGAACACCAGCCCGTCCTGCTTCGCCCAGGATGCCATCTGTCGCAGCGCATCCACCGGATTGCTCAGATGCTCCAGAACGTGAAAACAGGTCACGAGGTCGAAGGGTTCGTCATAGGAAACGTCCTGCCAGCCTCGAACGCTGATCCTGTCACCCAGGAGAGATCTTGCATGGTTGCCGTAGGTCTCCCCCGGCTCAAAGCCGTGGGCGTTGTGGCCGAGCGCCAGCATGGCCGATACAAACTCGCCGGAACCGCAGCCGAAATCCAGCGTCCGCGCCGTGTCCGGCAGAAGCCCCTCAAGCTGGCCTTGTCGCGTCGCGGCCTCCGCCCGGCGCTTTTTGAGATGCTTCTCCTTCGGCGCCGTGTCTGCCGCCTGATAATCGAACCGGTAGAAGTCTGAATAGTAGGTTGCAAGCTCCGCGTCGGTCGGCATCGGATTCGTGTAGAGAAGGCCGCAGTGATCGCAGGATACGGTGGATAGGCGCTTCAGCCGCCGGTCAATTCCTGACACCGAGGTGCATTTGTCATGGCCGCAACCGGGGCAGGCGACCTCATGTCCCTGATAGGGATACCCGGTAAACGGCAGGAAGAATGACAGGAGACTGTACTGCATGAAAAATGGCCCGGTCTTGTGCCCCGAACGCCTGTAGCAGGGGCTCATTTCTGACGCTCCAATACGCCACAATGCGGGATGTGGGAAGGCCGCAAGACGGATTCATGGGCGTAACTTGGCGGTGTTTCGGCGGCCGTTTGACGTTGAAAAGCCCGCCCGGCGACCACAAGTGAGTGTCGCAGGGGGAATCGAGGTTGCAATCTCCCCCTTTCCGCCCCTACAGATCGGGCAATCTGATTTTCCGGCTTTCCTGCCGGTCAAGCAATTTGGAGACATTCATGATCGAGAAACGCGAATTCTACATCAACGGTGAATGGGTGAGCCCGGTCGCAGGCCGCGATTGCGAGGTGATCGACCCGTCCAACGAGGAACCCTGTGCGGTGATTTCGCTTGGTGGAACCGAAGACACCAATGCGGCCGTTGCAGCCGCAAAGGCGGCTTTCGAAGACTGGTCGCAAACGGATCCGGAAGTCCGGCTCGGCTATGTGAAGAAGATCCGCGACATCTACGTCGAACGTGCCGAGGACATGTCGAAGGCGATCAGCCTTGAAATGGGCGCGCCCATCGAGATGTCGCGCGCCAGCCAGACGACATCCGGCACCTGGCATATCGACAACTTTATCACCGCCTTCAAGGATTTCGAATTCCTGCGCCCGCTCGGGCCGCACGCCCCCGACAATCGCATTGCCCTGGAGCCGATCGGCGTCGCCGGCCTGATCACACCCTGGAACTGGCCGATGAACCAGGTAACGCTGAAGGTAATCCCGGCGCTGCTGGCTGGCTGCACCATGGTGCTCAAGCCTTCGGAAATCGCACCTTTGTCGTCCATCGTCTTTGCCGAGGTCGTGCATGCCGCCGGTGTTCCCGCCGGTGTTTTCAACCTGGTCAATGGAGACGGCGTGGGTGTGGGAACGGATTTGTCGACGCATGCCGATGTCGACATGATCAGCTTCACCGGCTCCGCCCGCGCCGGCGCGGCAATCTCCAAGGCCGCTGCCGACACCTTCAAGCGCGTCTGCCTCGAGCTTGGCGGCAAGGGCGCCAATGTTATCTTTGCCGATGCCGACGAGAAGGCTGTGACCCGCGGCGCGCGCCATTGCTTCAACAATACCGGCCAGAGCTGCAACGCTCCGACCCGAATGCTTGTCGAGCGTTCGATCTACGATCAGGCGATCGAAACGGCGGTCAAGGTCGCCGAATCCACCAAGGTCGCCAGTGCCCATCAGGATGGCAATCATATCGGACCGGTGGTCTCCGCCACCCAGTACGAGAAGATCCAAGGCTACATCCAGAAGGGTATCGATGAGGGTGCCCGCCTGGTCGCTGGCGGGGTGGGCCGTCCCGAGGGCCTCAACCGGGGCTACTTCGTGCGCCCCACGGTTTTCGCCGATGTCTCCAACGACATGACGATCGCCCGTGAGGAGATCTTCGGCCCGGTGCTTTCGATCATGCCGTTCGATACCGAGGAAGAGGCAATCGCAATTGCCAACGATACTCCCTATGGCCTGACCAACTATGTCCAGAGCCAGGACGGCCCAAAGCGCAATCGCATGGCGCGCCGGCTGCGTTCGGGAATGGTGGAAATGAACGGTCAGTCCCGCGGCGCAGGCGCTCCGTTCGGGGGGACCAAGAACTCCGGACGGGCCCGCGAAGGCGGTGTCTGGGGTCTTGAGGAATTCCTTGAGTTCAAGGCGATCTCGGGCTGGGATCCTGCCGCGGAATAGTCGCTTCGTAGCGTTTCATCGAATTCGGCCGCCCGCTTGGTTTGAAAGCGGGCGGCCTTTTTTGTCCGGCACAACTCGCCACCTGATCAGATCGTCAGGATGGCATTGCCCATGAGCTTGCCGCTTTCCACGGCCTCATGCGCGGATGCTGCATCGCCAAGCGCGAATGTCTGATCGATCCGTGGCGTCAGGCTCCCGTTCGCGAGCATCTCGTTGATATCCGCAATTGCCTGTGCCTTTGCCGCAGTCGACATCGAGTAGACGAATACCGGTTGAAGACAGATGTTGCGAAAGGCAAGCGGATAGAACGGAATCTGCGGGGTCATGTCGCTTGACGAGGCATAGGCGCCGACCGTCGCATCGAAGGCGAGGATCTTCGGGTAGATGTTCACATGCGCCGCGAGATCGACCTCGACAACATGGTCGATGGCGTTTTGACCCAGCTCCTCGCTGAGCCGCGCATCCAGCTCCTCGCTCTTGTAATTCACAATCAGGTCTGCACCTGCGTCACGGGCAATTGCCGCCTTGGCATCCGAACTGACAGTGGCAATGACGCGTGCGCCCTTCGCTTTGGCGATCTGGATGGCTGAGTGCCCGACCGCGCCTGCACCGCCGGTCACCAGCACGGTCTTGCCGGCAACATCGCCTGCCCAGGTGACGGCGCGGTGCGCTGTCATGGCGGGAACACCGAGACAGGCTCCGGTCTCGAAACTCGCCCCGTCGGGCAGGTGAGCCGCCAGATCTGCGGGCACACATGCATACTCCGTGGCGGTGCCTGAAATGCCCTGACTGAGACCGTCCGGTGAGCGATTGACATTGTAGAGCCAGACACGTTCGCCGATCCGGGCCTGATTGACGCCGTCTCCCACCGCATCGATCACGCCGGCGCCGTCATTGTGAATGACGACCCGCTCGGCGACCATCGGGCCTTGCACGCCGCTGCGCAACTTGACGTCGGAAGGATTGACCCCGGAGGTATGCATCTTGACGCGAACCTCGCCCGGTCCGGGTTCCGGTGTATCAACATCCTGAGCTTTCAGGACTTCGGTGGCCGCCCCGCGGGCGATACAAAAAATGGCTTTCATGGGTCTGATTCTCCTCTGAGCGGTCTTTAGACACCCTCTGCAGCCCTGGTATCAAGAGGGCGTGGCCGGTCTGCGGCGCATACGCTGATCGGGTGGGTTGCAGCTTCCAAAAACTGGATCAACCCGGAACGATATGATGTATATCTCCGCCTGCGACTCACGGACCGGTTTTATTCGACAGCCGACTGCCGTGATTTTCCCAACCTCCGATCGGAAAGACATGACATGGCCTGGCTCTATCTTGCGATTGCCATTGCCGGCGAGGTGGCCGGCACCACAGCACTCAAGGCGTCGAACGGGTTGACCCATCTCGGCTATACGGGCCTGTCCTTCGCAAGCTACGGATTTGCGTTCTATTTTCTGGCGATTGTGCTCAAGACTGTGCCGGTCGGCATTGCCTATGGAATATGGTCCGGCGCCGGCGTCGCCCTGGTCACGCTGATCGGCGTCTTCGGGTTCGGCCAGAAACTGGATTTCTACGCCTATCTCGGAATAGGCCTGATCGTATGCGGCGTGCTGGTTCTCAATATCGTTTCGAACGCCAGCCCGCATTGAATTCCCGCAAAGCTCAACCGGCCTGGCTGATATAGCCTTTGACGATACGAAAGACGCCCGGAAGCTTGCGGCATCCGGGCGTTTGGATGTGGTAAAGCGGCTTTAGCCGATCAGATCGCGAGATACTCCTCGCGCAGTTCCTTGTTGTCGAGAACTTCCTTCGCGGTCCCGTCGAAGACAACCGTTCCGGTGTCGAGAATGACGGCGCGGTCGGACAGTTCGAGCGCCCGAACGGCGTTCTGCTCGACGAGGATCGTCGTAATGCCCTGTTGCTTGATGATCTCCAGGGTTTTCTCGATCTCGTCGACGATCACCGGGGCGAGACCCTCATAAGGTTCATCCAGAAGAAGCACCTTGATGTCGCGCGCCAGCGCCCGGGCGATCGACAGCATCTGCTGCTCGCCGCCGGAAAGCGTGACGCCTTCCTGCTGCCGGCGTTCGCCTAGCCGCGGGAACAACTCGTACAGCCGCTCGATCGACCAGCCGATCGGCTCGACGATCTGCGCGAGTTGCAAATTCTCTTCGACCGTCAGGCCCGGAATGATGCGCCGGTCTTCCGGCACGAGCACCAGGCCTTCGCGTGCGGCCTCATGGCTTGCCATCGTGTGCAGGTGTTTGTGATCGAGCCAGATCTCGCCATGGGTCAGCGTCGGGTTGCTGAGCCGCGCAAGCGTCCTGAGCGTTGAGGTCTTGCCTGCGCCATTGCGGCCAAGAAGCGCGAGGATCTCGCCTTCGTGCACGTTGAAGGAGACGCCCTGCACGATGTAGCTCTCACCGTAATAGGCATGGATGTCATGCACGGAGAGGAAAGCCGGCGCCGTTGCCGCCTGGTTCCGGTGCTTGGAGAAGTCCGGACGTTGGTGCTCGTCGCGTTTGTTTGCTTCACCGACGACTTCGCTCATGCCGCTTCTCCAAGATATGCTTCCTTGACCTTCGGGTGCCCCTTGATGTTCTCCGGGGTGTCCTCGACCAGCGGAGTGCCCTGCGCAAGCACGGTGATCCGTTGGGCAAGGGAGAACACGACGTGCATGTCGTGTTCGATGATCACCATGGTGATATCGCGCTTGGTGTGAATTTCCTTGAGAAGCGCGATCGTATTGTTGGTGTCTGCCCGCGACATGCCTGCGGTCGGCTCGTCGAGCAGCAGAAGTTTCGGTTCCTGAACAAGGCACATGGCCATTTCGAGACGGCGCTTGTCACCACGCGAAAGCGATCCGGCGTGCATCTCGCGCTTTTCGAACATGTTGACTTCCTCGAGCATGGCCTCGGCCCTGGCAATCACCTGGCCTTCCGACGCCACACTTTCGATCGCATGCATCCGGAAGATGCCGTCACGCTTGGCGAAGCACGGGATCAGCATGTTTTCCATGACCGTCAGGTCACCGAAGATCTCGGGCGTCTGAAACACCCGGCTGATGCCCATCTGGTTGATCTCGTAGGGCTTGCGGCCGAGCACGGACTGGCCGTCGAATGTCACCGTCCCGGTGTCCGGGATCAGCTTGCCGACAAGGCAGTTGAGCAATGTCGACTTGCCCGCACCGTTGGGACCGATGATCGCGTGAACGGATTTCTCCGCGATCGAGAGGTTGACGTCGCCCAGGGCCTGCAAGCCGCCGAAGCGTTTGTTCACGTTGCTGACTTCAAGAATACCCATTTTACGCGGTCTCCGGTCACGCCACATGCGGCGAAGGTTTGGGGTGATGTTCCGGATCCTTGCCCGGTGTCGGCTTCTTCTTGCGCCTGAAGACATCGCGCATGCGTTGTCCGCCCTCGAGCAGTCCGCCCGGCAGGAAGATGACGACGAGCATGAACACGATACCGAGCGTCAGGTGCCAGCCCTTGCCGATAAACGGGTGGATCAGCGTAACCAGGAGGTCCTGCAGCGCTTCCGGCAGCACCGAGAACCACTGGTATAGGATTCCGTCATTGATCTTGGAAATGATGTTTTCCATGTACTTGATCATGCCCGCACCGAGCACCGGCCCGATCAGCGTGCCGGCGCCGCCGAGGATCGTCATCAGAACGACCTCGCCGGAAGCGGTCCAGAACATGCGCTCCGGACCGACCTGGGTGTCCATCGCGACCATCAGGCCGCCGGCGAGACCGGCATACATGCCCGAGATCACGAAGGCCGCCAGCGTATAAGGGCGCGGGTTGAGGCCGGTGTAGTTCATCCGGGTCTGGTTGGTCTTGATTGCGCGCAGCATCATGCCGAAAGGCGAGCGGAAGATGCGGATGGCCATGTAGAAGGCCAGCAGCATGACCACACCTGCGATGTAATAGCCGGCGTTGATCGTGAACAGCCAGCCGCCAACGGCGATCTCGTGGCTCGACTTCATGGTCAGGCCGAAAAGGTTCGCAGACGGAGTTGCGCCATCCGCGAGTGCTGGGTCAAAGATGCGCGGGTCATCCATCTTCGGTTGAAGTCCGGTTTCGCCGCCGGTGACAGGAGTGAGCACCGAATAGGCCAGCGCGTAGGACATCTGGGCGAAGGCCAGGGTCAGGATCGAGAAGTAGATGCCCGACCGGCGCAGCGAAATCCAGCCGACGAGAAGCGAGAACAGGCCGGCAACAATCACGGCAAGGATGATTGCCGGGATCACGTTCATGGTCATCAGCTTCATCGACCACATGGCAGCATAGCTTCCCACTCCGAGGAAGGCGGCATGGCCGAAGCTCAGATAGCCGGTCAGCCCGAACAGAATGTTGAAGCCGATCGCGAAGATGCCGAAGATTACGAAACGCTGCATCAGGTCA
The DNA here is from genome assembly GCA_040216675.1 of Hoeflea sp. Classification (GTDB taxonomy): domain Bacteria; phylum Pseudomonadota; class Alphaproteobacteria; order Rhizobiales; family Rhizobiaceae; genus Hoeflea. Next base: position 477,875 of record JAVJOR010000008.1, on the reverse strand, counting down.
GGGTAGCCGGCGTTGAACTGCGCGAGCCCTGAGTTCACCGGGAACGGGTTGAGAATGAACGGTGCGAAGATGATCAGGACCGCCACAAGCACGAGAAGTGCGAGGTCTTTTTTTCCGAGGCCAAGCATCGGTTACTCCTCCATAACGCCCTTGCGGCCCATCAGCCCGCGGGGACGGGTAAGCAGGATGATGATCGCAACAAGATAAATGATGATCTGGTTGATGCCCGGAACAAGCGAGACCACCTGCGCCATCGATGCGAAGCTTTCCAGGATCCCAAGCAGGAAACCGGCCAGGACAGCGCCTGCGAGCGAGCCCATGCCGCCCACGACCACGACCACGAAGCTGAGGACCAGGAAGTCCATGCCCATGTGATAGTTGGGCGAGTTGATGGGCGTATACATCACGCCGGCAAGACCTGCGACGACAGCGGCGATCGCGAACATGATGGTGAAGCGCTTGTCGATGTTGATGCCGAGAAGCCCGACCGTCTCCCGGTCAGCCATGCCGGCGCGCACCACCATTCCGAAGGTGGTAAAGCGCAGGAACGAGAAAACCGCGGCGACAATCAGCGCTGCAAAGGCAAAATAGACCAGCCGCCAGTAGGGGTAGATGATCTGCCCCGCTTCCAGCCCGACCATTGCACCGAAATCGAAGCTGCCCGCAAAGGCCCCCGGCGCCGGTGTCGGGATCGGGTTGGCGCCGAAGAAATACTTCACGATCTCCTGCAGCACGATTGCGAGGCCAAAAGTGACCAGGATCTGGTCTGCGTGCGGCCGCTTGTAGAAATACTTGATCAGTCCGCGCTCCATGGCAAGGCCGACCAGAATCATGACCGGGATCGCGAACAGGATCGACAAGGGCACCGACCAGTCGATAAGCGCGGCGCCGAAGTCGGTTCCGAACCAGCTCTCCACATAGGGCGTCTCGACTTTCAGCGGATTGCCCAGGAAGTCCTTGCGGGTCGGGTCTTCCGCGACGGACGACAGGGTAAGCAGCTTGCTGAACGTCACGGCACAGAACGCGCCGATCATGAACAGGGCGCCGTGGGCAAAGTTGACCACCCCCAGGGTTCCGAAGATGAGGGTAAGACCCAGGGCGATGAGCGCATAGGCGCTGCCCTTGTCCAGCCCGTTCAAGATCTGCAAAAGAATCGCTTCCATGGCCCATCCCACGTGGGCTGTGCCCACGCCGCTGTTGCGCGCCGGTTCAGGCCGGCGCTTGCTACGCTACAGTTTGATTCGGCCCGCATCCGGTCGGGATGCGGGCCGCAACTCGTCTATGAAGGACGATTATGCGCCCGGGTTGCAGGTGCCCAGATCGCCGCCCGCGAACTGCGGGTGATCCGGCGCGTAGGTAACCTGATCGACCGGGGTGACCTCGACGACTTCGAGAAGGTCGAACTCGGAAGTCGGGTTTTCCTTACCGCGCACAACCAGAACATCCTTGAAGCACTGGTGGTCTTCCGCGCGGTACAGGGTCGGACCGTTGCCGAGACCGTCGAATTCGAAGTCTTCCAGGGCCTCGACGACCGAGCACGGGTTGAACGAACCGCCGCGAGCCACAGCATCTGCATAAAGCAGGGTCTGGACATAGCAGGTGTGTGCAGCCTGCGACGGCGGGAAGCCGTACTTTTCGCCGAACGACCGCACGAAGGCCTGACTGCCTTCGTCCTGCAGCGACCAGTGCCAGTTGGTCGAACCGAAGATGCCCTTCACGTTCTCGCCGGCACCCTTTGCCATCAGGCGGGAGTAGAGCGGAACGATGATTTCGAACTGCTTGCCATTGACCACACGGTCACGCAGGCCGAACTGAACGGCGTTGGTGAGCGAGTTGACCATGTTGCCGCCGTAGTGGTTGAGAACCAGCACGTCGGCATCGGACTGCAGCACCGGGGTGATGTAGGACGAGAAGTCTGTCTGTGTAAGCGGTGTCTTGACCGCCTCCACGGTTTCCCAACCCATGGCTTCGGTCGAGGCGCGGATGGCTTCCTCGGTGGTGTAGCCCCAGTTATAGTCGGCGGTCAGGTGATAGGCCTTGCGGTCTGCGCCATAGGCGTTCTTCAGCACCGGAGCCAGTGCGGCACCCGACATGTAGGAGTTGAAGAAGTGGCGGAAGCCGTTGGCCTTCCTGTCCTTGCCGGTGGTGTCGTTGGAGTGGGTCAGACCGGCCATGAAGATGACGCCGGCTTCCTGGCAAAGTGCCTGCACGGCCACGGCAACGCCCGAGGAGGAGCCGCCGGAAATCATGACGGCGCCGTCTTTTTCGATCATCGAACGGGCCGACGCGCGGGCAGCGTCAGACTTGGTCTGTGTATCGCCGGTGACGAACTCGACCTTCTTGCCGAGGATGCCGTTGCCTTCCAGAACCTTCGAGGAGAAGGTGTTCATCATGCCGCCGTCGCCGCCGCCGTTGAGATGCTCGACGGCCAGTTCGAATGCGCGCAGTTCGTCAGCGCCTTCGTCCGCATAGGGGCCGGACTGCGGCACGTTGAAGCCGAGCGTCACGGTTCCGCCAGTCGGCTCGTTGGTGAATGCGCTTGCGCCGCGCGTGAAGATAGTCGGCATGGCCAAGCCGGCGCCAACCATTGCGCCGGTCTTGATCAAACCTCGGCGTGAAATCGAGAATTTGCTCATAAAAAACCTCCCAGTGTGAGCACCGGCCAATCCTCATTACAGCCGGCAAACGCCAAAAGTGGCGGTCCCTAAGGATGAAAAAGAACGGACAACTTTACCATACTACTTTCGGTGCAAAGGACTCGGCGCGCTAAACCGGCCCCGAACCGGCCGCTTGACTCTAAAGTGAGTCCGCTGCGGGCGTTGGTATTTATCACTTACGTCATCGTAACTTGACTTTATTGTGCGAGTTTTGAGAAACAAACCGAATAAAGATTTCCGGAAAGCGGAAATTATTCAGAGAGACAGATTGAAATTACATAAATCAAGGGAAAATAAACATGAAACATCACTTCAATTGTGGAGTGTTGCCATAGGTGTGATTTCAATGGTCTGAAAGAATGTTCGAAAGAAAGCCGTGCGGTTTTATTGGTTTCGCTCGGCGAACTGCCGGGAAAGACCGTTCCCGATTGGTTAAATGCCTCAATTGCTTTGATTAATTGATGGAAAGCCGGGTTGCGGCGAACCGCGGGCCTCCTGATTCTCGGCGATGGAACCGGTTTCGGCAAATCCCTTAGAGGCCTTACGAGGGCAGGGAAAAGGCCGTTGCTGCTGATTGGGGAAGCACGAAACGCTGGTTGGCGGGAATTTGGCCGACCTTCAGCGGACACCCGAAGACCTCCGCGAGCGTATTGTCGCCGAACACGGCGTCGGGGGGGCCGGATGCTGCCACATCTCCGCCGGACATCAGCGTGATTCGGTCCGCGTACATGGCTGTAAGATTGAGATCGTGCATGACGGCGACGACACCGCCGCCGCGCCGGGCGTAATCCGCTGCCAGGTCCATGATCACCAGCTGGTGACGGATATCGAGGCTCGAGACCGGTTCGTCCAGGAACAGCCACCGCGCACCCGATGCGCCGACCGGCTCCCAGATCTGGCAGAGCACGCGGGCAAGCTGTGCCCTTTGGCGTTCGCCTCCAGACAGAGCGTGGACGCTACGACCGGCAAAACCGGCAAGATCGACCGCTTCCAGCGCCTCCGCGATGCGCTCGCGCCTTTGCGACTCGCTCGGCAGCGGCAAGCCGGCGGCCATTCCCAATCCCACCACTTCGGCGACCGTGAAGGGAAAGGCGAACCGGGTTTCCTGTGCCAGCACCGCCCGTTTGAGAGCCAGCTCGTGCGGCTTGAAATGTTCAAGCGGCACTTCGTCGATCCGTACGGCGCCAGAAATCGGGATTTCGCCTGTCAGCGCCTTGAGCAGGGTTGTCTTGCCGGAGCCGTTCGGACCGATCACCGCGGTGAATTCTCCTGGGCGAGCCGAGAACTCGAGACCGTGAAGGATTGTGCGCTTGCCATAGGCGACGGTGAGGTTCTTGGCTTCAAGCATGTCGGCTCATCATCAAAGGTCGGCCATGCCGCGGCGGCCGAGTAGAATCCAGAGGAAGAAGGGTGCGCCGATCGCCGCGGTGACAATTCCGATCGGGAGTTCTGCAGGGGCAACCACGGTCCGGCTGACGGCGTCCGCCAGTGTCAAGAAGGACGCACCGAGCAGCGCCGAACAGATAAGAAGGTACCGGTGATCAGGACCGATCGTGAGGCGAAGCAGATGCGGGATCACGATGCCGACGAAACCGATCACCCCGGAAGCTGCAACAGATGCGCCTGTGGCTGCGGCCACGACGGTGATTGCCAGAAGTTTCATGCGCTGAACCGGAATGCCCATGTGATGCGCTGCGGCCTCTCCCAGGGCAAGCGCATTCAGCGCTCGCGCCAGGAATGAGGAAACGGCCAGCGCAAGCACCACGAACGGCGCGGTCGCGGCGACCTTTGTCCAGGTCGCGCCGGCCAGCGATCCCAATCCCCAGAACGTGATGTCGCGCAACTGCGCATCGTCGGCGATATAGACGAGAAAGCCGGTGATCGCCCCGGCCAGCGCTCCAAGCGCGATACCGGCCAGAAGAAGTGTCGCGACCGAGGTCGTCCCGTTGCGGGTTGAGACCTGATACAGAAGCCAGGTTGAAACCAGCCCGCCGAAAAAAGCGGCGAAGGGCAGCGAGTATATGCCGATGAATGGCAGCGATCCGCCACCAAGCACGATCGCCGCCACGGCGCCCAGGCCCGCACCGGCTGAAACGCCGACGATTCCCGGGTCCGCCAGGGGATTGCGGAACAGTCCCTGCATCAGTGCGCCCGAGACCGCGAGTCCGGCACCGATCAGCATTCCGAGAAACAGCCGGGGAAAGCGGATCTGCTCGACGATCAGATAGTCCGTGGCCTGCAGTCCTGTGCCATCGAGCAATCCGGTCCGAGCCATCAACACCCTGTAGGCCGGCGTGTCCGCCGCTCCGAAGCCGATCGCGGCAACAGCCGTGGCGACGAGTGCAAGGACGAGCAGCCCTGCCGTCACTCTGCCCAGCCTGCTGCGGTCGCCATCATAAGTCGTGTGCAGCTGCAGTCTCTCCGCGTTGTCCGTGCGCTGCAACACTCTTAGTTGCTCCCGACTGGCGAATCGAGTCCCGCTAGCTGTTCATTCAGGTCGCGGATGGCGTCGGCGGTCCGGGGCCCGAAGCCGAGCAGGTAAAGACCGTCCATCCGGATCAGCCTGCGGTTCTTGCCTGCCGGTGTCGCCATGATCGCCGGAAGGGCGAACAACGCCTCTTCGGTGCCGTCGTGGTCGCCACCGCCGCGATCCATCATCAGGACGACATCCGGCTGGGCCGTGATGATTGCCTCGTCAGTCACCTGCTTGTAGCCGGAAAAGCCCGCAAGAGCGTTTTCGGCTCCTGCCATCCGGATCATGCCGTCGGCGTGGCTGTCGGTACCGGCCGCCATGATGCGACCGTCCTGAAGCGCAAGGATGAACAGGATCCGGGTCGGGCCTCCCGCCGCCTTGGCGGCCTTTTGAGCTGCCTGGAGATCGGCTTGGACTTCGGCTGCAAGTTCCTTGCCCTTTTCGGGCGTACCCAGCGCGGCCGCGGTAGCGCGAATCTTTTCGAGGATCGCCGCCCCGTCATAGCCTTCCGGAATCTCGGCAATGGGTATGCCGGCTGCGGCAATAACCGATTTTGCTTCCGGCGGCCCATAGCCCTCCATGGCAATGACCAGGTCGGGATTGGCCGAGAGAAGACCTTCCGGCGAAAGTCGCCGGATATAGCCAACATCAGGAAGGTCTTGCGCCTCCGGCGGATAGGTGCTGGTCTGATCGCGAGCGATCAACCGGTCCTGTTCGCCAAGCGCATAGATGATTTCCGTGACCGATCCACCGATCGCAACGATTCGCTGAGCCTCTCCGGCATCTTCGGCCTGGGCGTTGGCAGAGATTAAGATGCCGGAAAGAAGGGCTCCGCAGGTCAGTCTTGAGAGGAGGCCCTTCATGCCGCCCTCCGGCCATCGACCCGCGGCAGGCTCTCCATGATCTCGCGCCACAGGGGTCGTTCGTCCTGACCCTCGATCCGCTTGCCGAAGAACTGGATGATCAGCCCGCCATCCGCGTCATAAGCTTCAAGCGAGGTGACATGGCCGGAAACCCCGTTGTTGTCGGTCGGCTTGCGTACGGCCCAGAGCTCGGTGATGTGATCGGTCCGCAGGTGAAGATGAAAATCCGGATCCATGATGTTGAGCCAAGGCCCCATCATCCTGATGTCTTCGACCGGGCCCGAATGGATCTGGATGCAGGCGTGGTTGCCGACGAAGCACATGATTGGCAGCTTTTCCTTGGCGGACAGTCGCAACATGGCTTCCACTGCCGAATTGTCGATCTGCCAGGCAAGGTCCTCACCCACGGCGCGGATCGCAGGCAGCCGGTCGACGTCAAGCTTCTTCAGGAGCCCGACAAACTGGTGCGTATCGGTCATTCGGTTCCAACGGTCCCGCAATTCAGCGGTGTCGACATTGTTGCGAACTGCGGGCGCGGGAGCTTCCGTCACCTCCATGCCGGCGGATTGATCTTCCGTGGCGAGGTCGGCGACGAGCGCGTTCCAGCGGTCGATATCGGTTGCTGCGCGCGCATGGACCTTGTGAACGGCCTGTCCATGGGCATCAAAGAACTGGAGGCTGCGCTTCACGTTGTCGCCATCGCGGGTTTCGACCGCAAATCCCTGCGCCCAGCGGGCAGCGAACATGCGCATGTCGATCTTGTCGCCCAGCATCATTGCAGCATGCTTGCCGCCTATGAACTTGTCGTAGACGCCGATCTTCTCATGCACCGTGCTTTCGTTTCGGGTCAGCGCCATGACTTCGCCGACCTGTTCGAGCGGCGGAAAGATCCGCATGAAATCGACATCGATACGCTTCGCCGTCGTGCCGCAGCTTGCGGCCACCAGCTCGCCCTCACTTATTCCAAGTTTCGCGGCGAGGTCGCGCGCGCGCATCTTCGGATTGTCGTTTTGTGCCGCAATGATTGCCGCATGATCGAGAGCTTGGGTCATGTCCCCTCCAGCCTTTCACTTGTTGAGAATGAGCTTTCCCTGACGGGTTATCTTCAGCCGGTAGAGGGAGCCATCGTGAAGAATGCCGATCTCGGTGCGTGATCCGAACAGCTTGCGGCTGTCGAGGATTTCTCCGTTTGCCGCCTGCCGGGCATAGGCGTTCGCGTCCGGGTTCGTTGCGGGACCGGTTTGCGAAGCATGGTCTGCAGGGTGCGTCTTTGGCGTCATGTCGATTGCTTGTCCCTCGGCTCGCTGGGCTGGCGAAAGGCTGGCTGGGCGAGGGGTCTGATTGGTCACGTTAATTGTTGACATCAATTATCATGTTTTATATCGGAAGCAATAGTGGAGACAAAAATTCATGTTTTTGGTGCTCCACCGATGCCAGCAAGCCTGCCGCCAGCCAGCACCGTAGTTTTCAGTTAACAGGAGTGCGAAAATGACTATGGCGGGGGTGCGCATGATGCGCCTGATGAGTGGTGTTGCGGTTTGCTCGGTGCTAGGCGCCGCGCCACTGGCGGCGCAGGATGCAGGCCAGACGACGGTGCTGGAACAGATTGTGGTTCGTGGCGCGACCGATGGCGAGACGGCACGGGAAAAACTCGGAAAAGGTGCAGCCGACACGCCTTTGGCGTCCGGGGTTTCGGGCGAAGAGATCCGGAAGAACGATATCGATAGCATTGCGGATCTTGGCCGTTCGGAAGAACCCGGCGTCATCTTTGACAAGGCGCGCGGCGGTCTCTTCATTCGCGGTCTTGGCGGCCCGCGCGTCAGCACCACGATTGACGGCATTCCGATTCCCTATCTCGAGGATTCCGCGCGTTCGGGCGGACCGACAGGCGACACCAACGCCAATGGCGGCGTCGACAGCTTCGATTTCTCGTCGCTGTCCGCTCTCGATGTCATGCGCGGCGCCGACTCGAGCCGGGCAGGTTCAGGCGCTCTGGCGGGCGGCCTTGTGCTGCAGACGCTGGAACCGGAAGACCTGATCGAGGACGGGCGCAACTGGGGCGCGCTGACCAAGACAACCTATGACGGGTCCGACGGATCGATCTCGGGCTCGGCTGCCGCAGCAATGCGGGCCGGCGCCACATCGATGTTGTTCCAGGGCGGCTACAAGCGCGGCAACGAAACCATCAATCAGGGCAATGTCGCCACACTGGGCCCGACCCGGACGGATGCAAACCCCGCCGACTATGATCAGAACAACTTGCTCTTCAAGCTGCGTCAGCAGATCGAAGGCGGACACGCCATCGGGTTCACCGCCGAACGCTTCGACAATCAGCGCGAGACCCAGCTTCTGACCAAGCAGGGCGCAACCAGCGGCTCCTCGCGGGCCTATCGTGGACTGGTCGGTCACGACGACACACGTCGCGAACGCGTCTCGCTCGATTACGTCTACGATCCGGGCGATTCCGGCCGGCTGATCAGGGGCGCCAGGGCAACTGCCTACTGGCAGCGTCTGTCAAAGACCGCCGGCAATTCCGGTACGCGCCTGAATGTTGGTAGTCTCAGCCCGTTCCTCGGCGGCGTGGTGATTCCCGAAAGCCCTTGGCAGCGCAGCAACGAAATCGAGGATGCGCGTTTCGGGTTCACAGGCTCATTGCTCGCCGGTTTCGAGACCGGCCAATTCGATCACGAAGTTTCCATGGGTCTCGATGCCTCGACAGGCAAGGTCAAGCAGTTCGCAGGCGGTGTCGATGCCTGTACGCTCGGCATCCTGACAACCAGCTACTGCAACTTCCTGCATTCGGATCAGGCTGATATCCCCAATGTGAAAACCAACCAGATCGGTTTCTACATCCAGGATGAGATCCGCGTGGGCGACAGCCGCCTTTCGATCACGCCGGGCATCCGCTTCGACTGGTTCGACTACGCGCCTGAGGATTCGGCCACCTATGCCGGCAACGCCGGATACGGAATCTTCGGTGTCCCGGTCGGCAAGAGCGATTACCAGTTCTCGCCGAAGCTGCTCGCCGAGTATGAGCTGAACGCGACAACCGAACTGTTTGCCCAATGGTCGATGGCCTTCCGTGCGCCCACGGTTGACGAGCTCTATCTCAACTTCGCCAATCCGGGATCGGGCTATGCCGTGATCGGCAATCCGGCGCTTGAGCCGGAGACCGGGCATGGCTTCGAAGTGGGGGCCACCTATGACGACGGCAGCCTCAGCGGAAAGATCACCGGCTTTTACAACATCTACCGCAACTTCATCGATGACCGGAATCTCACCCCCGCCCAGATCGCGGCGCTGGGGCTGAACCCTGCAACGTTCCCGGCCTTCCTGCAGCAGTCCTACAATCGGGCGCGGGTGCATGTGTATGGCGTGGAACTGAGTGCGGAGAAGCGCTTCGACAACGGCTTCAACCTGCACGGCGGCTTTGCCTACACCAACGGATCCGACCAGGACACCGGCGAACACATCCGCACCATCGCTCCGTTCAAGCTTGTAGCAGGAGCGGGATATGAAGGCGAAAACTGGGGTGTCGACGTCACCAACATCTACAGCGCCGGCATGAAGAACGACAACAATCCGAACACGTTCGATGCGCCGGATTATTTCATCACCGACCTGACCGCCTGGTGGGAGCCGACCCGGATCGAAGGGCTTCGTCTTCAGGCCGGCGTCTACAATCTCTTTGATGAGACCTATTACAACGCGGTCGCGCTGAATGATTACGACGCGCGCACGGCGCCTTCCAACAGCAACGCGCTCCAGCCGGTCGCTTTCTTCAGCGAACCCGGCCGGCACTTCAAGGTCTCGCTGACCAAGAAGTTCTAACTGACTGCCAACTCGAAAGCCGGCGGCGTCCTTGATCGCCGCCGGCCAGATACATCGGAGATGTCATGCCAAGCAAAGCAAAATCGGCCGGTCTGGCCCTCGGAATGGTTGTGGGTGTCCTCTCGTCCGGACAGGGGGCAGTCGCTCAGGACCCGCAAACCGGCCGGATCGGCCTTGAACTCAATCGTCTCGAGCAGAACGGCGAAGCCTGCCGGCTAACCTTTGTCGTCAGCAACGAACTCGGCTCCGATCTGTCGGGCTCGGGCTTCGAGATGGTGATCTTCGATGGAAACGGGCTCGTCAGGCTGATGACGGTTTTCGATTTCGGGGCGCTCCCGACTGGCAAGACTGTGGTCAAGCGTTTCGAACTGCCCGACACGGGCTGCGGCAGCGTTTCGCGCATTTTGGTCAACAGTGCCGCGCGGTGCAGCGGGCCGGACATTGAGGCCCCGGAATGCTCCGCAGCGTTGACAACCACCAACCGCACCGAAACCGATTTCGGCGCCTGAAAGCACGATGGCCATGACCTTTTTCTCCGCATCGATCGAACAGTTTCTCGACTTCATAACCCTCGGTGGCCCGGTGGTCGCCATCCTGATGGCTGTGTCCGCCATCGCGCTTGCGGTGATCCTGCTCAAGCTCGGGCAGTTTGCAAACCGGCAGGTCGGCAATGGCGGAGCTGCCCGCAAGGCAGCCTCGTTCTGGCTGGGTGGACGTCCCCGCGAAGCGTTTGAAGCGGCACGGAAAAGCCGCGCGGTGTCCGCACAGGCTGTTGCCGAGGCAATCCGGCTCGCAGGTGACCGGAATGCCGCCAAGGCCGATATCGAAGACCGGATCGCCGCCCTCGCCATGACCCGGTTTCACGAGTTGCAATCCGGCTTCCGCCTGCTCGATGCCATCGCGCAGGTCGCCCCGCTTCTTGGCCTGTTCGGAACGGTTCTGGGCATGATCAACGCCTTCCAGCAATTGCAGGCAGCCGGCAACTCCGTCGATCCGTCCATCCTCGCGGGCGGAATCTGGGTAGCGCTTCTGACGACGGCCGCCGGTCTCGCGGTGGCCATGCCGGTTTCCATGGTCCTGACCTGGCTCGAGACCCGCATCGAGGCAGAGCGGGTCCTGGTTCAGACACTCACAACCGACATACTCGGTCTTCCGTCAATCGTGCCCGCGGCGTCGGCCTCGGATGTGGGATTCCGCAGGGGGGAAGCGGCAATTGCACATTGAAGCTCCCCGATTCGAGCGTCGGCGCCTGGCGCTGACGCCGCTCATCGACATTATCTTTCTGCTCCTGCTGTTCTTCATGCTGTCCTCAACCTTCTCGCGCTTCGCGGAAGTGCCGGTGCAGGGCGGCGTGGCTGGAACGGGCCGCGGTGAACGGCCGGACGTGCTGATTTCCGTCACGGCTGCAAGCGTCCGTCTGAATGGCGCAGACATCACGGTTGACGGAATTCGGGGCCGCCTTGAAGACCTGAAACTTCTGGGAGCCAGGCGTGCGTTGATCACCGTGGGTGCGGATGCCACGTCGCAGGCGCTGGTCGACGTGCTCGACGCGGCGTCGGGCGCGGACATCGAGATATCGGTGGCAGGGGGCGGCCAATGATCCGGTTTCCACGGCCGCCGGCTGGAAAGAAGCAGGAAAGCACCATCGCGCTGATCAATGTGGTGTTTCTCATGCTGATCTTTTTCCTAGTTGCAGGAAGTCTTGCACCTCCCGGCGATCCTGAGGTGCGCTTCATTGCAACCGAGCGGACGACCGCCGCGGCGCCACCCGACATGCTTTTTGTCGGATCCGGCGGGAGGACCACGTGGCGGGGCGAGCCGGTTGATGTCGCGCGCACTCTTCCGGAGTGGTCACAGGAGTTTGGTGAGGGGGCAGGGCGGGCCTTCCGTATCGCCGCCGACGAGGATCTGCTGGCCGCTGATCTCGTCGATCTCGTCGCACGCCTCAGGACCGGCGGAGTAGCCGAGATCGTCCTGGTGGCCGAGAGGGCGGACTGATGGGGTTCAAACGCGGCCACATCGTTGCAGCCGTTGCGGTCTCCGTGAGCTTCCACGTCGCCATGGCGGGCTGGTTCGCTCCTGGCGAACCGGAGATGCAGATTGCCGGCGGGAGCGCGGTCGATATGATGATTGTCGGCAACGCCTTTGTCGACGCCGTCAGCGCCGGTGGAGAATCCGACGAAGTCGCCCCGATGAAACCCGTTGAGACTGGCGAAACAGATCAGATCGAGACTGCGGACGCCGTGGAAGTCGACACCGCGACAACCAGCACCGTTGCCGCCAAGGTCGTGCCGCCCTCCGAAACGCACAGTGAGCTGGCGGCGGAGCGGACCGGTACGGTCGATGCGCTCCCACCAGCAGAGGCGCTCGAAGTCGCGGCCTCGACCGAGTCTTCTCCGGTACCGGAACCGACACACTCCGTCACGCCGGTTGAAGCTGCCGAGGTTCCGGCAATCGAGCCTGTGGAATCGGATCGGATCGAAGCCGTCGAGGCCACCCCGGTTGAAAGGGTCGAGCAGGAGTTGGCCGCGCTTCGCGATATCCCTGTGCCCGCGCCGCGTCCCCGGATCGACCCGAAGCCCGAACCCCGCCAGACGGCCGCAAAAAAGCCGAAGCCGGCTGAACCAAGACAGAAGCGGAAAGTCGGCCCCGGCAATGGCGGAACGCAGAAGGCTGACAGCAGCAGGTCGGCGAGTGGCGCGCAGGAGCAGCGCAAACCAGATCGCGCGGGAAACGCAGCGGTATCCAACTATCCGGGGAAGGTTGCCTCGCAGTTGCGCAGGGCGCTGCGCTATCCGCGGGAAGCGCGCCGGGAGGGGATCAAGGGAACCGTGGTGGTTTCGTTCACCGTCTCCAGGAACGGATCGGTTGGCGGTGTCCGGATCGCGCGCAGTTCCGGCTCTGCGCTGCTTGATCGGGCCGCCGGGGAAGCTGTCCAGCGTGCGGCGCCCTTCCGGCCGATTCCCGATGCCGCCGGGCGATCAAAATGGAGTTTCTCCGTTCCGCTCGCCTTTACGCGCTGATCGTGGGCTTGCGAGTCCGGGTCTACACGGATTCCCGCTCGATCAGTTGGCACTCCACCTTGAGCTGATCGTGGTTGCTCTTCAGGCCGCCCGCGATGTCATTGATCATCTCGACGGCCATGGAGCCCATCTGCAGCAGGGGTAGATGCAGCGTTGTCAGTGGCGGGCGTGTGAATTGTGCGATGTCACGGTTGTCGAAGCCGATCACCGAAACGTCTTCGGGAATGGAAACCCCGCGCTCCTTCAAGGCTTCAATGCAGCCGAGCGCCATCAGGTCATTGGCGCAGAAGATTCCGTCCGGCGGTTCGGGCAAATCCATCAGCGCATGGGTCTCGGAATAACCGGACGAGGGCTCCCAGTTTCCCGACCGGACCAGGCCGGCATCGAAGGCCAGGTCATTGCTGGCCAGGGCCTGCTTGTAGCCGCGCAGACGGTCGCGCGGATTGTCGAGCCCCTCCTGACCGTTGATCAGTCCGATCCTGCTTCGGCCCGCCTGGATCAACCGTTCGGTCGCGGCCCTGCCCGCAGCGACGTCTCCCGGAAGAATCGAGGGCAGGCGTCTGGCCTGATCGTAGCAATTGACGAGCACGGACGGCATCTTGAACAGGGCTGCAGGAGGCTCGATCTTCCGTGTCAGGATGGTTCCGAAGATGTAGCCGAGCAGCGGTTGCCGTTGGCACAGCGTGAAGACATCCTCGTTCGGGTCCTCGCCTGCCCGAAAAATGCCGAGCGTGACGATGATTCCGAGTTCGAGCGCCTTCTCCCGAGCTCCCTCGAACGCCAGCGCCATCCAGGGATCGGTGGTCAACTCGTCGGTGACGAATGCGATCACCCGGCTTTCCGAAGGGTCGGTGGCGATCGACCGGTTGGGAAGCCGGTAGCCAAGTTCGCTGACCGCATCCAGCACCTTTTTCCGCGTTGCTTCGCTGAACCGGGCGCCCGAACTTCCATTGAGTATCAGCGACACCGTGGCTTGCGAGACACCGGCGCGGGCCGCGACATCCATCATTGTTGGTTTCAAGCCATTCTCCATGATGATTGCCGAGGCGACCCCATCTTCACGTCAAGCTATTTGCGGAAATTGCGGAATCGATCGAATGCCACGGCAACGATAATGAATGTACCTATGAACATTCCCTGCCAGAAAGTCGAGATCCCAAGCAGGATGAGAGAGTTGCGGATGACCTCTATCAACAGCGCGCCAACAATGGCGCCAAGCGCGGTGCCTTCGCCGCCGGCCAGATTTGCGCCGCCGATCACCGCCGCCGCGATCACCGTAAGCTCCATCGCCTGGCCTAGATTGGTCGTCACGCTGCCGAGCCAGCCGGCCATGAGAATGCCCGCAAGGCCCGCCGTGAAAGCGGAGAACATGTAGATGCTCACCTTCAGCCGTTTGACCGGAATGCCGGTGAGCACCGCTGCGTTCTCATTCCCGCCTATGGCAAACAGGTGCTGGCCCCAGCGGGTCCACTTGAACACCAGCGACATGACGATGGTGAGTGCGATCACGACGAAAAGCGGGTGCGGAAGACCGAAGGTCGAACCGCCTCCGATCCACAGCAAGACGTCGTGGTCAGGTCCGAACTCCCAGATCATCTTGTTATCAGACAGAACCATCGCCAGCGAGCGCGCTGCGGACAAGGTCCCCAGTGTGACGACGAAGGCGGGCATGCCGGCATAGGCGACAAGAATACCGTTCACCAGCCCGACCGAGAGAGCCGCGCCCAGCGCCAGGATGGCGGAAAACCAGAACGGGTAGCCGCCGGACATCGCGACACTGATCACCATCGCGCTGAGCACGACGGATGATCCAACCGAAAGGTCGATCCCGCCCGATGCGATGACGGCAGTCATGCCGATTGCGATGATTGCCACGAAGGCAAAGTTCCGCGCCACGTTGAACAGGTTGCGATCCGTGGCAAAGGTATCTGTGAGAAGTGTGAGTGCGAGGCAGGCGAGCACTGCGGCCGTGAAGACCCAGAACACCTGATGGCTGCGAATGCGTGCGAACAGGCTGTCATCCTGAGACCTGCCGATGATGTCGTCGAGTGTGGTCATGTCCGTTTCCCCTCAGGCTGTCTCGATGGCGCCGGTAATCAGTCCGGTCACTTCCTCGGGCGAGGACTGGTCCGCCCGCTTGCTGCAAACGAGTTGTCCCCTGCGGAGAACCGCAATTCTGTTCGCAACGCTGAATACGTCAGGCATCCGGTGGCTGATGAGAATGACGCTGATGCCGCGGTCGCTGAGCCGCCGGATGAGGTCGAGGACCTCGGCAACCTGGCGCACCGAGATTGCGGCGGTCGGTTCATCCATCATCACAATCTTGGGCTCGGAAAGCAGCGTTCGTGCGATCGCCACCGCCTGGCGCTGTCCGCCGGACATCTTGCGCACCTTGTCGCGGGGCCTTGTCTCCGACTTGAGCTGCTTGAACAGTTCTGCCGATACGCGGTTCATGCTGCTGTAGTCGATATAGGCGAACGGCCCGAAACGCTTCAGAGGCTCGCGGCCGAGGAACACGTTTGAGGCTGCACTCAAATTGTCGCTGAGCGCCAGGTCCTGGTAGACCATCTCGATTCCTTCGCGCTGGGCGTCGAGCGGCTTGTTGAAAACGACCTTGTTGTCGTCGATGGCAATCTCTCCCGTGGATGGCTGGAAGTTCCCGGCAATGATCTTGACCAGCGTGGACTTGCCGGCGCCGTTGTCCCCCATCAGGCCCAGAACCTCGCCCGGCTCGATTGAGAGGGACACGTTGGACAGCGCCTGAATAGCCCCGAAATTCTTGGATATTCCCGTAATCGAAAGTCTCGGCATCGTTCCTCCTCGCCGGCTTTTCCCTCCAGTCGCAGCCCGGGCTCCTCCCCTGCCGCATACCGTCCGGTGCAGTGTAGCACGATATGACTAATAGCTTGACTTAATATTATTAGTAAATATGGTGAAGACATAAATTGAGTTGAGTGGAGGGGTGAATGCGGCTTTTGGTGACCGGCGCGGCAGGCAAGGTGGGGGCAAGTTTCCTGCCTCAATTCCTGGACGATTCCCGGTTCGCTGACTGGGAAGTCGTCGCCCTGTGCCACAACCGCCTGATTCCGCGGCAAGACCGAGTTTCGGTGATAAAGGGCACGCTTTCGGATGCCGATACCGTTTCAAGGGCGATGGATGGGGTGACGCATGTGCTGCATCTGGCAGCGGTGAAGGAATCCCCGGACCTTGTCTTCGACGTCGCGCTCAAGGGCATGTTTCTGCTGCTTGAGGAATTCCGGCGGTCTGACACGGCCGAGCAATTCGTACTGCTGAGCGGCGATTGCGTTGTCGGCCATATTTTCCAGCCCTTCGAAGGGCCTGTTACCGAGGCGACGCCGCACAAGGCCTATCCGGGCTGCTATGCGCTCACCAAGGTGCTGGAAGAGACCATGCTTGAGCAGTACGGCCACCAGTACGGAATGAACTGGTCGGCCCTGCGTGCCCCGTGGATCATGGAAAAGGATGACTTCCGCTTCGCGCTCGATTTCGGCGAGGATCAATTCGGGGGCCCTCCATGGGAGGAGGTTCTCGATGAGATTTCCCTGCAACGGCTCAGGAACGGAAACCACGTCCCCGTCCTGCGCGACGTTGATGGCAAGACGCTCAAGCGCAATTTCGTCCATGTGGACGATCTCGTTTCGGCCATTCTGGCGACCATCGACAATCCGCGGGCCCACGGCGAACTGTTCAACATCGCGATGAACGAGCCGGTCGATTACGGCATGGTGGGGCGGCATCTCAAGGAGCGGGAGAGCCTCGAGCCGATTGAGATCAGCACCCGATTTTACAGCAATTGGCTCGACAATTCCAAGGCCCGGCACGTGCTGGGCTGGTCGCCCCGTGTGGGTCTGGCCGAACTGATCGATCGCGCGTGGGAGTATCGCCGGGAGGAAGATGACCCGCGGGTGGTTTGGTATCCCGGTTGAGGCAGGAGGCCTGACCGGTTTTTGAGGAGGAGAGACAGATGAACATGAAGTTTTTGGCAATGACCGCCATGTCCGTGGCGGTTCTTGCGGCAGGGTCTGCCGCCGCTCAGGACAAGAAAACCCTGGCGATTGTCGTCAAGGGTCTCGACAACCCCTTCTTCGAGCAGATCAATCTGGGCTGCAAGAAGTGGATGTCCGAGAATGCGGACAGCGAATACGAATGCCTTTACACCGGTCCGGCATCGTCCGCCGACGAAGCCGGCGAAGTCCAGATTGTTGACGACCTGCTGACACGCGGCGTGGCGGCAATCGCCATTTCGCCGTCCAATGCCCCCGCCATGGCGAACCGTATCCGCTCGATCGAGCCTTCGGTTCCGGTGATGACCGTGGATGCGGATTTCCTGGAACAGGACCGTGATCTGCGCGTCACCTATCTGGGCACTGACAATTACCTGATGGGCGTGAAGATGGCCGAGCAGGCAAGCATGCTCAAGCCCGATGGTGGTTCGGTGTGTCTCCAGCTCGGCAACGTCGCTGCGGACAACATCAATGCCCGCGCCCAGGGTTTCCGGGACACGATTGCCGGTGAAGAAAACGTCGACCGTCTCACCGGTCAGGCCGGTTGGACAGAGGTGGAAGGTTGCCCGGTCTACACCAACGACCAGGCCGACCTCGCCAATCAGCAGATGTCGGACGTCTTCACCGCCAATTCCGATCTCGATGCCTTCATCCTGATCGGCGGTTGGGCACAGTTCGCCCCGCAGGCCTATGCGCAGGTGACCGACCAGGTGATGGACAAGCTCAAGAGCAAGGAGCTGATCATCATCGCCGGCGACACGCTGCCGCCCCAGACCAAGGCGTTCCGGGAAGGCCGCAGCCATGCCCAGGTCGGCCAGCGTCCGTTCGAGATGGGCTATCGGGCTCCTGACGTGATGATCCAGCTCATCAACGGAGAGAGCGTCGAGGACCCGCTCTTCACCGGACTTGATGTGTGCAATCAGGAAGATCCGGGCTTCTGCGCGGACAACTGATCTCCCAAGCACGGTGGGGTGGCTTTCAATGGCCGCCCCGCCGTTTCGCCGGACCAGGCAAACGATCACTGTAACCATCAACAGCATGCAACCAATGGCATGCGAACAACCGTGGCCTCGGAGGAATCGGGCCACAGGGAGGAAGAAAAATGTCCAAATTCAAGTCAATCACAATCGCGATGGGTCTTGCGCTGGCCGCAACGACTGCAATCGCGGATGAAAAACCGGCGCTGGCATTCGTGGTCAATGCGGCTTCCGATTTCTGGAAGCTTGCCGAGGCCGGTGTGAATGCCGCCCAGAAGGAACTGCCCGGATACGAAACCCAGTTTCGCTATCCCGCACAGGGAACCGCAGCACTTCAGAATGCGCTGATGGATGACCTGGTTGCCGCCGGCACCGATGCGATCATGATCTCGTCGGCCGACCCGAAGAACTCGATCGATGCCTTCAACCGGATTGCCGCCCAGGTTCCGCTCTTCACCACCGACAGTGATGCGCCCGACAGTGACCGCATTGCCTACCTCGGTTCATCCAATACCGCGGCAGGCGTCCAGGCGGGCGAAATCGCTGTAGAGGCCATGCCGGACGGCGGAAAATGCATGGGTTTTGTCGGCTTCCTCGGAGCGGACAACGCCATCGAACGGATCGCGGGTTTCCGTGAAGCCGTCGAAGGATCGGGGATCGAACTGGTTGATGTGCGCGGCGACGATGTCGATTTTGCCCGCGCCCGTTCCAACGTCGATGACGTCCTGGCCGCAAACCCGGACATCGACTGCATGGTCGGCTTCTACTCCTACAATCCGCCGAAGATCTATGAGGCCCTGCAGGCCGCAGGCAAGCTCGGGGAGGTCACGGTCATTGCCTTCGACGAGGACCCGATCACGCTGGGCGCGGTGCGCGAGGGAAGCTTCGCGGGAACCGTGGTGCAGGATCCCTATCAGTGGGGTTACCAGGGCATGAAATTGATGGCCGCCTATCTTGAGGGTGACAAGTCCGGCATCCCCGATGATGGCCTGATCATCGTGCCCACCAAGAAGATCGACAAGGACAATGTCGATGCATTCGAGGCAGAGCTGAAAGCTCGCATCGGAGGCTAAGCAGGGTTCCTCCCGTTCCCTGTTGCCGGCTGCACGGGCTTCCGCAAACTGCCCGTGCAGCCATCGTTTTTCATCGCTGGTTCCGGACCATTTCATGGCTGTGCATCAAAAAAAGCCGATCTCGCTTGAGCTGAGCGGCATCACCAAGGTCTATCCGGGAGCGGTTGCGCTCAACAGTGTTTCGTTGAGCATTCGCGGTGGTGAGGTTGTCGGGCTGATCGGTGAGAATGGCGCCGGAAAGTCGACGTTGATGAAGGTCCTCACTGGCGCCGTCGCGCCGGACGAGGGCCGCATCGTCATCGATGGCGAGGATGTGCGCGATCTGACGCCCGCCCGCGTGAACAGGCGCGGCATTGCCCTCGTTCATCAGGAACTCAATCCCTTTGCAAATCTCGACGTGACCGCAAACGTATTGCTGGGGCGCGAGATGCGCAAGGGACCATTCGGCTTTCTGGACCGGAAAGCGATGGAAGAAAAGGTCGCACCGATTCTCGAGTTGCTCGACACACGGTTCGGACCTTCGAGTTCTGTTGCCGATCTGTCGCTGGCCGACCAGCAACTCCTCGAAATCGCAAGAGCCCTGTCGATAGATCTGCGTCTGCTCATCCTGGATGAGCCGACCTCCAGCCTGACAATTTCCGAGACCCGGCGGCTGCTGGAGGTGATCGGCAGGCTGCGGGACCAGGGCGTCGCGGTTCTCCTCATCACTCACCGTCTGGCTGAAATTGAGGCTGTGGCCGATCGCGTCGTGGCACTTCGCGATGGCTGCAACGCAGGTGAGCTCGATCGCGACCAGATCGGCAAGGATGCCATGGTGCGTTTGATGATCGGCCGTGATGTCAGCCAGTTCTACGAGAGGGGTGACCACGCCCCCGGCAAGGTATTGCTCGCACTCAAAGGGGTCAAAACGCAGGCCTATCCTGATCAGACGGTGGATTTGGAAGTTCGCGGCGGCGAGATCTGCTGTCTGGCCGGCCTGGTGGGTGCCGGTCGCACAGAGTTGGCCCGTGTGATTTTCGGCATCGATCCCATCACCGGCGGCGCCATCGAGATCGATGACAAGAGGCTCGAAGGCAGTTCTGTGCCTGAGGCGATTCGTGCCGGAATCTGCCTGGTGCCGGAGGACCGGAAGGTCGAGGGACTTTTTCTCGATTTCGCGATCACCGAGAACATCGTGATCCCGAGCCATTCATTGCTGTCAAAGCGCGGCTTTGTCGATGCTCCGGCAGGCTCCGCATTGGCGGAGAAGTCTCGCGCTCGTCTGAAGATCAAGGCATCGTCGCTCGACCGGGCGGTCGCGGAGTTGTCAGGCGGCAATCAGCAAAAGGTCGTGCTCGCCAAATGGCTGGCGATGAACCCGAAGGTGATCATCCTTGATGAGCCCACCCGCGGGATCGACGTCGGCGCCAAGGCAGAGGTCTATCATCTCATGCAGGAACTCGCTGCCAAGGGTGTGGCGCTCCTGGTGATCTCCTCTGATATGGAAGAGGTGATCGGCATTTCCGATCGCGTCGCGGTAATGAGCCGCGGCAGGGTCACAGGAATTCTCCACCGCGGAGCATTGACCGAGGAAAACATTCTCCAGCTCGCGGTCGAGTGAAGACAGGCAGGAAAAGGAAGATCGTATCATGCACAAGAAGGACATCGGCCTTGCCACCCTGGTCGTCGCGGTCGGCGCAATCGTGGCCATGGTCAACCCGCGGTTCCTGTCTCCGATCAATCTCGCCAACACGGCAAACCTGATCGGGCTTTTCGGCCTGTTCTCCATCGCCGAGGCCTTTGTCATCGTGACGGCCGGCATCGAGTTGTCGGTGGGCTCGGTCATCGCCTTGATCGGGGTGATCTTTGTTGACCTGATTGCGAGCTTCGGCGTGCCCTGGCCAATCGCACTCGTCATCGTGCTGGCGCTTTCGCTGGTCATCGGCCTCACGCATGGATGGCTGATCACGCGGCTCAAGCTTCAGCCTTTTGTGGTCACGCTGTGCGGTCTGCTGATTTATCGCGGGGTGGCGCGCTTCTACACCAAGGACGGCACAGCCGGTTTCAGCTTCGGCTCGGACTTTCCGATGCTCGAATTCCTCGTCTCGGGAAGAACCGCGGGTATCCCCCATTCGGTGATGGCGTTTGGCATCGTTGCCGTTGCCGCGTGGTTTCTGCTCCACCGCACCGTCTTCGGCCGGCACCTTTACGCGGTCGGCAAGAATGTGGAGGCAGCGCGGTACTCCGGCATCAATACCGACCGGGTCATCATCCAGGCCTATATCCTGTGTGCCTTCCTGACCGGAATCTCGGCGGTGTTCTTCGCCATGTACACACGCTCCGTCCAGCCCTCTTCGCATGGCAATTTCTACGAGCTCTATGCGATCGCGGCCGCGGTTCTCGGTGGCTTCTCTCTGCGTGGCGGCGAGGGCTCGATCATTGGCGTGGTGCTCGGTGTCGTGCTTCTGCAGATGCTTCAGAACCTGGTCAATCTTTTGGGAATTCCCTCGTCGCTGAACTTTGCCGTGATGGGCAGCGTCATCTTGATCGGAGTGATCGCCGATACCCAATTCGCGCGATATCGCGATGGGCGCCGCCAGATGATCGCAATGGCGGCGATCGGGGATCAACCGCGGGCGGCGGCGAAACAGTCCTAGCCTGATGCGCTATGGTCAGCAGGTTTTGGATTACTGGCGCTGATCAGGCCGGGTTCGCACGGTGGATTGCCACTCGGCAAGTTCGATTTCCGCCTGCTCCAGCGAGCTGACGTTCAACAGCTTCTTCAGAAGCGCGACGGAGATTGCCCTGGTCCTGAGATTGAATGTCGAACTGTCATCGCCGTTCTCGTCGGCCTTGTAGATGTCGAGCTTGTCATAGAGTTGCTGCAGCCGGTTCTGGACGCTGCGCAGCGAAAGTGAACGCCGTTTTGCAATGGCCCGGTCAGTCAGTCCGAGCGCGATGTCGATGAGCACTTCGTATTCCGATTCGGTAAATCCTGCCCGGTGACCGAAGCTTTTTTGCTGGACACCCCTGACCTCGCGGTCGATCACGCATTGGCCTTCGACGAAAATGCCTCTCAGCGCCAGTTTGAGACGCTGGTCGGAGGCTGTCTTGAGAACATAGCCGTAGGCCGCGCCTTCCGGCACGATGCGCGAGACGCCGCGAACATAGGCCTCGTCGGCGTAATTCGACCAGAACAGGATGCAGGTCTCCGGCCGCTCCCGCCAGATGCTGCGCGCGGCCTCGATGCCGGTGCGCGTGCTCATCTGCAGGTCCATGACGATGTGCAGCGCATTGTGCTCGCGCGCCATCTGCTCGCCAGCAAGTCCGTCCGAAGCCTCGATGATTTCCTGGCATTCCGGCAATGACCCGGCGATGGCGTCACGCAGATAGGCCCGGTGCAGCGGGTCGTCCTCAACGATCAGTGTCTTCATTGCGCAGCCTCCCGGATGCCTGTGTTGGTTTCGCCGGCCGGGCGGGGCACACTGACGATGACCGATGTCCCCGTCCCCTCGCGCCGGGTGCAGACCTCGAGTTCCGCGCCGATCAGCCGTGCCCGCGTTTCCATATTGTCCAGCCCACCGCTGCTTCGCAGCCCGCTTCTGTCGAGGCCACGGCCGTCATCGTCAACCCTTGCCACGATTGTATCCTCATGTGCGCGAAGCTTCACTGAAACGAGGGTGCAGTGGGAGTGCAGCACCGCGTTGTTGATCGCTTCCTGCACGATCCTGAACAGAGCGATTCTTACCGTGGGTTCAAGTGCATCGACTGCCCCTTGTGTCTCGTCGACAAGACTTGAGGTGATCTTTGAACCCGAATCGATCACGGCGCGCTCGATATGGGTTTCGACCGCTGAGGCAAAACCGAAAAGCTGAAGCACCGACGGCGTGGCGTGTTCGATGATCCTGCGCAGTTCCTGCATGCAGCGTTGCAGGCTGCGCGAGACCGGTTCGAGGCTCTGGCCCTCAATCACCGGTTTCTCGGCAAGGTGCTCGACCTGGCGCGTAAGCCGGGTCAGGTCCGCAAGCGTCTGGTCGTGCAGATCCATGCCGATCCGTTGCCGTTCCCTCTCGAGAGCCTCGGTGAGGTTGAGGGCGCCCTGCCGGAGCCCTTCCTCGCGGGCCCGAACCTCGGCCTCCACGATCGCCGAGCGCTGGGCGAGTTGTGCGGCGCGAAGCGAAAAGAAATAGGGCGCCAGCAAATCGGCGATTGCCTGGGCATTGGTCACGTCTTCCAGGGTGTAGAGACCGGGTTGGTGGGATGAGCAGCTCAGCGCGCCAATGATCTCGCCCTGCACCGTCATCGGAACGTGCAGACGGCTGCAGAGAATTTGCTCGAATATCGGATTGTCGAAGGCGCCCTCGAAATGGAACCGTTCATCCTTGCTTGCATCGTCGGTGAGGATGTAGGGGGTTTCGCCCCACAAAAGGCTGCGTATCGGGCTTTGCTCGATCGGCGCCGCGTCGAGCCGGCCCCAGGCGGTGTCGAGCCCGGTCTCGTAGGCCGTGTGGTATTTGCCGTCGATCATCACGATGCAGGCGTCGATATGGTCGTGAGGAAGAAACTGGCCTATTTCGGCGGCCACGGCCTTGATCGCCGATGCGAAATCCAGTTGCCCCGCAAGCAGTCGCGAAATGCCGGCATAATGCTTGAGCAGCTCTGCCGGACGAATCCGTCTTCGCATGGTTTCCATCCTCCCGAAACCGAGCATAAACCCGATCAAATGCCTTTGCGAACGAAGATCCGCTCGCCGGTTGCGCGATCCCGCATCGTGTTGGCGTATTCCCGCAATCGGGCTGCACCGACAAACCTATCTGGGAATTTGGCGGGGCGATAATGTCATCATCGATCTTGCACCGACAAGGTGTGAAAGGTCTCTGGCCGCCAGGAGGTGGCGGCCACAAAGGGAGAGGAACATGAACATTTTCAAGATGCTCATGGCATCGGCTGCAGTGGTTGCTGTTGCCATGCCGATGGCGGCAAACGCCGACACATCCGACAAGCGCATCGCGCTTTCCAACAATTATGCAGGCAATTCCTGGCGTCAGGCCATGCTCACCAGTTGGGAGACGGTGACAAGCAAGGCCGTCGAGGACGGCGTCGTCGCCGCTGCGGATGCTTTCACGACCGCGGAAAACCAGGCGACCGAGCAGGCCGCACAGATCCAGAACCTGATCCTTCAGGGCTATGATGCGATCGTCATCAATGCCGCATCGCCGACGGCTCTCAACGGTGCTGTCCGTGAGGCATGCGACGCGGGCGTGGTCGTCGTCTCCTTTGACGGCATCGTCACCGAGCCTTGCGCATGGCGCATCGCCGTCGACTTCCAGGAGATGGGTCGCGTTCAGGTGGAATATCTCTCCGGTCGTCTTCCGGATGGGGGCAACCTGCTCGAGATCCGCGGACTTGCCGGCGTTTTCGTCGATGACGAGATTTCCGCCGGTATCCACAAGGGTGTCGACGAATATTCGCAGTTCGAAATCGTCGGTTCGGTTCATGGCGACTGGGCCCAGGACGTTGCGCAGCGTGCTGTTGCCGGCGTGCTTCCGAGCCTGCCCGAGATCGTCGGTGTGGTCACCCAGGGTGGTGACGGCTACGGCGCCGCTCAGGCCATTGCCGCCGCGGGCCGCGACATGCCGATCATCGTGATGGGCAACCGCCAGGACGAACTGGCCTGGTGGAAGGAGCGCAAGGACGCGAGCGGATACGAAACCATGTCGGTTTCGATCGCCCCTGGCGTTTCGACCCTGGCATTCTGGGTCGCCCAGCAGGTTCTGGACGGCAAGGACGTGCCGAAGGACCTCGTGGTGCCATTCCTGGAGATCAATCAGGACGGACTTGAAGAGGCGCTCGAGACCACGCCGCAGGGCGGTGTGGCCAATGTCGAGTACTCGCTCGAGGATGCTCAGGCGGTCATCGCCGAAGCCAAGTAACACTCCCGAGGAAGAGCGGCGCCTTGTCTTTGCGCATGGCGCCGTTCTTTGTTCTGGCAGTAGACGAATGCAGGCACTCTCGTGGGCGGGTATGGTTGAAAATGGGCGTCAAAATGTCCGGTGAACCGGTAATCGCGATAGCCGGCGCAAGAAAGGGTTTCGGGGCCGTCAAGGCGCTCGATGGTGTGGATTTCACCGTCACACCGGGCGAATGCATCGGCCTGGTTGGTCACAACGGCGCCGGCAAGTCGACCCTCGTCAACATCATCAATGGCGGGCTGAACCTGGATGAAGGGCGGATTTCCCTGTCCGGTGGCGAGCCCGTGGACAGCTATTCCATCCGCGTGGCGCGTGCGCATGGAATCCGCTGCGTGTTCCAGGAACTTTCGATGTGCCCCAATCTCTCGGTTGTCGAGAATGTGCGTATCGCCCACGCCGGCATGAAGGGCTTCGGCTGGCGATCCCGGGCGCGGAAGGTCGTTTCTGAACTTCTCGACGTGATTTTCCCCGACCACGGCATTGATTGCCGCCGCGCGGTTGGCGACCTGACAATCGCCCAGCGCCAGATGGTCGAGATTGCCATCGCATTTTCCAGCTACAATTCGACGACCTCGCTCGTCATCCTGGACGAGCCGACCTCGTCGCTCGATGCGTCGCGCGCCGAACAGCTCATTGCCTATGTAAAGTCCTTTACCGGCGCCGGCGGCGCCGTGATCTTCATTTCCCACATCCTGGGAGAGATTTTGGATGCCGCCAGCCGCATCGTTGTGATGCGGGACGGCCAGGTCGTCAGCGACAAACCATCCGGCGAATTCACCGTCAACAGCCTGGTGCAGGCGATGGGCAGCGTGGCCGCAGCCAGTTCCGAACGGCGCGCCACGGTTGTGCGGTCCGAGGGTGAGAAACCCGTCGCGTCTTTTCCACGCAGCCGGGATGCGGTCGAGTTCAAGGCCTACAAGGGAGAACTCGTCGGGCTTGCGGGTCTCAGCGGCCAGGGCCAGACCCAGTTGATCGTTGACCTGTACACGTCCGTCTCCGGCGACTGGAAATCCCGGCGCGAGCCGCAGGCAGCCTTCGTGGCCGGTGACCGGTTGAGCGATGGTGTCTTCCCGCTCTGGAGCATTCTGCGCAACATGACCATCGCCATGCTTTCGGAATGGCGGCGCTTCGGTCTCACCGATCCCGCACGCGAGGCGGCCTTTGCAGACGGCTGGCACGAAAAGATCGGCATCCGCACGAAGAATCTCGACAACCCGATTCTTTCGCTGTCCGGCGGAAACCAGCAAAAGGCGCTGTTTGCGCGCGCGCTCGGCACCTCGGCGCCCATCGTGCTGATGGACGATCCGATGCGCGGCGTCGACATCGGCACCAAGCAGGATGTCTATCTTATGCTCAGGGAGGAAGCCGATGCGGGCCGGACGTTCATCTGGTACTCGACCGAAATGGACGAGGTCTGTGTGTGCGACCGGGTCTACGTCTTTCGCGAAGGCAGCATCGCCAGAGAGCTGACCGGTGACGCCGTGACCGAAGAGAACATTCTGGCCGCATCCTTTGGGGAGCGCACATCGTGAAGACCCTCCTGTCGAACGACAATCTGCGAATTCTTGTACCGGCACTGTCGCTTGTGGCGCTGCTTTGCGCAGTGTTCTATCTCCAGCCGCGCACCATGAGCTACATGGGATTGAACCTGATGTTCAATCTCGCCGTGCCGATTGCGCTGGCGACGATCGCCCAGATGTTCATTCTCGCGGTCAACGACCTTGATCTGTCCATGGGTGCCTTTGTCAGCTTCTCGGCCTGTGTCGCGGCCACGTTCCTCGAGCAGTCTCCGCTGATCGGTATTCTCATTCTCGCCGCCGCGATCGGTGTTTACGCGCTCATCGGGGTTGTCATCTATCTGCGGAACCTGCCGGCAATCGTGGTCACCCTCGGCATGAGCTTTGTCTGGTCGGGCTTGGCGGTGCTGCTCCTGCCATCACCGGGCGGTGCAGCGCCGGAGTGGATCCGGGCGATCATGACGTCGCGGCCGCCGATGGTGCCGATGGCCATCATCGCCTCTATCATCATCGCCGCTGTGGCCCATCTCATTGTCATGCGGTCGTCCTTCGGTGTGGTCATGCGCGGACTGGGCGGTAACAGCCGCTCCGTGGAACGCTCGGGATGGTCGATCATCAGCATCCGGGCGATGACCTACGCGCTGGCCGGTCTGTTTGCCGTCATGGCCGGGATCGTGCTCGTGGGCCTGACCACCGCGGCTGACGCCAACATTGCGCTGCGCTACACGCTTCTTTCCATTGCGGGCGTCATTCTCGGTGGCGGCGAGTTTGTCGGCGGACGGGTTTCGCCCGTGGGCGCGGTCATCGGCGCTCTGACATTGACGCTGGCGGCCTCGTTCCTGTCCTTTCTGCGAATCTCGCCGGACTGGCAGATCGGGGCGCAGGGCGCGATTCTCATCATCGTTCTTGCCATCAGGCTGATCCTCAATCGCCGGGAACGCAAGGAGAAGCGCGCATGACCACAGGCTTCAACACACTTCTGCACACCCGCTGGATCTGGTCCTTCGTGGCGGCATCGGTGGTCTGGTTCATCACCATCATGTTCACCGGGGGATCGAGCCTGGTCGAGCTCACCCAGGTCGCCTTCACCTTTGCCTCCTTCTCCATCATTGTCGGCCTTGGACAGATGTTCGTCATCACGCTCGGACCGGGCAACATCGATCTGTCGATCCCCGCCACCATGACGCTTTCGGGCACGATTGTGCTCAAGTTTGTCGGTGGTGACGCGAGCCTCATCGTCCCGGGTTTTCTGATCGCGATTGCCATCGGTGTTGGCGTCGGGCTTTCCAATTTCACCCTGATCAAGCTCCTTCGAATTCCTCCGATCATCGCAACGCTCGCCATGAGCTTCATTGTCCAGTCCGCTGCGATCTGGACAAACCGGGGTCTGCGAATTCGCCCACCCCAGTCGCTGTCCGACTTCGCCGTCGGTTTTACACTTGGTGTCCCCAACCTTGCCTGGGTCGCGCTGATTGTTTCGGTCTTTGGTTACATCCTGCTTGAAAAGAGCGTTTTCGGGCGATGGGTGGTGGCCATTGGTCAGAACATGCGTGCGGCGCGGCTTGCGGGGGTCCCGGTCGAGGGCGTGCGCTGTGCAACCTATGTTCTGTGCGCGGTGCTGGCAGGCGTTTGCGGCTATTTTCTCGCCAGCTTTTCGGGCGGAGCCGCGCTCAATATGGGTCAGGAGTACCTGCTGATGTCGATTGCGGTGGTCGTCATCGGCGGCACGTCGGTGGCCGGCGGTGATTCCAACGTACCGGGAATCTGGGGCGCGTCTTTGTTCATGTTCCTGGTGGTTTCGATGCTCAATACCTACGGGTTCGACGCAGGTTTCCGGATGATCATGACCGGCGTCATCATCATCGGCGTCATTATCGCGGCGAGCAGCCGAACTCTGCGGCTCTAGCTCTGAAGGCCTATCTCATGCGACAGCAGAATCTCTATGATATTCGCGATGACAGGTTCTCCGATCTGTTGATCCTCAATGCCTTTCTTGAAGAATTGTGCTCAGACTGCCTTTGGGCGGAGGGGCCGGTCTGGTGCGAGGACTGGGGACACCTGATCTGGAGCGACATCCCCAACAACAGGATGATGCGCTGGTCGGCGCAGACCGGTGTTTCGGTCTTCCGCCAGCCGTCCGACTTCACCAATGGCAACACGCGCGACAATCAGGGAAGGCTGGTCTCCTGCCAGCACGGCACACGGCGAGTGGTCCGCACCGAGATCGATGGCACCCTCACCGTCTTGGCTGACAGGTACCGTGGCGGAAAGCTAAACTCTCCCAATGATGTGGTTGTTCACGAGGACGGGTCGATCTGGTTCACGGACCCGACCTACGGCATCATTTCCGATTACGAGGGCTACAGGAGCGAACCGGAGCAGCCCTGCCGTGGCGTTTATCGGATTGATCCTCAGTCGGGCGAAGTCACGTTGGCGGTTGACGACTTCGTTCAGCCCAACGGGCTCGCCTTCTCGCCCGACCACAGCAAGCTTTATGTCGCCGATTCCGGGTTCAGCCACGACCCGTCGGCCCCGCACCACATCAGGGTCTTCGATGTTGCCGGAGACGGGCGCCTGTCGGGTGGAGACGTGTTCGCCGACATCGACACCGGTGTTCCCGATGGTTTCCGGCTGGATTGCGAGGGCCGCCTCTGGTGCAGCGCCGGAGACGGGGTTCATTGTTTTGAAGCCGATGGAACCCTCATCGGCAAGATCCTGATCCCGCAGACCGTCGCCAATGTCGTTTTCGGTGAGCGCCTGCGCAATCGCCTGTTCATCGCGGCATCACGGTCGGTTTACGCCCTTCATGTAAACACCCGCGGCTGCCGGTAGAATTGCACGCCGCCGCCCCATAATAAGCCGGCCCGGCAGAACCGCGCCGTTTCTGACTGTTTCGTTGGTCCTTTGGCGGTAGGCGGCCGGATGCATGGTCCGACCGCCCATTTTCCTTCGGTTGTCAGTGATTGTCCCTGGGCACGCCCTTGGTCTGCGCAATACGCTGGTAATTGACCGCCGGCTTGAGAACCGCTCCGTCGCCCAACTGGTCGACGATGGCGCGCTGAATTTCCTGCCAGGGCGTCTGGTGGTCGGGGAAGGGGTATCCGCCCTTGGCTTCGAATTCGGCCCTGCGCCGCGCCAGTTCCTCGTCATCGATGAGAATGTCGGCGGTACAGGCATTGAGGTCGATCCGCACCCGGTCACCGGTCTGAAGCAGCGCAAGGCCGCCGCCGGCCGCCGCTTCCGGCGATGCGTTGAGCACCGAGGGCGAACCCGATGTGCCCGACTGCCGGCCGTCACCGATGCAGGGCAGGGCATGGATGCCGCGCTTGATAAGGTAATCCGGAGCGCGCATGTTCACGACCTCGGCAGCACCCGGATAGCCGATCGGCCCGGCACCGCGCATGAACAGCAGCGTCGTCTCGTCGATCTCGAGCGCCGGGTCGTCGATGCGGTCGTGATAGTCCTCCGGACCGTCGAAGACGACGGCCTTGCCCTCGAACGCATTCGGATCATCGGGATTGTTGAGGTAGCGGTCGCGGAATTCGGCCGAGATGACCGAGGTCTTCATGATCGCGCTGTCGAAGAGGTTGCCCTTGAGCACCAGGAAGCCGGCCTTCTCGCGCATCGGCTTGTCGAAGGGCAGAATGACATCGTGGTCAAGAACCGGAGTGTCGCGGCAGTTCTCGCCGATGGTCTTGCCGTTGGCGGTCATCGCGTTCTCGCGAATGAGCCCGTGTTTCATCAGTTCGTTGACCACGCCGGGCACGCCGCCCGCGCGGTGGTAGTCTTCGCCCAGATACTCGCCGGCCGGCTGCAGGTTCACCAGCAGAGGCACATCGCGCCCGTGGGTCTGCCATTCGTCGATGCTCAAATCGACACCCATGTGCCGTGCGATCGCGTTGATGTGGATGGGCGCATTGGTTGAGCCGCCGATCGCGGAGTTGACGACGATAGCGTTGACGAAGCTGTCCTTGGTCATGATGTCGGACGGCTTGACGTCTTCGAGCGCCATCTCGACGATGCGCTTTCCGGTGCGCCAGGCTGTCGCCGCGCGGTCCTTGTGCGGCGCCGGAATCGCTGCCGATCCGGGAAGCTGCATGCCCAGAGCCTCTGCGAGTGAATTCATCGTGGTGGCGGTGCCCATGGTGTTGCAGTAGCCCACGGAAGGAGCCGAGCTGGCCACGAGCTCGATGAACTCCTCATAGCCGATCTCGCCCGCGGCCATCATCTCGCGCGCCTTCCAGACGATGGTGCCGGAACCGGTGCGCTCACCCTTGTGCCAGCCGTTGAGCATCGGACCGACCGACAGCGCGATCGCCGGAATGTTGACGGTCGCCGCTCCCATCAGCATGGCGGGCGTTGTCTTGTCGCAACCGATTGTCAGAACGACGCCATCAAGCGGATAGCCGTAGAGCACTTCGACGAGGCCCAGATAGGCAAGATTACGGTCAAGTCCCGCCGTCGGGCGCTTACCGGTTTCCTGGATCGGATGAACCGGAAATTCGAACGCTATTCCGCCAGCCTCGCGGATGCCTTCGCGAACCCGTTCGGCCAGAATGACGTGGTGACGGTTGCAGGGCGAGAGATCCGAGCCGGTCTGGGCAATCCCGATGATCGGCTTGTCCGATTGCAGTTCCTCCCGGGTCAATCCGTAATTCATGTAGCGTTCGAGATAGAGAGCCGTCATGTCCGGGTTGGACGGGTTGTCGAACCAGGCGCGGGAACGCAGTTTTTTCATGTGTTTTCTCCAAATCCATTGGGCGAGCCGGCTGCGATTGCAGCACGTTTGGCCCTGGTGTCACGAACATAAATGATAAGACCCGAAACAACGATGATTGCCGCACCCACAAGCATCAGCGGCCGCGGAAGATCATCGAAAAACAGCCAGCCCAGGACAACGGCCCAGGGCAGCAGCGTGTATTGGAAAGGCGCAACGATGGCGGCGTCAGCCAGCTTGACGGCACGGTTGACGCAGATATGCGCAAGCATTGCCACCACCCCGAGGGCGCCCAGCAGAACCAGATCGGGTCCCGAGGGTTGGACCCAGCCGAACGGTGCGAACGCGAGACCTGCCACCAGCGCTCCCAGCAGCTGGAAGAAGACCAGCGTCTTGTCCGGTGTTCCGCGCAGGGTGCGGCCGGTAATGACCATCAGTGCGAATGCAAATGTGCCGAGGATCGCCACCACCAGCGCGAACGGCTCCACCTCGCCGGAGGGCCGGAGCGCAATGATCACGCCGACAAAACCCAGGCCGATGGCCATCCATCGCACGGGACCGACCTTTTCTCCCAGAAGGAATGGCGAAAGCGCGGCCACGTAGATTGGTGCGGCCAGCCAGAAGGTCATGACATCGGCGAGCGGCAGATAGACGACCGCCCAATAGAAACAGAAGACTTCCACCGTGGAAAACACGACGCGAGCAAGCTGGAGCCAGGGGCGTTCGGCCTTTGTGATTGAAGCCGAGCCCCTCTTCCAAATAACACCTGTCTTCCACAAAAAGGGCATCAGAATCAGGAGTGCGACCGCCGACCGTATCAGCAGCACCTGCCCCACCGAATAGGTGGCGACCAGCCACTTTCCCATAGCGTCGTTGAGCGAAAACAGCGCCATGCCCACAAGCATCACGACAATGCCCATCCGGGCCGGTGTCGAGGCGGCCGCTGGGGCGGTCGTGCTGGCCATGCTCACGCTGTCTCCTCCAAAGGGTCCGCCGGACCTGAATGCTGCGCCAAGCCGCGTCCAGCCTCCGCGAAGCGCGCTGCTGCCGACTGTCCGCCGCAGGGCCATTCGTCGAATTGCAGCGCTTTTCAACAGCCCGGGATGGTTCACGGCGACGCCTGTTCAGACACCGCGATCTGGACAAGGAGATAAATGATAGCGTATGTCATTGTCAACTGAACCCACGGCCGCGTTCATGTCGAGCCGGAGTCGAACTTGGCAAATAAAGAAAATAAATACAAGATTGTAACGCTGAAGGATGTCGCCGCTCATGCCGGTGTTAGCGTTATCACAGCATCCCGCGCGCTGCGGACGCCGGATATTGTC
This sequence comes from Hoeflea sp., assembly GCA_040216675.1. Classification (GTDB taxonomy): domain Bacteria; phylum Pseudomonadota; class Alphaproteobacteria; order Rhizobiales; family Rhizobiaceae; genus Hoeflea. The sequence continues at coordinate 445,440 of JAVJOR010000008.1, read as the reverse complement.
TCCGGCAAGGTCCGCGCCCGCATTCAGGAGGCTGTCGAGACGCTTGGTTATGCCCCAAATCAGGCAGCGAGAGCCCTTGCGTCCTCGTCAACCTCGATCATCGGGGTGATCATCCCCTCGATCACCAATCTCGTTTTTTCCGACGTTCTGCGCGGGGTGTATGACGCGGTGGAGGACACACCCTTTCAGGTGCAGCTTGCCAATACCCGCTACGACAGTCGCAAGGAAGTAGAGTTGCTGCGCGTCTTCGCCGCGCAACGTCCCGGCGGGTTGATCGTTTCGGGCATCGATCAGACCGCAGAGGCCCGGACGGTTCTCGAAGGCCTCGGCTGCCCGGTTGTCCAGATCATGGACATCGGCCCGGATCCCATCGACATGATGGTAGGGTTCGATCACCGCCAGGGCGGCCGCATGGCGGCCCGTCACCTGATCGAAAACGGCTACAGGCGGATCGGCTTCATCGGAGCCCGGATGGATCCGCGTGCCCAGCGCCGCCTCGAAGGCTACTCGCACGCGCTTCAAGAGGCCGGCCTGTTCGACCCCTCTCTCGTTCTCACCAGCCCGCACCCGACGTCGGTCATGCTCGGCAGCCGCATGCTTTCGGATTTCCTCGCCCTTGCTCCGGATGCCGATGCCGTGTTCTGCAACAATGACGACATGGCGCTTGGCGCGATGTTCGAATGCCAGCGCCGCGGAATACGAATACCCGGCCAGTTCGGGATCATGGGCTACAATGATCTCGAATTTTCCGCCCACAGCACGCCCTCGCTCTCCTCGGTCCGGACTTTCCGCTATGACATGGGCCATCAGGCCGTCGAGATGGTGCTTGCGGCCTCCAAGGGCGACCGGCCGGACCGCCCGGTGAGAGATCTGGGGACCGAACTCAAGGCGCGTCAGAGCACCGACCGCCAATCCGGAAACACACTCAAGACGGGATAGTGAAATGAAAGTCATGATCATCGGCGCGGCAGGCATGGTCGGCCGCAAACTGACAACCGCCCTGGTGGATGCGGGCACCCTTGCAGGGCGCGGGATCACCCGGCTCGACTTGGTCGACGTGATGGCGCCCGAAACACCGGATGCCGCCGGAATCGAGGTGAAGGCGACCGCCGCCGATATCTCTGATCCTGCGGTCGCTGCCAGGCTGATCGAAAATCGGCCGGATATGATCTTTCATCTTGCGGCAATCGTTTCAGGCGAAGCCGAACTCGATTTCGAAAAGGGCTACGCAATCAATCTCGACGGCACCCGGTACCTTTTCGAAGCCATCCGGCATGCGAGCAGTGAAGAGCCCTATTGCCCGCGGTTCGTCTTTACGTCCTCGATCGCCGTGTTCGGCGCGCCGTTCCCGGACAGGATCGGGGACGAGTTCTTCCAGACCCCGCGAACGAGCTATGGTACCCAGAAGGCGATCGGCGAATTGCTGCTTTCGGATTATTCGCGGCGCGGCTTCCTCGATGGCGTCGGTATCCGTCTTCCCACCATCTGCATTCGCCCGGGAAAGCCCAACAAGGCAGCGTCGGGCTTCTTTTCCTCGATCCTGCGCGAACCGCTGGTCGGGCAGGAGGCGGTTCTGCCGGTGGATGCCGACGTTCGCCACTGGCATGCGAGCCCCCGATCTGCCGTCGGCTTCCTGATCCATGCCGCGGAAATGGACACCGCGGATCTCGGAGCGCGGCGCAATCTCAACATGCCCGGGCTCTCGGCCACCGTCGCCGAACAGATCGAGGCGCTCAGGCGCATCGCCGGTGACAAGGCCGTCAGCCTGATCCGGCATGAGTCTGATCCGATCATCACCGAAATCGTCAGCGGCTGGGCCCGGGATTTCGATGCCTCCCGAGCTATTGCACTGGGGTTCAAGGCAGAAACCTCGTTTGACGAGATCATTCGCATTCACATTGACGATGAACTTGGCGGCCATCTGCCTGAATGAACCGGCACGGCCGCAATCGCAAAAATCACGAGGAATTGGAGGATTGGAATGAGCAATTTTGACGAGGGCGTTTTTCTTGGCCGTGTGGAGCTATCGACCGGCGACCATCCCCGAATCGTCACGCTGCGCGATGGCAAGGCATTTGACATCACAGCAAAGGCCGCCCCGACGGTTCGTGATATCTGCGAGATGGAGGATCCCGCAGGCTACGTGAAGTCTGCGCCGGGCGAGCCGCTGGCCGATCTCGATGCCCTGATTGAGGGTACGGCGGAAGGTGTGAGGCTGCTGTCCCCGGTCGATCTGCAGGCGGTCAAGGCGTCCGGCGTGACGTTCGTTGTGAGCCTGCTCGAACGCGTGATCGAGGAACAGGCCAAGGGGGATGCGAGCCAGGCCGATCGGCTGCGCGGCGAGATGCTCGACCTGATCGGCGACGATCTCTCGCAACTGGTGCCGGGTTCCGATGCGGCCATGTCGGTCAAGGCCAAGCTGATCGAGAAAGGCGTCTGGAGCCAGTATCTCGAGGTCGGCATCGGGCCGGATGCCGAAATCTTCACCAAGTGCCAGCCCATGGGGAGCGTCGGCCACGGCGCCGAGGTTGGCCTGCACCCGGTTTCGACCTGGAACAACCCTGAGCCGGAAGTGGCGCTGATCGTTTCTTCCAGCGGGAGCATTCTTGGTGCGACCCTCGGCAACGACGTCAACCTGCGCGATGTCGAGGGCCGTTCGGCGCTGCTTCTCGGCAAGGCCAAGGACAACAACGCGTCAGCAGCACTCGGACCCTTCATCCGTCTGTTTGACGGCGATTTCTCGATCGAGGCCGTCAGGGCAATGGAGGTGGCTCTGGAGGTCAAAGGCGAGGACGGCTTCGTGATGACCGGCCATTCCTCAATGAGCCAGATCTCACGCACACCGGAATCCCTCGTCGCAGCAGCCATCGGCGATCACCACCAATATCCCGACGGGCTGGTGCTCTATCTTGGCACCATGTTTGCCCCGGTTCAGGACCGCGATGGCTCAGGCAAGGGCTTTACCCACAAGCTGGGCGATGTGGTGACCATCTCGACGCCTTCGCTTGGAGCGCTGGTCAACACCGTACGGCTTTCGACCGAATGTGCGCCCTGGACCTATGGCACGCGAGCGCTGATGCGTGATCTTGCGAAGTCCGGTCTCATCTGAGGCCGATCGGCGCCGCGGAGGTGGCCTCAGGCAACGCCCGCCGCTCCGACATCCGATGCGGCGACCGATACCGTCTTGACGATGGCATGCGCCGTCACGCCGCTTGAAAGCTCAAGCGTTTGCGCCGAGCGGCGGGTGATCCGCGCCAGCACCCGCCCGGCCGGTGTATCGAGCGCAACCAATGCGCCGGGACCGTCCCCCGGTCTGACGGAATGCACCGTGCCGTGCAAGATGTTGAGTGCCGACAGCCCTTCGGGCCGTTTCCGCGAAAGCATCACGTCGTGGGCGGCGATCCGAATCCGCAGCCTGCTCCCGGTTGCGGCGTTAACCGTGGGCAGGAAGAGCGCGATGCCGCCGGCCTCCAGTTCGGTCAGACCGTCTGGGTGATGCGCTTTCACATGCGCCGTCAGCACCGCTCCCGCCTCGCGCGCTCCTGCCGGCAAAATCGCCGGATTGCCCAGAACCTCCTCCGCCGTACCCTGCGCGACCACGCGTCCAGCTTCGAGCGCCACGACGGTGGTCGCCAGCCGGGCCACTTCGGAGGCCGAATGGCTGACATAGAGGATCGGCACCGAGATCTCGTCGCGCAACCTTTCGAAATAGGGCAGGATCTCGGCCTTGCGTTCTTCGTCCAGCGCGGCGAGCGGCTCATCCGCCAGAACGAGCTCGGGCGCGGACAAGAGCGCCCGGCCAATGGCCACGCGCTGTTTCTCTCCGCCTGACAGCGCGCCCGGACGCCGGTCGAGCAGATCGCCGATCGCCAGCATTTCGACAATCCGGCCCATGCTTTCGCGCGCCGCGGACTTTGGCGCAAACCGGGCGCCATATCCGAGGTTCTGGCGGACGCTCAGATGCGGAAACAATCGCCCTTCCTGAAAGATGTATCCGATACGACGCCGATGCGGCCTCAGGTTGATGGCGCGGGACGTGTCCAGCACCACGGTGTCTTGCCAGGCGATGCGTCCTTCATCGGGTGTGAGCAGCCCCGCAACGGCATTGATAATCGTGGTTTTGCCGGACCCCGATCGGCCGAACAGTGCCGTGACGCCGGATGGCGCGGTGAAATCCGCATCGAGTGAAAAATCTCCGAAGCTGTGCCTGATGCTGACTTCAAGCATCATCGCCCTCCCACGCGTGCTGCCACCCGCCTTCCGATCACTTCGGACAGGAGCAGCGCGCCCATTGCGACAACGACCGAGACGATAACCAGTTTCATGGCCGATGCCTCCCCCCCGGGTGCCTGCAGGAAAGCGTAGATCGCGGAAGGTATCGTCCGTGTCTGGCCGGGGATGTTGGAGACGAAAGTGATCGTGGCGCCGAACTCGCCCATGGCCTTCGCAAAGGCCAGAATTGCACCGGCAATGATGCCCGGAAGCGCCATCGGCAATGTAACCGTGGCGAAGACCCACATTGGGGACGCACCGAGCGTGGAGCTTGCCTGTTCGAGTTTCGGATCAACTGCCTCGATGGACAGCCTGATTGCCCGGACCATCAGTGGAAAGGCCATGATGGCTGCGGCGAGCGCTGCGCCGCTCCATCTGAACGCGAAAACGATGCCGTACTCGGCCAGCACCCCGCCGACCGGACCCCGCGTGCCGAATGTGAGCAACAGCAGATATCCAGTGACCACCGGCGGCAGGATCAGCGGCAGGTGCACCAGACCGTTGAGGATGTGCTTGCCGGGAAACGTCCATCGGGCAAGCGCAAAGGCGACGAAGACCCCGAGCGGCAGGCTGAACAAGGTGGCCCAGAAAGAAACCTTGAGCGAAAGCGCGACGGCTTTCCACTCTTCGGGTCCAAGCCACTCCATCACTCTTGCCGTTCCGCAACGACGAAGCCCTGGCGCTCGAAGGCGGCACGTGCTTCTGGGCCACGAAGGTAATCGAGGAACTCTGTCTCTGCCGGGTGGTCGCGATTTGCCATGTCGGCCACCGGGTAGACGATTGGCGGGTGACTGGCGGGAGGAAATGTTCCGACGACGCGGACCCTATTCTCCGCGATTGCATCTGTCGCGTAGACGATGCCGTAGGGGGCCTCGCCGGTGGCGACAAAGGCCAGTGCCGCGCGCACATTGTCGGCTTGGGCGACTTGCGCCTCGACATCGTCCCACAGTCCAAGGCTTTCGAGAGATGTCTTGCCATATATGCCGGCGGGTACGGAATCGACCAGCGCCATGGCAAGACGGCCTTCGCCGAGCAGGGCCCTGAGATCAAGTTCGGAATTGATCTCGGTCGGATTTGCGTCCGTCCCGCTGGCAATCAGCACGATCGAGTTTTCAACCAGGTCGAAGCGCGTACCGTCCTCGACCAGACCGTCCTGTTCCAGCATGTCCATCCAGTCCGGATTGGCGGAAATAAAGATATCGGCGGGCGCGCCCTGCTGGATCTGACGGGCCAGCACCGGGGATCCGGCAAGCGAAACGATCAAATCATGGCCGGTTGCGGCTTCAAACCCGCGTTCGATCTCTGCAAGGGCATTGTTCATGCTGGCAGCGGCGAACACGATGATCTCGTCCGATCTGGCTTTCGATGGAACGCCGGCCGCCAGGCAGAGCACCAGGGCTGCAACAGCATACGCGCCGATCGCGCGGATCATGGAAACCTCCTGCCAATATTGTCGGCAAAACATATCGCAACGGGTGCCCGAACTGGCAAGCGTTATTTTCCTTCGGACATATCCTTGAGCATCGACTGGATCGCGCCAACCCGGGCAGCCCCGGCCTCGATCGTGATTTCCTCGAGCTTGCGGTAATGGGAGAGCACAGTTGTGCCGGCCTCTGTCAGCCGCGCCCCGCCGCCCCTCGCACCGCCGCGTGAGGATACCACCAGCGGGTCACGGAACGCGCCATTCATTTCTTCGACGAGCATCCATGCCCGTTTGTAACTCATCGACATGGCCCGTCCGGCGGCGGCAATGGATCCGGTCTCGTGGATGCGCTCAAGCAGATCGGCCTTGCCAGGACCAAGCATCGCGTCCTCACCGAAAAGGATACGGATTCGCAAGCTCGGATTTTCGGGCGCCTTGCTGGATTGATCTGACATGAAATCACTATGCGTGGCGGCGATAGGTCCTGCAAGACATATCGGTTGCGAAGATACTTGGTTTTGCCGGGGAAACATGTGCACGGTCCATCCGGACGGCATCAGAGTCGGCTGCCACGCTAAGTGTCGCGCTGGTGCGACGTCAGGCTTTAGGCGACCTGGCATATGCGGCAAATGCCGCGCAGTTCTATGGTTGTCTTTTTCAGGGCGAAGCTGGCGTTTTCGGCCAGCAGATTGAGCCTGCTGGCAAGCGCATTGTCGGTGATCTCATTCACCTGTCCGCACCGCTCGCAGATCATGAAGGCAATGGTATCGTCGCCGTCGCAACCCGGATGCCGGCAGGCGACGAATGCGTTGAGGCTTTCGAGTCTGTGCACCAGTCCGAATTCAACCAGCTTGTCGAGCGCGCGATAAACCTGGAGAGGGGCTCGAAACCCGTTTTCGCGAAGCTGATCGAGTATGGTGTAGGCGCTCAGGGGTTCTTTCGAGCGTGTCAGGGCGCCCATAACCAGGGACTGGTTCTTGGTCAGGTCCACTGCTCCGTGAACATGCTCATTCATGGCCGGGTTCCTTTCGGGGTTTCGTCTGGTCGCCTTGCCGTATTCGTGGGGGTGATCGACCTGCGTGAAAACACGGGGAGAAGCGAGAGTATGAACAGGCAAAGCGCCGCCACCACGATGCTCGGGCCGGCGGGCGTGTCCCATTCCAGGGATCCGAACAGGCCGCCGACCACTGCCGCGGCTCCGATGATCGCCGCCATCAGCGCCATCTGTTCTGGACCTGATGAAAACCGGCGCGCGGTGGCCGATGGAATGATCAGCATTGCCGTGATCAGAAGCACGCCGACGATTTTCATCGAAATGGCGATGACGGCCGCCATCAGAAGCATGAAGATGATATTGATCCGCTCCGGATTCATGCCTTCGGCTTCGGCGAGCTCCCGGCTGACGGTTGCAGCAAACAAGGGTCGCCAGATTGCGGCCAGGACGGCGACCACCACCGCGCCGCCGAGCCAGATGATGGCGATGTCCATTTTGGAGACCGCCAGGATGTCGCCGAACAGAAAACCCATCAGGTCCATGCGGATCCAGGTCATGAAGGCGAGCGCGACAAGGCCGAGCGCAAGGGCGGAATGGGACAAAAGCCCCAGAAGCGCGTCCGATGACAGCGTCCCCTGTCGCTGCAGGAGCAGCAGTGCGATCGACACGCAGGCGGAAACGCCGAACACGGCGAGCGTGATATTGACCTCGAACAGGAAGGCCATAGCCACGCCGAGCAGCGCGGCATGCGAAAGCGTGTCGCCGAAATAGGCGAGCCTGCGCCAGACGATAAAACAGCCGAGCGGCCCCGCCACCAGAGCCACACCGATGCCGGCGAGGATTGCGCGGGTGAAAAAATCGTCAAGCATCAGACCGGCCCTCGCTGGAGTGATCATGGTGATGACCGTCATCGGGGTGGCAATGATCGGTGATTGTGCCGTCGCCATGCTTGACGCGTCCGTCGGGCAGATGGGTGTGGTCGTGATGATGTTCGTAGACCGCCAGTGTGGATGCGGCGCGGGCGCCGAACAGCGCTTTGTATTCAGCACTCGAGGCAACCACGGTCGGCGATCCCGAGCAGCAGACGTGGCCGTTGAGACAGATCACCCTGTCGGTCGCGGCCATGACGACATGCAAGTCATGGGAAATCAGCAGGATGCCGCAGTGCATCTCGTCGCGAATTCGTTTGATCAGGTCGTAGAGCGCGATTTCGCCGGAAAAATCGACGCCCTGGACGGGTTCGTCGAGCACCAGCAGGTTGGGCTTCCGGGCAACGGCGCGTGCCAGCATCACGCGCTGGAACTCGCCGCCGGAGAGGGTGCGCACCTCCGCGCTCGCCAGATGCGTGACGCCGGTGGACGCCATGGCGCTTTCGGCCTCGTCAACGCTGACATGGCCTGTCAGCCGCATGAAGCGGTGAACCGTGAGCGGCAGCGTCCAATCGACCGCCAGCTTCTGCGGAACATATGACACCTTCAGATCGGAGCGGCGTTCAACGGCGCCCTCATCCGGCTTGAGGATGCCGAGCGCCATCTTCGCAGTGGTCGACTTTCCCGATCCGTTTGGACCGATCAGGGTGACGATTTCACCGGGCTCTATGGCAAGGCTCACGCCGCGCACAAGCCAGCGGCCGGCGCGGTAAATGCCGGCATTGTCCAGCGTGACGAGGGAGTCTGGTTTGTGCAGCATGATTGATATGAACTGTTTCTTGCGTGTTGTGGCAAGGGGTTGCGCAGCCTTATCGCACACGTTATACCGTTACGCAATCATGTAATGAGATAACGTCACTCCTCGTCATAAATGGAGACTTTCATGAACCGCCTCAAGGGCCTGCTTCTCGCTTCCACGCTCATCGCGTCCTCCGCCGTTTCTGCCAGCGCCGATGTGAATGTGGTGGCCTCCATCAAGCCGATCCATTCGCTTGTGGCGGCGGTGATGGAAGGTGTTGGAGAGCCGGGACTGATCATCGAAGGCGCGGGTTCCCCGCATACCTATGCGCTCAAACCCTCGCAGGCGCTGATGCTGGAACAGGCGGAACTTGTCTTCTGGATCGGCCATGAACTCGAAGCCTTCCTGGAGAAGCCGCTGGAAACGATCGGCGCCAAAGCCAGATCGGTCGAACTGATCGATGCACATGACCTTGTGAAGCTCGAATTCCGTGAGGGCGGCGCCTTCGACAAGCATGACCATGGCGAGGAAGCCGGACATGACCACGACCATGATCATGACAAAGCGGCAGAGGCCGGGCACGACCATGCGCATGAATCAGAGCATGATCATGAAGAGACGGCAGAAGCCGGACACGATCACGACCATGAAGCCGGGCATGACCATGAAGAGACGGCAGAGGCCGGACACGATCATGGCCATGACCATGGTGAGTTCGACGCCCATGTCTGGCTGGATCCGGTCAACGCCAAGGCCATGGTGCATGAAATCGAGGAAGCCCTGGTGGAGGTCGATCCCGGCAACGCTGATAAATATGAAGCGAACGCGGAAGCCGTCACAGCGAAGCTCGACACCATGATAGCCGAGGTCTCGACCCAACTCGATCCCGTCAAGGAGAAAGGCTTCATCGTTTTCCATGACGGCTACCAGTATTTCGAGAATCGCTTCGACGTTACGGCCTCGGGTTCGATCACGGTCTCACCGGAAGTCATGCCGGGTGCCGAGCGGATCACTGAAATCCGCGCCAAGGTTCAGGAATTGGGTGCTACTTGCGTGTTTGCCGAACCACAGTTCGAGCCGAAACTCGTGTCGACCGTGATCGAGGGCACCGGCGCCAGGGCAGGCACCATAGATCCGCTCGGCGCCGAGCTCGAAGATGGGCCGGAGCTTTATTTTCAGCTGATCCGCAACATGGGCACCTCTATAAGCGAATGCCTGTCCAACGCAGGCTGACGGGCGCGCTTGCCCTTACTTGCGGGCGGCTTGTGCCGCCCGCGCCGGCTGTCGGTATGAAGGATGCAGTCAAGCGGAAAAATGGAGACAACACCGAAGGTATTGTGCGGCACCTGACGCCAATCAGTATATGCCGTTGGCGCGCTGGAGCTCCCGCACATACACAACGATCTCTGCGATTTCCGGATCGGTGATGCCTTCCACCGGCGGCATGTTGCCGAACGGCCAGTGATGCGCGCGCACGCCGTTCCTGGCTGCAAGCAGGAAAGAAGCATCGCCGTGATGGCCGGGCTCGTAGATCTTGTGGATCAGCGGCGGGGCGACACCGTCCTGTCCGGCCGCGTTGCGTCCGTGGCAGGAGGCGCACAAGCGGTTGAAAGCGGCTTCGCCCTCATTTGCCGTCTCAGACAATTCGGGCACCGTCACATTGACCATGGCAGCACCCGTCGCGAGCTGATCCGGAGTGCCGAAGGCGCGGTAGAAGATCACCGCTGCTCCCAGCAGGATGACGGCAATCAGCAGATTTCGCCTTTTCATATTTGTGCTGCTCCGGCTATCTCGTCGATGATCGGACAGTCTGGCCGCTCGTCGCCATGGCAGTGATCCGCCAGCATCTTGAGCGTGTCGCGCAGTGATTGGAGTTCCATGAGCTTGCGGTCGATCTCGCGGATCTTGTCCGTGGCGAGCGCCTTTACGTCCGAGCTCGCGCGCTCCTTGTCTTCGTAAAGTGACAGGAGAGAGCGGCACTCATCGATAGTGAAGCCCAGGCTCCGCGAGCGCTGGATGAACGCCAGACGATGAACATCCTTGTTGCCGTAGTCGCGATAGCCATTGGTTGCCCGCGCCGGCTTGATCAAGCCGATATCCTCGTAATAGCGGATCGTTTTTGCAGGCAGGCCCGTCGTATCCGCTGCTTCACCGATGTTCATTCGTCAACCTCCCTCTGGACGGCTTTCGTCAAGCTTGACAGACAGCGCCGTTTCACCCGCCCGAACTTCAAGCATCGAGATTGGTCGTTCTCAGCCGCAAGGCATTCGAAATCACCGAGACCGATGACAGGCTCATGGCCGCCGCCGCGATCATCGGCGAAAGCAGGGTGCCTGTCACCGGATAGAGCAGGCCTGCGGCAACCGGGACGCCAAGGCTGTTGTAAGCAAAGGCGAAGAAAAGGTTCTGCTTGATGTTGCGCAGCGTCGCTTCCGAGAGCTTGCGGGCGCGCAGTATGCCGCCGAGGTCGCCCTTCAGCAGGGTGATGCCGGCGCTTTCGACGGCGACATCGGCTCCGGTTCCCATGGCGATACCGACTTCGGCGGCAGCCAGAGCGGGTGCATCGTTTATTCCGTCGCCGGCCATGGCCACCTTGTGGCCTGCCTCTTGCAGTTCATCCACCAGCCGCTTCTTGTCTTCGGGCAGAACGCCTGCGCGAACCTCGTCAATGCCGAGTTCATCAGCCACCGCACGGGCCGTGGTCTCATTGTCGCCGGTCGCCATGATGATCTTGAGACCGGCCTCATGCAGCGCCTTGATGGCTTCCCGGGTCGTGGGCTTGATCGGATCCGCAACCGCGATCAGGCCGGCGAGCCTCCCGTCGATGGCGACATACATCGCGGTCTTGCCCTGCGACCGCAGGGTATTCGCCTTTTCCTCGGCTTTCGTGACGTCCACTTCTTCTGATTGCATCATGGCCGCATTGCCGAGCGCCAGCCTTCGTTCACCGGCACTGCCGGACACGCCCTTGCCGGTGACGGCTTCGAAATCCGAGACGGGTGCCGCCTCAATGTCGCGGCCGGCAATGCCCTCGACGATGGCCTCGGCGAGGGGGTGTTCTGATCCTGATTCCAGACCGCGCACCAGCGCCAGCATCTCGGCCTCGTCAGTCTCCCCGAAGCCGATCACGTCTGTAAGGCTGGGCTTGCCTTCGGTCAGGGTCCCGGTCTTGTCAACGACCAATATATCCACCTTGGCCATGCGTTCCAGAGCCTCGGCATCCTTGATCAAGACGCCTGCCTGCGCGCCGCGTCCCGTGGCCGTCATGATCGACATCGGCGTGGCCAGTCCAAGGGCGCAGGGGCAGGCGATAATCAGCACCGAAACCGCGGAGACGATGGCGAACACGAAAGCGGGATCCGGACCGAACGTCAGCCAGATGATGAAGGCCAGAACCGCAACGATCACGACCGCGGGAACGAAATAGGACGCCACACGGTCGGCCAATCCCTGAATGGGCGCACGGGAGCGCTGGGCTGACGAGACCATGGCGACGATGCGCGCCAGCATGGTTTCGTCGCCCACTTTCTCCGCCTCGATGATCAGTGAACCGTTCTTGTTCAGGGTTCCGCCGGTCACCTCGTCGCCTTCGGCTTTCTCGACGGCGAGCGGTTCGCCGGTCAGCATGCTTTCGTCGACCGAGGTGCGGCCTTCCAGAACGATAGAATCCACAGGTATGGCTTCGCCCGGACGAACCCGCAGCCGGTCACCGGCGACAATGTTTTCGAGCGGAGCGTCATACTCCTCGCCGTCCGGGGTGACGCGGCGGGCTGTCTTGGGTGCGAGATCGAGCAGCGCCCTGATGGCATCGCCGGTGCGCTCGCGGGCCCTGAGTTCGAGCACCTGCCCGACAAAGACCAGCGCAATGATCACTACGGCTGCCTCGAAATAGACTGGCATGTGGCCGCCGGGCATCTGCAGGCCCGCGGGAAACAGCCCGGGCAGGAAGGTCGCGACAGTGGAATAGAGATAGGCGGCCCCGACACCGATCATGATCAGTGTCCACATGTTGAGGTTCCAGGTCCGGATCGACGTCCAGCCGCGATGGAAGAACGGGCGCGCAGCCCAGATGACAACAGGGGTTGCGAGGACAAATTCGAGGTAGAGCGAAACTGTTTCCCCGATCCATTCGCGAATCGGAAGCCCAAGCATTGGCGCCATTGTGAGGATCAGCAGCGGAATTGCTGCGCCAGCGCTGACCCAGAGCCTGCGGGTGAAATCGATCAGCTCGTGATTTGGACCTTCTGCGACGCCATCCATCGGCTCGAGCGCCATGCCGCAGATCGGGCATGTTCCCGGACCCTCCTGAACGATCTCGGGGTCCATCGGGCAGGTGTACATTGCGGTCTTGGGAGCCGAAGCCTTCTTCCTGGCCTTGTTACCGGAAAGATAGAAATAGGGATCGCGCTCAAACTTGTCATGGCAGCCCGTAGAGCAGAAGTGAAACGTATTGCCCTTGTACTCCAGCGCCGGCTTGCCCTTGTCGAGCGCGACATCCATTCCGCAAACAGGATCCTTGACCTTGCCGTCGATCGGCGCCGTTGCAGCCTCGAACAGCGCATCCGTGTCCACAGCGGGCGTCTCGCCGTGATCTTCCGTATGGGCGTGAGTGCAGCCGTGATGATGGTCCATGATGTCAATCCTTCCTGACTTCATGCGACCATAAACCCTCCAGCGACTGGAAGGTCAAGCTGCGATTTCACGGCATCCGATAAGCATCGGCCATCAGGCCCGCATTCAGCACAGTCTACGGTCCTCCAGGACATCCTTTCTGCCCGGCTTCCGCTGCACTGGACCGGCAGGACCTCAAAGCCCACAAGTCAGTGATATGCCGTTGATTGTGCTGTTGAAGCCATTGCGAGTGAGGCAACGCAATTTGATGCTCTGACATATCAATTAGAACCAAACCTGCGTCTTCGGCGATTGGTGTTGCGCCATTCCCTTCGGGTGCTATCAGGGCAAATCGGGGTGCGGATCATGTTTGGCACTCACCCTGAGACACCATATATAAAAGGCTGAACGGAGATTGCGTATGGCCCTGACCCACCTCGACAGGCTTGAAGCGGAAGCCATTCATATTTTCCGTGAGGTGGCCGCGGGATTTAGGAAACCGGTGATGCTTTACTCCGTGGGTAAGGATTCTTCGGTCATGCTCCGGCTCGCGCTCAAGGCGTTCTACCCCGCCAAGCCTCCGTTTCCGTTCCTTCATGTCGACACCACATGGAAATTCCGTGAAATGATCCAGTTCCGCGACCGGATGGCAGCGGAGTTGGGACTCGACCTGATCGTTCATACCAATCAGGAAGGCGTCCAGCAGGGCATCAACCCGATTGACCACGGCTCCAACACACATACTCACATCATGAAAACGGTCGCATTGCGCCAGGCACTCGATGCCCATGGTTTTGACGCAGCCTTCGGTGGAGCCAGACGCGATGAGGAAAAATCACGCGCCAAGGAGCGGATATTCTCGTTTCGCAACGTGCAGCATGCATGGGATCCGAAGGCCCAGCGGCCGGAGATGTGGAAGACCTACAACACGCGCATCGGAGACGGAGAATCGATCAGGGTGTTCCCGTTGTCCAACTGGACCGAACTCGACATCTGGCAATACATTCTCAAAGAGAACATTCCGATCGTGCCGCTTTATTTTGCGGCGCCACGGCCGGTCGTCGAGCGCGACGGCATGTTGATCATGGCCGATGACGAGCGCCTGAAGCTGAGACCAGAGGAGCAGATTGCCACCCGCATGATCCGCTTTCGCACGCTGGGATGCTATCCGCTGACCGGCGCAACGGAATCGGAGGCGACGACACTTGAGGACATTGTGGGCGAAATGCTGGTTGCACGCACATCGGAGCGTCAGGGGCGCTTGATCGATCGCGATGAAAGCGGCTCGATGGAAAACAAGAAGAAGGAAGGCTACTTCTGATGCTCAACCGCTCAGGGCTGGATTTGTCTGCAGGGGTGCAGGCCTATCTCAGCCGTCAGGAAAACAAGACGCTGCTGCGGTTCATCACTTGCGGCTCCGTCGATGACGGCAAATCCACGTTGATCGGCCGGCTCCTCTACGACACCAAGCTTATCCTTGAGGATCAACTCGCCGCCCTTGAAAGCGACAGCCGAAAGCACGGCACTGCCGGGGAGAGCATCGACTTTGCACTTTTGGTCGATGGACTGGAAGCCGAACGGGAGCAGGGGATCACGATCGATGTCGCCTATCGCTTTTTCGCGACGGAGAAGCGGAAATTCATTGTCGCCGATACGCCAGGTCACGAACAATACACCTGCAACATGGCAACCGGTGCCTCGACGGCCGACCTGGCCGTTGTTCTGATTGACGCCCGCAAAGGGGTCCTCGAGCAGACCCGCCGTCATTCCCATATCATCTCGCTGCTCGGGATTCGTCATGTCGTGCTGGCGGTCAACAAGATTGACCTCGTGGATTACGATCAGGCCGTCTTTGATCGTGTCGTGCAAGACTACTTGGCGTTCGCCAAGCCGCTTGGCTTTGATCATGTCTGCCTGGTCCCGATGTCCGCGCGCTTCGGCGACAATGTATCAACAGCTTCCAACGCGATGCCCTGGTACGATGGTCCAACACTGATCGAGTTTCTGGAAGGCGTCATCATCCCTGACTCCGCCATTGAGCTTCCATTTCGGTTTCCGGTCCAGATCGCCGTTCGTCCGGATTCCGATTTCCGAGGATTTGCAGGCCAGGTCGCCTCTGGAAAAGTTGCGGTCGGCGACGACGTTGTGGTGGCTCACTCGGGGCAACAGGTCACAGTTAAGTCCATCGTGACGGCAGATGGCGCCTTGAGCGAAGCGCGCGAAGGCCAGGCGGTCATACTGGTGCTGGACGATGAAGTGGACATCTCCCGCGGCTCAATGTTGTCTCATCCCCGTGCGAGGCCACTGGTCAGTGATCAGTTTCAGGCTCACGTGATCTGGTTTGACAGGAATACCCTGATACCGGGGCGCAGCTACATTCTCCGCACGGAAACCATGTCGACTCCGGCCAGCGTGACCAAGCTCAAACACAGGATCGATGTCAATTCGCTCGCGCTTGAGGCTGCGACCCACCTCGGGCGCAATGAGATCGGCGTGTGCAACATTTCCACGCAGATGCCTGTTTCATTCGATGCCTATCGCGACAATCGCGCGACCGGAAATTTCATCATCATAGATCGAATGAGTAACGCCACGGTCGGGGCCGGCATGATCGATCACGCCTTGCGACGGGCCGACAATGTGCATCTGCAGGCGATCGACGTGACACGTGAAGCGCGGGGCGCGCTCAAGTATCAAAAGCCCGCAGTGCTGTGGTTCACCGGGCTCTCCGGATCGGGCAAGTCTACCATCGCCAATCTGGTCGAAAAACAGCTGCATGCGCTGGGACGTCACACAATGACGCTGGACGGCGACAATGTCCGCCACGGCCTCAACCGCGACCTTGGCTTTACCGAGGCAGACCGCGTGGAGAACATCCGGCGGGTCGCCGAGGTTGCGCGACTGATGAGCGATGCGGGGCTGATCGTGCTGGTCTCATTTATCTCACCCTTCCGATCGGAAAGGCTGTTGGCGCGGGAGATGATGGCGCCTGGGGAGTTTTTGGAAATCTTCGTCGACACGCCGATTGAGGAATGTGCGAGGCGCGATCCCAAGGGGCTCTATAAGAAGGCCATGGCCGGAAAACTTGCCAATTTCACAGGCATATCCTCACCCTACGAAGCCCCGGAGGCCCCGGATATTCACCTCAACACCGTTGAGCAGGATGCGGAAACCTTGGCCGGTGCAGTTGTGGAACGGTTGATCGGCGGGAGATTCAACAACACCTGAAACGCTGCCAGATCATGTCGTCGTTCCATGGGGATGATCGGCCCAACCAGCCTCGCTTTGCCCGATCATCGGCGAAAGCCTTGGGAGGAGAGTTGCCGGCAATAGCGGAACGGCCGTAACCACTCTCTCGGCCAGTCCGCAATTTGCGATGCGAATCCGGCTCAAACTGACGCTGCGGAGAACCGTGAGACCATCCATGTGGGCAGGCGCTCGGTTCAAAACAATCGAGCGCGATACGCATCAGCTGGCCGCTTCAAGGCCAGGCAGATAGGGCGCGTAGTTCTTCCACATCCCGATCGATGAGGTGTAGATCGGTTTGCGCACCTGCACTGCGCTCGCGGTTCGGACCACTCGCTTTGTGGCATGAAAATCAATGCAGCGCTGATCAAAATCCAACCCGCACTCATCGAGCAGGGTTCGGATAGATGTTTCAGGGTCCGTAACGATGGTCTCGTAATTGGCGTCGATAATATCGTCGCCAAACAGCGATTTCCAATGCTGCATCAGCGCCTGATAATGGCGGTGGTAATCGATCAGTTCGCCGAGATCATAGCTGAAATGATGGCCGCCGGAAGGAAAGAAAATCTTGAACATGGAAAGGCAGGTGTCACGCGCATCGCGGGTACAGTGAACAACCCGGGCGTTCGGGAAAGCCAGCTTGATCAGGCCAACCATCAGGAAATTGCCCGGCAGCTTGTCGGTGAAACGGCTGGTGCCGGTTATCGTCTCGTCAAGGGCGCCAAGATAGGTCCGCGCGATCTGGGTCACTTGGTCTGGCTGCAGCAGGCTCGCAGCATCAGGAAAGCCATGTGAGTGGAGCTCCTGCATCATCGGAAAGACGGTCGCCGGAAACTGTGACAGCTCGCCGCCACCTGTGACCTCGGGATGGCTGGCGAGGATCTGTTCCACCAGGGTGGTTCCCGAACGCGGCATTCCGACAATGAAGATCGGAGCCTCTGTGGAGACACCGGACCCCACGCGCGTGTTGAAGAAATCCTGATTGAAGACTTCGCTGATCCGGGCGATTTGTTCGGCGCTCTTCTCGGGCGAAAAATCGAGTGTTGCCCGGTGGATGGCATTGCCCTCGGTAAACAGTTCCGCGGCACGTTCGAAATTGCCCAGATTTTCCTCATGCCTGCCAAGTGCAAAGCTGAGCAGCTTGCGCTCGTCGCTCTCAGGAGCGGCAAGCTTGTAAGTGTTCCTGATGCGGGCGTGCATGTCGTCTTCCAGGCTATCGCTCACAAAAGCAAGCGATGTCATGGCACTGGCATGGGTGCGATTCTGCTCAAGCGCGATTTTGTAGTGCTCGACGGCTTCGGTCAGGTCGCCGTTGTCGCGCAACGCCTGAGCCAGTCCGTACTCTGCCTCGGGAAAGCGCGGACGGATGGAGAGTGCGCGGCGGTAGTGTGCGATCGCATCGTCCACTCTCGCGATGGACAGAAAAGCATTGGCCAGATTGGCGTGAACCGCTGCGACGCGTTCGTTGACCGCGAGCGCCCGCTGATAATGGGCAATCGCGCTTTTGGGATCGTTCCGCCGCATGCTCAGCGCCGCCAGGTTGTTGTGCGCGTCGACGAACTTCGGATCGATTTCCAGGGCTGCCTTCAAGGAATCCGCCGCTGCATCAAGCTTCCCGGCATAGGAAAGCGCCGTTCCGAGATGCGTGAGCATGGCTGCATCCTCGGGCATCGCGGCAGTGGCACGGTTCAGATGCTCGATGGCCTTCTTGAAACTCTGCTGCTGGAGCATGATAATTCCAAGCAGATGGTTCGCGTGGGCGTGGTCGGGAGCCTCGTCAAGAATGGATTGGCAAACAGCAATTGCAGCGAATGCGTTTCCGCCTTGGTAGTAGTTTGCCGCCTGGGCCATCGCTTGGGAATGGGAATTTCCGGATGAGCCGTTCTTCGAGTTTCGGGCCTTCATCAGCTTTTGCTGATGTCTTCTGAGCGCACGATTCATGGCAGTCTTCTTTCCTGCGCCGCCCTCCTAACAGCACGTGTTTGATTTGCGCCTCCTCCTGATGATCATCGCAAATCCAGATGCAACCGCAAGGCCTTGGATCTCGTCGCCCTCTCACTTTGGCGTGAACGGTATGTTCAGGAAAAAATGCCGAGCGATTTGTTCTCACAGGAGCCAAGAGCTTCGCACCAAAGGGTGTCGGGCAATTTTCGAGTCCGGTGGGTGGAAGCCCGCTTGTTGGCGATGGTGTCGCAGAAGAGCGCCGGATGAAGATGCAGTTTTCGTGATGGAAACAGAACTACAGCTGAAATTGGTGGCGGAGAGAGTGTCCGAAGAAATCTGGCGTGCTCTGGTTCCAATTGTTGCTGTTGGCTTTGAAACCAGTAATTTTTCGATTTGTTCCGGAACGGCGGGTTGCCGAACGACCTTTGTCAGGCGCGCGGCATCATTCTCGCCATGCGTCGTGGGCGCGATCACCAACCCTGCCGCACGGTGGGCCAGGAACAGGTCGATCTCTCGGAATTCCCGTTCCGGATCGTCATCATTACTGCCAAAAAGCATGTTGTAGGCTTCGCGTCAGCAGCTAGACCCGCGATTTCTCGAAAGCCTGCCAAGCGCGTTCGAAGGCTTCGAAATCGAAATCGGGCTGGCGTGCCGGACCCAGGATCAGCGCTTCGCTCGCCTGCATCCGGGCGATCGCCTCGCCAAGCATTGGCAACACGTCCTCGGGGATGACGACCGCTCCGTGCCGGTCGGCGTGGATGAAGTCGCCGGGCCTGACGGTCAGGCCGAAGACGTTCACCTCGACATCAAAATCAACGACGTGCACGAAGCCATGGCTGGGGCCGACGGAGCCGGCAAGCACCTGGAAATCCGGGGCAAGATCGCCGAGATCGCGCATGACACCGTTGGTCAGGACACCATCGATTCCGAAACCCTTGTGAACGGTCGTATTGATTTCACCCCAGTAGGCGCCGATGCAATCGGGCCAGTCGAGATCCTCGATCACGGTGACGGCCGGCGAAGGCGCGGTTGCCATGTAGCGATAATAGGCCATGCGGCGCTCACGAACCGTCTCTACCGGTTCGGTGGAAGGCGCCTGCGCCCGCAAGCGCGCGGTTCTGGCCCGTCCGCAAATCGCCGGCAGTCCGGGATCGGCGCTCAGGACGGTCTGGCGGGTGAAACGGTCGAATCCGCGCTTTCCCTGCGCCACCTCGATGGCGTTGCAGACGGTGGGTGTGTCGACGCGCTTGAGAAGTTCGAGAAGTTCAATATCCATTTGACTGTCCGTCTTAGAGGGGCGCGGCATTTCGCGCGTTACGGGTGTCTGCGGGTCAGGGTGCATCGGGGGCGGGGCGAGCGAGCCAGGCCCGGAGGGCGGCATTCACGGCCTCAGGATTTTCGAGCGTCGTGATATGCCCGGCGCCTTCGACCTGAGTGAATACCCCTTGGTCGAGCAACCCAGCCATCTGCCGGTGCCTTTCGGGCGGACAGAGCTGATCCTCCTTGCCGCACAGCACCAGGGCAGAGCCTTTATAGGCCATCAGGTTCTCCGACTGGTCCTGCCGGTCGCGCAGTGCGAGCGATTGGCGTATGAAGATCTCCGGCCCGAGATCCATCGCCATGTCAATGAGAAGATCGAGCAGCGGCTGATTGTTCCGGTTCTGCCGGGCGAGGTAGACGGGCTTCATTTCCTCGACCACCACCTCGCGCATCCGCCCGGCGCGCACAGCATCGATTTGCCGGTTGCGGACCGCCGCCCGGTCTGGCGCATCGGCCAGGTGGTTGGTGTCAAGCAGGGCCAGACGCCGGACCCGTTCCGGTGCACGTCCCGCAATTTCCATGGCCACGATCCCGCCCATCGAAAGACCTGCGAGGTTGAACCTTTCGGGTGCATTGGCGAGGACGCCATCGGCAAGAGCCGCGATCGTGTCCATGCCGTCAATGCCTATTACCTCGACGTTGTAGATCGAGTCGAGCGATTCCACCTGCGGTGCAAACAGTCTTTCGTCGCACAGCATGCCGGGTAGAAGCAGAACGGATTCACGCGTTGGCATGCCCTAGCTCCGGCTGGAGGCCAGCTCGGCACCCTCGCGCAGCGTGCGCAATTTTGCGTAGGCGATTTCCGGATCGACTGCGCCGAAGCCCGCAAAGGTGCCAAACCCGCAATCGGACCCCGCAATGACCCTATCGGGACCGACAAGCGGAATGAAGCGCTCAAGCCGCTGGGCCACGAGTTCAGGATGCTCGACGAAATTTGTGGTCGTATCCACCACGCCCGGCACCAGCACCTTGTCTTCGGGGATTTCGGACCTGCGGTCGCGGAAGACCGTCCACTCATGGGCATGCCGCGGATTCGAGGTTTCGAACAGGACGTAGCGGGCGCGGGTTTTCATCAGCACCGGAAAGACCTTCGCCATGTCGATATCGCAGACATGCGGGCCCTCGTAATTGCCCCAGCAGATATGCACCCGGACCTTGTCCTCGGGCACGTTGGCAAGCGCTGCGTTGAGCGCTTCGACATGGCTTTCGGCGATCTTCACAAATTCCGCGTCGGAGAGATCGCTGAACAGCATGTGGCGCGACAGCGCCAGGTCCGGACAGTCGAGCTGAAGGTCGAGCCCGGCCTCGACGATCGTCTCATATTCCTCTCGCATCGCGTCAGCCAGCGCGGCGAGATAGGCGTCGCGCGTCGGATAATGCGCATTCTGCAGAAACAGGGAGATCACGCCGGGTGAGGCGGCGTTCATGAAGCCACGGCTTGCACCGTGTTTCGTCATCGCCGCCTTGAGATTGGCGATGTCCTTTCCGAGTTCTTCCTGCCCCTTGGAAGCGACCTCGCCGGTGCACATCGGACGGGCATATGTGGGCGTTCCGCCCGACTCCGCCAGCCGCTTGAGAAAGGACGGGAACAGCTTGAGATCCGCCGGTGCATTGCGCGGGCTGTCTCCGGAAAATCCCGTGTAGCGATCCTTCACATAGGTGGCATAGGAGATTTTCGAGGTCTCGCCATCAGAGACGATATCCACCCCTTCTGCCACCTGCCTGGCCACCGTGGCGTCGACGGCCTCGCCCATGACGGCGTCGAAGTCCTCAGGAGCATAGGCTTCCCCGCGCTCGCGGGCGAAGATGAAATCGACCACCTTCTGGGTGCGGGGCAACGAGCCCACATGGGTGACCTGTATCCGGGTCATGGCAACCTCCCTATCGCTGTGTCCAGGTCAGGCCCGCCGGATCACCGGTGGCGACCACATGGTAAAGTGCGGCCTCTCCGGACATTGAAGGCAGGGCCCGATGCTCAAGGTTCTCGGGAACGCTCATTGTGTCACCCGGTGCGAGCACGGTTGTTCCGCCCTGCCAATCAACGCGCCAGTGGCCCTTCACCGGCATCAGGACGGAGGGCCTGTCATGGCTGTGCATGGCGTCAGTGGCCGAGGCGCGGGTGATCAGGTCGACCTCGAAACCCGGCTTGTCCCTCAGCTTTCCGGTCTCGCCGATCACCTTCGCAGGTGTCTTGTCGGCCAGCGCCACCAGATCCCAGTAACGCGCGACATAGTTCGGAATGACATCTGACGTGGCGGGCTCGGCAAACTGCGTCAGTTCCCGGTCGGTCAGAAGCGGCATCGGGGTCACGCCCTCGGGAAGCGACTGGCCTTTCTTGGTGTCGTAAAGCTTGCCGTTGGCGCCGAGCACGAGACCGTGGTCCTTGGCGTCCTCGATCACCTGGGGCGCCCAGATGACGCCGCCCCCGGCATCGTCGCCACCGAGGATCGCCATGATCATCCCGTAATCGGTGCCGATGTTCTCGAACCCGCGGAAAATGCCGGTCGGGATGTTGAAGATGTCACCTTCCTCAAGCACCACTTCGCCCGCTGTGCCCCAGCGGCCCCAGAAAAAGCGCCACCGGCCCGACAGCACGAAGAAAACCTCCGCCGTTCTGTGCGAGTGCAAGGAGTTGCGGCACTTGGGCGGCTGGCCGGCAGCGCCGATGTTGAAGCCGTGCGGTATGCTTATATGCACATGCTGATCCGGGCTTTCGGATACGCCGCCGCCGATGATGGTGAAGTTTTCCTTTTGGTCGGATCCAGGCGTGTGCGCATCGATGAAGGCGGTCTTGCATGGCCTGAGTTCGCCATAGCGGACAATTCTGGTTTCCATTTCAATGGGTGTCATGGTCAGGCTCCGGTCTGGATGAGGATCTGCTTCCAGATCGCGATTTCGTCATAGAGCGTGTATTCGCGGCGCAGGCCCCAGGGGCCGAACTCGGCGTGGCTCATTCCCATGACATGGACCCGCGCTCCGGTCGGCTTGCCAAAGGCGCCCCAGCCTTCATGCAGGCCATCGAGCGACCAGCGGATCGCGGCGCGCGGACTGAGCATGTCCGCATCCATGCCGATACGGTGATGGATCCTGAATTCGGCATTGGGAAACGATGAGCGCAGACCGATCCAGAACTCGGCGATTTCGCGGTGGCTGATCGCGGTGACAGCGCCGGGATATTCGCCGATTGCCGCGCGGTCGTAGTCGGAGAAGATCAGGTTGAAATCCTTCTCCATCAGCCGTGTGAGAATGCCTTCGTATTTCAGGCCCCAGCCATTTTCGTTTCCGGTTCCGTGGTAGCCGCCGTCGACATCCATCTCCGGAAGGAAGGGCTTGGCACAACTTTCGGGGCCGCCCTCACGCGCAATCAGTTCCAGGGCGTAATCGCGCGGCGCCATTCCCAGTTGACGAACGATGCCACCATAGTCGCGCACCAGCCATTCATCGTAGATCGTGTCCTGTTTGGCTGCGCAATCGGCGATGACCCGAACATTCCAGCGCTTTCCGGTAGCCGGTCCAAAGGCGCCGTCGCGCGTATGCGTGGCGGTGGTGAGCAGACGGTGTGAGGAGAGAAACCCGGTCTCGGCGTCGCCGGACCAGATCACGTCCTCGCCCAGCAATTCGCGGTCCGGAAACTCGTTGATCGTCGCCATGGTCGAGGCGATGACAGCCTGGTTTCCCCTCTGGATACCCATGGGCGAGCGCACGGGAATGTCTGCGGCGTAGTAGCGGTTCAGGGTCTCGACGCCGCGATCCTCCCAGATCTCCTTGGTGATGCCGATGATGTAATCGGGAAAGTCCTTCCAACGTTGGGAAAAGCCGGGAACGCTCATGTTTTCTCCTATTCGGCGGTCCAGCCGCCATCGATCAGCAATGAAGCGCCGGTGACCAGCGCCGAGGCATCAGATGCGAGAAACAGCACCGCGCCCATGATGTCTTCAACTTCCCCGACGCGGCCGAGCTTGATTTTTTCCTCAAGCCACCTCACCCGTTCCGGATCGTCAAAAGTGGATTGTGTCATCGGGGTCCGGATGAAGGTCGGACAGATTGTGTTCACCCGAATGCCGTGGCGGGCGAGATCCAGTGCGGACGCCTTGCTGACGCCCTCAATGCCGAACTTCGTGCCGCAGTAGACCGCACGGTCGATCCCGCCCACATGCCCCATCTGGCTTGAGGTATGGATGATCGACCCCTTGATCTTCGCACTGACCATTCCCTGCGCCACGAACTGCGCGATGAAAAAGGCGGCCTTCAGGTTCAGGTCGGCAATCCGGTCATAGTTGTCCTCGTCGACCTCCAGATACGGCCGCGGATCATTCGTTCCGGCATTGTTGAAGAGGATATGGAAAGGCTCCACTGCGGCGAGCGTCTGCTTGGCCGCATCGAGGTCACCGACATCAAGCGAGATCCCTTCGGCGGAGTGGCCTGCTTCACGGATCGCGCGGACCACCTCTTCCACCTTTTCAAGCCGCCGGGCCGCAATGACGACGTGGGCGCCGGCTTCGGCCAGGGCCGCGGCGGCGCCAAGTCCGATGCCGCTGGAACCGCCGGTCACCAGCGCCCGGCGGCCATCGAGCCGGAATGAAGGTGTGCGCGGAAGCTTGATCATGAGGCAAACGCCTTCTGGTCGGGAACGACATGCAGGCGTGCCTTGTTGAATTCCTCAACGCGGGCCAGAACGTCGACGCCGACCTGATGATAAAGGTGCAGAAGATCGACCAGCACCCAGTTTTCGCGGATGCGCCGGCTGCCATCCCCGAGACTTTCCAGCCGCCAAAAATCGAGCGAGCGCATCTCGACTTCCTGGCCGGCGGGCGCAATGCCCAACCAGCCGCCATTGGTAATGGTCTGGCGCATGTTCGGCCAACCAGTGACAGCCACGTAGTCTCCGTCGCCGAAGAAGTGGCTGACGAGGGTATCGCTTTGCTGTCCGCGATCGGGCATCGCTGTCAGAAACGGGATCTGGTGCCAGTTTCGAAAGCCGGCGATACCGCGTCCGGTTCCGATGCCCGCGGGGCCATACCAGTTCATCCGCGAGTGCCAGAAGCGGTCCATCTGCATGGCGGCAACCGGTTCGCGCGGATGCCGCACCATCGCGGTGAGCATGTCGACGACGTGCTGCTTTGACGTCTCGCTCAAGCGTTCGTCCCGGGGACCGATCAGGAGACCGTCCTGCGTCGCGGGACCGGGAACAAAGAACTCCCGCCCGAGCGAGGGAGCCATCGGCCATGCGCCTGCCTGCATCATCAGTTCCGGGATATCCCAGATCGCCTGGAAGCCCGTGACCTTGCCCGCCTCGAAGCGATAGAACTCATGAAAGCGCATATGCGCGATATGGCCGGTGGGCTGGATGCCGAGAAACGGTTTGGTGAAGGTACCGACGTAATGGCCGCCACAGCCGACCCAGTCATGTGCGTGATCATCTTCGCCGGCCATGACGATCCAGTCCCGGCGTTCAAGGTCGGGCATCGCCGCGAAAAGCGGTTTGAGAACCGCATCAAAGAAAGCCTCCGGTCCGGCAAGGTCTCCGAAGGGATGACACATTTGCATGGCTGCATCGGCGGCCACCAGATTTCCGAGCGCTTTGCGGACGCCCGTTTCGCTGAAATCGGCCATGGCTCCGCGAAGCGGGGCGAGCAGGGTCTTGTTGTTGTCGTGACGGTTCATCAGCGCGGGGCCTTACTCGGCGGCTTCACTCGAGGGCAGGGCGGGCGCACCGTAGGGCACATTGCGCCCGCCATAGCGTCTCACCCGCACATTCGCCTGTTCGGCATGGCCGACAAAGCCTTCGAGAATGCACAGGCGCGAGCAATATTCGCCGATGGTCGTGGCCGCCTCGTCGCTCAGGACTTTCTGGTAGGAATGGGTCTTGAGGAACTTGCCGACCCAGAGCCCTCCCGTATAGCGACCGGCCTTCCTGGTGGGCAGTGTATGGTTGGTGCCGATCACCTTGTCGCCATTTGCGACATTGGTGCGCGGTCCAAGAAACAGGGCGCCGTAGGAGTGCATGTTCTCAAGATACCAATCGTCCCGATCGGTCATCACTTGCACGTGTTCCGAGGCGATGTCGTTGGCGACCTCCAGCATCTCCTCATGGCTGTCGCAGAGGATGATTTCGCCATAGACCTCCCAACTTCTGGCGGCCGTTTCTGCGGTCGGCAGAATGGTCAGCAGCCGATCGATTTCGGCGAGTGTCGCCTCTGCAAGCCGCCGCGAATTGGTAACCAGAACCGCTGGTGAATTGTAGCCGTGCTCGGCCTGGCCGAGCAGGTCGGTCGCGCAGATCTCCGCATCGACCGTCTCGTCGGCGATCACCATGGTTTCGGTCGGGCCGGCGAAGAGATCGATTCCCACACGCCCGTATAGCTGGCGCTTCGCCTCGGCCACATAGGCGTTGCCCGGGCCCACCAGCATGTCGACCGGGTCTATGCTTTCCGTGCCCAGCGCCATCGCGGCCACGGCCTGAATCCCGCCGAGGCAGTAGATCTCGTGCGCTCCGCCAAGATGCATCGCGGCGATCACCGCCGGATTGGGTTCGCCCTTGAAGGGTGGTGTGGCGGCGGCGATGCGCGGGACACCGGCAACCGATGCGGTCAGGACCGACATATGCGCGGAGGCCACCATCGGAAATTTTCCGCCCGGGATATAGCAACCGGCGGATTGGACCGGAATGTTCCGGTGCCCGAGAATGACGCCCGGCACGCTTTCGATCTCGATATCTTGCATGGAAGCCCGTTGGGCTTCGGCAAATTTGCGCACCTGCGCCTGGGCGAAACGGATATCCTCCATATCACGCTCGGAGACCCGGCTGATCAGCGCTTCAATCTGGCTTTGCGAGAGTTTGAAGGTGTCGGGCGCATAGTTGTCGAACTTCTGCGAAAGCTCCCGCACCGCCGCGTCGCCGCGCGCTTCAATGTCCTTGAGAATGGTTTCGACGGTCGCCCGTACTTTCGCATCATCATCGTTGCGTTCCGCAGCGGCCTTGGCGGTCTTGAGGTGAATGATGGTCATGCGTGGATTCCTTCCTGAGCCGGAGCGGGCGGCGCTGTCTCGCCGCGGTCGAAAGCTTCCCAGCCTCGACCACCGAACACATCCTCGCCCAGTTGAAACAGGACCGAGGGAAAGTCGACATTCACCCAGTTGTCCGCGATCTTGCCGTCACGGATCAGCCAGAAGTCGATGTAGGGAACATGAACGCGCCGGCCGGTGGGCGCGATGCCCATGAACGTCCCCGAGTGAGTGGCTTCGATATGGCCGAAGCACGAAACCCAATCCCCGTCGGCCAGGAACCGGTCGGTCAGATAGGTGCGCTCCGAAAACGCCGCTCTCAACGGCAGTTGCCAGTTTCGCCGAAAAGCCTCCACGCCTTCCTTGGTTCCACAGCCATAATTTCCCATCCAGCGGAAATCCTCATGGAAATACGGACGCATGTCATTTGCTCCAGCGCCGAGCGCCGCCTCCATCGCCTGAACCACTGCGAGGCTTTGTGCGCTCTTGCGTGCATGCGCCGCCGCGTCGAAACCGGGCTCATCAAATCTGGTTGTCTGGTCGGTCATCATTTGCTCCCTGCGCACGTCGGTGCGCCAATCTCCTTGTCTCCGGCAGGATCTGCCGCCTGCCTTGGCCTCACGAGCGGCCGGAGCGCGCGCATGTCCGAAGGCTCAATCCCGGTGAAGTCAGTTCTTAGATGTTCAAGCGCTCTCCCGACGACGCATCGAAGAGATGACAGATCGACGCCGGTATCGAGATCGACACCTGGTCACCGATCTCCCCCCGGTAATCCTTGTCGGTTTTCACCGCAGCGATGCTGTCCCCGGCCTTGACCGCGACCATCGAAGCGTCACCCAACAGTTCGAATGTGTAGATCGGCGCATTGATCTCGCCGCCGCTGTCCACCAGCCGTGCATCCTCCGCTCGGTAGCCGAGTGTTACCTTCCCGGCATGTTCAAGCGGCAGCCCGGAGACGCGCATGTTTCGGGCGGTGAAAACGCCTTCGCGCAATTCGCCTTCGATCAGGTTCATCGCCGGTGTGCCCATGAAGCCCGCCACGAACACATTGTTGGGCCGGTTGTAGATCTCCTTCGGGGTGCCGACCTGCTGGACAACACCCTTGTTCATCACCACCACCCGGTCCGCCAGCGTCATCGCCTCGATCTGGTCGTGGGTTACGTAGATGGTTGTGGTCTTGAGTTCGTGCTGCAGGTTCTTGATCTGCGCCCTCGTGGAAACGCGCAGCTTGGCATCGAGATTGGAGAGGGGCTCATCCATCAGAAAGACGGTGGGTTCGCGGACGATGGCGCGGGCCAGTGCGACCCGCTGGCGCTGCCCTCCGGAAAGGGCCGCAGGCCTGCGATGGACAAAATCCTCGAGCTCCACCATGGCCACCGCGCGGGCGACGCGTTCTTCGTGGGAGGAGGGGTCCACCTTGCGGATCTTGAGGGGGAAGCGGATGTTCTCCTTGACCGTCATGTTCGGATACAGCCCGTAGGATTGGAACACCATGGCAATGTCCCGGTCCTTCGGTTCGAGATCATTGACCATCCGGTCGCCGATCCAGATTTCGCCTTCGGTCACGTCTTCCAGTCCGGCGATCATCCGCATCGTGGTGGTCTTGCCGCAGCCCGACGGTCCGAGCAGGACGAGAAATTCGCGGTCGGCGATCTCAAGATCGAAATTCTTGACGCCGATGAAACTGCCCCATCGCTTGGTGACATTCTTGAGCTTGATCCCAGCCATGATTTCAGCCTTTCACCGCGCCAGCAGTCAGGCCGCTGACGATTTGACGTTGGAAGAAAAGCACCAGCACAAACAGCGGCGCTGTTGCCGAGACCACGGCGGAGACAGCGAACATCACGTTGCCTTCGGTCTGCGTTGATCCAAGGAAGCCCGCGATCTTGGGAACCATGGTCTGGTTCTCCTTGGTCAGCAGCAGGGCTGTGACCGCGAAATCGTTATAGGCGAGCAGGAAGGAAAACAGGCCGGTGGTCACGATGCCGGGCCACATCACGGGCATGATTGCGTAGCGAAAAGCCTGGAACCGGGTGCAGCCATCCACCATCGCGCTTTCGTCAAGGTCCTTCGGAATGCTCTTGAAGAAGGAATGCAGCATCCACAGCGTGAAGGGCTGATTGATCGCCACAAGCACGATGATGGTTGTCGACAGGTGGCCCCAGAGGTTCCATTCGAAGAAGGGCAGCAGGTAACCCGAAACCAGTGTGATATGCGGCATCGCGCGAAAGATCAGCGCCAGCATCAATAACCAGAATACATAGCGAAAGTTCGAGCGTGACAGCGCGTAGCCACCGAGCGCACCAAAGGTGAGCGATATGATGACGACGAAGACGACCACGATGCCGGTGTTGAGCACGGCGCGCCAGAACTCCTCCTGCACCCAGGCTCCGTAATAGCCGGCGCCGGTGAAGGTGCTTCCGGTTTCGGCAAGTGTCCGCACTCCGAATATCGCGTTGCTCCAGTCCGACTTGGAGAAGAAGTCACCCTGGACCTTGAACGAACCCCACAAGGTCCAGAGGAAGGGGAAAGAAGCCATCACCAGCCACGCGGTGAGGAACGCGATCGAAACCGCAATAAGGGCCGGCGAGCGTTTCTGTGACACTTGGCTCATCTCGGATCTCCTCAACCGCGGTTGAAATCGCGCCAGGTGCGCATGAGCACCGGCATGAGAAGGATGGCCACGCCGACAATCGTCAGCATCGAGGTGGTGGCCGCAGAATTCAGGAGCTTCGAATCCGCGTTCATGTAGTTGTAGATCGCCCAGGACAGCGAGGTCGCGTGGGCCTCGGCGTTGAAGCCGACAATCGGTTCGAACACCCGGAAATTGTCCATCAGCTGAATAAGAGCGATGAACATGGTCAGCGGCGCCAGGTAAGGCAGCACGACATACCGGATCCGTTCCCAGCGGCTTGCGCCGTCGATCATCGCCGATTCCAGCGTGTCCTTCGGCACCGTCTGCAGGCCTGCATAGAACACCACGAAGGCAAACGGCGCGGAATGCCAGACGCCGTAGACCATCAGCATGATCCAGGTGAGCGTCGAAGAGGCCTTGAGCGAGAGATCGGGATTGGCGGTCAGGGTCTGCAGCGTGGCACCGATGATGCCGCGGGCGTCGATCATCCAGAACAGGATCAGTGATCCAATCAGCGGGGTGACCATCATCGGCAGGAGCGACACGAAGATGATCGGCCCGCGGAACATGGAAGAGACAGAATTCACCGCAACCGCAATGGCGAAGCCGAAGACGATTACGAGCGGTGTCACGATAAAGGTGTAGGCGAGCGTGAAGGTGAGCGCCTTGTAGAAAGGCAGGTTGTAGAGGCTGCCGATGAATGCTCCGAGGCTATCCGAATCCTGCCACGCCTGTCCGAGCTCCTTGAGCGCAAGATGGGACCGGTTGGTGTAGTTGGAGAGACCGGCGAAACGGCCCAGCGGGGCTTCCTCATACAGCTTCGCCGTTGCTTCCGGATTCACCCGCAGTTCGGTTGTGCAACTGAACACGGCACAGGTTTCAACCTCTTCAACAACCTGCTCGTGAGCGACATGCAAGGACTGTGTGAACACCGACACGATCGGCAGTGCGATGAACAGGAACATCGCAAGACCGGAGGGCAAAACGAACCAGAAGAATGTGCTGTGCCGCATGGATCTCTCTCCTGACGCTTCGATGCCGCATTGGTGTGGGGGCACTCTAAGCAGTTGGGCCAAGCCTGGTGGAAGAAGAGCCGGATCATGGCCCGCGCATAGGATCCGCCAGACCGAGTTCACTCGGACATGATGGGGGCCGGACGGATCCTTCAATCCGTCCGGCTCAAGACTGCTTCTAGTTGATGAAGCCTGCTTCCTTGGCAGCAGTGGTGTACGCGGCTTCAATATCGGCCAGCGCCTGTTCGGCGCTTTCCTTACCCTGCAGAAAATCGGTCAGTTCCGCACCGGCTGCAGTGTGGAGCAAGCCGCCGAAAGGCAGCATCGGGTAGGGCTTGGCACCGGCATTGGCCGTTGCGAACACACCTTCGGCGGTTGGCGCAGGCTCATAGCCATCAATGAGCCAAACTGCCTGACCCTTGGTTTCTTCGTTGATGACGCTCGGCGCAACTCCGTTCATCATCGCGCGGAAGCTCGCCTCTGCGTCTTCGTCGGATATGTTGGCGGCGATTGTAAAGCCGTCCCACCACAGTGTTGTGGCCGGTATGCCGCCATCGCCCAGTGTGGGAGCCGCGGCGAACGCTGTTGCCGCAACAATCTCGGGTGTGGAGCCTTCGTCATCACTGATCGGCCCTGCACGCGAGCCCCACATGTTCATCATGGCAACATTGCCGGCCTCCCATTCCGCCGCAGCTGCGTTGGAGTCGTAAGTCAGAAAATCGGGGTTCATGTAGGAGGAGATCTCCTTGAGCATGTTGAGCGCCTTGACCCCGTTCTCATTGTTTATGGCGACTTCGGCGGTGCCCGGTTTGAACATGTTGGCCCCGGTGCCCATGTACATGTTGACAAATTCCTCGCCGAGGTTCCAACCGGATTGGAAGGTTCCGGCGAGGGGATAGTCCATCAATCCCATGTCCTTGATTTTCGCGGCAGCAGCAACGACCTCCTCATAGGTCGTCGGCACATCCAGCCCGGCCTGCTCGAGAATGTCCTTGCGATAGAACAGGTGCTGCGCATTTGCCATGAAGGCGATCGCCATGATGTTGCCGTCGATGGTGATCAGCTGGTTCTTCTTGAGGCCCTGGCCGTATTTCTCCACCAGCTCATTCAGCGGACGGATCAGGCCGTCGTTCATCAGCGGAACGATGGAACTGTTTGCGACGATCGCGACGGTGTATTCAGCGGGATTCGCCGTCAAGGCCGCAACCTGCAGGTCGCGGTGCTCCGTGGTCAGGTTTGCGGTCACCTTCACATTGTCGTCTGCGCAGGCGAGTGCGCCGCCAGCCACGGTCTGAATGGCGGGAAACTCGTTGCCGAGGATCCGGACATCGCCGCCGGACAGGCCACAGCCGGCCTGCGCCATGGCGGCACTGGCGAGTGTAAACACTGAAGCAATCAAAATCTTCTTGAGCATTGCTGTTCTCCTTGTTGCCGGATCGGGTTCCGGATTACCCTTTTTCGAGCGCTTATCTCGCTAGCCCGAAGCTCCTTTCTATGAGGAGGATATGGTCAGATTGACAAAAACTGAATACGTATGCAATAGCTCGATCGCAGTTTTTTTGCGGGTTCTGAGCTGTGCGGGTTTCGTCTAATGGAAATGGTAGCTTAGAGAATCTGAATGACCGAAAAAACGATCACATCCGCCCAACGGCGGAACATTTTTGACCGGCTTCAGCAGCTTGCGGAGGCATTGCCAGGGCAGACCGAGGCCGTTCTCAAAGGGTTCTGTGCGACCGATGTTGAATGGCGTGCGGCTCATCCCATCAATGAAATGCAAGGCTGCGATGCCGTGTCCGGCAAGATCTGGGAACCGCTCAAGCGGGCGCTGCCGGATCTCGAGCGGCGCGACCAGATTTTCGTGGCCGGTTCCTATGAGGGGCGCGACTATATCGCGGCGGTGGGAAATTACTGCGGAACGTTCCGTTCCGATTGGCTGGGAATTCCATCGAACGGTCAGGCCATCTATCTTCGCTATGGCGAGGTCTACCAAATCCGCGACGGCCGGATCGTGCAGGCAAATTGTCTTTGGGACATTCTGGACTTCATCCGTCAGGCCGGTTTCTGGCCGATTGCGCCCAGCCTCGGCATGGAAGGCATGTGGTCGGGACCGATCACGGGAGACGGGTTGCGGTTCGAAGGTTCGGACGCCGACCAGTCAGCCGCCTCGATTGCTCAGACACTTGCCATGCATGGCACACTGTCCGAACACAGCGACCGGGAGCGTCTCGACCGGGAGGCGCTGCTGACCATGCCGCAGAAGGAGCACTGGCACCCGAAAATGATGTGGTACGGGCCGTCCGGAATCGGCACCACCCGCGGCTTGCAGGGGTTTGTCGACTATCACCAACTGCCGTTCCGCATTGCATTCGACCGGCCCCAGGGCACCCTGGAGGAAGTCCATGCCGCCCGCCGCGCCAAGGGGGCAGGGCATTACATCCGGATCGGCGACGGACCTTATTCGGTTACTGGCGGATGGCCTTCGGTCTATGCCATCCACAATGGTGGCGGCTTTGCCGGCACAACACCGACCGGAAGGCCGGTCACCATGCGTGTGATGGATTTTTACCTCCACCACGAGGGGTTGATCCGGGAAAACTGGGTCCCGCTCGATATGCTGGATCTGCTGAATCAGATGGGGTTCGACGTGTTCGAGCGGCTTGAAAGCGCGTTTCGGCGAGGCCGGGTCTGATCTCAGCCGCCTGACGGTCGGCGCGCTGAACTGCGTGCGACCAGTTTCGCTGGAAAAATCGCTGCCTTCTTGTGAACGCTTCCGGTTTCGATCTGCTCTAGAAGCAATCGAGCGGTGGCATCAATCATCTCGGCCCCGGCCTGGGAAACAGTGGTCAGGTCGTAGGCTTTCCAGGCAGCCTGCGGCACGTCATCGTAGCCGATGACCGAAACATCCTTCGGCACCCTGAGCCCGAGTTCGTCGCGGATAACGTCCATCACTGAAAAGGCCATGTGGTCGTTTGCCACGAAGATCGCGTCCGGACGTTCCCCGTGCGGCCTGTTGCACAACTCCCTCGCTGCGTTTGCAGCACCATCGAAGGAATAGCCGCCGACCATGCGTTCGAACACTGTTTGGCCGTGTTCGGCAAGGCCATGATAGAAGCCGGCCTCCCGGTCGCGGTTTGTCGAGGAATCCTCGGCGCCGGCGATGAAAGCGATGCGTTGATGTCCGCCCCTGACCAGATAGTCGGCGATCAACCTTCCGCCTGCGATATTGTCCGAGACGACGCTCGATGCAGGCGATGTGGCGACATAGCGGTTGAAAAGAACGACGGGAATGCCTGTGCGCGCGCATTCGCGGGCCAGTTCGGAAGACAGCGTCGCCGAAGCCATGACGATGCCTTCCACCTGGTATTGGAGGATCCGGCTGACCACCTCGTCCTGGTCTCCGGGGTCGGTCATGAACAGCAGAACTTGGTATCCGCTTTGCTGAAGCTTGCGCGAGATCTGCTCAAGCATGATCGGATAGAACTGGTTGTCAAGATAAGCCACCAGCATGGCAATCAGGCCGGATTTGCCGGAAATCATAGCGCGAGCCAAAGCGTTTGGACGGTACCCGAGTTCTGCAGCCGATTTGAGAATCTTTTCGCGCATCTTTTGCGATATGCTGGCGCCGGGAGTGAACGCGCGACTGACCGCAGACTGGGAGACCTTGGCGTGGCGCGCCACGTCTCCCGAAGTTACCGGTGTCGAGGGGTTGGTTTCCGTCACATCTAGCCTCCCGCCAATACGCAGACGGTCCAATATCCCCGATGGCAGGTCAACGGCAAGGGTGGTCGATCGCGTGTTCGCCCTTATTCTGTACGCCGAGAGGCGGCACCTCTTGGAAGCTCCATTCCATGCTGAACATGGCCTCGACCGGTTGGAAGCGGTTCAAGCTGCAGGGGATCCTTGCGGCCGGATCGCCCGGGTCATTCATACCCTGTCATTTCCAGGTATCCGACGCCTGAATGACTGCCGCTGATCGTCACCGGCCCCTCCCAATAGGGAATGCTCAGCGGCATCCACGCCCGCGGGTTCATGGCCGCGATGCGCACGTCCAGTTGCCTGTCCGGCAGTCGCACTTGCCATTCGGTCGGCACCTCGCGCCCCGCGACCTGTGTCTGCGATAGGGGTTCCGCCATGAACGCTCCGTCAGGATAGGCTGTGGCCCCTCCGTCTGCATCGATCCATGTGGAGGCGCTGTAATGCTTGCCGTCCTGCTGGCGCAACTGAAACCCCATGAGCTTGTCACCGTTGTCAAACGACAACGAAAACCAGTCCCACCCCGACTGATCGTCTGAGAGGGGTTGCGAGGACCATTCCCGATCCAGCCACGCGCTGCCGGTCACCTCGACCGGGCCTGTCGGCAATACGAGGGTACCTGCGATTTCGTAGAACGGTTGAGAATAATAATAGCTGGCCTGTCCTTTGCCGGATTTGACGGAGAACCCATCCTGCCCGTGGAAGACCAGGGGCCCTCTGGCATTCAGTTTCATGTCATATGCGAACTGCGGGCCTTGCGCGGTCAAGTCAAGCTCCGTCAAATCCCGTCCCTGCATGGCCCATTCGTCGATCCACGCATGAAAAGGATCCGCTTGCACGCCGGCAGTCCCGATGCCGCCGCGCGCAAAGCGTTCCGTCGCGAAGTGCGCGTCAGGAGTGGTGACCGCGGCATGGCCGAACCAGACCTGGGGTGATGCCCAGCCATCGGCCTCGCCCGGGCTTAAAGCGCTTCTGAACAGGGTCCACTGCAAGCCGTAGGCGGTGCCGTCCGCTGCCCTGAGATTTGCGGTCAGGTACCACCATTCTATCCGGTAGTCGGGATGCTGCCCGTGATCAGCCGGGAAGTTGAACTCGGGGTACGGCTGCGGCGTGGCAAAGCCGTCTGCGTCGCTGCCCAGGCCGGCAAAGCCCTGGGCCAGGGCGCTAAGCGGCCAAAGGATGAGAAATGCAAGTGCCTTAACGTTCATTGGCAAACACTTTCAAAAGCCGCGCCGGTGGCAGACGCATCAATCGCACGGAGGGCCAACTGGCCGCAGCGATTGCGGCCAACACGGACAGGAGGAAAAGGCGAAAGTAATCGCCGGGGAACAGGAACATCGGCAGGCGCCAGCCGAATGCTTCGACATTGATGATGGCAAGCAACACCCAGGCCAATACCAGGCCGACCGGCAAGGCGATGATACATACCATCACTGCGAACACCAGTGTGCGCAAAAGTTCGAGCTGTCCGATCCTGCGCCGGGTGATTCCCAGGGCCCAAACCGGTGCGAGTTGCGGCACGCGCAGGTCCGCAAGGGTCAGCAGGCTCATCAGCATGGCAAATCCCGCGACCACAAGCGTGAGCACGTTCAGGGCCGCAGTGACTGTAAAGGTGCGATCAAACACTTGAAGTGAAGTCGCTTTAAGCGCGGACTGGTCCGTTATCGCGCTCTCTGCAAGGCCCAGATCAGAGATCAGGATCCGCCGCGTCAGTTCGGGCCCGTCAGTGCGGAGCCCGAACTGACGCGGCTCTATCTCCGGATGCAGTTTGCGAAAAGAAGCCTCGCCGATGACCAGTTGCCCACGAGGATTGCCGTAGTCCGCCACGATTGCAGCCAGGGTAACGGTCTGATCCTCCCCAAGCGCGACGCTGTCGCCGACCCAAAGGCCGGCGCGGCGGGCGAGTTGTTCGTTTGCCACCGCCCCGGAGCCTGCACTGACCCTTTCCCACGCATCCGGCTGTGCATCCAGAAAAACCCAGTTTTCGCGATAAGTCGGTCCCACCCGCACGCCGAACAGGCGCGTTGGCTGCTTTGCAATTTGCGTGTCGATTGCAAGCAGCGGCAGCACCGTGACACCGCTATCGGGCAAACGGGTTTCAATTGCATTGGCCTGTGCCGCATTCGCCGCCTCGACATACAGTTCCGGTGCGAGCCGCTGATCCAGAAACGCGACAAAGGTCAGTCGAAAGCTCGACACCATGGTGGCGACGCCCACATTGGCCGAAATCGCGAGCATCAGCGCCATAAGTGCAAGGCTGAGACCCGGCAGTTGCTGGCGGGTGTCAGCCCAGAACCAGCGCGCAACGGGTGTCCGTGCGGCGCTGACGGCAAATGCCAGCACAGGGTGTATGAGTAGGGGCGCGGTCAGAGCCGCACCGATCAGAAAGCACCCAAGCAACGCGAAGCCTGCCGTCAGTCCGGTTCCGAACCAGGCAAGGCCAACCGCAGAGAGCAACGATGTCGCGGCCAAAACCGTCTGGACACCTCGTGCTCTCCCCGATCGCATAGACCACGCGCGGGACTGTGCACTGGCAAGAATCGGCATCGACGCAATCTGCCAGATCTTGGCCACGGCGGCTGCCAAGGACCCCAAGAGCGCGACAGCCAGTCCGGATCCCAACCACGACGCGCGAAACTGCAATGTGCCTGCTACATCGGCTCCATACAGGCCGCGCAGGGTCACCGCGACATCCGGCAACAACATTCCTGCAACGATGTAGCCCAGGAAGATGCCAATAACCGCGCCGACCAGCGCGAGCAGCAAAACTTCAATCACCATCAGCGCAATAAGGCGGGGCAACGAAACCCCCAGTGCGCGCAATGTCCGCACCATCCCGCGGCGCTGCTCGAAGGCAAGCCCGATCGTGCTGTAGACGATAAAAATGCCGACGGCGAAACTCAGCAATCCAAAGGCTGTCAGATTCAAG
This sequence comes from Hoeflea sp., assembly GCA_040216675.1. Taxonomy (GTDB): domain Bacteria; phylum Pseudomonadota; class Alphaproteobacteria; order Rhizobiales; family Rhizobiaceae; genus Hoeflea. The sequence continues at coordinate 408,627 of JAVJOR010000008.1, read as the reverse complement.
TGAAAACTGTCCGTCAGTTCACCGACATCTGCGGTCTGGCTGGCGGACTTGAGCCTGAGGTGAGGTGTGATGTTGGCAAGCGCCGGCCGCTGCAGGGGCTGCTCCGGCTGCACGACAAGACGGGACAGGTCGGTGCGTTTCAACAGCCGTTGCACCACGCCGATTTCACCCACTGCGATGCCGGGCGCGACGGAAGGGTCGGTCACCACACCAATGCCGGATGGAAGTTGCCCGGTGGTCTCGGCGTTCGCAAAAAGCCGGTCGCCGTCCAGAAATGCACCCAAATCGCCGGTTTGCGTTCTCTGCGAAACCCCGAATCCGATGGGAGAGGACAATGGGTCGAAACCCAGAATCCGAACTCCGTCGATCTGTCCTTCAACCACTGGTGAAACCAGCCATCCCGCCCGCCGGAGTGTAACGAAATCCGCTTGGCCAATGACATCTCCGGTCGCTGGAACGATCTGGTCGAACTGACCGTCGCCAAGTGTTGCCGCAGCAGCGTCATAGCTCGCCCGCGCCTCTGCATTGATCGCCTGAACGCCAGCCCACAAGCCCGTCGCAAGCGCCAGACCCGTTAGAAAGGCAAAGAGCTGCAGCGGATTGCGGACCCAATGGGACAGAAGCGCGGAAAGGCAGGCCCGGTTCATACCAGCTGCCCCTCGCTCAGGTGCAGCCGCCGGCCCATCCGCGCGGCAATGGCGGGAGAGTGCGTCACCAGCAACAGGGCGGCCCCGGTGTCCGCGACCAGCGCCAGCAACTCGTCCAGAACCTCTGCGGAGGTGCGTTCATCCAGATTGCCCGTGGGCTCGTCTGCGAGCAGCACACGCGGTCGGGCAGCTATGGCGCGCGCGATGGCCACCCTTTGCTGTTGACCGCCCGAAAGCGCTTCGGGGTATTTGCGCAACTGATCCGAAAGGCCAAGCCGGTCGGCCAGATCGGCAATCAGGGCGTCGTCCGCGTGTCCGGCAATGCGCGCCTGAAAAGCGATATTGTCCGCAATGTTCAGCGACGGAATAAGATTGAATTGCTGGAAGATGATGGCTACGTCAGAGCGTCGAACGGCAGCGCGTTTCGCGTCCGACATTGCGGCCAGATCGTGACCGGCGAGCCGCACAGTGCCCTTGTCGAAAGTGTCCAGCCCTCCGGCGATATGCAGGAGCGTGCTCTTGCCGCTTCCGGATTCGCCGGTCAGCGCCACCGTTTCACCGGCGCTGACGGAAAGGTCGACGCCGCGAAGAACCGGCACCTGTCCATCGGCGCTCGCAAAAGACTTCCAGACGTCGCGCAATGCCAGAACAGGGTCACTATCCGTCATTCGGATTGACCCGGGGTGTCGATCAGCATCTGGCACGGGTCACCCCGGTCGACGTGGGTTGTGAACCAGAAATAGTCTGCCGCGCTTTCGCTGGCCGACGCATCCGGCACTGTCCGGTCCACAGGCAAGGTCTCAGTCAGTCTGATCACGACAACTCCATCGGTACCCGCCTGGCCCAGATACCATGGCACGGCACGGTTCTTTGTCACATGACCATTTCCGGTGATCAGGAAGACCGGGCCGCTTGTTCCGGCTTTCAGTACGGCCTCGGCCATGAAAGCGTCGCGAAACCTCTGGACGGCAACCATGGCCGGGATCGCACTCTGAGGAAGAAGATCGCAATGCGCCTCCGCGATTTGCTTTTGCAAAGCCTGGCTGCTGGTTGCTGGCAACGGCAGATCCAGCTGGAGCTCTGACAATCGATCGGAGGGCAGGGCAGAAAGACCGGTTCTGGCAATCTTGCGGGTCAGTTCTTTCGCGGGGAGCCCCGGCAGGATGTCCGCCCCGCGATGGAGCGCTGCGCGCGCTACGGGCAGGTACAATTCCCAGTCCGGCCAGCCGCTACCTGACCAATCCAGGGCCTCGCCGAGCTTCGCCGGATCAGGATCGGGCTGCGCCAAAAATGTCTCAAGCGCGGCTGACTTGCCAACGTCTATCTGCTCCATCACCACAGACGGATTTCCAGACAGAGGCGCATTCCGGATGATCCATCCCTGAAGATGATGGTGCACGGCGTTGTCATGGTTCTCGCCAAGCAGGATGGTTTGCGCTCCGCCAACTGCTTCCAGCAGCTGCGAGGGGCTCACAAAGGCCTGGTCCTTGGATGACCATATGCTCCCGATCAGTCCGTTTGGTTCATGATCGTCCCTTGTCCAGCTCTGCCATGGCTCATGGGATTCTGCGTCACTGGCAGGCGCAGTTGAGGTTTGCGCGATCAACATCAGCGCTGCGATGAGAGGGGCCATGACAGACAGGCGGCATGAAAGGACCTTGCCGTCCCGGTGGTCTGCAGGTCTGCCGGGCGTCCGTGTGTCCCGACTGGTCTGCGGGGCAGTGAAATTCATTTCGTAACCGGGCGCGCTGTTTCAACTGTGAACTGCATGGTCATTGAAATCCAACTGCGAGCGAACGGAAGACGCGGGCCGGCACCCTCGCCTGCCCTTTGACGTCGGGTCTTCGAACAATGACCACCATGGCATAGCTGGGCCGGAAGGGGAGAATGTCCACCTCCTGTGACGAAAAGACGGATATTGCTCCGGGCGAGCGGCGCCCGCGACCATAGAGAGCATGCTCCGCGCTTCGGCATTTCCATTGCGATTTGGTTGATGAACAAATGGCCTCGAGCAGAGTGCTCAAAGTCTCGCAGGGACCGCGAGCCGGGCCTCTGGTGTGCCCCTGGAAGTGCATGCCGGAGGCATTTTTTTTGAGACTTCTATAAAGTTTTCAGAGCGATATATTTGATGATGGCGGAGAGTAGCGGAGACATTTCGAACCCGCAGGGTTCGCAAGGCCAAGGGCCGCCCGAGCTTATGCGAGGCCCCGACCGGAGCGAAGCCCGAAGGGCGAAAGCGCGAAGTCAGAAAATGGCGGAGAGAGAGGGATTCGAACCCTCGAGACGGTTTCCCGCCTACACACTTTCCAGGCGTGCGCCTTCGACCACTCGGCCACCTCTCCGCAGGTCCGCATTCGGGGCGTTTGTCCGGTCATGCCGGCCGCCTGGAGGCGGACGCCCGTTCCCGGCAAGACACAGCAAATCAGCTACGTTTTCCCGGTCCGGATCGGGCGGCACTATAGCCAAGACGCCCCTGTTGGCAACCGCTATTTGGCGCGGGACGGACACAATCTCGGCGCGGTGCAAATGAGGCGCCGGCCCACAGCCATTGCAGGAAAGGTTTGCGGGCTTTATGTCTTGGCGAAATTCTGACGGAGGTGGAAAGGATTCACCCCGTTCGTGGTCTGGTTGGTCGGAGGACCGCATGCGTTTTATCGCCCGAGTGTTCAGTCTGGTTCTGCTGGCGGTCGCAGTCATCGCGGGTGTCATAGATGCGATCCACTCGGTGGCGGCCCATAGACCAGTGCTCACGCCCCTTTTCGAAGTCTGGACACTGGCAAGCCCCATGACGCTGGACCTGGTTGCCGATCTGTTCGGCGATCATCTGCCGGGATGGGTTTGGGATCCGGGCGCGCTCTGGGTGCTGGCCCAGCCGGCTTTCGCCGTGTTTTTGGCGCTGTCGCTCTTGTTCTGGCTGATCGGCTATCGCCGCAGGAAACCGGCGGGTCGCTTTGCTGCGTGATTGCAGTCAAACCGCCGGGCTGGAACGGCGTGCTGCCGGAACCGACGGGGCGTTGGTCACCACCGCGGTTGAGTTGGTTCGATCTCGCGCCAGGAGAGGCTAGAATGTTCCTCATCGACATGTTCAACCGCAAGACCACGATGCCGGCGCCGGCGGAGATCCTGCCGGGCCGGTCGGAGCAGATCCCGACATCGCAGGATCACGCGCTGAGTGGGCGGCCTCTGAAGGGACCGTTTGACGAACGGCTCGAAATCGCCTGTTTGGGGATGGGGCAGTTCTGGGGTGCGGAAAAACTGTTCTGGAGTCTCGATGGGGTTGAAGTCACCGCCGTTGGCTATGCGGGCGGCACGACTCCCAATCCGACCCATCAGGAAGTTCTCACCGGGCTGACCGGCCATGCACAGGCCGTTATGATCGTCTTTGATCCGGCAAGGCTCGGGTACGGGGATCTCCTGGCGCTGTTCTTCGAGAGCCACGACCCCACCCAGGGCATGCGTCAGGGATCGGATATCGGAACATTCTTCCGCTCGGCCATCTTCGCATTTGACGAGCGCCAACTGGCGCTCGCCAGGGCCGCGGCCGATACTTACGGAGCAGCCCTGTCTGAAGCAGGGCGTGATACCCGGATAACCACTGAAATCAGGATCTCGGATGCGTTCTACTATGCAGAAGCGCATCATCAGCAGTATCTTTTCAAGAACCCTGCCGCACGCAGCGGCCTGAAGCCGTCCGGCATCGCGTTTCCGCGCTTGCCAAAGGCCTGAGGCGAGCACGCGGCCAAGTCATAGGCGGCAGTGATTGCCAGTGTGACCGGGCGCGGCATTGCTTGGGTTGTCCAGGGGCGCAGCGTGTATCCGTTGACCTTGCGTCAGCTTGCGCGAAGCATTGTGCGGCGAAATTCCACGTTGGATTTTTGCAGAAAGCCATGCAAGGATGCAGTGAACCGGCGCAACGCTGCCGGCGAACTCCGCAGGTCTGCCTTTCACCGGGTATGCGGGAGGACCAAACAAGATCAACAAGTAACCTACAGGGCTGCACATCATGAAACGCACGCTTTTGAGCATTGTCGCACTCGCCGCCATGTCGGCGTCCGCCTTGGCCGCCGACATCAAGCCGGCCATCATCTATGACCTCGGCGGCAAGTTCGACAAATCCTTCAACGAAGCCGCCTACACCGGGGCCGAGAACTTCAAGGAAAAGACCGGCATCGAATACCGGGAATTTGAGATCAGCAACGACGCCCAACGCGAGCAGGCATTGCGCCGCTTTGCGCGCGATGGAAACAACCCGATCGTGATGGCTGGCTTCTCCTGGGGCAGCGCGCTCGAGAAAGTCGCCGACGAATACCCCGACATCGATTTCGCCATTATCGACATGGTCGTCGACAAGCCGAATGTGCGGTCTGTTGTCTACAAGGAGCAGGAAGGCTCCTACCTCGTCGGCGTGATGGCCGCCAAGGCGTCCGAAACCGGCACTGTCAGCTTCATCGGCGGCATGGATATTCCGCTGATCCGCAAGTTCGCCTGCGGCTACAAGGGCGGCGTGATGGCCACCAATCCTGACGCCACCGTGCTTGAAGCCATGACCGGCACCACCCCGGACGCCTGGAATGATCCGGTCAAGGGCGGCGAGATTGCCAAGTCGCAGATGGACCAGGGCTCCGACGTCGTCTATGCGGCCGCCGGCGGCACCGGTATCGGCGTGCTCCAGACCGCTGCCGATGCTGGCAAACTCGGCATCGGTGTTGATTCGAATCAGAACGGACTGCAGCCGGGCCATGTTCTCACCTCGATGGTCAAGCGCGTCGATGTTGCTGTCGAAAACGCATTCACCGATGCGATGAATGACGAGTTCACCTATGGTTTCAGCTCGCTCGGCCTCGCCGAAGACGGCGTTGACTACGCCATGGACGAGAACAACGCACCGCTGGTCACCGATGAAATGAAGGCTGCGGTTGAAGAGGCCAAGGCTGACATCATCTCCGGCAAGATCACTGTTCACGACTTTATGTCGGACGAGAACTGCCCCTACTGAGGTGGTTGCTTGACTTGCGCCCGGCCTTGACCGGAAGCGTTGACTGCGGTCGGGCGAGAAATTGCCCGGCCGTTTCTTTGGCCGGTGTCCTACCCGGGGTAAAAGCGACCGCTATCCAAACAGGATAATCAGCACCAATGACCGAAATTCGCACCCACAAGGGCGACATCCCGGACGCGGTGATGAAGCTCTACACAGGCGACATTGCCGTCGACACCGAAACGCTTGGGCTTGTGCCACGCCGCGATCGGCTGTGCGTGGTGCAGCTTTCCCCGGGCGATGGATCGGCCGATGTCGTTCAGATCGCGAAAGGACAACGCGGCGCACCCAATCTTGAAGCGCTTCTCGGTGACCAATCAAGACGCAAGCTGTTTCACTACGGCCGATTCGACATTGCCGTTCTCCATCACACCTTCGGCGTCACGGCCGCTCCGGTGTTCTGCACCAAGATCGCCTCTCGGCTGACAAGGACCTATACCGACCGGCACGGTCTCAAGGATCTGACCAGGGAACTGCTTGAGGTCGACTTGTCCAAGCAGCAGCAATCCTCCGACTGGGCGGCCGAAACACTAACGCCCGCTCAGCTTGAATATGCGGCATCGGATGTGCTGCATCTGCACGCCTTGACCGAAAAGCTTACCGAGCGCCTCCGCCGAGACGGCCGTGAGGGTCATGCGAGGGCCTGCTTCGAGTTTCTTCCGACGCGCGCGAAGCTCGATCTCCTTGGCTGGCAGGAAACCGATATTTTTGCGCACAGTTGAGGAGCCCGCCGATCCGGCCTCGGCGGGAGGGTGATTTGATCCTCAACGTTTCGGTTTCACGATGCCGATGCGCAGCATCACCTCGCGCGGGACGGCGTAGAAGGCCTGAACGTCGCGCGAGGCATACAATCCGAAGGCCTCACGCTGGATGATCAGCGCCTGCACCCGGTCGGCGGCTTCCTGCAGCAGGTCTTCGCGGTCGCGGTTGGAATTCGGCGTCTCGTCATGACGCTTGAGTGCCGCCAGCGCCTCTTCCAACTTCCTGCCGATGTGTCCCAGCGCGGAGGCCGCCTCCTGGCGCGCCTCATAGGCGAAGGCATCCATGGCGTCGTTGCCTTGCTTCAGGCTCAGCCGCAAACGGTCGGATAGTTCCATGATCGGAGATTTGACCCGGTTGCCCGGCGCGTCAATCCCGAACGGCAAAAAAAGCCGCCGTTGGCCTCTGCAACTTCAGCACACCGGTGAGTTTGGAGCCCGCCCGGAAACCCGCCGCCTGTTCTGGTTGCGGATCATAAGCCCCCCGATGCAGTGGCTGTTTCGAATTTTCTGCGATCCGGTGAAACTCTTTTGGCCGAACTCTCGTCCCTGGATGTGTTGGCGCAATAGCGTCATTCGGATTTGTACACGAAAGGAATTAGAGATGACAAAGACCCTTGTTACCGCTTCCGCACTGCTCGCCCTGGGACTTTTCGCTTCTCAGGCACAGGCTGCAAGCCACGGCGGCATGTCTGTCATGGGTGAAGATCAGGATGTTTCCGGTGGAACCGTCACGGCTTCCCAGATCAATGCCGGCGCCAATGGCTGGCTGGTTGTTCATCGGACTGATGCGGACATGAAGCCCGGCCCGGTAGTTGGCCATGCGCCACTCAAGGCGGGTGAAAACAACGATGTTGCAGCCATTCTGACCGAGCCGGTCAAGAGCGGTGAAATGCTCATGCTGATGCTGCACAGCGAGGAAGGCGGCACCAAGACCGGCATCTTCGAATACACGCTCGGAGCCAAGGAAGACGGCCCGGTCCGTGTGGATGACAAGCTCGTCATGCAGGTCATCACCGCGAAGTAATTCTGCTGGAACGACGCCCTGCAAAAAACCCGCCGGATCGCTCCGGCGGGTTTCGTGTGTCAGACGTTTGATCCGGAAAGGATCAGTCGTCGCTGTTCTGCTTTTTCAGCGCAGCGCCGAGAATGTCGCCGAGCGATGCGCCAGAGTCCGACGAACCGAACTGAGCCACGGCTTCCTTCTCTTCGGCGATTTCAAGCGCCTTGATGGAAAGCGTAACCTTGCGGTCCTTGCGCGAGAAGTTGGTAACGCGCGCATCCAGCGTCTGGCCGACCGAGAAGCGCTCGGGGCGCTGCTCGTCACGGTCACGCGCCAGGTCGGAGCGACGGATGAATGAGGACAGGTCCTCGTGATCCACCAGCACCACTTCCAGGCCGCCATCGGTCACTGCGGTCACCTTGGCCGAAACGACTGCGTTCTTGCGCAGTTCGCCCGAAGCGGCTGCGTCGCCGATCGCATCCTTGCCAAGCTGCTTGATGCCCAGCGAGATACGTTCCTTGTCGACATCGACGTCGAGCACCACGGCCTTGACCATGTCGCCCTTGTTGAACTCCTCGATGACCTGCTCGCCCGGACGGTTCCAGTCGAGGTCGGAGAGGTGAACCATGCCGTCGACATCGCCTTCGAGGCCGATGAACAGGCCGAATTCGGTCTTGTTCTTGACTTCGCCTTCGACTTCGGTGCCGGCGGGATGGCTCTGCGCAAACACTTCCCAAGGATTCTCGAGCGTCTGCTTGAGGCCAAGCGAAATGCGGCGCTTGTTGGGGTCGACTTCGAGAACCACCACATCGACTTCCTGAGAGGTCGACAGGATCTTGCCCGGATGCACGTTCTTCTTGGTCCAGGACATTTCGGAAACGTGGATCAGGCCTTCGATGCCCGGCTCCAGTTCGACGAACGCACCGTAGTCGGTGATGTTGGTCACGGTCCCGGTGATGCGCTTGCCGGCCGGGTACTTCACGCCGATGCCATCCCACGGATCGCTTTCGAGCTGCTTCATGCCCAGCGAGATGCGGTGTGTGTCCTGGTTGATCCGGATGATCTGGACCTTGACGGTCTGGCCGATCGACAGGATCTCGGACGGATGGTTGACGCGGCGCCATGCCATGTCGGTCACGTGCAGCAGGCCGTCGATGCCGCCCAGATCCACGAACGCACCGTAGTCGGTGATGTTCTTGACCATGCCTTCGACGGTCTGGCCTTCTTCGAGGTTCTGCACGATTTCCGAACGCTGCTCGGCACGGCTTTCTTCGAGCACGGTGCGGCGCGAAACCACGATGTTGCCGCGACGCTTGTCCATCTTGAGGATTTCAAACGGCTGCGGGATGTGCATCAGCGGGGATACGTCGCGGATCGGGCGGATGTCGACCTGGCTGCGTGGCAGGAACGCCACGGCGCCGTCGAGATCGACGGTGAAGCCACCCTTGACCTGGTTGAAGATGACGCCTTCGACGCGTTCCTGCGCATTGAACTTGGCTTCGAGACGAACCCAGCTTTCCTCGCGGCGAGCCTTCTCGCGCGACAGCATGGCTTCGCCCAGCGCGTTTTCGATGCGCTCGACATAGACTTCGACTTCATCGCCGACATTCAGCGTGCCGTCCTTGGCCTTGGCGCCGAATTCCTTCAGCGGTACGCGGCCCTCGACCTTGAGACCGACGTCGATGATGGCGACGTCCTTCTCGATGGCCATGATCTTGCCCTTGGCGACATAGCCTTCGGCGAGGTCCTGCGTGGCAAGGGATTCGGCGAACAGGGATGCAAAATCCTCTGTCATGGTTTCGGTTTGTGACATGAATTCTCCTGGCGACCGCCAATCTGCTGCGGTCGGATGCGCCTGGCTGGTGTTGATCGGACCGGCGATGGCTGTCTACCCTGAGCCTTCTTTGAGGCTGGGCAAGTACGGCGCGGGACAGGCTCGCTGGCTTAGTTCAGTCTTGAAGAGCAGCATCCACAAGGAGGCAGGCCGCTTCAAACGCGGTTTCTATACCCATTTCACTCGTGTCTAGCAAGTGCGCATCGGCCGCGGGCTTGAGCGGTGAATCGGCGCGGCCGGCGTCACGCGCGTCGCGCTTTTCCAGATCGGCCAGGATCGCCTGCAGTTCGGCCGTGCCGCCCTGGCTGATGATCTCCTGGTGCCGGCGCTGTGCGCGCACCTCCGGGCTTGCCGTGACGTAGAATTTGACCCGCGCATCCGGACAGACCACGGTGCCGATGTCGCGTCCGTCGAGCACGGCTCCCGGCGGGGTTGCGGCGAAGGCGCGCTGTGCGTCGACCAGTGCGCGCCTGACCTTCGGCATCACGGCCACCGTGGAGGCGGCTTCGCCTACCCCATGCTCTGCCAGAACCGAGCGATCGAGGCCAGAAAGATCGAGATTCCGCGCCACTTCGGCCGCCAGATCCTCGTCATCGAGCGGCAGTCCCCGATCAAGCAGCGCTTTCGCTGTCGCGCGGTAGGTCAACCCGGTGTCCAGGTGATGAAGGCCGTAGCGTGCTGCCAGGCGGCGCGACAGCGTTCCCTTTCCCGCGGCAGCCGGGCCGTCGATGGCGATGATCAGATGTGAGGTTTTCAAGTGCGCATCCGCCTTTGTGATTTGCTAGAGTCCACCATAGCGCCGAACCAGGTCCGCCATATCGGTCTCGCCGTCGCCGGAAAGGCCGGCATGTACTCCCTTCCGGTCACCCTCCGGCCGGTTCTGGCTGACCTTCCATTTGCCCGCCATTGCCGAAACCTCGATCTCGAGTCCGACAATACCGCGCAGCTGGGTTTCGATGAATCGTTCCGGCGCGTCGCCCACCTTCCAAGGATCGGGGCGGTCGGCTTCGTGACGTTCGGTCAGGTCTTTAACCTGACCGATGAGCCAGTCGGGGTCGGGTCTTACGGTGGCGGTGCCTCGCGCCTGAACCATTGCGTAGTTCCAAGTCGGCACCACTTTCCCATGTTCGGTCTTCGACTGGTACCACGACGGCGTGATGTAGGTGTCGTTCCCCTGGAAAACCACCAGAACGGAAGCGCCATCACCGATGTGCCGCCATTGCGGATTGGCCCTCGCGAGATGTGCGCGCAGCCGGGTGACGCCGTTGTCGGCGGAAACAAGAAAAGGCACGGGATTGGCCTGAACGCCGGTTTCCGAGGCTGAAATCAGAAGGCCCAGCGGGTGCGCAGCGATCAGCGCCCGCATGACTTTCTCGTCGGTCTCCGCAAACTGTTCTGGCAGGTACATCTCGCAGGTTCCCTCAAAGCACGTGCTCGGCGCTATTTGCGCGCGATGCCGATCTCGACATCTTCAAGATGCCGGAACGGTTCGCGTTCGAACAGTTGCGAATCGTCCAGCCAGGCCAGAAGCATGTCGAAAGCGTCGACGCCCCAGAACACTTCGCAGCCAGCGGGCTCATGAACAACAAAACTCGGCACCCCGAACACCCCGTGCTCTATCGCGCCGTCCGTATTGGCCCTCAGCGCCGCCTTGGCCCGCTCGTCTCCCGCCAGTTCGGCCGGGACTCCGATGGTTTCGGCGAAAGCGGCAAGCTCGGTTTCGGTATCGGGTGCGCGCCCGTCCCGGAACACGAAATCAAACGCCTTGCGAACGGTCGAAAGATCGGCGTCGGACCCGGCAAGCAGCCTGAGTGCATGGAGCGGATTGAACGGGTGCCGTGGCGGAAATCGCATGTCGAGCCCGCGCGCCCGGCCAAGAAAAACCGAGAGCCGGTAGGTGTGCAGGCGTTTGGCGGAGATTTCCGCAGGCCCGCGTTGACCCCAGTGGCTCAAGATTCCGCCGAGCAGAACCGGAACTGGCCGGATTGTCCGGTCCGCCGGGAGTTCATCAAGCCGGGTAAGCGCAACATGGGCGAAAGGAGACAGGATGTCGTAGACGAAATCGATCGTGCCGTGCGTCGCCGGCTTGCGCTCTTCACTGGACAATGTTCGCTCCGAGCCCAATCATCATCTCCATGAATTCGGGAAAGCTGGTGGCTATGATGGCGGCGTCGTCCACCCGAACCGGATGTTCGCTAGCCAGCCCCATGACCAGAAAGCTCATGGCGATCCGGTGATCGAGCCATGTCTTGACCACAGCATCAGGTGACTTCGCGCCAAGGCCCTTGCCGTCCGGGCGCCCGCGAACAACGAGCCAGTCCTCACCTTCGGTACAGTCGACACCGTTCGTCTCCAGTCCGCGCGCGACAGCGGCAAGCCGGTCGCTCTCCTTGACCCGGAGTTCCTCGAGCCCGGTCATCATGGTCTCGCCCTCGGCGAAGCTCGCGGCGACGGCGAGCACCGGATATTCGTCGATCATCGAAGGCGCGCGATCGGCGGGCACGGTCACGCCCTTCAGGGACGAGGAACGCACCCTGAGATCGGCCACGTCTTCGCCGCCGGCCTCGCGCGGGTCGATGATCTCGATGTCGGCGCCCATGTCCTGAAGCGTGAGGATCAGGCCGGTGCGGGTGGGATTCATCAATATGTTTCGGATCATCACATCCGAGCCGGGAACGATCAGCGCGGCCACCAGCGGAAATGCGGTTGATGAGGGGTCGCCCGGCACATCGATGGTCTGTCCCACCAGTGTACCGCGACCTTCGAGCCTGATCGTCCGCCCGCCGTCGGCGTCCGTCTCGACTTCAAGATTGGCGCCAAAGCCCTTGAGCATCCTTTCGGTATGGTCCCGCGTCATGACGGGTTCGATCACGGAGGTAACGCCGGGGGTGCTCAGACCGGCCAGCAGAACTGCCGATTTGACCTGCGCCGAAGCCATCGGCACGCGGTAGCTGATCGGAGCAGGTGCGCGCGGCCCGCGCAGCTTGACCGGCAGCCGGTCCCCCGCCTCGCACTCCACCTGAACGCCCATTTGTCTCAGCGGCTCGAGCACCCGCCCCATCGGGCGCCGCGAGAGCGAGGCGTCTCCGATGAATGTGGTGGTAAAATCATAGGGTCCCACGAGCCCCATCGTCAGGCGGCACCCGGTTCCGGCGTTGCCGAAGTCCAGGGGCCGTTCGGGGGCCAGCAGACAGCCATTGCCCACACCGCGTATGATCCAGGTGTCGCCTTCCTTGCGGATCGAGGCGCCCATCGCGGACATCGCCTTGCCGGTATTGATGACGTCCTCACCCTCGAGCAGACCCGTGATGCGGGTTTCACCGCTGGCAATGCCACCGAACATCAACGATCTGTGGGAAATCGACTTGTCGCCGGGGATCCTGATATCGCCGGTAATAGCCTGGCTTTTGCAGGAATATGCGGGGCTCAGAGGTGTTTCGGTGTGGACCATTGTATGTTTCCCGGCTGAGAAGCATGGTTGCGTGGCGTTGACAGCCAAGGTGCCCGGCTGACTACCACAGGCCTGTGGCCCACGTCATCCGGCCTGCTTCAAAATATCGGTGAGAATGGCTTTGACAGGCGCGTTCAACATCATTATGGGGACCGGACCCGCCGAAACGGGAAGCCGGACGCACGAGCGTTCGCCTTCCGGCCAGTTCATGAGGCTTCGACAGTGGCAAAACCGGAACTTGGAACAAAACGCGTTTGCCCCGAAACCGGGCGCAAATTTTACGATCTGAATAAAGATCCCATCGTGTCGCCCTACACCGGCACGTCCTATCCGCTCTCCTATTTCGAGGAAACGTCGAAAACCGTCGTTCCGGAGAAAGAGGAAGAGCCGGAAGTGGCAGAGGTCGATGAAGAGACCACGGACGTGGAAATCGTTTCGCTTGAGGAAGCGGACGAGGATACCACGAAAACCGGCAAGTCGGACGATCTCCCCGATATCGACGAAGATGACGACGTTGGCATCGAGGATGACGATGATGACGACACATTCCTCGCCGATGATGATGATGAGGACGACGACGACGTCAGCGACATCATCGGCGTCAATGACGATGACGACGACCAGTAGAATCCGGTTGCCGGCCTCCTTGCCGGCTGGCCGGCTCGGTAAACTTCTGTCGGATTGATTTTTCGTCTTGATCTTGTGCGGCTTGGGAAGTAAGAAGCCGCACCTGCCGGCCGCGATCCGCGGCTGGTACTCGCAAGGATCTGCAGGACTTCGATGCAATCCCTTGCGTCCCCGGGGCCATAGCTCAGCTGGGAGAGCGCCTGCATGGCATGCAGGAGGTCAGCGGTTCGATCCCGCTTGGCTCCACCATCCTTCTTCACGATGGATCGAACTTCGGGCGACCAGAGCGGTATCTACCTCTTCGGAATTGAGTTGCTGATCCGCTCTCGGGTTGTTTCGGAGCGCCGGTTCCCGGATATTTTGGCAAATCACGGGAAGGATTTGCTAACCACAAGACCCGATTCCGGCCGCATTGCTCCCGATTTTTGCCTGAAATCGCTGCGATTTTACCGAAAATGCAGTGCTTATGCGCCAATCCTCTGCTTGAACCAGAGCAGGGGAACTCTCATGGATGCCATAAGCGAAAAACGGCATATGCCGCTTTGCATTGATCTTGATGGAACGCTGATCGCCACCGACAGTCTCTGGGAAGGTCTTGTTTCGGTGCTGGTCCGCCGGCCATGGTTGTTCTTCGCGGCAATCCTCTGGGCAATGTCCGGAAAGTCCGTGCTCAAGCGTGAGGTGGCAGCGCGGCTGGCCCACCAGGGCGCCGACTGGCCTTACAGGGACGAGGTTATCGCCCGCATCAGACAGGCGCGTGCCGAGGGCCAGCCGGTCTGGCTGGTGACCGGTGCGGCGGAGTCCACGGCCCAGGCGATCGCTACGCATCTGGGTCTGTTTGACCGGGTGCTTCATTCGACCGACACGGAAAATCTGACATCGGCACGCAAGCGTGACCGCCTGGTCTCGCTTTGCGGTGACGGGGGTTTCGATTATGTCGGCAACAGCCGTGACGATATTGCGGTGTTCGACGCTGCCCGTCGTTCCATCATCGTCGCACCCGATTCCGCGGCCAGAAAGTGGGGCGCCAGCCACAAGGCCGAATTCCTGTCGCTCACCCCCACATCGCGTCTGGCGGTCTTCAAGTCGATCAGGGTTCACCAGTGGCTCAAGAATGTGCTCATCGCCGTTCCGCTGGTCCTCAACCACGAATTTGCCAACGCAGAACTTGTTCTCGCGGTCTTGGCAGCCTTCTTCTCCTTCAGCTTCCTGGCTTCAGCCGTCTATATCGTCAACGATATTTCGGATCTCGCCAATGACCGGCAGCACCCGCGCAAGCGTCTGCGTCCGCTGGCCAGCGGCGCGGTTTCGGTGCCGGTTATCAGCACGGTGGCCGTTGCGCTTCTGGCAGCATCGGTGGGACTTGCCAGCCTTCTGCCGCCGCTGTTCTGGGCGGCTCTGGTGCTCTATGCCTTCGTCACGACGGCCTACACCTTCGTGCTCAAGCGCAAGCTTCTGGTGGACGTCTTCACACTTGCCGGGCTTTACACCCTGCGCATCATCGCGGGCGCGGCCGCGACCATGACCGAGTTGTCCTTCTGGCTGCTGGCATTCTCGATCTTCTTCTTCCTCAGCCTCGCGCTGGTCAAACGCTATGTCGAGCTCGATGAGATCGCCGATGGCGAGGGAGCTTGGCTCAAGGGACGGGGATATGTGGGGTTCGACAAGGACATGATCGGCCAGGCCGGTGTCGCATCGGCCTTTTCCGCCGCCATGGTTCTGGCGCTTTATGTCGACAGCTCGGAGGTGGCTTCGATGTATCCGCAGCCCTGGATGCTGTGGCCTCTGTGCCCGCTCATTCTCTACATGCTGCTGCGGATCTGGATCCTCGCGCGGCGGTCTCAAATGCATGATGATCCCGTGGTCTTCATCATGCGGGACTGGCGCAGCCAGGTGACCACATTCGTCGGCGCCGGCCTTGTCATCTTCGCATCGCTCAATGTGTGGTGAACATGCGCCAGGGATTCAATAGTTGGGGACGGGTTGTCAGGCGCCATCGTGACATTGCCAGCCTTGCCGGCCTGACAGGAAGCGGTGCGGGCGCCTTGCTTCCGTTCGGCAATGGACGTTCCTATGGCGACAGCTGTCACAACGATGCGGGCAGGCTGATGCCGATGCGTCCGGGTGCGGCGATCCGTGCATTCGACCCCGAAACCGGACTGCTGACTGCGGATGCGGGCGTTCTTCTCTCCGAGATCCTGGCGCTGGTCATGCCACACGGGTATTTCCTTGAGGTCACGCCGGGCACCGCGCAGGTAACGCTTGGCGGCGCCATCGCGAACGATGTCCACGGCAAGAACCACCACCGTCGCGGCACCTTTGGCCGCTCGGTGGTATCATTTGTGCTATGCACAAGCGACGGCAGCAATATTGCCTGCACGCCTGCGCAGAATGCCGGATTGTTTCAGGCCACGATCGGCGGCATGGGACTGACGGGAGTCATCGAAGCGGCCACAATCCGACTGATGCGGGTTCCGTCCGCCAATGTGCGTCAGACTGCGTTTCGCTTTGCCTCTATAGACGGCTATTTCGACGCGATCGACGCGATCGATGCCGGTCATGAATATTCGGTCTCCTGGATCGATCAGCTCGCCCGCGGATCCAGTCTCGGGCGCGGGGTCTTGATGGCCGGAGATCATGCGGAGGATGGCGGTCCCGCGAGACCGCCCGCGCCGCCGCGCCTGTCGGTTCCGTTTTCCCCGCCGGTCAATCTGCTCAATCGGGTCACCCTCAAGGCATTCAATGCGCTTTACTTCGGACGGGCGCCCGAGACCTCGAAATCCTCAATCGTGCCGTGGGGCAGTTACTTCCATCCGCTTGATGCCGTCCGCGACTGGAACCGTCTTTACGGCCCGCGCGGACTGTTCCAGCACCAGAGCGTCTATCCTGCCGAAACGGCCCGGGAAACGACGATACGTCTGATCGAATGCGCCCAGCGTCATGGGGCCGCTTCCTTCCTCACCGTCCTCAAGCGGTTCGGCGATGTCCCGTCACCCGGCCTGATGTCTTTTCCGCGCCCCGGTTTCACGCTGACCCTGGATTTCGCAAATTCCGGCCCGGCGACGCTGGCGATGCTTGATGCGCTGGACGAGATCGTGCTGCTGGCGGGCGGCGCGATCAATCCCTACAAGGACCAGCGGATGTCGGCTGCGATGTTCGAAGCCTCGTTCCCGAATTGGCGGACGCTCGAAGCGCAACGCGACCCGGCCCTGATGTCCGATTTCTGGCGTCGCACTGCAATGCGGCTAGTGCGACCTGAGCACGAAAGGATGCCTGCCAGGGCCGCTGCCGCCGGCTGAGACCTGGGCTGGTGCTTGCATGGCCGTCGGGCGCTTAGTATGGGAACAGGGTCAATCGCAATGCCTGTTGAGACGGTCCGGGTGCCGCCGGACGCGGCTCACGACCCGAAGGGCCACGTGCATCATGTTCCGTATTTCCGTTCTCGGCGCCGGCGCCTGGGGTACAGCGCTGGCGGGGGCCTTCAGCAGGCAGGGACACGAGGTCAAGCTGTGGGGCCGCAACGCAAAGACCTGCGATGAGATCAACCGGGATCGAACCAACACCGCTTATCTGGATGAAGCTGTATTGCCCGACGAACTTTGGGCAAGCGCGGACCTGAGCTCTGTCCTCAAAGATGCGGAAATCGTGCTGTTTGCCGCCCCCGCGCAATCCACGGGCGAAGTTGCCGCTCAGGCGGTCGGCCTGATTGAAAAAAATTCCGCACTGATCGCGTGCTCCAAGGGCATCGACAACCGCACCGGCCAGATGCAGAGCGAGGTGATGGCGGAGCGGTTGCCCGACCACGCCATCGGCGTGCTTTCCGGCCCCAGTTTTGCCGCCGACGTGGTTCGTGGGCTGCCAACGGCGGTTACGCTCGCAATGCCGGAGCTTGATGCGGCAAAGCGACTTGCGTCGCAGATGTCGGGCGATGCCGTCCGTATCTACGCCTCGGACGATGTTATGGGTGTTCAGGTCGGCGGGTCGCTCAAGAACGTCATGGCGATTGCGGTCGGTATCTGCCGTGGCGGCGGCATGGGCGCCAGCGCCGAGGCCGCGTTGATTACCCGCGGCTATGCGGAGCTGGCCCGCCTTGGCGAGGCAATGGGTGCGCGGACGGAAACCATGATGGGGCTTTCCGGCCTGGGCGACCTGGTTTTGACCTGCTCCTCCGAACTGTCGCGCAATTTTGCCTATGGCATCGCCGTCGGCAGTGGCCGTGATGTATCCGGTCTCAAGCTGGCCGAGGGTGTCTATACCGTTTCGATTGCAAATCGGATCGCTGCCAGGCACGGAATCGATTGCCCCGTCATGCATACCGCGGGCGAGGTTCTTGCCGGGCGCATGTCGGCCGAAGAGGCCCGGTTCGCGCTGATGTCGCGCCCCGTACGGACCGAGACGGGAAATTCGAATGGGCCGGTTTCATGATGACCCGGGTTTTGTGATGGCGATCTTTTGACCGGTGACCCGCGGCGGCTTGGCTTTTTCTGGTTTTATCGGATATTGCCGACCAACCGGCCCATTATTGGAAAGAATTTTCATTCTTTGCCCGTTTAATGGGCTCAATTGTCGGCCGGACGCAGGCCAAAAAACCTTGGGGAATGTCAGTTCATGAAATCGAGCCACACCATCACGCCTGTTGTCCTGTGCGGCGGCGCGGGTTCGCGGCTGTGGCCGATGTCGCGTGATTCCATGCCCAAGCAGTTCCACAAGCTCGTCAACGACAAGACGTTGCTGACCAATACGCTCGAACGGGTCGATTGGAAGGGTGAACGGCTGCGCTATCTCCCGACGCGGATCGTCGGCGGTGTGGCTTTCGAATCGCTGCTGGTGGAGCAGGGCGAGACCGGTTCCACCGAGGTCGAGCGTTACATTCTTGAGCCCCTTATCCGCGACACAGCTGCGGCCATCGCTTCCGCCATCGTCGATCTGGCTGAAAGCGATCCGCAGCGCATGGTGCTGGTCCTGCCGTCGGATCACCAGATTTCCGATGCCGGTGCGTTCTTTGACGTGATCCGCACCGGTGCCGATGCGCTCGCCGAACGCGGCGGCATCATGACCATCGGCATTGCCCCGACCCGGCCCGAAACCCAGTATGGATATATTGAGCGCGGCGAGGGTGACGGCCCGGTCTACGATGTCAGCCGGTTTCGGGAAAAGCCCGATCTCGCGACCGCCGAGACGTTCCTTGCCTCCGGACGGTTTTTCTGGAACGGCGGGATCTTCATGTTCCGCGCCGGCGAGATGGCGGCCGAGCTGGAACGTCAGCAGCCCGAAGTCTGGACCCAGGCGAAGCTCGCGGTCGAACGTGCCGAGTTCGACGGCAAGTGCTGTCGCCTTGACGCCGAAGCATTCGCGGCAAGCCCGAAGATCTCGATTGACTATGCGGTGATGGAAAACGCACCGGTAATCGGCGTCGTGGCCGCCTCTTTCGATTGGAACGATCTGGGATCCTGGAACCAGTTGCACGATGGCTCGCCGCTCGACGAGGCCGGAAATGCGCGGTTCGGGGACGTTGTCGCAATCGATGTCAAGAACAGCTATCTGCGCTCCGAGGATCGGCTGCTGGCGGTTGCCGGCCTTGAGAACATCATCGTGGTGTCACAACCCGATGCGCTGCTGATCGCCCATCGCGACAAGTCTCATCTGGTCAAGGATATCGCACAGCAGATCAAGCAAACCGGTGAATGGCCGCCGCTTGCCGTCGCCCATTCCGGCCGGCCGGTCCCGTCGCCGCGGTTGATCCGCAAATGGCTGTTCGACACCGCGTTGCCGTTGTGGGCCGGCGCGGGTCTCGACCGTGTGCATGGCGGTGTTCATGAAGCACTCAATCATGATGGCAGCCCTGCTGACCACGGCTACAAGCGGCTGCGGGTGCTGGCCCGTCAGATCTATTGCTTTGCCTATGCCCGTATTCTGGGCTGGGAGGGCGGGCCGCCGGACCTTCTCGAGCACTGCTTCAATACGCTGGTCCAAACCGGTTGGCACGAGGATGGCGGCTGGATCCATCTGTGGAATGCCGATGGCACGGTCATGGATGCGCAGCGTGATACATACGACCAGTGTTTCGTGCTCCTGGCGCTGGCCTGGCTCTGGCGGGCAACCAAATGGCCCGAAGCGCGGGAATGGGCCGAACGTACCATCGCCTATATGGACGATCATCTGGTCGATCGCGCCAATGGCGGGTTTTACGAATCGAGCCTGCGTCTCGATTACCGCCGCGCCAATCCGCACATGCATTACCTCGAGGCGATGCAGGCCTGGTACGAGGTCACCGGCGAGCGGGCGTTTCTGGATCGGGCGCAGACCGCAGTCGACCTGTTTGTCAATGTCTTCTTCGATGCCGACAGCTGGAGCGTGACCGAGCACTTCGAGCGTGACTGGTCGGTCCGGGCCGACAAGCCGGCGCGCATCGAGCCCGGCCATCATTACGAGTGGGTGTGGCTGCTCCTGCGGCAGGCGCGCTTTGCCGATCAGCCGCAACTGAAGGAATATTGCCGCAAGCTTTATGCCACAAGCCATGCCTTCGGCCACGCGCGCGGAACCGATGCTGTCTGCGATTCTATGGCGCCCGATGGTTCCGCGATGATCGGGACAGCCCGGCTCTGGTGCCAGACCGAAGCCCTGAAGGCGGGTCTTCTGGCGCGCGCGGACGGGCTGCCGGGAGACGAGACACTTTTCATCCGGATGCTCGATGTGATCTTCAATCGGTACCTTGTCGCGCCCACTCCGGGTGGCTGGTACGATCAGATCGATCCCAACGGAAGGGTGATCTCGAAAGACATGCCGGCAAGCACTTTTTACCATGTGTTCTGTGCGCTGGTGGAATACCTTCGCCACGAAGACTTGCTGACCTGAACGGCGGCAAGGAATGGCATCCCCCGTTGGGGGCGCTTGCGGCAACTGGCTTTCATCGCCAGACCGAGTGATGAAGCAGGGAGGATTCAGCATGGCGGCGAAATTCGGAACCAGCGGCTTGCGCGGGCTGGTCGGCGAGTTGACGGACGGAACCGCCGCCGCCCACGCCCGCGCGTTCGCCAGACACCTCAGGCAAACCGGTATGGCCAAAGGGGGCGATGCGATCTTCCTGGGTCTGGACATGCGCGCTTCCAGCCCCGAGATCGCGGCCCAGTGTGCTGCTGCCGTCCAGGCGGAAGCCTTGGTTCCGGTCGATTGTGGCGTTGTCCCGACTCCGGCGCTGGCGCTTTACGCGATGCGCCGGCAGGCAGCGGCGCTGATGATCACCGGCTCGCATATTCCCGATGACCGAAACGGCGTGAAGTTCTACCGTCCCGACGGAGAGATCGACAAGGATGACGAAGAGGCAATTGCAACCCTGGCCCCATCGTGCACGGGGCTGGAAAACCCCGCCGGAGCCGGGATGCGGAACCGGCATGAAGAGGTCTTGGACGAGTTCGTGGCCCGCTATCGCGGTTTCGCCTCGGGCCTGGGGCTCGCCGGCCTGCGCATCGGCCTTTACGAGCACAGCTCCGCTGCCAGCATACCGCTGGTTCGGATACTGCACGAAGCTGGCGCCGAAGTCGTCCGGCTGGGACCATCGGACCATTTCATTCCAGTCGATACCGAAGCGGTATCGGACGAGACCCGGGCGCTGGTTTCCGGTTGGGTGCGAAACGAAAGGCTCGATGGACTCGTTTCGGCCGACGGCGACGGTGATCGGCCGCTGGTCGTCGATGAAACCGGAACGGTGCTGCGCGGCGATGCGCTCGGACTGATCGTTGCCCGACTTCTTCAGGCAGACGCTGTTGTGACGCCGGTGACGTCGAACTCCGGCATCGAGCGACGGTGCGATGCGGAGGTCCGCCGGACACGCGTGGGATCACCGTTTGTGATCGCCGGCATGCAGGCGGCACTGAAGACCGGAAGCCGCCGCATCGTCGGCTTTGAGGCAAATGGCGGGGTGCTGACCGGAAATGAAATGCAGCTTGGACCAGCGACCCTTGCCGCGCTGCCGACGCGGGACAGCGTACTTCCGATTCTTTGCGCCCTTGGAGCAGCACGGTCCGCGGGCCAGAGCCTTTCGGCCCATGTCGCCGAACTGGCGCTTCCGGTGGCCGCCAGTGACAGGATCGAGAATTTTCCCACCGCCCAGAGCCAGAAGCTGGTTACCCGGTTGTCCGGCGACAGCGAGGAATGTGCGAGGTTTTTCGCCGCTCTTGGAGAGGTGCGGCACACGGACCTGACGGACGGTCTCCGGGTTACGCTTGACGATCGTCGGGTGGTGCATCTCAGACCTTCGGGCAATGCGCCTGAGATGCGGGTCTACGCCGAGGCAGCGGACGAAACCACAGCCAAGGCGCTGATTGTCGGCACGATCGAACGGATTGGCCAGGATCAGGGCTGAGGTTGGACCTCGGATCACATGGTTCCGCGAGCGGCATTCCATGGAATTTTGAGCCCATTCTGGCGGAACGGGATCTCAAGACCGCACATGCTGCTGGGTCACCCCGGGTAGCCGAACATCCGGGGCAGCCAGAGCACGATGTCCGGAACCAGCACCAGCACCAGCAAAGCCAGGATCAGCACGCCGAGGAAAGCCCAGATCTCACCGATGATCTCGCGCAGCGGGATCTGCGTCACCGCATTGATGACGAAAAGCAGGATTCCGTAGGGCGGCGTGATCAGTCCGATCATGCAGTTGATGACCGCCACCACCCCGAAATGCACGAGATCTATTCCCAGTTCACGGCATGTCGGCAAGAACAGCGGAATGATGACGAGAATGATAGTGGTCGCATCGAGAATGCAGCCGAGCAGCAGAAACAGGATGTTGACGCCGAGCAGGAACACGATCGGTGAAACGTCCAGACCGACCAGTGCCTGTGCAACCAGGTTCGGGATGTTCTCCGACGCCACTACGTAATTGAGGATCAGCGCACCGCCAATCACCAGTCCGACCGCGGCAGATGACCGCGCGCTTTCGACCAGGATACGGTAAAGCGCACCGATGGACAGCGCCCGGTAGAACAGGCCGGCCAGCAAGACTGCATAGGCCGCCGCCACGGCTGCCGCTTCGGTCGGAGTGGTCACACCGCCATAGATGCCATAAAGCAGGATCGCCGGCATCAGAAGCGCGGGAAATGCATTGACCGTATGACTTGGCAGGTCGCGTAAGGGCACCGGCGTTTCGAGCGCAAACCCACGTCGGGTGGAAATCAGGCTGTTCATCCCCATCAGCACGGCGCCCATGAACAGGCCCGGAACGATTCCGCCCAGAAACAGGAAGCCGATCGAGGAATTGGAAACAAGCGCATACAGAACCATCGGGATCGAGGGCGGAATCACCGGGCCTATGGTCGCCGATGCGGCCGTGATTGCGGCCGCGTAGCCACGGCTGTACTGCCCGCTCTTGGTCATCATGCCGATGATGATCTTGCCGATGCCGGCGGCATCGGCCACCGCGGAGCCGGACATGCCCGAAAAGATGAGCGAAGCGACGACATTGACGTGGCCGAGACCGCCCCGGAACCGTCCGACCGCCGCCACGCAAAACTTCAGCAGCCGTTCGGAAATCGTGCCGGCGTTCATGATGTTGGCGGCGACGATGAACAGCGGCACGGCAAGCAGGATGAAACTGTTGTAGAGGCCGTCCATCAGAACCTTGCCCGCGATTCCCACCCCTTGGCCGTTGGCCGCCAGATAGACGAACGAAGCGGTCAGGATGGAATAGGCAACCGGCACTCCGATCCCGGCAAGCGCAAACAGCGTCAGGAGGCACAGGGCGAATTCGAGCGTCACCGGTCTGCTCCCTCATCGCGGAGGTGCGATGTTTCCGCGTCGACTCCGTATCGGAAGGCGGAAAAAGCCCGCCAGGCATACCGCGCCGAAACCGCGAGCAGGAAGATCATGTACACCGAGTAGATATCGCGCATTCGCACCCAGTCGCCGAGCAATCCGTTCAGCGTCGCGGTCTTCTTGAGGCGAAGGATATGGAATTTCGACCAGGTCGGCTCCAGCGACCACAGGAGCCCGGCGCAAACGGCGAGGCTTCCGATGATCGCGAACCAGGTGCGAAGTTTCGGGTTCACATGGGTGTAGAGAATATCGAAGGTGACGTGATCGCGTTCGCCGACAACGAATGCGGCCCCCCAGAACACGATCCAGACCCAGAGCGCCAGGCACAGTTCGAGGGTCCAGCCGTAGCGGCTTGGGTCGAGCAGGGGGAAGGCCTCTGCCAGCCAGCCGAAGGGCGCGGAATACCGCACCACAATTTGCAGAATGAATGTGAGAAACATGGCGGCCATCATCATGGCCGCCACGAATTCGGCGCCGCGGGTGAACCATTTCACGGCTGTCTGCATATCAGGTCCACCCAGTCGGGTTCGGC
Source organism: Hoeflea sp. (assembly GCA_040216675.1). Classification (GTDB taxonomy): domain Bacteria; phylum Pseudomonadota; class Alphaproteobacteria; order Rhizobiales; family Rhizobiaceae; genus Hoeflea. The sequence continues at coordinate 384,927 of JAVJOR010000008.1, read as the reverse complement.
AAAAGTCAGATGATCAGTTGCCGAGCGCGTTGATTTTCTCGAGAACGCCTTCAGGCCAGCTCGCAGCGAATTCCGAACCGACATACTGTTCCTGGACATGGGTCCGGAACGCCTTGAGATCGGGTTCGTAGATTTCAAGGCCTTGCTCACGCAGGAATGACACGAGGTCTTCTTCCTTCTTCAACTGGGCCTGCCGTCCGCTCTCCGCGGCATCTTCGGCGGCCTTCTTGACCGTCGCCTGCTGCGCCGGTGTCAGCTCGTCCCAGACAGCCTTGGAGAACGCAATATAGTTGAGGTCGACCAGATGCGACGTCAGGGCAACCTGATTGGTCACCTCGTAGAACTTGGCGTCGACAACGGTCGGCAGCGGATTGTCCTGGCCGTCAACCGAGCCCGTCGAAAGCGCGGTATAGACTTCCGTGAAAGCCATCGGAGTCGGGTTTGCGCCCAGTGCCTTGCCGAGGAACTGCCATGCATCGGTGCCGGGCATTCTGAGGTTCACGCCGTTGAGGTCTTCCGGTGTCATGACCGTCAGCTCGTCCTTGCTCTGGCGCAGATTGACGTGCCGCCGGCCGAGATACATCACTGCCAGCAATTTGACGCCGAGCTCGTCTTCGACCTTCTTCTTGAAGGGGTCCATCAACTCGTCATTGAATACGGCCACCTGGTGGGCGGCATCCTGATGCACATAACCCGTCGCAAAGATCGAGAACTCCGGGAAGAACGTCGCCAGCTCCTGCGCGGAGGTGATCGACATCTCAAGATCGCCCGAAGCGATCGATTCGAGTTCGCTGCCCTGCGCAATCAGCGAGGCATTGTAATGCGGTTCATAGGTGGCAAAGTCCGCCACTTCCGGCGCGAACACCTCGGCCAGCGCCACGGAGCGCTGATCGGTCTCCGATGCCGGTGTGGACATCCGAAGCGTGACGGTGTCGGCAGCCAAGCTGCCGGCGGTCATTCCTGCAAGGCATATTGACATGGAGCCCGCGAGCATCAGCCGTCGTGTAAGATTCGTCATGATAGTCTCCTCCCTTGGAAATCAAGGGCGTCCCGAAGGCCGCCCCGCAAAAATCGAAAAAGAACCTCTCACAAGAGTTCGATCAGTTCAACATACATAATCCGAATTATAGGACATTCGGATTGTATAGCTACTCCTCGCGCTGTCATGGCTTGCTTCGTGAGTTGATAATGTACTCAACCCCGCCAAGCAGGTGAACATCCAGCACCTCCTTGGCTTTCTCCACATCGCGCGCCAGCGCCGCCTCCAGCAACTGGCCGTGGTCGCGCGCAGCCTTTTCGCCGCGAAAAGCCAATGTCAGCATCTGGTATCTGAGGTATTTGTCGAAGATCTGGCTATGCAGTTCCAGCATCGTCGCCGATCCGCAGCCGGCGATCAGGGCGCGGTGAAATCCCCAGTCCGCGCGCTTCCAGTCCTCGCGAACCGATGTATCGCCTGCAATCATCCGGTCTTCCAGGCGCCGCAGCTTGTGATGGGCAGCCACCACCTGGGACTCCCAGTCTATGTCGCCTTTCTCAAAGGCCTGCGTGATGCCGTGAGACTCCACGAGAAGCCGCAGCTCCGCGATTTCCCAGAGATTTTCGTCGGAAACACTGGCGACTTCAAACCCGCGCTGGCCCTCCGCCACCACGAGACCGTCCGACGTCAGCCGGTTGAGGATTTCGCGAAGCGTTGTGACACTGACATTGTATCGCTTGCGCAGGCGTTCCAGCCGCAATTTCTCGTTCGGTTTGAGTTCCCCGAAAATGATGTCCTTCCGGATGCAGCGGTAGGCGCTGTCGCCGATTGTGTCCTGATCAGCCGGATTGGTCACCCGCATTTCTCCATGTTCCATTCTCGGCCGTATCCTTGACTGTTGTCAGCAATGTAGGACATATAATAAAATATAGGTGATTTTGAAAAGATGGCAATCCTGCGTCTTCAACTCCCCATGTGCACGGACTATGCATCGGAAAGTTCCAAAGTGACAAGCTTCGTTCTCCGGCCCGGTATGGCGTATCCCGGCTGCATCGACCTGCCAATGCGGGCCCCTTTCGTGCGGTTGGCGAGGACGATGCCGTGACTCTCGATCCCGTCAGGATGGGAATTGCGGGTGCGGGGCTGATCGGCAGGCGTCACGCTGAAGCCATCGCTGCGGTTCCCGGTGTGGTGCTGCACGCGATCGCCGACCCGTCTGATGATGCCCGGGCCTGGGCCGGGGAAGCGGGAGCGCGGTGGTGTCACTCGCTTGACGAAATGCTCGCCGACGCACCGCCGGCTGGCGTGATTGTCGCAACCCCCAACGCACTGCATGTCGAGCATGGGCACGCCTGTGTGGCCGCGCGCATCCCGGCTCTGATCGAAAAGCCGCTGGCGTCGGATCTGGCCGAGGGTCGTGCACTTGTGGAGGCGGGCGAAAGCGCAGGCGTGGCATTGCTTGTCGGACATCACCGCCGTCACAATGCACTTGTTCAGCACGCCCGCCAAAAAATAGTGGATGGCACGCTTGGCCGCATTGCCGTCGTCAACGGGATGTTCTGGGTGATGAAGCCGGATGGCTATTTCGACACAAGCTGGCGGCGTGAGCCGGGCGGAGGTCCGCTTCTCATCAACCTCATCCACGACATCGATCTGCTGCGCCACCTCGTGGGCGAGGTTCGCTCGGTCCGGGCAGTGCAGTCGAGCCGGCTGCGCGGCAATCCGGTGGAGGATACGGCGGCCATCCTGATGCAATTCGAAAACGGGGCGCTTGGCGCCTTCACGCTTTCCGACACCGTTGTTGCGCCCTGGAGCTGGGAACTGACCGCGCGCGAGAACGCCGCATACCCGGCGACCGGTCAGTCCTGCTACACCATCGGTGGAGACCGCGCCTCCATGGAACTGCCATCCGGCGGGATTTGGCGCCACACCGGCGAACGGTCGTGGATGACCCCGATCTCCGTGGAGCATCATCCAGCCGGGTCCGAGGATCCGCTCTTTGCCCAGATCCTACAGTTTGCCCGGGTTATCAGGGGTGAGGAGCCGCCGCTGGCTCCGGCGCGCGAAGGCTTGAGAACACTCGAGGTGATCGACGCGATCAAGCGTGCCGCGGAGTCTGGCGAGGCGGTGGAACTGTGAGGACCCTGTTCCGTCGCAATGTTGGGGTCATGCAATCCGGCTTTGCCTGGATGGGTGACGCACCGGTTGGAAGGTCGGCATGATTTCCGGAACCACAGAGCTCATCGCCCATATCGGCGTGCCCACGGCAAATTTCCGTGCACCGCTGATCTATAATCCGTGGTTCGAACGAAAGGGCATTGATGCCGTAGTTGTCCCGATGGGCTGTCAGAGCGAGGACTATCCGGGGTTCCTGCGGCTCCTGTTCAATCTGACCAACATTCGCGGCGCGCTTGTGACCATGCCGCACAAGGTGACCACTGCCGGGCTTGTCGATGTCTTATCGCCAACGGCGGAAATCTGCGGCGCCTGCAATGCGGTCCGGCGCGACGGGGAAGGCCGGCTTGTCGGCGGCATGTTCGATGGAGAAGGCTTTGTCCGCGCCATGCGAACCCAGGGCCGCAATCCCGAAGGCGCTTTGGCGCTTGTTGTCGGTGCTGGCGGCGTCGGCTCGGCCATCGCAGCCTCGCTCGCAGCCGCTGGCGTCAGTCGATTGTCTCTGTTCGACTTGAATCTGGCCGCCGCGCAGGACTTGGCAGCACGGCTTGCAACGCACTATCCCGGGCTCGCGCTTTCATGTGGGTCCCCGGATCCGGCTGGCATCGATATCATTGTCAACGCCACACCCCTTGGCATGAACGCGAACGACGCGCTTCCGGTGGACCCGGAGCGGATTGATACTTCAGCCTATGTCGGCGACGTCGTGATGGCGGACCGGGAAACCGCTTTGCTCAAGCTCGCCCGCGAGAAGGGCTGCACCGTTCAGCCCGGTCTCGACATGTTGTTCGAACAGATCCCTGCCTATCTCGAGTTCTTCGGTTTTCCGCAGGCTTCCGCCCGGGAGCTGCGGGATCTGGCGCACCCGGCAATTCCAACGGCTTCTCCCGACGCTCCGGATTGAGCGCATCGTCATGAAAGGCACCCGAATGCAAGTCCCCCGAAATTCTTTCAAGCATGCCATTGCCGAAGGACGGCAGCAGATCGGACTTTTCGTGAATTTGCCGTCCAGCTTTGCCGCGGAGGCGCTGGCCACCTGTGGTTTCGACTGGTTGCTGATCGACACCGAGCACGCGGTCGGCGATCCGATCACGGTCTTCGAACAGCTGCAGGCCATCGCGGCCTATCCCGTCAGCGCCGCGGTTCGCCCCGTCGACAATGATCCCGCGATCATCAAGCGCCTGCTCGACGCCGGTGCGCAGACGCTTCTGATCCCCTATGTTCAGAATGCGGAAGAAGCGCAGGCTGCGGTGGACGCGATGCGCTACGGTCCGCGCGGCGTTCGCGGCTTTGCCGGCCTCACCCGTGCGACCCATTTCGGACTTGCCGAGAACTACGCCACGCGCGCGGAAGACGAACTTTGTCTGCTGGTGCAGGTCGAAACCGCCGAGGCACTCGAAGAAATAGAGACGATTGCCGCGGTTGACGGAGTGGACGGGCTGTTTATCGGGCCTGCGGACCTTGCCGCGTCCATGGGCCATCCCGGCGATCCCGGACATCCCGAGGTCGTCAGCGCCATCGAAGCCGCCATCGATCGAATCGGCAGGACCGGCAAGCCGGCGGGAATCCTGTCTCTCGACCCGGTGTTCGTAGAGCGCTGCATAAAGCTTGGAACCGTTTTCACTGCGGTGGATGTCGATATCAACATCCTGCTTCAGGGCGCGCGGGCATTGGCGCGGAAATTCAAGGGCTGAAACGGAAAACCCGGCGTCCCCGCAATTAACGGGGACGCCGGGTTTCATCCATGGACACTAAGCCAGCTGCAGTGCCGGGTCAGGCCGCCCAGTTGGCGTACCAGTCCTTGAACAGACGGTACTGGCTTTCGGCATAATTTCGCTGCGAATCCGACAACGCGTCGGTTTCGTTGAAATGCAGTGTGTATTCGGTGTCGCCGTTCAGCACCATCAGGTGCTTGTAGTAAAGAACAAGATCGGCACCTTCGTCAAAGGATGAGAGAACCCCGAGCGCCTCTTCCAGTTCCTTGGCCTGCACGCGGGCCTTGGTATCGCCCTTGGCAGCCTTCTCGCACAGTGAAACCAGATGCAGCACCTCGCGCGGCAGCGCATTGCCGATGCCGGTGATCGCCCCGGTGGCGCCGCAATTGACGAAGCCGTGGTAGACATTGGTGTCCACGCCGACCATCAGGGTGACGCTGTCATCGGCCGACGTGATGTGCTCGGCGGCATAGCGAAGATCGGCAGCGCCGCCAAACTCCTTGAAGCCGATCAGGTTCGGGTGATCCTTTCTAAGCGCAAAGAACAGGTCCGCTCGCGTTGCGAAGCCGTAATAGGGGCTGTTGTAGATGACGGCAGGAAGCGCCGGAGCCGCCGACAGGATTGCCCTGAAATGGGCCGCCTGCGCAGTTGACGAAGTTCCGCGCGAAAGAACCCGGGGGATCACCATCAATCCCTGCGCCCCGACCTTTGCGGCGTGGGCAGCGTGGGCGACAGCCGATGCTGTGTTGATTGCGCCCGTCCCCACGACCACCGGAACGCCCGCTTTGACGAGCCGCTCGACGCCTTCCATGCGTTGTGCATCGGTCAGCAGCGGCCAGTCGCCCATCGATCCGCAATAGACAACTGCCGACATGCCGGCAGCGACCAGTTCCTTGCCCTTGCGCACCAGGGCGTCGAAATCCGGGGTCCGGTCAGGCTTGCAGGGGGTCATCAGGGCCGGCATGCAGCCGGAGAAGATCGAGCTATTCATCGGTATGTATCCTTTGATGTCATTGAACCGGGGTCTAGAAGCCGACGATCTGGCTTGGAAGCCATGTCGACAGGGCAGGAAAGAGTGCCACCGCAAGCAGCGTCAGCAATTGCAGAAGGATGAAAGGGACCACACCACGGCACATCTGGCCATAGGTCATGTCCGGCGGAGCGATCGACTTGAGATAGAAGATCGAGGAGGCCATCGGCGGCGTCAGATAGCTGGTCTGTATCACGATGATCATCATGGTCCCGAACCAGACCGGATCAATGCCCGCCGACCGGATGAACGGCGTGAACAGCGGCACGGCAATCAGCACATTCGCGGTCCAGTCGAGCACGAAGCCCAGCAGCAGCACGATCAGCAGGAAGAAGATGATCATTCCGGTGTCGCCGAGACCGGCCGCTTCGACGAAGGACCGGATCATGCGCGAACCGCCATTGGCCGCAAAGGTGCCCATGAACATGGTGCCTGCGGCGACGATCAACAGGATCATGGCCGAGATCCGCACCGTGATCTTGAGAGAATCGATCAGCATCGGAAGGCTGAAACGCCTGTAGAAGATGGCCAGCAGAGTGGCGCCCACCGCGCCCACCGAAGCGGCTTCCGTGGGCGATGCGATGCCGGCGAGCAACGAGCCGAGCACCGCAAAGATCAATGCGCAGATCGGCAGCAGCGAGGTGATCGTGATGCGCAGCTTCTCGATGAGAGGCAGGTCCGGCTCGCCTGAATCGGCGGACGGCTGTGGCGGGGCGACGACACCCTGGATGATCAGGTACACGATAAACAGGCCCACCATCAGCAAGCCCGGCAGCATCATGCCTGCGAGCAGTTCGCCCACCGACATCTGCGCCAGCGATGCATACATCACCGCGATCACCGAAGGCGGGATCATCGTGCCGAGCGATCCGCCGGCGCAGATCGTGCCGGCGATCTGGCTGTTGCGATAGCCGCCGCGCTGCATGGCCGGGATCGCCATCATCCCGATCATCACTTCCACCGCACCGACCACGCCGGCCGCCGCGGCAAACACCGCACCCATGGCGATGGTCGCAACCGCGAGGCCGCCTGGCAGCCGCCGCATCCAGATCTGCATCACATGGAAAAGACGCTCGGCAATTCCGGACCGTTCGAGGATCGCCCCCATCAGCACGAACATCGGAATGGCGGCGAGGATGAAATTGGTCGAAGCCGAGTAGAAGGCGCCGTAGAGCTGGGCGGGAGCGAAGGCACCGAATTTCGCCACCCCGGCCGCCGCCGAAACGATGGCGAGCGAGAACGCGATCGGGATGCCGGCCAGCACCAGCACGAACAGTGCGGGGAACATCAGAGCGGCGATGGTCATGGATCAGGCTTCCAGTTTGAACGGCTGGTCTTCGTCGCCGCGGAGAACGCGCAGCCCGTGCACGATCTGCTGAAGGGTGAGGGCCACCAGGCCGATGGCAAGAATGGCAAAGAACGGCCACATCAGCGGCGCCCACGGACTCACGCTTTCGACCTCCGAGGTTTCCCAGGCGCGCCACGCCCGCTCGATCGCGAACTTCGAAAGGGCGGCGAAAATAGGTGCAACAAGGAGAATGAAAACAAGGCCCTCGATCATGCGGCGCAGCCCGACGGGCATTTTCTGGGCAAGAAAATCGATGCGCACGTGTGCATCCTGCTTGAGCGCATAGGCGGCGCCCAGCACGAACAGGGTGCCGGTGCACATGTAGGAGATATCGAAGGCCCAGATGGTCGGCGCGCCAAAGACATAGCGCGCCACCACTTCGTAGATCATCGAGATCACCAGTACCACCGTCACGAACTGGGCGATCCGGGACAGCATCCGTGAAAATGCGTCGACGAGATTGAATAGCCTGGTCATGACAGTGGTTCCGTTGTCCCGTTTAGTCCTGGTTGCGAACCAGATAGCTGCTCTCGGCGGACCACAAAGTCTTGAAGGCCATGTAGTCGGCAAGGATGTCAGCCATTTCGCTGTTGCCTTCGGCTTTTTGGGCTTCTGCCGTCTTGTTGATCCAGTCGACACCGGCATCCGACAGCTGCTTGATGAATTCCGGCGACAGCGTGATCACCTCGTTCTTGCCCTTGCGGTACTTGTCCATCGCCACGACATCCTCGCCGTAGAAATGCACCAGCGCCTGCATGGTCGTCAGTTCGGCTGCCTTCTCGAGCAGCGGCTTCAGGTCGTCGGGAAGCGCATCCCAGGTTTCCTGCTTCATGACGACTTCCCACAGGAAGGTCGGCTGATGCACGCCCGGAACAATGATGTATTTCGCAGCTTCGTGGAAGCCTTCAAGCATGTTTGCCGAAGGCGGGCCCCATTCGATCAGGTCGACGCCCTTGCGCTGCAGCAGGGTGTAGATTTCGCCCGGGGGGACGACCGTCGGCACCGCGCCGAAATACTCTTCCATCACCTTGGCCCAAGGACCCGAGGTACGGTACTTCATGCCCTTGAGATCTTCCGCCTCGGTGATCGGCACGTTCGAGTGCGCCATCACCTCTGACGAGCCAATGCCGACGATCAGGTTCTTGAAGCCATCCTTGGCGCGCAGTTCGGCAAGTTTTTCCTTGCCGCCCTTCTCATAGATCCATGTGATGTAGGCTTCCGGCCCCATCCCGCCCGGAAAGCCGGCGAAGATTGCGTTCGTCGGATCCTGGTTGACGAGATAGCTCGGCGTGGAATGACCTGCCTGGATAACGCCGTCGCGAACGCCGTCATAGACCTGCAGCGCCGGCACAAGCACGCCCGCACCGAATGGCTCGATCATCACGCGGCCGTCCGTCAGCGCATCGACATTGTCGGCAAAGCGCTCGAGAAAATTGACATAGAATGGCGAACCTTCAGGCACCGACGTTGGAACCTGCCAGGTGATTTCCTGAGCGAGCGCGGGCATTGCCGCAGCGGACAGGATGGTGACCAGCGCCCATTTTCTGATTTTTTGAAACATTGAACCCTCTGTTTTCTCACCGCGCAGCAATGTGGCGGATCGGTAATGTTCTGACTGCGGCTGGTTCCGCTCGCTTTGGCGCCGCCGCGTGTGGCCTCCCTTCGAAGGCAAGGGGACTCTAGCAATATGTATTTTTGTTGTCGACAATAAATATTTTGTATTCCGAATCTGTTGATGGACCGCCCAGGCGAGAGGCCGGAGCGCCTTGGATGCGAGATCGGAGTGTGAAAATCTAAAGAGTCAGATCGGCGTTGAGACGCCGGTCCTCAGTGATGCTGGCCTGGATCTGGAGAACGATCTGCTCCGCATGGGCCCTGGCAATCCGGTCGGCGCCTTCGATGTCCTGCTCCGCGATGGCCGTGATCATCACCTCGTGTTCCTGAAGGTAAATCTTCGGCAGCTTGTCGTTGTAGGAGGAATAATAGAGCCGGAGCAGTCGCCGACCCTCGTCGAGCAGGCGAATGAAGAGATCGGCATAATAGCGGTTCTTGCCGGCGAGTGCGATTTCCGCATGGAAGTTGCGGTTGATCTCGATCATCGCCGGAACGTCGCGTGCCTCGACCGCACCGGTGTACCCGTCCTGAAGCTCGCGGATCGCTTCGAGCTCCGCATCGGTCCTGTTGGCCGCTGCAAGTCTGGTCGTCACCCGGTACATGAGTGAAAGCGCATCGAAGAACTGCGGCAGGTTCGGAAAATCGATCGGCGCCACGATGGTGAACCGGTTGGGCAGCGTGACGACGAGACCGTCACCGGCGAGCTTGAGCATCGCCTCACGGATCGGGGTACGCGAAATGCCGAACCTCTCTGCCAGCTTCACTTCGTCGATCGGGCTGCCGGGCGCCAGCGTGAGATCCAGGATCTCGTTTCTGAGCGCCTCATAGACTGCGCCAACTCCCTGGCCTCTCTTCCGCTTCTCGGGAACAGCCGCAGGGCTGGGTTGCTTCGGCTGCATTGTCATCTCCGGTCGATACTATGCCTCAGGGCAAGCACTAACCCGGCGATCGGGTAAAGACAAACCCCCCTGTCGGTTTGCAGGAAAATGCTTTCCTGCATGATCTGGAGAGCTTCGAACACTTGGTCCGAGGGCTTTTGACAGATATGCCGCACCGCCGTTCACGGCGGCGCGGCGTCGATATCAGTTTCCCGGCGTCAGCTTGTGGATCGTTCCTTCATCCACTGCCGCATACAGGCTTCCGTCGGGTCCGAGCACCAGGGACCAGAACCGGCCGCTCTCCATGGGCAGGGTCATCTCGGTCACGTCGACCACGGACAGTTCGTCGTTGATCTCGATGACATCGATGCGTTGGCCGATCGGCGTGCCGCCGAATCCGATACCCATAAGGCCGACCACCATGGCCCCATTCCAATTGCCCCACTGCTCTCCTTCAAGAAAATCGATGGTCGCGGTGCCCTGCGACCAGCCATTGTTGGTCCAGATCGGCGGCATGGCATCAGGGTAGGTGTCGAAATCGGTCATCGGCATGAAAGCCGCCCGCTCATAGCGGTTCATGCCCTCGTTCTGGTTCGGCATATAGCCGCAGTAGCCGTCAGGGCATTCGCCGCGACCGGCCATCTCGTCTCGCGGATCCCAGCCTCCGTTGCCGCCATTTTGGAGAACGGTGATCTCGTCCGAATGCCAGGGGCCGTGTTCGGCAATGATGGGAGTGCCGGTTTCGGGGTCGAACGTAATGCCCTGAACGTTGCGGTGTCCGTAGGTGAAGGTCCGCGGATCGAACCCCTCCGGCGGATTATTCCCTTGGGCGGCATTTCCGTCGGTATCGATCCTGATCACCTTGCTGCCCATGATGGTCGGGCTTTGGGGAATCTCGGCGTTGTGGTTGTCGCCCGTGGTCACATAGAGATAACCGTCCTGCGGACCAAAGCGAATGCGTCCGCCATTGTGCGTACCGGTCCCGCCAAACGGGTGATCGGTCGCCTCGACCTTGTAGGGAATATCGTCAATGATGTCGGTGCGATCGCTGACCGCAGTGAAGTCCTCATTGACCGTGAAGCGCATCACGCGATTTGTCTGCGGATCGGATTTCTCGGAAGCGGAGTAGACATAGATGCGCCGGTTGTCGTCAAAGTCCGGATCGATCGCAACGCCATTCATCCCGGCCTGACCGTCGCAGAACAGGTCGTCGGCAACCGTGTCATAGCCGGACACATCGGTGTTGTCCGTGCCCATTCCGAGGAGGGCATTGACGGTGCCGTCCGGCATTCGAACCGACAATCCGGTGCATTTCTCCGTGAAGAACATCGTGCCGTTGGGAAGGAATGCCATGTCCCAGGGGCTGTCGAGATCCTCGAGCACGACCGTGTGTTGAAGACTTGTGGTGTTCATGCCCGTTTGCGCCAGTGCCGGTGTGGCTGCGATGACGGCTGACGCGGCAATCGCCGCAGACGTGAGTGCGAGCTGGCGGTGTGTCTCGTTCAGCATGATGTTCTCCCTGTATGTCGGATTGGTGAGGCGCTGCTGGTTTGGCCGTGGGAGCCGCTTTTCCCGGTCGCTTCGAGCTGCCCCGGTGGTTTTTCGCGTGCGATGTCCGGCGGATTGCCCCGGACGCAGCCTCAACCGGTGGCAGGGAAAATTGTTCCGGGATTCTCTGATTTTCGCCTGCGGGGTTTCGCCTGCGGGGTCGGGCCGTGCCCCCGCAGGCAGCCTGATGGCCGTGAAAGGGCGGAATCATCTGTGGTGCTGGGCACCCCGCCGCCGAGCCACAAAACGACCCGCATCGCGCAGGCTGGATGGCAAACCGGACAGCCAATTAGGGGCAAGCCAGCAAGACCGACGCAGGAGCCCTTAGATACTGTTTGATGCCATCAAATTCTCTGGATGCCATCACATGCCGCTGGACGGTCTCGGACGTGAAGTCTGTTAAAACCAACAAAAAACCCCGCTTTCGCGGGGTTTTTGGATTATCCGGGACGTTCCGGAACAAAGAATTGGTGCCCAGAAGAGGACTCGAACCTCCACACCGTTGCCAGTACCAGCACCTGAAGCTGGCGCGTCTACCAATTCCGCCATCTGGGCATGCGCGCCGATTTAGGCTCTGCGCGTGGCCATGTCAATGACGGCTGACGCCTGAAACAGCAATTAATTCGAACAGATCACGCTTTTTTCCCGTCGGAATCCCGGAAGGTGCGAAGCAAGCGCCATGCCCGGAACAGCCCACCGTTCGCGTGCAACGGGGATGGTCATGCTCCGCAGTCTGATCGCGGCAGACCGTGTCGCGTTCAGGTCTGTTCGCACGGCCGGATTGCGAAGTAGAAATTGCCATGAGACAGGAACTGGCATCACCGATGGCGCCACCGGCACCCGCCCCGTCGCCCGAAGGCGTGGAAGCCGCGCGGGGTGTGTGGCTTGTATTGGGTGCGGCCCTTGTCTGGAGTTTCGGCGGCGCGATCGCGCGCGGCCTCGAAACATCGGATCCATGGACTGTCGTCGCCTGGCGTTCGGTCTTTGCCGCGCTGTTCCTGTTGGGATTCATGCTCTGGCGCGATGGCCCGGCGGGCACCCTCCGGCTCTTCAGGACCATGGGGTTGCCCGGTGTTTCGGTCGCCTGCTGTTTCGCCACCGCTTCGATCTCGTTCGTTGTCGCGCTCGGCTACACAAGCGTCGCCAACATCCTGCTCATGTAGGCAGGCGTGCCTCTGATTGCGGCATTGTTGGGCGTTGTCTTTCTGCGCGAACGTGTCGACCGGGTAACCTGGGCGGCAATCTTCGCGGTGATTTCCGGAATCGCGGTGATGGTGTCGGATTCCTTTGCCGCCAGCGTCTCCTTTGTCGGCGACGGGTTGGCGCTTCTCATTGCCGTGGTGTTTTCGGCCGCAACGGTGATCACGCGCCGCCATTCGGGCGTTCGCATGACGCCGGCCGTTTGCACGGGTGTGCTGATTGGCGCGGCGGTGGGCGTGACCCTGTCGGAGTCCCTTGCGGTTTCAGGCCCGGATCTGGTTCTTCTTCTGCTGTTCGGCGCTCTCAACCTCGGCCTGGGCATGGCGCTCTTCGTCACCGGCGCGAGGCTCATCCCTTCGGCGCTTGCGGCGCTGATCTCGACCATCGAACCGGTTTTGGGCCCGGTCTGGGTCTGGCTCATCCACGCGGAGGTGCCTGCGCCGCGGACGCTAGCGGGCGGCGCGCTGGTGTTCGCAGCGCTGATCGGCCACATCCTCTGGCAATGGCGCAAGAGCCGCCGCATGGCGCTGCCGCTGCCCAACTGAACCCTCAGGGGGCCGGGTTTACGGCGACCGAAGATCAGTCCCCGATCTTCAGCGCCTCGATGAAGGCTTCCTGCGGAATGTCGACCTTGCCGAACTGGCGCATCCGCTTCTTGCCGGCCTTCTGCTTGTCGAGAAGCTTGCGCTTTCGGGTGGCGTCCCCGCCATAGCACTTCGCGGTGACATCCTTGCGCATCGCCGAGATCGTCTCGCGCGCGACCACCTTGCCGCCGATCGCCGCCTGGATCGGGATCTTGAACATGTGCCGCGGGATCAGATCCTTGAGCTTTTCGCACATGGCCCGCCCGCGCTTTTCCGCCGCCGAACGGTGCACCAGCATCGACAGCGCATCCACCGGCTCGTCATTGACGAGGATCGACATGCGCACCAGGTCGCCTGCCTCGTAGCCGGTGATCTGGTAGTCGAAGCTGGCATAGCCCTTGGTGATCGACTTCAAGCGGTCGTAAAAATCGAAAACGACCTCGTTGAGCGGCAGCTGATAGGTCACCATCGCGCGCTTGCCGACGTAGCTCAGGTCGGTCTGGATGCCGCGACGGTCCTGGCAGAGCTTCAGGATCGGGCCGAGATAGTCATCGGGCGTCAGGATCGTAGCCTTGATCCAGGGCTCCTCGATGCTGGCGATCTTGACCACGTCCGGCATGTCGGCGGGATTGTGCAGCTCGATGACATCGCCATTGGTCATGTTCATCCGGTAGACCACGGAAGGTGCTGTGGCAATCAGGTCGAGGTTGAATTCGCGCTCCAGCCGCTCCTGGATGATCTCGAGATGCAGCAGTCCGAGAAAGCCGCAGCGGAAGCCGAACCCGAGAGCCGCCGAGGTCTCCATTTCGAAGGAGAATGAGGCATCGTTGAGCCTCAGCTTGCCCATTGCTGCCCGAAGATCCTCGAAATCCGCCGCATCGACCGGAAACAGGCCGCAGAACACAACAGGCTGAGCCGGCTTGAAGCCCGGCAGCGCCTTTGCGGTCGGGCGTTTGTCCTCGGTAATGGTATCGCCGACGCGCGTGTCGGCCACTTCCTTGATCGATGCGGTGATGAAGCCGATTTCACCGGGGCCGAGGGATTCGGTGGCCAGAAGCTTCGGCGTGATCACGCCGATCCGCTCGACGGTATAGCGGGCGCCAGTTCCCATCAGCCGGATCTGCTGACCTTTCTTCATTTCGCCGTCGAGAATGCGAACCAGCACGATCACGCCCAGATACGTGTCGTACCAGCTGTCGACCAGCAATGCTTTCAGCGGGTCCTTGCGGTCTCCTCCCTGGGGAGGCGGAAGCCGCTTGACGATGGCTTCGAGCACGTCGGGAATGCCCAGGCCCGTCTTGGCCGAGATCATCACGGCGTCCGATGCATCGAGCCCGATCACTTCCTCGATCTGTTCCTTGATCCGGTCCGGTTCCGCCGCGGGCAGGTCGATCTTGTTCAGAACGGGAACGATCTCGTGATCGGCGTCCAGCGCGGAATAGACATTGGCCAGTGTCTGCGCCTCCACGCCCTGCGATGCATCGACGACAAGCAATGACCCCTCACAGGCCGAAAGCGACCGGGAAACTTCGTAGGCGAAATCCACATGGCCCGGCGTGTCGATGAGGTTGAGCACATACATCTCGCCATCCTTGGCGGTGTAGTGCAGCCGCACGGTCTGGGCCTTGATCGTAATGCCGCGTTCCTTCTCGATATCCATCGAATCGAGTACCTGCTGGCTCATCTCGCGGTCGGCAAGGCCGCCGCAGGTTTGGATGAGCCTGTCGGCCAGCGTGGACTTGCCGTGGTCGATATGGGCAACGATCGAAAAGTTGCGGATATGGGAGAGTGGCGTGTTGGTCATAGGCGCGATGTAGCAGGACCGGAGAAAAAAACAATCAGGTAAAGTGATCGGGACCCGCAAATACGGGCGGCGCAGCCCAGATGGCCGACTGCCCCGCGTGCGCCGGATATCGCGCTTCGGCGCGCGGAAATGAACCTCGTCGTGACGGCCCGATGCGAAAGGACCACAGACGCACCTGGCTGAAATCAGCCGGAGAAGAGAACGGGCTTGCGCCTCGAAAGGGTCGCCAGCACTATCCGAAAATCAAGTGTCAGGGACTGCAGCGCCAGATAGTCCGCATCGGATCGCGCGAGCCGTACCGGATCACGCATATCGACGCCATTGACCTGGGAAAGACCCGTGATGCCCGGCTTCACACCCATCACGCCGCGGCGGCTTCTTTCGGCAATCAGTTCCACCTGGCTTGGCAGACACGGACGCGGACCTATCAGGCTCATTTCATTCCGAAGCAAGTTGATGACCTGCGGCAACTCGTCGATCTTGATTTTGCGCAGCCATGAGCCGAGCCTGGTGATGGCGTCCGGACCCACTTCATGGGTTCCGGCCTGGACGGTTCCTGTCTTCATGCTCCGGAACTTGTAGCAGGTGAAGCTCACGCCATCCTTGCCGACCCGCTCCTGCCGGAACAGCCCGGGACCAGGGGAACCCAGACGCACCAGCCCCCACACAAGCAGGAGAAACCACCACAGGAAGCCAAGAACCAGGACTGCAAACGAAAGGTCGAGGGCCCGCCGGGTGAGCAGGTAAATCCTGTTGTTCCGCTGACCGTCCGACAGGATGACCGAGCTCTCGGGGCATTCGGAATTTGCGGCTTCCAGCCCGGTTACGAAATCGGCTATCCGGGACACGTTCACCACGGGCTTGAGCGACGTCGCGGTCTCAAATGCAAACCTCGCTAAGGGCGTAGGAAGCCTTCCGGCCAGCCGGAACCGTGACTTGAAACCGGGGTCATAGACATAAGGAAGATACAGTTGGACAACCGCCATTCCGCCGCCCGGGTTTATCTTCCGGGCAGCCATGCGCTTGCTCAGTGCGTAAAAGGATTTTCGTCTCGGATCGAGAGCGTGGACAGATGATGCATTGACAAAGGTTCTGATCCCCGCCCGGCGCGCCATGTCCGCGACCTTGACAGCGTCTTCCACATTCACCTTGAAGAACTCCGCTTCCGAAGCCCCGGAATCGTTGTTCAGGACCGCCAGATGGACAAGCGTGGAGTATCCCTTTGCCGCTTCGGCGAGTTCGGAATAGTCGCAAGACGGATGATCGGGGAAGTTCTTTCGGAGCATGGTCGGATCGCGCCCGACAAGCAGCAGATCGGCGCCGCTGTCGGCAAGGAGCGGAACGAGGTGGCGTCCCACATACCCGCTTGCCCCCGTCACCACGATCCTCATCAGGTTCACTCCCGGCTGCACTCTGGCTCAAGTCCAATAGTCTGCGCATCAAAGTGGCGCGCGCAAGGGAGCTTCAGGCCATTCAATCCAAGCATGCGCACTGTTGCTTCGGTAAGTCCGTTTGAGCGCGACATGCATTAGAGCCTCTATCTTGTATTGCTGCGCATGCACAGACCGGGCAGGAACCTGAAGGCTCATGCACTGCCGTCAGCGGTCCGGCGGTTGCCAATCCGGTTCCGGCGTGCCTCGGCGGTGAAGCCGCAGCATCAGCCCCACCGCGACGCCTGCGCCGATCGCCACGGTAAGGTCGGTAATGACCGTAAGAGCGAGCGTCATAAGCAACAGCAGGCTGTCAGAGCGTGGTCCCTTCAAACGCGCGGCGAGATGTTGCGGTTCTGCCATGTTCCATGCCGTGAGCACCAGGACCGCAGCAAGCGCCGGCAGCGCCAGCCGGTCTGCCAGCGGTGCGGCAAGCAGCATGAAAATCAGAAGGAACAGCGCATGGGCAAGGCCGGCGACCGGGGTCCTGGCGCCAGCGCGGATATTGGTTGCCGTCCGTGCAATCGCACCGGTTGCGGGCAAACCGCCGAACAGGGAGGATGCGCAATTCGCAATTCCCTGTGCGACGATTTCCGTGTTGGAGCGGTGGGCGGTTCCGGCCATTCGGTCCGCAACAAGTGCTGACAAGAGCGATTCGACGCCGGCCAGAAACGCAATGATCAGGGCTGAAGGGAAAAGCTCGATAAGGCGATCGACCGTTATTTCCGGTAGCGCAGGAAACGGCAGATACGGCGAGATCGAGCCGAAACGGCTTGAGACGGTTTCGACGTCGAGATTGAACACTGCCACTGCTGCGGAGGTGAGACCAACGGCGAAAACCAGGCCGGGCAGCTTCGGCGCGGCCCGGCGAAACAGCACGATCAGCACCAGCGTCACCAGTGCCACCAGCGCACTTGTCGGGGAAACGGTTTCCCTGGCAGCCCACAGGGCAGACAGTTTCGGCAGAAAATCGGCCGGCAGCCTGCTCTGGGGATCGAGTCCGAGAAAATCTGCGATCTGGCTTGCAGCGATGATCACCGCAATCCCCATGGTGAAGCCGTTGATGACCGGTTCGGGAACGTGGCGGATCAGCCGTCCGGCACGCAAAAGCCCTGCAACAATCAAAATCAGGCCGGCCATAAGCGTGGCGATTACAAGCCCGTCATAGCCGTGATCGGCGATCACGGCGTAGACCACGACGATGAATGCACCTGTCGGCCCGCCAATCTGGACCCGACTTCCGCCAAAAGCTGAAATTGCGAGTCCCGCCACAATTGCCGTGACCAGTCCAGAGCCCGGGCTGGCTCCCGATGCAATCGCGATTGCCATGGCCAGCGGCAGCGCCACCATCGCAACGGTCAGGCCGGCGCCCAGATCGGCGACAAGGCTGGCCTTGTCGTAACCGCGCAAAGTTGTCAGCAGCTTCGGCCGGAAGACCATGTCACGCATGTGCATCTGAGTTTCCTCATAGGGTAAGGGCGGGACCCCGGGAGATCGGTTCGCGAGTCTACGATCACTCCCCAAACCCAACACTGTCAATCAGTTGGTTGCGAATCTGTGCCAGAGCCATTGCCCCCTGCTTCGTTGCGCTGGCCCCACTGCAATTGCTTGTAATCGAAGCCATAGACCAGTGTCGGTTTGACGACCTGGAAATAAGGTGAGAGATCAAAATCCCGGGGTGCGAAAAGAGAATGATGCCGGATATGGAGGATCTCCTCCCGGGAATACTCGGAATCGGCGCACTGTCTTCCCGGCGCCCGGGCGACTTCGGGCAGAATGGGATATCTGACCGACTGGTAGGCCTGTGCGATCATCGAGGAGCAGATCGCACGTGTCGGATCGCCGGACCCGAATGCGAGCATCCTTCGCCGCCACCGGACAGGAACAGGCGGTGTGGGAAGGAAATAGCGCATCAGATCGAAGATGTTCTTCATGTCATAGCGCACGCCCAGCCGGTCCACCATGTAGGCCACGATCGTGCTTCTGTCTTCCGGCGTCAGGCCGACCGGACGGCAGATCCGGGTGTTGAAGCGGGCATATTTCGAAAGCGGTACCGCGACGCAGCCTTCGCCGAGATTGACTTCGACGAGCCGCGGCGGTTCCGGCGATGCGAGGGAAGGTCCCTTTCCGTCGACCGGATCGTTCTCAAGGGCATCTCCCACGTAGAGGGCTGCATGCGACCATGTCGATTGGGTGAGGTATTTGATCGCCGCGGACACTTTCTGGTTGCCTTCGACCAGAAGCACGTCCCCGGGTTCCAGGGTGCGGCTGAGGGTTTCGGGGTCGGATGGCGTGTAGGGTTCGTATCCGGCGTTCGGCGAGTTCAGTCGCCTGGCCAGGAAACGTCCCAGCCGGTCCATGAAGGTTTCGGTCATCTCGCGCGCTTCGGTCATTGTGGAACACTTGACCGGTGCGGCTGACAGGATCAACCCGCCCGGCGTCAACTTTGTGTTGACCATGCTTGAAAATCTGGCAGCCGACGTCTAATTTAGAATTGTTCTAAAGAGAGGCGCTCATGCTGACCCGTTTTTTTGGTTTCACCCGTCGGCCTTTCAGTTCGCTGAGCGAACAGGAAGTGCTGGCTTTGGCGATCTCCTCGGAGGAGGATGATGCGCGCATCTATCTCGCCTATGCCGACCATCTGCGACCGGACTACCCTCAATCGGCAAAAGTCTTCGAGGAAATGGCGGACGAGGAGGCAACGCACAGGGCTCGTCTGATCGACCGCCACAAGGCGCGTTTCGGCGACCGTGTTCCGCTGATCCGGCGGGAGCATGTGCGGGGATATTACGATCGCAAACCCGACTGGCTGATGAAGAACCTCTCGATCGAAAGGATCCGTCAGGCTGCCGAGGACATGGAATCGCAAGCCCACGATTTCTATATCGCAGCCGCTCAACGCACCTCCGACGCAGATACCCGGCAGTTGCTCGGCGATCTCGCATTGGCCGAGAAAAGCCACGAATCTCTGGCCAGGCGGCTTGGACTCGAGCACACACCTGCCGACACCCGCGCCGAGGAAGATCAGACCGCACGCCGCAAATTCATCCTGACCTATGTCCAGCCGGGGCTGGCCGGGTTGATGGATGGTTCTGTCTCGACCCTCGCGCCGATATTTGCCACCGCCTTCGCGACAGGGGACACCTGGACGACGTTTCTTGTCGGTCTGTCGGCTTCCGTGGGCGCGGGAATTTCGATGGGATTCACCGAAGCCGCGCATGATGACGGGGTTATTTCCGGCCGCGGATCGCCGGTCAAGCGCGGGCTTGCTTCCGGCATCATGACAACCATCGGTGGCCTTGGTCATGCGCTTCCCTACCTCATTCCGGACTTTACCATCGCCACGACGGTCGCCATTGCAGTGGTGTTCGTCGAGCTTTGGGTGATTGCCTGGATCCAGAATCACTGGATGGACACGCCGTGGGGACGGGCCATCCTTCAGGTGGTTCTGGGCGGCGCCCTGGTCTTTGCGGCCGGAATTCTGATCGGAAACGCCTGACCCGGGCCTTGCCTATTGATCGCATGTGAAGGATATGTTCGCCCCCTGCGGGTTCATTGAAAAGGTTTTGGACCCGGCACGATCTGAAAGTGGGCGTATGTTGCTAAAACTGGTCACTTGGCTGCTGGCGCGAGACCGTCGGGTAAAGCAACTGTTTCTCGTTGTCGCCGATACCCTGATTGTCTTGGCTTCCGTCTGGCTTGCCTATTCGATCCGGCTGAACACGTTACATGTCCCCAATCAGGCACAACTTGTACTGATCCTTTCGGCCCCGGTTCTCGCCATCCCGATTTTCTACAGCTTCGGGCTTTACCGGTCATTGATCCGATACGTTGGCGAAGAAGCGATATGGGCGGCTTTCAAGGCTGTGGGCCTGATGGCGCTGCTTTGGGGGCTGCTGGCGTTCATGACACGGGCCTACGGCATTGAAGGGGTGCCGCGGTCGGTGCTTGTGCTGACATGGCTCTTTACGCTTTTCATGGTGATCAGCCTGCGTTTTGTGGCGAGATGGTTTCTGATCATCCTGTCGAGCAGCTCCGTGCCGAGACGTCATTTTCTGATCTATGGCGCTGCCGAGGCCGCCCGTCAGGTCTCCGCAACCCTGCAAAGACACAATCCGCGCCTGTCGATCCTTCATGTCACCGACGACCCTAGCCTTTACGGCCGCCTTATCGGCGGAAATCCGGTCTATCCCGCCAGGGAAGTTCCGCAACTGGTTCGCCGCTACGACATCAAGGATGCGATCATCACCCTTCGTTATTCGAGCAACGAAAAGCGGATGAGCGTGATCGATTCGCTGCGCAAACACGGCGTAAGGGTCCGTATCCTGCCCGCCTTCGCCGATATTGTCGAAGGCAAGCATGTGGTCAACATGGTGCGTGATATCGAGATCGGCGACCTTCTGGGGCGCGAGATGGCGGTGCCTGAAAAGTCGCTCATGGATCGGAACACCCAGGGAAAGACTGTGCTGATAACCGGGGCGGGCGGTTCGATAGGCTCCGAGCTTTGCCGACAGGTTGTTACACCGGAGACTTCCCGGCTGGTGCTTTTGGAAAGCAGCGAAGTCGCGCTTTACCAGATCGTTCGTGAACTGGGCGATTATGACGAACTCGAAATCGTACCCGTCCTCGGATCGGTGACGGACGAAGAGCTGGTCAAGCGCATCATTGCCGAGCATCGCATTGACACCGTGTTTCACGCAGCGGCCTACAAGCATGTCCCCCTGGTCGAGCAGAACCCCTATCAGGGCGTCATCAACAACGCCCTCGGCACGCTTTCAGTCGCGACCGCCGTCTACGAATCCGATGCCGCGGTGATGGTGCTTATCTCGACAGACAAGGCAGTCTGGCCGTCGAGCGTCATGGGTGCTTCAAAACGCATAGCCGAACTGGTGATGCAGGATTTTGCTGCCCGCGCGAAGCAGGCAGGCCTGAAAAAGGCCTTCTGCGCCGTACGGTTCGGCAATGTCATCGGCTCAAGCGGGTCGGTCATTCCATTGTTCAGCGAGCAGATCCGAAATAGCGGACCGCTGACTTTGACCCACCCCGAAGCCACCCGCTACTTCATGACCGTGTCCGAAGCGGCGCAACTTGTCATTCAGGCCGGCAGCATTGCCCATGCTGCCGCCGAAATGTCCCGGAGCGATGGCGACATCTTCCTTCTTGATATGGGTGAACCGGTCCTGATCAGGGACCTTGCGATCAAGATGATCCAGCTTTCCAACCTCACCATTTGCGATGAGCGCAATCCGCAAGGTGACATTGCGATCAAGGTCATTGGCTTGCGGCCGGGCGAGAAGCTCAATGAAGTCCTGCGCTATTCGGTTGAGCCACCGGTCTCCACTGTCCATCCGAAAATCTCGGTCGCATCCGAGCCTCCGCTCGACGCGCTCGATTTCGAACGCCTTTACCATGACCTTCGCGAGGTGATCGCGATGCAGGATCACGACAAGCTGGTTGAGCTGCTTTCAAAGGTGACCGGGCTGGGAAGCCGCGCGAATCCGCGGAAGGACGCCTGACCACCTTCCCTGGTTAGGTTGAGCGCCAGTCCGATGCCGACCGCCGGAGATGGATTTCAGCGCAGCGCGCCGACCATGACCTCGGAACCGTTCTCGATGGTGACCCAGCGGCCCGAATTGCTCGATGCCTGTCGCTTGAGGAAGCTGTAGGACGTGTCGCGCCAGAGCGCGATCTCGTCATTGAGGTTGTCGAGCACGAAATCGCCCTCCGAGGTCCTGATTGTGAGCACCGCGTGGCCCTCTCCGTCCGGCTTGCGCACGACGGTTATCAGCAGGTCCGCCGCAGAAAACCCGCGCTCGATCAGCATGTGCCGCTTGAGCAGCACATAATCTTCGCAATCGCCGGAAATCTCGGGATACGCCCAGACCTCCTCCTTGCCGAAGATCTCAAGATCGGTCTTCGGCATGATCGACAAGTTGACGGTACGGTTGACCTCATGGACGACGTCCCAGCCGTAGTCGGTCACCCTTGGCGCCGCGCCTGTTCCCTCGACCGGCCCGCATTCGGAGGCAAACTGCTTGCAAAACTCGTAATGGCCGATGGGCTGGGATGTGATCCGGCCGGTTTGCATCGACAGCCCGGAGGCTCCGCTGACGCCGGAACCGGCCAGGAACGCCGCGGAAGCGACCAAAACAGCTTTGATTTTTGCCCGTCCGCAAGACATATCCGGAGCGCTCCATGCCATCCCAACTCGTTAACAAAGAGTTAAGAATGCTTGGCGCTAAGAGTCAATTCCGGGACAGGCGGGTTCTGCAGGTATGGTTACCGCGCCCGGGACGGCCAAGCGGCCCTTCAGGGTTTCGCAGGAATGCTGTCCACCGCTGCAAGGATCCGTGCGATGTCTTCGTCACGCGACAGCCTGTGATCGCCGTCCCGGATCAGGGTCAGCGTCACATTTTCGGAGGGCAGGTGCTCCATCAGTTTGAGCGCGTGCTGCCACGGCACGTCGGGATCCGCCATGCCCTGGATGATGTGGACAGGTGCGTCTGTCTCTATCAATCCGTCGAGAACGCGGTTTTTGCGTCCGTCCTCGAACAGGGCCCGGGTGAAGACGTTCGGGTCGGGGCCATAGGGTGTGGGCTCCTCGTAAAAACCGTCCTGCGCGAGCGCCTGCCGTTGAGCTTCGGTCAGGTCCGGCTCCATGAGCTCATGTGTGAAGTCGGGTGCCGGAGCGACGAGAACCAGTCCGGCCACGCGCCCGCCCGCATTCTGCTTGCGCAGTTCCTGTACCAGTCTCAACGCGATCCATGCCCCCATCGAGGAGCCAATGAGAATCTGCGGACCGGAGCTGAATTGCGTGAATACGGCAAGGCTCTCCTCCAGCCACCGCGAAATCGTGCCGTCGCGGAAGTCTCCCCCGGAGGCGCCATGCCCGGAATAGTCGAACCGGAGCGAAGCGCGCCCCTGCTCGCCGGCATGACGGCAAAGCGCCTCGGCCTTGGAGCCGCTCATGTCGGAACGATAACCGCCGAGCCAGACGATCCCCGGCAGGTCGCTGTGCGCCCCGGACGCGTCGCGGACCAGCGCCGCGATACGCCTTTCATCGCCGGATTCGCCTACAATCAGTTCCTTCGCTATCGGATCCATTGCCACTCCCAGTTTTTCCTGCGGTTTTCGCTGTCTTACAAGATTCGGCGCGCGCCTGCGTCAGGTGTGGTGATTTTTTCGAAAAGTCATGCTATTGACATCCGCCTGCTGATCACGAGATTGCGCGCAAATCTATTTGTGCGCGCTTCGCAATCGGCGGAACCCGGCAATAATTCAGGAGACCAAAGCCATTCGCAGACCTTTTAGAGCGCCGCCGACCACCAATGACGGCCCCCGCGCTAACCAGAATATTCGGGCCGCACAGGTCCAGCTCATCGATGCCGAAGGCCAGAACCATGGCGTGCTGCCCACAGAGCAGGCGCTTGCCATGGCTGAAGAAGCCGGCCTCGACCTTGTAGAGATCAATTCGAACGGCGAGACGCCAGTTTGCAAGATCGTTGACCTTGGCAAGCTGAAGTACCAGTCGCAGAAGAAGGCCTCCGAGGCGCGCAAGAAGCAGAAGACCGTTGAGGTCAAGGAAATCAAGATGCGCCCGAACATCGACACCCACGACTATCAGGTGAAGATGAGGGCCATGAACCGCTTCTTCGATGATGGCGACAAGGTGAAGGTGACCCTGCGCTTCCGCGGACGCGAGATGGCGCACATGGAACTCGGAATGAAGCTGCTGCAGCAGGTCAAGGACGACACCATCGAGATCGCCAAGGTCGAAGCCGAGCCAAAGCTCGAAGGCCGGCAGATGATGATGGTTCTCGCGCCGAAGTAACACCGACTGCGAAGACATGTGGACCGGTCCTGCGCAAGCGGGGCAGGTTTTTTGCTGGCAAACAGCAATTTCAGCCTCTGCCCGTTGCGCTTTCGGCCAGCCGGGTCTATAAGGCGCGCGTTCAAACCGGCCGGCAGGGCATGCCGAGGCGGTTTTAAACGCTTGATGCTCACGGGTTCTCTGCCCGCTGGCATCTCACCCAACAAGAAAATGGCTGCGCCGGCGTCACAGTGGCGCCCTAAGGCCAGAAAAGGAGTAGCGAAATGCCCAAGATGAAGACCAAAGCGTCCGCCAAGAAGCGGTTCAAGATCACCGCGAGCGGCAAGGTCCTCGCGGCTGCCGCCGGCAAGCGCCATGGCATGATCAAGCGGTCCAACAAGTTCATTCGCGACGCACGCGGCACCATGGTTCTTTCCGAGCCTGACGCCAAGATCGTCAAGAAGTTCCTTCCCAACGGCCTGTAAGAGCGCCGGGACCAGTTTTTAAGGAGATCATGATATGGCACGCGTGAAACGGGGCGTTACCGCCCACGCAAAACACAAGAAGGTTCTGAAGAAAGCCAAGGGCTTTTACGGACGCCGCAAGAATACCATCCGCGCCGCGAAGGCCGCTGTCGACAAGTCGATGCAGTACGCCTACCGCGACCGCAAGGTGCGCAAGCGCAATTTCCGCGCTCTGTGGATTCAGCGCATCAATGCCGCTGTCCGCGAGCACGGCCTGAGCTACGGCCGCTTCATCGACGGCCTGACGAAGGCCGGCATCGAGGTCGATCGCAAGGTTCTTTCCGACATGGCGATCCATGACGCCGAAGCATTTGGCGTGCTGGTCGGCGAGTCCAAGAAGGCGCTCGAATACCTTAAGGACAAGACCCCGAACGAATTTGAAAGCGCTGTCGCCTAAGCCAGCGTTTTCCCCGAACCAAGTCTGAATTGACCAATTGGGATCCCGCGCTGGCCTGGGCTGGCGCGGGATCTTTTGTTTCTGGATGAGGCATGAACGACGAGACCAACATCGATGAGGTGATCCCGCCCGAGGATCTCGCCCTGGCGCTCCAGGCCATTGCGAGTTCGCCCGGCCTGCGGATTGCGCCCATCGAGCTTCCCGGTCGCAGGGTCTGGATCAAGCGCTTCGATATCGAGCCGCTTGCCCTTGCCAAGCGTCTGCACTGGCTGGTCTCGCCGGTTTTGTATCCGCCGTTCTTGCGCGGCTCCGAGCCCGCATTGGGTGAGGCCGGCGTTGAGCGCGAATCCTTGAGGATCTTAGCGTTTCGCGCTGCCGGTTTCCGGACGCCGGACATTCTCTACCGGAACGGCGCCATGCTGATCCTGTCGGACGTCTCGCCGGTCTTGACCCATGAACTGGCTGCCGCGTCCGGAGACCGGCGCCAGACGCTGCTTCTCAAGCTGTTCACGTCACTCGGCCGCATGCACGGCGCCGGCCTCGTCCATGGTCGCCCGCACTTGCGTGACATGTCGTTGAACAATGGCGAGATATGCTTTTTCGACTTCGAGGAGGCGCCTGAAACCACCATGCCGCTTGCCGACGCACAGGCGCGCGACCTCTGGCTCGTCATGCTGCCGGTGGTCGCCCTGGAACCGGATGAGAAAAAGTGCCGCGCACTTCTGCAGGCATGGCTCGATACCGCGCCTGTGGAGGCGGTGTGCGCCCTCGCGCGCTTCATAGGTTTCGTGCGCCCTCTGCTTGCACTGGCCCGGCTGCTGCCGCAGGCCGTACAGGGCGGCGATCTCAGGCGATTTCTTGGCGCGGCAAGGTTCCTCGCGGGATCAATTTCGGATATGGACAGCGCAATTGCCGGAAGCGGACAGCGCACAGCATCACAACAGGTAAGGTCATGAGCCAGTATCAGACACTCGAAACCTCGATCATGTCGGAGATTTCAGGCGCTTCCGACGAGGCTGCTATTGAAGCGGTCCGGGTTGCGGCCTTGGGCAAGAAGGGGTCGGTTTCCGAACTTCTCAAGGGCCTCGGCAAGATGACGCCCGAAGAGCGGCAGCAGGCCGGTCCGGAGATCAACGGTCTCAAGACCCGGGTCGCCGATGCCATTGCGGCGCGCAAGGCCGAGCTCAGGGACGCTGCCATCACCGAGCGCCTGTCGCGGGAAACCGTCGATGTCAGCCTGCCGGTGCGGTCGTCGCCCGCCGAACGCGGCCGCATTCATCCGATCAGCCAGGTCATTGACGAAATCACAGCCATCTTCGCCGACATGGGCTTCTCGATTGCCGAAGGTCCCGATATCGAGACCGACTATTACAATTTCACCGCGCTCAACTTCCCCGAGGGGCATCCGGCGCGTGAAATGCACGACACCTTTTTCCTGGAGCCCGACCAGAACGGCGAGCGCAAGGTGCTCAGAACCCATACCTCTCCGGTGCAGATCCGCACCATGGAGGCACAGGAGCCGCCGATCCGCATTGTCATTCCGGGCAAGACCTATCGTCAGGATTCGGACGCCACCCACTCGCCCATGTTCCACCAGCTCGAGGGCCTGGTGATCGACAAGACCACCCATGTCGGCCATCTGCGCTGGGCGCTCGAGGAGTTCTGCAAGGCCTTCTTCGAGGTCGACAGCGTCACCATGCGCTTCCGCCCGTCCTTCTTCCCCTTCACCGAGCCCTCGTTCGAGGTCGACATCCAGTGCGACCGTTCGGGCCCGATCGTGAAATTCGGCGAAGGCAGCGACTGGATGGAGATCCTCGGCTGCGGCATGGTGCATCCCAATGTGCTGCGCTATGGCGGCATCGATCCTGACGTCTACCAGGGCTTCGCGTGGGGCATCGGCATCGACCGGCTGGCCACGCTGAAATACGGCATGCCCGATCTGCGCGACTACTTCAGCGCCGACGTCCGGTGGATCAGCCACTACGGTTTCCGCCCGCTCGACATGCCGACATTGTTCGGAGGATTGAGCGGGTGAGCAAACACACAGGCTCATGCCGGTGCGGGTTGATCTCGTTCGAAGCCTCTGCCGAACCGATCTGGCAATCCTACTGCCATTGCCGTGATTGCCGGAAGCAGACCGGTGCGCCGGTCATGGCATTCGTCGGCTTTCGGGAGGAAGATCTTGTCTGGTTTGGAGAGGCGAAGGTCTGGCGAAGCGCCGGCGGCCTTAGCCGTTCCTTCTGCGATCATTGCGGCAGTCAGATCGGCTATCGCGATGAAAGCCTGCCCGGCGAGGTCTATCTGACCATCGGTTTCATGGACGCGCCCGAGAATTTCCCGCCGAACCTGCATGCTTTCGAAAAACGCCGACTGCCCTTTTTGCATATCGCCGACGACCTGCCGCGCTATCAGGACTTCTCGGTTGAACGCCGATGACACGATGACTGGAATGGACCGATGAAATTCACCCTATCCTGGCTCAAGGATCATCTTGAGACCGATGCCACGCTTGATGAGATTTGTGCGCGCCTGACCGCGATCGGGCTTGAGGTCGAGGACGTCGACGACAAGAAGGCCTACCAGCCCTTTACCATCGCCCGGGTCATTTCCGCTGAAAAGCATCCGGAGGCAGATCGCCTCAAGGTTCTGATGGTGGATGCCGGCGACGGCCAGCCGGTGCAGATCGTCTGCGGCGCCCCCAATGCACGGGAAGGCCTGGTCGGAGCGCTGGCGCGCCCGGGCACCTATGTACCGGGAATCGATGTGACGCTTTCGGTCGGCAAGATCCGCGGCGTCGAAAGCCACGGCATGATGTGTTCCGAAAAGGAACTCGACATGTCCGACGATCATGACGGCATCATCGACCTTCCGGAGGATGCACCGGTCGGGACGTCCTTTGCCGCCTATGCCGGCCTCGACGATCCGGTCATCGAGATCAACCTGACGCCCAACCGGCCCGATTGCACATCGATCCGCGGCATTGCTCGCGATCTGGCAGCCTCCGGCCTGGGCCGGCTGAAGGACCAGCCAAAGCCCGATTTCAAGGTCGAGGGCGAGACGGCGCAAGACGTGCGAATCGAACTCGATGAAGCGAGTCTTTGTCCCGGTTTCGCCTGGCGTATGGTTCGCGGCGTGAAGAATGGCCCGAGCCCGAAATGGATGCAGAAGCGCTTGCTTGCGATCGGTCTTCGCCCGATTTCCGCGTTGGTCGACGTTACCAACTATATGACCTTCGACCAGGGCCGGCCGATGCACGTCTTCGATGCCGACAAGGTCAAGGGCGATCTAGTGGTCCGCCGCGCCCGCGACGGCGAGGAGATCCTCGCGCTCGACACCCGCACCTACAAGCTCGATCCGTCCAACGTCGTCATCGCTGATAACAACGGGCCGGAGTCGATCGGTGGCATCATGGGCGGCGAGCATTCCGGCTGTGACGAGAACACCACCAACGTGCTTATCGAATCGGCGTTGTGGGATCCGATCAACATTGCCAAGACCGGACGGTCGCACGGTATCATCACCGATGCGCGCTACCGGTTCGAGCGTGGCGTCGACCCGGAATACATGGTGCCCGGCCTTGAGCGCACCACAGAACTGGTGCTCGACATGTGCGGCGGCACCGCGGCCGAAGCCCGGGTCACGGGCTACGAAGGCTACGAGGCCAAGGTCATCGAGTTCCCGTTTTCCGAAATCCGGCGTCTCACCGGTCTCGAAGTGTCCGATGACGAGGCGGTGGGCATCTTGAAAGGTCTCGGATTCGATGTCTCGGGAACCGGAGAAACGGTTTCTGTCGCAGTGCCCTCCTGGCGTCCGGACATCGACGGCAAGGCAGACCTGGTCGAGGAAGTGATGCGCATTCACGGCGTCGACAAGATCAAGCCTGAGCCGCTGCCCTCCATTGGGTCGGTCAACGGAAAGATCCTGACCACGTTGCAGATCCGCACCCGGTCGGCAAAGCGCGCGCTTGCCTCGCGCGGCATGCTCGAAGCAGTGACCTGGTCCTTCATTCCTGAGCGTCACGCAAGGCTTTTCGGTGGCGGTCAGGCCGAACTGAAGCTCGCAAATCCGATTGCCGCCGACATGTCCGACATGCGGCCGTCGCTGCTGCCCGGCTTGATCACCGCGGCACAGCGCAATGCCGACCGTGGTTATGGCGATGTCGCGCTGTTCGAGGTTTCAGGCACTTACGAGAACGACAAGCCGGATGGCCAGCGCCGGGTAGCGGGCGGCATCCGTCGTGGCACCGCCGGCCTCACAGGCTCGGGCCGCCACTGGGACGGCGCGGCAAAACCCGTTGGCGTCTTCGACGCCAAGGCCGACGCGATCGCCGCCCTTGAGGCCTGCGGCGCGCCGGTCGACCGGCTTTCCTTCGATCGTGGTGCGCCGGACTGGTATCACCCGGGCCGCTCGGGTCTGATCAAGCTCGGTCCCAAGACCGTGCTTGGGCACTTCGGCGAGTTCCATCCCAAAACGCTTGATGCGCTTGATGTTACCGGACCTCTTGCGGGCTTCGAGGTTTTCATTGACGCCGTTCCCGAACCCAAGCGCAAGGCCACACGCACCAAGCCTGTTCTCGATCTTTCGACCTTCCAGGCCGTGCGGCGCGACTTCGCCTTCGTGGTTGATACGGAAGTGCCCGCCGCCACGCTGGAACGTGCCGCCCAGGGCGCGGACAAGCAGCTGATCACGGGCGTGAACGTTTTCGATCTGTTCGAAGGCCCGTCGCTCGGCGAGGGCAAGAAGTCGCTGGCACTGGAAATCACCATCCAGCCGCGCGACCGCACGCTGACCGAAGAGGATCTCGACCGGCTGATGAAATCGGTCATCGCCAATGTCGAAAAATCATCGGGCGGTGTGCTCAGGGGATGATCCGATGGGGCGGCTCTTCTCGAGGCCGCTCTATCTGCGATTCCGGAGCCAGCGCGGGCTCGGGAGCCGGTTTCTTGCGTCTGCCGAGTCAATGCAGCAAAAAACATTGCGTTAGAGACATTCTGTAGCCTCTTCAGACTTGCGGGGAGGGTGCCGCCGGTTGCATGCTGCGCCCCAATGGAGCAGGGTGGCGGAGCGTAGTGCGTACAATGAATCTCATTCTCAATTCGGACAGTTACAAGTACTCGCATTTCGCGCAGTATCCGCCCGAAACCGCTGCGATCTCGGCCTATATCGAGGCCCGGCCCGGCGGCAAGCACGATGACGTGCTTTTCTTCGGGTTGCAGATGTTCCTGAAGGACTATCTGTCCCGCAAGATCACCATGGCCGATGTCGACGAGGCCGAAGAGGTGATCACCGCCCACGGGCTGCCGTTCCATCGCGAAGGCTTCGAGAAGATCGTCACGCGCCATGACGGCCACTTTCCGTTGCTGATCGACGCGCTGCCCGAAGGCACGATCGTCCCGGCCGGCACGCCGCTGGTGCAGGTCCGCAACACCGACCCCGACTTTTTCTGGCTGCCGACCTTCATCGAGACAGCGCTGCTGCGCGCGGTCTGGTATCCGTCCACCGTCGCCACCGTCTCGCATGGTGCCCGCCAGATCATTTCCGCGTCGCTGGAACGCACCTGCGACACGCCCGATGAAGTGTTGCCTTTCCGTCTGCATGACTTCGGCGCTCGCGGAGCCACGTCGCTCGAACAGGCCGGCATCGGCGGTGTCGCGCATCTGGTCAGCTTCATGGGCACCGACACGGTCAGCGCGCTCGTCTATGCGCGGCGCTTTTATCACGAGCCGATGGCGGGTTTCTCGATCCCCGCTGCCGAGCACTCGACCATGACCAGCTGGGGCGAGGAGCGCGAGACCGAAGCCTATCGCAACATGCTCAAGCAGTTTGCCGGACCCGGCAAGCTCGTCGCGGTGGTGTCTGATTCCTATGATCTCTATCGCGCGGTCAAGACCATCTGGGGCGAAGAACTGAAGGCCGAGGTCGAGGCATCGGGCGGCATGCTTGTGGTGCGACCCGATTCGGGCGACGCCACCCGCGTCCCCGTCGATACGGTGGAAATGCTGGGCGAGATCTTCGGCTTCTCGCTCAACAACAAGGGATACAAGGTGCTCAATCCGGCGGTTCGGGTGATCCAGGGCGACGGCATCACGCCGGAGACGATCCGGATCCTTCTGGGCCGCCTCGAGGACCGGGGCTGGTCGGCCGAGAACATCGCCTTCGGCATGGGTGCGGGCCTCTTGCAGAAGGTCAACCGCGACACGCTGCGTTTCGCCATGAAGGCCAATGCGCGGCAGGACGACGACGGCGTCTGGCATGGCATCAACAAAAATCCGAAGACCGATCCCGGCAAGGCCTCGAAGCGCTATCGGCAGGCCGTTGTCATGGAAGGCGGTCAGGCCGTCGGCGTGGCGCTGAAGGATCTCGGCGGCCGCGAAAACCTGATGCGTCCGGTCTGGCAGGATGGCCGATTGCTGGTTGACTGGACCTTCGCGGAAATTCGCGAAAGGGCCGCGGAAAGCCGCTAATCGCCTGACCTTTGCGCGCAGCAATGCGTGTCCCCGCAACCATCCTGCGGTGGGCGGTCTTGCATTTGCAACCGGTTTTGGGTCTGTTGCGCGCCTGAAATCAATCCGATGGACGGGTCCGGGAGGGCCGGTCCTCACCACATCCAAAAGCGCGGTCTGGCCGATAACGGCGGCGACCGCTATTCTCGGGAGGAGAGACCATGTTCAAGTGGGGCATCATGTCGACGGCCAAGATTGGCCGCGAACAGGTTATTCCGCAATTGCAGGATTCGGAAAACGGCGTTGTGACCGCCATCGCGAGCCGCGAGCAGTCACGGGCTCGCGCGCTCGCCGACCGGTTCGGAGCACCTCATGCGTTCTCGAGCTACGAGGAGCTGCTGGCCTCGGACGAGGTTGACGGCGTTTATATCCCGCTTCCCACGTCCCAGCATGTCGAGTGGGCCATCAAGGCAGCCGATGCCGGCAAGCACGTGCTGTGCGAGAAACCGCTTGCGCTCAATGCTGCCGACATTGCCCCGGTAATCGAGGCGCGCGACCGGAACGGAGTCCTCGTTAGCGAGGCCTTCATGGTCACCTACCATCCGCAATGGCACAAGGTCCGCTCGCTCATCAAGGATGGCGCGATCGGCCGGCTGCGGCATGTCCAGGGCGCATTCTCCTATTTCAACACCAACCCTGACGACATGCGCAACAATGCCGAACTCGGCGGCGGTGGATTGCCCGATATCGGCGTCTACCCCACGGTTTCGACACGGTTCTCCGCCGGGTGCGAACCCGAGCGTGTTCAGGCCACTGTCGAGCGCGACCCCGAGTTCGGGACCGACCGCTATGCCAGCGTGAAGGCGGATTTCGGTGATTTCGAAATGAGTTTCTACTGCTCGACGCAGATGGCGCTCCGGCAGTTGATGGTTTTTCACGGGGAGAAGGGCTACATCGAGGTTACGGCACCGTTCAATGCCGGCGACTATGGACACGCCACCGTCCGGCTGCACAATGCCGGTCACGATGGCGCCGAAACCTTCCGTTTCCCCGGTGTCCGGCAATACCGTTTGGAGGCCGAGGCGTTCGTGCGCAAGGTTCAGGGCGGTGACGAGGAGATCTTCACCCTCGAACAATCCGTGCTCAATCAGAAGGTGATTGACGCAGTCTACCGTGCGGCCGAACACGACGGCTGGGAAAAGGTCTGACGACTTGGCCGCGTCCCGTTCAGGGGCGCGGCCCGAACACGAAGCGCGAGTAGCCCAGATAGGAAAAGGCGGTCGCCGATCCCGACCCCAGCACCACGGCGAGATAGGGCGAGAAGTCCTTCAGCACGATCAGGCAGGCGGAATAGACCACATAGTTGATCAACGCCGAGGCGATCCCGACGCCGCCATAGCGTGCGCTCTCGACGCTGACCCTGCGGTGCGAGGCACCGAAGGTGAATGTGCGATTGATCAGGTAGGTGCACAGCATGGCCGAGGCGATCGCAATCACGCGCGCGCTGAACGGATCAAGCAGATCGAAGCGCAGCAACAGCCAAAGCACGCCGACGTCGACGGCAAATCCAACCGCGCCGGCAAAAAGGAAAAACTGTATTCGTCTCATCAGACCGTTTTGCGGCTCCTGGCCTTTGTGGCTGGTATGGAAGGTGTCTCGGCAACCTCAGGATCCGAAACACGCCGGCCTGCACCGATGGATGCGCGCCGCTCGCCACGGGACGGCGAGATCGACATATAATGAAATCGCTTTTGTTCAAACCGTGATCTTGCAAGGGAATCAAGAATCACGCCGCCGGAGAAGATCATCAGCGCCATCATCATCAGTGCCATGGCCAGAATCCACGTTGGCATTCGGGTCACCAGACCGGTCAGGAAATATTCGTTGAGCACCGGCACCATGAACATCATCGACAGCGCCAATGTGAAGACGCTGAGATACCCGAAAAACATGAACGGCCGCGTTTCCTTCATCAGCATGGCGAACATCCAGAGGATTTTTGCGCCATCCTTGAAGGTCGAAAGCTTCGAATGCGAGCCTTCGGGCCTGCGCCCGTAATCGAGCGCCAGTTCCGCCACCGGCATTCTGAGCATTGAGGCATGAACGCTCATTTCCGTCTCGATCTCGAACCCGCCGGAAATCGCCGGAAAGCTCTTGGCGAACCGGCGCGAGAAGGCCCGGTAGCCTGAAAAGATGTCGGTGAAATCGGTGCCGAAAATCGCCGTGTAAAGCCGGTTGAAGATGGAGTTTCCGAAAGCATGACCCCGGCGGCCGGCGTCATCGGTGACGCCGCGCCGTGTGCCAACCACCATGTCGTAGCCGCCACTGAGCAGCGTCTGCACCAGTTCCGGCGCGTCGGCGGATGAATAGGTGCCGTCGCCATCGGCCATCAGGAAGATGTCTGCTTCGATGTCAGAGAACATGCGTCGCACCACATGTCCCTTGCCCTGTCGGGTTTCCCGCACGACGGTCGCGCCCGCCAGCGCTGCTCGCATCGCGGTTTGGTCCTTGGAGTTGTTGTCGTAGACGTAGATTCGGGCGGTCGGCAATGCCGCGCGAAAACCTGCGACGACATCGCCGATCGTCTCGGCCTCATTGTAGCAAGGCAGCACCACTGCGATCTCAAGACCTTCGAAAACACCGTCTGACATGGGGAAATCCTGTTGGCCGCGGACCATCCTCCGCCTTCGCTTTACTATTTCTTGAGAAGGTTAAGGCTAGGTTGAGCCCAAGGCATTTAAGTGGTCGGGAGTAGCCCCCTTGAGCAAGAGCAATTCGGCCGCGGCGGGTCTGCCGCTTGTAAAAACCGCGCCGGAAGCTTCCGTCCCCGGCGCACTTGCCTCCTTGCACCGCCCGGTCCTCTTGGCGCTGGCGGTTCTGACGCTGCTGACCGCGATCATGCATTTTTCCTCCTATGTTGATTATGTCGGCGCCGACAATGACGACGTGATGCGGCTCGTTCAGGTCCGCGACCTTCTGTCAGGCCAGGGCTGGTTCGATCTGACCCAGACGAGGCTCGGCTTGGAGGGCGGCACCCTCATGCACTGGTCGCGGCTTGTCGATCTTCCGATCGCTGCGCTGATTCTGGCCTTTTCACAGTTTCTGGAGCCGACATATGCCGAGGCGGTGGCGCTGTTCATCTGGCCGCTGATCACCGTCGTTCCGATCTTCTATGCCCTGGCGCTGGCCGGGGAGACGCTCGCGGGAGCCTCCGGCCGGTTGATCGCGCTGGCTCTTGCATTTTTGTTCGTGCTCAGCGTCAACCGTTTTCAGCCGGGATCTATTGACCATCATAATGTGCAATTGGGCTTGATCGCCGTCATCGCCGCCTGCCTGATCATGCCGGGCCGCCCGGCACTTGCCCATTCCATAGCCGGTATTGCGGCGGCGCTTGCCATTGCCATCGGTGCGGAAACAACGCCGCACATTGCCGTAATCGCGCTGATTGTCGCGCTGCAATGGCTCTGGCTCGGCGAGAGGGCGCGCGCTGCATCCACGGCTTTCGCGCTCTCGATGGCGACGGCGCTGACCGCATGTTTCTTTGTCACCACACCCCCCGGCCAATATAGCCTGGTGGCCTGCGATGCGCTTTCGACCGGGTTCTACGCGCTTGGTGTGGTCGGCGCGGGCGCGTTTTATCTTGCCGCCGCCTTCACCTCGAGCCACGGATTTGCTGCCCGCCTCTCGGGGTTAGGGCTCGCCGGGGTCGCCACCGCGGGTTTCACCTTGCTGATTGC
The DNA here is from genome assembly GCA_040216675.1 of Hoeflea sp. Taxonomy (GTDB): domain Bacteria; phylum Pseudomonadota; class Alphaproteobacteria; order Rhizobiales; family Rhizobiaceae; genus Hoeflea. The sequence goes on along the minus strand of JAVJOR010000008.1, from coordinate 349,714 downwards.
GCCCCAATGCCTCGGCAATCCGCTTTCAACTCTGGATCCGTTGCTTGTCACCATGTGGCTCAACAATGTCACCGAGGCGCAATCGGTGCTGGCGCAGCTGCGCGCGGAGCCCTGGACCATCGGCGGCTTCTATGCGGTCCCGGTCCTCGCCATGGCCCTGTGCGTGATCCGCATGCGCCAGGGACGCAACGTTCAGGCCCATGGCGTTCTTCTGGCGATGATTCTTGTGTCCTGGGCGATTGCGCTGGTCCAGGTGCGTGGAGCAGTGTTCTCCAATCTGCTCTCGGCGATTCCGCTCTCGGCGCTCATTGCCGACCTTCGTACACGCGCCAATGCCGACCCGAAGAACCTGCGCAAGGGGCTCGCCTTTGCCGGCACGGCCTTCGTGTCGGTTCCCTTCATCTGGGCGTTTGCCGGCGCGCTCGCCTCGATGGCCGTCGACAAGGCAATGGGGCGGGACGCTGATCCGCTGCCGGTCCGTGAGGAAAACTCCTGCAAGGACCAGGCAGCCATGGCGCCGTTGGCAAAAGAGCCGATGGGCGTGGTGGCCGGCCCTTCCAATCTCGGCGCGCACATCCTGCGCTTTACCTCCCACCGGGCGCTGTCGGCGCCCTACCACCGCAATCAGGGTGGCATGCTGACGGAGCTTCACGCCGCAATGGCCGTGCCGGGCGATGCGGTCAAGTTTCTCCGCGGCGCCGGAGTGACCGTTCTGGCCTATTGCCGCAGCGATCCACAGACCGGCAACGTCATAGCCGTTGCTCCGGAAGGGCTCTATGCGCAGCTGGCGGAAGGTCGCGTGCCCGACTGGCTTGAGCCTGTGCAGGAGACACAGGATAAGCCGCTGCAGATCTACCGCATGCTCCCGGGTGATTTTGACGGCTGACTCCGCCTCCTGTTCCTCTTTCTCCGGCATCGCGCTAGGCTTGGGAGTGATTTGCGCATCTCGCGCATCAACTCTTGAAACGGGGTCCGATCATGAACGCCATTGCTCGCAGATGGGTTACCCGCAATTCCATGATGGCGATCCTTTTCCTCGGCCTGCTGGGCTCCGGTGCGAGCAATATGCCGACGAGCGCACAGGCAGCTGAATCCGGCACTCCCGCCAAGCAGATTTTCGGTGCCGCCAAGCTGCCGGCCGCCTTGCCCGCCCGCGCCATCGGTTTTTACTCGAAGGGCTGTCTCGCGGGCGGCGTTGCGATTCCCGCGGATGGCGAGACCTGGCAGGCGATGCGCCTTTCGCGCAACCGGCGCTGGGGCCATCCCGACCTGATCGCGCTCGTCGAGAGGTTCTCGCGCGAGGCTGCGGCCAATGACGGCTGGCCCGGATTGCTGGTCGGTGATATCGCCCAGCCACGGGGTGGCCCCATGCTTTCGGGGCATGCCTCGCATCAGGTCGGGCTCGATGCGGATGTCTGGCTGACGCCGATGCCCGATCGGAAGCTGAGTGCGCGCGAACGCGAGGAGATTTCCGCAACCTCGATGCTCAAGAAGGACACGCTTTATGTTGATGACCGGGTTTGGACGCCGGCGCATGCGCGGCTGTTGATGCGCGCGGCGAGCTATCCGGAAGTCGAGCGCATCTTCATCCATCCCGGCATCAAGAAGAAGATCTGCGACACGTGGCAGGGGGATCGCTCGGCGATGGGCAAGCTTCGTCCGTATTACGGCCATCACTATCATTTCCATATCCGGATCAAATGCCCGCCCGGCGTGAGCGGCTGTCGCAGCCAGAATCCGCCCCCGTCCGGCACGGGCTGCGATGCATCGCTGGCCTGGTGGTTCACGGATGAGCCCTGGGCGCCGGCCGAGCCGAAGAAGGACGACAAGCCCAAACCGAAAAAGCGCGAGATCCGGCTTTCGGACCTGCCCGCGGCCTGCGCGCGCGTAGCGGATGCGGCAGGGCCTGCATCGGCAGCCGAAGCCACATTCCGGGCCGACCCTGTTCGCGATCTTCTGCGCAATAACGGCTCTCAACCCTCCACGGCCTCCGGCTTCGCGCCGCTGCCCCGCGTGGTGCCCTTGCCGGTGTGGCGTCCGCGCGACTGATGCATGTCACGCTCAGTCGGATTCAATTGTGCGACAACGACCATGTATCATTTCAAAGTGTTACATCGCCCTTTGCGCATCCAATTGGATGCGCGGCGCTGTAGCCCGGATCCATTTGTCCGGAAGTGCAAACTGCCACGCAGTGCCGACACCGACAAACCTCGCCATTGTGGCTTTTCGGCCGGGAATGAAACCGCTATAGAATGCCGGATCAAATCGATTGAAATGCGAAGCCTTCGCTTTGCTGATAGTGGATCGTCATGACCTTGCCCAAAGCCATCGCCCTTATCGCTCATGATCAGAAGAAGGACGATCTGGCCGATTTCGCCCGTTCGCACAGCAAGTCCATGTCGCGCTATCCCATCGTCGCCACCGGCACGACCGGCGGCCGTATCATCGAAGTCTGCCCGGATCTTGATGTCAGGCGGCTCAAGAGCGGACCGCTTGGCGGGGATCAGCAGATCGGCGCACTGATCGCAACCGGCGAGGTGGCTCTGGTGATCTTCTTCGTCGACCCGTTGACGGCCATGCCCCATGATGTCGATGTCAAGGCCTTGATGCGGCTCGCCATCGTTTATGATATTCCGATGGCGCTCAACCGCGCCACGGCTGAACGCCTTCTGTCGACGCTCGCTTGAGCGGCGGCAACCGATGATGCGGCCGGAGCGGCCGTACCCATGCAATTTCCGGCCTGACGGGGAAAACTCGATGTCAAACTCCAGCGATACCGACCGCAACATCGCCTTTCCGATCCTGATCGGCGATATCGGCGGCACCAATGCGCGCTTCGCCATTCTGGTTGACGCCAATGCCGAGCCGAAGGAATTTCCGGTTCTGGCCACTGCCGACTACGAGACCATCGACCTCGCAATCCAGGCAGGCGTTCTCGACAAGACCTCCCTGCAGCCACGTTCGGCTATTCTCGCCGTCGCGGGCCCGATCAAGGAACGCGAGATCGACCTCACCAATTGCGACTGGGTCATCCGGCCCGAGGACATGATTCGCGATCTGGGCTTCGAGGATGTCGTGGTCATCAATGATTTCGAGGCGCAGGCACTCGCGGCAGCCGCACTCGGACCGGAACATCTCGAAAAGATCGGCGGCGGCGAGATCCAGCCTTCCACCTCGAGGGTGGTGGTCGGCCCTGGCACCGGTCTGGGGGTGTCCGGTCTCGTCCACGCCCGTCACACATGGTTTCCGGTGCCAGGAGAGGGAGGGCACATCGATATCGGACCGCGCACCCCGCGCGACTTCGAACTGTTTCCCTTTTACCAGACAATCGACGGCCGGGTCTCCGCCGAGCAATTGCTGTGCGGACGCGGGCTGATGAACATTTATCATGGCGTCTGCAAGGCCGGCGGTAGCGTGCCTCAGGCCAAGACACCTGCCGAGGTCACGTCGGGGTGGTCGGCCGGGACCGATGCTGCTGCCGTCGAGGCAATCGACCTTTTCGTCACCTATCTCGGACGGGTGGCCGGCGATCTGGCGCTGATCTTCATGGCGCGTGGCGGCGTCTACCTTGCCGGCGGCATCGTGCAGCGGATCATTCCGGCGCTTGAGCATCCCAGGTTCCGGGAGGCATTCGAGGACAAGGCGCCGCATTCCGCGATCCTCAAACGGATCCCGACATTCGTCATCACGCATCCGCTCGCGGCTCTTTATGGGCTTGCGGCCTATGCGCGCACACCGGTCCGGTTCGGCGTCTCCACCCAGGGCCGTCGCTGGAAGGCATAGGCAAACCGGTTTCAACCCGCTATAGAGCCGCTTTGAACCGGGCATGCGGGTGTTTGCCCGAAGGCGGCAATGCCCCGGCAGCGACCGGCGGCCGGATAGGACGACGCAACGTGGCGCGCGGCAAAAACATCAAGACCGATGTCGAATCTCTGACGATGGTGATCCGCAGGATCATCCGCGAGAATGGCCGCGACTATGTTCGCACCTACATTTTTGCCTCCATCTGTCTGGTCCTGGTCGCAGGCTCAACGGCGTTCATGGCCTGGATCATGGAATCGGTCATCAACGAGGCATTCGCCAAGAAGAATGCCCAGGTTATCTGGCTTATCTGCGGATCGGTGCTTGCAGCCTTCGTCATACGTGGGGCTGCGTCCTATGGTCAGGCCGTGGCGCTGGCCCAGGTCGGCAACAATCTGGTGGCCCGCTATCAGCAACGCCTCATAGATCATCTCATGCGGCTTGGCGTAGGCTATTTCGGTGACACCCGTTCGGCACATATTGCCGCCCAGATCAGCCAGAATGTGGCTGGCATCCGCGACGTCATGAATCTGACGATCACTTCATTTGCCCGTGATCTTCTTACGCTGATCGCACTTGTTGTAGTCATGGTCGTGAAAGATCCGGTGTTGAGCCTGATCGTCTTCATTGGCGCACCGCCGGTGCTGATTGCGCTGCGTTACATTTCAAAGCGCCTGCGCAGCGCCACCCGCGAATCGATCCACATCAACAGTCGCGTTCTTGGCTCCATCCAGGAAACCGTGCAGGGCATCACCATCGTCAAGGCCTTCACCATGGAAGGTCAGATCAGTCAGCGCACATCTCAGCTGATAGGGTCCGCCGAAGAGCGCGCCAACCGCATTGCAAAGCTCACCGAACGGACGTCGCCGCTGACCGAGACTGTCGCAGGCCTGGCGATATCCGGGGTGATCGCCTATGCCGCCTACCGTTCGATTTACGCCGATGTGCTGCCGGGAGCTTTCTTCTCCTTCATCACCGCGTTGCTTCTGGCGTATGATCCGGCGCGGCGGTTGTCACGACTTCAGATCAATCTGGAACGCGCGGTGGTCAATGCGCGCATGATTTATGACATCCTTGATAAGGAGCCGACCCAGGGCGACAGTCCCGGCGCGGTGGAGCTCGATGCAGCGCGCGGCGAAATCGAGTTCCGGGGTGTGGGCTTTGCCTATGGCAATGGAGAAAAGGTCCTCGACGATGTCAGCTTCACGGCCGTGGCGGGCAAGACGACAGCGATCGTGGGACCCTCCGGGGCGGGCAAGTCGACACTGATCAGTCTGGTTCCCCGTTTCTACGATCCGGCCTCCGGTCAGGTGCTCATAGACGGTGTCGATATTGCCACCGTCACCAAGGGCTCGCTCAGGCACCAGATCGCTTATGTCTCGCAGCAGCCATGGCTGTTCGAAGGGTCCATCCGGGACAATCTGCGCTATGCCCGGCCCGACGCAACCGATGCCGAGATTGAGGACGCCGCGCGCCTTGCCCACGCCCATGATTTCATTCTGGCCCAGCCTCGCGGATACGACACGCCGCTTGGGGAGAACGGCGCCAACCTTTCCGGCGGCCAGCGACAACGCATCTCGATAGCCCGTGCACTCGTCAGGAACGCGCCGATCCTGCTGTTGGACGAGGCGACTTCGGCGCTGGACAATGAATCCGAGGCTGCGGTGCAGAAAGCACTCGAAAGCGCGATGCAGCACCGTACTGTGCTGGTGATTGCCCATCGGCTGTCCACCATAGCCAAGGCTGACAGGATCATTGTCATGCAGGCCGGCCGCGTGGTCGAAAGCGGCAGCCATGCCGATCTCAGCGGCAGCAAGGACGGCCTTTATGCCCGGCTGCAGGCGTTCAGCGAGACCGAAGTCAACGACGCCGAGCCACAACTTTCGGAAGACAAGAAGGGAAACAGACCATGAGCACGATGCCTTCGAGCATGGGCCTTGTCGTGGTGGGCGCCGCCGGGCGAATGGGCCAGTCCCTGGTCCGTGCGATCGCCGACGTTGACGGTGTCCACCTCGCCGGCGCCATTGAACGTGAGGGCTCGGATGCGATCGGCCGCGACGCGGGCGAGATTGCGGGCCTCGGTGCCAATGATGTGGCGATCACCGCCGACGCTCTTCCGGTCTTTGCCCGTGCCGACGGCGTGCTCGATTTCACCACGCCCGCTGCAACACTGGAATTTGCCGAACTTGCGGCCCAGGCACGCATTGTCCATGTGATCGGAACCACGGGAATGGGCGAAAGCGACGAGGCGAAGCTGATTGCAGCCTCGCGTCACTCCCGCATCGTCAAGTCCGGCAACATGAGCCTCGGCGTCAATCTTCTGTCGGTTCTGGTGCGCCAGGCCGCCAAGGCGCTCGACGCCAACGACTGGGACGTCGAGGTTCTGGAGATGCATCACCGCCACAAGGTTGATGCGCCCTCGGGGACTGCACTGCTGCTCGGTGAAGCGGCGGCCGACGGCCGCGGCATTTCCCTGAAAGAGAATTCGGTCCGGGTGCGCGACGGTCACACTGGCGCGCGTGAAGCCGGCAGCATCGGGTTCGCCACCCTTAGGGGCGGTTCGGTTGTCGGCGAACACTCGGTCCTTCTTGCCGGTGAAGGCGAAACCATCGAGCTTTCCCACAAGGCCACCGACCGTTCGATCTTTGCCCGCGGCGCCGTGCGTGCTGCAATGTGGGCGCGAAGCCAGAAACCCGGCTACTATTCCATGCTTGACGTGCTCGGTCTTGCAGACCGCTGATCCAGCGCCTGAACCCCAACCGCCTGAGAAAGGGAAATCACCATGTCCGGAACACTCGTGCTTGTCCGCCACGGCCAGAGCGAATGGAATCTCAAGAACCTTTTCACAGGCTGGAAGGATCCCGACCTGACCGAGAAGGGTGTCGAGGAAGCAAAGACCGGCGCGCAGGCGATCAAGGACACGGGCCTTGTCTTCGACGTGGCCTTCACCTCCGATCTCAAGCGTGCCCAGCGGACGCTTGATCTGATCATGGAAGGTATCGGCCAGACCGGCCTCACCGTCATTCGCGACGAGGCACTCAACGAGCGCGACTACGGCGACCTTGCCGGATTGAACAAGGACGACGCGCGCGAGAAATGGGGCGAGGAGCAGGTCCACATCTGGCGCCGTTCCTACGATGTGCCGCCGCCGGGCGGCGAAAGCCTCAAGGACACCGGCGCCCGCGTCTGGCCCTACTATATGACCGAGATCCTCCCACGCGTTTTGCGCGGCGAAACCGTTCTGGTTGCTGCCCATGGGAATTCGCTGAGGTCGCTGGTGATGATCCTCGACCGCATGTCGCGCGAGGAGATCGTCAAGCTCAATCTCGCCACCGGCGTGCCGATGGTCTACAAGCTCAACGCAGACTCCACCGTCGCCTCGAAAGAGGTGCTGGGGGATATGTCCAAGGCGCATTGAGCCCAGATGGCCGCCTCTGTTCGATGCGCTGATGGCCAAGGCTCGCAGCATGACCCTCGCAACCTCTCTGGAAGCGGTGTTGGAAATCCTGTCCGACCCGAATGCCGAGGCCTTCTATCTGCAGACAGGCGCTAGACGCCTTGGGGACTAGGTCGCTGTAACCGGGCGGACGCTTCCGTTGTCCGCCTATCCGCTTTGACCCGATGCAGATGTCACGCAGCCTGCTTCCCAGCCGAGCATGGCCCGCTTGCGGGTGATGCCCCAGTGGTAACCGGTCAGTTGGCCCGATTTGCCCAGCGCCCGGTGGCACGGCACCACAAAGGAAATCGGGTTGCGCCCCACCGCGGCGCCCACGGCCCGAGAGGCTGACGGCTTGCCGATGGCGCGGGCCACATCGGAATAGGTTGAGGCTTGGCCCAGCGGAATTCTGAGCAGCGCCTCCCAGACCCTGACCTGAAAGTCGGTGCCGATCATGACGATCCTGAGCGGCTGGTCGGCGCGCCATTGTTCGGGTGAGAACACCCGTTCCACATAGCCTTTGGTTGCTTCCTGATCGGCCATCAGCCGGGCGCCCGGCCAGCGCCGCGCCATGTCCTCCAGCGCTGCGGCTTCCTCGCCGGGATCGGCGAAGGCAAGCCCGCACAATCCGCGATCTGTCGCCATCACCAGCGCGATGCCGAACGGGGAGGGGTGATACCCGTACTGGATCTCGAGCCCCGCACCACCGGCCTTGAAGTCGCCCGGGCTCATCGCCTCGTGGGTGACGAACAGATCGTGCAGCCGCCCCGGTCCGGAAAGTCCCAGTTCATAGCTGGCATCGAGCAGCGGCAGGCCCTCGTCTCCAAGCAGCCGGCGTGCATGGTCGAGCGTCACAGCCTGCAGGAATGCTTTCGGCGTCAGCCCGGCCCAGCGGCTGAACGTCTTCTGCAGCTTGCCCGGTGCAACGCTGAGGTCTGAGGCGATGTCTTCCAGCGAAGGCTGCGCCCGGTAGTCGAGTGAAATCCGCTCGATGGTCTGCCGGACCAATTCGTAATCCTCGTTCTGCGGGGTAATGTCACGGTCAAGCTGTGCGGTCACGGTCATGGCAGGTCTCCTTGAGGCCACTCAACCACGTGCCGTATTGCCTCGCCACCCGAAACACGCCGCGCTTTCGAAAAGCGCCTCAGCGTTTGACCGTTGCAAGCGCTCTCTGAAAAGCCGAGGCAAAGCTCTCCTTGTCGTCCGGATTGAGGAAAGCCCCCACATCGGTGCGGCGGCCCTCGCCGCTGATCTGCATGCTGGTGATGCCGATTTCGTCATGGCGGGAGACGTTGAAGCGGGCCCAGAACGGATTGTACAGGTGCTCTTCCGCCCGACCGGACGGCGCCACCTTGCGCACCTTCAGATCGGTGCGCGAGACGCTGACGAACTCACGCGCCCGGCCCGAGCGGTAGCTGAGCCAGAACGCGCCGAACAGGAGCGCCAGGTCTATCCCGAAAAAGCCAATCACCGGCCAGGCATTGACTGCGGCGAACATGATCACATGCACCAGCGTGAGTGCCGTGGTGATCACCATCAGCACCACGAAGCCGGTGCGCCCCAATGAGCGGTGAGGGCTCAGGACGGCCTCGAAAACAGGTTCCTCGTTCATCGTCTTCCCGGTCTCCAGCGCTGGATTTGCCAATGCCTCCACATCGTGATTATAGGCAGGGAATGAAAAACCCCAAGAGCCCCGAACCGGCGAAAACGCCGCACGCTTCCTCCGGAACGTCAAAAGCCCCCGCGGCGTCGACGGCCACCAGGGCGTCCGCGAAAGCAAAACGTGCTGCCCGCCGTCCGCGGATCCCCTACTCAAAGGACGAAATCCGCGAAATCTTCCGCCGGTTTTCCATCCAGCGGCCCGAGCCCAGAGGCGAACTCGAACACGTCAATCCGTTCACGCTGGTGGTTGCTGTGGCGTTGTCGGCACAGGCGACCGATGCCGGCGTCAACAAGGCCACGCGTGCACTCTTTCAAGTCGCCGACACGCCCGAAAAGATGCTGGATCTCGGTGAGGAGCGGGTGCGCGATTACATCAAGACCATCGGGCTCTACCGCAACAAGGCGAAGAACGTCATCGCTCTGAGCCGGAAGCTGGTCGATGATTTCGGCGGCGAAGTGCCCCGCACCAGGGAAGAACTGGTCACGCTGCCGGGCGTCGGCCGCAAGACGGCCAATGTGGTCATGTCGATTGCTTTCGGCATCCCCACGCTTGCCGTTGATACCCATGTCTTCCGCATCGGCAACCGCCTGCGGATCGCGCCGGGCAAGACACCTGACGAGGTCGAGGCCTCATTCATGCGGATCATCCCCGAGGATTATCTTTTTCATGCCCATCACTGGCTGATCCTCCATGGCCGCTATTGCTGCAAGGCGCGCAAGCCCGAATGCGAGCGCTGCGTTATCGCCGATATCTGCAAATCGAAGGAAAAGACCACCGACGTGGCCGCGCCGCTGGTCGAACTGCCCGAGCAGGTGATCTAGTCCCACTGGCCGGCGCTGTTCAGGCCACGTCACGCCGATGAGGTTCGGCCTGTCGAGGTGAGGGGATGGTCCCGCCCTCAGGCGCAGGCGCGATCACCGTCCGGTTCTTGCCAGTGCGCTTGGCAGTGTAGAGAGCATCATCGGCCCGGCCTATCGTCTTTTCCGGAGCCTCGTCGCCATGCCTCAGCGCCACGCCGATGCTCACGGCGACCCTCCGGTCGATGAAGTTGCCCGGTTCTCCGATGTGCAACTGTTCGATGGATTTCCGGATCCGTTCGGCAGCGCTAAAGGCACACTCTCTGTTCGCGCCGGTCAGCACCACGAGAAATTCCTCGCCGCCATAGCGTGAAACAATGTCACGACTCCGCAGGTTGTCGGCGATGCTGCGCGCAACCTGCCTGATGCAGTCATCGCCGATTGCGTGACCGTATTTGTCATTGAGCGTCTTGAAATCATCAATGTCGAGCATCAGGAATGCAACATACTGTGTGCCGTTCTCGCAGATCCGGTTCGTTTCCTCCTGCGCCGCCCGGCGGTTTCGAACGCCGGTCAAAGGATCCAGATCCGCAGCAAGGCGCAATTCGGAATTGAGGTTTTCCAGCGTTTCCTGGTCGCGCAGTTCCCGCACTTTCGATTTGAAACTTTTCCAATGGCTCCTGAGTGCCGCTTTCCGCGTGCTCGCAAAGGTGACCATCGCGCTGCAGTAGAAGCAGCCGGTGAAAACGGCAATCACGGGATCCGTCACCGGCCCGATGGCGAGCATGACCACATACAGAAAAGTCGCCAGGCCCACGGCAGCAATGGTCCATGAAAACGCGATCGGGAAGAACAGGATTGCTGTCGCGACAGTGAACAGCCCCCCGGTAAGGTAGCGTTCGAACAGAGCCTCGCCGCCAAGCAGCCCCAATGCCCCGGCTTCGATCATGATGCTTGCAGCGACGACAATCAGGCTTGCCCCCTGGACCGAGTGGTTCCGCTCTCGTCTCCACAGGATCCACATCGCAAGGAGAATGGCCGTGACGATGCCGCCGCGGATGATCAGCGACGGCACCAGCAGGGATGGTTCCAGAAAGGCATCGAAACCGATCAGCAGGAGATTGAAGACGATGATGGCCTTAAGCCATGCGAGCGCCTTGAGCGAATGCGCTGCCCAGTAGTAGCTGTCATAGACAGCGCGAACGGTCGGCGACATGTCCGGAAGCTGGCTTTGTGTCGTCAGCAGATGATCAGGCAGCAGGTCACGGTCCGACATCGCAATCTTCAGCGCTTCCTTGTAGGTGCGCTGGCTGCGGGTCCGGTGATCGATATGGTCAGGTCTGAACATTGGAGTTTGACGCTAGCATCGCACTCTTAAGGAAGTTCTTATATTGCTTGCTCGGTTGTGGTGAAGAGATCGCAAGGATGCCGCCGAAAGGGCGGGAAGTCCGCACGGCGGCCTGATTGCTGCCATCCGAGGCAAGTTGCGAGATTGCCCGCATCTGCATGGCGTGTCAGTCGGTCAGTCCTTCGATCAGAGCGGCAATGGCGTCTTCACAGCGTTGGCGCTCGGCCCCCATTTCGATTGCCAGCGCCGCACGGTCGAATGCGGCTGACAGCAGGACGGCCAGCATCTCCGCATTGTCCTCGTTGTCCGAGCCGGAAAGCAGGGCCTGAAGACCATGCTTCAGCGTCATCTCGGATGTCTCCGTATCGATGGCCCGAGTGATATCGGTACCCAGAACCGCAGGCCCGTCGAGAAGCAGGAGGCGCGTACGGCCCGGTCGCGCCATTGTATCGAAATACGCCTTTGTCCCCTCAAGGATGGCTTGGCGCGGATAATCACCGGCCGGTGCCGCCGCTTCGATGTCAGCCGCGACCTCGCCTGCCTCGCGTTCGACGACTGCGCGGAACAGTGCCTTCTTGTCCTCGAAGTGATGATAGAGAGCGCCTCTCGTGACGCCGGCCCGATTGACGATCTCGGGCGTGGAGGTGTCGGCATAACCCTTTTCGATGAACAGTGCGCGTCCGGCGTCGATCAGCGCCTGCCGCATGCTTTCGGAACGGTCCTTGTTGGTTCTTCGCATTTTGACCCTTTACATACATACAGTATGTTTGTAATTAACAGATACAGACAGACTGTATGTTAAATAGAGGAGCCTGCAAACATGAAAACCACCAGCTACTACCCGGTCGTCATGACCAAGGACGTCGCCGCCACAGCGGCTTTCTATCAGGCGCATTTTCGTTTCGAGATGGTGTTTGAGAGCGACTGGTACGTCCATCTGCAATCGAAGGAAGACGAAAAGGTCGCGATCGCGGTGCTCGACGGAGAGCATGAAACGATCCCGTCAGTGGCGCGCGGCACGGCGGCCGGTCTGATCCTCAATTTCGAGGTGGAGGATGTCGATCGTGTTTATGATCGGCTGCGCGGCGCCGGTCTGCCCATTCTCAAGGATATCTGCGACGAGGATTTCGGTCAGCGGCATTTCATCACCGCCGACCCCAACGGCGTGTTGATCGACATTATCCGGCCGATCCCGCCGAGCGAAGAATATGCGGCGCAATATGCACAGTCGGCATTGCCGGTTTGAACCTTCATTCATCTGCATCCGGCCCCGGCTACGGAGCCGGATCAGGCATCAGCGGGCGCGCGCAATCATCTTGTACAGATGCACCATCATGCCGGCTGCAAACATCGGGGTAAGCAGGTTGAGAATGGGCACAGACAGGAACGCGGCGATGATCAGGCCCGCGAAGAAGATCGTCGTCGAGTTGCGCGCCCTCAACCTCTTCGCTTCGGCGGGGCTCATGAACCGCATCGCTGCGAACTCGAAATACTCCCGCCCCAGAAGATAGCCGTTGACCAGGAAGAAGGCGGCAAGGTTGATCCCCGGCACCAGCAGCAGGAACAGCGCAATCAGGTTGCCGAGTCCGACCACCAGAAGAAAGCCCAATGACTGCCGGATCGACTGGCCAAGCGGCATCGCCCGGCCCGGCGGGTCCTGCGGATAATCCCGTGTCTCGATCACTTCGGCGATGTCGTCGAGAAACAGCCCGGCCATGACCGCAGTCACCGGCGCGATCAAGAGCGCAAGCACCAGCGCCAGGCCGATGCCGGCGATGATGGCCGCCACGGTGCCCAGCCAACCGGCCCAGTCGGGCAGCCCAGGGAGGAATTCCCCCAGCCACGGCATGGCCAGCGCCGAGAAGGCTTCGCCCAGTCCGAACGACAAACCCGCAAGCAGCAGGATCGTCAGCCCCAGCGATTTGAACAACACAGACCGCGAGGCGGGCGCCAGCAGGTTGGCTCCACCCATCCGGGCAGCTTCGATGATCATTGTCCGGCCTTTCTCTTGTGACTACGCGCTCGCATCGGGGTGCAGGCAACATGCCCGCTAGTGGGCGGAATCCATGTGGTGACGCCGCGCCGCGGGTTCAACTCGAAGCACGTACGGGTCCGCGCCGCAAACATGCGCGCCGCGAATAATCCGCGCTGACAAAGCGACACAAATCAGCCATGATTCGGGTGCTTCAACACGGGCTGTCGCAGAGGCTGCGATTGCTCTTTTTCGGATCTTTCATGTCCGTTCCCCGGCTACGTCCCGCAGTTCAATCCGACATCGCAGCCCTCGACATGATCGAGCAGGCCGTGTTTGACAGTGACCGGATCTCGCGGCGCTCCTTTCGCAAGCTGATCGACCGTCCGACCGCCGAAACGCTTGTCATAGAAATCGATGAAACGGTCTGCGGCTATGCCATGATCCTGTTTCGCGCCGGCGCTGCGCTGGCGCGGCTCTATTCGCTGGCTGTGGCGCCCGAGCACGCGGGAAAGGGCTACGGAAAGGCATTGCTTTCAGCGGCCGAGCAGGCCGCGATGGATCATGATCGCATCCTGCTCAGGCTGGAGGTTCGCGAGGACAACGCCTCGGCAATCGCGCTCTATCGGAATTCGGGATATCGCGGCATCGGCCGGGTGGACGCGTATTACGCCGACGGGATGGCGGCGCTCAGGTTTGAAAAACTGCTGCGCGGACCCGAGGCGCCGTCGGTGTTCACGCCGTTTTACGAACAGACGGCCGATTTCACCTGCGGCTCCGCATGCCTGTTGATGGCTCTGGCCCGCTTCCGCTCGCAGGAGGTCCTCGATCCGGTATGGGAAATCCGGCTGTGGCGCGAAGCCACCACCGTCTTCATGCTGTCAGGCCCGGGCGGTTGCGAACCCTTCGGCCTGGCGGTTGTGGCGCGCGAGCATGGTCTCGATCCCGAGGTCTGGTGCTCGACCGATGACTTTCTGTTTCTTGAGACCGTCCGCGACACGGAGAAGCGCCGCGTGATGGAGCTGGCGCAGACCGATTTTCGTGCCCGCGTGAGCGCGAACGGTACCCCGGTTCACTACGAGCCATTCACCCTCGACTGGTTGCGTGGAAAGCTTGCCGAGGGTCATGTCGCCATTGTTCTCGTCAGCGGCTATCTGATGATGGGCAAGAAGGTGCCGCATTGGGTGCTGGCTCATGGGGATGATGGCCGGCACATCTTCGTTCACGACCCTTGGGTGGAGGACGAACAGGGCGAAACCGCTGCCGACGCCGCCAATATTCCGCTTCCATACGCCATCTTCGACCGCATAGCCTGCTTCGGCCGCTCCGGCCTGCGTGCCGCCGTGCTTATAAAGGGAAAACTGCCCGATGTCTGACTGGGTCATCCTTGCCACGGCTCTTGCCGGCTTCGATCATGCAGCCACCGCCCACAAGGTGCTCACGACACGCGATTATCTCGCCCGGCCCGAACTGTTCCGCGGCGCGCGGCCCAACATCATCAATCTTTCGCGCTCCTACAGCTACCAGAGCCGGGGCTACTACGCGTCGCTGCTTGCCGCGGCCCGAGGCCAGCGGGTGATCCCCTCGGTCGAGACCATCATCGATCTGTCGGCGCGCAAGCTCTACGAGAATGCTATTCCCGAGCTTGAGGATGCGCTCAACAAGGGCCTAGCGGCTCGAGAGGGCGAACCCGCACCCGCTCGCCTGCGCGTGTTCTTCGGAACCAGCGCCGATCCGCGGCTCGAGCGCTTCTGCCGGCTTCTGTTCGACTGGTTCCGCGCGCCTGCGCTCGAGGTCACGCTCAAGCCCGGGTCCTGGTGTGCGATCCCGCGCATCGCGCTTTTGCCCTTCGGCAAGCTCGACGGCGACGATAAGCAGCTGTTCTACAAGGCGATGGCGCGGCACACCGGGCGCCAATGGAAGGATGCGAAGGCCCGCGCTCCGGCACGCTACTCCTTCGCCACGTTGGTCGATCCCGACGAGGCGCTGCCGCCGTCGACCATCGACAGTCTCAAGCACTGGTCGCGCATCGCCGCGCGCATGGGTGTGGCGGTCGAACCGATCACCCGCAAGGACCTGCCGCGGCTGGCCAACTTCGATGCGCTCTTCATCCGAGAGACAACATCGATCTCCAACCACACCTACCGTTTTGCCCGGCGTGCCCAGCAGGAGGGCATGCCGGTTATCGATGACCCGGTCTCGATGATCCGCTGTACCAACAAGGTCTATCTCGATGAGCTGATGGCGTCGAACGGCATTCCGGTGCCGCCTACGGTGATGTTGATCGGGCCGGAGGATTTTGCACGCGCCGCCGATCAGCTTAGTTTTCCCATGGTTCTGAAGATCCCCGATTCATCGTTTTCGCGCGGGGTCTCGAAGGTCGGGTCGATGCAGGAACTCAAGACCCTTGCCAATGCATGGCTGGCCGATTCCGAAGTTCTGATCGCACAGGCCTACATGCCGACAAGCTTCGACTGGCGCATCGGCGTCCTCGGCGGCAAGCCGCTGTTTGCGGTCCAGTACCTGATGGCCAAGAAGCACTGGCAGATCGTCAAGCACGATACCGGCGGCAAACCGCTTGAAGGTGGCTTCAAACCCTTCACGCTCGCGCAGGTTCCCCCGCTGGTTCTGGATACCGGCTTGCGCGCCGCGCGCTCGGTCGGAGACGGATTTTACGGCGTCGATCTGAAGGAAACCGATGACGGCGTTTTCGTCATCGAGGTCAATGACAATCCCAATCTCGAGCACGGCGTTGAAGATGCTGCGGAGAAGGACGAGGTCTGGACCCGGCTGACCAACTGGTTCATCGAGAGAATCGACGGATAGAGCCGATCATCTTTAGCTGGAACCGGATCTTGGTCTGACTGCCCGCTCCGCGGGGCTTGGACGTCTTGTCCGCGCCAGCATCGTCAAAATCCTCGCACGATGCACGGCACCATCCTTGCGGTTCTTCCTTGCTGACACGAAAATTCCAGCCCATCAAATCGCTTCCGGTCAAAGATGATCGGCTCTAAGTTTGGCCATCCGGACACTGTTGCTGAATGGCGAAACACGCTATAGCAGCCGCGCCGACGGAGACCGGGCCCGAAGCGCACGAATCAGGGAGGGGCGCGGTGACTTCGTCGCCATGACGGGCCGGAGCAAACCGCTGGGGGCATCAAGGCCCTGGATCTTCAGGCTCGCTGCGCCACGTCACTTCCGCGATCAGGACTTATTTGCAATGCCAGACTCCCCAGACAATCCGCTTCGCCTCAAGGAAATCGTCGATCCGGCGGTCCTGCGCGCAAGCTTCGACGCGATTGCGGCCAAACATGGGGGAGCTACCCCGGAAGCGCGTCAGGCGATTCTTGCAGAGGCCAAGCGCGTCAACGCTGAGGGCAGGGACCGCGCTCGCGAGATGCTCTTCGACGATGGCGGTGGCACGCTGTGCGCGCGTCGGATCTGTCACCTGCAGGATGTCATCACCGAGGCGCTCTTCGATTATGCCTCCATCCATGTTTACAGTGTTGAGAATCCCTCCACGTCCGAACGCATGACGGTGACCGCTGTCGGCGGTTATGGCCGTGGCACGCTGGCGCCTGGTTCTGACATCGATCTTCTTTTCGTGCTGCCTTACAAGAAGACGCCATGGACCGAACAGGTCGTCGAGTGGATTCTCTATGTGCTATGGGACATGGGCCTGAAGGTCGGGCACGCCACGCGCAATGTCGATGAGTGCATCCGGCTCTCCCGGTCCGACATGACCATCCGCACCGCCATTCTCGAAGCCCGCTTCATTTGCGGCGAACGGACACTGTTCGCAAATCTGGGCGAGAGATTCGACCGCGAAGTGGTGGAGGACACCGGTCCCGAATTCATCAGCGCCAAACTCGCAGAGCGCGATGCGCGCCACAAGAAGGCCGGCGATACGCGATATCTGGTCGAGCCCAACGTCAAGGAAGGCAAGGGGGGCCTGCGCGATCTCAACACGCTGTTCTGGATCGCCAAGTATTTCTACCACATTCGCGACACTGCCGAACTGGTCGGCCTGGGCGTGCTGTCGCGCCGCGAACTGAAGCTGTTCGAAAAGGCCGAGGATTTTCTATGGGCCGTGCGCTGCCACATGCATTTCCTCACGAACAAGGCCGAGGAGCGGCTGTCATTCGACATCCAGCGCGATATCGCCGCGGGACTGGGATACCAGGATCACCCGGGCCTTTCGTCGGTCGAGCGCTTCATGAAGCACTACTTTCTTGTGGCCAAGGACGTGGGTGATCTGACCCGCATTTTCTGCGCCGGCCTCGAGGACCAGCAAGCCAAGCAGGCGCCGGGTATCTCGGGTGTCATCAGCCGCTTCGCCAGCCGTACCCGCAAAATTCCGGGAACGCTGGATTTCACCGAGGACAAGGGCCGGATCAGTCTGGCGGATCCCGACGTATTCAAGCGCGACCCGGTCAATATCATACGTCTGTTCCATCTCGCCGATATCCGCGAACTCGAGTTCCATCCCGACGCGCTCAAGCGCGTGACGCGGTCGCTCAGGCTGGTCAATGCCGAGTTGCGCAATGACGAAGAGGCCAACCGCCTGTTCCTGTCGATCCTGACATCGAAGCGGCAGCCGGCAATCATCCTCAGACGCATGAACGAGGCCGGCGTCCTCGGCCGTTTCATTCCGGAATTCGGCAAGATCGTTTCGATGATGCAGTTCAACATGTATCACCACTACACTGTCGACGAGCATCTGATCCGGACAGTCTCGGTGCTCTCGGGGATCGACAAGGGGCAGGAGACCAAGGAACATCCGCTGTCCTCAAAGCTGATCCCGGGGATCGAAGAGCGGGAAGCACTCTATGTCGCAGTGTTCCTGCACGATATCGCAAAGGGGCGGCCGGAGGATCATTCAACCGCCGGCGCCAAGGTCGCTCGCAAGCTCTGCCCGCGTTTCGGGCTGTCTGCCCGTCAGACCGAACTTGTCGCGTGGCTGATCGAAGAACATCTCACCATGTCGATGGTCGCCCAGTCCCGCGATCTTAACGACCGCAAGACGATCTCGGATTTTGCCGAGAAGGTCCGCTCGCTCGAACGGTTGAAGATGCTGCTGGTGCTCTCCGTTTGCGATATCAGGGCTGTCGGGCCCGGCGTATGGAACGGCTGGAAGGGCCAGTTGCTGCGCACGCTTTACTACGAAACCGAACTGATGCTTTCAGGCGGCTTTTCCGAGGTGTCGCGCAAGGTTCGGACTGAGCACGCGCTTGATGCGCTGGATCAGGCGCTCGCGGACTGGTCCGCAAAGGATCGCAAGGCCTATCTCAAGCTGCATTACGAACCCTATCTTCTCGCGGTTCCGCTCGAGGAGCAGGTGCTTCACGCGGGTTTCATCCGCCAGGCCGACAAGGCGGGAAAGCGGTTTGCCAGCACGGTTCGGACCAATGCGTTCCATGCCATTACCGAGATCACCCTGCTTTCGCCGGACCATCCGCGCCTGCTCTCGATCATCACCGGCGCCTGTGCCGCAGCAGGGGCGAACATCGCCGATGCGCAGGTCTTCACCACCTCGGATGGCCGTGCACTCGACACGATCCTGATCAACCGCGAATTCCCCGATGACGAGGACGAATTGCGCCGCGCCACCTCCATCGGACGGATGATCGAGGAGGTTCTGGCCGGCGAAGCGCACATTCCGGAAGTCATCGCCCGCAAGAACCGCGGCAAGCGCAGGAACCGGCCTTTTACGGTCAAGCCCCAGGTGACCATTTCCAATGTGCTCTCCAACAAGTTCACCGTCATCGAGATCGAATGCCTCGACCGTCCGGGTCTGCTTTCGGAGGTGACCTCCATTCTTTCGGACCTGTCGCTCGATATCGCCTCGGCGCATATCACCACCTATGGCGAAAAGGTGGTGGACACCTTCTACGTCCGTGACCTTGTCGGGATGAAGATCACCAACGAGACCCGTCAGATCAACATTGCGGCGCGGCTCAAGGCGGTGCTTGCCAAGGAAGACGACGAGTTGCGTGACCGCATGCCTCCGGGCATGATCGCGCCGCACGGGTCGAACCGGCGTCCCCGCGCACCCGCTCGCGCGACGGCGCGCGCAGATACCGGCAAATGAGCCTGATCGGAAAGTTCGCAAGCGTCGGCGGCGCCACCATGGCCAGCCGCGTGCTCGGTTTCGTGCGTGAGGCGATGATTGCCGCATTTCTTGGCGCGGGTCCCGTCGCCGATGCATTCTATGCGGCTTTCCGCTTTCCCAACCTGTTCCGCCGGCTGTTTGCGGAGGGCGCGTTCAATGCGGCCTTCATTCCGCTGTTTGCCAAGGAAATCGAGGGCGGCGGACCCGACGCGGCGCGAAAGTTCGCTGAACAGGTGCTCGCCGTCCTGCTGCTGTCGCTGTTTGTCCTGAGCGCGCTGGCGATGATTTTCATGCCGTTCCTGGTCAGCACGGTGATCGCCCCGAAATTCATCGAGGACCCGGACAAGTTCGAACTGACCGTGGTGCTCGGACGGATCATGTTTCCTTATCTCGCGGCCATGAGCCTCGTCGCCATGCTCGCGGGCATTCTCAATTCGCTCAGGCGCTATTTTCTGCCCGCGCTTGCACCGGTGCTGCTCAATATCGTCCTCGTTTCCGGGTTGATCGCGGCGGGCTATCTGGAGTTTTCGGCGCCCGATATCGGTATGGTTCTGGGCTGGTCGGTCACCATATCGGGAGCGCTGCAACTTGGACTGCTGGTCTGGGCGCTGCGGCGTGAGGGCTTTACGATGGGGTTTGTCCGGCCCCGCCTTACCCCGGCGGTCAAACGGCTGCTTTGGCTCGCGCTGCCTGCTGCGGTCACCGGCGGCATCACCCAGATCAATCTCCTGGTCGGACAGATCATCGCGTCCGCGCAAGAGGGAGCCATTGCGGTGATGAATTACGCCGACCGTCTCAACCAGTTGCCGCTCGGCGTGATCGGCATTGCGATCGGTGTGGTGCTGCTGCCGGAATTGTCGCGCGCGCTCCGCGCCGGGGACATGAAGGATGCCCAGCACCTGCAGAACCGCAGCCTCGAATTCGGTCTGGCGATAACCGTGCCTGCGGCCGTCGGCCTGGCGATGATCCCGGAGCCGATCATCGCGCTGGTGTTCGAACGCGGGGCGTTCACGCGAGAGACGACGCTCGTCACCGCCTCCGTGCTTGCAGCCTTCGCGCTCGGGCTTCCGGCCTTTGTGCTGACCAAGATCTTCACGCCCGCCTTCTACGCCCGTGAGGATATGCGCACGCCGCTCTGGGCGTCGCTGATCTCCGTGGTCATCAACATTGCCGGCAGTCTGGTCCTTTTCCCCCGCCTGGGTGTAAGTGGCATTGCGCTTGCTACAAGTCTCGCCGGATGGATCTCCGTTCTGTTTCTTGGTCAGCGGCTTGTGTCGGGAGGACTGTTCCGGCTGACCGCTGTGACACTGAAACGCATGGCGCTTGTTTTGATCGCGTCAGCCTTGATGGGCGGTTTGCTCTGGTGGGCGGAGGCGAATTTCTCCGTCTTCCTGCTCGATGCTGCTTTGCCCGTGCGTCTGTCTGCCGTTCTGCTCACGGTGGTTGCCGCCGCCGTGGTCTATTTCGGTTTCGCGTTCATGACCGGAGGTCTCGACCGCGCGGAATTTGCACGGCTGTTCAGGCGCCGCAAAAAGGCTTGAAGCGCAGCTCAACGTCGATGACATCTTGACGCGGGCCGGGACCGACCGCATAACCCCGCCCGATTTCAACGAGGCATTCGGGCCCTCCACCAGCCCGTCAGGAGCGCATCATGACCGCCACATTCAAGCCCCGCGTCTTTTCGGGTGTTCAGCCGACCGGCAATCTGCATCTCGGCAACTATCTGGGTGCGATCCGAAAGTTCGTGGCGTTGCAGAACGAGCACGATTGCATCTTCTGTGTAGTCGATCTGCACTCCATCACAGCCCAGCTGGTGCATGAAGATCTCAAGGCCCAGACACGCTCGATCGCGGCAGCGTTCATCGCCTCGGGCATCGATCCGGTCAAGCACATCGTGTTCAACCAGTCCGCGGTATCCGGCCATGCCGAGCTGGCATGGGTGTTCAACTGTGTCGCCCGCATCGGCTGGATGAACCGGATGACCCAGTTCAAGGACAAGGCCGGAAAGGACCGCGAGAACGCCTCGCTCGGTCTTCTCGCCTATCCGAGCCTGATGGCGGCCGATATTCTTCTTTACCGCGCCACCCACGTGCCGGTCGGCGATGACCAGAAGCAGCATCTGGAACTGACCCGTGACATCGCGCAAAAATTCAACATCGATTTCTCGGACCGCATCAAGTCTGCCGGGCTCGGTGTCGACATGATGGTAGGTGAGGAAAAGGTGACCGGCTTTTTCCCGATGACCGAGCCTCTGATTGACGGTCCCGCTCCGCGCGTGATGAGCCTTCGCGACGGTTCGCGCAAGATGTCGAAGTCCGAACCCTCCGACCTGTCGCGGATCAACATGACCGATGATGCCGACACCATCGTCAAGAAGATCCGCAAGGCCAAGACGGATCCCGCTCCGCTTCCTGAAACGCTCGATGAGCTCAAGGCCCGCCCGGAAGCCGACAACCTGGTCGGGATCTATGCCGCGTTGAGCGACCGCACCCGCGAGGATGTGCTGGGCGAGTATGGCGGACAGCAATTCTCGGTCTTCAAGCCTGCGCTGGCGGAACTGGCAGTCACCGTTCTGGCCCCGATCACAACCGAGATGCAGCGCCTGATGGATGACCCGAGCCATATCGACGCCATTCTCAAGGACGGTTCACAGCGCGCCAACGCGATCGCCCATGAGACCATGGCCGATGTCCGCGAGATCATCGGCTTCCTGTGAGGATCGAAAAATCGGCCTTGCCGCATGCCCGGCTGTGATGGCATGGTCCGGCCATGGTATCACTCAGACGGTCCCGCGAAGCCGGTCATCGGCGCAAGTTTCTGGCGGTCATTGACGATACGCCCGAATGCGAGCGCGCAATGCGCTATGCCGGCATGCGCGCTCACAATTCCGGCGGTGGACTGGTTCTGGTCTACGTGATCGAGCCGGGAGATTTTCAGCACTGGCTCGGCGTCGAGGAAATCATGCGCGCCGAGGCGATGGAAGAAGCCGAAGCGACGCTTGCCAAGGCAAGCGAGAAAATGCGCCAGCTCATAGGTATTGATCCCGAAGAGGTCATCCGGCAGGGCAAGACCACGGAAGAGATCCATGCCGTGATCGAGGAAGACCAGGATATCGCCATTCTGGTTCTGGCAGCGGGCTCCGCCAAGGACGGGCCCGGCCCTCTGGTAGCCTCCATAGCCGGCCGGGGTGCGGCGTTTCCCATCCCGGTGACGGTCATCCCGGATGCGCTGACCGATGATGAGATCGACGCGCTGAGTTAGAACAAACTGCTTCTTTGAGGGTGATTGACGCAAGTTACGCCCTTGATCGTCATCGCTCGGGCACCTATCTTGTTTTGAAGAATTCTAAACTGGTGGGGAAAAGTCCCCGCGGGAGACGCGAAATGTTTATTCAGACCGAATCCACGCCAAATCCGGCGACCCTGAAATTTCTGCCGGGCAAGGTTGTCATGGACAGCGGAACCGCCGATTTCCGGGATGCCGACGAAGCAGGCGCGACGTCGCCGCTGGCGGCGAAGCTGTTTGCTATCCCGGGTGTGACCGGTGTCTTCTATGGCTATGATTTCATCACCATCACCAAGGACGGTGCCGACTGGCAGCATCTCAAGCCCGCCATTCTCGGCACCATCATGGAGCACTTCATGTCCGGTGCGCCGGTCATGTCCAGCCAGACCCAGGACGTGGCTGCTGGCGATGAGGAGTTTTTCGAGGACGGTGACGAGACCATTGTCGCCACCATCAAGGAACTGCTTGAAAGCCGGGTTCGCCCCGCCGTGGCCCAGGATGGCGGAGACATCACGTTCCGCGGTTTCCGCGACGGCAAGGTCTTCCTGCACATGAAGGGCGCCTGCGCCGGTTGCCCGTCGTCCACCGCGACGCTCAAGCACGGCATTCAGAACCTGCTGCGTCACTTCGTGCCTGAAGTGCGCGAAGTCGAGGCTGTCTGAGGCTTTCGTCGGTCGGCTCTGCCTTGAAAGTGTCTTCAGGGCTGGCTGCCGTCAGCGGTTTCTGACGGATTGTCTTTCCGTACGCGGTCAACTGCGCTAAAATTTTCGGCATTGCAATCTCACGCCGATGGCGTACCGGATCGGGCGGACTTACCACGTGCTCACACTCGCTATCGACTGTTCGGCAGTCCTTTGCGCCGCCGCCGTGCATGAAAGCGGCGACGATCGCGTGCTGGCCGACCAGAGCCCCGCGATCGGACGCGGTCATGCCGAGCGTCTGCCCGACGTGGTCGACACGGTGATCCGCAACTCCGGACTGCAACTGCCGGAAATCGACAGGATTGGCGTGACCATTGGCCCCGGCTCTTTTGCGGGCATAAGGGTGGGTGTGGCTTTTGCCCGCGGCCTTGCCCTCGCCCTCGGCATCAGGGCCGTTGGTATCGGCTCGCTCGATGCCCTGGCGCTTCCGGCCGCACGAAGACGGGGAAGAGCCGTCATGGCGGTGCTAGATGCCCGGCGCGACAGGCTCTGGGCACTGGTTGCATCCGCTGACGGTCACATTCTTCACCCCGGTGCGGAATTGACGCCCGAAGCAGCCGCGGATCTTGCTGCGCATACCGGCTGCGACATAATGGGGAGCGGTAGCGCCATACTCGCGGCAATCAGGCCCGAGCTCGGTTCATCTCTTGCCGGTGACGCTGTCGCCCCTGAAATCGGCGATGTCGCCAGACTGGCTGCGGGCCTTGATCCTGACAACAGCCCGCCCGAACCTCTGTATCTGCGCGAGGCAGATGCCAAGCCGCAGAGCGGGTTCGCGCTGCCGCACGAGGCGTAACATCTGTCATGTTCGGCCTGTTCGCCCGCTCTCCGGAATGCCACATCCTCGAAATCGAGATGAAGGACGCCACCACCCTGTCGCGCATTCACGGCGAGGCCTTCGCAAGGCAATGGGGGGATGGTGAGTTTGCGAGCCTCATCTCGCAGGCGTCGGTCTTTGGCTATATCGCCTGCCCCGAGGGGTGGGCCCGGGACAGGGCGGCAGGATTTGTGCTGTGCCGGGAAGCCGCAGGAGAAGCCGAAATTCTCTCGATTGCAGTTTCATCGAGAAGCCGTCGCGCCGGTCTCGGCTGGCGGTTGATGCGCAACGCCATCCAGGAAGCCGTCCGCCGTGGAGCCGAGGAGGTATTTCTGGAGGTCGACGAGACCAACGTCGCCGCGGTCGCGCTCTACAAACGGCTCGATTTCGTCAAGGTGGGAGAAAGGCGCGGTTACTACGCCAACGGCGATGCGGGGCGCACCACGGCGCTTGTCATGCGCCGCGATCTTCGCTAGTCCCGCCGAAAGTATTTGCGCTTCACGGCCCGACGGATAAATCTCCGGAAGGGTCGCCGGTGGGGATCTTCACCACCGAACCGGCGGGGCAGGCGATGGACGAGCAAAAATCCCTGGAAGATCGATGCGCCGAGCGCGGCATGCGCATGACCGAGCAGCGACGCATTATCGCCCGGGTCCTTGATGGTGCGGATGACCACCCCGATGTCGAGGAACTGCATCGCCGGGCCATCGTCGTCGATCCGCGGATCTCCATGTCCACGGTCTACCGAACCGTCAAGCTGTTCGAGGATATCGGCATCATCGAACGCCACGATTTCCGCGACGGGCGTTCGCGCTATGAAACCGTGCCCGAGGAACATCACGATCACCTGATCAACCTGAAGACCGGTGAGGTGATCGAGTTCCATTCCGCCGAAATCGAAGCGCTGCAGGAACGAATCGCACGCGAGCACGGCTTCCGGCTCGTCGACCACCGGCTCGAACTTTACGGTGTCCCGCTCAAGCGCGACAAGCAGTGAGAGAGCCGTCATGGCGTTTGTGAGCCGTTACGGTGATGTCGTCGCATGATCGCCAACCTCCGCATTCTCGCAGTGGCCGCAGTCTTTCTGGTGGTGAGCCTCGCTTTGCTGCCTGTGCAGCTGGCCGCCATTGCCTCCGGCCACCACCTGATGCGGCGGCTTCCGCGATGGTGGCACCGCCTGATGTGCCGGGTCATAGGTCTCAAGGTCGTTGTCCATGGCGAGGTGTCGCAAAAGCGCCCGCTGCTCATCGTCTCCAACCACATCTCGTGGAAAGACATACTGGTGCTCGGGTCCGTGGCGGATGTCGTCTTCATTGCAAAATCCGAGGTCCGGCAATGGCCGGTCTTCGGATGGCTCGCGCGGCTCCAGCGGTCCGTGTTCGTCAATCGCACCGAACCCCGAACCACGGGGACGCAGATTTCCGAGGTGTCGCGTCGCCTGGTTGCCGGCGAGATCGTGGTCCTCTTTGCCGAGGGAACCACTTCCGACGGCAATCGGATCCTGCCGTTCAAGTCCTCGC
The DNA here is from genome assembly GCA_040216675.1 of Hoeflea sp. Lineage (GTDB taxonomy): Bacteria > Pseudomonadota > Alphaproteobacteria > Rhizobiales > Rhizobiaceae > Hoeflea. The sequence continues at coordinate 324,262 of JAVJOR010000008.1, read as the reverse complement.
TGTTCGGCGCCGCAAGTGCCGCGTTGCCGTTTTCGCCGGACAAGACGGTTCATATCCAGCCGGTGACCATCGCTTACACCGGCATTCACGGCCTGCCGATGGGCCGCTACCACCGGCCGGTCGCTGCCTGGCCCGGCGACGTCGCGCTGGGTCCGCATCTCCTGCGTGTCCTGCGCGAAGGCGCGCTGGAGGTCGACGTGGTGATCGGCGAGACGGTGCCCTTCGCGGTCGCGGCCAACCGCAAGCAGGTCGCCCGCGAAGTCGAAACCCGCATCAGGACTGCGCTGGCCACCGCCCTGCGTGGACGGCTTCCGCGCTGAATCGCCATTTTCAAGTCACAGCTTTACGGTTAAAAGCCCTCCCATGACTCAGGAAACACCCACCTTGCCGGCCCGGTCCGGCGCCGCGACAGAAGCGCCGAAGGCGACGAAGAAGGTCTTCGTCAAGACCTATGGCTGCCAGATGAACGTCTATGACAGCGAACGCATGGGCGATGCGCTGAGCAATGACGGTTATCAGGCGGTCGATTCTGTCGAGGCGGCCGATCTTGTTCTGATCAACACTTGCCATATCCGCGAAAAGGCCGCCGAGAAGGTCTATTCCCAGCTTGGACGCCTGGCTCAGCTGAAGAAGCAGCGCAAGGCGCGCGGCGAGGATCTGATGGTCGCCGTCGCCGGGTGCGTTGCCCAGGCCGAGGGCGACGAGATCATCCGGCGCGCACCGGTCGTCGATGTCGTGATCGGGCCCCAGACCTATCACCGCCTGCCCGGCGCCCTGGCCCGCGCCCGCAACGGCGAAAGCGTGGTGGAAACCGAGTTTCCGTCCGAGGACAAGTTTGACGGTCTCCCCGCAGCCTCGGTCGGAACCATCAGAACCCGTGGCGTCAGTGCGTTCCTGACGGTGCAGGAAGGATGCGACAAGTTCTGCACCTTCTGCGTCGTGCCCTATACCCGTGGCGCGGAGGTTTCCCGCCCGGTGGAGCGGATAGTCGGGGAAGCCGAGCGGCTTGCCGCAGCCGGCGTCCGCGAGGTCACGCTTCTGGGGCAGAACGTCAATGCCTGGCACGGCAAGGGAAGCGATGGCCGTGAATGGGGACTGGGTGAACTGGTGCGGCGTCTTGCCGACATCGACGGACTTGACCGCATCCGCTACACGACAAGTCATCCGCGCGACATGGATGATGCGCTGATCAATGCCCATCGCGACCTGCCGCAACTCATGCCCTATCTGCATCGGCCGGTTCAATCCGGTTCGGACCGCATTCTCAAGGCCATGAACCGGCGTCACACGGCAGCCGATTACCTCAGGCTGGTCGAGCGCATTCGTTCGGCCCGTCCCGACATCGCGCTTTCCGGCGATTTCATCGTCGGCTTTCCCGGCGAAACGGATGAGGATTTCGAGGCAACGATGCGGCTCATCGAGGACGTTGAATATGCCGCGGCCTTTTCCTTTAAATACTCGATCCGCCCCGGAACGCCGGGCGCTGACATGGACGGACAGGTGGATGAGGCGGTCAAGGCCGAGCGCCTTGCCCGGCTGCAGGCGCTGATTGCGAGCCAGACCCGCGAATTCGGCCGCAAATGCGTCGGCAGGACCGTTGAACTGCTGTTGGAGAAACCCGGACGCAACACTGGCCAACTTGTTGGCCGTTCTCCATGGCTCCAGCCTGTGATTGTTGATGCAAAGGCCGGAAAAATCGGTGACATTGTGCCTGTGCGAATCATTGAGACGGGCTCGAACAGCCTCCACGCCGAGCCGGTCGGGCCTCAGAGCGGCAACCAGGGAGCAAGATCGTTTGACAGCTGAGCACTTGTCCAAAACGGACATGGAGGCCCCCGCATCGGGCGCTTCCGACGCGACACACCTCGCGCTCACATTCGAAAACAACCGGCTTGCAAGCGAGCTTTTCGGGCAGTTCGACCAAAACCTCGCCCTCATTGAACAGAAACTGAAAGTCGACGCGCGCTCGCGCGGCAACACCGTGAGCCTGCGCGGCGAGGAAATCGCCACCAACCAGGCCCGCCGCGCGCTCGATCACCTCTATGACCGGCTCTTGAAGGGCGCGAGTGTGGAGACCTCGGATGTCGAAGGCGCCATCCGCATGGCTCTCGCAGCTGACGACCAGCTTGTCCTGCCGACGCTCGAGCGCAAGGGAAAGCTGGCGCTGGCGCAGATATCGACCCGCAAGAAAACGATCATGGCCCGCACGCCGACCCAGGATGCCTATATCCGGGCCATGGAGCGTGCGGAGCTTGTCTTTGGCGTGGGCCCGGCAGGCACCGGAAAGACCTATCTCGCGGTCGCCTATGCCGCTCAGCTTCTCGAGCGCGGTTCGGTCGAACGGATCATCCTGTCCCGTCCGGCGGTGGAGGCAGGCGAACGCCTGGGCTTCCTGCCCGGCGACATGAAGGAGAAGGTCGACCCCTATCTCCGGCCGCTTTACGATGCGCTATACGACATGATGCCCGGCGACAAGGTCGAGCGGGCGATCACCGCCGGCGTCATCGAGATCGCGCCACTGGCCTTCATGCGCGGGCGCACACTGGCCAATGCGGCAGTCATTCTCGACGAGGCCCAGAACACCACCCAGATGCAGATGAAGATGTTCCTCACCCGCCTGGGCGAAAACTCGCGGATGATCATCACCGGCGACCCGAGCCAGGTCGACCTGCCGCGTGGGGTCACTTCCGGTCTGGTCGAGGCACTCTCGATACTCGATGGCGTCGACGGCGTCGTCACCTGCCGTTTCCGCGAAGTCGATGTGGTGCGCCATCCTCTGGTCCAGCGCATCGTCGAGGCCTATGGCCGCAAGGAGCATCCCAAGGCTGATCCTGCTCCATGAGCGCCAGGTCATTGTTTTGTCTTGAAACCAGCGTCGAAGCGGGAGAGTGGGGCGATACGGCATCGCTCGAAGCCCTCGCCGAGACAGCATTACGGGCGGCTGCAACGGATTTGTCGGTGAATGAGGCCCAGCCGTTCCCTGACGAACCGCCGGAAGTCTCCCTCGTCTTGGCAGACGACGCGACAATGACCGGCATCAATGCCCAGTGGCGGCAACAGCACAAGCCGACAAACGTGCTGTCGTTTCCGGCGTTTCCGCTGGTGCCCGGCGGGATGCCGGGTCCGATGCTCGGCGATATCATTCTGGCGCGCGAAACCATCGAGCGCGAGGCCCGCGAACTCGATAAGCCCGTGGACGAGCATCTCACGCACCTGATCGTTCACGGGTTTCTTCATCTTTTCGGATATGATCATATCCGGGCTGAAGACGCGGAAAAAATGGAAGCGATGGAGACTCGCATTTTGGCCTCGCTTAACCTATCTGATCCTTACGGCGATACAGAGCCGGTTTGACACCGAAGAGATGATGACCGACAGCAATGCCACGGCCCCGGCCCCGAATTCAGCCGGCGATCCGAAAAGCGCTTCAGGCGCTTCATCAACCGAAGACGCGGACAGTTACCTTCCCGTGCCGGCGCCCGCAAAGGCGGCGGCTGACGAACGCAATGGCATGGGGCTTTGGCATCGGCTGGTCCGCGCCCTGTTCCCTCCTTCCGACCGCGAGACCATCCGCGAGGATCTGACCGACGCACTGCAGTCAGGCGGCGAGTTGCACGAGGCTTTCTCGGCCGATGAACGCGCGATGTTGCACAATATCCTTCGGCTGCGGGAAATCCGGGTCGAGGACGTCATGGTGCCCCGCGCCGATGTCGAGGCGGTCGACCAGGCCACGACGCTCGGTCACCTGCTTGAGATCTTCGAGGAATCCGGTCGCTCGCGCATGCCGGTTTATGCCGAGCATCTCGATGATCCGCGTGGCATGGTCCATATTCGCGATCTGCTTGCCTGGATCACCAAGCAGGCCCGGGCCAAGCGCAGATCCACCTCGAAGAGCGGCGCTTCGGCGAGCAAGAACGGCAATTCGGCAACACAGAAGCGCACCGCGCTCAACGCGCTCGAGCTGTCGCGGGTGGATTTGAGCAAGACGCTTCAGGAATCGGGAATTACCCGTAAGGTTCTTTTCGTCCCGGCCTCCATGCTTGCCAATGACCTGATGCAGCGCATGCAGGCCAACCGCACGCAGATGGCGCTGGTCATCGACGAGTACGGTGGCACAGACGGCCTTGTCTCGCTTGAGGACATTGTTGAAATGGTTGTCGGCGACATCGCCGATGAGCATGACGACGAAGAGGAAACGCTCATCAGCAAGACCGGGGACGACATCTGGGTTGTCGACGCCAAGGCCGAACTCGATGACATTGCCCGCGAAATAGGACCCGACTTCGATGTGCGCGAGCAAAGCGAGGACGTTGATACCATCGGCGGCCTGATCTTCTCGGAACTGGGGCGTGTTCCCGCTCGCGGCGAGGTCGTTCAGGCGCTGGCGGGCTTCGAGTTTCATGTCACCGATGCCGACCCGCGGCGTGTCAAGCGTGTGCGCATCGTCCGCAAGCGTTTGGGCGCTCGCAGAAGAACGGGACGGTCGGAGACGTCTCCCAAGAAGCCGGCCTCGGCGCGCAAGACCACGGAAACCGAGGACAAGAGCGACGCGAGTGTAGCCTGAGTGTGCTGCTGACGCTCGGATGCGCGGGCTCCGGTCCTTGGGAGTTCGCAGGCTCCAACTGAACTCCATTGAAAAAAGCCGGCCGCTGCAAAGCTCTGCAGCGGACAGCATGATGGTTTTTTGAAAGGATGCGGCATCTGATTCGCGACCGGCGTTGACCGCGGAAGCGGCAGGCACAGGGACGGAGTAACCAGGCTTTGGAACGGATTGCCGAAACGATCATGCTGAGCTGGGGTGTCAAGCGCATAGTGCTGGCCCTCTTGGCAGGTGGGCTTGCGGTGCTGGCGTTGCCCCCGTTCAATTTCTTCGCCGTGCTGTTCGTTTCCTTTCCGGTTCTGGTCTGGCTGCTCGACGGCGCCAGCGGCCCGGCGGAAGCCGGTTTCCTCGGGCGTCTGCGTCCGGCCTTTTCCACCGGCTGGTGGTTCGGCTTCGGTTATTTTGTCGCCGGGCTGTGGTGGCTCGGCAACGCATTGCTGATGGAGGCCGAGAGCTTTGCCTGGGCGCTGCCGATCGCGGTGCTGGGGCTTCCGGCCTTTCTGGCTCTCTTTTACGGCGTCGCCGCTGCCGCGGCGAGAGTGCTCTGGTCAGACGGGATCGGCCGCATTGCGGCCCTGTCGGCGGCTTTCGGACTGACAGAGTTCGCGCGTGCCTATCTCTTCACCGGGTTCCCGTGGAACGCCATCGGCTACGGCGCGATGCCCACGCCGCTGATGATGCAGTCATCTGAAATCGTTGGTCTTTACGGCATGTCGGCGTTGACCGTCTTCGTCTTTTCCGCCCCGGCCCTGGTCGGTACCCGGCGGGGTGCCGTGCCTGGCATTGCGCTGGCTCTTGCGCTTTTTTGTGCCCATGTCGGCTATGGCTGGATGATGCTGACGGTCTCCGTTAAGTCCGCTGAGACGCCGCGCCCTGCGGTCATCCGGATCGTCCAGCCGGCCATTGACCAGACAGCAAAGTGGGACATCGCTGAGCGCGAGCAGATCTTCGAGGAATTGTTGGAGCTGAGCGCCTTGCCGCCGCGCCAGGGAGCTCCGCGCCCCAGCCACATCATCTGGCCGGAGACGGCATTGCCGTTTCTGCTGACCGAAAACCCCGGCGCGCTGTCGCGCATGGCGGAGATGCTCCAGGTCGGGCAGACACTCGCGACCGGCGCGGTACGGCAGGAGGACGGGGTCGGAGGCAACACGCGCAGATACTACAATACGATCTATGCCATTGATGATGAAGGCCAGATCATCGGCTCGGCGGACAAGGCGCATCTCGTTCCGTTTGGCGAGTACCTTCCCTTCGAGCAGTTGCTGCGGGAGTACGGATTGACGCCGGTAGCCGAAAGTTTTGGCGGATTCTCGGAGGCCGATCGTCGCGCTTTGCTTGCTCTGCCAGGAGGGCTGAATGCGGTTCCACTGATCTGCTACGAGGCGATCTTCCCGCGTATGTCGGAAACCGGCGAGGCCCGCGGCGGGCTCTTGCTCAACCTGACCAATGATGCCTGGTACGGATTCACGCCGGGCCCTTATCAGCATCTCCGGCAGGCGCAGTTGCGCGCCGTTGAAACGCGTTTGCCGCTCGTTCGGGCCGCAAACAACGGCATTTCGGTTGTCACCGATTCCGCCGGACGTATTGCCGGAAGCCTGCCTTTGGGCGAAAAAGGCGTCTTTGATGTGGAGCTTCCACCCAGCCGCAGCCCTTACTGGAGCAATGCTGATCGTGAAATTAACTTCGGATTGACCATCGGAATAATGGTATTTGTTGCCCTGGTTGCTCGCAGGAGCAAAAAATTCGTGTCCGATTGACGAAAAACCATAAAATTGCGTAGTTGTTCTGGTCAACCCACTTCCCGCCATGGGGTCGATACACGTCGATCCGGTGCAATCTGGTTTTTTGACTGCAAACAAGACGGGATAAACCAACCATAGAGCCGAAGGCTCTTGTCAGGACAAAATCATGATTGAAAACAAGAAAAAGCCGAATCCGATAGACATTCATGTCGGCAGTCGGATCCGGTTGCGCCGTACTATGCTCGGCATGAGCCAGGAAAAACTGGGTGAAGCGTTAGGCATTACGTTCCAGCAGATCCAGAAGTACGAGAAGGGCACCAACAGGGTCGGAGCGAGCCGGCTTCAGAACATATCCACAATTTTGAATGTCCCAGTCAGCTTTTTTTTCGAGGACGCTCCGGGCGACCCGCAGACCGGTGGACAGGCAGGAATGGCCGAGGCCAGCAGTTCGAACTATGTCGTCGATTTTCTGTCGTCCTCCGAAGGTCTGCAGCTCAACCGCGCCTTCATAAAGATTTCCGATCCGAAAGTTCGCCGGAAGCTGGTCGACCTCGTCAAGGCGCTGGCTGCCGAGCCCGAGACCGAGTGATCGCGGTAGGACGCTTCTACGCTTGAACCCTTCTCGACATTGAACAGACAGGCGGAACCGCCGGATCCAGATCATCTGGCCGGCGGCTCCATCATATCAAGATATATTTATGTCATTGTGACCTTGTCAGCTTTGTGCGTTGGCACTAAACAGGCGGCACGATTCTGATGATGGAGCCCGCAATGGAGCGTTCGACTTTCCTGTTCACGAGTGAATCTGTTTCTGAGGGTCATCCTGACAAGGTGTGCGACCGGATTTCCGATGAAATCGTCGATCTGGTCTATCGCGAGGCCAAGAAGGCCGGTGTCGATCCCTGGAGCGTCCGGGTTGCTTGCGAAACCCTGACCACCACCAACAGGGTTGTCATCGCCGGCGAGGTGCGCGTGCCTGAAACCCTGCTCAAGAAGGACAAGGACGGCAACATCACCAAGAACGCCCGCGGCGAGCCGGTGATCAATCCGTCCAAGTTCAAGTCCGCCGCCCGCAAGGCAATCAGGGCGATCGGCTACGAGCAGGACGGCTTTCACTGGAAGACCGCCAAGATCGACATGCTGCTGCACAGTCAGTCGGCCGACATTGCGCAGGGCGTCGACAACGCCTCCGACCAGCAGGGTTCGGAAGGCGCAGGCGATCAGGGCATCATGTTCGGTTACGCCTGCAACGAGACGCCCGAACTGATGCCGGCGCCGATCTACTACAGCCACAAGATTCTCGAACTCCTCGCCGCCGCCCGCCACAAGGGCGAAGGCGACGCGGGCAAGCTTGGCCCTGACGCCAAGAGCCAGGTCACCGTGAAGTATGTCGACGGCAAGCCTTCCGAGGTTGCTTCGATCGTGTTGTCGACCCAGCATCTCGACGGAAGCTGGGATTCGGCGAAGGTTCGCCAGGTTGTCGAGCCCTACATCCGCGAAGCGCTCGGCGAGCTGCCGATCGCGGACGATTGCAAATGGTACATCAATCCGACCGGCAAGTTCGTCATTGGCGGACCTGACGGCGATGCGGGCCTGACCGGCCGCAAGATCATCGTCGACACCTATGGCGGGGCTGCCCCGCATGGCGGCGGCGCGTTCTCGGGCAAGGACACCACCAAGGTGGACCGGTCGGCCGCCTACGCTGCGCGCTACCTCGCCAAGAACGCCATTGCCGCCGGCTTTGCCGAGCGCTGCACGATCCAGTTGTCCTACGCCATCGGCGTTGCCCAGCCGCTTTCGATCAACGTCAACTTCCACGACACAGGCAAGGTGCCTGAAAGCACGCTTGAAGAGGCGCTGCCAAAAGTCATGGATTTGACGCCGCGCGGAATCCGCAAGCATCTCGATCTCAACAAGCCGATCTATGCGCGCACAGCTGCTTACGGCCACTTCGGCCGCAAGGCCGGCCGGGATGGATCGTTCTCCTGGGAAAAACTTGATCTGGTCAAGCCGCTCAAGGCTGCAATCAAGGGCTGACATGCAAGCCGGGCCGGGGACAGTCGTATTATGACAGGACCAGTCCGGCGCAGCCGCTCCACAGAGGCGTTCTATGGCCGCCGCAAGGGAAAGCCGCTCAAGGGCGCCCAGGCCGGTGTCCATGAGAGGCGCTTGCCCGAACTGAAGCTCGACTTAACCGAGCCTGCGCCGGCTGACCTCGCCAGGCTCTGGCCTCAGCCGGTTGCGAGCGTAAGGCTCGAAATCGGTTTTGGCGGCGGCGAGCATCTCCTGCACCGTGCGCGGATGTCGCCTCAAACCGGTTTCATCGGGGTCGAGCCCTTCGTCAATTCCATGGCCAAGATGATTTCGGGGCTCGATGCCGAGGGCCTCACCAACATCCGCGTTCATGATGATGACGCCACGCAACTGCTCGACTGGTTGCCCGAAGCCGTCATCGATCACATAGATCTGCTTTATCCCGATCCGTGGCCCAAGAAAAAACACTGGAAGCGCCGTTTCGTCTCCCAGGTCAATCTCGACCGGTTCGCTCGCGTCCTCAAGCCCGGCGGCCGTTTCTGTTTTGCGTCCGACATTGACACCTACGTGAACTGGACGCTCGCCCATATCGCTGCTCATCCGGCGTTCGAGTGGACGGCGCAAAGGGCCGATGACTGGCACAGGCCGTGGGCTGGCTGGCCCGGCACCCGCTATGAAGCGAAGGCTGTTCGCGAAGGCCGCACACCCGCATATCTCGGCTTTGTCCGCGGCTCCTGATCCGGTCGTGCCGGAATGTGTCACGAGCCGGCTGATCGCGCGAAAATGTTAAACAACTTGCCCGCCCGGCCAAATCGCGCTATATCGGGTTCAAATTCTTGATCGTACGAGCAAGAGTGGGCCCGCGAGGACCCGCTCTTTTTTGTTGCCTCGGATCAGATGAGCCAGACCTTAAGACCGGAACACCGTCCGATGAACGACAGCGCCGAACCAATCGAAGAGCCAAGACTGGTCACCGAGACCGGTGTCGATGCCCGTATTGCGGAGATCGTCGAGCCGGTTCTGGCGTCCATCCACATGCGGCTTGTTCGGGTGCGGCTATCGGGACAGAACGGCCTGACGTTGCAGATCATGGCCGAGCGTGGCGACGGCTCGATGACGGTCGAGGACTGCGAAGCCGCCTCGCGCGCGATTTCGCCGGTGCTCGATGTCGAGGACCCGGTGGAAAAGGCCTATCATCTGGAGATGTCGTCACCCGGCATCGACCGTCCGCTTGTGCGCAAGTCGGATTTCCTGCGCTGGGAAGGGCATCTCGCGCGGTGCGACGCGTCGGTACTGATCAACGGACGCAAGCGCTTTCGCGGGTTCATACGCGACGTGACGGATGAGGGCTTTACCGTTGAGCGCGACCAGCCGGTCTATGGCGAGGAGAACCGGGCGACGATCCCGTTCTCGGCGCTGGCCGAGGCCAAGCTGGTGCTGACCGACGAATTGATCCGCGAATCGCTGCGCGCCGACAAGGCTGCAAAGGCGTTGCGGGATGCGGCCAATGACGATGGCGCGGATACGCCGCAGGGCGAAGACCCCGCCTGAACCGGAAAATCGCCGCGCCGTGATGGCGCCGGCAGTCAATCGGGTCCGTGGTTCCGGACCCAAACATCAGCGGACCTGAACGATGGTCCGACATATGGAGACAGACATGGCAGTCAGTGCAAACAGGCTTGAGCTTCTTCAGATCGCCGATGCGGTTGCGCGGGAAAAATCCATCGACCGCGAAATCGTCATCGCCGCGATGGCCGATGCGATCCAGAAGGCTGCGCGCTCGCGCTACGGATCGGAATCCAACATCCGCGCCGATATCAATGCAAAGACCGGCGAGATCCGCCTGCAGCGTCTGCTCGAGGTTGTCGAGCATGCGGATGACTACTCCACCCAGATCCCGCTGATGCTGGCGCGTGACCGCAACCCGGACGCCCAGCTTGGGGATTTCATTGCCGATCCGCTGCCGCCGATGGACTTTGGCCGTATCGCCGCCCAGTCGGCCAAACAGGTTATTGTCCAGAAGGTCCGCGAGGCGGAACGTGACCGCCAGTTCGACGAATACAAGGATCGCATCGGCGAAGTCGTCAACGGCACCGTCAAGCGCGTCGAATACGGCAACGTCATTGTCGATCTGGGCCGTGGCGAAGGCATCGTCCGGCGCGACGAGACCATCCCGCGCGAAGCATTCCGCTACGGTGACCGCATCCGCGCCTATGTCTATGATGTGCGGCGCGAGCAGCGCGGCCCGCAGATCTTCCTGTCGCGCACACATCCGCAGTTCATGGTCAAGCTCTTCACCATGGAAGTGCCGGAAATCTACGACGGCATCATCGAGATCCGTTCGGTGGCCCGCGACCCGGGCTCGCGCGCCAAGATCGCCGTGATCTCCAACGATTCCTCGATCGATCCCGTCGGCGCCTGCGTCGGCATGCGCGGATCCCGCGTTCAGGCGGTGGTCGGCGAGCTTCAGGGCGAGAAGATCGACATCATTCCCTGGTCGCCGTCGCCGGCAAGCTTCATCGTCAATGCGCTGCAGCCCGCCGAAGTCGCCAAGGTGGTGCTTGACGAGGACGCCGAGCGGATCGAGGTCGTGGTGCCCGACGAGCAGCTGTCGCTGGCCATCGGCCGCCGCGGCCAGAACGTGCGCCTTGCCTCGCAGCTCACCGGCTGGGACATCGACATCCTGACCGAGGAAGAGGAAAGCCAGCGCCGCCAGAAGGAATTCAACGACCGGACGCAGCTGTTCATGGAAGCGCTTGATGTCGACGAGATGGTCGGTCAGGTGCTCGCCTCCGAGGGCTTCAGCCAGGTTGAGGAAGTCGCCTATGTCGATCTCGGCGAAATCACCGCCATCGAAGGCTTTGACGACGAAACTGCCGAAGAGCTGCAGACCCGGGCACGCGAGTATCTCGACCGGATCGAGGCCGAGCTGGATGCCAAGCGCAAGGAACTGGGCGTCGAGGACGAACTTCGCTCGATCCCGGGCATCACCACCGCAATGATGGTCGCGCTCGGCGAGGACGGCATCAAGACCGTTGAGGACTTTGCCGGCTGCGCGGTTGACGATCTGACCGGCTGGTCCGAACGCAAGGATGGCGAAACCAAGCGTTTCGAAGGGCTGTTCAGCGGCATGGACATCAGCCGTGCCGAGGCCGAATCGATGATCCTGACCGCTCGCCTTGCGGTGGGCTGGATCACCGAGGAGGAGCTTCAGGCCGAAGAAGCAGGCGAGGACGAAGCCGGTGCGGAAGAAGACGCCCCGGCGCCTGCGGAAACCGGCGGCGAGACCGCCTGAGGCGCTTTCGCGTCCCGGGGGTGTGTCAGTGAAGGTCAGGATCGAGCCCGTGAACGACCGGATGTGCATCGTCACCCGTGAACGCGGTCAGCCGGACAGCCTTTTGCGGTTCGTGGCAGGCCCGGACGGGCAGGTTGTTGCGGATTTGCGCTTGAATCTTCCCGGCAGGGGATGCTGGGTGACTGCCGAGCGTGAAAAGGTGGAGCTTGCGGTCAAGCGCAATCTCTTCGGTCGGGCGCTAAAGACAAAGGTCAGTGTGGCGCCCGATCTCGGTGATGCCGTCGAGGGGCTGCTTTGTGCCGGTCTTTTGGGTATGATGAACATGGCGCGGAAATCGGGCCAGTTCATCACCGGCTCCGGAAAGGTCGAAGAGGCCGTTCGATCCGGCGCCGCGATTGCATTGATGCATGCCACGGACGCGGCCGAGGACGGCATCCGCAAGCTGCGGCAGGCCAATACGGCGCAGGCCAAGGGTGACAGGCAGGCTGAGATTCCGGTCTTCAGGCTGTTTTCTGCCGAGGAATTGTCGGCTGCCATGGGCGAAGGCGCGTTTATCCATGCCGCCGCGCTTGCGGGGCAGGCCGGTGAGGGTGTAGTGAAACGCGCAATAGGACTTGCGCGCTACAGATACGGGCCTGACAAAGGCGCCGACTGAAAGCGGGCTAACGGGCACGACCGCCCGGAGGCGATCGATTACGAAGCCGCTGCGCACACGCGTGCAGCGAGGCTTCCGCGGAAACGGATACGGAATGAGCGACAGCAAAGACGACAAGACAATCAGTGTTACCGGCAAGAAGACCTTCTCGCTGAAGCGGCCCTCCGTCGAACAGGGGATGGTGCGTCAGGAGATGGGCCGCGGCCGGACCAAGGCGGTGGTGGTGGAAACGCGCAAGCGCCGCATCAACCGTCCCGAGGACGACAAGCCGGCGCAGCCGGTGACGCTTAAGCCACGCAAGGCTCCGGAGCCTGAAAAGCCCGCGGAAAAGCCGGCACCTGCACCCGCGGCTGCTGCACCGGCGTCCCCCGCCCGTGGTGGTGTTGTGCTCAATGAACTGTCGGCCAGCGAAGTCGAGGCGCGCCGCCGCGCGCTTCAGGACAGCCGCGTGCGCGACATCGAGGAGCGCAAGCGCGCCGAAGAGGAATCCGCGCGACGCGCCGAGGAAGAGGCCCGTCGCAAGGTTGAAGAGGCTGAAGAGGCAAAGCGCCGTGCCGAGGAAGAGGCCCGTCTTGCCAAGGAAGCCGAAGAGAACAAGAAAGCCGAGCCAGAGCCCGAAACAGAACCGGCTCCGGACGTTGCAGGCCTCGAGGCCGCAGCGCCTCCGTCTGCAGACGAGGTTGCCGCGCGAGGCCGCCGCCGTGAGGCTGAAGCCGATAGTTCGCCCCGCTCCGGCGGTCCGGCCCGTCCCGGCTCCAAGGTCACCCGACCCGAAACGCCCAAGCCGAGCCGCACAAAGGGCGAGGATGATCGCCGCCGCGGCAAGCTGACCCTGAATGCCGCTCTCAACGATGACGGCAATTCGCGCGGTCGTTCGCTTTCGGCGATGCGCCGCCGTCAGGAGAAAATGCGCCGCTCGATGTCCCAGGAGCCGCGCGAAAAGGTCATGCGCGAAGTCAAGCTTCCCGAAACCATCACGATTCAGGAACTTTCGCAGCGTATGGCCGAGCGTTCGGTCGATGTGATCAAGTACCTGATGAAGGAAGGGCAGATGATGAAGCCCGGCGACGTTATCGACGCCGACCTGGCGGAAATCATCGCCGGCGAATTCGGACACACTGTCCGGCGTGTTTCGGAATCCGATGTCGAACTCGGCATTTTCAATGTCGAAGACGAGGGCGGCGAGACTGTCCCGCGTCCTCCGGTCGTCACCATCATGGGCCATGTCGACCACGGCAAGACCTCGCTTCTCGACGCGATTCGCGATGCGAACGTGGTCTCCGGCGAGGCCGGCGGTATCACCCAGCATATCGGTGCCTACCAGGTCGAAAAGAACGGTCAGCTGATCACTTTCATCGACACCCCGGGCCACGCCGCCTTTACCGCGATGCGCGCACGTGGCGCCCAGGCAACCGACATCGCCATTCTGGTGGTTGCGGCCGACGACGCCGTGATGCCGCAGACGATCGAGTCGATCAATCACGCCAAGGCGGCAAATGTTCCGATCATTGTCGCCATCAACAAGATGGACAAGCCCTCCGCCGACGCCAACAAGGTTCGTACGGACCTGCTTCAGCACGAGGTCTTTGTCGAATCCATGGGCGGTGAAGTGCTGGACGTCGAGGTTTCCGCGCTCAAGCAACTCAATCTCGACAAGTTGCTCGATGCGATCCTGCTTCAGGCCGAGTTGCTCGATCTCAAGGCCAATCCCGACCGCACCGCCGAGGGCGTGGTGGTCGAGGCCAAGCTTGATCGCGGACGCGGTTCGGTCGCCACCGTACTGGTGCAGACCGGTACGCTGCATCCTGGCGAAATTCTCGTTGCCGGCGATCAGTGGGGCCGTGTACGCGCTCTGGTCAACGATCGCGGCGAGCAGGTCAAGGAAGCCGGCCCCGCCTTTCCGGTGGAGATTCTCGGACTTCAGGGCACGCCGCAGGCCGGCGACCGCTTCGCTGTCGTCGAGAACGAATCCCGCGCCCGCGAGATCGCCGAGTATCGTCAGCGGCTTGCCCGGGACAAGGCTGCGGCGCGCCAGAGCGGCTCGCGCGGTTCGCTCGAGCAGATGATGACCCAACTGCAGGACACCGGCAGCCAGGAGTTCCCGCTTCTGGTCAAGGGCGATGTTCAGGGCTCGATCGAAGCCATTGCCGGCGCGATCGAGAAGCTCGGCACCGACGAGGTGCGCGCGCGCATCATTCATTCGGCTGCGGGCGCCATTACCGAATCCGACATCTCGCTCGCCGAAGCGTCGGGTGCGGCGATCATCGGCTTCAATGTCCGCGCCAACAAGCAGGCCCGCGATGCGGCCGAGCGCGAAGGCGTCGAGATCCGCTACTACAACATCATCTACGACCTCGTTGATGACGTGAAGGCGGCAATGTCGGGCATGCTCTCGCCGGAGCGCCGCGAAACCTTCCTCGGCAACGCCGAGATCCTGGAGGTGTTCAACATCACCAAGGTCGGCAAGGTGGCCGGTTGCCGCGTCACCGAAGGCAAGGTCGAGCGTGGCGCGGGCGTCCGCCTGATCCGCGACGGTGTCGTCATTCACGAAGGCAAGCTCAAGACCCTCAAGCGCTTCAAGGATGAAGTGGCCGAAGTCAATGGCGGTCAGGAATGCGGCATGGCCTTCGAGAACTACGAAGACATCCGCGCAGGCGACGTCATCGAGTGCTTCCGCGTGGAGCACGTCACACGTTCGCTTTGATCGAAAATTTGCCCGGCGCTTGATGCGCCGGGCGGTTTTCCCTTGCCGCCTTTCCGGACAAGCTCGTCCGCAACACAGGGTGGATCTCCATGCCCAAGCCCACATCCTCCGCCCCGTCGCAACGCATGCTTCGTGTCGGCGAACAGGTTCGCGCCGCCATCACCCAGGTGCTGCAGCGCGGCGACGTCCGCGATCCGCTGATCGAGAACACGGTCATTTCGGTCTCCGAGGTGCGCATGTCGCCCGATCTCAAGATCGCGACGGCCTATGTCACCCCGCTCGGTCAGACCGATCATTCGGCCACCATCGCGGCGCTGAACAAGCACGCGCGTTATCTCCGCGGCCGGATTTCGCCATTGATCAGGCAGATGAAATACATGCCTGAACTTCGCTTCCGCGATGACACCAGCTTCGACAACTATTCGAAGATCGATGCGTTGCTGCGCTCCCCCGAGGTCGCCCGCGACCTCGACAATAACGATGACGACGACGGCGACCGGGGTCCCGACGGCGGCGCGGAGAACAGCTGACATGGGCCGTCGAGGCAAGAAGAAAGGCCGGCCGGTATCGGGCTGGCTGGTGCTGGACAAGCCGTGGGACTTCGGGTCCACCGAGGCTGTCTCCAAGATCAAGTGGCTTTTCAAGGCTGACAAGGCGGGCCACGCCGGAACGCTCGATCCGCTGGCTTCGGGCATGCTCCCGATCGCGCTCGGAGAAGCGACCAAGACTGTTCCCTATGTCATGGATGGCCGGAAGGTCTACGAGTTCACTGTCGCCTGGGGCGAACAGCGCAACACCGACGATCTCGAGGGGCAGGTGACGGAGAGCTCCGATGCCCGTCCGGACCGGGCTTCAATCGAAGCCATTTTGCCCAACTATACCGGCGTGATCGAGCAGGTTCCCCCCGCTTTTTCGGCTGTGAAGATCGCCGGTGAGCGCGCCTATGATATGGCGCGCGACGGCGAGACGGTCGAGATCCCGTCCCGCGAGGTCGAAATCCATCGCCTGACATTGCTGGGCTGCCCGGACCCCGATCACGCGGTCTTCGAGGTCGAGTGCGGCAAGGGAACCTATGTGCGTGCGCTGGCGCGGGATTTTGGCCGCGACCTCGGCTGCTTCGGGCACATCTCGGCGCTCAGGCGCACCATGGTGGCGCCCTTTGATGAAACCCAGATGGTGCCTCTTGCTGATCTCACCGCACTTGAAGAGGTCGAGGACGAAGCCGAGCGGCTGTCGGCCCTCGACGCCTTCCTGATGCCCCCCGGCGAGGCACTGGCCGCCTTGCCGCGCATCGACATTTCCGGCGACCAGGCCCATCGGCTCCGGATGGGCAACCCGATCATCCTGAGGGGGCGTGACGCTCCCGTTTCCACCGATGACGCATGTGCCTTTGCATCCGGCGAGCTGGTGGCAATCGGGGAGGTGGCCGGCGGTGAATTCCGGCCGCGCCGCGTCTTCAAGCCCTGATCCTTCCGGGCCGGCATGACTTGCCTTTGGTGATCCAAAGGGTCAGACTGATCGCCAAGTCAGCGGGAAGCCAGCCCGCGGCAGGGAGATCGGGGGAAACAGTCATGAAGAAACTTTGCACAGTCGGCGCGTTGGCCCTGATGGCCTTTGTCTCGAACATCACCGTCACTCCGGTTTTCGCGCAAAGCCCGGGCTATGATCGCAATGGCTGCGGCTGGTACATCATCCTTGGCTGTTCGACGGACCGTTCTGCTGCCGCGGGAACGCTTTATGATCTCGGCGGGATCATGGTCGGCGGCGGGGCCGGTTCGCGCATCCTGAATACGACCGGCGTCGAAGGCTTTCGCAACGGGTTCTACTGTGTCGCTGACGGACCCTATCTCACCGAGGCAGATGCGGGTTCGGTCGCGTGGCGGGAGGCTGTGCCTGACGCCTATGTCAAGCGCGGCTGCTGATCTTCCAGGCTCGTCTGCTGTTTGCGTCCGGCGCCTGCCAATCCCCCATCGAATAGCCGCTTCCGGCGCTGCAGCATATTTTCCTTTCATTTCGGGTGATTTTGGCCTATAGCCCGGCCGTTGCACTGCCTTGGCCCTCAAGGCGGGCGGTGTTGCATTTCGAGGCCCCTGCTGGACGACATCCCGGCAGCGGGCGCCATTCCCATCCGACACGAAAGGATATGACGATGTCGATTACTGCTGAGCGCAAGGCTGCGCTGATCGAAGAATACGCCACCAAGCCTGGCGACACCGGGTCGCCGGAAGTCCAGGTTGCGATCCTGACCGAACGGATCAACAACCTGACCGAACACTTCAAGGGCAACAAGAAGGACAACCATTCACGGCGCGGGCTGTTGAAGATGGTGTCGACGCGCCGTTCGCTGCTTGATTACGTCAAGGGCAAGAACCACGAGCGCTACGCAGAGCTGATCGCCCGTCTGGGCATTCGCCGCTAAGCATTGAACCGGCGGGCAGGGCGGAAGCCTTGTCCGCCGGATCGCAATTCAAGGCCCTGATGCAGGGCTTCGGCGTCGAGGCGCACGCCAACCGGCATAGCCGGTCAAAGCGCCATAACCGTCCGCCGGACCTGGAAATGGGTCACGGACACACACAAGAGCCCGTCATGGGGCAGGATTGCCGGATGCTTTGGCCGTGCGCATCGCGCGGATCGTCAGAGCCACAAAGCCTCCCGCTGTCTTGCCCGTGATGTGCCAAAACAAACGGAGTGCGTACCGCGCGGCTGCCTGAGGCGGCCGGCACTGTACTCCGCATACGAAGGACAAGACATGTTCGATACCCACAAGGTCGAGATTGAATGGGGCGGCCGTCCGCTCACCCTGGAAACCGGCAAGGTTGCCCGTCAGGCCGATGGCGCCGTCATCGCCTCCTACGGTGAGACCACCGTGCTCGCCACAGTCGTTTCGGCAAAATCGCCCAAGCCCGGCCAGGACTTCTTTCCCCTGACCGTGAACTACCAGGAAAAGACCTACGCGGCCGGCAAGATCCCCGGCGGCTATTTCAAGCGTGAAGGCCGTCCGAGCGAAACCGAGACGCTGACCTCGCGCCTGATCGACCGCCCGCTCCGCCCGCTCTTCCCCGACGGCTACAAGAACGACACCCAGATCATCATCACCGTTCTGCAGCACGATCTGGAAAACAATCCCGATGTGCTCGCCATGGTCGCGGCTTCCGCTGCGCTGACCATCTCCGGCATCCCCTTCATGGGCCCGATCGCCGGTGCCCGCGTCGGCTACATCAACGGCGACTATGTGCTCAACCCGCATGTCGACGAAATGCCCGAGAGCGCCCTCGACCTCATCGTCGCCGGCACCTCGGACGCCGTGCTGATGGTGGAATCCGAAGCCAAGGAACTGGCCGAGGATGTCATGCTCGGCGCCGTGATGTTCGGCCACAAGGCCTTCCAGCCGGTCATCGATGCGATCATCAAGCTTGCCGAAGCCGCCGCCAAGGAGCCGCGCGAATTCGAGGCCCCCGATCATTCGGAGCTCGAGGCCGAGATGCTTTCCATGTGCGAAGGCGACCTGCGCAAGGCCTATGAGAACACCGACAAGGCCGCCCGCTACAACGCAATCGACGCGGTCAAGGACAAGGTCAAGGAGCACTTCGCACCGGCCGAGGGTGAAGAGCCCCGCTATCCGTCCGAAGTCATCGGCGCCGTCTTCAAGTCGCTGCAGGCCAAGGTCGTGCGCGGCGCCATCCTCGAGACCAAGAGCCGCATCGACGGCCGCGATCTCGAAACCGTGCGTCCGATCGTTTCAGAAGTCGGCCTTCTGCCCCGCACCCACGGCTCGGCGCTGTTCACCCGCGGGGAAACCCAGGCCATCGTCGTTGCCACGCTCGGCACCGGTGAGGACGAGCAGTATGTCGACAGCCTGACGGGGACCTACAAGGCCACCTTCATGCTGCACTACAACTTCCCGCCCTATTCGGTCGGTGAGACCGGTCGTACCGGCTCGCCCGGCCGCCGCGAAATCGGCCACGGCAAGCTCGCATGGCGCGCCATCCACCCGATGATGCCGTCCGCCGAGCAGTTCCCCTACACGCTGCGCGTCGTCTCCGAGATCACCGAATCCAACGGTTCGTCCTCGATGGCCACCGTCTGCGGCACCTCGCTGGCGCTGATGGATGCGGGCGTGCCGCTCGCCAAGCCGGTCGCCGGCATCGCCATGGGCCTGATCAAGGAAGGCGAGCAGTTCGCCGTTCTCTCCGACATTCTCGGTGACGAGGATCACCTGGGCGACATGGACTTCAAGGTCGCAGGCACCGCCGACGGCATCACCGCGCTGCAGATGGACATCAAGATCGATGGCATCACCGAGGAAATCATGCAGATCGCGCTTGGCCAGGCCAAGGGCGGCCGCCTGCACATTCTCGGCGAAATGGGCAACGCCCTGTCGGAAAGCCGTGGCCAGCTGGGCGAGTTCGCTCCGCGCATCGAAGTCATGAACATCCCTGTCGACAAGATCCGGGACGTCATCGGCACCGGCGGCAAGATCATCCGCGAGATCGTCGAAAAGACCGGCGCCAAGATCAACATCGACGATGACGGCACGATCAAGATCGCCTCGTCCTCGGGCAAGGAGATCGAGGCCGCCAAGAAGTGGATCCACTCGATCGTGGCCGAGCCTGAAGTGGGCGTGATCTATGAAGGCACCGTGGTCAAGGTTGCCGATTTCGGCGCCTTCGTGAACTTCTTCGGCCCCAAGGACGGTCTGGTCCACATCTCGCAGCTCGCGAGCGAACGTGTCGCCAAGACCTCCGACGTGGTCAAGGAAGGCCAGAAGGTCTGGGTCAAGCTCCTGGGCTTCGATGAGCGCGGCAAGGTGCGCCTGTCGATGAAGGTCGTCGATCAGGAAACCGGCCAGGAAATCACCGGCGAATAAGTCCGGCTGAATGGCCTGATACACAGTTCTCTGTTTTATTGAACCCCGCAGGTGCGAGCCTGCGGGGTTCTTCTTTTCCGTCGCGTCTTGATCCCGCAGATGGTTTGCCTGAAATTGAAATCCGGACACGGGAAGACACATTTGACGGATGACGCGACATGGACAAAACTTGGGAATGACTTAGGCGCGCCGCTGGTGCTTCCCTGCGGGGTGGTGCTGAAGAACCGCATTCTGAAGTCTGCCATGTCGGATTCCTTGGGTGACGGCGCGGGCAACCCCTCGGAAGCGCAGATAGCGCTCTACCGCCGCTGGGCGGATGGCGGGGCGGCCGTGTCCATCATCGGTGAAGTTCAAGGCGATCCGCACGCGCTCGAGAAGCCGGGCAACCTCGTCGTTGCCGCGGACTCCGACACGGAAGTGTTCGCCCGCCTTACCGGGGCGGGCACTGCAAGCGGCGCCGGGCTCTGGGCTCAACTCGGCCATGCCGGCGCGCTGAGCTACGCGCCACTTGGCAGGCCGCGTGGTCCTTCCTCGCTTGAACTCGACGGCCTCGAATGCGCGGAACTGTTGCCGGGCGATATCGAGCAATTGCCGGATCTGTTCGCGAAGGCGGCCAAACAGGCGAAGGCATTGGGCTTCACTGGTGTCCAAGTTCACGCCGCGCACGGATTCTTGCTGTCGCAGTTTCTGTCACCGCTCTTCAATCGCCGCTCCGATCAATGGGGCGGGAGCCTCGGCAACAGGGCCCGGCTTCTGATCGAGACGATAGATGCAGTGCGCGCAGCGGTGGGCGGCGCCTTCCCGGTCGCCGTAAAACTCAATGCAACAGATCGAATAGATGGCGGTTTTTCCGAACAGGAAGCCGCAGCGGTGATCACGATGCTGGATGACACGTCCGCCGATCTGATCGAGATCTCCGGTGGCACTTATTTTCCGGGAGCCAGGTCCTCGGGCGGGGGGCGTCCGGGGGAGCCGTATTTTCTCGATTTCGCCCGGAAGGTTCGCGGACTGACACGAAAGCCCCTGGCAGCCGTCGGCGGCTTCAAGACCTACCGGCAGGCCGCGGGGGCGGTTGAGGACGGAACGCTCGATATGGTCGGCCTTGCACGCCCGCTTGTTGTCGCTCCGGACCTGCCGGAGGAGTGGACGACCGGCGCTGGTACCGACCCGGAGTTCCCCCGTTTCGAAAACCCACGCGAAGGCGCCGTGACGGCATGGTACACGCTGCGGCTCGCGGCACTCGGTGGAGCGCCGCTGCCCGGCTTTCCGATCGAGGCGAGTTCCGGCGTTCCGGACGCGAACGCGGCATTGGAAGCCTATGATGCCCGCGACCGGGCACGTCACGAGGTTTGGCGGGCCCGTTTCGGTTGAACCACGGAGTGCTGGTTGGCGGCGAGATCCGATGCCACAGGGGCTTCCTCGTCGCCCCTCCACTGGGTCGGCGTGAGTTCCCGCATCACCCTGATCAACCTCGGTTACGAGAACCGGCTTGAAGCAGCGGATGTTTCGCCGGAAGGCAATGATCTGGTCACCCGTCTCGGCACCCCTCAATATCTGGAGATCGGGCCCGCGAACCATTTCACCTTCCTGGCTGTCTGCAAGCCGCAGGCCGCCGGAATGCTTGCCGAGGAAGGCGAGGATCCGATCTGTACAGATCCCGATGGGGCGGACCGGAAGGACATCCATGACCGGCTCGTTGTAGCGGTCGCCAATGCGCTTGGTTTGTAGGCCAGCGCAGATAACGGCCTGAAGCTGATGGAACCAAAATGGCCCTCGGATCATTACGGAAAGAGGGCCATTTTGTGTGGAAGAGAGCTCTTGGATCGATGATGGCGCGTATCTCAGGCAAAACTTGCATGGTTGTCCGTGAGCGGTTCGGGCGAACCGTTTCTGTTCGGAGCGTATGCGTGGGCGTCAATGATGCCGACCGGAGGGTTTGATATGGACGCGCGGTTCAAATTTCCCACAGGCCAGATCTGACTATTCATCAGTACACCCGAGGAGATACACCATGGACATCACTCAGCTCATTCTTGACGACCACGCCGAACAACGCCGCCTGTTCGCCGCCCTGGAAGAGATCGACGCCAACGACACCGAGGCATTGAGCGCTGTCTGGGAGCGTCTGAAGGCGCTTCTCGATTCACACGCGGAAGCAGAGGAGCGCCATTTCTATCCCGATCTGTTGAAGCTCGGAAAAGGTGCGGCGGATGCAGACAGTGCCGACGAGGAGACGGAGGATGCGATCGATGATCACAACGACATCCGCGACACCGGCGAGGAGGTGCAGAAACACGATGTCGGGTCGAAGGCCTGGTTTGAGGCCGTCGCCGCGTGCAATGTGGCCAACAGCGATCATATGGGCGAGGAAGAGCGTCAAGGACTCGCAGACTTCCGCCGCCACGCATCCTTCGAGCTGCGCCATGAACTTGCCGTCCGGTTTCTTGCCTTCCAGTGTGCGCATCTGTCGGGCGTCAAGGTTGTCGACAAGGATGTCGACAATTATCTCGACGATCCGGCGCAGGAAATCCGGAAGGCCTAGGAGCAAGGCTCCAACCGTTTTGTCGTGCCCGCGCATCGCGCGGGAGTGATCGTCGGACGCGGCTTTGAGCGCCCTTTCGGCGCGACAATGTCGCACCCGGAACCATCCCCGCGCCTGAGCATTGGCCTTGCACATAAACAGGGAGCATTCACATGGGCCAGAAGCTTGCCATTTCGAAGATCGAGAAGGTCACCCACGACGTTCGCCAGTTCACCTTTGAGAAGCCTGAGGGTTTCGAATTTACGCCGGGACAGGCAGCGGAGGTGGGCATTGACCGAGAGGGCTGGCGCGATGCGGGACACCCCTTCACCTTCACTGCCTTGCCGGACTGGGATGACCTTCAGTTCACCATCAAGATCTATCCCGAGCATGATGGGCTGACCGAACAGATCGGCACGCTCAAGGAAGGCGACAGTTTTATCGTCGGCGATCCCTGGGGCACCATCGAATACAAGGGCAAGGGCACCTTCATCGCCGGCGGCGCCGGCGTCACGCCTTTCATCGCAATTCTCAGGGTGCTGCGGGACCGTGGGGAGCTGTCCGGTCACCGGCTGATCTTCGCCAACAAGCGCGAGGCCGACATTATCCTGCGGAACGAATTCGACGCCATGCCGGGCCTCGAGGTAATCTACGTTCTGAGCCAGGAAGACAAGGACGGGTTCGAACACGGCCGCATCGACAAGCAGATGCTCCAGCGTCTGGTCGGCAGCACTTCCGAGAAATTCTACGTCTGCGGCCCCGATGAGATGGTCGAGAGCATCAACGGCGCGCTCAAGGAACTGGGCGCCGACCCCGACGGGCTTGTTTTCGAGGAGTGAGGAGCGATCCGCGCAAGCGGAGAAATCAGTCCAGTGGACTGATTTCAGCGACGAACGCCCGGAGCCAAAGCGAAGGGCCAGAGCTATCCGCTCAAGCCTTTTTGATTTGCGCGGCGAAACGTGAAGTGTCGGTACACGAAAAACCCCGGATCAGCTGATCCGGGGTTTTGTTTTTCCAGGCCGGGTAGGGGACTGCTATCCCTCGTCGGCCTTGTTCAGTTCCGAGACGATCGGCATCGAGGTGATGTTGAAGCCTGAATCAACATAGTGGATCTCGCCGGTCACGCCCGAGCTGAGATCCGACAGCAGGTAGAGCGCCGACTTGCCCACGTCCCCGATATCGACGGTGCGCCTGAGCGGTGCGTTCTTCTTCTGGAAGTTGAACATGGCGCGCGCATCGCCGATGCCGGCGCCCGCGAGCGTACGGACCGGGCCTGCCGATATCGCGTTGACCCGGATGCCGTCCTGGCCGTAGTCGGCGGCGAGATAGCGCACCATTGCCTCAAGTGCGGCCTTGGCCACGCCCATCACGTTGTAATTGGGCATGACCCGCATCGAGCCGCCATAGGTCAGCGTCAGGATCGAGCCGCCGTCACTCATCAAGGGCGCTGCGCGCTGCGCCACCTCCGTGAACGAATAGGCGGAAATCACCATCGTGCGCGAGAAATTCGCCCGTGTGGTCACATCGGCGTAGCGGCCCTTGAGCTCGCTCTTGTCGGAAAAGCCGATCGCATGCACCACAAAGTCGATCTTGCCCCATTCGGCTTTCAGCCTATCGAAAACCGCGTCGACGGTTGCGATGTCCTCGACATCGCAGGGCAGCACGAGCTTCGAGCCGAGGCTTTCAGCGAGCGGTTTGACCCGACGTCCAAAGCCTTCGCCTTGGTAGGTGAATGCCAGTTCAGCCCCGGCATCTGCCAGTTGCTTCGCGATCCCCCATGCGATCGAGTGGTCATTGGCGACCCCCATGATCAGGCCGCGTTTGCCCTTAATCAGCGCTTCCATGTCTGTCCCCCCGGTCCCGTTCAACGATCATGCCGCTGGAAGACCAGCGTCGCGTTGGTGCCGCCAAAGCCGAAGGAGTTCGACAGCGCAGTGTCGATCCTGGCGTCGTCGATCCGCTCGCGAACGATCGGAACACTGTCGAATTCCGGATCGAGATCGGTGATGTGGGCGCTCTCTCCGATAAAGCCGTTCTTCATCATCAGGAGCGAGTAGATCGCTTCCTGTGCGCCGGCGGCGCCCAGCGAATGCCCGGTCAGTGATTTTGTCGACTGGATATGCGGCATGTCCTGACCGAAGATCTCGCGGATCGCGCCGATCTCCTTAGAATCGCCCACCGGCGTCGAGGTGCCGTGTGTGTTGATGTAATCGACCTGACCTTCGACCGTCGCCAGCGCCTGGCGCATGCAGCGCACCGCGCCCTCGCCCGATGGCGCCACCATGTCGTAGCCGTCCGAGGTCGCCCCATAACCGGTCAGTTCGGCATAGATCTTGGCGCCGCGCGCCTTGGCATGCTCGAGTTCCTCAAGCACCAGCACGCCCGCGCCGCCGGCGATGACAAAACCGTCGCGGCTCGTGTCATAGGCGCGTGATGCGGTTTCCGGCGACTCCTCGTTATATTTCGAGGACATCGCGCCCATCGCGTCGAACAGGTTCGACATGGTCCAGTCGAGATCCTCGTGTCCGCCGGCGAACATCATGTCCTGCTTGCCCCACTGGATCAGCTCGGCGGCATTGCCGATGCAATGTGCCGAGGTCGAACAGGCCGAAGAAATCGAGTAGTTCACGCCGTGGATCTTGAACCAGGTCGCAAGCGTTGCCGAAGCCGTCGACGACATCGATTTCGGAACCGCGAAGGGGCCGATCCGCTTCGGGCTGCCATTCTTGCGGGTCGTGTCCGCGGCATCGATCAGTGTCCGCGTCGACGGGCCGCCCGACCCCATCACGATGCCCGTGCGTTCGTGGGTGATTTCATCCTCTCCCAGTCCGGCATCCTCGATCGCCTGTTGCATGGCGACATGGTTCCACGCACCACCACGCGATAGGAACCGCATGGCGCGCCGGTCCACCAATTCGGTGGGATCGAGTGACGGCGAGCCCCAGACCTGGCTGCGGAAGCCGTGATCGGCGAAGTCCTGGCTGAAGCTGATGCCGGATTTGGCGTTGCGCAGCGATTCGGTCACCTCTGCCGCATTGTTGCCGATGGAGGATACGATCCCCATGCCCGTGACGACGACTCGTCTCATGTGATTGCCCTTTCGAGTGGCGGGTCCTGATTGCTGGGTTCAGCCGGGATGTGTCAGGCGGTTTTGTCCTTAGCAAGGCCGACGCGCAGATCCGTGGCGTTGTAGATCGTTTCGCCATCCGCCTTGAGCCAGCCGTTTGCGATGCCGAGCACCAGCCGGCCGCGCATCACGCGCTTGAAATCGATCCCGTACTCGAGCAGCTTGACGTCCGGGGTTACCATGCCCTTGAACTTCACCTCGCCGGTCGAAAGCGCCATGCCGCGGCCCTGTTCGCCCAGCCAGCCCAGGTAGAACCCGGTCAACTGCCACATTCCGTCCAGTCCCAGGCAGCCGGGCATCACCGGGTTGCCCTTGAAGTGGCACGGAAAGAACCAGAGGTCAGGGGTGATGTCGAACTCGGCCCGCAGGTAGCCCTTGTCGAATTCGCCGCCGGTTTCCGAGATGTCGGTGATCCGGTGCACCATCAGCATCGGCGGCAGCGGCAATTGCGCGTTTCCCGGGCCGAACAATTCGCCCTCTGCACATTTGATGATTTCGTCGTAGGTGAAGCTTGATTGCCTGTCGACCATGTAAAATGCGTCTCCCGGTTCGCCGTCTCTCCGTGCGGCCCTTGTCATCGATCCCAATGCCAGCCGAATTATCAATTCACGCTAACATACCAGCGGCGTCCGGTGAAACCGGCCTCGCGAGCCATGTCGAATACCGGATGCAGCCTGTGAACGAAAGAGGCGACGCTACGGAAAGTCACAGGCGCTGCCGCTCTATTGAAAGCAATGCCCACAAAAGTTATATCAGGATCAAGGAAATCGAACGTCTGGACAGTTTCGACAATGCATTCCGCGACGAGACACAAAAACTCCGCACGCGAATCGGCCCTGCGCTTGCGCGATGCGGGCCTTCGCCCGACCAGGCAGCGCGTTGCGCTTGCGGATCTCTTGTTTGCCAAGGGCGATCGTCATCTCACCGCCGAGGACCTGCATGAGGAAGCCGTGAGTGTCGGCGTGCCGTGCTCGCTGGCCACCGTCTACAATACCCTGCACCAGTTCACGGAAGCCGGCATGCTCAGGGTTCTGTCGCTGGAGACCGCCAAGACCTATTTCGACACCAACGTCTCCGATCACCACCATTTCGTGGTCGACGGGTCCAACGACGTGCTCGACATCCCGCTCGGCAACATCTCGATTTCAGATCTGCCAGAAGCCCCCGAAGGCATGGAAATCACCCATGTCGACGTGGTGATACGGGTCCGTCCGAAGCGCTGACAATCACCGTCGCCTAAAGAGCCGGTCAACGGCCCTGTCTTTCCTGTGCAGGCCGCTGGCTGCGTGGCTCTGCTCTGGTGTTCTGTCGTCCGGTGACGGGCCGATCGGATGCGATCGGCCCGTGAACCTTGTGATCAGGCGTTCGCTGTCTGCAGCCGTCCATCCAGCACGGCGCCGGTTTCCGGCGAAATCACCCCGGAATCGCGGATAAAGGCGATGATCTCGTTGCGATAGACCAGTCCGGTGTGCAGATAGTCCAGCTTGCGCAGATCCATGCTCGGAATGTCGCCGGCGACACCGCCGCCTATCGGCTTTCCGTTCCAGGCCTCGCCGAACCCGCCGAGCGAGATGTAGGTGTTGAAGGCGACGGTGAAGCTCTCGTCCATCTGCTCGGCCAGCGGCCGGCCCTTCACTTCCACGTCGACCGCGCGCGCTTCCGCCGCCGAACTGCCGTACTCGGTCCGGTAGCGTATGCCCTTGGAGAAATGCAGGAAGCCGCGCGAAACGAAGCTTTCGAGCTTGATGTCGCTGTCCGCGAGTTCCTCTGGACGCAGGATACGCTTGGCGTTGTTGTCGAGCATGTCCTGGATTTCCGCCCCGGTCATGGTCGCGACATGAACATTGTCCGCATAGGGCATGACGTCGAACCACTGCTTGAAACTCAGCGGTCCTTCGCTGACGCCGGCGGACAGTCCCGTGGCATTGAACATGGCAATGTCGATCCTGCCATTGGCGAAGGTCGATGAGCGCTCGACCAGTGCATCGTTCATGAAATTTGCTATGGCGCATTCCCGGATGTAGCGGTCGGCGATTGTGCGTTCGGTCGAGATCAGTTTGTCCTCTTCCACGGTGCCAATGACTTCGGAGAGCTTTTCGTCAAGCGCTGCGAGCAGCGGTGCGATATGCTCTGCCTCGAAGTTCGCGTCAAAGTCGCCGTCGTGCTCCAGGTCTGCATATTTCGGATCGTCGGCAGCCACCCGGTCGTCTCGGGATTTCACCGGATGCAGGCTGACCGAAGAGAACCAGGCCTTTCGGCCGGTGTCGGCGGCGATCGACATGGCGATTTCCCCGAGATGCGAGCCATTGGCTTCCGCCTGTGTCAGAAGCACGCCCTCGATCACATTGTCCGGATCAATACCTTCGAGGTTGAGGCGGGTATGCGAGTGACCGCCGATCAGCACGATCGGTTTGTCAGTGAGCGGGCCTGCCGCTGCGGCGATGTCGAAGTCGCCTTCGCCGATCATCCGGTTGGTTGCGGCCTTGCCGCTCATGTGGCTGCCTGAGCCGTAGCCGCAATGCGACAGAATGACGACAACGTCGGAAATCGAGGCCACCGCCGGCAGCACGTTGCGGACCGCCTCAACCGGGCTGGTGACTGCCAGATCCGGATCCGAAGGCTGGCCCACGCGCGTATCGACCGCGGTCGTCAGGCCGATAAAGCCGATGCGCATGCCCTTGACTTCCGCGATTGCCGCACAGGCATAATCCTCGTTCATGGCCATGAACTTCGAGCCACGGACATTCGCTGACAGCACCGGAAACTTCGCATCCGCGTCGATGCCGGCCTTCAGGATCTCACAGCCGCGATCAAATTCATGGTTGCCGAGCACGGCAATGTCGACGCCCGCAGCCGAGTAGCTGCGATAGGCCGGATCGGCGACGAAGCCTTCCGGCGACCAGCCGAGCAGTTCATCGAAGACCGAGCCGGTGTGGTCATCGCCGCCGGATATGAAAAGTACGGCTTCGTTGTCCGCGGCTGCGGTCCTGGCTTCGCGAACCTTCTTGACCATCTGAGACAGCCGATGGGTGTCGCCCTTTTTCCCGTGGGTATCGGTGAGGTGGTTGTGCAGGTCGTTGAAATGCATCAGCCGCAGCACCCGGCGCTCGCCCGCTTGCAGGGACGATTCCGGCACAGGATTTCCTTCGTCCGTGATGATTGTGCTGATCGGTCCGGAGAACGGGTCGCCTTTCAGCAGAAACAGCCGCTCGAAGGCTCCGTTCGGATTGGGTGTTGCGGGCGCCATCTGCAGTTCGCCCTGTGCTGCGGCGCCGGAGCGGAACGTGAGAAACGGCGAAATGGCCGACAAGCCGACGACGGCACCTGATTTCAAAATGTTTCGACGAGAAAATTGAAGAGTTGTAACAGCCACAATGACCCCCTGTTCGTTTGGAGGGGAAACATATCCCCGGGCAGCCATTGCCATTCCAGTGTGAACCATGAATGACACCGGGACAGCAAACATGCGTCGCTCCGTAGCTCGCCTATCAAGGGCTCCGAGTTCCAGGTCGACGCGGGCACGGGCCGTCGCGCTCTGTGCGTTTATTCCGGAGTGGGCTGCCTTTCGGGGACAACCGGAGCTGCCTGGGGTGCTTCCATTGCGCCTGCCAGACCGAGCGCTCTGGAAATGCAGGCGTTTTCCCGCTAAGAGCTTTGTTACACCGTCAGGCGCGGCTGAATGCGCGCCTGACGGTTTTGTTTCGGGAGCTCAAGAGGAGAGTTGCATGCCGCCCTATCGTTCGAGAACCTCCACCCATGGCCGCAACATGGCAGGCGCGCGCAGCCTGTGGCGCGCCACCGGAATGAAGGACGGAGATTTCGGCAAGCCGATCATCGCGGTGGTCAATTCCTTCACCCAGTTCGTCCCCGGCCATGTGCACCTGAAGGATCTGGGCCAGCTTGTCGCCCGCGAGATCGAGAAGGCGGGTGGCATCGCCAAGGAGTTCAACACCATAGCGGTCGATGACGGCATCGCCATGGGCCATGACGGCATGCTCTACTCGCTGCCCTCGCGCGAAGTCATCGCCGACAGTGTCGAGTACATGGTCAACGGCCATTGCGCCGACGCCATGGTCTGCATCTCCAATTGCGACAAGATCACCCCTGGCATGCTCAATGCCGCCATGCGGCTGAACATTCCGGTGGTGTTCGTCTCCGGTGGGCCGATGGAGGCGGGCAAGGTGGTGTTTGAAAACGGCGTCGCCAAATCCGTCGACCTCGTCGACGCGATGGTTCTTGCCGCCGACGACAGCGCGTCCGATGCCGATGTCATGACCATGGAGCAGAACGCCTGCCCGACCTGCGGTTCATGCTCGGGCATGTTCACGGCCAATTCCATGAACTGCCTGACCGAAGCCCTTGGTCTGGCGCTGCCGGGCAACGGCTCGACGCTCGCCACCCACAAGGACCGCGAGCGCCTGTTCGTCGAGGCCGGGCATCTGATCGTCGATCTGGCCAGGCGCTACTATGAGCAGGATGACGAAACCGCGCTTCCGCGCTCAATCGCCAGCTTTGCCGCCTTCGAGAACGCCATGACGCTGGATATTTCCATGGGCGGCTCCACCAACACGGTGCTGCATCTGCTCGCAGCGTCCCATGAGGGAGAGGTCGGCTTCACCATGGATGATATCGACCGGCTGTCCCGCAAGGTTCCGGTGCTGTGCAAGGTGGCGCCCGCGGTCGAGAACATTCATATGGAAGACGTGCACCGCGCAGGCGGCATCTTCGGAATTCTTGGCGAATTGGACCGCGCCGGGCTGATCGACAGCTCGCTGCCCACCATCCATGCTGCCACCATGAAGGAAGCGCTGGCGCGCTGGGACATCGCCCAGACCAATTCGGAAGCCGTGCACAAGTTCTATTCCGCGGCGCCGGGCGGGGTTCCGACACAGACCGCCTTCTCCCAGGAGCGCCGTTACGAGGAAGGCGTTGATCTCGACCGCAAGTCCGGCGTCATCCGCTCACGGGAGCACGCCTATTCGCAGGATGGCGGACTGGCCGTGCTGTTCGGCAACATCGCGCTGGACGGTTGCATCGTCAAAACCGCGGGCGTCGATGAATCCATCCTGAAGTTCAGCGGCCCTGCGCGCATTTTCGAAAGCCAGGATTCGGCCGTCTCGGCAATCCTCACCGGCAAGGTCAAGCCGGGTCAGGTCGTCCTGATCCGCTACGAGGGGCCGCGCGGCGGCCCCGGCATGCAGGAGATGCTCTACCCGACCAGCTACCTGAAATCCAAGGGCCTGGGCAAGGACTGCGCCTTGATCACCGACGGCCGCTTCTCGGGCGGCTCGTCCGGCCTGTCCATCGGTCACATCTCGCCCGAAGCGGCGGAGGGTGGCGCCATTGGTCTGGTGGAAGAGGGCGACACGATCGTCATCGACATTCCGAACCGGGTCATGAAGGTGGACCTCCCCGACAGTGTGCTGGCTGAGCGCCGCGCCGCGATGGAAGCCCGCGGCGCCGATGCATGGAAGCCGACCGAAAAGCGCAAGCGCAAGATCACCACGGCGCTCAAGGCCTATGCGGCCATGACCAGCTCTGCGGCAAAGGGCGCGGTGCGTATCGTCTGAACGCAATCGATCCGGGCAGACCTTCGGGGTCTGTCCGGATCGACGAAACTGTCGAAAAGAAGCGCCTCAGCCTGCGGAACGCTCTGGCCTGCGGCTACTTGAAGGCCTCGCCCGGATAGGCGCCCCAGATCTCGTTCTGTGCCAGGAATCCCTCGACACCCTCTGCCTTGGCCTCGCACCAGTCTCCGTCACAGGCCTTGATCTCCACGACCACACCCGGCTCGAGGCGGGCAACGATGCGTGCATTGGACCGGGCTTCGCGGTGCATGTCGATGAACTGGTCATCGCCGACGGCACTCTTCCACGGCGCGGCCATGGCCGTGCGCTCGCCCGACAGCAGTGACTGGTAGACCCAGCCCTCCGTCCCCTCGGCATCGCGCACACGCCGCCAGTTGTCGTATTCCTGGATCACTTCCATCGGAACGCCCGGCCGCGTGTAGAGCCAGGCGACGGCGTAATCCCGCCCCGGACCGATCCGCAGGTTGACCCGCGTGGCCTTCAGGCTCACGAAACGTGGCAGCGGCAATCCGCTCGGCCCCTTGCCGGCGGTTTGCGCGCTCGCAGCATCTAATCCGGGCATAATGAGAGGGGAAACCGTGGCGGCTGCCATCACCAGGCAACTGGCAACGAGAAGGGAAAGGCGACGCATGACTCACACCTTTTTTGTTGGCGCGCCGGATCCGGCGCCGCCGTGTTTCTGAGGCCTCGCCGCCAGCCGCGTCATGCGGTGCCGGCCGGGCTTTTCGCGCCCTCGCCGTTCGTGCCGCCTTGGCAAAGCGCATCGAACGACATGCTTTTTCGCCTGCAATCCGGGTTGGTCGGATTGTCATCCCCGGAGGGTCTGTTAGAAAAAGCGGTACGCAAGCAACATTGTCGCCGAGTTTGGTTAAAGAGCTCTCAACGCTGGACCTGCCAATCATGCCAAATCGAAAAAAGCCGAAGGTCTACATCACCCGCCGTCTCCCCGACGCGGTGGAAACGCGGATGCGGGAACTCTTCGACGCGGAACTCAACGTCACCGACGAAGCCCGCACCCAGCCTGAGCTTGTGTCTGCGATGCGATCTGTCGACGTTCTCGTCCCCACGGTGACCGACAGGATTGATTCCGCCTTGATCGAGCAGGCCGGGCCGCAGTTGAAGCTGATCGCCAACTTCGGAAACGGTGTCGACAACATCGACGTCGATGCGGCGCAGAAGAAGGGCATCACCGTCACCAACACGCCCAACGTACTGTCCGAAGATACCGCGGACATGACAATGGCCCTGATGCTGGCCGTCCCGCGGCGGTTGACGGAGGGTGCCAATGTGCTTGTCGGCAACGGCGGGAGCTGGAACGGCTGGTCGCCAACCTGGATGCTTGGTAACCGCCTGGGTGGAAAGCGGCTCGGAATTGTCGGCATGGGGCGGATCGGCACGGCCGTCGCGCGCCGGGCCAAGGCTTTCGGCCTGTCCATTCATTACCACAATCGGCGGCGCGTGGATCCCAACACCGAGGATCACCTCGAGGCGACCTACTGGGAAAGCCTCGACCAGATGCTTGCCCGGGTCGATATCGTCTCGGTCAACTGCCCGTCGACACCGGCGACGTTTCATTTGCTCTCGGCCCGCAGGCTGGAGCTGATGAAGCCCGGCGCCTACATCGTCAACACCGCCCGGGGCGGCATCATCGACGAGGACGCGCTGATCAAGGCCCTGCGTGACGGCCGTCTGTCGGGCGCAGGTCTGGACGTCTTCGAACACGAGCCTGCCGTCGACAAGCGGCTGGTCAAGCTGGCGACAGAAAACAAGGTGGTGCTCCTGCCGCACATGGGTTCGGCCACCATCGAAGGCCGCATCGACATGGGCGACAAGGTGATCATCAACATCCGCACCTTCTTCGACGGTCATCGTCCGCCCGACAGGGTTCTGCCGCTCAGGGACTGAGCCGGCAGCGCGCGCCTTGGTTCATGCGTCCTCAAGCTTTCTGCCTCAGTCCTTGCGCTTGTAGCGAATGGTCCGAAAGCTCGCCGCCAGCCCGTCATAGAGCAGAAGCCTGCCGACCAGCGGCTCGCCTGCGCCGGTAATCAGCTTGATCACCTCCATCGCCTGAAGCGTGCCGATCACTCCGGTCAGCGCTCCCACCACCCCGGCTTCGGCGCATGCGGGCACCATGCCCGGCGGCGGCGGTTCCGGAAACAGGTCGCGGAACCGGGGGCAGGGCTGCCCGGCCGCATCACTTAAGTGAGGCGCGACCACTGTGACCGAGCCGTCGAACCGTCCGACGGCCGCGGTCACCAGCGGAATCTCCAGCGCCTCGCAGCTGTCGGCCAGCAGATAACGGGTTTCGAAACTGTCCGAACCATCCACCACCATGTCATAGGCGGTGATGATGTCGACCGCATTGTCGGATGTCAGCCGGACGGGATGCGTGACGACGCGCACATGCGGATTGAGCCGCCGGATCGAACGCGCAGCGCTGTCGGTCTTTGCCATGTCGACATGGCCCGTGTCATGCAGGATCTGGCGCTGCAGGTTGGATAGTGAAACGACGTCGTTATCGACCACGCCCAGCGTTCCGACCCCGGCGGCAGCCAGATAGCTCAGCACCGGGGAGCCAAGGCCGCCCGCGCCGAGCACCAGAACACGCGCCGCCTTGAGTTTCTGCTGCCCGGCCCCGCCGATCTCGGCAAGCACGATATGGCGCGCATATCGGGCAATCTCATCGGGATTGAGCTGACTGTCGTCCATCGCGTCGTCCACCCTTCTGCGCTGGTCTGCGGGATTGTCCGAACCACGTTACCGTTCAGCCTGAACGATGGAAACACATCATGGTTTGCTGCCGGTCATGGGCGCGCGGTTGCCCGGCCGTCCTGCACATGGAACATCTGGCCCCGCGAACCCAAGCTCTCGAACATGGCCGCATCGGTCCCGGTCATGAAGGCCTGGCAGTCCAGCGTCTCGATCAGATCGAACAGCGCGGCTCGCCGCCCCTCGTCCAGATGCGCTGCCACCTCATCGAGCAGCAGCACCGGCGCGTGGCCCGTCAGCCGCCGCACAAGCTGCGCATGTCCGAGAACGATGCCGATCAGCAGCGCCTTCTGTTCCCCGGTCGAGGACAACGCCGCCGGCATCGCCTTCGCCCGGTGATGCACCACCAGGTCCATCCGGTGCGGGCCCGACAGTGTTCGCCCCGCCGCGGCATCGCGTGCCCTGCCCTGCCGCATCATCTCCGAGAAGGTGCTTTCCATCTCGCTCGCCGAGGGGAGGGCATCCTCGTCGAGAAATCCCTCGAGCCGCAGATCTGCCGCGGGAAAGGGACTGCGGGTCTGACCGTCATCGATCAGCGTCGACAGAAGCTTCACCACCTCGTTGCGTGCCAACGCCATGGCAATGCCGAGTTCGCTCATCTGGGCCTCCAGCCCGTCGAGCCAGGCGGGATCCGGCCGTCGCTCGGAAAGCAGGCGGTTGCGGCTGCGCATTGCCCGCTCGTAACTCAGCGCACGGCTGCCATGGGCCGGGTCGACCGAAAGTACCAGGCGGTCGAGAAAGCGGCGCCGGTCGCCGCCCGGGCCGGTAAACAGCCCGTCCATCGCGGGTGTCAGCCACAACAGCCGGAGGTGCTCGAGCATATCATCGGCTGCGCGCACGGGCGAACCGTTGATCCGTATCTTGCGGGACCCGCTTTCCTCGATGCCGTCCACACCGGTGCCGATGTCGACAGCACCTGCCATGCCGTGAAGGCTGGCGAACACTGCGAACCCGGCAGCCGCATCCGATCCCGCCTTGATCAGGTCGCCATAGGGCGCGCGGCGCATGCCACGGCCTGGCGTCAGCAGCGACACGGCTTCCATGAGATTGGTCTTGCCCGCACCATTGTCG
Source organism: Hoeflea sp. (assembly GCA_040216675.1). GTDB lineage: Bacteria > Pseudomonadota > Alphaproteobacteria > Rhizobiales > Rhizobiaceae > Hoeflea. The sequence goes on along the minus strand of JAVJOR010000008.1, from coordinate 289,289 downwards.
CCGACCAGCACCACGTGGCGTTCATCGAGCGTGAGCGACTGGCTGGCGTAATTGCGAAAGCCCGTCAGCTTGAGGCGCTCGATGTGAACCTTCGCGGACATGTCAGGGTGATCCCTGGAGTTGAAGGAAACGGCCGGAATCCTTGGCTGCCTTGAAGCCGGCGGGCCCGGAACGGCCCAAAAACCGCCCCTTCGGTTCTGGGCTGAAAATCAAACGCCGCAAGCCGCGCGTCTAGACGCGCATCGGCATGAGAACGTAAAGCGCGTCATCGCCGGCCGTGTCGCGCACGAGTGTCGGGGAGCCGGGATCGGCAAGCATGAACACTGCGTCCGTGCCCGAGAGCTGGTTCGTGATGTCGAGAAGATACTTCGCGTTGAAGCCGATCTCCAGCGGATCACGATCGTATCCGACGGCCAGTTCCTCGGTCGCGCTGCCCGAATCCGGGTTGTTCACGGTCAGCGTCAACTGGCCTTCGGCAATCGCAAGCTTGACTGCGCGTCCGCGCTCCGAGGAGATCGTGGATACCCGGTCGACCGCCTGCGCAAAGGTGTGGCAGTCGACGGTGAGCTCCTTGTCGTTCCCGGTCGGGATCACCCGCTGGTAATCCGGGAAGGTTCCGTCGATCAGCTTCGAGGTCATCACCACCGAGCCGATGGTGAAGCGGATCTTGGCGTCGGAAACCTCGGCCGTCACGCTCACATCGGGATTGTCGACCAGCTTCTGCAATTCGCCGACCGTCTTGCGCGGAATGATGATGCCCGGCATGCCTTCGGAGCCTGAAGGCGCGTCCACATCGGCGCGTGCCAGCCGGTGGCCGTCCGTGGCCACGGCGCGCAGCTTCAGGGCGCCTTCATTCTCGATGGTGTGAACGAAGATGCCGTTGAGGTAGTAGCGCGTCTCCTCCGTGGAGATGGCAAATTGGGTCCGGTCGATCAGCATCTTGAGCTGGGTCGCCGGCATCCGGAATGTGTGGGTAAACGCGCCTGCGGTCAGATCCGGGAAATCCGATTCCGGAAGGCACTGCAGCGAAAACTTCGAGCGGCCGGAGGCCACCGTCATTGTCGCGCCGTCGGGATCGGTCGCCAGCAGCACTTCCGAGCCGTCGGAGAGCTTGCGGACGATGTCGTAGAGCAGGTGGGCGGGCACGGTGGTCGAACCGGCCTGTTCCACCATTGCAGGCGTGGCTTCCGTGATTTCGAGGTCCAGATCGGTCGCCTTCATATCAAGCGTTGCGCCCTCGGCCTTGAGCAGCACGTTCGACAGGATCGGAATGGTGTTGCGGCGCTCAACCACGCGATGCACATGGTTCAGCGATTTCAGGAGGTTGGAACGCTCGAGGGTGACACGCATGATCTGGCTACCGCTTGGCTTGGGGGCCGGCGCGTGGGGCGCGCTGGCCGTTCGAATTCGGTCGTGTAAGGCTTGAGCCTCGGAAAGGCGGGTTGGGCGGTCCCCTGTCGAATGGCAAACTTTCGCCCGGCCCGGGCCGGCAAAATGGCAGATAATGGGACGTCAATGCAACTAAAACCGGCCCGGGTGTTGCCGCCCGGGCCGGGATTCTGGGGATAATCGCCCTCCGTCGCGGATTATTCGACGATCAGCCTCTTGAGCAATTCGACCTCGTGACCGAGCTTGGTGTCCGAATTGATCAGTTCTTCTATCTTTCGAACGGCATGCAGCACAGTCGTATGATCTCGACCGCCGAAACGTCGGCCGATTTCCGGGAATGAGCGCGGGGTCATGGTCTTGGCCAGATACATGGCGATCTGCCGTGGCTTGACGATCACCCGCGTCCGCCGGTCCGACACCAGTTCCTGCCGCGTTACGTTGTAGTGGCGCGAAACCACCCGCTGAATGTCCTCGATACGCACCCGCTTGGGCTCGCCCGCATTGACCAGGTGACCAAGCAGCTGGTCAACCCGCTCGATCGTGAGGTTGGGCTCGAAGCTGCGCCGGAACAGCAGCTGGTTGAAGGCGCCTTCAAGCTCCCGCCCGCTTGAGGTGATGTTCTGGGCGACATGGGCGAGAATGCTTTCGTCGATGTCGAGCGTGGCGTCCTCCGTCTGCGCGGTTGCAAGCCGTCTGCGCAGCATTTCCAGTCGCATCTCGTAGTCCGGGGCCTCGATCTCGATCGCCACCCCGCCCTGAAGCCGCGAGCGGACCCGCGGATCAAGCGATTCAAGCTCCCATGGCGCACGGTCGGCGGCCACCACAACCTGGCGCGCGGAATCGAGCAGCATGTTGAGCAGATGGCAGAATTCGTGCTGGATCGACTTGCCCTGCAGGAATTGCATGTCGTCGATGACCAGAAGGTCGATGTTGCGCAGCGATTCCTTGAAGGACAGCGCATCATTGTCGCGAATGGCGGTGGCAAAGCGCCACATGAAGTATTCCGCCGTCAGATAGACGACCCTGGGATTGCGGGCATGGGTGCTTGCAGCTGCAGCGATCGCCTGCAGCAGGTGGGTCTTGCCGAGGCCGACATTGGAATGAATGAACAGCGGATTGAACCGCACGGACCCCGTGCCCGCCTCGGCGATGGTCCTTGCCGCCGCCAGCGCCACCCGGTTGGATGAGCCTTCCACATAGCTGTCGAAGGTGCATTGTGGATCGAGCGGCGAGCCGATCACGGCGTTGGCCGCCTGCGGACCGCGCTGCGCCGATCCGAACTTGGCTCCGGCGCCTGCGCCCTTGAGCGTCAGATGGCTGTCCTTGCGGCTGCCTGACGGCGAAGCCGGCGAAGGCTCCGCAACGCTCTGGCCTGCCGCGTCCGGAACTCCGGCCTGCGGGGTGGCGCGGGTTGCAGTGCGCACCATGATTTCGACCTTGAGAAGCCCCGGCTCCTCTTCCTGGTAGATGGCGCTGATCTGGTCGAGGTACTTGGTGTTGATCCACGATTTCAGAAAGGCGGTCGGAACCGACAGCCGCACCACGCTCTTTGAGGCCGATTGCAGCTTCAGTCGCCCGAACCAGCTTGTAAAGACTTCCTGTCCGACCTGCGCTTTCAACCGTGTCATGACACGGTCGAAAACCTCATTGCTCATGCTCATGTCCGCCCCCTTGTCAGTCGTCGGGCAAACATCGCCACTTTGCGGCCGAACTCCGGTTGTCGTCTTACCCCACCGTCCCGCTGCCTGTATCTGTGCTTGCATCGCCGCCGTATTCCCTGTTGCCGCATTTAACCGGAGTCATTCCGGCTATTCTTGGGGGCCGGACAAGATCCGATCCCTTTAAGATCTTAATTTTTGTCTTCTGGCGGTCGTCCCCCGCCGGTTCGTCTCCTTTTCCGCCTGCGGCACGGCCTCGTACCGTCCGCAGGACATAGCTTCCCCGTTCCGCCGCCCCTGCCGGGATTCGACGGTCAAATCTCCCTTGCCCGGCAACGCTATTGCCGACACACTCGGAGGAGATTAAATTGAGCTGGCCTGGCAGGATCGCCGGGCAACAGGGAGCGGGTAAAAGTCCATCACAAACGCGATAAAACCCTCTTGGAACCCCCCGGCTCCGCGCTCTCTGTTGGGCTTATTTAGGCAGGATGAGACACCCAGATCAAGCAGCTTATTTACGAATAATTCATACATTCGGGCTTGACTCAAAAAGCTGAAAACGGGTCGCCGCGCGCTCCCCGGAACAGGGGATTGGATTCATTGCTTTTTCGTGGCTTCGGGATTTTCTGCACCTTCTAATAAGCCCTGCATACAAAATTTGGGGGCTTGACAGGAGTCCGCCCCAAACCGGCTTCCTGCTTCGGTCGCTCCAAGGCTACCTCCCGTAAGGCATTGAAAGAAAATAATTTTCGATGCGACTGTGACGGAGCCGTGACAATTCTTCCTGCCGGTTTTGGCAAGCCATTGACCGAATACGCAAAAGGCCCGGACAAGCCGGGCCTTTAGTCGACGAAATAGTTTGTATGCCGGTTAAGCGGAGATCGCCTTGACCCGGTTGGAAAGCCGCGAAATCTTCCGCGACGCCGTGTTGGAGTGCACCACGCCCTTGCCGGCGGCGCGCATCAGTTCAGGCTGTGCTGCCTTCAGGGCAGCCGCGGCAGCATCCTTGTCGCCGGAGCTGATAGCTTCCTCGACCTTGCGAATGAAGCCGCGAACCCGCGAGCGGCGGTCTTTGTTGATTGCGGTGCGGCGAGCGATCTTGCGGGTCGCTTTCTTCGCCGAAGTTGTATTGGCCATGAATGCCTCTCACTTGTCAAAAACGCAGGCCCGGCAAAAGCGGCGCCCCTCAGCGGAGCTTCGCGCCTCAATGTCCGGAAAGCGGAAAAACCACGGCAAGCCCGGAAGCTGCCATTCGATGGCGGGCCTATAGCCGGTATCCGGGCTGTCGTCAACGCGAAAATCCGCGTTCCGTGCTGCTTTCGCCGCCTTTTGGGCTGCGTCCGGCCGCTTCGGCTCAGCGGTGTTTGAACTGCGCCTTGCGCTTCTCGACAAAGGCGCCCATGCCCTCCTTCTGGTCTTCGGTCGCAAACAGTGAATGAAACAGCCGCCGTTCGAACCTCAGCCCCTCGGCAAGCGTCAACTCGTCGCTCCGGTTGACCGATTCCTTCACCATCATCGCAACCGGCAGCGAGAACCCGGCGATCTTCTCCGCCGCCTTCAGGGTGGTCGCCATCAATTCGTCCGCAGGGACAACCCGCGCCACCAGCCCAGAGCGTTCGGCTTCATCGGCATCCATGAAGCGGCCGGTCAGGCACAGATCCATGGCCTTGGCCTTGCCCACCGCGCGGGCCAGCCGCTGCGTTCCGCCCATCCCGGGGATGACGCCAAGCGTGATTTCGGGCTGTCCGAACTTGGCGGTTTCCGATGCGATGATGAAGTCGCACATCATGGCCAGTTCGCAGCCACCGCCCAGCGCATAGCCCGACACCGCAGCGATCACCGGCTTGCGCGTGTTGGCGACTGCGCTCCAGCCTTCGAAGAAATCGTCGAGATAGGCGCCGACATAATCGAGCGGCTGCATTTCCTTGATGTCGGCGCCGGCCGCGAAGGCCTTGTCCGACCCGGTCAGTACGATCGCGCCGATCTTGTCGTCAGCGCCGAATTTGGCCAGCGTGTCGCGCAGCTCGCCCAGAAGCTCGGAATTGAGCGCATTGAGCGCGTCCGGCCGGTTGAGCGTGACGATGGCCACACGGCCGCGGGTTTCGGTCTTCAGCGTCTTGAGCGCCATTCACAGTCTCCTTGTATGCCTCCGGGACGTCCCGTCGAGGCGCCCCGAAAGGGCTCATTCTTTCTGGCAACGCGGACACAGGAAGGTCGAGCGCCCGCTTTGCACAACCCGGCGAACCGTATCGCCACAGCCCGGCCGCGGGCAAGTCTTTCCCTCGCGGTCATAGACCGAAAAACCGTGCTGGAAATATCCAAGAGTCCCGTCTGTCTGAATATGATCGCGCAGCGAGGATCCGCCTGCCGCGATCGCCTCGCTGATGACCGCACGCACATCCACTGCCAGCCGCTGGAGCGAGACGCGCGGTTGGCCGGATTTCGTCACCAGCCGTCCGGCCGGCTTGAGCGGCGACAGCCGCGCGCGCCACATCGCCTCGCAGACATAAATGTTGCCAAGCCCGGCGATGATCCGCTGATCGAGCAGCGCCGCCTTGAGCGGTGCGGTCTTGCCCGCAAGTCTTCGCGCAAGTTCGTCCGCATCGAGGCTGTTGCCCGTCGGCTCGATGCCGAGGCCTCTGAACCACGGATGTTCGGCCAACGCGTCGCGCGGCAGCAGGTCCATATATCCGAAGCGGCGCGGGTCGTTGTAGATCACGCGTGCCCGTCCGGCCGGACCATCGAGATGAAACACCACGTGGTCATGGCGGTCATCCTTGGAGCGTGGGTGATGAAATACGCCCGGGCTCAGCGCCTCCTCGCCATCGGGTTCGATCCGGAACGAGCCGGACATGCCCAGATGGCAGACGAGCACCATGCCGTCGTCGAGATCGGCGAGCAGGTATTTTGCCCGCCGGCCCATGGCTGTGATGCGCCGGCCGGTCAGGCGCGCGGCGAAGTCCGGCGGAAACGGAAACCTGAGGTCGGCGCGGCGCTGTTCGAGGCGGACAATCAGCGCGCCTTCCATGACCGGCTGCAATCCTCGGCGCACGGTTTCGACTTCGGGCAGTTCGGGCAAATCCGTCTCCTTGCGGGGCAGGTCGTTCAGCGGCCGGCAACGTTGTCAGTCGTCAGCCGCAACCGGGTCAGGCGGCCTCCATCTATGCCTGCACCGTCCCGGCTTCAATCGCATAGGCCCGTGCATCGAATGCACCATGCCTTCTGCCGTGGCGTTCCTCGATAGACTGCCCTATAAGTCGCGCGCTATGCCGCAGCAAGTCCGTTGCCGCTTCGATGGCATGCCGGGCTCCGATCCGCTATGGTCGCACGGATCCGCAAGGAGCTAATGCTCATAACAAAGCCGGCAACGAACCCGGAATGAAACACAGGAACCGGACATGTCTGATCAGCGCGTCTCCGCCACGGGCGGAATGCAAACCTCCTACGGCTTCCGCACCGTCGATGACGGCGAGAAGCAGCCCCTGGTCAATGACGTTTTTCACAAGGTCGCCAAGCGCTATGACATCATGAACGATGTGATGTCCGGCGGTCTTCACCGTGTCTGGAAGGATGCGATGGTGGCGCACCTCAACCCGCCGCGCCGGCCTGGTTTCCGGTTTCTCGATGTGGCGGGTGGCACCGGCGACATCGCCTTCCGCATCGTCGCGGCTTCCGATCGCCAGGCCAGCGGCACCGTGCTCGACATCAACGGCTCCATGCTCGGTGTGGGTTCCGAGCGTGCGGTGAAGAAGGGCTATGCGGACAATCTCGAATTCGTCGAGGCCAACGCGGAGGACCTGCCCTTCGAGGATGCGAGCTTCGATGCCTACACGATCGCCTTCGGCATCCGCAACGTGCCCGACATCGACAAGGCGCTACGGGAAGCCTTCCGGGTTCTCAAGCGCGGTGGCCGGTTTCTATGTCTCGAGTTTTCCGAGGTCGAGATGCCCATCCTCGACCGGGTCTACGATGCCTGGTCGTTCAATGGCATTCCTGCCATGGGCAAGGCGATAGCCGGAGATGCTGAGCCCTACCAGTATCTTGTCGAATCGATCCGCAAGTTCCCGCGCCAGGCGGATTTCGCGGCCATGATCTCACGCGCCGGATTTTCGCGTGTGAACTACACCAATTACACCGGCGGTGTCGCCGCTCTTCATTCGGCCTGGAAGATCTGACCGGCATGGCAAGTCTTGGCACCTATCTGCGCCTTGCGCGTGCGGGTTTCATTCTGGTGCGCGAGGGCGTCGTGTCCTCGCTTCCCGCCGATGATCTGCCGGCGCCGGCGCGCTTCGCCCATTCGATCGCGGGTCTGCTGGCCAAACGCCGCGCAAAAAGCGCCGAGCGTTCCGACAGGCTTGCCCGCGCGGTCGAGCGCCTTGGACCCTCATGGGTGAAGCTCGGCCAGTTCCTCGCCACCCGTCCCGATGTGGTCGGCGTCGACATCGCAAGGGATCTCGCCGGCCTTCAGGACCGGATGACCACCTTTCCCGAACCCGTCGCGCGCAGGGCAATCGAGGAGTCGCTTGGCCGCGAGGTTCCCGAACTCTACACGCGCTTCGATCCTCCGATCGCCGCCGCTTCCATCGCCCAGGTGCACCCGGCTGAAATCAGCGATGACGAAGCTACGCGCAAGGTTGCGGTCAAGGTCGTCCGCCCCGGTGTCCGGCAGCGCTTCAGGCGCGATCTGGAGGTCTTCTATCTGGTCTCGCAGCTGCAGGAACGCTTCATCCCGTCCTCGCGCCGCCTTCGCCCGGTCGAGATCACCAAGACGCTTGAGCAGACCACGCGTATCGAGATGGATCTCAGGCTCGAGGCCGCCGCCCTGTCCGAAATGGCGGAAAACACCCGCGACGATCCGGGTTTCCGAGTTCCCGCTGTCGACTGGGAGCGCACCGGCCGCGATGTCGTCACCATGGAGTGGATCGACGGCACCAAGATGAGCGATGTCGAGGGCTTGCGTGCGGCCGGCCATGATCTTCATGCGCTGGCAGACACCCTGATCCAGTCCTTCCTGCGCCATACCCTGCGTGACGGCTTCTTTCACGCGGACATGCACCAGGGCAATCTCTTCGTCGATCCGAAGGGCATGATCGTCGCCGTCGACATGGGCATTGTCAGCCGTCTGCACCGCAAGGAGCGCCGTTTTCTCGCTGAAATACTCTACGGCTTCATCACGCGCGATTATCGCCGCGTGGCTGACGTGCATTTCGAGGCGGGCTATGTGCCTGCCCGGCACGATCCGGCGAGTTTCGCCCAGGCGATCCGCGCCATCGGCGAGCCGATTCACGGCCAGCCGGCGGAAACCATCTCGATGGCGCGGTTGTTGACGCTGCTGTTCGAGGTCACGGAGCTTTTCGACATGGAGACGCGGCCTGAACTGGTCATGCTGCAAAAGACCATGGTCGTGGTCGAGGGCGTTGCCCGTACGCTCAATCCGAAGTTCAACATGTGGAAGGCGGCCGAGCCGGTGGTGGCGAGCTGGATCCGCGACAATCTCGGCCCCAAACGCATCGCCACCGATGTGAAGGCCGGCGCCATCGCGGCGCTCAGGCTTGCAGAACAGCTGCCCGATCTGGCCACGCGCACCGAACGTCTTGCCACCGAAGTGGGCGAGATGGCCGAGAACGGCCTGCGGTTCGACGATGCCACGTCCGAGGCCATCGGCAAGGCCGAGGCGCGCCACACGCGATCCGGACGGATCGCCTTGTGGGTAATTGCGATCGCTCTCGTCGCCATCGCCTTGCGGCTCTACTGAGCAGCTGCATTTGCGGTTTGAGGGTCTGAAACACGGCGTGATTTGCATTTTTCGCCCGTATCGCGCTAGTTTGTAGCGTGCGCCGGCATGGAGCCGGGCCAGCATTCGCCGGTGGCGCAGGGCGCCACCAGGACAAGAAACCCGGCAGCGGGACGCCTTTTGGCGTCCAGACGTGATGTTTGCGCCGGGACAGTCACAAGCATTGGATAGATATATGAGCGAGGCCAAATCCGGCGATATCGTGCGGATCAACTATATCGGAAAACTCACCGACGGCACCCAGTTCGACAGTTCCGAGGGGCGCGAGCCTCTGGAATTCGAGATCGGCTCGGGCCAGATCATCAGCGGTCTTGACCGCGAAGTGCAGGGCATGAAGGTCGGCGACAAGCAGACCATCACCGTTCCGGCCGACGACGCCTATGGCGCGCACGACGCCGCCAAGGTTCAGCAGGTCCCGCGTTCGGCTCTGCCGGCCGAAGTGGAACCGCAGGAAGGCATGCAGTTGCAGGCCCGCACGCCGCAGGGCCCCGTGGCGCTGATCGTTACCTCTGTGGGCGAGCAGGAAGTCACTGTCGACGCCAATCACCCGCTGGCGGGCAAGGACCTCGTGTTCGACATCGAGATGGTCGACATCGTCAAGGCAGCCTGAGCGCCAGACTGAAACAGGGCGATCCCGGCCGAAAGCCCGGGATCGCCGCTGCGCTTGAGATGCGGAATGGCAGACGCTCGCAAACGCGGGGGCCTGTGATTTCCTTCTCGCGCTGAAGCGCAGTCGCCGCACCAGGGAAGACGGTGCAGCGAAGCGTTGCCGGCTTGCCGGCATGGTGGAAACCTGACCCTTCGCGGCCCTCCGGTCCGGTAGCCTGTCTTTCGGAACGCCTCCCCGCCAGAGTTTGACCGGTTCGCTTTGACTGCAATGCATGCAATGCTTACATTGCGGCCATCACAGTCGGCGTTGAAGCCGGGGAGACGCCGCATGGCAACCTTGACCATCCGCAATCTTGATGAATCCGCCAAGCAGGCCCTGCGCGAGCGCGCCGCGCGGAACGGCCGTTCCATGGAAGAGGAAATGCGCTCGATCCTAACCGGTCTCGAGGGCATCGCTGATGTCCAGGCCCCGACTCAGGCCCCGACTCAGGCCCAGGTCCCAACTGAAGTGCCGCCACTAACAGCCCCCAGCGCCGTGGAGCACCAGAGTCTGGCCGGCGAGCGGATCCTGCTGATCATCTCCGGCGGCATCGCCGCCTACAAGTCGCTCGATCTCATCCGCCGCCTGCGCGAGCGCGGGGCCCATGTCCGGCCTGTCATGACCGCCGGCGCGCAGGAGTTCGTCACGCCGCTCGCGGTCGGCGCGCTCGCCGCCGATCACGTCTACACCGATCTGTTTTCGCGCGAAGACGAACAGGATGTCGGCCATATCCGGCTGGCGCGCGACTGCGATCTTGTCTGCGTCGCGCCCGCCACCGCCAATCTGATGGCGCGGCTTGCGAACGGCATCGCCGATGACCTTGCCTCCACCGTCCTTCTTGCCACCAACCGGCCTGTGCTGATGGCGCCCGCCATGAACCCGGCAATGTGGTCCCATCCCGCAACCCGCCGCAATGTCGAAACGCTGAGATCCGACGGCCTGAACTTCGTCGGCCCGGGCAGGGGCGAAATGGCCGAATCGGGCGAGGCGGGCGTGGGCCGCATGTCCGAGCCGCTCGCCATCGTCGCCGCCATTGAGGCACTGCTCGATGACGCCCCGAAGCCGCTTGCGGGAAAACACGCCATCGTCACCTCCGGCCCCACGCATGAGCCGATCGACCCGGTGCGCTACATTGCCAACCGGTCGTCGGGCAAGCAGGGCCATGCCATCGCCGCCCATCTCGCCCGGCTCGGCGCGCAGGTCACGCTGGTCTCGGGCCCCGTCGCCATCCCCGATCCGGCCGGCGTCAGCGTCACCCGCGTCGAGAGCGCGCGCGAAATGCTCGACGCGGTCGCGTCCGCGCTGCCCGCCGACATCGGCGTTTTTGTCGCCGCCGTGGCCGACTGGCGGGTCTCAACCTCGGCGGACAACAAGATCAAGAAGAAGGAAGGCGAGGGCCCCGCGCCGCTCGAACTCACCGAAAACCCCGACATTCTCAGGACCATCGGCCATCACGAAAACCGGCCGAAACTGGTGGTCGGCTTTGCCGCCGAAACCGCAGACGTGATTTCCAACGCGCAGGCCAAGCTTGCCCGCAAGGGTGCCGATTTCATCGTCGCCAACGACGTCTCGCCTCAAACCGGCATCATGGGCGGCGACCGCAACCGCGTCCGCATCGTCTCCAATGACGGCGTCGAGGACTGGCCGGACCTGAGTAAGGACGAAGTCGCGGAAAGGCTGGCGGCCAGGATCGCGGAGCGTTTCGATCAGTAGATAGGTCAAAGACCGGAACAGAACCAACCGCAACCAAGCCGGCGCGCGGTGTCGGCGGGTTCGTTGATACAATCAGGTTTCTGTGAACTCGAAAACGGAAAGCGCCATGGCGAGCACTTCCGTCGGATCCTCTCCGCGCGCACGCTGATCCAGGGCCAGGCCGATTTGCGCATGCAGGTAGTGCGCAGCCAGTTCCACCGGAATGTTTCCGGCCCACTCCCCATTTGCCTTGCCTTCAGCCAGCACCGTTGCAAAGGCATGGCGGCTCATGCTCTCCAGATGCGCAATCAGTGTCTGGGTCTTTTGGCCCATCTGGCCTTTCTCGCTCCGCATCTTGACGAAAAGACAGCCCTTCTCGTGCTGCGCGTCCTCGGCTGCAAGATAGGCAACACGCCGGATTTTATTTGCAAAACTGTCCTCGCCGTGAAGAATTTCCAGCATTTTCACCATTACGAACTGTCCGTAATGTTCAAGCGCCGCGCAGGTCAGCCCATCTTCGTTCCCGAACGCCTTGTAGACTGACGGCTTGGATACACCGGCCCGCTGACAGACTGAATTGAGCGAAACCGCGGTCGGTCCATCTTCCCAATAGGCGTTCATGGCCACGTCGAGCACGTCTGCCTTGTTCATTTTCGGCGGGCGACCCCGGCCGGACTTCGAGGGTGTTTCAGACATTAATATACCGCATGGTATTTAATTGTTGACAGGCTCCGGATTTTATTTGTACCAATTGGTACGTAATTAGGCAATCAGGAGCTCCGGCGATGAACGGAATGAGCGATACCGCAATGATTCCGTCTCGCGCCGGCACGGTCATATCAAGGCTCAGCTCCCGAAGTCTCCCCGGGACGGTCGTTTTAATGGCGATCGCTCCGTTTGGAACTTGAACCCCTGCGCCTCTGTGCGTGGGTCACACTCCCGAGAAAAGGATAGATCTGATGAAAAAGCTTCTTCTTGCCGCCACTGCGCTTCTTGCCGTTTCCACTGCAGCATTCGCGGATGACGCCAAGCATGGCTCACCACATGTGGCGCTGGGCGACGTCGAGTGGTTTGATGCTCCGATCCCGGGTGTCCAGCTTGCCCTTGCCTGGGGCGACGATGCGACGGGAGCCGCGTGGCTGTTCAAGATCGACCCCGGCGTGGAACTGCCCATGCACATTCATACGCATGACTACTGGGGCCTGACCATTCAGGGCAACTGGGTTCATGTACATGAGGACGGCTCGGAGACCCCGACAGGCCCTGGCGATTATGCCTTGGTGCGCGGTGGCGATGTTCACGCCGACAAATGCGACGACGTTGCCCCGTGCATCGGTCTCCTTGCCTTCACAGGCCCACGGGATGTCGCTCTTGCGCAATGAGCGCTGAAGGTCCGCGCCAAATAGGCAGCGCCCGTAGGTTGCGCAGTTACGGGCGTTTCAACATTCCGCAAATGGTCCGGATTCAAGCTGCATCGGCAACCTTGTTCATTTCCGCCTGCGGCAGATCAAACCTCCATATTCTCATGTCCATCGGCCATCACGACAACCGGCCAAAGCTGGTGGTCGGCTTCGCCACCAAAGCCGCCATCATGGGATGGGACCGCAACCGCGCCCGCATCATCTCGAGTGATGGCGTCGAGGACTGGCCGGACCTCGGCAAGCACGAGGTGGCGCAGAGGCTGGCAGGGAGGATTGCGAAAGGGGTGGGAAAGAAGAGCAAGTGAAGGTCTTCAGCTCAAGTGCCCAAGTTCGCCCGCACCGCGGCGAACGCGGAAGTGATTTCAGAAGCACGGATGTCGAGAACGTGCGGCAAGCGGAGGTTGGCTGCGAGTGGCTGCGGATTGCACCAAGGTCTGCTATCCGGACGAAGCTGCCATTACACCCCACCCATGTTAATCTTGCTCCATGCAGGTTCGAACTGGTCAAACCGAAGAAGAGATAACAGCGGCGATTCGGATCGACGCAAGTCTGTCGAGCACGCATACACGTGTCCCGTACATCGCCGCCGTGGCGAAGCGCGGCGGACTCCGACTGGTCGAATATCATTCGCGAATCGTCGGTTTTTGCTGCCTTGATGACCGCTACTTCTTCGAAAAGGTCTTCATTTCTCTGCTCATCGTAGACGCTGGGGCACGCCGACGCGGTGTCGGACGAGAACTCCTCGAAGCCGCCGCGGTGGAGCATCCGGAAATATGGACATCGACCAATCGGTCGAACATGGCGATGCGGGGCCTGCTGCGCAAAACAGGCTGGACGTTCTGCGGCGAGCTCGCAGGTCTGGATGCCGGTGATCCGGAAATGTTCTACAAGAAGCCGGGCTGAGCGCAGCATCTATGGGCTCGAAGCGGACCTTGAACTCCGAACCATCGGCAGCAATGGGCCGAAAGTGACCATGGCCAATGCAAGTTGGAAATCTGGCAGAGCCGAAACCTGTCTAAGAGACTTCCACGCCTCTCTGGAGGCTGCTTTCACCCCTCAGGCTACCTCTGCCACTCTCGCCATCTCCGCCTGCATCGGGTCGAACCGCATCGAGCGCATGCCCGAGGACGTCAGTGTCACGAAGCTGCCGGCGGGGATCTCGTGCCATTTGGTGTCGGGGTCGTGGAACGGTTCGGAGACCAGGCAGTGACCGCCATTACCGCACATCGGCGCCGAATAGAGCGTCGGCGCGTGGGCGTCGGTGGCGTAGCGGATCGCATAGAGCGTCTCGCCGTCGCTGAAGGCCGAGGTGAACCGCACCAGCGGGCTCAGGCCCGCGCGCCCGGCCTCTGCCAGCGTAAAGCGGATTGTCTCGGCGAAAGCCGCGGCCGGATCGGTCTCAAGGCCAAATTCCAGCGCCAGCAGGAACAGAAGCTCCGAATCGGTCGTGCCGTGCCGGGCGCTGTAGAGCGGATCGGACAGGGCGGCTTCCATCGGCCGGCGAATGCGCTCGAAGCCGGCGATCTGCCCGTTGTGCATGAAGGACCAGCGTCCGTGAACGAAGGGATGGCAATTGTCCCGGCTCGTCGCGCCGCCGGTCGAGGCGCGCACATGGGCGAGAAACAGCGGCGAGCGGATCTGCCGCGCCAATGATCTCAAATTGCAGTCCGACCAGGCCGGCAGAACGTCGCGATAGAGCCCCGGCTCCGGGTGTTCGCCATACCAGGCGATGCCAAAGCCGTCGCCATTGGTGGCGGTCTTGGCCTGTGTGGCCTGCTGCGACTGCTCGATCAGGGAGTGTCCCGGCGCCGAAACGAGCTGTTCAAGCGGGATCGGCGTTCCTCGGTAGGCGGCCCAGCGGCACATGGCGGTCTATTTGCTCCGGTTGTGCATCCGGTGATGCATGTCGTTGATCATACGGCTTGCAGTTTTCTCAAAGGTGAACGGCAGGATCGCATGAATGAGCGCGCAGAATCCGGCGGCGAAAAGCTTGCCCGAGAACTTTCCCGCAAACACGAGATGCTCGAAATAGGTCTCGTCGACCGACTTGGGGTGATCGGTAAAAAGGCGTGCAATCTGGTTGCTCATGGGATGTCCCTCTCTTTGCGCGCCCCGGGTCGCGTCCCGGGGCCGTTATTGAGGGAGAATAACCCGCGCAGGAGGGAGATGTGTCCCGAATGTCCTTTGAATGTAACCAAATATGGGATATATGTCCCAATATGCATCAGATTGACGATATCGACGTTCGAATCCTGAGCCATCTTCAGCGTGATGGAACATTGTCTGTCGATTCGCTGTCGGAGCGCGTTCACCTGTCGCGCAACGCCTGTTGGCGCCGGGTCAGGCAGCTTGAGGAACGTGGGTTGATCCGCGACCGCGTCGCCATCCTCGATGCCGAGGCGGCTGGCTGCGGCCTGTCGGTGTTTATCTTCGTGCGCGCGGCGAGCCACGATGCGGAGTGGCTCGCGAAATTCCGGGAGGCGGTAGGGGCTTTTCCGGAGATCGTCGGGGTCTATCGTACCTCCGGCGACCTCGATTACGTGCTGCGCGCCAGGGTTTCTGATGTGAAAGCCTATGACAGGCTTTATCAGCGGCTGATCGCCAAGGTGCGGCTGGCCGATGTCTCCGCCTCCTTCGTGATGGAGGAAATCAAGGAGACCACCGCCATCCCGCTCTCCGCGCTCGGGCGCTAGCGCATGTCCCGCTCAAACCGCAGGTTTGAGCGAAAGGCACATGCGCCAACGGGAATCCCATGTCCCGTTCAAACCGCAGGTTTGAGCGAAAGGCACATGCACCAACGGGAATCCCATGTCCCGCTCAAACCGCAGGTTTGGGCGAAAGGCACATGCGCCACCAAGGATCGCATGTCCCGCTCAAATGAACCATTGAGCGAAAGGCATTTGCGAAGCCGGGACCGGCTCGGAAGCCGTCGCCATGCCGTCAGGCGCTGGGCGTGCGTCCCAGCGCGGCGCTGTCGCCGCCATCGGCACTCTCGCGCTTGACCTTCGAAATCGCGATGTTGAGCGAGGCCATGCGCTGTTCCACCTGCTCGAGGTCGGCGGTGCCGCGGCTGGTCTGGCGCTCCAGGTCGAACTTCATCTCGTTGAGCCGGTCGAGCTTTTCCTGCCGCGAGAACGAGCCGTGCTCGGCAATGGTCTCGGGCGTGAAATCCTTCTCGGTCATCAGGTCGGGTTTGTTGGTCATCAGTATCTCCTTTTGTGGCGGTATCCATCAGGCGACACAGGAGTAACGAGTGGCGCGCGGCGTGGTTCCCGTCCCGCTTTGGCCGTCCATCCGTTCGCATGTGCACCGCCAGCGGTCCGCGTGTGGTGCGAAAGGTGCCTGCGATTGAACAATCCGTCTCCGGATCGCAGCTTAAAAACCGGTCCCCGCTTCGCTACGTATAGGTCAACACAAAGCTTGCCGGTCCCTGTTCGAACTCTCGGGCGCGTTCACCGGCTCCACCTCAAGGAGATTGCCATGTCCATCAGGCCAGTCCGCCACGAAGCCCCCGCAGTCCCGCATCTTGAAGGCGCGGGCGTGCAGCTCAGGCGCGCATTCGGTTTCGACGATCCGTCGCTCACCGATCCCTTTCTTCTGTTCGATGATTTCCGCAACGACCGGCCCGAGGATTACCTCAAGGGGTTTCCCTGGCACCCGCATCGCGGCATCGAAACCATCACCTATGTGCTCGCCGGCACCGTCGATCACGGCGACAGCCTCGGCAACACCGGCTCCCTCGGCGCAGGCGACGTGCAGTGGATGACGGCCGGTCGCGGAATCATGCACCAGGAAATGCCCAAGGGTGACGCCAATGGCCGCATGCACGGCTTCCAGCTCTGGGCCAACCTGCCTTCGTCGATGAAAATGACCGAGCCGCGTTACCAGGACGTCACCTCCAACGACATCCCGGTCGAGGTCGATGACGACGGCACTGCCGCCCGTATCATTTGCGGTGAATTCTGGGGCAAGCGCGGCCCGGTCGACGGCATCGCCGCCGATCCGTCCTATGTCGACATCTCGGTGCCCCCCGGCAAGCGGAAAACCTTCAAGGTTGATGCCTACCGGTCTGCCTTCGCCTACATTTTCGCAGGCTCCGGCACCTTCCGCGATGCCTCGAAACCCTTCGGCGTTCTGGTCGAGAAGGAAGTCGAGGGCGAGGAGATCCAGATCCGCGACATGTCGGGCGACCGCACCATCGTGGTCTTCGATACCGGCGACGAGATCACCGTTCAGGCCGGTGACGAAGGCATTCGCTTCCTGCTGGTCTCCGGCAAGCCGATCCAGGAGCCGGTGGCCTGGCACGGTCCGATCGTCATGAACACCCGCCAGGAGCTGATCCAGGCCGTCACCGAGTTGCAGAACGGAACCTTCATCCGTCCGACCGCCTGACGGAACCAAGCGGGTCACTGACAAACCCTCAGGGCCGGATGTCTCGGGCATCCGGCCTTCGCTTTGCTTGACAAGTATGATATCAAACTATATTGGTAAGACATCAAACCATAGGAGATGATCATGCAACGCAGGCAATTTCTCTCGATCCTCGGTGGCGGCGTGGTGCTGGCGGCCGGCGCCGGCGCGGGTTTCGCAATGACACGCACACCCTCAAAAGCGCTCGAGCCCTGGAGCCTTGCCGGCACGAGCCCCTATTCCGAACCGCGGAAGCGGGCGCTGTCTTATGCCATCCTGGCTCCCAACCCGCACAACCGGCAGCCTTGGCAGGTGGAGCTTCGCGGGCAGGACACCGTGGTCCTCACCGTCGATCTCGACCGGCTGCTGCCGCACACCGATCCGTTCAGCCGCCAGATCACCGTCGGTCTGGGCTGCTTTCTCGAACTGATGACCATGGCTGCCGCCGAAACCGGTCACCGGGTCGATCTCGATCTCTTCCCGCAAGGAACGGACCCGCAGCGCCTGACCACGGCTCCCGTCGCCATGGCTCGCTTTGTCTCCGACCCATCGATCCGGCCCGATCCGTTGTTCGCCCATGTCATGGCCCGGCGATCCAACAAGGAGCCCTTCGATACCGCCCGGGCCGTAACGGATGAATCCTTTGCCGCCGTTCTTGACTCGGCCCGCCATGGCGGCCGGCTTGGCGGCACCAATGATCCCGTCGAGGTCGCTTCCTGGCGCAGGCTCACCGAGGAAGCGCTGCAGATCGAGATCGATACGCCCCGCACCTACAAGGAGAGCGTCGATCTGTTCCGCATCGGCAAGGCCGAGATCAATGCCAATCCCGATGGCATCGACTTCTCCGGCCCGATGTTCGAAAGCCTCGCGCTGATCGGCCAGTTCAGCCGGGAGGTGGCGCTCGATCGGAATTCAATGGGTTTCAAACAGGGCGAGGCCGCGGTTATCGAGAACACCCGCACCGCCATGGCCCATGTCTGGATGGTCACTCCTGGCAACAGCCGCACGGACCAGATTGTTGCCGGCCGTGACTGGCTGCGCGCCAATCTCGCTGCCACCGGCGAGGGCCTTGGCTTCCAGCCGCTCAGCCAGGCGCTGCAGGAATATCCGGAGATGGCCGCCCTGTATGAGGATGTTCACACCCGTCTTGCGCCCGATGGGGGAACGGTTCAAATGCTGGTCAGGCTCGGTTATGGTCCCGAGGTCGCTGTCAGCCCGCGCTGGCCGCTGGAGGCCAAACTCATGGAGGCATAACCCCGATGACTGCCGATCACGACACCGGCGCCGGCCCCGATCGCGGGACCGTCTTCGCCTTCTTCAACGAGATCGGCATCATCGCGCAGCTCTCCCAGGCGCTGCTCGGCAAGGTCCTCCCCGATGGCGTGCATCCCTCGCATTTCGCCATCATGAACCATCTGGTGCGCATGGGTGACGGCAAGCCGCCGGTGCGCATCGCCTCCGCCATGCAGGTGACCAAGGCCACCATGACCCATTCGCTGGCAGTCCTGGAAAAGCGTGGCCTGATCGAGACCCGCCCGAGCGCCGAGGACGCGCGCTCAAAGCTCGTTTACCTCACCGAAGCAGGCCGGTCCTTCCATGCGGAGGCCATCGCCGGCGCCAATCGCGCCTTCGGCCGCATCGTCGGCGAACGGGACCTCGAAATCATGCGCACCGCCATGCCTGCGTTGATCGAGATCCGCAAGTTGCTCGACGACAACCGCAATCCCGGCGGCTGAGCGCCCGCTGAATGGTAGCCGCTACCCGGCCCCACCGAGGCGAACGGATCTCCGACGCAAGGCTTCGAGGGTAAAGAGCATGGCTGCGGAGAGCACGACAAGCAGGGTCGCCACGGCGAGGATCGTCGGGTTGATCTGCTCCCTGAGACCCGAGAACATTTGCCGTGGGATCGTCCGCTGTTCGGGGCCTGCGAGGAAGATGACCAGCACCACTTCGTCAAAGGACGTCACGAAGGCGAACAGCCCGCCCGAAATGACGCCGGGACGGATCAGCGGAATGACGACGTCCCAGAACACCTTGACCGGTGAGGCTCCGAGGCTGAGGCCGGCAACGAACAGGGATCGGTCAAAACCGCTGAGCGTGGCCGTCACCGTGATGATCACGAACGGCACTCCAAGCGCGGCGTGCGCGATGATCAGGCCCAGGAATGTGCCGACCAGATTGAACTGGGTGTAGAAGAAGAACATGCCCGCCGCACTGATGATCAGCGGGACGATCATGGGCGAGAGCAAGAGGGACGTGATCAGGCGCTTGTAGGGCATCCAGGGCGACGACAGCCCAACGGCGGCCAATGTCCCGAGCGTGGTGGCGATCAATGCCGAAGCGATACCGATGATGAAGCTGTTCCTCACCGCCAGCAGCCAGTTGCTGTCGGTAAAAACCGCCTCGTACCAGCGCATGGAATAGGCATTCGGATCAAGCGACAACATGCCTTCGGTGAACGAAAAGAACGGTTCGGAATTGAACGACAGCGGCATGATGACAAGGATCGGCAGCATCAGGAACAGCAGCACCAGAAATGCCATGACCCGCAGGCCGTAGTGGCCCGTCTTGTGCCAAACCGTGTAATATTCGGGAAAAGGCTGTTTCATGAACTATCCCAGCTTCAGGTTGTCTGTGCCGACGAAACGATCAAACAGCCAATAGAGTGTCAGGATCAGAACCAGCAGAAGCGAGCCAAGTGCTGCGGCCAGCCCCCAGTTGTTGGATTCGCGCATGTGGAAGGCGATGATGTTGGAAATCATCTGGCCGTCCGTGCCGCCGACCAGCGCCGGGGTGATGTAGTAGCCCACCGATATCACGAACACCAACAGCGCTCCTGCGGACAGGCCGGGCAAGCTCATGGGCAGGTAAATGCGCCACCATGCGGCAAGCGGACGGCTGCCCATGGAAATCGCGGCGCGCATGTAGCTGGCATCAATCCCGCGCATGACGGCATAAAGCGGCAGCACCATGAACGGCAAAAGAATGTGGGTCATCGCGAGGATGGTGGAAAACTCGGTGTAAAGGAGCTCCAGCGGCTCGTCGATAAGTCCCGTGGCGATCAGGGTTGAATTGACCACGCCGCCGGTTTGCAGCAAGGCGATCCAGGCGGTCGTGCGCACCAGCAGCGATGTCCAGAACGGCAGCAGCACGAACACCATCAGGAAGTTCGCCCGGGCATCGGAGGTGTGGGCCATGAAGAATGCCAGAGGATAGCCGAGCACCATCGTCAGCAGCGTGATGGTCAGGGCGATCCGCAGCGTTTTGCCGTACAATTGGACATAGATCTGGGTATCGCGCGCGACGATTGACCCTTCCGCGTTGCGCTCGAGATCCAGCGACGTGAGATAATACCCTGACGTATAGATCGCACCGGCGGTCTTGATTGCGCGCCATGTGGCGGGATCGCTCCATCGCTCGTTCGCGTCGAGCAATAGGGTGGCACCGTTGGCGGCAATTTCTGCTTCGTCGGCCCGGCGCATGACGCGGGCGGAAGAGTTGATTGTGCTCGCCATGCCAGGCGCTGCACGGTTGATCTCACTGGCTAGCTGGCCGGATTCGCGTGTGGCGGCGAGGTGCTTTAGCTCGGCTGCGAATTGAATCAGGATCGTGTCATCGGGCACGTCTTCGCCGGACCAGTCCTCAAGCGCCGCGAGCGTCTCCGGGATCATGTCTGCGACCGCGGGGTCGTGCACACTGCGAAACAGCATCGACGAAATCGGGGCGACAAATGCAAAGGCGACGAACACCAGCAAGGGCACGACAAAGACAAACGCTTGCAGCCTGCGTTTGCGAACTTCGCGTGCGGCGTTGCGGCCGTCTTCGGGATTGAGGGTGTGATCCGTCATAATCTCAACTTTGGTATTCCCCGCGCCAGGGATTGGCGCGGGGAAAGTCAGCTTACTGCAGCAGCCACTCGTTGAACTTCTCGCCAAGGCTTTCGCCGTAATCGGCCCAGAAGATACCGTCGGCCTTCAGGCCTTCATCAAGGTGAGCCGTCGGCAGGTTTTCCTTGACGTCATCAGACAGAAGCGCCTGAGCAGACCGGCGGGTCGGGCCATAGGCCACATCCTGCATGCCGGACAGTGGCACGGTCTTGGTTGCGGACTGGATGAACTGCATCGCGAGGTCCTTGTTCTTGGTGCCCTTCATGATCGCCCAAACGTCGAGATCGTAGATATGGCTGTCCCAGACGATTTCGAACGGCGCATCGTCTTCCTCGATGGCTGCAAAGATCCGGCCGTTGGCCGATTGCACCATGGTGGCGCCACCATCGTTGAGCAGAACGGGGGCCTGCGACCAGCTGTCGTACCAGACGATGTTGTCGCGGATCGTGTCGAGCTTGGCGAAGGCACGTGCCTGACCTTCCTCGGTTGCCAGCGTTTCGTAGACATCTTCAGGTGCAACGCCATCGGCAATCAGGGCCCATTCCA
Organism: Hoeflea sp.; assembly: GCA_040216675.1. GTDB lineage: Bacteria > Pseudomonadota > Alphaproteobacteria > Rhizobiales > Rhizobiaceae > Hoeflea. Next base: position 267,843 of record JAVJOR010000008.1, on the reverse strand, counting down.
TGTTCACCTGCGGGCGCTTGCGCAGACCGCGGTTGCCCGGGAAGGCCTCGACGTCGAAAAACTCTTCGATTGTTTTGGGGCCTTCGCCGTTCTCGGTGTTGGTGGCAAAGACGACCGACCACACGATGTTGCCGACGCCGCATTCATTGGCGAGCGCATCCGGGATGAAATCTTCCGCCGCAGGCACACCGTCGTCACCCGGTGGCAAGGTGGAGTGATCGATTACCTCAAGGTACCCTTCGGCGCAGGCGCGTTCGAGGTCGATCACCTCAACATCGACCACGTCCCACAACAGGTTGCCTGCTTCGACCTGCGCCTTCATTTCGGCAACGCCGCCGCCATAGTCCTCAAACAGGACATTCACGCCGGTTTCATCCATGAACGGCTGGATCATGTGTTCCATTTGTGCAGCGCCATAGGCCCCGCCGAATGATGTAACGGTCAAGTCCTCGGCCATCAGAGGGCTGGTAGTCAGCGCTGCGGCGGCCAGTAACGTCAGATGTTTCTTCATCGGTCTCTCCTTGTCACGTCCGGGTGTTTCAAAGGGCCCCAGTTTGCCCTGCCTCGCCTAACTGGCTGGAAAAGCGATGCAATCCTTTGTCATGGATAGAAGCTGAGCTTCGGCCCCGTCTTCGAATTCCGGCGCAGAAAGATCGTTCAGTACCTTGACGATGATGTCGGCGCCGTCTGGAAGCTTGAAATAATAGCGAATGAAATCGCCCACATAGATCCGCGTGTTGAACTTTACCGTCAGGGCGTTGTCGTGGGCGTGGCTGGTCGGTGGAATGAACAGCTTTTCGGGCCGGATCGAGACTTTGCAATCCGCACCCGAACGAAGACCCGCGGCCGCATATGCGCTGATCGTCCCGGCGTCCGTCGTGACCTGCGCTATATCGCCCTGGATCTCGGAAACTGTGCCGGGAACAAAGTTGTTCTCGCCGATAAAGTCGGCAACAAAGGCGTTCACAGGCCGCTCGTAAAGTTCGGCGGGCGGCGCACATTGTTGCACCACACCATCGTTAAAAACGGCAATACGATCCGACATCGACAGCGCTTCTGTCTGATCATGCGTCACATAAACGACGGTAAATCCGATCTGTTTGTGGAGCCGCGTGATTTCAAACTGCATCTGTTCGCGCAGGTTCTTGTCCAGCGCGCCCAGCGGTTCATCCATCAGGATCAACTCCGGTTGGAAAATCATCGCCCGCGCCAGCGCCACGCGTTGTTTTTGCCCCCCCGACAATTGCCCCGGGCGGCGGTTGCCGAAATCGGACAGCTCGACCAGCGCAAGGTATTCGGCGACGCGCTCCTTGATCTCGGCCTTCGGCATGTTCCGAACACTCAGCGGATAGGCGAGGTTTTCTGCAACCGTCATATGCGGGAACAAGGCGTAGTTCTGGAACACCATGCCGATGTTGCGCTTGTTGGGGGCGGTCTTGTTGATCGACTTCCCCTTGATCGCAATGTCTCCCGAAGTGACGCTCTCAAATCCGGCGAGCATCATCAGAACGGTTGTTTTGCCGGATCCGGATGGCCCCAGAAGCGTGATGAACTCACCCTTCCGCACGTCCATGTTGAACCCTTTTACGACGAGTTTTTTCTGGTCGTAACTTTTCTTGACGTCGTCAAAACGCAGGAACGTATCTGATCCAATATCTGTCATGCTTTCAGTCGGGCTCCCCAGTCGTGAGAGGAGTTAAGCAGGTGGTAAGCAGCTTTGCAATGCCCCGACGCCGTGGCCGAAGTTTCAGCAGCATGAGAACTGAAAAGAATGAGTTTACAAAGCGATGCATCGCCATCGTCGTTTGGCTTGAAAATCATTGGGAGTCTGCGACATGCCGCACGCAGGGACCCCATCCGAGACATCTTTTGCGCGGATTCAAGCCGGTTTTGAGCAGATTCAAGCCAGGATCGGTTCGGTCATCAACCCTCTGCACCGCGGCGAACCGGGATGTTGGCCCGCGCGTTGCTCCATCGTGGAAAAGAAAGCGCCATTCAGCTCAACCATGTCATTCCTTCGCTGGGAGGCCATATTCCCTGGAAAGGCAATTCCGGCACGGGTGTAAGCCGGTTTTGCGTCCGGAATTGCGTTCAAACAAACAAGCAGAGCATCAGAGGCGTTGTGGTCTTTGCCACTTGAGCGTGTAACGCCCCGGTCCGCTGGCGGCGAGGACGAGAAGGCCGCCCGCGATCGCCCAGTTTTTCACGACAATCGTAAGCTGCCACGGATCGGCGCCGAGCTTCCAGTGAAACCAGCTGGTGAGAATGCAGTAGCCGGCCATGACCAACGCCCAGATCGCGACGCCCGGCCCGAACACGAGGCCCACAGCGGCGGCGGCGTCGAAGGCCACGACCGGCCAGATCAGCCATCCGGGCAGGCCGAGCCAGCCGAGCATTTCGCTTGCCGGTTCGGGATCGATGACCTTCTGCAAGGCCCCGGCGAGAAACAAGAACGCCAGCAGCAGCCGCCCGGCGAGATTGACGAGATCACGTGTGCGATCGGATGCCGGGATGCCGGTCATGGAAACGACCCTCCAATTCCAAGGGCGTGCCCGCTGGCAGGCCTGACCGGTGTGATATCAGAATGATCGGCTGAACGCACTCGGTGAGGGTGTTGACCGCAAGCCAGTATCTCGATTGTCACACAGATATCCGGTCCGCGAGCTTCTCGGAAAAGCCCGCCATGCAAACGCTGGTCTGGCATGGCGCGCGATGACGTCTCATCCCCGGCTGGCGGTCAGCAGCACCCCGGCGAAAATCAGCGCGATGCCGAGGACGGCTTTCAGGTCGACCGGACGCCGGGGCAGGCCGAACCAGCCGAAATGGTCGAACACCGCAGCCCCCGCCATGTTGCCGAGGATTACCAGCATCAGGAACAGCGTGACGCCCAGCACCGGCACTGCCTGCATCGAGACCATCACCTGGTAGGCGCCGAACAGCCCGCCGAGCCAGACCCACCAGGGCAGGCCCATGAGCTGCCGGGCATCTGGAAGCCGCACCTGCCCGGCCAGCAGCGCCGTCCCCAGCACCAGCGTTGCCGTGGCAAAGGCAAGAAACGCCGGGGCCAGCGGGTTGCCTCCGACCAGCGCCGACAGCCGCGCATAGATCGGCCCCTGGGCCGCGACCAGCACGCCGCCAAGCACCACCGCGAAACCGGCGAGAAGTCCGCTTGTCATCCGAGCCCTCACAACGTCTTGTACATGTAGGTGGTGGCGTGCAGTCCCCTGCCGTCGGGGTCGAGCGCAAACCCGGGGATCACGCCGGCCGTGCGGTAGCCTGCGGCCCGGTAGAGCGGCTCGGCTGCATCGCCTGTCCTCGTGTCGAGCGTGATCAGCGTCTTGCCCGCGGCTGTCGCATGTGTGTCGACGGCCGCAAGCAGTGCCCGGCCCACGCCCTTGCGGCGGGCTTCGGGGGCCACCATCATCTTGGCAACCTCCGAGCGGTGCGGCTGGTTGGGCGGCAGCGCGGTGATCAGTTGCACCGTGCCAACCGTAACGCCGTCAAGCGTGGCCGCAAGCAACACCCGACGTCCCGCCCTCACTTCGGGAAACACCTGGGTTTCGAAAAACGCCTGCCCGTCGGCTTCATCGAAGGGCTGCATGTAGCCGATCGCGGCCCCGCCGCTCACGGTCGCAGCCATGATCGCGCCGAGGCTGTCTCGCTGGTCTTCGAGGTGTGCTGCGGAAAGCGCGGTTACGGAAATATCGGTCATGAAGCCCTCACAGAAGCACGAGCATGTAGGAGGCGCCATCGACGCCGGTCTGGAACCGCGAGGCCCCGTAAAGCTGGTAGCGCAGGCAGTCCCCGGCGCTGAGCTCATGCGTGGCATCGTCCACGGTGACTGTCAGCGCGCCCGAAAGCATCACCAGGTGATGTTCGTGACCGGGCCTTGAGGGTCCCGCATAGGCGATGATCTGGTAGGGCTCGAGCTCGCAGCGGATCACTTCGGCCGACAGCGCGCCACCCGGCGGCGAAACAACGCGGCGCCGGAAGCCGTTTTCCGGATCCCGCCATTCGCTTTGCTCGTGAGCGTGCACAAGCGCCTGGAACGGCGCTTCCACCGGCGCCAGCAATTGCGAGATCGTCATCCGGTAGGCGGACGAAAGGCTCCCCAGCGTCTCCGCCGTCGGGCTCACTTCGCCGTTTTCGATGCGCGAAAGGGTGGACCGGCTGATCCCGCTCGTGTCAGTCAGGTCCTGCAGCGACCAACCGCGCTCCACGCGGATCTGTTTGAGCCGTTCGGCCAGCCGGGCGTTGAGGTTATCCACACACATATTCCGTATTCGAGAAATAATCCCGAATACGGAATATGCTCCATCTGCACTTGCGTCAAGCGTCCTTTGGCCGGGTTTCCTACAGGGTCAGGTCAGCATCTGGAAGACAAGGCCGGAAACGATCGCGCCGGAGACACCCAGTCCGATATAGGCGGCGAACACCTGTTTCCTGACCAGCGACCAGACCGCAGCCATCGCGGGAATCGAGCTGACCGCACCGGAAATCATGAAGGCCATCGCGGCCCCGTTGCTCATGCCCTGTTCGATCAGTCCCGCCAGCAGCGGCGGAGCCACATAGGAGTTGAGGTAGGCCGGCATCCCCACGATTGCGGCAATCGCGATCGGCGCCAGTCCCTCGCCGCCCACCAGCCCGGCGATCGCCGAGGCAGGCACGTAGGTGACCAGAACCGCTTCCAGCACATAGGCCAGTGCCAGCCATTTGATCAGGAAGACGCCATTGGCAATCGCCTCCTGGCGGAAGACCGAACGGCGGCTTTCTTCCTGCCAGAAGCGCCACACCGGCTTGCCGGAGAACGGGTCCGGCCCGCAGCCGCATCCTTTGTGCGTGGAGGTCTTGAGCGGGTTGCCAAACAAGCCGGCGCCCATCGCCGATTTGACCGCGAAGCCGCCGAACAGGCCGAGGGCGACGGCGGCCACCGCCTTGCCGATCGCGAACGGCCAGCCAAGCGCTGCGGCCGTGATCAGCAGCGTCGGCGGATCAATCAGCGGCGAGGACAGCCAGAACGCCATCACCGCCGAAAGCGGCGCGCCGAGCGCCAGAAGTCCCGCAATGAACGGGATCACCTCGCAGGAGCAGAAAGGAGCGAGCCCGCCGAACAGGGCCGCCATAAAGATCATCCGGGTTTCGCGGCCCTTGAAAGCCGCGGCGATCGCCGCTTCCGCGCCCGCGGCCTTCAGCCCGGCGATCAGCGCCACGGCGAAAAGGATGTAGGGCAGGGTGCCCAGGAGCGCCGATACCGCAAAGACGAGAACGTCCGCGAACCGCCCCGGGTCCATCAGGGCCACGAGGCCAAGAACCAGCGCGATCACCGCCCAGGGGGTGGCGATCCATGCCTTGATGTCCCGGCCAATCCGGGGATCGGTTTCGGTCGCAAGGCTCATGATGCGTCTCCTTGGTCGGCACAGCAATTCTCCAGAATGAACCCGGCCAGCGCCTGGAGATGCTCGTAATTCGCCGTTGAGACGATAGACCGTCCCTCCTTGCGCTGAACGATGAGATTGGCCGCGGCGAGAAACTTGAGGTGATGCGCCAGCGTCGAGGCGGCAATCCCCGTCCGCGCCTGAATGTCGCCGACGCTCAGCCCCTTCTCTCCGGCCCGGACCAGCGTCTGCAGCACCGCCAGCCGCGAATCCGATCCCATGGCCGAGAATCCCTGCGCCGCTTCAATGCCGTCCATGGTCACACTCCTTATATTTCGATGAAACTAGTTATATCGAAATATCAGATCCGTCAAGCGTTGCTGATCCGGCTGACCCGGCCACCTCAATGGTCTGGTTCCGGCCTTTGGCGCTCAGGCCGCGCCTGAGTTGCGATTGTTGCCAGGCCGGCCCCATTGCTCACAGAACCTTAAGCCCTGGCCGCTATTGCTTCATATTGAAACTGGAGACCCGGCTTATGCCCCAAAGCCTCTACCTCACCCGCGCAGCGGACGATCGCCCCCGCACCTTCCGTCTTGCCGAACTTCTCGGCGCGTTGAGCTACGCTCTCGATCTCACCGAAGGCCAGCCCGCAGGTCACTGCATGCGCTGCTGCTACATCGGCACCCATATCGGCGAGGCGCTCGGCATGGAGGGCGAGGAACTTTCTGACCTGTTCTACACGCTGCTGCTCAAGGATCTCGGCTGTTCCAGCAATGCCGCACGCATTTGTGAACTGTACCTGGCCGACGACATCAGCTTCAAACGCGATTTCAAGACCATTGACGGAAGCCTTTCCTCCGCGCTGCGTTTCGTATTCAGGAAGACCGGCCTCGAATCCGGCCTCAGCGAGCGCATTCGCGCCATCGTCAACATCCTGCAGAACGGCGGCGAGATTTCCCGCAGCCTGATCGAGACCCGATGCCATCGCGGCGCCGACATCGCCGGCCGGATGCGCTTCTCGCAGGCCGTGCAGCAGGGCATTCTCTCACTCGACGAGCACTGGGACGGGTCGGGCAAGCCCGAGGGCCTGAAGGGGCCGGCCATCCCACAGATCTCCGGCATCGCGCTGCTTTCGCAGGTTATCGACATCTTCCACATCGAAAACGGGGTCGATGCGGCCCTGGCCGAAGCGAAGGCCCGCGCCGGCGGCTGGTTCGATCCCGCCCTGGTCGACGCCTTCATCGTGGCCCAGGCAGCCCCCGGTTTCTGGGAGACGCTCGCCTCGGACGATCTTGAGGCCTCTGTCTTCGCCATGGCGCCGTCACAGGGCGCCGAACCGGTCGACGAGGACTATCTCGACGACATCGCCGCAGCCTTCTCCGATGTGGTCGATGCCAAGAGCCCTTTCACCGCCGACCATTCCAATCGCGTCACGCTCTACACGGACATGATCGCCGAGGAGATGGGGCTCAGTGACGCCCATCGCCGCTGGCTCCGCCGCGCGGCATTGCTGCATGATCTCGGTAAACTCGGCGTGTCCAACCAGGTCCTCGACAAGCCGGGCAAGCCCGATGAGGAAGAGTGGGCCGCGATCCGCCGTCATCCCGCCCAGAGCGAGGCCATTCTCGCCCGTGTCGGGGCCTTCAACGACATAGCCCCGGTCGCCGCCGCCCATCACGAGCGCCTTGACGGCAAGGGCTATCCCTACGGCCTGAAGGGGGACGAGGTCTGCCTCGAGGCGCGCATTCTCACCGTCGCCGATGTTTTCGACGCGCTGTCCGCCGACCGGCCCTATCGTGCCGCCATGCCGATTTCAAAGGCGCTCGCCATCCTCGATTCCGACGCCGGAACCGCCTTCGATCCCGACTGTGTCGAAGCCCTCAAATCCGGCCTCGCGCGGCTCAACGCCGAGGTCGCGGCCTGAGATCCCTATCACTCGGAAAAGTAAGTTAAAACTTACGAAGCTGCTGCGACCTCAGAAACGGGTGACCACCGTAACCCCGGTCCCCGCGAAACTGTCCATGCCCGTCAGCGCATCGATCGACTGCTCCAGCGTGATCTCGCGCCCCACCAGCCGCTCGGGCTTCAACAGCCCGGCCTCGATCATGGCAAACATCGCATCGTAACGATGGGCCTGCATGCCGTGGCTGCCGAGGATCTCGAGTTCATGGCCGATCACCCGGCCCATCGGCACCGGCGGCAGGCTGTGCTCGCCCGCCATCAGCCCCACCTGCACGTGCCGGCCGCGCTTGCGCAGGCTCATGATCGAGTTTACGCAGGTCGCAACCGATCCCAGCGCATCGAGCGAGAGATGCGCCCCGCCTGAAGTTATCCCGCGCACCGCCTCGGCAATGTCGGCCACCTCGCGGGCGTTCACCGTCGCCGCGGCGCCGGCCTCGCGGGCAAGCGCGAGCTTGTCATCGGCGATGTCCACCGCAACCACCCGCGCGCCTGAGGCCGCCGCGATCATCACCGCCGAAAGCCCCACGCCGCCGCAGCCATGCACCGCCACCCATTCCCCGGCGGACACCCGGCCCTGGTCCACCACCGCGCGAAACGCGGTCACGAAGCGGCAGCCAAGGCTCGCCGCCGTGGCGAAGTCCATGCCTTCGGGCAGCCGCACCAGGTTGAGGTCGGCCCGGTGGATCGACACATATTCGGCGAAAGAGCCCCAATGGGTAAATCCGGGCTGAAAATGATTGTCGCAGACCTGCTGGTGCCCGGCATGGCACTCGGCGCACTGCCCGCATCCGCTGACGAACGGCACGGTCACCCGGTCGCCCGCCTTCCACCGCGTCACCTCGCGCCCAACGGCGGCCACCGTGCCTGCAAGCTCGTGGCCGGGCACATGCGGAAGCGTGCGGATATCCCCGTCATGCCCCATCCACCCGTGCCAGTCGCTGCGGCATACGCCGGTCGCGCCAAGCTTGATCACGACCCCATGCGGCACGGGCTCGGGGTCGGGCAGGGTGGCGATGCGCGGTTCAGCGCCAAAGGCTTCGTAAAGGACGGCTTTCATGAGGGCAGGATCCGGAATGAGAGGAAACAGTTTGGTCGAAGATCTACACCGTGAGCACCGAAATGGGGAGTGGTATGAGCGCAAACCGGTGGCCGAAAATCGCATCACGACCGGAACCGGTTCGCGCATGAACCCGAACCCGCTGACTTTCCGATCGAGGTATCGGGACGTCAGCGGCGGCCCCGCAGCTTTGGGCGCACCCTCAAGCCACGACCCGCAGCATTGACGAATGTCATTTCGCGCGGCGCTCGTCTGCGCAAGACTTGGACTGCAGGAGGACAAAACCATGTACAGCAACATTCTCGTCGCCGTCGCTTACGATGAAGCCCGTGACCGGGCCGCAGCCTTCGATGTGGCACGCACCCTTGCCGACGAAGGCGCGGTCATCACGGCGCTGCATGTTCTGGAGGATATCCCCGTCCATGTCGCGCATTACATACCGGTGGAGCAGGTCGAGACCAGCCGCGCCGAGGCCTTGGCCCGCCTCAAGGCCGACCTCGGCGGCGTGGCCGATGTCCGGCCCGTGGTGGTCAACGGCAACCCGGGCGCAAAAATCGTCGAATATGCCGCCCAACACGAAGTCGACTGCATCGTCATCGCCTCGCACCGCCCCGGCCTCGCGGATTATTTCCTCGGCTCCACCGCAAGCCGCGTTGTCCGCCACGCCAGGTGTGCGGTGCATGTGATCAGGTGAGGGGAGGGCAGTTCCCGGCCCCCGCCGGCGCCGCATGGCTGCATCGCAACGCAATATGCCACGGAGGCGGGATTGCCCGTCCACGCCAGTGTGAACCCCGGCCAGCGGGATCGTGGCCGGGAGCGAAGCACCAGCTTTTGCGGCGAAAGCACGCAAAGCCGACATTCATCTGAACGGAGTGCCGCGCCGCTTTCGGCCCGAAGCAGACGTTCGTGTCATTCGCATTGAACAACCGCAAGGAACCCAGAGTGACGGATATCGACGCTTGCATGAACGTCGGCTTCCGCGAATTCAGTGGTATACGAGCCAAAATCAAAACCAGTTCTGGCAAATCTTTTGATACGGCATTTACATACACATGCAACCTTAGCGGCTGTGTTTGAAGATTCCGACGTAGACTGTTATGGTACCGATCACGTCGGGTAGGCATGCGCTCAGCTTGATGCCCTGTGGCAACGAATTCGCTGCTATACTTATGTGCGTTGCCCTATAGGGGCGCAGCGCCGCCAAAAAATCCACACCGCTGCATTGTTCGAAAGGAGGAGGCTATCACCTATTCGAAACCATTGAGAGCCGCCCTAGGCGGTGCTGTCGCAATCATCGTTGCCAATATCGTCAGCAACATCCTGTTCTTCCAACTCGGCCGACCGATTCTGTTCGAGAACGAAGCGCAAAGCGCGAAAGTCATCGCGGTTCTGTTCGAGATGGAGCCACTTCCCCTCATGTTCACGAACGGCCCGCTATACATGGCCATCGCCGCCGTGATCGGTATCATACATGGTCTGGTATTCTATTGGATCGAGCCTTCCCTACCGCGTGGGATCGTCGCGCGCGGACTGGCTTTCGGCGCGATCCTGTGGGCGCTAATGGCGCTCTATTTCGAGTTTCACACGCCTTTCAATATGTTCGGTGAACCAGTCGCGCTTGTTGCGGTCGAGCTTGTGTTCTGGATCGCGGTTGTGGCCGTGCAAGGACTTGTCCTGTCCATCATCTACGGGAGAGGTCGGGATGAATTGGCAAGCCCTGTGGAATGACGGTGCGGTCATCTCGATCCACGCACTCGTCGCGCTTGTCGCGATGGGGGCTGGGGCCTTTCAGCTTTCAGCGCCCAAGGGAACGACGTCGCACAAAGCGCTCGGCTATTTCTGGGTCGGAGCGATGGCCATTGTCGCGGTAACGAGCTTCTGGATTCACGAGTTCCGCTGGTTCGGGCCATTCTCCATCATACACGTTCTCTCGATCCTAGTTCTTGCGACGTTGGTCTACTCAGTCCAAGCGATCCGCCAAGGACGTATCACAGCGCATCGGAATTCAATGATCCAGCTATACGCCTTGGCCCTGCTGCTGACTGGAGCTTTCACTCTTATACCAGGACGGACGATGCATGCCGTCTTCTTTGGTGGATGATCGAACCGTACTGAGTGTATCCGTTTGGAAGATTGAGCTCATCAATGCGGCCCCGAACCAGCGTATTTTGATAATCGTCGTAAGTGGCCATTGGAGCCACAGCGGCGAAAGTCGGGAAGGCCCGCTCAGTAGACCTTGGTGTGCACCGCAGCGAACGTCCGCTCCCCGCCCTGTCCAGACCTTGGTGCGGAGTACAGCGAATGGCTGTTTTCGGAAGGTGAATCCAGGATCTCCAACAGCCTTTTTTTGGGGGCGAAAGTGTGCCGCCTTGCCAACAGGGCTCCCCTTTCATCCACACTTTCCCGCCCCGTGCCATACTTGTCCCATCTTCCGTCACCGGAGGGTCGGGGCCCACGGAGCCCATGGCCGGCGGAAGGCGGTGGGTTTTGGCGCGCGGGGGCCGCATCCGTGCAGCCGGAAGCCCGCGACCGGATCACGGCGGCGCAAGCCGCAAGCCGGAGCCTGCCGGTCCGCGCCGGCACCGGCGGCGTTTTGAAGGAAACGCCGGTCCCGAAAGGGCCCGGTCAGGCTGGACGGTATCGAGGCCGGGAGCCGATCGGGCATGAGGCGGGTTCGGATGCCGGTTCATCCGAACGTGACGAAACCGCCAGGGACGCGTGACATCCGGTCCGCGGGAAGGACCCCAGGGCCCGCACCCGGAAAGTGCAGGCCTCCCCCACTGGCGGGGCGCGGGCAGCCGTGCCAAAGCCATGCCATATCAGTCCTCACGGGCCGGTTGCCCGTGCGCCCCGCACTCCGGTTTTCACCCGGAGACCTGGAGCTGGAGACCATGGAAATGCCCTCTCCCGACGGCGAAGCCTTTCGCGCGCGGTGTTTTGGCATGTCCAGTTCACTTGGCGATGAAAAGTAAGTGTATGCTTACGCAGCCTTGGCGATCTGGTATTCCTTGATCGCCACCATCTTGATGTCCGGGTAGCGTTCGGCCTCGTAATTGAGCGAGAACTGGTCGGCGGCCAGGAACACCGGGTCACCGTCGAGATCGCGGGCGATGTCGCCGCGATGCCGGTCGATGAAGCGCTCGAGCTCCGGCTTCTCCGGCGCCGAGATCCAGCGGCAGATCGAGAACCGCGCCATCTCGAAGCTCACCGGCAGGCCGTATTCCGCCTTCAGCCGTTCTTTCAGCACATCGAGCTGCAGCGCGCCGACAACGCCGACGATCGCGGGCGAGCCGTCCTCGGGCGAAAACAGCTGCACCACGCCTTCCTCGGCCATCTGCTGCAGCGCCTCTTTCAGCTTCTTGGCCTTCATCGCATCCTCGAGCCGCACCCGGCGCAGGATCTCCGGCGCGAAGTTCGGCACCCCCTGGAACACCAGCGCCTCGCCTTCGGTCAGCGTGTCGCCGATGCGCAACGTGCCGTGGTTGGGGATGCCCACCACGTCGCCGGCAAAGGCGGTGTCGGCGATCTGGCGCTGCGAGGCGAAGAAGAACTGCGGCGCCGACAGACCCATCGGCTTGCCGGTGCGCGACAGTCTGGCCTTCATGCCGCGCTCGAGCCGGCCGGAGCAGACGCGGACAAAGGCGATGCGGTCGCGGTGGTTGGGGTCCATGTTGGCCTGGATCTTGAACACGAAGGCGGTCATCTTCGGATCGGTCGCCTCCACCGTGCGTGTGTCGGCCACCTGGGCGCGCGGCTGTGGCGCATAGGCGCCGAGCGCGTTGATCAGGTCGCGCACGCCGTAGTTTCTGAGCGCCGAGCCGAAATAAACCGGCGTCAGGTGCCCCTCGCGGAAGGCGTCGAGGTCGAACGGCTTGCAGGCCTCGGCAGCGAGCGATGTTTCCTCGATGAAGGTCTCACGCTCGTTCTCCGGCAGCAGACCCGCCACCTTGTCCGATTCCGGGCCGTTCACCGGCGTCAGTTCCGTCTCCTTGTCGGAATGGCGGATCGCCGATTGCGCCAGGTGATAGGTGCCCGAAAAGCTCTTGCCCTGGCCGATTGGCCAGGTCATCGGCGCGCAGTCGAGCGCCAGCTTCTGCTCCACCTCGTCGAGGATTTCGAACGGGTTGCGCGCCTCGCGGTCCATCTTGTTGACGAAGGTGATGATCGGGATGTCCCTGAGCCGGCAAACCTCGAACAGCTTCAGCGTTCGCGGCTCGATGCCCTTGGCCGCGTCGATCACCATCACCGCGGCGTCCACCGCCGTCAGCGTGCGGTAGGTATCGTCGGCAAAGTCCTCGTGGCCCGGCGTGTCGAGCAGGTTGAAGACGTGGTTGTCATACTCGAATGTCATCACCGACGTGACCACCGAGATGCCGCGCTCGCGCTCGATCTTCATCCAGTCCGAACGGGTCTGGATGCGGTCCTTCTTTGCTTTCACCTCGCCGGCAAGCTGGATCGCGCCGCCGAAAAGCAGAAGCTTCTCGGTCAGCGTGGTCTTGCCCGCGTCCGGGTGCGAAATGATCGCGAAAGTGCGGCGGCGGCCGACTTCATCGGCAAGTGCGTCTGGCATCGCTCGTCAATTCCTGTTGATTGCGCTGCCTTCTAGCCGCTTGCCGCCCGCCATGCAATTGACCTCGCGTCCCCAAGCGTAAAAGCTTGGTCCATGAACGCTCCAACGGCAATGCCGGATCCTGACCTCGAAAGCCCGGCCGCGGCCGGTCCGGAACTGCGCATCCGGCGCCTTGCGCATGGCGAGGGACTGGCGCTTCCCGCCTATGAAACACCCGGCTCCGCCGGCATGGACCTGCGAGCTGCCGTTGCCGGGGATACGCCGCTCGAAATCAAGCCGGGCGACCGCGCCGCGGTTCCCACCGGTCTGGCGATGGAAATTCCGGCAGGGTTCGAGGGCCAGGTCCGCCCCCGCTCGGGGCTGGCGCTCAAATCCGGCATCACCTGCCTCAACACACCCGGCACCATCGACGCGGACTATCGCGGAGAGGTCAAGGTCATCCTGGCCAATCTCGGGGCTGACCCATTTACGGTTACACGCGGCATGCGCATTGCCCAGCTCGTCATCGCCCCGGTGGTGCAGGCGCGGGTCGTCCTTGCCGAAACGCTTGACGAGACCGGACGCGGCGCCGGCGGTTTCGGCTCGACGGGGACGGAATGAACAAGCCACTCACCGTCATCGACATGCACACCGCGGGTGAGCCGCTCCGGGTCGTCACCGGCGGTTATCCGGAATTGCCGGGTGGCACGATCCTTCAAAAGCGCGCCCATGTCCGCGATCATCTGGATCATTTGCGCAAAATCCTGATGTTCGAACCGCGCGGCCATGCCGATCAGTACGGCGCGCTTCTGGTCGAGCCGGACCTGCCCGGCGCTGATCTCGCGGTGCTCTTCATGCACAATGAGGGCTATTCCACCATGTGCGGCCATGCCATCATCGCGCTCGGCCGCTACGCGGTGGACGAGGGGCTGGTGAACCCCGTCGGCGACCGCGCCTCTGTCAACATCGAATGTCCCTGCGGCCTGGTCCGCGCCGAGGTGACCATGCTGAACGGCAAGGCCGCCGATGTGAGCTTTGAAAGCGTGCCGTCGTTCCTGTTTGCCCGTGATTGTGTGCTGACCGTCGATGACTTGGGGGATATCACCTTTGATATCGCCTATGGCGGCGCCTTTTACGCGCTGGCCGAGGCGGGGCAGTTCGGGCTCGAATTCGGCCGCGACCCGGTCTCGGCCTTTGTTGAGGCGGCCGACCGGCTGACCCGCGCTGCACAGGCGGAGATTCCGCTCAGCCATCCCGACGCGGATGATCTGGCCTTTCTTTACGGCACGATCCTCACCGATGGCCGCGATGCATTCTCTGAACACCCGACCCGCAACATCTGCGTCTTTGCCGACCGCCAGGTGGATCGCTCGCCCACCGGTTCGGGCGTGACCGCGCGGCTTGCCGCAATGCATGCCCATGGGCAGATCGGCGAAGGACAGGTCCGGATCTTCGAGAGTGTCATCGGCAGCCGCTTTGAGGGCGCTGTTGCTTCCCGCACGCATGCCGGTCCGCACGAAGCGATCACCGCCCGCGTGTCTGGCCGGGCGTTCTATTCCGGCCGGTCCGAGTTCATCATCGAACACGATGATCCGCTGGGTTCGGGGTTTCTGGTGCGCTGAGGGATCTCCCGGGCCGGCTTGTGCCCAGATAGATCGAGACCATGATGATGGCGAGCGCGGTCAGGCGCTGTGGCGTCAGTGCTTCGCCGAGCAGCAGGAACCCCAGAACCGCCCCGCCGACAGGCACCGCAAAGTTGACCTGAGACATGCGCGTTGCGCCAAGCCGCGGAACCAGGTGGAAGTAAATCAGGTTGGCGCAGGCCGTTGAGGCCAGTCCGAGATAGATCACCGCACCCGCCGACGACAGGTTGATGTCGGCACGCTCGGGCACTCCCCCTGATAGCGCGACGACGGTTCCCATGATGATGGTGGCGACAAGCATGGAGCCGGCCGCCATCTCGAGCGGCGGCCGTGTGACGAACCGGCGGATGTAGATGGTCGAGACGGCATAGCAGACCGTGGCCCCGAGGATCGCAAGTTGTCCGCCGAGATCGGCGCCCAGACCGGCCAATGCAGACGGCCCCACAAGCACCGCGACACCCGAGAGTCCGCCGACGATGCCGAGGGCTGTCCTTGCGGTCAACCGTTCGTCCGGGATCAGCCATGCGGCGAGGAACAGGGTAATGACCGGTGACGCGCCCATAAGGATGGAGGCCAGCGCGCTGTCGACCGATTGTTCGCCATGGGTGATCAGGAGAAACGGCGCGGCGCTTCCCAGGATGCCGGTTACGCCATAGCTGATCCACGCCGATGGGGTCCGCGATAGCCGATGCCCCCGCCAGTGCATGACGGCAAGGAGAAGCGCGGCTCCGATCAGCAGCCGGCCGAACACGAGCGCCGACGGCGCAAGCGTGGTCACGCCGATCTTGATGACAGCATAGGACGAACTCCACATCGCGGCGAGCATGAGCCAAAGAACTACGTCGATCGGTGCGGCCTTGCCCATCTGACATCTTCCTGTAAAGTGCTACGGTATCAGTAGCGATAACATGCTACGAAAAATGTAGCAATCGTTCGGCAGCGTTTTGAATGGAGAGCATTGGATGAGTGAGCGGGACAGGCCCGTCGCAAGATTGGGTGATCCCGTACGCGGTTCGCGCAGCGGTCAGCCGATCATGGTCTTGTTTGATCTGCTGAGCCGCCGTTGGGCGATGGGAATCCTTTGGAACCTTGCGGATGGACCGCAAACATTTCGCGGCCTGCGCGATCGCTGCGATTCGGCGTCACCTAGCGTCCTCAACACGCGTCTCAAGGAACTTCGCAGCGTCGATCTCATTGAGAACACGCCGGGTGGTTACGCGTTGACTGAAAGCGGCCGTGAGCTGTTCCGACATCTCGAGCCTTTGGGGGACTGGGCCATGGACTGGGTTCCGGGGCTGGATCGTGGCTAGTCAGGCATTTTGGCGCCCTTGGGTCCTTGGTGTGTGTGGTGCCTTGAAAAGCTGTCCTGAGCGGCAATCTGCGGAATGATTGTTCACCAAATGGCCGGCTAGCGGAATAATTTGGCGCACACACCGCGCTGTGACCAACCGCAGTGACTCGCGTAGGAGGCGGTGCTGTCCTAGAATCCAATCAGAAACAAGGAGCATTTTCATGTCCGCATATTCCTCAGAAAAGCCCGGTCGCGGTCGCATATACGACTCGATCATTGACACGATCGGCGATACGCCGATCGTCAGACTCGACAAGCTTGCAAAAGAAAAAGGCGTCAAGGCCCATCTCTTGGCCAAGCTGGAGTTCTTCAACCCGATCTCCTCGGTCAAGGACCGCATCGGCGTGGCCATGATCGAAAGCCTGGAATCTCTCGGAAAGATCACCCCCGGGCGCACCACCCTGATAGAGCCGACCTCCGGGAACACCGGCATCGGACTGGCTTTTGCCGCCGCCGCCAAGGGGTATCGCCTGATCCTGACCATGCCCGAAACCATGTCGATCGAGCGCCGCAAGATGCTCGCCCTTCTCGGCGCCGAACTGGTGCTGACCGAAGGTCCGAAGGGCATGAAAGGCGCGATCGCGAAAGCCGAGGAGCTGCTGAGCGAAGTGTCCGACTCGGTGATGCCGCAGCAGTTCGAAAACCCCGCCAATCCGGAGATCCACCGCAAGACCACCGCTGAGGAAATCTGGAACGACACCGATGGCGGCATCGATATCCTGGTTTCCGGCATCGGCACAGGCGGCACGATCACCGGCGTCGGTCAGGTGCTGAAGTCGCGCAAACCCGAGCTCAAGGTCGTTGCGGTCGAACCTGAGGATTCGCCCGTGCTTTCGGGTGGCGATCCGGGGCCGCACAAGATCCAGGGCATCGGTGCGGGGTTTGCTCCCGCCATTCTCGACACCGGCGTTTATGATGAAGTCGCCCAGGTGAGCAATGATGACGCCTTTGCCATGGCCCGTGAAGTGGCAAGGCTCGAAGGCCTGCCGGTCGGCATCTCTTCTGGCGCAGCACTCGCCGCGGCAATCCGCGTCGGCAGTCTCGAGGAAAACGCCGGCAAGCAGATCGTGGTCATCATCCCGTCCTTTGCCGAGCGCTATCTTTCGACCGCGTTGTTCGAAGGTCTCGGCGCCTGATCCGAACCGGTATTCAGCCGTGGGTCCTCTCGGCGGCGCCGGTTTCCGACCGGCGTCGTCCGCGCCGGGGCAACAGCTCATTGGCGAAAGACCCGGAGGGAGAAACCCTCGGGCCAAGGAAATCGGGCTGCTGCATCGACCCGGGTTGAACGGGCAAAGGCTTGCGCTGCATAGCCTGTTTTGATGAGGGACATGTCTGCGCGGAAGCCGTTTCAGGCTGCCTGCGTCGACCGTTCTGCGCCTATCCGGTAGGAAATCGATTCGGCGAGGTGAATCCGGCTGACGGTCTCGGCGCCGTCGAGATCGGCCAGCGTTCGCGCGACCTTCAGAATGCGGTGATAGGCGCGTGCGGAAAACCGCATCTTTTCCGCGGCATCCGACAACAGGCTCTGGCCGCCTGCATCGGGTTGCGCCACCTGCTCGACAAGCGCCGTGGTGCATTGCGAATTGGTGCGGATGTCCGGCCGACCGAGTTCGCGGTACCGGTCCCGCTGCAGTGAGCGCGCCATCGCCACGCGGCTTGCCACATCCACGCTCTGTTCGGCCGCCTGCGGACGGATCAGGTCTTGCGCGGTGACCGCCGGCACGTCGATGCGGATGTCGATGCGGTCCATCAGCGGTCCCGATATCCGCCCTTGATAGTCGCTCTGGCAGCGCGGCCCCCGCGCACAGACATGGCCCGGTTCACCGGCCATACCGCACCGGCACGGATTCATCGCCGCGATCAGCTGGATGTTGGCCGGGTAGCTGACCCGGTGGTTTGCACGCGCAATCACGCTTTCCCCGTTCTCCAGCGGCTGCCGGAGCGAATCCAGCACCTGCGGCGTGAATTCCGGAAACTCGTCGAGAAACAGAATCCCGTGATGGGCGAGAGAGACTTCTCCGGGCCGCGCCTTCAGTCCGCCTCCCACCATCGCCGCCATCGAGGCCGAATGGTGCGGTGCGCGAAACGGCCGCCGGTCCGAGAGCTTGCCACCGGCCAGATGGCCGGCGATGGAGTGGATCATCGAAACCTCGAGAAGCTCAGCCGGCGACAGCGGCGGCAGGATCGAGGGCAGTCGCGCGGCAAGCATGGACTTGCCCGAGCCCGGCGGCCCCACCATGATCAGGTTGTGCCCTCCGGCAGCGGCCACCTCCAGCGCCCTCTTGGCGGTTTCCTGACCTCTTATCTCCGAAAGATCCGGCATATTGGCCGGAGCGGCCCGCATGGCCGGTTTCGGCCGGGTGAGCACCTGGCTGCCGCGAAAATGGTTGGCCATGGCGATCAGCGAGCGCGGCGCGATGATATCGATGTCGTCACCCGCCCAGGCGGCTTCCGCGCCGGAGCCTTCGGGACAGATGAGACCCTTGCCCAGCGCATTGGCGCCGATCGCCGCCGGCAGAGCGCCGGCCACCGTGGCGATGGTTCCGTCCAGCGAGAGTTCCCCGAGCACCACATAGCCGTTGAGCGCGTCGCCGGGGATCGCACCCAGCGCGGCCATCAGCCCCAGCGCGATGGGCAAGTCGAAATGACTGCCTTCCTTCGGCAGATCCGCGGGCGCAAGGTTGACCGTTACCTTCTTGGCCGGCAGCGCCAGGCCCGAGGCGTGCAGGGCTGCCTGCACCCGTTCCCGGCTTTCGGCCACCGCCTTGTCCGGCAGGCCGACAATGTGCATGCCCACCTTGCCCGGTGCCACCATCACCTGGACATCCACCGGCACGGCCTCGATGCCCTCGAATGCGACCGTGCTGACCCGTGCAACCATTCCGTCCATTCCTTCCGATAGAGCTCCGGGGTGCATCTCGCCTGATGTGCACGATATAGGGGAAAGCTAAACATAGAAACGGGAATGAAACAAGAACAATAACGAAACAAAAGCGATGAAGTTGCGATTGCAGGTTGCGTCAGGGTGTATGCCGAGAACAGCGTCTTGCGCATCCTATCCGTGCGCACGCAAATTTTTTTGGGAATTACCAACGGGTTGCCAGGAGCGACGGCTGCCTGCGCTCAATGCCGCCCGTCGAGCGGGCACGCACCTGAACTTGCCGGGATTGCACGGGCGGGGCTGAAGCAGAACTGAAGACGACGCCTTAGCCGCGGCGCGCCTCGACGGCGTCCCAGAACAGCGCCGCGACATCCGCCCCGCCGAAATTCCGGATCTCGCGCAGGCCCGTCGGCGAGGTCACGTTGATCTCGGTCATCTTGTCGCCGATGATGTCGATGCCGACGAGGATAAAGCCACGTTCCCGGAGCGCGGGGCCGATCCGGGCGCAGATCTCTTCCTCGCGGGGGGTCAGTTCCGAGTGTTCGGCGCGGCCGCCGACATGCATGTTGGAGCGCGAGTCGTGCTCCGCCGGCACCCGGTTGATCGCGCCCACCGGCTCGCCCTCGATCAGGATGATGCGCTTGTCGCCGGCCCGCACATCGGAAAGATATTCCTGTGCGATAAACGGCTCGCGGTACATCTGCGCGAACATCTCCAGGAGCGAGGTGAGGTTGCGGTCATCGGGCTTGAGGTGGAAAACGCCGGCGCCGCCATTGCCTTAGAGCGGCTTCAGAATCATGTCCCCCACTTCCGCGCGAAAAGCCTTGATCGTCTCCGGATCCCGGGAGATCAGCGTTTTCGGCATCAGGTCGGCAAACTCGGTCACGAAGATCTTTTCCGGCGAATTGCGGACCCAGGCCGGGTCGTTCACCACCAGCGTCTTCGGGTGCACCCGCTCAAGAAGATGGGTCGAGGTGATGTAGGACATGTCGAAGGGCGGGTCCTGCCTGAGCAGCACCACATCCATGTCCGCAAGATCGATTTTTTCCTTCGGGCCGAGCTCGAAATGATCCCCCTGAATGTCCTTGAGCAGCATTGGCTCAGCCACGGCCTCGATCCGGCCGTCGCGCATCGAAAGCTGGTCCGGCGTATAGTGAAACAGCTTGTAACCGCGCGTCTGCGCCTCCAGCGACATGGCGAATGTGGAATCGCCGGCAATCGAGATCGAGCTCACATGGTCCATCTGGACCGCCACATTCCGGATCTTGCTCATGGGTCAGGGGTCTCCGCCGGGTTGATGCGTCCCACATAGGCGTTCGGGGGGGGCGATTGCAACGGGGCTTTGGTCGATGAAAAAGAAATGGCGGCTTTCTTTACCCCGCCTGCCGCATGACGAAGGCCAGGCTCATGATGGCGATGGCGGTCAGCCAGGAGGCAAGCGCCCGCAATGCGATCTCGGTCCAGCGGCCGGGAAGACGCGTCAGCACGGCTGTGGCCAAGGCGGCGCTTGCCGCGAGCACCAGGTTGAACAGTGCGAACAGGCCGGCATACACGCCGAGCGGCAGCTCGCCGAGGTCGTGGCCGGCAAGAATGCCCCAGCCGGTCATCAGGCCGGCGCCGAAGACGATTCCCGCCATGATCGGCCTGGTCCGGCGGACGGCAGCAACAGCCAGCAATCCGGCAATGATCGCCGCACCGTAGAGCAACGGCACCGGATCGACCGGGACGAGTCCCGCCAGAACGAACCCGGCAATGACGGAAACAAGAAACGCCGGCCAGACGAGCGGAAGCCCTTGTCTCTTCCACAGCGAGATGAGGATGCCGGTGCTCATCAACGCCAGCAGCACCGGCAGGTCATTGAGCACCGCGGCCCCGCCCGCCAGAAAATCGTCATAGGCGTCGCCGCCAAGTTCGAATTCATGTGCACTGGCGCCGACAGGGGCAAGCACAACGACAAGGCCGGAAAGCGCCGGGCGCGAAACGCGTCCCGCCCGGCGCCGGTACGAGGAAAGGTGGGTGTGCATATTGCGCGGTCAGGCCAAGCCGATCAGGCGAACCCGGTCAGAAAGGCGCCGCCGACCAGCGCGATCACCGCGCCGCCCGCCCTGATCGCCATCTTTCCCCAGGGCTGGCCGTTGAGCCCGCCGAAGGCGATACCCACCGCATGAAGAATGCCCGTGGCGATCACGAAGCCGACGGCGTAGGCATAGGGGTTGGCGGCTGCAGGCAGTTCCGTTCCGTGTGCATAGCCGTGGAAGATGGCGAAAAAGGCCACGATAACACCAGCCACGGCCACGGGCGCGCGCACCAGAAACAGCACGAGAAGCCCGAGAACAACGCCCGAAAGGGCAATGCCCACCTCGATGAAGGGCACCGTGATGCCGGCAATTCCGAGCGCCGCGCCGAGCGCCATGATCAGCGGGAAGGTGATCGGCAGGATCCAGATCGCAGGACTTCCGAGCACCGCGCCCCAGAGCCCGACGGCCACCATGGCGACCACATGGTCCCAGCCGAAGATCGGATGCATCAGGCCGCTGAGAAAGCCGCCGGTCATCCCTTCGCCGGTATGGGCGAGGGCGGGAGAAGCGGTCAGCAGGGCCGCAGCCAGAGCAACAAATGCCGTCCGGGCAGGGTGGGTATTGCGGGCGGCAATGCCCGAAGTCCGGTTGTCCTGCCGGGTAATCTGGTTCGTGATCGGCATCCTGTATGCTCCTTGCTGGGTTGTGCGGCACCCCGGATTGGGTCGTGCCTTTTGGGTGGATGAAGTTGAAACATAGCGGATGTTCCGGGCCGCGCAACTCGGCAATGCCGTCATTGTACAGAGATTGCGCAAAGGCCCTGCCGACACCGCGAACGTTCTTGATCTCTGCGCATGAGCGCGCGTCACAGGCGTCGGCCGAACACCCGGACCAGCCTTTCGATCGTGCGGCGAACCTCGGGGAGATGGCGGTCGTCCTGGTGGGTGACCAGCCATTGCTCATGCGCGAGTTCGCTGATCGTGCCGCCGCGCTGGACAAGTCCGGCATGCCTGCTCCCGATGAAGGTCGGCAGCAGCGCGACACCCTTGCCGGAAAGCGCAAGATCGAGGCTGTTGCGCGGCGAGACGACCTCGCAGACCGCGTCGGCGCCGATCCGCCGGTCGAGCCATTGCGCCGAGGGTGTATCGGCAACGACCTTGATAAACTGGTCCGGAGCATCGGGCCTCGCATAGGCCGCGAACTCGACCAGCGCGAGCTTGCGGCCGGCGAGCGAGGGATCTTCGGGTCGACGATTGCGGAATCCGATGACGACCTCGCGGCGCGAGATGTCCAGCGTCGCCTCGGCGGAGACGAACCGTAGCCGGACATCGCCGGGATCGCCGGCTATCTCTTTGAGCCGGTCGAGCAGGATCAGGGTGGTCCACGTGCCGGCAGAGATCTTCACCAGTGGACGAGCGGACGAACCGTCGGGCCGACTGATCCGGGAAATGCGGTTTTCGACCTCGCCCAGTTCCCGCTCCAGTTCGCGCGCCTCGGCGGTCAGCTCATAGCCGCGCTCGCGCCGGATGAAGAGTTCGCGGCCCATCGCGCGCTCCAGCGCAAGCATTCTCCGCCCAAGCGTTGCGGCGCTCCGCCCGGTGGTCCGCGCCGCCGGCGAAAGGCCGCCGGCCCGTGCCACCGCGAGAAAAAGATGCAGGTCCTCCCAGCTCACCATCTTTTCATTCATGAAATGAACCCTTCAATCCGTTTCATTTTCAGTGGCCCAGACAGCCACTAACTTGGGACCAGGTCAAGCCGGATCGGAGGGTCCGGCCGAAACAGGAAAGGAATATCAAGATGCGAAGCACGGGACATCGAAACGGAATGCACGAACGGCCGTTCCCGCTTGGCGGCAAGACCAGGGCCGAGCGTGAGGAGGATGAGTTCATGCGGCTTCACGGTGGCGCCGGCCCGCGAACGATCTACCGGGTCATTGGCCTGATCGAGGCCGCTTTGCTCGCATTTGGCAGAAAGGAGGACGTCGGACGGAAGCAGCAAGCCGGACGGGCCTGCGGCCGGCCGCTCAGAACGCATCCTTGAGATGCACCGGCCAGCGCCAGGGACTGACGACCACGATGTCGAACCGCCAGGACAGCCGGGCGGAATCCGGCTGTTCACTGATAAAGGACCGGCCCGCATCCCGGATCCGCCGCTGCGCCGAATAGCTCACTGCGTCGACACCGGATGCGAGATCCCGCCGTGCCTTGACCTCCACGAAGGCGATGAGATCGCCCTTTCGGGCAACAATGTCGATCTCGCCCGCCCGCGTCTTGTAGCGAAGGGCTGCGATCCGGTAGCCACGAAGCGTCAGGGCAAGTGCTGCCAGCCATTCCGCACGTCGTCCCTTGCGTTCCAGCCGCCGCTTCCTGTCGGTTCCGCCGGCGGCGCTCACGGCTTGCCTTTTGCAGAGGGGGCGTCCGCTGGATCGCCCTTCAGGGAAAGAAGCCGCTGATAGAGATCCTTGCGCGGCAGTCCGGTCAGCCGCGCCGCCTCGGTCGCGGCCTTTCCCGCAGGAAGCTCGCGCACAAGCCGCGCCAGAAGCCCGTCGACATCCTCGTCAGAGGGCGGCGGCACCGAACCGGGGCCGATCACCAGCACGATTTCGCCGCGGACATTCCCGTCGGCATAGTGATCGGCCAGCGCCCCGAGCGTTCCGCGGCGCACCTCTTCATAGGCTTTCGTCAATTCCCGGCAGACAGCCGCGGCGCGTTCGGCTCCGAGCACCTCGGCGGCCGACTTCAACGTCGCGGCGATGCGATTGGGGCTTTCAAAGAACATCAGCGTTGCGTCTGTGGCCGCAAACTGCCCCAGCCGTTCACGCCGCGCCTTGTCCTTGCCGGGCAGGAAGCCAGCGAACAGAAAGGCGTCGCTGGGCAGGCCCGAGGCCACAAGCGCGGCCATCGGGGCGGAGGCGCCCGGGACCGGGACCACGGGCAGGCCCGCCTCGATCGCGCTTTGGGCAAGCCTGTATCCTGGATCCGAAACCAGCGGCGTGCCGGCATCCGAAATCAGCGCCACGCTCCGGCCGGCCTCAAGGGCTGCCATCAGCTTGGGTCCGACCCGGTCCGCATTGTGCTCGTGGTAGGCGTAGGGCCGGGTCGAGATGCCGTAGCGCTCGAGCAGCACCCGGCTGACGCGCGTGTCCTCGCAGGCGATGATGTCGGCGGCAGCCAGCGTCTCCAGGGCACGGATCGTGATGTCCCCCAGATTGCCGATCGGCGTGGCCACGAGGTGGAGACCGGGCTGCAGCGGCCGGGCCTCGACCGCGTGCGCGCCGATACGGAAGCTTCCGCCCGGGACCGCACCGTCTTCCGAGGATCTGTCCGCGGGACCATCCACTGCTTTCGCCGTCTTCCGCGCCATTCCCGCTCCGCTGGTTTGAGATAGTTTCCGAAAGCGCACGTTGCTTATCAAGGCCGTTGTTTCAAATGCCGGACATTCGGGCAAACGCCGCTTAACCCTTCATGCGGGTTTGTGTGCATTTTGCAAACCTTTCCGCATCGTTTACGCGCCGGTTAACCGGGCCGATGTCAGATAGGGGGTGGCAAAACGCGGACCGGGTGGAGGCGCATTGCCGGCATATACGGAGGTCGGGGAACATGCAGGCAGGATCGGGCATTCAGGAAAACTTGCAGGGACTTCTGGGCGTGACCAGTGCGCTTGTGGCCGTCTTCGATGCGGACGATCGGCTGCAATTCGCCAATGAGTCCTTTCGGTCTGTCTTTTTCGTCGGCGCAGACGAATACCCGACCTGGGAAGAGATTTTCCGGCGCAACCACGCCGCAGGACGCGGCGCCGTGATCAAGGCAACCAGCATCGACGCTTGGATCGCCTCGGTTTCCTCCCGTCGCGGCAAGACCCGCCACCGCAGCTTCGAATCCGACATCATCGGCGGAAAGTGGCTTTGGGTAACCGAGACCGTCCAAAGCAACGGATGGATGCTGCTCGTCGCTTCGGACATCACCAGCATAAGCTCGACGGACAGGGAACTGCGGATTGATCGCGACATAGCGCTGAAGGCGGCGCAGACCGACGAACTCACCGGCATTTCGAACCGCCGTCACATCTTCGAGCTGCTGCATCAGATCTGTCAGGACAAGGATGCGCAACCGGAGGTGCATATATGTGCATGCCTGATGGACATTGATCATTTCAAGTCCATCAACGACACCTGGGGACATCAGGCGGGTGACTCCGTCCTTGCGAATCTTGCCCGATCGGTACGTTCGGGCATTCGCCTCAAGGATGGTTTCGGCCGTGTCGGGGGTGAGGAGTTCCTCCTGATCCTCAAGGATTGTTCGATCAAATCGGCACAAAAGCAGCTTATCCGGCTCATGGACCGGATCGCCAATAGTTCGCTGTTGGAAGGGCGTCCCGAAGTGACGCTGACGATGTCTGCCGGACTGACCGATATCAGAACCGGTGACACGACCGAAACGATCTACAGCCGCTGCGACAAGGCGCTTTACGAAGCAAAAGCGAAGGGCCGCGACTGCATATGCATCAACATTCACGACCGGATTTCACTGGTTCGAACCGACCTTGAGCCTGAGACCTCGCCCCGGGACCGGAAACCGGGAGTTCCCGGGCGCGCGGCCTGAATCCGACGGAAATTCCTTGTGATGCGTTGAGCCGGCCGGGGCCGGGTCACCGATGTGACCAACCGCACTTCGTCAGAGAGTTGGACAAGACACGCTTGAGAGTGCGTCGAGCGGTGCGGATTTAACGCGACAGCAGGGCGGGTGGCTCGTCCGCAGCCTGTGAAATCTTCTCAACCATGTCCGGGATCAACAAGGCAGGCGCCGGTCTTGCGAAATAGTAGCCCTGCACCGCGTCGCACCCCATCTCTTCGGCAACTGCAACCTCTTCGATCGTCTCGGTGCCTTCGACCACGATCTGGAAGCCAAGGCCACGCGCAAGTCCGACAATGCCGTGCAGGACCTTCTGCTTGCGGACGTCCTGATCGATATCGGTGATGAAGCACCTGTCGACCTTCAACTGGTCGAACGGCAACTGGTTGAGATACCCGAGGGATGAGTAACCCGAGCCGAAGTCGTCAAGCGAGATCCGCACGCCCAGAGCGCGAATGCCGGCAAGTACGGCTGCAATGCGCTCCTCGCCATTGTCCACGAACACGCTTTCGGTGATTTCGATGCAGATGTCCTCGCCCGACAGATCGTGCCGCTTGAGAGTGTCGCGAACGATTTCAAGGAAGTTGCATTGCCAGAGCTGGATCGGCGAGACATTGACGGAGATATGCTTGAAATCGAACCCGTTTCCGCGCCACCTTGCGGCCTGCGCACATGCAAGTTCGAGCACGACGTTTCCAAGCTCCACGATCTGCCCGCTGGCCTCTGCAACCGGGATGAACTCGCCCGGCGAAATTGGTCCTCTTGTGGGGTCCGTCCAGCGGACCAGAGCTTCAAGACCGCAAAGTTCACGCGTCTTCGGATTGATCTGGGGCTGGAAATGGATGTCCAGATCCTGATTGGCGATCGCCGACCGCAAGAGGTCCTCCAATTCGAACCTGTGCTGTTCCTCGGCATTCAGTTCGCTTGTAAAGATGACCGCCTGATTGCCGCCATCCCTCCTGGCCTTCCGGCGCGCAAGCTCTGCGTTCAGATGCGCCTTTTCGGCACCGTCGTCATGATTTTTCAGTTCGACAATGCCGATCGAGCCGGTGGTGTGCACCACGCCACAGCCGAGCAGCACGGGTTGCCGCAACGTCTCGAGCAGGTTTTCAGCGAGCCAGGCCACTTCATCCGCCGTGTTCCGGTCATCGACAAGAATGGTGAATTCGTCGCCCGCCCGCCGGGCAAGGCGCGCCCTGTCGCCGGCGACATGCCTGATCTTTCCTGCCACCTCGGCAAGCAGCTTGTCGCCGTTGATCTGTCCGCAGGCTTCCGTGATCTGCAGGAAATTGTCGAGATCGACATGAAGCAGCACCCAGTTCGACGATCCCGAATGACTTTCCGCCACGGCAGTCTCAAGGTCGGCAAGATACCGGCTGCGATTGCCAAGACCGGTGATTTCGTCCGTGTAGGCAAGCCGGGCCAGACGCCGCTTGAGAGCAACAAGACGCTCGAGCGCCAGGGCAAGTGTGCCGAATTCGTCCCTGTTGGACCGGAAGGGAACGTCGCCGTCCTTCGGGTGGTCCGCAAGATCGTCTGCATAACGCGCCAGCACCCGTACGGGCCTCAATTGCCGCCCCATGAAGACCGCACCGAAGGAGGTGACAAGCAGCAGGATGACCCCGGTCGCAAGACCGATTTCGCTGCGCAGTTCCGTGCGGGCCACGATGAGGTCGTCCGCCCAGCCAACGTCAACAGCAAGGGCTCCCTCAATCGCGTTCCCGGGTCCGACGATCGGTGTCAGATATGCCAGCCGCATCCTGCCCATCACCGGCACTTCACCGAGGTGAACCTCGCCGTCCGCAAGGTGTGCATAGGCCGGATGGCCGGGCATGATCGACATCGGCGGCGGCATCGATCCGTCGGGTTTGCGGAAGGTGGTGGCAAACCGGTCAAAGCCGCCGGTTTCCGGATTGAACCGAAACAGATTGGCCGCACCCTGATTTATGCCGCCGATTTCCTTGAGGAGCGCATCGTGCTGATCGCGAAACGACAGGGAGGTTTCGGCGGTATCGGCCTTCAGGCGAATGGCAAGCGGCCGGCCGTCCTCGCTGCGAACGGCTTCGAACTCGCTGGAGAGTTCATGGGTGAACAGCGCAACCGCTGCCCGGGCCGCGCGATCGATCCGAACCGAGGAATTGTCTTCGGTCACTTCGTAAAGCTTGATGTAGCCAAGACCCGCCGCGATCAGGATCGACAGGGATACAAGAACCACCAGACTTGCGGTTATGCGTCCGGTCACGCCGCGGAGAAGAAATCCAATCTTCGGCATCTTTGGGCGCTCCAATCGCTCTCCACCGATTCTAGGATGGCGCGCATTGGTTTCATAACACTTGCCTGGAACCTATGAATTGTAACCGGAGAAACTGTATAGGCCGGCACGCCGCTTTTGGCGTCTCGCACGGTGGCCCGCGGCCGCGATCAGGTCGCCAGATCGGCCACCACGGCATCGAGAACCAGCATGCCCTGCGGCGTGCAGCGGATCCGCTCGCCGGACATCTTCTCGATCATGCCGTGACTGACCAGAAAATCGATCCGTTCCGGATCGAGCCCGCGGCCGGACAGATTGCGCCAGCGGGCAAGATCGACCCCCTCGCGCAGGCGCAGCCCCATCAGCAGCAACTCGTCCGCCTGCTCGGCGGTGTCGAGGACTTCGCTCTCGGTCATGCCGTGCCCGTGGCTCGAGACGTCAGCGAGCCACGTTTCAGGCATTTTTTCGGTCGCCGTCGCAATCTTTCCGCCCGAAGTTGTCAGGCGGCCATGGGCGCCCGGTCCGATTCCGGCATAGTCGCCGTAGCGCCAGTAGGTCAGATTGTGCCGGCTCTCGGCGCCGGGCCTGGCGTGGTTCGACACCTCGTAAGCGGGCAGACCGTGGTCTTCGCAGACCTTCTGCGTCAGCTCATAGAGTTCGGCCGAAAGTTCGCCATCGGGTACGATCAGCTTGCCCGCCTTGTGCAGGCCGTAGAACGGTGTGCCTTCCTCGATGGTGAGCTGGTAGAGCGACAGGTGATCGGCGGCCAGCGATATGGCTTCGGCAAGCTCCGTGGCCCAGGCCTGCGGCGTCTGCTCCGGCCGTGCATAGATCAGATCGAAGGACATGCGCGGAAAGATGTCTCGGGCGAGGCCTATCGCCTTGAGCGCCTCGGCGCGGTCATGCAGCCGGCCCAGACGCTTGAGATCGGCGTCGTTGAGTGCCTGTACGCCCATCGACACCCGGTTGACGCCCGCCTCCCGGTAACCGCGAAATCGCTCCGCCTCGACGCTCGATGGATTGGCCTCAAGCGTGATCTCGATGCCGTCCGGCGCCACCCATGCCTCGCGCACGGCATCCAGGATGGCGGCCACGGTCCCTGGCTCCATGAGCGAGGGCGTGCCCCCACCGAAGAAAATGCTGGTGACCACCTGCGGACCGGACAGCGCGCGCATGGCCTCGATCTCTCGGCGGAACGCTGACACATAGGCCTGCTGATCGATGCGGGCATGGCGGACATGGCTGTTGAAATCGCAATAGGGACATTTGGCCGCGCAGAACGGCCAGTGCAGATAGACCGCAAAACCCGGCTTGCCGGTGTCCGGCGCAAGCCCGTCGCCGGATGCGTTGCCGCGCGTCTTTGCAAGTGCAGCCAGCGAAGCTGTCAGATCTGCCGGATTGACGGGGGTGCTCACGTCGCAGCTACACCCAGGCATTGTTCGGCAAACAGCTTGAACGCCCGCGCGCGATGCGAAAGCGCAGTCGCCTGGCCCGGCCGCCAGCCGTGTTTCTCCTCGGCCGTCATTTCGCCGAATGTCCGGTCATGCCCGTCGGGCCGGAACACCGGATCGTAGCCGAAGCCGGAGGTGCCGCGTGGTGGCCAGACGAGAACTCCATTGGCCTCGCCCCGGTAGAAGCTGGTGTCGCCCTCGGGCGTGGCGAGGCACAGCACGCTGACGAAACGGCCGGTGCGCTGTGATTCTTCTTTAACACCGCGCGCCTGAAGCGCGTCCTCGACCTTTTTCATGGCAATGGCGAAATCCCGCGTCCCGTCGGGCAGGGTCGCCCAGTCCGCCGTATAGACGCCGGGAGCGCCATCCAGTGCGTCGACGACAAGCCCGGAATCATCGGACAACGCAACCTTGCCGGAGGCCTTCGCGGCCGCCAGCGCCTTGGTGGCTGCGTTGGCCTCGAAGGTGTCTCCGGTTTCCTCGGGCTCGGCAAGATCGAGCTCTGCCGCCGAAGTGACCGACACGCCGAGCGGTTCGAAAAGGTCGCGGATTTCCGCGATCTTGCCGGCGTTGTGGCTTGCGACGAGGATTTCGGTGAGCTGCGTCATGGGTGTCCCCTGTCCGTCAGGCAACGGTCTCTTTCTGCAAGGCCACCAGATCCGCGATCCCTGCCTTCGCCAGTGCCATCAACTGTCCGAGTTGCTCTTCGCTGAACGGCTCGCCCTCGGCGGTGCCCTGGATTTCAACGATGCCGCCCGAACCGGTCATGACAAAATTGGCGTCTGTTTCGGCCGATGAATCCTCGAGATAATCGAGATCGGTCACCGCCTGGCCGGCGAAGATACCGCAAGAAACCGCCGCGACATTGTCTTTAAGCACGCGGTCGACTTTCACCATGGAGCGCTCTTCCATCCATTTCAGACAGTCGTGCAGCGCGATCCATGCGCCGGTGATCGCGGCTGTCCGGGTGCCGCCGTCGGCCTGGATGACATCGCAGTCGACCGTGATCTGGCGTTCGCCGAGCGCGGGAAGATCGACAACGGCGCGAAGCGAGCGGCCGATCAGCCGCTGGATTTCAAGGGTCCGTCCGCCCTGCTTGCCCGAGGTTGCCTCACGCCGCATGCGGTCGCCCGTCGAGCGCGGCAGCATTCCGTATTCGGCGGTCACCCAGCCCTTGCCGCCATTTCTGAGCCATGGCGGCACCCGTTCCTCAAGGCTCGCCGTGCACAGGACATGCGTGTCGCCGAACTTGACCAGGCAGGAGCCTTCGGCATGTTTGGAGACGCCGCGCTCGAAGCTGACCTTCCGCATCTGATCTGTCTTTCGGCCCGATGGACGCATGCTAACACTCCTCAGTTCACTTGAGCCGCCTTCTATCGATCAGCCGGACAATATGCAAAGCAAAACCGTCGCGCCGCTGTCAGCTGCAGCCGTGTGGTGAGCCGCCGAACGGATGGCCGGTCCCGCCGCAGGCCGCGTCATCCCCTTCAAGCCCCTTCCTTGTCGCCGGTCAAAACCCTATATTCGGGTGACATGGGGCAGGCGAGACAGGCCCCGAGGAAGCATTATGGATATGGACGGAAAAACTCTGCCGGCTGATCTGGCCGGCGCTCTTGACGACCGCTCCCGTGAGATATTCCGGGCGCTGGTGGAAAGCTACATGGAGTCGGGCGATCCGCTCGGTTCCCGCAGCCTTTCGCGGATGCTGCCGATGTCGCTCTCGCCGGCGTCGATCCGAAACGTGATGAGCGACCTCGAGGATCTGGGTCTGATCTATTCGCCGCATGTCAGCGCCGGGCGGCTGCCGACCCAGAAAGGCCTGCGGTTCTTCGTCGATGCCTTCATGCAGGTTGGCGATTTGCAACCGGAAATGCGCGAGAGCATCGAGCGCCAGGTTCGCTCCGAGGACCAGAGCCGGCCGGTGGACACGCTGCTGACCGAGGCCAGCCAGATGCTATCGGGCATGACACGCGGCGCCGGTCTGGTGATTGCGTCAAAGCAGGATTCCGTTGTTCGACACATCGAGTTCATCAGGCTCGATCAGTCCCGCGCGCTGGTGGTTCTCGTCGGCGGCAACGATCAGGTTGAAAACCGGATCATGGAACTGCCGGAGGGCGTCACAGCCGGCCAGCTGGTCGAGGCGGCGAACTTCCTCAATGCTCATCTTGCCGGCCGAACGCTCTCCGAGGTTCGCTCCGAGCTTGAACGGATCACCGACGAGGTGCGCAATGAGCTTGATGCGCTTTCGCATGATCTGGTCCAGCGCGGCCTCGCGGCATGGGCAGGAAGCCAGGGCGGCGCAGGAGCTGCGCGGCTGATCGTGCGCGGGCGGGCCAATCTGCTCGAGGGCGTGAGCGAGGTCGAGGAGCTTGACCGTCTGCGCATGCTTTTCGATGAGCTCGAACGCAAGGAAAGCCTCGTCGAGTTGATGACACTTGCCGAGGAGGGGTCCGGCGTGCGCATTTTCATCGGTTCCGAGAACAAGCTGTTTTCGCTCTCCGGATCCTCGGTCATCGTCGCGCCTTGGCGCGATGAGGCTGATCGCGTGGTTGGCGCAGTGGGCATTATCGGCCCGACCCGGCTCAATTACGCGCGCATCGTCCCGATGGTCGACTACACTGCCCAACTGGTGTCAAAGCTGGTGCGCAAATGACGCCGGGATCGGTGCTGCAGGGGTGCCGGGCCTTGATTTTTGAGGCCTGAACCGCGATATGCGGTGCAACCTTCTTCGACATTTCAAGCAATAGACAGGACATCCATATCATGAGCGATGAAAGCCAAGGCCGCGAAAACGACAAGCCGGAAGCCGACGCCGCACCCGAAACTGCGGACGTCAAGCCGGGCGAACAGGACGCCGAGGAGTTCGATCCCATTGCCGTGCTGAAGGCCGAAATCGAGGAGCTCCGTGATCAGCGCCTGCGCATGGCTGCCGAAATGGAAAACCTTCGCCGTCGAACCGCACGCGATGTCAAGGATGCCAAGACCTATGCCATTTCCGGCTTTGCCCGCGACATGCTGCAGGTCTCCGACAATCTCGACCGCGCGCTGTCTGCGGTGCCCGAGCAGGCCGAAGGCGCGGCCGACAATGGTCTCAAGACGCTGATCGAGGGCGTCGAACTCACCGGCAAGTCGATGCTCTCTGCGCTCGAGCGCCACGGCGTGCGCAAGCTCGATCCCAAGGGCCAGAAGTTCGATCCTAACTTCCATCAGGCGATGTTCGAGGTGCCCAACAAGGATGTGCCCAACAACACCGTGATCGAGGTGGTTCAATCGGGCTACGTCATTGCCGATCGCATGCTCCGACCCGCGATGGTCGGCGTCGCCAAGGGCGGCCCCAAGGATCCTGCGCCGGAGCCGGGCCCGCCGCATCCGCAGGACATCAAGGACGCCTAATGCATGTCGCGCTCAGTTGAAGCCAATTGAGCGACAACGTACATGCATCATATCAGAGTGTTGCAGCGTCCTTTGCGCATCCAGCTGGATGTTGGGCGCTGTGGTCCGCAAGCTCCGCCGGTCGGGCGGGCGGAAGGCTGACATGACCCCGCTTGAAACGCTCGACTATGCAGGTGTGGCGGTCTTTGCCGCCACCGGCGCGCTCGCGGCCTCGCGCAAGCAGCTCGACATAATCGGGTTCGGGTTTCTGGCTGCCGTCACCGGTATCGGAGGCGGCACCTTCCGCGACCTCATCCTCGGCGATACACCTGTCTTCTGGGTGATCAACCCGGCCTATGCGGTGGTCTGCGTGGCTGTTGCGATCCTGGTCTATTTCACAGCCCATCTGGTGGAATCGCGCTATCGGCTGCTGATCTGGCTCGATGCGGCCGGGCTTGCGGCGTTCTCTGTCATGGGCGCGGCAAAGGGGCTTGCGCTCACCGGTTCGCCGATTGTTGCCATCGTCACCGGCATGATGACCGCGACGCTGGGGGGCATCCTTCGAGACCTGCTCTCAGGCGAGCCCTCGGTGCTGATGCGGCCGGAAATCTATGTCTCCGCCGCATTGCTGGGCGCTGGCGTATTTGTGATCGCAAGCCTGTTCGGCGCGCCTCTGGTCCTTGGCTCTGCCCTGGGCGTCGTTTCGGCTTTCGCGTTGCGCGGCGGCGCCATCCGCTACGGCTGGGCATTCTCGCCCTACCGCTCGCGCGCCGGTCGTCCGCCCGAGGACCTGATGTAGCCGGTTCGAATGGTAGCAGGGTTCAGGTGAGCCCGGCATCCTTCGCGGCGTCCTTCAACGACAATTGCGGACGTGGTCCGACCTGCTGGATCACCAGACCGGCGGCGAGGCTGCCGAGCTTTCCGCACACTTCAAGTGGCAGGTCACTGGCATAGCCGTGCAAAAAGCCTGCGGCGTAGAGATCTCCGGCGCCGGTCGTATCCACAACTTCGTCGATATCGATGGCATCGATGTCGATCCGCTCGTCGCCGCGGATCAGCACCGAGCCGTGCTCGGACCGGGTGATCGCTGCAAGCTTGCAGTCCTTGCCGATCTGCGCCACGGCATGTTCAAAATTGTCTGTCTGGTAGAGCGACTTGGCTTCCTCGGCATTGGCGAAAACAATATCAATCGTTCCCGAGCGCATCAGATCGAGGAATTCGCCGCGATAACGGTCGACGCAGAATGGATCGGACAGCGTCATGGACATCTCGCGGCCGTTCTTGTGCGCAATGTCCGCACAGAGCCGGATCGCGTCCTTGGCCCGCGGCGGATCCCACAGGTAGCCTTCGAAATAGGTGACCTTCGCCTCGGCCACCACATCGGCCTCGATGTCATCGGGACCGAGCTCGACGCAGGCGCCGAGATAGGTGTTCATGGATCGCTCACCGTCGGGGGTGACAAAGATCATCGAGCGTGCGGTGGGCGGCGCACCGTCAAGCGGCTTGGTATCGAAATGCACGCCGAGTGCGCGGATGTCGTGGCTGAAGATCTTGCCGAGCTGGTCCGCCGAGGTCTTGCCGAAATAGGCCGAGCGGCTGCCGAAGCTCGCAAGCCCTGCAGCGGTGTTGCCGGCGCTGCCGCCCGAGGCCTCGATGGCGGGTCCCATGCGCGAATAGAGAAGCTCAGCGCGTTCGGCGTCGACCAGGTTCATCGCGCCCTTGATGATGTTGTTGTCGCTCAGGAACGACTCGTCGCAGCGGGCGATGATATCGACAATGGCGTTGCCGATGCAAAGGACGTCAAACTTGCTCATGGGTATCCCTTTTGCAGCACTGCGATCCGAAGCGCAGCCGGGTCTCAATGGCAGATTTTCAGGCAGAGTGGAACCCCGCAAGCTGTGGCGGCTTGGGGTCAAGATCGCTACGGCGAGGCAGCAAAGCCACTGACGCGGCCTGCTGGCAGCTGTGGAAGGTCCTGCGGCGGTGGTCCTGAGCCTAAGTCTCGAAACCGCGCGGCTTCAGGAACGCGGCGAGATTATCCAGGAAGCGGTTCTTGTCTTGACTGTTCAGTGCATCGCCGATTTCCCCCAACACGGCTGAAATCAGCGTCTTCTGCACCGCGCAGAACCAGGCGGGCGGCTTGGCAATCTTTTTTTCGAGGAGAAACGTGGACCCGAGGCAGGACTGGCAGATTTCGTTCGCCCAGCACTGACCGCAGGTGTCGTGGTAGTCCTTTCCGTTTTCGACAAACCTTTTCGAAATTTGTGCGTAACGGTCTGCATCCCAGTCCTTGCCGATGAACCCGTAGGAGGTTTCTTCGGATTCCAGAAGGTAACAGGGAAAGGCCTCCCCATCGTAGTTTACGGCCATGAAGCTCCGTCCCGCGCCGCAGACATGTGTATTGCGGGTCCGGTTCGCAAAGCCGTCAATAACGAACTGTATGCCCCGGAGCAGGAATGGATCATCTGATCTGAATGACCGGATGCAGTTGCGTGCCGCTTCGGAAAAGTCACAACTGACCTGCTCGATTTCCGCGTAGGCTCCCTCTCCGTGCCATGAGCCGAGCGCGAGGGTGATCTGCATCTCCCGGATACCGAGTTCGAGAATGTGCTCAACGACATCGTTCACGCTGAAGCCGCTCTTGTGGTGGCTGCGTGTGTAGACCGTTTCGATGGCGACCGGGACCTCGGCTGCGATGAACTTTTCAAGCGTCTTGTAAACCTTGTCATAGGACCCCTTTCCACCGGAAAAGGGCCGTAGCTGATCGTGTATGTCTTTCGGCCCGTCAAGGCTGACCAGCACATAGAAGTTCTTTGCAGCGAAATAGGAGATCATTTCGTCGGTGATCCGCGTGCCGTTTGTCACGATCACGAAAGCGGGTGGAGCAAAGTCGAGCTGCGTGCTTCTTTCAGTCACGTAGTCCACCGCAACACGAATCTCTTCGAACGCCAGTGCGGGCTCGCCGCCGAGAAACTTCAGGCTCTTCAGGCCGTTGCGTGAAAGTTCGAGAGCCTTGTCGATCGCTGCCCGGCAGGTCTCCGGCAGCATGACCTTCTTTGATTTGTTGAGCTCCTCAGCATAGCAATAGGAGCACGCGAGATTGCAGATCTGGCTAATGTTGAGTACGAGGTCCTTGACGCCAGTCTCATCAGGCCTTCGGCTGCCGGGCAGGGGAGGTTGATTATTGGCGATGTCGCCAAAAAAGTTCCGTGCTGCACTTTCATGGGGTTTTTCGCCCGGCAGATTTTTGGCGAACGCGTCCGAGCGAAAAGCGTCAAGAGCGGAAATGACCACTTCCGGTGCTTCGAGGATGCTGCAGGATTCGGGTAGATAGATGTAATCACCTTTTGCCCCGGAAACGATGGAGAATCGCCCCTTGGCAGCTTGCACCCCAGTGCCGCTTGGAGAGGCGCCGGCAGGAATCCGGTCGGACATGATTTTTCTCCCACTGGATGTTGGAGTGCGGCAGCCGCCCGCGGGCGGCTGCCGCCCGCGGGCGGCTGCTGCTTCACGCGGGTCAGCCGCAGCCGATGCCGCCACAGTTCGCCCGCGAGGCGGACGCGAGTTCCGAGAGCTTGTTGATGTCCTCGACGCTCATGGCAGCGATCGCATCCTTGTGCGCCATCAGGGAGCGGATCGGTCCCGCGCCGATCGCCTCTGCCACTTTTTCCATGTCTCTGCCTGAAAGATGGGAGAGGTCCGGTGTGTCACGTGATGCCATATTGAGGCTCCTTCTTGCCTGGATGAACATAGACACCGGTCAGGTGAATTCCCGACCAGCACAACCATACTATGTATTCATCAGAAAATAAACCTGTGATTGATTTGCTGATCGAAGGCGAACCCTGAAAGCTCACTGTGTGATCAGTAGTATTCGAGATCACACAGTGAGCAAATCGGCAGGAAAACCGGTGGCATGGGCAGATTCCGCCCTGGCGGTTGCAGGATCGTCGCGTGTCTGGCTCAGTCGAGTCGGCGCTTGAGTTCGTAAAGCGCCTCGAGCGCGTCGCGCGGGGTCATGTCGTCGGGATTGAGTTCCTTGAGGTAGGCGTCGCTTGCCGATGGTCCCTTTTCAACCTTAACCTTTGGCGTCTGCGCGGGGACTGCGAACAGCGGCAGATCGTCAATCAGACGCGTCGCTGGATTTTCCCGCTCGGTGGATTCAAGCAGGTCGAGGACTTCCCGCGCACGCGCGACGACCGCATCCGGCAGGCCCGCGAGCCGAGCCACCTGAATTCCGTAGGACCGGTCCGCAGCGCCCGGTCCGACCTCGTGCAGGAAGACGACGTCGCCCTGCCATTCCTTGACCTTCATCGTCGCGTTCGACAGCCGCGACAGTTTTTCCGACAGCGCGGTCAGTTCGTGGAAATGGGTGGCGAACAGGGCACGGCAGCGGTTCTCCGCATGCAGGTGCTCGACCGCGGCCCATGCAATCGAAAGCCCGTCGAAGGTCGCGGTTCCGCGGCCGATCTCGTCGAGGATCACCAGCGACCGCTCGCTCGCCTGGTTGAGAATGGCCGCGGTCTCGACCATTTCGACCATGAAGGTCGAGCGTCCGCGCGCCAGGTCGTCGGAAGCGCCGACGCGCGAGAACAGCCGGTCGACGACCCCGATATGGGCCGAACCGGCGGGCACGAAGGAGCCCATCTGCGCCATGACCGCAATCAGCGCATTCTGCCTCAGGAATGTCGATTTGCCGCCCATGTTCGGCCCGGTGAGAAGCCATATCGCCCCGCCCTTGTCGGCGTCCGTCGGCGGCGAGAGATCGCAGTCATTGGCAACGAAGGGCTGTTCGGCCTGACGCCTGAGCGCCTGTTCGACCACCGGGTGGCGGCCGGCGGTGATTTCAAAGGCAAGGCTCTCGTCCACTTTCGGCCGGGCATAGCCCTGTTCTTCGGCAAGGCAGGCGAGCGATGCGGTGACGTCGATCACCG
The DNA here is from genome assembly GCA_040216675.1 of Hoeflea sp. Taxonomy (GTDB): domain Bacteria; phylum Pseudomonadota; class Alphaproteobacteria; order Rhizobiales; family Rhizobiaceae; genus Hoeflea. Next base: position 230,368 of record JAVJOR010000008.1, on the reverse strand, counting down.
CCAGTGCATCGGCCGCGGCCTTGATCGCATCGGCATGCGAGACCGTCAGCAGCACGAGGTCGTCGAAGGCGGCGAGCTCGATGGCCAGAGCCTCGCCTGCGGCATTGGCGATGCGGGTTTCGAGATCCGACAATTCCGTGGTGGTGAACCGCATGGCATTGGCCATGGTCTGGCGGTGGATGTATTTTGCCTTTGCCTCGTCGCCCTGTGTCAGCGGACCGGCATTCTGGGCGGTCACCTCGATGAAATAGCCCAGCACGTTGTTGTGCTTGATCTTGAGCGAGCGAACGCCGGTCTCCTCCGCATAGGAGAGCTGCAGGCCCGCGATCACGCGCCGTGACTGGTCCCTTAGCGCGCGAAGCTCGTCGAGTTCCGCGGAGGCGCCGGACCGCACAAAGCCGCCGTCGCGCTTGAGCAGCGGAAGTTCGTCATCAAGGGTTGCCGACAGCCTGTCGGCGATCTCACCGGGGAGAGCATGCAGGCTTGCCGACGCATCTGCCAGGTGAGCCGGGATCTCCGCGCCGTCGAGCAGCGTTGCAATCTCGCCTGCGGCTTTCACCCCTGCGAGAATGGCCCCGAGATCGCGGGGCCCGCCGCGGTTCAGCGCCAGCCGGGAGAGAGCCCGCGGCATGTCGGGCACGCCCCTGAGCGACTGCCTGAGCGCATCGGCGAGCGTCCCATTCGCGATCAGGCTCGAAACCCCGTCGAGCCGGGCGTTGATCGCAGCCGGATCGGTTAGCGGCGCCATCAGCCACTCGGCAAGCCTGCGTCCGCCGCCTGCTGTCACCGTCCGGTCGATGGCCTTGATCAGGCTGCCCTGCCGCGATCCCGAGAGCGTGCGCACCAGTTCGAGGTTTGCCCGCGTTGCCGGATCGATGAAAAGCCGCGCGCCGTCACGTTCGCGTTCCGGACGGCCGAGCGGCGGCCGTTCGGAGATCTGGGTTTTCTCCACATAGGCCACGACCGCCGCCGCCGCGGCCAGTTCGGCTCGGGAGAAATCGCCGAAGCCGTCGAGCGAGCCGACCTCGAAGAACCGCGCTATCCGCCCTTCCGCCGTGGCGCTGTCGAAAAGCACGCCGGGTTGCGGCGTTGCCACCCGGCCAAGTTGATCAACCAGCGGCCTGACCTCGGGGTCATGGAACACGCTTTCCGCCAGGATCAGTTCGCGCGGCTCGACCCGCGCAATGTCGGCGAGCAATCTTGCAAGCCTGCTTTCGGCGACATGAAACGCACCCGTGGAAATGTCGATCCAGGCAAGCCCGTACTGCGCCTCGCCCGATCCGCGAACCCGCGCAAGCGCCATCAGGAAATTGGATTGCGCCGGATCGAGCAGCTTTTCCTCGGTCAGCGTGCCGGGTGTGACAAGCCGGGTGACGTCGCGGCGAACGACCGATTTCGAACCCCGTTTCTTGGCTTCCGCCGGATCCTCGGTCTGTTCGCACACAGCGACGCGAAAACCGAGCCCGATCAGTTTCTGCAGGTAGTCGTCGGCGGCATGAACCGGCACGCCGCACATCGGAATGTCCTGACCCAGATGCTGTCCGCGCTTGGTCAGCGTGATCCCGAGCGCGCGCGATGCATCGATCGCGTCCTCGAAAAACAGCTCGTAGAAATCGCCCATCCTGTAGAACAGCAGCGAGTCCGGGTTTGCCGCCTTGATCTCGATGAACTGCTCCATCATCGGCGTCGCCGAGGCCCGGCTTTCGGGCGTCGCCAGCTGGGCAGTCGACAGCGTGGATGAGAGGTGCGCGGTTTCGGCGTTCAAAGGCGGCCTGCCATTCTTGGTTTTCGGATCATTCGCGGTGTAAGCTCGCCCGGCGGGCTGGCTTTACAGCCTCTTTCGACCACCCTAACGGTGGCGATGCAGGAAACACAACACTTACGAGGCGCCGCTCAAGGGTCGCCCACAAGGGATGGAAAATCATGCCGGGGACGGACAAGTCAGATCGCTCGATTTCTCAGGTGACGGATCAGGAGGCGCTGGATTTTCATGCCCGCGGCCGTCCCGGCAAGCTTGAGATCAACCCCACAAAGCCGATGGCGACGCAGCGCGACCTGTCGCTGGCCTACTCGCCCGGCGTGGCGGTGCCGGTCAAGGCGATCGCCGAGGACCCGAGCCGCGCCTTCGATTACACAGCAAAAGGCAACCTGGTTGCGGTCATTTCCAACGGCACCGCGATTCTCGGGCTCGGCAATCTGGGCGCGCTGGCCTCGAAACCGGTGATGGAGGGCAAATCGGTGCTGTTCAAGCGCTTCGCCGATGTCGATTCCATCGATCTCGAGGTCGACACGGAAAACGTCGACGAGTTCATCAATTCAGTGCGCTTCCTCGGGCCGAGCTTCGGCGGTATCAATCTCGAGGACATCAAGGCGCCCGATTGCTTCATCATCGAGCAGCGCCTGCGCGAGATCATGGACATTCCGGTCTTCCATGACGACCAGCATGGCACCGCCATCATCGCCGTGGCGGGCCTGATCAATGCGCTGCATCTCACCGGTCGCGACCTGAAAACCACGAAACTCGTCTGCAATGGCGCGGGTGCGGCCCCGATTGCCTGCATCGAACTGGTCAAGGCGATGGGCTTTGCGCCGCAAAACATCACGCTGTGCGACACCAAGGGCGTGATCTACAAGGGGCGCGCCGAGGGCATGAACCAGTGGAAATCCGCCCATGCGGTGGAAACCGAAGCCCGTTCGCTGGCCGACGCCATGGACGGCGCCGACGTCGTTTTCGGCCTGTCGGTGAAAGGATCTCTCACCGAGGACATGGTCGCGTCGATGGCGCCCAACCCGATCATCTTCGCCATGGCAAACCCGGATCCCGCGATCACGCCGGAGGAGGTTTCGCGCATCCGCGACGATGCGATCATGGCGACGGGCCGCTCCGATTACCCCAACCAGGTCAACAATGTTCTGGGCTTTCCCTATATCTTCCGGGGTGCGCTCGATGTGCGGGCCACGACGATCAACGAGGACATGAAGATCGCCGCTGCAGAGGCCCTGGCCAATCTGGCGCGCGAGGACGTGCCCGACGATGTTGCTGCCGCCTATCAGGGCGTGCGGCCGCGCTTCGGCCCGCAATACATCATTCCGGTGCCCTTCGATCCGCGGCTGATTTCGGCCATTCCGGCTGCCGTCGCCCGCGCGGCGATGGATTCGGGCGTCGCCCGCAAGCCGATCCTCAACATGGACGTCTATCAGCAGGAACTGTCCGCGCGGCGCGATCCGATCGCCTCGACGCTGCAGCGGCTCTACGAGCGGGTCCGTCGTCACCCCCGCCGGGTGGTCTTCGCCGAGGGCGAGGAGGAACAGGTGATGCGCGCGGCCGTCTCCTATGTGAACCAGCGGCTCGGCACTGCCTGTCTGCTTGGCCGCGAGGAACAGATGCGCGAAACGGCACGGTTTGCCGGCATTGACCTCGACAGGCCCGGCATCGAACTGGTCAATGCCCGGGTCTCAAGGCGTGTGGAAGCTTATACCGACTACCTCTATGCCCGGCTGCAGCGTCAGGGCTACCTGCACCGTGACTGCCAGCGGCTGATCAACACCGACCGCAACCATTTCGCGGCCTGCATGGTCGCGCTCGGCGATGCCGACGCGATGGTGACCGGCACGACGCGAAACTATTCCACCGCACTCGAGGACATCAAGAGATGCATCGATGTCAGGCCAGGTCACCGGATGATCGGCGTCTCGCTGGCGCTGTGCCGGGGCCGCACCGTCTTTGTCGCCGACACTGCGGTGATCGACATGCCCAATTCCGAAGAGCTTGCGGATATCGCCGAGGAGGTGGCCGGCATGGCCCGCCGGCTGGGTTACGAGCCGCGTGTGGCGATGCTCGCCTATTCCACCTTCGGTCATCCCACGGGCGAGCGTTCGGACCGTGTGCGCGAGGCGGTTCGCATCCTCGACAAGCGCCGGGTCGATTTCGAGTATGACGGCGAGATGGCCGCCGACGTTGCGCTCAATGCCAAGGTGATGGAGCAGTATCCGTTCTGCAGGCTTTCGGGCACCGCCAATGTGCTGGTGATGCCAGCCTTCCATTCGGCTTCCATCTCCACCAAGATGCTTGAGGAACTCGGCGGCTCGACAGTGATCGGACCCTTGCTTGTAGGGCTCAACAAGTCGGTGCAGATTGTCCCGATGGGCGCCAAGGATTCCGACATCGTCAACATGGCGGCAATCGCGGCCTACAACGCGGCAAGCTGACCCAGGGAATTTGCCCTGGCGAATTCAGCCGATGAAGCGCGAGGCGTCGGCGCCGTAGTGGTTGAGGTAGCGTCCGCTGATCTGCTTGACCGGCAGGATCACCAGAATGTCGGTGGTCCTGAAGGCATGATCGACAACGGCTTCCTGCGAGACCAGCGCGCCGAGCCGCAGATATCCCTTGACCAGCGGCGGCATGGCTGCCAGCGCGGCGCGGGGCGTGATGGCCTCGACCGGCATCATGTCCATCGAAACCCCGCGTCCGGGAATGGCGCGCACCGCCCACTCGTCGCGCGCTGCGACCGACTGATTGAGGAAGGACAGCGGCAGGGCATGCGCGTAGGCCTTGTCGCCTGAAAACGAGGCGCAGCCGAACATCACGTCGATCCTGTGCTCGACAGCATAGGCCCAGTTGCCCTGCCAAAGGGCTTCGAGGGTGCGGCGCGTTCGGTAGGCCGGCAGCACGCAGGAGCGGCCGAGTTCCAGAAAACGCTGGTCGCGGTGACGCCCGACGAGATCCGCCACGTCAAATTCTTTTTGCGAGTAAAATCCGTTGTAACGCTCGGCAACGTCCTGACGCAGCAAGCGGTAGGTGCCCACAATCTGGGTTTCCGGCTGACCGCCGAGCGCGGTGTCGAGCACCAGCAGATGGTCGCAATAGCGGTCGATCGTGTCGAAGTCGCGCTTCTGCTGCATGGCGTCGACAGGAAGGCTAGCGCCCATCTCCTCGACAAACACCTTGTAGCGCAGCATCTGGGCCGCGTTGATTTCGGCTCGTGTCGCCGCAAGCCTTACATCGAGTGTGCCGATCCGGCCAAGCAGACGGGGCTTTTCGAGCTCCGGCGCAAAGGCTGGGGGAACCGACTGGTAAGTTGGCTGCTGCACTTGCGTTTCCATGGGTCATCTCCCGCCTGATACTGGCGGCTATCAACCATGATTCTGCGACAGACTGGTGACATTGACCACCCCAAAACTAAAGGGTGGATCATGGTGCTGGCGGGGCTTTCGAAAGCCTGCTGTTGCCCACCGGTCCGGATGCGGCCGTTTCAGGCCGCGGCGCGGGCCTTGCCGCGGGCCGTCATCGTCACCAGCGAGACCAGCCACTCCGGGTCGACCGGCTTCTCGGCATGACCATCGGCGCCGGCAGCCAGCAAATCGTCGCGGGTCGAGGCTTGACCGTCCGCCGACAGGACGATGATCGGGAGGTGCTCGAACTGGTTGACCTCTTCCTCGCTGCGGATTCGGGTGATGGCGCTGCGTCCGTCGAGTTCGGGCATCGAGAGATCCGTGATCGCGATGTCGTAGTTGAGCGCTCCACCCGGCCGGTTCATGGCTTCTTCGAGCAGTGCCCGCCCGTTGTCCACCACGGTAACGCGATGACCCTGGCGCGCGAGCACGGTCCGCACCATCAGCGCGTTGACCGGATCGTCTTCGGCGAGAAGGATATCGAGCGTCGGGTTTTCAGAGCTTCGTTCCAGCACCGGCGGGCGCGGCTTGGTCGCCAGCCTGTTGCGGTCGTCGCGGTCGTCGCGGCGGGTCAGGACATTGACCAGCGACGTCCGACGCACCGGGCGCACCAGCCAGGCGTCTGCGCCATGGTCGCCATGACCTTCGAGGTCGCGGCTGTCTTCGGGCGCGATCACCAGCGTTCGTGCCACGGAACCGGTCAGTTCGGACGGCGCGGCGGCCAGAAGGCTCTCGGCCTGGTCTGCCATGCGGCGATCGACGATGATGTCGGTCAGCTCCGATCCGGCGCGATTGAGGCGGGTGAGGGCGGCAATCATGCTTTCGGCGTCGCTGGCGGCTTCGGCGTAACCGCCCAGATCGCGGATGCTCCAGAGCATGGCCGCTGAAACCGGTCCGCGAGGCCCGATGACCAGCACCGCGCGCTCGCTCAGCGGACCGCGCAGGCGCGCCGGCGATTGCTCCTGTTTCATCTCGTCCAGCGGGATCGTGAAATGAAACGCACTGCCTTTTCCCGGCGTCGAGGCAACGCCGATTTCACCGCCCAGCGCCTCCACGATCCGCGACGAAATCGACAGTCCGAGCCCGGCCCCGCCATGTTTGCGGGTGGGTCCGTTGTCTGCGCGTTCGAACTCCTCGAAGATCTTCGCCTTGTCGGCATCCTTCAGGCCCGGACCGGTATCGGTGACGGTGAAGGTCAGCGCCGCGTCCTGAACCGAAACCTCGACCAGCACGCCACCGGTTTCGGTGAACTTGATGGCATTGCCGACCAGGTTGAACAGCACCTGCCGAACCCGGCCGATGTCGGATGTGATGGTCCGCGGCGCATCGGCGGCGATATGAACGGCGATCTCTATGTCCTTGTCATGAGCCCGTGGCGCCATCAGTTCGCAGACGCCGTGAACCAGCTCGTCGAGTTCGCCTTTCTCATGTCGCAGATTGAGACGACCGGCTTCGATTGAGGTGACGTCGAGAAGGTCCTCAATCAGCGCCAGCAGCGATTGGCCGGATTCGCGCGCATTCTTGATGTAGCTCGCCTGCTCCGGTGTCGCGCCGGTCTGGCCAAGAAGGTGGGTCATGCCCAGAATGCCGTTGAGCGGGGTGCGGATCTCGTGGCTTACTGCCGCCAGAAGCCTGGTCTTGGCGTGGCTGGCGGCTTCGGCCTTTTCCCGCGCCTCGACAAGCTCCGCTGCGGCTGTCCGTGCAGCCGTCACATTGCGGCCGATGCAATGGATCAGCAGCTTTCCGGTCGCCGGATCGCGTACGGTCGTCTCGCGCCAGGTCCAGACGGTCTGGGTCTTTCCCGTTCCCAGAACGACTTCATGAGTTCCGCCGGCTTCGCCGGACCGGGGCTCAACGCCGGCCTCGGTCAGACTGGCGCCGACAGGACGCGAGCAACCGGTTGCCCGGCTGAACGTCTCGTTGGCGAAGACGATCCGGCCATTTCTATCGCAAGCTGCGATCATGTCGCCGAGCGCATCGAACACGGAGCCGAGTTGAGCGGTGAATTCGCCCATTTCCCATTGGCGGTCGCTCTCTGTTTCGGACTGAGCAGCAGGGTCGGCCGTTGATGCTTCCGCCAGGGCCGGACCCGTGGCATCGCCTCGGTCCGCTCGCTGCAAGCGGCGGATCAGGGGCATGCCCGCAAGAACCGCGACACCGGCCAATGAAGCCAGAAGCACCGTCGGCGCGTCATACGCAATCGAAAGGCCTGCGGCGGCGAGAGCTGCGGAAATGGCAAGCAACGGTCCCGATGCGGAGAACCTGCGCCCGGACGCGCCGGCCTCGGGCGCGGCTGCCGGGGCAGCCTTCCGGTGATGTACGGCCACCGGGTGTACCGGCGGAACCTCGTTCGGGGAAGGTTCCGCCTGGCTCAGTGCCAGCGAAAGGGTCTTTTGCAGTTGGTGCGGTTCTGTGCTCATGGACCCGTTGTAACACGGGCCCGGTGAGCAAAGTTTTCAGCAAAAGGATCGTATTTTAGCGGTTCCCGGAATCACTGTTTCATATTGACCACGACGCGTCCGCGGATCTTGCCGTCGATGATCGCGTGCGCCGCGTCGATAATGCCGTCAAAACCGATTTCGGTCGAGAGCGCCTCGAGCTTGCCCAGATCCAGATCGTCGACAAGCCGGGCCCAGGCCTCCTGCCGCAATGCCAGCGGCGCCATCACCGAATCGATGCCGAGCAGCGATACGCCGCGCAGGATGAACGGGGCTACCGAGGACGGCAGGTCCATGCCCTGTGCCAGACCGCAAGCCGCGACGGCGCCGCCGTAGGAGGTCATCGAAAGCACATTGGCGAGCGTATGGCTGCCGACCCCATCGATGCCGCCGGCCCAGCGCTCCTTGCCGAGGGGTTTGGCCGGTTCGGAGAGTTCCGCGCGGTCGATCACCTCGGAAGCGCCGAGCTGCTTGAGGAAATCCGCTTCACCGGTGCGGCCGGTGGAGGCGATCACCTCGTAGCCGAGCTTGCCAAGCACGGCGATTGCGACGGTGCCGACGCCGCCATTGGCGCCCGTGACCACGATCGGGCCCCGCTCCGGTGTGATCCCGTGGCGTTCCAGCGCCATCACCGAAAGCATCGCCGTGTAACCTGCGGTGCCGATCGCCATGGCGGAGCGGCCATCCATGCCCTTGGGCATGGGGATCAGCCAGTCGCCCTTGAGCCGGGCATAGGCGGCATACGCGCCGGTGTGGACCTCACCGACACCAAAGCCGTTGAGAATGACCTTGTCGCCCGGCTGGAAGCGGTTGTTCTCGGAGCTCACGACTGTGCCGGCGCAATCGATCCCGGGGATCATCGGCCAGCGCCGTACGACCGGTCCCTTTCCGGTGATGGCCAGTCCGTCTTTGTAGTTGACCGTGGTCCATTCGACCTCGACAACTACGTCACCTTCCATCAGGTCATCGAGCCCGAGTTCGGCGACATTGACCGACATCACCTTGTCTTCGTTGCGGGTGAGCTGGATGCCCTTGAAACGGTTTTCCATAAGAACTCCTCATATTTTGTTGTCGGCAGACTGGCGCGCCAACACCGGAAGATCAAGAGCGCGGGGTACGTGCGCTACTCGGAGCGATTTTTCGACTTGCGGTCGCGCAGCGCCGCAATCAGTTCATCGAGGACGATGAGACCTGCCCCGACGCTGATGAAGCTGTCGGCGAGATTGAACACCGCGAATGACCAAGTCCTCGTGTGAAACAGGATGTAGTCGACCACATGTCCGTAGACCGCCCGATCGATCAGGTTGCCCAGCGCACCGCCGATGATGAGCGCGAAGCCCAAGTGCGCCAGCGTCCGGTCCGCGGGTGTTCGCCGCCACAGGTAGAGCACGAACATTATCACCACCAAGGTCAGCACCAGCAGGCCGCTGTCGGGCAGGTCCTTGAGCAGGGAGAAGGCGATGCCTTCGTTCCATGTGCGGTAGAGCGAGAGCATCGGCAGGACCGGTACCAACTCCTGAAACGGCAGCATGGTTTCGACCAGATACTTGATGATCTGATCGAGACCGACAGCGCCCGCGACCATGGCGAACATCGGTCCGGGACGGCCAAGGAACGGCCCGGTCACAGGGCGGATCCTTCAAGATCGAGAAGATGCCGCCGCGCCTCGAACAGCATGACGCCCGTGGCGATCGCCAGGTTGAGCGAATCCGCACGGCCGGCCTGCGGAATGCGCGCGAGCTTGCCGCATTGCTCGGCAAGCGCATCGGTCAGGCCGGCCTGCTCATTGCCCATCAGAAGCACGACGGGCCTTTGCCTGTAGTCGATGCTTCGGTAGTCGACGCTGCCCTTGAGGTGGCTGCCGACCACAAAGGCATCCGATTCCTTCGCCCAGGCGATGAAATCGGCCTGCGAGGCTCGCACGAGCGGCACGGAGAACACGGACCCCATGGTGGCGCGGACGGTCTCGGTCGAAAACGGATCGACGGTCTCGCCGATCAGGATGACGCCCGAGGCGCCGGCCGCATCCGCCGTGCGGATGATGGTTCCGAGATTGCCGGGATCCCGCACCCGGTCCAGCGCAATCCAGGTTTCGTCCGGCTGCGGACGCACGGATTCGAGCGGTTGCGTCTTCTGCTCGAAGACGGCGATCACGGCTTGCGGATTGTCGCGTCGGGTGATTGCGGTCAGCACCTTCTCGCTGACTTCGAGAACGAGTCCGCCACGTGCCACGGTGCGCGCTGCGATGGCTTCGACCTGATCCTTGCCGCGCTGGTTCTTTGCGTAGATCAGCGTGCGCAGGGTCCAGCCTTGGTCGATCGCGTCGATCACCAGTTTCAGCCCCTCGGCGAGAAAGGTTCCGGTCGCGTCGCGTTGCTTCTTCATCGACAGCGCGCGGATGTCCTTGATCACGGGGTTGGACAGGCTGGTGATGTCCTTGACCTGCCCGACGCGGCCGGCGCCGCCCGGAGCGGAAGGTCTTGAGGGCGTTTCGGTCATTGTGGCAGCCACCTCGAATACAGCGATGTCGACAGCGCCCGCCCGGCTCCTGCTTCCGTGCTCTCGCGCAAGATGAGTTCACCCGACTCCACCACGCCGCCCGCACCGCGCATGGTCTCGCGCATCAGTTCGTGGATGGCATAGAACGAGGCCCGGATCGAATAGGCGGTCAGCACCAGCCCCAGCGGTTTGGGGCTCAAGAGTTCGCGGCAGATATTGAGCATCAGCGGCAGGTGATCGAACAGCTGCCACACCTCCCCGTTCGGGCCGCGGCCGAATTTGGGCGGGTCGGTGAGAATGATGTCGTAGCGATTGCCCCGGCGCTCCTCGCGCGCGATGAACTTCATCGCATCCTCGCAGATCCAGCGAACCGGCCGATTTTCCAACCCGGCGAGGGCCTGGTTTTCCCGTGCCCATCCGATCGCCTTCTTCGACGCATCCACATGGGTCACCTCGGCCCCGGCCTTCGCCGCCACGAGCGAGGCAACGCCGGTGTAGCCGAAAAGATTGAGAACCTTGAGAGGGCGATTGGCTTGGGTGATCTGTTCCGCCATCCAGCGCCAGTGGGCGATTTGCTCGGGAAACACCCCGACATGACGAAACGAGGTCAGCCGGCCATGAAAATCCACACCCAGCAGCTGCATCGGCCATGTTTCGCCCAGGGGCACGTGCGGAAAGGCCCAGCGGCCAATCCCGTCCTCGTCGGTGTCCCCGGTGAACAGCGCATCCGCCTTGTTCCATTCCGCATCGGGCAGCGAGCGTGGCCACAGCGCCTGGGCTTCCGGACGTATGACGCGCAGGTCGCCGTAAAGCTCGAGCTTCTCCCCGGCGCCTTGCGCATTTCGTCCGCTGTCGATCAGCCGGTAGCCGTCCTCATCGCCAACTTCGAGGATCAGCGGGGCGTTGCCGGGCGGAAGCGGGCCGTTGCGGACCGTCAGTTCGCGGACCGGAGCCGCCGTCGCGGCATTTGCCGATAGCTTCCCGCGCGAACGCTTGCCGCTGGCACCGGGAGCCTGGCCGGACGACCCCTCAGCCGCACCGCCGGGCTTGGCCGGACCCGGCCCGGACCTCTTGCGCGCAGGCTTTGCTGCGGGCCGGTTGCCGCGTCGTGCTTGCTGGGAGCGTTTGTCCGCCAACTTTGAATGGTCCGATCTGTCACGGTTCGGGTGGCGATTGACGCCTCCGGAACAACGGGTTTGCCTGATCCGCAGGACATAGCAACCACAAATGCACTTGGCAAAGCCGATTTCCGTTTGCTTAGATGCATCGCGACCGGCCATAAGTGGGGCGGCATACCGGGAGGAATTTGAACAATGGAAATGCATGGCGAAGAGCGTATCGTGGCCCCGCGTCAGGTGGTCTGGGAAGCGTTGAATGATCCCGATGTGCTGCGCGAGTGCATTCCGGGGTGCCAGGATCTCGAAAAGACCTCGGACAACGAGATGGCGGCGACCGTGAAAATCAAGATCGGTCCGGTCTCGGCCAAGTTCACCGGTGAGGTCACGCTCGAAAACATCAACGCGCCGGAAAGCTACACGATCTCCGGCGAAGGCAAGGGCGGCATCGCGGGCTTCGCAAAGGGCGGCGCCGATGTGAGGCTCGCCGACGAGGGCGATGAAACCCTGCTGACCTATGATGTAAAAGCCCAGGTCGGCGGCAAGCTGGCACAGCTCGGCTCACGTCTGATCGACTCGACCTCGAAGAAGCTCGCCGGCCAGTTCTTTGCCAGGTTCAACGAGATCGTGAGCGAACGGGCTGCCAGGGCTTGAAACTCACAATGCGCGGCCATTTCGGGGTTTGAGATTGCCGCAGCCTGAAAACGCCGGCGCTCGGTACTCGGCCCGCAAGCTCAATGTTCCGTCTCGCACAGGCTGTGGTCGGCCAGGGTCTCGATCACCGCGCAGTCGGCAATGTTGTCTGCGTCACAATCGGATATGCGCTTGAGTTCCCGCTCCAGGCGTTGAAGCCTGGAGATCCTCGCTCGAACGTCGGCAAGCCGTTGCGCTGCCAGCTTGTGGGCGTCGCGGCAGGGCTGCTCCGGATGCTGGCTGAGCTCGAGCAATCCCCTGATGTCGTCGATCGAAAAGCCGAGTTCGCGGGAATGCCGGATGAAGGACAGCCGCTTCAGGCCATCGCTCGAATAGCGGCGCTGATTGCCCTCCGAGCGTTCCGGGGCTGCGATCAGCCCCATTTGCTCATAATAGCGAATGGTCGGGATTTTCACGCCGCAGCGTCTGGACAACTCACCGATGGAAAACATTCGTTTCGCCTCTTGAACCTATAGTCTCTAGAGGGATTATATCCGGTGCCGGTTGCAAGGCAAGGAAACTGAAATGTCCCATGAACATTCCCATCCCGCACAAGCCGACGAGGCCGCCGGCTCAGCTTGCGGATGTTCCGGCAATCCCCGCTTCGATGGCGTCGACCCGGCCTACAAGCGCGTTCTCTGGGCGGTGATCGCCATCAACGCGGCCATGTTTTTCGTCGAGATGTCGGCGGGCAGACTGGCCGGTTCGCAGGCACTGCAGGCCGATGCGCTCGATTTTCTCGGCGATGCGCTGACCTACGGATTGAGCCTCGCGGTCATCGGCATGAGCTTAAAGGTCCGCTCGATGGCAGCATTGCTCAAGGGTATGAGCCTGCTGTTGATGGGGTTGTGGGTGTTCGGCTCCACCGTCTATCAGGTCTTCGTCCTCGGCATGCCAAGCGCTCAGATCATGGGTGTAATCGGCCTGCTTGCGCTGGCGGCCAATCTGGCGAGCGTGGTGCTGTTGATGCGCTACAAGGACGGCGACGCCAATGTCCGTTCGGTGTGGCTGTGCTCGCGCAACGACGCCATCGGCAATGTCGCGGTCATGGCGGCAAGCGCGGCGGTCTGGTTCACGGCATCGGCCTGGCCCGACCTTGTGGTGGCGCTGCTGATGGCGGGGCTGTTCCTGAGATCGGCGCAGCTCATCCTCGCGCAGGCCTGGAAGGAATACCGCTCCGGCGAGGATCTCGGCGCGCTGGCCCATCACGGCCATGATCATGCCTGACCGGCTCCCAATGTGCACGGCCGAGCCGGCCCGAAGGCCTGGCGTTATTCCGCGAGGTCGCGCATGACCTTGATCAGGTCCGATTTGCCCTCGAAACCGATGCCGGGCAGGTCGGGCATGGTGATGTGGCCGTCCTCGACCTCCACCCCGTCGGGGAACCCGCCATAGGGCTGGAACAGGTCCGGATAGCTTTCATTTCCGCCGAGCCCGAGGCCCGCCGCGATGTTGAGCGACATCTGGTGGCCGCCATGCGGGATGCAGCGCGACGCCGACCAGCCGAACTGGCGCAGCACATCGAGCGTCCTGAGATACTCGACCAGGCCGTAGGAGAGGGCGCAATCAAACTGCAGATAATCCCGGTCGGGGCGCATGCCGCCATAGCGAAGCAGGTTGCGGGCGTCCTGGTGTGAAAACAGGTTCTCGCCAGTCGCCATCGGGGCATCATAGAACTCTGACATCGCGGCCTGAAGCGCATAGTCCAGCGGATCGCCGATCTCCTCGTACCAGAAAATCGGATAGTCACGGAGCATCTTGGCATAGGCAATCGCGGTTTCGAGATCGAACCGGCCATTGGCGTCAACGGCGAGCCGGGCCTGCGAGCCGATCTCGTCGAGTACGGAATCGATGCGGGCCTGATCCTCCGAAAGCGATGCGCCGCCGATCTTCATCTTAACCACGGTGTAGCCGCGATCGAGATAGGAGCGCATCTCTGCGCGCAATTGGGTGTTGTCCTTTCCGGGATAGTAATAGCCGCCGGCGGCATAAACGAAGACGCGGGGATCCGCCTCCCGGCCCTTCATGTCGGCAAGATGCCGAAACAGCGGCTTGCCCTCGATCTTTGAAACGGCGTCCCAGACGGCCATGTCGATGGTGCCGACGGCGACCGAGCGCTCGCCATGCCCGCCGGGCTTCTCGTTCGACATCATCGCCGCCCAGATGCGGTGCGGATCGAGGTTGGTGCCCTCGTCATTCATGAGGCTTCCGGGATCTGCCTCCAGAACGCGGTCGCGGAACCGCTCGCGGATCAGGCCGCCCTGGCCATAGCGGCCATTGGAGTTGAACCCGTAGCCCACGACCCGTCGCCCGTCGCGCACAACGTCCGTCACAACCGCGACAAGGCTCGCCGTCATCTTCGAAAAATCGATATAGGCGTTGCGGATCGGCGAGGCGATCGGTTTGGTGACTTCACGGATATCGATGATGCGCATTGGAAGTGTCCTTCAAGGCGTAACCCGTGCGAGGCAGCCGCGACGGACAGGGAATGGGGAAGATAAGCAGATGCGCAGCGGATGATTGGAAACGTCGGGTAGAAATGGGTCGGTCGGAAACAGGTTGGGCTGGTTCGGAAATGCTAAGGGGGACCTGTCTGCGGCGTGGCGCGCAGGGTCAGGTAACGACAGGTCAGGCCGCGTCGCGGCTATCCGGTGCCGGCAGGGCGGAGGCGATCTCTTTCGCCTTGGCCTTTTGGCGATCGGCTTCCGTATGCCACTTGACCGCCTCGCTCGCCTCCTTGCGCGCCCGCTTGCGATGCTTGCCCTGCTTGAACCAGGTGGCGAGCGATCCGATGATCATGCCGAGCATCAGCGCCGCAAACAGGAAAGCGAAGAAGGGGGCGGTCACCGACAGGACCTGGTCCTGCGGCTGGAACGGGTTCAGCGCCAGCGTCACTGCGGTGCGGTTGGCCACCGAAAGCATGACCAGCACAATGGCCAAGGGAACCAGGATCACCAGTGCGACGATACGTTTTACCATGTTCAGGTCCGTGCTCTTTCCGGTCGTGAATGATTTCGACTGTGTCAGATGACCAATTTGCCATCTGTCGCGCCCCGGGGTCAATCCGCATGGCTGCAACCGTTGACCGAGTCCGCTGTGAACGATGCAAGTCGCCGCTGCGTCAGGGCCTGCTGTCGGGCCTCAGTCCTTGGCCTCGGGATTGAGCCGCTCGCGCAGTTCCTTGCCGGTCTTGAAGAACGGCACCCATTTTTCCTCGACGAAGACCGGCTCTCCGGTGCGCGGGTTCCGGCCGGAACGCGGCGGACGGTTCTTGACGGAAAAGGCGCCGAAGCCGCGCAACTCGACGCGGTTGCCTTCAGCGAGGGCATCAGTGATCTCGTCCAGGACCGCATTGACGATGTTTTCGACATCACGGTGGTAAAGATGCGGGTTGCGCGCGGCAACCGCCTGAACCAGTTCCGACTTGATCATCTGTTTTCCCCTAGTGTTCCGCCGCCTCTTCTCCACCAACCTGCCAAACCGACACAAGACCGTCAAGAAACAACTTGCCGCCGGTTAGACGGTTGATTTCATCCGAGATCCGCGCTGGAGCGCCGAAAAAGCCTGCGGCCAGATCCAGGGCGCGAGCGCCGATCAGTTGCCGGGTTGGATCGTTCGCAGGTTTCCACTCAATGATTTCGAGAGCGTCCTCCACACCGCGTCCTTCAAGATAGGCGCGGATGTCCGTCTCGCCGCCGATCGCGTCGACCAGACCGTTCTCGAGCCCCTGCCGGCCGGTGAAGATCGATCCGTCCGCCAGCCTCAGCGCGGCACTGCGATCCATCCCCCGCCGCTCGGCCACTAGATCGACGAACCAGTCGTAGCTGTCGAGAACCATTGACCGGATCATCGCCCGGGCTTCCTCGCTCGCTTCGTGAAAGGGCGATGGTTCCGCCTTGAGCGGGGACGACTTAATCTCTTTGATGCTCAGGCCGATCTTGTCCAGCAGGTCCTGGGCCTGCGGATATTGGAAGATCACCCCGATCGATCCGACGATGGAGTTCTCCCCGGCCACGATGTGGTCGGCCGAGGCGGCAATCATGTATCCGGCGGAGGCTGCGAGCGTGCGCACATCGGCCACCACCGGCTTCGTCTTGCCGACCTCGCGCAGCGCCTTGTAAAGCCGTTCGCCGCCATAGGTGGTGCCTCCCGGCGACGAGATGCTGACCACCAGGGCTTTCGCTGCCTGACTTTCCGCGACATCTTCGATCATCTCGAGCAGTGCTTCGTCATCGGTGACGACGCCGTTGATATCGATCCGGGCGATGTGATCAGAACCTGTGTCGGGACCGCCGAGATTGAGTGCGAGTGCGCCCACCACCGCGATTGCCGCGACCACCGCGGCGATGCGCCAGAAACCGAGTTTGCGCCGAAGGCGACGGCGGTCGGCAAGAAGGTTCGGGTCGGTCAAAGGCATGTCTCCAATCATCGGTCGCCGGTGGCGCGGCATCCAGCGAACATGCTTTGCCAACGGACGCGAGGCATGGCAATCTTGCGCCATTGCTTCGCAATGTCACCATATTGGCATGCCATTGCCGTCGCAACAGCGCTGTTGTCGCGGCGACCCCATTGTCGGAAAGCCATCGCCAGGAGACCGGCGGGGTCGTTGGCATCCGGTTTTGGGTCCGGACACGGAGCATTTGGAGGCACGGGGTTCATGAGCACATCGTCGGTTTCAGAGATGCCGCAAACCGGGGCCTACTCCGGTCGGTCGCACAGCGAATACCGTCGTGCGCAGGCACATTCGCGCCGAGTCAGGGCGCTCAAAATCCTGCTGCCGCTGGCCTCCGTTCTCGTTGTGGTCGGTTTCGTGGCCGTCTCCTTTGTCGGCACGCTCGTGCCCGACGGTGTGGAGATCGGGTCGGTTGCTGTGCGCAACAACAAGCTGGTGATGCAGAATCCGGTCATGAGCGGCCAGACGTCCGACGCCCGGCCGTACCGCCTGGAAGCGGTTCGAGCGGTACAGGATCTGGCGACGCCGAACGTCATCGTGCTGGAGGACATCCAGGCAGACCTTCCGGTGTCTGCTGGCGAGACGGCTGTCCTTGAGGCCACCAGCGCCACCTATGACCGCGAAGGTGAGACCCTCGTGTTCAGTGAACCGTTCAAGGTCATGAGCGATGGTGGCTTTTCCGCCGAAATGCAGTCGGCCAACATCGATATGGCGACCAGCGAAATGTCCACTTCAGACCCGGTCACGATCCGTTCAGGAGACGCTTCCGTGGTTGCGAAATCCATGAAGATGCAGGATAAGGGCCGCCTCATCATCCTTGAGGATCAGGTCCGGATGACCATCAACCCGTCCGCGATAAGGTCGCCGAACAGAGAGACCAACTGACATGGCCAACATATCCCTGCTCCAATTGAGCCTCGCCGTGCTTGTCGGTCTCGCTGCCGTTTCCGGCCCTGCCTCCGTTCGGGCGCAAACCAGTGAAAGCCGGATGACCGGTCTGGCGCTTTCAAGCGACGAACCGATCCAGATCGAGAGCGATCTGCTCAAGATCAACGAGGAAACGAGCCAGGCGACATTCTCCGGCAATGTCCGGGTGCTGCAGGGCGATACCGTGCTCCAGGCGGGCGAAATGATCGTCCACTATGCCAAGAACGGCGGCTCGGTTGCCTCCGGTGCGGCCGACATTCGCGAGATCGACCTGTTCAAGAAGGTGCTGATCCGCTCGGGCACACAGACTGCCACCTCGGATACGGGCAATTTCAACATGGCCAGCGAAACCCTTGTGCTTTCCGGCGAAAAGGTGGTGCTGACGGATGCGGAAAATGTGTTCATCGGCTGCAAGCTGACGGTCGAGATGCAAAGTGGCCAGGCCAAGCTCGACAGTTGCGGACGCCGGGTGATGATCCAGCTCGACCCGAAGTCGCGAAACAAGCAGTGATCCGAGCGCTCTTTTCATCGCTGGGCAAACGGGGCGGCGAGGGCGATGCATCAGAGGCCCCCGGGGGCGTTACGCGTTACGACGGCACGCTGATCGCCCGAAATCTGACAAAGGCCTACAAATCGCGCAGGGTGGTGGACGGTGTTTCGCTCGGGGTGCGTCGCGGCGAGGCGGTGGGTCTGCTCGGCCCCAATGGCGCGGGCAAGACGACCTGTTTTTACATGATCACCGGTCTGGTGCCGGTCGATTCCGGCACCATCGAAATTGACGGCCACGACGTTTCCAGCCTTCCGATGTATCGCAGGGCAAGGCTTGGCGTCGGATATCTGCCGCAGGAGGCGTCGATCTTTCGCGGGCTGAGCGTCGAAGCCAACATTCGCGCCGTTCTCGAGGTCGTCGAAAAGGACCGCGCCGCTCGCGAGGAAAAACTGGACAGCCTCTTGTCCGAGTTCCACATCTCGCATCTGCGCAAGTCGGCATCGATTTCCCTTTCGGGCGGCGAACGCCGCAGGCTGGAAATTGCCCGGGCCCTGGCGTCCGACCCCACATTCATGCTGCTGGACGAGCCCTTTGCCGGCGTTGATCCGATCGCCGTGTCCGATATCCAGGATCTGGTCAGGCATTTGACAAGGCGCGGCATCGGCGTCCTTATCACCGACCACAATGTGCGCGAGACGTTGGGACTGATCGACCGGGCCTATATCATGAACGCTGGCGTTCTGCTGACTCACGGCCGGCCGTCTGAGATCGTCGCCCACCCCGATGTCCGTCGTCTTTATCTCGGAGAGCAGTTTTCTCTCTGACGCCTGCACTCGAATTGCCGGGGCCTTCGAATTCGGCGACGGAGGCTCGTTTCTGGCTTTGCCCGACCTGAATCCTGCCGATCTTTACCTAGTTCCTACGGCGGACTTGACCCGAAAGAAATAAAAAGCAATTTTTGGGCCAGCTGGGAGAGGCGCGCTTAAAAACGTTGTGGCGGTTAAGCCCGCTACAGTTGCCGCGCCTTCCGTTTTTGGAACGGCCCAACCGGGGGTATTGCGTCGCATGGCCTTGTCAGCCAGTCTTCATTTGCGTCAAAGCCAGTCGCTGGTCATGACTCCGCAACTGATGCAGTCGATCCGGCTGCTGCAGTTTTCGCATGTTGAACTGACCCGGTTCATCGAGCAGGAAGCCGAGCGCAATCCGCTTCTTGAACTTGTCACGCCGGACAGCGAGCACCAAGGCGAAGCCGAAAGGGACCGGGCGGAGGCAGTTCGCAACGAGGCCTTCGGAGACGAACAAAGCAGCCGGACCGCTTCGGAGACATCCGTGTCCGATGACAATGATTGGGCAACGTCGTCACAGGCTTCGGGTGAGCGTCTGAAAGACGAACTCGACGGCCGCTATGAAAACGTGTTTCCGGATGACCATGTCATGGAGCGTGCCGCAGCGCCGGAATTCGTCGACAACTGGAAATCAATGCCGGGCAATGACCGGAGTTCCGGCGGCGAAGGCTATGATCTTGATGATTTTGCCGCCCGCGCCCCCACGTTGCGCGATCACGTTGCCGAGCAGATTGCGTTTACCTTTGCCGATCCCTCCGAGCGTCTGATTGCCACCGACATCGCCGACCAACTCGATGCGTCAGGCTATATCGTCGGCGATCTTGCTGAAACCGCCGAGCGGCTTGCGATCCGTCCAGAACAGCTCGATGCGGTTCTATGCAGGCTTCAGGAATTTGAACCGGCCGGGCTGTTCGCGCGGTCCTTGTCGGAATGCCTGGAGCTGCAGTTGGCGCGCCGAAACCGCCTCGATCCGGCGATGGCGGCCCTTGTCAAAAATCTTGAACTCCTTGCGCGCCGCGATTTTGCGACCCTCACACGCCTGTGCGGCGTCGATGAGGAGGATCTTCTGGAAATGCTTGCGGAAATCCGGGCGCTGGATCCCAAGCCGGGCACCCGGTTCGAAACCGGCGTGAGCGAACTGATCGTCCCCGATGTGTCCGTGAGGCCCGGCGCCGACGGCGGCTGGGTGGTCGAGCTCAACCCGGAAACCTTGCCGCGGGTGCTGGTCAACCAGACCTATTTCGCCAAGGTCAACAGCAAGCTGGGGAAGAATGCGGCCGGACAGGAATTCATCTCCGAATGCATGCAGACCGCCAATTGGCTGGTGCGATCGCTCGATCAGCGGGCGCGCACCATCACCAAGGTTGCCAGTGAAATCGTTCGCCAGCAGGACGCCTTCCTGTTGCACGGGGTCGACCACCTCCGGCCTCTCAATCTGAAGGCCGTCGCGGATGCCATCGGCATGCACGAATCCACCGTCAGCCGGGTGACCTCGAACAAGTACATGATCACGCCACGCGGCGTGTTCGAGCTGAAGTATTTCTTCACAGTGTCCATCGCCTCCGCACAGGCGGGCGGAGATGCGCATTCCGCCGAATCGGTGCGTCACCGGATCAGGGTTCTGATCGATCAGGAAGAACCGTCCTCAGTGCTGTCGGACGACGATCTGGTTACCTTGCTCAAGCAGTCCGGCGTGGAAATCGCCCGGCGCACCGTGGCCAAATACCGCGAAGCAATGTCGATTCCCTCTTCCGTGCAGCGGCGCCGCGAGAAGCGCGCAAGGGCGCGTGCGGCGGCAGTGTAACGCACGCCGCCCGGCATTCGGATTCAGGTGTCCGATGATGCATATCCGCGGTTTCAAGCAGTTGTGGTGTGATTTGTGCTTTCGGACGGATGTGGATAACTCTGGTTCGACATTTTCCAAGCATTTGAAATCGCGGCGCGATTGCCGTAATACCGCGCAAAGCTTGACAGCGTGTGCCCCTGAGCGTAGAAGCCGCCCCGCATCGAACGAGCGAAAAAGTGCCGGTCGGGCAAGCTGTTTCTGTCAAGGATTAAATTGGCTTTGCAGCATCAAAATGACCGCCCCAGGGTGCTTGGATGAGCGCTTCGCTTGGCTTAGAATGAATCCCCAAGTTACAATAAGAAGGGATACCCCATGAGCGTTCGAGTGTCGGGAAAACACATGGAAATTGGCGAGTCCTTCAGGACCCGGATTGAAGACCATGTCTCTGGTGCGGTTCAGAAGTATTTCGACGGCGGCTTTTCGAGCCAGGTGATCGTAGAGAAATCGGGATCCCGGTTCGAGGCCGACTGCAAGATACATCTCGACACTGGCGTCGTGCTCCACGCCACCGGGCAGGCCCAAGACCCGCAACCCGCCTTCGACGCTGCCGCGGAGCGGATCGAGAAACGCCTGCGGCGCTACAAGCGCAGGCTCAAGGATCACCATGCAAACGGTCAGCAGTCCCATGCGGAACTGGCCTATGCTGTGGTCGATTCCACAGATGACGGCGCGGACGAGGTGCCGGAGGACTACGCACCGGCGATCATCGCTGAAAGCACGAAACAACTTGTGACCATGAGCGTGGCCAATGCGGTCATGGCTCTGGACATGACAGACGAGCGGATCCTGATGTTCCGCAATGCGGGCAATGATGCCCTGAACGTGGTCTACCGCCGCAATGACGGCAATATCGGGTGGATCGACGCCGGCGGCGTAAAATCCTCCTGACGGTAGTGGCCATCAGGAGACAGGTTCCGGTCGCTCAAGGGTAAGGAACCCCTGCGACCGGCCAACCGTTACAAAGCCAGGAACAACGCCTGAAAAAGGCTCGAAACAAGGAATGTGACATGGCGCTTGCTGATCTGATTGGGCAGAATGCTGTTCTGCCTGCGCTCAAGGCAAACTCCAAGAAGCAGTTGTTGCAGGAACTGGCGGCCAAGGCGTCGGAAGTCACGGGTCTGGCCGAGCGCGAAGTGTTTGACGTGATCCTGCAGCGTGAGCGTCTGGGGTCGACCGGCGTGGGCAACGGCATCGCCATTCCGCATGGCAAGCTGCCGAGCCTGGATCGTATTGTGGGCGTGTTTGCGCGGCTGGCTCATCCAGTGGATTTCGAGGCGCTCGACGACCAGCCGGTCGATCTGGTGTTTCTGCTGCTGGCGCCGGAAGGAGCCGGCGCGGATCATCTCAAGGCGCTCTCACGGATCGCCCGCGTGATGCGCGACAGCGACAAGGTGGCCAAGATACGCGCCACCGACAATGCCGCGTCGCTCTATGCGTTTCTGGCCGAAGAGCCGGATGCAAACGCCGCCTGAAGCGGCGTTTGAGACCGAAAGACAATCAAGATCAGTGCAGGCAGACGGTTTTCAACTCGTCCTCGGCAGCCCGGTAGAATGTGCTCGACCGGTTGTCTGTCAGAAGGATCGGGGTACCGTCGGCACCGAACAGGGCCCACAGTTCAACACCGGGATCGAGTTCCGGCGCTTCGGGGAACCGGGCGGTGACGTCTTCCGAGCGCATTTTGCGGATATAGGCGATCTTGCCTGCGCCGAGCAGCGCCAAGTCCTGGGCGGACAGTTGGGGTTTTCCAGATTTGGCAATCATGTCGATTTCCTCCGGTGGTTGGCAGGAAATATCCTGTAGGGTCGAACCGTAATCATCAGTCTCGAACCGAAATGTTAATTTTTCGCACCATGCGTTCGGGTTCCGGGCGAACGAGATCGACCGAAAGAAGGCCGTTCTTGAGCTCCGCTCCGATCACCTGCATGCCGTCAGCCAGGACAAACATCCGCTGAAACTGCCGCGCGGCAATCCCGCGATGGAGGTATTCCCGGCCTTCCGCTTCGCTCTGCTTGCCGCGGATAACCAGCTGGTTTTCTTCCGTCGAGACGTCGAGATCGTCTTCGGCAAAGCCCGCAACCGCCAGCGTGATCCTCAGCCTCTCGGCCTTCTGGCCGTCTTCCGAAGCGCGGATCCGCTCTATATTGTAGGGCGGGTAGCCTTCCGAACCCTTTGCAATGCGCTCAAGGGTTTTTTCCATGGTGTCAAAGCCCAGCAGCAGCGGGCTGGAAAATGGAGTCATACGCGTCATGGCTTGTCCTCGTTTTCAAGCGACAGGCGCCGGACCCGTTGCGGCATCCGGCATGCAGTCAATATGGGAAGTTGAATCCGTCTGCGCAAGAACCTTGCCCGTGCCTCTGCGCGTGCCGTGCGATGCTGGTGGCAGCCTGAAAGAATGGGTAGATGGCTGGCCCAGGGGGAATCCATTTGAGAGCCACATGCAGTAGTCTTTCGACGAATCGAATCTTCCCAAGCCCTGGAGCCTGAAATGACGCCGCGCAAGATCATCATCGACACCGACCCGGGCCAGGACGACGCCGCGGCCATCATGCTCGCGCTGGCGAGCCCGGAAATCGAGGTGCTGGCAATCACCGCGGTGGCCGGCAACGTGCCGTTGAAGCTGACCTCGCTCAATGCGCGGATCGTGACCGAGATCTGCGGGCGGTCGGAGGTCCCCGTCTTTGCCGGGGCGGATGCACCGCTCAAGCGCAAGCTGGTCACGGCCGAACATGTTCATGGCAAGACAGGGCTCGACGGGGTTGAAATTTTCGAACCGGCGCGTCCGCTGGAAAAGGCTCATGCCGTGGATTTCATCATCGAGACCCTTCTGAGCGAGCCTGAAAAGACGATAACCCTGTGTGCCCTCGGCCCGCTGACGAACATCGCCATGGCGTTCGAACGTGCACCGGAGATCATCGCCCGCGTCGAGCAGATCGTTCTGATGGGGGGCGGCTATTTCGAGGGCGGCAACATCACGCCTTCGGCCGAGTTCAACATCTACGTGGATCCGGAGGCAGCGCAGATCGTCTTTGCTTCCGGCGTGCCGCTGACGATGCTGCCGCTCGACGTCACCCACAAGGTTCTCACCACCCGCTCACGGGTTGCCCGACTCCGCGCCAACGGCAATCGCGCGTCCACCGAAATGGCGAGCATGCTCGAGTTCTTCGAGCGCTTCGACGAGGAGAAGTATGGCACCGATGGCGGTCCTCTTCACGATCCCACGGTGATTGCATGGCTCATCGATCCCGACATGTTCACCGGACGCCTTTGCAATGTCGAAATCGAAACCGGTTCCGAGCTTACCCTCGGAGCCACGGTGGTCGACTGGTGGAAGGTCACAGGGAGGCCTGAGAACGCGCTGGTCATCGGGGATGTGGATTCGGACCGGTTCTTCGATTTGCTGATCGAAAGGCTGGGCAGCCTCTAATTCGAGGAAATCCGCGCGCCGGTATCACAGCCGAGTTGCGACTTCCTCGGACAGCGGGATCGATGGCTGTGCGCCGGGATTGAGGCAGGCCAGTGCGCCCGCGACGGCGGCGCGCCGAACCGCCTCTGAGAATTCGAGGCCCGAATCGAGCCCCTGAGCCAGGTATCCGCAGAAGGTGTCGCCGGCCCCCACCGTGTCGACCGGCTTGATGCTCAGTGCTGGTACGTGGTCGATGGTTCCGTCCCGGGCATAGAGAACCCCGTCTCCGCCAAGTGTGACGATCACGCATTGTCCGGTCTTAGCATGCAGCGCCTCGAGCTCCGTCCTGACCTCGTCGAGCGTTTCGACCCTCCGGCCCGAAAGCCGTGAAAACTCGGTTTCGTTGGCGATCACAATGTCGGCAAGCGGCGACAAGCGGTCCACCGCTTTGGTCAGCGGCGCGATGTTGAGGATGCTTGTGACGCCCTTTTCGCGCGCGGCCTCAAGCGCTGCGCGGTTCGAGGATTCGGGGATCTCCAACTGCAACAAAAGCGTATCGCCGGTAGCCATTGCGGCCACCGCTTCGCCGGCATCTTCCGGAGTGACCTTGAAGTTGGCGCCCGGAATGACCGCAATCACGTTCTCGCCATCCGGGTCCACCAGGATAAGAGCAATTCCTGTTGCACCTTCGCAAACACGCACACCCTCAAGGTCGGTCCCGGCATCCTTCAAAAGCGCCAGCGCGTCCTCGGCAAATGTGTCCGTTCCCGTCGCGCCTACCATCCTGACAGCGGCTCCGGCCCGCCGTGCCGCAAGCGCCTGGTTCGCGCCCTTGCCGCCGGGCGCCGTGGTGAACTCCGATCCGGATACGGTTTCACCAGGTGCGGGCAGCCGTTCCATGTTGCCGATCAGATCCATGTTGATCGAACCGATGACGACGATCATCGCATATCCTCCTCTGCCGCCTCACAGCCGGGTTGGTGTTCCGCTCCGGGCCCGTTGTTCTGTTTGGCACAGCTTGAAGGCTGCGAAAAGCCGCTCAGTCGTCCTCGTCCACCACCCTCAGCTTCAGCGCCCCAGTTCGGGACTCGAAAGGAAGGGACTCGCCGGCCTCGTCCGTGTCGTCGCGGGCCTTTGGCGGGGAGGCGGGCTTGCCATCGGCGGAGTTGCCGGACTGTTCCGACAGTTGCGCAAACTCAAGCGATTCAATCCGGGAGCCGCGTTTGGCGAGCTTCTCGGATGACGTCAGGATCAGATCGACATCCTTTTGTGCCATCGAGAAATGCGCCTGGAGTTTGCGGGTGCGGTCATCGAGCCGGGAGAGGTCCTCCATCAGCCGCACCACTTCCCCCTGGATGAGGTGCGCCTGCTCCCGCATGCGCGCATCCTTCAGGATCGCCTGGATCACCTGGATCGACAGCATCAGCAGCGATGGCGACACGATCACCACCCGCGCGCGGTGTGCCCGCTGCACG
The DNA here is from genome assembly GCA_040216675.1 of Hoeflea sp. Classification (GTDB taxonomy): domain Bacteria; phylum Pseudomonadota; class Alphaproteobacteria; order Rhizobiales; family Rhizobiaceae; genus Hoeflea. Next base: position 205,012 of record JAVJOR010000008.1, on the reverse strand, counting down.
ATCGCCTCGAAGGATTCGTGGATCTCGGCGAAGATCGATTCGGAGGGAACGAAGAGAAAGGCCGTATCCTGTGTTTCGCCGGCGATCAGATATTTCTCGGAAATGTCCTTGATGTGCACATCCATGTCGCGCCGAAACCGCTGCTGGGCACTTTGCAGCGCCTGATCGCCTTGAGCCGCGGCCTGTGCGTCGCGCATCGCGTTCCAGGCCTCGAGCGGAAATTTGGCGTCGATCACCAGGTCGGGCGCCCCGTTGGGCATCTTCACCGTGCAGTCGGGGCGCATGCCGTTGGAAAGTGTCGGCTGAAAGCTGAAAGCGCCGAACGGCAATCCGTCCTTGATGATGGTTTCCATCCGCGACTGACCGAATGCGCCACGGGTCTGCTTGTTCGACAGGATCGCCTGCAGCCCGACGACGTCGCGGGCGAGAGACTGGATATTGGACTGTGCGGTGTCGATGGCTGCCAGGCGCTCCTGCAGCCGCGCAAGATTTTCGTGCGTGGCGCGGGTCTGGTCCGTAAGGGTCGAGCCGATGCGCTGGGTCATGCCGTCCAGCCGCTGGCCGATGGCCTGGTTGAGTTCGGCCTGTCGGGCGCCGAAAAGCTCGGCCATGGTTCCCATCCGGCCCTGCATTTCCGATTGTGCCTTCAGAATCTCGGCCAGCCGAGCCTCGGCCTGTGCCGCGCGTGCCGAGGCTTCGGCATCAACGCCCCTGTGCGAACGACTGGACCTGATCAGGGCCAACCCCAGCCAGAACAGCAGGAGGAGCGCAATGATCCCCAGAACGACCAGCGACTGGCCCAGTGAGATGGTCTGGCCATTGAGGTTCAAAACGGGGGTGAGAAAGGGATTGGTGGCAGATTCCATGGCGCAACCCTATCAGATACTGTTTTGAATGCCAGATCAAAACAGGAACATACGGATCCCGACCGAGCCGCGTTTCAGCGTTTTGCGCAATTGACGTCGGCGCGGTCAGTCATTATTTCAGCAGTCATGACAATCAAGCCTCTCATCCTCTTGCCCGATCCTGTGCTGCGCCAGCAAAGCCTGCCGGTGGAGCGCGTTGACGCGGAACTCGACGGGTTCATCGAGGACATGCTCGAAACCATGTATGACGCGCCGGGGATCGGCCTGGCGGCAATTCAGGTCGGCGTGCCGCGCAGGTTGCTGGTGATCGACATCGCGGGCAAGGACGAGCCGAAGAACCCGCAGGTGTTCATCAACCCGGAAGTGGTGGCCACCGGCGATGACGTCAGCGTCTACGAGGAAGGCTGCCTGTCCATTCCTGACTATTATGCCGATGTTGAAAGGCCGGAATCGATCACGGTCCGGTACCTCGACAGGAAGGGCGAACAGCAGGCCATCGACGCTGACGGACTTCTCGCCACCTGTCTGCAGCACGAGATCGATCATCTGAACGGCGTGCTGTTCATCGACCACATCTCCAAGCTCAAGCGCGACATGGTGGTGCGGAAGTTCACCAAACTCGCCAAGCAGCGCGTAACCGCCTGAGACCGGCATCGGTCAGGCGCGGGCTTGACCTGACGCTCGAAAACCCTTTTGAACACCGGCATTGATCAACACCCGACCGGGGACCGATACCTTTGCCCTTGCGCATCATCTTCATGGGAACGCCAGCCTATGCCGTGCCGACGCTTCAGGCGTTGAACGAGGCGGGGCACAAGATCGTTGCCGTCTACTCGCAGCCGCCGCGTCCGGCCGGGCGGCGCGGGCTCGAACTCAAGCCTTCGCCGGTACACGAGGCGGCGGAACGTCTCGGCCTTCGGGTGTTCACACCCAAAAGCCTGAAAGGTGAGGATGAGCAGGCGGCCTTGAGCGCGCTCAAGGCTGATGCGGCGGTGGTGGTCGCCTACGGGTTGCTGCTGCCCCGGGCGGTGCTCGATGCGCCGCGCCTGGGCGCCTGGAACGGTCATGCGTCGCTGCTGCCGCGCTGGCGTGGTGCTGCACCTATTCAGCGCGCCATCATGGCGGGCGATCCCGAAACCGGTGTGATGATCATGAAGATGGATGCGGGCCTCGACACCGGCCCGGTGGCGCTGACCGAAACGGTTGCCATTCCCGAAAACATGACCACCGGAGAACTCCACGATCAGCTTGCCGAAGTGACGGCGCGCCTGATGGTCGATGCGATGGCCCGGCTTGAGCGCGGCGATCTTGCCGTCCGCCCCCAGCCGGACGAGGGTGTGAGTTACGCCTCCAAGATCTTGAAGACCGAGACCCGGGTCGATTTTTCCCGCTCTGCGCAAGAAGTGCACAATCATGCAAGGGCGCTGGCGCCGACGCCGGGTGCCTGGTTCGAACTCGAGGATGCAAGCGGGCGGGCCGAGCGGGTCAGAGTGCTTCAGACAGAACTTGCGCAGTCGGACGCAACGGACGCCGCACCCGGGACCGTGCTTGACGACAAGCTTCTCGTTGCTTGCGGAGATGGCGCGGTCCGGCTCAAGCGGCTCCAGAAGGCCGGCGGCAAGCCGCTTGCCGCGCAAGACTTTCTTCGCGGAACTTCGGTGGCGCCCGGCACGGTGATCGGCTGATGCCGCGCTACCGCCTCGACATTGAGTATGACGGCACCGGCTATGCGGGCTGGCAGCGCCAGGATGAGAGTCCCTCGATCCAGCAGGCGATCGAGACCGCCATTCAAGGGTTTTGCGGTGAGTCCGTTTCAATTCGTGGCGCAGGACGTACCGATGCGGGGGTTCACGCATTGGGGCAGGTTGCGCATGCCGATCTGGAAAAAACCTGGCCGGACGACACCGTACGCGATGCCGTCAACGCGCATCTGCAGATGGCGCGTGAACGCATTGTGATTCTTGCGGCACGACAGGTTCGGGAAGATTTCGATGCGCGTTTTTCGGCAACGCGGAGGCATTATGTCTATCGCATCATCTGCCGCCGCGCGCCGCTCGTGATTGAGAAGAACCGCGCCTTGTGGTCGCCCCGTCCGCTTGATGTGGAAGCCATGCATGCCGCCGCGCAGCGTCTGGTCGGGCGGCACGACTTCACGACGTTTCGCTCGGTGCAGTGCCAGGCCAAGTCGCCGGTCCGCTCGCTTGACCGTCTCGACGTGGTACAGGGTGCGCAGGACGGCCTGATAGAAATTCACGCCACGGCGCGCAGCTTCCTGCACAACCAGATCCGCTCCTTTGCCGGCACGCTTCGCCTTGTCGGGGAAGGGAAGTGGACCGCGGATGACGTCCAGACTGCGCTTGAGGCCCGGTCGCGCAAGGCCTGCGGGCCGGTTGCAGCATCCGAAGGCCTGTATTTCCTTCGCGTCGACTATGAAAATGCCGCCGAAGTGGCGCCAGCTTATGAAAAAGATGGCCTTGATGCCGATTGATCCGCGCACCTTAACCGAAAAATAACCTGAACATCGGAAAGCTGATCTTGTCGGCAGGTGGGCCGGTGCGGACTTTTCTGGCCGCAAAAGCTCCGCTCAAGGCAAAGGCGGCAGGATGATCCGGCTGGGCGGCACGCTCGATGCGAGGCGACCGGATGGATCGACACAACATCTCAGGGCACCTGGGAGGGATTTTGATGCACGAGAACACCAACAATACTGCGCAATCCGGCTATCTGGAAATCATTTCGTTTCATCTTGGTGCGCAGGTGTTCTGCGTCAACATCATGGCGGTTCGCGAGATCCGGGGCTGGGCGCCATCCACGACGCTGCCGCACACACCGCCGCACGTTCTTGGCGTAATCAATCTCCGCGGTTCGGTCATTCCCGTCATCGACATGGCGATCCGCCTTGGCCTCAAGCCGATTGAACCGACCGAGCGCTCGGCGATCATCGTGACCAACATCGCGGGCAAGCTGGTAGGGCTCCTGGTCGAAAACGTCTCCGACATGATCACAGTCAAGGAAGCCGATCTTCAGCCGGCCCCGGATGTTCTGCCGGCTGCCGAACGCGCCCTGACAAAGGCGATCATCCCGGTCGACCAGCAGATGATCTGCTACCTTGATCTTGACGCCCTGTTTGCCGACGCTGTGGACGAGGCTGCCTGAGAATCCAATTTCCGCTGATGAATTCGTGCGCGTCCAGCCAGCAGGGCCGGGCGCGTAGTCATGTGATCGGCAAGCGAACCCCAAACACCTGCGACTGATTCTTGTCCGCTATCGCTCAACTGATTCCGAAATGTTCGGGCTCAGTCCGCGAGTGTGGCGTAGGCCAGTTCCGAAATGGTCAGGCCGGTCATGACCATCATCACGGTAATGAAGACCGCGACCAGATTTTCGCCGCCGGTCGAAATCCGCATGATCCGGTAGTAAAGGCCGATGACCATCACATAGCTTATAAGTGTGATCAGTGCGCTCACCCCGTCCGACAGGGGCAACAGATAGCGCAATGCGGCGGGGAAGAAGCCGATATAGGCCGAAAACAGGCCGAACCAGTTGCTGACCACCACCAGGCGTGTGAACTTGTCCGCCAGTCCGAAAACCTGCGCCACGACAAACAGCAGGATCGCCGGCAGGATCCATGCAGCGATGTCGAAGGCGGTGGAGGCAATGAAGAAACCGAGATACTCGCCCGCGCCCAGAGGCCTGGTTTCGGGAGCCGCACGCCACATCCCGGTCCAAAGGAAGCACTGGACCGGCCAGGCCCATGCGAACGCACCGAAAGAACGCCAGAAACCCTCGGCAGAGACATCGAAAAGCTTCAGACCCTCGGGCCGCTTCAGCGTGAGGTAGAACAGACCCGCGAGCGAGCGCCCGGCCTCGAACCGCGAGGGAATCAGATCCGTATTGGCGCTCATCGCGCCACCGCGCTTTCGAACCAGCGCTCGAGGAACAGCTCGTAGATTCCGGTGAGCGTTTCCAGGTCGGACACCGCAACCCGTTCGTCGACCATATGCATCGTCTTGCCGACGAGTCCGAATTCCACCACCGGGCAGTAATCCTTGATGAAGCGGGCGTCGGATGTTCCGCCTGTCGTCGAAAGCGCAGGTGTACGGCCGGTCGCCTCTTTCACGGCCGCCGAAAGAGCTTCGATGAGCGCGTCGTCCCGGGTCAGAAACGAGGGTGAGGCCCTGTCCGCGAAACTGACGGTGAAGCGCACCGGGCCGCGGTCGCCATTCGACGCTGCGCCGTCTGCTGCCTGTTTGAGCCGTCTGCGCAACTCGTCCGACAAGCTGTCCGGGGTCCACTGGTCATTGAAGCGCACATTGAACATCGCCGTGCAACGGGCCGGAATGACGTTGGTTGCCGGGTTGCCGGTATCGATCGAGGTGATTTCCAGATTTGTAGGCGGAAATCGCTCATTGCCGCCATCAAGCGGGGGATCGAGCAAAGCCTGAGCCAGAAGCATCATGCCGGGCAGTGGATTGTCCGCCAGATGCGGATAGGCGACGTGCCCTTGCGTGCCTTCGACAGTCAGTGTGCCCGAAAGCGATCCGCGGCGGCCGATCTTGATCATATCGCCCATCTGATCCGGATTGGTGGGTTCGCCCACCACCGCCGCATCCCACTCTTCACCCTTTTGGGCAGCGTAGGACAGGAGTTTTTCCGTGCCGTTGACAGAGGGGCCTTCTTCATCGCCGGTAATGAGCAGCGATACGGACCCTTTGGGCGGGCCTTTTTTTTCGATCAGCCGCGCCAGCGCCGAGACGAAACAGGCAATGCCGCCCTTCATGTCGACCGCGCCCCGCCCATACATCTCGCCCTCGACGATTGCCGCCGAGAACGGATCCTGTGTCCAGGCATCGGCGTCGCCGACCGGGACCACATCCGTGTGGCCCGCGAACATCAGATGCGGCCCGGAAGATCCGAGCCTCGAATAGAGGTTCTCGACATCCGGTGTGTCCTTGTCCGAAAAGATCACCCGGTCGTTTGCAAATCCGAGTTCGGCAAGCATGCCGGAAAGCGTCGTCAGCGCACCGCCTTCTTCAGGCGTCACCGAAGGACAACGGATCAGGGCGGCAAGCGTTTGGGCGGGATCGGTTAGCGTCATGCATCGTGATTAGACGATTGCCCCCGACCTGTCGACTGTCCTTTCCGGACACTCTGCACCCCTTCAGGATGCCGGCGCAGACTGCTTCTTGAGAGTTTCGGAATCGGCTTGCAGGCCGATGTCCGATACGCTGTTTCGGCCCGATCCGGCTTCGATCCGGCCTTTCAGATTGTTCAGGTCGCGCTGGGAGGTGCCCCAGTTGGCGCTGAAGAACCAGGTGTCGTCCTCAAGCTGCGTATTGTACGCGGGGACGGCGGCCAGGCCGGCTGTGATCTGGCCTGCGGTGGTTGTGGCTGTGAACTCGACCCAGAACTTGTTCATTTTGGGTTCTCCATGAGCATTGCATCTCGTTTTGCGGTAATTTATTCAAAAAACACGTTATAAGTGTATAGTTGAACACAACCATTGCCGATGTCAACAAAATAAAACAACCGGATATGTCTGATCAGATTGCCGAGGGCACAGTGGGTGGCGTCAGGCGAACCACATCAGTAGCCGGGCATGTCCGGCGCCGGGCCATGCCTGTTCGGGCCTTTGTCCGGTCGCCATAACATGATCACCAGGAGCACCAGGAACGACGCCGCCGGCACGACCAGACCGATGACAATCATGCCGGGAAGCCCGGCATCGTGCAGCCGCTTGATCGACATGACCGCGATCGACCAGCTACCCGCCACGGCGACAAGGAGAAACCCGAGACCCGAAAGCGCCAGCGCCGAACTGTCCGGCTCGGCATTGACCGCACCTGAAACCGTCACGCCGAGCGCAAGTGCCCAGAACGCAAGCGCCATCGCGTAGGACTTGCGCGACATTCGTCCCGAAACGCTGAACAGGAGCCAGCGCATTCCGGATCCGGGTCGCGCAGTCATGGCGGATCAGGCTCGAAGCAGTTCGTTGATGCCGGTCTTCGAGCGGGTCTGAGCGTCGACGATCTTGACGATCACGGCGCAATAGAGGTTTGGCGCGGCCGCCTCGTTGCCCATCGTCCCCGAACCTGGCATCGAACCGGCAACGACAACCGAATAGGGCGGAATCTCGCCGTAGCTGATCTCGCCCGTCATCCGGTTGACGATTTTGGTCGACTTGCCGATGTAGACGCCCATTCCGAGCACCGACCCCTCACGCACGATGCAGCCTTCGACAACCTCCGAGCGCGCGCCGATGAAGCAGTTGTCTTCGATGATAGTCGGCCCGGCCTGAAGCGGCTCCAGCACGCCGCCGATGCCCACGCCGCCCGAAAGATGCACGTTCTTGCCGATCTGCGCGCAAGACCCCACCGTGGCCCAGCCGTCGACCATTGAACCTTCGTCCACATAGGCGCCGAGATTGACGAAAGACGGCATCAGAACAACATTCTTGCCGATGAAGGAGCCGCGCCGGACAATGGAGCCGGGGACCGCGCGAAAGCCGCCGCGTTCGAACTCGTTGGCGCTCCATCCATCGAATTTCGAGGGCACCTTGTCCCACCACACCGCGTCGCCGGGTCCACCCTTGATGATCTCCATCGGGTTGAGCCGGAACGACAGCAGCACGGCCTTCTTGAGCCACTGGTTGACTGTCCAGTTTCCGTCCGTGCCACGCTCGGCCACGCGCGCTTCGCCGCTGTCGAGCAGATTGAGCGCTTCCTCGACCGCTTCGCGCACTTCGCCACGTGTGGAAACAGAAATTTCATCCCGGTTGTCAAACGCAGTTTCGATTGTGGAGGCAAGCGCTGCCAAATCATGCTTCATCGTGGCGATTCCTTAAGGTTCGACATCTAGTCTCGGCTGAACAAGGCGCGAGGGAACCAGACCGCCTCCGCCATGGCACTTTTCCTATGCGAGCCAGGCCCCGGGGTCAATTCCGGCGCCGGCGCAGAGGTGGAAACCGGAAACACGACATGAGTGCAGACAGAAACAAAGACATTTGGGATCCGCTGGCGGACAGCAGCGAGGACAAGCGCCGCGCCGAGCGTCAGCCGCGCACTCCGCAGTCGGCTTCGCCGTCCTACCGGTTGGCCTATGCGGACGATGACTTTCTGTGCCGCGACGAACTCAGGCCTGTTCGCCTGCAACTGGAACTTCTCAAGCCGGAGATGATCCTGGCCGAGGCGGGGATCCGTTCAACAGTGGTCATGTTCGGTGGCGCCCGAATTCCCGAACCGGGCAAGGCGCCATGGGCTGCGAAGAACGAGACCCAGGAAAAGAACCTGACGGCGGCGTCGCGCTACTATGACGAGGCGCGCGCCTTTGCACGGCTGTGTTCAACCCATTCGCAGGAGACCGGCGGACGCGAATTCGTTGTCGTGACGGGCGGAGGCCCCGGCGTCATGGAGGCCGGAAACCGTGGCGCGCACGACGTCGGCGCGAAATCGATCGGCCTCAACGTGGTGCTGCCGCATGAGCAGGCGCCCAACGCCTATGTCACCCCCGAATTCAGTCTGAACTTCCACTACTTCGCCATCCGCAAGATGCATTTCCTGATGCGCGCGAAGGCGATCACCATTTTTCCTGGTGGCTTCGGAACGCTGGATGAACTCTTCGAATCGCTAACCCTGATCCAGACCCAGCGGATGGAGCATGTTCCGCTCATCCTGTTCGGCTCCGAATTCTGGCACTCGATTGTCAATTTTCAGGCCCTGGCGGAGTTCGGGACCATCTCGCCGGAAGATCTTGATCTGATAGAGCTCGTCGACACCGCTGACGAGGCCTGGGCAATCATCGCTCGCCACTACGCTCTCGCCTGACCGTGCCGCTGCAAGGCTGAGACACGGAAACGGGCCGGATGTTTAGTCCGGCCCCTCCTGTCGTTTTCACCAAGCCAAAGGCTCTCAAGCCCGGCTCAGTCGTTGGTCGACGCGCCGCGGTAGAAATCGGTGATGTCGATCTTGTTGTCGCCATTGCGATCGAAGCGTTCGAACATCCGGCCTTCCATTGCCGCAAACTCCTTGGCGCTGATCTCGCCATCGCCGTCTGCGTCCATCCGTTCGATCCGTGGGCCGCCGTGACGCCCCATGCCTCGCCCTTCACCGCCGTTGCCCTGACGCTTGCCGGCGTGCTTCTGCATCTCGCCGCCGCGCTCGGCGCGCCGGTCCTCGCGCTCATTCCTGCGCTCGGCGCGCATTTCCTGACGCATCTCGTTGCGTTCGGCGCGATGCGCTTCGGCCATCGCCTTGATCTCGGCTTCGCTCAGCGATCCGGACTGGTCGGTATCGGCCTTGTTGAACATCGCCAGTCGCTGCGCCTGGAGTTCATCGCGCTCGATCGCGCCGTCCTTGTTGGCGTCGAAACGTTCGATCATGCGTTCCGCGCGCGGTCCATGGTGCTGGCCGCGGTCCTGGGCGGCAAGCGCGGGAAGTGCGACGGAAGCTGCCATGACGGCGGCGAGGGCTGCAACTACGGTCTTTTTCATCTCGGGTCTCCTTCATTGGGATACATTGTGCACCCACAATGTGAGTGACCGCTGTGCCCGGCACCACTTAAAGACCCGTAACCTGCATTAAATCTTGGAAAGGTTCGATATCTCACCGAACCGGGCTGCACTCAGGCCGCTGCGCCTCCTGCGTGCAAAGTCTTGAGGAAGGCGGCAAGATTGTCGGTGACATGGTGAACGTGGTCACCGTCCTTGCCTTCATGTTCCCAGACGTCGTCCAGAACCGTGTCGATGTTTCTCGGCACGATCAGCACTGTCCGCATGCCGAGTTCGTGCGGTGCCAGCAAATTGCGCGGAAGGTCCTCGAACATGGCTGCGCGTTCGGCATGCACGCCGTGACGGGAAAGAAACCGGTGATAGGTTTCCGGCGCTGGCTTGGGTTTGAGATCTGCGGCAACGATATCGAAGATCTCGTCGAAATGATCCAGGATCCCGAGCGCCGCCGCGGTGCGCTCGGCGTGCGGGGTGTCGCCATTGGTGAAAATGAACTTGCGTCCCGGAAGCGCCTTGATCGCGGTACCGAGCTCCGGATCCGGCTTGACCCAGGAATAATCGATGTCGTGGACCTTCTCCAGAAAGTCGTTCGGGTCGACATTGTGGTGCAGCATCAGGCCCTGCAACGTGGTGCCGTGTTCCCGGTAATACTTCTTCTGCACCGACCGCGCAGAATCGTGGTCGACGTCGAGAAGCTCGCGCACGAACTGGGTCATCTTCTTGTCGATCTGGGAGAACAGGTCTGTGTGCCGCGGGTACAGCGTGTTGTCGAGGTCGAAGATCCACTCGTTGACATGGGCGAAATCGGCGGCGGGAGCTGTCATGGAATTTACCTGACTGAGGGAGCGCAAAATGTCGCATGGGGAAATTCCCATGCTTTGTTGCCCGCGAATTAACACAATATTGGTTTTGACGCTAAACCGATTGGCAAGTGTTTGAAGGTAGGCTTGTGCATACTGGGATCAAGCCCCCTGAACCCGACGTGGAGAAGTACCATGCCCCTGAGCGGCAACCGGAAATCGAAAGCGGCAAGAGTGGCCATTCTGGCTGCTGCTGCCATGACTTTCACCGCCGTAGCGGTCGCCGGGTTGTCCTTGAGGATTTATGGCGAGATCTCCCTGCTGCTCACCGCGCTGGCCTCGCTTAGCAGCGGGTTTGTTACCGTGCCGGTTGTTGTGCTGATTCTCGCGCAGATCGAAAAATGCGAACTGGCTCACGATGATCTCGTCGCGGTGCGCCGCGAACTCTCCATCATCCGCCGGGAGTTCGAAACGGCGGCCCCGCAGTGCGAACCGGTCGAAGTTGCGGCTGAGCCCGGTAGCGTCGCCGATTCGGTCAAGGCCGTCGCTGCACGTCTGCCGGTTCGGATCGCCGCCTGAGCATCCGGGGCTTCCGGCCGCTCCAATTTCAGACCTGCGCCGATTGGGCTGCCGCCGGGCCACCGGGCAACTGACGGCGATTTCTCCCCGACCCGATTGCCATCTCCGGTCCAAACCGCATAAGGGTTGACCGCGGTCCGCCGCGTGTCCCTCCCTGAGTCCGGCTTGAAAGCCGGTTCCCCGGCCTGTCGTGGCCCAGCCCGGCGCCGTCGCCGGCAAATTTGATCGTCCCGGTTCCCCGGCGACAGCCTGTCTTGCGAGCCCGTATGGAAACCTGGATCCTCATTACCGTTTCCGCTGCATTCCTGCAGAACATCCGGTCGGTGCTTCAGAAGCATCTCAAGACTGCGATGGGGACCACGGGAGCGACCTTTGTCCGATTCGGCTTCGGATTGCCCTTCGCGCTTGCTTTCGTTGCCTTCCTTGCGGTGGCAATGGAGTATCCGCTACCGAAGCTCTCGGCCGCATTCGCCGGCTGGGTGGTGGTTGCCGCACTTGCCCAGATCACCGCGCAAGCGCTGCTCATCCAGATGTTCAGCCACCGCAATTTTACCGTCGGCACGGCTTATTCTCGCACTGAACCGGCCCAGGCCGCCCTGTTCGGGCTGGTGTTTGTCGGCGACCGGGTCAGTGCCGCCACGCTCACGGCCATCGCCATCAGCCTTGTCGGCGTCGTGCTGATATCGATTGCCCGCTCTGCGGCCGGCGCGCATGCGCTTGTGCGTTCGGTGTTCTCGCGCACGGCGGCGCTGGGCCTCGCGTCCGGCGCATTCTTCGGCCTGGCAGCAGTGGGATACCGAGCCGCCTCCCTGTCCCTGGGCGGCCCGAATTTCATCATGCAGGCTGCCGTCACGCTGCTCGCCGCGATCTGCCTGCAGACGGTCGTGATGCTTATCTGGATGTGGTGGCGCGCGCCGGGCGAGATGACGCGCATTCGCGCCGCCTGGAAGGTATCGGCACTGGTCGGTTTCGTGGGGGCGACGGCATCGTTCGGATGGTTCATGGCGATGACGCTGCAATCGGCCGCCGTCGTCAAGGCTCTGGCCCAGATCGAGATGATCTTCACCTTTGCCTCGACGATGCTGATTTTCCGTGAGCATGTGAACAGGATGGAGATTGCCGGCTGCGTCCTCATTGTTGCCGGAATACTCGTGCTGCTGCTCGTTTGACCGGCACGGTGCCATATCTGATTTCGCTGTGCGGGTTCTGTTACAGCGATTCCCGTGTATTCTGAATTCCATGAACGGACACCTCATGCTTGGACGGCGACTGTCACTGATCTGGCCCGGCGCCCGGAGACTTCGCATTCGCCTGGGAATGGTACTGCTTGCCGGCTCGCTTGCGGCCTGCGCCAGCCCGCCCGAAGGCGTGCTCACTCCCGTTGCCCAGAGCGCGCCGGAAGCGACCGCTGTGTCGATCATGGTGGCCACGACCCGCGCGCCGTCCGAAAATCCGGGCCTGCTCTATTCCGGAGAACGTGGCACCACGATCGATTTCAATGAACTGGTGGTGTCGATCCCGCCCGAGGACAACCGCAAGGTCGGCGAGGTGCAGTGGCCAAAGAAGCTTCCGCCGGATCCCTCGCGCGAGTTTGCCACGCTGTCGGCGAGCCAGTTTACTTCGGTCAAGGAGGTTGATGACTGGTACCGGGAGAACCGATCGCCGAGCGGCCGGTTGCTGATCTTCGTGCACGGGTTCAACACGCGCTATGAAAGCGCGGTTTACCGTTTTGCCCAGATCGCCCACGACAGCAACACCGATGCCACACCGGTGATGTTCACCTGGCCTTCGCGCGGTTCCGTGTTCGATTACGGCTACGACAAGGAAAGCACCAACTACTCGCGGTCGGCGCTTGAAGCGCTGCTGGCCGGCGCGGCCGCTGCGCCGGAGATCAAGGACATCACCATTCTCGCGCACTCCATGGGCACCTGGCTCACCATGGAATCGCTGCGTCAGATGGCCATCCGGAATGACGGAATTCCCGGGAAGATCGGCAACGTCATCCTCGCATCCCCCGATCTCGATGTGGATGTCTTCCGCCAGCAGCTTGCGGATATGGGGCCCAAAAGGCCGCAATTCACCGTCTTCGTCTCGAAGGACGATCGTGCGCTGACCCTTTCACGCAGGATTTCCGGCAATGTCGACCGCCTTGGCCAGATCGACATCTCCGATCCGATCTACCGCGAGGAATTCGAGCGCGGCGGGATCACGATCCTCGATCTATCCGCCCTGCAGGGCGGAGACCGCCTGAACCATTCGAAATTCGCCGAAAGTCCGGAGGTGGTCAAGCTTCTGGGGCAGCGGCTGATCGAAGGCCAGGCCGTCACCGATCAGGATCTGGGGCTTGGCACCGAACTCGGCGCCACCGCCCTGTCTGTGTCCAACACGGTGGGATCTGCTGCCGGCATGGCAATCTCCGCGCCGATCTCGATTGTCGACCCGAAGGCGCGCGATACCTTCGATGCGCAATCCCGACGGTTCGGCAGGGGGCTTGGAGAGACAATTGACGGTGTTGCTACGGGCCTGACCCTCGGGCTGTCGGAAAGGTCCACCAATCGGCAGCGCTGCGAGCCCGGCAGCGCAAACTGCAGGTAGGTCCAGCCCGGCCCGGTCCGGAGCGGATCTATCTTTTACGGAATGAGCAGGGTACCCGCGCCATGCGAGGTGAAGAGTTCCAGAAGCACCGCATGCGGCGTCTTGCCGTTGACAATCACCACGCCTTTCACGCCCCGGTCGATGGCTTCGATGCAGGTTTCGACCTTCGGGATCATGCCGCCGGAGATCGTCCCGTCTGCAATCAGCGCACGCGCCTGGCTGACGGTCAGTTCGTCGATCAGCTTTCCGTCCTTGTCCAGGACCCCGGGGACGTCGGTCAGGAACAGAAGCCGCGAAGCCTCCACCGCGCCGGCAATGGCGCCGGCGAAGGTGTCGGCATTGATGTTGTAGGTGTGGCCGTCGCGCCCGGGCGCCACGGGGGCCAGAACCGGTATCATCTCCGATTTGGCCAGCAGGTCGAGCAGGGTCCGGTCCACTTCGACGGGCTCTCCGACAAAGCCGAGATCGAGAACCCGCTCGATGTTGGAGTCCGGATCGGTCATCGTCTTGTGGGCCTTTTCGGCATAGACCATGTTGCCGTCCTTGCCGCACAGGCCGATGGCCCATTCGCCCTCGGCGTTGATCAGCGCCACGATTTCCTTGTTGATCGAGCCTGCCAGCACCATTTCGACGATCTCGACGGTTTTCTCGTCGGTGACGCGAAGGCCGCCTTCGAACTTCGATTCGATGCCCATCCTGGCCAGCATCGCCGCGATCTGCGGGCCGCCGCCATGCACCACGATCGGGTTGACGCCCGATTGCTTCAAAAGTGCGATGTCCTGCGCGAACGCCTTTCCGAGGCTCGCGTCGCCCATGGCGTGGCCGCCATATTTGACCACGACGGTCTTGTTCTCATAGCGCTGCATGAAAGGCAGTGCCTCGGCTAGGAGCCGGGCCTGCGTGGCTGCGGATTCGCTGGTCGTGTCTGACATCGGCATGCGGTCCTGTTGCGGATGAGCGCTTCTGCAACCGGTGCCGGTTGGCCTGGGCGGCTCGCCCGTGATGTGTAATCCCGGGCGCTGTTTAGCCGCAAACAACGGGTTCTTCAATCTGGACTGCGGCCGGGTGGGCATTTTCAGCAATGGCCTGGTCACGGATCCCCCGTCCAGGGCTATCGCCAGGGCGCAAAATCACTATGGTCGTGGACCTGAGGTTGGAGTGGTTGCAGACGTGATGAGTGAACAAACCCTGCAGGGGCTGATCGGAAAGACCGCGCTGGGAGACCGCGCGGCGTTCGCGTCCCTTTATGACGAAACCAGCGCGAAACTTTTTGGCGTCTGCCTCCGTATTCTCAAGGACAGGGCGCAGGCAGAGGACGCGGTGCAGGAAGTCTATGTCCGGATCTGGCGACGGGCGGGCAGCTTTCGCGCCGGTCAGGCTTCCGCCATGGCCTGGCTTGTGACCATTGCCCGAAACCAGTCCATCGACATGATCCGGTCGAGGCAACCCGCTTCGATCGAATTCGATGATGCGCCCGATGTTGCCGACGAGGCGCCGGATCCGGAAGCCCAGGCGGCGTTGAGCGCTGAAGGTCGGCGAATCGACGCCTGTCTGAAGGAACTGGACGCCGATCGGGCGGCCGCTGTTGTCGGAGCCTATGTGGAGGGCTCAAGCTATCAGGAGTTGGCCGACCGGAACGGTGTGCCGCTCAACACAATGCGAACCTGGCTGCGACGCAGCCTGATAAAACTGAGAGAGTGTCTGAACCGATGAGTGCTGGCGCATACAGCAATGACGACAACGCCCTTGCAGGCGAATATGTGCTTGGTGTCCTGCCCGCCGACATGCGTCGTCAGGTCGAGCAGCGCCTTGCCGTTGACGCGGACTTCGCAGCCCTCGTCGGGTCCTGGCAGTCCGATCTCTCGGCTCTCGATGACGCTTACACGCCCGAAACGCCGCCGCGCGGCATCAAGGCCCGCATCGAGGCGCAGCTGTTTGCCGGCGCTCCTGGCGCCAACCAGCCTGCGGGCGGACTGTGGGCCTCGCTTGCGTTCTGGCGCGGGCTGACGGCCGCCGCCATCGCCACGTCCCTGGGGTTGGCTGCCTTTACCTTCATCGTCAATGAACGTGCGGTGGATCCCGCAGGTGCGCCTGCGCTGGTGGCCGAACTCGGTGCGCCGGGCAGCTCGGTCGGTCTGGTCGCGGCACTTGATCCTGCAAGCGGTGCTCTGCAGGTCACGCCTGCGGCTTTCTCCCCGGAAGATGCCAGGGCGCTTGAACTGTGGCTGGTTCCCGGCGAAGGCGCTCCCGTGTCGCTCGGCCTTGTGCCAGGCGATGGCGGGCAGCTGGTGCTTGACGAGAGTGTCAGCAGCCGTCTTTCAGCCGGCGCCTTGCTCGCGGTGAGTATCGAGCCCGAGGGCGGTTCACCCACCGGTGCCCCCACGGGCCCCGTTGTCCTGTCGGGTGCACTGGCCGAAAATTAAATCTGCCGAAGTGAAACTTGTTCGGCGAAACCTCCGTCTTTCCTCTTGTAACCGCCACACAAACAAAAACGGCGGGTGATCGCGGCCCCGGATGCTCCGGGGCCGGAAACACCAGACAAGAGGTTGTCAGAACATGAAAACCACACTTCGCTCCATTGCTGCCACCGCAATTCTTCTTTCGGGCGTGAGCCTGGCCCAAGCAGAAAACCCGATGGTCGGCGGCGCTGCCATGTACGCCGACAAGAACATCGTCGAAAATGCCGTGAACTCGGCCGACCACACCACCCTGGTCGCCGCCGTCAAGGCCGCCGGCCTCGTCGACACGCTGATGGGCGAAGGCCCGTTCACCGTCTTCGCACCGACCAACGATGCCTTTGCAGCGCTCCCTGACGGCACTGTCGATGCCCTGCTGAAGCCTGAGAACAAGGATCAGCTGACCAAGGTGCTCACCTGCCATGTCGTCGCTGCCGATGCGATGTCCTCGGCCATCATGAAGATGGTGGATGATGATGGCGGCACTCACCCGGTCGAAACAGTGGGCGGCTGCATGCTCAACGTCACCTACAAGGGCGACAAGATCATGATCGAGGACGAAACCGGCGGCGTGGCCAATGTCACCATCGCCGATGTCGATCAGTCCAATGGCGTCATCCACGTCATCGACAAGGTGCTTCTGCCCAAGGGCTGAGCCTGATCCGTCAATGTCCCGGCGCGCCACGACTCCCTTGTCCAACGCTGAAGGCGCGCCGTTTGGACAGCCTCCCGCCCGCTTCCCCTGCAACCGACAGGGCGGGAGGCAACTCACGGGCACGTGACAACTCGTGCTTGGAAATCGCCGACAGGATGCACTAGCTAAAAAGCATGATGAGGAGAATGACCATGAAAACCAACACGGAAATGGGCCGTCGTGCCCTTTTGACCGCAGGTGTTGCCGGACTGGCGCTGTCGATCTTCTCGCGCGGCACACCCGCCAGGGCATCCGAAGGCAACTTTGAAGTCTCCCTGAGCGAGGAAGAGTGGCGTGCCCGGCTGACGCCGAAGCAGTTCGCGATCCTGCGTGAAGAGGACACCGAACGGCCTGGCACCAGCGCGCTGAACAACGAGAAGCGCGAGGGCATGTACCACTGTGCGGGCTGTGACCTGCCGGTCTATTCGTCGGAAACCAAATTTGACAGCGGCACCGGCTGGCCGAGCTTCTGGAAAGCCGAGGAGAACGCCGTGCGCACCAAGGACGACTGGTCCTTGTTCGGTGTTCGCACCGAGGTGCATTGCCGGCGCTGTGGCGGCCACTTCGGCCACATCTTCGACGATGGTCCGCCGCCCACCGGCAAGCGTCATTGCATCAACGGCTTCGCGCTGACATTCAAACCTGCAGCCAGCGAAAACAGCTGACGGGGATCCGCCAGGGCTGAAGCCCGGTGCCGCAACCGGAAACCGTTAAAGCGAAAGCGGGAACCGGGCTTGCGTCCGGAGTTGCCCTAGACGGTGACGGCCAGCGCGATGGCGATCCGGAGATCGTCCAGTCCCTCGGCTTTCTCCGAGGACGTGGCGAGGATTTCCGGATAGGCTGCCGGCCGCCTTTTCAGCTTGTCGAGTGTCTCTCCCATGAGCCTCGGAACACCGGCTGCCTTGATCTTGTCGGTCTTCGTCAGAACGATCTGATAGGACATAGCCGCCTTGTCGAGCAGGTCCATCACTTCCTCGTCGTTCTTTTTGACGCCGTGGCGGGAATCGATCAGCAGATAGACACGCTTCAGGGTCGAACGGCCGCGCATGTAGTCGAACACCAGCTTGGTCCACTGATCGACCTGCTCCTTGGGCGCCTTGGCGTAGCCGTAGCCCGGCATGTCGACCAGCGCCATCGGCGGAAGATCGTCTTCCGCGCCCGAGTAGCCCCCCGGCACGAAATAGTTGAGCTCCTGGGTCCGCCCCGGCGTATTGGAGGTTCGCGCCAGCCCCTTGGCTCCGACAAGCGCGTTGATCAGCGAGGACTTTCCGACATTGGAACGTCCCGCGAAGGCGATCTCCGGCGGACCTTCCGGCGGCAGGAATTTGAGCGACGGCACGCCGCGGATGAACACCCACGGGCGGGCGAACAGCGAGGCGGAAAGCTCCCGTGCAGCCTGCATGGCCGGATCTGCGGACAGTTTGGTCATCGCTCCGGCCTCCGCGCCAGCCTACGTCTTCTGTTTGTCTTTTCGCTTGAACATGCCCGCGAGATTGTCCCACAATTCGATCTTGGCGCCCTGGCGCTTCATGATGACACCCTGCTGGAGCACCGAAAGCGTGTTGTTCCAGGCCCAGTAGATCACCAGACCGGCGGGGAATGTGGCCAGCATGAAGGTGAAGACCACCGGCATCCAGGTGAAGATCATCGCCTGGGTCGGATCGGGAGGTGTCGGGTTCATCCGCATCTGGATGAACATGGTAATGCCCATGATCAGCGGCCAGACGCCGATCATCAGGAATGACGGGACATCATAGGGAAGCAGACCGAACAGGTTGAACAGCGACGTCGGGTCCGGCGCGGACAGGTCCTGAATCCAGCCGAAGAAGGGCGCATGCCGCATTTCGATTGTGACATAGAGCACCTTGTAGAGCGCGAAGAACACCGGGATCTGCAACAGGACCGGCCAGCATCCGGCCACCGGATTGATCTTTTCCTTCTTGTAGAGCTCCATCATGCCCTGCTGCAACGCCATCCGGTCGTCGCCATGCTTGGCCTTGAGTTCCTCGAGCTTCGGCTGAACCTTCTTCATGTTGGCCATGGAAACGTAGGACTTGTTGGCCAGCGGGAAGAAGATGAGTTTGACGATCACGGTCGTCGCAAGAATGGCGACGCCGAAATTCCCGAACAGCCGGAACAGATAATCGATCAGCCAGAACATCGGCTTGGTGATGAAGTAGAACCAGCCCCAGTCGATCATCAGGTCGAAATTCAGGATGTTGAACTGGTCCTGATAGCCCTCGATAACCGGAACCTCCTTGGCGCCGGCGAACACCAGCGTGGTGGTGGTTGCGCTGTTGCCGGAGGTGATGGCCTGGGCGTCGGTTTTGAAGTCGGCCTGATAACGCGTCCGCCCGTCGGTGAAATAGGCGAAACGCGTGTCGAAGCCGGCGCCCTGAGGCGGCACGAGTGCCGCCGCCCAGTATTTGTCGGTGATGCCCATCCAGCCCGCGGTCGCCTTGGGCTGGGGGATGATCGGTGTTTCCTCGACGTCGGAATAATCGATTTCCTGAAGGCCCTCGTCGCCGATGACGCCGATCAGACCTTCATGAAGAACGTAAATTCCCTGTGTGTCGGGGCGGTAGAACCGGGTCACGCGGCCGTATCCTGCCACCGAAGCGGTTTGCTCGGACGAGTTGGCGATCGTGTCCTCGAACTGGAAAAGGTAGTGCTCATCCACCGAAATTGTCCGGGTGAAGACGAGGCCCGAACCGTTGTCATAGGTCAGGGTGACCGGAGAATCCGGTGTGAGCTGCTGCCCCGGCTCCGCGCTCCAGACGGTGTCAGGACCCGGTGCCGGGCCAGACGCTGCATCGGTGATGAAGCCAACCTCCGCGAAGTAGCCGTTGTCTTGCTGGGCAGGGCTGAACAGCTGAATCCGCGGGCTCTGGGGATCGACATCGACGTGATATTCCTTGAGCAGCAGATCGTCGATCCGCGCGCCGGTCAGGTTGATCGATCCGCTGAGCGATGGAGTGTCGATGACAATGCGTTCGGATTGGGCAAGCGCGTCTTCGAGCGAAAGCCCGGCCTGAGGCGCCACCACTCCGGGAAGGGCCGTCTCACCGCCCGGGGCGGATCCATCCACCGTGCCCGGTGTCACGGTATCCGTACCGGTCGCATTCGGTTGCGTGGCTGCCTGCTGCTCCTGCAGCATTTCGGCGGCTTGGCGTTCGCGCTCGATTTTCGGGGATACGTAGAAAAATTGCCAGGCAATCAGGACAAGCACCGACAAGAGAATTGCGACGAAATAGTTGCGGTTGTTTTCCATCACTCATTCCTGATGGCCGGCACTCAGGTGCCCGGCTTTCTGGTGTTGCCTTGCGCACGCGGCCCTGCTGCTGAGCGCTGGCCCGGACGCGGCGGTTTTGTGCTGTCTTGAACCCGCTCGCGCAAAGCCTGAACCAGCCTGTCGAAGGGCGCTGCCAGCGTATCGCGCCGCGCGACAATCACATAGTCATGTCCGGGCTTGAATGGAACCCCTGCCAAATGACGCACGACTTCCCTGAGCCGGCGGCGCATCCGGTTTCGTTCCACCGCATTGCCCTGTTTGCGGGTGACGGTGTAGCCGATCCGGGGCGCTTCCGCGGACATGCCGCGATCAAGTGTCTCAAGCAGGAAATAGGGGCCGCGCAGCCGGTTGCCCTTCTGCACTGCGAGGAAATCCGGCCGGTTTTTAAGCCGCCCGGGTTTCATGATGGTGGGGTCGTCTTGTGCCACGCGACAGACTTTCTTCGCGGGCCGTCGTCAGCGATCAGGCCGACAAACGACTGCGCCCGCGGGCGCGGCGAGCCTGGATGACCTTGCGGCCGCCCTTGGTTGCCATGCGTGCACGGAAGCCGTGACGCCGCTTGCGAACAAGCTTGGAGGGTTGGTAAGTACGCTTTGGCATTTATTTTAATACCGCGGTGTGCGGCCCTTCTTGGTACGTAGGCGTTTGGGTGTTGGGTCCGCAGAACAATGCTCCCGGAAACCGGATGGCGTCCGCGGACGGGGCGTGTATAGGCGCGATCTGCCGCAAAAGTCAATGCGCAGCCTGTTCGGCGTCCCGACGCGCTGGATCCCGCATTCGGGGTCACTTCCGTTCACAAGCCGGTGACACCGCGCTCCATTTGCTTGCCGCGGATGTTCTGCCGCGCCAGGTGATGGTCAAGCCGCACTGAAGCGCTTGCCACGACTTCCCTGGATGGGCGTTGCAAAGCACCGATACCGGCCAACGCTGGGGAACAGTCTTGCGATGAGAGCTGGTCCCGGCAGGGCCTCGCATTGAAGAAGGACTTCTACCGCCATGCAATCAGATCGCCGCCTGTTCGTTTTCGGTCTTGCCAGCCTTGGGGCTGTCTCAGCCCTTGCGCCTGTTCCGGGCGTGGCCGCTCTCACCGGTTTCCGGCCCCGTGGCCAGGGCAGCGTCGATCATTCCGCTTATGATTCCCTGTTGCGGGCCCACGTCAAACCTGATGGGCAGGGCTACAACCGTGTCGACTACCGCGGCGTTAAGGCGCAGATTGGCGCGCTGAGGGCTTATATCGTGGATCTTCAGTCGGTCGATCCTGTGGCATTGTCGGTTGACGAGGCCCACGCCTACTGGATCAACCTCTACAACGCGAGAACGCTCGAAGTGGTCGCTGACGCCTATCCGGTGAAGTCGATCAAGTCGATCAATCTTGGCGGTTCGTTTCTGTTCGGCTCCGGTCCCTGGAAGGCCAAGCTGATGCGTGTCAACGGCGTGAAGCTTTCGCTGGACGATGTCGAGCACGAGATCGTCCGCGCTCTGTTCAACGATCCCATGTCCCATTACGGGCTCAACTGCGCATCATACTCCTGTCCCAACCTTGCCACTCGCGCCTATACCGGCGCGAATATCTCCGCGCTTCTGCGCCAGACCGGCACAGACTACGTCAACCATCCGCGCGGCGTCACCGTGAACAACAATCGGATCACCGCCTCGAAGATCTACTCCTGGTATGCCGGAGATTTCGGCGGCAGGGGAAATCTCAAGGCCCACTGGACCACTCTCGCCGCGCCGCAGAAGGCGGCGCTCATCGCAGATGCGCGGATTTCGGGCTACGAGTACGACTGGAGCATCAACGCGGTTTGAGATCATCCGTCCCTCGTGGGCTGGGCTTTCACGCGGATGTGAGCGAACGGCCGGGGCAGGTCACGCGGGTTTGGGATCTCGCGAGGGATTGTCATTGGAGCTTCGAAGCGCCAGCCTGTAGTCAGGTCTTACGAAGACAGCGCCCGGGTTCCGGGCCGCTGACGGGTTGAAACCGGAGCTAGATCATGACCACGTACTCCCCCTCCAGCCGGATGGACCACGCAATGGCAGGCAATCACGAGACGGAACGGGACACGGCCAGGCCGGCGTGGAAGAAATTCTTGCCAATCGTTGTCGTCGCCATCGGCCTCGGTGCGGGCTACGCGGCTGGCCTGCAGGACTATCTCTCGCTTTCAGCCCTTGCGGAACAGCGCGAAACGCTCAAATCCTTTGTGGCCGATCACCGTATCGGTTCTGCCCTGGGGTTTGTCGTGCTCTATGCGCTCGCCGTTGCGTTCTCCTTTCCGGCGGCATCGATCCTGACGATCTTTTCGGGATTTCTCTTTGGCTGGCTGCTTGGCGGCGCGCTCACGGCGATCGCGGCGACGCTTGGCGCCACGGCGATCTTTCTCGCCGCGAAATCCGCATTCGGCGATGTCTTGCGCAAACGCGCCGGGCCGTTCGCGGCAAAGCTCGCCGATGGCTTCGCGAGGGATGCCTTCGGTTATCTCTTCGTGCTCCGGCTGGCGCCGGTCTTCCCGTTCTTCATTATGAACATCGCGCCCGCCTTCTTCGACATCAGGCTCAGGACCTATGTAACGGCGACCTTCTTGGGGATACTGCCGGGAACCTTCGCCTATGCCTGGCTCGGGCAGGGCCTCGACAGCGTCATCGTTTCCGCCGCCGAGGCCGGCCGGGAGGTCTCGATCGCCGATCTGGTCACGCCGCAAATCACCATCGCGTTTGCGGGACTTGCAATTGTCGCCGCAATCCCCACCATCATCCGCAAGCTCAAGGCCCGCAAGAATTACGAGGCCTGACGGTTTTCGGGGCACCACGCCACCCCGGTCCGCATGCTTCGGTCCGGGGCCGAAATTCTTTTCAGAGGTAGCAAGATCATGACCACCCGACTCACACCCGACATCTGCGTCATTGGCGCCGGTTCCGGCGGCCTCTCCGTGGCCGCGGCCGCGGCCGCGTTCGGCGTCGAGGTGGTGCTGATCGAAAAAGGCCGGATGGGCGGCGACTGCCTGAATTACGGCTGCGTGCCGTCCAAGGCAATGATTGCCGCGGGCAAACATGCCCACGCCATTTCCGAGGCGCCGCAATATGGTGTCACGGCAGGCGAGCCCAAGGTGAATTTCGGCAAGGTTCACGATCACGTTCACTCGGTGATCGCGTCGATCGCACCCAATGATTCGGTCGAGCGGTTCCGGGCCATGGGCGTCACGGTCATCGAGGCGGAAGCGCATTTCACCGGCAAGGCCACGGTGATGGCGGGAGAGACCGAAATCCGGGCCCGGCGCTATGTGGTCGCCACCGGATCGTCGCCCTTCGTGCCGCCAATCCCCGGCCTCGACAGCGTCGACTATCTCACCAACGAGACGCTGTTCGAACGCACCCGGGCGCCGAAACATCTTCTGATCATCGGTGGCGGTCCCATTGGCATGGAGATGGCGCAAGCCCATCGCCGGCTCGGCGCAGACGTGACGGTGATCGAGGGCGCGAAGGCGCTTGGCAAGGACGATCCGGAGCTGGCGGCGATCGTGCTCGACAAAATCCGCGCCGAGGGCGTGAACGTTCTTGAGGGCTCGAAAGTCACATCGGTCGAAAAACGCGGCAAGACCGGAGTTCGCGTCCACTACGAGGGCGAGAACGGCGCCGGTCAGGTCGACGGCTCCGACGTGCTGGTGGCCGTGGGCCGCCTCGCCAATGTCGAGGGGCTGGGGCTGGATGAGGCAGGGATCAAGCATGACCGCCGCGGCATCAAGGTCGGCGCGAACCTGCGCACCTCCAATTCGAAGGTCTACGCCATCGGCGACGTGGCCGGCGGGCTGCAGTTCACCCATGTCGCGAACTACCACGCAGGACTGGTGGTTCAGCAGATCCTGTTCCGCGCTCCGGCGAAGGAGAACCGCGACATCATACCTTGGGCAACCTTCACCGATCCCGAGCTTGCCCATGTCGGCCTGACCGAGGAGCAGGCGGCCGAGCGCCATGGCGGCAAGATCCAGGTCCTGCGCTGGCCCTATGCCGAGAATGACCGGGCGCAGGCAGAGCGCAAGACCGAAGGCCTGATCAAGATGGTGGTTGACCGCAAGGCGAAGATCCTGGGCGTCTCGATTGCCGGCGCCGGCGCGGGTGAGATGATCAACATGTGGGCGCTGGCGGTGACCAATGGCCTGAAGCTCGGCGATGTGCGCGGCTATGTGCCGCCCTATCCCACCATGGCCGAGATTGGAAAAAGGGCGGCGATCTCGTATTATTCGCCGATCACGCGCAAGCCGATTGTTCGCTGGATCGTGCGGTTCCTCAGGCGCTTCGGCTGAGGGCGTCTTGAGAGGGTAGACTATGGCCGAAACCGGCTCGGATGATCAGATCTCCGCAGGGGACTCCGGCAAGGGGACGGACCTGCGTTCAGGCGCGTCCAGCCTTTCGTCCAAGCTCCTCTGGCTGACGATCCTTTTCGTGATGATTGCCGAGGTGCTGATCTTCGTTCCTTCGGTGGCCAACACCCGGGTGCGTTGGCTTGAGGACCGGCTCAACACTGCCGCCGCGGCAGCCGTGGTGATCGAGGGGCTCAACGAGATGGAGCTCCCGCAGGTCATTCAGAATGACACGCTGATGGCGACCGGCACCAAGGCAATCGCGCTGAGCAAGGACGGCATGTCGCGGATGATCGCCACGGCGGACAACCTGCCCATGGTCACCCATCAGTATGATCTCTCCGCGGTCACGCCGCTCCAGGCGATCGTCGACGCATTCGACACCATCCTGTTCGGAGGAGACCGCGTGATAAGGGTTTACGGACCGGTCGGCGGCAGCACCGACATGAGCATCGACCTGGTGCTTGAGGACGGCCCGCTGCGCCATGCCATGCTGATTTACGGGCGCAATGTGTTCTTCCTCTCGGTCCTGATCTCGGTGATTACCGCAGGCCTGGTCTTCTTCGCGATCGACCGCATCATGATCCGGCCGGTCAGGCGGATGACCGACAACATGCAGGCGTTCTCCGAAGATCCGGAAAACCCCAACCGGATCATAAAGCCGCGGCCGGTGGGCGATGAGCTGGGCATGGCCGAAGGCCATCTCGCCGAGATGCAGGGACGGCTGCAGCAGACGCTGAAGGAACAGCGCCACCTTGCCGATCTCGGGCTGGCGGTGTCGAAGATCAACCACGACATGCGCAACATCTTAACCTCCGCGCAACTGATGTCCGACCGGCTGTCCATGGTCGACGATCCGCTGGTCAAGCGGTTCGCGCCAAAGCTGCTGCGCACCATCGACCGCGCGGTGGGGTACTCGAGCGAGGTGCTCGCCTACGGCAAGGCGCGCGAGGCGATCCCCAGCCGCCGCTTCATCAACCTCATGACGCTTGCCGAGGAAGTTTGCGACATCGTGGCAGAGGAATCCGATCCCGCCATCTCTTTCGTCCTTGACGTGAGTCCCGATCTGGAGGTGGAGGCCGACAGCGAACAGATGTTCCGCGTGATCTACAATCTGACCCGCAATGCCGCCCAGGCGTTCTCGCAGGATCCCGATGACGACGCGGCACTGGTGCGGCGCATCACTGTTCAGGCGCACCGCTCGGGCTCGGTGGTGCAGATAAGGGTGATCGACACGGGGCCTGGCCTGCCGGCCAAGGCGCGCGAAAACCTGTTCAAGCCCTTCCGCGGATCTGCGCGCTCCGGGGGCACGGGTCTTGGCTTGGCCATCGCCCGCGAACTGGTTCTGTCACATGGCGGGTCCATCGTGCTCGATGACGAGGTGGCGCAGGGCACGGCGTTCCTGATCGAATTGCCCGACCAGCCGGTGCCGATCGACACCTACCGCGCCCGCGCCTGAAACCGGCCGGCTGTTTTCCGGCGCGCGCTTTTTTCGCCAAACCCGCTTGCAATCCCCCGCCGTCCGTTTTAGGAGAACGCCTCGCAAGCAAATGCGGCTTGCACGGCGCGCGCCCGTAGCTCAGCTGGATAGAGCACCAGACTACGAATCTGGGGGTCAGAGGTTCGAATCCTTTCGGGCGCGCCATTTACAAAAACCCCAACAAAATCAACGACTTGAGCCAAAAACAGGGGCGAAAAATGGCTCTAAATATGGTCCATGCGATACGGCTTTTCTGCCTCAGGCGACCTTATTCTTCCCTGGAAATCCTCAAAATCTGCATAAATAGGCCCTTTTTGCATAAGTAAATCGAGGTTCTGCATAACTAGCGCATAACCGTTTACCCTATTTTTCATAGGAATTGACATGATATCTGGCCTATGATAGAAATCATGACATTCCAATAGGGAACACCAGAGGATGGAACCAAAACTATGGACAATTCAGCAAATTGTTACCTACCTCAAAGAGAGGGGTTTGGAGGATGTCAACGACAAATGGGTGAAGAACCGCTGTGATCGTGGAGAGATCCCCTACACGGTTGTTGGGAACAAGCGCCGAATCCGTAGCGACGTCATAGAGAAGATCGTCGCTAACTGGATGCGAGAGGCAGCTTAGGAAGGATCAAGAATGAGACGCACTGATGCGACCCTTGATACGACCAAGAATGTGGAGCTTG
The DNA here is from genome assembly GCA_040216675.1 of Hoeflea sp. Lineage (GTDB taxonomy): Bacteria > Pseudomonadota > Alphaproteobacteria > Rhizobiales > Rhizobiaceae > Hoeflea. The sequence goes on along the minus strand of JAVJOR010000008.1, from coordinate 178,698 downwards.
GAAACCTCGACGACGTTGCCGCTATCACCGGACTCGGTCGACTTGACGATCACAGTGCCAGGCTCGGCATAATTCGCCACGACGTTGACGACCTGGGCGCTGAGACCGGTCCATATCAGGTAGTGACCCTCAGTGACCTTCGAGACGCTGGAATCGACGATGAGATGATCGTAGGGAACAAAACGCGGTCGGAAAGATTCAGACTCCAGGACATAGACAAAGAGGTCCCCGGCGTTGGAGGATGCGCGGAGAGTTTCGCGAATGAACGAGTTGTCGAGATAGTGCGTACCAACGACGGAACGATCATCAGGGGTCTCGCCAAATTGGATCATCTCCACCTTGGTGGCGTCGGTCGGGACGCGGTATTCGACCGGCGTGGTGACGCCGAAAGCAATCCACTCGGGTCGGACGCCGAACAGGCGAGCCATCTCCATGGTCTTGTCGTAGGACGGGAAAGTCAAACCGCCTTCCCACTGAGTGATCGCCGTGCGGCTGATCCCCAGGTACTTCGCAACTCCGCTCTGGGTTAGTTCCTTCTTCTCCCGTGCCTCCTTGATCCGATTTTTGATTTGAGACACGATAAAGTTCTGATCTGACATATTTTGGACTCCTTCTTTAGGGTGTGAGAAAACATTCCTCACTCGCGATTCCAGGCCTGACAGAAAATGCGACCACCCGCAAGGGAACAAATATAGAACTTGTCGCATATACATACAAAAATGACAGGAAATTATCCCTATCTGAGAAATTAGGGTTAATTTCCTGCCATAATTTCGGGCTTTGGGTTTAAATTATCACCCGGTGGAACCGAACCCGCCATCACCCCTTTCGGTGATGTCAAGATTTTCAACTTCGACCACTTCCGGGATCGAGATTTTCTCCAAAATCAGCTGAGCGATCCGCTCGCCGCGCTGTACGGGGAAGGTCTTGTAGCCGAGATTGTGGAGGATGACCTTGATCTCTCCGCGATAGTCGGAGTCGATCACGCCCGCCAGGACATCAATTTCATGCTTTGCTGCCAGACCTGACCTGGGTGCTACACGCCCATAGTGTCCTTCAGGGATCATCACCGAGATGCCGGTAGAGATGATCTGGGATCGACCAGCAAGGATGGGCCTAGACTCATCAGCATAGAGATCCAGACCGGCTGCCTGCTCGCTGCCCCTGGTAGGCAACGAGGCTGTTGGCGTCAGGCGTTTGACTTCAAGAACGGGCTGCATGGGCTACTCCTTCGATTTCTTCCTTCAGGAAGGTTTTGAGTTCGGTGTATCCTCCGATGTGGCGATCACCGAACCAGATCTGTGGAACCGTCGTGAAGCCGGAGGCCTTGAATGCATCCTTCTTGGCTGTGGTGTTGAGGACGGTTTTCGAATAACGGACGCCCAGATAGGAGAGGAGCGCTTCAGCTTTCTCGCAATATGGGCAGTCCAGTGTTGATGTGATCCGAACCATCTCAGCGCACCGGGCATGCGCCACCGGCACACTCCTCACCTGCGTTCTCGACGGTTAGCTCAGAGTCCGTGCCAGTCCAATCGACGGGGTCGAGTTCGTCGACATATTCACGGAAAGTCGCTTCATCGACGACTTCCTGGGGAAGGTAGGCATAGCCCAGGTCCTTCGCGGACTTCGTCGGATCGTTGCGATAGAGGAAGGACATGCCAACGCAATAGTCCCAGTTCTCCATCAGCCAATCGATGATCGCCGGAACCTCAGACGGATCATAGGACACAGTGATCGAGCAGTTGTGATCGACATAGTTCTGCATCACCATCTTGTAGCGATTGAGCTGATCGATGGCGGTTTCGAGGTTCACCTCGGTCCCGTTGACCACCGAAAAGTCGATGTTCGAATACTCGACCGGGATGCGAACCAGGACACTCGTGGTGTCTGTCGGATGTGGCTGCACGAAGTAGCCTGCCGACTGCAGCATAGGCACCAGGGGATCGTGCTTCGACATTCCCACGTTGTTGAAGATGAAGCGACCGAGAGGCTTGTGGATGCCCTCCGGCACTTCCTGGCCTGGAAGCGAGAGTGTCTTCGACTGGGTGCCGGATGGCTTGATCGTGGTGACCGCCTTGGCGCGTGTCATGCCCAGCTCATCCGCCATGTCGTTCGCACCATCGACGGCAGACTTGCGGAGGCCTTTCCAGGCGAGGGCAGTGTCGACGAATTCCCAGTTGACGACGCCGGTCACACCCACGCCGCAGAGGCGCAGATATTCATTCAGCTCGTGCCAGCCGCGCTGCAGGATACCGTCGTCGAGCCATACGCACGTCTGACGATAGTTGGCGCGGGCGACCAGATAGTGTGCCCGCATCAGACCGGCCTGATCGCCGTTGAAGCGGAACAGCACGGTCTCGACCAGGTTACAGAATGAACGGTCGCCAAGCAGGATCTCGTAGCAGGGGTTCCCGCCCTTGAACCAAGGAGCGCGGCGCAGAGCTTCGACCGCATTGGAAAAGCCCGGCTCAGATCCTCCGGCATCCTCCATCAAACGGAAGATGTGTTCCAGTTCCGAACGCTCCGGGCGATGGAAGAACATCAGAGTGTTATTCGATTGCTGACGCTGAGGGTTTGATTCCCACCAATTCTTCTTCGCGACCGCGAAGTCTTCCCACTCCGGCTCGCCGACAGCCATCAGACAGATCTCGGCGGAGCGGCGCGACGACAGGACGGTGCCGAGCCAATTGACGATGTCAAGGATCTCGATCCTGGTCAGCAGACGACCATGAGCCTTCGAAAGGATCTTGGCGATGGCATGGAAGGCGATGGCGATCTGTTCGTCGCCGGAACTGATCCACCCGTAACCCTTCAGGCGCTCACCGGCAGGCCGGATCTGACTGAAGTCCAGGACGAGCTTCTTGGCGTTCTTCTTTCCGGCGAGGAGCTTGCCGATGGACTTCGCCCAGGCTTCTGCACTGTCGCCGACCTGGATTGTCCAGGTGCCGGTCTTGCGATCAAAACGTTCGACATTATTGTCGATGCCGCCCTTTGTGGTGCGTGTCGAGCGAACGACTTCGATGTCTTCAATCGGACGGTTGAACCCGTTCAGGACACCCACGATGGGTCGGAAACCCACGCCGCATCCCTGCAGCAAAAGCCAGAGAACATCGACGACGTCATAGACCGAACGAACCTCCAGGAACGAACAGTTGAACATCGAGCTTTCGCGCTTCTTGGCAACATCCGTGCCGCCGAGCCAGCGCGTTCGACCGGCGAGTGTGACCTTGCGCTGAAGGAGAAGAACACGCAGCTCGTCGAGTTCTGCCTCTTCGTGAGCTTCGAGAGGTTCCAGCTCCCACTGGTCGGTCTTCGGGTCCTTGTGCATGCCAGCCTTGGCACGCTCCCAGAGCCAACGCTGATGTTCGATCATGCGGTCGACTGACTGTTCAAATGTCTCGAACAATGTTCCCTCATCGTTCAGCGGACGCAGATAGGTTCGACGCTCGACGATCTGGGAGCGGATCGAACCAATGGCGGCGGGCATTTCGTTTTTCATGAAGTAGTCTCTTTCTGTAGGACGCAGAAAGCTGTCGCCTGCGAGGGTTCAGGACGCTAAATCTGCATATGTTGTGGTTCTGGCCTCAAGGGCGACAAGGGTTAGAGGATAGCAAATCTGACCAAGGTGGTCAAAGAAAATGACATCGCGGCTCGCCGGTATATTTTCGCTAGACCCTCTTGACAGCCTTCAGCCCCGCAGCCTCGATGATCCGATCCGTCTTTGCCGGTCGACCGTCCAGGCAATAGCCTTTGTGTCGGTCCTCGGTCAGACGGTTGCCCAGGATAAGCTTCGCCCTCTCCATGATCGTCATACCAGTGTCGAAGGGTAGCTCATCAGTTACCGGCGTACTCGGCGGAGGAGGGACTTGTTTCGGCACGCGAGAGAAGCCGTACTTCTTGAGCCACCTCTTCACTTTGGACAAGGTGACGCCGTAATAGTCGGCGATCTCTTCGCGTGTGAAACCCTCGGCCCGCATATCGATCAGATCCTGCTTTGTGGGGATGAATTTATCAGACACCATCCGCCTCGGTATTGGCATCGGCAGCCTGTTCATTGGCTTGCTGATTCTTCAGGACGATGTACTCCTTGACCATCTGAACGAGCATCCCTGCGGTGAACAGCTCATAGATGTAAGAGCCGGTCCACATGGCGGGAGTCGGTTCGGAGAGACCTTCGACAGACTCTTCGGATTTGACATCCATCGTGATCATCGGAACTTCAGCTCCGTAGTGGACCTCGATGGTGTCGCAGATTTCGATAATGACTTTCATGATGTCGGTTCCTTTCAGCCTCGGACGAATTCGCCCTTGAGGAGCTTTCTGTGTTGAATGAAGCCACGGAAATTCCCGTGGAGTTCGGGGTGGTTCCAGGAGTCCATGAAGTCCCAAACCTTTCCGGTTTTGACGTTGTAGAACCCGTCCGGAGAGAGCGTGTCGACCTTGGCCTGGTGTTCAGCTGGAGAGGCGTGAAGAGGCGACGACCCCACGAGTCTTTCGTAGAGGGCCATGTCCTGATCGATTGTCGAAGGCTTCTGGTCGAAGGTGAGATAAGAGAGACGGGCGCAGCGTGCCGTGCTCACCTTGAGGGCCTGTTCGATCTTCATCTCGCCCCGCTCAAAGACAGAGAGGAAGGGAAGGTGCCAATCTCCCGGCATCAGTCGGCGAGGGATGGATTGATCCTGTGCAGCCTTCATCTTTCGGGCGAGAGCGCGGATCTCCGGCTGGGCATCCTTGTGTGCGCGAAGGCTGTACCAATTCGCATATTCGGTCGAAGAGACCAGCACATTGATGTGTGACCAAGGCTCACAGATCCGATTGGCGATCTGCTTGTGCAGACCGATCTTGTGGGCGAGATACGCCGCTCCGACCGCAGGGTAGCGGGCCAAGCGCCAGATCTTCTTGACGGCCCACAGTTTGAAGCCGACGAGGTGTTTGTTCGCCTGCATTCCCTTTTCGTTGATGCCCCAATGGATAGGCATCGCCGGGTCTTCGATGATCTCCCGGAGCATCTTGGTGACGGGGATCGCTCGGCTTGAAGATGCATTCCGGGAGAACACGCGATGGGTCATCAGCTCAGCATGGATGAACCGTGGATAGCGGAGCTGAAATGTGGTGAGGCGAACGCCAGGGATCAGTCTATCGCCCACGGTATAGTGGGACCTGGAGTCAGCAACGATTTTGACATTGATACCCATCAGATCAGGCTCCCGACCACAGTGCGGTTCGCCGCGTTCTCGATGTACGCCCCGAAGTCCGAGGCATCCCAGTCGTCCATCACTTCGTGACGGAGGATGTCGAGCTTGGGTTCGGTGACAGACAGGTCCTCGTACCAGTCCGGATGGCTGCTCAGATCGAACGAGATCTGGACGCGGATCTTCACTCCGGTCGAGATCGCCCGAAGATCATCCAGCGAGATGTCGGGGCAGAACCGAAGGGCGACTTCCGACTCCAGATCGTCGATTGTCCCATTGTTGTCGATGATCGCCTTGACCGGCAGGCTGGTCACATACTTCTCGGATTCGTGCTGCGAGAATTCGTTGCCTTCGATGTCTCGCTGCAGGCGATAGGACGCCCCGCCGAGCTTGGTGATTGCGTCACTCTCGTTCGGGAAGCGGAGGTCGGTGATGACGACATTTTCGTAGTCGCCCTGCTCGACCTTGTTGACCAGCGCATTCACCCAGATCTCTTCGTCGATGAGCTTCCGCCCAAACTCAGTCCCGAGCATCTGCATGAAGTAGCGCGGCGTGACGCCGCTCAGGTACTCCGAAGGTGTCTCCTTCAGATCGCCTTCGACCATGCGCTCGACGGTCACGCTGTCGACGTTCTGGTAGTAGAGGAACGCCCGGAACATTGCCTTCAAGGCACCAGCGAACTTGATTTCCTCATATCCGGCAGCCTTGAGGATCGTCGCGGCGGTGTCCTTTCCGCTCCCCTTAAGACCAGTGAATGCTACGATATTGGTCATGATTTCGATCTCCGTGGTTAGAAATTCTGTCAGTCGTTGGCAAGCAAAAAGGCGACGGACTCATCCCAGACCGAATGACTGATAGGACTGATCGCCACTTTGTAGTTCTCGAACAGCTCTCTCAGCTGCTCCTTGTCGACGATCTTCTCAGGTTCGTAGTCGATGACGACCTGATAGATGTCATTCGGGTTTGGCACCTCGAATTCGAGTGTCACACGGCATTTGCCGAACGCCTCATCCATGTGAGCTTCAACGCCTGACAAGCGGGTGATGACCACTTTTTCGATACAATCTTTGGTCATCACATCACCACCGTCAGTTCGTCAGCGGCACGGGTGACCGCCGTGTAAAGCCACTTGGCTGCATCGTCGCGGAAGCGTCCGCTTTCGTCGTGAACGACCACGTTGTCCCATTGAGACCCCTGGCTCTTGTGGGTTGTGATCACCCAGCCGAAATCGAGGATTTCGTCCGAGCGCTTGGAGTCGAAGGCTGCGTACTTGGACGCAGTGGCACCATCGCGCTGCCGCAGAAAGTGCTCCTCGAAAGTGCCTTGATAGACATTCATCCAGTAGGACATTCCGTACTCATCACGGACCCTGAGCCTCACAGACGCATCCCCGTCGTAAAGCTCGCCGGGGCTGTCGATGCACTCGACGAAAGAGCCGTTGACCAGCGAAGGGATCTTGCGCGAGTTCTTGCAAACCATCAGCGGTTCGCCTTCCTCCGGGCAGGTCGAGGTGTAGCCACACATCTCCCGGATACGCTTGGTCAAGATCCACTTGGTCTTATGCGTCCCGCAAAGAACCTGTGCGTCGTAATCGGGGTTCAACGTCCAGTGATCATCGCGACCGCGAACTACACGCACCTTGTCGCCAAGGGTCATTCCGGGACGTAGGAGCTTGCCTTCGCGGACATCCATCGAGAGGCGGATGATCGGATTGTCAGCAGCCTGGCGGTGGATCTCGGAAAGGAAGAAATCCGGTTCGCCCACAGTGAGACCTGGGTTGTCGCCAACCGGAGGGAGCTGGGCAGGATCGCCGATGGCGAGAATTGGGATGCCGAAGCTGAAGAGGTCATCCGTGATCGTCTCGCCGACCATAGAGGCCTCATCGACAACGATCAGCCGAGCCTTGCTGACGGCGCTTTCAGTGTTGAGAACGAACGATGGTCCATTCTTCTGAGCCTGGCGCTGAGCATCGTCGAACTGGCGCTGAAGGTCGCGAAGTCGGGTGTTCGCCTTGGTGACCCTCTCCTGATACGCTTGAGGATCGAAGTTGCCCTCCTCTTGGTTCGCTCTTGCGAGGCCGGAGATGAGGCTTTCTTCCTGAACGATCAAGTCACGCAGCTGCTCGACCTTCGCCTTCAGCGGTACGTAGATCTGGGAATGAATGGTCTTTGCGGTGATCCGGTCGGTGCCGTACATAGCCCGCAGCTTCGCCGTCATAACCTTGGCGGCTTTGCCAGTCGGGGCGCAGAATACAACATCCTCCCAGTTCAAACCGCAGTGCTCGATGAGGTACGGCAGGATCGACGTCTTACCGCTACCGGCGAACCCGGCGAGGTAAAACTTGTCGAACCCACTGCGTGCGCCATTGAACCAAGATCGAACCTGGTTGGTGGCACTCACCTGCATGGGGGATAGAATAAGATCGGACAAAGACGGCTCCTATCGGGAAGAGCGGACCCCTCCGCGAAGAGGGGTCCATTTGAACGAGTGACGGCTTAGCCGTTGCGACCGCGTCGACCGCGAGCCGAACCACGGCGCGAAGCCTTGGTTTCTTCCTCGTTTTCGTCTTCATCCTGAGGCTCGGCGTGCACCGTGCGGGCGCGACGAGACGGACGCTCTTCGGCCTTCTCTTCGGCCTTGTTCGACCGGCTCGAACGATCCGTCACGTCTTCGACCTCGGCATCTTCGACATCACGAGAGTCACGGCGCGAGCGAGACGATGCCTCCTCGGCCTTGTCTTCGCGCTTGTCTTCGACGGCCTCGTAGTTCGACGGATCGTCCTCGTCCTTGTCGTCGCCACCTTCCTCGAAGACGTCAGCGAATGCCGACATTTCTTCGAAGTCGATGATCTTGAAGACCGGGGCGTACTTGGTGCCTGCCTTCGGGTTGTCCTTCAGCTGGAAGCTGTTGGAACCCAGCTCGATGACAGGGAACATCGGGAGTCCGTCCTTGCCGATCTTGCCGACGCCCTTCTTGCCGAACTGTGCAATGAGGGAGCGACCGGCGCGGAGCTTGCCGCCGCCCGTGAGCTTCAGGGTGAAGGCCTGGTCGAGTTCCGGCGAATAGAGCTTCAGAACGATCTGCTCCTGCCAGCCATCCTCGGAACCGTCATTGTAGGTCTTGTACGGGCCATAGTTCGGCAGGCTGTCGATGGAAGGAAGCTTCGGACGATCCATGACGAGATAGTTGATCTCATCCTTCGCCTGGCCTTCCACCCAGCAGATGTGACCATGCTCGACGCCGATCAGATCCGCGATCAGTTCGTGTCCGTCGTCGAGGTATTCTTCCTCGTCCTTCTTGCCGTAGCTGTATTTCCCGTCATTGCCGGAAAACTTGAGGAACGATCCGAAGAAACCGGACTCCTGACCAGCTTCGGTCCAGGGGTTCGTCTCCTCGTTTTGCATCGCGAGGAATTTGTTGGCGAGTGTAGTGAGTGCGCTTCCCATCGGGTTACTCCTTTGTGTTGGGTTGCTTTTCTGTCATAGGTCAGAAAATCTGACTTTACGAGGCAGACTCCGGCTCTTGGTAGGAGATCGTCATCTTCTCGAATCCGTTGCCCTTCTTGGTGTATTTCGAGACGTCGATGCCGTCCTCTTCCAGGGCCTTCTTGTCGATGGTCTCTCGACCGTTCTGCCAGACCCAGGAGATACTGAAGCGATCATCCTTTGCCTTTTTCGAACCGGCCCTGGAGAGGAATTCTTTCAGATCGGAGCGAAGCTCGTCGCGGCGCTCCTTGGCTTCCTTCATGTCCTGATCGGCCTGCCGCTCCTGCTTCGCAAGATCTGCGAGTTCATTGAGTTGAACCTCGGTGAAGGCGTTCTTCACCTCCTTGGTCGGAACGGCAGCCTTGTTGATCTTGGCGCAGGCGTTGGTCCACTTGCAGTAGGTGCAGGCGTCCATGAGGATGCCTTCCGCCCGGAGATCCTTCGCATCTTCGGCGTTGACCAGGGTCTTGGCGCGGATGCGGGCAGAGCGCCAGTAATCCGGGTCGTACTTGATGACGAAGATCGAGATCTCGTCGAAGAACGACGCATTGACGTAGATGATGACGGCATAGACCGGCTTGTGCTCTGTCATCCTGCGAATGATCCCAAGCTGCTGCTGGACCTGTCCGTGGTGGATCTCTTTCTCTTCGGTAATGTTCGACCGAGGGTCGATGGACTTGATCTCGACCATGAAGCAGTCGCTCTCGATGTCATCCACTCCATAGAGCGAGAGTGCATCTTTGGCGCAGCCGGTGTAGAGGCCATCAGGGGTGGCGGAGCTTTCACCATAGACATACGTCGTCTGGTCTTCGTCCGAGCCGAAGTGGAACACGGTCCCTTCCGGATTGAAGGTCTCAAGAACCGGAACGACGTAGTACTCCTCCATGATGTTGCCACGCTCCATGGCACCCCATGACTGCTTGTAGTCCTCATCGATCTCGTAACCGGCGTCCTCGCCGCGCTTGTCGAACCACGCCTTACGCAGGCAGCCGAACGCTTCGGAAGCCCCGAGCGTGCTTGCGCGATCATGGTCCCAGACCTTCTCGTTGCTGGCGGCGTATGCGTCGAACATCGCCTTGAAATCAAACACTGTTGTCTTGTTCGTCATTCTGTCCACCTGTCAGTTTTTCTGACTATCGAGGGCAAGCAAAGCGAAGTAGATCGCGGCGCATGCGTTTCCATCGGCGTCCGCATCGTGAGCGTTCTCGAACCCTCGGTTGAAGATGTACTTGTACGCCTCGATCAGCTTCGGGTTCTTCCAGTCGCCATAGACCTTCGGCTTCATCTTCATGATCGGCTTCAGGTATTCCATGGTGCAGAAGGTTTCCTTCGAATCCACGAAGTCAGGATCGAGGCCTTCGGTGGCGAAGAGGTGCTTGACCATCCGGGTGTCGAAGGTGACGTTATGGCACACCAGCCGGTCGGAGATATCGATCAGATCCTCGACGATGTGGGCGAGGTTGTCCGGAGATACACCCAGGCGCTGGGAGCGTTCATCCGTGATCCCATGGACGGCGACCGCCTGCTTGTGTGCAGCCTTATCAGCCTGGACGATCAGGTTGATCGATGAGATCGGCTTGAGGTCCAGGAAGAGTCCTTCATCGGTTTCAATGATGTAGTTGACTTCTGGATCATGCTCATACAGTCCACCAGACAGCTGCATGATCTTGTCGTTGCCGGGATCGAAGGGGTCCTTCTTGGCGGTAGCTCCGGTGGTCTCGGTGTCGAAAATGAAAGACAACATCAGTGAAGGTCCTCCATCTCCGAGGCATCAACGAAGGAGTTGACCATCTCGATATCATCCTCAGCCGCAAGAAAGATTTCCTGAAGCTTTTGCTCAACGACCTTGCCAACAACCTCCTCGATCATCTCGCCGCCGATGTGGGTCAGGATGACTGTGAAGAGTGTGCCCATGATAGAGACATGAACCACGTACAAGAATGGGATGACGTGCCACCACATGTTGAGAATTGGCTTTCCGACGAGGAGTGCCACCACGCCGAAAACGAGCCAGATAAATGTCGCAAGGGTCATCGCACTGACTGGCGAGGAGGTAGTCGAAAGTTTCATGCATTTGTCTCCGTTGATTGATGGATAGCAAAAATGACCTCTGATGTCAAATATTCTATCCATATTTTATGAAAATAATCATCAATGGGTCTCAGCCCAGTTGATGCCGTGTTTCGCCTCAGCTTCGACGTCCATACCGAAGTTGAAGAACCGCCCAGCATCAGCGGCTGCCTCGATCAGGTTGGTCTCCGCGAAGTCGACAAACTCATTGCGAACGGCGACCTGAAGCTCATCGTGGATGAAGCCGAGGAAAGCGTAGTCGCCATCCCATCCGTGGCGCAGCCCTTCGTCCAGGAAGCGGTCGTCCGAGTTGAGCATCCACTTCTTGGCGATCACCGCACCATCCGACTGCAGGCGGAGGTTCAGGGCCGCATGTTGAGCACGAACCATGAGGCGGCGACCGTCCAGGCCTTCGACGAAACCACGACGGGCCTGCTTCTGGATGAACTTGACGGCGGCAGCCAGGCCGGGCAGCCGTGCGAAGAACTGAGCCTTCAGACGCTTGCCGATAGCTCGCTGCTCTTCGACAGGTGCCAGCGGATCGACGATAGATCCGATCTTGACGTCACCGGCACCATAGACCAACGCATAGATGAAGGTCTTGGCCTGATCGCGTGTCTCAAGACCGGCAGCCTCCTGGTTGGCGCTGTGGATGTCGCCTTCGAGGATCTGGTTGACAAGGAAGCCATCGTCATATGGTTTCGCAAGCGAGGCCAGACAGCGCAGCTCGATGCCGGATAGGTCGCAACCGACGAGGGTCCAGCCAGCAGGCACATAAAACAGGCGACGGCAGTCCCAGCCGTGCCGACCGGCGCGGCCTTTGAGAATGATACTCTTGCGGATGGTCCCATCCGGATTGAAGCAATCTGAAATGGGTTCGCCATCCGGGCCGAGAACCTTCGGATTGAAGCTGCCGTCCTTCTCCAGGACTTTAGCCATTGCGACCTTCGGCACCTGGGCGATGTTCGGATTGGAGTGTGAGCATCGACCGGAGACCGTGCCACCAACGTTCAGGCGGTGGTGGATCGCGCCATCTTCCTGGACCTTGTTCAGCCAGGAGTTGGCACCGGTCTTGATTTGACCAAGCCGCTTCGAGAGGTAGAAGACCTCCGCAAGCTCTTCCGCCATCGGGATGCGTCCGATCAGTCCGCGAAGGACGTCGTCGGAGACTTCCGGGTTGCCCTTTTCGGTAAAGTCGATTGGTTCCCAGTTATAGATCGTGGTGAAGCGATCAATGATCTGCTGTCGGGAGGTCGGCTTGAAGTCCTTACGCTGGACGGCGCAGAAAGGTGCGCCTTCGGTCACGTTATTGTTGAACGACTTCTCACCAGTGTTCTTGTTGACCCTCCAGATCTGCTTGAAGGAGCGGGTCTGCTTCGGGACAGTAACTTCCGCCCACACGGCACGGCTGTCATCTTCCCCAAATTCAGGGCGCGGTTCGTTGTAGGTCTTCTTCTTGTTGATGCCGTCCGGATCGTCCCAGAGGTGTCGGACCTGATACTTCTTGGCGGGCGCATACCAAAAACCGAAGTGCTCGATAGCCTGTTCTTCGAGGACAGCGGATTCCTCGCTGATCTCTTCGGCGAGCTTTTCGGCACGCTTGACGTCGAAGGGCCAACCATTCTCTTCGATGATGATCGCCATCGAATGAGCATCGTGCTCAAAATCGATGGGGAATTCGGGGTAGTCGAGGACAACGATTTGCTTGTAGAGGGCGGTCGTTACGTCGACGTCGAGGTCGCAGTAATCCTCCATGTCCTGGTTCCAGGTGCCCCAAACGAACAGGCGGATCTCCTCAGGGTCAGTGATGCCCTGTTCCTTCGCCATAGCTTCGTATTCGTCAGCGTAATCACCCTTCTGCAGGCCAAGGCGGTATCCCCAGGCCTCAAGCTTGTCGGTGCCGATCAGCTGACCGGGCAGCTTGCCTTTGCGCCACAGGCGGAAGTCCTTGTCCTTCTGGTCGGTGAAGATCAGACGGGAGGAAACGAGTGTGTCATGGACTTCGGTATCGCGGTGCAGTTTGAACCACGGATAGAGCAGCCGGATGGCTGCAAGGTCGAACTGCATGATGTTGTGACCGACGACGCACTTCGCGTTCGCCAGCATTTCCAGGCCGTCGAGGATGGTGTCCTCTTCGGCGTTCTGACGGAATGTCCACCGCTCGCCTGTCTCGAACTCGCGGATCGATAGGACGTGCACTTTCGTGAGCTGATGGAGAAGACCGTCGGACTCCAAGTCGAAGAGGAGCGTACCGTATTCTGGAGGGCGAAGCTTCATGTTTACCTCAGCGTGTGGATCATTTTGTCTTCAGCTCGAAGTCGAAGCGTCTCCCACCAGTTCTCCTTCCCCGGCGTGGGGATGGTGGCGGTGTAGATGCGCTGGAGAGGGGTTCGATTGACCTTCTGGCCTTCGACGATCAGCTTCACGAGCTGACCGAGATGTGCCCGGTCGTCCTTGTCCTTATGTCCAACAACAATCGCGATTGTCTTCGGGGGCGTTGGCATGTCAGAAATTCTGACCTCTCTAGGCAGCAGAACGGGGTTGCGGGAAGGGGAACCCAGAGACGGCGGCGCAATACAGGCCATCGTCATGCATGGTCACCAGCGTTCGCTTTCCGCTGCCGTAGGTGATGATGTGGGTGACGCTCCAGTTGGACAGCCCGACGTTGTAGCCCATGTCACGACTGGCGCTGACGCCTGCACAATAGTTGCCGTCGTAAATGCTGGCGCTGTGAGTGTGGGCCGTATTGGACCGACGTCCCATCCGGGCGAAGGCTAGGCTCGACGCTTTCGCACCATTCGCCCCGACGTGACCGTGCATCGCACACTCGATCCCGCCAGCGATGATGAAGCTGTCGTCCTGGGAGAGGAACGTAGCTTCCAGATCCTCATACTGGCGGAGCACCCAGGGGAAGATCTGGAAGCTGTCATTGCCTCGCATGATCTCCAGATAGCAGCGATGCTGGAGGCGCAGGAAGAACTCCGCATTGATCGGATCGTCGCGGTAGTCCGTCGTCTTCAGCCATTTGGTGAGTGCGAGGTCGTGGTTCGACTCGACGACAACCGTGTGGCAGAAATCCCGCTCCATGAAGGCAAGAAGGGCAGCGGCGTTCTTCATCGAGTCTTCGACCGAGTCGGTACCGCGAGTGTGCATCTTGAACCTGAAGTGAGGGTCCTTGATGTTGTGGTGGTTGCGGTATTCGAAGTCGGTCAGATCGTGAATGAATTGGTGGTGAGGACGCAACCAGTCGATCATAGGTGGAAAGGCATGCATCGGAGTTTGGTCCGGTTTCGCTCCCCAGATCGCCTCGGTGATCACCGGATCGGATTTCTCTTCATGGACGTCGCCCCAAGTGATGCCTTCGACCTCGCTGACCTCAGTGATCTTCCCGTCGACGACGTAGGTTCGAAGATCCTGGAATGAGCCATCATCTTCAGCGAGGAGGTGACGAACGAAGAAACGACCATTCGGAAGCAGCTCGACAATGCAAGCTCCGATCTCGTGGTGATGTTCGGCCTTGATGCCTGCTTTTTTCTGGATGTAGTTCGGCAGGGTGACCGCCCCGGTGGTCAGGATGATCTTGGTCGGATCTCCCTTGGCGGTCGGGATGGATTTCAAATGCACCTTCGGATGTGGGAAGATCCCCCACTTGTCGCCCGTGTAAGTATCAAAACCCGAAAGAGGATTGACGGCGGTCGGAAGGGTGTTCATCTCGGCACAGATCATCAACCCGTCGCCGATCACGATCCGGTTGTTCCGCAGATAGGGTGAGATTTCAGGCCAGAACCATGCAGCCGTCTTGCTGTGATCCTCAAAGAGCGCCTTGGAGTAAGTGAAGCCGGAGACAATGATCTCGGCGTCCAGGTGATCCGCATATGCCTTGAGGTTGTCCCAAAACCCCTTGTGGATCTTGGTTGAGTCCTGCGCCGATGTGACGATGAAGGACTGCACCTTATCGGTCGGCGAGATGTAGGTTGGTGCCCTCATCGTCTGGGTGCCGAAACGCTGCTGCGTGAGCGCCTTGTGGTGGTCTCTCAGCGTGGTCTCAGGCACATCGAGGGCATCGGCGACCTTTCGCCTCGAACCATGTTCCTCGATAAGCTCGACGATATCCTCATAGGTGAGGGAGTGCACTGTTTCATTCGGTTTTGGGGGCATATCCGCCTCAGGTCTTGTTGAAATAATAGATGCGGGGAGGGTGGTTGCTCGGCTTCCAGTTCCAGAGGAACCACGAGTAGTTGTGACGCGGTGATCCCTTCGTCCCCGCAATCCAGCGGGGGCGGGAAGTTGCGATAGCCTTGCCGTGGTAGGCCGGGTGATCGAAGAGGTACTGACGCTTCTTCGCGCAGTCGTATTCATTCCTCAGGAGCATCACGACCGCCCCGTCGACCGGCTTCATCAGGTCCAGAGAGTGTCGAATGAAATCCTCAGCCAGGTCGCCGTAGGGCGGATTGGTGATGATCAGCCGGGTGTCGTTCGGTCGACGCTTCTCCTTGAGGAAGTCGATCCCGCCGACGCCGTATCCTCGCGGAACAAGGTCCGTCGAGCATTCCTTTCCGCGTGAGCGCTCCCGCACGACCTTCGAGATGTGACCTTCGCCGCACGCCGGTTCCCACCAGTCGACGGTGAGATCGATGGGGCTGTCCATCTGATCGGATGCAACGCCCAACAATCCGTGTGTCATCCAAGACGGCGTTGGATAGAAATCATCGTCGATGCGTTCGTAATTGAGGTTCCCCATCGCGGGGTCGGAGTGATGTACTGTCATGCGGATAGAATTTCTGACATGATATTGTTGAAAGTGTCGATCCAGAGAGACTTGGCGTCCTCGCAATTGAGGATGCGGAAGTCTTTGATCTCGTCAGACAGTTTGTTCTTGGTGCCCTCTCGGTAGATCTTGCGCCGAAACTCGTTGGCTTCGAGGTGAAGGAGGTGATCGTCAGCCCAATGAAGAAGCTCCTTGCGCTCCGGTGTCATGACGACGCCGAAGTGGTTGTAGATGGAGTCCTGCATCTTGTTTTCGACGACGCGGAAGTCTGGAAACACGCGCTTCATCGGAGTGATCATATCGATCATGAAGCCTTCGGAGGCGTCGTGGACAAGACCGGCGAGGCGGTCATAAGGCTTGCTGCCCATGTAGTCCGAGACGTGCACGCTGTGCTGAGCAATCGAGTAGATCTCGGGGGTGTTGAGCATCCCATTCCAGCGGCATTTCTTCGACAGGCTTGTGACCATGTCGTGGATGTTGATCATCCAGGGCTGGAAATTGAAGATGTCGTAAAGGACGCCGGTTGCTCCGCCGACCAGTCGTGCTCGTTTTTCTTCGGGCGAGTGGTTCTTTACGTCGTCGAGAATGGACATCGGGATCTCCTGTTGGTGGGTTCTGTAAGATATTTTGACTTCAATGTCAAGAAAACTGTCACCACCAGTCAGCATTTACCAGCCGGTAGAGGTCTCCGCCGTTGAAAATTCGGTGGTTTCCGTAATCATGACAGACCGGTCGACCATCCAGAAGTCCCCAGTTGGTCTCCTTCAGATCGGTGAAGACACGGGGGATCTTCTTTGGAAGTCGATCCTTGTAAATCGGTGTGGTCTTCTTCTGGATGAGGATGCTACCACAAGGGGAGATCGAGACGCAGGGTGCCAGCCATTTGCTCATCCGTTTGTCGAAGCGGTAGGCGTTCCAAACGTCCCACTCGACGACATTGTCAAAGCTGCCGCCAGCGGTCTCGAACTTGATGACGCACGTCTGATCCAGTGCGAAGTCAAACACCAAGCGCGAGCATCCTTGCCCCAACTCCTTGCCGGTGCATAGGCTATAGAGGTCGGTCGCCATGGTTCCGCCGTCTCGGATCAAGCGAAATAGTTTGTCAGCTTCCTCGGACATGTCTTGCATCCAATGCTTGTGAAATAAACTCCAGACGCTCGATGATCACTTCGATCATTCGGGCGTCCATTGATCCATCGACCACGAGGTGCTGCACCAGGACCCAGTGTTCCTGACCGATGCGCCAGGCGCGGTCTTCTGCCTGTTCCAATTCTGACGGCACCCAGGACAGCTCAGCGAACACCACGAAGTGTGATGCGGTGAGTGTGAAGCCGACGCCAGCCGCAGCGATGTTGCCAATGAAGACCCTGCAGTCAGGATCGTCCTGGAACATGTCGACCTGATCCTGCCGCTTGGCAGACGGCGTCTTGCCGGTGACGAAGGCGCACTGGTTGTCGTAATACTTGCGGAAGAACTCAGCGACCTCTTTGTGGTAGCAGAAGAGGATCACCTTCTCCCCAGACTCCAGGAGGCGGTCGACGTGTTCTTTGACCATCGGTGCCTTCGCAATCGCGAGGGCCTTGCGGTACTCAGACATCTCCTCAAATGCGACCTGCATCTCGTCGGTGAGCATCTGACCCACCTCGTCGTAGTCCTTCTCCTCGATCATCTCAGGGAACAAGCGGTTCAGACCATTGAGGACCAGGCGAGGATCTTCGATGCCGAGGACATCTTCGTATTTCGAAAGCAGGGCGCGGACCTTTGAAAGCTCTTGCTCGACCTGCTTTGCGATGCCGTCGTTCGGTAGCAGGACGATCTCTCGACGCTTCGGCGGCAGTTCGGTCAGAACCTCCGTTTTCTCGCGACGAACCATGAAGGCCTGGCGCAGCTTGCGGTTCAGGTCGTCGAGGTTCGATGCCCCATCCGTCACGATCCGCATGCGAGGAGATCCATCCGGCTTTCGACCGATCTGTTCCTCGTAAGCACCACAATAGGTGAAGACAAAATCTTCCCAGCTCTTGCCCAAGCCATCGGGGTCCATCGCCTTGACGAAAGGCCATAGGTTGATCGGCTTGGTGGTGATCGGCGTGCCGGTCAGGAAGATGCGCTTGCGTCCGCGAATGGGTGGAATCCTGTTCCGCCCGTATCCGTAGCCCCAAATGTGTTGGGAGGATTTGGCCTTCGGGTTACTGTAAGCGTGTGCCTCGTCGACGATGATCGCATCCCACAGCTCGCCCTTCAGGGCGTCCAGGTGTCGGCTAAACAGCTCCTTGTTGATGATGACAACATCAGTCTTAGGCCAGACATCAACGGTCTCTTTGAGCTTAGGCCCAAGTCGACCTTCGACCTTAGGCTCTCCTCTGAGGGGTTTGCCATCAGGGCCAAGGCGATCCTGTGTTCGAGTTTCGACCACTCCAGCGGTGAGTCCTTGGACATTCCACTTGAGGAATTCTCGCTGCCAATTGATCTTGAGAGATGCGGGGCAGATGATGAGAATTCGTCGAGGCCGATCAATCGCATTGACCGTCCCGATAGCCTGGATGGTCTTTCCGAGTCCGGGTGGGTCGGCAATGAGACAGTCTTTCTTCGATAGAGCGTAAGCGACTCCTGCCCGCTGAAAAGGAAGGTACGAAGATCCGTCTGGGACAGGAATGGTGATGTCGGAGTCTGTTGCCCAAGAAGCTTCAAGAACCGCTCCAGCTCCTGCTCGATAAGCTTCGATCCTTTGCCTGGCAGTGCCACTTGCGAACTCCCAAAAATCGGCAGCCTTGTGGACCTCTTTCGTCACCCACTTCTTCAGGCGCGGGTGGAATGACCACCCGGCCCGTTTGAAGATGAGGCGCTGCTCAAAGTTGATCTTGGCGACGAAGAAGTCGCCGTCAGCTACAATTTCCATGACCAGTCAGGCGATCAGAACCACTCAGTGCGCCATCCACGCGTCGGATGCAGGTACGGAAAATGCGTGATCGGGTTCTTCATCGTCAGGCCATTGGCCTTGATCATCTGATCCCACTCCTCGCGGCGGCGGATCGCAGCCTCCAGGAGCCGTGCATTGCGGAGGTTCAGATACGTCGAGTGTGGACGCTTCGCCTGGTTCCGACCACGGAGGAAAGCTTTCGGGGTATGCTTCATGTTCGTTTTCCTTTCAAAGGATAGAAATTCTGACCTATGTGGTCACAGAGATTCGAGGTAGGCGATCCGCTCTTCGAGGTAGTTGAAGATGATCGGCGAAGTCTCCGGCAGTCGAGAAAGCCCCGTTCCCAGGCCGTCAGCCGGGATGACGACGGTGCCGCCTGAGGTCAGATGGTCGATGACCGGATCGAGATCCTCGTCGATCATCCCGAAGACCTGTTCGGCGTCCTTGTCGTAAAAGAAGGCTCCCTTGGTCTTCGAAGGTGACCACTTGGTACGGATACCAACGGCATTCTCCTCATCGCGCATCTCTCCGGCCTGACCGCCCATTCCGGAACGGTCGTTGTTGTCGCCGAAGAGATACATGATCTCTGGATTGGCTTGCAGATCCTCTCGGCGGATGAACTTCTGTCTGATGACGGGCATTGTTGCTCCTTGTGTTTTGGTAAGGCTGAGCGCCTTACCGATTGATGATTGAAAGCCAGGACTGAAGGGTCGTTCGCGGGATGCCGGTGATGCGGGAAACGCCGCGCTGTCCATGCTCTGCGACGAGCTTCAGGAGCTTCTTGGCCGTGTACCGGTTGCCGTCGTGCTCGAAGGAAGAGACCTTGCCCTTCTTCGCCTTCTTGTCCTTCTTGGACTTCTTCTTGGCGACAGGTTCCGGCTTAGCCTCAGGCTCGACGACGTCATCAACCTCGGGATCGTCCTCCTCGACGCGGGATTCGTTCTCCTCGAAGTCGCTGACCTCGACCGGGGTATTCAGCAAGGCATCATCGCCGTAGGTCATCTTGGAGTTGCTGAGACGGATCTCGTCGAAGGAGCGAAGGACAGCACGTCCGCGCAGGACGTCTCCGAGGCGGTCCTGGGGAAGCTCGCCAACGACTGTGTAAGCGCAGCAGCGGCCCTTCTGCAGGTGATACTCAGCTGGGATGGCAGTCACATTGGAAGGATGGATCTTCACAATGATGATACGGTGATTTTGGTTGTAACTCCCAAGATAACCGTAGGAGCAGAAATGCAGACCGGAGGAACAGGTGTTGTTCCGGCTCGGGTCGCACTCCGACCTGGGCATGGTCACAAATGTTCCGAGGCCGTGGTACACCTTGCCATTCTTGCCGGTGTAGGCGGAGTAGTAGTCGTCTTGGACGTACTTGTAGGCGAGGAAGCAGCCGTCTTCAGTGAAGGCCATGTCTCCTGCTTCCACCCACTTGAAGAGGTCTTCACGAACCTCGGCATTCGGGTTGTCCATCAGGTTGTCGATGAAGGCAGCGAAAGGCTTGATGTCGTGGCCCTGGTGAAGGTGGGCAAGGACGCGATTTGCCATGTAGCCGGTGAGTTGGTTTCCATTGAAGAAGACCGCCTCTTCTGTGATGTCGACACGCCCGGATGTGATCTTCGAGACGTAGGTCTTGACATCCACAAGGTCGCGGATCTCGGCCTCGGTTGCATCCCCGGCCCGGAGGCGTTCGACGATGGTGTCGAAGTTGATCGCCGAAGCAGGGACGGTGCGGAACTTGCCTTCAATGAGGACCGACAGGGAGCGATCCGAAACTCGATAGGGCAGCATATCTACCTCCTTGTTTTAAAATCTAACCTTTGATGACAGAAATGAAACCCTATGTCAAATAAAATGACATAGGGGATCAAAATTCATGCGGCTCGAAGAGCGACGACGTTGTCTTCGGTCGAGGTGACCGCTTTCTTACCCTTCTGGCGACAAGACTTCAGCCACCCATAGAAGGGTGCCTTCAACTCTCGCATCTCTTTGGCCTGCTCGAATGGGCAGCGGATGTACGCATAACGGTCGATGGTGTTCAAAGAGAAGTGGAGGAGGAGACCATAAACCGATACGGCTTTGCGATATGTCACCTCAAATTCATTGAGCCGTTCTTCAGCCTTGGCGCGAGCCTTCTTGATAAGTTCCGGCTCTTGCTCGAACCCAAGACTGCGAAGATTGTACATCGCATCCATGGCGGGAGGTGTTTCCAGGGTGTCCCGGAGGTGCTCGTGGTAATCAATTGCCTGGCAATACTCCTCAAGGATGGTCCCACCAGTCAGCCGGTCAAACAACTCCTTGCCCATCACAGTCTTCAGGCGATCAGCCTGACGAGCCAGGGTATCGCTGATGGCCATCCGGCTGTAGAAGTAATCCACCAGGTCCTTCTTCGTCATGGATGATCGCAGATGCTTTTCGGCGATCTCGATGAAGGGCAACCATCCTTCTTGATCCTTGATGAGCTTTCGATGCGACTTCTGGATGCCGATGATCGGGAGGTCAGGAGCACCCAGTTTCACGATTGCGGCCCGGATCTCTGACAGGCGGCGAACAGTGATGCTCAGCCCTTCGACCGAGTCCCGGATGAGAGGGACGTAATAAGCATCTTCGGGCGCAGGCTCGTCGCCGGGGTTGATGAACCCACCTTCCGAACGGGAGAGAACGCGGTATTCAGCATTCACCTCGCCGGAGGCAGTCCGAGCCAGACGCTCAGGCTGATAGGGGATGTCCTTCAGGTGCGTGACAAAGAGGGGGATGCGTCCGCACGCAGCCTGAATGCGCTTAAGGCCGGTTTCGATTTTTCCGCCATCGGTGCGCAGCCAGACGTATTCTCCGCGATCATTGTACTTGATCTGTCCCTTGATCAGCTCCAGCCGCTGCGCCGTGTAACGCGGGCGAATGGATGTATCCTCGACGATCACATGCAGGAAGGGTGCATTGGATCGAATGCTGAGGGTGTTTGAAGATTTGAACTTCGGGATGGTGTTATTGTAATAGGTGCCCTTCAGCCTCGACGAAATTTCCATGAAGTGACCATCACAGAAACGCGGCTGGCGCTCCAAGAATGTCTTCGTGTTCTTCTCTGCGTCCAGGTCGTAGATGATGATGTCCTGGACCTTCAGATTGTAGTTTTGCCGGTGCAGCTTCCCCTTGTAGGTGAGCTGATCCAAGGACAGGAAGCTGAAAAGATCCCCATTGAGCTTTTCCCGAATCCGCGAGATCGCCAAGTTGAACTCATGGAAGGTCTGAGCAGCAAGGATTTGCTTTGTGTAGCGTCCCCGCATCTCTGCCTTCACTTCCTGAAGACGCTTGATGATATTCGCCGAGGTCTCTTCGTCGTATGAGAGAGATTCCCGGCTGGTTGTTACGTCCAGCTCGCCGATCTGGAATTCAAACTGAAACGGACGCTTGAAGAGATATGCAAGGTCCGAAGGGCAATCGATCACCGCCTCAAAGTTCAAAGGATAGAGCACGGTGCCCTGCTTGGCTTCCGCATAGCCAGAGCCGGTTGCATCGACCAAGCGCCAGCCTTCGCCTTTGTCCAAGACCTTGCGTTCCGGGAGGTTTGGTTGCGTGCCGATGAAGTTGGGCAGCACCGGTAGACCTTCGACGGCGCGAACGATGGCTCGCCCGAAGTCCTTGCAGTCCTTGGGATCGACGGGGAAGGTGATCTTGATGCCGTTCTCTTCCTCGGTCTCGAACTGAGCGAAGAGGCTGATGCGAGGGACGCCACCATTGAAATAGATGTCGTAGATCCGGGCGTAACCATCCAGGTAGGCGGTCAGCTGAAAGGCGTCGGTGTAGGAAAAGGGTGACTTCGATCCGAGACCGAACTTGCCGACGAATTTGTTGGATTCATCGGAGTTGGGATCGTCCTTCGTGGAGCGGAAGAGGGTCGAGTAGAGTGTCATGACGACGTCATGCGTCATCGACACGCCGTAGTCTCGAACCATGTATTCCGGGTTGAGGATCGAGGGGATCTGGATGTCGAATGCACGCTCCGGCGTACCGGCCTCCACATGACTGTCGACGCAGTTCGCCATCGTCTCGCGGGCAATTGCATAGGCCTTGTCGGAGTAGATGCCGGAGATCAGTTCCTTGAACGCCTTTCCGTTGGCTTCAATGGTGAGATCCCGCGTCTCCTGCGAGCCGACGACTTCATGGGCGGTGGTATCGAGCTTAGTCTTCATAGGTTGACTCCCTGTGTTTGAAATCTTGACCTTTGATAGCCAATCTTTCGGGATGCGTCAACCAGAAAAGTTCATATAGACCATATTTTATGCCATTATGCCATAATTGTTGACATTATGGAGGGCGCTTGCTAAGAATATCTCTCAACCGGAGAAAGCCTGAATGACTGAATGCACTTGCCATAAAGCCACCAAACGCATTGGTGAAGTTCACAACCGCAACGGCAATCTCCTCTACCGATTTGATATGGATTGTCCCGTCCATGGGATCATTGTTCACCAGAAGGAGATCAAAGAAGATGTCGAAGAACGAAACGAAGACAGTTGTGGGCAGCCTGGTCCATGAGATCGAGCGCATTCTCGCCAACACGGAGGCGGTCACCGTCTTGATCCGGCGTGACAGTCTGCAGCAGATCCACGGTCAGCTGAAGCGGATCAAAGGCGCTTAGGATGGACATCTCCTGTTGCGCAGCTATTGACTGTCCGGTGGCATTGAATTGTCACCGGCACCGTCTCAGTGGATCGATCCCGGCTCTTTATTGGCAGGCCTATGGGGTCTACCATCCCGACAAGTGTCACAGTCAATTGCCGGTAGGCAATGAGGAGCTGAAGATGTCGAAGTCGATGATCACCTTCCTGGAAAATCTCAAGGCTCAGTATGGCGTCAACAATGGTCATGGCACTGACTGGGAGGACGCCTACAATACCAGGAGCGCTGCCCTGGCACTGCAGCTCAAGGAACTTGCAAACGTCAGCGAGAGCGAAGCGTTGCAAGAACAGCTGGGGCTGGTTGCAGAGTTCTATCTCGAACCGGTCGAAGATCCTGAGATGGGTACGCCCCATCAAGGAGATGACGCCGCGATCCGCGATTTCGCGGTGGCGGTCCTATCGCTGATCCAGGCGGATGCTGAATTCTCAGACCACCAGGAGGTCATCGACGAGCTTCTCGTCTTCTTCACGTCCTGAAAAATTTTCGGACCAGGAGACAGAAAATTTGACTTGATGGGTTGCTATTCCATCATATGGTCTATATAAACCACGAAAGAGACAGACATGAAGAACGGAATTATCGGAAAGAAGAAGCTGCCAACGGACGTCGGTCAGTTCAAGGTTCTGAATTATGACGAGAACGATGAGACCCAGGAGGCAACGGGCTTGATCTTTCCGACACGCGGCGCGGCTGAGCAGTACATGGACAACTACGTTGATCCTCGCACTGATCCCTTCGTCGCCGAAGAGAAGGAGTCAAAGAAAAATGGCAATCAAGAAGGCAAAGACCCTTACGTCTCAGCAGTTTGACGAGCTGATCGCCAAGCTGTCATACACGCGCCATAGTGCGAGGGACAAGGTGATGTTCATGCTGTCATTCAAGTGCGGTCTCCGGGCCTGCGAGATCGCCCGACTGCGGTGGCGTGATGTCATTGACGCCAAAGGGAATATTCTCCCGGTGGGTAAGCCAATCGAGTTGGGTCACCACATCACCAAGGGAAAGAAGCCGGATACAGAGGTCTACATGCACGCGAAGTTGCGTGAGGCTTTGGTGTCCTTGAAGAGGGCAAGAGATCCTTTGGTCGACGATCACCTGATGTACGCCACCCAGCGCGGCGTGCGGTCGATGTCGCCGAACAATGTGACGGTCTACCTTCATCGACTGTACAAACGCGCCGGTCTCTTTGGGTGTTCATCCCACTCCGGTCGCAGGACATACATCACCACCCTGGCTAGGACCTGTAACAACCACAAGTCCTCGATCAAGGAGGTCCAGAAACTCGCACGCCATGCGGACATTCGGACGACCGAGAAGTACATCGATCTGTCTGCCAATACGGTCAGCCTGGCGTTGAGCGTCTAACAAAAACAAGGAGTCAACATGAAAGTCTACACCGATCTTCAAGGCCTCGTAGAAGGCCAGATCTGGGAGCACAAGAATGGGAATATCTACCAGATCACCGACTTCGTGAACCGCGAGATCGGACGCCAGGAAGAGTACCCGACGACTGTCTGCTACCAGAACATTTTCACCGGGGAGAAGTACGGTCGCGCCGTCACGCGTTGGCATGGAAGCTTCACCCGCCGAGAGGATCTGGAGAAACAGGAAACCCGAACCTTCGATGTGACGCTCCAGTTCAAGGACGAGAACGCAGAGGTGGACAAATGGAACCAAGCGGTCACCGCGACTGATGCTGCCAAGGCATTGGAAGTGGCGAGAGAAGCGCTGAGGTCCAAGCAACCTGATGCGATGATCCTTTGGGCAAATGTCACTGGAGAAGTGGTGGGAGGACTGAAGCTCCTTTGACCGAGGAGGTCCATCATGCGCAACGCTGTACATTTCGTCGGCTTTCGGGGTGACGAATTCAACCGGGCTGTTCGAGTGTTCGGGCAGCCCGACTTCATCCACAATGTGTGGGACAAGCGAGCGGTCGCTGAGGTGTTCGAGGGCGACACGGTCGTCCTGGGTCCGAAGGGACAGACCGACCAGGTGTTCGAGTTCACCTATGACGACAGCAGTCGGTTCTGATGAAATAATTTCTGCCCCATCGGTCTTTTTTGTTGACATCAAGGGGCAGAAAAACTAACCTAAGGCATCAAATCTGACGGGGCGTCCGTCAGATCACATAAATGGAGGTGTTCCATGTCGAAAGACAAGACTTACGACTACCTGATCTTTATCGGTAGGTTTCAACCGCTCCACGTCGGGCACCAGCGCGTCATCGACGCCGCCCTGGAGACAGCGAAGAACGTCATCGTTCTCGTGGGATCGGCATCCTCAGCTCGATCCGTCCGCAATCCCTTCACATTCGAAGAACGCAAGAAGATGATCAGCCAGACCTATCCGTCTGAGACTGGTTACGAGAAGCGTCTTCACATCCTGCCTCTCGACGATACATCGAGCGACAACCGCTGGAAGGAACAAGTCCAGCGACAAGTGTCTCGTGTCATCGAGTTGGATATCGACGCCAAACTGCACGGTCATGCATCGCGACAGGTGGGGCTTATTGGGTATGCCAAGGACCACTCCACCTATTATCTCCGCATGTTTCCCCAGTGGGGCAGCGTGAGCGTTCCGCCTGAAGGAATGCCTCTCAGCGCCACGGACATCCGGCATGCTTATTTCAAGCAGATGCCCGAGATCCATTCGCGTTGGCTTTCCGAGCCGGTTGTCAACTTCATGGAAGAATTCACCCGGTCGGTCGACTACGTCACGATCCAAACGGATGCGGCGTACATCAGGGTCTACAAGAAGTCCTGGGAGACGGCCCCATTCCCTCCGGTGTTCGTGACCGTCGACAGCCTCTGTGTCCAGTCTGGACATGTGCTCCTGGTTCAGCGTGGCGGGCAGCCGGGCAAGGATCTTTGGGCGCTGCCGGGAGGCTTCATCAATGTGGATGAGCCGTTGATCGACTCGGCTGTCCGTGAGCTTCGCGAAGAGACCCAGATCGAGGACCACATCGGTCGCATCCCTCCGGCAAAGATCAAGAACTTCATTCGTGAGGATCTGACCAAGGTCTTCGACGATCCTCACCGCTCGTCACGTGGGCGCACGATCACCCACGTCTTTTTCTACGAATTCCCCGACCAGAAGGATCTCTTCAAGGTCACTGCCGCCGACGACGCCAAGGACACCCGTTGGGTGCCATTTGGTGAGCTTCGTCAATCTGAAATGTTCGAGGACCACTACCTCATCCTCGAAGACATGCTGAACCTGAAAGGAGAAAACTGATGGGTAACCTCATTCTCGCAACTGACAGCTACAAGGCCTCGCACTTCAAGCAGTATCCGCCCGGCACCACTCGTGTGACCTCCTACATCGAGGCCCGCGTCGGCGGTAACTTCAAAAAGGTGCTCTTCTTCGGTCTCCAGGCCTTCATCAAGGAATACCTGTCCAAGCCGATCTGTCTTGCGGACATCGATGAGGCGGAGTTCATCTTCGAGGGGCAAGGCATGCCGTTCAACCGTGATGGATGGGTCCACATCCTGCGCAAACACAATGGCTACATGCCGGTCGTGATCGAGGCTCTGCCCGAAGGCGTCGTGGTTCCGGTCGGAACGCCGCTGGTCCAGATCTACAACACCGATCCGGCGTGCTTCTGGCTGACCTCCTACCTGGAGACGGCGCTGTTGCGGGCGATCTGGTATCCTTCGACTGTGGCGACCTTGTCCTGGTACTCTCGCCAGACGCTTGGCCGGTTCGTCGAACAGACAACGGACGGCGATGCGTCGGCAATCCTTGACTTCATGCTTCACGACTTCGGAGCACGCGGGGTGTCCAGCGGAGAGTCGGCGATGCTCGGCGGCATGGCTCACCTGATCAATTTCAAGGGCACTGATACCGTCGAAGGTCTGATCGGTGCTATGCGCTACTACGATGCCGGTGAGGTCGTCGGCTTCTCCGTTCCGGCGTCCGAGCACTCGACCATGACGTCGTGGGGAGAGGATCGGGAAGACATGGCCTATGCGAATATGTTGCGGTCGTTCCCGGATGGTATCGTCTCCATTGTCGCCGACAGCTACGACTACATGAACGCCGTCGACAACATCTTCGGGGATCAGCTGAAGGCTGAGATTATTGAACGCGGGCAGCGCGGCGGGCGTACCGTCATTCGTCCGGACAGTGGAGATCCGGTGAAGACCGTGATGTTCACCCTGAATTCGCTCGCACATGTCTTTGAGTGTGAGACCAACACGAAAGGGTTCCGTGTCCTCCCTGCCTACATCCGTGTCCTCTGGGGCGACGGCATCGACCTTACTGACATGACCGAAATCCTGTATTCGATGAGGGTTCAAGGTTGGGCAGCCGAGAACATCGTCTTCGGTATGGGCGGTGGCCTGCTTCAGAAGGTCAATCGCGACTCCCTACGCTTCGCCATGAAGGCTAACCAGATCGAGGTCGACGGCGTCTCGCAGCCTATCAGCAAGTCGCCAAAGACCGATCCATCCAAGGGATCGAAGGCAGGTACCCAGGCGGTGTTTGTGAAGGATGGGAAGTACAAATCAATGCGGTCCAAGGACTTCTACGCATTTGCCGGTGACACATGCATCAACCTTCTACAGAATCGGTATGCCAATGGTCAGACCTACAGCTTGACCGACTTCGAGGCGGTTCGGCAACGTGCAAAGCATGGGCTGTATGAGGCCGATATCAAAAAAGTTGCCTGACCCGTAACTTTTTTGTTGACAGGCAAGTCAGAATATCTTACATTCCCGGTCAGAATTCGAGACGCCCACTCGTTGGGCGTTTCCCTTATCGCGGAGTAGAGCAGCCCGGTAGCTCGTCAGGTTCATAACCTGGAGGCCGTGGGTTCAAATCCCACCTCCGCAACCAACACTGTACCGAAGAAAGCTGGATCATGTTGAAGAGCAACCAAGTCAAATTGAATAGCGTCGTGGCATCCGCCGCGTTTGCGCTTTCGTTTGCGTGCTCCTCAGCCAACCAGCTGAAGGTCGCAAACTCCTAAGTCTCTGGTGCCCAGCCCCTGTTTGGCATTGCACCGCAGAGACAAAGCGGTGCAGTGATAAGAGACTCTTCCCCTCAGAATAATCACATCACCGTCATCTCTCAGTAGCTCAGTGGTAGAGCGGCACGTTGAAGCCGTGCGCGTCGGTGGTTCGAATCCATCCTGTGAGGCCAATCTTCCTGATCGGGACGATTCCGCCTGAGATCGCGAGATCTTACCGGTCGGGAGTCCCGTTCGGGATCTTGAGTGTACCGGGATATCGGCCCTGAATCTAAGCGTGCATGCGCTTCATCCGATCCCGCCTCTCGGCCTTTGATTTCGGCGTGCACCGATGCTCAGGTTCGTGGGAGAGAGGGCGCTGTCGCCGGGCAGCAGGCGAGACGGGAAGACCGTCACCGGCAAGAACACATTGGTGCAAGCCGAACAAGGTGGACGGACCTGGCTGTTAACCAGGGCACGGCAGGTTCGATTCCTGCTGCACCAGCCAATTCAACGCGAGGGTCGCGAGAATGAACGAAGATCGACAACGGAAGCTATCATCCGGAGTGGTGGTAGTGGCATCCCGCAGGCCTTTGAAGCCTTGAGACGTTCGTTCGAATCGGACCTCCGGAACCAGTTTGGGTTAGTTCAGTGGTAGAACGCTGCGCTCTGGACGCAGATGTCCGAGGTTCGAATCCTCGACCCAAAACCAACATGCGCCGCAGGCTCGACAGGGTAGGCAGGGTTTTTACACAGCTCTTTAGCGGGGTTCGATTCCCTGGCGGTGCACCAATCGAATACGCGACCGAAGAGGGCGCAGGAAATGGGGATATAGCTCAACTGGGAGAGCACCTGCCTTGCAAGCAGTAGACCAGGGTTCGAGTCCCTGTTTCTCCACCAAATACATGCCCGTGTGGTGGAACGGAAGACACAGCAGGCTCAGACCCTGTGGCCGCAAGGCGTGGGAGTTCAAATCTCTCCACGGGTACCAATCACGATGCACTTGCGTGCATCAAACATAAAACTGATGCACAATTATATATCAAGGACTTAGCTTGATATAGAGTTCTGTATCAACATGGATGGCTCAGCCGAAAGATTCTGGGTAACGGCAACGGTCTTGAAAACCGTGGAGACTTAAAAGCGTCCTGGGGGTTCGAATCCACCCGCCATCCGCCAATTGAAGGAAAGACCGATGCGAAAACCTGAGAAGCCAACTGACAAACCTGGATCGGTCGTATAGCGGCTATTATGCGTGCCTCTTAAGCACGGCGACGTGGGTTCAAATCCCACCCGATCCACCAAAATGGGTCGGTCGTATAGTGGCTATTACTGCGGCCTTTTAAGCCGTGTGACGCGGGTTCGAGTCCCGCCCGGCCCACCAGAAAAGGTTGACAAAAGACAGAAAAAATGACATTGATGATCGAAAATCAATCGGAGATGTCAGAAATGCCAACATTGAAATTGGTAATGAAGCATACCGGCGCATCTTTGGTGTCGAAGCTGATCGAAGTGAACAGCCTGGATCACGCCAATGCGGAGATCACCTTGTGGCTGGACCAGTGGCGGGACGTGAAGATCGATCACGAGATCCCCTGGCACTTCAACGACGAAGGCATGTTGCAGCGGGATCTGCTTTGGTATCCACCAGGTCAGGAGCCTTTCCTGTTCCGCTTCACATACAGCGAAATTGGCGTGGTGCCGGAATTGGCCACGGCTGCGGTTGCAACCCGTTTGGATGCAGGTTCGAGTCCTGTCCACGCCTCCATGATTAGAGGGCAATCTCGCCAGGTGGCGGGGGCCGGTTGCTAACCGCGTCGAGCCGCAAGGCCTGGGGTTCGATACCTCTGCCCTCTGCCACCTACAGCAGATTGTCCATCTGGCGCAGCACAAGGATGCTGTCTTCGAAGGTGAGGGTCATGTAACCCTTGCCTTCTCCATACCAGCGCCAGGTTTCATAGAAGCCGTTCTTACTGACAAATTGCCCCTCGCAACCGGATCTTACTCTGATCGTGTAGAGTGTGTCCTTGCCGGGCTTCAGGCTGGCGTACTCCGGATAGGTGATCCGGCATTGGTGACCGGCTGCATAATGCGGCTCTTCCTTCTTCTCGCTGATCTTGATCGCATCCGAGTCTGGAGCGAGAAGGTTCGCAGTGGTGATCACAACAAAACCGACAACCAGTAGTTTCTTCATAACTGCCTCCTGTAGCTCGCCTCATACTCCACCAAGCGAGTGAATCCTCGGTTAACAATCAGGAGGTGAGTTTTAGAATGTCAGAAAATTAATCTTTTTCATTTTTCCTGTTGACAGGTGTCAAATTATCTGACATTATTCGCAACATCAGATCGGGACGGCCAATCGTCCCCCTTCAACTCGAACCACGAAAGGACGTGGCTATGACACATATGCACATTACCACGCGACCGTGGCGAGATATGCGATATACGCGACCCATCCGAGGTACGCGGGGGACCATGCGCCCCATTATCGCCGGAAGCCGAGAGATCTAACAGCGGGGCATTCGTCTACGCTGGCTAGGATACTAGGCTTTCACCCTGGAGAAACGGGTTCGACACCCGTATGCCCAACCAAGCTCACTCAAAATTTCATCATGCCCTTGTAGCTCAGTGGTAGAGCAGCGGTGTTGTATACCGTGTGTCGCGAGTTCGATTCTATGCCTGGGGCACCAACAAAGATTGGCGCGAGATCCGCGACGATCAGAACTAGCCTGTAGCTCAGGAAAGAGCGCCACGAGTTGTCGTGGAGGTCGTGGGGCTGAGAAGCCCGCCAGGCTGGGCAAACATGGTTCTGTAGCTCAATGGGAGAGCATCCGGTTGTCAACCGGCAGACGAGGGATCGAAACCCTTCAGAACCGCCAACACCTCCGTGGGGCTTTGCCCTGATTGCAGCTTCGAGCTGGGTACCCCTCGAACGGGCCTGGAGCTGCTTTGCCTATCAAGCCGGAGGGTCATCCTGGTGTAGCTCAGACGGTAGAGCAACGGGCAGATAACCCGTAGGTCAGTGGTTCGATCCCATTCACCAGGACCAAATTCGAAGATCGAATGCCTCCGTAGCTCGGTCTGGTAGAGCGGTTCCCTCATAAGGAAACGGTCGTTGGTTCAAATCCATCGGGAGGCACCAATTGGATGGCGCTGAATAGCGACGTCCTCAGAGGAGTGGAGGCAGGGACAGGCACTAACCCTAGCCACGCCGACCGGAGTAGTGACCGGCTCGGCCCCACGCAAATACGCGGGCTTCTTCCAGGTGAGGTAACAGCCTTCCAAGCTGCCAAGGCGAGTTCGAGTCTCGCAGTCCGCTCCAATACACATCTGGGTGTAGCTCAGTCGCGAAGAGTACCGGTTTTGGAAACCGGGGGCCGCTGGTTCGAGTCCAGCCATCCAGACCATTTACGTCAGCGTGGCATGAGCCACGGGTCCATTCGGGATATGCATGTAGCGGTGGATCGAGCGGTAAGAGTCCGGGCTGCTGACGACGAACAACCAGGGGCTGGACACGAGTGAGTCCAAGCGGCTGTAAACCGCCCGCCTATGCGCTGTGGGAGTGCGAATTCTCTCCCCCTGGACCATTTCTGGTTCTCCTGAAGACCAGCGCCGACTGGGCGGCATTATATCCCAGACCAATATGCGCCAGTAACCCCCTCGGCTACGAACCGGGAGTAAGGTAATGGATGAAAATGCGGGTTCGACCCCTGCCTGGCGCTCCACTTTAATGCGTCCGTAGCTCAGCGGAATCAGAGCACGAGGCTTCTACCCTCGGTGTCGCGGGTTCGAATCCTGCCGGGCGCTCCAGAGCTTTTGCTGGCGTTAGCATATCGGGTTAATGCGCCTGGGTGTGATCCAGGAGAAGAGGGTTCGAATCCCCACCCAGTTCCAGGTCGGTGTAGTGTAACGGTAGCACGCGGATCTCCAAAATCCTGTAGTGTTGGTTCGAATCCAGCCACCCTCGCCATTTCCCTATTGACTCTAGGATAAGATTCCTATTTCTCTCAATCCAGTTGAGTGAAAGGAGTCAGGCATGTCGGAAGCAGATAACCTCCAAGCAGAGATCCAGGTGCTGTCGTGGAGACTGCATCAGCAATCAGAAGAAATTATGGACCGCCAGGCCTTGATCGAGATCGGGAGGAGCCTTGATAAAATCAGGGCAACCTACTCCGACCTCGCAAGGTTTCCGGTTATGGGCGTCCCCAGCGGAATTCGCCACCCATGATCGATCCATACGGCATGATCCGGTCGACGACGTTCGCCAGCTTTGCATGCTTGATGCCCCGGATCACCGACCGCTGATCCTTGTAGGCCTCAGGCAGCTCGGAATAATCCGGAACGCCGGAATAGAACCGATAGTCGATGCCTTCCGGTGGCTCAGGATCATAGTTCTTCAGAAACTGAGTCCGTGACATGTTCCGTCCCGCGCCATGCGGAGCAAAGCCCAGGGCGTTGATGTTGTCGGCATGAGAGGCGATCAGGATCGGTGACGCCATGTTCATTGGGATCAGGGTCAGGCCGGTGTCATCCGGTGAGAACCCCTTGAAGGATGGCGTTGCGCCCTTGCCATGATAGAACAGGCCGTCAGCCCGCTGGAACACGAAGTTGTGCTCATTCCAGAACTGAGTGTCGACCGCGTTGCCAATCTTCCTGGCGATGGCGTTGTGGATCGCGAAGTGGTTCATCTTCGTCCACAGACGGACCTTCTGGAGGGCATCCCAATAGGCCTGCCCTTCAGCTGTGTCAGCAACGATCCATGCCTGGTGCTTCGGGATGCGTGAGTTCCGCAAGCTGCGCTGTGCGAACTGCCGACCACGCTTGAAGAGCTGTGCGCCGAGGCCACGAGATCCGTGGTGGGTCACCATTGCCATCTGCCCGGTCGACTCCAGGTGACCGAGGAATAGGAAATGGTTCCCATCGCCCTGGGTCATGAAGTGCTCTTCAGCCTTTCCCTCCAGGCCGGAGAGGAAGGAGTTGTCGCCGAATGTGGACAAGAGCTGTCCCAGGTCCTTGTGCTGACGAACGAACGACTTCGCACGCTTGCCGGGTCCGAAATGAGTGATCGCCTGGGCGGTGTCGAGGACCTTCTTGGGATCATCATTCCGCTTGAAGATCGTCACCGCCATCGAGCAACAAACATCGGAAGAGTGCATATCCGGAAGGATCGCATTCTCGGCGGCAACCACACCGCCAACAGGGATCGTGCCCATGGCAGTGCCTGCGACACATGCATCCGGCATGATAGCACCAGCGCGGATGACGGGCACCCGCATCAAGGCGTCCATATGCTCAACAACCTTCCGATAGTTGGTCGTCTCGAACCCGTTTGTGCGGTCGATGAAATTGCCCAGGAAGTCGCCGAAAGGAAGGTTGTTGGTGCGCAACGCAATCGGCTCAGGCTCTGGTCCGATCTGTTCCCGGATCTCGGCAAATGCACCTTCGCGGGAGTGTCCGTCACCGATCAGCTGATTGGCAAGATCGATCATCTGAGGGAACTGAGGGCCGGGCGTGAAGCCTGCAGCGATGAGGTCGTGTCCGTTGATCTTGTCAGTCATGCTTCTTCTCCCATGCCGGATAATCGAGTTTTGCGAGGATGCCGATCACGCGGCGTTCGAGGTGGCTGAAGTCGGCCTGGTCGAGCGTCTTCGCCGCTTGATCCAGGTGATCGTGGAGGAGGGGTCCGAGGATTTCCACTTCCGGCTTGCTCAAGTAGGCTCGCTGGAAGCAGTGCCCGCTACTGAATCTGATCTGTGTCGTCATGCCGGATCTCCTCTCGTTATACCTTTTGTCCGAACCCCTTGGCACGATTGCTGGCAATTCTCTCCAGCATCTTCGTATCGCCGCGCAAGCGGGCTGTGTGTTCAATAGGCCCGTATTTGTCGGTCTGGATTGCACCGAAGCGGATAGCCAAAGCACGCTTTGAGGTCGCAATATCGAAGTGCTCCCAAGATGCATCCATGCCGGGGAGGTCTACATTCGGTGGTCGCTGAAACCACCTGAGCTGCAGGCCAAGCTTGTTCGCCATCTCGAACAGTTCTTCTCGGGTGTCAGCCCACATATGGCACATGATCATCCGACCGTATTTGTGCCTGGCGTTGTCGACATAGACGCTCAATGAGTTCCCTCCGAATAAGCCTTGTTTCCCTACCTTTATGTCATGAAATACGACGCAAGGAAAGAAAACAAGGCTTTAATGGTTAAAATATCTGTCCGATCAGTCCGTGAAAGGAGTGAGCCGAACGATGATCTGGGGTTCCACGTAGGTGGGCTGAAGCTCACCATCCTCGCCGAGGCAGATCACCCAGGTCGCCGACGTCGAGTCGGGCATGTAGATGCCGCTCGGCTCAGGCTGGTGGCGTTGACCGGATGCACCATTCGCCCCGATGTGCACCGGCACCTCAGGAGCAGTGAACTGGGCCGAGAAAGGCATGCCGTAGCCAACCGACGTCGACGGACAGATCTCGTGAAGGTTGCCGTACAGGTCGACATAGTAGCTGTAGGTCACGAGATCGGCCTGGTCACGAAGCTCATAAAGCATCTTGAGCTGCCGCTTCTCGGTGAAGTTCTTGATCGCCGGGATGCCGACCGCAGTCGATGCCGCATCCTGGAGCAGCTTGGTCGCCTCGGTTTCACGCTGTTCGCCAATCGATTGCTGCGGATCGCACGCAGAAAGGGCGAGGACAGAAACCGCGAGGAGAGAGAAAAGTGCTGTCTTGTTCATGAAGAGGTCTCCTTAGTTGATCTGGGTCATCCAGAGTTTCAGATCGGCAGGAAGCCGGTCCTGGGGAAAGATGGAAAATTCGTGCCGGGCGGCAGCAGCGATGGTGGCTTTCGCATCCTCGCTATCCGCTGCCTCCCACTGACGCTTGAGCCGATACAGCTCACGCACGGTGGCCTCCGAGTACGCCCGGCTCTCGATCTGAGTGTCTCGGCGCACGCCTTCATACTTCGGGGAGAAGTACGCGTAGAGGTGGAACGAACCGAAGGCGGCAACGCCTACGACGACGCAACCTCCAATCAGCCATGCAAGAAATTCTTTCATTCGGTGCTCCTTTTTGTTGAATTAGCGTCATAGTGTCAGAAAATAAGGCCTAATGCAAGAAAATAAGGCCTAAGTTTTCTCTTCGAGGGCGGCGAGTTCTGCAGCCAGTTTTGCCTTGCGCTGCTCGACAATTTCCGCCTCGTGTTGTCGCTTCATCTCCCGGATGTCCTCAGGGATTTCGAGCGCCGGATGTGTCTCCACCCACCTTTTCAGGTACCCGTAATTCAGATTTGAGCTGTATCCCCTCTCCGCAAAGTCTGGCTTTTTCCGGAACGACGCACAGACCGAATCGAACGACTCGCGGATCACCTTCAGGCGCTCCTCCTCCGTATCGAAAAATCTGAAGGGTGTCCCAAAGGAGTCCCGATTGTACTTCTCACAGGTCCACGGCTTGCCCTTCTCAAAGTCACCCGAGTGAACGGTGAGGTATCTGAGATCCTTCATCGACGGGATGCGAGGGATCTCGTTGGTGCGTTCCTTGAGAGACAGCGGATAAAGAACCTCGCCGTCGAGTAGACGTCCCAGGTCGATCATGACTTGGTGGTCTTTCATCCACTGATCCAACCGGCGTTGGGTGCTTTCCAGCTGACGGTCAAGCCGCTCGCAGGCGAGCTTTTTCTCGTGCACGGCTCTCGCATGCTCCGACTTGACGGCAGCCAGTTCCGCCTGCTTCGCCGCAATATCCTCATTGAGAGGAGCAACGGGAGGCTTGTCGAAGAGATCAGCCCTGTTCATCGCGATCAGATAGTCGGCGGGTTCGAGATCTTCGTCCTCGCTGAAATCATCGCCATGATAATTGCTGGTCTGGATGAGGACCTTGACCATGGGCCGAACATACGCGAGACCGTCATATTCGTGGTCAAACTCGTACCCTCGGCCCGTCTTGTCATAGAGATCAGCTGACATGATTTCCTCCTAACCGTTGACCGTGAAGTCGATGCCCAGGCTGTTGAGATCGCGCTCCAGATTTTCCTTCGACTCCCACCCCAGGGTGCCAAGGATGGTGCCTTCGTTGTCGATGATCTCCGCCGTCCATCCGTTGAAGGATGCGATGGGTTCATCGGTGCACTCTTCGAGGGTGGCGGTGCACTCTTCCGGGTTCATCTCCAGCTCTTCGAGAGCAACGGACAGTTCCGCGAAATCCCTGGGCTTCGCTTCTCCAAACAGGTTTCTGTACATCAGCGATTTCTCCTTTTGTTTTCCCGCCAACCGTCTTCGGGGAGGGGATTTATGCCGAGGCGGTAGGTGGTCCGGAAGCAATGGACAGCCTCGACGTTGTCCAAGTCACACAGGAATACGCCCTGCCCCTTCGCCGGGACCCACGACATCTTTCGCAGGGAGATGTCATAGGAGTAGACACGTATGACTTCCTGGTTTCCTCCCTTGAAGCTGAAGCGGAGATGGAATGTCGGGACCAAGCCCCACCGGTGGCGTCCGTGAAGTGTGAAAAAATTCAGCATGCCTCCCTCCTGTAGGGTCCGGTCGGATAACCGACGAGGTGTTTGAGTTCTGCGATGGTTGTGATGCAGCCCAGATCGACGTTCGGCGTCAGGCCCTTCGCCTGAGCCTTTTCGATCAGCTCCCTGACCTTTTCTGCAGCCGCCCCTCTGGTGTCGAATTTGAGGGCATTTTCGCAGTGGGCGTTCCACAGGTTGTGCGTGCCCAGAGCGTTCTCGAAATTGGTCATATAGCGAACCTGTCGACCGCCAGCTGGCCACCGCACCCCGTTGAAGGTGGCGATCACCACGGTGTTGTCGGGGAGACGTGGGTAGTCCAGGATGTTGACCGGGTGGTGAAGGCGATCAGCCATGGCTCTTCTCCTCAAGCATCTCTTTCCGCCACTCGGCGAAGCGTGCCGACCGCTCGGCAGCCGTGCCATTCTCCTTGATCGCTGCGGCCTTACGGTCCTCGTCGAAGGCCTTGCCAGCGGCGATCAGTGCAAACTTGCTGCGGAGGTGATCGAGGAGACCGAAGGTGTTCCAGGCGACCTCTGTGCACTTCTGGAAGTGGAAGGGGTTGATGTCGCCAAAGCTGTTGGCGAGCCGAGTGTCAGAGTTCACATCGATGTGCCACGCGAGGACCCAGGTGTTGGGCTGCACGCTGTCGCCATCGATCTCGACCGAGACCTTGAGGCCTTCACCGGCATCGATCCGGATCACATGGGCCTTGGGGTATCCCTCGACGAAGCCTTCGCGGGTCCAGGAGTGGTCGATCTGGTGTTCGGCGCAAACATCGCTGACCAGCTGTGCGATTTTCTGACGGTCTGCCTTACGGGTTTCCGACAGTTCGAGGATCTGGCTGAGTGTGATATCCATATCAGGCCTCCTCAGCCTTGGGGGACATGTGTAGCGCCTCGGCGAGCTGTGGGTCGTCCTCCAACATTTTCTTGACGGAGGGATAGCCCTGAAGCTTCGCGATCTTCAGCAGGCTGGGGTGTTTGATCACCTTGGCACCGAGTTCCGATTCCGAAGCCCAGCCGAGATCAGAGGCGAGCATTTCGAGCGCTCTCTCGTCGGTCATCACGAAGCCGTCAGCAACCCAGGTCGCGTCGATTTCGAATTCAACAGTCCATTTCAACTTCGCCATGAGATGACTCCTTCTCAATTCGTGTTGATCCATATAGACCATAGGACAGAAAATAAGTCAACACGAAAGAAAGAAAAAATCACCAAATGACAGAAATTATTTCGCCCTGGCTTTTTCTTTCAGCTGACGGATCTGAAAAATCGCCCTTTCCTGAGGATCGCAGGGGAGCTTTGAGTGTGGACAGATCCCGCAGGAATCTGCGCAATCTCGACACATCGGCGAAGGACCGTCACCCAGCTCTTCCCAAAGCTGCAGCAGCTTGCCCCACGCCTCACCATACAGCTTGCGGAAGTCGATGTTCTCGCAAGCCTCGATCTCGCCGACCTTCAGCGCAAGCTCCCGGAGCTGGTTCGATAGACTGGTCATAGATCCACCCTTTCCCACGGAAAGAAAGGGGCGATGAAAACGATCAGTACGTAGATAATGCGAGCCTCAACGTCTCCATCCTCCTGCCCCAGCATCCACCACCAATCCGCCGTGATGACTGAAAAGGCCAGGTAAGAGACGAATGCGATGAGTACCGCCCGGATGAAATAGATCATTGCTTCGATGCCTCCGCGTTTGAGAGAGCCTTGTTCAACCGGATCACGGCTTCCGAAAGCTCCGAGGTTGTGGGTGTGATCTCGGCGATTGCGCGTTGCAGCCGACGAAGATCTTCGGCGAATCTTGAGTTCTCGGTTCCCTTTGGGATTTTCATGAAGGCCTCCTATTCAAGCTGCAGAAGTTCGTTTTGAGTGAGGGGTATCCCTCGGCGTGAGCTGACCCCCATGATTCCCTCTTGGAGATACTGAAGGCTCAGTTCGCTACCCTTATCTTCCTCCAGGCATTTCGGCAGCCCGAAGATGAGATCGCACGGTCCCCTCATTTTCTG
Organism: Hoeflea sp.; assembly: GCA_040216675.1. Classification (GTDB taxonomy): domain Bacteria; phylum Pseudomonadota; class Alphaproteobacteria; order Rhizobiales; family Rhizobiaceae; genus Hoeflea. The sequence continues at coordinate 140,148 of JAVJOR010000008.1, read as the reverse complement.
GTCGAGATCCGCGATGGTGTAGAGGTATGTCTTCCGCGCATTGAAGGGTTTCTTCATGATCACGAAGCGTCCATCGCGGGCGACGATAGTGTATCGGTGCCGCTCGCCGTCCATCTTGATCTTGGTGCCTACGGTTGCTGACATGATCCCTCCTTCGGGTCGGCGTATTTGGGGTCCAGAATATCTGGCTTTGGGTGTCCGAGGAGGACGTGCTTCCAGCTGTCCGCTTCGTAAAGCGCCCTATTCTTGTAAGGGCCTGGAAACATATGAGGCGTGATCTCCCGTCCACCACGAGAGATAGAGACGTAATGTTCCTCGCGGCCATCGGTGAGCTTCATGGTGTTGACGGTGATCAGAATGTCATCCATCGGACTTCCTCCATCCTGCTTCCAGCTTCGCCCAGGCCTTCCTGAGGAAGGACGGGATGTCGGACTGCGCCGGGACGTGTGGTGTGTTGGCGGGCACCGGGCCGTCGATCTCAGCCGCCTGGCATAGTCCGTTCAGGAATTCTGCCAGCTCTTCGCGGTCGCGGATGTCGATCTTGAACAGATCGGAAGTCGGAAGTCCGAGTTCCTTGCGGTGAGTGTCAGCATCCGCCTTCAGTGGAAAGAAGCGCCGACCTGCGTTCCAGACGATCATAGGGGCCACTCCGGGCTGAAGGCGATGCCGAGGATCGTCGAGAAGCTGAAGAGGATCATGACCGCCAGAGGCCAGTGTTCGAGGACCAGTCGAGCGTTGATGCGCTGGACGATGTCCAGGATGATCAGCCCGGTGAAGAAGAAGACCACATTCACGAAGGCGCAATCCATGACGTATTCAGCGATGATCCACTCACGCTCAGTCATGCGGGGTGGAGCCATGTGCAGAGCAACGGCGACGGAGGCGAAACCGATCAGGACGTTCCCATAGGTCGACGACAGGCGCTTGCGTCCGTCCGCGCTGATGATCTCGATCAGGACAGTGCTCGCAAACACGCAGGACAGGAGAAGCAGTCCGAACTGCATGAACCATTCAGAGAAGATGTTACTCATCGCAGATCCTCCTTGTACTTGCGTTCCAGGATGACGGCAGCGACCCCGCCGATGAAGATGAGGCCGATGGCTGCCCAAATGAAATGCAGGAAGCACAAGACCCAGAAGATGGAGACCATCAAGAGATCCATCTGGCTGTAGCAAGGCTTGAGGAAGTACCGGATCACCGGATGGACATCGCGCTTCTCTTCAACCTTGACGTACTCGGCGAGGACGTCCCCTCCGGTCTTCTGTGTGGAGAAGGCCCTGATGCCATCGTAGTCCACCCAGAAGACCTTCTCGGCGTGGTTGTTTCCGTGAATGTCGGTCAATTTTTCTCTCCCTTCAGGCGACGTTGATGTATGTGAGTTTCTTGATGGCGCGGGTGATCGCGACGTAGAGGAGGTTGTCCTCCTGTTCGCGCTGCCACTGGAGCTTCGCGTAGGGCGAAGGCATGTATTTGTTGGCACCGAGGAGATAGACGTTGTCATACTCCAGACCCTTCGAGCGGTGCGCCGTCAGGAGGGTCACGCGGTTCGAGGGGACGCCTTCCGGAGTGTCGGAGAACAGCTCCTCGATCCAGAGCTTGAGGTCGTCGACCGTCTTGTCGATGCCCACGAAGTTGATCAGCGACTTGAGTGTGCCGACCTTGTCTTCGAGAACAGCGATGGCTGCCTCGCGCTCGGCTTCCTGTAGCTTCTCGGTCTCGCGTTCGAGGTAGGTGTCCAGCCGCTCATAGAGCTTCGAGAGGTTCTTGATCGACTTCCACCGGGCAGCCAGTGCGATGAGGCCAGCGCCGATGTCCCGGCCCTCGACGTGGCAGGCGATGCCGGAGCGGATCAGCGAGAAAGCCATCTCGACAAGCGGCTTGGTGTTGCGGCAGATGACGGCGTCACCGGGCTGGAGAACCGAGTGTTCAAAATCAGCCTCATTCACCGAGGTGACTTCGCCCTGGATGTTCTGCTCGGCAGCCTCGTAATCGGGCACCAGTTCCTTGGCCTCATCGACGACAGCCTTCGCGCAGCGGAAGGTCACGGTCAGAGGAAATTCCTCCGCACGGAACGTCTTCTTGATGATGTCCAGGGAGTCGTTGTCTGCTCCGGTGAAGCCGTAGATCGCCTGCCGGTCGTCGCCGACGAAGATCGCACGTCCGTCCCGCTTCAGGATGCGGCGAGCCATCTCCCGGCGAACCGGGTTGGTGTCCTGCGCCTCGTCCACCAGCAGCCAGTCGTGCTGCCAGAAGCGAGCCTTCTTGAGGAGCGGCATGTAGAGCATGTCGTCAAAATCGATGACCTCGTGGGACAGAGAATTTGACATCTTCAGGCAAGCGATTGCCCAGTCGATCCCCTGGCGGATGAAGAGATCGTAGTCGTCATCCGGATCTTCACTCTGGAAGAGGTCGCCGAGGTTGTGGCGGTTGACGATCTCGTACCATGCCCGGCGATCCTCGATCTCGTCGAAGATGCCGATGCCAGCCTGCTTGGCGAGGCTCATCGCCTTGCGAGCGAATGTCCGATACGTCTGCGGCAGCTCCAGCTTCTCTTCGATGTGGTCGAACTTGAAGAAGCCAGCATTGCGGCTGCCCTTGCCCTCGATCTTCACGCCGCGAGCAACCCTGCGCCATGCAGAGAAGCCGAAGGAGTGGAAGGTGCGGACCTCCGCCTGGTAACCCTTCTCGGTCACCTTGGAGTCGATCTCACGGGCGATCTTGTTGTTGAAGGCCGCGACGGCGATGCTTCCCCGCATGTGGGGGATGCACGCCATCAAGAGGAAGGTCTTGCCGGTACCGGCGCGGGCGCGAACCAGAGCATTACCCCAGCCATTTTTCGTCCAGTCGATGACGGACGCCTGCTGAGTGCTGTAGGCGATTTTGGTGGTCGCTGGTTTGACTGCAATATTCATAAGATCTGACTCCATCTCGTTTGTTGGCCTATATAGACCATGATAATTGCAGCCGGTCAACCCCTGATGTCAGAAAAAATGACCATTGCCGCCATGAAAAGACGGCTGAACCGATTTCGTCGACACCGGCTGTGGCTTCTCCGAAGGCACCTGCAACTCAAGCAGCAGATTAGAAAGCCGGTGTCCCACCACATCAAGCTCGTGATCGATGAGGGCCTTCATGAAGTTGTGGGTGAGAAAGATACTGCGCTTGCCGTAGGTGCCCGAATAAGGGTCCTGAAGGAAGGTCTTCGGCTTGTTGGTAAGGATGCGGGTTCTCTTCCCGGCGCGGCGGATCTCATCTTCGATCTGCGGGCGCTCGAAAGTCGTGCAGACGATGCAGTCATCATCTGTGACCAATGCGATATCGAATTCGGTTCGCCCGGATTGGCGCTGTGCGTGATCGATTGCGGAATTGGTGAGCTGCAGTGCGTGCACCAGGGCGTTCAGCCGGAAGACCTGGGGGTTGTTCATGCTTCTTCTCCTTTCGGGAGTTTCTGGAGTTGGGGGAGTTTTTCGTGGGGCATGACGAATTCCAGGTACCACTGGATGAAAGGTCTGATGTCATCCGGCCCCAGGCGCTGCTGGAGTGAAGGCATGTTCTCGATTGCCTCCTGCATGTGGATCGCCCGCTTGATCTCAGGGGATGACATCACCGCTTTGAAGACATCTTCGACGATCTCGTCGAGGCGTCCTTCGATCTCATGGAAGTCGTTCGACGTCATGGTGCCGACCGACCAGGCAGACCAACAGCGGTCGCAGTCATATGCACCAGAGAGCTGATCGCCCAGGGCGCTGGTGATGAGATCCTTGAGAGGCGACGGTTGCGTCTCAGGCTCTGGTGGTTGGCGTTTGTAGGTGTAGGTGTCGCCATCGACTGAGACCAAATAGAGAGTTACACCGTCGACGACGATCTTGGGTGAAACATCTTCTGCCGGAGTGTCAGAATTACTGACATCCTCAGACACAATTCGACTGCAGGGTCCCCACCTACATACCGGACAGGTTCTCGGATATGGCTTACCGGCAGCCTGAAGTTCGCATCTAGCTTGCATCTTTGATCCTTCCTGTTTTGACCAGCTCGATCCCCTCAGGGGACAGCCGATAACATTTCGATCCGCGACCGGCCCAGACCTTCTTCGCATTTTCTCCTATGGGAGGATCTTTTTGGCCACGCTGCTTGTAGTTCACCAAGCCGCGATTAGCGAGAGAACGTAGAGTGTTGCTGTGGTGACTGCCGTTGTAGCCTCCGATGTCCAAAGGGGTCACCCATGTCTGCTTGAAGGACGACTCGAAGTGACAATAGAACATCAGTTCAAGCACCTCTCGCTGGTTCTCCGAGAAGGTCGGTCTCACATCGACTCCTCGCCGACCGTGAGGAGGCCAGCTTCGAAAGCGATCAGGATGATGGTGAAGGCGCGGGGGACCACGAAGACGCCAGGCTCGCGCTCGACAAGGCTCTGCTGCTCACCATTCACCACCCGGCGATAGCGTGCACGCGTGATGTCAGTCATCTTTGCGAACTGACTGATGGAGATGCCGATGGCGTCGATGCGCGTCCGGAATTCCTCCGGAGAGAGGTCAAGGTTCTCTTCCTCAATGGTGTCGACCATCGGGCGTTTCGTGATCGGCGAGATGCGTGCCGGGCGGCGGGATTCAAATTCAGACATGACGGACTCCTTTGTTCACTTTTCTGCAGAATACGGCATATGATCCAATTTTTCAAACGTTTTCTTTTTTCTCTTGTCAAAATATCTGACCAATGATAGAGAATATGGGCACACCCCGATTTGTGTTCAAACCAGGAGCCACTTTCATGAAATCTGATGCACTTGCAATTTCCACATACGTCTTCGATCCTTCGACCAAGTCGACCTACTATGTCGGTGCCGGTTCTGTGGGGAAGATCCTCAGGGACGTCCACACCGGCCTCATTCATGATGTTGAAGTGGCTGACGCTGACTGGTTGTCAAGCCTTCTGCTCGTTCTTCCTGTCTATCCGAACATCTCTGACCTCGTGCTTGTCGTCGACGAAGATGGCGAGGCCTTGACCGGCTTCATCTCGGACTTCCGTACCGAAAAGCCGGGCGGCGATGTCGTCTATACGATTGACGTCGATGCCCTCCTGGATTCGGTGAAGCTCTCGCGCAATCAGTTCCATGTCGTCCAGACTGAGACGGTCGTCGAGGATCACATCCAGAAGTTCGACGAAGGTGAAACCATCGTTGTCACCTCGGATGGTGTGATCGGCTTTCCTCTGGGCGCTACCGGCACCGTGAAGTCTGACGTCAATGGTGTCCTGATCGTCAACAACGCTGATGGTGCGAGCTTCGTGGTCGACCGCACAAAGGTTCGTCTGATGGATCACACCGACATCGACTTCGTGGTTGCGTCCGAAGCCTTGACAGAGGTCGAGACTGACGAACCGGTCGACACCTCCGAAGGTGGTTATATCGAGATGGATATCGATGAGGCCATCGAGGCCGGTCTCGACGTCGGCGACGAACCCGAGGAGGGTCTGTTCTCCGATTTCGATAATGGAGTGTCCGAGGACCCCGAGGAGGGTTTCAGCGAGAAGGACACCGCCTTCTTCTTTGATATCGAGACGGACTCCACCCTCGCCAACTTCTTCGAGGCCGTCTTCCGTAGCGCTCAGGAGGCTCACATCGAAAATCAGCTTGATCAGTTCGAAGCTGCCATCAAGCGGGAAGAAGATCAAGCTGATGAGTATCGAGTGGCTATCTCGCAGGTGATCGACGAGAAGGCTCGCACGATGCTTACTGAGGTGAGCGTCCAGATGAATGTCCTGCTACGCATTATCTCTGCCGGTGGGCTTTCGCCTGCGGTCGATCAGACCCTCCAGGAACTTCTTGCCGCCATGGCGGAGAACCGGAACAACATCTTCGACATCATGAAGGCGTCCATCGATCTTCAGGTCGACAACCGCATGTCTCGGAACACCGTCAAGGGCGTCACCAAGATGGCGGAAGACCTGATCAACGCCTGATTTTTCGAGAGTGTATAGGGCGGCTTCAAAGTGAGCCGCCCTACTTTTCATTGACAGAATTTCTGACATCGGGTTAGAATTTGAGTTCACTCCCGATGACGAGGACCCGATGACGCGACAGCATATTGAACAAACGCCGGTCGAAAGACACGGCGAACTGGCAGTTTACAATGGCGCATTGGAGGAGATGAAGGATACCTTCGAGTGGTCCTTCAACATCTCAACCGGGAAGAACCAGGAAGAGCGCAACTGGAAAACCCAGGAAGTCACCTTCCTCGATTTCCTCACCCGCCTGACCGATCACAAGGAATCGAAAAAGAAGAACGGCCCTTGCTTCATGCAGGGATCGCTGGTGAAGGGCGTCAAGCAGCGCACCATCCCGAATGTCTTTGATCTGAATTTCGTCGTCCTCGATATCGACTCCGGGCAGCCGATGGCTGAGCTGCGGCAGGAGCTAATCAATCAGGATCTCTTCGGCCTGATGTACACCACCTATTCCCACGGGACGACCACCACCAAAATCAAGAAGACGGAGATGATCAAGAAGCTCCATCTCGATGATGGTGATGAGATCACGACCAAGCACGTCAAATTCTACCTGACCAATCACAAACGCTATGACAAGCGGATCGTCGACACCTGCGAGTACATCAAGGAAGAGCACGTCGAGGGCGGCGTTATGCTATTCGTCGAGCATGATCCCATGCCGAAGTACCGCATCGTTCTGCCGCTGGCTGAGACCTTTGTGCTGTCCAAGGTGACGAGTGGCAATGAGGTCGCCGCACGTGAGCTGTGGAAGCGCAAGTATGTCGGCATCGCATCCCGCCTGGGTGCGAGCTACGACCGATCCTGTACGGACATCTCCCGCCTGTTCTTCTGGCCTACGCATGCGCCTGGTGGCGAATTTGCGATGGAAATCGTGGTCGGTGATTTCCTCGATCTCAATGATGTCGAAGAGGTCGATCCCAAAGAGCTGGAGCGCTCGAACCCATTCATCGAAGCCGGTCTCGACATCGATCAGGTCGAGCTTGAGACGCCTTGGTTGCGGTCCTTCATGAAGGGCAAGTGGAAGAAATTCGCTGCCGGGGATTTCTTCAGCTCCTACTATGATGAGCGCAATCGGAATGGGGACAAGGTGACCACCCAGTGTCCATTTGATGATTCACATTCCAATGCCGGTGATCCTGAAGATCAGGGGTTCTTCTGTGTCGATGGTGATGGCGAGAAGAGCTTCGTCGCCCGCTGCTCGCATGACAGCTGTGCGGAGCGGACCAAGCTCGAATACGTCGACGCCGCGATTGTCGAATTCGACATCACCGAGGAAGAGCTTGAGGACTTCATCCCGGAGGGCATGGAGGAGCTTGAGCTATCGACCGAAGTTGCTGCCGGTGAAGATCAGGATCAGGATGAAGATGAGGACGATGAAGACCGCATCGATCCATCGACGCTGGAAGGCGATGAGCTGTTGCAGTATCACGTCGACCGCACAAGGCTCGGCGATGTCGCTCAGGCTGAGAAGACGCTGAAGCTGATGATCAATATGAACCTCGATCCGCTCAAGATCTCGGTGACCCTGAAGGACCTTGCGAAGAATTCAGGTGTCCTCCTCGCCGATCTGCGGAAGACGTTCAACCGGATCGTTCAGAGAGCCAACTATGAGCACGAAGAGCGCAAGGCGGAAGAAAACAATACCGTCATGTATCCCGTGGCGGGCGACTTCAACGAACAGATCGACGCCTGCCTGGCTGGCATCAAAAAGAAGAACCAGCCGCCGAAGGTGTTCCTGACCGATACCGATATAGTCCACGTCGGTCATACCGGCGACGGGCAGGGGATCAAGCGCGAGGTGATGAGCAGGGACGCCTTCAAGGTCTTCCTGCAGCGCTGCGTCCATTTCTATCAGCAATCGGACAAGGGCCGCACGGTCAAGTCAGTCCCCTTCGACGTCGCCTCTCATGTGTTCTCTATGCCGCGTGCTGAACTGCCGATCCCTTATCTGAAGGGTATCCGGAAGCACCCCGTGCTCTCGGTCGACGGAGATCTGACAGTCAAGCATGGGTTCGACAAATACACCGGGATCTATCTCGATACCCAGGGGTCCAAGATCTTCAAGGTGTCGGATGAGCCGACCGAGGAGGAGCTGGATGACGCCTACGATCTTCTCTTTGCATATGACGGATTGTTCGGCGACTTCCCCTTCAAGGACGACGGCGACGACGAAAGCGAAGATCCGGATCTGATCGTCGGTGAGAGCACCAAGGCACACGTCCTTGCGCTCTTCCTGCTGCCTATGATCCGCGAGATCATCGATGGACCAAGCCCGGCGTTCGTGGTCAATAAGCCAATGCCTGGCGCTGGTTCGGGCCTGTTCGCCAACGTCTTCAATCTGGTCCTCAACAATGAGGTCTGCCCGACCTATGCGCCGCCGAAAGGTAATCGAAACTCGGAAGAGTTCGAGAAGCTGATCGTCAGTAAATTGCTGAGCGATCCGGACAGCCCCATGTTCTTCGACAACGTTGAGCGTATCGACAATAATTCGCTGGCGTCGGCGATCACCTCAGGGTGGTGGGCTGGTCGACAGCTTGGATCTTCGACGCAGATCAAATTGCCGATCAATCACGTCTGGCTTTTCTCCGGCAACAACATCGATCCATCCGACGAGCTTGCTCGGCGTATGATCCCCATCAACATCATGCCGGATGTGGCGAGGCCGGAACTGCGGACCAACTTCTATCACTCCGATCTGGTCAAATGGACCAGAGAGCACCGCGCCGATCTGATCTGGGCCTTGAGCATCTTCATCAAGAACTGGGTGGCGAAGGGAATGCCGGATGGATCGAAGAAATTCGGTTCCTTCGAAAATTGGGCACGCGTGACTGGTGGTATCCTTGAGGCCGCTGGTGTTGGTGGGTTCCTGGACAACCTCTCCAGCTGGCGCAGTCTGTCCACCAGCTCGAACCAGGACGACAATGAGGTCATGGAGGGCCTGTTCAAGGAGATCGGTCTCGACAAGCCCTTCAAGTCGTCTGAGCTGTTCGACCTCATCTATGATGAGCCGACCGGCGTGCTTGAATACCCGGTGCCGATCCGTGGTCGAGATCAACACACTCTACGCACCCAGTTCGGTAAATACCTCGGCAGCCGCAAGGAGAAAATCTATGAGGTCACCGGCACCACGGTTAGGCTGCGTGCGACTGGTACAGCAAGCGGAGGAGCGATCCTCTACAGCTTCCTGGAGGTCGGCGGCAAGGAGAAGCGGGAGACCATCAAGTCCGTCCAGAAGGCCAAAATGGACGCCCGCCTGGCCAAGAACGCCGAAGAGGAGGCGTGAGGTTTACCCCATCCAATTGTGACCGCAATGTGATTTAGGCGTTCGATGAGAGCGCCTTTTTCATTCCTGGAATCTCGACACTCCGGCTGTTTGACCACTTGAGCCTCTACCCCATCCAAAAATACCGGAAAGAATGAGGGGGTTGTATGGGCACCTATACAGCCTTAGTAAGGGTGAATATTAAGAGAAATCAATAACTTACAGCGGAAATCGATGGAGACGAGGGGGTGAGGAACATACCCCCGGCCTCTATGTACACGAGAATTTTTTTCTGAGCCTCCAACCCCGCGTTTTCGCCCTTATTACAAGAGCGGATTCGTCAGAATGACAAAATATTATTTTATCTATATAGCTAGTATACCCTAATTACCCCATTTCCTTATACACTTATTCCTATAAGTCATTGAAAAATAATGGATTTAGAGTGTAATAAGAAAATGGATTTACCCCATTGCACCCCATTTGTCATTCTGTCTGTCACATCCGGTGTTCTTGGAGGGGGAGTGTGAGGGGGAGGTGTGGCAGCCCCCGCGACGGCGACCGGCGACGACCGCTTAGAGTGCGACCACGTAGAGTGTGGTGATCGGTGACCGTGTGCTTAGAGTGTGTCGAACTGCTGACCGGTCTTAGAGTGTCCTTCGCGTAGAGTGTGGGACCCAAGGCATTTTGAGTGTGGGGTGGTCAGATTAACTATCTTCGGACAGGCGTATTGACTCCAACGTCAGAAATTGCGACATAGGGGCAGAAATTGAAACCGTCATGAAGGAGTCAGTCATGCACGCCCAGATCGCTCAGGAAACCGTCATGAAGCCCACTCAGCGCGAAACCGAGTACCTTTCGGTCACCGATACCGCCAAGCTCATCCGGAAGCGCCTGAAGGCGCTCTATCCGAAGGTGAAGTTCTCCGTCCGCAGCCGCAAGTATGCCGGTGGCGCTTCGATTGATGTCGAGACCCCGGTCGACTTTCCGGATGCAGATCTGAAGAAGGTCGACAGCGAGATCGCTCCCTTCCAGTCGCGGGGCTTCGATGGGATGATCGACATGTCCTACGGCAAGACCACGTGGCTTCTCCCAGACGGATCGGTGACCCCTGCTGAAAGCTCCGGCACCGAAGGCAGTGGCGGTCTTGCACCCGGCTACGTCAATCCGGCCCCACACCCCGACGCTCGGAAGATCTCCTCCGGTGCAAACTACATCTTCGTCCAGAAAGCCTGGAGGTAACGTCATGGGGCGATTTGACTACGTCATGGTCATCCTCGCGGTCATCGCCCTTTGCTCGCTCGCGTGGCTGGGGCACCTGGCTGTCGAGCAATCCGAGCCGGAATATCGAATGGCCTGCACCAATGGGGTGCGGGTCGTTCCTCTCGAAAACTGCACTGAATAGGTTCACCGATGTTCGCTGCCATCCGCCGCTGGTTCAAGGAACGTGAAGCCGCTGACACTCTCCGATATGCGGAGACCCAGCGGATGCTTGCGTATGCGAACCGCGACACTCCACGTGTCAACCGGCTTGACACAATCATCGAGAACCTTCGACGAGAATTGAATGGTGAGACCAATTAGGTGAGCCACATGTCAAATATTTTGACGAAAGATAGTTAATCTGACATAATGAGCATCCTAATCAATAAGGTGCTCTATGTCCTTCACAATCGTAGGGATCGACCCTGGGAAGACCGGGGCCTTTTCTTTCATCGATCCAGTCAATCACACCATCCAGATCTTCGACATGCCTGTGCGGGCTGTCAAAGAGGACTCCAAGCGCTCTGAGGTCGACGCCCGAGCGCTTTTCGACATTGTGGATTGTCAGAACCCCGAGCACGCTTTCATCGAAGACGTCTGGTCGAGAACCGGTGACGGTAACGTCGGTGCCTTCAGTTTTGGAGATGCCTTCGGGACCGCCAAGACCGTCATGCTCGCCTACGATATCGAGCTGCAGCGCATCCTTCCGAACCTCTGGAAGAAGAACATGCGCTGCCCCAAGGACAAGGACCAGGCCCGCGCCCGAGCTTCGGAATTGCTTCCGAACGCTGCGCCGCTGTTCACCCGAAAGAAGGACGACGGACGAGCTGAGTCCGCACTGCTCGCGCTCTTCGGCGTCTTTCACCTCGACTTCACCCTGACCGCTCCACTCCAGCTCATTGAAGGTTCTTGAGATGCCCGTCCTCGAAAAACCACGCTGGGAGATTTTCGCCCGCAACCTTGCCCGTGGAATGACCCAGCACAAGGCCTACATCGAAGCAGGCTTTGCACCCGGATCACCCGGCAACGCTCAGCGCCTGGCAAACAATCCTCTCGTGGTCGACCGCGTCAAGGAGATCCAGGAAGAGCGCGAAGAGATCCTGAGCGGCCCTACCGTTTCCATTGAAGGGGAGGAGAGCGAGAACGGCCTTCCGTTCGAGACGGTCGATATGAACTGGGTGATCGAGCGCCTGGCTGCCAACGTCCAGTCAGCGATGACCATGGGAAACCATAGCGCCGCCAACAAAGCGCTCGAAATGCTGGGGCACCACCTCGGCATGACCTTTGCCGACAAGATCAAGGGCGGGGACCCAGACAATCTTCCAAATGGGGGAGGGGGTGGAAACACCTACAACATCCTTCAGCTCACAGAAGCCCTGGGCGAGCACGCCAAGCGGATCGAGAACAGTCAGATGAAAGACATCAGCCCGCCGAAGGATGGCAGCGACTGATGCAGTTTGACATCCGACCACACGCAAAGAGGAGATCGATCCGAAAGATCCTCAAGACGCTCTCAGACTATCGTAACGATACCGAGAGACGCCTGCGCCGTGGTCTGGAGATCCCTCAGGACGTCTGGGATTACTGCAGCTTCCTCAACGTCTCAGATCCACACCAGCTGCTGACAGCGATCACCGCTTTCCATGAACAATACCATGCGGCCTATTTCAAGGAGCTGAGGGATCTCGCTCCGCACGATCTGACCGCCTTTGCGGAATACATCAACCCGGATGAACCACCGGCACCTCACCACGTCTGGATGTGCGACAAGCTCATGGAGATGGAGGATCGTCGGATCATGCGGATGCTGATCTCGATGCCGCCTGGACACGCCAAATCGACCTACAGCTCGCGCCTCTATCCAGCCTGGTACATGGGTCGCAACACCAAGCACAAATACATCCAGGCCGGTCACACCACAAATTTCTGTGAGAACGAATTCGGTAAGAAGACGAAGGCCATTATCGATTCCGATGCCTTCCGCGAAGTCTTTCCGGACGTCTACCTGGCGACCGACTCCAAGGCTGCCGGTAACTGGGGACTGCAGGGGACTGGTGGTCAGTATCTGACACGCGGCGTCGGACAGGGTATCTCCGGTTTCCGCGCCCACATGGCTGGCGTCGACGACCCTTTCGCTTCACGCGAAGACGCAGAGTCGCAGACGATCCGCGACAAGGTCTTCGATTGGTTCAGCGCCGACTTCACAACCCGCCTGCTGCCGAACGCGCCGATGTTCGTGGTTGCCACCCGCTGGCACTCGGACGATCTCTGCGGACGCATCGAAGAGATGCACAAGCAGGGCAAGGGTCTGCCGTGGGACATCATCAACCTGGCAGCGATCTGCGAAGATCCTGGGACAGACGCCCTCGGTCGATCTGAAGGCGAACCGCTGTGGCCTGACTTCTACACCAAGGACCACCTTCTCAATCTGAAGGCAACGCTCCCACCTCGCGACTGGAACTCGCTCTATATGGGCAAGCCGGTTGACGAAGAGGGCGGTGTCATCCTGGGCGAATGGCTGCACACCTATGACATGCTGCCGGGACACAACAACCGCAAGCGGACTGCTCTCTCGGTCGACACCGCGATCAAAGCGAACGAGCGAAACGACTACACCGCTATCGGTATCTGGATCGAGGACATGGACGGCTTCCACCACCTCGCCCACGTTCATCGAGCACGTGTCGAATTCCCTGAGATGGTCAAGCTCATCGACAACATGGCGAGCGCCTGGAACGTTGACGTCATCCTGATCGAGGACAAGGGGTCGGGGACCCAGTACATTCAAACAAGGGCCGGTAAGGCACCCGCGCCGGTTGTAGCGCTATCTCCAAACAATAACTCGAAAGAGTTCCGACTGGACGGTGTTGCACCCCTCTTTCAGGCTGGTCAGGTGCTCATTCCGAAGCACGCTGAGTGGCTTCCGGACTATGTTTCTGAGCTGCTGGGCTTCCCGACTGCGAAGTTCGACGACCAGGTCGACTTGACTTCCCAGTATCTCGATTGGGCACGCAAGAAGGTGCGCAGAGGCAACGTCAAGCTGTCTGGGAACCAGCTAAAGTCCCAAAATAAGACAGGTGCAAAATCAGAAATCGAGCGAAATCTGGCAGAAATCGCCCTCCTGGCGAAGGCTGATCCGATTGCCATTGCACTGGCCGCAGCGCGTAAAAATTAACCACCAAAAAGTAAACCTGAATTTATTTTTCGCTAAGGCTTGACATTCAAAAATTTTTGTGAGCGGAATTTTTGTAAGAAAACGAACTGTAATAAAAATCCTTAACTTTTTTGAAATATTTAAATCATTGATTTTAAAGCGAAATTCGAACTGTGTAGGATTCTGTGTCTTTTCTTACAGTTGCGGTCGCTCTACTAAGCCCTTGTTTTGCCTGAAATCGGCCTCAGGGACCCTTCAGATTTTGAGAAAGGGGTAGGGAGGGACCCTGGCAATTTTGAAGAAGGGGTAGGGACCCTGACGATTTTGAAAAAGGGGTATATCCTCGAATTTATAACGAATTTAGCGAAAATCCGCTATAATCTCATAATGCGACTTTGATCCAGATTGGATCAGCTGTCAGAGCTTGGTCGCCACAGCGCTCTCACACTCAAATCGGCACACTCAACGCGCCCACCACACCCCGCGACCGCGCCCTGGTGGTCATCCTGGCTGGCTTCTGAGATCACACTCAGTGATCCCAAGACGAGATCCTTCACACACGCTGCTGCAGCCCGCCTATGAGACCGGTCAATACAACCTGAGGTCAAGATCCAGGCGACCCAGGACCTGGTAGAGGGCACTCCAGGCACCTCGATCCTGCCCAGAGATGAGTTATAGGACCACATTCCTATGCCTCACAGCTCGTCACACCTGGCTCAGGAACCGGACAGGGAAGCGGACACAGCGCGATCACCGGATCGACGGCAGCCCAGGCGCACCAAGGCATAGCAAGCCTCTCTGAAGCGGCCATAGAAGCGGTCACAGGCACTAGCAACCGGTCATATATGGCCGCTTAGACCCTCCAGACCGCCATAAGAGGCCATTTATGTCCGGTTGAGGCGCACCAGGGCGGCAGAACCAGGCCTACAGTGCCGTTCAGGGCCATCTCACACCCTCAGGGCCTGCCTGGAACGCCTGCCAGAGCCAAACTGTCTTCGATCAAGCTCAATTTTGCTTTCGACGACGCTCGATTTTTCTTTCGAGCAATCTCAATTTTTCTTTCGAGCGATTCCAATTTTTCTTTCGACGATTTTCAATTTTTTCCTTCGACAAAACTCATTTTTTATCGTATAGAAGGCTCAGAAAATGATAATTAACAGGTATTTAGTCAAAATCGACTAAAATCTGTCTAAAATTCGAACTAAATACCAAATATTAAGGTAAATAATTAAGGTTAACGCATTAGGGTTAATTATTAAGGTTAACGCCCCATTATTAAAATACTATCTATTAAGGTTAATCGTTAAGGTTAACTCCCCGGCTCTTCTTAACTCATCATTAAGGTTACTTATTAAGGTTAACGCGGACGCCTCCCCAGGCAACCCGGCGTTAACCATATTTCGGTTAAGGACAGAAAAAACGTCTTGACTCCTTCAAACATGGTCCATATAAATCATGTATCGAACAAGGGAGTCAAACATGGCCTTCGCAATTATCGGACGTCTTGAATATGACGACGAAGATACATGCATCATTGTTGATATGCCAACCCGCGAACATGCCAAGAAAGAGTTTCGGGAAAGCATGAAGTCACGCCTTGAGCGTGGCGACAATCGACAGATTTACATCAACTACGTCTTGGAGTCGGACGGTCGACTCGAAATTGTCGAGCAACCTTACTGAGAGGAGTCAACATGAAAACCGCAAGATTTAACCAGATCCGGGCTTTGATCGAAACAACGGGAAGCCGGTTCATTTCTGTCGAGTTTCGCAAGAAAGACGGAACCCTCCGGAGAATGCTTGTGAACCCGGCTAAGCTTCCGGCTGAAATGAGAGCCGACAATGGGAACAAGAGCGAGTCGCATGTTCGTGGCGCTCAAACCCGCAAGGCTCAGAACCCGAACCTGTTGAACGTCTGGGATCACCACAAGGATGCGCCCCGTTCGATCAATCTGGCAACGCTGGACCGTATCCGGATCGATGGCGTTGAATATCGCTTGACCGCATAGGTCAGAAAAATTGACAGGACGGGATTGACTCCCGTCTTGTCACTGGTCTATATAGACCATGCAACCAACAACGGAGTCAGTAAGATGGAAGCGAAACACGTTAAAGCCCTTTGGATAGCGGACGCCAAAGCAGCGGCGGAATTCCACTATGGTTTTGAAGATCTCATTCGGGAAAACCCGGAAGACTTTGACCGGGCTTTTGACCGGCGCGAAATGCCGGAAACAGTGGTCTTGGAAATGGGAGAAGATCTTGACCTGAACACACCGGACCCGATGACAGCCGCAAGGCGGAAACCGCTAGCGCTCTATTTCAATGAGGCGATGTTTGAAGGGATCTTTTCAGACGAGGCGGAAGCGGCTTACACGCTCATTCTCGGCGATGGTTACCCGTATCCATACCCGACCGATCCAGACGAGCAAGAGGCCGCAAATGAGGATGCGCCAAATCACATCATGGCGTTGTCTGGCGTGGTTCAATTTGAATGGCGGTTCACTGTGACGGTCAAATTCGCCGATCCTGAATCCTTCACTGCAGCCAAGGAATTGACCGGCTGGGAAATCTGGGAGGAGTCGGACCTGATACTGGAGGCGACAACGTCACGCGGTGACGGTCGCGAATTCCCTGCAATCGTGGTCAAGGATCGGGCTTACTGCCAAATCATGTTTGAGAAGTGAGGACAGAAAAACTGACAGGACGGGGTTGACTCCCGTCCTGTTGCTGGTCTATATAGACCATGTAACCAACAACGGAGTCAGTCATGATCCACCCGACACAATACACGCCGACACTCGACATCTGGTCTTTGCCTCCGGAGATCCGGGCAAAGATCCAGCCCGGTCAATGGGTGAAAGCCGGTCCTAATGGTGCGCGTGGTCGCTATCTGGGACAGACGAAAACCGGCTCAGACGTCGTCGCATGGGAGCACAACGCAAGAGGGAAGCCCGGTTATCTGTCAACCCTCCGGGCTTATGCAAAAGGCGCTGCAGCCCTTCGCAAGCACGTCATCAAAAACAAGGGAAATTGAACCATGAAATTCAACGCGCAAGAATTGATCAATAGCGGCATGGCGTGGCGTCTGGAAGGCTCTATCGGTCGCCAATGCATGGCAGCAATCGAATCCGGTCACGCGATGCTAGGCCGCGACGATCACCGCGATTACTGGGGCAATCACGTGCCTTCAAGGGATCAAGTGAAGCCCGGCACGAAAGGCTCATTCGATTATGTCGCGGATCGCCATGGCGTCGAATACGCGGAAGAAATCGCGGGGATTGAATAATGGTCCGGAGCTTCCGCCTTGTCATTGACAACGTTGACGACGAAACGACCGTTTATGAGGAGTATTATATCACCGACACTGCTCTAAGCGCCGAACAACGACTCAGTGATCTATGGAATGAGAAATGCGCCCACATGCCGGGCCGGGGATATCGTGCTCAGATGTTCGAACCCGACTCCAGCGTGGCAAGCCATACGATTGAAGGCTGAGAAAGAATGTCAGAAAAAACGTCTTGACCGGGTTGACTCCCGGTCAAACGTGGTCTATATAGATCATGTAAACAACGCAACGGAGTCAATCAAATGTCCTCTTTTGAAATTCGCCTTCAAGAGCTTATCGCAAAATGCCCAGCTCAGGCTCTTATCCGCAAAGCCATCCGCGAATGTGTGAAGGCTGAAGGCGTCGACGAGATCCGCGTTTTTGACGGGGAAGAATGGGAGAAATTCAAGACCGACAGGGAAGGTGTCAAAAAGGCCGCTGCAATGACAATCGAAATCGATGGCACTGTGACTTTCCGGATCGGCAAGGCTGCTTTCATCGGCCTGAATGACGGTCCATATGACCGCGACACAAGAGCCGAGACAATCATTGATCACAATGACCGGTTTGGTGAAATCGTCGGCGACATCTACGAATAAGAGAGGGGGGCTTAGGCCCCTTTTCTTTTTCCCAGGTCGATAAAATTTTACTCAAAATTTTTCAAAAATCCCGCCGTGGCGTTAACGTTAATTCTTAAGGTTAACAGATCGCTGCATCCGGGAGAGGCGTTAACCTCCTGTTAACCATATGACATTCAGGGATAGAAAAACTGACATTAGGGTTTGACTCTGTCTGAAACGTGGTCTATATAGATCATGTAAGCAACACAAACCGGAGAAATCAAATGTTCAAGACCTTCCTTTCGCTCTTCACTTCCAAGCCTGCAGCACCTGCCCGTTTCAATGGCAAGCGGTGGGCGATGGCAACTGAATCCCGCGAAATCCGGCTTGATCGGAATGAATGGGTTTCTTTCGCGGATCGCACCTAATCGACACTCAAACAAGGATTCTGAAAATGTCGAAAATGTTCATTGCACAAATCGTTCTGCCCAAAGTCGGCAACAATGGCGACTCGATCAATCACGCTCACGGGTTTCTGAAAACTGAGCTATGCCGGAAATTCGGCGGATTCACCGCCTTGGAGTCGTCCGGTGGGTGGATCGATCCTGAGACCGGTAATGCGTATCTTGAACCCGGAATCACCTATCAGACCGGCATGGCAGACACTCCGGAGAATGTCGCGGCATTGCTCAAGATCGCCATTCAGGTCGGTGTAGCTGCAAAGCAGCTTGCAATGGCGGTCACGTTGCCAAGCGGCGAATTTCAAATTCTGCAGACCGGAGTCGACAGTCTCGACTCCATCGATCCTGAGACCGTCAAACAGGGAGTCGCCAATGCTTAAGGCAAAGAAAATCAAGCGGCAACAGGACCGCAAGAACAAGGAAAAAAGACGCCGGTTCGAGACTGGCAATCGATGAAATTTTTTAAGCGGCAAGGTCAGAAAAAATGACTTTGCCGCTTGACTTATGCGCTCAAACATGGTCTATATAGATCATCGAAACGCAAACGGAAGCCACGCAAATGACCAAAGTCCTTTTTCAAGACAAGCCCGGCAACGCACCGATTACAGTTGCTTTTGTGTCATTCCGCGAGGCACGCGCTTTGATCAAAGACACTGCAAGGGATCTCCGCAAGGCTGGAGTCCAGCTTTCTGAAGAAACCACACAACGAATCGTTGCCGCTAATGGCGCGAAATACTGGCTTTCCTAAGCCATAGAACCCGCTCAACTGGAGTCAAGCTTATGAGCTACTTTAAAACCGATTGCCTTGATATCGCAAAATCAGCACTTTCTGACCTTGATACGTTCAAGAATGTTGGGACGCTGGTTTTGCTTTCCATCCGACAGCCCTTTGTTACCATGCCCGCGCAAATGGCGGATGTCTGGGAGCATGGCAGGGAAAGCCGTTACCTGTTTGGGCACAAGCGTGCCGGTTATGACTTTATCCAGATGCATGGCAAGCGCTTGCAGCGTCTGGCGGTCCAATGCAAGGCGGAGTCGGACCTCGACTCCTTCATTCTCGCATTGCTGGAATGTCCGAATCTCGGTATTGTGAAGGCTTCATTCTTTGCGCAAATGACACTAGCCGAGGGCGCTTGCCTTGACTCGCACAACCTGAAACGACTCGGCCTGAATGAAGCGCACTTTCGCTTTCCTAAGTCTTTGAAGATCGACTCGGTTCACAAGCGCATCCGGACATATAACACCGTTTGGCGCAATGAAGGCGACTCGGCTTACTGGTGGGATTCATGGTGCGATCATGTTGCAGCTCAAACGCGCAACAAATTCGAAAGCGGAAAGCAAGTCAGCTCATATCACCGCCTTGCATTAGGCGAAATGCCTAATGTTTGAGCTAGCATTTAGGCTGCTTATCCTATTTCTGCTAATTCAATTCGTTAGCGCAATGTAAACCAAAGAGGCGAATCGTTATCGGTTCGCCTCTTTCTGTTTTATCCGGCAGGGACCCAAAAGCCCCGTACCCTCTGGGGCGGTCAAAATCGGCCTGTCACTGTCACACGAATCTGGAGCACTTTGTGCCTCAGCACCTCATCCAGGGGACCCAACACTCACCCCGCCAATCAACAAATTGGCAATCCACACCCCAGGCATATTTTCTGATGGGCACACTCTAAATCCCACCTTCCAAACAGCCGGGGACCCAAACCGACACCCTGGTCAAAATGGCACCCCTATGCGAGCCAATGTCAAAAATCTTGACATTAACCCATGTTGTGTCAGAATATGCGTCAATCGAATTTTCACACCAAGGCGATACCGTGGCTACTGCAAGCAGCAAGAAGCAGATCAACATTCAGGACATCCTGTCGAGCTACCCATCCTGGGTACACCCTTCGGTTCACTATCACGCACCCGACTGGAGCCTCCTGCGCGACACCTACCAGGGTGAGCGTCAGGTCAAGGACAACTCCGTAATTTATCTGCCGCAGCCGAGTGGTCTCGATGACGCCGACTACGCGATGTATCTCGAAAATGCGACCTACTACAATATGACCAACCGCACGGTTGGCGCATTGGTGGGCACCATTTTCCGTCGCAACCCGGTGGTTTCGAACCTCCCCAAGAACCTGACCAAGAAGCTCAAGAAGATCACCCTGAAGAACCAGTCCTTCCGCTCGTTCGCTCGTCGCACGGCGAAGGAAGTCGTTCACATGGGGCGCTATGGTGTTCTTGTCGACATGCCGACGAACGGTGGGGACCCATACCTAACCGGCTACATCACGGAAGCCATCCTTGACTGGACGTATGAAATGGTTGGCGACCGCGAGGTGCTGACCGAGGCCGTCCTGATGGAAGCGAACCTGAACAAGGTCGAACCCGGAGATACGATCCAGGCCCGTCGATACTCCGTCCGTCTTCGTGTTCTTCGCCTGATCGATGGAGCCTACGAGCAGCATATCTACGAGTCCAAGGCTGAAGGGGCGACATACCCAGATCCACGCGGCCAGGCGGATCAGGTCATCCGTCCCACCCATCGCGGAAAAGCGCTGAGCTACATTCCTTTCGTCATCTTCGGCACCGAGAGCAACGAGCCTGACATCGAGCGCTCGTCAATGCTCGACATTGCCCAGATGAACATCTCCCATTTCCGCTCATATGCTCACCTGGAGCACGGTCGCTATTACACCGGTCTGCCGGTCTTCTGGGTATCGAAGGCGACTGGTGAAGGGCAGGGCGAGTACACCATCGGCGCATCCACTGTGTGGGAAGTCGGTCCTGGTGAAAAGGCTGGCCTGATGGAATTCAACGGGCAGGGCCTGAAGTTCCTGGAAAGCGCCATCTCGACCAAGGAGGCGCACATTTCGACCCTCGGCGGTCGCCTGATCGGCGTCACGACGGCATCCGTCTCGGAGTCCGACAACCAGGTCAGCATGAAGGATCGCAATGAGCAGGCCCTTCTGTTGAACATCTCGATTGCGTTGGACGAAGGGTTCACGCAGATCCTGGAATGGTGGGCGATCTGGCAAGATGTGAACATTGCAAAGGCGAGCGAGATCACCATCGAGTTCAATAAGGACTTCATGCTGAAGGAAGCGGCGGCTCGCGAGTTCCGCGCCGTTCAGCAGATGTACAATGATGGCATCCTGCCGATTGAGGTGGTCTACGACTATCTCAAGAGGGCGGAGGTTATCCCCGACTGGCTCGAAATCGAAGAGTTCAAGAAGCTCCTCGAATCCTCGGCGAGCTTCCCGAACAATCCGGATGTGGATGCGAACCAGCGCGGTATGCCGGATCGCAAGACCGAGATCGAGTTGGAAGAGACCGAGAAGGATCGCAAGTCCCAGGAGCAGATCGCCGAAAGTCAGGCAGCCCTGGAATTGAAGCAGGCACGTAGCGGCAACCAACCTCCAGCGGAGGAATGACCATGAGCGTATTCATGGATATCTGGCATGACATGGTGGGTATCTTCATTATCGGGCTTGTTGTCCTGAGCGTGCTCTCGAAGCCTTACGTCGTCATGACGGTTTCGATCATCCTGGTGATGTTGATCGTCCTCGTGGCGGTCGTCACCGCCGTTTTTCAACGAAAGGTTCAAAAGGGGTACGAAGATGCCAAACTTCAGCTCGATCTGGATGGAGATCAAACTGGTTTTCGTGACTGACTTCGCATTGGCTCACGCAATGTTTCTCCGCACCTGCGGGATTCGCGTCGAAGGTACGAAAAGACGCCTTTAGGAGACAGAAAATCTGACTTGATGATTGACATCCTGACCAAAGGGTGATTTATTCTGTCCATCAGTCAGTTTTTACGCCCGGAGGTGAAAATGTCCCTGCACACGCATCGCGAAGAGATCCTGACCCAGAAAGAGGTCGATGACCAATTCGCCTACTTCGAGGACTGGAACGCCGAACCGAACCTTTCCCGCTGGGACATCGTCCGGATCTTCCTGTTCCTGATCATCCTGGTGGTGATCTTCGCGTTCGCCGGGCAGGCCCTCAACCAGGTCATTGATGCGATCCGGGGAGCGAAGTGATGGCTGCCACCCTCGCCAAATACCCCACGCTCTACAAGCGCGACAGCGCCGGTAAGATCCGGACCTGGACCGTTGTTCGAGATGGTGCGGATTACAGCATTCACACCGGAATTGAGGGCGGATCGATCACCGAGTCGAAGTGGACGACCTGCTCACCAAAGAACGTCGGGCGCTCGAACGAGACGACGGCTGAAGAGCAGTGCATGGCGGAGATCGAGTCCCTCTTCGCGAAGAAGCTCAAGACCGGCTATTTCGAGAATGTCGAAGATGTCGACAGCGGCACTGCGCTCTTCCCCATGCTCGCCTTCCGCTACGATGATCTGAAGAAGGGGCTTCCGTTTGGCGAGGAGGAAATCTTCGCTCAACCAAAGCTCGACGGCATCCGGAACCTTGCACGCCCCAACGGCAATTTCACCCGGAAGGCTGAAGAGACTTTCACCTTCCCGCAGATCTCCGAGGCGCTGCGCCCGATCTTCGAGATCTTTCCGGGGCTATCCTTTGACGGTGAGCTTTATGCCCACCACCTGCAGGACGATCTCCCGAAGATCAACTCCATCGTTCGGAAAAAGAAACCGACCGCCGAACACCTCGAACAGGCTTCGGTGCTGCAGTACCACATTTACGACTTCTACAACGAGGACGATCCCGGCATGCCGTTCTCCGAGCGAACCGATCTCTTGGCAGAGCTTTTCGGTGAGCACCTTGAAGGTCACCCTTCGTTCGAGCTTGTCGAGACCGTTGTGGTCGACCGGCAGGACCATCTGGATCGCCTGTACGATCACTGGCGCAAGCTGGGCTACGAGGGACAGATCATCCGCCGCGATGCGCCCTACGAACCAGCCAAGCGACCCCAGGCGCTGATCAAGCGCAAGGAATACATCGACCAGGAATTCAAGGTCACCGACATCCTGGAAGGGAAGGGCAATTGGTCCGGAGCTGCCAAGACGGTCGTCTACGAAAACCCAAACGTCCCAGGCGACACATTCGAGACCGGCCTCGCCGGTTCCTACGAAGACAACGTCAAGATCCTCGCCGAGAAGTCGAAATACATCGGCGGCGAAGGCACCGTGGCGTTCTTCAAATTCTCACCCAAGGGAGTGCCAGTCCAGGGAGTGACCAAGGCGCTCTATGAAGGAGGCCGCGATGTCTGAGGAACTGGTGACAGAGTGGCAACCCATTGAGACTGCAAAGAAAGACGGCAGGCTTCTGGAGCTTTGGCTTGAACCTGTCCGTTATGCTGTCGATTACGAGGTCAAGACCGGGGACCAGTTGGAGAAGCTGGTCTTTGGTGGATGGCCTCACCCAAAGATCGGGTATTGGAAACAAAGCCGGTGGGACGCTGTTTTGAAAAAGTGGGGTGATATAGCGGCGGGAGGACTCCACCCTCTTTACGGCTGGACCGTTTTCTCTTCAGCCTACGTACCAACCCACTGGCGCGACATCGTACCCCCGACGAAAACCCCGGATCGGGTGCGCGGGACATGAGCACGGTTGTTGTCCACTTCCCTGATGGTCCGAGAGAGGTGCCAGCCGCTCCGAGCGTTGCCCTGAGCGTCATGCCGGGGTGCGGAGCGCGGATGGCACCAGCCATGCCAGTTCAAGAGCCGGAAGAAATACCGGGCTGGCTTTTTCACCAGACAATCGACGGCAACTGGATCGCCGTCAAAGACTGAACCGAGTCCATCGAAAGGAACTCCCCATGTTTGAATTTCTCCTCGCCCTCACGTTCTGGCCTGCACTCTTGTTCGGTGTCTTCTGCCTGGCGCTCTTCACTGCTGCCTACCAGGAGTCAATTCAGATTGCGATCTTGGCAACCATCATCTCCGGCCTTGTCGCCTGGCTTGCCTTCGATGCGAACATCTTCACCGGGATCGCTGAAAAACCGTTCACTGTCCTCTTCTACGCGGTTCTCTACCTCGCCATCGGGGCGGGTTGGTCGATCTGGAAGTGGTATCGACGCATCTCGAGTCCTAAAGCGAAGAAACATCTTCGTTTGGTTAAGGAGACCTATTTGAGAGACAGAAAACCCGGTGAAGATCCGGATGGATGGACGGACAGCTACATGCTCGACAGCGCTTACAAGCCGGGAAGGAACAAGGACAAGATCTCGTCCTGGATCGTCCTCTGGCCTCTGTCTGTCCTCATGTATTTCTTCGGCACCTTCCTCTCCGACGTCATCGGTCGGATCTACGACAGCCTCGCCGGGATCTACAACCGCCTGACCCTCAACGCCGCCCAGGGAGACTGAAATGCGCCCAACCAACTTTCGAGAGGCGAACGACGTCCTCAAGGCACCTGAAGGCCAGGAGGACTACGTCGTCGATCTCCCGGTCTTTCGCAATGCTCACGTCGGCACGGTCTCATCCCTCTGGATGCCGACCGACGA
Organism: Hoeflea sp.; assembly: GCA_040216675.1. Classification (GTDB taxonomy): domain Bacteria; phylum Pseudomonadota; class Alphaproteobacteria; order Rhizobiales; family Rhizobiaceae; genus Hoeflea. The sequence goes on along the minus strand of JAVJOR010000008.1, from coordinate 115,701 downwards.
AGAGCGGAAGATCATTGCTGAAGGCGGCGGGGTTGTCTTGACGGCCTGGGGCAAAACCCACCCTCCTGTCGCCATCGGCGCTGCCGTGGTTGACTATCCCGATGCACAGGACCCCTGATATGGATGGATCACCAGACGCTATCCTGGAAGAGAAGACACCCTTCCAGAAATGGCTCGCCCGCCCTCGGCCCGAGCTGCCCTACGACATCATCGTGTTCGCAAAATACTACTCAGCCGCTTTTGATCGGCTAGTCGAAGAGCACGGTGCAGTCGCTGCGGTTTGGTGGCAGGAACGACAGCTCACATTCTATCTTCTCAAGGACGGCAGGTTCGCGGTCATCACTGACGATATGTCAAACGTCGATGCCATGCACCCCAGCTTTGAGATCTGGAATTGGTGGGATGAATGCACCCCGGATCTCCAGACGATGCGAGAAAAAACGGAATTGGATCAAAAAATTTCCGCAAATCGCCTTGTTTGAGATTGACAGAAAATCTGTCATCGGATAGAGTTTCTTTCATCGAAACAGTCAAGAAGGAGGACGCCTTATGAAGCTGGCTTTATAGGCTCAGCGGAGATCCAAGATCTCCTCCTTCAACATCGATCACCTCATCCGGCTCGTCTTCGGCTGAGAAACAAAAAGGAATGGCGGGACCTACGAAGTCCACCTTCCGCGTCTCGAAGTCAGGGGATGTGGCTAGTCCCCGGCGACAGCACCCGCCAGAAGGCGAGCTGGATGAGGTGATCACAGAAATTGGCGTATATCGGATTAACCGAGCATGTTCAGGACCGGGGGGCGGTACCCCGCGCCTCCACCATGACGACTGCTGTAAGGCAGACGTGCTGACCCTTGAAGCATTAACCGGAAGTCGCGCTCCGGGAGGTGTGGAGGTCCAGCAGTCGTTTTGATGGGGGCGAATTAGGATCGACTGACAGAGTGAAGTGAAGACGCGCCACGGTAAGGAACGACCGACCCATCTGTCCGAAATCGGTAACTGCAAAGTACACCGCTTGCAACGACAACGTTGCTCTTGAGGACTTCCGCGTAGCGGCCTAATCCTCTTGGGTCTGCCTGGGGCCTAGAACCAGAAGGGAGAGAGATCTCCCACAGGCATTTTCGTAGGGCGACCCAAGTGGGTGGGTTGACTGACTCCCGGCGCACCCCGAGAGGTCGCCCGACGAAAATGAGATTGCGCGTTGTGGCTGAAAGTAAACCAGTCAATGGGACATCCCTTGATGGTGGTTGGACTCCACCCGGCGCAATACCCTCCCGGTCAAAGGACGCCGGAGCAACGCAAGTCCTCAGTTTGCCGGTCTTGAAAAACCGGTCGAAGTCGGTGGCGTCTTCTCCTCCTTGGGCCACCATACAACGGAGTGTTGCGCCCTCCGTCCGAGGCCCACCTGGTTTCCTTGTGCCAGGTGGGCCTTTTTGTTTGTCAGCTCTCCTATCCAGACCGCTTCACAAAATAATCCGTGCGTCAATCAAAAAGTGAGCCACTGTAAAATTTTCTTGCTTTTTTCGTTAACGCGAGTCAGAATATTGAACATGGAGTTAGAATAAAATCCATCGGGGGTTCCGGTGGTCAACGGCTCGGAGAGTTGGTTGCGAAAGAATTCAAACCTCGGTGAGGAATCAAATGCCTGAAATCAAGTTCGACACCCTTGACGCAATCCCGGAGGGACTTCGCGAAGGGGCAAAAGAAGTCGACGGAAAAGTCATCATCAACGTGGTCCCGAAGGCCAAGCTCGATGAATTCCGCGACACGAACATCGCTCTTTCCGCTGAGCGTGACACTCTCAAGCAGACGGCTGCAACATTGCAGGAAATCGTCGGCGAAGATCCTGAGGCCTTCCAGGCCAGTCTTGAAGAGATGCGTCAGACCACTCAGCAGGTGAAGGACGGCAAGCTGAAGGGCACTGATGCCATCGAGACGGAGGTCAACTCCCGTGTATCTTCGATGAAGGGCGACTATGAGCGCCGTCTTCAGGAAGCCGGGCAAGAAACCAAGGCCTGGAAAGAGAAGGCGATGACAGCGGATCAGAAGTTCCGCCAGTCGCAGATCGACCGGGCAGTGACGAATGCAGTCCTGGCAGACGACAGCGGCGCACAGCCGCAGGCGCTGACGGACATTCTGACCCGAGCCTACAAGACCTTTGTCGTTGAAGACGACGGCAAGCTGGTGGCGAAGGACGGAGAAGCAACGATTTACGGTTCCGATGGTGCATCGCCGATGACACCGAAGGAGTGGCTGGAGAAGCTTCGCGATGAAGCTCCCTACTTCTTCAAGCAGTCCAACGGCGGTGGGGCAGGCGGAGCCGGTGAAGGCAAGCTCCCGAATGGGATGGCTGCCGAAGATTTCCAGAAGCTCTCAGGAGCTGAACAGCTGCGGCTGGCTCGTCAAGGCGGGCGGAAGTAACCAACAACGCAGTTCTCGAATTGCGTCTCTGAGGGTCAGAATTTCTGACCCTTACCAACCGTCTTGCCGGGGGTGAGACAGAATTATTGACCTCTGGGTCAAAGAGCTTGAACCACTACAGGAGAACAAAATGGCTCTTACTCTGCTCGAAGCCTCGAAGCTGAACCCGGCTGAAGTTGTTCGCAACTCGGTCATCAAGATGTTCGCGGAAAACTCGGACATCCTCGCTGCCATTCCGTTTGACGACATTCCGGGCGGCTCGCTGTCCTACAACGTCGAAGGAAAGCTGCCGTCCGTTGGTTTCCGTGGCTTCAACGAAAGCTACCAGGAAAGCACTGGCATCATCAATCCGGCGACGGAAACCCTCCGCATCGCTGGTGGTGACATGGACGTCGACAAGGCGCTCATCAAGACACGCGGCGAAAGCATCCGCGCAACCCATGAAGCCATGAAGGTCAAGTCCTTCTCGCTCAAGATCGCATCGAAGATCATCAATGGTGACTCGATGGTCAATCCTCGCGAGTTTGACGGTCTTCGTGTCCGTATCGTCGGCGACCAGCTGGTCCCGGCCAACCTCACCGCACCAAACGCCAACAGCCCTCTGTCGCTGGAATCGCTGGATGCTGCAATCGACAAGGTCGATGGTGCAACGCACCTGATCATGTCGAAGGCGATGCGTCGTAAGCTGACCCAGGCTGAGCGCAACGGCATCGGTGGCGACATCACCTACACGAAGGATGACTTCGGTCGTCGCGTGACGATGTACAACGATCTTCCGATCCTCATCGCCGACTACGACGACGAAGGTAAGGAAATCATGCCGTTCAACGAAGCCGGTCCTGCCGGTGGAGCGGTCTGCTCGTCCATCTACGTCGTGAACCTGGGTGACGGTTACCTCACCGGTATCCAGAACGGTGTCATGGAAGTCGTCGACCTCGGCGAAGTCGATGACAAGCCGGTCTTCCGTACTCGCGTCGAATGGCTCGTGTCGCTGTGCATCATGCACGGTCGCGCCGCTGCTCGCGTCTGGGGCATCACCAACGCAACGCCGACTGCCTAATTTGGCGAGGGGCTTCGGCCCCTCTCCTCAGGCTCGTCTTTTTGATCGAAAAAAGGAAAAGAGATCATGTCCATCAAAGCATCTGCAGTGCGTTTCCCCATCGACGCCGAAAACATCATCCGCGCCGAAACTGAAGGCGCACTTACTGCAGCAGGCAATACCGCAGGTCGCGACCTCGGTCTTCTGTCGGCTTACTGGAACGAGGGTGACCTCGCCATGCCGGAACAGGTTGCCTTCGTCCTCTTCGTCACCGACCTCGACACCGACGACGGCGATGAGGAATACACCGTCGAGGTTCAGGTCGCCTCCGATGACGCCTTCTCGGACGCCGTGAGCGTTCTGTCGGCTGAAATCACGTCGACCGGAAACAAGACGATCCTCGTCTCTCGTGACCAGGTTCTCGACGCTCTCGATGGTGCAGGCCACATCCGCCTGCGTGTGACGCCTGCGGGCACCACACCGTCGATCACCTTCTGGGCGATCCTGTCGCCGATTGTTGGTCGATAAGCCGAATTGATGGGGGCGGGCTACGGCCTGCCCCTTTTCACAAGAGAGAGGGACGCTATGAGCACGCTCAAGAAAGTCTGGGACCCGAAGGGCGAACCCTTCGAAGTCTCCCCACGTCGCAGTGCCCAGCTCCTGGCTGACGGATGGACCGACACGAAGCCGGAACCGAAAAAGGCTCCGGAACCGGAAACCCCGGAGACCCCTCAGCCAAAGCGCACGAAGTCTTACTCCAAACGCACCACGGAACCCGCAGAAGAGGTGAGCGATGACTGATGCAATCCACCCCTTCGCAACCGTCACTGAGACGCTGACCGGCGTTGCAGTAGACGTCAATGCGGCCTCCGAACATGGAGGCGATCTTCGCCTCTACAGCGACCGCAAGTTCCATGTCGCCGTCGACGCCGATGCGACCGTTGACGACATGCCGGTCAACTCCGACTGCGCTGAGATCATCACCAGTCTTTCGGCTGGTCAGAAGGTCTCCGTCATCAAGGCGGCAGGCGAAACTGATGGCACAATCTGGGCAACGTTCGTCGCCCGCTCATAAGGGTGATGATCCATGAATCTCAGCACGTATCTCCAAAACCTCATCGCTCAGTGGACCCGTGGGACCGACTTTCCTGCGGCTCCATCTTCTGTTCAGATCGGTCTCTCAAGCACCGACCCCCTGGTTGACGGTTCCGGCATCCTGGAACCTCTCGGGGCAAACGGATACTCCCGCCAGACTGTCAACTTCTTCCCAGCTTCCTCCTCCGTCAACTTCGGCAGCGAGATCCGGAACGCAGATCCAATCTCTTTCGGCCCGGTCACGAATGCGACATGGTCTGGGGTGCAATACGTCTTCCTGGTCGACGACTCCGACAACCTCTTGATGTTCGGACCCATGAACACCGCCAGGTCTCTTCCTGTCGGTGACACTTTCGTTCTTGCCATGAACGCGGTCCAGCTGAAACTCGACCTGACATTTGGTAGAGATTTCTCGTTCAACATCCTGCGATGGATTTCTGGAACGGCTATGCCGTCCGCACCAACATCCTTGAAGCTGGCTCTCTCGACGACCGATCCGCTCTCGGATCTCTCCGCCATTGATGAACCATCGACCGGCGACGGCTACGCCCGTCAGACCATGGAATTCGCCGCTCCTACCGTGGTGCCCGGCGAAGGAACCGTCATGGAAATGGCTCAGCCGCTGATCTTCGGTCCTGCGGTGATCAACCCTTGGGATCAGCTGACACATGGTGCCATCCTGGACCAGGACGACAATCCCATCTTCTTCGGTGAACTCGCTTCTCCGCGAACAGTCGCCATCGGTGACGCGCTCCCGGTCGCTACGCCTACGATCAAACTGTTGATCAGGTGATGCCATGGGAAAGACGCTCAAAGTTCGTGCAGGCGTCACCGGCAGTGCTCTTCTAACGCTCAGCATCCCGGTGCAGCAGCACGGCAGCCTGCTTGCCACAAGCTCACTGGATCTGACCCTTGGATCATTGAAGCCTACGCCGCTGATGCCAGATCTGGAGATCGAGGCAGACGCCACGTTGAAGGCTGAGCATTATCAGCGTCCTCTCGATGGTCCACTGACCGGGACCGTTCGCCACCGTGCCGGAGGGACCAATTTCTTCTTCGACAATCGGGGTGAGACGCCCATCGGGATCATCACCAGAAACGATGGGAAAGTCGTCAAATACGATACCAGGGATCTGGGTTTCTCAGGCGTCGACAAGTCAGTTCAATTGGAGGGCGAAAAGGTGACCGTCCACATTCCGGCCTTGAGTTTTGATCCGACATTCCAGTTGCGTTTTGTCGGCGGCGCGTTCGACAACCAGGTCTTCGCCGAGAAGGGTTACGAGGCATCGGGGCTTCAGTTTGCCTGGGCCTCGAACGATACCGAACAGCTCCCGATCATCGACGCCGATCAGATCACACTGGATGGAGATCCGATCTCTCTCGATACAGGTTGGACGATCACTGAAGGAGGGATCTACACTCCCGGATCGCCCCTGACCGAAGCCATCTTCGGGACAGGTGGATCTGTGCGCCTCCACTCCGCGCTTGAGACCGTGACACGCACGTCTACGCTCAGCTGGCTCTACCGTATCTATCACGGCAACCATCCGAACCAGGCGATGGACCAGCCGACAATCAAGACCCTCTCGAACAGCTCTCTGGCTTCGAACAGACTGGGCGTCCGAGCATTTCCGGTCGGAGCGGATCTCTACAAATGGATCTGCTACCCAACCGCGCTCGGCTACGCCGCGCCGCTCGATGACTTCCTCGATATCGAGACGAATTTCAAGGTGCCCATGGAAGAGCCTCAGGTGATCCCTGTGACGAACTCCTATGGGTTCCAGACCGACTATTACGCATACCGCTCCACCTTCAAGGTGGGCGGGGCCATCAGTGTGAGGGTAAGCTGATGGCCACTATTCCAGGCGGCGTTAAGGTCGCAGGCTTCATCTCTCCATCGGACACGACCGATGAATATCCGGTCATCGATCCGATCTACGGTATCGGTGGTCTTCGCGAAGTCCCCGACATCGCTGCGAGAGATGCAATCCCGGCGCTCCGCCGACGCCACGGCATGCTCGTCCTGACCCAGAACAATCTGATCATGTGGCAGCTCAACGCGGATCTTCTGACCTGGCGTCAGTTCAGCTCCGGCGCGGGCGGCGGTGGTGGAGGAACGGTCAATTTTCCATTCAGAGAACTGACTGAGATCCTGATCCCCGGCATCTCCAAACTGCCCACGATCACTGTTTGGCTGGAAGGTTTCGACGCCATCAACTTCAACTTCAATACGTACCTTTTCGGAGCCGCGACATTCAACCAGGTCCAGCAGATCGTGATGCAGGAGACCCAGGATTATACGGCAACGTTCATCACCGCGAACAACACGCTTCGCATCAACTTCAATGATCCGCAATCCGGCGAGATCGTCTACGCAACGTGAGGCATCGATATGGCTACCTTTCCTGAAGCCCTGAACACACCACAGGATTTCTTCATCGCCGCCGACAAGGCGACTTCGGCGCTGAACTCTGGCATCGACGATACCGTTCTTTCCGCCGAAGTGACGGATGGTTCGGTATTCCCGACCGGGCGCTTCCCGGTGACCATCGACAATGAGGTCATCATCGTTGCGTCCCGCGCCGGAAATGTATTGACCCTTGAAGAGCGCGGTGCCTTCGGGACGACGGCGGCTGCCCATATCGGCAGTGCACTCGTAAACGCCAACTTCACAGCCGGGCACTGGAACCAGCTGACCGAAGCCCTCGTCAAGACCCAGCAGCCCCTTCTGTTGCTTCGTGAGCCTGTCGAGGACAGCGTTCTCGCCGATCCCCCAGGCGCTCCCACGGATGGGCAGCAATACGTGGTTGCAGCTCCGGCATCCGGGGCCTGGGCCGGAGAGGAAGACAAGATCGCCCGCTGGTCTGAGGATGCATCGGCCTGGGTATTCATCGATCCGATCCTGGGTATGCTTCTGTTCGACCGGGAGTCTGGAAGCTATCTCATGTACGGCGACGAAGGTTGGGATGAATTCGGTGGCGGCGGTGAGGCGGCAGATGTCTTTTTCAACAACAGTTCATCCGGTGCCACAGCTGAAGATGTCCAGGCTGCCCTCGACGAGATCTTCACATCGCTGGCAGGCGTTCGTCAGTTCGAGATCAGTCTTTCGATCACTGGCGGAATGTATGAAGACACCGTGCTTGGCACCTACCAGGCCACGCGTGGTTTCAAACTTCCTGCCAATTTCACCGGATCGATCGGTTCCTGCAGCGCAACGCCATCGCTGACAGAAGACATCTCGATCAGAAAGAACGGGGCGGAATTCGCCGTCGCAAACATCTCCGGAAATGTCGTCTCATTCACGGCAGCCTCGGAGACCACATTCGATGCCGGTGATATCGTCTCATTCGTGGCTGGGGGCGATGCGTTCTTCGATCTGATCGTTCTTTCCCTCCTCGCCACACGGACCTGATGCGAATGTGAGCCACCGGAGTTTTCTTTGACTATTCCGGGTTTCTAGGATAGAATTTCTGACAATGAGTCAGAATAATGAACACCAAATCACGACGGAGTGATCATGCCCATCAAAATCGCAACTGCTGTAGCCATCGCCGGATGTAACACCGTCGTAGACCTCATTGATCTCGACGGAACTGACAACAAGCTGAACATCTACGCCGGAACACCTCCGGCAACGCCTGATGACGCGCTCGCCGGTAACACCCTTCTGATCGAATTCGACCTTCCGGACCCTGCTTTCGGGGACGCTGTCGACGCCAACAATGGCGGAACCGCGACCCTCAATGCGGTCACACCTGTCACGGCGCTGGCGACCGGCACCGCGACCTTCTTCCGCATCCTCGACGGCGACGGCACACCACTCATGCAGGGCGACGTGACCGACACCGCTGGTTCCGGGTCTCTCAAGCTCTCGTCTGTTGCTGTTATCGAAGACATCGACGTCTCTGTTGTGTCGATGACGATCACGCTGCCGAAGGGGTAAAACCCTATGGCTATCGGGAATCCACGGCTCGCCGTTTGGTACACAACCGGTGACCTGAGACTGTATGAATTCTCCGAAGGCGCTTTTGTCCAAATCGCCATCGGAGGAGGTCTTTTTGTAGGCGCTTCCGCAAATTCTACAGGATTCTTGAGTAAGATCGATATCGCGTTCCCATGGGACAGCGAGTACATCTCGGTCCACACGCCTATCTCAGACGCTGTCTCTCGCGTTTACACCTTTTCTAGCGGCTTGATCTTCATTGACCAACAGGACGTAGGTGCCCTGACGGGAACACGCGGTCGCGGTCTCGCAACATACGACTACCTCAACAACGTCAGCATCTTCCGACCGGATAACGGGACGGTGGTCAGCAACCAAGCACGTGTCTTGGATACAGGCTACTTCGCCGATACATCGCCTAATGGGTTTATCGGTGGCTCTTCGGTCTATATGCGTTGCCTGGAGGTCAGCCCAGACGCGAAATATGTGATCGAAGGGCGGATCTTTCCAAACCAGGCCATCTATCATCGTCGCACAGCGATGAACAACGGGCACCCTGTTTTCAACGATCCTCAGCTCCTGGATACGGACAAGAATGTGACTGTCGCCGCTTGGTCAATCGACGGGCGGTTCGCTGTGATCGGCGATGGGATCAACGGCGGCGTCGAGATCCACGAAGTCGATACGGACAACAACGAATTGAAGTTTTCGCACGATCTCGCCGTCAGTGTCGACGGAGTACCTGTGGCAGCTGCCTTCTCACCTGATCAGCGAATGCTGGCGGTTGGTTTCGACAACCTCGGAACGCTGAAGACTATCACATACCGCCGAAGCGGAGCGTTCTATATCCAGTACCAGATCCTGGACGGCATCGGCTCACTCCTGGATTTCTCTGCCGATGGCAGTCTCCTGATCGATGGTCAGAAGAGGAAGTGTTACCGCTTCGATGGTGACTTCACTGAGCTGTCGAGTGCGATGGATAATGTCGCTGCCGGTGGCGCTGTGCAGGCAACTTCGACACATGCGGTCAATCCGCTCGCTTTTGGTTCGCTCTACAACGGCGTGATCGGAAAGATCGTTGATGAGACTATCGACTATTCAAACATCCGTCTGGCGCTCCTCTCGGAATTTGCATCCTTCGATCCGGATCATGAATCCCTGTCTGAGGTGAATGGTGGCGGAACCTTTTCCGTGTCCTCCGGTGAGTATCCAGTGAACGGAGAACTCCTGACCGGGGTTACAGCGGTGGATGAGGACCAGGTTTTCACGGTCAAAGCAGATGCGATCACGAGAACCATCGTTGACACAAACCTCGTCTTCAAATTCGCCGTCGCCTATGACGCGACGAACGATCAACCCCTGGCATGGTTCGACTACACGCAGGTTCGGACGATCCCAAAGAACACTGAATTGACCCTCACTTTCAGGGACGGAAATCTCATCACGTTTGCTCGATAGGAGGGCAAAATGGCAGCCCTCAATTTTGTTGAAAGATCCATCATCGCGGTAGCCGATGGCTCCGCCTATCTGAACGAGATTTTTCCGTCACCTACCGGCAAATACATTCTTCGCGGAACTCTCAATGGGGTACCGTCTGTAGCGATCCGAAACGACGCCACAGGTAACTATGATACCGCCACCTCCTGGGTAGGCGCTCCAGCCGTCTCGATCTCTTCGATTGCCTGGGCTGCCGATGAGAGTAAGGTCTACATCGGTGCCGCCAACGGCTCTATCTACATTGCGACGGTTGATACAGGTACGGATACCTTCACGTATGTGGGTGCATTCGCTTCCGGACTGGGCGAAGTCCGAGGCATCTCTGTCTCTGCTAAAAATCCGAACCACATCGCTGCCGGTGGTACTGCAGTGGTGGTTGCCAACTTCCTTGTTTCCGGTGCAACCGGAACGCTCCAAACCTCAAGATCGATGGTCAATACCATCGAGGACGTGAAGTTCGACCATGATGGCGACTTCCTGGTTGCCGTCGACCGAAATGGTAACAAGGACTTCTTCTCGGCGACAGATACCAGCATCTCATTCCTGCAGCGCATCACAGGCCTCGGAAACTGGCATGCTGAATGGCATCCGAATGACGACCACGTTGCATTCGCGAACTATCTGACGGCAGGTGGTGTCAGCATCATCAAGAAGACCGGCAGCACGTTTGCGGAGATCCCTTCTGGAAGCGCCTTCCCTGGAGGCGCTCCTGCCGCCCAAGGTATCGCTCTCACCTACATCTCCCATGGTAAATACCTGTTCTTCCAGGATCTGGCCGGATCGACATACAAACTGTATGAGCGCGATATCGATACGTATATCGACCGCACAGCAGATGTTGTTGGCTACACACCGATTGCCTCGTATGAGGGTAACAGAAACTCGAACGATGGTACGGTTGTAGCTTTTGGTGGTGCCGCAGGCGGAGCTGCAGCTTCGAAGGTTTACTCCACTCCGGTGGTTGTTGCTGGCATCGACGCAGAAAGCGAAATGGAGCTTTCAGCCTTCACTTTCGCCGCTGAGGTCGACAATCGCATCAACGTCAATTCCGCAAACTCGCTTGAGGCCCTGGAGATTGCTGGTGAGCTGGATGTCGGCTTCGGCGCGATCAGTGCGGCCTCCCTATCAGCATTTAAGGGTGCGGCTTTTGTTGCGGCTGCCGATGAGGATATCATCACGCTGCAGCCTATCGTCATGGCTCCGGCGAGCGCCTTCGTCTACACGGTTGATCCCATCATCGGCATCAACAACGATCCGGACCCATTCACATACGGTTTCCTGGAACTGCCGACGTTCACAGCGGATGCTTTCGTTCGCCATCCTCTTGAGGTCCGAGCATCCGAGCTTATCCTGAGTGGTTTCACCACGGATGGGATGATCGAGTGGGACCTGGTTCCAGAGCCGATTGAAGTCTCGCTTCAGGCATTCCAGCTGGAAGGTGTCCTTCAGGTTGATGCTTCTCAAGTCGAAGGTGAAGGCATCCTCTCGCCGCTGGAAGGCGATGGAGAGATCACAGTCCCCTTCGGCGGGTCCGGCGCAGCCATCACTCCAGGCTTCGAAGCAGACGGATCTATCAGGTTTGGGTTCAAGACAACAGGTGAAGCGATCCTGCCTCAGCTGCAGTCTTCCTCGCTCCTGTTCATTCCGATCACCGCCACGGGTGAAGCCGACCTTCCAACATTCGAGCTGGATGGCGAAGGTGAGAAAGACACACGAAAGGTCGAAGAGTCTGAAGCCGTCCTGGTCGGCCTGTCGGCGGATGGTGAAATCGATGTCGAATTCGGGTTTATCTCGGCGGCAGATCTACCGGGGTTCACCGCTGAAGGCCTCCTCGAAGTTCCGATGGTCATCCGCTCGGAAGCCGTCCTTCCAGGTCTCCAGGCTGAGGTTTTCATTGATCGACCAACCCTCGTCGATGCAAACTTTTCCCTCTACCCATTCGTTACGGATGTCATCGTCACAACGCCGCTTGAAAACACTGCGCAGATGCAGCTGCAGGCGTTTGAGATGGAGTCGGAGGCGAAGTTCGGCCTCAGTCTCGACGAAGCCCTCGTCCTGCCAGGGATGGAGGCATACGCCCGCGTAAATCTGGAGAAGAAGAAGATCACGAGCACGATGATCTTGCCCCAGATGTCTGCGGAGGCTTCAGCGAAGTTTGGCTACCGGGTTACCTCTGCCTTCGATCTGCCTGGGTTCCAGTCTGAGTCCGAAGTCACTCCCGTCCTGAATGTTGAATCGGCGATGGCTCTCCAGGGTCTGCAGACATCAGCGACCCTCCGGGCTGTCATGTTCCGTCGACAGGTCCGCATCATTCAAGACACTTTCACTACAAATTGAGCCAAAATGTCAGAAAACTTGACAATGTCATATATACTGACTAAAGTCAACGAACTCACAAAAGGAGATCTCCATGTCAACCACAGTTACGGTCTATGACCACAACAACACACCACACCACATGTCGCCCGCAAACGCCCGCGATATGATCCAGCACAACAAATGGTCGACCACGCCGGTCGACCGCAAGGCGTTGGCAGCTGCCCAGGCTCAGCGTGAAAAAGCGGTGAGCGAGGCCGCCGACAATGGCGTCGATACACGCGCCGTCGAACAGGAGCTGAACGGGAAGAGCAAGGCGGAAATGGTTGCCTTTGCACTTGATCGCTACGGCGAGAAGCTTGATGGCCGCAAGAGCGAAGCAGACCTCATCAATGCAATCATCGAGCTGGCGAAGATCGCCGGTTCCGCTCCGTCGCCGGATGACGTCGACGATGAAGGCAACGAGGGTGACGGCGCAGGCGACGGTGCCGGAGAAGGTGGCGAAGGTTCCGGTGACGGTGCCGGAGAAGACGGCAATGGTGCCGCTGGTGACGACGACTAAGGTCTAAGTCACCCATTAAAAACGACCCGATAAAAATTACACCCCGGTCTCTGATCGGGGTTTTCTTTATGAGCCACCAAGAAATCATTGGAAGAATATCTGACCATGAGTTATTATATCTGTCAGATCTGATGCCTCTCCTCGCGCCTGTGAGGCTGGGCAACCGACAGGAAATAGAGGGTAAAATGTATTTCCGCGTGTACGACCCAAAGGGTGAGATGTTCGAAGTGATGGCCTCGCGGCTGCACGATCTCATCGTCGAGCGCGGATGGACATTCTGGCACCCCGACGAAAAGAAAGATGTCTTTGGCGACATCGAGGCAAGGACCCTTACCAAGGAAGAAGGCGAAGACTGAATGACTGGCCCCACTACACCACACGAACCCGTTATCCGCGAGGTGGCGTCTGAGGCAGCTACTCAGGCGATCACCGAACTGTTCCTCAAGCTCGGGATCGATGTGAACAATCCGCTTGAAGTTCAGCGCGATATGCAGGCTCTCCGAGAACTGGGTGCCCGCAATGCGGACCCTTTGCTGCGGCAGGACATGCTGTATCTGCGCGAACTGCGGATGACGTCTGAAAGGATTAAATCGAGAACGCTGTTGGGCTTTGTTGCCTTTCTGGTGACGGGGACTTTGTCTGCTCTTGCGGTTGGTCTGAAGTCATTCCTGTCACCCGACTAAGTTAACCTGAGCTACCTCGAATTTAACCGTACCAGACAGAAAAACGGTCTGTATAGCGCATGGGGTGGATCAAATGACATAAAAACAAACAAAGGGCTTGAATATCTAACCATTCTAGGTAATGTCTCCACCTTCACCAGAATGGAGATCATGATGACCGACAAGCACCACGAACGCATGATTCAGGCAGCCCACAGGCTCAAGGAGGACACGGAAAAAGAGGTCACACACGAAATGCTCGACGCCGTCGAGGAACTTATTTCGGAGGTACGCGAATGCGTTGAATCCCTCCGGGAGCATACCACTCCAGACTAGGAGATCACGTTGAACGTGCACACTACTTTCTTCGATCCGAACGTCACCGAGGCCACAGACGCCGACGTTCAGAAGGTCCTCACCAGACGGGAGCGTAAGAAGCTCCGTCGCTCGAAAGAGAACAGCAAACGGGAGGGAGCAAGAGACAACTACACTCCCCTCAAACCGAAGTCCGAAACCCAGGCCGACTACATCGAATGCTTGACTGACGGCACCCAGGTTTTTGGCGTCGGCCCTGCGGGAACCGGTAAGACTTATATCCCGGCAAGAATGGCGGCGAGTGCTCTAAAGGCCCGAAAGATCGAGAAGATTTACATCGCCCGGCCTACGGTCACTCAAGCCCGCCACAAGCAGGGTTTCCTGCCCGGCAAACTGGAACAGAAGCTTGCACCTTGGCTGGTTCCCTTGATGGACGCCTTCAAGGATGAAGTGAATTCCAAGACGCTCGAAGCCTGGATGCGGGAGAAGAAGGTTGAATTCCTCTCGTTCGAGCACATGCGCGGACGGACCTTCAAGGACTGCTGGGTCATCCTCGACGAAGCCCAGAACTGCACGTTCGCCGACCTCAAACTCTTCCTGACACGAAAGGGCGAGAACTCAGTGTACGTCGTGACCGGAGACACTGATCAGACGGACATCGAAGACTCCGGCCTGGCTCCTGTCATCGGCATGATCGAGGACATGAAACTTTCCCCTGACCTTGTGATTTTCGATGAAACCGAGTGCGTGCGTTCGGAGGAAGCTCGCGAATGGGTTGAGGCCTTTTCTCGCGTGAGCCACGGATAGAAATTTTGACAATTGGGCTGTTTGATGTCAGAATAAACGCCTAATTCGAAGGATTGCGCCATGGCCTACACATTCATTGTGGAGACCGGGGATAACGTCCCCGGCTCCAACTCCTACGTCAGCGTCGATGAAGCCGCAGACTACCTGACACAGAACATCCATGTCGCCGCCACGTGGGACGCCCTGCCGCTGGACAGCAAGCAGCGCCTGCTCTCGTGGGCTACGCGGTATCTCGACCAGCAGGGGCGTTGGAATGGCTACAAGACCTATTCGGACCAGTCCCTGAGGTTCCCGCGAACCGGCGTCAAGGATCAGGACGGCACACCGTTGCCGCCAGACGAAATCCCCACGCAATTGAAGGAGGCGGTCATCGAGATGGCCCGCTTCTTCCTGGTCAGTGACCGGAGCGCCCCACGTGGGCAGGACGGGCTGAAGAAGCTCAAGGTCGAAGAGATCGAGCTGACCTTCCGAGACGACTACACCCTGCCGGTGGTCCCGCCACAGCTCAACCTCATCCTTCGTGGTCTCGGCGCGATCCTGGGTAACTCGACCTTTGCCAAGATCAGGAGATCCTGATGTTCAAAGAACTCATCGTGAATGCAGTTCAAGACGCTTTCGACGTCATCGGCGACCTGAAAACGACCGTGAATTATGTCCAGTTCTCTTCGGGAGCATACGACATCGACACGGCCTCGATCACCTATGATCATAACTATCAGGTTGGGATCGGCGCAGTCTTCACCGGCTTTTCGGACGAGGAGAAGGACGACGAGGTCCAGGTTCTTTTCGACCGCAAGGTTCTCATCCCTGCAAAGACGTTCGAACTCGTTCTCGATCAAGCCACTGAGGATTCCATCATCGATCCGGATGGTCGGGAGTGGAACGTGGTTCGCTACCTCGGTGTGACCGGTGGCAGCTTGCATAAGTTTCACGTCAGGGCAGCCTGATGATTGAGCTGGGTGGCGTTGATAAGTTCCTCAAGGGCCTTGAGGAGTCCCTGAAGCTTCCGGAAGAGCTGATCCGGATGAAGCTGAACTATGCGCTGCCTTTCGTCCATGAAGAGGTCACATCCAAGACGCCGGTCTGGTCTGGTAAGTCCCTGAGAAACTGGGTTTGGTCGATGGACGCACCCAACAGCTCGGCCCCGAAGGAAGCTCTCGGCAGCATGCCGCCAGGACCGACAAACTCAATGCCGCTGGGCAGCGAACCACGCCGCCCGGTCAACCAGGCAGCCGCAGACGCCTCATTTGCCGCGATCAGCACCAGAGATCCATTCAGGCAGTTCTGGCTCAGCAACAACAGCGAAAACATCGAAGGTCTGGAGTATGGGCAGCTGCCGACACCGGGAAGATCCAGAAGCCCAAAGGGCATGGTTCGAGTGACCGTCCAGAGCCTTATGCTCGCACTTGAAGGAGGCGCGAAGAGCAAATGAGCATTCCAACAATGCGTAAATCCTGTGAGCACCGCCTCTCACAATATCTCCAGTCTCGGACTCCTCCTGTTCACTTCTCGTTCGACAATACGAAGGCGAACAAGCCAGCAGGGAAGCCCTATGTCGAGATGACGATCATCGAAGGCAAGTCCCGCAGGGCCAACCTGGGTGGGAAGAGAACTGTGCGGCACGTCGGTGTTTTGCAGATCGATGTCCTCTATCCAAAAGACACCGGAATGGGCAGCGTTGAAGAGCTTGCGACCGCGTGCTCGAAGCTTTTCGACGAATGGTCGACCATCCTGGACGACAACGCTCGTCTCAATTTCAAGACGCCGGTCCTCAAGGATCTCGGCTCGAAATACGAGTTTGTCCGGATCGCTGTGAGCATCCCTTATTGGCGAGACGAAAATTCAGAGTGAGCCACTAGGCAAAAAAATTGACGTTTTCGCCTTTTCGGGATAGAATTTTTGACATTGGGTCTTTTACCCTATCGTCTTATCTACCTGAAGTCAACGGGCGGGGCTGGTTCTTCAGGGCAAACCGGAGAAAAGAACCGTGACATTTGCTGATTCCAACCGCGCCTCGATTCGCTACATCCCTGAAGCCACAACTGATTGGGGCGTGACACCTGCCAACGGCGTCACTCGACCTGTTCGTTTTACGTCTTCATCTCTGACCGCCAACAAAGAAACGACCGTGTCGGACGAACTCCGTGCCGACCGTATGGTCTCCTCGGTTCCGGAAGTTTCGGCCTCTTCGGAGGGTGAAATCAACTTCGAGCTGTCAGCCGGTTCGCAGGACGACTTCCTGCAGGCTTTCGTGCTTGGTGCCTGGACCCGTCCGATGACCTTCGACTATTTCAAGGGCGTGACCGTTTCCTGGACTGCGAACAACAAGATCAAGATCGCCGGGATCGACGCTACGTCCTATTTCGAAGCCGGTCGCCGCATCAAGACCGAAGGTTTCGCAGTGAACGCCGTCAACAACGGCTACTTCGAGATCGACAGCATCGCGCTGGTCGGATCTGACACCGAGATCACTGTGACGACCACAACTTCGGTTATCGAAGGCTCGTCGCCATACACCAAGGTTCTCGACGCCAACGACGTCTTTGTTCTGAACAACTCCGACATCCGGCTCGGAACTGGCGGTGCTTCGACCATCGACTCCAACAGCAACGACGCATTCGCATCGGCTATCGCTGCAGGTCAGTTGACAACCGGTCAGATGATCTTCGTCGACATGCCTGTGTCTGCGATCACCTCCGACAACTTCACGATCACCTTCACCGGAACCGGTGCTGATGGTGACCGTATCACCTTCAACGACGGCCTGAACGTGCTTCTCCTCGAAGCCGGTGTGGATTACACAACCGGTGCCGACGAGACCGCCACTGCGACGTCCCTGGCTCTCGCCATCAACCGCAAGCGTGCTGGTGGCAACCTCAACATGAAGGCGACTTCGGCTGCCGGTGTTGTGACTGTCTACGTGCTGAGCAATGCTTCCAATTCGGCGATTGCCGAAAGCGTCGACGGCAACAGCGAAATCGCTGTGTCGGCAAAGACGACTGCGACCAATCCGAGCGCTCGCGGCTTCTACAAGGTCACCGGCCTGACTGATGACGTGATCGATGTGACACCGACTCCGCCGACTGTTGCTTCGCCCGGCGCTGTGACGGTCAAGGGATCGATGCTCCGAAACCCTGGCGACGTGGCTGACATCACACCTCAGTCGTTCACCCTGGAGCAGAGCTTCAACGACGTGGACAAGCACTTCATCCAGAGCGGTATGCGTGCTGGTTCCTTCTCGCTGGAAGTGACGACCGGATCTATCGTGACCGGTGCGATCAACTTCATGGGTAAGGAAACGCTTCCGCTCACAAGCACTCAGCTCGGCGCGGCACCTTACACGCCGCTCGAATCGACTGCGACGGAAGTCATGAACGCCACTACCAACGTCGGCAACCTCACCAAGAACGGTGAAGTCCTCTCGACGGCGGTTGAGTCGCTCACCCTCGAAGGTGACGCCTCGCTCCGTAACCAGAATGCTGTCGGCTTCAAGTTCGCTCGTGGCATCGGTACCGGTCGCTTCAACCTGACCGGCAGCCTCACGGCCTACTTCGAAGACATGGTGATGTACAACCACTTCATCAATCACGACACCATCTCGATTGGTTTCGACTTCAAGGACCAGGATGCGAACGTCTACTACTGGACGATCCCGGCCCTGAAGATCACCTCCGACCCCATCGCTCCTGGCGGCATCGACCAGGACGTCAAGGAGGAAATGGAGTGGTCCGCTCTCCGCGATCCGGCGACCGCCTGCATGCTGCAGATCGACCGCTTCTCCAGCACAAACATGTCCTAAGGGGACAGAAATTCTGACATCGCGATAGACGCGGTGCATCCCGAGCAAGAACAACGAACCGGGGAGGGGTGATCGGGCACCCTTCCCCACCCTTACCCGAAAAGGATCAAAGACCATGGCTTTGAAGACGAACCTCCACCGCAATTACGCTGTCGACTCCAAGAAGGAAGAGGAAGGCGTTTGGAAGGAATTTGACGGAGGCATCAAGCTCAAGCTCCGCCGCCTGTCGTCGAAGGCATCTCAGGACGCTCGCCGTGAGGCCGAGAAGCCCTACACCTCGCAGCTCCGTGACAAGGAACCCGATCCGGACATCCTGGAGAAGGTCTTCATTCAGCAGCTCGCCCACGGCGTCATCGTCGACTGGGAAGGCATCGAAGACGATGACGGCAAACCGGTGGAATTCACCCCGGCGCTGGCAGTCGAGCTTCTGTCCGATGAGGCGCTGAAGGACTTCCGTGGTGAAGTGATCGGTTTCGCCATCTCCCGTGACACATTCCGCGCCGCCTCGAATGAGGACGCGGTGGGAAACTCAAAGACTACCTGAGGCAAAATCTCGACCCGGATCGAGACAAAAAGGCTTACCGCCGAAAGCTTCAGGCAGAAGGCATCGTCAAGAGGGAATTCAAAGACGACGCCGAGATCGAAAGCAAACTGTACCCAGACGTGATCTGGGTATGGGAAATCTTCACTCTCCTTAACCGGCAGAGACAGGTCGGTTCGAATGGTCCCCAGCCATTTTCAATTCAGGACATCCATTCGATCTGCACCCTCCGGGACATTCAAAGGTCGGACGACATTGAACTTCTCCTGCTCGCCATCCCCGAACTCGACGCCATGGTCCTCAAGGACCACTACGACCGTGTCGAGAAGCAGATGAAGAAAGAGAAGAACAAATACAAGAAGCCACCGACAAGAAGATAGTCCATGTCAGAGAACCATCAAATTAATCTGAATATCAATGCCGCTGGTGCCAAGCGTGGTGCCAAGGAATACACGGCTGCGGTTCGTCAGATTGCTGCTGCGACGAAGTCTTACAAGGCTGCTGTCGAAGCTATGGGTGGTTCGAAGAGCAACGCCAACTTCTCTAAGATGGCGAAGGATTTGAATTCCCTCTCGAACGTTCGCGTCAGTCCTGCGCTTGCGAAGAATGTGAGGGATCTTGGGGCCGCGATGAACGGCTTCAAGGGTCCTTCAGCTTCCTCGGTTCGTTCTTCTCGTGAATTCCTTCGCGCACTTTCGGCAGCCCAGATCAATCCTTCGGTTGGAAAGAACCTGGCTGCCGTTTCAACCGCGATGTCCAATTTCAAGGGCCTGACACGCAACAAGACGGCGTCCGTCACAGCTCTGCTCCGCTCCCTCTCGAAAGCGCAGATCCCGCCATCTACGGCTCGTAACCTGGCTGCGGTGACGTCCGCACTCTCCGGGTTCCGTGGTCCTACGGCTGCATCGGTCAGAAATGTTGACATGTTGGTCAATTCTTTGAACCGACTGCGGCGACCGCCTAACCTATCCGGCGTTGCGGCTGCCTTCAATGCCATCGCGGCGGCGGGTGGAAACGCCGGGCGTGTGATGAACACTCTCGGTGCCGGTCAGGGGCGTCTCCAGTCTGCATTCCGCAACACAGGTGGATCGGCCCTCCGTCTGACCGGCAACATGCGCGGTCTCGAAAACGCGATGTCCCTGTCCTATCAGGCCGGATCGCAGCTGCGTGTCCTCTTTGGTTCTCTGACCCTGGCTGAATTCACTCGTGGCGTCTACAACGCAACGCTCGCTCTTCAGAAGTTCCAGACGACCATCGGCGTGACATCTCCCAACATGGCGGATGCGAACGCGCAGATGGAATTCGCCATCGGCGTTGCTGACAAATATGGTATTTCTCTGTCCGGAGTCATGGAGGAATACGGAAAATTCGCAACAGCGGCAGGTCTCGCAGGTCAAAAGACAGAAGAGATCCAGTATATCTTTGAGTCTGTTTCTTCGGCAATGCGAGTAATGGGTACGGATACTATGGGTCAGGCCCGAGTATTCAGAGCGCTTTCTCAGATTTTCTCTAAGGGAGCTGTCCGTGCCGAAGAATTGGTACAACAGCTGGGCGAGCAAATTCCTGGGGCCTTCCAGCTCATGCAGGATGCTCTGTCCGATCAGCTCGGCAGGGAAGTCGACCTCGCCAAGATGCTGGAACTCGGACAGGTCGATGACTCGGCTGTCGTTCTCTTCGCTCAGAAGCTGACTGAAAAGTTTGGTCCGCAGGTCGCGAAAGCTATGGAACGAGCTGACACGTGGGTCGGAAAGCTCTCCAACTCGTGGACCAAGTTCCAGCAGGCTGTTGGTCAGGGTGGTGTTCAGGAAGCCATCGGAGATGTCGCCAAAAGACTCTCGATCCTGATGGACAGTGAAGAATTCCAGGGCAAGGCAAAAGCGCTGGCTGAGGCTCTTGCCACCGGCATCCGTGGCCTCGGTGATGCGGTCATCTGGACCATCAATCACATGAAGGAACTCGGCGCGATCCTCGCTGCCGTGATGGCTGCCAAGACGGTTGGCATGATCGCCTCCATGGCTGCAGGTTTTGTGGCTGTCGGCGGCGCTATCGGTGTTGCCGGTGTCGCCGTCGCTGGTGTCGCTGTTGCCATCGGTGCAGCGGTCGGTGCCCTGGCTTACTATTGGGACTCTGTCGTCCAGATTGGTGACGTCACTACCAGCTTCGGCACCCTCGCCAAGCAGGCATTCATTGATGTCAGGGACACCGCCGTAGCAGCTTGGGATCTGATCACAGGTTTCACTTTCGAAGACGTGATTATGGCTTCCTTCGACTTCGCAAGAACGGTCGGCGAAGTCTACGACAACATCGTCAATCTCTCTTGGTCGTCTTCTAAGGAAATCGCGAAGTCCTTCACTGACGCCTTCTCGCTGGCGGCTTCCTCGGCTGAGGCCTTCGGGGTTAAACTCTTCAAGTCCGCAAGACAGATCGGAAACACCGCCGTAAACGCCGGTAGTGCTCTCATCGACGTTGCGAAGGGAGGAGACTCCGAGGCGGCTTATAAGAAGTTCATCACTGATTCCTACAACGAATTCAACGAAATCGAGAAGCAAGCCGCTTCCAAGTACGAAGGTATCATGAAGCGTTGGGGGACAAACGCCTCCGACTACAAGATTGGATTCGGTGATGCCCTTATCGAGGGCATGAAGAAATATGCAGATCGCGCCAACGATCTTGAGCAGCAGCGCGAGGCAAACGCACGCGAAGCAGAGCGCAAGAGAAAAGAACGCGATAACGCGACGAAACTCGACACCAGCATGATGGCGTCCACTCCGGACATGTCTCAGATCAATCCGATCAAAGGATCTGACAAAGGACCTGGAGGAAAGGACGCCGTCTCTAAGCGACTGAAGGACGCTGCGAAGGCGAGCGCTGACTACAAGGCAGAAGTGGCTGCCCTGAACGCTGCGCTCCAGTCGGGTGACATCACGCTTGCACAATACAACGCCGGTCTCGAATTCCAGGCACGCAAACTGCAGGAATCTGCAGATCCTTATGCCGCGATGGTTCGCGGGATGAAGGACGAAATTGGCCTGCAGAACATGGCGACCCGCGCCCGCGAGATCGAGGTCCAGCATCGTCAGAAGATCAACGAACTGGCTGAGCAGGGGGTTCACGTCACCGCTGCCCAAAGCAAAGAGCTGCGTAAGCTGATCGAGACACAGCGGCAGATGTCTGACCGTCCTCTCAAAGACTGGGTTGACGGCATCGAGAAGGTTGGAACCGCGACCGACAAGGTGGCTGTCCAGGCTATGGAAGGACTGTCCGATCAGATCGCCGATCTGGTTGTTGACGGCAAGGCCGACTTCGCCTCTCTTGCAAAATCGATCCTGAAGGAATTCATCAAGATCGGGGTCAACCAGCTCTACAAGGGAATGTTCGGTAACCTCTTCGGAGGAGCGCAGACGGCTGCCCAGCAGACTGTATCTACCCCTGCTCGTGATATCTACGACGCTCGTCAAACCGAGATGGCAAACACCGCACAGGGCTGGGACCTGCGTGGCGGTAGGAACACCTTTGGTAACACAGCGGAAGAGCAAAAGACCGCTGACGGTTTGGCTGCGCTAGACAACTCAGCGATGAAGCTGCGTGGCACTCTCGATGTGTACGGAAACTCTCAGCAGTCCGTGGCGGATGCCCAGACCCAGTTCAGGGATGCAGCAACAACGAGCGGCCAGGCTGTAAAGCAGCTCGAAAGCACCACGGTCGGCACAACTCCTCAGGTTGAGTCCCTGGGGACTGCAGCACAGAACGCGGCTGCCGCACTGGATCAGATGGCTACCAGCTCGACCTCTCCAAGCGGAGCGCAACCGTTCCCAGGAGATGTGGTTAGATCCGGTGGCGCAACTTCAAGTCTCGCTCAGCAGGCCTCTTCAGGAATGCCTGCAGTGCCATTCAATCCGAATGGTAACGTTCTGACCCTGTCTCCTCAAGAAATCACCGACCTGAAGAAGACTCTTGCGACTGAAGCAGCTGCATACCTGAAGGGTGACGCCTACAACAGCCAAGCTGCCGGTATCACCGACACCATCTTGAACCGTAAGGTCTCAGGACGCTGGGGCGATTCTGTGACTTCGGTCGTGAATGCTCGTAAGCAGTTCTCCGACATCAACGGACCTGTGTCTTGGAAGGAAGGACGTAGAAGCGTCTCCGATCTTCCGGACAGTATGCTGCTTTCCGGTCGCGGGAAGAAGGCGAGCGACTTCGTGGATGACTATCTGGCGAAGCGAATGGGTGGTCAGGCCTCCTCGGTTGGTGGGCACCTCAATTACGCCAACCCACTCTTCTCTTCCAAGAAGAACCTCGGCTGGATCAACGCACTTGACGGACCTAAGCTGGGTGCCGGTCAGTCGGTCCATTACCATGGGACCGTCGCCGGTCAGAAGCCGGTCGATCCGAATTATTCGATCCAGGCCGCAGGTATCCAGGCTCAGGGCGTGCAGGTCGATCCGACGACAACAAGCTCGATCCAGCAGGTAAATCAGAACCTGCAGCAGCTCGGTCAGACAGCTCAGACTGCCGCTCAGCAGACCCAGGCGGCAACTCAGCAGGAACAGGTTGCCGCTCAGACTGAGACAATGACCAAGCAGCAGAAGGCTATCGCCGACCAGCAGGCCGGTATGGCTGTTGCTCAGGCTGGACAGCAGGCGCAGCAGGCTGCTCCTGGGTTCCAGCAGGCCGGTCAGTCGATTGCCCAGGCTGGTCAGACAGCACAGGCTGCCCAGCCGGGCCTGCAGCAGATGGGTGGCGGCATCATGTCCCTCCTCGGACCTCTGTCGTCCGTGGTCCCCGGCCTCGGTCAGTTCGGCGGCGCGATCATGCAGCTTCTCAGCTCTATGGGCGGAATGGGAGGCATGGGTGGCGGTGGCGGCATGGGCATCCTCGGCGCACTCTTCGGTTCGTTCAAGGAAGGTGGGATCTCGACCGACCCGGTCGCATTCCGCCGCATGCCTCACTACGCCGAAGGAACTGCCAACACCGGTCCCTACGGATCGCAGGGCATCCCTTCTGTTCTACACCCGAACGAAGCTGTCATCCCCCTGACACGCGGTCGAAAGGTCCCTGTTGAAATGGCGTCGTCTGAACCTTCAGGCAACTCCCAGCAGTCCGAATTCCAGTCGTCACGTGCCGGAGGACCGACCGTCTTCAACCTCAACCTGAGTGGTCTGAAGAGCGCTGACGATTTCAAGCGTTCTCAGCGTCAGATCAGTCAGAAACTCAGCTCCGCACAGGAGCGAACTCGTAGGAGAAATAACTGATGGCCTTTCACAATGTGATCTTCCCCGAAGAGATCTCATACGGATCTAAGGGTGGTCCGATGTTTCGGACAACCGTCATCACTCTGGCCTCTGGCCTGGAGCGCAGAAACGTGGAATGGGCAAACGTGCGGGCGGAGTATGACGTCTCTCACGGCATCAAAGACAAGCTCCAGCTGAGCGAGCTTCGCAGCTTCTTTTACGCAAGGCGCGGTCGAGCCTATTCCTTCCGCTTCAAGGATCACGGCGACTACGAGATCTTCAATCAGAACATTGGCATCGGCGATGGGGCCACGACTGAATTTCAGCTGATCAAGAGCTACGATCCTGGCATCTACCAGTACGACCGCATCATCACCAAGCCGGAGGAAGGATCTCTCGATCCAATCCAGGTCGACGGGACACCACTGGTCGAAGACTCGGACTACGAGGTTGATTATGCAACCGGGATGGTCACATTTTCTGTCGCTCCCGGTGTGGGGTTGTCAATTAATCTGCCTTATGGTAGATTTCACGTCCATGCTCGATTTGACGTCGACGTGTTCGATCCAGTGCATGATTTCTGGAACTACCAGTCCTGGGAGTCCATCCCGATTGTTGAAGTCAAGGATACCGAATGAAGACCGTTTCGCCAGCCATGGCCGCTCATATCCGTGGTGATACGACAACTCTCACGACATGTTGGGCGATCACGCGACAGGACGGTCAGAAGTTCTTCTACACCGAGCTGGACCGTGACGTTCAGTTCGAGGGAGAAGTCTATCGCTCGGCTGCCGGGTTCAACAAGTCGGCGATGAAGTCTTCGGCGAATTTCTCCATCGACGAGATGGAGGTCACCGGTTTCCTTCGCGACGACGGCATCACTGACGAAGAGATGCGGAATGGTGCATTCGACTTCGCCCTGGTCGAGGTCTTCCTGGTCAACTACGAAGATGAGTCCATGGGACGCATCCGTCTGCGTTACGGCTACTTCGGAGAGGTCAGAACCACTGGATCTGGAGCATTCCTTGTCGAGCTTCGCGGCCTTGTGGATCTCCTGGGCATGAAGATCGGCAACACCTACCTGAATGAATGCAGGCAGGATGTCGGGGACGCCAAGTGCGGGATCATCGTCACTCCGCCCGAGCATGAGAGAGGAAAGGCTTACACTGAAGGAGATCGGGTTCTGTTCCCGGTCACCGTTACCCAGGAGTCTCCTCGACACTATCCGGATCTGCTGCTGCAGTCTTCGGATGAATGGCTTTCCGACAGGTGGCAAGGCGCTGATCTTATCATGACGCCGGTCAAATACGACGAGGCCCTGATCCTCAGAGGCGAGGACGACTCCTCGATCCGCGTGTTCCCGACCGAGCTAGAATTGGACTCCGGCGATCTCGCTGCAGAGACCTACAACATCCGCCTGACCGGCAAGTATTTCGGCTACTGGGAAAAGTCGGACGGCAGGGTCGTCATCTCGTTCCAGTCCTTCAACGGATCGGTTTATCCAGCAATCCCCGGAACGACGGTCGAGAAGAATCTACCGTACACCGTACCCGGTCGTAGGTGGAGAAACTTCAGCCTGGAGACACCGATCCCACCGAATACCGCTCGGATCACCCTGCAGTTCAACTGTGACTCCAATCCGAGTGGAGATAGCACCGCAGTCGCTTATGACGATCTCGATATCGTGGTTGTTCGGAACGACAACGTGCCTGCCGGTTTCGCTGCCTTTGGTGGTGTGGAATTCCTGGCGAAGACATCAGGCAACACCGCAGTCGACGGCACTGCTCTGGACCACACGGTCGGCGAGGAGACGACAGACGGCACGGTCACTTGGGAGGCAATCCATCCCAAGTATCGATTCCTCAGTGAGGTCTCTGAGACGTCACTGAGTGCTACCGAGGTGGTTGTAGCTGCTCCGCTGGCAGGTGCTCCCGCCAATTGGTTTAATTGGGGCGTGCTGACCTTCCTGTCCGGAGAGAACGCCGGAAGATCCATGGAGGTGATGACGTTCGACACCCCGAACAATACCTTCAAGCTCGCGCTGCCTTTGCCGTATCAGCCCCAGGTCGGCGACGTCTTTTCGGTGTCGGTCGGCTGCAACAAGACGGCGACTGAGTGCGCCAACAAGTTTCAGAACATCCTCAATTTCAGAGGACACCCACGCGTCCCCGGCGCTGGTCAGTATTTCAAGGTGGCAGGTATCGGATGACAACGCTGAGCGACATCAACAACGAAGTTCGAAAGTGGCTTGGCGTAAAATTCAAGAAGGGTGGAAGGGATCGCTTCGGGGTCGACTGCATCGGTCTTCTCGTCAACGTCGGTCGAAACTGCGGTTTGGAGATCGAAGATACGATTCAATACTCCTTCTCACCGGAACCGGAGATGTTCTCCAGGCTGGTCTACGGGCAGACCGATCCGAGATCCTTCAAAGACATCAAGCCCGGAATGATCATCCTGCTCCGCCAAACCGTGTTCCCGATGCACACCGGGATTGTGTCGAAGGACACATACGGAAGGCTCAGCATCATCAACGCCAACCTGAAGGAACGTAAGGTTGTCGAGCAACAATTTTCGCAATGGAATGATCTGATCATCGGGATCAGAAGCTACAAAGGACTGACATAATGCAGCTTGCGGTACTCGGCGGCTCACAACTCCTCGGCGGCGCTCTCTTCAAGACAGCGATCCTCGGCGCGTCCATCGCCGGATCGATGCTGTTGAATGGCAAGAAGAAGCCAGTCGGAAAGCTTAATGACGTTCGTGTTTCCTCTGCGACCTACGGGCGCGGCATCCCCTATGTGTGGGGAACCATGCGCGTCACCGGCAACATGTTCTGGGCGACCGAATTCCGCGAAGAGAAGAAATACATCACCCAGAAGGGTAAGGAGAAGACCGGAGGCAAGGGCGAGAAGAAGGCGAAGAAGGGTAAGGCTGAACCGGTCTACACCTACTACGCCAATTTCGCGATGGGACTATGCGCCGGAGCGATGGATGACGTCCTACGCATCTGGGCTGACAACAACCTGATCTACAACAAGCTCAACCCTGACGATCCCGATATCGTCGGGCCTGGTTTCTCTCGCCGCGAGGCAGAGTCGACCGGCAAGCGCACGCAGAAGAATGCAGGTGGAAAGAAGGGACGCGGAGGCACGTCCGGTCGTTTCGCCTGGCGCTTTTACCCCGGTGACGATCAGCAGCTCCCCGACCCCTTCATGGAAAGCGTCGAAGGCGCTGGTAACGTCCCGGCGTACCGCGATCTTTGCTACCTGATGTTCCAGGACTTCGCTCTCGAAGACTTTGGCAACCGCGTGCCGACGATCACTGCCGAGGTGGTTTCCAGCGTGGACCGCAAGCCGCAGGTTCTCACCTTCACAAATATCGAGCCTGAGATCGAATGGAATGCTCTCAGCATCAACCGACCGTTCTTCGACCCTACGCGGCAGAACCTCTATCTCGCGGGCGAGGATACAGACGGTGACAGGTGGCTGAGAATTTGGGACATCGAGAGCCGCACAGAAACCAAGCGCATCCGATACAAGGACATACTCCCTCAGACCACTCCGCACGGTCAGACGGGCGACTACAGCAATCTTCCGCTGATGAATACATATCGGACCTGGACAGAAGACGATATCGACCTGTTCCTCGAATACGGGACGACGCCGAAGGGTGACGTCGTGCTTCAGCGTGCGGCAGGCAACTATGGTCCAATCATTTTCATGGACCCTGCATCCAATCGTCTCATCAAGTCGTGGGGAGCTTCCGGCAACGTGTTCGGGACACCATGGGATGGCATCTTCGTCCCTGATGGTGCTTTTCCGCTGGTTGTTCAGGACGAGGTCGGCGAACCAGCTCCGATCACGATTGTCTATGAGCGTTTCGGGAAGATGCACATCTTCAACGAGTTCTACAACAAGGTCGGGGAGATCGAATGTGCGGGCATCCGTGAACACCATTGCCAGGGTGGTCTCGGATCGAACCGTGCGATGTTCTTCGTCAATGGAGCTATTGGCGGCACCGGACAGATCAACATCTATTCAGCCGAAGTGATCATGCCGCTCAATACGCCCACGGCTGACAGCGGCGAACGCCTGGAGCTGGAAGAGGAGCTGGTCGCATCTTGGCCTGAAGTTTCCGGTTCCGAGGGGTTCGTGTCTGTTCTCGACATGGGCTTCATTGCTGGTGCTCAATGCGTGGCGGTCATCGCCTCGGCAGGTGGTAATTATTGGGCGCTGAAGTTCGACTATCAGACCGGCGAGCTGCTTTGGCAGAAGAAATTCGACCTGTGGGATGGGGTCGGAAACCTCTACATGGGCGGCTTCATCTCTCCGCCCACCTACCTGAATACCAACGGCTGGACCATCGAAGCTGAGAACATGATTTTCAAGGTGGACTTCCGCCTCGAAGAGATCACAGTTCACGCCGG
The DNA here is from genome assembly GCA_040216675.1 of Hoeflea sp. Taxonomy (GTDB): domain Bacteria; phylum Pseudomonadota; class Alphaproteobacteria; order Rhizobiales; family Rhizobiaceae; genus Hoeflea. Next base: position 87,047 of record JAVJOR010000008.1, on the reverse strand, counting down.
TAACTCGGACAACAGCTCGGTGAAATATACCGGCGCTCGCTATTACTGGTCGGAGCGTGACGCCATGCTCGGCTTTGTGGACGACGACGGCGTCATCAAGCCAACCATCGTCTACCAGGATCGTAAGACGCAGCATAAGGTGGATCTCGCGGAGATCGTGACCGACATTGCAGGCGAGGTGGGCATCTCTGAGGATCGCATCCGCACGAATGGGATTGAAACCCAAGAGCCGCTGATCGGCTACATGATCGAGCAGCCAGGTGCCGCCAGAAACTTCCTTGAGGAATTGGCTGACGTCTTCCAGTTCGACTGCACCGAGTCCGACAATCAGCTCATCTTCAAAGCGCGTGGTGGTCCTCCGGTCGTCGATATCCCTGAGGAGCATCTCGGTGTCGTTGAAGCCGACATCGGTACCGACAATGAGCGTATCGTCGAGACGATCCAGCAGGAGCTGGAGTTGCCAGAGCGTGTCACAGTCACCTACTACGACGCGAAGAACGACTACGAGAACGGTTCGCAGTATTTCAAGCGCCCTGGTGGTCCCCTGCCGGTCATGTCGACACGGGAACACCTGGAGTTGACCTTCAATATGTCGCTCCTCTCGCAAGACGCCAAGGCTATGGCAAAGCGCATTCTCTACGCAGCCTGGTCGGAACGCACCACGCAGGAATTCAGACTGCCACGTGACTATCTCAGGCTGGACCCAGGGGACGTTGTCGCCATCGATATGAAGGACGGTCGCCGGATCGAGTGCCGCATCACTGACATCACGACCGGTGCCAATATGGAGCTGGAGATCAACAGTGTGGCGAACCTCGCTCAGAGCTATGAGCACGTCGCCACGACGGATGCTCCCCGAGGCTTGGTTCCCCAGAACCCGGCGTCGACCAACTTCGCCTATCCGCTGGTCAGGGATCTGCCGTATCTCACCGATGCTCACGAGATTTCGTCGAACGACTTCGGCTTCTATTGGGCTGCCGGTGCTACGAAGCCCGGATACAATTTTGGCATCCTCCAATCCAAGTTTGAGGACAGCAACTGGCAGACCGAGGGATACGCCCAGGTCGATGCGATCTGGGGTTATGTCGATGGCATCGTTCCTCCGCCTGCAAATGGCTGGAACATGATCGACGATCAGACCGTCATCACGTTGCGCCCTGCGTTCGATTTCAACCAGTATGAAGAGATCTACACATGGGAATCTATTCCTGACGCCGAATGGCCTTCGACCAACAACCTGATCATCATCAATGATGAGATCATCCTCTTCAAGGATGTGGTCGAGAACGCCGATGGCACCATCTCGATCTCGAACCTGGTTCGTGGACATCGCGGCACTATCGATGCTGCCTATCGCCATCTCTACAATGGCGAATGGATCATCTATGCCGAGAACGCCGTTCAGTTCGGTCGGGAAGATCTGACCTACCTGAACCAATTCCAGAAATACATCATCAACACCGGCAATCCTCTTGCGCCTTTTGTGGCGGCTCGCACCTCTCAGCTGAAGGGTGGAACTGAGCGTCCTCTTCCGGTCGGCGACGTTCGCCGTTCCAACGAGACGAATGGGGACATCACGATTGAGTGGTCCCGGTCGACGCGCCTCGGTGGATCTCTGAAAAGCGGGACTGGCTCTGTCCCGCTGAATGAGGAGAGCGAAGAGTACGTCGTCTTCCTTCTCGACGGTCCCTACGACGCCCAGGCCTGGGACCCGGATGACACCGATCTGTACGTATGGAAGTCAGATATTCTGACATCAAGTCAGGTCACCATTCCACAAGCAACCCTATCGACCGCAGGGATCTCCAGCTCGGAGGACATCACTGTCGTCATCCACCAAATGTCAGCAAGCGTGGGCTTCGGTTTCCCTCGCGGACTGACCCTCAGATACTCATTGATCGGAGACTAATATGTCCAATTCACCTCTCCTCGGCATTCCGCTGCTGTCGACTTCTCAAGCTGCCAAAGAAGCCACGATCAATGCGATGGTGGGCTACCTGGAGCGTGCAGGAAACGACTCCGTTGCCATCGATATGGACAACGGCAACCTGACCCTTCCGGCACTCGATTACTACCGCCATGCGATCTTCAAGCTGGAGAACGTTGGAGCGACATCCACCTTGACTGTACCAGCGACCAAGCGAATGGTCGTTCTCGACAATCGCGGCAATGTGAACAGCGTCACTGTTGCGAGCGGCGGGGGCAGCAATGTCGTATCGGCTGACTCCATCTGCGCCGTCTTCACCGATGGGTCTTCGGTGACCATCGTATCAAACAGCGCCTGGAGTGGTCTCGCTGGGTCGCTTCCTTCGAAGCAGCCAAATTCAACGCACGCATACTGGCGTGTTGTGGTCGGTTCAGTGACCGGCGACGGTAACTTCGCGACCGTCACCGAGCTTACGATGAAGTCCTCACCGAATGGCGTGCAGCTCGCGACGGGTGGTACGGCTATTGCCAGCGGTCAGAACGACGGCAATGGTGGCCCTTCACGAGCATTCGACGGTCTGTCATCAACTCGCTGGGTTAGCGAAAGCGGACAGGTCTCGGTGAGCGATCACTGGGTCGGTTATCAGTTCGCCGCGCCGGTCGCCATCACCTCGATCTCGATCACCTGCAGTGATGCTGTCACGGACTCTCAACCGCTCTCCGGCACGGTCGAATTCTCTGACGATGGTTCCACATGGTATGAAGCTTGGGAATTCAGCGGCTTCACCTGGACCAACGGAGAAGCCAAGACCAACTCGACCACGCATCCTCTCTACCTGCCGACCATCACGAAGATCTCCGAGCTGGACGATGTCCTGGTTGCCTCGACACCTTCTGACGGCGAGGCTCTTGTGTGGAATAGCGCCATCGGTCGCTGGGAGCCGGGCGCGGTGACGGGCAGCATTTCTCACCGATACTGGCGCATCTTCATGGAAGACGGCAACAGTGGTGTTTACCTGAACCTCATGGATGTGGAATTCCGTAGAGATGTTGGTGTTGCTGAGCTGAATACGGGAGGCACACCGCTCCATGGTGGTCTGACTGGAGGTTCCGATGCTGCGGAAGCGTTCGATGGAACGGGGACTATTGTTGGCTTCTCACCCACCACAAACAACTACATCGGATATGACTTTGGCGAGTCGAGGGTCGTTCGCGAAGTGGCAATCAAGTGCGGCACCGCTGAATCCCAGGCACCAAAGACCTTCTACATCGAATGGTCCGACGACAATTCGACCTGGACCCAGGCTTCAGACACAATCGTCAAGGACGACTGGGCGGATTCCGAAACGATCACTGTAGCAATCAATGTTGAAGAGGCTTCCGAAGGATCTGCGCCGGTCACAAATGTCGATATCAACGATCAGACCGCTTCCTATACGTTGGTTCTCGCCGACGCCGGGAAGTATGTCCGCATCGACAATGCATCCGCCAACGATCTGACTGTCCCGCCGAATTCTTCGGTCGCCTTTCCGGTCGGAACCATTCTGACCATCCGCCAGGTTGGTGCAGGACAGACAACCATCGTTGAAGGATCTGGCGTCACCGTCAACACGCCGGAGACGCTGAAGCTCCGCAAGGAAGGCTCCACAGCTTCACTGGTCAAGGTTGCGACCGACGAATGGGATGTCACTGGCGATCTGGAGCTGGCATAATGTCTATCGCGATCTCTATGCTCCTGGGTGGAGTATCCGCTGCCTCGATCTCTGCCGGGCTGACAGCTCCACCCACGGAAACCACCTCCACTCTGCCGTTCACAAACCCCGGCGCGGAGGTGGACGTCAGCGGGTGGACCAATCGGCGTGGGGTCCTCAGACGCCAGACGGCTTACTATCGTACCGGTGTAGCTGCCTTTGCCGTTGGCGGGCAGAACGAAGCTTGGTCAACCCAGGAATTCACTGTCCCAGCTGGGCAGCAGTCCCCGATTGACGCAGGTAACAGGCTGGTCGAAGTGAAGCACTGGCAAATGGGATATGACAGTGACACAGACGACGGCGGAACGACGCTTGAATTCTATGACGGTTCCGACGCCCTTCTGGTTCGCCGGTTCTATCCGCGAGAGGACTTTCCTGAGCCGGATTTCGTCGAGCGTACAACCTCCTGCCCGATCCCACCGGGGACGAGGAAGATCCGATGGGGGATGTATGGCGTCCGCTTTGCAGGCATCGAGATCTCGCAATATTTCGATGACATCGGCCCCATGGAAATCAAACCGATCAGCGGTAAATCTGCATCGCTCCTATATTGGAACAATGGGAACTCTCGGACGGGTTGGGTCAACGTCACCGGGACGCTCATCTCTGACACCTACGATACGTGGATCACCAGTCAGCCGATCTTCGCATGGGGTAACGAAGCCACCGCCGAGGCATACATCCCGCTCGATGTATCGTCCGACGCTACAGCAATCGACACCGGATCGGCTGAGGTCAATCTTGGCGTCTTCCAATCCAGTTACAATGGAAACGACCAGGGCGAGATTTACCTGGAGTTCCGAGATGGATCAGGTGATCTGATCGGTACCCAGGTGACCATCTCTGCAATGGCGACAACTGATCCTCAGGGTACAGGAAGGATCGGGATCGAGACCGTACCGAGTGGCACACGCTCGATCCGTCTTGGTTTCAAGGGCACCAGGGTCGATGGGTCGAACCTGGATGCTTACTTCCAGTGGATCAGTGTTTTCCTTCTCACGCCTCTATAGGAAAGAAAATCTGACATTTTAGGTGAGCCATCGAGACTCCGGTCATTTTTTGTGGCATAATGGTTAAAAATAATGACTGGAGTAATCCTATGGAAATCAAGTACCACAAGCTCGCTGACGAGAGCGTCGACTTCATCCAAAGCCCGAACGGCGGCGGTGTCATCCGCCCGCGCTTTATCGTCATGCACTACACCGCTGGCTACACCGGCTCGTCCGCGATCCAGACCTTCAAGTCGCCTGCCTCGAAGGTGTCTGCTCACCTGGTCATCGACCGCAGCGGCAAGGTCACCCAGATGATGCCTTTCAACAAGAAGGCCTGGCACGCCGGGCCGAGCGTCTACAAGGGTGTCCGCAATCTGAATTCACACTCGATTGGTATCGAGTTCGTGAACATCGGCTACCTCCGCCAGTCGCGGAAGGGCCTGGTCGACGCCTACGGCAACACTCTCTCGATGGAGAAGTTCGACGACTATGTGATCGCCCCGCACCCTCGTGTGGGCAGCGGCGAATTCTATTGGCCGGTCTACACCGAAGCTCAGCTCGCAGTCGGTCGCAAGATCACTGAGGCGCTCATCAAGTCGTATCCCATCGAAGGTATTTGCAGCCACGAAGAAATCGACACTCGCGGATGGAAGACGGACCCAGGTCCTGCCTTCCCGATGCGCTCTTTCGTCGACCTTCTGGGTAAGAAGCGCGACGACGAACCGCTCCCAACCTACGAGTACACCGTTGATGTCTCCTCGCTGAACGTCCGCGCCGGTCCCGGCACGAACTGGCAGGTGATCGGCGGCGTGCGCCGTGGCGACAAGGTGCAGTCAGTCGAGGAGAAGGGCGGATGGGTCCGTATCATCGAAGGAGATATGGAAGGATGGGTAAGCAGCCGCTACCTGGCTCGGGAGTAAGTCAGCGCAGGGCAGCAACTCGTCGGACAGTCTTTGTCTTCACGAACACCGCTCTGTTCACCTCGCTCATCGCCATCATGAATTACTTCGGTGCTGAAGGCCCCATCGCGGAGAGAACCGTCGATGGGTCTTTCGGCATCATCGAGCTGTTGGTCATCGGGTTCTTGTTCACGACCACAATGGATCGCTCCCAGATCCTCGACAACATCGGGAAGGGTTTCCGCCACGGCGGGCGTAGGCGAACGACGCTGACAGACGGACGAGATCCGGAGGACGACGAACCAAGCAGAGAGGACAAGACCTATGGGTAATTTCTTCCGGTCAATCACCGGGTTCTTCGACAAGTATCTGACTATCGGGCTGGTGATCGTCATCGTCACCCTGGCGTCAGCTTTCGCCATCTCTCAGTGGCGGCTGTCGAACACCAAGGATGCACTCTCCAACGCCCGCTCGGAGATCGCAAGCCTGGAGGACGAAGTCCTATCCAAGCAGACCACCATCGCCCTTCTGGAAGGCGTCCAGATCGCTCTTGAGGAGCGGCAGAAGGCCTGGCGGCAGGAGCAGGAGATCTACACCAACCAACTACAGGAGGTGCTGAATGCGCCCGAAAGCGAAAACCAGATTCCGGTCGACGATGTGCTCTGTCGCGCTATCTCTGGCACTGTCTGCCTGCGCAACAACTGAGCGTAACGTCGTTGTCATCTCACCATCGGTTCCTGACAGCCTCCTGGTGTGCGGCGACGATACGACTGCGGACGGCGTCCCCTTGCCGCCACAGCAGCCTTACTCTCAACGTGAGGCAGCAGCCTACGTGGTGACACTGAAGGCGTACATCCGTGAGTGCAGTGGCAACATGGATGCTGTCGAGAAGATCCTGGAAGACTTCCAGAAGGAGATCGAGAGCGGCAACCTAGAAGCTGAGGGTTGATAGCTCCTCAGCCAGCTCGCGCTTGCGGGCGCGGGTGTCTCTGTCGTCGAAGAGGTGTCCATAGACCTGGAGCGTGAAGGCGACGTCTGAGTGTCCCAGGTTCGTGGTCAACACCTTCGCATCCACACCAGCCTCGATCAATCGAGAGGCATAATAGTGCCGGGCCTTGTGAAAACCGCCCGGCACCATGCCGATCCGCCGCTGAAGGCTATGCCACCACCGCAGCATGTTGCGATAGTCCTGAGGCTCGCCGGTCGACGTCTCAAAGAGAAACCGCATCTCCTTGGCCTTGAACGTCTCCAAGTTACCACACAACGCGGTCGAGATGACAAGTGTTCGATGCGAGGCTGTCGCCTTCACTGACTGAATTTCCCCTTCATTTTTGCTCAGCGCCTGGCGGATGTGGATCACTCCTTCATCCAGGTCGATTGAGTTCCACTCCAGCGCCAGGGCCTCGCTGATGCGAACGCCGGTCTCGAATAGGAGAGGGGCGAGTATCCAGTTCGCCTCGAACGATCTGCGGGTCGATCCGTGGTCCGCTGTAGAAAGCTCCCAGGCTGCCCGCACAAGCAATTGCGCCTCTTCCTTCGTGTAGGCCTCGACTTTCTCCTCGCCAGCGTCGTGCGTCCTCTTGCGGCGGATTCTGAGGCCGTAGGTAGGATCTGTGGCGATCACTTCCTCCATGACGGCGTAATTGAAGATCGAGCGCACGAGTGACCAGATCGCAGTCTGGGTGGATCGGGCGATCTCTGACGTCTGCAGCCTCCGGCGAATGTCCTTCATGAATGACAGATCGATCACCCGGAGAGGGGTCGCCGGATCGATGTAGCGATAGATCACTTTGATCCGCTGCTGGGCAGCCTTGAGGGTGTTGGCTCTCCAAGGCTCACCACCATCCCTGCCGATGATGCTGTCATCGACATAGAGGTCCACGATGTCCTGGAAAGCCTCGTGACCCTTGGCGATCCTCTGCCTGGGCTTCTTGGGAGCCTTCGCATGAACCTTCTCGAACGCCAGGGCTTTCGCCTTGGTCTTGAACGACCGGCTGGTGCGCTTCCCTTCGGAGTTCGTGTAGTAGCTCACCCACACTGTTGTCGTGCCAGATTTTGTCTCAATCTCGCGCTTGGACGCCATAATTTTAGCCTTTTCTCAGGAAGCGAATGACGCTATAACTAACACACAGGGATATTCCCTGACAACTGTTTTGCATAAGTGTGCATAAGTGATCTATTTAATCAAATAAATTCAAAAGGTTAGAAATACTGACCTTAGCCTACGAATCTGGGGGTCAGAGGTTCGAATCCTTTCGGGCGCGCCATTTTCATGTCCGTCGCCACATACGTTGGGACAATCGCCACGTTTTTGGGACTCATCGCCTCATAAGTTGGGACTCAGAACTCTTGAGCGTGATGGACTTCTTCCTATCGCAGCAGCCGTTCCTTGCGAAGGCTGTCCTTGTCTCCCGATTGAATTTGACGAAGTGGTATCCCAAGCATAATCGCTACTGGATCATTGCCGAGTTCGTCGGGAGCGCCAGCCGGGCGTGTGTCTAGACCCTGGATGGTGCGCCAGAACCCAGCATCGCATTCCCATCTCCCGATACCAGCATTTAGTCCACAGCCGAAAATGGGCAGGGGGAGGAACGAATAGCGATATACTGATGCCGTACGATAGTTGGCAACAGCTTCCCCACGATGTTCCAAAACATAGCCGCCCTCACCGACGGTGCCTTTGTTCCCCCAGGAATTGTTAGGCTCACTCTTGAAGGTTATGTGCTCCTTTACGGGGCGCTCCTGCGCTCTAAGAATGCAATTGCCATTCCGTCTGTTGTCTCTTGACTGCACCCCCATCAGCTTCATGCCTGGTTTATTGTCGGCCTCTAGGGCTTTGCAGGATTTCTGGTCAAGTAGCCGAAATGAGAAATACCCTTCTGGGTTGTCTCCGTGGCTCTTGGAATAAACAACTGAAACTTGATATTGTTCGACGAAACGATAGGCATGTCCAATGATCAGGTCATGAATGTCGGGATCAAATCTTATCACAGACACAGGATTCTTTGACTGGAGCGCTCTTTCATGGAGGGAAATCCGTATGCTGTCTTTGATGTACATGCCGAAATAGCCAGCGTAGGCAATGATCGGCAGGGCAATGAAGGCTTTCGGTAACCTTCCGTTGTATGCATCGACAATCACCATTAATAAAAGCAAATGAGCAAGTGCAGTGGGCCAAAAAGGGCCTCCTACAAGCATGAATATTAAACCTGAGAGCGGGTTCAATTGTAACAATATGCTTATTATTAGAATTGTTATTATTACAAAATAACGCACCGGAAACTGGAGCATATTAAATTCTTCTTAGATTGAAATGGGAGAATTGGCGTTATTTCGGCTACTTTCTCTTTAAAGGTTCCTACTCCAGTTTGCAATCAAAAGGCGCATGTCGCCATCGTGCACGTAATTGACGATGACGTCATCGGTCTTCCGGTCAGTTGGTTGACGGGGGTAGGATACCAATCAATCGAGTTCCAACATATGTGGCGAAAGCGGCGTTGAGTCCCAACTTCTGTGGCGACGAGTCCCATGCAATTGATTCCCCCAGAGGAGATTTATCAACAAACTCAATGAGTGCGAGTCTCAATGTATCTGGCGATGCTCATTTCATTTGATCAATAAGATAGATTCAGCAGTGCGTTGCTGCCAAAGCAATTGCTGCGGCGCTCGCCAACCTCTTACCGATGTTGATAGTGTCGAAATGGCTTTGCATCAGGCAGTGCAAGGTGCGATTTCAGATACGAGCGTAGGGATCCCCAGAGGTGTCTCGCCCCATATCGCAAATCCAGGCAAATCCCTAACAGAGCCAACCTGGTGATGCGGATACAGTGAGCGGCCGGTCAGAAACGCGGACGGGTGGCAAGAATGGATGTGTCATGACGATGAAAGCCGGAACCGAAGCCACCCTGCTCGTCCACAAGGACACAAGGGGCGGGGTGCTGACCTGCCGCGAAGGGCTGAGTTTCTGGGGAGGCGTGGATCCCGATACCGGAGTGATCATCGACACCCATCACCCGGACCATGGGGCGAGCCTTGCAGGCAGGATCGTGTTGATGCCGACCTCGCGCGGATCCTGCAGCGGCAGCGGCGTCCTGCTTCAGTTGGCGCGCAATGGACAGGCACCCGCTGCGCTTGTGTTTCGTGAGCCGGAGGACATTCTCACGCTCGGGGCGATCATTTCGGCGCGTCTGTTCGACCGGCCGATCGCGGTCCTGCGTCTTCCGGCCGAAATCTACGAGGCATTGTCCCGGGCCGGGGAAGCGGAGATCAAGGGCGATACGTTGCATTTCTCCGGCCGCCAGATCGAGCTGTCGCGCCCGGAAAGCCGGGGGCTCGCACTCAGCCCGAGGGACCGGGACATGCTTGAAGGCAAGGATGGAGCCGCGCGCCAGCTTGCCATGGAAGTGCTTTGCCTGATGGCCGCAGCCCAGGGAGCCAAGGAACTGATAGATGTGTCGCGGGCTCATATCGATGGCTGCATTCTGGCCCACGACGCCAATCTCGATTTTGCCGAGAAGATGGACGAACTGGGAGCGAAGACGGTCATTCCCACCACCATCAACGCCATTTCGGTGGACCGCGAAAACTGGCAGGGCCAGGGTGTCCCGGTCGAATTTGGCGGGAAGGCGAGCCGGCTTGCCGATGCCTATGTCAACATGGGGGCACGCCCGACATTCACCTGTGCGCCCTATCTGCTTGACGATGTGCCGGAGGAAGATGAAGCGATCGGCTGGTCCGAATCCAATGCGGTGATCTATGCCAATTCAGTGCTCGGAGCGCGCACCGAGAAACACCCGGACTATCTCGATCTGTTCGTTGCGATAACCGGGCGTGCGCCAAACACGGGCGTCTATCTTGCCGAGAACCGCAAACCGGTGTGCGAAGTCCGTGTGGCTGTGCCCGCCGCCTTCGACGATGCACTCTGGCCCATGCTGGGTTGGCTGGCCGGAGCCAGGTCCCCGGCGGGGATCCCGGTCCTTACCGGGCTTGAGCATCTGTCTCTGACGCCTGATGATCTCAAGGCGCTGTGCGCTGCCTTCGGAACGACATCGGCTGCGCCGATGGTACATGTCAGGGGGCACACGCCGGAAGGCGATCTGCCGCTGGCTGCCGATGCCGGTTTGCTAGAGATCACGCTCGACGATCTGAGGCAGCTCTGGCGGGAGTTCAATGCCGGCGACGACAGGATCGATCTCGTCGCCATCGGCAGTCCGCACGCTTCGCTTGCCGAAACTCGGCGGTTCGCCGAACTCCTTGACGGCCGACACTGTCACGACGGATTGAGAACCATCGTGACCGTTGGCCGCAACACGCTGGCCGGCATGCAGGCCGGGGGCATCGTTGACAGACTTCAGGCAGCAGGCGTGCAGGTCCTTCCGGATCTGTGCTGGTGCTCGATAACCGAACCGGTCTTTCCAAGGGACGCCGCCGTCATCATGACCAATTCGGGCAAATACGCTCATTACGGCAAGGGCCTGACTGGCCGCAACATGCGCTTCGGGAGCCTGGAAGATTGCGCTGAAGCCGCCTTGACCGGCCGCCTAAAACCGGGACTTCCATCCTGGCTCACGGAGGGCCGGTGACAGGCCCGATCCGCAAGGTGCGCAAATTCAGTCACCGAACGCAGAGGTTCCGGCCAGCTCGAGTTCAAGGCACCCCATTGCGTCGGGCATATGGAGCCAGCCGGCCTGGGCACCCGGCGGCGGTGTCTGGCTCTTCAATCCGTAGTTCTCGATGGCGCGAAGGTCGGTCAGTGCCGGAGGATCTTGCTGAAGAAGTCCCGGGCCCTGTCCGTCTTCGGGTTGTCGAAAAGCTCTTGCGGCGTCCCGCTCTCGATGATTTCCCCGCGATCCATGAACACAACCTTGTTGGCGACTTCCCGGACAAAGGCCATCTCGTGGCTGACGAGGATCATCGTCATTCCTTCCTGCGCAAGCCGCCGGATCGTGTCGAGCACTTCGGTGACGAGCTCGGGGTCGAGCGCTGACGTCACCTCGTCAAGAAGCAGGATTTTCGGCTCCAGCGCCAGCGCCCGCGCGATTGCGACGCGCTGTTGCTGACCGCCGGACAACTGGTCGGGATAAGCGGCATGCTTGTCCCCCAATCCCACGAGATCGAGGAGTTTTCTCGCTTGAGCCTCGACCTCGGCGGCCGGACGTCGTTTGATCTTGATCGGCGCAAACGTGACGTTTCCCATCACGGTCATGTTCTGGAACAGGTTGTACTGCTGAAACACGATGGCCATTTTGTCGCGCGCCGCCCGGACCGAACTTGCGCTGCGATAGTCGATGGTGTCCCCCGCAATCTCGATGTTGCCGCCGGTGATCGGTGTCAATCCGACCAGCGCACGCAGGACGGTTGATTTGCCTGACCCTGACGGCCCCACGAGTGCAGAGATTTCGCCTTTCTCAACGGACATGCTGATGCCGCGAAGAACTTCAAGGGTGCCGTACCTTGCGCGAATTTCGTTGACCCCGAGGTGTAGCAAGCCTTTTCTCCAGATGTTGGCCCAAGAGGGTGAGTGGGAAGGAAAGAATGAAATAGCAAAGCGCAATCGTGCCGAACACGAGCACACCCGAATAGCCCTGGTTGTTCAGCTCCTTGCCGCGGAACGTCAGCTCGAACACGCCGATCTGGCTGACAAGCGCGGTATCCTTGATGAACGACACGGCAAAGGCGATAGAGGGCGGAATGATCACCGGCCACGCCTGCGGCAGAACGATCATGAAGGTTGTCTGGAATCGCGAAAGGTTCATGGCGCGTGCGGCCTCGACCTGGGTCTGGGGCACGGACTCGAGACCGCCGCGAATGATGTCCGCCGTGTAGGCTATCGCGTAGAGGCAGATGGCAATGACGGCAATCGAGAACAGCGATGCGTTCGGTGTCAGCGCCTGGATGAAGAAAAGAACCAGATAGACGATGACGAGGAACGGGATGCGGCGGAAGAACTCGACATAGGTCACGCAGACAATTCTGAGCGGGAGGGCCCAAAGCCCGGGTGTCTGACGAAGATACACAAGAACGAGAGCGAGGCCGAAGCCGATCAGGCAGCCAACCAGGGTAATGGCCAGGGTCATCCAGGCGGCTTCGGCCAGCAGCATCATGTTGCTTCCGGTAAAGAAGCGCGGGATCTGTTCGATCAGGCGGTCCATCAGAAAATCCTCGCCTTGACCCGGAATGCCCAGCGGCCGAACAGGGCCAGCCCGATGCTGGCGATGAAGGTCAGCACCACATACATCAGCGCGATCACCGTGAAATATTCGAGCCAGCGGTAGTTGACCGAAGACAGATTGATCGCTTGTCCGGTGAGCTCATCAACGCCGATAAGTGCGCCGACCGAGGTTCCCATGACCAGTATGACGATGAAGAAATTGGCCATTGCTGGATAGATGGACTTGGCGATGTGCGGGACAATAATGTACCGAACCTGTTGAACCACCGACAGTCCGAGGACCTGCCCCGCTTCAAGTTCGGTCCGCCGAACAGACAGGAAGCCCGCGCGCATGATCATGGTCAGGTAGGCGCCGGCGTTCAATATCAGGCCGATCAGCAGGCAGGTCTCGCTCGACCAGCGGATCCCGAATTCGGGCAGGCCGTAATAGAGGAAGTAGATCTGGATGAGAGCGGGCGTGTTCGTCACGGCCACAACGTAGATATGGACCGGAAGGCGGAGGATGAACGGACCATAGGCGATCAGCGCGGCACAAAGCAGACCGATCAGCGCACCCCCCGCGAAAGACACCGCGCCAAGCTGAAATGTGAGGATGGCGCCGTCAAGCAGTTCGCCGAAGTTTTGCCAAACGACGCCATATTGGAATGTGTAGTTCATTTGCCGTTTTCGCCCATGGGGGCACCCGCGGCTCGAGGGCCACGGGTGCGGTCGTCAGAAGCGCGTCAGAAGTACGGGTTCGGTGTTACTTCGCGCAGCATGGGAGCTCCGTAGAACTTTTCCCAGGTCGCGTTGACGGTGCCTTCCGAGTGCAGGTTGTAGAGGGCGATATTGAGCACTTCGGTGAGGTTGTCATTGCCCTGGCTGACACCGATTGCGCAGTACGCGACAAAGATCGGCTCTTCGACAACGCGCCACTTCACGTCCGGATAGTTCTCGGTAAAGGCCATGTAGAAATCGATATTCTCGACGATTGCATCGGCCCGGCCCTGGGCGACCATCCGCACGGTGTCGGCGAGACTGTCGACAAGCTCGATGTTCGCTGTCGGCATGTTTTCTTCGGTCCAGTCGACGGTCCAGTTGCCGCGCATGTTCGCAAGCGTCATGCCTTCACGGTCGAAATCCTTGTAGTTGTCGCCCTCGACGTCTTCGGTCGTGAGCACCGCAAGAACCTCGGTGTGCAGCGGAACGGTGTAGTCGATCAGCTTGGCACGCTCCGTGTTGCGGGTCAGGGCGCCGAGCGACATGTCGATGCGATCCGAGACCAGGAACGGCACGCGCTGCGGCGTTTCCGTCGGGACCCATTCAACTTCCACACCGATGGCATCGGCAAGGGCCTTGCCGATTTCGATGTCGAAGCCTTCCCACTCACCGTCGCTGTTGCGCACGCTCATGTTGGGGAAGTTCGGGTTGATGCCGATGCGGATCTTGCCGTCGGCGAGAATGTCATCAAGGCTTCGGGCCTGGACCGTGGAAACCGTTGCAGCGGCAATTGCCAGACCGGCAATGCTGGTGAGCAGAGTTCTTCTAAGCATGTGACATCGTCTCCCATTTGGATGCCCGTTTCGGGCCAAGTGTTGCCATCCTGATTACGTGCTTCGTAGCAGGCGAATTCGCACTTGTGCGCTAAACGAACATTTGTGCGACAACTTAGCCTCTTGTAGAATCCGGAGCATGTCAATCCCGTTTCTCGGCATTTGTGGAAAGCTCGATCGGTCTGTTCCGGTGACCAGATCAGCAGAAATCTGCAAGCCGCACGCAGGGGTTGGTTTGATCTTGATCGCCACAAGCTGCAGGGCCGGATGACGCCGGCCGGTTGCTGCGCCTTCGCTTCATCAAGCCGGGCAACTGGCGTGGACGTGCTTCGAGACTGCGTCGTGTGAGGCGATCCAGACCTTGCCGCGAGACCGGGCGTGGCGAAGAACTTCCTCAAGGATCCAGATCCGTGATCTGTATCCGATCACGAAGGGGTGCATCACCAACTGGCACAGTCCGCCATCATCGAAAGCGGCATTGAATTCGCGAATGAAGATGTCCCGAACCTGTTCAGGTGAAGCGTAGGGCCGGGCAGGCGGTGCCCTGTTGAAGGAAAGATAGACGGCGTCATCGCGGACCCAATCGACGGGGATCTCCAACAGTCCGGACGGCGTCCCGTTCAGCACCAACTCGTAGCAGTCATCGTCGGCCATCATCGAGCTGTCATAGGCAAAGCCCAGTTCGGCGACCAGCCGCATGGTGTTCTCGCTCAAATCCCAATAGGCCGCGCGATGCCCGGTCGGCCGCTGCCCGGTGATCTGCTCCAGCGTGTCGCGCGAGCGCACCAGCATGGCTTTCTCCGTAGCCGCATCGAGGGTTGAGGTGTTCTCGTGTATCCAGCCGTGAACGCCAACTTCGTGCCCTTCACGGACGATGCGGCGCGGTTCATCCGGATCGATCAGGGCCGCGACGGCAGGAATGAAGAAGCTGGCCTTGGCATCGTAGCGTTGAAGCAGGTTGAGGATTCGCGGCACTCCGACCCGACGCCCGAATTCGGCCCACCCAAGTCTGCCGACGGCTTGCCCACCCGAGCCAAGCTCCGCTGTTTCATGATCGCAGTCGAAGGACAAAGCCAGGGCGCACCGCGCATCGTCCGGCCACCGCGCGGGAGCCATGCGCCGTCCCGCTCGCACATGTGAAATGGCAGTCCGCCAGGCGCTTTCGGGCCATTCCACCGGAGGAAGCTGCGGAGTGTTCATGCGGTATACTCACTTTGGCCCTGCGTCCGTAGCTGGCGGAGGTTGCAGGTGCTTGCGACATCGGAACCGGTCACCGGTTCTGCCTGCTCGCATGGATGTGCGGATAGAGGTTGCGGATAGCGTCGTCATCGAAGGCTTGCTTGAAATCGTGGCCTTCAGGCAGAGCTTTTGCGCGGGCGGCCGCAGGACGCGCATCGATCTCCTTCATAAGCCGGGCGATCGAGGGGTAGTTCGTCATGGCATCGTCCCCCATCATGAAGGGGATGCGGCTTGCCCATCCCCATACGGACATGTCGACGATCGAGTAGTCCTGACCCAGCATGTAGGGGGCAAGTGTCAGCCGGTCTTCAACGATCTGCCAGTGCCGTCGGGCCTCATGCGCATACCGATCGCGCGCATAGGGGTTTTCACCTGGTGCGAAATGGCGGAAGTGAACCGCCTGGCCCGAATAGGGGCCGACACCGGAGGCGACAAACATCAGCCATGAAAGCAGCTGTCCGCGGTTTTTCTCCGGTTCGCTTGTCAGGAACTGACCGGTCTTCTCGGCCAGGTAGAGCAGGATCGCGTTGCTGTCGAAGATTGCCGTGTCGCCATCGAGGATTGCAGGTACCTTGGAATTCGGATTGATTGCCCGAAAACTGTCGGTGTGCTGATCGCCACGTTTCGTGTCCACCGGCACGGCTTCATAGGGAACCCCGGCTTCCTCGAGAAAGAGGGCAACTTTCAAGGGATTTGGCGCGCCGTTGTAGAAGAACTTGATCATGAGGCTCCCCAGTGCCGTGTCGGTTGCGGGCGCGTTTGAGCGCCTGTTCCAGAATGGTGCCCCATGGTGGCGCTGCGTCAAGCCAAAAAGTGCGTATTGTAAACAAAAGTACGATTATCGGTATTGTGATGATCGGAATTTCGGCATTGAATGGCCACTGGCGAAAAATCTTCTCCAACAGGAAACATCTGTGCGAATTTTGGGATGCTTGTGATGTGGCATTGTGACGGCGAAACATGCGAATCGGCGTGACTGTCAATCCGATTGCGGGCATGGGAGGCGCCGTTGGTCTCAAGGGGACGGACGGTCCCGATGCCGTCGCCGAAGCCAAGCGCCGGGGGGCTGTGGCCCAGTCCGGCCCGCGGGCGCGGAGGGCTTTGGCAATCCTTGCGAAAAGATGCCCCGGTGCCAGGATCAGCATCGCGGCTGGAAGCCTTGGCGGGGACTGGGCAGAGGGGCTCGAACTCGATGTCGATGTGGTGACCCCGGAGCTGATGACCGGCACCGCGCGGGACACCCGTCAGGCGATCGATGCGTTGGGCGACGTCGATATTCTGGTTTTCGCTGGCGGGGATGGGACCGCCCGCGATGCGGCCGGAGCCATTTCATCAGAGGCGGGCATGCTCGGGATACCCTGCGGGGTAAAAATGCATTCGGGTGTCTTCGCGGTGTCACCGGAGAGCGCCGGCCACATTCTTGCTGATCTTGTCGAAGGCAATGGCAGGGTCGGCTGGAAGGAGGATGCGGAAGTCATGGACATTGATGAAGTGGCCCTGCGCGCCGGACGCCTTGCGCCGCGTCTATATGGCCTTGCGCGCGTTCCGGTGGTGGCAAACCGGATGCAGGCAGCCAAGGGCGGCCCCCGTCGTGATTCGGCATCGGCCCTCGCGGCTGCCGCCCACGAATGTGCGAGGGCCTGCGAGCCCGGCGCTCTCTACATCATTGGCCCCGGCACCAGCGCCGGGGCTTTCGCTCGTGCTCTCGGTCAGGCGCCGACGCTGCTCGGTGTGGACGTCTTCCGGGATGGGCAGTGTCTCGGCAAGGACGCCACTGCGGCCATGATCGAGGCTTTGCTGGATGAGCGGCCGGTGCGCATTGTGCTCGGCGTCACCGGTCAGCAGGGCTTCCTGCTGGGCCGCGGCAACCAGCAGATCAGCGCTGATGTCATTCGCCGCGCCGGGCGGGATGGGCTCCGCGTTCTGGCAACTGAAGACAAGCTGTCTTCCCTGTCTGCGCCGGTGTTGTTCGTCGATACCGGCGATCCGGGCCTTGATCAGGAACTGGCCGGGTTCATCCGCGTGCAGACCGACAAGGGCAGATTCATGATGATGCGTGTCGTTGCGAGTTGAAACAGTTCGTGCGTTGTGCGAACCTTTGTGCGCAAATAGCAGATGAGGTGAAATATCCATGACCAGTCAACAGCGTGCCCATCCATGGATGGCTCTATCGGCGCCGGGAGCGCTGCAGCAGATGCTCGACGAAATCGGGGTGAAGGATGTGTCCGCCGTTTTCGAGCAGATTCCCGCGGACCACTATCGCAAGACGCCGCTGGATCTGCCGCCCGCCCTGAACTCGGAAATGGAACTGAAGCGCGATCTCGTCTCGAAGCTGCGCAAGAACGAGGATTGCGAGACCAATCTGAGCTTTCTCGGTGCCGGCGTCTGGCAGCACCATGTCCCCGCCATCGTCGACGAGATTGTTGGACGCACCGAGTTTGCCACGAATGTCTGGGGTTCCTACCAGTCGGACCACGGCCGCAATCAGGCCTGGTTCGAGTTCTCGAGCCAGCTCGGTGCATTGCTCAATCTCGATGTGGTGCAATTGCCGGTCTATTCCTGGGGCTGCGCCACAGGCCATGCCATCCGGATGGCGGCCAGGCTGACGGGCCGTCGCAAGGTCCTGCTTCCGACCCTGTCCGATCCCGAGCGACTTTCTGTAATCAGAACCTATTGCCAGCCCACCGAAATGGAGAGCCATATCGAGGTTGTCACCGTCGCGTCCGATCCGACCAGCGGACGCTTATCGATCAATGATCTGAAATCGAAACTGGGCCCGGATGTCGCAGCCGTCTATTTCGAGAATCCCGCCTATCTCGGAACGATCGAGACCGGTGCTGCCGAAATATCCCGGCTCGCACGGGAAGCCGGCGCGGAAACGATTGTCGGCGTGGATCCCATCAGCCTGGGAGTGATGATGGCGCCGGGTGATTACGGCGCCGACATCGTCACCGGTCCGGTTCAGCCTCTCGGTGTGCACATGCATTGCGGGGGCGGCGCCGGCGGGTTCATCGCCTCCCGCGACGAAGAGCGCTATGTTCGCGAATACAACGGGTTCCTTGTTTCCATCGCGCCCACCGCCGAACCCGGCCAGGTGGGTTTCGGCCTCGCCGCCGCACACCAGAACTCCTATGGCTCGCGCGAGCACGGCAAGGACTGGACCGGCAACTCCACCTATCTCTGGGCCATTGCCGGAGCGGTCTACATGAGCCTGCTTGGGCCAGAAGGGTTCCGCGAAGTCGGTAGCCTGATCCTGTCGCGGGCCCGTTATGCGGCCAAATTGCTCAACGAGATCCCGGGTGTGAAAGCGGTCTGGCCCGAGACCGGCTTCAAGGAGTTCGTCGTCAATTTCGATGACACCGGAAAGACCGTCGAAGCCGTCAACGACGCCCTCAGGGCGCGCGGCATCTTTGGCGGAAAGGACATTTCAGACGAGGGGCACGGGCTGGGACAGGCGGCGCTCTACTGTGTGACGGAAGTCCACAGCGCTGCCGACATCCGCCGTCTTGCCGATGCAGTCAAGGAGATTTGCCAATGAAACTGCCCAACTATCAGGCTGCCCGCTGGGATGAGCCAGTGGTCATGGAACTGGGACGCCCCGGCGCCCGCGGACAATTGTTTCCAGCGCCCGAGCCAGAGCTGGAGGTGCCCGAGATCCCCGCGGCGATGCGGCGCAAGGACAGGCCCGAACTTCCTGAAATCACCGAGTTCGAGGCGCAGCGCCATTATCTGCACCTTTCCCAGATGACGCTCGGCATGATGGGGGTCAGCCTGTTCGGAACCTGTACGATGAAGTACAATTCAAAGACCGCGGAAGCCGCGACCCTACGGCCGGAACTGGCCGAGGTTCACCCCTATCAACACCCCGACACCTTGCAGGGTGTTCTCGAAATCATCCATGATTTCGATGGAATCCTGCAAAATCTCTCGGGAATGGACCAGTTCGTGTTCCAGGCCGGCGGCGGCGCGGACGCGGCCTATACCATGGCGGCTCTCGCGCGCGCCTACTGGGCAGATCGGGGAGAGCTGGGACAGCGCACCGAGATGGTGACCTCGATCCAGGCGCATCCCTGCAATCCAGCAACGGCCGCAGCCGCCGGCTTCACCGTGGTCAATCTGCCGCTCGAGGAAAACGGCTACCCTTCGCTTGAGGCGCTGAAAGCCGCGATCGGTCCGAAGACCGCGCTACTCATGATCAACAATCCCGACGACATGGGCATCTACAACCCGGAGATCAAGGAATGGGTGCGTCTGGCCAAGGAGGCCGGCGCCCTGTGCTTCTACGATCACGCCAACTTCAATGGCGTGATGAGCAAGCTGTCCGCCCGTGAACTCGGTTTCGACGCCTGCATGTTCATGCTGCACAAGACCTTTGGCGCCCCCAAGGGCGGAGGCGGCCCGGCTGTCGGCGCCTTTGGCTGCTCCGACGAACTTGCTCCCTATCTGCCGGCGCCGGTGGTGGTGAAGCAGGGCGACACCTATCGTCTCGACAATGATCGTCCGAAATCACTCGGCAAGATCCGCGAATTCTGGGGCAATGTGCCCCAGGTCGTGAAGGCCTATGCATGGGCCCGAGCGATGGGCGCTGAGGGCATCGCGATGGCATCCGACATCTCTGTCGTGGCCAACAACTACATGGACAAGAAGCTCGGTGAGATTTCCGGTATCGAGATTTCCAATCCCGACATCCACAAGCGTCGAATGGAGATGACCCGCTGGTCGCTCGGTCCGTTGGCCGAGGAAACCGGCGTCGGCACTGCCGATTTCGCCAACCGCATGGCCGATTACGGCATCGATCCGTGGTGGATGAGCCACGAGCCCTGGATCGTCGCCGAACCGTTCACGCCGGAAGCCGGGGAATTGTGGTCCAAGCAGGATATCGACCAATGGATCGGGGTCTTGGCCCAAATCGTCCAGGAAGCCAGAGAGACACCCGATCTGGTCAAGTCGGCGCCCCACAGGCAGGCAATCGCCCAGGTGGACGGCAGTGTCTTCGAGGATCCGGACGCCTGGGCCATGACCTGGCGTGCGTGGCAGCGCAAGCGTGCCGGCGATGCAAGGGCCAGCAGCGGCTCAGCCTGACGGGTGTTGGCGATGGGAGTGTGTTCCGGCGCCTAGAAAAGCGCCGAAACACCCTCGAGCGACATCCGCGGCTTACGGCCGAGAATCATGTCGGCCGTGAGCCTTGCGGTGATCGGGCCCGCCGAGAAGCCCACCCAGGGAAACAGCGAAAGAAAGAAACCCTTATGGCCCGGCACCTCGCCAATGATTGGCCTCCAGTCATCCGTTCCGTTGACGGTGGCAGTCCAGCTTCGGACAGCGCGGGCCTGCCCGAGCGCCGGGACCAGGTTGGCCGCATTGGTCATGTTGCCTGTCAGATGAGCCGGGTTCGTTACAAGCCTGCCGTCGGCAAGGCGTCGTGCATGCCATCCGCCGCCAATCAGACAGCTTCCGTTTTGCGCCTGCTTGAGAGACAGTTTGCCGGCCGCGGAATAAACAAGATGCGGGATCAGCGGCGCCACCGGTTCGGTGACCGTGACCTGCAGGGGAACGCCCTGCAGGTCAATCTCGATCCCGAGCATGGCCGCGATATCGGCGGCTGCGGCACCCGCGGCATTGACGATCCTCCGTGCGTCGATCGTTCCGGCGCCGGTCGTCACACGGTATCCGTCGCCTGTGCTTTCAAGCCCGAGAATGCGGGTATGCGTCAGCAGGGACGCGCCCCGGCGCTCCGCCGCTGCCGCAAAAGCCGGGGTGGCTTTCAGCGGATTGGCCTTTCCCTCGATGGGGCAGAACCCGGCGCCGATCACGTTGCCCGCAAGATAGGGCGCGAGTTTCTCCAGACTCCCGCGGTCGAGGATCTCGATGGGAACACCGAAACCGCGCTCGATCTCGGCCTTTGCCTCGATCTGCCGCATCTGCTCCGGGGTCGTGGCGATGAGCAACCCGCCAGCCAGGCTGACGTCGAGATCGACTTCCAGTTCCGCGCTCAGATCGAGCCACATCCGCTGCGATTCGATCAGAAGCCGAAGCGTCGGGCCATAGGCGCGCGCCCATTCCGGCCCCAGGCCGACAAATTCCGGATGCTGGATTTGCACGTGAATGGACCCGGCGTTCGCGCCCGAAGCCTGGGTATTCAGATCTGCGGCCTCCACCAGCGTCACATCGACGCCTTCGGTGGCAAGGTAGTAGGCGGTGGCCGCTCCCGCGATGCCGCCCCCGATCACAAGAACATCAGTTTTCATATCCAACCTTCAACCCAGCCCGGGTTCTCCGGGCACTCATAAGGACCATCCAATGACGACGACTTTTTCCGGCAGCTTTACCGTCACGATCACGCCTTTCACGCCGGGTGGAGAAGCAATCGACTATCAGGCATGGGAGCGCTTTCTCGACTGGCAGGTCTCCTGCGGCGTGCCCGGCATCATCATTCTCGGCACCACCGGCGAATTCCTGACGATCACCGACGACGAACGCAGCGCGTTTGTCGAGGCAACCGTCAAATACGTCAACGGCCGGATGAAGGTGATGGTTGGCACAATGAACGCCTACACCCCGAACGCCGTGCGTTATTCGAAGGAAGCCGAGGCGCTTGGCGCCGATGGGCTGATGATCATTCCGCCCTACTACTACACCCCGACCGAAGACGAAATCTTCAACTACTACAAGGCGATATGTGAAGCGCAAAACCTTCCGATCATGCTCTACAACAACCCGTTCACCTCCAATGTCGATATGCCCGCGTCGTTGGTTGCCCGGTTGACCAAGGCGTTCAGCCAGATCCGCTACATCAAGGAAGCCAGCCAGGATACGGCGCGCGTCCATGACATCATCGTCGCCACCGAGGGTGTGATGAATGTCTGGGCGGGGCAGCGTGTGCTCGAAAGCTACAAGATGGGCGCCACCGGTTACGTCAACCCGTATGGCAACTACATTCCCAGAGCTTCGGTCAAATTCGTCGAATGGGCAGAACAGGGGCGTTGGGACGATGTCTGGGCCGTGCAGAGTGTGATCAAGAAATTCGATGCCATCATCACCGAGGGTCATCCGCTTTACGGTCACCAGTGTTACTCCAAGGCCCTGGCTGCGGCGGCCGGTTACCCGGTCGGCGATGTGCGTGCTCCGATCACGACCTTCGCCTCTCTCGGAAAGGAAGGAGCCGACCGGGTGGCGAAGATGGTACCGCTTATGGCCGAGCTTGAGACGATCGTGGACCGGATCGAGGCCGGTTCGTCTCCGTCGCAGGCCACCGGGTAGCGGGCGTTTTCTGTCACGGGGAAAGGGTGCGCAATGCCCGCGCGACAAAGGCGCGGGCATTGTCATCGGATATAGGCCGCACCGTTGATGTCGATGGTGCTGCCGGTGAGATGACGGGCACGGCCATGCGCCAGATAGACCGCCAGATCAGCGATTTCTTCCGGCGGGACCCATTCCCCCATGGGCAGGTTGGCGGTTACGGCGGCTTCGCCTCCGGTCCGGGCCGCCGATTCTTCCGACATGCGTGTGCGCACGACGCCCGGCGCAATCACGTAGGCCAGAATTCCGTCAGCGGCGTGGTTGCGGGCGACGGTTTTTGTGGCGGCGGCAATCGCAGCCTTTGAGGCTGCATAGGCAATCGCGCCCGGATTCGAAGACCCTCGGGTGCTTACCCAGCTTCCGATACCGATGATCGACCCGCTGCAGCCAGCGTCGAGCCAGGATTGAACCGCAAAGCGCATCAGCCGCGCCGGAGCATGGACATTGACTGCCATCGCCTCCTGCCAGACCTTGTCCCATTCCTCGATCGGGTCGGCAATGCCGCCGGATTGGCGCATGATGCCTGCATTGTTGATAAGCACGTCGATCTTTTCACAGATTCCCGCCGCTTCGCTCCAGAACCGGTCGACCTGTTTCATGTCGCCGAAGTCGGCCTGCAAGAGGTGCGCCTGGCCGGGCCTTGCCGCTGCGAGTGCGGCTTCCGCCCCTGCGCGATCGCCGCCGTAATGGGCGATCACATTCGCCCCGGCCTCAACCATTGCCTTGGCAGTTGCAGCTCCGATGCCCTTGGAGGCGCCCGTGACAATGACCGTTTTTCCCTGAAGGTTGTGCGACATTGCTAGCTCCTGGTGATGAATGGCTTGCCGCGCATCGCCGGGTTGCAGCGGGAATAGGGGGCAGGAAGCTGAATTTCGGCGCCCAGTTCCTTGGCGGCGTGCCAGACCCAGCGCGGATCCCAGAGCATTCCACGGGCCAAAGCCACGGCATCGGCCTGTCCGCTCATGAGAATGGTTTCCGCCTGCACCGGCTCGGTGATCTGTCCGACCGCCAGCGTTGCAATTTCGGCCTGCCGTTTGATCTCACCGGAAAAGTGGACCTGATAGCCGGGGCCGGCGACGATTTTCTGTCGCTGATCAAGCCCGCCGGAGCTCACATGGATCATGTCACATCCGGCGGTCTTCAGTGCCTTTGCAAATTCGATCGATTGCATCAGATCCCAACCGCCTTCGATCCAGTCCGTTGCCGACAGTCTCAAGATGACCGGCCGGTCTGCGGGAAAGGCCTGTCGCACCGCCTCGAACACCTCGAGGGGGAACCGCATGCGGTTCTCCAGCGAGCCGCCATAGGCATCCTCGCGCCGGTTGCTGATGGGTGAGAGAAACTGGTGCAGGAGATAGCCATGTGCCGCATGCACCTCGATGAGATCGAAACCGGCACGTGCTGCTCTTTGGGCCGCGTCAACAAAGGCCGCCTTGATCCGCGCAAGACCGTCATTATCGATCGCGGCCGGCGGCTCCCATCCCTCAAGATAGGGGTCCCCGGACGGTGCGCTGGTTCTCCAGCCACCGTCCGCGAGAACGATCTGGCCTGCATCCTCCCAGGGTTTGCGCGTGCTGCCCTTGCGCCCGGCATGGCTGAGCTGAATGCCGATCTTGCTCTCACCGACCGAGCGGCAGAACTCGATGATACGGGCGAAGGCCGTTTCCGAGGCGTCCGAATAAAGCCCGGTGCAGTCCGGGGTTATGCGCCCCTCGGCTTCGACGCCCGTGGCTTCAACCAGGACCAACCCCGGACCGGACTGCGCAAACTGGCCCAGATGGACCAGATGCCAGTCCCCCGGGACCCCGTCCTTGGCCATGTACTGGCACATCGGCGCGACGACAATTCGGTTGGCAAGTCCGAGCTTGCCGATGGTGAGCGGAGAAAAGAGCAGACTGGACATGAGGCTCCCGGAATTCGAGTTGAATGATGCGTTTCGTGCGGTATAGTAACATTTGTGCGCAAATGAACATGTTGGGTGAGACCTGACAAGCGAAAAGGAAAAATTTATGCCCGGTACCGAAGTTGCAGCCAGCACTTTTCCCTTCCTCTATTCCCATAGCGGCCTCGACGCGCTGAAGCACCTGCGCGGTCTGGGTTACGACAAGTTTGAGATGATGATCTTTCCTCCCCACTGCTGGCCGCGCGAGATGGATGCCGCCGAACGGCGATCCTATCGCGACTGGCTGGAAGGTGAGGGCTGCAGTCTCACCTCGTTCTGCTATCCGCTGCTCGACAACAACCCCAATGGTGTCGACAAGTTGATGCGCGAGTATACGCTTGACCGGTACCGGGAAGCCATCGACCTCGCGGCGGAATGGAAGTGTCCTTACCTTGTGGCCATTCCCGGACCGGTCAACAGCCTGATCAATCCGCCAACGAAATGGATGGTGGACTGGTTTATCGAAGGAATGAAGAAGCTGGTGGACCATGCCAGCGGCACGGGCGTGAACCTGCTTCTTGAAAACGTCCCCTTCACTTTCCTCCCCACCGCGAAAGACATGAAGGAAACAGCCGAGATGATCGATCCTTCCGTTGGGATCAATTTCGACATCTGCAATTCGGTTTTCATCAAGGAGGACCCGGTTGCCGCGATCCACATGCTGGGCGACATGCTCAAGAACGTTCACATCTCGGATTCAGGGGCGGAAGAGTTCAAGCACGAGCGGCTGGGCACCGGAATTGTCGATCCGGGTCCGACATTCAAGGCCCTCCAGGATATCGGCTATCAGGGCGTGACCGTCATGGAAATCATCACCGATGCTCTGGATGAGAACGCCGACCCGGACGCGGATATTCGCGCCAGCCACGCAATCCTTGCCAGCCATGGCTGGAACCCGCTGGGTTGATCAACCGAGGCCGGACTCCACGGGCACCATGGTGCCCGTGATCCCGCCGGCGGCGTCCGAGGCCAGCCACAAGGCCACCTCGGCCACATCATCCTCGGTGGCCATGCGGCCAGTTGCCGTTTCGGCCGCGAGCATCGCCAAAGCCTCTTCGGGCGAGGGGCCGCCGCTTCTGTGCCGGCTTTCGATTCTCGCCATCAGGGCGTCCGTGGCGATCGGACCCGGGGCTATTGCATTCACCCGGGTTCCGTCAGCGCCCATGTCCAGTGCGGCGGCTCGCATCACCCCCAGAACGGCATGCTTGGAAGCCGTGTAAAGAACTTGCTTCGCATGCGCCTTGTAGCCATTGATGGATGCCATAACCACGGCGCTGCCGTGTTCCGAGTGTGCGAGCGCGGAAGCGAAAGCGCCAAGCGTAGCCGCAACACCCCAGACATTGATGGTCATGACCGACTGCCACTCGACCGCGTCAAGCTGACGCATGCCGCGCCAGGGCGGGACCACACCGGCATTGGCGACGACGATATCGACCTCACCGATTTCGCCTGCGATCACTTCCAGTGCCTGACCGCATTCCGGATTGGAAAAATCGATACCGAATGTTTTCCAGTCCGATGGAAGTTCGGCCTTTTCCAAGGCTTCCGGCAGGTCGAGGATGGCGATGGCTGATCCGGCATCGGCGAGCTTGCGGGCGATTGCGCGCCCCAGGCCGCGGCTCCCGCCGGTCACGACCGCGGTGCGGCCTCTGAGGCTGTGCGTGTTTGGCATGTTGCGCGTCCCGTATCGTCGTCATATAGGTGTTTCGTACATTTGTGCGTTATGTGAACTCTAAATGCAAGAAATGAAGAGTCATGGAGAAAGCAGGCCATCTTGTCGTTCTGGGCGCCGGGTCAATCGGCGTTTCCTTTGCAGCCGTTTTCCAGGACGCCGGCATCGAAGTCACCATCTGCGACCCTGATGCAGAACGGCGAAACGCTGCGGCGCAGGCCGTTCATGCCCAGCATGCTGCGATGGCTCTGGCCGGTCTGGAACGCGGCGGAGGCGGCAAACTGAATGTGGTTGGCAGCCCCGGCAGCGCCTTGGAGGTGGCCGATCTGGTAATCGAGGCCGGTCCGGAGCGCCTGGAGGCCAAGCAGGCAATTTTCGCGGATCTGCTCGAGCAAGCATCACCGGATGCAGTCCTCGCCACTGCGTCATCGGCAATTCCGATGTCGCGCATCCTGCCTCGTGCCGCCGATCAGGCACGCTGCCTGGTGGCACATCCGGTCAACCCGCCGGCAATTCTTCGCCTGATCGAATTGTGCCCGGCGCCTGCGACGTCTCCGGAGACCATGGACAAGGCTGCGCATCTCTTCGATCGGGCGGGCTTTCGCGCCGTCCGGCTCGGCCACGAGATCGAAGGCTTCGTGCTCAACCGGCTTCAGGGGGCTGTGCTGCGCGAGGCCTATCGCCTGGTCGACGAAGGGGTCGTCGGCACTGACGATCTCGATGCGGTCATGCGGCTCGGTCTGGGCCCCAGGTGGGCACTCTCCGGCCCGTTCGAAACGGCGGAACTCAACACACCTGGCGGCATCAGGGCCCACGCCGCGCGGATGGGGCCGGCCTACCGGGCGATGGGGCAAGCGCGTGGTGAAACCGGTTGCGACTGGAGTGCGGAGCTGGTGTCGCGCGTTGAAACGGAACGTCGCGCAGTTGTTTCCGAGCAGGCCCTTCCGAAACGGGCGGCATGGCGTGTAAAGGCTGTTGCGCGGCTTGTGGCCGTTCGTGACCAACTGCTGGGAGATGCCGATGTCTGATCAACCCGCGGGCTTCACCTTCGATGGTCGCCCGGTTGCTCTGCGCCCCGGACAGTCGGTGGCGGCAGCGCTGACGGAATCCGGCCATCGCCCCTTCCGCATTACCGCCAAGGCGGAAAAGCGCGGCATGTTTTGCGGCATGGGCGTGTGTCAGGATTGCCTGGTGACCGTCAATGGCGTGCCCAACCAGCGTGCCTGCATGACACCGGCGCAGGATGGAATGCAAGTCGCCACGCAGGTCGCTTTTGCCGCACTGGCCGAGCAGCCGGAACCAAAGGCTGGGGAAGGTCGTCAAATTGCGCCGGACGTTCTGGTGATCGGCGCCGGGGCAGGCGGTCTCAATGCCGCAATCGCAGCCGCCGGATCCGGGGCCAGCGTTGTCGTTCTTGATGAACGCAAGGTTTCGGGAGGCCAATACTACAAGCAGGCAGCCGGAGCCGCACCCTTGCTGGATGAGCAGCAACAGGAAGGCGCGTCGCTGATTGCATCAGCGGTCTCAGCCGGTGTGGAGATCCTCTCGGAAGTCGAAGTGTGGGGCGTCTTCGAAGGCCTTCTGGTCATGGCCCAGCACCAGGGCGCAGCGCTGATCGCCAGACCCCGGACGCTCATCGTGGCCACTGGGGCATATGAGCGTCCGCGCATG
Organism: Hoeflea sp.; assembly: GCA_040216675.1. Classification (GTDB taxonomy): domain Bacteria; phylum Pseudomonadota; class Alphaproteobacteria; order Rhizobiales; family Rhizobiaceae; genus Hoeflea. Next base: position 58,956 of record JAVJOR010000008.1, on the reverse strand, counting down.
GTGCCCGGCTGGACACTGCCCGGCGTGATGACCACAGGTGCCGCGCAAACGCTCTGGCGCAGCTATCGGACCTTGCCGGGCAAGCGTGTGGTCATCGCCGGATCCGGTCCGCTCAATCTGCAGGTGGCGATGGAATTGTCCCGCGGCGGCGCGGATGTCGTGATGGTATCCGAGGCCGCCAGGTCTCCCTATCGGCAGCCCCTGACGGCGGCCAGGATGGCGGCCGCCGGACCCCGACTGGCCGCGCGCGGCCTGGCGATGTCGCTGGGGTTGCGGCAACGCGGCGTCAGGGTGTCCTATCAGACCAGCCTGACCCGGATCGCCGAGGTGGAGAACGGCCTGAAGGCGAGTTTCACGGATGGCCAGGGCAGGCAGATAGACCACGTGGTCGACGCCGTGTGCATGAATGACGGCTTCGAGCCTCAGAACGAAATCCTGCGGCTGCTCGGAGCGGAGATGACCTATGATGCAGGTTTCGGTCATCTTCGGTGCCAGCGGGATTTGACGATGCAGACAACCGTGCCGCAGCTCTATGCCATAGGCGATTGTGCCGGCCTGGGCGGGGCGCCCGCCGCAGGCGTCGAGGGAACCATCGCAGGTCTCGCCGCGGCTTCCCATTGCCTCAACGCGCCGTTGCCTGATCTGCAAGAACTTCACGCCCGGCTTGCCGCGCATCGCCGGTTTCAGGCGCGGCTGTGGGCGATGCATGATATCGCACCGCGGGATCTGTCTGAGCAGGTCGACGATCTTGTCGTGTGCCGTTGCGAAGAGGTTTCGCTCGGCGAGCTTCGCACGGCGCTCGGCACTGCGCCGGGGCATGCGGGAACCGTGAAGCGCGCGACCCGCGCCGGCATGGGCAGGTGTCAGGGCCGCTATTGCGGTCCTGTGACGGCGCGTCTGGTTGCGGATCGGGACAATCGTCCGGTGGAAGACCGCAGCTTCTACGCCCCACGGGTGCCGATCAAGCCGGTCAGCATTGCTGCCATTCTTGCCGCGCAGGAGATGCTGGATGGCAACGACTGATCTCCTTGTCGTCGGCGGCGGGATCGTCGGTTTGACGGCGGCGATCGCCGCAGCCGAAGGAGGCGCACGTGTTGTGCTTGTCGACGCGGCGATCAATGCCGGATCGACAGCCAACGCAGGCAGCCTTCATGTCCAGATGCAAAGCCGCTTCATCCGGCTGTTTCCGGATCAGGCCCCCAATGTGGAAGCCTCGCTGCCGCTTTATCTCAGTGCCGTGAAGGAGTGGGAGCGGTTGGACAGGGAGATCGGACCGTTCGAACTTGTCCGAAAGGGCGGGCTGATGCTGGCCGAAAGCGCCGAGCAGATGGCGTTTCTCGAGGAAAAGGCTGCACGGGAAGCCCGCAAGGGGCTTCATGTCGACTTGCTGGATCGAAGCGAGTTGGATCGACTTGCGCCATGGCTTGGGGAGCAGATCGTCGGCGCCGAACTCTGCCATGATGAAGGCAAGCTGAACCCCTTGGTGGCGAATGTCCGCCTGCGCGCCCGCGCCCGTGAGCTTGGTGTCGAACTCTTGATCGATAAAGTGACCGATCTGAGCCAGGAGGGACGCGTAACCGTGCACTGCGCCAGTGGTCGTGTTCACGACTGCGATCAGGTGATCCTCGCCGCGGCCTGGGGGGTAGGCGCTCTTGCTCTGGGGCTCGGATTGGACCTGCCCGTCAAGGCCGAACCACTGCATATGAACATCACCGAGGCGGGCGCCGGACAAATCAACCACCTCATTCAGCATGCGGAGCGGTCCATAACGCTCAAGCAATTCGGGTCGGGTCAGATTGTCATTGGCGGTGGATGGCAGGCACAGAGCCGCGGCAACGAGGATGTCCCGGGTGTTCTGGCGCAATCGCTGTTGGGCAATGTGGCCCTGGCGGCAAGGCTGGTCCCTGCCATCAGCCAGCTCAGGGTGCTCAGAACCTGGGCAGGCATGAACACGACTCTGGACGGCAAGTCGCTACTGGGCAGTGTTCCCGGTGCCGAGAGAGTTATCCTCGCCATACCCGGTGACGCCGGCTATACGCTGGGTCCCTTGTGCGGGCGGGCCGCCGCCTGTTTGGCGCTGGGCACTGAGCCGCCGCTGGATATCGATCCGTTCACGCCGGGCCGGTTCAGTGCTTGAGCGCCTTCGAGATCGTTGCAGCGGTCTCCTGCAGCTTGGGCAATACCGTTTCCACCATGTTCTCCGCACTCATGCGCATGGTCGGAGCGCCGACATTGATTGCGCCAACGAGACCGCCAAAGGAATTGTGCAGGGGAACCGCGATAGACAGTAAGCCTTTCTCGAGTTCCTGGTCAACGATCGACCAGCCGTTCTCGCGAACCGTCTCCAGTATTTTACGAAATTCGTTGCGGTCGGTAACGGTGCGGTCGGTCACGGGAACCAGCGGAATGTTCTGCAGGATGCCTGGCCACATCTCAGGTGGCTGTGCGGCAAGCAGCACACGCCCCGTGGCCGTGCAGTGAGCTGCAAAACGGGCGCCCACGGTGATGCCGACGGAGATCACCCGGTGGTACTGGGTGCCGCTGACGTAAACGACCTCGAATTTGTCCAGCACCGCCGCCGAGACCGATTCGCGGATTTCCTCTGAAAGGTGATCGAGAAAAGGACGTGCAATGTCCCAGGCGCCTTTGGAAGACAGCACCGAATAGCCGAGTTCGAGAACCTGCGGCGTCAGGTCGAAGAGCTTTCCGTCGGCAACCGCATAGCCTTCATGAACCAGGGTGAGGAGAATTCGTCGGGCGCCGGCCCTGGTGTTTCCTGTTTCAGCCGCAACTTCGGACAGGGTCATCTTCCGGCGTGTGCGGTTGAAGGCGCGCAGCACTTCAAGCCCGCGGGCAAGCGAGCTCACATAGTCTCGCGGATTCAGACCGCCATTCTCGGAATCCTCCTGGAAATCGGAGGAAGCGGTCATCAAGCCTGTACGTTGCCCCGACTTGGGACCTATGCCAGTGCTGTCCTGCTTGGCTTCCGGTTTGAGATTCTGCGCCATGAGTCGGCTTCTCCCGCACAATTGTAAATTTCCAAAACGCCTTAGCACACGCGAATATAGGGAGGCAGTGGAAAAACCTCAAAATCAACACTTGCCACACAATCCAGAAATGGTGTTATATCGCACAAGAGTACGGTATGTGAACAAAATTACCAACCAAGGGAGACGATAATGAGCAATCCGGGGAATGGAAAATTCAATGTGACACGCCGTGGCGCGCTGAAGGGTCTGGCCGCTTCGACCGTTCTGGCGACGCTTCCGGTGCGGGCCTGGGCGGAAGATGTGACCTTGCGCTGGTGGTCGCCGCAGGGCTCGCCCGATCAGGTCGCGGCCTACAAGTTCCAGATCGAGCAATTCGAAGCCATGCATCCGGGCATCAAGGTTGTTTTCGAGACAACTTCGGATGAGGGCTATGCGCCGCAGCTTGCCGCCGCGTTCTCGAGCGGTGAAGTGCCGGACGTGGTCACCCACCTGCCGTCCTTTGCGGTTGCGAGCTACTATGCCAACGGTCTGGTCGAGCCGTTTGACGATGTCATCGAGGCTATCGGGCCTGATGACTACTATTCAGGGGCCAATGACGTCTTCAAGGCTGCGGACGGCAAGTATATCGGCACCGGAATCGGCAACACTGCCGCCAACATGCTCTGGCTCCGAAAGGACCTGATGGAGGCCGCCGGCGTGGACAAGGCCCCCGAAACCTGGGACGAACTGCGCGCGGCCTGCCAGGCCATGCAAGGTGGCGGCGTCTACGGCGCACCGCTGCCTTACGGCCGCAATTCCATGACCTCGCTGATCTTTATCGGCGTCATCCATCAGGCTGGCGGTCAGGTCTTTACGCCGGATCTTGAAGTCGACATCGACAGTGAAGCCACCCGCGCCGCACTGGACTTCTATGCCTCCATGCGTGAACTGTGCCCTCCCGGCGCCACCAACTACAGCTGGGGCGAGAGCCTGACCGCATTCGTCAGTGGGGCGACGGCCACCGGCATCTACGCAGGGCGCGTTTTGGCCAACGTCAATGCGCAGAACCCGGGCATCGCGGACTCCGTCACCTGCGTGACCTATCCGACGATCTCGAAAGATGTCGCGCCCTGGACCTTCAACGACTTCCCCAGCGTGTTCATTCCGGCGCAGTCGAAGCACAAGGATGCGGCCAAGATGTTTGCCGCCTTCCTGTTCAACCCGGAAGGCTACATCAAGCAGCTGCATGCGGCTCCGGGCCACGTGTTGCCGGTGCTCAAGTCGATCAGCACCAACCCCATGTACCTCGACAACCCGATCATCAAGAACTACGAGTCCGAAGTCGACCTGATGGCCTCCGCTGCGGCGGGCGGCTACAATCTCGGCTATGAATCGGAAGCGCACAAGTCCAACGACAAGGGTGGCGAGGTTGTCGGAAGCGGCGTGATTGCCGATCTGGTCCAGCGCGTCGTGCTCAATGGCGAAGATGCCGATGTCGTTCTGGGCGAGACATCAAAGACCATCGAAGCCATCATGAAGGGCTGAGATCGCAACTCGCGTGGCGGTGATTTCACCGCCACGCGCTCATGAGAAACCTTATGACCAAAATTAAGCAGACAAAGCTGGAGCGGCATTACGCCACTCTGGGTATGATGTTGATTGCGCCCACCGTCCTGGTGTTCTGCGCGGTTATCGTCTACCCGCTGGTTTCGGCAATCTACCTCAGCCTGTTCGACATCTACACGCCGACGCTGCAAGGCGAATGGGTCGGTCTGGACAATTATCGCGAACTCCTCGGCAAGGGTGAGTTCTGGGCGTCGCTTCGCACCAACGTGATCTGGACCGTCGGTACGCTCAGCCTGCAGATCCTGTTCGGCATCGCCATGGCCCTGGTGCTGCACCAGAACATCTGGTTTCGCAGCCTTGCCCGCAGTCTGATCCTGTTTCCCTATTTTATCTCCACCGTCGTGGCGGTCCTGGTCTGGCGCTGGTTGTTCAATGATCTCTACGGCATACTCAATCACCTGATGATGGCCGCAGGTCTGATCGATATGCCGGTCGACTATCTCGGATCCATGCCCAATGCGATGATCTCGGTCATCCTCGTGGGCGCCTGGAAGTATTTTCCGTTTGTCGTCATTGCAGTGTTGGCACGGCTGCAGACCATTCCCGATGCACTTTATGAGGCTGCACGCATCGATGGCGCCGGCCCGGTTGCCCGCTTTTTTGACATTACGCTGCCGCAACTGCGCGACGTGCTCGTGGTGATCATCATGCTGCGCGCAATCTGGGACTTCAAGGAATTCGACCTGATCTTCCTGCTCACCGGTGGTGGCCCGGTCACCTCGACCCAGACACTGCCGCTGCTTGTCTACAAGGAAGCCTTCGCCCTCAATCATATGGGAATGGCTGCGGCCTACGCGGTCGCCATGATGGCGGTGATGCTGGTGTTCATGATTGTCTACATTCGCAAGACCGGGGAGAAAGACGCATGATCCGCCGCGTTCTCTTCAACCTGATGGCATGGGCCATTGTGCTCGCGGTCGCCTTTCCGCTGTTCTGGATGGTGGTGACGTCGCTCAAGCCGCAATCGGAGCTTTTCATGCGGCCGCCGACAATTCTGCCGGACGTCACCACGTTCGAGCACTATTGGCGGCTGCTGAGTGAAACCAACTTCCTCACCTACTTCCAGAACTCTGTGGTCCTGTCGGTTGTCACCACCGTGGTGGTGGTCTCGATCGCGACGCTCGGCGCCTATTCGATCGTTCGGTTCAAGTACTGGGGACGCGAGAGCCTGGCATTTCTTGTCCTCTTTACCTACCTGCTGCCTTCGGTCGTCCTCATCATTCCGCTCTATCTGATGCTGGTCGGCCTCGGTCTGTCGAACACGATCTTCAGCCTGGTGATCGCCTACACGACCTTCGCGCTTCCCTATGCGCTGTGGCTGCTTCGTTCGTTCATGGCGGGAATTCCCGAGGATCTGGAATCGGCTGCGCTGGTAGACGGCGCATCGCGCATGGGCGCGTTTCGCGACGTGATCCTGCCGCAGCTTCTGCCCGGCATCATCTCGACGGCGTTGTTCACGTTCATCCTGTCCTGGAACGAGTATCTTTACGCTCTGGTGCTGGTCAATTCCGACAACACGCGCCCGCTTACCACCGGCGTGATGAACATGCTGATCTCGTCGTTCAACGTCGAATGGTCGCTGCTGATGGCGGCCTCGGTGATGATGAGTGTTCCGCTGATCATCGTATTCGCCTTCCTGCAAAGCTATCTCACCCGCGGCTTCGGCGCCGGCGGGGTCAAGGGTTGATTATGGCCGACGTAGAATTCAAGAATGTCCATAAACGTTTCGGCGATTTCGTTGCCGTTGAGGGTCTGGACCTGTCGATAGAGGAGGGAGAATTCGTCTCTCTGCTCGGCCCATCCGGATGCGGAAAGACGACGACGCTGCGCATGCTTGCCGGGCTGGAATTTCCCAGTTCCGGAGAGATCAGCATCGGCGATCGCGTGGTCAACGACCTGCCGCCCGGCAAGCGCGATATCGCGATGGTTTTCCAGAGCTATGCGCTCTACCCGCACATGTCGGTTGAGAAGAACATCGCCTATCCGCTCAAGAAGCGCGGCGTTCCCCGCAGCGAGCAAGGCGCCATGATCGCCCGGGTTGCCGAGATGCTGCAACTGACCCCGCTGCTGGCACGCAAGCCGCGGCAACTGTCGGGAGGCCAGCAGCAGCGCGTTGCCCTCGGCCGGGCCCTTGTGCGTGATCCCAAGGTGTTCCTGCTCGACGAGCCGCTGTCCAATCTCGATGCCAAGCTTCGCGGAATCATGCGTGCTGAACTGGTCGAACTCCACCAGCGTCTCGGCCGCACCATGGTTTATGTGACCCATGACCAGCTTGAAGCGATGACGATGTCTGACCGGATCGCGGTCATGTACGACAAGAAGCTCCAGCAATTTGCCCCACCGCAAGAGGTGTATCGCGAACCCGCCAACCGGTTTGTCGCCGGTTTCATCGGGATGCCGTCGATGAACCTTATTGACGGTGACCTTTCCCAAGAAGGTGACCGGTGGTTGTTCCGGTCGGGAAACATCTCGGTACCCGTGGGTCCTCTGACCGCCGATGCCAGGAGTGGCGACGCCTGTCTCGGTGTGCGTCCCGAGAACCTGCTGCTCGGCGAGGGACCCACGCCGGGAGTGGTGCAGCTGGTCGAGAGAACTGGGCACGAAAATATCGTCGTCGTCGAAGTCGAAGGTGGCATTCGCATGACCGGACGCGTGCCCGCCAGTTCGGACTGGAAAACCGGCGAGACCATCCGGATGTCCATTCAGTCAGAAGCGGCACATGTGTTTGCGGCCGGGCCCACGGGGAAGAGACTGAACGTCGCTTCGGGCGCGGCACGGCCATGACACCCTATTCATACGAAGCTGAACTTTCTTCAGGAGATCCACGTTGAACCGCTCATCTGTCAATTGGTCGGGGCCGATGCCCGCCATTACAACTCCATTTCGCACGGATCTCGGCATAGACGAGGCGGCTTTCGTCGCCAATATTGACCGCCTGTTCGATGCCGGAGCTACCGGAATGGTGGCTTCCGGATGTACCGGTGAATTCTGGGCGATGAGCATGGAAGAGCGCTCGCAGGTTGCCCGTCTGACCGTGCAGGCCTGTAAGGGCAAGGGACCGGCCATCATCGGAACCGGCGCAATTCGTCCCGAAGACGTTGTCGACCAGATCCATGCCGCAAAGGAGACCGGAGCGGACGGTGTTTTGGTCATGCCGCCCTTTTTTGCGCACCTGACCGACGCGGAAACAATCGCTCATTTTGAAGCGGTCAACAAAGAGGCCGTGCTGCCGATCCTGCTCTACAACATTCCCGGGAATGCCGGGAATGCCATCACGCCGGGGATTGCCGACAAGCTCGCCGATCTCGATATGGTTGTCGGCATCAAGGAAAGCTCCGGTAGTTGGAGAAACTTCCATGCCACGCTCAATGCGGTGAAGGATCGCCTGCTGGTTTTCTGCGGCCCCTCCTCGGTCTACGGCGTGCCGGCAACGCTTGCGGGCGCTGATGGCCTGATCGACTGTTTCCCCAATGTCTGGGCCAAGGGATGTCTTGATCTCTGGCATGCGACGGTCGCGGGCCGGCTCGATGAAGCCTGGGAACTGCAGCAGACCGGCATGGAACTGACCGACCTGTTCACCAGTGACGGTCGCACGCTTTATCCGGCGACGAAGGCCGCGATGAACCTGCTGGATCTGCCGGGCGGCGGCCTGCCGCGCCCGCCGCTGCTGCCATTGACAGGCGATGCACTGGTCGGATTGAGCAAGGGGCTGAAAGCGTTGCTTCCGCCTGTTACAGAACCAGCCTGATCAAGGGAGAAAGACAACATGGATCTTGGATTGAAGGGCCGCAAGGCCATCGTATCCGCTGCAAGCCGGGGTCTCGGCCTCGCCGCCGCGCGGTCGCTGGCGCGCGAAGGCGTTTCGCTGACCATGAATGCGAGATCTGCAGATGCGCTGGAAGCGGCCGCCGCGGATATCCGTTCGGAATTCGGTGTTGAGGTGACAACGGTCGCTGCCGATTTCAACTCCGCCGAAGGGCGCAAGGAGATCCTCGAAGCGGCCGGCGATGTCGATATTCTCGTCAACAATCCGGGCGTCCGGCAGGTGCCGACACCCTATGCCCAGATCTCGGCTGAGGACTGGCGCTACTGGATGGAGACGCATTTCCTGTCGTCGCTGGAAATGATCACTGCCGTCGCGCCGGGAATGCAGGCGCGCAAGTTCGGCCGCATCGTCAACATGTCGGTCAGCTTCATCAAGTTCCCGCAGGTAGGCTTCGCTCACAGCCATGCTGCGCGGCTGGCGCTGTCGGGTGCGGTGGCCGCAATGGTTCGGGAACTGATGCCCGACAATGTGACGATCAACACGGTCTGCCCCGGCCTGTTCGATACCGACGCGCTGCACACCAATCTTCATGGTCATGCCAAGCGCGGCAACACCACCTATGAAGCCATCGTCGAAAACCGGTTGTCGACCTGTCCCGCAGGACGGTTTGCGGACCCCAGCGAATGCGGGGATCTGATCGCGTTCCTGTGTTCGGCCCAGTCCGGCTTCATGTCGGGGCAGAACATCGTCAACGACGGCGGCGTCTACCAGGGGCTTTTCTAGATGCAAATGCGGGTCGCCATGATTTCGGGTGCCGGACGCGGCCTCGGCGCCGCCATTGCCGAGCGGCTTCTGGCTGACGGCTGGTCGGTTTCGCTCGGCATGCGCGACCCGGCGAAAGCTCCGGCTGATCTGGATGCCGGAGCTCAAGACAGGGTGCTTTGCTGTCGTTTCGATTCCGCTGACACTGCCACTGCGCAATCATGGGTCGACCAGACGGTCGCGCATTTCGGTCGCATCGATGCGCTCATCAACAATGCCGGCATTCTGCGCATGGTCGATTTCGAGCAGGGCAGCGAAGAGGATCTCGACGATCTCTGGTCGGTCAACGTCAAGGCGCCGTTCCGGTTGATCCGAGCAGCACTCCCGCATCTCAAGCAAACCGGGCAGGGGCGAGTGGTCAACATCGCCTCAACCGACGCCAAGCGCTTCAGAGGCGGGACATCGGTTGGCTATGCGATGACCAAGCATGCGCTGCTGGCGATGACCCAGGCGGTGCGGTTTGCCGGATGGGACGATGGCGTTCGCGCGACCGCCATGTGTCCCGGCGCGATCGACACCGACCTGATCGGCAATGCCCCCGCCGCGACCCCGAAGGCCGACAGGTTGCAGCCGGAAACCGTGGCCGGGATGGTGGCGTTTGTCCTGTCTCTGCCCAATCAGGCGTCGGTCCCCGAACTGATCAGCAACACGCGATTGGAGAGCTTCATATGAATCTGGCAGGACCGATCAATGACGAACTGGCTGCCTGGGATCGGGACTGTCTGCTCCATCCCACCACGCACACCGCCAACCATGCCCGTGGGGATGTGCCCGGCCGGATCGTAACCGGCGGCAAGGGCGTCTTCATCGAAGACCGGGATGGCAATCGGTTCCTCGATGCTTTCGCAGCGCTTTATTGCGTCAATGTCGGCTACGGGCGCACCGACATCGCGGACGCTATGAATGAACAGGCGCAAAAGCTCGCCTATTTTCACGCCTTTGCAGGTCACGGGAACGAGCCGGCGATCACGCTGGCCAAGATGATCATGGACCGGGCGCCGGAACACATGGCCAGGGTCTATTTCGGCCTGTCGGGATCAGATGCGAATGAAACAAATGTGAAGCTTGCCTGGCATTACAACATTCTGCGCGGCAAGCCTGAGAAAAGAAAGATCATCAGCCGCTGGCGCGCTTACCACGGGTCCGGGATCGTCTCCGGTTCGATGACGGGCCTGAAGGCCTACCATGCCCGCTTCAACTTGCCGCTGGAAGGATTTTTGCATGCTGCAACACCTCATCATCTGCGTCGTCCCGATGCGGCGATGAGCGAGGCCGCATTCACGGATTACCTGATTGCCGATCTCGAGGCGATGATCCTGGCAGAGGGGCCGGAAACCATCGCGGCCTTCATTGGCGAGCCTGTCATGGGAACCGGAGGCATCCTGCCGCCGCCGGACGGTTATTGGGCCCGGGTTCAGGACTTGCTTGACCGGTACGACATCCTGTTGATCAGCGACGAGGTCGTGACCGGCTTCGGCCGCACCGGAAGCATGTTTGGCGCGACCCATTACAGCCTCAAGCCTGATTTCATGACCATAGCCAAGGGGCTGACCAGCGCATACGCACCCCTGTCCGGGTCGATCATTTCGCAAAAGGTATTCGACGTCCTGATGCAGGGATCGGATGATTTTGGCGCGCTGGCTCATGGCTGGACCTATTCGGCACACCCGGTCAGTTGCGCCGCCGGCATTGCCACGCTCAAGCTGGTCGATGACCTCGGGCTGCTCGAAAATGCGTCGACCACCGGTCCCTATCTGCTCGAGCGATTGCGCGATGCGGCCGGAAGCCATCCCAATGTGGCCGAAGTTCGCGGGGTCGGCCTGATGGCCGCCGTCGAATTCATGAAAGATCCGGGCACACGCACATTCTTCGAACCACCGATGGTCATCAGCGGAAAGATTTCCGCGGCGATGCAACGGCACGGGGTCATTGCCCGCGCCATGCCCGAAGGCGACATGATCGGTTTCGCTCCACCACTGTGCATCACCCCTCAGGAGGTTGATCAGGTTGCGGAGGCTTTGAAGAAAGCGGTTCAGGAAGTCCTTGGCTAGAGGCAGCGGCCAGGATCGCCCGCCTCCTAAAGCGCTTACGAAAACGAAGTGGAATCTCCAATGTCGCACGAACATCTCGTCCGTCACGCCAACCTTATCTCCGGAAGCTGGGTTCCCGCGGACTCCGGACAGACAATCGACGTAACCAATCCGGCCGACGGCACCGTGATTGCCACGGTTCCGAATTGTGGCGCTGAAGAAACCCGTCGCGCAATTGAAGCAGCACACGCAGCCTTTCCACACTATGCCGCACTGCCGCTCAACGAGCGTGTTGCCCTGCTGCGACGCCTGCATCAACTGATTCTCGACAATCTGGAGGGGTTGGCGTCTTTGCTGACAGCCGAACAGGGCAAGCCCCTCGCAGAATCACGCGCCGAGGTCGCATCCTCCGCAGCCTATGTGTTGTGGTTTGCCGAAGAGGCTCGCCGCACTGACGGAGCCGTCATCCCCGCGCCGGTCAACGGACGGAAATTGATGACAACGCGCCACCCGGTTGGCGTTGTCGCGGCGATTACGCCCTGGAACTTCCCGTCATCCATGCTGGCCCGGAAAATAGGTCCGGCTCTGGCTGCCGGATGCACGGTTGTGGTCAAGCCCGCCACGGCAACGCCCCTGTCGGGGCTCGCCTGGGGTGTTCTGGCGGAAGAGGCCGGCTTTCCGTCCGGCGTGGTCAACATCCTGACCGGCTCGGCCCGCGCGATCGGTGGTGAAATCACCGCCAACAAGCTGGTCCGCAAGATCACCTTCACCGGCTCCACCGAGATCGGAAAGCAGATCCTCCGCGAAGCCGCCGGCACCGTGAAAAGGGTGTCGATGGAACTTGGAGGCAACGCGCCTTTCATCGTCTTCGACGATGCGGATCTCGACCGTGCGGTGGAAGGCGCATTGACGGCCAAGTTCCGCAATGCCGGCCAGACCTGCATCTGCACGAACCGGCTTTACGTCCAGTCCGGCATCTATAATCGGTTCACAGCACGCTTCGCCGAGCGGGTCGCGGCTTTGAACGTTGCGCCCGGCAACGAGGAGGGCGCCGAGCAGGGTCCGATGATCGATGAAGCCGCACTGGCGAAAATGGAAGAGTTTGTTGGCGACGCGCTGTCAAAGGGCGCACAAGTCGTTACCGGCGGTGACCGTCATGCCCGCGGAGGGCTGTTCTACGCCCCCACGGTGCTCTCGGACGCAAGCGGTGAGATGCGCTTTACCCGGGAGGAAATCTTCGGCCCGGTCGCTCCGGTCTACCGGTTCGAGACCGAGAATGAGGCCATCGAGGCTGCGAACGACACCGACTACGGGCTTGCGGCCTATGCCTACACCAGCGATCTGGGCCGGATGTTCCGCCTGCAGGATCGGCTCGAATACGGCCTGATCGGCATCAATGAGGTGCTGATTGTCAGCCCCGAGGCGCCGTTTGGCGGCCTCAAGGAATCGGGCCTCGGCAAGGAAGGCAGCTGGCAGGGAATCGAAGACTACCTCGAAACAAAGTACACCTGCATCGGAGGGCTCTGAGCCCAGAGCTTCACGCGCCCGGACTTCATTCGGCGGCCCTGAACCAGGCCGCGATGGCTAGAGTATCGTCAGTTCCGGCACTGCGATGACGAAGCGGGTGCCCTGTTCGGTCAGATGGGCGTTCTGGGTGCGTACTTCTTCCGCGATGTTCCACGGCAGGATCAGCAGATAGTCCGGCCGCCAGGTCTCCAGCACCGCCGGATCTAGGATGGGGATGCGGCTGCCCGGCATGAACTTGCCGATCTTGGCGGCGGCCGCGTCGCAGACGAAGGGCAGCAGGTCGGGCCGCACGCCTGCATAGTTGAGCAGCGTGTTGCCCTTTGCCGCCGCCCCGTAACCGGCGACGCTCTTGCCCTCCTGCTTGGCCTTTAGCAGAAACCGCAGCAAACCGTCCTTGATCCCGTCGGCGCGGACCTGGAAACCCTCGTAATAGCCATCCGTGTCCATGCCGCGGCGGTGTTCTTCGGCGAGCACCGTTTCCACGGCGGAAGTGCGGGCATGTCCTGCCGCCTGCCGGCAGCCGTAGACCCTGAGGCTCCCGCCATGGGTCGGCAGTTCCTCGACATCGAAAACCCGAAGCCCGGCTTTCTCAAAAATGCGTTCCACAGTCAGCAGCGACAGGTAGGAGAAGTGCTCGTGGTAAATCGTGTCGAACTGGCAGAATTCGACGAGCCGCATGACATGCGGAAACTCCAGGGTGATGACACCCTCGGGCTTGAGTGCCGCAGCGAGCCCCGCGGTGAAATCATTGATGTCGGGCACGTGGGCAAAGACATTGTTGCCGGCGATAAGATCGGCCTTCCCGCGCTCTCGGCTGAGTTTCTCGGCCAGTTCCGTCCCGAAGAAGGCTTCAAGCGTTTCGACGCCCACTTCGCGTGCGGCGCTGGCCGTGCTCGCGGTTGGCTCGATGCCCAGACACGGAATTCCGCGCTCGACAAAATTGCGAAGCAGATAGCCGTCATTGGACGCCACCTCGATGACGAAGCTCTCGGATCCCAGGTCGAAGCGTTCGGTCATCCGCTCGCAATAGGCCTTGGCATGCGCCAGCCAGCCGCGCGACGTGGAGGAGAAGTAGGCGTAATCCGCATCGAACACGGTGTCTTCCGTGACATAGTCCTCGGTCTGGACTAGATGGCACTCGGAGCACACCAGCACCCGCAGCGGATAGTGCGTCTCGGGACGGTGCAGGTCCGGCTCCGATAGATAGGCGTTTGACGGCGGCGCGCTTCCCAGATCGACGAAGGGCTGGTTGAGGGGGGCCTGGCAGTGACGGCATTTCATGGCGTGATCGGCTCCAGTTCGTTCAGGCCGGGGTGGGTCCTGTCCCGCGCCGAGAGCGTCGAGACCGGAAGCGGCCATGATATCCCGACGGTCGGGTCATCATGGCGCAATCCGCCTTCAAGCGACCGGTCGTAGGCCACGGAATGGCAGTAGAGCACCTCGGTGTCCGGCTTCAGCGTCTGAAACCCGTGGGCCACGCCTTCGGGCACATAGACCATGGCGCCGGTGTCGGGTGTGAGCTCGACGGCCGTCCACTGCCCGAAGCTGGGCGAACCGCGCCTGAGGTCGACCAGAACATCGAACATCGCACCGTGGAGGCAGCGTACCAGCTTCGCTTCGGCGGTCGGCGGGCGCTGGAAATGCATGCCGCGCACCGTACCCTGGCTGGCGCTGAAGGAGACGTTCATCTGCGCCCAGTGCGCCGCGAGCCCGTGCGCGGCAAAATCCTCGGCGCAGAACGTTCGCGCGAAGGAGCCGCGGTCGTCGCCGATCCGTTCCGGGTCGATCCTGTAGGCACCGTCGATGGAAAGCGCGGAATAGATCATGCCGCCTCATAGTCTCGGATTTGCTGCAGGCTGACCTCGCGCGGCGACTGTCCTTCATGGACGGCGCTGTACCAGCCGATGGTCCGTTCGATCGCGGTTTCGAAATTCCAGCGCGGCTGCCAGCCGAGCTTCTGCCGGGCGAGATCGCTGGCAACGGCCAGAAGACCTGCCTCGTGCGGCCGGTTGCCTGCTGCCGAGACATCGACCCAGTTCTTGCTGGAGGCGCCTGGCCATGCGCCGAGCGCTTCGGTGACGAGATCCTCGACCGTGCGGAAATCGCCGGCCGCCGGCCCGAAATTGTAGGCCCGCGCATGGGAGGTGTCGGCATGCAGCTCTTCGGCGAGCCGCAGATAGCCCGCGAGAGGTTCGAGCACATGCTGCCAGGGCCGCACCGAGTGCGGACTGCGCACCTCGATGCTGTCTCCGGCAGTGAGTGCCCGGACAATGTCGGGCACGATGCGGTTGGCGGCATAGTCGCCGCCGCCGATCACATTGCCGGCTCTTGCCGTTGCAAGCCTGAGCAGACCCTCGGACGCGAAGCTCGCCCGCCAGCTCTGGACCAAAAGTTCCGCTGCGGCCTTTGATGAGGAATACATGTCGTGGCCGCCGAGGCGGTCGGTCTCGCGGTAGGGGTGTTCCCACTCGCGGTTCTCATAGACCTTGTCGGTGGTCACAACGATGACCGTTGCCGGCTTGCCCGCAGACCGGAGCCCGTCAAGCAGATGCAGCGTGCCCGCCACATTGGTTTCCCAGGTTTCGGCCGGCGCCTCGTAGGACCGTAGCACGAGCGACTGGGCAGCGAGGTGAAACACGAACTCGGGTTCGATCTCGGCAACGCGACGCGCAACCGCACCCGCATCGCGGATGTCGCAAAGCCCGTGATCGAGTTTGCTGGCGAGATCGGTCATGTCGAAAAGGTTCGGATCGCTGTCGGGTGCCAGCGCCATCCCGTAGACGTCGGCCCCCATCGCGCCCAGCCAAAGCGACAGCCAGCTTCCCTTGAACCCGGTGTGCCCGGTGATCAGGACACGCCGTCCTGTCCAGAAGGTCTTCATTTCCACAACTTCCAGGGGGGCTGTTTCGACGCCCAGAGCCGCTCGAGGTTTTCCTTGTCGCGCAGCGTGTCCATGGAGTGCCAGAAACCGTCATGTTTCCACACTGCCAGTTGTCCGTCGGCCGCAAGCCCTTCCATCGGTGCGCCTTCGAGATTGTCCGCGTCTCCTGATATCCGGTCGATCATTGACGGCTCGCAGACGAAGAACCCGCCGCTGACCCAGCGCCCGTCACCGCGTGGTTTCTCGAGGAAATGCGTGACACGCTTGTCCTCGATCTCGAGCGACCCGAATCTGCCGACGGGCTGTACCGCGGTAATCGTTGCCTCGACATTCTGCGACCGGTGGTAATTGACCACATCCGTAATGTTGAGATCAGTGACGCCGTCGCCATAGGTCAGGCAGAAGGTTCCGTCGAGATGGTCGCGCACGCGGCGCAGGCGGCCGCCTGTCTGCGTGTCCGCGCCGGTGTCGACGAGCGTCACCTTCCACGGTTCGGCATAGCGCTGGTGCACATCCATCGAATTCTGCGACATGTCGATGGTGACATCGGACATGTGGAGGAAGTAATTGGCGAAATACTCCTTGATCTGGTAGCCGCGATAGCCGCAACAGATCACGAATTCGGTGATGTTGTGCGCCCCGTAAATCTTCATGATGTGCCACAGGATCGGTTTGCCGCCGATCTCGATCATCGGTTTGGGGCGGAGATGGGATTCTTCGCTGATCCGGGTCCCCAGACCGCCCGCCAGTATGACTGCTTTCAATGACACGAGATGTTTTCCTCCGCTCCGAACCGCGATCGGGCTGTCGCCGCAAGGCCGGACGCCCGAATCGGGCCGGTTTAACCCGTTGTTCCGGAAAATGCACCACCCTTCGGCCAATCGCAACGCCGGGCTTGTGGCCTTGCAGGGCAGGGGATCGGGTTGTCAACCGGCGATCGCGGTCAAGCGAGCAGATGGGCCCAGGCTGAAGCCACTTGCCGGGGTGAAACCCTGTCGTCTAGAAGAGGACTGGATCGAAACGTGCAGCCGGAAGTGGCGCGAAAAGGATGCGGCCATACGCCGGAGGGGTGCAGGCCGGGAATGGTGAGAGGCGGCATGAGCAGGTTTGGCGGGATAGAAGCCTTCATCATCCATCTGGCCCGCGCCGAGGCGCGGCGGCCGCAGGTGGACCGCATCGTCAAGGCTTGCCCGGTGCCTGCCCGCGTGATCGAGGCGGTTGACGGCCGTCAAATGGCTGAAGCCGAGATAAGCGCGGTGTTTTCGCCGCGGTCTCTTCATTATCCGCCCTATCCTTTTTCCATCACTGCCGGTGAGATCGGATGCTTCCTGAGCCACCGCCGGGTTTGGCGGATGATTGTTGAAAGCGGTCTCAGGGCCGGCCTTGTGCTTGAGGACGATGTCGAGATCGATCCTGACACCTTCGCCCGTGCCCTTGCCCTGGCGGCGCAGGAGATCGATCGGGAGGGGTATATCCAGTTTCAGGTCAGGCCGGTCGCCGACGGAGCCATTGCCGTAACGAACGATGACGGCGTCTCCATCCTGCGTCCCCGGGTGGCGATGCTGCGCACGTCCGCGCAACTGGTAAGTGCTGACCAAGCCAGGCGACTCCTGCAGCTCACCGAGCGCTTCGACCGGCCGGTGGACGGTCTGTTGCAACTGAGCTGGGTCACAGGCGTGGCGCCGGGTTGCGCGGTGCCATCCGGCGTCAGCGACCGGACGCAGCAATCGGGCGGCAGCACGATATCGACCAGCTCTCGAGCGAACCTGATGAAGACGCTCGCTCGGGAGTTCCATCGGCTCGTCTATCGTCGCCGTATCCGCGCCTCTTCCGCTCGGCATCTGGCATCAGCCGGAGTTCAAGAATGAGTGTGCTGGTCACCGGCGGCGCCGGCTACATCGGCAGCCACATGGTGCTTGAGCTTCTCGACCACGGCGAGGATGTGGTCGTCATCGACAATCTTTTGACAGGCAATGAATGGGCGGTGCCGGACAGCGCCCGTTTCTACAAGGCCGACATTGCCGACGCGGAAACGCTCGACGCCATTTTCGCCACTCAGGAGATCGATGCGATCATTCACTTTGCAGGTCTGATCATCGTGCCAGACTCGGTAGAGAAGCCGCTGGACTACTATTATGAGAACACCTGCAAATCGCGATACCTGATCCAGCGCGCACTCGAGGCGAAGGTCGAAAACTTCATCTTCTCCTCCTCCGCCGCTGTCTATGGCGCGCCGGGGCTCGAACCGGTGACGGAATCGGCACCCTTTGCGCCTGAATCCCCCTATGGCAGTTCCAAACTGATGACCGAATGGATGCTGCGCGACGCAGCGGCGGCAAATCCCGGATTTCGCTACGCCGCCTTGCGCTATTTCAATGTCGCGGGGGCCGATCCCGGAATGCGGGCCGGCCAGTCATCGCGACAGTCGACCCATCTCATCAAGATTGCGGCCGAAGCCGCGACGGGAAAGCGCGACAGGCTGCAAATCTTCGGCAATGATTTCGAAACCCCGGACGGCACCTGCGTACGCGACTACATTCATGTGACCGATCTCGCCAAGGCGCATTATTGCGCGCTCTGCTATCTCAGAAATGGCGGGCCTTCGATCGCGGCCAATTGCGGCTATGGCAGCGGCTATTCCGTCCGCCAGGTGGTCGACGCCGTCAAGGCGGTGTCGGGCGTGGATTTCAAAGTGACGGAAGCGCCGCGCCGGGCGGGTGACGCCGCCATGATCGTGGCGGATTCGACATTGGCGCGGGAGGCGCTGGGATGGACGCCCGAACTTGACGATCTTGAAACGATCATCGGCCATGCGCTGCAATGGGAAGGCAAGCTCGGCAACCGGACAGGCGGTCAGCCGGAAGAGTGAGCGGCTGTTTGTCCAGACCTCCGGTCACGGTCAACCAACTTGCCTTCGGCGGTGATATTCTGCATGAACGCCCGAGAGAAGTTTGAAGCGTACGGGCGGGATATCCTTGTGCGCGGACCGGCCATCGCGACCAGGATCAAGACCAGGATATGACGATTCCCTGTTACTATATCAATCTGGACCGCTCGACGGATCGCGATGCGGCCTTTCGCGCAGAGTGCGCCCGCGTGGGGATCGAGCCGGTCCGAGTGCCGGCCGTCGACGGCCGTGCCTTGCCGGAGGATGTGGTTGCCGCGATGGGGCCGCGCACATCGGGCGAATATGGCGTCGGCTATGGCGAGATCGGCTGTTTCCTGAGCCATGTGCGCCTGTGGGAAATGGTCGTCGCGCAGGCGCAGGACTGGGCATTCGTCAGTGAGGATGACATCCATTTTGCCAGCAATGCGGCCGAGTTCCTGCGGTCGTCGGACTGGTTGCCCGCTGATGCGGATTTGGTGAAGGCCGAAACGGTGTTTCAGCGCGTGCTGATGGACAAGCGGCCGGCCACCTCCGCCTTCGGCCATGGCCTGTTCCGGCTGTGCTCCGCCCATGGTGGCACAGCGGGCTACTTTGTGTCGCGCCGCGGCGCGCAGAAGCTGCTCGATCAGACATCGGCCGCGTGCGACCCTGTGGATCAGCTTATGTTCAATCCCAGGCTCGGCATTGCCGGCGATTTGTCGATCTGGCAGTTGGAGCCGGCGATCTGTGTTCAGGACTACCTGGTGACGGCGAGCGACAGGCATTCGGGCGTCGAGAGCATGGTCAACGCCGCGCCGCGCCTGTTTCATCCCGAAGGTGGGCGTTCGGCCAAGCCGAAAGGGTTTGAGCGCCGGGTGATGGGGCCTCTGCGCAAGCTCGCCGGACTGGCTGAGCGTCTGGTGACCAACACCGTGACCAGCCGGAAATTTCGCAAGGTGCCGGTTGAGATCGATGGCGTCCGCTTCGTGGCCGCCGGAAAGGCAGGCACACCGTGAAGATCGCCATTCTTTATATCTGCACCGGGAGCTACCGGGTCTTTTTCGATGGCTTCCACGCATCCAGCGAAGAGCACTTCCTGCCCGGCCATGACAAGACCTACTTCGTTTTTACAGATGCACCGCTTGACCGCGAGTACCCCGGGGTGGTCACCGTTCATCAGGACAATCTCGGCTGGCCGGGCAACACGCTCGACCGGTTCACCGTGTTCACCAGGGTCCGCGACCAGCTTGCGGACTTCGACCATGTTTTTTTCTTCAACGCCAATTGCCAGTTCGTAGATCGCATCGGCGAGGAGATGCTGGCGGGTCCCGGCGAAATCCTGGTCGTGCGCCATCCCGGCCATCATGCGCGCGCGCCGGCAGAATTCCCCTACGAGCGCAGCCCGCGTTCAAGCGCCTTTATCCCGGCAGGCGAGGGCCAGCACTACGTGGCAGGCGGTGTCAATGGCGGGCCGCGCGACACTTATCTGGCCTTCATCGAGACGATGCGCCAGGCCGTCGAGGCCGACAAGAAGGCCGGCGTCATGGCCCTCTGGCACGATGAATCCCACCTCAACCGCTACATTCTCGACCATCCCCACAAGCTGCTCGACCCGGGCTACTGTTTTCCCGAGGGTTGGCAACTGCCGTTCCCTCAAAAGATCATGATCCGCGACAAGGCGAAGTTTGGCGGCGCCTTGGCCTTGCGCAAGACACGGCGTTGGCGCGCGCCCGAAGATACCATCGTGATCGAACTGCTCGGGCGCCTGGGCAACCAGATGTTCCAGTATGCCACCGCGCGCGCGGCGGCGCTGCGCTGTGGCGCCAAGGTGCTGCTCGACACCCGTTCGCTTGAGAAAATGGGCCACCCCTATGAGCTGGGCCATTTCAACATCGACGCCCGGGTCGGCGGCCCCAAGGAGCTTTGCCCGCCCCGCGAACGAAAGCTCAAGCGCCTTGCCTGGCGCACACTTGCCAAGCTCGACGGGCGGTTCATCCGCGAGACCCGCAACCTGTTTGATCCGCGTGTCCTGCGGGCGAAGTCGGGATCCGAATTCAGGGGGTATTGGCAGTCCGAGGGCTATTTCTCGGACGTCGAGGCGCAGATTCGTGAAGACCTGACGGTCGTGACGCCGCCAAGTCCGCAGAACCTTGAGATGAAGGCGCGGATTGAAGCATGCCTTTCCGTATCGGTGCATGTGCGGCGCGGCGACTATCTCAGCAGCGAGGCCACCCGCGGTATCTATGCCGTCTGTGGTAAGGACTATTATGCCAAGGCGGCGCAATCGATGCTGGACTCGGTGGAAGGGACGCCCCGGTTCTTTGTCTTTTCCGATGATCCGGAATGGGCGGAGACCAATCTGGACCTGCCGGGCGAAAAGACTGTCGTGGCCATCAACGGGCCGGAAGTGCCTTATGAGGACTTGCGGCTGATGGCGGCCTGCAGACACAACATCATCGCCAATTCCACATTTTCCTGGTGGGGCGCCTGGCTTAATCCGTCACCGGACAAGATCGTGATCGGCCCGAAAACCTGGTATCTGGATCCCGGGCTCTCCAACGAGTTCATCACGCCGGACAGTTGGCGGACAATTGAAAACGCCTAGTCGCGGCCTTGCAATGATGCGCTGCACGCTGGGCCGATATGTCTTTCATCTCTGGATCACTGGCGGGCAAGTCTCCGGAGCCGGAGATTTGCAATTCGATACCTCAAGACTGTGAGTGGGTATAGCACCCGCAAGAGAATGCTCTCGTATCCATGGCTGTACCTGAGAAAGCCGTCAATCATGGTTCGGCGACGCATGGTTTGCCTCTGTTTCTTGGCTGTCGACGGCATCACGTGACCCACAGGTGCCTGGCGCTTCAAAATGTGGGTTCCGGAGACGATCCTGATTTCGTACCGGTCAAGGAGATGGAACATCATCATGACGTCTCCCTCCGTGTCGTTTGTCCCGAAAGCGTTTAACGCTTCTTCATCCAGAGCGTCGGTTGGGAAAATGCCATAGACGGGATTTGCCTTGCCCTCAAATCCGGGCTCGGTGGCATATCGAAGACGGCGTAACAATCTCGGGCCGCGAAAACTCAGATCCCTGTTGTTGGCGATATGGAGCGTCTTTTCGCCTTCTTCATCGATTGTCTGAACCTGACCGAAAGCTATGCATTGATTCTCGATGGAGAGAGGCAAAAGCGAACTGATCCAGTCCTTTTCAAACACGTCATCATGCGCTGCCCACATGAAGAATTCCGCTTTTGCCTCGCCCAGAACGAATACGAAATTGGCAAGCGCGCCTTTGTTTTTAGCCTGCCTGAAATACCTGATGCGGGGATCCCGACGTTCAAATTCGCGACAGATGCTTTCCGTCGAATCTGTCGAGCAATTGTCTGAAATGATGATTTCGAAATCCGTGAATGTCTGGTTTACCAAGGCGTTCAGGGACTCCTCGATGTGCCGTTCTCCATTGTAGACAGGAACCCCGATGGAAATTCTTGGAGCTGAGCTCATTCAATCCTCATTAATCTTGGTCGGGCTTGTCAGGCCGACACTGAACGCCCCGGGCAATGGGTGAGTCCGGCATTCATCCAACTTCGTAGTCAGCTATCTGTGCGAGGTAAAGGGTCCCGGGGTGAGGCGCTGCGATCAACGGGCGATACAAGAAGGTCGCGGGCTCAACAGTCGCCGCATCCCTGTTCAACCAACCTATGATGTGAAGTTCACCCCATGAGCACATGGCGGGCGTGCAGCCGGCTGTGGACGACGTTTCTGGCGACCGGATGGACAACGTTCGGATGGCGGGTTATAGCGCTGCCCAGCACAATTACCGGACCTTATCCATGGAAAAAGCAGACTATTCCAGACTTCATCTTGGATGCGGCGTGAAGCACATTCCGGGCTATTTTCATATCGATGCGCTTGATTATCCGCATGTCGACCATATCGGCCCGGTCGACAATCTGGATTTCATTGCCGATGGGGCGGTCGATCACATCTATGCCTGCCATCTGCTCGAGCATTTTGGCCGCAAGGAATACGCTGCCGTGCTCAGGGAATGGCGTCGCGTTCTTAAGAAAGGTGGCACGCTGCGTTTGGCTGTGCCCGACTACGAAGCCTGCGCCAGGCTCTATCTGGATGGAAAGCTGCCGGACGGGCTTCCCACCATCCTCGGGCTGATGATGGGCGGCCAACGCGACCAGTATGACTTCCACAAGATGGTCTTTGATGAGAGAAGCCTCACCGCCTATCTCAAGGAAGCGGGCTTTTCCGAGGTTTACCGCTGGGATTGGCGCACCACCGAGCACGCGGAGATGGACGACTACAGCCAGGCCCACCTGCCGCACATGGACAAGCAGAACGGGACACTCGTGTCGCTCAATCTTGAGGCGCGGGTCTAGGCGCAGCCTTGGGGGATCGGGGCGATCCGAATTTTACACATCAGCGCAAGCAGACCGCTACCGTCGAAGCGGCCTCGGACTGCGACATGCGGCTGGTGATTGGGGAATATGACTATGCTCAACAAAAGTGCCGGCGAAATTCTGGCTCATGCCCGCAACGTTCACTCCCAGGAGGGCGAAGACGGCATCATCGAGCATTTGCTGAGCCTGTTGCCTGAGCGCGATCACTGGTGCGTTGAATTCGGCGCGTGGGACGGCGTCTATCTGAGCAACACGTTCCATCTGATCGAAAGCAAGGGCTACCACGCCGTCCTGATCGAAGGCAGCTCCGAACGCTACGAAACCCTTCGCAAGAACATGGAAAAATACAAGACTGTCGAATGCATGAACCGGTTCGTGGGGTTTGAGGCCAGCGACAGTCTGGATGTCCTTCTTGAGAAGACTGGCTGCCCGCGGGATTTCGACTTCCTGTCCGTCGACATTGATGGAAACGACTATCATGCGATCAAGGCGATGACGGACTACCGGCCGAAACTGATCTGCGTTGAGTTCAATCCCACCATCCCGTCGATCGTGAGCTATGTGCAACCGGCCGATCCGGACGTCAGCCATGGCAACAGCCTCCGCGCGCTTTGCGAACTCGGGCTTGAAAAAGGCTACAAGCTGGCCTGCGCCAATCGTCTCAATGCATTTATGGTGAGGGCAGACCTGTGGGAGGGGGACTCCCCCGCCCGCGCGGAGGATATCGTTGATTTCCGGTCCGAGGAACCACCGATGTCGATCGTGTTTTCGACCTATGACGGCACGGTCATGCTCACCGAGCCCCATGACATGCTCTGGCATGACGAAAAGCTGACGGCCGCCGACATTCAGATGCTGCCGGCCGTCATCCGCCGCTATCCGGGTAACTACAACTGGCTGCAGTGGAAAATCTTCAAGTGGCGGCGGCGGCTGAAGCGTTTGCTGGTCTGACGAGGCCCGGCTGCTGCGGTGACGCGAGCGCGGGGCGAGGGTCCCCGCCTCGATCGGCATCAGGGTTTCGGCAGTCGGGATCCAGCGCCGCCTATTCGGCCTTCGACTGAAGGTCCCGGAACTCAGCCAGCGTTCTCCGTATTCCCGCGTCCAACCCGATGGATGGCTGCCATCCCATCGCCCTGAGCCTGGCCGAATCCATCAGCTTTCGCGGCGTGCCGTCGGGCTTTGAGGGATCGAGCTCGATTGTCCCGCTGTAACCGGAAGCTTCGGCGATCATAACCGCGAGATCGCGGATCGAGACTTCGTGGCCGCTGCCCACATTGACGTGCTCGTGGCCGGAGTAGTGCTGCATGAGAAACACAAGGGCGTCGGCGCAATCATCCGCATGCAGGAATTCGCGAAGCGGGGTGCCCGAGCCCCACAGCGTAATCGAGGGGGCATTGTCGGCCTTGGCTTCGTGGACCTTGCGGATCAATGCGGGCAGCACATGGCTGGTCCGGAGATCGTAATTGTCGCCGGTGCCATAAAGATTGGTCGGCATCGCCGAGATGAAGTCGGCGCCGTGCTGCTTGCGATAGGCCTGACAAAGCTTGATGCCGGCGATCTTGGCGATCGCGTACCATTCATTGGTGGGTTCGAGCGGCCCAGTGAGCAAGGCGTCTTCGGGGATCGGTTGCTCGGCGAATTTCGGATAGATGCAGGATGATCCGAGGAACAGGAGCTTTTCGGTGCCGTTGTTGTGGCCGGCGTGGATGATGTTGGCCTCGATCATCAGGTTCTCGTAGAGAAAATCCGCGGGCATCGTGTCGTTGGCGAGAATGCCGCCGACCTTGGCGGCGGCCAGAAACACCGCATCGGGGCGATTTTTAGCAAACCAGCTTTCCACCGCCGCCTGGCTGGTCAGATCCACCTCACTGCGCGTCGCGGTCAGCACTCTGCAGCCTTCCTTGGCCAGCCGCCGTAAGATCGCCGAGCCGACCATGCCGCAATGCCCGGCGACGTAGACCTTCTTGCCGGCGAGTGCGTAGGGCGTATCAGCCATTGCGTTCAGCCTCCTTGAGATCGGCTTCGGCCATCTCCGCTACAAGGTCGGCAAAAGATGTCTGCGGACTCCAGCCAAGCTTCTGTTTCGCCTTGGAGGCATCGCCCAGCAGCGTTTCGACCTCGGTCGGGCGGAAATAGCGTGGATCGACCGAAACGATCACCTTGCCGGAGGGATCGCGACCGACCTCATCTACGCCTTCACCGTCGAAATGAATCGTCATGTCGAGCGCCGCCGCCGCGGCAAGGACGAAATCACGCACGGAGTACTGTACGCCTGTGGCGATCACGAAATCCTCCGGCTCCTCCTGCTGCAGCATCAGCCATTGCATCTCCACATAGTCGCGGGCATGGCCCCAGTCGCGCAGTGCGTCGAGATTGCCGAGCTTGAGAGTGTCCTGAAGGCCGAGCTTGATCCGTGCCAGGGCGCGGGTGATCTTGCGGGTAACGAAGGTTTCCCCGCGCAGCGGGCTTTCATGGTTGAACAAAATACCGTTGCAGGCATAGAGCCCGTAGGCCTCGCGGTAGTTCACCGTGATCCAGTAGGCGTAGAGCTTTGCGACACCATAGGGCGATCGCGGGTAGAAAGGCGTGCGCTCGGTTTGCGGCGTTTCCTGCACCAGTCCGTAGAGCTCCGACGTCGAGGCCTGGTAAAACTTGCTCTTGTCCTTGAGGCCCAGAATACGGATCGCTTCGAGCAGCCTGAGCGTGCCGAGCGCATCGGAATTGGCGGTGTATTCGGGTTCTTCGAACGAGACCGCGACATGGCTCTGCGCTGCAAGATTGTAGACTTCGTCCGGCTTGGTCTGCTGCAGGATATGGGTCAGCGACGACGAATCCGTCATATCGCCGTGATGGAGGACAAAGCGGCCAGACTGTCCCGGTTCGCCATTGACCAGATGGTCGATCCTGGCCGTGTTGAACAGCGACGTGCGGCGCTTGATCCCGTGCACCTCATAGCCCTTTGAGAGCAGGAACTCGGACAGATAGGCACCGTCCTGTCCGGTCACACCGGTGATCAGGGCCTTTTTCGGTGAGTTATCCTCAGTCATGGCTAGGTCTTTCTGCTTTTGGTGTCCTGCCGCAGGATGATGTGCGCGGCCGCCTTTTCCTGATTGGCGTAGCGCTTGGCCTTGTCCCTGTTTAGCCGGACAAATTCAAGCCGTGCCAGGTAATCATCTTCGCTCATAGCCTTTATGGCGGCGGAGATACCGGCAAGATCCTCTACGATGATCATGCCGCGAGGGTCGAAGATCCCGGCAATGTCGTGAGCGCCCCAATAGATCGGTACGGTTTCGCACAGCAGAGCGTCGATCAGCTTTTCGGTGAAATAGCCTGGCTCGCGCACATTTTCGATGACGACCGAATAGCGATAGGGCACCAGACCCTCGGTCTTGTGCTCGAACGGTGCATAGCCGTGTCCAAGGATATCGACGTCGGCGCCTTTTTCCCGCATCAGGGCCACGGCTTGGTGACGCAGCCTGTGGCCCGGGTAATGGTTCTTCGCTGATGCGATCAGCGAAGCCATGCGTGACTTCTCGATATTGAGGTTATCCGAGTCTCCGACCCAGGTGGTGCCGTAATAAAACAACGTGGCATTCGGAAGCGCGGCCAGAAGACCGCCATTGGAACTCAGCACCCGAAAGAAACGCCACCAGACCAGCCTCAGCCAGGCCATGTTGCGGCCATGCACGGCCTTTGGCTCGACCACCATCACCGACACCTTCGCGCGCACACCCGGACGCGGCATGTAGATCAGACGTGAATTGAGATAGGCGATCAGATGATCGTCGCGCTCCAGGTCCGATACGACGCCCTGCTTGAGCCGTTCGGGCCGTCCGCGCGGCCAGCTCAGACTGTCGAGCGGCAGGGCTGACAGGCGAGGGGTTATCCGCGTACCATAGGGAATGATGGCGACGGCCGGGGCGTCGTCGCGAACTCTGGGTTCAGGCGTCATCGCGCCTGTAGAGCGAATTGTTGCGCGTTCGTCCGACAAGCCGGTAGCGATGTCGCGCGAACGCCTCCGCACAGCCGGGATAGTCTGCGTCCGGTTCGGGATGTTCGATCACGATCCTGTGGGGCATCATCTCCGGCAGAGCCGTGTCGAGATAGGTCGGAAGCGCCTTGTCCTCGTGGCCTTCGATGTCAATCTTGAGCACGTCGACCCGCGGAACGCCGGCTTCGTCGAGCAGTGCCGCCAGAGTGCGGATCGCAATCGGTCCGTCGGCGCTTTCATCGACAGCGACGATCGCGTCATCGTTCTTGCGCACTGTCAGCTGACCCGAACCGTCCCGGTCGCTGACCGCAGAGGCTATCGCAGTCACGTTGTCGAGCCCGCTCAGGGCGGCATTGCGCATCAGGCGCTCCGTCATCAGCGGGTTTGCGTCGATCGCTATGCAGCGTCCATTCGGCCCTGCGGCGCGCGCCAGCGGCAGGCTGTAGAGACCGATGTTCGAGCCGATGTCCACGATCACGCCGACGTCGGACAGCCCTGCCAAAAGGAAATCGATATCCTCGGCGTTGTAGTCCGGATTGAGCAGGATGCCGTATTCAATGAGGTTGCGTCCGCCCTCTAGCCGGTATGTCACACCGCGAAAGTCGATGTCGAAAGGTCGGTTGCCGCCAAGCATGAACACCAGCCGGCTGACCGTTGCACGAAACACTCCGCGCCGCAGCATGCTGCCTCTTGCCAACGCAATCAGGCCCCGCTGCAGCGGGTTCGGACGCCTGACCGAACGGTCGTTGTTGAAGCCGTCGCGGCTTTTCCAGCGCTCGGAATCGAGCGGCTTCCACTGTGAACCGGTCATGATGTCACCGCTCGGAAGTTTGCCGGCAAGGCTTGCCGGGGCTGTGTGACTGATCGCTTGCCGGTACAGCGACCCGATTGGGCTGTCCGACATGTTCTGTTTGCGCTCGTTCCGGCCAATGCTTCCGCCTCTTTGAAACCGCCGGCTACCCGGCGCAGTGGCACACGGGAGGCGGCAGCCTTCTATTGCGCGAGGGGCGAGCGGCTGTAAAGCCTGCTGGCCGGAGCAGCCGGAAAATCTCCATGCCTGTGAGACTGTTTTGTCAGCCCCGGGCGAGCAAGGCTTCTATTTCCTCAAGCGACGGCATCGACGGTGCGGTGCCTGCGCGGGTGACGGAGATGGCCGCGGTGGCGCAGCCGAAGCGCACGGCTGTAACCGGGTCGTCGCCCCGGGCGAGGGCGGCTGCGAAACCGCCGTTGAAAGCGTCGCCCGCCCCCGTCGTTTCCAGAACAGGTCCTGCATCAAAAGCGGGCACGTGAACGCTCTGGCCGCCGGCATGGTAGAGTGCGCCTTTCTCGCCGAGGGTGATCACCGCTGCCTTGGCACCCATCCTTGTGAGCTTTTCGGCGGCCTTCGTCGCATCCTCGAGCGTCGCCACCGAAAGCCCGGTCAACGCTTCGGCTTCGGTCTCGTTCGGCGTGACATAGTCGCAAAGCGCGATCATGCCATCCGGAAGTTCGGCTGCCGGCGCGGGATTGAGAATGGTCTGTGCGCCGCCTGCCCTGGCGATTTCGAGCCCCCGCATCGCCGCATCCATCGGCTGTTCGAGCTGGGTGACGAATACCGCAGCACTGCGGATCAGGTCTTCCCTGGCTTCGATGTCGGCAGGTGAAATGTCGCCCGCAACGCCGGGACTGACGATGATGGCGTTGTTTCCGGTTCCCGATTCCACGAAGATATAGGCAGCGCCGGTGTAACCGTCCTCATGCTGGGTGATCGCCGGAGTAACACCGGCTTCCTCCCATGTCCGAAGCGCCATTTCGGCAAAGGTATCCTTGCCCAGGCGGGTGATGAAGTGGGTTTCGGCGCCGGCTCTGGCGGCGGCGACGGACTGGTTCGACCCCTTGCCGCCAGGGCCGAGCTTGAAGCTCTCGCCCAGAATGGTCTCGCCCATACGCGGCGCGCGTGCCGCCCGGTAGGCCGTGTCGGCGACGAAAACGCCGAGAATAACGACTTTTGACATGGCAGTTCGACCCCTTCTAGTCCTGCGGCGGGATCACGCCCTTGCGGAACATGAAGCACCCGTAAAAACGCCGCTCGCCCGTCTGGATCACCGCATAGGCCTGTTTTGCCATATCGTAGAAGGCGAAGCGTTCGATGCCGACCATCTTGCGCGGCTCGCCTTCCGCCGCATTGATGGCATCCTGCACTTCCTGCTGTACCGGTGGCACTTCGTCCGGATTGCCCACGATTTCCATCCGGCCCGCGAAATCGTCAACGAAGGTGTCAAGCGGCAGCGCCGAAAGTACGGCTTCGGCGGCCTGGCCAGCGGTCAGATTGTCCATTCTGAGGAGATCGCCGAGCACGGTCTGACGGGCGATGGAATCGGAGGGGAAATTGGTGTCCGCGATGATCAGCGTGTCGCCGTGTCCCATGGCGCGGAGCGCATAAAGCACCTCGGCGTTCAATCTCGGATCGATTCCCTTCAGCATTCTTTCCTCCCACGAATTTTTTGCTGGTCTGTGTTGCCTTCCGGAACCCTGCGGTCCGGCCGGGTGCGCTTCAAGCCGTCATTCGAGCCGCAATCCGGTCCCTGTGTCGAACATATGCGCCATTTCGCCTTGCGGTCGCAGCCTGATAGTGTCGCCCGGCTTGATGTTCTGGCGCTCCCTCAAGACGACGATGATTTCGCGGCCCGCTGCGCGCAGCACGAGATGGGTTTCTGAGCCCGTGGGTTCCACCACCGCCACCTTTGCCTCGAAGCCGGTGTCGTCAAGCAGGAGATGTTCCGGCCGGATGCCGAAAGTGACCTTGCGCCCTTCATCGAGTCCGGCCATGTCCGGGACCTCGAATTCCACGCCTTCGGCATGCATCATGGCCTTGCCGTCCTTGCGCCTGATTTCGCCCTCGATCAGGTTCATCGACGGCGAGCCGATGAATCCGGCAACGAAGACGTTGGCCGGCCGGTCATAAAGTTCGAGCGGTGCGCCCTGCTGGGAAATGTGCCCGTCGCGCATCACGACGATCTGGTCCGCCATCGTCATGGCTTCGATCTGGTCATGCGTCACATAGACGGTCGTTGTCGAAAGTCGCTGGTGCAGCTCGCGGATTTCGGTGCGCATCTGGACGCGGAGCTTGGCGTCGAGGTTGGACAGCGGTTCGTCGAACAGAAACACCTTCGGCTCGCGCACGATCGCCCGGCCCATGGCGACGCGCTGGCGCTGGCCGCCGGAAAGTTCGCGCGGATAGCGCTTGAGGTAGGGCTGGAGGCCGAGGATATCGGCGGCATCGGCCACACGCTTGTCGATTTCGGCCTTGTCCATGCGCTGCATCTTCAGCGCAAATCCCATGTTCGCCGCCACCGTCTTGTGCGGATAGAGTGCATAGTTCTGGAACACCATGGCGATGTTGCGCTCGGCCGGCGGCAGGTTGTTGACGACCTTTCCGCCGATGCTGATCGTGCCGCCGGTAATCCCTTCAAGGCCGGCAAGCATCCGCAGAAGCGTGGACTTTCCGCAGCCCGACGGGCCGACGAGCACCACGAAGCGCCCATCCGGGATGTCGATATCGACGCCGTGGATGACTTCCACTGACCCATAGGCCTTGTAGAGCTTCTCGATCCTGACGTCTGCCATGCTTCCCCCGCGCTATGCGTTACCGTTTGTGGGCCAAGTGGTACCCCAGCTTCGCCGCCCTGTCTATCATCTAGTCATACTAGCATGTTAGATGCTTGACAGCTTGCCGGAAGGCTGAAATGTTTTCATCCTGCCTGGTATATCCGGGCCCGGCGTTGGGGAAAAAGAAGGCGATGATACCAGTAGACTGGTTGGCGCGCCTCCCAGGTCCGGACTGCCGGAGGAGCGGGACAAACACGGGAGGTTTTTATGAAAGTTGATCTTTATGAACACGCGGTCCGGGTGTCGATGACACGACGCCGGCTGCTTCAGGGTGCGGCCGCTGTCGGCAGCATGGCCGCAATGGGCGGGCTTGGTACCAAGACCGCGGCGGCGCAGGACAATATCCGCGCTGAAATTCTCAAGATTCCCGGCGTTGGCGCCGGCTCCCCGACCGATGCCGACTGGCAGAAGGTTGGTGAAATGTGCCTTGCGGCAACCAAGGCCAATGTTGCCGAGGGCGAGTTCGAAGGCGTCGAACTGACCTTCATGGGGCTTAACAACCAGAATTTGCACAACTTCCTTTTCCGCGGCTTCCTGAAGCCATGGGAAGCCTACACCGGCGCCAAGATCAACTGGATCGATCTTGCCCAGGCCGACTACAATGCCCGCCTTCAGCAGTCGATCGCCACGGGCACCGTCGACTTCGACATCATCGAAATGGGCGCGCCCTTCGAGGGCGATACGGCTGGCCGCGGCCTGCTCGACGAAATGCCCGAATGGGTGGCCGAGCAGATCGAGGCGGACGACCTCGTCGACTACCTCAAGGCGCCGGTCGGCACCTGGGATGGCAAGCAATACCGCGTGACCATCGACGGCGACTGCCACACATTTTCTTACCGGACCGACTATTTCGGCCCGGACGGCATCGGCGGCGCCGAGGTCCCGAAGACCTGGCAGCAGATCAACGAGGTTTCCAAGTCGCTTGTCGGCAAGGAAGATCCACTGACCGGCCTGCCCGCGCACGGCTATCTCGACCCGCTCAAGGGCTGGGGCGGCTTCGGCTTCTACTTTGTCGCCAACCGCGCCGCCGCCTATGTCAAGCACCCCGACGAGGTCGCCTGGCTGTTCGAACCCGACACGATGAAGCCGCTGGTCAACAACCCCGGCTGGGTGCAGGCGTTCCAGGACGTGATGGACCTGATCGCCACCGAAGGCGCCTATCCGGCCGACCAGATCAACGCGGACCCCGGCACCACGGCGTTCAGCCAGTTCCTCGCCGGAACCGGTTCGATGCTGATGTGGTGGGGCGATGTGGGCTCTTCCGCACGCACCTCCGACACCTCGGTGGTTGGTGACGTGGTCGGCTTCGGCATCAACCCGGCTTCCGAGCGCCGCTACAACTGGCGTGCCGATTCCTGGGAAGACGAGATGAACGAAGCCCCGAGCATGGCCTACATCGGCTGGGGTATCTACGTCACCAGCCGTGTTTCGGGCGACGAGAAGAAGCGCAAGGCGGCCTGGTCGGCAGCTGCGCATCTCGGCGGCAAGGACCTGTCGCTGTGGACCTCGGCCTATCCGTCTGGCTTCCAGCCTTACCGCAACAGCCACTTCCAGTACGACGAGTGGGAAGCTGCGGGCTATGATCGGGCCTACATCGAGGACTACCTCGGCTCCAACCTCGACAGCTACAACCACCCCAACGCCGCTATCGAGCCGCGGATTCCGGGCATCTTCCAGTACTATTCGGTCGCCGAGGATGAACTGGCGAAGGGCTTTGCCGGGCAGTATGGCTCGGCGCAGGAAACTGCCGACGCGATCGCTGCAGCTTGGGAGAAGATCACCGACCAGATCGGTCGCGAAAGCCAGATCGCTCTCTACAAGGCGTCACTGGGCATGTAGCCTTAAAAACGAACTTGGCGCCGGCGGTGAAGACCGCCGGCGTTTTCATGCAATTCGGGATGTGCGCAGTTGGCCGAGCAGGGCGATTTCCTTCACGTTGTCACCAGTGACAATATTTCCAATCGCAGGATTGCGATGGGTCGCACCGTAATCTGGGGCTCCGCCTGGTTTCTCGCGATCGTCGCGCTGGCCCAGACCGCCCAGGAGATCGGCTATGCGGATCTGGGCTTTTCAAGCTGGCGTCCCACACTCTATGCCTACGTTCTGTGGGCGATCTGCCTTTGCTGGGGTCAGGTGCTCATTCGCGGCGAGCGCGGAAAGCGGGTGCTTTTCGTGCTGCCCGCCGCGCTTTTCGTCGTGTCCATGGTGGTCTTTCCGCTGCTCTTCGGCTTTGTGATCGCCTTTTCCGACTGGAACCTGTCTTCCCCGACCGGCCGGACCTTCAACGGGATCGACAATCTTCGCCAGATGTGGACCGACGATTTCTACTGGAATGCGTTGGCCAACATGGTACGCTACACGCTCGCCATCATTGTCGAATACGCCATTGCCTTCGGGCTGGCGCTGCTGCTCAATTCACAGATCCGGGCGCGCAAATTCTTCCGCGTGGCGTTCCTGATGCCGTTGATGCTGTCGCCGGTTGCGGTCAGCTGGATGATCGGCAAGTCGATGCTGGAAGCGCGTTTCGGCCCCCTTGCACGGCTTGCCCGGGAACTCGGCTGGGATTCACCGTCCTTCTTCGGCACGCCCGAAATGGCTCGCTTCACCATCATGGTGATGGATGCCTGGACCTACATTCCGTTCATGATGATCATGATTCTGGCCGGTCTGCAGGCGATCCCCAAGGACATTCAGGAGGCGGCAAAGGTGGATGGCGCCAAGGCCTGGCGCGGGTTCTGGGAAGTGACTTTCCCGCTGATGCTTCCTGTCTCGATCACCGTGATCCTGATCCGCATCATATTCAAATTGAAGCTTGCCGACATCATCATCAATGTCACGGCGGGCGGACCGGGCGGCGCGACCGACAGCGTCACCAGCTTCATTTTCCGCGAATACCGTGACCGCTCCAATGTGGGCTATGGAACGCTTCTGGCGATGGTCTATCTGGTGGTGATCGTGATCGCGATCACCATCGTCATGAAACTCACCGACCGCTGGGCGCGGCCGCGCTATTGAACGGGGAGGGGACAAGGTGAGCAATCAGATCTTTCACGACGGCCCTGACGACCTGACCTACAAGGCCAGACGCTTCACAGGCCGTTTCGCCGTTTACGCAATCCTGATCCTGTGGGCGATCATCTGCCTGTTTCCGATCTACTGGACGATAACGACGTCGTTCAAGATGGCGCCCGACGTGATGCGCGGCAATCTGATCCCGTTCTGGGACTATACGCCGAAATGGCTGGGCTGGCGCTCGCTCGGGCTTTCACCAGACACGATCTGGGCCGAATCCACCGTTCGCGAGGAATTTCTGAAACGCTTCTACAATTCGGTGATCACAGCGCTGGCGTCCTCCGGCCTGGCGGTGTTCCTGGGGTCACTCGCCGCCTACGGCCTGTCGCGATTTTCCTACCGCTTCGGCTTCATGCGCAACTCGGACATTTCGTTCTTCTTCCTCAGCCAGCTGATCCTGCCGCCGGTGGTGCTCGCACTTCCGTTTCTTGTTCTCTACAAGTCGCTGGCGCTGCTCGACACCCGCATCGGCCTCATCCTGCTCTACACGCTCACCGTGCTTCCGATCGTCATCTGGATCATGCGCGACCAGTTCGCCGGCATCCCGAAGGAACTGGAGGAGGCGGCTCTTGTCGACGGGCTCTCGATCTGGGGCGCGTTCGCCACGATCGTGCTGCCGATCGCGCTTCCGGGCATGGTCGCGGCGTTCATCCTCTCGCTGGTGCTGACCTGGAACGAGTATTTTTTCGCGGCCCTTCTGACGTCGACCCACGCCAACACCCTGCCGGTGATGGTGGCGAGCCAGACGGGCAGCCAAGGCATCAGTTGGTGGTCGATGGCCGCACTGTCCTTTGCTGCGATTCTGCCGCTGATTGCCATCGGCATCGTGCTCGAGCGCTACATCATCAAGGGCATGGCGGCAGGCGCGGTGAAATGACAGCCGGGGCGCTTGATGCTCAAGGGTATTGACCAGCGGCTGAGTGCAGATCTCGTCCATGCCTTGATGCTGATGGGCCACGGAGACGATATCGTGGTCTGCGACATCAACCATCCCGCCGCCACGATCGGCGCCGAGACGACCTTCGGCCGCTTGATCGACATGCCGGGCTGCGACATTCCCTCGGCAACCGAGGCGATCCTCTCGCTGATGCCGCTCGACACCTTTGTTGAAGACCCCATGACCCGCATGCTGATGGTTGGCGATCCCGACGGCGAGGCCCCGGTGTTCTCGAGGATGCAGGCGGTAGTCGACCGGATGGAGGGCCGCAAGGTCGGTATGGCCGCGCTTGAACGCTTTGCCTTCTACGGGGCCGCCAAACGATCCTTCTGCATCGTGCGCACCTCAGACAGCGGCCCCTATGGCTGCTTCATCCTCAAGAAAGGCGTCATAGACCTGCCGCCCTTGAAATGAGGCGACGCGGCAGCAGGAGCACGGCGAACAGCGCTTATTCCATATTCGTGTGCCGGGCCCGCATGCTCTCGCTGGTTTCGCCGAGCCGTTGCTTGAGCTCCAGCACCATGATTTCAAACAGCACGAACAGGGCGCCTTCATAAACCGATCCCATCGGCAGGACCGATGAGCCGCCGATATCGCGCGCCATGGTCTGTGCTGGAACCGTCAATACATGGTCTGCC
This sequence comes from Hoeflea sp., assembly GCA_040216675.1. GTDB lineage: Bacteria > Pseudomonadota > Alphaproteobacteria > Rhizobiales > Rhizobiaceae > Hoeflea. Next base: position 23,774 of record JAVJOR010000008.1, on the reverse strand, counting down.
ATGCGTGCGGCGTCGCACTCCGGTTCGGCGGTGAGGAACAGGATGCGCGCGCCGGCCTTCCGGGCAATTGTCATCAGCGCGGTGACGGTCGAAAGTTCGCCGGGACCTGCCGAACAAAGAAACAGGTCACCCGGCCCAAGCGGCGGCGTGTTCATAGCGCCCTGCATCGAGGCACTGAGGCCCAAATGGTGAAGCCGCATGACCAGGCCCTGCACCTGAAGTCCCTCGCGGCCACAGCCGTAGCCGACGATCACGCCTGCTTCGGCGATCATCTCCACCGCGTGTTCGATGTCGCCGGGACGGATGTCGTCGAGCACTGAACCGAGTTCGGACAGGGCCTGGCCGAAAGCGCTCATTCGGGTGCCTCCAGGTCAGCCATGATGTCGCGCGTCTGCTGATAGAGCTTCAGGAACAGCGGATATTGCCTGTCATAGGCGGCATGGGTCTCGGCCTTGATGACCTCGCCCGCCGGGTTCCACTTGGCCATGTCGCCGGGTTCCGCCTCACCCACGGCAAGCGCTGCGAGGAAGGCGTCGCCATAGGAGGCGCCGGTCGTCACCGTGCAGACGATCTGATCGAGCCCGGTCAGGTTCGACGTCGCCTTGAGCCAAGGCTTGTTCTTGGTCCCGCCGCCGACGGCGAGAACCCGCGATGGCCGCTGTCCGGCCTCGGCATAGGTGTCGGCGATATGGCGCGTGGCCGACGCAATACCCTCAAGCACGGCGCGGTACATGTCGCCGCGGTCATGGGTCAGATCGAGGCCGAAAAAGGTGCCCTTGGCGCGGGAATCGTGGATCGGAGTCCGCTCACCTGAAAAATAGGGCAGGCAGATAAGGCCCTTGGCTCCGGGCGGAGAGGCTTCCGCCTCTCTTGCCAGAATACCGAACGCCCCGTCGCGCTCCAGTTCCCGCGCGAACCGGTCGCGGAACCAGTGGGTCAGCGTGCCGGAGGTCGCAAGTCCTGCCATAGAGGCGTGTTCGCCCGGAAAGAGCCAGGGCGCATGCCAGAGCCTCGGGTCGGTCAGCGGCTTGTCGGCCAGCAGGATGATGAAGATCGTCGATCCATACATCATCATCATGTCGCCGGGTTCGCGCACCCCGACGCTGACAGCCTCCGCTGCGGCATCGATGGTGCCGCAGGTCACCGGCGTTCCAACGGCAAGCCCGGTTTCCCGGGCGGCCTCTTCGGTGACATGTCCGGTGATTTCGGTCGACCACATCAGATCGGGCAACATGTCCGGCGGACAGATGTCGCCGAGGTCGAAGCACCAGTCCTGCCGGTTGATGTCGTAGAGCGGCGAGAAATTGGCCGCGGTGTAATGGTCGATCGCATAGGCGCCGGTGAGCCGGAAGGTCAGATAGCTTGCCGAATTGAGGATCTTGGCGGTCTTTTCCCAAAGGTCGGGATGATTGCGCCGGAACCAGAGGATCTTCGGGCCGACTGACTGGGAGGTCAGTGCGTTGCCGCAGCGCGTCAGGATTTTCTCCTCGCCGATTTCGGCATTCAGATCATCGATCTCCCGGGAAGCGCGCGTGTCGACACCATACAGCACCGCGTTGATGAGAGGCTTGCCGGTCTCATCGACCGGGAGCATGCAGGGACCGATCGCGGATGTGGCGACCGCCCGGATTTCCGCCGGATCGACGCCGCTGTCGGCAATGAGTTTTTGCGTGATGAAAACGAAGTCGTCCCACCAGTCCTCTTCAGCCCGGTGTTCCGCCCAGCCCGGGCGCGGCACGATCATCTCGTGCGGCCTTGCTGCCTGCGCCACGATCCGCCCGCCATCCTCGACGAGAACCCCCTTGGATTCGAAGGTTCCTATGTCCACGCCCAGCGTGTAGCCCATCTCAGCTCTCCCGGGTCAGTTTGAAATCCGGACCGATGCCGGCAATTGCCGCCACCGCCAGTTCGACCATGGCTTCGATATCTCCCAGATCGCAGCACTCCACGGTGGAGTGGGAGTGCCGCATCGGGAACCCGATATCGATGGAAGCCACGCCTTCGCCGACCAGTTGAACATAAGAAAGATCGGTGAGGACGCCCACCTGTGCCGAGCGCTGCAGCGGCATGGCCAAATTCTCGGCCGCCCTTTCGAACAGCTCGACCATTGACGGATGCGGGATCACGCCGTTGAGCGTACCGCGGCCATGGAAGGAGTAGAGGCTGATGCCCGCGCCTCCGCCGAGCTTCATTTCACCGCGATCGGCGAGATCGGGGGTGTCCGAGGCCATCATCAGATCGATCTGGATGGCAATGTCCGGCTTGAGCGACTGGGCCGCCACCACGGCACCGCGGAGGTTGAACTCCTCCTGCACGCTGAAGACGACATGGACCGTAGGTCCGCTATCTCGACCGGCCAGGGACCGGGCGATCTCGATCAGCGCCGCGCAGCCCGCCCGGTCATCGACAGAAGTTCCGGCCACCCGGTCTCCCGCCAGTTCGATGACACGTGACTGGTAGACAACCGGAGTCCCGATATTCACGCCCGCTGCCTCGACGGCCTGTTTCGATCCATGCCCGGTGTCGATCAGGATGTCGGGTGTGGTGACGACCTTGTATTTTTCGTCCGGTGTCGTTGCATGATGTGCCTTGTTCATGATGATGCCTGGAACGTCCCGGCCTTCGCCAATACAAAGGGTGACCGCCTGCGCGGCCATGGCGCGCTCGGACACGCCGCCCATGCGCTCGACACGGATCAGGCCATCGTCCTCGATACGACGTACGAAAAAGCCGAGTTGGTCCATGTGGGTAAAGATCATCACCGAGGGAGCGCCGGGATCGCCTTCGAAACTGGCGATCACGTTGCCCATCCGGTCGACCCGGCTTTCGACACCCGCGTCGGAAAGTCGTGAGCGTATGAGCTTCGCCACCCGTTCCTCATGCCCGGACAGTCCCGGCGTCATCATCAGATCAGTGAGATCCGTACGCAAACGCTGCCGCATCATGCGCCACCCCGCGCCGCGCGTGCACGGTCCATCAGATCCTGCGCGCGATTCGGGTCAATCGCCTTCCAGGTGTCGCCGTCGATCTTCAGCGCCGAGCCGATGATGCAGCCGTCGGCCACCGAAAGAACGTCGGCAATGGTCTGGTGCTTGACGCCGGTGTTGGCCAGAACCGGCGTGTTCGGCAGCACTTTTTTCACAGCTTCGAGATCTGACAGTGCGGCTGCCTCGCCGGTGATCTGGCCGGAGACCAGCACCGCATCGGGGATGGAGGAGAACACCGCACTGCGTGCGCGGTCGGGAAGCGGCCTGCGGTCGAGGCTGTCGGCGAATTCCGCCGAGACATTGTAGAGCATCGCCAGATCGCTGCGACCCAGACGGTCGCGGTAGCGCATCGCCTTGCCCGCATCCGGCGTCCACGGTCCCATGTCGCTGGCATAGGTTCCGGTGAAGATCTCGCGGACGAATCGGGCGCCCGTGGCTGCTGCGAGCGCGACCGAACTCATCGGGTCCCACAGCACGTTGACGCCGAAGGGAACTTCAATCTCGTTTCGCAACTGGCCGATCACATAGGCCATCGTGGCGGTCGATGCAGTATCGACGTCGAATTCGTAGGGCCGGTCGTTTTCGTTGCCGAACATGATGGCGTCAAAGCCTGCCGATTGCAGAGCCTTGAGGTCGGCACGGGCGGCGGAAACCAGCCCGTCAAGACCTGCCTCACGGTCGTGCAGCGGCGAGCCGGGCAGCGCTCCGAGATGAACCATCCCGATCACCGGCTTGCCGGATCCGAAAACATGTCTGAAATTCGTCAAATCACTTCCTCCAAATGGCTGCTTTCCGACAATCAAGGCTATGCAGCGGTTCCCGATGTATACTAGCATGTTAGCAGTCAGGGAGGCGCTTATGCAATTGAAGACACGACATTGGGACAGGCTCGCAAACGGCGGGCTTTCATTCACCGAACTCGGCTTTGGTGCGGCCCCGCTGGGAAACCTCTATCGCGCGATCAGCGAGGACGAGGCGCATGCGGTTCTCACCCGCGCCTGGGATCTGGGCGTACGCTATTTCGACACCGCACCGCTGTACGGGCTTGGTCTGTCGGAGACCCGGCTCAACCGGTTTTTGCGCGACAAGCCACGCGAGGACTACGTGTTGTCCTCCAAGGTCGGCCGGCTTCTTGAAGTCTGCCCGCCGGAACAGCGCACCGGGATCGGCAAATTTTTCGACACTCCAACCCGGCGCGAGGTCTACGATTACACCTATGACGGCGTCATGCGCTCGCTCGAGTTTTCACTGGAACGTCTCGGTGTCGACCGCATCGACATCCTGTTTGCCCATGATCTCGACATTTTCAACCATGGCAGTCAGGAGACCCTGGACGCCAAGCTTTCGGAACTGATGGACGGCGGCTACAAGGCGCTCGTGGAACTGCGCGACCAGGGCGTGATCAAGGCCTTCGGCGCCGGGGTAAACGAATGGCAGCCCTGCCAGTGGATGACCGAGCGCGGCGATTTCGACCTGTTCCTGCTTGCAGGCCGTTACACGCTGCTTGAGCAAGAGGCACTCGAGAGCTTCCTGCCGCTCGCCACCGATCGTGGCATCGGAATCATCATCGGCGGACCCTACAATTCCGGTGTCCTGGCAACGGGGCCCAAGCCCGGCGCCTTCTACAATTACGACCTCGCGCCGCAGGACATCCTCGATCGCGTTGCCCGGATCGAGGCGGTGTGCAATCGCCACGAGGTGCGCATGGTCGATGCCGCCTTCCAGTTTCCGCTGCGCCATCCGGCCATTGTTTCGGTCATTCCCGGCGGCCAGGGCGTCGCCGAGGTCGAGGCAAACCTCAAGGCCGCAACAGCCGAAATCCCGGCCGCGCTTTGGGCGGAGCTCAAATCCGAGGGGCTGATGCGCGACGACGCTCCGGTCGAGGTCTGAGAAGAGATGGCCATGAAAATCGATGCGCACCAGCATTTCTGGAATCCGGCCCGGGGCGATTATGACTGGATGCCGATGGACAACGAGATCCTGGCCCGCCCTTACGGTCCGGCCGAGCTTGCTCCTCATCTTCAAACTCACGGCATTGATGCGACGGTGCTGGTGCAGGCGGCTGCGACCGTCAACGAGACCGAATACATGCTCGGCATCGCCGACGTGACGCCGCATGTCGCGGGCGTGGTGGGCTGGGTGGATTTCGAAAACCAGGCCGAACGCGCGACACTGGAACGGCTGAAGGGTCATCCGAAGTTCAAGGGTGTCCGGCCGATGATCCAGGACATTCCGGATGTCGACTGGATGCTCAGGGACGATGTCCAATGGGCGTTCAGGGCGCTTTGCGACCTCGACCTGACCTTCGATGCACTCGGTTTTCCCCCGCATCTCGACAACTTCCTGACAATCCTCAAGCGCTATCCCGACATGCGGGTGGTGGTCGACCACTGCATGAAGCCGCAGATCCGCGACCATTCGCCCGAGACCTTCAAACAATGGGCGGAAGGCATGGCCCGCATTGCCCGAGAGACCGGCGCGTTCTGCAAGTTTTCTGCGCTTGTGACGGAGGCCAATCCCGGTTGGACCGTCGAGGATCTCAGACCCTATGCCGAGCATGTGCTCGAGGTCTTCACGCCGGAACGGGTGATGTGGGGGTCGGACTGGCCCGTCTGCCAACTCGCTGCGAGCTATGACGACTGGCGCAAGGCCGCCGAAACCCTGACAGCCGGGTTCAGCGAATCCGAGAAGGCCGACATCTACGGCGGCACGGCTGCGCGGTTTTACCGGATATCGGTCTGAACCAGCAGCGCCTCCACATGACTGCGGCTGATCGAGGCACGGTCTGTGGTCGCAGTCGAGACATGCAGCGCTGCCGCCGCCTGGCCGAACCGCGCGGCCTCCGGCAGCTTGCTTCCGGTCGCATGCGCCGCTGCGAGTGCGCCCAGAAACGCGTCACCTGCGCCATGTGTCGACACCACATCGACCCTGTGGCCCGGATGGTGACCGGCCTCGCCGGCATCGTAGAGAACCAGCCCGTCACCGCCGAGCGTGACGATGACCGAACGTGGTCCCAGGGCTGAAAGCGCGCTTGCTGCCTTGAGCGGATCAAGCGACGACTCGGAGGTCGAGAGCATGTCGGCCGCCTCGACGCGGTTGACCACTAGCAGGTCGATGGCCTCCAGCAGGTCGGCCCCAATCGGTCGTGCCGGTGCGGCGTTGAGGAGCACAGCCGCGCCCTGGTTCCTCGCCTTGAGCGCAACGGCAAGATTGACCGCTTCGGGGATTTCATTTTGCAGCACGGCGACACGGGCGCTTTCGGGAACCTCGATCCGGCTCGGGTCGATATCGAGATTGGCGGCCGAAACGATGACCGCGCCATAGCCGCCATTCGGCTCGACGATCGCCACGCTCATGCCTGAAGCGCCGGTCGCCCGTTGAACACGGGTCGTGTCGACGCCAGCCTCTTCAAGGCCCTTGATCAGGACTTCCCCGGAAGCATCGTCGCCGATGCGGCCCGCAAACGCGGTTTCGACGCCCATCCGCGCCGAGGCCGCGGCCTGGTTACCACCCTTGCCGCCGGTCACGTAATGGACGGCATGGCCGGCGACCGTCTCGTCCAGTCGTGGCAGGTGCGGCGCATTGACCACGACGTCATAATGCAGCGATCCACAGACGAAGACACTCACTTGCCGGATCCGTAGAGCGCATCGGCAACGATGGCGAGCGAAGCGGTGGCGTCCTGCCGCGCGATCGCCGCCTCCAGCTCTTTGTGACCGGAAAGCGAAGTTGCGACTGCGCGCAGTCGTTCGGCCATCATTATGTTGGCGCGCGCTTCCGCGCATGGATCGAGACCGCCATGATCCGGGAAGGTGTCGAAATAGAGCACGCCGTCATAGCCCATGCGGTCGAGCTCGACGAACAGCTCGACGGTCTGCACCGGATGCACCGAACCCACCATCAGCCCGTCATCGCGCTTGCCGTAGCCGTCATTGAGATGCACGCCGAGGAGCTTCGAATGCCGCCCGATCAGACGCGCGGAGTGCGCGGGGATCTCGTCGGCATAAAGCACATGCGCGAAATCGAGCGTGACTCCGAGATTGGGGCGATCCGCCTCGCGCACCGCCAGCAGAGTGGTGCCGATATCGGGCATCAGTGCATAGGCGCGGGGCTCGTTGGGCTTGTACTCGATGGCAATTTCGATGTCGCGATTGTGGTCGGCAACCGCCTGGATTGCGCTGATCGTGTCGTCCCACATGCGCGCATAATCGCCCTGGAACGAATAGTCGACGCCATCCTGTCCCATCCAGAGGGTCATCAGGTTGCCGCCCATCGCCGCAAGCGCATCCAGCCCGCGCTTGGTGATGTCGATGGCCGCCTGCCGGACATTCTCATCCGGGTTGGTGAAGGCGCCGAGCCGGAACCCGGGATCGGTGTAGTAGCGCATTGCAAGGCCGTTGAGTGCCATTCCGCTGCCGGCAAGGATATCCGAAAGGGCCTCGGGCGAATGGTCGGCAAAATGGTCGGGATAATTCAGGTCGGCGGCGTCGAGCCCCTCAACGGTTCCTGCGCGCGCGATCATGTCGGCGGCGGTGGGTTTGCCCTCCAGCCCGGTCTTGAATGCGTTCAGTCGGGCCGCGTAGCGGGGACGGTTGGGAAGATCTGGCATGATGGCCCTTTCGCAAGACAGGTAACGGTGCGGAACGAATCGCGCCGCTATTCGGGATCGAAGAACTCGGGATGTTCATGCACCAACGGCTCGAGGATGGTGATCAACTGGCTCAGATGATACCGCGTCGCCGCGCGGGCGGCTTCCGGATCATGTGCTTCAAGGGCATCGACGATCGCCTTGTGCTCGTCAAGTGTCGCTTCGATGCGTCCCGGTGCGGGAAGGTTGAGGCGCCGGGCCCGATTGACATGCACCCATGCGGTTTCAGCCAGCGTCGCAAGCCGTTTGAAATTGGTGAATGACATGATCAGCTCATGCATCCTGGCGTCCATCTGGTAGAAGCCGGAAATGTCTCCGTCTTCCATCAGCGCTTCCTGGATTCTCAGGTTGCGCCGCAGCAGAACCAGCTGGTCTTCGGTAATCGTCTTTGCGACGATCTCGACGGCTGCCAGTTCCAGCGCCTCGCGCAGGAAGGCGCCCTCCCGGATTTCATCCATCGAAAAGCGGGCGACAAACGTGCCGGCCTGCGGCACCACATTGACCAGCCCCTCGGCGGACAGCCGAGCCACGGCTTCTGCCACCGGCGAACGGGACACGCCGAGTTCGGCGCATATCTCCGATTTTTGCATGATTTCGCCCGGACGGAACGTCAGCGAAAGGATCGCCTGCTTGAGCGACATGTACACTTTTTGAGCTAGCGACCCGGGAAATTCATCAAGGGCGGGGAGTGCGGGCCGTGGATTCATGGATTCTCGCAGTGGATTATCCTTAGCTTGTAGCATACTAACATGTTAGATGGATGTAATAGTGTGTCAAGCCGAAGGCTGGCTTGAAGCATCGCGCCCTTATAGACACGGACCCGATCATGACAAACCGACAGCAACCGGCAATCTGCCTCAATCCCGAAGACAATGTGATCATTGCGCTTCAAGATCTCGCTTCAGGCGTCAGTCTGCAGGAGCTTGAGGGTCCTCTGCCGCAACCGGTGCCGCGCGGGCACAAGATCGCCATCCGAAAGATTGGCGAGGGTGAGCGCGTGGTTCGCTATGGCCAGACCATCGGGGTCGCCACCAGCGACATCGAGCCGGGCGATCATGTTCATACGCACAATCTCGGCATGGGCGGTCACGGTGCGGATTACGCCTTTTCGAGCCAGGTCCGCCCCTTGTCGCCCCCTGCCGACAAGCGCCATTTCCTGGGCTATCACCGTGCGGACGGTTCGGTCGGTACCCGCAATTATCTTGGCATCCTCACCTCGGTGAACTGCTCCGGTTCCGTGGCGCGCTTCATTGCCGAAGCCGTGGAGCGTCAGGGCTGGCTTTCGGAATTCGAGAACGTCGATGGCATCGTGCCGATCGTGCACGGCACCGGGTGCGGCATGGCCAGCGACGATGAGGGGTACGAGACCCTGTTCCGCACGCTTCAGGGCTATGCGCGCAATCCGAATTTCGCCGGCATCCTGCTGCTCGGCCTGGGCTGCGAGGTGATGCAGATCCCCGATCTCGTCGGTCGCGGTCGCATGCGCTCGGACAGCAATTTCCGCTACATGACGATCCAGCAGACGGGAGGTACCCGCAAGACCATCGAGCGCGGTGTCGAGCAGTTGCGCGAGATGGCTGCCGTCGCCAACAAGATCACCCGTGAGCCTGCCGGTCTCGAGCACCTGACCATCGGTCTGCAATGCGGCGGCTCAGACGGCTATTCGGGGATTACCGCGAACCCTGCGCTTGGCGCGGCTTCCGATCTCCTGGTGGCCCATGGCGGCACGACCATCCTTTCCGAAACCTCAGAGATTTATGGTGCGGAGCATCTGCTGACCCGTCGGGCCGTCACGCCGGAGGTGGGCGCGAAAATCGTCGAGCGGATCCGCTGGTGGGAAGATTACACCGCACGCAATGGCGGACAGATGGACAACAATCCCTCGCCCGGCAACAAGAAGGGCGGCCTGACCACGATCCTCGAAAAATCGCTGGGTGCGGTCGCCAAGGGAGGCACGGCGCCGCTTACCCAGGTCTACAAGTTTGCCGAGCCGGTTACCGAGCGCGGTTTCGTGTTCATGGACAGTCCCGGCTACGATCCCTGTTCGGTCACGGGCCAGATTGCCTCCGGCGCCAATCTGGTGGCCTTCACCACCGGCCGAGGCTCGGTGTCGGGTTACAAGCCGACGCCGTGCATCAAGCTTGCCACCAATTCCGAAATGTACGGCCGCATGGCCGATGACATGGACGTAAATTGCGGCGACATCATCAGCGACAATGTCAGTCTCGAGGACAAGGGGCGCGAGATTTTCGAATTGTTCCTGCGTGTGGCCTCTGGTGAGCAGACCAAGAGCGAGCAATTGGGCTTTGGCGGCGCGGAATTCGTTCCCTGGCAGATGGGCGCGGTGATGTAGGCGCCAAATCCTGGCTCTTTCATTTTTGCTGTTTTTCCGGGGCCTTGGACAGGAGCCGCGGCGCTTGCGTCGCTGCGGTTGAAAGCCGGGCTTCTTTGTCTCCCGAAACGGTTGATTGACTCGTGAAAGGGATTCGGCGTTAAATGGAACATAACAGGAACATTGGGTGTGACATGGATCTTGCACGGCTACGCGCCGCGACGGACATTCTGGAGGCATGGCGTGAGGCGCAGGACCGGCCCGGGAACAAGGGACGGTCCGCCGGCGGTGTGATGGCCGAAGCCGCAGGGTCCCGGCTGGCATTGGGCGCGGCCGGTGTGGACCGCTGTCTCGAAGGCGGCCTTGGCTGTGGCGGCCTGCACGAGGTGCGCTGTGACCTGGCCCGAGACATCGGCGCCGGCACCGGTTTTGCCTTGGGGCTTGCGGCCTTGGCGGCAGGCGATGCGCGGGGACGCGGGAGCCGGATCGTCTGGGTCAACGATCCGGCAGCCCGGGTCGATGGCGGCGGATTGTTTCCCGCGGGTCTTGCCCAGTACGGGCTCGATCCCGCAGCCATGACGCTTGTCGAGCCGCGAGATCTGCAGGAGGCGATGTGGGCGGCGGATGAGGCGGCAGGGTGCAACGGTCTCGCGGCCATGGTGTTCCACATTCGCGGAAATCCGGCACGCTTCGATATCACCGCCACCAGGCGGCTTTTGCTCAGGGCGCGCGAGAACGGTGTGCTGGCGTTGGTGCTGCGCCAGAGCGGGCAGGAGGAGGCAACGGCGGCACTGACGCGCTGGCGGGCGCAAACCGATGTTTCAGGGGTGGATGAACTTGATCAACGCAGCGTGGGGGCAATGCGGCTGTCGCTCACGCTGGAACGCAACCGTGCCGGTCGTACCGGCCAATGGCTTCTAGCCTGGAACCCCAAGTCCCGAGTGTTCAACCATGCCGCATCCCGTTCCCTCTCCGCAGACACGCAGTCAGCGCATCCTCTCCATCGCCTTCACCCGTCTGCCAACCGACAGGATCCATCGCACACGATGGGGCAGGTCCTGGATCGCAGACAGGATTTCGGACACGCATCCTGATGCCCTGCCCGTCGTGGTGACGGGGACGGTCAGGAATGCCGTGCGTATCCTCGCACTCGACGAGCGCGCAAGGGCGTGCGGCATCCGCAAGGGGCAATCGCTCAGCGATGCCCGCGCTCTCATCCCCGGCCTTGAGTGTCATGAAGCGGATTCCGCAGCCGATCACGCGCTTCTGCTCGGCATTGCAGGATGGTGCGAGCGCTATACCCCACTCGTTGCGCTGGGGTCCGATGCGCAGTCTGCTGACGGGGCAATCGTGACCGGCGACCACGGTCTGTTCATGGACATCACCGGCTGCGCCCATCTGATGGGCGGCGAGGAGGGGCTTGTTGCCGATCTCGAATCCCGCTTGCGTGCCCAGGGCTTTCATGTCCGGCTGTGTCTCGCCGATACGCCGGGCGCGGCCTGGGCAATGGCGCGCCATGGCGACACGCGGATCATCCCGCCGGGTGGGCATGGCGAGGCCATCTCGCCGCTCGCCCTCGGCAGCCTGCGCCTGTCGACGGATCTCGTCGCTTCGCTCGGACGGGTCGGGTTCAAGACCGTCGGTTGCATCGCCAACCTGCCCCGTGCCCCGCTCGCTGCCCGCTTTGGCGCGGGCCTGCTGCAGCGGCTCGACCAGGCCCTGGGCCGCGAGGCCGAGGCGATCTCCCCGATCATGCCGGTGGCAGAACTGTCCACGGAGCGCCGCTTTGCCGATCCGGTGACCCATCACGACGAGGTCAGCCATGTCATCGGCGCACTTGCCCGGGCCATTGTCGAGCCGCTCGAGCGGCGCGATCTCGGTATCCGGCGTTGCCGGATCAGGCTGTTCAGGGTCGACGGCCATGTTGCGGCGCTCGAGGTGCAGACCGCCCGGCCGCTGCGCGATCCGGCCATGATCGAGCGCCTTTTCGCCGAGCGCATCGCAGGGCTGCACGAGGAGCTGGATGCCGGTTTCGGCTTCGACCTGATCCGCCTCGACGTGCTTCACGCAGATCCCTTCGAGGCGGGGCAAACCGACATGGTGGCCGGGGCGCAATCGGGCGCGGGCCATGATGCGCTGGTCGACCGGCTTGGGGCCCGGCTCGGCCCCGAACGGGTGCAGCGCTTTGTATCGGCCGACACCCACATTCCAGAGCGCAGTTTCGGGCGCGAGCCGGTGGCCCGCCTTGACCAAGGATCCGGTTTCCGGCCCACCCTCCGGACGCGCGGCAACGGGGCGAATGCTGCGCCCGCCCCACGCCCTGACGCCGATATCGAACCGCTCGTCACCCGTCCGCTTCTGCTGTTTGACCGGCCCGAACTGCTCAGCACCATTGCCGAGGTGCCGGACGGGCCGCCGCTCAGGTTTCGCTGGCGCGGCGTTTCCTATCAGGTGGCCCGTGCCGAGGGACCCGAGAGGATCGCCTGCGAATGGTGGCGCGACGGACGCGGTGCCCGGACGCGTGACTACTTTCGTGTCGAGGACAGCCAGGGTTACCGGTTCTGGATGTTCCGGCACGGGCTTTACGGCCGCGAGACCAATGATCCGGCCTGGTACATGCACGGGCTGTTCGCATGAGCGGTGGAGGATTGGCGAGACCTGCGGACGACGCCTGCGTTGAACTGGCCGTCACCAGCAATTTTTCCTTCCTGCGCGGGGCTTCCCACCCCGAGGAACTGGTTGTGCAGGCAGCGAGGCTGGGGCTTTCGGGGCTGGCCATTACCGACCGCAACTCGCTTGCCGGCGTGGTGCGTGGTCACATGGCTGCCAAGGAGGCGGGGCTCGGCTTCGCGCCGGGATGCCGCCTGGTCTTTGTCGACGGCACGCCCGACATTCTGGCCTGGCCCCGAGACAGGGCGGGCTACGCCAATCTCTGCGAGTTGCTGACCCTGGGCAAGCGCCGCGCGCCCAAGGGCGAGTGTCATCTCACACTCGAGGATTGCCTCAATCATGGGGAGGGGTTGCTGATGGCGCCGGTCCCGCCGGTTGGCGGGCATGACCATGCGGCTTATCTGGAGCGACACCTTGCTCCGGTGCTCGAACGCTTGCACATGGCCTTTTCAGACCATGTGCATTTGGCGCTCATCCGCCATCACGGCGCCGGCGATCAGCGCCATATGGCAGCAACGGCGCGGCTGGCCGCAAGGCTCGGCATTGCTCTGGTGGCAATCGGCGATGTTCTCTATCACGCCCCCGGACGCCGTCCGCTTCAGGATGTGCTCACCTGCATCCGCGAGGGCGAGACGCTTGCCACGATCGGCACCCGTCTCATGCCCAATGCAGAGCGGCATTTGCGCGCCCGCGCCGACATGCTGCATCAGTTCCGCGGCTACGAGGCGGCGGTGGTGCAGGCCGCCCGGCTTTTCGCGCGCATCGGCTTCTCGCTCGATGAGTTGCGCTACCAGTATCCCGATGCGCCGCTGTTTGAGGATCTGGCGCCCGAACCCCTGCCAGCGCAGGAGGCGCTGGAACGGCTCACCGCGATCGGTCTTAAAAGGCGTTATCCCGGCGGCGTGCCCGAGAAGGTGCTCAAGGCCATCGCGCATGAGACCGAACTGATCAGGAAGCTCGATTACGCCCCCTATTTCCTCACCGTCTACGATATTGTCCGCTTTGCCCGCTCCGAAGGAATCCTGTGCCAGGGACGCGGTTCTGCGGCCAATTCGGCGGTCTGTTACTGCCTCGGAATCACCGAGGTGGATCCAGGCAAGGTCGATCTGCTGTTCGAGCGCTTCATATCCGAGGAGCGCAACGAGCCACCCGACATCGATGTCGATTTCGAGCACGAGCGGCGCGAGGAGGTAATCCAGTACATCTACAGGAAATATGGGCGCGAACGGGCAGGGCTTGCCGCAACCGTGATCACCTATCGGGCGCGCTCGGCGATCCGTGAGGTCGGCAAGGTCTTCGGCCTGTCCGACGATGCGATATCCGCGATTTCGGGCACCAAATGGGGCGGCTGGTCGCGCGAGGTTGATCCGGAGGACGCCCGCCGTGCCGGGCTTGATCCGTCCGACAGGCATCTGGCGCAGATGCTCGATCTGGCTTCGCAGATCGTCGGCTTCCCGCGCCATCTTTCCCAGCATGTTGGAGGCTTCGTGATCACCCGCGACAGGCTGTCATCGCTGATCCCGATCGAGAATGCGGCGATGGAGGACCGCACGCTTGTCGAGTGGGACAAGGATGACCTCGAAAGTCTCGGCATGCTCAAGATCGACGTGCTGGCGCTCGGCATGCTGACCTGCATCCGCAAGGCTTTCGGTTTTCTTGAAACCCGTTACGGTCGCCGCGAAACTCTCGCCTCGCTGTCCGATGGCGATACGCCGACTTATGACATGATCTGCCGCGCCGACACCATCGGCGTCTTCCAGATCGAAAGCCGGGCGCAGATGTCGATGCTGCCGCGGCTCAGGCCGCGCTGCTATTACGATCTGGTTATCGAGGTGGCGATCGTTCACCCCGGCCCGATCCAGGGCGACATGGTCCATCCCTACCTGCGCCGAAGACAGGGCAGGGAGGAGGTCACATTTCCCAGTGACGAACTGCGGACAGTTCTCGGAAAGACGCTGGGCGTGCCGCTGTTTCAGGAGCAGGCGATGAACATCGCCATCGTCGCCGGCGGCTTCTCGCCCGGCGAGGCCGACAAGCTGCGCCGCGCCATGGCCACTTTCCGCCGCGTCGGCACCATCGGCTCGTTCCAGACGAAGATGGTCGAGGGCATGGTCGGGAATGGCTATGAGCGCGACTTCGCCGAACATTGCTTTCGGCAGATCGAGGGGTTCGGCGAGTACGGCTTTCCCGAAAGCCACGCAGCCAGTTTCGCGCTGCTGGTCTATGTCTCCTGCTGGCTCAAATGCCACTATCCGGATGTCTTCTGTGCCGCGATCCTCAATTCCCAGCCGATGGGCTTTTATGCGCCGGCCCAGCTGATCCGGGATGCACGCGAACATGGTGTCGAGGTCAGGCCGGTGGACATCAATTTCTCGCACTGGGATTCAGCCCTGGAACCGGATGCGGAGCCGCAGCCGGTTTCGCGCCGTCACCGCGAGATGGCGCGCGTCATGAAGAACACCCACGCCGTCCGTCTCGGGTTGCGGCAGGTCAAGGGTTTTGGCGAGGCGGAGGCGAAGCTGCTCGTTGGCAATCGCGGCCGAGGATATGACAGTGTCCGCGATCTCTGGATGCGCTCGGGCCTCTCGCGCCGTTCCATAGAACAGCTTGCCGACGCCGACTGTTTCCGCTCTCTCGGGCTCGACCGTCGCGATGCGCTCTGGGCGGTCAAGGCGCTCGATCCGCTTTCAAGCGCCGAGCGGCTTCCGCTGTTTGCCGCAGCCGGCACGGCCAATCTTCAGAAGGAACCCGACGTCGATTTGCCGCCGATGCCGCTGGGTGAGCAGGTGATCAATGATTACCAGTCGCTCTCGTTTTCATTGAAGGCGCATCCCATGGCGTTCCTGCGTGGGCATTTGTCCTCCGAGGGTTTCCTGCAGAATGCGGATCTGGAGGGCATACGCACCGGTCGCCGCGTCCGGGTGGCGGGATTGGTCCTTGTGCGCCAGCGTCCGGGCTCGGCAAAGGGCGTCGTCTTCGAGACCATCGAGGACGAGAGCGGTGTCGCCAACATCATCGTCTGGCCCAAGGTGTTCGAGAAATACCGCTCGATCGTGCTCGGCAGCCGCTGTGTCGGCGTGTCGGGCAAGCTGCAGAACGAGGACGGGGTCATCCACGTGGTCGCCGATACGCTCGAGGATCTCACCCCGGCGATGGCGCGCATCTCCGACATGGCCGCCGAGATGGGCGGTCTTGCCAATGCCGATGAGGTTCGCCGCCCGATCGAGGATACGCGCGTTCGCGACCGCAAGCCCGCAGCCCGGATCGTCAGGCTGATCCGCGAAGCCCCGGAACTGCGACGGGACTACGAGCAACTGGCAAATGACCGTGCGGCCAGCCGTGCGCTGCCGCGCGGCCGCAACTTTCACTGACATGGATCGGCGGACGACGGACGCTTCAGGAAGGAGGCGGCCCCAGCGTACCGCGCTCGATGATCGACGTCGAAATCTCGATCTGGCGCTCCACCGGTTCCTTGTTGATCAGCTTCAGCAGCATTTCGGCCGCCGCTTCTCCCATGCGACGGTGCGGCACCCGCACCGTCGTCAGCCCCGGATTGACCATTTCGGAAATGTCTATGTCGTCGAAGCCTGTGATCGAGATGTCCTCCGGCACGCTCAGTCCCATCTCGCGGGCCCGCTGCATCGCCCCGATGGCAAGCACGTCATTGCCGCAAATCACGGCGGTGGGGCGCGGCGTTCGCTCCATCAGCCTGGCAAAGGCCTCGGCCCCGTCGTGAAATGCGTAAGGCGCCTCGATCACGTCGATCAGTCCGCCGTCCAGGTTTGCGGCAACAACGGCATTTCGTACGCCCGCGATGCGTGCGGCTGCGCGATCGTTCATCTCGGAAATGCCGCCGATCATGGCAATTCTCCGATGGCCTTGAGCAATGACCTTCGCAGTAAGTTCCGATGCCGCTGCGGCATTGTCAAAACCCACGAAAAACCCCTCCGATTCCGCTCCAAGGTTCCAGGCGCCCACATAGGGCACGCCCCGGCGTCTGAGATACTCGACGCTGCTTTCCGGCCGGGCCGAACCGATCAGAAGCAGCCCGTCGGCGCCGCGGCCGATCAGCGCCTCCATCTGCGCGCGTTCGCGCGCCGGGTCATAGCTGGAACTGGCAACCAGCAGCGTCTTGCCTGCTTTCGACAACGCCTCCTGGAACGATTGCAGCCCGCGCGCGAAGATGGCGTTTTCCATGGTCGGTATGATCGCGCCCACGGTGTTGGTGCGCCGCGACGCAAGCGCCCGGCCGCCGAAATCGGGCGTATAGCCGAGCGCCGTGACCGCCGCCATCACCCGTTCGCGGGTCGGCGCGATCACACGCTCGGGCGCGTTCAGGCAGCGCGAAACCGTCGCCGTCGACACGCCCGCCGCTCGCGCCACATCGTCCAGTGTCGGTCGTGAATATTCGTTCATCGTTGCTCCCCGACCCACTATACGAAAAAATTAAAAAAAGCCCACTGCAAGCGCTTGCCTAACACGATGTAAGCGCTTACACTGATGAAGTTGGAGCCTTGGGAGGGGTCATGACACGATCAGGAAAAATAGCATTCTGGGTATCCGGGCTATGTGCGGTCGTCTTTTCGGCCAACGTGGTTGCCGGCGCATTTTATCGCGCCGAGTTCCTCTCCGATGTCGCGCAGGCTTCTCTGCTTGCGCTCTCCTGCAGCTTCTTTGTCGTCGGCCTGCTCTTCATTGAGGCGCAAAACAAGACTGGCGAGAATTCAATCACGAATGGGGAGGAGGAAACCCGATGAATGACAAGACAATTCAGAACGAAGTGGCTTCGATCGAGAGGCGTAATTTTCTCAAGCTGACTGGCGCAGGTGCATTCACCGTCGCCATGGTGGCCGGTGCGGCAGGCGCTTTGTGGTCGGATGAGGCCGTGGCGCAGACCGCAAAGGAAGAGAGTGAGCGCGAGGCTGCGGCCGAGCATGTCATGACCATTGCCACCGCCTATATTCTCGGTGCGTCACGCAGCTATCCGATCATGCAGCTTGACCTGAAGGAAAACATCCAGAACGCCACCAACGGCAAGGTCTATGTCCGGCTTGCACCCGGCGGCCAGCTCGGCGCCGGTGGTGCTCTTGTTCAGAAGGTTCAGAGCGGCACCATCCAGGCAGCACAGCATTCGCTGTCCAACTTCGCGCCTTTCGCGCCTGCTGCCGACCTGATCAATCTGCCGTACTTCTGCGGCGCCAACCAGAAGTTCGTAAATCTGGTAACGTCCGACACCTGGAAGTCGGAAGTCCATCCGAAGATCGAGGCAGCCGGTTTCAAGCCTCTCTTCTACGTGGTGATCGACCCTCGTGTTGTCGCAGTCCGCAAGGGTGGCGACGCGGTCATGTCCCCGGCTGACATGGCAGGCGTCAAGTTCCGCGTTCCCGGTTCGGCGATGCTGCAGCAATATTACCGCATGGTTGGCGCCAACCCGACTCCGGTGGCCTGGGGCGAAACCCCGTCTGCAATCAAGCAGGGCGTTGCCGATGCTCTCGATCCTTCGGTCGGAGCGCTCTATGTGTTCGGCTTCAAGGACATTCTCAGCCACGTCACCTTCACCCAGGCTGTTCCGGACAGTCAGGTCTTCTCGATGAACCTGGAATGGTTCAATGGCTTGCCCGCAGACGTACAGGAAGGCATCGAGTTTGCCGGTGAGATCACCGCTCAGCAGAATCTTGCCAAGGTTCCCGCCGCCCGCAACTACGCCATGTCCGAGTTGCGCAAGTCCGGTGTCGAATTCCATTCGCTGACCGATGATCAGCTCGCGGAATGGGAAGACGTCGGCGGCTACCAGAAGTCCGATTGGGACTCCTTCAAGGTGGAGCTTGCCGGTTCGATGGATGTCTTCAACAAGCTCGATGAAGCCGCAAGCACCATGGGCCGTTACTACGTCCACGACGCGTAATGCCTGATCCAGGCCGGCGCCTCATCCGGCGCCGGCCCCACTTAAAAGTCTTTCATGTCAGCTTGCACCACGGGGAGTGTTTCCTGCGGTCGCGCAGGAGGGGATAGACGTGCCGGGATTTCTCAGAGCATTGGACAGGAATGCGGAACGGTGGGCCCTGTTGGTCTTTTACGTTCTGCTTGTGGTGACGATGGCCGTTGAAGTTCTGCGGCGTGAAGCCTTCTCCTACTCGTCAATCTGGGGAGAGGAGGTCGTACGCTATTCCTTCATCTATCTCGCCTGGATTGGTGCGGCCTCCGCGGTGCGCGAGCGCGCACATATCCGCATTGATGTCATCATGCATTACCTCGGACCACGCATGAAGGCCCTGCTCTACATGTTGGGCGATCTCGTCATGTTTTCGGTGGCCCTGGTTGCGCTCTACTGGTCTTTTGAAACCGTGACGGTGTCCTGGAAATTCGGGTCCGTCAGCCACGGCCTGCGCGTCTCCATGGTCTGGTTCCTGATGGCGGTGCCGATTGGTTTCACACTTCTCATCGCGCGGCTGATTCAGTCCTTTGTCCATGATGTCAACTCGCTTCGAACCGGCAAGGCCGTGTTCGAAGGCAACCAGCTCTTTGATTGAGGACCGGCCATGTTGTGGAATCAGCAATTAAATGCGGTTGAACTGGGTTGGGATTTCTATGCGCCGGTGATCCTGTTCGTAGTCCTGTGCGCGCTTGCCATCCCCGTCTGGGCGGCAATCGGCTCGGCCGCGATCATAATGTTGATGATGTCCGGCGCATTGCCGCTCTCTCTGGTGGGTGAATCCCTGTTCGACGGGATTGACCATTTTGCGCTCACCGCGATTCCGCTCTTTATCCTGACCGGTGATGTGCTGGTCCGCACCGGACTCAGCCGCAAGTTTCTTGATGTGGCCGAGGCGCTGACGTGCTGGACCAAGGGCGGATTTGGCTCTGCTACGGTTCTGGTATGCGGCATGTTTGCCGCGATTTCAGGCTCCGATGCCGCCGGTGCCGCCGCCGTCGGCCGGATGACAATCGGGCGCCTGGTGGAAAGCGGCTATCCGCGGCCCTATGCCTGTGCCCTGGTCGCGGCAGGCGCCTGCACCGGCATCCTGATCCCGCCCTCGATCGCCTACATTATCATTGGCCTGGTGCTCGGCATCTCCGCTTCCACGCTGTTCCTGGCGGCGCTCATTCCGGGGATCTGCATTCTGGTCTCGATCCTGATCACCAACATCGTCGTCAACCGGATCTACAAGTACGAAGGCGGCGAACCGATGACGTTTGCCGAGTGGGGCAGCAATCTGGGCACGACACTGAAGTCTGGCTGGTATGCGTTCCTGGTGCCCGGAATCATCTTCTACGGCATCTTTTCCGGGCGTTTGACACCTACAGAGGCTGGCGCCACCGCAGTCATCGTCACCATCATCATGGGCTTCTTCCTGAAGACGCTGAAACTGTCCGATTTTCCCGCGATGCTGCTTGGGTCCGCCAAGGTGGTCGGCGTTATCCTGCCCATCATCGCTTTCTCGCTGCCGCTGGCTCAGGCGCTTGCCATCATGGGCGTGCCGCAAGGTTTCGTCGCGGCCGTCACGTCAATCAGTGAGGATCCCTATATCCTCATCCTGCTTATGATCTTCATCCTGATCGCTGCTGGTTGCGTCATGGAGACCACGCCCAACATCGTCATCCTGGCGCCAATCCTCAAGCCGCTGGCCGACAACATAGGCATGAACGAGATCCAGTTCTGCATCATGATGATCACATCTCTCGGTGTTGGCTTCATCACGCCGCCGCTCGGGCTCAACCTGTTTGTCGTGTCTGGCATCACCGGCGAGTCGATTCTGAAAATAGCCTGGCAAGCGATCCCGTTCGTATTCTTCATGCTGCTCGTAGTGCTGATCATTGCCTATGTGCCTGCCCTCTCAACAACCCTGTTGCCTGAAATCTACCAGTAGGAGCTCCGCGGCCATGTCCCGCCTTTATCTCAAGAAAGCCGAAAAGACCGCAACCTCCGATTCCGGTTCCGTCCGCGAGACCGTGCAGTCGATCCTCAACGATATCGAAAACGGCGGCGAACCCGAGGCGCGGCGCTATGCAGAGAAATTCGACCGCTATACGGGCAACATTGTCGTTACCGCGGAGGAGATCGAACGCGCAGCTGCGAGCCTGCCGCAAAAGCTCAAGGATGACATCCGGTTTGCCCATGACAATGTGCGCAAATTCGCCGAAGCGCAGAAGAGCACACTGAGCGATATCGAAGTCGAGATTGTCCCCGGCCTCATGGCCGGTCAAAAGACGATCCCGATCGAATCGGCCGGCTGCTATGTTCCCGGCGGCCGCTACAGCCATGTTGCCTCTGCGATCATGACGGTGACCACAGCCAAGGTGGCCGGGTGCAAGCACATCACTGTGTGTTCGCCGCCGCGGCCCGGCGTGGGGGTCCATCCCGCCATCCTTTACACGGCCCATCTCTGCGGCGCGGATACGATCCTCGCCATGGGCGGCGTGCAGGGCGTGGCCGCGATGGCCTTCGGACTCTTCGACGTTCCGGCGGCCGGCATCCTTGTGGGTCCGGGCAACCAGTTTGTTGCAGAAGCCAAGCGCATCCTCTTCGGCCGCGTCGGCATCGACATGTTCGCCGGTCCGACCGACAGCCTGATCCTGGCTGACAAGGATGCCGATGCCGAGATCGTGGCGGCCGATCTGGTTGGCCAGGCCGAGCACGGCTACAATTCGCCTGTCTGGCTGGTAACCGACGACCGCAAACTCGCCGAGACCGTCATGGATATGGTGCCCGGCTTAATTGCCGACCTTCCCGAGGTCAACCGCGACAACGCCGAAGCCGCCTGGCGCGATTTCGCCGAGGTGATCCTGTGTGACGACCGCGAGGAAATGGCGGCCACATCCGACGAATATGCGCCCGAACACCTGACGGTCCAGGCTGCCGATCTCGACTGGTGGCAGAACCGCCTGAGCTGTTACGGATCGCTGTTCCTGGGTGAGGAAACGACCGTGGCCTTCGGCGACAAGGCCTCCG
This sequence comes from Hoeflea sp., assembly GCA_040216675.1. GTDB lineage: Bacteria > Pseudomonadota > Alphaproteobacteria > Rhizobiales > Rhizobiaceae > Hoeflea. Next base: position 2,187 of record JAVJOR010000008.1, on the reverse strand, counting down.
GCACCAACCACGTTCTGCCCACCTCGGGGGCCGCGCGCTACACGGGCGGCCTGTCGGTGCACAAGTACATGAAGATCGTCACCTGGCAGCGCGCCACCCGTGACGGCGCCCGGCCGATCGCGGAAGCCACGGCGCGGATTTCCCGCCTTGAGGGGATGGAGGGCCATGCCCGGACCGCGGACATCCGGCTGCGCAAATATTTCCCAAAGGACAATTTCGATCTGTCCGGTGTGGATCAGGACATCTGACATGGCCCTATCACCTGTGTTTGACCTTGCAGGCCGGGTGGCGCTGGTCACAGGCGCGAGTTCCGGCCTCGGTCGCGCGTCCGCCAGCTTTCTGGCGAAGGCGGGCGCGAAAGTCGTCGGGCTTGCCCGGCGGGCCGAAGCGCTCGACGCCTGGCGTGAGGAAGCCGGTGGGGAAACCGCTGCACTAGCAGCCGATCTCGGGACCATCGAAGACTTCGGAGCGCTTGCCGATCAGGCCTCTTCCGCGTTCGGGCCACCTGAAATCCTTGTCAATGCCGCCGGGCTGAACCCGCGCCAGCATGCCGACCAGGTGACCCCGGAGGACTGGGCGCGGACGATCCAGCTCAATCTGACGGTGCCGTTCTTTCTCGCCCAGGCCCTTGTGCCTGCGATGCGTGAGCAGGGCCGTGGCCGGATCATCAATTTCGCCTCGCTTCAGTCGCGCCGGGCGTTCACCAACGGCATCGCCTATGGCGCATCGAAGGGTGGCGTAGAGCAGATGACAAGGGCGATGGCGGAGGCGTGGTCGCAATATGGCATCCTCGCCAACGCGCTCGCACCGGGCTTCTTCCCGACCGAACTGACCGGGCCGGTCTTTGCCGACAAGGATGTGTCTGCGGCACATGCGCGGGCGACCTGCATCGGCCGCAACGGCGAGATGGGCGACATCGAGGGGCCGCTCGTGTTCCTGGCGTCCGATGCTTCGGCCTATGTCACCGGTCAGGTGCTTTTCGTCGACGGAGGGTACACCGCAAAATGAGGGCGCTGGTCTACACTGAACCGCGGACGCTCGTGTTGCGAGATGAACCGGAGCCAAAGGTCCCCGAGGGTGAATCGCTCGTCAGGGTCGAGGCGGTCGGCATCTGCGGTTCGGACATGCATGCCTATCTCGGCCATGACGACCGCCGTCCGGCGCCGCTCATCCTCGGCCATGAGTCGGCCGGTGTTGTGGTGCGCGGTCCCCTCGAAGGCAAGCGCGTGACGGTCAATCCGCTGGCAACCTGCGGCAAGTGTCGCGCCTGCTCCTCCGGTCGAAACAATCTTTGTCCGAACCGGCAAATCCTTTCGATGATGCCGCGACAGGGCGCCTTCGCCGAATTCATTGCAATTCCGGCTGAAAACCTCATCGAGGTGCCGGAGGACGTGTCGTTTGCAAAAGCCTGCCTGGCCGAGCCTTTGGCCTGCGGCTGGCATGGCGTCCGCCTCGGCGCGGCTGCGCTCGATATGGCGCTAGCGGATGCGAAGTGTCTGGTCATCGGTGGCGGCGCCATCGGACTCGGCGCGGCGCTGGCGCTCAAGGCCAAGGGCGCGAGCGATGTGACCATAAGCGAGGCCAACCCGCGCCGAACCGATGCGCTTGCCGCGGCCGGAGACTTCCGTATCGCAACGCCTGATGAAATTGGGGCGGAGCCCGCCGGAAGCTACGATTTGGCAATTGACGGTGTGGGGTTCGCTGCGACCCGAGCTGCCGCGAGCCGGGAGGCCCGGCCCGGGGGCGTGATCGTTCATATCGGGCTCGGGGATGCCGAAGGCGGGCTCGATATTCGCCGCATGACACTGCAGGAAATCACCTTCATCGGCGCCTACACCTATACCCCGCAGGATTTCCGCGAAACCGCCGCGGCGATTTTCGATGGTCGTCTGGGCCAACTCGATTGGCCCGAGGTCCGGGCGCTCGAGAATGGCGCCGAAGCATTTGCCGGGATCCTCGAAGGCCGGGTTACCGCGCCCAAGATCGTTCTCGAACCCTGATACGAAAAGCAGAAACCAACCTCAAAGGAGATAGGATATGGGCGCGCCCCATCTATTGGTACATGAATCGAAGGACAATGTCGGCGTTGTCGTTGTTGAGGGCCTTAAGGCCGGGACGAAGATGCTTTGCGTGATCACGCATGACAATTCGAGTTTCGAGCTTGAGACGAAGGCTGACGTTCCGATC
>JAVJOR010000005.1:0-1581971 GCA_040216675.1 Hoeflea sp. | reverse complement strand
GACGTGTGCTCTTCCGATCTGAGCGCAATGTCGACCTTCGCCCCTTCCCGCGTCCCCACTTCCTCGCCGATATAGAGCATCGGGGCTTCGTCGCGCTCGCCCTCACCGATCACCACGGTGCCGTCGATCGGGAGCCGGTTCAGTTCCTGGCGCATCGCATCGACGGCGGCCTGTCGGCGGCCATTTCGTCGCCACGGCCGCGCAACCGTGCGGCTGCCACCGCTGCACGCTCCGTCACGCGAGCGATCTCAAGCGTGAGAATGCGGTCCAAACCGCTTCCTTCGGATTGCTTGTCAGCCATGGCGCATCAACTCCCTAAGACTTTCGATCGCTCGCTAATACAGCCTTGAAACCCGGCAAGGCAATGTGAAACCGTGAGTGAAACCCATTGAAATTGCACGATTATGAACTGATCCCAGACTAAATCGATTAGAGCAGGCCGCTGCCCCCGAAGACGTGAACTCCATCGCCCGGCGCCTTGGAACCTTCAATTGCCATGCGATGCCATGCCGTATCGTGAATGAACACGCAGGGACATGGCGCACCGATTGGCCCTTGTCTTTGCTTTCATCAGCAAAATCTCAATCAGGCCCGGCCCTGCATCGGTTTACGTCCTGTAAAGCCAGTTGCCCGCTTTCAACTTGTGAATGTGGTCCTGTCCGGTCATTCTACCGATGACGCAATGCAATGGAGATTCCCATGGGCCGCCCGCTTTTCAACCTGCTCTTCGCCACAATCTGTCTCACGGCGGCTGCAGCAGGCGCCAAGGCAACGGAGGCTGCAGCGCCTTTCGCTGCGGAAACCGTGGCCGACCGCAACAGCGCTCTGGCCGCTCTCGGCGATGGCAGTCCATCTCCGGATGCTGCGATGACGTTGGCAACCTGGCAGGCGTTCTCTTCGATCGAACGTTTCGGTCAGGCGTTGCATCACCACGGGTTCCGGTCTCCCCGCACTGCCTTGGTTCCGCTGATGCGGCTGCCGATTCCCGAAAACCAGGATTACGAGGCCCTGACCTATGAGAGCTGGCGCGACATTCTGGCCGAGCTTGTTGCCGGGCTGGATGAAGCGAAGTCCATGTTCGAGGCCATCGACAGCAATGCTGGTATCGCCCTCGACGTCGACCTGAGAGCCTTGCGGTTTGATCTCGACGCTGACGGAATGCTGGATGAAAGCGAAAGCGTGGCGGCGATTTTCGAGGCGATCAACAATCGTGGCCGGATCGTGCGCGACCGGGGAAGTGATGCTTCAGCGACGGAGTCGCCGGCGCTCTCCTTTCGGTTTGACCGGGCCGACGCTTACTGGCTCCAGGGTTATGCCAATTTTCTGACGGCAAACGCGCGCATGTGGCTCGCCCACGACTTCAGCAGCACCTTCGAAAGCTCGTTCCAACTGTTTTTTCCTCAAGCCGGCATTGAAAGCCAAGTCCCCGCCGAGGCGGACACTCCGGACCGGAGGCTCGCAGACGTCATCCGCCAAAATCTTTATCTGCAGCTCAAATTCGCCAAATCAGCCGAGGCGAAAGAGAAACTGACCAGACAAATTGAAGCGCTCACCGAGGCCGAACGGATCCGTCAGCAGCTCGAGGCCAAGGTTGCGTTTGACAAGGAGTTGGAACGAATTCGCCGAGGGCCCGGCCGCAGTCTCATCGGCAAGGAAATTTTCGACGCCATTAGCCTCATCCATACCGTCAACTGGCCGGTGGCCGATGCCCGGGCGCGCGCAAGGGTGCGTCTCGACCTCCTGGAGATGGTCCGGTTGTCCCGGCTGAACTGGCAGTCGATCCGGTCGGAAACCGACAATGAGCGGGAATGGTTGCCAGGACCGCAGCAGAAAGGTCCGCATCCGCTTACAAACCTCGAGGTGACCGACGCCACAGTTGCCGCCTGGCACGAGGCGCTCGATCTGTTCGAGGCCGTTCTCGAGGGCAGGATTCTGGTTCCGCACATGCGGTTTGAAGACAAGGGCATGAACCTGAAACGCTTCTTCGAAGAGCCGGCGCCATTCGACCTGGTCTTGACGCTGACCGGTCCGGGCGCCCTGCCCTATCTGGAAACAGGCGAACAGGCCTCACAGCGCCAATGGCGCGAAATCGGACGCGCATTCGGGCGCAACGGGTTTTTTGCCTATGCCATCTGGTTCAATTAGAACCGCGAAAACGCCAGACTGACCGTTAACCCTCGCGTGTCCGCTCGATCCGGATCACCTGGGGCTCGCCCGCCAGATATCCCTCGGCCTTGATGCCGTCGACGGCGGCGCGAACATTGGCTTCCATCGTGGCATGGGTCACGAGGATGACACGCTGCGGCCCCGTGGGCGCGCCCAAAGGCCGCGCGCGCTGAACGATCGATTCCAACGAGATCGAGTTCTCCGCCATGCGGCTGGCGATTGCGGCAAACACGCCGGCGCGGTCTTCGACCTTGAGCGAGATGAAATAGCCGCCCTCATGGCTTTGCATCCGGGCACGGCGATAGGGCTCGAGCTTGGACGCAGGACGTCCAAGCGCCGGCGCCTGCTGATGGCCGGGCCGGCTCTTGGCGATATCGGCCACGTCTCCCAGGACGGCGGATGCGGTGGCATCGCCGCCCGCACCCGGGCCCGAGAGCATCAGTTCGCCCAGAATATCGGCCTCGATGGTGACCGCATTCGTCACGCCCTCGACCTGTGCGATCATCGATCCCTTGGGAACCATGGTCGGGTGCACGCGCTGTTCGATCCCCGAGGCAGTGCGCTGGGCCACGCCCAGAAGCTTGATCCGGTATCCGAGTTCGTCGGCGGCGTGGATATCGTCGACGGAGATATTGGTAATGCCCTCGATATAGACCTCGTCGGAGGCAATCTGGACGCCGAATGCAAGGCTGGTCAGGATCGCGAGCTTGTGGGCGGTGTCGTTGCCTTCGATATCGAAGGTCGGATCGGCCTCCGCATAACCCAGGCGCTGGGCATCCGCCAGGCATTCGGCAAAGCCGATATTGTCGCGCTGCATACGCGTCAGGATGTAATTGCAGGTGCCGTTGAGAATTCCGTAGACGCGTTGAATGGAGTTCCCGGTCAGTGATTCCCGCATTGCCTTGATGACCGGGATCCCGCCGGCGACAGCGGCTTCGAAATTGAGCAGAACGCCATTGGTTTCCGCCATCTGTGCCAGTTCGACCCCATGCCGGGCGAGCATTGCCTTGTTGGCGGTGACGAAGTGCCGGCCGCGCCCGAGCGCAGCCTTGGCCGCCGAATAGGCCGGATCGCCCTCCCCTCCGATCAGTTCGACATAAACATCGATATCGGCCTCGCGCGCCATTTCCACGGGATCATCGAACCATGCGGCTCCCTCAAGATCGAGGCCCCGGTCACGTGTCCGGTCTCGTGCGCTCACGGCCGTGATGATGATCTCGCGGCCGCAGATGTCGGTCAGGCTGTTGTGGCGCGCGGTGATGGCGCGAAACAGCGCGGCACCAACAGTGCCCAGCCCCGCAATGCCGATTTTGAGGGCATCAGTCATATCGAGTGTCCACCTGTTCGGAAAAACCGCCCGTCAGGGCAGAGAAGAATGCGATGGGCCGGGTTTAACCGCGTGCGCCTAGAGGGTCAACGCCGCGCCGACAGAGAGACCACATTGTCGCCGCCCTCTCCGGATGAAGACAAGAACCGCTTGATGTTGCGCGCCGCCTGCCGGATCCGGTGTTCGTTTTCCACCAGCGCAATGCGGACATGTTCATCACCATGTTCGCCGAAGCCCACGCCCGGCGCGACGGCCACATCGGCCTTTTCCACCAGCAGCTTTGAGAATTCGAGAGAGCCCATTTCCTTGAAGGGCTCCGGTATCGCCGTCCACGCAAACATGGTCGCCGGCGGCGGCGGAACCTGCCATCCGGCCTTGCCGAAACTCTCGACCAGCACGTCGCGGCGGCGCTTGTAGACCGAACGCACATGCTCGATGTCCGAGCCGTCGCCGTTCAAGGCCGCAGTTGCCGCGACCTGGATCGGCGTGAACGCACCATAGTCGAGATAGGACTTCACCCGCGTGAGCGCCGAAATCAGGCGCTCGTTGCCGACCGCAAACCCCATGCGCCAGCCAGGCATCGAGAAGGTCTTGGACATCGAGGTGAATTCCACGCAGATGTCGATCGCACCGGGAACCTCAAGCACTGAGGGCGGCGGATTGCCGTCGAAATAGATCTCCGAATAGGCAAGGTCGGACAGCACGATAATGTCGTGCTTCCGGGCAAAGGCCACGACCTCCTTGTAGAAGTCGAGCGTCGCGACGTAACTCGTCGGATTGGACGGGTAGTTCAGGATCAGCGCGAGCGGCTTCGGAATCGAATGGCGCACCGAGCGTTCCAGCGGCGCAAAGAAACTGTCATCGGGAACCACATCCAGAGAGCGGATCACGCCGCCAGACATGATGAAACCGAAAGCGTGGATCGGATAGGTCGGATTGGGACACAGAATGACATCGCCCGGCGCGGTGATGGCCTGCGCCATATTGGCAAAGCCTTCCTTCGATCCGAGCGTGGCGACGACCTGCGTTTCCGGATCGAGCTTCACGCCGAACCGGCGCTGATAGTAGGCCGCCTGCGCACGACGCAAGCCGGGAATGCCGCGCGATGTCGAATAGCGGTGGGTGCGCGGGTCCTTCACCGCTTCGCACAGCTTGTCTACGATGCTTTGCGGCGTCGGAAGGTCCGGATTGCCCATCCCGAGATCGATGATGTCCGCGCCCCCCGCCCGGGCCGTCGCCTTCAGGCGGTTGACCTGCTCGAAAACATAGGGCGGCAGTCTTCGGACTTTGTGAAATTCTTCCATGGGAGTTCCCGTTGACTTGGGCAAATCAGAGCATTGTTGCTTCCGGTTTGCGGCCAATTGCTGTTCAACGCAAGATCAATTCTCGATTTTCTCCTGGGCCTCGCGGGCGTGAGACTGGGCAAGAGCACGCAACTGACGCAACCTCGCCTCATACTGTGCCCGCGCATTGGGCGAAGACGCCCTGGCCTTGAGAAGTTCGGTCATTTCGGCTTCCGCAGCAATCCGCTCGGCCTCCGACATCTGCGAATTGGCCGCAGTCGGCTGCTCCCCGAAACTCGGGTACCGGCCGGTCCGGCGCGCGCCTGTGACGACAAACTCCTGGTTCTCGACGGGAGCCGCCTGTTCGATCGGCACAATGGAAGCGATTCCCGGGTTGGACCGGGCGGTCGTGGGTTGCCCGGTTTGCGCCGGGGTCTCCGCGCCGGATTCGTTCGCGATCTGGGCCGCCTCCCCGGTCTCGGCGGGCGCCGGTTCGGTCAAGGGTGCGGTCTGGAGGGCGGTCTGGGGCGCCGCGTCTTCGAGCGAAGCCGTTTGGCAACCCGACAGAAGAAGCGCAGCGAAAAACGCTGTCACCCGAAGTTTTTTTCTTAGAAGTTCCAATTGTTTTCCGGCCTGCACCCAATGGCGGTCATGACATGGACAAAAAAAGTCCGTATCTACGTTTGAATTCAATTCGCCGTAGCATAAGCATGGCAACCAAGCCGATTTAAGGCAGAAGAGGGTCTGGAAGCAACCTTCAGACCGGGAGAGGAGACACCAGGATGGTGGACAGGGGCGACAGCAAAACGGAAAGCTCCCGGACCGGTAACGCCAACTCGCCGGCCGAAGCCTATATCGTCAAGGATCCGGAGGCCTTCGCGCGAAACGTGGCGCGGATGCTGGAGGAACTGGGCAAGGCCGCGTCCGCCTGGATCGAGCCCCGAGAAAAGGGTGAAAAGGTCGATACCCTTTCCGATCCGATGGCCGACATGGTCAAGACATTCTCCAAGGTCGGCGAATACTGGCTTTCCGACCCCAAGCGCGCAATCGAGGCACAGACCTCATTGCTGACCAGCTATTTCAGTCTTTGGAGCGAATCCGTCCAGAGAATGTCGGCACAGGAAAATGAACGTCCCGAGCCCGGTCGCCGCGACAAGCGCTTTGCCGATCCCGACTGGGAGGACAATCCGTTTTTCGAGTTTCTCAAGAACGCCTATTTCATCACATCGGACTGGGCCGATAAACTGGTCTCAGAGAGCGACGGGCTGGACGAGCACGTCCGTCACAAGGCCAAGTTCTATATGAACCAGATCTCCAGCGCCCTCTCGCCGGCGAATTTCCTTGTGACCAATCCCGAACTCTACAAGGAAATGGTGGCGACCAACGGACAGAACCTCGTGCACGGCATGAAGATGCTTGCCGAGGACATCGCCGCCGGCAAGGGCGAACTCAAGCTTCGCCAGTCGGACGCATCGAAATTCTCGGTCGGCGAGAACATCGCTGTTTCGGAAGGCAAGGTGATTGCCCAGAACGAGATCTGCCAGATCATCCAGTATGCTCCGAAGACCGACAAAGTCCTCAAGCGGCCGCTTCTGATCGTCCCGCCCTGGATCAATAAGTTCTATATTCTCGATCTCAACCCCAAGAAATCCTTCATCAAGTGGGCCGTAGAACAGGGCCACACGGTGTTTGTGATCTCCTGGGTGAATCCGGATCAGAGCCATGCCAAAAAGGACTGGGAGTCCTATTCACGTGAGGGTATTTCGTTTGCGCTGGACACGGTGGAACAGGCGACGGGAGAAAAGGAAGTCAACGCCATAGGCTATTGTGTCGGCGGCACCTTGCTGGCCGCGACACTTGCTCTCCACGCACAGGAAAACGAAACCCGGATCGCGACGGCGACCTTCTTCACCACGCAGACCGACTTTACCCATGCGGGCGATCTCAAGGTCTTTGTCGACGAGGACCAGATCGCATCAATCGAAGCCTCGATGGAAAAGAACGGTTATCTCGACGGCTCCCGCATGGCGACCGCCTTCAACATGCTGCGCGCTTCGGACCTGATCTGGCCCTACGTCGTCAACAACTATCTCAAGGGCAAGGATCCGATGCCCTTTGACCTGCTGTACTGGAACTCGGATGCAACGAGAATGCCGGCGGCCAATCATTCCTATTACCTGCGCAACTGCTATCTCGAAAACAATCTCTCGCAGGGCCGCATGGTACTGGCCGGCAAGACGCTCGATCTCTCCGACGTCATGATCCCGGTCTACAATCTCGCCGCCAGGGAAGATCATATCGCGCCTGCCCGTTCGGCCTATGTCGGGGGGCGTTTCTTCGGCGGCGATGTAACCTTCGTCATGTCCGGCTCCGGCCACATCGCTGGCGTGGTCAACCCGCCCTCCTCCGGCAAGTACCAGTTCTGGAGCGACGGACCCGACGGCGCGGATTTCGATGATTGGGTGGCCGGCGCAAAGGAGACGCCGGGATCCTGGTGGCCGCACTGGGATGCTTGGATCCGGATGCAAAACGCCGACGAGGTCGACGTGCGGACTCCGGGCGGCAAGAAACTCACACCGATAGAGGACGCGCCGGGCTCCTATGTTCGCGCACGGGTTTAGCCGCTTGCAACAAGCAACCTCGCTCACCCCTGCGGCCAAATTTGATGTGACTGGCACGCAGGACGCGGACCTCGGGGGTCGCTACTCGCCCGAAGACCCGACGCCGGTTTCAACATGAAGTTTGATCCGCCGCTGATCCCTGCCACGCTTGTCCGGCGGTACAAGCGGTTTCTTTTCGACGCCAAACTCGAAAACGGCGACTTCATCACCGGCTCCTGCCCCAATACCGGATCGATGCTTGGCCTGACCGAGCCGGGCTCGGCGATCTATATGACCGAACACGACAGCCCGACGCGGAAATACCGGCACGCGCTTGAGCTCGTGGAGGCCGATGGAACGCTTGTGGGCATAAACACCGGCCGCCCCAATCGACTGGCCGAGGAAGCCATACGGAACGGAATTGTCGGTTCGCTCGGTGCGTATCCGGTCTTGCGTCGCGAACAGAAATACGGCCTGAACTCGCGCATCGACATCCTTCTTGAAGACCCGGTTCGCGGCAGGGCCTATGTCGAGGTCAAGAACGTTCACTTCCGCCGTGCGCCCGGCCTTGCCGAATTTCCCGACAGTGTCACCAGCAGAGGCGCCAAGCACCTTGAGGAACTGGGAGACATGGCGGAAGCCGGGCACCGCGCCATCATGGTCTACCTGATCCAGCGCGGCGACGTCGACCGTCTCAAACTGTGCCGGGATCTCGATCCGGCCTACGCGACGGCGTTTGACCGTGCCATGAAACGCGGGGTTGAAGCCTGCGCCATACGATGCACAATTACATCCGGGCAAATTGAAGCCGACACAATGGTTCCCGTTGAGGAAACGGGCATAAACAGCGTATTATGACGGCCTGTCGGTCGCGATGGCCCACTGACTCAAACAAGCGAGCCTTACATGGTCACCTATATCGAAGCCGATTCGGCCCCGATGAAGAACACCGGACAGATCCGGCTATACGGATCCGAAGATTTTGAAGGGATGCGCAAGGCGAGCCAATTGACGGCACGTTGCCTCGATGAGCTCGTATCCCGCGTCCGGCCCGGCGTCACCACCAACGAGATCGACCGGTTCGTCTTCGAATTCGGACAGGATCACGGCGCCCTGCCGGCGACGCTCAATTACCGCGGCTACACCAAGTCCTGCTGCACCTCGATCAACCATGTGGTCTGTCACGGGATTCCGAACGACAAGCCGCTGCGCGAAGGCGAGATCGTCAACATCGACGTCACCTATGTGCTTGACGGCTGGCACGGCGATTCCAGCCGGATGTACCCCGTGGGCGAAATCAAGCGCGCCGCGGAACGGCTTTTGGACATCACACAGAAATCGCTGATGCTCGGCATCGAAGCCGTCAAGCCCGGTGCGCGCACCGGCGCCATCGGCGAGGCGATCCAGACCTTTGCCGAAGCCGAACGCTGTTCCGTGGTACGGGATTTCTGCGGCCATGGGCTTGGGCGCCTGTTTCATGATGCGCCGAACATCCTGCACTATGGCCGCGCCAGCGAAGGCCCGGAGATGCGCCCGGGCATGATTTTCACCATCGAGCCAATGATCAATCTCGGACGCCCCCATGTGAAGGTCCTCTCAGATGGCTGGACCGCGGTGACAAGGGACCGTTCGCTCTCGGCCCAATACGAACACACCATCGGAGTGACCGAAACCGGATGTGAAATCTTCACGCTCTCACCGGCCGGGCTGGATCGCCCCGGACTTCCTGAATGACCTCACGCCGCCGCCCGGGAATGAGCGAAAATGGCCCGGATGGCGGCGCCGGAAACGACGAAGCGAATCAGACCCCTCAACACGACGAGCGCAGCTTTTTCGCCGAAACCCGGCCCGGCAAGAGCCGCAGCCGGCAAGTTGATCCCCAAGCCGCCCCTCAAGCTGACGCGAGCGCCAGGGACAACGCCGGCACCGAGCACTATCACGGTCATCGCGACCGGCTGCGACGGCGGTTCCGCGAGGGCGGAGACCGGGCCCTCGCCGATTACGAACTGCTCGAACTGCTTCTCTTCAGGCTCATCCCCCGGCGCGATACGAAGCCGATCGCAAAGGCGCTTCTCGCGCGTTTCGGCTCGCTGCCCGAGGTGCTCGGCGCACCGGTTCATCTGCTGACCGAGGTCACGGGAGTGGGAGAAAGCGTCGCCACCGATCTCAAGCTCGTGGCCGCCATTGCCCACCGAATGCTGAAGGGCGAACTGAAAGGCCGCCAGGTGCTCGGCTCCTGGTCCTCCGTCATCGAATACTGCCGGGCCGCGATGGCGTTCGAAGCGCGCGAACAGTTCCGGATCCTTTTCCTCGACAAGAAGAACGCGCTGATTGCCGACGAGATCCAGCAGACAGGCACGGTCGACCATACCCCGGTCTATCCGCGCGAGGTGGTCAAGCGCGCACTTGAACTCTCGGCCACCGCCATCATCCTAGTCCACAATCATCCCTCCGGGGATCCGACGCCCTCGCGCGCCGACATCGAGATGACCAAGCTGATCATCGACACGGCGCGCCCGCTGGGCATCACCGTGCATGATCACATCATCATCGGGAAGGACGGACATGCGAGCCTCAAGGGGCTCAAGCTGATCTGACCGGCCGATGGGGCGCGCCGGGTAAGCCACCGCGTCTTGCTCGCCAACCGCATTAGTAGCCCTTCATCTCGTCGCTTTCAAAAAAGCGCTTCGCATCCTCATCAACTGCCTTGAGCTTTCCGTCGCTCATCTTGCCGAGCTGTCCCATGATCAGTCCCATGCGATGATTCGATTTGAGAAGTTTTTGATTCTCTTTGAGAAAGTTCCAATACAAGTAATTGAACGGACAGGCATTCTCGCCGCTCTTCTCCTTCACGCTGTAGCGGCAGGACCCACAATAATTGCTCATCTTGTTGATGTAGGAGCCCGACGCCGCATAGGGCTTTGAGGCCAGAAAGCCGCCATCGGCAAACAGCGCCATCCCGACCACATTGGGCATCTCGACCCATTCATAGGCGTCGAAATAGACGATGAGGAACCACTCCTGGACCTCGCGGGGATCTATGCCCGCGAGCAGGCAAAAGTTACCGATCACCATCAGCCGCTGGATGTGGTGCGCATAGGCATTGGTCCGGGTCTCGCTGATAGACTGCGCCAGACAGTTCATGCCGGTGTCCCCGGTCCAGAAGAACGCGGGCAGCGAACGCCTGGCCGAGAGCGCATTCACATCGGCATAATCGGGCATCTTGAGCCAGTAGACGCCCCGGATGAACTCGCGCCAGCCGATGATCTGGCGGATGAAACCCTCGACCGCATTGAGCGGCGCGTCGCCCTTCCTGTAGGCCTTCTCCGCGCGTTCGCAGCACTCACGCGGTTCGAGGAGACCGCAATTGATCAGCGCCGAGAGATGGCTGTGAAACAGAAGCGGCTCTCCCTCATGCATCGCGTCCTGCCAGTCACCGAAACCCGGCAGCGCTTCATCAATGAACCACTCCAGATAGCTCACCGCGTCCGCGCGCGTGACCGGATAGTCGAACGGCTCGATATCGCCAAAATGCTTCGGAAACCGCTCGGCGACGAGGTCCATTACCTTGGTTGTCACCTCGTCGGGCTCAAACCGGGGCCGGACCGGAATATCGACATCATCGGGCAGCGCCTTGCGGTTTTCAGAATCGTAGTTCCACTCCCCGCCTGCGGGTTCGCCGTCATTCATAAGGTAGCCGGTGCGCCGCCGCATCTCGCGGTAGAAATACTCCATGCGCAGCGTTTTCGGCTGGCCGCCGTCTTTGTCGGTCGCCCATGATACGAAATCCTCATGGCTCGCAAGGAACCGACCGTCAGCACGGATGTCCAGATCAACGTCGAGCTCCTCCCGCCAGTCATGCGCGGCCTGCAGCACCCGCCACTCGGACGGCTCGGTCATCACCACGCGGCAAGGCGAATGTTGCTCGACGGCCCGTTTCAGCGCCCCGCCGAAATCTCCTGGATTGTTCTTGGCATCAAGTGCCAGGTAATCGACGGTGTAGCCGTCCTTGCGAAGCTCTTCGGCGAAATGCCGCATGGCCGAGAACAGAAAGACAATCTTCTTCTTGTGGTGACGCACAGAGGTGGCCTCATCCATCACCTCGGCCATGAAGATCACGTCATTCTGCGGGTCCGCATCCGCCAGGCTGGAAACCTGACGGGACAGTTGATCGCCAAGCACAAATCGCAGAACCGGCTGTTCGGACATGGGCGACTCCTGTTGGACACTGGTTGGACGGGTCCGCCCTTTGGCTGCGGCCTCTGATACATGCATTACGGCTGACGCTGCGCGCCGGTTCAGCCCGCGCCGGATCCATTTGGGAAATTGGGACGATCCCGAACGCAAAACGCCGGGGCAAGAGGCCCCGGCGTTCCGATCTGCATGCGAAGTGAAAACCTTATTCGGCTGCAGCATCGTCCTTTTTGGCGGCCTTTTTCTTGGCCGGGGCCTTTTTCTTGGGCGCAGGCTTTTCTTCCGCCTCGGCCTCATCATCGGCCATCAACTCTTCCTTGGTAACCATCTTGTCAGTGACATCGACGACGGTCATCAGGTGGTCAATGGTCTTCTCTTCGAAGATCGGCGCACGCAGAGAAGCCACTGCACCGGGAGTCTTCTGGAAATACTCGTAGATTTCCTGCTCCTGGCCCGGGAACTTGCGTACCTGTTCGAACAGGGAACGCTGAAGCTCCTCGTCGCTGACCTGAATATTTGCGGCTTCACCGATCTTGGAAAGCACCAGTCCGAGACGCACGCGGCGTTCGGCGAGCTTGCGGTACTCTTCGCGGGCCGCTTCCTCGGTGGTGTCTTCGTCCTCGAAAGTCTTGCCATTGTCGGAAAGCTCCTGGTTGATCTGACGCCAGATGTTCTCGAACTCGGCATCAACCAGCTTCGACGGCGAATCGAACTTGTGGGCTTCATCGAGCTGGTCGAGGATCTGCCGCTTCAGCTTCTGGCGGGTCACCTGGCCGTATTGGCTTTCGATCTGGGACTTGACGATCTCGCGAAGCTTCTCGGCGGACTCGAGGCCCAGCGATTTGGCGACTTCATCGTTGATTTCGAGTTCGCCGGGCGCTGCCACCGACTTGACGGTGATGTCGAAGGTGGCTTCCTTGCCGGCCAGATGCGCGGCCTGGTAATCGGCAGGGAAGGAAACGGTGATGACCTTCTCGTCGCCGGCCTTGACGCCAACCAACTGCTCTTCGAAGCCCGGGATGAACCGGTTGGAACCGATCACCAGTTCGGCATCCTGATCGGCGCCGCCCTCGAAGGGCTCTCCGTCAACCTTGCCGAGATAATCGATAGTCACCTTGTCGCCGTCTGCGGCCTTGCCGTCCTTGGCTTCATAGCTGCGGCTGTTCTCGGCAACCCGCAGCACCTGCTCCTCGACTTCCTCTTCGGGCACCTCGACCACTTCGCGCACGACCTTGAAACTGGACATGTCCGCGACGTCGAACTCGGGAATGATCTCGTAGGCCATCGTGAATTCGAAATCGGCGTTGCCGGTCAGGATTTCTTCGGCTTCCTTCTCGTCCTCGGTCATGGAGATTTCAGGCTGCGTTGCAGCCTTTTCACCACGCTCTGAGAGGATGGAGGTCGGCTTTTCCTGGATCATCTCGTTGACCATCTGCGCCATCATCGAGCGGCCATAGACCTTCTTGATGTGCGAGATCGGCACCTTGCCCGGGCGGAAACCCTTGATCTGCATTTTGCCCTTGGCTTCGGCGAGCTTTTCGTTGAGCTGCGCTTCCATGTCCTTGGCCGGGACAACGATCTTCAATTCGCGCTTCAGCCCTTCGGCAAGCGTTTCGGTTACCTGCATGTTCAAACCTTCATTTCCTCGCGACTGCGACCGTTCGGGTTGGCCCCGCGACTGGGCCGGTTATCCGGCGTCGCTTGTGGCATTCTTCTTGTTTGGCTCCGAACCGGCGGCGCCGGCTGAACGCCACGTTGTGCGGATCGGGCCAGATCGCCGCAAACCGGCGGCTGGAACGAACCACGTGTGCGGTGACCTCGCTTCAACGTCCCCTCATGACCGCCATACGGCGGAAACGGAACGATTGGCGGTGTTTTCCGCAGCATCGAAAACCAGGCGTTTCGCGATCCGGCGCATGATTTTTTCCGCAAATCATGCACGGATTTCCGCAATCAGCCGTCCCGGCAGAACAGTGCCCCGCCGGCTAGCCCCCGCACCTATGCGATTTCACCTGAAATGGCAAGCCTGACAAGGCGCGCGCCCGTCGCGAAAGGCGGGCTTTGTCCGCAATGGATGTGAGATGTGAAACGCCGGACACGGCGTACGCTACAGCTGCCACAGCCGGCCAGCATGACAAAACAAAAAAAGTGGTGCGGGTAGAGAGACTCGAACTCCCACGCCTTGCGGCACCAGAACCTAAATCTGGCGTGTCTACCAATTCCACCATACCCGCGTGCCTGACCGCCAGGCTTCGAAAGAAGCTCGGGCTTTCATTGCGGTGCGTCTATATCACCCGCCCGGCATCGGTCAAAGGCAAAATCCATCACAACGCATTCGGTTGGTGTACCGCTTTGACGTCATTCTAATAGAGCGGTTCTTCATACAGCGTGATGCCATCGATCATCAGGCGGGCGATTTGGGCATCGCCGGCTTCGGAGACCCTGACGGCTACGGTGGTCCGGCCTTCATTGCGAGCCTGCTCGATCACCAGCCCCTGCCCCTCGGGCACATAATAGCGTTCGATGCCGAACCGTGTACGGTTGATCGTGTTCGTCCTCTGGTCACTTCGGTCGGCACGGATGCGCACGGGCAAGGATCTCATGACCACATCGCCCTCTTCCACCTCAACGGGCCTGGAAAAATGTACTTCCCGGGCCTCATGGAGACCGTCTTCACCAGCTGAAAGCACCACCCAGATCGGCTGAACCGTGTCCTCTTCGGGCCATTCGCCGCTGACAAGGTCTTCCTTGATGACTGAAATGCCTTCGCCGTAGCCAAGCCGGACGTAGTCGCCGCGCATAAGATCGCGCGGATCAATCGGTTCGGTCTTCAGGACGATTTCCACGCCGTTGCGCAGAACGGATGCCCGGCTCTCGATCATCACGGCCAATGTGCCAAGCAGGAAAAGCCCGCAGACAACACCGGCGACGACCGGATTGAGCGGCGCGCGGAGACGGTTGAGGACAGTGCTCATGACACTTCTCCACCTGCGCGGATTCGTCTTTCAATCTTCATCACGACAAAAGCGATGACCGCAAGCACCAGTCCGCCAACAAAGAGGAAACCCGAACTCCCGATCAGCGACCCCAGCGTCTCACTGACGACGTAAAGCGTTTCCGCCGCGAAGGCGAAATAGGCCAGACGGCGAACAAAAGCGTTCTGGCCACCCGACATCACGATCAGCAATACGCTTGCAAGCAAGATCACGGCGGCCATGGCCATCGCGACCTGAAAACCGGGGTTCGAAAGATCGAACTGCAGGAGTGCCAGCCCGAGGAGCAGCAGGAAAGCCCCGTAGGAGGTCACCCAACCATGCCTCTCGACAAAACCGTCGAGCGCTGCCGAAGGCAACCAGCCGATCGAAAGGGCAGCAGCTCCCAGGACGGGCAGGACGACCTTGGGTTCGATCCCGATGGACGTGTCGCAGACCCAGACCAGCCAGCATATCAGGAAGATCACCACGAGATGCCCGGCAACGATCGAGCGCGACCGCAAGGCGGCAATGCCGGCAACCAGCGCCACCATCAAGGTAATCGTACTTGCGCTCATGTTGCTGGTAAACACAGCGGAGAATTGCAGCGCTTCAATCTGCATCCAAAGCAATCCCAAGCCAAGCAGTCCTGCAGCGATGGAAGACAGGCTCGATGAGAAGGCAAGCGCGACAACAAGCGAGGCGGTGACCCAGGTCAGCATGAAACCGGTCTCGTCGCCGCTGATGTGATACATCTGGGAAATCAGGGCCAGCCCCGCGCCATAGCTCAGGATGCCGGCGACCAGAGACGCTTCCATGACCCAATGCGCGTTTTTGCGGCGTGAAATCACCGCGACAGCAAGGCTCAGGACAATCAGCGAAGCGATCAGCAGCACCCGCACCGGCCGGGCGATAAGCTCCCAATTGGATGCAACGAGCGCAATCACCGCCGCACCGAACAAGACGGCGGCCAGCGCCGCCAGCACTGCCGAAAGGTTGAACCCGGTGTGGCGGGCGTCGTAATCGGCAAGCAGACGTTCGCCCTGACCCGGCGCCAGCAGTCCGCCCCTGGTCCACTGCCCGATCTCCCGAACGATATATTTTCGCAGCAAACGGAACTCCGATCTCTGTTTTCCGCCGAGACTATATGAATGACACAGCGGGACAATGCCGATAATCGAGGCACTGTGCGCCCCACATGAGGCAATTGCACGGCTTGAAGGCAAAAACGCCGAAACAGAGGCCGCGCTATGCGTTATGTGCATATCTTCCATGAATATTTTGCACTGCACAAATCGATTGAATGCCCCTATATTCAAATCATCGAAACGCAACAGGGCGGTTCGAACAACAGCGGGACAAAAGGAGAGTATCCATGAAACTGATCCGCTCCTACGCCAGCTGGCGCAGATACCGCGAAACCTGCTCGGAACTGTCAAAACTTTCCGAGCGCGAGTTGAGCGACATTGGCATGGCGCGTGGCGACATTCCGTTCGTCGCACGGCGCGCAGTGTAAGAGATTTAAGAATTCGGAGCGGCCTCCTCCTCCTCCCAATAGCCGCTTCGATGTGACTGGCGTTCATCCTCCTCCCGAGCGTCAGTCTTCCAAAATGACGCCCACCGGATCCTCCTCCCCCGGTGGGCGTTATTTGTTTTGGGTCTGTCGTCGGTCATAGCTCTCCATCACGCGACCCGCCTTACAGTCCAGGCAAATTTGCATCCGTTTCCGATTGCTGTTCTGCGCGTGGCCCGCGTGGCGGCAACGGCTGGCGAGTCGGGATCGATTCAAGATGGTTTCGGTTTTACCAGCCGCATCAACCCTTTGTTAATTTGCGTTGCATTCGCTGCATGGCCCCTATGCAGATTACCGCACTGCACAATTCGCGTCTGAGTGACTATATCAGCCTCAAGCAAACGCCGGGCCGAAACAGCGGCCCGAACACGAAAGGAAAAGCAACATGAACTTCCGTAAAGCCTATCAGGACTGGCGCCAGTACCGTAACACCGTCAACGAACTCTCCCGCATGTCCGAGCGCGAACTCAACGACCTCGGCATCTCGCGCGGCGACATCCCGTTCGTGGCCCGTCAGCCCGGCCGCTAATTGACCGGTTGAAAACATCCGCTGACCGGCCCGACCGGTGAGTCAAAACGGCGTCCTGGACACAGGGCGCCGTTTGCATGTGATAGCCATCCATCCCGAACGCGCGCTCCCGCGGCCCGGCCCCGGGGCCATCTTCCTGCTCACCAGCGAAACAAAGTGCCTCATGATTGGGCATTCCTTGAAAATGCCTTCCAATGAAACCAGCCATTCGGGCACTGCATATCTGGGGTGACAATATTGCGCTGCACAATCTGCATGCAATCGCCTATATATAGAGCATAAGATTGACAGCCCCGCAGTTGGGCTTACCCGAGGAGACCGACATGAACATTTTGAACAAGGCACGCAACTGGATGAGATCGCGGCAGACTGCACAGCAGCTTGCAAACCTCTCCAACGAAACCCTGGCCGACATCGGCCTGACCCGTTTCGACATCGACAATGTGGCCCGCGGCCGCCATCGCTAAGAAGCTTTGCGATCAGTCGCAAGCCTGACCTGAAAACGGCGCCCGGATCGGGCGCCTTTTTCGTTTTGGGAGTGCCGCCGCGAGCCCCGGCTGAAACCGCATGGCCGCAAAACATCTTTGAGACGTCATGGCGCTCATGCTAAACGGACATCATGACCAAGAACGATAGCTCGATTTCCCCCATTCACGTCGTCGGCGGCGGCCTCGCCGGTTCCGAAGCCGCCTGGCAGATTTCCCGCCGTGGTCTGCCCGTCATTCTGCACGAGATGCGGCCGGTGCGCGAAACCGAAGCCCACAAGACAGATAGCCTGGCCGAACTCGTCTGCTCCAATTCGTTTCGCTCGGATGACGCCGAAAACAACGCCGTCGGCGTGATCCACGCGGAAATGCGGATGGCCGGCTCGCTCATCATGGCCTGCGCTGATGCAAATCAGGTTCCCGCCGGCGGTGCGCTGGCGGTGGATCGCGAGGGCTTCGCGCAGGCCGTGACCGATGCGATCGCGGCCGAGCCGCTGATCACCGTTGTGCGCGAGGAAGTCACGGGGTTGCCGCCCGCCGATTGGTCGAGAACGATCATCGCGACAGGTCCCCTCACCGCTCCGGGCCTTGCCGAAGCCATTCAGGCGGAAACCGGACAGGAGGCGCTCGCCTTCTTCGACGCCATCGCGCCGATCATTCACACCGACTCGATCGACATGTCGATATGCTGGTTCCAGTCGCGCTACGACAAGGTCGGACCCGGCGGCACCGGCAGCGACTACATCAACTGCCCCATGGACAAGGACCAGTACGAGGCCTTCATCGCCGCGCTCGTTGAAGGCGATACGACCGGGTTCAAGGAATGGGAAGGCACACCCTATTTCGATGGCTGCCTGCCGATCGAGATCATGGCGGAGCGCGGCGCCGAAACCTTGCGCCATGGCCCGATGAAACCGATGGGCCTGACCAACGCGCACCAACCGGACATCAAGCCCTATGCGGTGGTGCAGCTGCGCCAGGACAATGCCCTCGGCACGCTGTACAACATGGTCGGATTCCAGACCAAGCTGAAATATGGCGCGCAAGCGGAGATCTTCCGGATGATTCCCGGGCTTGAGAACGCCGAATTCGCACGCCTGGGTGGCCTGCACCGCAACACCTATCTCAACTCGCCGGCACTGCTCGACCAGACCCTTACGCTCAAGAGCAGGCCGGGTCTGCGCTTCGCAGGCCAGATCACCGGTTGCGAAGGCTATGTTGAAAGTGCGGCCATCGGCCTTCTTACAGGCCGTTTCGCCGCTGCGGAACATATTGGCGAACCGCTTTCCGTACCGCCACTTACAACGGCCTTTGGCGCCCTGCTCAACCATATCACCGGCGGTCATATACTGAGCGACGACGAACCGGGCAAACGCTCGTTCCAGCCGATGAACGTCAATTTCGGGCTGTTTCCGCCGCTCGATCCCGGTGCGATCATAAGGCCCGAAGGCGGCGGCCGGTTTCGCGGCAAGGACAAGGCAAGGGCCAAGAAGCAGGCCTATGCGCGCCGCGCACTTTCGGATTGCGCCGAATGGCTTGGAGCCCAGACGATTGCGGCAGACGCTGCGGAGTGACCGGAGACCAGGACCTTTGGCGGGATTGACCCCGCACTCCTCTCGCGGCAGCATTGTACGCAACAGACGGAGGAGGATGGATGGTGGTTTTTCTGATCCGAAACGCATCCGGCAGTGTCAGAGCCCTGGCGGCCACCTGGTTGACGGCTGGCTTGATACTTGCCGCGCCGGCAATGGCCGAAGCCGACTGCGCGGATGAAGTCCGCGCCCTCATGCAAGGCACGGCTCCGCATGAAGGACCGGTCCGCAGTCGCTCTGTCACCCGGATGACCGGTGGAATGGAGATGGTCAATCTGGGGCTTACCGAAGGCAAGAATCATCTGACGATGGACGCGGACGGCAATCCCGTCTCGCTGTTTCGTGACAACAAATTCTACACCACGTCAAACGCCGGACAAACCTGGACACTGGTTCAGACCTACTCAGCCGAAACCATGGAGCAGACGAGGCAGGGCCTCGCGCAGCAGGCAGAAAAAGCCCGCAACTTCACCTGTGAATACGGGAAGGATCTCGAGGGCGCCAAGGTCAATTACTACACCGTGGAGTATGAAAGACATGGGACCGGAACACCCATGCAGGGCCAATACTGGATTGATGCCGAAACCGGTTTTGCCTTGAAAGCGGTTACGATCAGCGATCCCGGCGGCAATGAAACCGTCATCGAGCAGGTAAGCGAACCGGCTCCCGGCGAAACGATTCCCGCACCCGCCGAATAGGCAGGCGACACCCCGGCATCACTCCGCGGGCGCTATTCCGGTCGCTTTCTCGGGTCCGGCCCTCACTGCCCCAGGCAATCCCGGCATTCCGGCGGCCTCAGGGTTCAGGGTGACGTAATCGGCCTTCAAATCCTCAGATCCCTTGCGCGATCCGTCATGGCTCCAACCAGGCGGTGCAAACAGGTAGGCCAGACGTTCGGTCAGGGTCAGACCCGGTTGGCGCGCATCCTTGAACATGTCGACCCACTCGTGAAACGCCACCTTGACCGGATTGAACGTGCCAAGATTCTTGACGATCCCGTAGCGCGGCATGTCCTCGTCGAGTTCGGGAACGAAAGTTCCAAACATCCTGTCCCAGATGATCAGAGTGCCGGCGTAGTTGGAATCGAGATAGCGGGGATTGGTCGCATGGTGCACGCGGTGATGCGAGGGTGTGTTGAACACCGCCTCGATCGGCTTCCACATCTTCCCGATCGCCTCGGTGTGAATCCAGAACTGGTAGACCAGGTTCAAACCGCCCACGAACAGCAGGAGCAAAGGATGGAAGCCGAGCAACGCCAGCGGGATACGCAGAATGAACATGCCCGTGAAGGTTCCGGTCCAGCTCTGGCGCAACGCCGTGGAGAGATTGTAGTGCTGGGAGGAATGGTGATTGACGTGCTCGGCCCAGACCCAGCGGCACCGGTGGGCAATGCGATGGTACCAGTAGTATCTCAAGTCATCGAGGACGAAACACAGCGCGATCACCCACCAGGAGGTGCCCAGGTCGGTAATGCGGAATTGCCAGGCCCACATCAGCACCCCGAACGCAATGAAGCCGAGCAGAAGACCTGAGACCACATTGCCAACACCCATCACAAGCGAGGTGAGCGTGTCGCGCGTCTCGTAATCGCCGCGCTTGCCGAGATAGCGTATGACCACCAACTCCAGCAGTATCGCAATCACGAAGAACGGAATCGCCATTTGCGTGACATCCGGAAAATCCTTGAGGTCAGGCATGTCCGTCATCCTCCCCTGGTTCCGCAAGCTTGGGTGTCGCAAGCGCCATGCTTCCGCACAGCCACAGCGAGACTTCCGCCGCCTCCTCGGTCGAACGGAAAACATAGTCTCCGCCTGGCAGGGTCGAATCGTGAAATTCGATCCTGAGCGCCGGCTGATCCTCGAGCGCGCGCACCCCGACTGATTGGGGCATGATCATCCGGGCGACATAATGACGCCCCATGGATTGCAGGAAACCGGTCTTGCCATCGGCGAGCCGCATGAAGCTCGCATTGCCGTCGGCTGTCATGATCACCGAGCGAATCGCCTCACCGGGATACGCCTTCGCAAATTCCAGGATCGCTTCGCCGTGATCGCGGGTTTCCTTGCGGCGCGAGCCGCCGGTGTAGTGCACCGCGCCGATGACAGCGAGCACCCCGAAGGTAACCACGACAATCAAAGCTCCGAGACTCATTCACTCTCTCCCCATGACGTGGTTCCCGATCACGTCAGTTCCGACTATGCCGCGCGCCACCGTCCCACGCAAGCCGCGCCCTTAGACCGGCATGGCCAAACACCATGTTTTCAAATCCGGCCGCTGCGCGCAGCGCGCCACAACCGCCATTGCCGTCTCAGCTGCGAGGGACGCGGCGACGTCTCCAGACACCGGCTGCCAAGCGATTCGGCCCGCTCAAAGACCTGTTCCGCCAACGCGACCGGCAGATAGGCCGGACGTGTGCCTGCCGGCAATTCGGCGAAAGCGCTGCGGGCCTTGGCCAGATGCTCGCGGCCAAGCCCTGCAAACGCGCGAACCGCCGCATCTATGCGATCCCTGTTCCCGGCTTCGAGAAGGCTGTCCCTGTCGAGACCGGTCGCAGTCAGCAGGTCTCCGGGAATGAACACCTGGCCACGTTTCTGGGTAATCGGCAGCATCATCAGGTGTCCGGCAACGGCCTGAGCCACGCCGGCATGACCGCTTGCCGTGGCAGTCTCGGTCGAGGCCTCGGGCGCGAGAACAAAAACCGACATCTGCAACAACGCCGAAGCCGTTTCCCCGGCATATCCCTCATAGGTAACCCGATCAGGCATCGGGTCGTCATAAAGGTCGAACACGCGCGCCTCGCACATCCCGGTCAGCGGAGCAACGGGCATGGAGCGGCGGGCGATCAGGTCCAGCAACCGTGATGCGAGCGGATGCGCCTCCGCTTCCCCGGCCCGCCCGCCTGAGATGACGTCGTGCCACCATTGCAGACGGATTTCGCCCGGCAGGGCTTCGCGAATCCGGTCGCGAATGGCGGCGATCTCGGCATTGAAAAGCATCAGGGTGGCGAGATCGTCCCGAACATGTTCGGGCATCAGCAGGAGGCAGAGGTATCTGTCGATGTCCACCGCGCGCAATTCGTCAAGCTTGCTTTGACCGTCTGCCTGACTGCCACCTTGTCCGGGGGCAACCATGGCTCAAACAGCGATCAGCGCGGCGGCGACCGCACGTGATTCGGCGAGCATGACATTGAAGGTGCGCACCGCAGCGCCCGTGCTCATCGGGTCGGACGAGATGTTCATCTCCCGCAGCGCTGCCTTCAGGTCGGCTGGCAAGGGCCGGATCGATGAGCCGGTTCCGACCAGAAGAAATTCGATATCGCCGGCTTCCGCCAGCACTTTCTCGAACATCCCCTTCTCAAGCGGCTGCTCTTCCTGAGCATCCCAACCATGAATGCCGGAAGGCAGGCACAAAATCGAACCCCGATGCGACATGTCGGCAAAGCGGAAACCGCCATTGCCATAGGCATCGATTCCAGCCCGTCCTGGAAAGTGGGCCTCGCGAATTTCGATCCCGCGTCTCACCGTCAGGCGGTGCTCTTTCCGGCAACCCCGGACTCCGATTCAGCATCATCCTCGGTGTCCAGGCCGACACGGAAATTGTCAGCCCGGAGCTTGAAGAGAATGAGAACCGGCGCAGCGATGAAGATCGAGGAATAGGTTCCGACCACCACACCGAAGATCATGGCGAACGTGAAGGACTGGATCACCTCGCCGCCGAAAATGAACAGCGCCAGAAGCGCGAGAAGCGTTGTGACAGAGGTCAGGATGGTTCGCGGCAGCATCTGGTTGATCGAAAGATCCAGCAGGCCGGGCATCGGAAGCTTCTTGTAGCGCCTCAGGTTCTCGCGGACCCGGTCATAGACGACCACGGTATCGTTGAGCGAGTAACCCACGATCGTCAGCACCGCCGCGATACTCGAGAGGTTGAACTCTATCCCCGAGAGCACGAAAATCCCGATCGTGAGAACCACGTCATGGACGGTTGCGATGATCGCGCCAAGCGCAAACTGCCACTCGAACCGGAGCCAGATATAGACAAGGATCGCCATCAGCGATGCGATCACCGCGATCGTGCCGGCCTGCGCAAGTTCGCCGGAAACAGTCGGACCGACCACTTCGACGCGCCGGATATCGTAATCGCCCTCCAGTTCGGCCCGAACCAGAGTGATTACCGTCTGCTCCGCATTCTCGCCGCCGCCCTGTGCCTGGACGCGAATGAGAACGTCACGGGGCGTGCCGAACTCCTGAGCCTGGATATCCCCAAGATTGAGCTCGGAAAGCCGCGCGCGGATATCGCCGACATCGGCATCACCCTGCTTGGCCTGCACCTCGATCATCGACCCACCCTTGAAATCGATGCCGTAATTCATGTTGACGGTAGCAAACAACACCATCGCCCCGACGGACGCGATCGCCGAGAGGACGAAAGTGAAACGCCGGAAGGTCATGAAGCGGAATGTAAAGTCGCGGATGATGGCGTCGAGCAGCCCCTTGGGCATCGCCTTCGGACGCCGGCGCCGGACCCATTCGGCCATCATCCAGCGCGTGAATGTGAAGGCCGTAAAGACCGTCGTCACGATACCGATGGCAAGCGTGACGGCAAAACCGCGAACAGGCCCCGTGCCGAGATAAAACAGAATGATCGCGGCGATCAGGGTGGTCACGTTCGCATCCAGAATGGTGGAGAACGCACGGCTGAAGCCAGCGTCAATCGCCTGGATCAGGGAACGCCCTGCCCGGTGCTCCTCTCGGATACGCTCATAGATCAGGACGTTGGAGTCCACCGCCATCCCGATGGTCAGGACGATACCGGCAATGCCCGGCAGCGTCAGCGTCGCTCCGAGCATGGTCAGAAGCGCGATGATCATCGCGACGTTGGCGAGCAGCGCAAGATTGGCGATGAAGCCCAGCATGCCGTAGGCCACGAACATGAAGACGAGAACGAGAACGGCGCCGATCAGGCCGGCAATTTCGCCGGCGGCGATCGAATCCGCGCCAAGTCCCGGCCCGACGGTCCGCTCCTCGATCACGGTCAGCGTTGCGGGCAATGCGCCCGCACGCAACAGGATTGCCAGATCGTTGGCGCTCTGAACGTCGAAATTCCCGGAGATCTGACCGGTTCCGCCAAGGATAGGCTCTCGGATCACCGGCGCTGAAATCACCTGCTCATCGAGCACGATGGCGAAGGGCAGACCGACATTCTGGGTCGTGGCTTGGCCGAAGCGCTGGCCACCCTTCGAATCGAAACGGAACGTCACGATCGGCTCATTGGTGCGCTGGTCGTATCCGGCCTGCGCGTCAACAAGGTTTTCGCCCGAGACCAGAACGCTGCGCTGAATGAGGTAGGGAATCGGCGGATCGTCGGTCGAGAACAGCACCTCGGATGTGGCAGGCGGACGACCGTCCATGGCCTCCTGAACGGGCATGCTCGTGTCGACCATGCGGAATGCAAGCTTGGCCGTTTGGTTCAAAAGCCCCTTGAGGCGCTCCGGATCGTCAAGACCGGGCACCTGGACCAGGATGCGGTCCGCGCCCTGGCGCTGGATCACCGGTTCGGTGGTGCCAAGTTCGTCGATGCGTTTGCGCACCACCTCGATCGACTGCGCAACGGCAGAAGACACCCGGTAGGTAATCCCCTCATCCGTCAGCAGAATGCGCAATTGTCCCGGCTGGGGCTCCTCAATCGAGGCCTCGATCACCGTGCCGCCACCGAAGACGCCTGCGGCAACCGGCTCGGTAATTTCCGAAAGGACCTGCTTGGCTTCCTCGATCTGGGCGTCGTCGCGGATCCGCACCTGCACCATCTGGCCTGTGCCCGACAGCCCGGTATAGCCGATACCGGCCTCCCGGAGCAGTCGGCGAACGTCGTCAACCGTTGTGGTCAGGCGGTCCTTGATGATGTCCTGTCGCTCCACCTGCAGCAGCATGTAGGAGCCGCCCTGCAGGTCCAGTCCAAGCGTGAGCTGCTCGGAGGGAAGCCAATCAGGAAGGCTTGCCGCCTGCTGGCGATCAAGCAGGTTGGGAGCGGCGAAGACGACGCCAGCGAGGACCGCAAGCCAGATCAGGGTTGTTTTCCAACGGGAGAAGTACAGCATGTCGCTCTCGGTTCGGTCCAGTGGACCAATCTTGTATGGCTGGTCGTCGCAATCGTCGACGGGACAGAAAAACGCCTGTCAGGATTTTGCGGTTATTCCTTGACCGGCTCGCCCTTGGCGCGGACATCGGCAATGAGGCTGCGAACCAGCTTCACCTTCACGCCGTCGGCAATCTCGACTTCCAGTTCGGCATCATCGATCACCTTGGTGACCTTTCCAAGCACACCGCCACCGGTGACAACCTGATCGCCCCGGCGGACATTCTTGAGCATTTCCTCGCGCTTTTTCATCTGCGTGCGCTGCGGCCTGATGATCAGGAAGTACATGATCACGAAAATCAGCACAAACGGCAGGATCGACATCAGGATCTCACCGCCACCGGCGGCGGATTGGGCATAGGCCGGGGTCACAAGCATCAAAAACTCCTCAAGGATAAACACGGCGGTCCCCGAAGGGCCACCTTACAGTCGTGCGGAATATAGTGACAGACGATGCGATTGCAACGCAAACATGGCCCCGGACGGCCCGATTTTCAGGCGTTCGGTGCTTTTCGGACCGGCAGAGCCATGCTACCGCCTTTGACACCCCCGGAGCGAAGCCGCACGCGGGCGTATGACGACAGTATTCGAAGGAGCCCCAAAGCGCCATGCAAGACGATATCGCACGACAGATGCTGTCTGAACTTTCACGCCTCGCAAACGCGGTCGAAGCGCTTGGCGGCCCTCCAGCCAAACCGAACAATTTCGATGCCGCCGACTGCTTCCTGTGGAACGCCGAACAGGCTCATCTGACGCCGATCGAACGGCCAAACCGTATCGACATCGCACTGATCAAGGGGGTTGACCATGTCCGCGACATCCTCTTCGACAACACCCGCCGTTTCGCCCAGAACCTGCCGGCAAACAATGTCCTGCTCTGGGGCGCGCGCGGTATGGGCAAGTCGTCGCTGGTAAAATCGGTCCACGCAGCGCTGTCGCGCACGCCCGGGCTGCCCGCACCGCTCAAGCTTGTTGAAATCCATCGCGAGGATATCAATTCGCTTCCCGCGCTTATGGGCATTTTGCGCGCAGCACCCGCGCGCTTCATCCTGTTTTGCGATGATCTGTCCTTCGATCACGACGACACAGCCTACAAATCGCTCAAGGCGGCACTCGATGGCGGCATCGAAGGGCGTCCGGAAAACGTGCTGCTCTATGCCACCTCCAACCGACGGCATCTTCTGCCGCGCGACATGATGGACAACGAACGCTCAACGGCGATCAATCCGAGCGAGGCGGTGGAGGAGAAGGTCTCGCTGTCCGACCGGTTCGGGCTCTGGCTCGGCTTCCACAAATGCAATCAGGACGACTATCTCGAGATGGTGAATGGCTATGCGGCGCATTACGAGCTCCGCGTGGATCCGGAAACGCTTCGCAGCCAGGCCCTAGAATGGTCCACAACGCGCGGTTCGCGCTCGGGACGCGTCGCCTGGCAGTTTATTCAGGATCTGGCAGGTCGACTGGGTCAGAGCACATCTTCCTGAGCATCTAACCGTCAGATTCCGCACATAGAAAAAACCCGCAACGAAAAGAGGCCGGCGCCTATCCGCACCGGCCTCTTTCCGATTTTGCCTGGAGGGGCAGTTATTCGAGATAGGTCATCGGGTCCACCGGGGCCGCATTCTTGCGGACTTCGAAGTGGAGCCGGGGCGTCTTTGCCACGCCGCTCATACCGGAACTGGCGATAACCTGACCGCGCGCGATCTTGTCGCCGCGTTTGACGTGCAGGTCGTTGGCATGCGCGTAAACCGTGACGAGCCCGTCATCGTGCCGGATCAGCACCGTCTTGCCATATTCCTTGAGCCCGTCGCCGGAATAGATCACGACGCCGTTTTCAGCTGCCTTGATCGGGGTTCCGGTCGGCATCGAGATGTCGATTCCGTCATTGCGCTTGCCGTCCTCGGATTTGGCAAAGCCGGTGATCACCTGTCCCCGCGCGGGCCAGCGGAACTTGTCGATGCCGGTCGCCGCCGGCGCAACGGCCGCCACGTCCCCGCGCGCCTTGTCGGCAACTCCGTCCTGCGCGGCTCCGGCCTTGTTCTGTGACGCAGGCGGCGTATAGGATCGCGGCCGGTTTTCGCGGGACACAGAAGCGGTGCGCGTGGTGTCCACGGAATTCGCACCCGCGCCCGGGATTGCCAGCTTCTGGCCGATCCGGATGTTCGATCCGGACAGGCTGTTTGCCGCCTTGAGCGCATCGACACTGACGCCATGGCTTCTGGAAATCTTGCTCAAGGTGTCGCCGGCCGTGACGGTATAGGTTCCGCCCTGGCGTCCTGACGATGCGTTGCCGGTGTTGCGCTCGGTAACCGAAGCGGTCACGACCTCGCCTTGCGACGTTCCCTCACTCCGGACCGATGGAGCGGAGGGGAGCACGGCGACATCGCGGTTCGGCGCCGGACGCGGAACCGGAATGCGGTTGTGGCGCGCTTCGCCCTGAAGCCCGACGCCCGAGTTCGAAGCCCGTGTCCTTGGATTGTTGTCAGGCGCCGAGACCGGAGCCTGGCGTGAGTAGACATAGACCGGAATCAGCAACTGACGTCCTGCCGCAACCTTCGAGGCATCATCGATGTTGTTGGCCTTCATGATCTCGGCCGCGGGAACGCCGTAGCGCTTGGAAAGGTTGTAGATCGTTTCGCCGGGGCCGAGCGCGATCCGGGTTGCCCCGGTCGTGGTCCAGCCTGCGCCCTGCGGCGCAGTACCTGTCACGATCGGATCCGGCGCCATCACCTGATCGGCGTCGGCGTTGTAGATCGACGCCGGCTGGATGGATCCGGTGACCTCGGAGCGCTCAGGGAAGGCCTGGCGAACCGGCGCGGACGCCACGATGGCCTGTGGAGCCCGGACAGGCTCAGAAACGTGCCGGATCTGATTTGCAGCAGTTTGGCCCTGTTGCACCGCAGCCCGTCGTGTCTGTTCAAGAGACGCGCTTCTGTCGCCTGCGTTCAACGCGGATCTCTGGACCTGCTGGGGAACAAGGCTCGCCGGAGAGGCTGCCGCACGGGCGGCGCCGGGAACCGAGCCGGTCGATCTCGGATCGTAGCCCGGCTGGATGGGAGCCCGGTAGTCACCCGGAAATGCTTGCGAAACACCGGCCTGTCGGCTCGATGCGGGCGCCGGGGCCTGCGGAAAGCTGTTGTTCGCCGGATAGGCGTTGGCTTGCGGATAGCCACCAAGCGAATTGCCCGAAGCTCCAACCCCACCGGGAGGAACGGGGTTGCCGGGATTTGCACCGACGGGCGCCAGGGAATCCGAAGCCGGCTGAGGCACCGAGGCCGTGTAGAACTGATCTGCGGACCTGTGCGAGAAGCGACTCGCATCCGAACTGCAGGCGGCTGCCGAACTCGCCAGCAGCGCAACGCCGAGCAATCGAGTAACCGAAGCACCGGGAACAACAGTCTGTCTGAGACGCATAACACTACCCATCAACGCAAAACCAACTGTGATGATTAAAGCGCGTTAGTGTTACTCATCGGTTAAGTCGCCGGGAATTTGGTCAGGAATCGGGCAAACCCGGGCTCAAAGGGCCGCCGCAAGCCCGGAAATGAAGGGGCGGTAGGGGACATCGAAAAGATCTTCGCGTTCGAACCTGCTGCCGATTTTCGTCAACCGGGCCATTTTCGCGACGGTGCCGTCTTCCGGCATGATCGGCGCCAGCATGACGCCTCCGGAGGCCAGCTGATCGACGAACTGGCGCGGCATTCCGTCGAACGCGCAGGTCGCGATAATCCGGTCGAAGCTCCCCTCCCCGTTCACACCCTTGAGCCCGTCCGCCTGCCGCGCAACGATACTGGCGAGACCGAGATGGGAAAAACGCTGCTGGGCGAGCTGCACCAGGGTCCTGTACCGATCGATGGTGATCACCCGTTCGGCCATCCGCCCGGCAACGGCCGCGAGGAAGCCCGAGCCCGTCCCGATGTCGAGCACTCTCTGCCCCGGCTCTATGGCCGCCGCCGCCAGGACGCGCGCAACGAGATCCGGGCTCTCGGCGAATGCGCCGCAATCGATCGGCAAGAGCCGGTCATGATAAACAGCATCGGAATAGGCGGCGGAATGAAAGATCGTCCGGGGCGTCTGTTCGATCGCCGTCAGCAACGCCTTGTCGGCAATGCCCTCCGCGCGCAAGCGAAGAAACAGTCCGGCACAGCCTTCCTTCTCGGCGAGGCGGGCGTTCACGCTCAGGCTTCCAGCGCCTTGGCGATCTGGTCCTGCACCGCGTGATTGGTAAGATCGAGCTTCAGCGGCGTCACCGAAATGTAGCCGTTGGAAATCGCCTTGATGTCGCTGTCGGATTCAGGCGAGAAATCGCGGCGGCCGAATTTGAGCCAGAAATACGGAAAGCCCCTGCCATCCTCGCGCTCCTCGATCGACAGGCCATGGGTCATCTGTCCCTGCTCCGTGACCAGCACCCCTTTCACCTCGTCTGCCGCGCAATTCGGAAAATTGACATTGAGCAACGTACCACCGGGCAGCGGAATATCGACGAGCTTCTTCAACAGATCCGGCGCCAGCGTTTCCACCACGTCCCATGGCAGCATCCGGCCTTCTGCATGAACCGTTGTGTAGGCCTGGCTGATCGCAATCGAGCGAACGCCCAGCAGCGTTCCCTCCATCGCACCTGCCACGGTGCCGGAATAGGTAACGTCATCTGCCACGTTCTGACCGGCATTGACACCGGAGAGCACCAGATCCGGCGCCGGATCCATCAGGCTTTTCAAGGCCATGATGACGCAGTCTGTGGGCGTGCCGCGCACGGCAAAAGTCTTGTCGTCGATCTTCCGCAGCCTGAGCGGTTCGGAAAGGGTCAGCGAATGCGCAAGACCGCTCTGATCGGTCTCCGGCGCCACGATCCAGACGTCATCCGACAAGGACCGGGCGACGCGCGCAAGCACCTCGAGCCCCTCGGCGTGAATGCCGTCGTCATTGGTGATCAAAATCCGCATCGTAATATCCTTGTCTTGAAATCAGGCAGCCTTCTCGATTTTCGAAAGCCCGCCCATATAGGGCCGAAGCGCCTCGGGAACGGTGATTGATCCGTCGGCGTTCTGGTAGTTCTCCATCACCGCGATCAATGCGCGCCCGACCGCAACGCCCGAACCATTGAGGGTGTGGACGTAGCGGGTGGCCTTGTCGCCTGCCTTGCGGCAACGCGCATTCATGCGCCGCGCCTGGAAGTCGCCGCAAACCGAACAGGAGGAGATTTCCCGATAGGCCTTCTGGCCTGGCAGCCAGACCTCGATGTCATACGTCTTCCGCGCCCCAAAGCCCATGTCCCCGGTGCAAAGCACGACGGTGCGGAAATGCAGCCCCAGATTCTTGAGAACCGCTTCGGCGCTTGCGGTCATCCGCTCGTGCTCGTCAAGCGAAGTCTCGGGCGTGGTGATCGACACCAGTTCAACTTTCGAAAACTGATGTTGACGCAACATGCCGCGGGTATCGCGACCGGCGGAACCGGCCTCCGACCGGAAGCAGGCGGTCTGGGCCGTATAACGCCGTGGCAGTTCCTCTTCCGCAATGATCTCGCCTGCCGCCATATATGTCAGCGGCACCTCGGCTGTCGGGATAAGCCAGCGGCCGTCGGTCGTACGAAACAGATCATCACCGAATTTGGGCAGCTTGTCGGTGCCATAGGCGGCCGCATCATTGACGAGGAGCGGCGGATTGACCTCGCGGTATCCGTGTTCTCCGGTGTGAAGATCGAGCATGAACTGGCCCAGCGCCCGTTCAAGCCGCGCAAGCGGTCCCGACAGGATGGTGAAGCGGGCGCCAGCCATCTTCACCGCGCGTTCGAAATCCATCATCCCGAGCGCTTCGCCGAGTTCGAAATGCTCCCGCGCCTCGAACCCGAGATCGGGCTTTTCGCCGACAAGACGCACCTCGACATTGTCGGCCTCATCGGCGCCAATCGGAACATCGTCATGGGGAATGTTCGGCAGCACCGAGAGCGCGTGCTTGAGTTCCTCGTCAAGCTCGCGCTCTTTGGCTTCGCCGGCCTGGAGCTCGTCCTTGAGCTTGGCGACCTCCGCCTTTAGCGCATCTGCAGCCGCCTGATCCTTGGCAGCCATCGCCTTGCCGATCTCCTTGGAGGCGGCATTGCGGCGTTCCTGCAGCGCCTGAACAGTGCCGACATGCTGACGCCGCGCCTCGTCGAGGGCCACAAGCCGTTCGGCCTGTGGTTCCGCACCGCGTTTTTTGAGAGCCGCATCAAGCGCTGCGGGGTGTTCTCGTATCCATTTGATGTCAAGCATGTCCGGTCCCGGTACTCAGATGGAAGCGAAGGCCCGTTGCAGGGCCCGCGCGCCAGATAAGGTCAAAAAGCCCGGACCGGTGGCCTCAGTTGTCCTCTTCGGAACCCGAAGAAGTCTGTGACGCCGAATCCTCTGCCTCGGCTTCAGCCTTGGCGGCAGCGCGCTGGCGCTCCACCAGCCGGGCGCAATAGATGGCAATCTCGTAAAGAATGATGGTTGGCAGCGCAAGCCCGATCTGGGAGACCGGATCGGGCGGCGTCAGCACCGCGGCAGCCACGAAGGCTCCGACGATCGCGTATTTGCGTTTACCCGCAAGCCCCTCGCTCGTGGCAAGGCCGGCGCGCGCCAGCAGCGTGGTCACCACCGGCAGCTGGAACACCAGGCCGAAGGCAAAGATCAGCGTCATGATCAGGCCGAGATACTCCGAAACCTTCGGAAGCAGCATGATCGAGGCTTCTCCGTTGCCGCCGGTCTGCTCCATCGACAGGAAAAACCACATGACCATCGGAGTGAAGAAGAAATAGACAAGCGCCGCCCCCAGCAGGAAAAGCAGCGGAGATGCGACTAGGAAAGGCAGGAATGCCGAGCGCTCGTTCTTGTAGAGCCCGGGCGCAACGAACTTGTAGAGCTGCGCTGCAATCATCGGAAATGCCAGGACGAGGCCGCCGAACATCCCGATCTTGATCTGGGTGAAGAAGAATTCCTGCGGCGCGGTGTAGATAAGCTCGACCTTGCGACTGTCCAGTCCGGCCCAGTTCACCGCCCAGGTGAACGGCTCCACCAGAAAATTGAACAACGGTTTTGCAAAGCCAAAGCAGATCAGGAATGCGATGAAGAATGCGCCGATCGCCCACATCAGGCGATTGCGCAACTCCATCAGGTGCGCGAGCAGCGGCTGCGGCTGGTCTTCGATATCGTCGGTCACGCCGAGCCCTCGTTCTGCTTCGGTTTCCGGGTTCGCGCGGTGCTCTTTGCGCCGGACTTCCCGGTTGCCGGCTTGTCACCACCGGCTTTGGTTGTGGCCGTTTTCCTTGCGGCTGGCTTCGCCGCGGGCTTGGCGGCGGGTGTCTTTGTCGCCGACGACTTTGCAGCAGCTGTCTTGGTTCCGGTGGAAGCAGCGGCGGTCGGCTTCTTCGCCGCAGGTTTTGATGCCGATGTTCCCGATGCGGAGGTTTTTGCGGATCCTGACTTGGCCGATTGTCCTTTGCCCGCCGCAGACTTCGATGTCGCGCGCCCCTTGGCGGTGGAACCCGACTTGGCCCCGGAATCCGCCGTTTTGGAAGCGTCGGACTGCGCTTTCGAGGTCTTGTCACCATCCGAAGGCTTGGAGGCGGTTTCCGGCGTCTCCACTTTCGGGGGGCTGCCGTCAAGCTTCATTGTCGGCTCGGGCACATCGACCTTGGCCGGTGTGCTGGAGGACGATTTGGAATTGACCGCCTTCTCCAGATCCGAGCGGATGTCCTTGGCCGTGTCCTTGAGAGGATTGACCGCATCGCGGATGCTCTGCATCGGATTGAGCTTCTTGGCATCGCTGAAGGTTTGCTTGACGTCGTCAAGCTCCGCTTCACGCAGAGCCTCGTCGAACTGACCGCGGAATTCCGAAGCCATCCCGCGGAGTTTCTTG
This sequence comes from Hoeflea sp., assembly GCA_040216675.1. GTDB lineage: Bacteria > Pseudomonadota > Alphaproteobacteria > Rhizobiales > Rhizobiaceae > Hoeflea. The sequence continues at coordinate 1,549,246 of JAVJOR010000005.1, read as the reverse complement.
GTCGTACGGCCAAAGGCACGCAGCATTGGTGGCAGGTCTTTGGGACCGACCACCACGATCAGCACAATTGCGACGACCAGAAGCTCCGGCCAACCGATATCTAACATTCAGGCGTCTCCTCGCCCGCAACCGGGGCGTTGGAACTGGGTATCAGCCGCGATCCTTGGCTTCTTCTGCCTTCGAATCCACCGTCTTGCCTTCAACCGTCTTGGTTTCGTGCGTCGAGTCGTCGTCGCCCATGCCCTTCTTGAAGCTCTTGATGCCCTTGGCGACGTCGCCCATCAGTTCCGGGATCTTGCCGCGGCCAAACAGCAGCAGAACGACGACCAGAACGATGACCCAATGCCAGATGCTAAAACTACCCATGAAACTCTCCTCTAAGGATCTCTCTGTGATGTAAGGTGTTTATCCGTTTCTTTCAAACACCAAAATGTCACGCTCGTTAACGGTGACAGAAACATCGCGCGCGCCTGAACGCAATTGCCCTGCCCGAATTCTTGCGTCAATCGGCTTTTCGCCGCCCGCAACCGCAAGCGTGATCAGCTCTTCCACACCCAGAAACCGCCTTGCCAACACCCTGGCGGGTACCCCGCAAGGGGTCTCGGTAATCTCTATTCCAGGCAGCCGTACAGCGACGGAAACCTCAGTGCCATCGGAAAACCCCGCCGCCTTGACCGGACCGACGGGAACCTGTGCATATCCATCCGCAACCCGGCTCTCGAACACGTTGATTTCGGAGAAGAATCCTGCGGCGAAAATGGTGGCCGGACGGTGATAAAGGTCCTCCGCCGTTCCCAGCTGCACAAGCGCGCCATCGCGCAGCAATGCAATCCGGTCACCCATCCGCATGGCTTCCTCGGCATCATGCGTCACGACCACTGCGGTTGCGCGGGCCTCGCGCAATATGGCGAGCGTTTCGGCCCTGACGCTGTCCTTCAGGCGCGAATCAAGTCCCGAAAACGGCTCATCCATCAAAAGCACCGCAGGGCGTGGCGCCAGCGCCCGCGCAAGCGCCACCCTCTGCTGTTCGCCGCCCGAGAGCGCATGCGGAAAATTATCGGCGTATTCGGCCATGCCGACCCGCTCGAGTGCCGCGAGCGCCTCACGCCGCGCGTCAGCCGAGGACAGAGCGGTCAGACCGAAGCGGACATTGTCGAGAATGCTCAAGTGCGGAAACAGCGCAAAATCCTGGAACATCAGCCCGATGCCGCGGCGTTCCGGCGGCAGATGGGTGCTCGGACCCGCGATCTCGCGATCATTGAGATAGAGCCTGCCTTTATGCAGCGGCTCGATCCCGGCCGCGATCCGCAGCAGCGTCGTCTTCCCCGAGCCTGATGGCCCAAGTAGACACAGGACCTCCCCCGGTTCAGCGGAAAGGCTGACCCCGCGCAAGGTCTGCTGATCGCCGTAGAAGTGATCCACGCCCTCAAAAGCCAGCCGCGCGGCAAAGGTCACGCCTGCCGTTCTGCGGGCTATCGCTGATCTTGGCTGCTGCGTAACGATGACGGGAACCCTTGTGCTGCGCATGGACCGGCCTGGCGCGAGACCGGGGCCGGATGCTTAGTCCTCCGCTTCACCCATCGGAGTCAAGAGTCCAAGTTCTTCAAGGTCCATTTGCGTGATCGGATCCTCGTCGTCGCCGAGCTCGTCGTTGGCCTGCGGTGACGGGATCTGGAAATTGGAAGGCACCCGCCCCGACAGGAGGCCCGCGCCCTTGAGTTCATCCATACCCGGAAGGTCGCGCAGTTCCTCAAGCCCGAAATGATCCAGAAACGCCGGCGTCGTCCCGTAGGTCACCGGGCGACCGGGCGTCCGGCGGCGGCCACGCATGCGCACCCAGCCCGTCTCCATGAGCACATCCAGCGTGCCCTTCGAGGTGGCCACCCCGCGCACATCCTCGATTTCCGCCCGGGTCACCGGCTGGTGATAGGCAATTGTCGCGAGCACTTCGAGGCCGGCGCGCGAAAGCTTCTTGACCTCGGTTTCCTCGTTGCGGATCAGAAAACCCAAATCGGCTGCAGTGCGGAAGGCCCAGCCGTCACCGACGCGAACAAGGTTGACGCCACGATGGGCATAGCGCTCGCCCAGCCGCTCCATGACAACACCGGCCGGAACATTGTCCGGAAGCTTGCTTGCGATCAGCTTTTCGGAGACCGGCGCGCTTGAAGCGAAAACCAGTGCTTCGGCAATGCGTTCAGCCTCCGCCAGCGCCCGCTCCCTGAGGGCATCAAGCCCGGCGCCGGCGTCGCCGCCCGTATCGTTCCCGAAGGCTTCGGTGTCGGTCTCTCCGGAACGGTCATCAAAGGCAACCGCGCCGGACTGGGCGGGATCCATGGTCATGGCTTGCTCCCTGCGCTGGCGGCGGCGTCGACCGGCCGCCGCATGTAAATTGGTTGAAACACGCCATCCTGGCGGATCTCCAAGCGCCCCTCGCGGACCATTTCAAGGCTCGCGGCAAAGGAACTGGCGATCGCAGTGACGCGCTCTTCCGGATCGGAAAGATAACGGACCAGATACTGATCCAGCGCCGTCCAGTCCTTCAACTCTCCAATCAACCGCACCAGAATAACCCGGGCATCGCTAAGCGACCAGACCCTCCGCCGGCCAATGGTCACCTGGGTCACCATCTGGCGCTGCTTCTGCGCCGCATAGGCGGTCAGCAGATCATAGAGCGACGCATCGAAACTTGAAACGCGATCGGTGACGATCGCTTCGGGCGCACCGCGGGCAAACACGTCCCGGCCCAGCCGGTTTCGGTTCACAAGCCGCGTGGCGGCTTCGCGCATGGCTTCGAGCCGCTTGAGGCGAAATGCCAGCTGCGCAGCCATCTCCTCGCCGCTCGGCTCGTCTTCCTTGGGATTTTGCGGGATCAGCAATCGTGACTTGAGATAGGCAAGCCAGGCGGCCATCACCAGGTAGTCAGCGGCAAGTTCAAGCCGAAGCGCGCGCGCCTTTTCGACAAACTGCAGATATTGCTCGGCCAGAGCCAGAACCGATATTTTCGCGAGATCGACCTTCTGCGTCCGCGCCAGATGCAGCAAAAGATCGAGCGGCCCCTCGAAACCATCCACATCGATCACAAGCGCTGGATCGCCGATGGCCCGGCTCGATTCCGGGTTCTCCCACATCGCATCCATCGGCGCGGCAACGGGCTTCGCCTTGCTCGCTTCGCTGCCGGCCGCTCGGTTGCTGGTGTTCACCTCTGTCGCCTTTCAGCTCCTACGAGAGCGCCATGAGCCCCTCGAATTCCCTGCGCAGTTCCGCTTCGTCGCACTCATCGGGCTGACCGAAGGCCTTCATCACGGCTTCCGCCCGGCGCAACGGCTCGCCCGTCAGTGCCGGAATGACCGAAGCCACGGCCCGCATCTCGTCCGGATTGCCGTTGCAGTGCAGAACCACATCGCATCCCGCGCCCACAATTGCACCTGCCCTTTGCGCGAAATCCCCAGAAAGCGCATTCATCGACACGTCATCGGACATCAACAGGCCATCGAAGCCGATTTCATCCCGGATCACGCCGTCGATGACTGTTCGCGATGTCGTTGCCGGGTTGTCGGGATCGATTGCGCTGAAAACCACATGCGCAGACATCGCCATGGCTTCGCTGGCAAGAGCCTTGAAAGGCGCAAAATCCCGCGCCGAAAGATCCGACCGCGATGTCTCGACCGTCGGCAACTCGTAATGCGTGTCCGCGCCCGCCCGGCCGTGGCCGGGAATGTGCTTGATGACGGGCAGCATTCCGCCCGCCTTGAGCCCGTCGCAGGCTGCCTTGCCCATGTCAGCCACCACCTCGGGGTCGTTGCCGTAGGCCCGGCTGCCAATGACCTCGTGCCCGCCCGGCGCGGGCACATCGAGCACCGGCAAACAGTTGACCGTTATGCCCAACGGCAGAAGATCGAATGCATGCAGCCGCGACAGAAGCCAGGCGGCGCGCAATCCCGACTTCCTGTCGGCACGGTAGATCGCTCCCAGATCCGCGCCCGAAGGATACTGCGGCGCCAGCGGTGGCTTGAGGCGCTGCACCCTGCCGCCCTCCTGGTCGATCAGAACCGGCGCATCAGGCCGACCGACGCTCTCGCGCAGACTGTCGGTGAGTTCCCGCACCTGCGCCAGACCTTCTATGTTGCGGGCAAAAAGGATGAAACCCCAAGGCCGCGTTTCGCGAAAGAAGGCTTTTTCATCATCGGTAAGGGTGAGGCCGGAACAGCCGAAGATCACTGCATTTGATTCGCTCATATGCCGATGTTAGGGGCAATCGCGACCAAAGGGAATCATCCCGCGCGACCGGACCTCCCGCGGAAAACCAACAACCGGAATTAGGGACGGCAAGACGGCACGCACCGCAACTGAAAAGGCCGCGCATCACAGCGCGGCCTTTCGTATTGGCTATTGTCTGGAAAGGCGGTCAGCGGGAGACGAAACAGCTTCCGCCTGCAGCCTTGTAGCGCGAACACAGAGCATTGGCCTCGTCGCGCCCGCCGGCCGGAATACGCACGCGATGGAATACGCCCTTTCCGGGGATGTCAGCGCGCTGGATATCCACAGCCCGCCCGCCGATCACGCTGTTGTAGCGGTTCGACAGCGTTTGCCATGACGCCTGTGCGCCTTCGACAGATGGCTGCGAAGCGATCTGCACATAGTAGCCACCGGGGTTGGACACCGGCGCGGTAGCTGCACTTGCAACCTCCTGGGCCGCCGGTTGGGTTGCGGGCGCCTGCGTGGCGGGCGTTTGAACCGGGCTGGCCACATTGCCGCCCTGCGTCACCGTGCCAACCACATTGACGGGCTGGTCGGCGGGACGGCCCTGCGGAACCGGCGCGCGAATGGGCTGGGTCGTCACCACCCTTACCGGCGCTACCGTTCCCTCGGAAGTGCCATCGGGAGATGCGGTCTGATCGGTTGTGCCGGCCTGCGCCACTTCGGCTTCCGGTGCAGCGGTCGAGACTTCCGTATCCTGCTGCGGCTCCTGCGACTGGATAACGGGCTCAGTGGTTCCGGCATCGGCCGGCTGCGCAGCTGCAACCGTCTCGGTCCCTGACCCGGTTTCGGCTTGGGCCACTTCGGGTTCGGGCTCCTGGCGGGGCACAATGGAACCATCCGGCCGCACGATCATGGTGCGCACCCGCCGCGGCGAGACCACAGGAGCGCTGGCACCGGATCCTTCCGATACACCTGTTCCGTTGTCAGCGGTCAAGCGATCTTCCGACTTGACCGTTACAGCCTCGTTTCGCCCTTCAAGCGGAAGCACGTCCGGATCCAGGGTGCGCTGAACGACATCAACCGGCTCTTCGGCCGTATTGACCAACGCCGGCTGTCCGTTTTGCGCCGCATCGCCACCGGCGACCCGGTCATAAACGGCCTTGTCCTGATTGGGTACGGTCACGCCGCCGGGGTTCTCCGGCAGGACCTTCACCGGTTCCTTGTCAGCCCGGATGATCCGCGGACCGTCAGCGGTATCGCCGCCGCCTGACATCATCGACCAGCCGAATGCGCCGGCTCCGGCAAACACCGCGAGCCCGAGGACGATCAGGGCCACGAGGGGCGCGCGGGAATCCCTTGGCTCGCCGTCGTCAGCGCCTTGCAAACCGGTGGCATATCCACCATCGAGGCCATCCCGCTCCTGTTCTGTTCCGGAGGAGCCATGTTCGGCACGGTACGGCGGGGCGATATCCGCATCGTTTTCCGTGAGCCGGCTTGCGTCCAACTCACGCTCGAGCGACGCATAATCATCGAAGGAACCGGAATCCGATGGCTCGGACTGCGTATCAAGACCCCAACCCGAAGCACTCGCCGCAGCTGCGGAAGATTGACGCTCGGCCCCCACGTTCGCAGAGACAAGCTCGGACTCCATGATATCCGAAAACTCCTGATCGACCTCGCTTTCGAAATCCAGGTTCGGCGACCAAGATTCGTCTTCGGCAATCTCCGGAACATCGATGTCGGCAAGGGTCTCCACCGGCTCGTCCGGCTCCGCGATAAGGTCCGAATCAAAGAAGAAGCCCGTATCGTCGGAAGTCTCGCGAGGACCGGCATCAGCGGGAGTGTCGTCCAGTCCCGAGAGCCAGTCGTCCTCCGTAGAAGCGGTTCGGCTGCCCGAACCCGCTGCCACGCTGGCGGCCTCAGCCTGAGGTTCGGTCCGGACCGGTGTCTCGCCATCCTCTTCGGATACGAAATCCTTGAACGCTTCCGCCATTTCATCGCGGCTTGAAGAAAAGACCGGTGCACCACGCACTGCAGAAGGAACCACAGCGCCGGCAAGCGCACGCTCGAGATCTCCGGAAGACCGGTTCGGAGCCTCCGTCTGAGGTGCAGACACAGGGTCAATCACGGCTTCGGCAAGCACCTGGTCCATATCGAGTTCGAGATCCCCGCCGACATTGCCGTCTTCGGAGCCTGCGGGCGCGTCATCGTCGTCGAAAGAAAACAGGCCCTCGAGTTCACCGCTGATCCCCTCGTCGAGACCGGCCTCCAGCTCTTCATCGGGGTAATCATCGTCGTAGCCAGCCTGCGCAATAGCCTCGTCCTGCTCCATGTCGGCCAGCAATTGTTCTGCGGCTTCGTCGAACAGATAATCGTCATCAAGCGAGTAGCTGTCTTCTGCGGGCGTTTCGTTCCGGTCGGCAGACGGTGTTTCGCCCGTCAAAACGGTCGGCGAACTGCTGGCAGCGCCGCCATGTTTCATGACTTCAGGCGTTTCGGAACGAAGCGCATCATCCTGCCCCCATGAGCCCGCTTCGCCGGACTGGCTCCCGTCTTCGGGACCGGCACCCAAGCTTGCGTGCTGCTCGAACACGTCCAGTTCAGCCGAAAGGTAGTCCTCGAAATCGATGTCCGCCGCGCCACTGCCGGCTGCGCTCACACCAGTCTCTGCCTTGGCGGCCGAACCATCAGATCCGCCGTGGTCGGCCTTCGAGAAAGGCGGCGTCTCGACCCAGTCCGGGTTTTGGTTTGCACCGGTTTCATCTTCGAAATTCGGCAGGTCATCTGTTTCGAAGGAAGCATCTTCAGCCGACCTATTCTCGGTCAGGCCGGTGCGAGCCGGGGCATCCGCCGCAGGGCTGGCACTCCGGTTCGGCAACTCGTAGCGAAACATGTCGGCAAGAACCGCATCATCGGACATGTCGGAAGGCTGCTGGGCAACCGTTATCCCGGACAGAGGCAGATCGCCTTCAGGGGCCGCGTCACCATCCGTGCCGGGGCTTTCAGCCCACACGTCGACAGGCTCGGGGTCGGCTCCGGCTTCAGGAGCCACCGCCTGTTGCCCCCTGTCCGCGCCATTGTCGTCAGCCGTTTCAGGCTTGTTGTCGAGCCAGGAGGCGGAGACTTCGAACGCGTCATCCTGCTCGAACGGGTCCTGCTGTTCGAAAGCGTCGTCTACCTCGGACATGTCCGCCCGCATATGATCCTGCGGACTTTCAGCCGAAACAGGCCGAGACTCGGGAACTTCCGTATCGTCGACCTGATCAAACTCGTCAAAACCGTCCAGCGGCAGCACATCGAGTTCGCGCATCAACTCGGATTCAAGATCGAAGTCGCTTTGCTCGGGCGCAAGCGGACGGGCCTCTTCGGCCTCCCCACCAGCCGGACGCTCATAACCGATGATCCTGGCCAGTTCGGCCAGGGGATCATCGTTTTCGATTTCCGGATTTGGAGCCCGGGTGTTGCGTTCCAGTTGATCAGCCATACGTCACTCACACACTCTCGCACAGTTTACTGCCAGAGCATTGTGGGGAAAAGGTGACGTTTAGCGCATCTCTTCCGGAGCATCAGTCCCAGTAATTCTAAGACCGGACTTCAACACCGATGCGACCGCGTACACCAAACCCAACCTGGCGACTGTGGATTGTCGGTTTTTATCGTTAACAAACCGCAAACCCGGTTCATCCCTGCCCTTGTTCCAGTGTGCATGCAGCAAACTTGCAAGATCATATAGGTAAAAAGCAACCCTGTGGGGCTCGTGGCCCGAAGACGCCGCCTCGAGCATCCGTGGATATTCTCCAAGCTTTCCGATCAGCGCCAGTTCGCTTTCGTGAGAGAGTTCCGAAAGGTCCGCCTTGGCGAGCGCGTCAGGGGAAAGATCGATGTCGGGGAACACTTCCACGGCCTGGCGCATCACCGACGCGCAGCGTGCATGCGCATATTGCACATAAAAGACCGGATTGTCCTTGGATTGCTCCGTAACCTTGGCAAAGTCGAAATCCAAAGTTTCCGAGCTCTTGCGGTAGAGCATCATGAAACGAACGGAATCACGGCCGACCTCATCGACCACCTCGCGCAAGGTGATGAAGTCGCCCGACCTCTTCGACATCGTCACCGGTTCGCCGTTGCGCAGGATCTTGACCAACTGGCACAGAAGCACGGTCAGCTTGGCCTCACCCGCCGAAACAGCCTTGGCGACGGCCTCGAGCCGCTTGACGTATCCGCCGTGATCGGCGCCAAGAACATAGATCATCTCGGAGAACCCGCGCTCGAACTTGTCGTGAAAATACGCCACATCCGCCGCGAAATAGGTATAGCTGCCGTCCGACTTGATCAGCGGCCGGTCGATGTCGTCACCAACATCGGTTGACCGGAAGAGCGTCTGCTCGCGGTCTTCCCACTCCTCCGGCAATTGACCCTTGGGAGGCGGCAGCTTGCCCTTGTAGACATGCCCCTTGAACGTCAGTTCGTTGATTGCCTGCCGGATCGGCTTTGCACCGTCGGAATGCAGGCTGCGTTCGGAGAAAAACCTGTCATGCTCGACGTTGAGCGCCTTCAGGTCACTGCGGATCATCGCCATCATTGCGTCGATCACCCGTGGCCGGATGACCGCCATGCGCTCCTCGGCCGGCATCGCCTTCAGGGAAGCGCCGAACTCCTCGGCAAGCGCCTGTCCGACGGGCACGAGATAATCGCCGGGATAGAGACCCGACGGGATCTCGCCGATATCCTCCCCGAGAGCCTCCCGGTAGCGAAGATCCGCGGAATTGGCGAGAACGTCGATCTGCGACCCCGCGTCGTTGACGTAGTATTCCTTGGTGACCTCATAACCGGTGAAGGCAAGCAGATTGGCCAGCGTGTCGCCGACGACGGCACCACGGCAATGACCGACATGCATGGGCCCGGTCGGATTGGCGGACACGTACTCCACATTGACCTTCCGGCCCTGGCCGAGCTCGGAACGGCCGAAATCGGCACCCTTTTGAACAATGTCGATCACAAGCCGGTGCCAGAAAGCCGGTGTCAGCCGGAAGTTGAGAAATCCGGGACCTGCGACAGAGGTCTCGGCCACATCTTCATCTGCTGTGAATTGCGCCGCGATCTGCTCGGCAAGCGCGCGCGGATTGAGGCCAAGCGGCTTGGACAGCACCATCGCCGCATTGGTCGAGATATCGCCGTGAGCCGGATCGCGCGGAGGTTCCACGGCGAGCCGTGAGAAATCCACCACGTTGGCTTTTTCCTTCACGACATCAAGCGCTTGAACAGCCTTCCTGATTCGGGCTTCGAAGTCTTTGAACACATTCATTGTCGGTATCCGGATAGGGCGGGAGGCCCGGCAGACTGAGCCGGTCCGGGCCTGACCCGCGAGGTTGCCGCTGCCTATCGCAATTCAGGTGTATGGTCAAACAGACGCCGGTGAGCCGCAATGGCGTAGGTATCGGTCATTCCGGCGATGTAATCGCGCACACGCCGCGCCCGCCGGTCCTCCGGCATGTCGGCCATGGCGGCACCCGCGTGCTTGTCGCCCATGGCAGCCGGATCGGCCATGAAGGCCGCGAACAGGTTCTTGACGATTTCCGTGGCATTGGCCCTCACCCGCATCACATCCGGGTGGCGATAAAGACGGTTGTAAAGGAACGCCTTGATGTCCTTGTCCGCCGCGGCCAGATCGGGCGAAAACTCGGCCATGGTGAAGCCCGCATGGCGGACATCATCGGCCGATTGCGGTTTCCCCCGGCTCAGATTGTTCTGCGCAACCGCGATTACGTCCTCGACCATCACGGTGATCTGCCGGCGCATGATCTCATGGATCAGCCGCGGCTCCGCGAGGCTTGGATAGCGCGCCCTCACCTGCCCCATCAGGCCTGCGATCAGCGGCAGTTCCTCAAGCATTTCGAGCGTGATCAGGCCGGAGCGAAGACCATCATCGATATCGTGGGTGTTGTAGGCAATGTCATCGGCGATCGCGGCAACCTGCGCCTCAAGGCTCGAATGGCTGCCAAGCCACAGGTCATGGCGCTTGTTGTACTGGCGGATCGGTTCGGCCACCGGTTTGCCGGAACTCGCCTCCCCGGTCAGCGGTCCGTTGTGCTTGACCAGGCCCTCGAGCGTCTCCCACGTCAGATTGAGGCCATCGAACTCGGCATAGCGCTGCTCCAGCTTGGTCACGATCCTGAGCGACTGCGCATTGTGGTCGAACCCGCCCGATCCGGCGAGCAGCTCGGCCAGCGCATCCTCTCCGGTATGCCCGAAGGGCGTATGGCCGAAATCATGGGCCAGCGCCACGCCCTCCGCCAGATCCTCGTCGAGCTTCAGCGCGCGCGCCAGCGCCCGGGCAATCTGCGCCACCTCGATCGTGTGCGTCAGGCGCGTGCGGTAGTGATCGCCTTCATGCGCAATGAAAACCTGGGTCTTGTGCTTGAGCCGCCGGAACGCGGTGGTGTGGACGATCCTGTCCCGGTCGCGCTGAAACTCCGACCGCGTCGGACTGACCGGTTCGGCGATCAGCCGTCCGCGACTGGCCCAGGGATCGGCAGCCCATGGCGCACGCACACCTGTCCCAAACCCCAGCTGATTGACGTCGTAGTTCATGAAGATCCCGCTGGCGGACGCCCTTTCCGCCGTTTGTATTTCCGCTTCGCCTTTGCGCCGGCCGAACCGCCGGAGGCCCTGCGCCTGTCCGGCAATCCATAGCAGGCATTCGAAGCCCCCATATGAACGTGCCGGCATTGAAGCATTGACGCCGGGCCGGCGTATTCATACCTATACAACATATGATTTGAAACACGTCTCTGCCGGACCTTGACCCCGGCAAGGAGGTTTGATGACTGAAACCGCGTCCGTGACACTGTCGGAATCGGCAGCCCGCCGCATCAGGGAGATCGTCTCCGCCGAGGACGGCAAATCCGCATTGCGGGTTTCGGTCGAAGGCGGCGGTTGTTCCGGCTTTTCCTACAAGTTCGATCTGGATGACAAACCCGGCGATGATGACATCGTGCTCGAGCGCGACGATGCAAGGGTTCTGATTGATCAGGTATCTCTGGTCTATATGGCGGGCTCGGAGATCGACTTTGTCGACAACCTCATGGGCCAGGCCTTCCAGATCAGGAACCCGAACGCTGTCGCCTCCTGCGGCTGCGGCACCAGCTTCTCGATCTAGCACCAACCGGCACCCGCCCGCGCCACATTCCGAAGGACTCCGCCATGAAGATCGCCACATGGAACATCAATGGCGTGAAGGCGCGGATCGACAATCTCCAGTCATGGCTCAAGGAGAGCGACCCGGACATCGCCTGCCTGCAGGAGATCAAGTCCGTGGACGAAGGCTTTCCACGGCTTGAGCTGGAGGCATTGGGTTACCACGTCGAAACCCACGGCCAGAAAGGCTTCAACGGTGTTGCGATCCTGTCCAAGCAAAGCCCGGACGAGGTCAATCGGGGTCTTCCCGGAGATGACAGCGACGGGCAGGCGCGGTTCATCGAGGCCGTATTCTCCACATCGGACGGCGCCCTCAGGGTGGTCTCCCTCTATTTGCCCAACGGCAATCCGGTCGACACCGAGAAGTTTCCCTACAAACTGAACTGGATGGAGCGCCTCAAGGCCTTCACCAAAGACCGGTTGGCGCTGGAGGAGCCGTTTGTGCTCGCCGGCGACTACAACGTGATCCCCGAACCGGTCGATTGCCACGATCCGAAGGTTTGGGAGGGCGATGCGCTGTTCCGCCCCGAAACCCGAAAGGCCTTTCGCGAACTGGAGAACATGGGCCTGACCGATGCGCTGCGTGCGGTCAACGACCGGCCGGAAACCTATACGTTCTGGGACTATCAGGCCGGCGCATGGCCCAAGAACAACGGCATCCGGATCGATCATCTGATGCTCTCGCCCGAAGCCGCAGACCGTCTTCAATCGGCGCATGTCGAAAAGCACGTTCGCGGCTGGGAAAAACCCTCGGACCATGTGCCGGTGGCCGTAGCGCTGGAATTCTGACCCGGCCTTGCAAAGACCTGAAATCAGGCGCATGATCCCGTCATGAACCGGATGCGATTGCAAGCTAGCGCATTCAGCGCAGTTCTTCTTGCCGCAACTTCGTTAGCGGTACCCGCCGCTTGGGCCGGCGAAGAATGCGAATGCCTCGGAAATGGCAAGCGAGTGAAGGAAGGCGGCGTCGTCTGCCTCAAGATAGGCTCGTCCGACCCCTATCTCGCCCGCTGCGAACGAAACCTCAACAACACCAGTTGGAAAAAGATCTCGGACGGCTGCCCGACCGCGTCGTCATCGCAAAGCGTGTCGACGCCCGCATTTTCAGGCTGAGATAGTCCCGCGATAGCGAGGTCGAGTTTTCTTGGGCCCAGCCTTGTCCGTTAGACAGCGTAAATCCGCTCATGCCGGTTCAGTTCAGACCCTTCGCCAGCATGTCCTGCGCCAGGGCAACAGCCGTGCGCCGGTCCGCTTCGCCCGCAAGCGAAAATGCGCGTTCCTGCAATGCCTGGATCCAGGCGCGGTCGTTTGGCGACGAGCGTTCAAGCGCTGTGGTCATGAACGCCAGCCCGCGCACAACCTGGCCCTCTTCGAAAACCACATTGCCGAGCACAGCGGATGCGGCCGGATGTCCGCTGACGCGGGCCCGGTTCAGCCACTTCTTGGCCTGCTGAATGTCGTTTGCGCCACCCTTGCCTTCGAGGATCATGCGGCCCAGGCGATACTGCGCCTCGGGAACCCCGAACGCCGACGCCGCCTGGAAATAAAGTTGCCGCGCCGCGCCGAGATTGGCTTTCACCGGGCTGCCGGGAATTCCTGCCTGATAGTAATTTGCCAGCGACAACAGCGCATTGACGAAATATCCCGTGTCCTGCGACCCCGGTTCCACGCCCTGGCGTGCGATATCGTCATAGATCTTGAACGCCTCGTAGTCGTTCTCGACCACACCGTCGCCGTAGGCATACATGTTCGCAAGCGCCCAGCGCGCACCGGGATGACCCTTTTCGGCTGCATATTTGTAGGCCTCGACAGCCTCGTCCTTGCGGCCCTTCTTGTAGGCCGAAAACCCGAATTTGAACAAATCGAACGGTCCGGATTCGGGCGAAACCCCGCTGTTCGGGTCAAAAGCCTGGGCTGGCGCGCCCATTCCGATCAACGCGGCGAGCGTCACACACAACAGACTGGTCCGGGTACGGTCAAATATCGGCATAGCACTGCTTTTCTTTCGCTCCGCCCGGATGGGTGACTGCGCCGTAGCGCGCCGACCCCACCGTCTGGGCGTATTTCCAAAGCGCGCCCGATGCATAATCGGTCTCCCGCGCTGTCCATTTTTCCCTGCGCGCAGCCAGATCCTCGTCGGACAGCTGCACATTCAGAAGTCCCTCGACCGCATCGATCTCGATGATGTCGCCATTTTCGAGCAGGCCGATCGGGCCGCCCTCGGCGGCTTCCGGGCCGACATGGCCAATACAGAAGCCGCGGGTCGCGCCGGAAAACCGGCCATCGGTGATCAATGCGACCTTGTCGCCCATGCCCTGGCCATAGATGGCCGCGGTGGTCGACAGCATCTCGCGCATACCGGGGCCGCCCTTCGGCCCCTCGTAGCGGATCACCAGAACCTCACCTTCCTTGTAGTCGCCGTTTGTGACGGCATTGAAGCACTCTTCTTCGGAATCAAAACAGCGCGCCGGGCCGGTGAATTTGAGCCGCGACATTCCCGCCACCTTGACGATGGCCCCGTCGGTCGCAAGGTTGCCCTTGAGGCCGACAACACCTCCGGTTGCTGTGATCGGATTGTCGGCAGAGCGCACGACGTCCTGATCCGGGTTCCACGAAACCTTTTCCATGTTCTCGGCAATCGTCCGGCCGGTCACCGTCATGCAATCACCGTGCAGGTAGCCGTGTTCGAGCATGGTCTTCATCAACAGTGGAATGCCGCCGGCCTCGAACATGTCCTTGGCGACATATTTCCCACCCGGCTTCAGATCGGCGATGTAAGGCGTCTTCTTGAAGATCTCGGCCACATCGAAAAGGTCGAACTCGATTCCGCATTCATGCGCGATGGCAGGCAGATGCAGCGCCGCATTGGTCGATCCACCCGATGCCGCAACCACCGCCGCTGCGTTCTCAAGCGCCTTGCGGGTGACGATGTCGCGCGGACGGATCTGCTTGGCGATCAGTTCCATCACCTTCTCGCCGGCGGCGTAGGCAAAGCGATCGCGAATTTCGTAAGGCGCCGGCGCCCCGCAGGAGTAAGGCAGCGCCAGACCGATGGCTTCGGCAACGGTTGCCATGGTGTTGGCGGTAAACTGCGCGCCGCAGGATCCGGCGGAAGGACAGGCCACCTGTTCGATCTCCAACAGGTCTTCGTCCGACATCGCGCCCACGGAATGCTGCCCGACTGCCTCGAAAACGTCCTGAACGGTGATCTGCCGGCCCCGGAAGCTGCCCGGGAGGATCGATCCACCATAGATGAAGATCGACGGCACGTTCAGCCGCACCATCGACATCATCATGCCCGGCAGGGACTTGTCGCAGCCGGCAAGCCCGACGATGGCGTCGTAGCAATGCCCGCGCATTGTCAGTTCGACCGAGTCTGCAATCACGTCGCGGCTGACGAGCGACGCTTTCATGCCCTGGTGGCCCATGGCGATGCCGTCGGTCACGGTGATGGTGCAGAACTCGCGTGGCGTGCCGTGTGCGGCCGCAACCCCTTTCTTGACCACCTGCGCCTGCCGCATCAGCGAGATGTTGCAGGGCGCGGCTTCGTTCCAGCATGACGCGACACCGACCAGCGGCTGGGCGATCTCCTCGCTCGAAAGCCCCATCGCATAGAGGTAGGAACGGTGCGGGGCACGCGCCGGACCAACCGTCGTGTAACGGCTGGGAAGCTTGGACTTGTCGAACGGTTTGGCGGCCATGTGTTCCTCAGACGCATCCTGTTTCGAAACGAGGGTGCGGGTGGATTTGCATCCTGCCGTGCGCCCCGTTTGTGGCGGGAAATGGGCACAAAGTACCCGGTAGTTTCCATAGCAGATGCGATCGGAAAAGAGTGTTGCGGAATCGTCACATTGCGTGATCACTCGCATGCGAAAGGTCTGAAAAAGATGGTTTTTCGGGAACTTTGGGAGGTTGCAACTCTCACGCGACGTGTCGCAACGCGGTCACCAACGAAAAACCCCGCCACGAGGGCGGGGTTGAAGCAAGTCCGGCCTTAAGCAACACCCGGATCAGAATCTCACCTTGAGTGCGCCGGACAAAGCGTAAATCACGTCATTGCCGAAATTGAAGGTCACATTGTTGGCCGCATCGCCGCCGGTCGCAGGCACGGAGCTCCCTGAGGTAAGCAATCCGATGGCGCCACCAACACGAAGCTCGGCGTTTTCGCTGAACTCGTGGGCCACGCCGCCGGACACCGTCCACGTATCCGTCTGACTTCCGGTCGTCGTGGAAGTGCCGCGATCCCACGTCAAGGCGACCGACCCGGAAAGGGAATCGTTGAACTGTCGGCCGAGGCCACCGGTCACAGTCCAGCCATCCCGGTAGACCGGATCAAACGACAAAGAAGTCGGCTGACCATCGACCGGGCTTCTGCCACCATTGACGGGAATAATCCCCAGCCGGCTCCACTGTTGCCACTTCACGCCGGCGAAAGCGAGTGTTCCGGGAGCGATGCCTGACTGAATCTTGAACTCCAAGGACTGCGGAATTTCCGTGTTCATCGTGATCGGTACGATCCCTGTTCCGGGAATGGCTGCACCAAACCCAGTATTGTTCTGGGTGCCCGACAGATCGTATTCATATTTGGAACTGTACATCAGCGATGCGCGAAACGCGATATCCGGGATCTCGAACGCGGCTCCGAGCCTGTAGCCCACGGAATCACCGCTCACCGAAAAAGTTCCAAGACCGGAGGTATTGGTTACACCTGTTCCAGCAATCGCGGTCTGGCCCAGATTAAAGAAATCAAGAAAGCGCTGCCGGGACTGAAAACCGTCGAGTTCCTGATAGGAAACGCCACCGATGATACGGAAATAGGACTGGCCGACACCGAGTTCCATGCCCGCGAAGCGGTACGAACATGTCAGGCCGAGGTCGCGTGTATCAATTGAAAACGCCACGGTGGAGGCGGAATATGCATTTCCGGTGCCATAGTCAGCGGCAGCACCGAACGGTTCGCTGTATGTGCCCAAACATGCGATATCATCGGTCAGGCCAACCTTCAGCCCGAGACGCGGAACGATGAAATCGCTGTCCACGTCGATCGAAGCCGAAGTTGCGGGGTTGGGGTTGCCGCCGCCACCTACGATCCCAGCGATAACGGCGGTCTGAACACCCTGAACAATAGCAGCGTTACCCGGGGCTGCAGCAATGAAGGCCTGAATTTCAGCCGGCGTAGCGGCCGGACCGGCGGCTCCAACCACCGGCGCCAGTTGCTGAGCAATTGCTGCCTGGGTCGCCTCGTTGGAACCCCGTGTCACGTTTTTGATCTTGCGCTGAGGCGAGACGTAGGTCGCGGACAATTCGGTATCGATGCGCTTGTCGCTGAACAACAAATCAACGTTCACACCACCGCGGTCAAAACCGCCTGCCTGCGCTGTGGTTGCCATAGCGGCGCTCGCAGCCAGCAAAGCAACCATCGATTTCAGAGTACCGCGAATCATGAATCCCCTCCAGGACGTAAAAGCTTACGATTGCTCCGATTAGGTAAAGAAATCTGGCCTTTTGTAAACTCTGGAAACCGGGCCGCCACGACAACGGAACAAACCGGTGGGACCGAAAACTGCCGGAAAATGCCCCAAATTCATTCAAATCCCGATGGTTTTCGCGTGCGGACACGCACAACCCCTCGAAAATGGCCCCGAATCCCAGCCTGATCGCAATTTTGTTGCAATTTCGTCACAATTGCCAGATTCTTTGTCAAAGTGATCAGCAAAAGCGCAGATTTGCCAACCAGTGCGGGGCACTGCGGGCCTGCAGGGACAATTATTCCCTGCAACTTTCGTCTTTTGCTTTCCAGAGCAACAACTTAGCAGCCGCACCCGGGGTCAGCCGGGTGGGACTCTACCTCGGGATCCGCGATCCGCCACGCCTGTGCATTACCTCTTAGCCGGCATCCGCAAGGCGTGCGATCGCAGCCTTGAGCTTGTCGCGCTGCCCCTGCAACTCGACAAGCTTCTCGCGTTCGGCCTCGACGATGTCCGGCTTTGCATTGGCGACGAACTTTTCGTTGTTCAACTTGCCCTCGATCTTGGCGATATCCGCCGAAACCTTGGCCTCTGCCTTCTGCAATCTCGCCTTCTCGGCCTCGAGATCAATCAGGTCGCCGAGCGGAAGACATGCCGTGGCTTCGCCAACGACGATCTGTGCCGATCCGCGCGGAGCCTCGCCTTCAACCAGGATATCGGTCACCCGCGCCAGCCGCTTGATCGCCGGGTCATGGCGAACGACGCGTTCGCGCGTCGCCGCATTTGCACCCACAAGCACCAACGGCGCCTGAGCCGATGGCGGAACGTTCATCTCGGCGCGAACGGATCTGAGCCCCGAGACCAGATCGACCAGCCAGTTGATTTCGTCGGCCGCGGCCCCGTCAGCGAAAACCGGCTCGGGCCACTCTGCGTGACAGGCAAGCCCTGCCCCCTCGCCTGCCATATGGGTCCACAGCTCCTCGGTCATGAACGGCATGAACGGGTGCAGAAGCTTCACCGACTGAGCCAGCACGTGGGCTGCGCAGGCGCGTGCCTCCGCCTTGGCGGCTTCATCCTCGCCATTGAACACAGGCTTGAGCAACTCGAGGTACCAGTCGCAGACCTGGTTCCAGACAAAGCGGTAGAGGGTCGCCGAAGCCTCGTTGAACCGGTATCCCTCGATTGCCTCGCGCACTTCCGTCGCTGTGCGCGTGAGCTCCGTGAGGATCCAGCGATTGATCGTCAGCTTCGCCGTTTCGGGATCGAATGCCGGGTCAAGCACGGCACCGTTCATGTCGGCAAACCGCGTTGCGTTCCAGAGCTTGGTGCCGAAATTGCGGTATCCGGCGATCCGCGAGGGATCGAGCTTCACGTCCCTGCCCTGCGCCGCCATGATGGCCAGCGTGAACCTGAGCGCATCGGCGCCATACTCATCTATCAACTCCAGCGGATCGATGACATTGCCCTTCGACTTGGACATCTTGGCGCCGTTCTTGTCCCGCACCAGAGCGTGGACGTAGACCGTGTGGAATGGCTCCTCATCCATGAAGTGCAGGCCCATCATCATCATACGGGCGACCCAGAAGAAGATGATGTCAAAACCGGTGACCAGGACATCGGTCTGGTAGTAGCGCTTGAGTTCGGGCGTCTGGTCGGGCCATCCGAGCGTCGAGAACGGCCAGAGCGCGGACGAGAACCAGGTGTCGAGCACATCCTCGTCGCGGGTCAGGATTTCGCCCGGCTTGAAATTCTCGAGCTTCTCCTCGACCCAGGCCTTCCAGGGGCCTTCATGGGCGATGTAATGCTGGATCGCCGCCTCAAGCGCAGTTTCCTCATCCTTCTCGACGAAGACCTGCCCGTCCGGACCATACCAGGCGGGAATCTGGTGTCCCCACCACAATTGCCGCGAGATGCACCAGGGCTGGATATTCTCCATCCACTCGAAATAGGTCTTCTCCCAGCTCTTCGGCACGAAATTGGTGCGGCCCTCGCGCACGCTCTCGATGGCCGGCTTCGCCAGTTCCGCGGCATTGACGTACCACTGGTCGGTCAGGAACGGCTCGATCGGCACACCGCCCCGGTCGCCATGCGGAACCATGTGGGTGTGCGGTTCGATCTGTTCGAGCAGCCCCACCTCTTCCATTTTCGCAACGATTTCCTTGCGCGCGGCAAACCGGTCCATGCCGTCGAGTTCTTCCATGACCTCGATCAGCTTGCCTTCGATGCTCAGCCCCTCGAGGAACTCCTCATTGTCCTTGAGAACGACGCGAGCGTCGGTTGTCAGAACATTGATCGCCTTCAGGTCGTGGCGCTTGCCGACGTCGAAATCGTTGAAGTCATGCGCCGGAGTCATCTTCACAGCGCCCGTGCCGGCCTCCATGTCCGGATACTCGTCCGCAACGATCGGGATCCGACGCCCGACCAGCGGCAACACCACATGCTTGCCGATCAGCGATTTGTAGCGCGGGTCGTCGGGATGAACCGCAACGCCCGTATCGCCGAGCATGGTTTCGGGCCGAGTCGTGGCGACAATCAGGTAATCGCGGGTCTCGTGGCCAGCAGGCTCGCCCATCGACGGCTTCCAGGCACAACGGTTGCCTTCCTCATCAAGGGCGAAGGGGTGCTCGTAGGTCAGCCCGTCGGCAAGCGGATATCGGAAATGCCAGAGATGACCCTTGACCTCCACCTGCTCGACCTCAAGGTCCGAAATGGCGGTCAGCAGCTTCGGGTCCCAGTTGACCAGCCGCTTGTCCTTGTAGATCAGACCTTCCTTGTAGAGCGAGACAAAGACCTCGAGCACCGCCTTCGAAAGGCCCTCATCCATGGTGAAGCGCTCGCGCGACCAGTCGCACGAGGCGCCCAGACGCTTCAGCTGGTTGAAAATCATCCCGCCGGATTCAGCCTTCCAGTCCCAGACGCGCTCAATGAATTTTTCCCGCCCGATATCGTGCCGACCAGGTTCCTGGCGCTCGGCCAGCTGCCGCTCGACCACCATCTGGGTGGCGATGCCCGCATGGTCCATGCCCGGCTGCCACAGCACGTCGCGCCCGCGCATGCGCTGGTAACGCACCAGAATGTCCTGAAGCGTGTTGTTGAGCGCGTGCCCCATGTGCAGCGAACCGGTGACATTCGGTGGCGGGATCACGATTGCGAAGGAGTCCGCGCCCGGTTTCGCGCCTGCACCCGCTGCGAAAGCATCAGCCTCCGCCCAGCGGGTTGCGATTTTTGGTTCGACGGCCGCTGCGTCATAGGTCTTGTCAAGCATGAGTGGAAACCGTTTGCGTGATTGCGGATATGGGGTCTGAGCCTCGGCTTGGATAAACCGGAACGCCATGGTGAAGTCAACAAGCAGCCCCGATCCGGGGCCGGAAAGCTATCGCCGATTCGATTTCGCTACCGCGAAATGACCGGTGCGATATTCAACGTCATAAAGATTGCTGCGGTTCCCCGACTCACGATTTGAGGGGCGGAAAAAAACAAAACGGCCCCCTGAATCAGGGAGCCGCACAAATCAACGCCGCTTTTGCGGCACACAAAGGCTTACCTAGCGGCGCGTGCCGCGCGATACTCGCTCGATTTCCTCGCGCACAAGCCGCTCGACAAGCGTCGGCAGATTGTCGTCGAGCCACTGGGTGAGCATCGGCTTGAGCATTTCCTCTGCAATTTCGTCAAAGGAACGGGTCTGGCCCGCTGCGATCGCTGCCGTCAGTTCGCCAAAAGCAGCCGCCACCTTCTCGCCGGTCTGCATCGACACCAGCTGACCGCCTTGATGGTCTTCGGGTGCATCCCTCTGGCTTTCATCAGCACTGTCTGTTTCGCGCTCAGCGCGGGTCTCAGTCCGCTCCACAGGCGCGTCAGCGTTGCGATGCGGCGCTTCCTCGGCAGCCGGCCCGGCCTCGACAGGCTCGTCGGAAACGAGCGCCTGACGCAGTTCTTCGGCAACCGCGTCATCGATCTTGGCCGAAATGTCATCATTGACAGGTGCGGGGATGGAAACGGCCGGCTGAACGTGCGCAACCTGAGCCGAAACCTCCGCAGCGGCCCGATCAGACAATCCCAATCCCTTCGCGCGTGCGGCCACATCGGCAAGGGATATCGTCCCGGGCCCATTGTCGGTTGCGGGTGCCGCAGCGTCGACGCCTTCGAGACCGTCCTGACTGGAGTGGTCCGCCTCTTCATCGCCATCCTCGAACGAGGTTTCCGGCTGCGGCTGCTCGTGTGCAATATCCGGCTCGGCCGCCTGAACCGGCTGCTCCTCCCGCTCAGCATGGCTGTCGTCATGCTCCGTCCTGACGATTTCGGCCGGATCATTGTTTTCGATAATCCGCCGGATGGATGCCAGGATCTCTTCCATTGACGGTTCGCGCTGCGCGCCGGCCTGTGCCATGATTACGCTCCGTTACTCTGGTCGCCCGGCGCAGACGGCGCCAGCGAATCACACGCCAACTCTAGGCCATCGGGAAGCGTTTGAGAATCACGTCCGAAGGATGCGCTGCAATCGTGCACAGATTTCCGCAAGAGAGCCGGCGCAGACCGAAAGACCGCCATCGGATACAGACGAGGCCAGCCGGTTCCGTCAGATGGAATTCTAGCGTCCGTCGACAGTGCGCAGGCCGTACCAGCGGTCCTTAGTGGCTTCGTAATGAATTTCCGGCCGATAATTGGCCACGCCGAGGCCCAGCCGATCAACGGTCAGCTTGCCGGTCGAGGCCAGAACCGAGAAACTCGCCACGATCGCATTGCGCTCGGAGTTGGAGATCGCTTCCTTGGTGTTGAGCACCGACTGCTGTGCGTTGAGCACATCAAGCGTTGTGCGCTGGCCGACGCGCCGCTCTTCCACCACGCCGTTGAGCGCCAGGTTCGCCGCAGACAGCTGGGCGCGATTGGCCTGGATCGTAGCCTGTGCCGCTTCCATCTGCGTCCAGGACGAAACCACGGACTGCTCGATCGAGCGGCGGGCCTTGTCAACGAGGATGCGCTGCTGGCCGAGTTGCTCCTTGGCCTGGCGCACCCGGGCCGACGCTGCACCACCCTGGTAGATCGGAATTGACACCCGCGCCTGAACCTGGGCCGTACTGATCCCGTCATTGTCCTCGGACACCGAGCCGGACACCCTCACCCCCGGCAGGAATGTTCCCTCCTGAGCCTTGACGGCATACCCAGCGGCGTCGACACCATAAAGTGCCGCCAGCACAGCCGGATGCTCGTTGACCCCTTGACCGATGGCCATTTCCAGCGATCCCGGCAGCAGCTTTCTCGGCAGGGCGACGGGCTGAAGATTGGTCGGAGCAGAGCCCACAATCTGGGCGTAGACCGCAGCACTCGACTTCGCCTGGGCGATGGCGGCGGTCAGGCTCGCGCGCGCACCGGCCAGTTCCGCCTCCGCAAGGCTCACATCCGTCCGTGTGCTTTCACCCACGTCGAAACGCGCCCTTGCGGCAGAGAACTGCTCCTGAAGAAAGGCGATGTTCTGTTTGCGATAGACGACGATCTGGTTGTCGCGATTGACATTGGCATAGGCCTGGACGGCCGCCAGAAGAATGTCGATTTCCGTGCCCCGAAGGTTTTCCCGGCCCGCGAAAACCTGGGCTTCCGCAGCACGAACATTGTTGCGGGTCTGGAATCCGTCAAAAAGGGTCTGGCTGATCGTCGCACCGATGCTCGACGAACTGCTCGTAAAGCCTTCCCTGTTGGTCGAGGTGGTGACAGCTTCAGCGGCCACTGTCGGCCGATAGCCAGACTTGGCAATGGCGACGCCCTCGTCGGTTGCTCTCAGTCCCGCGCGGGCCGCATTCAGATCCGGGTTGTTCTCGTAGGCCCGCGCCATCGCCTGGTAAATGGTTTCAGCCGAAGCCTGTTGAGGGGTGAACGCAAGCACGGACAGGACCGCGAAACAGGCAAAGGACTTCTTGACAAGCGACACGAGCACATACTCCAGCTAGCGCGGGTAAGATTGGGGCTGACCAGCCGCGCTGAACACGATCATGGTGTTGGTTTACATATGAGGGTTTGCACCGCACTAGGCAATCTCACAACGCTGTGAGCCCGGCACTAATCCACCCTACGTTGCCGACGCGCAACAGGCGCGGCCTGGATATCGGTCAAACGGCCCGGCTCTGTCACCGGGCAGTCAGAATACGAATTCCTCGGCCTTTCTGAAGCCCGGCAGGGGCTTGATGGAAAGGTTGAATACGGGCCGCCCCGAAACCACACCGCCCTCCTTCACCATAAGATGCGCCTGGGCCGAGTTGCCGGAACCGACCGCGGCCACCAGCCTGCCACCCTCGCGCAATTGCCCGGTTATGGCTTCGGGCACGGTTTCGACAGCGCCGTTGAAAAAGATGACGTCATACGGCGCTTCGCTGGCATAACCGGCTTCGAGGTCACCGGTCACCACGGCAACATTGTCATAGCCGTTTTCGCTGAGTCGCGTACTCGCAGCATCCGCGAGTGCTCCGTCGCTCTCCACCGCAACGACAGATCCTGCCAGCAAGGACAGCAGCGCCGCAGCGTAGCCTTCCGCACAGCCGATTTCGAGCACAACGTGATCCGGCTTGATTTCCGCCAACTGCAAGAGCTTGGCCAGGGGCGACGGCTCCATGAGGTAGCGCGGCTCGCTACCGTCGGCGGACGTGATTTCAAGGTCGGTATCGATGTAGGCGAGCGGCTTGAGCGATGCCGGCACAAAATCCTGCCGCTCAACGGTCAGGAACGCCCTGAGAACCGAATGCGAGGTTACGTCTGTCGTCCGAATCTGGTTGTCCACCATCTTCTGGCGAGCGTCTTGATAGTCGGTGCCCATCCGGTCTCTCCGATGCTTTGTATCCGCGCTTCAATAAAGCGACGCACCCGGAGTTTCAAGCTGAACAAGGCCTGCCCCGGTTCAATTCACCGTTTTAGGGGAATTTGCCGCCGGCATCGTTACAAACTTGTCAAATCGCCCCCTTGCGCACGCAGAATTATCCGTCTATTTGCCAGCCGTCCGGCAACGCCGGTCAGAGGCCTCGTGGCGGAGTGGTTACGCAGAGGACTGCAAATCCTTGCACCCCGGTTCGATTCCGGGCGAGGCCTCCAAAATTTTCCACAATGATTTCAGTTCTCAAGCTCGACACCAAACTGAGGTGGCTGCGAGCCGCGTGGGAATCAGACTCCGTTCGGCCTGCATTTTCGAGCGTTCGAGATTCTTAAGACGCCACTGCTCTTCCAGAATGCTCGTTGCCTTTCCCTACTTGCCTGCATGTAGCGTGAGGACAAAACACTCAACGCCTCCACGGTCCACCCATTGTTTCGGCGATACGATCCTTCTTCGGCAGGCAAGGATAACGGCTCCTGACCAGGATTGGCAGGCTGCAACTTGATTTGCCAGGCTGATCAGGTGATCCTCACGCAGACTGGTGGTCCAACTGGGAAAGTCGATTAACCCCTTGATCTTAAAGAAGCTCTTTTTTAATCACTTTAACATCGAAAGCATCGTAACGCGCCGGCCAGCGTTTGCCATATTGATACTGTTGTTGGCACTTTGGCACAGCTGGCCATTTCTGGCCGGATATCGCCTCACCGCCGATGATGTCCATTACACCTATCTGGCCCTGCAGGGTCCCAGCGTTGTATTCAGCGCCGCTCAAAACTGGGCGGAGGAAACAGGTCGGATCGGTTTTCTCCTTGTCCAGACAGTCAATATGTTCAGTGCGCTGAAATCGGAATTTCTGGTTTGGCGCATTCTGTTCGTCGGCCTTTACATGCTGACTGCGTGGCTTGCTTTTGTCTACGCAGCTCAACTTCTTGAATTCAACATCGCCCCACTGGCTTTCCTGATCTTCCTTGCGATTCATCCGCTCGCTTTCGATCATTTGCCACCCACGTCATTTCCCATGCAGAACACGTGGCCTTTCCTGTTGTTGTTCGCAGGGCGGCTGGCTGGATTGGGTCTGCACGAGCGTGGTGGGTGGATGGTTCTGCTGCACTCGCTTCAGGTCGTCGCCATGCTGGCTACCGAATATGCGATGGTATTGGGGGTCGTGATGATTTCCGCGGAGGCCATCACTCGCCATCCGGTGACCCTGCGGAACTTTGCCGGTTGGCTGCGGGGAGTTCTCAGCGATACTGCAGTTCGCGGCGACGTGGCCAAATTGTTTCTGGTGCTTGGCATCTACGGCGGCTACCGGCTCGCTTTTCCCTCAACATATGCCGGCAACACCGCAGGTGGCATAGAAAACATAGGCGCGATTGCATACACCACCTGGCGACATATCGTTGACGGCCTGGTGCTGCCAAGGCTGCATTTTGATGTCCTAAGGGCGCCGCAGACGATATGGATGGCAAATGTGCTGGCCGGCTTGTTCATGTACGCAGCCATGCGCATCGCCTTCCAACGCACCATCGCCATGACAAAGCCTCTTGGACCGTTGATGTTGTTTCTTGTGGGGGCGATGGTCCTGGTCACGATTCCCGTTTCCAGCACTCAGAAATATCAGGACTGGTGCACAGGGTCCCAAAGCTGCGCTTACATAGATAGCCGCACCTCAATTCTGGGCCTGGCGCTTGTGTTTGCCCTGCTGACTGCCAAACTTCTGCATCAGTGGCAGGGTGGCAAGCTCCGAAGCAATCTGCACCGCCTTCTCGCAGGCCTGACGGCGGTACTCTTTGTCTTTACGGGGCTGCACAATTGGTCTGTTGCGGAGAGAATGCGGCGTTCCGCGCAAGTGTGGGAGAGTGCTCAGACCCTGGCTTGCGTCCCAACTCTGGTTCCCGCCGAACCCGTTCAGCTTTCCAGTCTTATCGATCCGGATCGGTTGACCTCGTATCACACATACGAAACCGCCTTTGTCTTGTGGCCGCTCTACCTGGAAGCGGTCCGCGCTCGAGGCGATTGCGAGGGGACTGACGTGATCAACCGAAGACTCGATCGTTCCTATCTGCCGCTGATCTTCCCCGACCAGCCGCAGGCTATCAGAACCGATTCGGGTGGCAAATATCTGGGAAAAGGCTGGTCAGGCCTTGAACCATGGGGCGTGTGGAGTGTTGGAAACGAAGCGCAGTTGCTGATCAGTCCCGTCGGATTGGAACATGGGGAGATGGCAATCCTACAACTCGATGCGACAATGCTTCTGGATAACGCCAATTCGACGCAACGCCTTGTGGTAACGCAACGCGGCCAGACAATCTGGGAAGGCACGCGAACTCAGGAAAATCAGGATGACCCCATCTTGGTGCCGTTGCTTCCACACGACACGACACAAGAAACGTTAATCCTCACCTTCAAATTGCCCGATGCCCATCAGCCGCGGAACTCAAGAGACAAGCGGCAACTTGGAATTGGATTGCACAGTATAAAAATGCTTGTCTCGCCCTGAAAATTGGCCCGGCAAGATCCTCTGGTGTATTCGACGTCAAGAGCGAATGTCAGGATGATTTCGTTGATCATCCTTTTTATCGGCACCCCCGCGCTCAGTCGAATCCTGAATGAGATACCTCGGCCTGCGCTTGACCTCCATGTATATTTTTCCGATGTATTCGCCCAATACTCCGATTGACAGGATCTGGACGCCGCCAAGTGCAAATATCGGCAGCACCGTGGACGCCCAGCCCGCGATTGCCCGTTCCGGGTAGGCGAACCGTATCACCAGGACATACAGGATCGACACTGCCGAAATCGCGCAGACCAGCAGCCCCAGCAAACCGATCAGGCGCAAGGGCCGCATGGAAAACGATGTGGCACCGTTCAGAGCCAGCCCAATCATCTTTCGGAGGGTGTACTTCGTCCCGCCTGCGGCGCGGGACTTGCAGGTGTAGGGAACCAGAATGACGTTGAAGCCCAGGCTCGGGATCAACCCGCGCAGGAAAAGGTTGACCTCCTTGTGTGCGAGCAGCCCGTCAAGCGCCCGTCGTGACATCAGCCTGTAATCGGCGTGATTGGCGACGATGCCAACGCCGAGCAGGCGGAGGGAGGCGTAGAAAGCATACGCCGTCCCGCGCTTGAAAAGCGTGTCGGTCTGCCGGTTCTCGCGAACGCCAAGCGCAAGATCGGCGCCGTCCTGAAAAGCCAGCAGCATGGCGCGAATGGCACCGACATCATGTTGGAGGTCGGCATCCATCGAAATGCAAGCATCGGCATCGACATTCTCAAGCCCTGCGATCAATGCCGACTGGTGTCCGAAGTTGCGGGACAACCTGATCCCGCAAATCCTCTGGTCCCGCGCGGATGCCGCCGCGATCAGCGCCCAGGTTTGGTCACGACTGCCGTCATCCACAAGGATCAGGCGAAAGGTCTTCAGCCGGATCTCGGGATCGGAAAGCAGCGATTGAACACAGGACATGACGAGAGTGATTGTGTTGGCCAGCCCCCCTGCCTCGTTGAAGCACGGAATGACAATATCCAGTGAGTATCTCTTGTTACTTTTCATGGGATACGAACACAAACCATTTCATGAGAACAAAAAAAATGGCACTGTATGCCGACGTCGCCAGCAACTGCGGCAACAAACGGTGATAAACCTCAAGCGGTATCGACAGGTAAAGCACCAGCACGTTAAGACTGTATGAGACCGCGAAAGCCGCACCGAAAGCCAACAGATTACTATTCTCCGATCTGGCTTCGAATGTGTAGTGCTTGTTGAGGATGTAACTTGTCGAAAGTCCGGCGACATAACCGGCGGCGTTCGCAATGTACGGTCCGAAACCGCCATAGGTCATCACGGCGATCGTTGACAGTCCTGCCAGCGTGTTGATCACGCCCACGAGACCGTAGCGCCCCAACTGCAGGTGCAGCTTTGCAGCAATCGGACGTTCGGAAGGTTGCACTTCCCTTTGTCTTTCGATGATCCTGCCTCCTCCCGCTCCCGGCCGAACTGGACAAAACCGCGAGCCTTGCGCAACCTGCGCGCCATCAGGGCATCGGCACCGGATTGGCAGGCGCGATCACCAGTTTGATCGTGGTCGTCCATATGAGCGGCAGGCATTCAAGTGTGTCAACAGACTGCTGAATTGAAGTCGTTTCTGCACTCGAATGGTGATTGGGCATTGGACATTCCGCCGCTCACCCGCCGGCAGCCTCAGGGCCCTCGCCGGTCGTTCCCGCCTTGCCGCCGCTGGTCCGGCGCACGCTTTCGCCGCTCCATCCGGACGGCCAGGGATCTGCGCCAGCGCCTGACGGAAGGCAAGTCCTGGGACAGCACCACAAGCCCCAAGGGGATCATCCAGAAGCCCAGGATCGGAAGAAAGCCGAGAATGCCGCAGCAAACCAGCGCGGTCCCGACGGCGATTCGCGCATTCGCGCTGCGCGGCAGTTTCAGTGTCCTCGAACCGAACCGCATTTCGCCGCGACCCGCATCATATTGAAATCGGCGCTTTCTGCTGCTCACGATCCGTATCCGCTTCCACAACCGGCCAGACGCCGGACCCAACAGGTGGGCCATGAGGTCCGGTTTCGCAAGATCGACACATTTTCTTTAAAAACCGCTTGGCAAATCGGAGAGGCATTTGTTATAGGCCGCACACGCTGCTCAAGGCGGCGGTCCCCGGTAGCTCAGTGGTAGAGCAATCGACTGTTAATCGATCGGTCGCTGGTTCGAATCCGGCCCGGGGAGCCAGATTTGCAAAAGGCCGTGAACCTCAAGGGTTTGCGGCCTTTTTTGCATGTCCCTGGCGGATGCCTGCTGCACCGGGGAAAATCAGCATGTTTTGTCGAAACTTTTGATCCGCTGTTTCCGTACAGACGTATGAGACAGACAAAAGAAAAAGCGACTTTCGCCGCCAGGGATAAAAACAGCTTCATGAACTCTGACGCATCCGTTCAAGACCAACCGGCCATTGTATGGTTTCGCAGCGACCTCCGGACCGGCGACAACGCCGCTCTCCATGCGGCGAGCCTGCACAAGACGGTCCTTCCGGTTTTCATTCGCGATACAGAAAACGGCGAGCGCGCCATCGGCGCGGCGCGCAAATGGTGGCTGCATCATGCAATTGAACGCCTGCAGGAGGACTTGGCCGAACTCGGCGCGCCGCTCCTACTGCTCAGCGGAAATCCCGAGAACGTGATCCCCGAACTGGTCGAATCGACCGGGGCTTCCGCTGTCTACTGGAACCGGCGTTACGATCCGGATTTCCACTCGCTCGATTCCCGGATCAAGCAGGACCTTCAGTCCAATGACATTCACGTCGAGAGTTTCGCCGGGCATCTGCTTCACGAGCCGACGCGTGTCCGCACCGGGAGCGATACCCACTACAAGGTCTACAGCCCGTTCTGGCGCGCCATAGAAGGCGATATCGAGGAGCGTGAACCGCTCACGGCCCCGGACGAGTTGAAGCCGATCGAAACAATGCCCGATGGCGAGGATCTGTCCGACTGGAAGCTTCTCCCCGAGAAGCCGGACTGGGCCGGAGGGATACGCGAATCCTGGACGCCGGGCGAAACCGGCGCCCGGGAGCGTCTGGAAGACTTCCTGTCGGATGCGATCAAGGGTTACGCCAATGATCGTGACCTTCCGGGCATCTTATCGACGTCACGCTTGTCGCCCCACCTCGCCCATGGCGAAATCACCCCGGCGCAGATCATCCACACGCTGGCGCAAAGTGACACCGACGCATCACCGAAAGACCGAACGGTTTTCCGCAAGGAAATCGGCTGGCGGGAATTCTCCTACCATCTTCTGGTGAATGAACCCGACCTGCCCCGGGTCAATCACAACTCGAAGTTCGACGACTTCCCCTGGAACGATGATGAAGCAGGCCTCAAAGCCTGGCAAAAGGGCATGACCGGTTACCCGATTGTCGATGCCGGCATGCGCGAACTGTGGCGGACCGGCTGGATGCACAACCGTATCCGCATGGTCACGGCTTCGTTCCTCACCAAGCACCTCCTGATCGACTGGCGCCTTGGCGAATGCTGGTTCTGGGATACGCTTGTCGACGCCGACCCCGCCTCCAACACCGCAAGCTGGCAATGGGTGGCGGGATCCGGCGCGGACGCGGCGCCCTACTTCCGGATTTTCAATCCGATCATACAGGGTGAAAAGTTCGATCCGGATGGCGACTATGTCCGTAGATATGTCCCCGAACTCTGCGACATGCCGTCGAAATACATTCACAAACCCTGGGATGCGCCCGAAGATGTGCTGTCCAAGGCGGGCGTCCGTCTTGGCGACACCTACCCGCACCCTATTGTAGAACACCAGAAGGCACGCCAACGTGCACTGGCCGCATACGACAAGATCAAGGACGCCGCATGAACCTGCATCTGCCTTCGCCGCCGCAAGCAATTGTCGAGGAGCCCCGGCGTCTGAAAGTCGCCGTGGTCGGCTCCGGCATATCGGGAGCGTCCGCCGCATGGGCGCTGCGCGACCTGCACGACGTGACACTGTACGAGGCGGAAAAACGTCCCGGCGGGCACACCGCGACCGTCGACATCGAATATGACGGAACGCCGCTTTCCGTCGATACGGGCTTCATTGTCTACAACGAACTCAACTATCCCAATCTCACGGCTCTCTTCGCGCATCTGGGCGTGAAAACCCACGACAGCGACATGAGCTTCGCGCTCTCGCTCGATCACGGCAAGCTGGAATGGGGCGGAGACAATCTCAAGACACTGTTTGCGCAGAAGCGCAATCTGCTGCGGCCCTCGTTTCTGCTGATGCTCCGGGAGGTCTTGAGGTTCAACCGCATCTGCCTGCAGGATCGCGCAGCGGGACACCTGGCTGCCCGCTCCATCGGCGACTATCTCAATTGGCGCGGTTTTTCGCCCGGTTTCATGAACAATTATCTGGTGCCGATGGCGGCCGCGATCTGGTCCACGCCGGCCAAGCGCATGATGGAGTTTCCGGCCACCTACTTCGTCAATTTCTTCGAGAACCACCGTCTGATCCATTCCGAGCGTCCAATCTGGCGCACGGTCACCGGAGGCAGCCGCAACTATCTCGAAAAGCTGCTCGCGCCGCTCCACGGACGGGTGCGCCTCGATGCCGGCGTCGTTTCGGTCAGGCGCGGAGCCGAAGGAGTGGACATTCTCGATTCCACCGGACGGCTCGAGAGTTTCGACCGCGTCATTCTGGCCTGCCACACGGATCAGGCCTTGCGGATTCTCGACCGGCCGACAGATGCCGAGCGTGAAATTCTCACCGCCATTCCCTATCGCCCGAACCGGGTCATCCTGCATCGCGACGAAAAGTTGATGCCGACCCGCAAGGCGGTCTGGGCGTCCTGGAACTACCTTCGTTCCTCCGATCAGCGTTCCGACGCAAATGTGGCAGTGTCCTACTGGATGAACCGGCTGCAGGGCATCGACCCGGCCAAGCCTCTGTTTGTCACCCTCAATCCCGACCGCGAACCGCGCCCGGAGCTGGTTTTCGGCGAGTACAGCTACGACCATCCGCAATTCGGCAACAATGCTATGGACGTTCAGGCCCGATTGAAGGCCATTCAGGGAGACAACCACACCCATTTTGCCGGCGCCTGGACCGGCTACGGTTTCCACGAGGACGGCTTGACCTCCGGCATCGCCGCAGCAGAAGCACTCGGCGCTCGCCTGCCCTGGCGCGACACCATGGGTGCAAGCGCCGAACCGGCGGACGTGTGATCTTGAACGCCCATGCACCAGCCCGGGCAAGCGCCCCGATCTCTCCCGCCACGGATAGTTCTGCCGCGACAAAGCTGACGGCAAGGCCTGCGGGGGCACTTTATGTCGGCGATGTGATGCATCAGCGCATGAAGCCGGTCGGTCACAGGTTCAACTACAAGGTCTACTCGCTGCTGCTGGATCTGGATCGGCTTGACGAAGTCGACGGGCTTTCGCCCTTGTTTTCGGTCAACCGGCGCAACGTCATGGCGTTTCACGAGGCTGATCATTTGCGTGGATCCGGCGCCCCTACCCTGCGCGCCCACATCGACGCGTTGCTCGCAAAGGCCGGGCTCGATGCGCCGGCCAACCGGATCGAACTGGCCTGCTATCCGCGGATCTTCGGACAGGTCTTCAACCCGCTGTCGGTCTATTATGCCTACGGACCGTCCGATCGGCTTGTCGCGATGGTCTACGAGGTGCGCAACACCTTCGGCGAAAGCCACACCTATGTCTGCAAGGTCGGCGACAACGAAGTGAGTGAAGCGGGGATCCGCCAAAGCCGGGACAAGCTTTTTTATGTCTCTCCTTTCATCGAAATGGGTATGCGTTACCACTTTCGCATGAACCTGCCCGCAGAGCAGATCAAATGGCGAATTCTCGAGACCGACGATACGGGCCCGCTGCTCGCCGCGACTTATTGCGGTAACCGCAAATCTCTTCGGACGGGCTCTGTTCTGGCTTGCCTCTTGCAGTTTCCGCTTCTCACGTGGAAGATTGTCGGCGGCATTCACTATGAGGCATTGAAACTTTGGCTCAAGGGAGTGCGTTATGTTCCGCGTCCGGAGCCTCCAGAAAAGGCGAGTTTCCGTGACCGGCGTGAAAATGACGATCAGACGGTCAGATCGTGAAGAGTGTGAATGAAGCAGGACGGAGGAGGCTCGTATCATGAAAACCGAAGCCACCTGGAACGACATGGACAAGGCCGAACGGCTCTCGACCGAGAACCTCTCCGCCTATTTGCGCGGTTTGCCCTTGAAAGCGAAGATGGCGCTTCGCGGCCTGCTGCACATGAATTACGGCCGCTTGTCGATCCGGATGCCAGACGGGCGTTCCGTGCTGATCGAAGGGCGCGCCGAAGGCCCTGACGCGGTCCTGGTTCTGCACAACTGGAACCTGGCCCACCAGGCACTGACTGCAGGCACCATCGGCGTGGCCGAATCCTACATCGCCGGAGATTGGGAGAGCCCCGACGTCACCGCCTTCCTCGAGCTGTTTCTGGTCAATGTCGAAGTCGGCAACAACCTTGCCGGCGGAGCCCGGGGACTGGCCCGCCTGATCGAACAAATCCGCCATTGGCTGCGGTCAAACACGCGTACGCAGGCCAGGAAGAACATTTCCGCGCACTATGATCTGGGCAATGAATTCTACGCCAAGTGGCTCGACCAGACGATGACCTATTCATCCGCACTCTATCAGGACGGGGCCAACGATCTGGCGAGCGCCCAGACCGCAAAATACCGGGCGCTGGCGAATGCGATCGGTCTCAAACGCGGCGACCACGTCCTGGAGATCGGCTGCGGCTGGGGCGGTTTCGCTGAATTCGCCGCAAGCGAGATCGGCTGCCGGGTCACGGGGCTGACCATTTCCAACCAGCAGCTCGCCTTTGCGCGAGAGCGCATCGAAAAGGCGGGTCTGAGCCACCTCGTCGACCTGCGGTTTCAGGATTACCGCGACGAGACCGCAAAATACGACGCCATCGTCTCCATCGAAATGTTCGAGGCAGTCGGCGAAAAATACTGGCCGGTCTATTTCTCCAAGCTCAGGGAATGTCTCAAGCCCGGCGGGCGGGCCGGATTGCAGATCATCACCATCAAGCCGGAGGCCTATGAAGATTACCGGGCCAACCCCGACTTTATCCAGCGCTATGTCTTTCCCGGCGGCATGCTGCCCACCGAAGAGCATCTGGTTACGCTCGGCGAAAACGCAAAGCTGGAATTGACCGGACAAAGGGCCTTCGGTCCCGATTACGGGCGCACACTCGCGGAATGGCGTGAACGCTTCTGGGACGCGTGGAAGGACATTCAGCCGATGGGCTTCGACCTGAGATTCAAGCGGCTTTGGGAGTTCTACATGTATTATTGCGAAGCGGGTTTCCGGTCCGGCCACATCAATGTCCGCCAGGTGATCTACAGCTAGAGCAGTTCCCGCAGAACCAGAAACCGGTTTTGGGTTCGCAACCTTGCGAACGCAGAAAATCGAGTGTTGAACGCGATACCGTTTCGCACAAGATCCTTTGGTTTGCTCGAACTTACCCTTTGGACGCTGCACATCTCCACCGCCGGTGGGAACCCTCCTGCGTCACGTCGACTGCGCAGCCATCGGACCTCCGGTGAACCGTGGAGCGAACTGCTGCGTACACAGTTTGTCTTTCTCCAAAATCGGCTCCGGAGCTCTCTGAGTCGATACCGGGCTGGCCAGCAAGGCGTCCGGCATTTTCAGCAGAACCGCGAGCCCGGAACGCGCCATGACCGACAATCAACCGACCGACGTAGACGCGGCGGGATCAGACCAACGGCTCCCGCTTCCGCGGGTCATTGCCTATGCGCTGCCGGCCATTCCGCTCGCTGCGCTCACCCTGCCGCTTTATGTCCTCGTTCCGACGTTCTACACGGAGACGCTCGGACTTTCCCTCGCCTCTGTGGGCTTTGCCCTACTCATTGTCCGCATTTTCGATGCCGTCAACGATCCGCTGATCGGATGGGCCGCGGACCGCTTTCGCCCCCGGTTCGGGCGGCGTCGGACGCTGTTCGCAATGAGCCTTCCGCTGACCGCGATCTCGGCGCTGATGCTGTTCTGGCCGCCCGAGGGCGTCGGCACGGCGTGGCTGACCGGATGGGGGTTGATGCTTTCGCTCGGCTTCACATCGGCCATGATTCCGTTTTCGGCCTGGGGCGCGGAACTGGCGACCGATTACCATGGCCGATCCAGGATCGCCGGATGGCGTGAAGGACTGACCCTGCTCGGAACGCTCCTGGCAATCGGACTGCCTTTCACCATCGGGTTTGACGATGCCCGGGGGCTGCATGGTCTGGCCGCACTGGGCCTGGCCGTGCTGGTAACGCTGCCGCTGTTCGGCGCCATCTCGGTTCTGGCGACACCTGAACCATCGGAACATTCCCGCACCCGCATCGATCTGCGCGCCGGGCTGGCGCATCTGGCGGGCAACAAACCCTTTGTCCGGCTCATTGCCGCGTTTTTCCTCAACGGTCTCGCCAATGGGATTCCGGCAACGCTGTTTTTGTATTTCGTCTCCGACCGTCTGGGACTGCCGGAAGCGCGCGGGCCGCTCCTGTTTCTGTACTTCCTGTGCGCCATCGGCGGCGTGCCCTTGGCCACTTGGTCTGCAAAACGCTTCGGCAAGCACCGCGCCTGGTGCTACGGCATGCTTGCAGCCTGCATCGCCTTTGCACCGGCGCCCTTGCTGCCGGAGGGAAGCCTTATCGCCTTCGCGATCATCTGCATCCTTACAGGCATCCTTCTCGGTTTCGATCTGGCGCTGCCGCCAGCCATCCAGGCCGATGTAATCGACGTCGATACTGCAGCCTCCGGCGAACAGCGCTCAGGCGTCTATTTCGCCGCCTGGAGCCTCGCTACCAAGCTATCGCTCGCCGGCGGGGTCGGCATCGTATTCCCAATGCTGTCCGTCTTCGGTTTCGAACCCTCTTCCGGCAACGGACAGGGGCTGACCGCTTTGGCCGTCGCCTATGCCTGGGCGCCGATCGCCGCCAAGCTCGCCAGCATCGCCATCATGTGGAATTTCCCGCTTGACGAAGCAGCGCAGAAATCGCTCCGCGGCGACATTGAGTGCCGCGGCGACAAGGCCTAGGTCTGCTCGGTTTCCAGCGGCCGCTTCTTCCAGCCTGTTGCGGCATTGATCAGGCCGAAATATGCGCCGTAGGGCAGAAACTGCAACGCCTTGAGCACATAGGTAAAACGGCGCGGGAACGTGATCTCGAAGGACGATGATTTCAACCCGGACGCGATCCGCGAAGCGGCGTCCCCTGGTTGCATCAACGCAGGCATCGTAAAGGCGTTGTCAGCCGTGGCCGGTGTGTCGACAAAGCCCGGGCAGATCACCTGGATCCGGACGCCCAACTTGTCGAGATCGAACTTGAGGCTCTCCGCAAGATTGATCAGCGCAGCCTTGGTCGCACCATAGGCGGCGCTTGTGGGCAGGCCGCCATACCCTGTAACCGAGGAAACAATGGCAAGCTGGCCGCGACCCCGTGCCTTCATCCGCTCGATCGCCGGCACCAGACCATTGACCACGCCCGACAGATTGACCGCGAAGGTCTTGTCGAAATCCTCGACCTTCAGCGTCTCTCCATGAACCGGTATATAGACCCCCGCATTGAACACTGCGAGCGCGAGCCCGTCGCCTTCACTGTCGATCCGGGCAACAAGTTCGGCCATGCTCTCGGCATTGGTTACATCACCCGGCGCGGCGATTATCGTACCCTTCAGGCTCTCGGCTTCCCCGGCAAGCCGGTTCAGGTCATCCTCGCTTCTTGCCGTTGCGAAAACCGAAAAACCCTCGCGGGCGAGATCAAGTGCCAGCGCGCGCCCGATCCCGCTCGATGCTCCGGTCACCCAAGCCGATCCGTCGGCGGGTCTGGCAATGTAGCTGCTCATTGAAATCTCCAATCATCAAAAAAGCCGTTCAGACCTTCGTACGGTCGGAACGGCTCTTTGGTTCCAAGATTTTGCTGGCGTCGGGGTCAGCCGATCAGGTCGCCGATCATCTGACGGAAGGACCCGGTCAGTTTCAAGGGCGCGTCCATCACCGCCAGCCCGATGCAGGGCCTGTCCTTGCCGGCGCACGGCCGATGGTCGACTGAATCGTCGGCGACGGAGATGTCCCCGCGTTCGTAAAAGCCACGGTCGTCGGTGAAATCCCCATCGAGCACCAACGACAATTCGCTGCCCTCATGGGTGTGGGCGGGAACCGTGCGGCCGGGCTTGATCCAGAACAGGTTCACATGACATCCCTCGATTTCACCGAGATCATACTCCCGGTACCCTGGCATGCGGGTGCGCCACGGAACATCGCCGGCGTCAAATCCCACGAAATCGTACAGCACCTTGGGAAATACGGTCTGCCCGGGAGCGTCCAGGGTCACGCCTGTGTCTGGGTCGCTGGAACTGAAGATCGCCTCAAGCATCCCGTCTCGGTCGGATAACGCGACGGGATCCACATCGAGCAATGCCTGACCGGCCATTGCCTCGAGGTTGCGGACACGCACGCGATTTTCGGGCTTGAGTTCAAGGTGCGCCTCCACGAGCACGCGGGCCGGCGCGGGAAGGGTTCCGGCCACGTAGCGAGCCAGCAACGAGTCGATTGTATCAATATGTTCCCGCACCATGCGCGTTCTGCTTTCCATCTTTATCCGGCACGAACTGTTAGTACGTGAGGGGTCCGGAGTCATCTGTCTAATTCAATTGTCACTTCCTACGCGTGACAGTTCAATATGGATCACCGGCAAATGCGGTTTCCGGTTTTTGCCTTCAGGAGGCAATTAATCCCTCAGATGCACGACCGGAAGAGTTGGTTTTCTTGTTTTCGCCCCTTGAGTGGCGGCAAATGCCTGCCTACTCTCGCCACGCTTGCGCCGCACAGCAAAGACAGGAAATCAGATGCCCTCCCCCATACATTCGTCCGTCCTCGACGCCATTGGCAACACGCCGCTGATCCGCCTCAAGGCGGCATCCGAGGCCACCGGATGCACGATTCTTGGCAAAGCCGAGTTCTTGAACCCCGGACAATCGGTGAAGGACCGGGCGGCCCTGGAAATCATCCGCGACGCGGAGGCAAAGGGCCTGCTACAGCCGGGCGGAACCATTGTCGAAGGCACGGCCGGCAACACAGGCATCGGCCTTTCGATGGTTGGCCGCGCGCTCGGCTACAACACCGTGATCGTCATTCCCGAAACCCAGAGTCAGGAGAAGAAGGACGCCCTGAAGCTCTACGGCGCCGAGCTGGTCGAGGTTCCGGCGGCGCCGTACCGCAATCCGAACAATTATGTGAGGCTCTCGGGACGGCTTGCAGAACAGATTGCCAAATCCAACCCGAATGGCGCGATCTGGGCCAACCAGTTCGACAATGTCGCAAACCGCCAGGCGCATGTGAAAACCACGGCACCCGAAATCTGGCGCGACACGGGTGGAAAGGTGGACGGCTTCATCTGCGCGGTCGGTTCGGGAGGAACGCTGGCCGGCGTGGCCGAAGGGCTCCGCGAGCGCTCGCGCGACATCAAGATCGGCCTTGCCGACCCGGATGGAGCAGCGCTGCACAACTTCTATACGACCGGCGAAATGAAATCCTCCGGCGGCTCGATCACCGAGGGAATCGGTCAGGGCCGAGTGACGGCCAATCTCGAGAGCTTTTCGCCGGACATGTCGTTCAACATACCGGACACCGAAGCCATCCCGCTGGTGTTCGATCTTCTCGAAAATGAAGGGCTTTGCCTTGGCGGCTCATCGGGCATCAACATCGCCGGCGCGATCCGGATGGCCCGGGAGATGGGGCCCGGGCACACCATCGTGACCATCCTGTGCGACTACGGCAATCGCTACCAGTCGAAACTATTCAACCCGGAATTCCTCGCTTCCAAGCAACTTCCGGTTCCGGACTGGCTGACCCGGAAAAGTGACATATCCATCCCCTTTGTGAGTGAATGAACCTGATGAAAGCCCTGTTTGTCGAAGACGCCTACCTTTCCACCGCCGAGGCGCTGGTCACCTCGGTTCGGGAGGATGGCGGCATCATGCTTGACCAGACCTGCTTTTACGCGACCTCCGGCGGGCAGCCAGGCGACACCGGCTTTCTGGAGCGCGACAATGGCGAAAGGATCACAATCGCCGGCACCCTGAACGGCGCCAGCAAATCGGAAATCATTCACCTCCCCGCCCCTGACCAGCCCTCTCCCGAAATTGGTGAAAAACTTGTCCTGCACATCGATTGGGAGAGACGGCACAAGCTGATGCGGATGCACACCGCCTGTCACCTGCTGTCGGTCGTCTGCCCCTACCCGATCACCGGCGCATCGGTGAGTGAAACCGACAGCCGCATCGATTTCGACATGACGGAAACCATCGACAAGGCGGAGGTTACAGCGAAGCTGATGGACCTGGTCAATGCCAACCACCCGATCTACACCCAATGGATCTCCGAGGAAGACCTCGACGCCAATCCAGACCTGGTGAAATCGAAGAACGTCCGCCCGCCGCGCGGACAGGGTCGGATCCGACTGGTCTGCATAGGCGAGAACGCGGCGATCGACAGCCAGCCCTGCGGAGGCACCCATGTCACGGAGACCACCGAAGTGGGCGAAATCCACATTGGCAAGATCGAGAAAAAGGGTAAGGAGAACCGACGTTTTCGAATCCGCTTCGGTCCCACGCCAGACTGAGTGTCTCCGCGACCTCCCTGGAACAAGGACCCGATCATTCAATGCCGCCCGCCAGGAGCCAATGATGACCGACACTGACACAAGCCCCTTTGTCGTATCTTTCGACTGGCTCGTCGCGCGCCTTGCGGAGCCCGGTTTGAAAATTGTCGACGCATCCTGGTATCTGCCGGCCCAAAACCGCAACGCCGCGGAAGAATTTGCCGCTGCGCGCATTCCCGGCGCGGTCTTCTTCGATCAGGACCGGATCGTCGATCCGGACTCAAGCCTGCCCCACACGCTGCCCTCGCCCGAAGATTTCGCGAAAGCAACGGGTGAACTCGGCCTGTCCGAAACCGACACGATCATTGTTTACGATGGGCCGGGAATGTTCACAGCTCCCCGGGTCTGGTGGATGCTGCGCAGCTATGGCGCTGCCAACGCCTATGTGCTCGATGGCGGATTTGATGTCTGGAAGGCTGAGGGCAGACCCGTGGAGACCGGGGCAGCCAAAGCGCCGGAGCCCGCAACGTTCACGCCGAATTTCAATGGCGACGCGGTCGCGAGCTTTGCGGACATGGGCGCCGTTGTCACGGATCAGTCGTCCCAGATTGCTGATGCGCGCGGACCGGGCCGGTTCTCGGGCGCCGAACCGGAGCCGAGGGCTGGCATGCGTTCAGGCCATATGCCCGGAGCCCGGAATGTCCCTTTCGGGCTGTTGAGCGATAGCGGAAAACTCAAATCGATGAGCGAGTTGCGCAAGGTTCTTGAATCATCAGGTCTCGATCTGAACAAGCCCGTCATCACCACATGCGGGTCCGGCGTCACCGCCGCTGTGATCACGCTTGCGCTCCACTCCGTCGGCCACCGAGACAACAGGCTCTATGATGGCTCCTGGTCGGAATGGGGAGGCCGGGACGATACGCCGATCTCCACCGGAGACGCATGAGATGGCCAAGCCGGTCAAACCAAAATCACTCAAGGCGACTGTCACCTATCTTGAGATGAAGAAGCCGCCCCGCACCGCGCCGCCGCTGCCGGTCAACCTGCATGCAACGCTGATGCGGGCGACGGACATCCCGCTGCACTTCTACCGCTACCTTCAATGGCAGGTCGGACGCGAGTGGCACTGGGTCAGCCGATTGCGGATGAAGGACAAGGAACTCGCCGACATCATCCACGCCAAGACCACCCGGATCTATGTGCTCAGCGTAGACGGAGCTCCGGCCGGATTTTTCGAACTCTCCAGCGCTCAGGAGGCCAATGTGGAGCTCGTCTATTTCGGCTTGATGGACCATGTTCGCAAGCGCGGTCTGGGCGAGTGGATGCTCGGTCAGGCGATCGCCACAGCCTGGTCCCTCACCCCCGCCAGCCTGACGGTGCAAACCAACACGCTCGACCACCCCGCAGCCCTGCCGCTGTACCAGCGCATGGGCTTCACGCCGGTCAGCCAGAATCAGGCGATCATCCGTCCCCTGTCGGACGACGAATTCCTGTCGATGGCCAAGGCCGGATTTCCCGAGAACGCCTGAAATCGGGTGGCGAAGCATCTACGCCACCGCTTATCTCGTAGCTCTTCCCACCGAGAAGCGCGAGGTTTTCAATGCACATCAAGTTCGAACCCATGGGCATCGCCACCGCCACACATTTGCGCAATGGCGGACAGGATTCCAACGGCAATCCACCGGAGCGAAGGACGTCGGACGGCAAGGGGGTGCCCTGTCGCGTCTGTATGAAAATGGTCGGCAAGGGTGAACCCTATCTGATCGCCGGCTGGCGGCCGTTCAACGCAACCCATGCTTATGCGGAAACAGGGCCGGTTTTTCTGCACGCAGAAGATTGCACGGCTGACCCGGTTCCATCCGGAGCCCTGCCCGAATTTCTGGAAAGCCCGTATTACATCCTGCGCGGATATGATGCGGACGAGCGTATCGTTTACGGTACCGGCGGCGTCATCAAGCTCGAAAACCTGCAGACGCGGATGGAAGAGCTGCTCTCCCAAACAGGCATCGAGGCCGTCCACATCCGCTCATCGCGCAACAATTGCTATCATTGCAAGGCAGTCAGAGCCGATTGATCTGACAAAAACGCCCGCCGGTGTGGACTGACCGGCGGGCTCTTGACCCAGCAGTAGATGGGAACGGCCTTGTCAGGCGACTTTCAGCGCCTGTTCCGGCTCGCTGACATCATATCCGAGCGCCTCGGCGACCGGACGGTTGGTGACGCGGCCGCGGTGCACATTGAGGCCGGCGCGAAGATGGCGGTCTTCGGCGATTGCCTTCAACCCCTTGTCGGCAAGCATCAGACCGTAGTGAAGCGTGGCATTGTTGAGCGCGTGGGCAGAGGTGATCGGCACGGCACCCGGCATGTTGGCCACGCAGTAGTGGATCACGCCTTCCACCTCATAGGTGGGGTCTGCATGGGTGGTGGCATGCGAGGTTTCGAAGCAGCCGCCCTGATCGATGGCGACATCGACGATCACCGACCCCTTCTTCATGCCCGACAGCATGTCGCGGGTGACAAGCTTCGGAGCTGCAGCGCCCGGAATGAGCACCGCGCCCACCACCATGTCGGCTGAAAAGACTTCGTCTTCCAGCGCTTCGATCGTGGAATAGCGCGTGTGCACACGGCCGTTGAAAATGTCGTCGAGCTGACGCAGGCGCGGCAGCGAACGGTCGAGGATTGTCACGTCGGCGCCCAGGCCAACAGCCATCTTGGCCGAGTTCAGACCAACCACACCGCCGCCGATGACCACGACCTTGGCCGGAAGCACGCCCGGCACGCCGCCGAGCAGGATTCCGCGTCCGCCGTTTGCCTTCTGCAAAGAGGTCGCGCCGGCCTGGATGGCAAGGCGTCCGGCCACTTCCGACATTGGCGCGAGCAACGGAAGGCCGCCCCGCTCATCGGTAACGGTTTCGTAGGCAACAGCGGTGCAACCCGAAGCGATCAGTCCCTTGGTCTGCTCAGGATCCGGAGCCAGGTGAAGATAGGTATAGAGCAACTGACCGTCGCGCAGTTGCGCCCATTCCGATGGTTGCGGCTCCTTGACCTTGACGATCATGTCGGAGCGACCGAACACATCCTTGGCGCTGGCGGCGATCTTGGCGCCCGCCGCCTGGTAGGCTGCATCGTCCGCGCCGATCCCAATGCCGGCCATGGTCTCGACAATCACCTCATGACCATGGGCCACATATTCGCGCACGGCGCCGGGCGTAAGTCCGACGCGGTATTCATGGTTCTTGATTTCCTTGGGGCAGCCAACGCGCATTGATGTTTCCTCCTGGGGCAGACCGGCGGATAACCGCCGGTACAGATTCGAATGTCGTCGATTCAAACATCCCGGCCCCGAAATGTCCTTGCAAAGGCGGCTTGCCGCGGTCACGCGTTTCAAATATTCTTGCGCCGAACGGTCTTTATTTGGATGAATTCACGAATGCATACACTGGATACGATTGATATCTCCATCCTGAAGACACTTCAAACCGACGGACGGATCTCCAATGCGGCATTGGCCGAGAAGGTGGGCCTCTCCGCATCCGCCTGCTCACGGCGGCTCGACATCCTTGAGAAATCGGGGGTCATCAAGGGTTACCATGCCCGGCTATCCCACAAGGCGCTCGATTACCGGATGATCGCGATCGTTCACATTTCGCTTTCCGGTCAATTCGCAAAGACACTCGCCGAATTCGAGGCCGCGGTGAAACGCTGCCCGAACGTGCTTGTCTGCTACCTCATGAGCGGAGAGTATGACTACATCCTGCGGGTCGCAGCCCGGGATCTCGAGGATTACGAACGGATCCACCGTGACTGGCTTTCCGCCCTTCCCCACGTGGTCAAGATCAACTCCAGCTTCGCGCTCAGGGAAGTGATTGACCGCCCGAATGTCGGCCTCGGATAACGCCTTCCCGCGCAGGAGCAACGGCCGGATCGACTTCCGCGCCGATCGCCCGGAAGCATGATGCACCGGGGTATCGGAACCGCGGTGCCCGTAAAGCGTTTGCCTGCTGTATCCGGCGCGGAACGGCTGCCGGACAGGCTTATTCCGAACAATGGCAGGGAGACCCAGTATGAAAGCCAGTTCCAAAGCCCAGCAGAAGGCGGCAGGTGCTGCACTTGCCGCCAAGCGAGGCGAAGAGAAAGTCGAAAACCTTCAGGGTGCGTCGAAGGACATGTACGAGACGATGAGTGAAGAGGAACTCGACGAGATGGCCTCGACACCGCGATCGGAGCTGCCCGAAAGCAAGGACGACGATTGATCCGCCACCGGAGCGCCGCGCCACCGGCAACTCAGCCCCTGGGCTCATCGCATCGACGCGCATTGCCATACGCCGCATAGGGCCCTAGTCTGAGTTGCCGGCGGCCGCCCAAAGGCTGGGACGGCAGGGGTGCGGCCTGAACAGGCAAGGCCGCAAAGGCGGGGAGAAGGCGATGAAATCGGCATATTATCTCGGCGCGGCAATGGCCGCCCTCATGGCTCTTGCCGGATATGCACAGGCTCAGGGAACGGGACAGGAAGGTGTCTTCGCAATCCACAACGACACCGAAGGCAACGTTCTGACCGGCTTTTACACCAATGATGGCAGCGGCTGGAGCGACAACTGGCTCGATGGCGAACTTGATCCGGGCGAAGTTGCTTCCGCACAGTTTACGGCCGACACCGGGTTCTGCGACCAGACCTTTCAGGCCGGATGGCTTGATCAGGACGGCGGCGAAGTCCTCGACGAGCCGATCGACATTGATATCTGCGAAGCCAGCAACGTCTATCTCGGCGACAATGAGATCTTCTTTGACTGATCGGGCTCTCGACAACACCGGTTCTCGATCGAACCCCATGGCTTTCGCCACTCAAGCCGTGAGCGTTAACTCCGGGCATTGAGCTTTCAGACGTCATTCGACGTGCCCATGACAAACGGCAAGGATTGTTCCGAACTACCGGAACAGGGCGTCTCCCTGCTCGTCGATCACCTGGCGGGCCTTCCGGAAGGTCGCGGCCACAACCTCTTCGCGGCTGGAAAACATGTCCGCCCTGACCAGCCGGTGCTCCTTGGCGTCCGGGCCTTCGCCCTTGACGATCCGACCCGCCAATCTCCACTGGCTGCCCTCGGGCATCGGTTCGGCATAGATCCGGCAATCCTTGTAGGTTTCGGGCTCATTGGCCGGCTCCGGCCTGGCGGACGAGCCGTTGCCACCGAAAAGACCGCGGATGCTGTCCAGAATTCCTGCCATGCATTGCTCCCTCAATTGCAGCGTGCGGACCTGCACCTGTGCGACGCCGAGGCGACCGCCTTGTTGGCCAGCCGCGCTTAAAACGATGCGAAGCGGCCAAGGCCCGACATCGCCATTTTAGGGCAGCCTGACCGGGAAAGTCCATGAAAGTCCAGTGGATTTCTCCCCTGTCCGATCGCCGAACTTCGAAAGCAATGCCGGCCGGTGGCCACGATCGGCGATTCACCGACCCTTAACCGCGTCTGGGCGCCGGCGGCGGTAATTAGCATTTCCGTTACCGCTTTCCGGGAATAATGACCGTTCAATTGATCGTATTTTGCGGAAGAAGACGGGGCGGACATGACGGTAAGATCAGGAAGAGCACTTACACGGGACCGCACCCGGCTGGTCGCCAAGATCGAGTGCATGGGCCAAAAGACGCCCGGCGCGATCCTCGATCTCTCCGAGCACGGCATCTGCCTTTTCGGCTTCGCCGAGATTCCCGTGGCCGTGGGAGACAAGATCACGGTCCTGACGGAGGAAATGGGTTTGCTCATCGGCACGGTACGCTGGATCCGCTGGCCGCGGATCGGCGCCGCGCTGGTGCTCACCTCCAACAACCGGGCGAAGGTTGAGAGCTACTACAAGATCTTCAAGCCAACCAAGCAACTCTTGCAGAGC
The DNA here is from genome assembly GCA_040216675.1 of Hoeflea sp. GTDB lineage: Bacteria > Pseudomonadota > Alphaproteobacteria > Rhizobiales > Rhizobiaceae > Hoeflea. The sequence goes on along the minus strand of JAVJOR010000005.1, from coordinate 1,504,496 downwards.
GGACCCGCACCGCGATCATTTGCCGGGATCGCCTGAGCGTCCGCAAGCCATAGAACGGTGGATCCAGGGGGCCACCACCTTCTCTCATCAACAGCGCCATTGCGCGCCAGCCATCCCTTATCTAATGATGCAAAGGCTCCGGCATCGGCGATGCCTTGGCTTTGCGGGGAGGCAATCGGAATGGCGAAACCGGCTTCGAGGAAACGCAAGGTGCTCTACCTCCTGGGTTTCTTGATTGTTGCAGGCGGACTTCTGTTTCTGCTTGGGCCGCGGCCGGTAATCGACACCGAGATTCGGTTCGACGAAACCGCCCTGCCCGAGAACATCGAAGCTTATGTTCGCGAGTCCGAAGCGCGGTTTGACGATCTGCGTTCAGGCAATGAAAGCCAGATCGTGTGGGCCTATCCGGCTTCACGCGCCCGGACACCGCTGGCGATCGTCTACATTCACGGATATTCGGCAAGCCCCGGCGAGACGCGACCGATGCCCGATCTCGTCGCCGAGAAGCTCGGCGCCAACCTCTATTTCGCACGACTGTCAGGGCATGGCCGCAGCGGCGAAGCGATGCTCGACGGCTCGGTCCAGGCCTGGCTCGATGACTTCGCAGAAGCCGTGGCCATCGGACGCCGGCTCGGAGAACGGGTGGTGGTCATGGCCACATCCACCGGTGCAACACTTGCCACCTACGCCGCCAGCCGGCCGGATCTTGTCCGCGATGTTGTGGGGTTTGTCCAGATTTCCCCCAACTACGGCCTCCAGGCGGCCGGTTCGAGCCTTCTCACCATTCCGTGGGCGGAAACACTGTTGCCGCTGATCGCTGGCGAGCAGCGATCCTGGGAACCGCGAAACGAAATGCACGCGCAGTACTGGACCCATGAATACCCCAACCTCGCCCTGCCGCAGATGGGCGGGCTGATTGATCTGGCAGCCGGCATCGACCCCTCCCAAATCCGCATTCCGTCGCTTTTCGTCTATTCACCAATGGACAGCGTCATCATCCCGGAGAAGGTGCGCTCGATGGCCGAGCGCTGGGGCGGCCCGGTCGAAACGCTTGAGATCACCGACAGCGACGATCCCAACAACCATGTGATCGCTGGCGATGCTCTCTCTCCCGGCACAACCGCAAGAATTGCCGATGAGGCCGCGGCGTGGATCTCGGCTCTTTGAACCAGGCAGCAAGCGCCGCTGGCGCCGCTCAGATGATGAGGTTCGCGATGATCTCGTTGTCGGTGATGTCCTGATAGTTCAGTCCGGCTTCGTCGAATGCACCGAGCAAACGCTGAAAATTTTCAGGCGCCGTTGTCTCGATGCCGATCAGGATCGAGCCGAAGTTCCGCGCCGACTTCTTCAGATATTCGAACCGTGCGATATCGTCCTGAGGACCGAGCATCGCGAGGAAGTCCTTCAACGCCCCCGGCCTTTGAGCCAGCCGGAGGATGAAGTACTTCTTCTTCCCCGAGTAGCGCATCGCGCGTTCCTTGACGTCGGGCAGACGCTCGAAATCGAAATTTCCGCCCGAGACAACCGCAACGACGCTTTTGCCCGCAAGCTTTTCCGGCCCGAGGGCATCGAGCGCGGCAAGTGAGAGCGCTCCTGCCGGCTCGAGGACGATGCCCTCGGTGTTGAGAATGTCGGTCATGGTCACGCAGATCGCGTTCTCCGGAACCAGACGCACCTGCGACGCCTCGAACCGGGCCAGGATCTCGAAATTGCGCGCCCCGATCTGCGCCACCGCCGCGCCGTCGACGAAATTGTCGATCCGCTCCAGCTTGAGCCGCTTTCCCTCGCTCAGGCTTTCCCTAAGGCTCGGCGCGCCGGCGGGTTCGGTCAGCAGGAAGCGGTCGTTGGGTATCCTGCCCTCGAAATACCGCGCCATTCCGGCCGACAGCCCGCCGCCGCCAACCGGCAGCACGACCAGGTCGGGGTTCTCGCCGTCGGGCAACTGGCTGGCGATCTCGGCGGCAACCGTTGCCTGCCCCTCGATGATATCGTCATGGTCGAAGGGAGGCGCCATGAGAGCGCCCTCGCTTTCCGCGAACTCCAGCGCCGAGGCGTAACAGATATCGAAAAAGTCTCCCGTCAGCCGGATCTCGATGAACTCACCGCCGAACATGCGGGTCTTTTCGATCTTCTGCTGCGGCGTGGTCACGGGCATGAACACCACGCCCTTGCGGCCGAAATGCCGGCACACATAGGCAAAGCCCTGGGCATGATTGCCCGCAGACGCACAGACGAACAAGGCCTGATCGGGATTGCGGTCGAGCGCTTTCCGGATGAAATTGAATGCGCCGCGTATCTTGTAGGAGCGTACCGGCGAGAGGTCCTCGCGCTTGAGCCAGACCCGTGCGCCGAAACGTGCGGACAGGTGATCATTGAGCTGAAGCGGCGTTTCGGCAAACAGTCCCCGCATCTCCAAGAGTGCGGCGTCAGCTGCGTCCCGAAAGCGCTCCGGTGATTGCGTTTCGATCATCTGAGGTCTATGGCATGTCAAGCAGCCCGTGCCAACCAGCCGGGCCGCATTGCCCTTGAACTGAGGACCGCCGGTTGTACGGCCAGACCATCCGATCTGCGATATGGATTGCTGCAACGGCGGGCCTCTACCTGTCGCTTGCCATGATGGTTCCCGCTGCGGTGGACTTCTATTTCGGCAATGCCGACTGGCAGGTCTTTGCCGCCTCGGCCTTCGTCGTCGGTTCCTTCTGCCTCGGCGTCGCCATGGCGGCCCGCGGCACGCCCGCGCCCTTTTCCCGGCGGCTCGGCTTTCTGGTGGTCAACCTGCTCTGGGTGACCCTATCGGTCACGGGCGCCGTACCGCTCTACATGTCTTCGCTCGGCCTCGACATGGCGGATGCCCTCTTCGAATCGGTTTCGGCGGTCACCACCACAGGCGCGACCGTGCTCCCGAGCCTCGACACCACGCCGCCCGGCCTGTTGATGTGGCGTTCCCTGCTGCAATGGATCGGCGGGATCGGCATCGTCGCAATGGGGCTGCTGGTTCTGCCGTTCCTGCGCGTCGGCGGCTTTACGGTCTTCAAGATCGAATCGTCCGACACGTCGGAGAAGCCATTCGCGCGCTTCAGCATGTTCATCCGCGCCTTCTTTGCCATCTACATCGGCCTCACCGTTGTCTGCGCCCTGCTCTACGGCGCTTTCGGCATGAGCGGTTTCGATGCGGTCAACCACGCCATGACGACCATCGCAACGGGCGGCTTTTCCACCCACGACGCATCTTTCGGCGCCTTTCAGTCGTTCGGGCTGATCTGGACGGCAACCATCTTCATGGCCCTCGCCGGTCTGCCGTTTTCGGTGATGATCCTGTTTGCAGTCCGCGGCCGCCTCGATGCGTTGCGGGATCCGCAGATTGCCGCCTATGCCGGCTTGATTCTGGTCCTGACGGTGCTGATTGCGCTCGGCCTGAGACTGAACCAGGGCGAGGATTTCAGCCACGCGCTCACCCATGCGGCCTTCAACGTCGTCTCGATTGTAACCACAACGGGTTATGCGAGCGATGATTATACCACCTGGGGTTCGTTTGCCGTGGCCCTGATGTTTGTCGCAACCTTCCTGGGCGGATGCTCCGGATCCACTTCCGGCGGCATCAAGGCCTACCGGCTGGTCATCATCGCAAGCTCAATCCGCTCCGGCCTCATGCGCCTCATCTATCCCAATGCAATCCGTCCGGTGCGTTACGGGTCTGTTACCGTTGAAGCGGACATGCAGCGCACGGTGTTCCTGTTCGTTTGCGCCTACACCGGAATATGGGCGCTTGGCGCAATCGCGCTCGCCGCAACCGGTCTCGACATCGAAACCGCGATTTCGGGATCCATCACCGCACTGGCCAATGTCGGTCCGGGAATCGGACCCGTGATAGGCCCCGCGGGAAATTTCGGCACCATCGGCGACCCCGGAAAAATGATCATGATATTCCTCATGCTTCTGGGGCGCCTCGAGATCCTGGCTGTGCTTGTTTTGCTTGTGCCCGCGTTCTGGCGCGACTGAGAGTTACTTCCGCACTTCTCTTATCAAGCTGCTTTTTAGCAAGGTGTTAACCCTATTCTGTTGTTCTCTGGCAGGATGGAGACCTGAACAGACATGCACGCACTTCTTGCCGAACCGATCGAAGACCTTGATGATTTGACCGAAACGGCTGCCGCGCCGGAGCAGCAGCCGGAGGAAGGCCAGGCCGATTCGGCGTCGCTGGCTCAGGCGATGAACCTGATCGGCTCGCAGATCGGAGAATTGTCCGTCAACATTGCAGATACCAGCGGCATGGTCGGGGACGTATCGGTTTCGCTCTCGAGCCAGGCCGAGGATTTTCACTCCCTCACCCGCGACATCACCATGATCGCCCGCTCGAACGAGACCGTAGCCAACGCCTCGCGCGCCGCGGTGAACTCGGCGCGTGAAACCCATACCGGACTTGAGACCACGACCCACAGCGTCAACCAGATCCTGGTCAATGCGGCCTCTGATATCCAGTCTATGGCGACGAGCGCCAACGAGATAACCGATGTTTTGAACTCGGTTTCGGCGCAAATCAGGGAAATCCACTCGTTCTCCGAGGCCATTCAGGGGATTGCCACCCAGACGCAGCTTCTCGCCGTCAATGCCGGCATCATGGCCGCACATGCGGGGGAAGCGGGACGCGGTTTCGCGGTCGTCGCAGAGGCCGTCAAGCAACTGGCGGACAAGACCGGAAACGTTTCGCGCGACATGGTCGCCCGCCTTCAGGCCCTGCACGGCGTCGTCGACCAGATGCAGGCACGGAACGCGGACAACCAGGCCGTCGCAACCGCCGCCGTACAGCGCTCCGGCGAGATCGACACGGAACTGCAGAAATTTACCGGCTTTTCCGAAGGCGTTGCTGCGATGATCTCCGAAATCGAGCGCATCAGCGATCCGGTCGAAGAGACAACAAGGGTCTGCTCGACGGTTCTCGCAAAGGTGTCGGAACTGGACGGGCGCGTTCACGATAGCGCCGCGATGCTGACCTCCGCGAGCGAAAAGTTCGACCGGCTGGTATCCTTCTCCGAGGATGTCATCGGGCATGTCGCGGAAAGCGGCGTCGAGACCGAGGATACGCCGCTGATCAAGCATTGCATTGCCACCGCGGACGAGGTGGCTGCGATGTTCGAGCGCGAGATCGATTGTGGCCGGATTTCCATGGCCGACCTGTTTGACGAGAATTACCAGCCGGTCCGGGGCACGAACCCGGTTCAGCACATGACGCGCTTCGTCAGCCATACCGACCGGCTGCTGCCGCCGGTCCAGGAGGCCATGCTCGACTTCGATCCGCGCGTGACATTCTGCGCTGCGGTCGACCGAAATGGCTACCTGCCGACCCACAATCATATCTTTTCAAAACCGCAGAGCCCGGATCCCGTGTGGAACGCGGGCAATTGCCGAAACCGGCGGATATTCAACGACCGAACCGGGCTCGCCGCGGGCCGCAACCGCAAGCCCTTCCTGCTCCAGACCTACCGCCGCGACATGGGCGGCGGCAACTACACGCTGATGAAGGACCTGTCCGCACCAATCATAATCAAGGGAAAACACTGGGGCGGCCTGCGCATCGGCTTCAAGATCAGCGCCTGATCGCGGCCAGGCTTGGCAACCGGGGCGAGCGATTTGGTGCGGACGACGGGGCTCGAACCCGTACAGCCTTGCGGCCGAGGGATTTTAAGTCCCTTGCGTCTACCAGTTTCGCCACGTCCGCACGTCCATCTGTCGGTAACGGACCTGTTCCGCACAGGCAAGTGTCTTGGTGTACGACGGACACCACAAAACTCCTGACTGGTGATTTCCGGACCTGCCGCGAGCGGGTGCTACACAAAAGCCGACCCCCGAAGCCGGTGGAGTGCTTCGGGGGTCGGGGCAATTTCTCGGATGAAAGCAGACCCGTCAGAAAACGGCCCCGCATTCCCGAACGTGTCAGGCAACCATCTTGGCAGCAATCTCGGCCACGCGACGGCCCTGGTACTCCGCACCCTCAAGCTCGACAGCGGAAGGCTGGCGCGAGCCGTCGCCATCGGCGATCGTCGATGCGCCGTAAGGCGAACCGCCCTTGACCTCATCGACACCGAGCTGTCCCTGGAAGGCATAGGGAAGTCCGGCAATGAGCATTCCATGATGCAGGAGCACCGTGTGGAAGCTCAGAATGGTGGATTCCTGACCGCCGTGCTGGGATGCGGTAGAGGTCATGACCGAGCCGACCTTGCCGACCAGCGCCCCGGAGGCCCAGAGCGCGCCTGTCTGATCGAGGAAGTTCTTCATCTGCGACGCCATCATTCCGTAGCGCGTGGGCGTGGCGAAAATGATTCCGTCATAATCGGGAAGCTCGGCCGGGTCGGCGATCGGAGCCTGCTGATCCAGCTTGTAGTGAAACTGCTTGGCCACCTCGTCGGGAACGAGTTCGGGAACCCGCTTGATCGTCACGTCTGCACCGCCGGCCGCAGCGCCCTTGGCGGCCGCTTCGGCCATCGCTTCGATATGACCCCAGCTCGAATAATAAAGTACCAGCACTTTTGCCATTTCAGTCTCCTTTTGGGTTGCCGCACGCTGGCGACTTCACGGCCAACTTGGGGATTTTTGCGTTCAAGAAAAGGCATGAATCAATGACGGTTTGTTCACAAATCGGATCAACATTTGATCGGGGTTTCAGGCTTGCGCCGCTGCCAAAAACCCGTTTAATCATCCCGTTCTGGGGAGGAGCAGGATGATGGACGTGACCGACACCACAACCGTGACCGCGGGGGCGCTTGCGATTGGCGATGAGCTGCTTTCCGGCAGAACGAAAGACAAGAACATCGGCCATCTTGCCGAGATGCTGACGGCGGCCGGGATCGATCTGCAGGAGGTCAGAATCGTCCCTGATGATCAGGCGCGCATCGTCGAGGGTCTCAACGCCCTGCGAAGCCGTTACGACCATGTGTTCACATCGGGCGGAATCGGTCCGACCCACGACGACATTACCGCGGATGCGGTTGCCAGCGCCTTCGGCGTGCCTTGTGGTCACGATGATGACGCGCTCGAAATGCTTGGCGCCCATTATGCCGAACGCGGCCTGGAATTCACCGAGGCCCGGCGCCGGATGGCCCGCATGCCCCGAGGCAGCACCCATATCGCCAATCCGGTCAGCTGCGCGCCCGGTTTCACCATCGGCAACGTCCATGTCATGGCCGGCGTGCCATCGGTTTTCCAGGCAATGCTCGACAATGTGCTGCCGACGCTGAGATCCGGCGTGAAGGTCCTCTCCGACAAGGTCAGCTGCCCCTATGGCGAAGGCGACATCGGCGATCCCCTGTCGGCCATCGCCAAAGCGCACCCGGACGTCAACATCGGGTCTTACCCACGGTTTTCCGGTCACGGATTTTCCACGGAGATCGTCATTCGCGGCCGCAATGCCGCAGCCATCAATGCAGCCAAAATAGAGGTCGAGACGATGCTCGCCGATCTCGGGCCCGATCGGCTCACGGCACCGGCCTGACCGGGGGCCGTTGCCCCACCGAAACCGTTGTTTGACAAGAATCAATGCGCCCGGATCCTGCCGGGCGCATGGTGATGGTCATCAGGGCGTTCGCCCGCCTCCTCCAGCGCAGCCTCTCAGGGTTTCCGCTTCTCGGAGGACCTGCACATAAAGGGAGATGTCATCATGGCATACCACACCATCCTCGCAGTCCTTTCATCCGTTGCCGACGTTAAGCCGGTCACCGAGGCGGTGAATTCCGTGGCCGAGGCCAGTGATGTTCATGTGATCGGATGTCACGGCGAGCCTTCCCAGTTCGTTGTTCTTTCCGCTCCCATTGACGTTCCGGACGCAACCACGATTGCCACCCTTTACGAACAGGCCGATGAGCGCATGCGCGAGATCGGAGATGCCTTCGGAAAGGCCTGCGAAACGGCGGGACTGTCTTCCGAATGGCGGGCGGTGCGGTCGCCGGGTGGAGACAGTGCAATCTCGGCGCTCGCCAGCGCTCGCGTGTCCGATCTCGTCATCGTCCGGCAACCCGACCGTGACGCGAGCGAGGACATGGCCACCAATGTCGAGGCGCTGTTGTTCGAGGGTGGCCGGCCGGTGCTGTTTCTCCCCTCCGACGGCAAGATCGCTGCCCCGGTCAGCCGGGTTCTCATCGCCTGGGACGGCTCGCGCGAGGCCGCACGCGCCGTGCATGATGCGATGCCCTTTCTCAAGACCGCGAGCTCGGTGGAAATCGTCGTGATCGACCCCGACAAGCTCCCCGATATTGACGCTCCGCTGGCCGGTGCCGATCTTGCGGGGTGCCTGTCCCGCCACGGTGTCCACGTCAATGTCACCACCGCATCAAGGGGATCAGGCTCGACGGCCGATGCGATCGCAGCCCAGGTCCGGGCCACCAACGCCGATCTGGTTGTCATGGGAGCCTATACGCACCAGCGGCTGCGCGAATGGCTGTTTGGCGGCGTCACCCGCGCCTTTCTGGACCGCGCGCCAGTCGCTGTGATGATGTCGCGTTGAGCCACGACAGACGGCGTGGGCGGGATTTTCGCGGCATCGTCACCCCAGCATCATCCAGAACGCCACGCCCGCCAGCACGGCAGCAAACACGAGGTTGAGCTGCCGTGAACCGGACTCTGAGCGAAACAGCCGGCCAAGGCCGTCTCCCGCCCATGTCCAAAGCAGGAAGGCGAGAAGATTGTTGAGCGTGAACACCAGCGAAATGAGCAGCACCCGTTCACCGGCGCTGAAGTCCCCCGTCGCTCCGAACTGGGAATACATCAGCAGAATGATCACATAAGCCTTTGGATTCAGAAGCAGGAGCATCACTCCGTCCCGAAATCCGGCGTTCGCCACGTCGGACTTCGCCTGCGCGCGTCCGGACATCGCCATTTTCCAGGCCAGCCACAAAACATAAAGCGACCCGGCTGTCTTGAGCACGAAGAAAAGGCCCGAAGCAGGATCGATGAGGGCGACAAATCCCAGCCCGAGCAGGACGGTGACCAAGACTGTCGCAACATGATAGCCGGTATTGGCCGGCAAAGTGGCCTTCAGACCGTACCGCGCGCCCAAGGCTGCGAAAAACATGTTGCCGGGTCCGGGACTGAAGGCGAGCGGAAACAGAAACGCCAGAAGCGTCAACACAAAAAGGATCATGGGAGCATCTCTCGTTCAGGTTCGATGACCGAATTAGTGCCGTCTCAGTCTGCTCCGCCACCCGATTCCAGCCGCTCTCCTGTGCATGAGCCGTCAGGATCGACTTGCATTCCCCCCTCGGTTCCGGCTATTTCCGGCGTTTAAAGTCAACAGCAGCAGCTACCGGGTTTGCCCGGCCACGCAAGGAAGCAAGCCATGTCTCTGCCAGACAAAGCCTTCCCGGTTTCCTGGGACCAGTTTCACCGGGATGCGCGCGCGCTGGCGTGGCGTCTGAGCGGGACCGGCCAAAGCTGGAACGCCATCGTCTGCATCACCCGTGGCGGCCTCGTGCCCGCGGCCATCATTTCGCGCGAACTCGGCATCCGCCGCATCGATACCGTTTCGGTCGCCTCCTATCACGACTACCTCAATCAGGGTGACATGAAGGTGCTCAAGGAAATCCACTCGGACATCCTCGAGAGCGAAGGCGACGGCGTCCTGATCGTTGATGACCTCACCGACACCGGCAAGACCGCCGCGATCGTCCGCGCCATGCTGCCCAAGGCTCATTTCGCCACGGTCTACGCCAAACCCAAGGGCCGGCCGCTGGTGGACACATTTGTCACCGAGGTCAGCCAGGACACCTGGATCTACTTCCCCTGGGACATGGGCTTTGCCTATGTGGAACCCATCGCCAAGGATTCCCGCGGCTGACTTCTTCCGGCGACGAGCTCCCACCCTCACCGTCCGGCCCAGCGTCCGCGCAATCAGACACGTCTCGACCGCCCGGCGGCAGGCCGCTCGTCTTCATCTTTTTAGTCGTGACGATCGACATGATGGGTGTCGGCCTCGCCTATCCATTGCTCCCCAAGCTCATTCAGGGCGTGGGTGACTACACGCTGTCACAGGCGGCCTTCTACAACGGCCTGATCGCGGTGCTCTATGCACTGGCGCAGTTTGCCTTCTCGCCGCTACTCGGAAACCTGTCCGATGCCTACGGTCGCCGTCCGGTGCTCCTGACCGCACAGACGGGCCTGGCCCTCGATTACTTCCTGATGGCGCTGGCGCCGTCCTTATGGTGGATCGCAGTCGCGAGGTTCGTCTCCGGGGTGTTCGGTGCAACGGTGTCGACGGCCACGGCCTATGTTGCGGACATTTCGACACCGCAAAACCGCGCCCGAAACTTTGGCCTCATCGGCATGGCTTTCGGGATCGGATTCGTCATCGGGCCGTTTCTCGGCGGGCTTCTGGGCGAGATCCACATTCAGTTGCCATTTCTCATCTCGGGCCTGCTGGTGACCGCCAATGTGATTTTCGGATTTTTCGTGCTGCCGGAATCTCTGCCCGCGCCCAGTCGTCGTGCCTTCGTCGGCTTTCGCGCCAGCAACCCGTTCACGGCGCTGCGCATGCTGACCCGCCTGCCGCAACTCACACCCTATCTGGTGTGTTTCTTTCTCGTGTTCATGGCCCAGCGCGGCCTTGAGAGCATCTGGGTTCTCTACACCGATTTCCGCTTCGACTGGGGTGTCAGGGAAGCAGCCTTCTCGCTTGCCTTCGTCGGATTGATGTACATCATCGTCCAGGGATTTCTGGTCGGACGCCTCGTCGGCAGGTTCGGTGAACCCGCAGTAGTCGGGGCCGGTTACCTGCTTGCCTCGGCCAGCCTGCTGCTTTTCGCCATGACCGAAAAGGCGCCGATTGCGGTCTTGCTGGTCGGCCTTTTCATCCTCGGCGCGGCGTCCGCCGAGCCCGCGCTGAAATCGCTGTCCTCCAGCATGGTGGGACGGGACCAGCAGGGCCTGCTGCAAGGCGCCATCGGCTCGGTCAACAGCCTGGTCATCATTCTCGCGCCGCTGAGCGCCAATCTTGTTCTCGCCAATGTCGCCGGCCCCGCCCCGCTTGCGCCGCTGCCGGGTGCCTGGTTCTATCTCGGGGCGGCCTTCTTTCTTGTGGCATGGATTGTCTTCCGCCGCTCGCTTCCGGCCCGCAGCAAGGCAAATATTAAAGATTAGCATTTAACCATACGTTATCGAAAAGCGGGTAGTGATCGAGCATAACCGACAGCGGCGAAGGGGATGAACCCGGCCTTGCATACGGTCTGCACACCGCATGATGCGATGTTGCGGCCATCCAGGGCAAACATGCGGCACGACGTCCCGAACACGATTTCAGTCAGACGATCCTTCGGCATAGTCATGGCCAACCTTGCGGTAATCATGGTTGTACTGACGGCTGCGGCCGTGATCCCGAGAGGCGATCGCGCCCTGGTGTTCGTCGCGCCCTGGAGTCCGGAAGACCGGATCGTTGACGTAATCGGCAGCGCCGGAGGGTCTGTCATCAACGGAACCGGCATGCCGTATGCAGCCATCGCCCAATCCGATAATCCGGATTTCGTTTTCCGCCTGTTCAGCTCGGGTGCCCTGTTGGTGCTCGACGGAAGCCTCGCCTATTTCTGCAGGAGTACCCCCGTTCAATGACATACATGACCCAGCTTCAAACCCGAGCAGCCTTGGCAATCGTCGCCCTTCTCTGGCTCAATGTCGGACTTCTGATCGCCCGTGCACTTTGGGGCATGGACGCCAATCCCCTGATCGTGGTCGGCGGGGGTATCGCAATCGCAGCGGCTTCCACGCTCACCTGGTGGCGGGATCCGATCGGCCTTTCGACCCAGATCTCGACAGCTCTCGCACATGCCGCAAGCGTTGCCCTTCTGGTATACGCCTTCTCCGGCTCGCCGCTGCAGATCGACATTCACATGTATTTCTTCGCCAGCCTCGCGATCTGCGCGGCCTGGGTGAATTGGCGCCCGATCGTTGCTTTCGCAGGATTGACCGCGGTCCATCACTTGGTCCTGTTCTTCATCATCCCGGCCGCTGTTTTTCCCGGCACCGCCGATCTTGCAAGGGTTGGAATGCATGCGGCGATTCTGATCCTTGAGGCGGGCGCACTGATCGGACTCGGCCATTCCCTCGCCACGGCCTTCGCCCAGAATGACAAGGTCATGAACGAGACCCGCGCTGCCACCGAGCACGCCACGGAGATGTCTGAGCAGGCCAAGTCTGCCCAGCAACAAAACATGCTGGACGCCCAGCGCCGCGATGCCGAACGCACCAAAGACAATGAACGTCTTCAGTTTGCCATCGACTCGCTCGGTCGCGGCCTTGACCAGTTGTCAAAGGGTGATCTTCGCTACCGGCTCAATGATGCCTTCGACGGATCGCTGGAAAAACTCAGGGTCGATTTCAATTCCTCCATGGAAACCCTGGAACAGGTCATTGGCGAGCTTGGTCAATCCGCTCTCGCGATGCGTGAAGGATCCAACGGTGTGAGCAATGATGCCGAGGACATCGCCAGACGTACCGAGCAGCAAGCAGCCACGCTTGAGGAGACGGCCGCTGCGATCGGGCGTATCGCCGACACCGTGCGTTCAGCCTCCGAACGCGCCGGAGAAGCCGGTCGCGTGGTTGATGAAACCACCAGGAACGCCACGCAGTCCGAGTCCATCGTCTCCGATGCCGTCGAAGCGATGACGGAAATCGAAAACTCCTCACGTCAGATCAGCCAGATCATCTCGATCATCGACGACATTGCCTTCCAGACCAACCTGCTGGCGCTCAACGCCGGCGTCGAGGCGGCGCGTGCCGGCGAGGCCGGCAAGGGGTTTGCCGTGGTTGCCCAGGAAGTTCGCGAACTCGCACAACGGTCGGCAAGCGCTGCCAAGGACATCAATGCGCTCATCGAAAAATCCTCGTCGCAGGTCGGATCCGGCGTGACACTGGTCAACAAGACCGGTGAGGCGCTCAAATCCATTGGCGAACAGGTCAATACGATCAACAGCTACATCGCCTCGATCGTCGATTCAGCCCGTGAGCAGGCAAACGACATTTCCGAGATCAACAGCGCGGTCACGCAGATGGACCAGGCGACACAGCAGAACGCCGGTCGTGTTTCCGATGCAACCAAGTCGATCCGGCAGCTTGCCGTTGATGCAGACGGTCTGGCAGCCAAGCTTTCGGTCTTCAACGTCAATGCGGCCCCGGCAGGTGCAGCGCGCAACGCACCCCGCGCGGTCGCTGCAACCCATGATCAGCGCAGGCCGACAGCAAAGCCCGACGGGGCTGCGCCTCGGTCCGCCCCCGTCCGGGTCGCGGCTTCCGGCGGCGCAGCGGTGGCGGTTGCCCAGGAATGGGACGAGTTCTGATACTCGGGCGCCGGAATGAACCGGAGACACATCGGAACGCGGCTTCGGCCGCGTTCTTTCGTTTCAGGCACATCAGGCCAACAGATTGCGCTGCGTCCGGTAAAAAAGCACACACATCGTGGGCTTCCGGCGGAGCGGGATCCGGATACGAGCGGCATGAATTTGCAGGAAACTTGGCCGGGGCCGCGTTTTTCGGCCAAAGAACTTAGCCGACTTGTTTTATGTGTAGCAAAACCGACATATTTGGATGCAACTCTTTCGTGGGGAGATGATTCGCACCAAATGACCGCTTTTGACCGACTGCGCCAACTGCTCGACCTGTTCCGTACACCTGACGGAGGCAAAGGTTCGCGCCGTGCCAAGCCGTTCCGGCAGGCCGCGGCTGCAGTTTTTCGCGACATCGGCGAAGAACGGGAGTTGCTGCTGATCACGAGCCGCGACACCGGCCGCTGGATCGTTCCCAAGGGCTGGATCGAAAACGGAGAGAACGGTGCGGAAGCAGCCCTGCGCGAAGCGTGGGAAGAAGCGGGTGTCCGTGGCGAACTGGCTTCCGCACAAGTCGCCGGAGAATATCGCTACATCAAGCAGCGGGCGCGGCGCGGCGATGTGCTGTGCACGGTCGAGGTGTATTCGATCAATCTGACGGACGAGGAAGAACGCTGGCCGGAGAAGGACGAACGGACCCGCAAATGGTTCGCGATCCCCGAGGCAATCGGCCTCGTGGACGAGCCGGGTCTACGCGAAGTGATTCGCGATGCGATGCAATTGAGCGCCGCCGCCTGACACCGCCTGACGGACGTCTCCTCCATCTGATCAGCTATTCCCCTGGTCTTGCCCTGTCCGGTTAGACAGCCTTGCTGCGCACATTCCCAAAAATGAGCGCGCAAGCGGTTTCCTCCCTGCCCCGTCTCATCTGCTTCAAGATCAAGCCAGCTTCGGGCAAAACCACGCCCATGTGCGGGAACGACCAGCGCTTTTCCCGCATCGCAGGCGTGGCGCAGGCACCGTCGCATGATGCTGCGCCCCCGGGTCGAAACACCCCGCTTCAGCTTGAAAACGCCGATGCCAGCATTTTGTGATAGCGCCCGCAATCTGTCCTCGTTTTCCACAATGCCACTCCACAAGATCTGGTGTTCATCGAACAGTCACAATCTACCCCTTGACGCAATCATCCGAGTCGCTGCTTATAGGACGAACGTTGCGGCGGCGGCGCGGCTGGAGAGTTTCGAGGCCAGTCAAATCCAACCATGATCGGTTCATATTTCTGTCTCCGTGCGGGTTCGCGCGGTTGCCGGAGGACTGCGTTCTGACCCGAGAAATGGCGCCGAAATGTGAGTGCGGGGGCTAGCGGAAATAAACTGTTAACACTATATTTAGTGTTTGCAGCCAACCTACCCACAAGATACAGGGTTCTCCCAATCGAGAACCACATGTGTGACCGAGTCGAGAAACTGGCTGCCAATGACTGCGCAGCTTGCGGGGAAGATATTGTCGTGACGCAAGGATGCGTCCGACTGCAAATTCAAAAAGAGGACGACAATGCGCATTGAACGCCGGTTCACAAATGAGGGACAATCCGCCTACGCCGAGATCAAGTTTCGCAAGGCAACCAGCGAAATCCGTCAGCCCGACGGGTCGATCGTTTTCCGCCTTGCCGACATTGACGTTCCGGCCCAGTTCAGCCAGGTCGCGGCCGACATTCTCGCCCAGAAATACTTCCGCAAAGCAGGCGTCCCCGCGCGCCTGAAAAAGGTCGAGGAAAACTCGGTTCCCTCATGGCTCTGGCGCTCCGTCGCCGACGAGGATGCGCTCGCCGAGCTCCCCGAAGATGAACGCTACGGCTCGGAAACCGACGCGCGCCAGGTCTTTGACCGGCTTGCCGGAACCTGGACCTACTGGGGCTGGAAGGGCGGCTACTTCACCTCGGAAGAAGACGCCCGCGCCTTCATGGACGAACTCGCCTACATGCTCGCCACACAGCGTGTCGCGCCGAACTCCCCGCAGTGGTTCAACACCGGCTTGCACTGGGCCTACGGCATCGACGGTCCCGGCCAGGGCCACTTCTATGTCGATCCGTTCACCGGCAAGCTCGTAAAGTCGAAATCCTCCTACGAGCACCCGCAGCCGCATGCCTGCTTCATCCAGTCGGTCGAGGACGATCTCGTCAACGACAACGGCATCATGGATCTTTGGGTACGTGAGGCGCGGCTGTTCAAATACGGCTCGGGCACCGGTTCCAACTTCTCCCATCTCCGCGGCGAAGGCGAAAAGCTGTCGGGCGGCGGCAAGTCGTCGGGCCTGATGAGCTTCCTCAAGATCGGCGACCGCGCCGCCGGCGCCATCAAGTCGGGCGGCACCACCCGCCGCGCGGCAAAGATGGTGGTGGTCGACATCGATCACCCGGATATCGAGGACTACATCAACTGGAAGGTCAAGGAAGAGCAGAAGGTGGCAGCCCTCGTCACCGGCTCGAAGATCGTCTCCGGTCACCTCAAGGCCATCATGAAGGCCTGCCTCAACTGCGAGGCCGACAACGACGCCTGTTTCGACCCGAACCAGAATCCGGCTCTCAAGCGGGAGATCAAGGCTGCCAAGAAAAACCAGGTGCCGGAAAACTACGTCAAGCGCGTCATCCAGTTCGCACGCCAGGGCTACACCGATCTCGAATTCAAGACCTATGACACCGACTGGGATTCGGAAGCCTACCTCACTGTGTCGGGCCAGAATTCCAACAACTCGGTCTCCATCAAGGACGACTTCCTGCGCGCGGTCGAAACCGATGGCGACTGGAACCTGACCGCCCGCAAGGACGGCAAGGTGATGAAGACGCTCAAAGCCCGCGACCTGTGGGAACAGATCGGCCATGCCGCCTGGGCCTCCGCCGATCCGGGCCTGCACTTCAACACCACCATGAACGACTGGCACACCTGCCCGGCCGCCGGTCCGATCCGCGCCTCCAATCCGTGCTCGGAATACATGTTCCTTGACGACACGGCCTGCAACCTTGCCTCGCTCAACCTGCTGCGCTTCAAGGACCAGGACACCAAGCGCATCGACATCGCCGATTACGAGCACGCCGTCCGGCTGTGGACCGTCGTGCTGGAAATCTCGGTGATGATGGCGCAGTTCCCCTCGCGCCAGATTGCCGAACTCTCCTACAAGTACCGCACGCTCGGCCTCGGCTACGCCAATATCGGCGGCCTGCTGATGACCACCGGCATTCCCTATGACTCCAAGGAAGGCCGCGCCATCTGCGGTGCGCTGACCGCAATCATGACCGGCGTGTCCTATGCCACCTCCGCCGAGATCGCCGGAGAGCTGGGGCCCTTCCCGGGCTACAAGGACAACAAGGCCAACATGCTCCGCGTCATCCGCAACCATCGCCGTGCAGCCCACGGCGAGGCCGGCGGCTACGAGGACCTCTCGGTCAACCCGGTGCCGCTCGTCCATGGCGAATGCCCCGATCAGGACCTGATCGCACACGCCACCGCGGCCTGGGACAAGGCGCTCGAACTGGGTGAAAAGAACGGCTACCGCAATGCCCAGGTCTCGGTGATCGCGCCGACCGGCACCATCGGTCTGGTGATGGACTGCGACACCACCGGCATCGAACCCGACTTCGCGCTTGTGAAGTTCAAGAAGTTGGCCGGCGGCGGCTACTTCAAGATCATCAACAACGCGGTCCCCGAAGCCCTGCGGACGCTCGGCTACTCCGAAGCCCAGCTTGCCGAGATCGAGGCCTATGCGGTCGGTCACGGCAACATCAACCAGGCGCCGGGCGTCAACCCCGGCTCGCTCAAGGCAAAGGGCTTCACCGACGAAAAGATCGAGGCGATCAACGCCGCCACCAAGGCAGCCTTCGACATCAAGTTCGTGTTCAACAAGTGGACGCTGGGCGAGGATTTCTGCAAGGAAACCCTTGGCCTGACCGACGAGCAGATGGACGACTTCGCCTTCGACATGCTGGCAGCCATCGGCTTTTCGAAGAAAGACATCGAGGCCGCCAACATCCATGTCTGCGGTGCGATGACGCTCGAGGGCGCGCCGCATCTGAAGACCGAGCACTACCCGGTGTTCGATTGCGCCAACCCGTGCGGCAAGATCGGCAAGCGCTACCTTTCGGTGGAAAGCCACATCCGCATGATGGCGGCAGCCCAGCCCTTCATCTCCGGCGCGATCTCCAAGACCATCAACATGGCCAACGAGGCCACCGTCGATGACTGCAAGAACGCCTACATGCTCTCCTGGAAGCTGGCGCTGAAGGCCAACGCGCTCTACCGCGATGGCTCGAAGCTCTCGCAGCCGCTCAACGCCTCGCTGATCGAGGACGAGGAGGACGAGGACGACGCCATCGAGGCGCTGGTGGCCATGCCCGCCGCCGCCCAGGCCGTTCAGGTGACCGAGAAGATCGTCGAGCGCGTGGTCGAGCGTCTCTATCGCGACCGCGAGAAGCTGCCGAACCGCCGCAAGGGCTACACCCAGAAGGCCGTGATCGGCGGCCACAAGGTGTACCTGCGCACCGGCGAATTCGACGACGGGCGTCTGGGCGAGATCTTCATCGACATGCACAAGGAAGGTGCCGCCTTCCGCGCGATGATGAACAACTTCGCCATCGCCATCTCGCTCGGTCTCCAGTACGGCGTGCCGCTCGAGGAATATGTCGAGGCCTTCACCTTCACCAAGTTCGAACCAGCCGGCATGGTCCAGGGCAATGACGCGATCAAGAACGCGACATCGATCCTCGACTATATCTTCCGCGAACTGGCCGTGT
Source organism: Hoeflea sp. (assembly GCA_040216675.1). Taxonomy (GTDB): domain Bacteria; phylum Pseudomonadota; class Alphaproteobacteria; order Rhizobiales; family Rhizobiaceae; genus Hoeflea. The sequence continues at coordinate 1,486,415 of JAVJOR010000005.1, read as the reverse complement.
CCTACCTCGCTCGCCACGATCTGGCCCATGTCGACACATCCGACTTCACCAATACGGCACTCGGCAAGGGGATTTCGGAAGGCAAGGCGCAGCCCTTTTCCAAGGGTCTGACCCGCGGCGCATCGCTCAAAGTCGTCACCGGCGCCGGAACGGCAGGCAATGCAGGCGGCACCGCCGAGCCCAAGGGCCAGGCAGCTCCCGCCAAGCCCGCATCCGGAGCCTCGGTGATCACGGCCTCCTTCCCCGGCAAGGGATCGGGCAATCTGGCGGTCAAGTCTGAGCCGGAGGCAATCGCGACCGATGGCGCCACGGCGTTCAAGCGCGACTACGAGGAACGCGCCGAGGAACTGGCGGCCGAAATCGAGATGGAGGAAACCCTGTTCTCCGACGATGCCGCCGACGACGCGAAATCCGCCAAGGCCGACGCCGCCGAAGCCAAGAAGCTCGAGGCCGACCGCCGCGCCAAATCGATCATGCAGGGCTACACCGGCAACATGTGCTCCGAATGCCAGAACTTCACCATGGTCAGGAACGGCACCTGCGAGAAGTGCGACACGTGTGGATCGACGAGTGGGTGTTCGTAAGGTCTGATTGAACCGAAGAGATCAAGCCCGGGGCGCAAGCTCCGGGCTGGTGCAAAAATGAAGGGGGAAACGAAACCGCTGCGCGTAATGCGCTAACTACGTCGAGGAATTGCTATGCAAATACCTGAATACCGCATGCGACAAATCAAGGAGACATCTGAAACGGTGAGGAGCCGCCTCAAGCTTGGCGATGTCTGCTTTGTCGATTTCTTCAACGTCGTATTCCCTCGACTGAGATCAATATTTCCAACATTTCAGATAGTTAGATTGCCTGACAGCGCAATGCCAAATGCCGAAGCATTTGCGGATACTGAATGCAAGCACATTTCGATACGAGAGAGTATTTGGCAAGCGCTTGTAAACGGAGATCCACGAGCGAGGTTTACGGTGGCCCATGAAATTGGGCACCTTTTTCTTGGCCACACGGCCTACACAGCCCGCTCAAATGACCCATCAATGTATCGTGACCCGTTCACAAAAACCCAAGAATCTGAGGCGAATGCATTTGCCTCGCTTTTTCTGATGCCAACAGACCTTGCTGAAAAATTCAACACCGCTGACGATATCCAGAACAATTTTGGTGTAAGTCGCCATTCGGCAGCGATACGAATTGAAGAACTAGACCGTGAGAAAAGGAAAAAAGCGGGACAAAAACGCAAACTTCCGCAAAACGCTGTCGACTTCCTGAGCGAGGCTAAGAAACGGGGAATTCCGATTAAGTCCGATTTGAGCAGCGAATAGATCTAGGCCGTGAACTCATAAACAGAGTTCACTGAATGTCAGCTTCGTGATTCAACCTCCGGGCTGGAGGTATTGATGAGCCGTTATGATCTGACCGAATTCGAATGGCGTGTGATCGCGCCGCTTCTTCCCAACAAGCCCCGCGGTGTGCCGCGAGTCGATGACCGTCGCGTGCTGAACGGCATCTTTTGGGTGTTGCGTTCCGGGTCGCCATGGCGCGACCTACCGGAGCGCTATGGTCCGCACACAACCTGCTACAACCGTTTCCGGCGCTGGACCAAGGCTGACGTCTGGGACCGGATCATGGATTCGATTACAGAGGCTTACGATGGGGACGTGCGGATGATCGACGGCACGTCAGTGCGTGTTCATCATTCTGCAGCAACTTTAAAAAAAGCCACCCGGATAGATGTCTTGGACGAAGCCACGGTGGTCTCACTACAAAAATTCATGCTCTGACGGACGGCAACGGCCTGCCGGTGAAGCTCACCATCACACGAGGCCAGACCCATGACATACAGGCCCCGGCCGGATTGCTGGAGGGCATCGGAAGAGGTTGGATGGTGCTTGCCGACAAGGCCTATGATGCCGACTGGCTGCGCGATCTGGTGTCCAGGCAAGGCGCTTGGGCAAACATCCCGCCGAAATCCAACCGAGCAAGCCCGATCTGTTTCTCGCCATGGCTCTACAAGCAGCGCAATCTGATCGAGCGGTTCTTCAACAAACTCAAATATTACAGACGCATAGCCACACGATACGACAAGCTCGGCTCAACATTCCTCGCAATGGCCAAACTCGCTTGCATCAGGCTACGTCTGCGCCATTATGAGTCCACCGCCTAAGTGCGGAATCAACATCACGGAATGGATCCTCGGCTCGGGGGCCGAGGATGACGACGGTGAGCGTAGAGCCGACAAGGTGGACCGATTGCAACGGCTAGACTGGTGCAAATGCCAGAGGCGTGCATCGCGGATCACCTCACCCCCTTCGTCATCCTAGGGCTTGACCCTAGGATCCATTCCGTGATGCCGATCCAACTGACGCACCATCGCAAGACATCGACCGAGCCGAGCCAAAGAAACAGTCGACCCGCATCGCCCGTCACCACCCGGTGCCTCTAAACAGCTCTGCCCACTCGGGGTTTTCCCTTTCAATCAGATCGATCTTCCATTGCCTCGACCAGCGCTTGAGCGACTTTTCGCGCTGGATGGCATCACGAATGTCAAAATACTCTTCATACCAGACCAGCCGGCGGACACCGTACTTGCAGGTGAAGCGCGACCCCGTGCCCGCCGAATGCTCCGGAATCCGCCGTCCCAGATCATTGGTCACGCCGATATAGATGGTTCCGCCCTTCCGGCTGGCAAGCATGTAAACATAGCCCGTCATCCGCAAAGGATACCGCAGGTTGCAGCATCACGGAATGGATCCTCGGCTCGGAGGCCGAGGATGACGACCGAGAGAATTGGGTCGAGCCGACGGATCGATTGCAGCGGCAAAACAGGCGCGAATGCCTGAGGCGTTTGTCACTCGGCAGACCCGACCACCCCGTCATCCCGGTCACGCGCGGGTGTAACCGCATCGGCAGGTTAAATGTCAGACGACGGACTTTCAGGAGGAGGCGATCAGCGAGATGCGAAAGCCCCCTCGCCCGTCAGCCTACTTCCGCGCCTTGCGGGCCGCGTAGCGCTTGTCGCGCTTTTCCTTCATGGCCGCCATGTCGGCGACGGCGCGTTCGGCACGGGCCTTGTCCTCTTCCTCGCGGGCGAGCCTGTCGGCATGTTCGGCGGCATAGGCGGCTTCCGCATCTGCGGCATCCTGGGCTGCCTTGCGTTCCTGCTCCTCGAGCTTGATCCGCTCGCGTTCGGCGCGGCGTTCTTCACGCGCCTTTGCAATCTCTTCGCGCTCGGCGCGCTTTGCAATCACTTCAGGGTCGTCCGCCTTCGGCGCGGCCTTCATCTTTTCAAGAAGCTTCTTCTTGGCCTCCATCGCATCCTCGCGGCGGTCGGTGAAGCTCGTGCGTACTTGTTTTTTCAAACCGGTCTTATCCTGGGTTGGGATCAATGCCTGAACGGCAGGCCGCCAGATGCGGCGATCCACACCGGTTCTGACTGTCCGGAGCGCTGAGCACAAGCCCACCAGGCCGATTTGATGCAGACTCTTTGCCGCAAGCGTGCCAAACAGCCACCCGGATGGTGATTTTCAGGTCCATCTGCCGTCTGGGACAGGCCGGGCGCCAAAAACACGCGGGCGTTCCGTGAAAATCCTACTCAAGCCCCATGCAGCTTGCGTAGTAGCTCACGGTTGCCGGCCAGTCGGAGAACATGCCGACAATGCCTACGTCCTGCGCCAGCATGTCGAGCACCTCGTACATCTGTCCGTCATTGTCGATGACATCGGCAACGGACTGGTAGTACCAGCCACCTCCATTGGTGAGAGATCCCGACCGCTCGAACGACCAGGCGATGATTTCAAGCCCTGCCGCACGCGCTGCCCTGGCATAGGCCGACGGAACAATTGCGCCGTCCTCCACCGTCATCAGCATCCACATCGGCGGAGCAATGTAGTTGACCCCGCGCGCCTTCAACTCCGTCATCGAGGGCGAGAAGGTTTCCGGCCTTGCCGGATCAAGACCGCCCCCACCGGCGCGGCCATCGAGAAAGACCGCCTGCCGCCCGAATTCGGGCTCGTTCTCGATCCAGTAGAGCACATCGTCGAGGTTGAAGGACTGCGGCCAGACATCGGCAGCCGGAATGCCCGCATCCTTGTATTCGTCGATCAGCTTCTGAGCGTAGTCGGCCTGGGTGAAGCCGTCGAACGGCATTTCGACCACCGGCGCTTTCAATTCAGGCGTGAACCTGGCCCCGAGCGCGCCGATGAGCTCGATCGACTGGCTGTGCGTCATCACCGTGCCACCGGCGGCGGCGTAGAGATCGGTGCGCCACCCGGCCGTGCCATCCATGTAGTCCCCGGCGGTTTTGGCCGTCCGGTCGGCTGCATCCATCTTGCCCGTCAAGCTGAGAAATTCGTCGAGCGTGATGTCGGAGGCGCGGCATTCGGCGGACGCACCGCCGCCCTCACCCGCAGGCGTAAAACCGCGCGTGCATTTTTGCGCAAGCGGCGTGGCGAGGATGTTTGTGGTGGTGTGCAGATCGTCCTGCGCGTGGCGGCAGACCAGTTCCCTGTCACTTGTGAAAGTGACGTCACATTCGATGATCCCGGCCCCCATCCTTGCCGCGGCCTCGTAGGATTCGCGCGTATGTTCGGGAAACTGCAAAGGCGCGCCCCGGTGCCCGATCGAAAACAGCGTGCGCGCGACCGGTTGCGACGCACAGGCGGCAAGCTTTTCCTTGAGCGGGCCTTCAGCCATCTTGCCCACCAGGAATGCCGGGCGCGGACCGACCTGCACTTCGGACGCAAGCGCCGGGGCTGCAGACGACCCTGCGACAACTGTAAAGGCGAGGACAAGGCGGATCATCGGGGACGGCATGCGAAAACTCTCCTGTTGACTGTCCGCCATGCCTAGCCTGCGGCCGTTACAAGGATGTGTCAAAGGTCTCCGCGGGAAATTCCCGCTGACTGGCAAAGGGCAAAAACAAAGCCTTTGCCAAGCCGCCTGGAGAGGCTACACCACCGGCCTCAGCAACGGGAATGTGGACGACATGAGCGACACGACGCGCGACAGCAACGGCACCGAACTCAATGACGGCGACAACGTGACCGTCATCAAGGATCTCAAGGTCAAGGGCACCTCCTCGACCATCAAGCGCGGCACGCTGGTCAAGGGCATCCGCCTGACGGGAAATCCGGACGAGGTCGAATGCCGGGTCGAAAAGATCAAGGGTCTGGTGCTGCGCACCGAGTTTCTCAAAAAGGCCTGACTGCAGGCCCGGGCAGAGATTGCCCCGCCACAGTTCTGGTTCAACCGGTTAATCGGTCTTTCCGGCATCGCCACTCTGCCCCGAACGGCCGATTCGACTGGCGAGTGGTGTGGCGGAAAGCCCGTGCGCGAGGATCGACAGGGCGACGGTCATGGAAACGCACGACAGCAGTTCCGCCTCTCCGGGGATGTCGAATTCGTCCATCACCACCAGCGTGAACAGGATGGAGGCAAGACCACGCGGCCCGAACCAGCCCAGAAACAGCTTTTCCCGGCTGGGGAGCCCGCTGCCGGTCAGCGACAGCCAGATTGATCCCATCCGGACGACGGTGAGAAACAGGACCGCAATCAGCATCGCTCTCGGCGTGACATGGGCAAGCCCATCGGGCAACAGAAGCGCGCCGAAGACCAGAAATGCCGACATTGTGAGAAGCTGCCCTGCACCTTCCATGAATTCATGCACAAACCGGATATCGTTCCGGTAGGTGTTGCCAAACACCATTCCCGCGACAAAAGCGGCGATGAACCCGTTTCCGCCGATCACCTGAGCCGCAACATAGGCCGCAAAGGCTGTGGCCAGGAACACCACACCCTCCGCAGCCTCCGCCGTAAGATCGCGGGACTGGGCAAAATCCATGCCCTTTGCCACAAGCCAGCCCACGCTGATCCCGGCCAGCGGGCCAAGCACGATCTGCGACAGCGCTGACAGCGCCAACCCATCCGTCTGCGCCACAGACCCGCCGGCTGCGGCCAGGGTCGCGCCAAGCACCACGAACGGCAGAACCAGACCGTCATTCAGGCCGCTTTCCACATTGATGGTCTCCCTCAACCGTTCCGGCACCTCCGGACTCGCAACGACCGGCAGTCCGAGCGCAGCATCGGTGGGCGAGAGGACCGCAGCGGTCAGCAGCGCCATGGCGATCCCTCCCGCCGGGTTGACCAGCAAGGTAACGATGGTCCCGATCCCGATCGAAAGCGGAAGGCCGATCAGCAGCATTCGAAACGGCAGGGCCCAGTCCTGCCTCAGTTTTGAAAACTGAACCCGGGAGGCATCGGAAAACAGCACGAGCACAAGCGTGATTTCAGCCAGCAATCGCTTGCCTTCGTTCAGCACTTCGGGCGGCGCGGCCGCGTTCAGGGGGTCTGAGACCAGAAACCCCAGACACATGAAGATGATGGGAAGCGTGATCAGCGATCGGTCGACCGCATTGGTAAGCAGCGAATAGACGATAAAAGCTACGAGGATGGCCAGCACCACCCAGTCAAGTTCGATCCCCATGGCCGCCGCCCCTGTTTCGCATTCGAATGGAATTCAGTTGCCACAGGGACGACTATGCCGGCAAGGTCCAGCGATAGCCACAACGGATTTCAATCGCAGCCGGGATGATGATTGCCCGCAGCTGAAAAACAGCACGCCACGCTGGCTGAAAGCCTGATCAGGTGCCGCAATAGGTCGTGTAGGGTCCGAAATCGCCAGGCGCGCCGAGCGCATAAACATCGAAGCCGGGACGAGGGGTAAACGGGTCGGACAAGACCTGCATCAACCGCTCGAAGGTTGAGAGGTCGCCGTCGGTCGCATCCGAGAGCGCCGCTTCGACAAGGTGGTTGCGCGGAATGTAGACGGGATTTGACCGGTCCATCGCCGCGCGGCGTTCGCTTTCAGGCATCGGGTCGCGTTCCAACCGGGCACGCCATTGAGCAAGCCACATGTCGAAGCCGGTGGGATTTGCAAACAGTGCGCGCGTCTCTGGTGCGTCCCCCTCGATTGCAGAGGAGAGGCTCCGGAACACCCGGGTGAAATCGGCGGCCTGCGTTTCCATCACTGCCAGCAGTCCGGTTGCAAGTTCGATATCCTGCTCCTCCTGCCCTGAAAGACCGAGCTTGGCACGCATGCCCGAAATCCATGCCTGCTCATACACCTCGGGAAACCCGTTGATCACCTCGCTCGCCTGGGCGACCGCACCGTCGCTGTCGTCGGGATTGATCAGGTCCAGCAGCGTCTCGGCAAGCCGCGCCAGGTTCCATTGCGCGATCTTCGGCTGGTTGCCATAGGCATAACGCCCCTGGCTGTCGATCGAACTGAACACGGCGGCGGGATCATAATCATCGATGAAGGCGCAAGGCCCGTAATCGATGGTTTCGCCCGAAATCGTCATGTTGTCGGTGTTCATCACTCCATGCACGAAACCCAGATGCATCCATTTCACAATCAATTCGGCCTGGCGGTCGCGCACGGCTGTCAGAAGACCAATGTACCGGTCATTTTTCTGCGCAAGCTCCGGATAATGCCGCGTGATCGCGTAGTCGGCCAGTTGCCGCAAGCGGTCGGTCTCGCCACGGGCAGCAAAGAACTGAAACGTTCCGACCCGCAGATGGCTTGACGCCACCCGTGCCAGCACGGCGCCCGGCTCCATCCCGTTCTGCCGCATGATTTGCTCGCCGGTCGTCACTGCCGCCAGCGCCCGCGTAGACGGCACGCCGAACGCGTGCATCGCCTCTCCGATGATGTACTCGCGCAGCACCGGTCCGAGCACGGCCTTGCCGTCTCCGCCACGCGAAAACGGCGTCCGTCCCGAACCCTTGAGGTGAATGTCGCGGCGTATCCCGTCGCGGTCGATGACCTCGCCCAGCAACAACGCCCTGCCATCGCCCAATTGCGGCGAGAAACCGCCGAACTGATGCCCGGCATAGGCCATGGCCAGCGGCGAAGCGCCTTCGGGCGACGAGTGGCCGGCAAAGATGGCGGCGCCCGCATCCGTATCCAGGGCATTCGCATCAAGCCCGAGTTCGCCGGCAAGTTCCCTGTTGAAACGCACCATCTTCGGAGCCGGCACTTCGGCCCCCTTCCACGGCACGTAGAACCCTTCGAGATCGCGTGCGTAGCTGTTGTCGAAATTGAACGCTGCAGATCCCATGATGCTCACTCCTGATTTCCGCTCCGGCGTGAACCGGCTTTCAAAAAGCGAGCGACCGGCTTTCGCCGGCCTCCCGATTCGTCAAACTCCGTAAACCGCCATCCGGTCTATTCCGCTGCATCCCGCTTGGGCAGCACCCAGTCAGGCCTCGGGAAATGGCATGTATAACCGTTGGGGATTCGCTCCAGGTAATCCTGGTGCTCGGGCTCGGCCTCCCAGAAATCTCCCACCGGCTCGACCTCCGTCACCACCTTGCCGGGCCAGATTCCCGAGGCATTGACATCGGCAATGGTGTCGAGCGCCGTGGCGCGCTGCTGATCGTTGCAGAAATAGATCGCCGAACGGTAGGACATGCCCATGTCATTGCCCTGCCGGTTTCGCGTGGTCGGATCGTGGATCTGGAAGAAGAACTCCAACAGCTCGCGATAGCTGATGCGGTTGGGGTCGAAGACGATCTCGATCCCTTCTGCATGGGTTCCGTGATTCCTGTAGGTGGCATTCTTCACGTCACCGCCGGTGTAGCCGACACGGGTCTGTTCAACGCCTGGAAGCTTGCGGATCAGGTCCTGCATGCCCCAGAAACAACCGCCGGCCAGTACTGCGCGTTCGCTCATCTAGATATCCTCCACCTGGTCAACATAGTCGCCATAGCCTTCCGCGGCCATCTCGGCCTTCGGAATGAACCGCAGCGACGCGGAATTGATGCAATAGCGAAGCCCGCCGCGATCCTGCGGACCGTCGGGAAAGACGTGCCCGAGATGACTGTCGCCATATTTCGATCGAACCTCGACGCGAACCATACCGTGGCTGGTGTCCCGCAATTCGGTCACATGCGCGGGCTCGATCGGCTTGGTGAAACTGGGCCAGCCGCAGCCGCTCTCGAACTTGTCCGACGAGGCAAACAGCGGCTCACCGGAAACAATGTCGACATAGATGCCGGCGGCCTTGTTGTCGTTGTACTCTCCGGTAAACGGGCGCTCGGTGCCATTCTGCTGGGTGACTCGGAACTGCTCCGGCGTCAGCCTTGCGATCGCATCATCGGACTTTGTGAATGTCTTGGTCATGGAAGCTCCTTGCTGGAAGCAGACTGTGTGACACAGAAATGGGGCGATGGAGGTCCATTTTCAATCGCCGCGCGGATGCAATCACCCGGAACTGTCCACATCCGTGGTCAATTTGCGGTGAACATCCCGATCAACCGGTCGGAGACCGGATATCATCGGGCCACTTCCGCCACCGCGGCCCTGTCCGGCTCAGTATTCCCGCTCAAAGAAGATGCCGCCCTTGGTCTCACCACTTGAATCGGCTTCACCGCGCAGTTTTATCCCGCGACCGATATCCAGATCGATCGTTGCCTTGCCCGAGCCGGCGGACGCGCCGCTTTCCAGACCCAGATAGGTGTTGTCATTGAGATACTTGCCCACCCCGATCGAGGTCTCGCCAGTCTCGTCGTCCGTACGCACGTCGATGTCGTCGACACCGGTTGCGCTGCGCAACTGCTCGACAAGGCCGCCGCCGCTGACAACGCCGGTCAATTGCCCGGCGGCCTCGGCCAACTGGGCGATCTGAAGGGGCGAAAGATCATCCAGCGAGCGACCGAAAATCAACTGCGCCAGCACCTCGTCTTCCGGCAATTGCGGGCTCGAGGTGAAATTGAAACGTGGCTGGTTGGCAGGGCCCGTGACCAGCACGGTAACCGTCGTGCTCCCTGAGCGGGTCGAGGCCGCAAAATCGAGGATCGGTACCACGGATCCGGCAAAGCCCAGTCTGCCGCGGTCAAAATCGAGTCTCTTGCCAAGCACCGTAAGCCGGCCGCGCAGCAGGTCGAATCCCCCCGATGCGACCGGAGCGCCGGTACTGCCGCTCAGCCGCACCGATCCTCCGAGTTCGGCATCGAGCCCGCGTCCGCGAACGAAGATCCGGTTTGCCTGCACAGTGAGGTCGAGTCCCAGTCCGCCTGAGGAACTGCCGCTTTCTTCCGGAGACAGCCGTTCGGACTGGGCCGTGACTGCGGCGGGCGCATTTCTGTGGGTCACGTCGAGCTGGGCAATCGACGTCGGCAACGTGTCGGGGATGGAGATCGTGGTTTCGTCCAGCCGCACCAGCCCACCCAGTGTCGGACGGTCGACCAGCGCTCCGGAAAGCGAAAGATCCGCGTCGAAGCGGGTCGCCACCAGCTGGCCATCGGCATACCGGCCTCGTTCGACCTTGAGCGTGAGATCGGCCGGATAGCCCGATCCCGGCGCAATTCCGATGGTTCCCGATCCGCTGATGCGTCCGCCGGCGGACAACTCACCGGACAGCGAGCGGATCGTCGCCTGGTCCGATCCGACACCGATATCAGCGGAGAGGTTTTCGAGCGCGATCCCGCTCCGGGCATCAACCAGACGCGCATTCGACGTCGTGATCGATCCTGAAATCGCAGGCGAAGTGGGTGTTCCGGAGACAGTCAGATCCACATTCGCCGCACCGCTCAAGGCGATGCCCTGCTGCGCGAGCTGCGCCGACAAGAGGGAGAACGGAGCAGTGCCGTTGATCCGCACGGAAAGTTGCCGTGACCCGCCGGTATCGAGTCCGCCGTCGACGGTAAAGGACAGCCCGCCGCCATTTGCCCGCGCATCAAAATCGAGCCGCCCATCGCTGAATCCGCCTGATGCATCCACCGACAGCGTGACATCCGCGATCGAGGATGCCGCAGCGGCCCCCACGCCGCTGCCCCTGAGGTCGTAGCGGATTCGGGGAGATGAGGGAGATCCCGTCACAGCGACACTTCCCGAGACAGTTCCCGACAGGCCGGCCCCAGGCGCGAGCGCGTTGACCAGGTCCAGAGGCAAGCCCGACACGGCCGCATTGATGACGAGGTTTTCTCCTCCGGCGGTCCCGGTGACCGAAATCTCACCACCACCACCGGGCGAAATCACCAGCCGTTCGATCTGCGCCACGCCATCCTGCACCACGGCGCGGGCCGGTCCACCGAGCGCGATCGTCAATCCCTTGTAGCTTGTCCGGCCAGCCTCAAGCTCGATTTCAATTCCCGCATCACCAGGTCTTACCCGGCCGTCCAGCGTCACCGGGAAGCCGGCCGCCTGCGCCTCGGCGTCGAACTCGGTCCATCCGCTGCTCTGCGTGAACTCCACATTGACCCCGGACACATCGTTGGCTCCGGCCTGGACCGATGCCACATTCACGCTCCCGGTCGGTCGCGGCGCACCGAGATAGTCATCAACAACCAGATCGAGACGCGCATCGCGTATCTCGGCATTCGGATGCGTGATTGCCGGAAACTGCAGCGCGACTTCGGCCACCGCCTCGCCATCACGGACGTCGAATTCAAGCGTACCGCCACCGTTTCCATCGATCTGTTGCAAGGCCAGCGCCGACAGCGATGCAAGGTCACCAAGCTCAAGTTCGACTGTTCCGATCGGGCGGAAGGCATCGTCAAGCACCAGGGAACCCGAAATCAGGTTTTCGGCCACCTGAAGCCTCAGCGGATCAACCCGGATCACACCGTCGACCCGTCCCAGCTTCGCCGAACCGTCGATTGCCTGGCCGTCGAGGATTCCACTCAGCGAAACCGTGGCGCTGGGCGACGTCGGATCGGCCACGCCTTCCGCCTCGAGCCGGAGATCCGAGAGGTCCCGGCCCTGTATGGTCAGGTCAGAGCCAGTCAACGCCACGTCAAACGCCGGGGCCCGGGGCGTTCCATTGACCACCGCCTCAAGCTGCAATCCGCCGGCAATGCCGTCTCCAAGTCCCGAAAGGTCAGAGAGAACGGCGGAAAGTTCGGCCGCAATCTCGCCCTCGGCATCAATCTCCGCCTCCCCGGAGACCTCGATCCGAGGCGAGGTCATCACGAGATCGCGCACGGCAGACGCCCCGGCGGCACTTCGCGACACGTCGGCGGAAAAATCGACCGACTCGCCCAGGAGCAATCCCGCTTGGCTGGAAAGAATGGCGCTGCGCATGGTGCCCGACAGCTGAACGCTCAGATCGCCGGCGGGCGAAAGTGTGAGCGAGGCAAGGCCAAGATCCGCGACTCCGGACCGAATGGCAAGCTCTTCGCTCGTGACGGCGCCATCCTCTGTCAGCGCGATATCGCCGCTGACATCGACACCTCCGGCAACGGCGCGCGCCAGGATATCATTGGCCGAGCCGACCGCTCCGACCCGGATCTCGACCTGACCCTCTCCGCTTCGGGTTGCCAGCGAGAAGCGGTCGAAGTCCACAACAGCGGCAATATCGTCGGCACTGAAATCTGCGCCTCTGATATTGGCGACCGAAGTCACCAGCCGCACCGACGCCTCCTGGGCGCTGCCCGACACGCGAATCTCGGCCTCCGGCACCGACAGCCGCAAGGCGGATGCACCTTCGCCGAACTCCAGCATTGCCGAGCTGGTTCGCGGGGACACCGAGGCGGACAGGTTCACCTCGCCTTCGCGCGCGACCCGTCCCCGGCCCTGGGCAGTCAGCCGGGTGGAGGTGTAGGTAAACACATCGATCACCGCGCCGGTTTGATCCGGTTCGATAAGCCCTTCGAGAAGCAGGTCCGAACGCCCCTCGGCAAGCTGGGCGATTGAAGGCGGCAGAAAGCGATCGAACGAGCCTTCCGCCTCCAGGGAGACCGCTTGACCCGCCTCCCCGGCGACAACCTTCAAATTCGCCGAAGCCACTGCTTCATCATTGATCGAGCCGTCAACCGCCAGACGCCAGTCGTCAAGCGAGCCTTGTGTGGTCACTGAGAGGCTGATTGCATCGTCAGGTGAGAGGTTGAGAAGATGCGCCGTCACTCCGCCGGCCGGTTCGCTCAGATTGGCGGAGATGTTGAAGCGTTCCTCGCTTTCAAGATAATCGGCATCGATCGTGAATTGACCGCCGACCCCATCGATCCTGTTGAGCGTGAGATCTACCATGGCCGTGGACACGGCGGCGTCGACGGCGAGGCTCCCGCTGGCTTCGAATCGCGCCACACGGCCCGCGACGGCCTCCCCGAGCAGAATATCCGGCGCGGTGAAACGTTTCACATTGACCGCCAGCGGCAGCTGGAAACCGGCCCCGCCTTCACCCTCGGTATCCGAGCCTTCGGGCGGACGGGCAAACTCGATGCGTTCGATGCTGAGATCGTCGATCGCAAGGCCGGCGGAGATCAGAGCCAGCGGTGACCAGTCGATATCGATGCCCTTGATCAGCAGCCAAGGTTCGCCCGAGCCATCCTTGACCAGCACATGGCCGATACGCGTCGAGCCCGACAAGAGCCCGTCGATGCGGTCTATCTCGACACTCCGCTCGGTGCCTGATCCCAGCCGGTTCAGTGTCAGGGCGATCAACCGGCCGCCGGGCGCGGTCGCGACCAGAAACACCGCCAGAGCGGTAACGAGCAGACAGAAAATGACGAACCACCGCAACAGGCGCCAGACCCTGCCCGGCCGCCGCCTGGATTTGCCTTGCTCTGACATCCTAGAATGCCTGTCCAATTCCGGCATAGAGTCCGTAATCCGGATCTCCGGCTTCCTTGTTGAGCGGCAGCGCCACATCAACCCGCAGCGGCCCGAACGGGGTCAGATACCGCAGCCCAAGTCCCGCGCCTGCCTTGAAGCGGGCATTGGAGAAATCGGAACCGGCGCTGACAAGGCCCGCATCGATAAACGGCACGACACCGATGGTATCGGTGATCCGGATCCTCAGTTCCGCCGAGCTTTCGAGCACCGACAGGCCTCCAGTGGGTTTCCCCGTGGCGTCGCGCGGGCCTATATCCTGGAAACCGTAACCGCGAACCGAACCGCCGCCGCCGGCATAGAACCGGCGATTGGCCGGAACAGCCGAGAGGTTTGCGCCATAGATCGCACCGGCTGCTACGCGACCCGCCAGCACAAACCGCTTTTCATCGTCAAGCGCACGGTAAGCCGAGCCTTCAGCCCTGAGTTTGACAAAAGTCGCCCCGCGATTGAACTCGTGCGCTGGCTCGACCAGAAGCGAAAGTCGCGTCCCGGAAGTCGGATTGAGCTTGCTGTCGCGGGTGTCGCGGACATATTCGAGCGGGATAGCGAGCGTGAGCGTTTCCAGGTCCGCGTTGAAACTGTCGGTGGTCTCGGCATATTCAACCTCAAGGCCGCCCGAAACCGTTTGCTCCGGCGTGAGCTCATAGCTCAGCCCGACCGCGCCAACCACCGAAAACCGCCTGAAAGCGTCGGGATTCTCCTGCTCGACTTCAAGCCGGGAGGTGAATTTTGAGGCCGGGCCGAGAACGCCCGGTTTTTCGAACAGGGCTGCACCCCGCCACGTCATGTCCTCGGCCTCACTGGTGCTGCCAAGACCGCTGACAGATCCCTCGATCCGGAACTTCTCTGCGCGTCCGAAAAGGTTCCTGTGGCCCCAATAGGCTTCCAGGCCGCCACCGTCGGTCGAGGAGTAGGTCGCGCCAAGGCCCAGATACCGATGCTTGCGCTCCGACACAGTCACGTCGACCGGCACAGACCCATTTGCAGACAACCCATCACCCTCTCGCACGGTGACGCTCGAAAACACTTCGAGCGCGCGCAGGCGTCTGGCAGCCGCCGCGAGCGTTTCCGGATCGTATTGCTCACCCTCGGGAACACCGGCCATCATCGCGATGAAGTCGGCATCCACCGACTCCGCCCCGTCGACAGCCGTCTGCCCGAATGGCGCGACCGGTCCCGCGTCAACCGTCAGCGACACGTCGATCACATCGCTCGAATGGTCGGCGACGACATCACGTCCTGCCACTTCCGCCAGAGGATGACCGCTCGCTTTGAGCTGCTTGATCAGGGCCTCCTCGGCGTCGAGAATGGCGGTGGAACGGGCTATCTCCCCGGTCGCAAATCCCTCGACATCCGGGTCGAGGCTCTGCCCTCTTGCATCCCGCACCTCCACTTGGCCGAAACGGAACGGGGATCCAGGCACGATCTCGATGCGCACGGGAACAGGGCTCCGGCCGCGCAAATCGGCATCCGGAGGCAGATCCGCAAGGTCACGGCCGTCAAGCATGATCCGGACTTCACCGGCATAGCGGGCGTTTTCATAAAGGGCTGCGACAAGCTGCTCGAAATCACCATTGGCCCGCTGTATCAGACCGACCGAGCCCGACACCGGCCTATCTTCACCCTGAACCAGTTGCGAGGCGGCCTCCAGATCGGCTCTCAGACTGCCGTCGGGGTCTCCACCGCGCAGCTCCAGCGTCACGGAGTAGTCCAATGGATCGGCGATATCGATCCTGTCGGCTTCCCCGCTTTCGAACAGCTTGAAGCCGAATACCTCGAAGGCATGGGCGGGCATGGGGGCTATGATCAGCGCAACGGCGAGCAAACCGGCAGGCAGACTGCGGACGCACGGAGACACCCGCAGCCAGCTTCGGCCGCGCGCTACACAGTCAATGTCCGGCGCGTGTCTCATCAAATCCAATCTACAAGCCCATGGTGAACAGGGCCTGAATCTTTCTAGCCCATAAACTGTATCTAAAATAAGGGCCAGTCACCAAAACTATTGCCTTGATTTCAAATAGCAACAGAGCGCCGTAAGGAATCGGCCCCGGTGTCGCATCTGACACTTGTGCACCATCTTCCGATTTCGCAATCTGACAGCCGATTCAAGACTGGGGGTCAGACCATGAAATCGCATGTCAGGGCAGTGGTAATCGGCGGCGGCGTCGTTGGGTGTTCGGTACTTTACCATCTCGCCAAGGCCGGTTGGAACGACGTCATGCTGATTGAACGCTCGGAACTCACTTCGGGTTCCTCCTGGCATGCGGCGGGCGGGTTCCACACCTTGAACGGCGACCCGAATGTCGCAAAACTTCAAGCCTACACCGTCAGTCTCTATAAGGAGCTCGAGGAGCTTTCCGGCCAGTCCTGCGGTCTGCATCTCACCGGTGGCGTGATGATGGCCGACACGCCCGAGCGCATGGATTTCCTGCGTCTGGTTCATGCCAAGGGCCGCTACCTGGGCATGGAAACCGAACTCATTACCCCGTCCGAAGCCAAGGCAATGTTTCCGCTGATGGACGAGAGCAATTTCGTCGGCGCGCTTTGGGATCCCGTGGAGGGTCACCTTGATCCCTCCGGCACCACCCATGCCTATGCCCGGGCCGCGCGCAAGCTCGGCGCGGAAATCGTGTTGAGAAACCGCGTTGTGGAACTCACCCAGGAAGCCGATGGCACCTGGAACGTGATCACCGAACAGGGAACAGTCAAAGCCGATCACGTGGTCAATGCGGGCGGTCTCTGGGCGCGCGAGGTCGGCCGCATGGCGGGTCTCGAACTGCCGGTCCTCGCCATGGAGCACATGTATCTCTTGACCGAGGACATGCCGGAGGTGCTGGATTTCAACGCCAGGACGGGCCGCGAACTGGTCGGCGTCATCGACTTCAAGGGGGAAATCTACACCCGTCAGGAACGCTCAGGCATTCTGCTGGGAACCTACGAGAAGGCCTGCAAGCCCTGGTCGCCGGTCGAGACCCCCTGGGACTTCGGCCATGAGCTGCTGGCACCGGATCTCGACCGCATCGCGCCTTCGCTGGAAGTCGGCTTCAGGCACTTCCCCGCCTTGGAAAACGCCGGGATCAAGCAGATCATCAACGGCCCCTTCACCTTCGCGCCCGACGGGAACCCGCTGGTGGGGCCCGTTCCGGGACTGACCAATTACTGGACCGCCTGCGGTGTGATGGCCGGCTTCAGCCAGGGCGGCGGCGTCGGCTTGGCCCTGTCACAATGGATGGTCGATGGCGACCCCGGCGCAGACATCTGGGGCATGGATGTCTCTCGCTACGGTGAATGGGCAACCCTGCGCTACACCAATGCCAAGGTGCGCGAGAACTACTCCCGCCGCTTTTCGATCTCGTTCCCGAACGAGGAACTTCCCGCCGCCAGACCGCAGCAGACCACGCCGCTTTACGACATCATGGTGCGCGACAATCACGCGGTCATGGGCGACAGCTGGGGCCTCGAAACCCCATTGTGGTTTGCGCCCTCCGCCGAGGAAGCGCACGACGTGCTGTCCTTCCACCGCTCCAACGATTTCGAGCATATCGGCAGGGAAGTCCGCGCCACCCGAGAAAGCGCCGGCGTGACCGAGATCTCGAACTTCGCCAAGTACGAAGTCACCGGCGAGGGTGCGGAGGCCTTTCTCAACCGCCTGATGACCAACACCATGCCCAGGACAGGTCGCATCGTGCTGACCCCGATGCTCAACGAGGCCGGAAAGCTGATCGGTGACTTCACCATCGCGAAGATGGACGCCGCGCGCTTCATGGTCTGGGGATCGATCGCCGCTCAGAAATACCACATGCGCTGGTTCGAACAGCATCAGCCCTCCGACGGTTCGGTCACCATTCGCAGGCTCGGCATCAATCTGGTCGGGCTGTCGATAGCCGGCCCGAATGCCCGCAAGGTGCTCGAAAAACTCACCGATGAGGATGTCTCAGGCACCGCCTTCAGGTTCATGGATGTGCGCGAGATGGACGTCAACGCAGCCCCCTGCATCGTCAACCGCATCACCTATACCGGCGATCTCGGCTATGAGATCTGGATGGAACCGGCCTATCAGCGCCGGGTCTATGCCGGCATCAAGCAGGCAGGCGAAGAGTTCGGCATCGTCGATTTCGGCATGCGCGCGCTTCTGTCGATGCGGCTCGAGAAGAACTTCCCCACCTGGTTCCGTGAACTCCGGCCGATCTACGGCCCCTTTGAAGCGGGCATGGACCGCTTCATCAAGCTCTCGAAGAATGATTTCATCGGCCGTGAGGCCGCCGCAAAGGAACAGGCCGACGGCCCGAAGCTCATGCGCACCTCCTTCTTGGTGGATGCCCTCGACGCCGATGTGATGGGCGACGAGCCGGTCTGGGCGAAGGTCGGCGACGCGGACTACGGTACGGTCGAGGATCCGCATGGCTACGGCGCACCCCGTTTCGATGCCGACGGCAAGGAAATTGCCAAGCCCGGTGGCGGCACGTTGCGGGACGGCGATTGGCGCGTGGTGGGCTGGATCACCTCCGGCGGCTATGCCCACAGCATCGGTTCATCGATGGCACAGGGCTATATCCCGGCGGCGCTTGCCACAAACGGCGACACCGGCATGTTCGAAATAGAGATCCTCGGCATTCGCCGCCCTGCCCGCATCGCGCTTGAGCCGCCGTTCGATCGGGCGGGCGAAAAGATGCGGAGTTGAAGCGGTGACACCGGCCGAGGAGGAGGAACGAGCGCGCCAGATCATGCAGGCCCGCCGCGACAGGCGGCCGATTGCCCGGTCAGGTCCCGACGAGATGTCTTTGGAAACCGCCTACAGGATCAGCCGGCGGATCAGGGATCTCCGGATGCAAGAAGGCGAGCGCGTCATCGGACGAAAAATCGGCTTCACCAACAGGACCATCTGGGACGAGTACGACGTGCACGCCCCGATCTTGGGCTACATGTATGACACGACTTTCCGCGACGTTTCGGCGGCGGAAATAAAGTTCTTCCTTGAACCCTTTTGCGAGCCGCGGATTGAACCGGAAATTGCTTTCGGATTTCACCGCGCGCCACACGTCGCCGAAAGCGACGAGGACTTGCTCGGCGCGATTGCCTGGTATGCGCACGGTTTCGAAATCGTGGATTCGCTCTACAAGGACTGGAAGTTCAAAGCTGCCGACACGGTGGCAGCTTTTGGACTGCACGGCGCCTATCTGTGCGGGCCGCGCCGGAAAGTGACGGATGACGACCGCGCGATGCTTCCATTAGCCTTGCAAAGCTTCCAAATAGAGCTCGCGCGCGATGGCGAAACCATTGACATCGGCCACGGCGCCAATGTCCTTGGCAGCCCCTTGGCAGCATTGCGCCATGCTCTGGAGGTGATCGCGAAAGATCCAGACGCCGCATCGATCTCAGCGGGCGAAATCGTCACCACCGGAACGGTGACACGGGCATTCCCGGTCAAACAGGGCGAGACATGGTCGACGATGGTCACGGGGCTGCCACTCGACAATCTGGAAATTGTCTTCGTTTAGATCACTTCCGGCACAAGCCTGAGCCGGCATGCGCAGGAAGACGCTCTACGGCACCAAGGCCTCAAGACACCCGCACGCCAACGCAAAGATAAAATTAAAAATCAAAGGCTTGCCTGAATTTCAGGATTCAGATTGCCAGGTACCTGACTCAATCTGCCAACGGCGGTATCCGGCTCAGTCGGTGCGAACGACCGGATTGCCGGCTTCCGCCAACCGCGCCAGATCGGCGGGCTTCAGTTCGACCGATTCACCGCAACCGCAGGCCGACGTCTGGTTTGGATTGTTGAACACGAAGCCCGAGCGCAGCTTGGTGACTTCATAATCCATCTCGGTCCCAAGCAGATAAAGCACGGCCTCGGGCGCCACGAAAACCGTTGCGCCATCGCGCTCGATGCGGTCGTCCTTCTCGTTGACTTCGGTCGCCATGTCGATGGCGTATTCCATTCCGGCGCAACCGCCCTTCTTGATGCTCACGCGGATACCCGCGGCATCATCCTGATTGCGGACGATCGTCTTGACGCGCTCGGCGGCTGCCTGCGTCAATGTCATGACGGCAAATCCCATCATCGTCTCCTTAAGCCTGGCGGGTTCAAGGCCCGCTGCCTCATGATCTGAATGTAGTGTGGATTTATCAGGTTAACAAGGAGTCGAAGGGAAGCGCCTTGCCGTTCCATCGGCAGGTCAGTACCAGCCGACGGCCACCTGCGCCTCTTCGCTCATCCGGTCCGGCGTCCAGGGCGGATCGAAGGTCATGTCGACATCGACGCCGGAAATGCCTTCGACCGTTGCGACAGCATTGTGAACCCAGCCGGGCATCTCGCCCGCCACCGGGCATCCGGGCGCAGTCAGCGTCATCAGGATCTTGACCATCCGGTCATCCTCGATATCGATCTTGTAGATCAGACCGAGCTCGTAGATGTCGGCCGGAATTTCCGGGTCATAGACAGTCTTCAGCGCAGAAATGATATCGTCGCTCAACCGGGCAAGCTCTTCACGCGGAATTGCCGATTCAGTGCCGGCGGCGTTGTCGGTTTCGGATGCATCGCTCATCGACTCAAATCCTTTACGAGAAAAACGCCCGCGCCTTGTCGAGCGCATCGGTCAGCGCATCGACCTCCGCACGGGTATTGTACATTGCGAACGACGCCCGGCAAGTCGACGTTGAACCGAAGCGCTTGAGCAGCGGCTGTGCGCAATGGGTTCCCGCCCGCACGGCCACGCCCGAGCGATCGATCAGCATCGAGATGTCATGGGCATGGATACCCTCGATCTCGAAGGAGAATATCGCGCCCTTGCCCGGCGCATTCCCGATCAGGCGAAGCGCGTTGACCGCGGACAGCCGTTCCTGCGCATAGGCGCCAAGTTCCGCCTCATAGGCCGCGATCCGGTCACGCCCGATTCGGTCCATGTAATCGAGCGCCGCGCCAAGCCCGATGGCCTGCACGATCGGCGGAGTGCCCGCCTCGAACCGGTGCGGCGGATCGTTGTAGGTCACGCCCTCCTCGGTCACGTCGACGATCATCTCGCCGCCGCCCATGAAGGGCTGCATGGCCTTGAGTGCATCCGTCTTGCCGTAAAGCACCCCGATACCGGAAGGGCCGTACAGCTTGTGGCCGGTCATCACGTACCAGTCACAGTCAATATCCTGAACATCGACCGGCATATGCACAGCCGACTGGCTGCCGTCGATGAGAACCTTGATGCCGCGTTCATGCGCTATGCGGCAGACTTCCTTCACGTCGACAACCGTGCCCAGCACGTTCGACATGTGCACGACCGCGACCAGCTTGGTACGTTCCGTGAGTGCAGCGCGAAAATCGTCGAGATCGAAATTGCCCTCGTCGTCGACGCCGACCCAGACAATCTTCGCACCCTGACGCTCCCTCAGGAAATGCCAGGGAACGATGTTGGAGTGATGCTCCATGATCGTGATGACGATCTCGTCGCCTTCGCCGATATTGGGCATGCCGTACCCGTAGGCAACGGTGTTGATCGCCTCCGTGGTCGATTTCGTGAACACCACATTGTCCGGCGATGGCGCGTTGAGAAACCGCCGGACGGTCTCTCGCGCGCCCTCATAGGCATCGGTCGCGGCATTTGACAAAAAATGAAGCCCGCGATGCACATTGGCATATTCGTTGGAATAGGCATGCGTGATCGCGTCGATCACCGCTTGCGGCTTCTGGGCGGACGCACCGTTGTCCAGGTAGACCAGCGGCTTGCCATGCACTTCGCGTGACAGAATCGGGAAGTCAGCCCGAATTGCGGCGACGTCATAGGCTGGATTCGATGCATCAAGCATGGTCGGCAAGCCATTGTTCGACAAGGGTTTCCAGAACCTCGACAAGCTCCTCGTTATCGATTTCACCGATCAGTTCGTCGACAAAACCGTTGACCAGCAGCGACCGAGCCGACTTCTCCGAGATCCCGCGCGCCATCAGATAGAACAGGTGATCCTCATCGAGGTCGATCACCGTCGCGCCATGGGCGCAGACGACATCGTCGGCAAAAATCTCGAGTTCGGGCTTGGTGGCAAACTCGCCGTCATCGGAGAGGAGCAGAGTGTTGCAGGCCATCTGCGCATCGGTCTTCTGCGCTTCCTGGGCTACGCAGATCTGACCCTGGAACACGCCCCGAGCCCGGTCCAGCACAACATTGCGGACAATCTCGGACGACGTGGTATGGGGCACCCGGTGACCGAGCGTCAGTGTCACGTCGGTGTGGCTGTCCCCGGCAAGAAGGTTGACGGTCCGCAGATCGAGATGCGCGCCCTCCCCGCGAACATTGACGTGCAACTCCTGGCGCACCAGCTTGCCGCCGGCATTGATCACGAAGATCCTGAGCTTGGCATCCGCGCCCAGTCGCGCGTTCAACTGACCGAGGTGCTGGTCCGCGCTGCCGTGCTGCTGGACGATGACCCAGGTGACGTCTGCGCCATCTGCAAGGTCGAGCGTGCTTACGGAACTCGAAAGCCCCGCATGAGCATCATCACCCAGATGCCGTTCGACCACCATGGCCTTCGAGCAGGCTTCGAATTCCGCCATGAAACGATTGTGCGCCTGCCCCCCGGCCTGAACCGATTGAAGCTCCACAAGGCCGTCGAGGCTGGTTCCGGCATTAAGTTTGAAGCTGTATCCGTCAGCAACGAAAGCGCCGTTGAGCCGGCCGATCAGATCATCGCTGCCGCGCGGCTTGAGCATCTTGGCAGCCTCGCCGGACACCAGAAGGTCCATGAAGGGCACCAGATCCATGCCGTCGGGCGCGGATTTTTCTGCGCCCTGCCCCTGAATCACCGGCAGGACCAGGCTTCCGCTGACCAGCGGCGCAGCCTCGGCGGCGGCGTTCGGTCCCGGAGCCGGAACTTCGCGCAACAGGTTGCGCAGGTCCGTATAGTGCCAGCTTTCGATCCGCCGCGTCGGAAGGCCATCTTCGGCGATATCGTAGAGCAGCGCGTCGCGCGCCGTCGTGACCTGCGCATCGCCGGGCAGATCACCCAGCTTCTGGGCGAAACTGTCGACAAGGGCCTGTTCGGCAGCGGTCCGGGGCGGTTTTGTCTGCATGTTCATGCCTGTCTCTCCTGGCCTTGCGGCCCGTCAAATCTCCGTCGGCGATCCGCTTACGCGGCCGCTTCGATAATCCCGGCGTAACCGTTGGCCTCGAGGTCGAGCGCCAGATCCTTGTCGCCGGTCTTGATCACCTGGCCCTTGTAGAGCACGTGCACGGTGTCGGGCACGATGTGCTCGAGCAAACGCTGGTAATGGGTGATCACCACCACCGCACGGTCGGGCGAACGAAGCGCGTTGACGCCGTCGGAAACGATTTTCAACGCATCGATGTCGAGGCCGGAGTCGGTCTCGTCGAGCACGCAGAGCTGCGGCGCCAGCAGCTTCATCTGCAGGATCTCGGCGCGCTTCTTCTCGCCGCCGGAAAAGCCGACATTGAGCGGACGCTTGAGCATGTCCGGATCTATCTGCAGGCTGGCGGCGGCTTCCTTGACCAGCTTGATGAATTCGGGGGTCTTGAGCTCTTCCTGACCGCGCGCCTTGCGCTGCTCGTTCATGGCCACCTTCAAGAACTGCATGGTCGCCACGCCGGGAATTTCCACCGGGTACTGGAAGGCAAGGAAAATGCCCTTGGCCGCACGCTCGGAGGGGTCAAGCTCAAGAATGCTCTCGCCATTGTAGAGGATATCACCCTCTGTCACCTCGTAGTCCTCGCGGCCTGCCAGCACATAGGACAGGGTGGATTTGCCGGATCCGTTCGGCCCCATGATGGCTGCCACTTCGCCTGCCTTGACCGTCAGGTTGAGGCCGCGAATGATTTCCGTGCCGTCTTCGGCGATCCGGGCGTGAAGGTTCTTGATTTCAAGCATTGTGTTTGTTCCTGAATACGAATGTCTGTAAGTCGATCCCGGCGATGACCGGTTGGGCGCTCAATTCAAAGCCCGAAAAATCCTCTGAGAACCGGAAGCGCGGTGGCCGCTACAATCCCCACCAGACCACCGATGGCCAGTCTGACCGGGCGGCCTCCGAAGCTCGGAGCCAGTGCCGAAAGCACACCGCAGATGACCGCGTACCAGGCAATGGCTGTGAGATCGAAACCCATTGAAGCGCTCCCGCCGGTCTCCCGCTGCGACGACCGTTATCCCACCGAGCCTTCGAGCGAGATGCCGATCAGCTTCTGGGCTTCAACGGCGAACTCCATCGGCAGTTCCTGGATCACTTCCTTGACGAAGCCGTTGACGATCAGCGCGATGGCTTCTTCCTCGGGAATGCCGCGGGCCAGACAGTAGAACAGCTGGTCCTCGGAAATCTTCGAAGTCGTCGCCTCATGCTCGAACTGGGCCGTCGAGTTCTTGGCCTCGATATAGGGCACCGTATGCGCCCCGCACTGGTTTCCGATCAGCAGGCTGTCGCACTGGGTGAAGTTGCGCGCATTTTCCGCCTTGCGGTGGGCCGAGACCTGACCACGATAGGTGTTGGATGAATTGCCCGCGGAAATGCCCTTGGAGATGATCCGGCTCGACGTGTTCTTGCCCAGATGGATCATCTTGGTGCCCGAATCGATCTGCTGATAACCGTTCGACACGGCGATCGAGTAGAACTCTCCGCGCGAGCCGTCGCCGCGCAGGATGCAGGAAGGGTACTTCCAGGTGATCGCCGAACCGGTCTCGACCTGGGTCCAGGAAATCTTGGAATTCTTGCCACGGCAATCGCCACGCTTGGTGACGAAATTGTAGATGCCGCCCTTGCCGTCCTTGTCGCCGGGATACCAGTTCTGCACCGTCGAATACTTGATTTCCGCGTCATCGAGCGCGACCAGCTCGACCACGGCCGCATGCAGCTGATTCTCGTCGCGCTGCGGCGCGGTGCAGCCCTCAAGATAGGAGACGTAAGCCCCCTCCTCTGCGATGATCAAGGTGCGTTCGAACTGACCTGTGTTTTTCTCGTTGATGCGGAAATAGGTCGACAGTTCCATCGGGCAGCGAACGCCCTTGGGCACGAACACGAACGAGCCGTCGGTGAACACCGCGGAATTGAGCGTGGCGTAGTAGTTGTCGGTCACCGGGACCACGGTGCCGAGATATTTCTTCACCAGATCCGGATATTCGCGCATGGCTTCCGAGATCGACATGAAGATCACGCCGGCCTTAGAGAGCTCTTCCTTGAAGGTGGTGACCACCGACACGGAATCGAAAACCGCGTCGACCGCAATCTTCGACTGCTGAACACCGGCGAGAATTTCCTGTTCGCGAAGCGGAATGCCGAGCTTCTCGTAGACGCGCAGCAATTCCGGATCGACATCATCGATCGACTTCGGCCCCGCCGTGCTCTTCGGCGCCGAGTAATAATGGATGTCCTGAAAGTCGATCTTCGGGTAGTCGACGCGGGCCCAGGAAGGCTCTTCCAGAGTGAGCCAGCGGCGGAACGCGTCCAGACGCCACTCAAGCATCCACTCGGGCTCGTTCTTCTTGGCCGAGATCATCCGGATAGTGTCTTCGTTCAGCCCCTTGGGCGCCGTATCGCTTTCGATAACGGTTTCAAAACCGTATTTATACTGGTCCACGTCAATCTGACGGACCTGGTCAATGGTTTCCTGCACCGCAGGCATGGCGCTCTCCAATCTCGCCGGGTCAAGGCCGGCAGCTTGTTAACGTCGTGTGATGAATACAGGTCGTACCCATCCCCTATGTAGTGCGAGACGTATGTCTACGCCACACCGTCCGCGAATAAATCAAACCCGCGAACGAAACTTCAGTTCCCGCATCACGCAGCCGCTTGCGCGGCTTGCCGGTGCAGCCGCCGGCCGTTGATGCGCCGGAAAACATCGAGAAACTGGTCGATGTCTTCCTCGGTCTGCAAACTCCCGAGGCTGACGCGGATCGCACCGAGCGCCGCATCAGCTCCCATGGCCGCCAGCACATGGCTCTCGCCGATCTTGCCCGATGAACAGGCCGAGCCGGCGGAGACCGCAACACCTTCCATATCGAAGGCAATCTGCGCGGTTTCAGCCTTGAGACCGGGCAAGGAGAAAAAGCTGGTGTTCGCCAGCCGCTCGACGCCATCGCCATGCACAAGGATGTCCGGTGCGGCTTCGCGCATGCCGTGTTCCATCCGGTCGCGCAGCGAGGCCACAGCAGGCATCCGGTCAAGTCCGGTCACCGCCGAAGCTGCAGCCGCGCCAAAACCGGCGATCGCAGCCAGGTTTTCGGTGCCGCAGCGGTGCCCCTTCTCCTGGCCGCCACCTTCGACAAGCGGCGCCGGCATGAGTGTCTCACCGGCGCTGACCAGTGCCCCGGCACCCTTCGGTCCACCCATCTTGTGTGCCGACAGGATGAGGAAATCAGCGCCCAAACCTGAAAGCGAAATCGGCAGTCGGCCCGGAGCCTGCACCGCATCCACCATCATCAGGCCCTGATGCGACCGCACCAGATCTGCTGCTTCGCGAACCGGCTGGATCACGCCTGTTTCGTTGTTGGCAAATTGCAGGGCCAGCATCACCTGCCCGGTCGACTGATCGTGATCCGACAACGCCTGTTCGAGCGCATCGAGGTCCAGACGACCATTTGCATCGACGCCAAGGACACGGATCTGGTCGGCCGCAAATCGCCCGCCCGCCAGCACAGCCGGGTGTTCGACCGCCGAAACGAGGAGCCGCGACACATTCACGGACGCACGCCCCATCCGGTAATCCGGCGTCAACACATGATTGGCCGCTTCCGTTGCGCCGGAGGTGAATGTCACCTGGGACGGGGGAACATCCGCGAGCCTTGCCACGTGATCGCGGGCGCGAGAGACGAGCGCGCGCGCCGCGCGGCCTTCGGCATGAACCGAGGATGGGTTGCCCTCAAGCGCCATTGCTTCGATCACAGCCTCGCGCGCTTCCGGCAGAAGCGGCGCTGTGGCATTGTGATCAAGATAGAGACGGCTTGCGGACATGGTTCCCTTCGTCATTTGATACCCGTCGAATGCGGCCGCGGGCTCATTTTCCTTGAATTTTCATTGCGCGATGCCATAAGACAGTCGCTCATTCAATGAAACACCTACAGTTTCGAACGATTCTAAACTAGGTTCTAGGGAGCCGTCCTGCCGCCGTCAAGGGCGGGGATGCGATATCCACCCGCCTCCAGCTCCCGGATTGGGCGGCTTTGGGCAAGAGCCGAGCCCGCACATGGAGTACGCATGCCTGAAGTGATTTTCAACGGACCCGCCGGACGTCTTGAAGGCCGGTACCAGCCGGGCAAGGAAAAGAACGCACCGATCGCCATCGTGCTGCATCCGCATCCGCAGTTCGGCGGAACCATGAACAACCAGATCGTCTACCAGCTGTTCTACATGTTCCAGCAGCGCGGCTTCACCACCCTGCGCTTCAACTTCCGCTCGATCGGTCGCAGCCAGGGTGAATTCGACCACGGCGCGGGCGAACTTTCCGACGCGGCGGGCGCGCTGGACTGGGTGCAGAGCCTGCATCCGGATTCCAAAAGCTGCTGGGTCGCCGGCTACTCCTTCGGTGCCTGGATCGGCATGCAGCTTCTCATGCGCCGCCCGGAAATCGAGGGATTTTTCTCGATTGCGCCGCAGCCCAACACCTATGATTTCTCGTTTCTCGCGCCCTGCCCGTCGTCCGGCCTCATCATTCATGGCGACGCCGACCGCGTGGCGCCAGAAAAGGACGTGAACGGCCTCGTCGAGAAGCTCAAGCAGCAAAAGGGCATCCTCATCACCCAGAAGACGATCCCCGGCGCCAACCATTTCTTCGGCGGCAAGGTCGATGAACTGATCGGTGAGTGCGAGGACTACCTGGATCGCCGCCTCGCCGGCGAACTGGTCCCGGCGGTCGCGGCCAAACGCCTGCGCTAAAAGAAACGGGCATGACACTTATCGAAGGGCATGGCGCAAATCGCCGTGCCCTTTTTGCATGGCCCCACTGCGATAACTTATCTCGCGATGACAACCCCGAACCAATCCATCTACACAAATGCATTAATTGGACTGAAGCCATGATCTAATTGTCACGTATCACTAAAATACTGAAAAACTTACGATAATAGTATATATTCCTTGTTGATACACTTTTTAGTTTACGTAGAATTATTTTTATTCAACAATATGATCGTCAACCCTCAAGAATATTATATTGGCTACAACCTGAAGCAAGAGGGGACTAAAATGACGAAGCCTGAAAGATTTATTGACAAGGCAAACCAGGCAACACTCGAATACCTCCAAAAGCGTGCGTTGGAAAATCGCAACAATACGATTGAGCGGATCAAAAAATTCGCGCAGATGAAGCCGGATCACCCATTTACACATGCCAATCAACATGTGCTGCAGCTTTCGGAGCAAACATCCTGGGATGGCGCCGGACTGTTGTCCATGGTGGGGCTCGGTTGGTGGACCCTGAATCTCTCCGTAGATATCCTGCCGGTGAGCGTTGTGAGTTTTAATGCTTCCGGCGGTCCGGATTGGACAGTATCGGTCTTTTCCGCGACCGTCGCCGGATACTTTCTGGTTGATCCTTCGACACTCGACGGGGAAGACTGTGACTTCCAGATGGAAGCCGTGGGAGGCGGTGACACCGAAGCCAGCATAAACCTTTACCAACCCAGTGGCTCACAGATTGGCAGCTTCATGGGCCTCGGCATTGGGGGGAGTGTAAGCAAGGTTTCAGGCAGCGGGACCCTTCATTACCACACCACTTGATGCTGCAGCGATGGGGCTGTCGCGGTCAATTACGGCATCGACTTTGCCGATGTTTCATCGACCGGCAGGACGACCAGTGCGCCGGCACCGGCCCGGGCGGGCGCACATGGCGATGTGCAATCCGGAAGCCTGGTCAGCCAGCAATCCTGTCAGGATGTGCTTCTGTCCAGCTTTCGATGAAATCCGCGACGTCCTCCGACCCTGCGGAACCGATCAGGGCGGTCGGGACGGCAACACCGGCTTCAAGGATGAGGCGGGTGCATTCCATGTGGTCGCGGGCATTCCGGTTCGGACTGAACATCGAACCGTGCAGCACCGTCTCGAGGATGTCGCCGCCATAGCGGTTCCGGCGCGCAAGGTCCGGGGAAAGCGTCAGAAGCCAGGCGAGCGCGTCGCTTCGCCCTTCCCAGGCGGCGATCTGCACCGGTGGCAATCCCATTTCCTCCGTCCAGTCCGGATCCATGCCGGCGGCGACCAGGCATTTCATGTGATCCATCCGGGTTTCTCCCGGCAGCGCCAGCAGGCGGCACAGGATCCGTCGAGATTCCTCGCTGAGCGCGGGCACGTCCAGGGCTCCTGACACTTTTCCCTCGGCCGCCTGCGCCAGCAGTTCCTCGTTGGCAGAGAGTGCGGTCGCCTGCCCTGCCCGCGCCAGTTCCTTTGCGGCAGCCCCGTTGCCGTAAATTCGTGCAAGCGCATAGGCTGAATGCCCGTTGTAAAGGCTGGTGCCGTCCGCCCCGTGTGCCAGCAGCAGCCGGACGATCTCACCGCTGCAGTGCCGACGGGCCGCCTGGTGCAGCGCCGGAATCACGAAGCCTGGCTCGCCGGACGGGTGCGGCGCGATCCCCTCGTTCGGGTCGGCTCCATATTCGAGCAGAAGCCGAACACCCTCCGCTTTGTTGAAGTCGAGCATGCGCGGCAGCGCGTTGGTCCCCTCCGTACTTACGCCGTAGCGCATAAGGAGCTTCAGACCCTCGAGGCTTTCCATCTCGGTGGCGTGATACAGGCTTTCATTGTCATCCGGGCTTGCACCGTTTTCCAAAAGCCATTCCGCAAGACCGAGATTGCGCGCATGGCCGAGCGCCCCGTAAAGGGCCGACAGCGGGTGCTCGTCATCATTCGCTCCGGCATAGGAATCGTTCACATCGGCCCCGGCATCGACCAACGCCTGTGCCACGGCGATCGAAAGCTCCCGCCCGCCCTCCAGGGTCTCGAACCGCCTTGAAAAGGCGAGGTGCAAAAGCGGCCGCCTCCCCTCGACAGCCCTGACCGCGAACTCCTGGTCTATGGCAAGCCGCCTGCGCACCGCATCAAGGTCATAGAGCGCGCATTGCAGACCGAAATCCGAATGTGCGAGGTCGGGCGTTTCGGTCAGAATGCGATCAACGATCCAATGCTGGCCATTGAAGAGCGCAGACCTGAGACGGGCCGCGCGCTGACCTCGGTCGATCGACCGCAATTCGAAATCGAGTTTCAGCTTTGGCCAGCTTTCATGCCCGTGCTCGCAGGCGATGACATGCAAAGCGGCGCTGTGGCCGGGCAGTTCGCCATCCGGCAGCACCGCGTCAACGCGGCGTTTGGCTTCCACGTCTCCGGCGAGAAAAAGCTTCCGAAGCTGTTTGGCCTGCTTGCGCAGTTTGTCGGGGTTGGGAGTCGTCATCGGTCTCTCTCTTCCGCCCCGGTCCGCTTTTCGGGCATGAGAAAAAACCGAAATTGATCGGCACTGGCAAAAGAAGGTGCCACTGGGGCTTTCCGCGGACCCGGCTGTCGCCTCCGACGACACTCGAAATCTAGAGGCAAAAGCCGCGGCCTTCAAGAGAGCGAATAGCTGAAACCGGGACCGTCGAGACAGGGAGCAAGCTTTCGACGTGCGCTCTAAAGCTCCACCACCTTGCCGTCATCCAGCGTTACCCGGCGGTTCATCAGGCTTGCCAGATCATGGTTGTGGGTGGCAATCACCGCCGAAAGCCCTGACTGGCGCACGAGCGCATCAAGCGCCTCGAACACGTAACCCGCGGTTTCGGGGTCGAGGTTGCCGGTCGGTTCATCGGCGAGCAGAACGAGCGGCGCATTCGCCACTGCCCTGGCAATCGCAACGCGCTGCTGTTCGCCGCCCGAAAGTTCGGACGGCCGGTGGTCGGCGCGGTGACCGATGCGCATGTAATCGAGCAATTGCGCGGCCCGTTCCCGCGCTTCCGCCTTGGACAGCCCCGAAATCAACTGCGGCATCATGATGTTTTCGAGCGCCGAGAATTCCGGCAGCAGATGATGGAACTGGTAGACGAAACCGATTTCCGTGCGCCGGATCGCGGTGCGCTGGTCATCGGGAAGCTGCCCGCAGGTCTCGCCATTGACGATGACCTCGCCATCATCGGGCCGTTCAAGCAGACCGGCCAGATGCAGGAGCGTGGACTTGCCCGTTCCCGAAGGCGCGACAAGCGCAACCGTTTCGCCGCGCTGCAGCACGAAATTCGCGCCGCTGAGGATCGACAGCTGGTTGTCGCCCTGGAGGAAATGGCGGTCCACATTCACCAGTTCGAGAACAGGTCCGCCCGAATTGCCTGAAACGTCACTCATAGCGCAGCGCCTGAACAGGATCGAGCCGCGAGGCGCGCCATGAGGGGATCAGCGTCGCGATGAAGGACAGGGCCAGGGCCACCACAAGCACCACCATGGTTTCGCCGCTGTCCATGTCTGCCGGCAGCTGGCTCAGGAAATAGAGTTCCGGATTGAACAGCGTCGTTCCCGAAAGCCAGGAGAAGAACTGCCGGATCCGCTCGACATTGAGGCACACCACGACGCCGAGGAGGAACCCGGCGATGGTGCCGGTGACCCCGATCGCCGCCCCGGTCATGAAGAAAATCCGCATCACCGCCCCCGAGGACGCGCCCATTGTCCTGAGGATCGCGATGTCGCGTCCCTTGTCCTTGACCAGCATGATCAGCCCCGAGATGATGTTGAGCGCCGCCACCAGAATGATCAGCGTCAGGATCATGAACATCACATTGCGCTCCACCTGAAGCGCCGAAAAGAAGGTCTGGTTGCGCTGCCGCCAGTCCGTGATGAAGATCTGCCTTTCGGCGGCGGCTTCGATCAACGGCCGCATGGCATCAATGTCATCGGGATCCTGGACGAACACCTCGATCGACTGCACCACGCCTTCGGCATTGAAATAGAGCTGCGCCTCCTCAAGCGGCATGTACAGTATCGCCGAATCGTATTCCGACATGCCGACCTCGAAAATCGCGGAAACCGGATAGGCCTTCACCCTCGGCGTCACTCCGAACGGAGTCACGTCGCCCTCGGGCGCCACAAGCGTGATCAGATCGCCGGCGCTCAAGCCCAGCGACTGCGCCATGCGCGATCCTATGGCCACACCCTCCCCGGCAATAAACCCCACGAGATCGCCCGAGCGGATGTTCTGCGAGACGATGTCCATCGACTGGAAGTCCTCCGCACTCACTCCGCGCACGAGCGCGCCGGTCCCTGCACCACCGACGCCTGAGGCAAGCGTCTGGCCTTCGACCATCGGGATGGCGTTCACAACACCGTCCACGCCCTTCAGCCGCGCCGCCAGCGCCGCATAATCATCGAGCGGCCGGTCGATCGGCTGCACGATCATATGCCCGTTGATGCCGAGGATGCGGGTGATCAGTTCGCCGCGAAAGCCGTTCATCACCGCCATGACGATGATCAGCGTCGCAACCCCCAGCATGATGCCGACAAAGGAAAAGCCGGCAATCACCGAAATGAACGCCTCCTTGCGGCGGGACCGCAGATAGCGCCAGGCGACCATCCGTTCGAACGCAGAGAAAGGCCTGGCGGCCGATGCGGTGGCGGATGGAGCGAGGCTGGCGTCAGGATCGTTCATCTCAGTGTCCTTTGGACGGAGCTTGCCCTAGCGGCCTTGCGCGAGACGGTTGATGGCGTCATCGATGGAAACGGTTTCGCGCTCGCCCGTCGCGCGGATCTTGATCTCGACATTGCCCTCGGCAACCGAACGCGGCCCGGCGATGACCTGGATCGGCAGTCCGATCAGATCCGCGGTGGCGAACTTGGCGCCTGCCCGCTCATCGGTGTCATCGTAGAGCACTTCGAGCCCGGCATTCTCCAGCGCCGCCTCGAGCTTCTCACAGGCCGCGTCACAGCCCGCATCTCCCGGCTTCATGTTGATAAGCCCGATGTCGAATGGCGCCACGTTCTTCGGCCAGATGATCCCGTTCTCGTCGTGGGAGGCTTCTATGATGGCGCCGAGCAGGCGCGACGGTCCAATGCCGTAGGAGCCCATGGAGACGAAATGCTGTTTGCCGTCAGGCCCCTGAACATAAGCATTCATCGGCTCTGAATACTTGGTGCCGAAATGGAAGATGTGGCCGACCTCGATGCCGCGAGCCGACACCTTGGCATCGTCGCCAAGCGCCTTCCAGGCATCCTGAGCCCATTCTTCCTTTTCCATGATCTCGTCGGTGGCCGCGAACGGAGTCGTCCACTTTTCAACGATCGAAGCCATGACGGCATCGTCGTTGTAATCGACATCGGCGGGAGGCACATCGAAGCGCTCGAAATCGCGGTGACAGAACACTTCCGACTCGCCCGTTTCAGCGAGCACGATGAACTCGTGGCTGAGGTTGCCGCCGATCGGGCCGGTGTCTGCCCGCATCGGGATCGACTTCAGGCCGCAGCGTTCGAAGGTGCGGAGATAGGAGACGAACATACGGTTATAGGCTGCCTTCGAGGCCTCGTAGTCGAGGTCGAAGGAATAGGCATCCTTCATCAGGAATTCGCGGCCGCGCATCACGCCGAAACGCGGGCGGCGCTCGTCACGGAACTTCCACTGGATGTGGTAGAGATTGAGCGGGAGGTCCTTGTAGGATTTCACGTAGGATCGGAAGATATCCGTGACCATCTCCTCATTGGTGGGACCGAAGAGCATTTCGCGCTCCATCCGGTCCTCGATACGCAGCATTTCCTTGCCGTAATCGTCATAGCGGCCGCTTTCCTTCCACAGATCCGACGGCTGTATGGTCGGCATCAAGATCTCGATGGCCCCGGCCCGGTTCTGCTCCTCGCGGACAATATCGCACACCTTGTCGAGAACGCGCTTGCCCAATGGCAGCCAGGAGTAGATCCCCGCCGCCTGCTGCTTGATCATTCCCGCACGCGCCATCAGGCGGTGGGAGACGATTTCCGCATCCTTGGGATTTTCCTTCAGGATGGGCAGAAAATATTTGGACAGGCGCATGGGAAAATCCGGTTTGGCTTCCAGCCTTGACGGCTGATTCAGGCGAAAATGGGTTGGCTCGGATGCGTTTCTATCCGCTTCGCCGATCAATGGAAAGCCGTCTTGGCAGCATGCGGACCGCCGATCCTGTGCAGGAACGCCGCTCACTCTGCCACCAAGTTCAAACTGTCATAAAAGACGTGACAACGCAGTTTCTTTGCGCTAAAGAACGCTTACTAATGAGGCACTTCCTACAAGGAGATGCCCGATTCGCGGTCAAAGTCTTGGGAGGATAGGATCTCAGGCGCGCTTTGTTCGCAGCCCCCGGGCAACCGGGAAACAGATCACGCGACACCTGAATAACAAGGCTTCATGCCTTGTTTTTTTTTGCATTTCAGATGCCGCGCGAAGAACATGCCTTCTTCCGTCATGGCGATTGCCACCGCCTCTGCTGCGATGCACAATAATAAAGCATACCCAATCAGGTTCACCGGGGTCGTTGCTGAACTCCGGGTGTGTGAGGCGGCTCAGTCCGGCTTGCGGGCACCCTTGCCGAGATCGGTCTTCGCCCGTTTGTCCTTGTCCCTTTTCTCAAGACTGTCAACGACGCCCTCATCCGGCTCTTGCTTCACCTCAGCAACGGCTTCGCGCTGATTGACGGTGTTTGCCTGATCGTCGCCCTGCAGCGAGTTGCGTCCCATCTTGTCCTGGGCGAGATCGGTTTCGGTCAAATCTGTATTGGATGCGTGGGGTTTGGCCATCTTGCAAATCTCCTTGAACAGTCGGTGTCCAGCGACAATGGAGAATGCGCCCTGATGTTCCATAAATACCGGTGTTCCGGCAAACCGGTGCGCCCGAGAGTATGAGCCTGTTCAGTCGCTCATCGGTTTGAAATCCGGCATCACTGCGATCAGGTCATCAAGCGAATAGCCGAGCCCCATCGTGACGAAAAGATAGAGACCGAATACCAGCGCCGAGGCCAGCGTGGTGGACCAGAAGATCGGGGCGAAGCGAAAATTGGCCGGCGCACTGCGCGGGGTGCCAAGCGTGACCTCCCCTTCATCCGCCTGGCTGCGGGCCCAGAACGGAAGCACGGTGAACAAAACCACCCACCAGATGATGAAATAGATTGCGAAACCTGTCCCAAAGCCCATGAATCTTGACCTTAAACCTGTTCGAGTTCGATCAGCGTGCCGTTGAAGTCCTTCGGATGAAGAAACAATACAGGCTTGCCATGCGCGCCCGTCTTCGGCTCGCCATCACCGAGAACCCGCGCGCCTTCTGCTTTCAGGTGGTCCCGCGCCGTGACAATATCCTCGACCTCGTAGCAGACGTGATGCATGCCGCCGGTGGGATTCTTGTCGAGAAAGGCGGCAATCGGAGAGCCTTCGCCAAGGGGTTCAAGCAGTTCGATCTTTGTGTTGGGAAGATTGATGAACACCACCGTTACGCCATGCTCCGGCAGGGCCTGCGGTTCGGTGACCTCAGCCCCAAGCATGATTTCGTACTGGGAGCGTGCAGCCGCGAGATCCGGCACCGCGATCGCAACATGATTGAGACGTCCAAGCATCTTTCCGGCCTTCCGATACGCCTTGGCTAGACCCGGTTGACGAACACCGTCACCACCGGCTTCTTGCCCCATACCTCGTTTGCCGCAGCGCGAACAGAGCGGCGAATTGCCTCGCGTACCCCATCCAGATCCTTGCGGCGTCCACGCGGAATGCTTTCCACGGCGCCAAGCACCGAATCATAGAGAATATCCTCCATGTCGTCGCCCTCGCCATCGACAGCCGGAAGGCCGATGGCCGAAACCACCGGATCGCGCTGGAATTCGAAACGCTGGTCGAGCACCACATTGACCGCGACATGGCCGGCAAAGGAGAGCTTGCGCCTCTCGGAAATGCCCATCTCATCGTAATCGCCGATCAACTGACCATCCTTGTAGGACCGGCCGTGCGGCGCCTCGCCGATGATGTCGGGAGCCCCGGGCGCCAGCCGCAGGATCGAGCCGTTGCGCACCCGCGGCGTGATCTCGATGCCGGACGCCTGGGCAAGTTCGGCCTGCGCGGTCAAATGCGCCGCTTCCCCGTGCACGGGCACCAGAATCTGCGGCTTCACCCACTCGTACATCTGGACGAGTTCACTGCGACGAGGGTGACCCGAAACATGAACCAGTGCGTCACCGTCCGACACGATCTTCATACCCCGGTCAATCAATGCGTTCTTGATCTCGATGATGCCTTTCTCATTGCCCGGAATCGTGCGCGAGGAGAACACAACAGTGTCGCCGGACGCGAGCGCCACATGACGCATCTCGTCGCGCGACAGCTTGGCGAGTGCTGCGCGCGGTTCGCCCTGGCTGCCGGTCAGGATGACCACCACCTTGTCGCGCGGGATGAAACCATATTCATCCTCCTGGAGAAACTCGGGCAATCCCTCCATCATGCCGAGCTCGGTAGCCACATTGACCACGCGCTTGATCGAGCTTCCCAGCAGCAGCACTTCCCGGCCCGAATCCCGTGCGGCTTCGGCGATCGAACGAATGCGCCCCACATTCGACGAAAAGGTCGTGATCGCCACCCGGCCCTCGGCCTGTTCGATGACCTCGCGAAGGCCGGCGCTCACCTCGTGCTCGGACGGCGAAATGCCATCGCGCATTGCATTGGTGGAATCGCACATCATGGCAAGGATTCCCTCCTCGCCCAGTTCCCGGAAGCGGTTCTCGTCGGTCAGCGGTCCGAGCGACGGCGTGGCGTCGATCTTCCAGTCGCCGGTGTGTATGAGGTTGCCGAGCGGTGTCCGGATCGCCAGCGAAAACGGTTCCGGAATCGAATGGTTCACGGCGACGGGCTCGATCTCGAAGGGGCCTACCGTGAACCGTTCGCCGGCCTTGAACAGGGTCACCGGCACTTCCGCACGTGTGCGCTCATAGGCCCGTTTGGCTTCAAGCATGCCGGCGGTGAAGGCGGAGGCGTAGACGGGCACCTTGAGCTGCGGCCAGATCTGCGCCAGGCCGCCATAGTGGTCTTCGTGCGCGTGCGTGATGATGATCGCCTTGAGCCGCCCGCCAAGCTTCTTGACGTAGTCGATGTCGGGCAGGACCAGATCCACACCGGGCAACTCCGGTCCTGGAAATGTGACCCCGCAGTCGACCATGATCCAGTCGCGCTTTTCGGGTGATCCGTACCCGTAAAGCGCAAGGTTCATGCCGATTTCGCCAACGCCGCCGAGCGGGATGAAAACGAGGTCGTTGTCCTTGGTCATCAATTATCCTGTCTGATTGTCTTTCGCGGACGCGAAAAAAACATCGCCCGAGGCGATCAATTGTCTGGTTCCGTCTGAGGCCGCAAGCACCAGTCTGCCATCACCGTCAATTCCATCGAACAGACCATGGATTTGGCGGTCTGGCAAATTCACCGTGACCGGTTTTCCGATGCCATCGGCGCGCTCCAGCCATGCATGCCGGATCGCCCCGACGCCCCGACCCTTGTCCCACCGGGCAAGCGTGGCATCCATTGAAACGACCAGCCGTGCGAACAGTTCCTGCGGCGTTGCGGCGCTGCCATGCTCTCGCAGGCAGGTGGTCTGGTAGAGCCCCGCGTCAGGCCGGTGCGCCACGTTCAATCCGCACCCGATCACCACGGCGGTTCGCCCGTCACCAACGGTCTCGGATTCAATGAGAATTCCCGCCGTCTTGCCGCCGTCGATAAGCAGGTCGTTGGGCCACTTGATCCTGAACCTTGCCTGCCCCCCGGGCAGAACCGCGGCAACGGCATCGTAGACCGCAACTGTCACCGCCAGCGGAAGACTCGCCATCGCGCTCCACGGCGCGGGATTGATCAGAAGCAGCGATGCATAGAGATTGCCCGGCTCCGACACCCACGACCTGCCGCGCCTGGCGCGACCGCCGGTCTGCCGCTCGGCGGTAATCCAGAGATCACCCGCGTCGCCCGCGCGAGCCCGATCCATGCATTCGGCATTGGTGGATGCCACATCCCCCAATTCGATGTGCCGAAAGGCCGGTGTTCTCATGCGGATGGCCGCATCATGCTAGAAAAAGGTTTTCGCGGCGACGTCGGCGGCAAGACCAAGCGGGTTGGAAACAACCACGTAAAACAGCACGAACAGTCCGGAGACACCGAAGACGAGCTTGAGTTCACCCGCCACCGGAACGAACTCACCCGAAGGCTGATCGAACCACATGATCTTGATAATCCGCAGGTAGTAGTAGGCGCCGACAACCGACGCCAGCATGCCGATGACCGCGAGCCAATAGAGCTTCGCCTCGATCGCGGCGACGAAAACCACATATTTGGCGAAGAAACCCGCAAGCGGCGGAATCCCGGCCAGCGAGAACATCAACACGGTCAGCATGAGCGCCATGAACGGATTGGTCGAAGACAGGCCAGCGAGATCGTCGATCTGTTCGACATTGCCGTCTTCCTTGCGGCGCATGGCGAGAATGCAGGCGAAGGCGCCAAGCGTCATGACCATGTAGATCAGCATGTAGAGAATGACGCCGCGCACGCCCGCCTGGCTGCCCGCAGCCAGTCCGACGAGCGCAAATCCCATATGGGCGATCGACGAATACGCCATCAGCCGTTTGATGTTCTTCTGGCCGATTGCGGCAAACGCGCCGAGCAGCATCGAGCCGATCGAAACGAAGACAACAATCTGCTGCCAGTCCAGCGTGATCGGTTCGAAGGCTTCGATCACCACACGGACGAACACCGCCATGGCTGCAACCTTGGGCGCCGCAGCGAAGAACGCGGTCACAGGTGTGGGCGCGCCTTCATACACATCCGGCGTCCACATGTGGAACGGAACGGCCGAGATCTTGAAGGCCACGCCGGCCAACAGGAAGACAAGACCGAAGATGAGGCCGAGCGAGCGTTCCTCCCCCCCGATCGCAGCGGCGATTTCGTCAAATCCGGTGTAGCCGGTGTAACCATAGACCAGAGACGCGCCGTAAAGCAGCATGCCCGACGACAACGCTCCCAGAACGAAATATTTCAGGCCGGCTTCCGTCGAGCGCGTGCTGTCCCGATTGATCGCGGCAACCACGTAAAGCGCCAGCGACTGCAGTTCGAGACCCATATAGAGCGCGATCAGATCGTTCGCGGAAATCATCAGCAGCATGCCGAGCGTCGCGAGCACGAGCAGCACCGGAAACTCGAACTTGTCGATGCGTTCGGCCTTGGCATGACCGACGCTCATCACCATTGCGGTGATCGATCCCACCAGCGCCAGAACCTTCATGAACCGCGCGAAGGGGTCTGACAGGAACGCGCCATTGTAGGCCGCGCCATTTTCCGTCACCAGAACCAGCACCAATCCGGCCGCGATCAGCAGAGCCACGGCGAGCCCGTTGACCAGCGTCTGCGATTTCTCGCCGGAAAAGACCCCGATCATCAACAGGACCATCGCACCGACGGCGAGCATGAGCTCGGGCAGCGAAAGCTGGAGGCTTGAATAGAGAATATCTGGCGTCATGGTCCCGCAGTCTCCGTGGCTTTACTGCGACGACAGCGCAAGATCGCGCGCCGCCTGCAGGGAAGCCGAGTAATTGTTGATCAGCGCGTCGACCGAAGCCGCCGTCGCATCAAAGATCGGCGCCGGATAGACGCCAAAGAAGATGACCAGAGCGATCAACGGATAGATGATCGCCTTTTCGCGGCCCGACAGGTCGAGCATTGCCTTGAGGCTTTCCTTCTCGAGCGCGCCGAAGACGACACGGCGGTAAAGCCAGAGCGCATAGGCCGCCGAGAGGATAACGCCGAGCGCGGCGAACAAAGCCACCCAGGTATTGACCTGGAACACACCCATCATGGTCAGGAATTCGCCGATGAAGCCGGACGTGCCGGGAAGCCCGACATTGGCCATGGTAAAGATCATGAAGGCAACGGCATATCTCGGCATATTGTTGACGAGCCCGCCATAGGCCGCGATCTCCCGGGTGTGCATGCGGTCATAGACCACACCCACGCACAGGAACAGTGCGCCGGAGATAAGACCGTGGCTGAGCATCTGGAAGATCGCTCCCTGCACACCCTGCTGGTTGGCGGCAAAGATGCCCATCGTCACAAAGCCCATATGGGCCACCGAGGAGTAGGCGATCAGCTTCTTGATGTCTTCCTGCATCAGCGCGACCAGCGACGTGTAGATGATCGCCACGACCGAGAGCACGAAGATGAACGGCGCGAAATCGGCGGACGCCAGCGGGAACATCGGCAGCGAGAACCGCAGGAACCCGTAGCCGCCGAGCTTGAGCAGGATGCCCGCAAGGATGACCGAGCCGGCGGTCGGCGCTTCCACGTGGGCGTCCGGCAACCAGGTGTGAACCGGCCACATCGGCATCTTCACCGCGAACGACGCGAAGAAGGCAAGCCATAGCCAGGTCTGCATGCCCGCCGGGAAATCATGTGCCAGCAAGGCGCGGATGTCCGTTGTGCCGGCGTCCCAGAACATCGCCATGATGGCCAGCAGCATAAGAAGCGACCCTGCAAGCGTATAAAGGAAGAACTTGAAGCTTGCGTAGACGCGCCGCTTGCCGCCCCAGACACCGATGATGATGAACATCGGTATGAGGCCGGCTTCGAAGAAGATGTAGAAAAGCACGATGTCGAGTGCGCAGAACACGCCGATCATCATGGTTTCCAGCACCAGGAACGCAATCATGTACTCGCGCACCCGGTTCTCAATCGAATTCCAGCTCGCCAGGATGCACAACGGCATCAGGAAGGTCGTCAGGATGACGAACAGCATGGAGATGCCATCGACGCCCATGGCATAGGAAAAGCCCGAGCCGGCCATCTCGATGCTCTCCACCATCTGGAAGCCCGGATCGCTGTAATCGAAATTCGCCCAGATCAGCAGCGACATGATGAAGGTCGCAGTGGTGCCGAGAAGCGCCACCTGGCGGATGTTGCGGCGTCCGATCTCGGTGTCATCCTTGATCGGCAGCAAAAACAGCACGCAGACCAGCGGTATGAAGGTGACGACGGACAGAAGAGGCCAATCGGTCATCTAAATGCACTCCCGAGCATCATCCATGTGACAAGCGCTGCAATTCCGATCAGCATCACGAAGGCGTAGTGGTAGAGATATCCGGTCTGCAGTCTGACAACCCGGCCGGTGATGTCCTGAACCCGCGCGGCAATTCCGTTGGGTCCGTATCCGTCGATAACGCGGCCGTCACCCTGCTTCCACAGGAAGGAGCCGAGCCATTTCGCGGGGCGGACGAAAATGAAGTCGTAGAGCTCGTCGAAGTACCACTTGTTGAGCAGGAACCGGTAGAGGATGCCGTGATCCTCCGCCAGACGCTTGGGCGTTTCAGGCGAGCGGATGTAGAAGAACCAGGCCGTGACGAGGCCGAGAAGCATGGCCACGAACGGGCTCAACTTCACCCACAGCGGAACGTGGTGGAACTCATCCACAATCACGTTGTCCGGCAGCGTGAACAGGGCCGCGCCCCAGAACTCCGCATAGTGGTGCCCGAAGAAGTCTTCCTTGAAGATCAACCCTGCGAACAGGGCGCCGACGGCGAGCACGAACAACGGAACCAGCATGACCGGCGGCGATTCATGGGCGTGATGCATCACGTCGGCGGAGGCGCGGGGCTTGCCGTGGAACGTCATGAAGATCAGGCGCCAGGAGTAGAAGCTCGTGAAAAGTGCTGCGATCACCAGCAGACCGAAGGCATAACCCGCAGCAGGATTGTGCGCCACGAAGGCCGACTCGATGATCGCGTCCTTGGAGAAGAAACCGGAGGTGCCGATCACGGTGCCGGGAATGCCGACCCCGGTCAGCGCGACGGTTCCGATGATCATCATCCAGTAGGTGATCGGGATCTTCTTGCGCAGTCCGCCCATGCGGCGCATGTCCTGCTCGTCGGAAACGGCATGAATGACAGAGCCCGCGCCAAGGAACAGAAGCGCCTTGAAGAAGGCGTGCGTGAACAGATGGAACACCGCAGCACCGTATGCACCGATGCCGAGGGCCACGAACATGTAGCCAAGCTGCGAACAGGTGGAATAGGCGATCACGCGTTTGATGTCGTTCTGAACAAGGCCGACGGTTGCGGCGAAGAACGCGGTGATCGCGCCGATGATGACCACGACGGTCAGTGCATCGACAGAAAGTTCGAACAGCGGCGACATGCGCGCCACCAGGAAGACGCCGGCCGTCACCATGGTGGCTGCGTGAATGAGCGCGGAGACCGGTGTCGGGCCCTCCATCGCGTCCGGCAACCAGGTGTGCAGAAGGAACTGCGCCGACTTGCCCATGGCGCCCATGAACAGGAGCAGGCACACAACGGTCAGCGCATGAGCCTTGTCGAGTTCCATTCCGAACAGCGTGATGATCGCCTCGCCCGCTTCGGCGCCCTCGACCGGAATGAAGTCCTGTGCCCCTGCAAAGATGGCGTCGAACGAGATCGAGCCGAACAGCATGAACACGCCGAACATTCCAAGCAGGAAGCCGAAGTCGCCGACACGGTTGACGATGAACGCCTTCATTGCCGCAGCGTTGGCCGACGGCTTCTTGTACCAGAAGCCGATCAGCAGATAGGAGGCGACGCCAACGCCTTCCCAGCCGAAGAACATCTGCAGAAGGTTGTCCGACGTCACCAGCATCAGCATCGTGAAGGTGAAGAACGACAGATATGCGAAGAAGCGGGGACGGTGCGGATCGTGATGCATGTAGCCGATCGAATACAGGTGCACCAGCGAGGACACGGTGGTCACGACCACCAGCATGACCGCCGTCAGCGTGTCGACCCTGATCGCCCATTCGACGCTAAAGGAGCCGGAGTCGATCCACCGCATCAACGGCACACGGACCATCTCGGTCTCACCAAGGGCGACCGTGAAGAAAGCAACCCAGGACAGCAGCGCGGCAACGATCAGGAACAGCGTCGTGACATATTCGGACGCCTTGGCCCCGATTGCGCGGCCGCCGAGACCTGCAATGAGGGCGCCGATCAGCGGCAGGAAGACGATAGCGTGGTACATGGCTCTCTCAGCCCTTCATCATGTTGACGTCTTCCACGGCGATCGAACCGCGGTTCCGGTAGTAGACGACGAGAATGGCCAGTCCGATCGCGGCTTCCGCGGCGGCAACCGTCAGGATCAGAAGCGCGAACACCTGGCCGACGATGTCATTGAGATGCATCGAGAACGCGATCATGTTGATATTGACCGCCAGCAGGATCAGTTCGATCGACATCAGGATCACGATCACGTTCTTGCGGTTCAGAAAGATCCCGAAGATGCCGAGCGTGAAAAGGATCGCGCTGACTGTCAGGTAATGGGAGAGGCCGATTTCCATGCGATTGTTCCTTCACGTCGCCGCGTTCAAATGCCTTGACCTGGCTTGACCTTGACCACCTCGATGGCGGTTTCGGGTGTCCGGGCGACCTGTTGGTTGACGTCCTGCCGCTTGATGTTTTCGCGATGCCTGAGCGTCAGCACGATTGCGCCGATCATCGCCACGAACAACACAAGTCCGGCAATCTGGAAGAAGAAGATGTAGTCGGTGTAGAGCACATCTCCGAGTGCGGCGGTATTGCTGCGTTCACTCACTGGCGGGATCGGGCTGGCGCCGCTCACCGCAGCCGAAGGACTGAACGCGTTGCCGGCCAGAACGATGATCAGTTCGGCAGCGAGAATGATGCCCACCAGCGCGCCGACCGGTGCGTATTCGAGCGCGCCTGCCTTCATTTCCGTGAAATCGACATCGAGCATCATGACCACGAAGAGGAACAGCACCGCCACCGCGCCGACATAGACGACCAGCAGGATCATCGCCAGGAATTCGGCGCCGGTCAGCAGGAACAGCCCCGCCGCATTGAAGAAGGTGAGAATGAGAAACAACACCGAATGAACCGGGTTGCGCGCGGCAATCACCATGAATGCGGATGCCACTGCCACAAAGGCAAACAAATAGAAAAACAGAGCCTGCAGACCCATGATCGGCGCCTTTTCGTCTTTCCCCCGGAGTGACAGCGGCGTGATGGCCCCTGCCCCGAATGGAGCTGTCAGCGGCCTTGGCCGCATCCAAACCCCGTCACATGAATGGAAACCGTCGCCCCCCGATGGCGCGCCGGTCTCCCGGATTACCTGTAGGGCGAATCCATCGCAATGTTGCGAGCGATTTCCCGTTCCCAGCGGTCGCCATTGGCGAGCAGCCGGTCCTTGTCGTAGTAGAGTTCTTCGCGCGTCTCCGTCGCGAATTCGAAATTCGGACCCTCGACGATCGCATCCACCGGGCAGGCTTCCTGACAGAAGCCGCAATAGATGCACTTGACCATGTCGATGTCGTAGCGAACCGTCCGGCGCGTACCGTCATTGCGGCGCGGACCGGCTTCGATGGTGATCGCCTGAGCCGGGCAGATCGCCTCGCAAAGCTTGCAGGCAATGCAGCGTTCCTCGCCGTTCGGATAGCGTCTCAGGGCATGTTCGCCACGGAAACGGGGGCTAACCGGCCCCTTTTCATAAGGATAGTTCACGGTCGCCTTGGGCTTGAAGAAATAGCGCATCGACAGCGCGAACGCGCCGACGAATTCCTTCAGGAAGAGCGACTTTGCGGCTTGAGCCAACGCCATGGTCAGTCTCCGCTCTTGCCCGGCGCAGTGCGCCGGAAGGTTGAATGAATGGTCTGCTTCACGGGGCGGTCCCCGTGAGCTTGAGCACGAAGGCCACGATCACCAGCATCGCCAGCGAGATC
Organism: Hoeflea sp.; assembly: GCA_040216675.1. Taxonomy (GTDB): domain Bacteria; phylum Pseudomonadota; class Alphaproteobacteria; order Rhizobiales; family Rhizobiaceae; genus Hoeflea. Next base: position 1,442,153 of record JAVJOR010000005.1, on the reverse strand, counting down.
GGCAGGAAAACCTTCCAGCCAAGCCGCATCAGCTGATCGTAGCGGTAACGCGGGACGAAGGCCTTCACCATCGCGAACATGAAGAACACCAGGCAGACCTTGAGCGTGAACCAGACGATACCCGGCACCCAGTTGAGGATCCAGACGTCCAGCGGCGGCAGCCATCCGCCAAGGAACAGCAGCGTGGTCAGCGCGCACATCAGCACGATCGCGGCATACTCGCCCAGCATGAACATCATGTACGGCGTCGAGCCGTATTCGACCATGTGACCGGCAACCAGTTCCGATTCGGCTTCTGGAAGGTCGAAAGGCGGGCGGTTCGTCTCGGCCAGCGCCGAAATGAAGAAGATGATGAACAGCGGGAACAGCGGCAGCCAATGCCAGTCCAGAAGCGAGCTCGGCATGCCGATGCCGGTTCCGATGCCGGTCGCCTGCGCCATCACGATGTCTGTCAGGTTGAGCGAGCCCACGCAAAGCAGGACGGCCACCAGCACGAAACCCATCGAGACTTCGTAGGACACCATCTGGGCCGCGGAGCGCAATGCACCCAGGAACGGATACTTCGAGTTCGACGCCCAGCCGCCCATGATGATCGCGTAGACCTCGAGCGAGGAGATCGCGAAGACGAAGAGGATCCCCACATTGATGTCGGCAATCACCCACCCGGCACTCACCGGGATCACCGACCACGTCGCAAGCGCCAGGGTAACGGCAACCAGGGGAGCGAGAAGAAAAACGCCCTTGTTGGCGCCCGACGGGATGACCGGTTCCTTGAAGACGAACTTGAGCAGGTCGGCAAAGGACTGGAACAAGCCCCAGGGGCCGACCACGTTCGGTCCGCGACGCATCTGAACGGCAGCCCAGATCTTGCGGTCGGCGTAAAGAATGTAGGCGATGAAGATCAGAAGCGAGACCAGAAGCAGCAGCGATTGGCCGAGAATGATCAGGCCGGGCCAGACATAGGTTGTGATAAATCCGTCCATGATGCGTCCCGCCCCTATTCCGCCGCCACTGCCTTGGCGCTCTTCGCCAAGGCCGAGCATTCAGCCATCACCGCCGACGCGCGTGCGATCGGGTTGGTCAAATAGAAGTCTTTGACCGGCGACGCAAACGCCGATTTGTTCATTCGGCCAGCTTTCTTCGCAATTGCGGCAATTGCGCCTGCATCAGCTGTTGAAATCGTGTCGATCTCGGCGAAATGCGGGTACTCGGCATAGAGGGCCGCGCGGAGTGCGGTGAGCGAATCATAGGGCAGCTTCTTGCCAAGAACATCCGACAGCGCACGAAGCACCGCCCAGTCTTCACGTGCCTCCCCGGGGGCGAATGCAGCCCGGTTTGCCATTTGCACACGGCCTTCGGTGTTCACGTAGGTCCCGGATTTCTCGGTGTAGGTCGCAGCCGGAAGAATCACATCGGCATGATGGGCGCCATTGTCGCCATGCGTGCCGATGTAGACCGTGAAGCCGGCCGTCTTCTTGGTGAAAGCCAGTTCGTCCGCGCCCAGCAGGAACAGCACATCCGTGCCCGTCAGCATTGCCGCGGCATCGAGACCGCCCTCACCCGGCACGAAGCCGAGATCGAGACCGCCGACACGCGCCGCCGCCGTGTGCAGAACCGCAAACCCGTTCCAGTCGCCCTTGACCGCGCCAACCGCCTCGGCAAGTTTCGCGGCATTGGCAAGCACGCCCGCGCCGTCACCGCGCGCCAGAGCGCCCTGGCCGAGGATGATCATAGGTTTCTTGGCGCGCTTGAGCTTGGCGGCAAACTTGTTTGAACCGTCCACAAGATCCTTCAGAGTTTCCGGGCCGGCGCCGAGATACTCGTGACCATAGCGCAGGTCCGCGGCTTCGCCGATCAGGCCGATCGGAAGTTCGCCCATGCGCCAGCGCTTGCGGATACGGGCATTGAGCACCGATGCCTCGTAACGCGGGTTGGAGCCTACGATCAGGATCGCATCGGCTTCCTCGATGCCATCGATCGTCGGATTGAATACGTAGCCCGCACGACCCAGCGCGGGGTCGAGCGCTGCGCCATCCTGACGGCAATCCATATTGACCGAGCCGAGCGAACCGATCAGCGCCTTGAGCGCAAACATTTCCTCGACCGTCGCCAGATCGCCCGCGATCGCACCGATCTTCTCGGGCTTCGCTGCCGAGACCGCCGAGGCGATCGCTCCGAAGGCTTCCCCCCAGGAGGCAGCTTCGAGCCGTCCGTTGCGGCGCACATAGGGCCGGTCAAGACGCTGGGTCCGCAGTCCGTCCCAGATGAAACGGGTCTTGTCGGAGATCCATTCCTCGTTGATCGCCTCGTTCACGCGCGGCATCACGCGCATCACTTCACGGCCACGCGTATCAACCCGGATCGCGGAGCCGCAGGCATCCATGACGTCGATGGTTTCGGTCTTGGTCAGTTCCCAGGGTCGTGCCTGGAAGGCGTAGGGGCGCGAGGTCAGCGCACCGACGGGGCACAGATCGATGACGTTGCCCTGAAGCTCCGAACTCATCGCATGCTCGAGATAGGTGGTGATCTCGGCGTCCTCGCCACGGCCGATCAGGCCGAGTTCGGAGATACCGGCAACCTCTGTCGTGAACCGGACGCAGCGCGTGCAGTGGATGCAGCGGTTCATGATCGTCTTGACCAGCGGCCCGATATACTTGTCCTCGACGGCGCGCTTGTTTTCCTCGTAGCGCGAATTGTCCATGCCGAAGGCCATGGCCTGATCCTGCAGGTCGCATTCGCCGCCCTGGTCGCAGATCGGACAATCGAGCGGATGGTTGATAAGCAGAAACTCCATCACGCCTTCGCGCGCCTTTTTCACCATCGGGGTGTTGGTGAACACCTCCGGCGCTTCGCCGTTCGGTCCGGGGCGCAGGTCACGAACGCCCATTGCGCAGGAGGCGGCCGGCTTTGGCGGTCCGCCCTTCACTTCCACCAGGCACATGCGGCAGTTGCCGGCGATCGACAGCCGTTCGTGAAAACAGAACCGCGGAACCTCGGCCCCGGCGTCCTCGCACGCCTGCAACAGCGTGTAGTGATCCGGCACCTCGATCTCGTTTCCATCAACCTTGATCTTGGCCATGCAAGCAGTCCTGTCTTTGCAGGCGGCCGGTAAGGCCGCGAACCATCCCGTAGAGGGACCTGATTATCGTCTTGCCGGGCGAAGCGAAACCCCGCCCGGCCGGTTGTCTCGTCAGGCGGTTTTGCCGCCCTTGGCCAGCGTCCGCGCCTGGGACACCCAGTCGTCGCGATCAATCCTGCCCTTGAATTGCAGATAGTCGTCGACCCAGGCCACTTCCTCGGCCTTCCAGTCGGCAATCTGCGCGTATGTCCAGACGCCAAGCCCGTTGAGCACCTGCTCGAGCTTCGGACCGACACCCGAGATCAGCTTGAGATCGTCAGGCGTCTCCGGCCGCTCGATTTCCGAGGGCCGGCGGTAGTCTTCAGGCTCCAGGCCCGGTGCATCCTTGGCCTTCGCCGGTGCTGCCTCCCGCGCTGCGGCGGCCGCGGCATCCGCGTCCGACTTGAGCTTTTCCACCGTTGCAACGGACCCATCGGGCGACGATGCCGCCTTCGGAGCGGATGGCTTCCTGGCAGGCGCTTTCGCTTTGGTCGGCTGCTTCGCGGTCGACGGCTTCTTGCCGGCATCAGCTTCAGGAGCACGTCCCAATGCCGCTTCGGCAGCCTTCGCCGCAGGTTTCAGTTCCACGATATCTGCCGCGGATTGGCTTTCGGTCGCTTGGGGCGAATCCGCATCCCGGGCTTCGTCCGGCGCTAGATCCTCGGCCAGAACCGGCATCATCCAGCTCAGGTCCGGCCTGGCGCCCGAAAGGGACTTCTGGCCCTCGATCATGGCCTGCATCGTGCCCATCATCAGGCCGCTCATCTGTCCGGCCATGCCGAACCCGATTGCCGTCGCAGCCGCCGCCGCGCCCAACGGGTACACCATCAGCGGCGAGACGGGCATCTCGTCGGCTCGGGTCCAGTTGGTCATGACGTTCATCGGCTTCATCATCTCGTTCATGTTCATGTCTGCGGGAAAAGAAAACATCGACATCGGTTTCTCCTTTTGTCGGTTGTTGGCTCTTATCCCCCGTGACGTTTCCCTAGGTATGCCGGGCCCGGCGTTGCGGGCCTCTTATTCTGCCGCTTCTAGCCGGGTGTTCCGGCTTTGAACGGCATTGCGTGTGTACTGCTCGATCCGTGCTTCCATTTCGGGACGGAAATGCCGGATCAGGCCCTGGATCGGCCAGGCTGCCGCGTCGCCAAGCGCGCAGATGGTATGACCCTCGATCTGCTTGGTGACATCGAAAAGCATGTCGATCTCGCGCTTCTGCGCGTTGCCTTTGACCATTCTGTCCATGACCCGCATCATCCAGCCGGTGCCTTCGCGGCAGGGTGTGCACTGCCCGCAGCTCTCGTGCTTGTAGAACGCAGACAACCGCCAGATCGCTTTGACGATGTCCGTCGACTTGTCCATCACGATCACCGCCGCGGTGCCAAGACCGGACTTGAGATCGCGCAGGCTGTCGAAATCCATTGGCGTATCGATGATGTCGGCGCCCGGCACGCACGGAACCGAGGAGCCGCCCGGAATGACCGCCAGCAGATTGTCCCATCCGCCGCGGATACCACCGCAGTGCGTGTCGATCAACTCGCGGAACGGAATCGACATCGCCTCTTCCACGGTACACGGCGTGTTGACGTGACCGGAAACGCAGAAGAGCTTGGTCCCGGTGTTGTTGGCCCGTCCGATGCCTGCGAACCAGGCCCCGCCGCGGCGCAGAATGGTCGGAGCCACAGCCACCGATTCCACATTGTTGACGGTGGTGGGGCAGCCATAGAGCCCGACATTGGCCGGGAACGGCGGCTTGAGCCGCGGCTGGCCCTTCTTCCCTTCGAGGCTTTCGAGCAGCGCGGTTTCCTCGCCGCAGATATAAGCGCCCGCGCCGTGATGGACGAAGACGTCCATGTCCCAGCCGCACTTGTTGTTCTTGCCCAGAAGGCCGGCGTCGTAACATTCGTCGATCGCAGCCTGCAGCGCCTCGCGCTCGCGCATGTATTCGCCACGAACATAGATGTACGTGGTGTGCGCGCCCATGGCGAACCCGGCAATCACACAGCCCTCGATCAGCGTGTGCGGATCGAGCCGCATGATGTCGCGGTCCTTGCAGGTTCCCGGCTCGGATTCATCGGCGTTGATCACCAGGTAATGCGGACGCCCGTCGCTCTCTTTCGGCATGAACGACCATTTCAGGCCGGTCGGGAAACCAGCGCCGCCGCGGCCGCGCAGGCCCGATGCCTTCATCTCGTTGATGATCCAGTCACGGCCCTTGTCGATGATCGTTTTGGTGCCGTCCCAATGGCCACGCGACATCGCGCCCTTCAGCGACTTGTCATAGACGCCGTAGATATTGGTAAAGATCCGGTCTTTGTCAGCTAACATCGTTCACCTCTATCGCGGCTTCTTGCCGAAGACCTTGATGTACTCGGCCTCGCCACCCTTGGCCAGCGCCTTGGCCTGCTTGACCCAGTCCTCGCGCTCGATGCGGCCCTTGAATTTCAGATATCCGTCGACCCACTCGCGCTCGGCCTTCTTCCACTTGGAAACCTGCTCGAACTTGTAGATCCCCAGCGAGTGCAAAATGCCCTCGATTTTCGGACCAACACCCGAGATCATCTTGAGGTCGTCCGGGTTCGCCGGCTTGGCGATACCCGCCGGGCGGTTCTTGTCCTCGAGCGAAGGCGCGGCACCTGCTGCCGGCTTTGCGGCAGACGCCTTGGCCCGGCCTGTCGCGGTCGCAGCCACTGACATCGTCGGGTTGCCCTTGGTCACCGATGACCCGGCATTGCGCGCGGGCCTGACGGACTTTGCAGTGCCGGCAACGGCTCCCGTAGGATTGGTTTTCTTCTCTTTCGTCGTCGGCCCGGCCGCAACCCTCTCGGTCGCCTTGGCGGGTGCTTTCGAAACGGTCTTCGGCGGATCAGTTTCGGGCGCCTTGGCGTCATCCTTCACGTCGGCCTTGGCCTTGGCGGGCGATTTGCTCGCCGGGGTCGTTGACTTGCTCCTGGGGCGGGCGGCCTCGGTCGCTTCCGGCGATTTGGACTTGCCCCTGGTGCCCTTGGCAGCGCCACCCGCAGGCATCTTGACTTCCTCGGTCAAGCTGGTGAGCCCGCTCTCCGGAGCCGAATAAATGCGGTTGATCTGAGGGCCGGTGTTGATTTCCTCAGGCCGCCCCGCCTCGAAGCGGTCGATGATGTAGGCAAGACGCTCCGGGGTCAGGTCCTCGTAGGAATCCTTGAAGATCATGACCATGGGCGCGTTTACGCAGGCCCCCTGGCATTCGACTTCTTCCCAGGACAAGGTCCCGCTCTCATTGGGATGAAGTGGCTCAGGGTGAATCTTCTTGCGGCAGACATCCATCAGCTCTTCCGAGCCCCGAAGCATGCACGGTGTCGTGCCGCAGACCTGAATGTGGGCGCGCGTGCCCACAGGCTTCAACTGGAACTGGGTGTAGAAAGTCGCGACTTCGAGCGCGCGGATATAGGGCATGCCGAGCATGTCGGCGACCTTCTCGATCGCCCGCTTGGTCACCCAGCCATCCTGTTCCTGGGCCAGCATCAGAAGCGGAATCACCGCCGATTGCACGCGCTCCTTGGGATACTTCTTCATCCAGGTCTTGGCCTCTGCGGCGAATTCGCGGTTGAAGGCGAATTCCGCTGGCTGGACACTATCTTCGGCAAGTCTGCGAACGGACATGATGTGCTCTTTGGTCTTTCTTCCGGCCTATTGGATTTCGGCGCAACGCGATCTGTTGACCCGGGAAAATTCGCAAGCGAACGCTTTGCGCTCTTTCTGCAGGAAAACGATGTATTTGCCGCTGTTGAGAACAACGGATTTGATTTCATACCCTTGAGCCACAAGCTGGCCCACGGATCCGCCTGCGTTCTCGAACCGCGTCGAGGACTGGGCCTGCGCCACGCAGGCACTTCCCAGGAGCGCTGCCATGAGCACGGCAATGCGTCTCAACGGTCAACCTCCCCGAACACGATGTCGAGCGAACCGAGCGCCGCCGACACGTCGGCGAGCTGGTGACCACGGCAGATGAAGTCCATCGCCTGCAGATGCGCATATCCGGGAGCGCGGATCTTGCAGCGGTAGGGCTTGTTGGACCCGTCGGAAACCACATAGACCCCGAATTCGCCCTTTGGCGCTTCCACGGCGGCATAAACCTCGCCCTCAGGCACCCGGTAGCCTTCGGTGTAAAGCTTGAAGTGATGGATCAGCGCCTCCATCGAGCGCTTCATCTCTCCGCGCTTCGGCGGAACCACCTTGCCGTCGGTGGCCGAAACCGGTCCGGTGCGCTCCTTGCCCAGAAGCTGCTCGACGCACTGCTTCATGATCTTCACCGATTCGCGCATTTCCTGCATGCGGATCAGGTAGCGGTCGTAGCAATCGCCGTTCTTGCCGATCGGAATGTCGAAATCCATCTCGGAATAGCATTCATAAGGCTGGGACCGACGCAGATCCCAGGCTGCCCCCGAGCCGCGCACCATGACGCCGGAGAAACCCCAGGCCCAGGCATCGTCGAGCTTAACGACGGCGATATCGACGTTGCGCTGCTTGAAGATCCGGTTGTCGGTCAGCAGGCCCTCGATGTCGTCACAGGTCTGAAGAAAAGGGTCGCACCACTTGCCGATGTCCTCGACCAGTTCGTCGGGAAGGTCCTGGTGCACGCCGCCAGGGCGGAAATAGGCCGCGTGCAAACGCGCTCCACAGGCGCGCTCGTAAAACACCATCAGCTTCTCGCGCTCTTCGAAACCCCAGAGCGGCGGTGTCAGCGCACCCACGTCCAGCGCCTGGGTCGTCACGTTGAGCAGATGCGAGAGAATACGACCGATTTCGGAATAGAGCACGCGGATCAGCTGACCGCGCTTCGGAACCGTGACACCCGCAAGCCGTTCAACCGCGAGCGAAAAGGCATGCTCCTGGTTCATCGGCGCGACATAGTCGAGCCGGTCGAAATAGGGCAAGGCCTGCAGATAGGTCTTGGTCTCGATGAGCTTTTCGGTACCGCGGTGCAAAAGCCCGATATGCGGGTCGACGCGCTCGACGATCTCGCCGTCGAGTTCAAGCACAAGACGCAGCACGCCGTGCGCGGCCGGATGCTGCGGGCCGAAGTTGATGTTGAAGTTGCGGACGTTGTGTTCGTTCATGGTTCCCGTCCTCACCCCTTGGCCTTCTCATCGCCCGGAAGCACGTAATCAGTGCCTTCCCACGGGGAGAGAAAATCGAAGTTGCGGAATTCCTGCTTGAGCTCCACAGGTTCGTAAACGACCCGCTTTGCCTCGTCGTTGTAGCGCACTTCGACAAAGCCGGTGAGCGGAAAGTCCTTGCGCAGCGGATAGCCTTCGAAGCCGTAGTCGGTCAGGATCCGGCGAAGGTCCGGATGACCGGTGAAAAGGATGCCGTAAAGATCATAGGCCTCGCGCTCGAACCAGTCGGCGCCCGGAAATACCGGCGTCAGCGACGGCACGGGAGAATCCTCGGCCGTGGCCACCTTGACCCGGATGCGCTGGTTCTGGCGTGGCGACATCAGGTGGTAGACCACATCGAACCGCTCGGCCCTGCCCGGCCAGTCGACGCCGCAACAATCGATGAAATTGACAAACTGGCACTGCGCGTCGTCGCGCAGGAAGGTCATCAGTTCGACCAGATTGGCGGGCTGCGCAACCAGCGTCAGCTCGCCAAAGGCGATCTCGGCGCTCTCGATCAGGTTTCCCCTGATCTCGACGAGATAGTCCGAAAGGTCCTTGAGGGCTTCACTCATAAGTCTCTTCCTAGCGCTCGATCGTGCCGGTGCGGCGCATTTTCTTCTGCAGCATCAGAACGCCGTAAAGCAGCGCCTCGGCCGTGGGCGGACAGCCCGGAACGTAGATGTCGACCGGAACCACGCGATCGCAGCCGCGAACCACCGAATAGGAATAGTGGTAGTAGCCGCCGCCATTGGCGCAGGAGCCCATCGAGATCACGTAACGCGGCTCGGGCATCTGGTCGTAGACCTTCCTCAGCGCCGGCGCCATCTTGTTGGTCAGCGTACCGGCGACGATCATCACGTCGGACTGGCGCGGTGAGGCACGCGGCGCAAATCCGAAACGTTCCGCATCGTAGCGCGGCATCGACATCTGCATCATCTCGACCGCGCAGCACGCCAGGCCGAATGTCATCCACATTAAAGATCCGGTGCGCGACCAGTTGATCAGCTCATCCGTCGAGGTGACGAGAAAGCCCTTGTCGGCCAGCTCATTGTTCATCTCGCCGAAATACGGATCGTCCTGCCCTGCAGGCTTGCCGGTGTTGGGGTCAATGATGCCCTTGGGTGCCGGGGCCACCAGTGTCTGGTTGCTCACTCCCATTCGAGCGCTCCCTTCTTCCATTCATAGATGAAGCCGACTGTCAGCACGCCCAGGAAAACCATCATCGACCAGAATCCCATCCAGCCGATATCGCCGAACGAGATTGCCCAGGGGAACAGAAACGCGACTTCGAGATCGAAGATGATGAACAGGATCGACACCAGATAGAACCGGACATCGAATTTCATCCGGGCATCGTCGAAGGCGTTGAACCCGCATTCATAGGCGGAGAGCTTTTCCGGGTCCGGATTTTTGTAGGCAATGGCGAACGGCGCGATCAAAAGCGCCAGTCCGATCAGCAGCGCCAGTCCGATAAAGATTGCGATCGGCAGATATGCGCCCAAGAGTTCCGTCATGATGTCCGTTCCTGTGTCCGCTGCGGCTGGGAGAATCCGGCCCCGTCTCAATGCAGGGAAATGGCCACCCGCCCGTGCGGCGTATCATGTTGCAACGCGGCGTGGTTAGCGCAGCCAGCAAGCCTGTGCAAGAGCACCCGCGTCATTTGGGACATTAGTACCAGCTTTCGCGCGGTGTTGTCGCACAAGACCGCGGACACACCTGAAAAAAATACGAAGCATGGGTGGACACGAACCGGCAAAACCCGTGCCGGCAAGGCAAGATCACGACTCGACTGGAACCTGGGCGACGGAAGCACGTGTCGGGAAAGGGAGAGACCGGGGATCCGCGCCCAGCGCCGGCAAAACAGACTGAAGTCGGCTCGCGAAAGGCCACGTGAAAGGCATCGGAACGTAAGGTCGGGGTCGCCCGGTCCAATTGAAGCGGCACTGGCAAGCCGCAGACGCAATCGACTGCCCGCCGACGGCGATTATGACCGGGATCTCGCAATGTGCGGAAGAAATTTGAAAAATGGCGCGAGTGACGGGGCTCGAACCCGCGACCTCCGGCGTGACAGGCCGGCACTCTAACCAACTGAGCTACACCCGCGCATTTTTCATTCGGAACAAGCGGTGGCCGCCGTTCCGTGAGCGGCTGATTACGGCGTTCGCCCAAAGGTGTCAAGCGCTCAATGCGAAGGAAAAACGACAATTTCGGAACTTGCGGTCTTTCGCCTTGCTGAAGCCGCGTCGGTCGAGCGGTGCGATCACAATCCACGTTGGATAATACCGGTCGGCATGCGTGTTTTTTCTTGCGGAACGTGCCCGAACACCCTAAAGCAGACGCCACCTGACTGGGGGCGATTAGCTCAGTTGGTAGAGCGCTTCGTTTACACCGAAGATGTCGGGAGTTCGAGTCTCTCATCGCCCACCATTCCCCGACTGCAATCTGAATATCTTTGCGATTTCGAAGGGTTTGGCGATTGATCGCTCACACCCCTTGCAGGCTGTAACATTCATACCGTTGAAATCGTGGCAGCAATGGACAAGCGCCCTCACCTGTTCGAATCGCCGCGGCAGTGCCGGTGGGCTGTGTCTCGATCCGCACCGGAACGGCCTGGTGTGTGTGGTGTCGAATACCGCGTTTTTCAACAACGTCATCTTGCCCCGGCATACCGCTCAGGCTGACCCGCTTGGAACACCGCCCCACCACGCGCCCGAGCACGGCGCGGTTTGGGCCCTGTCCATTCCATTTAAGAGGGCCTGCGGATCTGACGAATGCCGTGGTGCCTGAAACCGATCTTTCCGCCGCGCACCTCGGACGCGGTCACGGTGAGTTCCAGTGCATCTTCAAGCCAGTCGAGTTGCACGTGATCCTGCTGGGTTCCCTCGATCACGGAGGGAGAAAGTCCGTATTTTCCGAGCGGCAGATAGGGCAGTTGAAACGTAAACCTTGCGGTACCGATCTCTCCGGGCATCAACCTCACGGGATCGGTCATGTATGTCTGGAATGTGTTGTCGCCGAACAGGTTCTGCCCGCTTTCATTGCGAAATATGAAGCCGAAGATCGGTTGCGCCACTTCGCGTTCGGCCCGGGCCTCAATGTGCAACGTCACCCGCTGCCCGCCACGCAGTTGCGAGGCAGGCGGATCTCCATCCGCCGAGAAATGGCAGGACGTGATCAAGCACCCGCCGTGTCCGTGCCGCAGTGCGTTGGAATTGAAGCTGCCGACCTCAATGAGGTTCTCCTGACCCCAGATGGGATCAAACCCGTGTTCCGAATGAGCCGCCACGCCTGCGGACTGATCAGCACCGGAAGCCCGGGCCGGTTCATTCAGCTGCTCCACCCGGGTTGCCTTCGAAGACCGGCTATAACGGTCCAGCACATGATCAACGGGACCATCGGCGGACTTGCGGCCGTTCTCCAGCAACACCGCTCGGGTGCAGATCGACCGCACGACGCTCGCATCGTGGGACACCAGGAGAACCGTCCCCCGGTTCAGAAAATCCTTGATGAACCTGCGACACTTGCTCTGGAACAGAGAGTCGCCAACGCTCAGAACCTCGTCGACAACCAGAATATCGGCATCGACATTCGCGCAGACTGCGAAAGCCAGCCGGACATACATCCCGCTGGAGTATTCCCGAACCGGACGCTCGAAATAGTCGCCGATATCCGCAAAGGACTCGATCTTGCCCATGCGGGCCTCGATGCTTGATGCTTCGAGGCCGTAGGCAATGCCACTCAATATTGCATTCTCGCGCCCGGTGAAATCCGGATTGAAGCCGGCGCCGAGTTCCAGCATTGCAACAATTCTGCCATCAATCGAAACCGAGCCCTCGGTGGGAAGGACGGTGCCACAAACCAGTTGCAGGAGCGTGGATTTCCCGGAGCCGTTCAGTCCGACAATGCCGACCGCCTCGCCCCTGGAGACCGAAATGTCGAACTCCTTCAGCGCCCAAAGACCACCCGTGGCGCGATCATTTCCAAGGGTGGCGAGGATCCGCCGCAACGGGCCGGAACTGATGTCGAAGGCCTTGCCAAGCCCACGGGTTTCGATGACAGCCGGATCAGTGCCCATTCATGCTTCCGCCGTCGCCGTAATGAGCACCTCTTCCATGGCGACATTGGCGAGCCCGTCTGAAATATGCCGCGAGACAATCACGAACTCGACCGCGGCTTCAAGGTAGTCGAGCCACTTGCCTGAGGCGTCATCGCGCCCGATGGCAACGTCGAAACCATAGTCACCGCTCGGAAGATAGGGCAGCGGAAATTCGAACGCGGCACCGAAGGCTGGCGCGTCTCCGTCCGGCGTCGGGTCGCCTGCAAGCTCGAGCGTATCGCGCGCGCAGATGATCTGACCGAAACCGTCGCGCAACAAAATGGCGACGAACACCTGCGCCAAATCGACCGGTTCGGTGTGAACCGACAGAATGAGGCGCTCGCCTCCTTCATAAATCCGCTCGTGTGACCCGTTCGCAGCCTCCAGCTCGACCTGAACAATCAACCCCGGAGAGGCGCTACGGTCAGGCCGAGACCGTTTATAGAAATCCGGTTCGGAGACAAGCGCTGCCGCTGGCGGATCCTGATCGGGCTTTTGGTCTTCCAGGCTCGGGGAAATGTCGTCGGTCGCGCCTCCGGTCTCACGGAACATGCCTGTTTCGCCGCCGAGCCTCGACATCGTGCGCTGATAAGCGCGAAAAACCGACTTCGTTGAGCCGTCACCCCGTTTCCTGCCGCCCTCGATGAAAATGGCCCGATTGCAAAGCGACAGCACCGTCGTTTCGCTATGCGACACAAAAAACACGATGCCTGTTTCCGAAAATTGCCTGAGACGCTCGGTCGCGCGCTGCCGGAAGCGGTAGTCCCCCACACCGAAAAGCTCGTCAACGATCACGATATCGGCGTCGACATGGAGGCAGACCGAAAATGCCAATTTGGCCCGCATCCCGCTGGAATACTCGCGGGTGGGCCTGTCCATGTAGCTGCCAAGTCCCGCGAAATCACTGATTGCCTGTCGGCGCTCCGCAATCTGCCGGGAGTTCAAACCGTAAAGCGATGCACTCAGTTCGACGTTCTCCCAGCCCGTGAAATCAGGACTGAACCCGGTTTCAAGTTCGAGAAGTGCCGCAACGCGTCCATGGACAGTCAAAGTGCCGGAATCAGGCGGCATGATCCCGGCGATGATTTGCAGAAGTGTCGATTTCCCGGCCCCGTTGCGGCCGACGATACCGATGAAATCGCCCGCCTTCGCGTCGAGGTCAAAATCTCTTATTGCCCAATGATGCCTGCCGGCCGCACGTCCGGTCATCAACCCCACCAGGGCTCCGAAGCCGTTGTCGTGGAGCTCGTACTTCTTCTGAAGCCCCCTTACCTGCAGCGAGACTTCACAAGACATCTGAAAACCCGCGCCGCGCTCTCGTGAAGAACCAGTAACCGGCAAAGAACACGGCCAGGGCCGCGCACCAGTAGCCGCCATAGTCGGCCAGCGTGACCCCCTGATCGAAGAACAGGATTCCGCGCGTGGTCTCGGTTACAAATGTCAGGGGGTTGAAGCTGTAGATCCAGCGCACGCTGTCCGGAACCTGCTCGGCCGAGTAAAATATCGGACTCATGAACATCAGCGCCGGTGCAAAGGCGATCATGGCATGCCCGGCATCCCGGACATAGGTTCCAAAGGCCGAGAGGAACCAGGCCAGTCCGGTTGCAAGAAAGACAAACGGCAACACGATGAACGGGAGCAACAGGGCCGCCGGCGGAACCGTGCCTGTTAGCAGGACCAGAAAGACGATGATCACGACAAAGCTGATCAGCAGTTTTGCAGCAGCGGACCCTACGAGAACCCAATCGAGAAGCTCCACCGGGAACACGATCTTCGTCACATATGTCTTGTTCACCCGGATGTAGTCGGGTGCCCGCAACATCACCTCCATGAAAAAGCCGAAGATCACAAGGCCCGTAAGGTAGATCAGCGGGACCTCCAGGGGTTCGGGATCGCCGACGGTCCAGACCGAATCGAGGATCGTTCCGAACACGAAAGTGTAGATCGCGACCATGGCCAACGGACTGATGACAATCCACGCGAGCCCGAGAACGCTGCCACGGACGGTGGCCTGAAGGTCACGGACCAGCAGCCGGACAAAGAGATCCCGGTTTGACATGAGCGTCTCGAACGGGCGCGCCATCTTCTGAAACACGGAAGGGTTTCTCGACCCGGAAGGGCGTCTTTGGTTTTGCACGGCGTTCAAGTTGGACACCTTCTCCGGCTGAGCTTTCGTTGACAATGCAACGCCATATCCGGCCAATCCGCAACTGCCTTGAAGCTGTTGCTTGTCCGCTTTCCTCTACAGCAATCCCAATGCGTCGAGCCGCGCCCGGTAGCGCGCGCCGGCGGCCTTGGCGCTGTGATGCGTCAGGATCTGCTCACGCGCAGCCAGCCCCAACCGGTTTGCAAACTCCCGGTCATTGACCAGACTTTGCATGTAATCGGCTGCGTGATCCACGTCGGCATCGGCCCATTGCTGCCCCTCGCTGAAATGATACTGATGCGGCAGAACGTCAATCAGCTTGTAGTCAACCAGGCAGGAATTGTCGGGCTTGGTAAAGTCCATGTTTCCCGAAAAACCCGTAACAATCACCGGCTTTCCGAGAAGCATAGCCTCGGCAGGCCCCCGTCCGAACCCCTCCGACCGGTGAAGCGAAACATAGGAATCGCAACTGGAGACAAGTCCCATAAGCCGCGGCCGCGACAGCATTCCAGTGATGAAGTGGATCCGTTTGTCGCCATCCGCCAGCTTTGTAAGCTTGTGCCAGTTCGGAACCAACGGATCGAGGTTCATCACTTTCACCACGAGGCCTGCCGGTTCGTCCCCTCGCGGAAACGCGCGCTTGAAGGCCTGAATTGTCGCAAAGGGGTTCTTGCGATCGACCGAAGATGTCACGTCAAAGGAGAAGAAGAAAAGGAAAGCGTCCTCCGGCAGACCGAAGTCGGACCGCTGCACCGGTTCAACCTCGTCGATCGTCACCGCCAATGGCATGAGCTGAACCGGCTTGTCGGTGTAGGGGCGCAGGGCATTGTAGGTGAAAGCGGTCGAGACCCAGAACTCGTCGAGCAACTCGAGATAGGGCATCCACGCCTGTGGCCACCTCGGCAACTCCCAGGGCGCGTAACCGATATTGTAGCGGCGGTTGTAGTTCTCGATACCGATATCAAGAATTGCGCTGTGCACCTCGTTCACCGCCATCGGGAAAAGGTTGGTCCGGTATTCACACCGGTTGCTGATCCAGCGCTCGGCAGATCGGTCCCGCTGCCGGGTGAACAGCCCTCTGTTGAAATTCACCACGGCGACCGGCGCGTCGTGCAACGACAATGCCCGTGCGGCCGTGCGTGTATCCTCGCCCAACCCGAGTTCACCATAGGCATAGCCGATGATGTTGACCCCTTTGGGCGGCAGATGGGGATTGGATGGCAGGAGCCTTTCAAGCTCCAACCCTTCAGCGGCAGACAGTCTGAGCAACGGGTGAATTCGCCCGGGGCCTGCGGCAGGCGTCGGGATCAGGTCCTCGGTATGCAGCCAGCGTGAAAGATCGGGAAGACGTTTGGTCAGCGAGACCACAAAGTTTCGCGAGTAAAGGCCGATCGTCAGGCCGATCTTTTCTGCCCACCGAACGATGGAGCTGTCCCACCGCCACAACAGGCCTATCAAAGCGAAAACGAGCCAAGGCTTGAAGCAGGTGACAAGGTTTCTGGCGACGTCGCCATAGCTGCGCGGATGCTCCTTCGGAGCCGAAGGGCAATCGGCCAACCAGTGAACCAGATCAAGTTCGATGGCCCCATGGGTCATGTACCAGACCCGGAAGCGTTTCCGCCCCTTGGCAGAGCCCAGATCATACTTCTTCTGCAGATCCGCACGCTGCACCCAGATAAGATACATCAACTCGGTGATCGGCCTCTCTCCCGGGTCGAGATCAATGCCCGAATGGGGATTGTGAAGGGAACAATGATCCCGGATTTCCGCACCGTCCAATTCTACCGCCGCGTCCATGTCAGGACTGACCCCGAGGCCGGTGGCGGCAAGTGGACGTGATCAACCGGAACATGTCATTTTCCTCCAGCCATGCCGGTTCCCGTTCATTGGGAATTCACCAGTGCAGGCCTTGTCATTACTGCCCGCACCGATCAGGGCTAAGACATATCAAGAGGCTTTGCTTGCCCATCAAGGCGAACTGCGACCCCACATGCCGAATTCTCCCGCAAACGCGGTGTCATCGAGACATTGCGTATTCCGGTCGAAACCCAACCTGTCGGTACGCCCCTCATTATTTACACGGAACGCGCATACAACACCTCACCTGCCCCGTTCAACCTGAATCGGAAATTCGCCTGTTCCCCGCCCGCTGCACCCCGTCCCGCCGCCGAGGTTCTGTTTGTCGCACTTTCCGAAAGCCGGCTTCGGCCGATGGCTCCAAACGCAGCACGGCAAGGCCGTTCCACTTCGAAGAGCACCCGATTTGATCAACCACAAACACCACGATTACCAAACGCGCCAGAAATGACGCACAACGGCATTGTTGTTGTGATCGCTTCGGTTGACACCGCTGCTCAAATTGTCGGTCCGGGGATCCAGCTTGATGAAATTCTTGAGCCACTCGGCCACGAACAGGGCGATCTTCATGCTGTTTTCCAGCGTGAAGGTTCGCCAGGAGCCACACACGATCCGCGGGATACCCCGCTCTGCGAGCCGGGCGGAGATCACCATGTCGTCGACGAAAAAGGCTTCCGGCGGAAGGTCGCTGTAATCGACAAGGGTTGGCACATCAAAGAAGGTCGGCCGGATACCGTAGCCCTGGTACCCGGTGATGATGTCGACCGCCTGGACATCTTCAGGTTTGCGGATGCGCTGCTTGTGCTGACTGATCCACCGCAGGACCGTCTTGTCACCAGTGACGAAGTTCGTCAGGGAAAACTTGACCTCGGGCGTCCCCTTGCCTTTCAGCACCATGCCATGACCGCAGACGGCGCTGTCGGGATGGGCATCCATACTGGCATTGGCCGCGCCGACCAGACCTGCCGGCATGATCATGTCATCGTCAATCACCAGAATCTTCTGATTCTTGTTCGTCTGATCGAATCTTTGCACGGTGCTTGCATATTTGGTCGCGGGGCCGAGGTCCTCGCAGCGGTGGATCTCCACCGGACTGTCCGTCAGCCACTGCGGGATCTCGTATTTCAGCCCAAGACGCTTCATCTCGTAGGGAATGTTGATTTGGATCGCCTCCGGTGCGGGGTCCTGCGCCATGACGGAAGCAAGCACGCTGCGCAGGGTTTCTTCCTGAAGCCGCTTAGGCGTGGTGGTCAGCGATACGACAAGCGGCACACGCGGGTTCTCGGAAAACCTCCACACTGCGATATCCCAAGGCACCACCGGGTTGCGGCTGAGCGTCCGGATGACCGCCGCCACAAAGGCAAGCACGGCAAGCGCTGCGATTGTGACAATTGAAATCGCAATCGCCATGTCAGAATTACCTCTTGGGCCGCGTGAAACCGTGTCAGGTGCTACCCCGCCGCGGCACCGATTTCCAGTCTCTTGAACAAAGACAGACATTTATCGCGGTTCATAATACATCCGCACGGACAGCGACCGGTCTCATCGCCGGTCGCATCAGCCCACGGGCGCAAGTGTCCGTGTCGAACACTTCTCACCAACCGTCTGTCGTCGCGCTCGATGGAATTTGGCGTCTGCTGCAGGCCGCGATGAACTTGATCGAACGCGCAATACTGGTATCTAGGAATTGGTGGAACTGCTGTTCCGACTTGGGGCAAGGGGAGGAGCGGTGTGTCGCTCGACTTCGTTTACGACAACGAATACCACGTCCACATAGGACGGGCGCGAAAGATCCGGACAAGTCACCCCGAGGTGCGCGCGCTGATGGGTACGAACCCGGCCACTGCGCTTTGGACCTTGGCTCTGGTCTTGCTGCAGTGGGGTGTCGCCTATGGCATGACCCAGGTCTCATGGGTCTGGGTGTTCGTGGCGGCCTATCTGTTCGGCGCCTTCGTCAACCACGCCTTGTACGCGCTCATGCACGAATGTGCCCACAATCTGGTCTTCCGGAATCCGGCATACAACAAGCTCCTGGGCATCTTTGGCGATCTGGCGTTGTTTGTCCCGGGTGCGATAGGGTTCCGCAAATATCATCTGATGCACCATCAGTACCTTGGCCTCTATGACAAGGATGCGGACATTGTCAGCCGCACTGAAGCAAGGCTGATTGGCAATTCAACGCTGCGCAAGGCGCTATGGGTGTTCCTGCTCGGCCTGTCGCAGGCTCTGCGGCCGCTCAGGCTCAAGGGTGTGAACTTTATCGACCGCTGGTTCGTTGCAAACGTGATGGCGGTGATAGCCATCGATATTCTGCTGCTCGCTGTTCTCGGTCCGAAGGCTCTTGCCTACATCGGCCTTTCAACCCTGTTTGCACTTGGCCTGCACCCTGTCGGAGGACGCTGGATCCAGGAGCACTATACCGACGGAGACGGACAGGAAACGCACTCCTATTACGGCCCGCTGAACAGGCTTAGCTTCAATATCGGCTATCACACCGAGCACCATGATTTTGCGAGCATTCCATGGAACAAACTGCCAAAGCTGAAGAGCCTCGCCCCGGAGTATTATGACAATCTGAAATCCTACCGCTCTTGGAGCTCGGTTCTGATGCGCTTCATTTCCGACAGGTCCATGTCGACATTCAACCGCATCCTTCACGAGCCGCATGAGCGTGCCGCCCCGAAAACCGACGCGCGGCCTTCACAGGATCACTGAGCGTGTTCAGCCCGCCAAGCTTGAGATTCGATTCGTCGTCTCTCCTGCCCCCATGGTTTGCTGCGTGCCGGGAAGGCGCCATATGCAGGCATTGTTGCGCCGCCCAATCATTGTGCGTAGCGTTATCGAAACAGGTTTTTCAGGCTTGTTGGCCAAACCACGGTGAATAGACGCTTTGAGCGATCTCTCAAAAGAATCCCTGCTGCGCGATTTCGCCAGGCGCCCAGCGCCCGCGAGCGTGGTCAACCAGGTCTTCGCAGCGCTTTTCCGGCTCGAAACCCGTTTCGTGACGGCCCTGTATCTTCAGCGCATGACAATACTTGCGCTCGTGACGATATCGATCATCGTTGCACTGGATATCTCCGCGAACGTTGGCGCGCTTCTGGATTCTGCCGCTGAGCCCCAGGCTTCCGGTGATCTGGGACGTATCGTCTATTACGCTCTGCTGCGGGTGAGTTTCGTCACGCCATCGGTTCTCCTGTTTGCGGGCATCTGGGGTGTCGTTTGGGCGGAATACACGCTGGCCACGTCAAATGAGCGCATCATGCTGTTCAGTTGCGGCCGTGCCTACATACCGTCGCTGGCGCCAGCGCTCATCGTGGGCCTCATCGTCGGATCGATTCACTTCGCGGTTGCAGGCTTCGTGAAACCCGCCACGGTCGAACTCGAAGCGACGACCACCCACCGCTCCTACGGGCTGAAATTTGATCGCCCGGCCCAAAGCGGCGAAGAATGGTTTGCCGGGGCGAACTTCATCGCCAGGGCTCGGGTGAAACTCGCCGATGACGTGTCTCTGAACGACGTCTACGTGTTTGACTACGGCGAGAGCGGCGACCTTCAGTACATTGTAAGAGCGGCCAGCGCCCGACCCTCTCCGGAACCCGGATACTGGACCTTCTACTCCGGAACGGTGTCGTATTTCTCCACGCTTTCCGATGCGACCGGAAGCAACCGTCCGGCGCTCAATGAGAATCGATTCGAGACGCTTGAAACCGATTTTGCTCTCAGCCCGCTCTGGGTCGAGAACATCGGAATCCTGCCGATACTGTTGCCGCAAAATGTGCTGACAGAACTTATCGATCAAGGGGATCTGGTTCCAAATCTCTACAAATACGAGATGACGGTATATGAGCGCTATGCGAGCATACTCTACTGTGTGGTCACGATGCTGTTGACCGCGCACCTCGCCATGACCCGGTTCAGTTCCGGCATGATGCCGTATCGGGCCTTGTCGGTGGCGCTGGTGGGGTTCGGGGCGTATTTTCTCTTCAGCGTGACCTTGATGCTGGGCCACCATGGTTACATTTCGACGCTATTTTCGGCATGGATCATTCCTGTGATTGCGTTGATCATCCTGTGCAAAGCCACCTACTCCTACATGAGGGGAGCAGCAGTAAGATGGTAAGGATCAACGCAGTCGAGACGGCACCCTTTTCACGCAAAACCGCCGCATCAGGCTTTGGTGTCGACCGTTGCCTTGGCTGGCGACGGATGGTCAAAAGGTCCGGTACGGACCGGTTCAGCGAGGAAAGCCGACATGTTGGGTGACAGGGCCTGGTCCGAAAAATACAGCCAGCGCCAGTTGGAGACCAAGCGCGAACTGTTGCGGGCGTGTTACGACCACTACGCCATAAAGCTGTACATGGCCGTCAGCCTGTTCGGCCTTGCGGCACTGGTGGCAACGGGCGGCTCGGTTCTCGCCCTGCCATTGGCAATTGCGATCACCGTGTTGTTTTACCCGTTTGTGGAGTACGTGCTTCACCGCTTCGTTCTGCATTCCAGGCTGCTTTACCGAAGCCCGCTCACGGCGGACCTTTGGCGTCGACTGCACTACGACCACCACATGAAGCCGACCAATCTCACCGTCCTTTTTGCTGCGCCGGTGACATCCGTTCCCTTGCTGTTCGTCCTGGCCACGATACCGGCACTGCTGATCGATGTGCAGGGCTTGTTTCTCGCCATGATCACAACCAACTTCCTGATGTTCACCTATTACGAAGTGATGCACGCTAGCGCACATCTGAAGCTTGGATTTACGGACGGCTGGATTTCCCGCCATCGACAGAGCCATCTGCGTCACCATTTCATCAGCGAAACGGAGAACTATGGCATCGGGACCCAATTGATGGACAGGATTGCGGGAACCGACGATGCCAAGCCAAGGCAATCGCCGACAGTGCGAAATCTTGGCTATGACGACGAGACGGCCAGGGTTTTCCCATGGGTGCGCGAAAGCTATGAACGTGACAAGAGCCGGTCACAAACGCCTGCCGTGAAGCAATGAACGGTGATGCGGCCTCGCTGGGAAGTGTCTGTATTGTCGGTCCCTGCCTTGCTTTTCGACCGGACCCCTTCGACACCTGAGGGAGCGCAGGGGGAGCGCCTCACCCCAAGCCTGCCCTTTGGCCGATTTGCAGGATGCGGTCCGAAACCGCAGCCGGTAGCAGGTTTTCAATGCCGATCAGAAACCTCAACTGCCAGGGAAAGACCGACTTCGCCGCGCCCTTATCGACATCACGCGCAATGCGCCTGGCGGCTTTCTCCACGGGCCAGCACCAAGGCCGCGCCATCTTCAGGGAACGGCTCATCGGTGTATCGATAAAGCCGGGCAGAACAGTCGTGACCTGCACATTGTGCGGCTTCAGCGCGCGCCGTATTGAGTCCGCGTAGACAGTCAGCGCAGCCTTGGAAGCGCAGTAGACCGGTGACTGCGGCAAACCGATCTTCGCCGATATCGACCCGACAACGACAATGTGGCCCCTCCGACGCTCCATCATGAATGGAATGAGCGTGGCGAGAGCATTGATCGTTGCGGTCGTATTGACCTCGAGAATCTTGCGGGCGAGGCCTGCGTCTTCCGCTCCAGCCGAGACAAGAACCTCTGCGCCGCCCATGCCTGCATTGGCCACGAACAAATCGATCGGCTTTTCCGAGTATGCCTTTGCCAGCCAGGCTTCCATTGCCGGAAAATCTGTCGTGTCTATGGCCTTGGTCTCGACATGCGCTCCGAGCCCGGTGCAGATTTGTTGTATTTCGCGAAGCCGCCCTTCGTCTCGTCCGGAGAGCAACAACGAATGCCCCTTGCCGGCGTAAAGCTTTGCCAGTTCCCATCCCAACCCGCTCGTGGCACCCGTGATCGCGACATGCATCTGGCATTTTCCTTTTTGCATAGGTTGAGCAAAGGTCGGCCAGCCATACAAGACGCCAAGCATCGCTCTCCAAAGCCGAGCAGGCTGATCCGAGCCCCTGCAATTTCGACAGTCATGACACGACCGGAATACAAATGCCGCTGCCCCGATTCAGATCAGGCTTGGTGGCCGGGTATCGACCAACCATAATGGCAGGCGTAATGCCATGTTTGACGAAAGCTTGCGATTCGCTCTCTCAATCCACCAATTCGTTCGCCGCAACAGGTCCCAAGGTCAATGGTCGTAGAAATCACCAAGGTCACGTCGAAGCCGGATCTGCAGACATTCATGGCACTGTCGACGACACTTTATCGCGACTTCGAACACTATGTCCCTCCCCTGGCGCTTGAGACCAAAAAGCTGCTCGATCCGGAGGTGGCTCCGTTCTTCAAATACGGGAAAGCCCAGTACTGGCTTGCGCACAAGAATGGCGAGGTGGTCGGACGGATATCCGCCCAGATCGATGAGACCCAGCCGGCCGAGGCCTACGGCAATGCCGGCCTGTTCGGTTGCCTTGATGTCATAGATGATATCGACGTCACCCGAGCGCTTCTGGAGACCGCAGAAGAATGGCTTCGACTGAAAGGCGTCGAGCGCGTGATCGGTCCGCTTACCATGAACCTGAACGGGCTCGGCGGCCTTCTGGTGGAAGGGCATGATCTCGAACCCATGATCATGGTGCCATGGCACCCACCCTACCTTGAGAAACATTTTGAACACTTGCCCTACGAGCAGTGCAGGGACCTGCACTACTGGCGTCTGGAATGGTCTTCAACGATGAATGCCCGCTACGCTGAGCGCAAGAAACTGTCACGTCTGCCGAATGGCTACGAGATCAGGAACCTGGATTTCGGCCAATTCGACCGGGACGTGGAAATCGTGCGCGGCCTCTACAACACCGCATGGAAAGACAATTGGGGCTTTGTGCCATTGCAGCCGGAGGACATGGAGGGGCTCGGAACCGAAATGAAGCCATTCCTGAAGAAGGAAATGGGCATCATTGTCGAAAGACAGGGCAAGCCGGAGGCGATGGCGGTGATGATCCCGAACCTCTCGGAAATCACCGCGGACGTCGGCCCCAATCCGACGCCTCTTGGATGGGCCAAACTGGCTTACCGGAGGTTTTTCCATCAGTTCCAGTCGGGCAGAGTGATCCTTTTCGGCATCAGCCCGGAGATACGCCATTCCGTTGGCGGCGCAGTGATCGCCATCTCGATTATCGAGCACATGGTTGCCTGGCTTTTGAAGCTCAACCGGAAGAGCGGTGTGATTGAAGCGGGATGGGTGCTTGACAACAATCACCCGCTGCGAAACATCCTGATGCAGCAGGGTTTTCAAATAAGTCGAACACTGCGATTATATGACCGGCCCTTGAGCAGCCGGATTGGGAAGTGACTTGGGGAACCTCCACAATGAGTAACGCGAGCGAACAACCCGTGCCAGCACAATGGCCCGAGATGGAAGATCCTGAACGCCTCGACCAGATCATCGACATCATCGCTGAAGACGGGGCCATCGATCGTTCGCTGATCACTCCGGAAGCGACGCTGGAAACCCTGGGACTTGAATCCATGGACGTCGTGATGATCCTCATGGGAGCCGAGGAAAAATTGAATATCTACCTGCCGATGGACAATGACCTGTCCGAGGCGAGGAACATGTCGGAGTTCGTTGCAGCAATCGATCGGGCCCTCAAAGCCGGCAAACCTGCCGAAGCCGGTTGAATGCACAACCGGGTTGCAATTACCGGCTTCGGCGCCATCAGTGCGGCAGGCCTTGGAGCGGACAGTCTCTGGGAAACAGCAGTTACGGGGACATCCCGGATCGGGGCGCTGGACGTGCCGCGATCGGAGCGATTGCGCGTCAGGATCGCCGCCGCCGTGAAAGATTTCCGACCGGAAGACCACCTTTCAAGGGAAGAGCTTCAGCGAACCGAACGGTTTGCGCATTTCACCCATGTGGCGGCTGCGGAAGCTATAAACCAGTCCGGCATTCTGCCCGAACAACTGGCCGGGTCTCGATCTGCGGTCATCGTCGGCACGGGCATCGGTGGCATGACCACCATGGACGAATCCTATGCCCAGTTCTTTGCCGGGGAGCGCCGGCTGGACCCCTTTACCATTCCAAAGGTCATGCCCAGTGCCGGAGCCTCGCACCTGAGCATCGTTCACAAGATCACCGGCCCCAGCTTTGCTGTCTCCAGCGCCTGTTCGTCCGGAACCCAGGCGATAGGGCTGGCCATGCAAATGGTTCGTCACGGGCTCGTTGATCGTGCACTGGTGGGCGGAAGCGAGGCCTCGCTCACCGCAGCCACCATGAAATCGTGGGAACTCATGCGGGTTCTGAGCCCAGACAAGTGCCGTCCCTTTTCAAAGGATCGCAACGGCCTCATCCTTGGCGAGGGAGCCGGGATATTCGTTCTTGAATCCGAAGCTTCGATGAACGCCCGGAGTGCGAAACCGCTTGCATGGCTGTCGGGCTACGGTACCAGCAGTGACGCCAAAGACATCATCCAGCCCGACGAGGAGGGGGCGGCCAGGGCCATGCAACTGGCGCTGGAGGATGCGGGACTGGAACCCGGCGAAATCGGTTACATCAATGCGCACGGCACCGGCACCATCCTGAACGACATCAACGAAACAGCCGCGATAAAGCGGGTTTTCGGTAAGAGGACGTCCACAATCCCCGTTTCCTCCGTCAAGCAGCTGATCGGTCACACGCTTGGAGCTTCAGGTGCGCTTGAGTTCGTGGTCACGGTGAAATCCCTGATCGAGAAGGCCTGTCCGCCGCACACCAATCTTTCTGAACCCGATCCCAGGTGCGATCTTTATCTTCCAGAGCAAAGTGTCGGACTTGCGTCCTCAAAGGCGGTCCTTTGCAATTCCTTCGCTTTTGGCGGCGTCAATGCTTCCCTTGTCGCAACGCGTGTTGCCGACTGACCTTTCCTTTCTGCCAGCGATTTTGAGGACATGGAAAAACAAGCGCACCGGTTCCGGGTCCATGTCCGACAACAGGATGTCGAGCGCTTCAAGCAGGCGATCGGCGGAAGAACCGAACCCGCCTCAACGGTGCCGCTGACGTTCCCAGCGACCTGGTACGGCCTGCCCGAGGTCCAGGCGCTCATCAGAAAGCGCATCGATGCCGCGCCTGCCTCCGGACAATTCGCACTGTTGCATCTGGAGCAATCAATCGAGATGCATGCAGACCTTGAGATCGGTGGTGCATACGACCTCTGTGTCCAAATCGGAGAACTCGGCTCCGACGGCAAGCTGAGTGTGTCGGCAGAGGTTCGAAACTCGCAGGGCTCCCCGCTCGCTTCCATGTCCAGCCTGTTCCTTGTCTCAGACCTTCCCAAGGAGCTGCAATGAGCACCGAGCCAGCGTCCGGCGACGTCCTGCAGGAGATCACCATAGCTGGATTGTCACGCGAAGAGATCGGGCACTATGCCGATGTCTCCGGAGACGATAACCCCATTCACACGGATGGAAAACTCGCCAGCAGTCTTGGACTTGCAGATGTTCCCGTGCAGGGAATGTATCTGATGGCTCTCGTCAACGAGTGCCTCGCGCAATGGGAGCACCACCAGGGTACGCGCAAACTCCATATCCGTTTTGTCGCACCCACTCTTGCAAATCGGGATATCAGGGTCGGTAGGAAAGTCATGGCTGTGAGGAAAGCGGAACAAGTCGCCATTCTGCGGCTCACCCTGATCCAGGATGACAAGATGGTGGCAATGGGCGAAGCGCATATTCGTCTGGTCGCAGCGCAATAGATCGCCCCGGCCGGAGGGCCGTCGCTGCCCGCTTCACCTGCAACCGCCTCCGCCATGCCGGAAGCGCAACATTCAAACGACGACGCCTATCTTGCGCACAAACCGGCCGCTCATGCCCTGCAACATCAGCATGCACGCCATGGTGATCATGGCAGCAGCGCTCAGGACAATGGCCGTGGTAAAAAAAAGACCGCTGCCGCTGACGATACCCACGCCGCTCGAGGCGAAAAAGCTCAACATCAAGACGTTTGCCGACGCCAGCGGAAGACAAAGGAGCAAGGTCTTTTTCGAAGTCATCGCGACAGCCACCAACGCCATCAGCGGCGTTACCAGACATAACGCAGCCCTCATCAACCGCTCTCCGAACACCTGGACGTGCGCAGCCCCCCAATCCGGCGCGGAAAACAGTTCGAAGAAATCGGCTTCGTCCGGGCTCAACCAATCTCTTGTCGATGGCAGGTCGACTTTCGGCAGTTCCATGTAAAACCTGTCGAAATACATGTGGCTCAACGGCTGGAAATATTCGCTCGAACCGCACTCGGGGCAGACGGAGTCCAGCGCCGGCTGAGCCTGGGCGGTCTCCGTACCTCCGGTGTCGGCGAATTCATAAATGTTAACATTGTTGAACAGCACACCCGATTGTTCCGAATCGCCCTGGGGATTCAGCAACTGGCTCGCGACGATCACCCGTCCGGTGTCTTCCGACGACTTCTGGTACAGGAACACGTCACCTGCCACTTCGTTCATGCGCCCCGAGGTCGCGTAAAATGTCGTGTCGCCAATCTGGTAGAAGCGACCGGAAGCCAGTTCACCGTCCCGGACAGCCTTGTAGGTGATCTGCTCCAGGGTTGAAGCCAGCAGGAACCTGGCGGGTGGCTCCACAAATCCGGAAAGGACAAGTGAGATGATCGCGCCGGTAAGACCGATCATCACCGCACCGATACTCAGGATCCGGTGGCTGTATCCCAGTCCGGCAAACACACCGAATTCATTGTTTTCCCGCCTACGCAAGACCACGACGTACACAGCAATCAGCAGCGCCGTCGGCAGCGCTATGAACAGGCCATTGGGAATGGAATAGACAACGACAAGAGCGATCACAGGCAGACTTGCACCCAAGGCCATCAGTTCCGGCATGAATCGGCTGACGATGATGTCGCAGAGAAACACCGCCTCGATGGTTGCCAGAACGATCAGTGCAATCTTGCCGATTTCGGCCGCAAGGCCGGTCAGATACCGGTTTGAGACAGACCGATTGCCATCAAGCCGGGTCCACTTCATGTCCACCCGCCTTGTTTCATCCGCTTATCGAGCTTTCCGCGATGATCTCGACCGTCCGCCGGATGTCTTCATCGGTATGGCCTGAACTGATGAAAAAACGAATGCGCGCCTTTGTTTTCGAAACGGCCGGATATCCTATCGGCAGGGCAAGGATCCCGTTGTCCTTCAAGACCCTGGAAAGCGCGATTGTGCTGTCGGCCCGACCGATAATGACCGGAATGACAGCGGACGCCTGATTGGCATCGCCTATGTTGAGCCCTGCGCTCAGAGCAAGTTCGTGAAACGTCGAAACCCTGGAGCGCAAGTCGCGAACCCGATCGGGCTGGGCTTCAATCAGTTGAATTGCTTTCAAGGCAGCCGCAGCCATCGGTGGCGCCAGTCCGACGCTGTAGACAAATCCCGGCGCCGTGTAGCGGAGATATTCGATCAGTTCGGCGTTTCCGGCAATGTAGCCGCCGCAACTTGCGAACGACTTGCTGAGCGTCCCCATCCAGATGTCGACATGGCCGGGATCTGTTCCGAAATGCTCTGACAGCCCCCGCCCGGTCTGCCCGAGGACACCTATGGAGTGCGCCTCATCGACCATGAGCAGGGTCTGATACCGCCGCTTGAGTTCGATCAGCTTCGGCAAGTCCGGGATATCGCCATCCATGCTGTAGACACCCTCGACGACGATGAGGGCATTCTTGCCTTCGGCACGATGCGCCGACAGCATTTGTTCAAGCGCCTCGAGATCGTTGTGCGGAAAGGAATAGGTTTTCGCACCGGACATGGAAGCACCGAGCTGGGCGCTTTTGTGAATGTATTCATCAAGGAAAATCGAATCCCCCTCCCCCATGAGGTGGGCGATAGTGTCCTCATTGGTTGAAAAGCCGCCGACAAAAACAATCGAATCTTCCGTGCCGACAAAGCCAGCTATGGCGGCCTCGAGTTCACGGTGAAGCGGACGCTCGCCACTTACGATCCTGGAGGCGGACACCGACGTTCCGTACTTCCGGATGGCGGCCTCGGCTGCCATGGCCACATCCGGGTCCCCGCACAGATCAAGATAATTGTAGCTGCAGAAATTGATGAAATCCCGGCCTTCACTGGTCGCGATCCTGTTGTTGAGACCTTCGAAGACCTGATAGAAAAGGTCGCCTGCGCCGACGCTGCCGGAACCGCCTATGTTGTGCTTCAATTTCCGATAGTAGAGCGGAACCCGGTAACCGGGACCCTCGCTCTGCTTGTTGCCGAGGTCAGGCTCATTCAAAGGGCTGGATTCCAGAGGCCGAGACGCCGCAAACGGCGTCTTCCCAAACATGTCAGTCAAAACTAGCCCCCATCTGATCCGCTGCACAGATCCATGGCACATCTGCATGGCCACGCCCATTCTCTGCTCGCACGCTCCGAAAATGCGTTCGACGCCAGATACGCTATCACAAGAAATATGCGTGCCAAAAGATGTAACGCTTTCCAAGCGCGCCGAAGTGAGGATTGAGGCAGTCAATTCTCCGGGACGAATTTGATCGCAAAACACAATATGGGGGTGTGAGTTTGGCGAGACGAAAGACCCGGGCAATCAAAAGGCGCCAGGTCGCAGGGAGTCCCGTGCTTGACTTGATCGCTGAAGAGCGGACATGACGCAGCAACGAACCATGATACGGCTGCCCTTGCCGGAGCATATCAGATATGAATGGCCTCTCGCGTTTTCATGTAGCATACAGGGCCGGCATCGGGTCGGATGACCGCGGAGCCGGTTCAGCCGGTCAGACAGGGGTTCACAGGTCTTGATAACACCCTCCAGTAACCAGACAGAATGCTTGTCGGCCAACAAGCTCGAAAAATCATTCGGAGGCATAAACGTCGTCAATGAAATCAGCCTGACGATCGGACGCGGCGAAACAGTCGCGGTTCTCGGCCCAAATGGTGCCGGCAAGACAACCCTGATGAACATGATCGCCGGAACGATGCAACCGGATGCCGGTGCCATCAGGATTGATGGCACGGATGCGACACGCATGCCGGTTTTCGCGCGGGCCAGGCTGGGCCTGAGTTATCTGCCCCAGGAGCCGTCGGTTTTCCGGGGTCTGTCGGTCGAAGACAACATTATGGTGGCTCTGGAAAGCTGCTACCCGGATCGGCCCACCAGAAACAAGGTCCTCGATCGCATTCTTGATGGATTTGGGTTGGCGTCCGTTCGGGCGCGCAACGCGGCGAAGCTGTCAGGCGGCATGCGGCGTCGTTGCGAAGTCGCCCGGGCGCTGGCTTCCAATCCGAGATACCTGATGCTCGACGAGCCCTTCGCCGGCGTCGATCCCCTGGCCGTTTCTGACCTTCAAGGCTTGATACGCCGCATTCGGGATTCGGGGCTGGGTATCCTCATCACTGACCACAACGTTCGCGAGACGCTCTCCATTGTCGACCATGCATATATTGTCGTTGCCGGGAAAGTGCTGGCCTACGGCACACCGGAGGAAATCGCCTCCAACGAACAGGTGCGCCGGTTCTATCTTGGAAACAGCCTTGATAGCGCCACGGGCTTTGCCGCTCGTGCTCACAGAACCTGACGGAAGCCCCGATCCCCTTCACGGCCAATAAGGATGGGGAGGCGAAAGGATCCGGCGAAGAACCTCTTCCCGCCTCCGCAACATCGCCCGGGCGTGCATCCTCAGTGACCTCAAAGATCCGCTGAAAGCGCCCAATATTTAGACATTCTGCCGCCAAAACAGACATTCCCGAACTGATACGCGAAATCATCGACCGTTTCGGCAAGCTCAAGGAGCGGCGCCGGCTGCTGCTTGCCAGACCCGTGGCTGCTGCTTGCCAGACCCGTGTCTGTCAAGGCGGCCTTTTTGTCTGATGGCATGAAACTTGCCACGGCACTGACAATCCTGCCGCACACATTCGCCCCCAGTTACGCAGCGGCCACCAACGATTGATGCCAATCCGAACCCGAGGAGTTCCCATGATCCGCACCACTATCGCCGCCGCTGTCGCAGCCCTGGCCCTTGCCACCTCCGCGGCAGCCGAAACCGAAATGCCCTTCGCGCTGGACTGGAAATTCGAAGGGCCGGCGGCGCCCTACTTCGTCGCTGTCGACAAGGGCCATTTCGAAGCCGAAGGGCTGACGGTCGAAGTGTCCGAGGGCGCCGGCTCGCTCGACGCAATTCCGAAGGTGGCCACCGGCGCCTTCCCCGTCGGATTTGCCGACATCAACAGCCTGATGAAATTTCTCGACCAGAACCCCGGCGCACCGGTGACCGCGGTCATGATGGTCTACGACAAGCCGCCCTTCTCTGTTGTGGGGCGCAAATCGCTCGGCATCGAGACCCCCTCCGATCTCGAAGGCAAGGTTCTCGGCGCGCCCCCTCCGGATGGCGCCTGGGCTCAGTTCCCGATCTTTGCCGCCGAAACCGGCCTCGACATGGGGGCAATTACCGTGGAGCCCGTCGGCTTCCCGACCCGCGAGCCGATGCTGGCCGAGGGCAAGGTCGCTGCCGTCACAGGCTTCTCCTTTTCCTCGACGCTCAACCTCATTCGCCTGGGCGTGCCGGAGGATGATATCAGCGTCCTCCTGATGGCCGATCACGGCGTGGCGCTCTACGGCAATGCCATCATCGTCAACACCGAATTTGCCGAGGCGAACCCCGAGGCCGTCACCGGCTTCATCCGCGCGGTCGCCAAGGGCTGGCAGGATTCAATCGCCGACCCGGAAATGGCCATCGAAGCCCTGGTCAAGCGCAACCCGGCCGCCGATCCGGCCCTTGAAGAACGCCGCCTGGAAATGGCGGTCGAGGCGAACGTGCTGACCGACTGGGTCAAGGCCAATGGCATGGGCGGCATCGACGAGGCGCGAATGGCAACGGCGATCGAGCAGACCAAGTCGGTCTACGAGTTCGTCAACGCTCCCGATGCCGCGCTCTATTTCACCTCGCAGTATCTGCCGACCGATGGCAGCCTGATGCTGGAATGACCCGATAAGCCGATATCAGGCGCCCCTGACCAACCGGGGGCGCCTTTTCCTTGACCCTTGCCTGAAGACTGAATCTCCGCATGACCAACCTAATCGAGATCAAGGGTGTAACCCACGCCTACAGCACCAAGGCAGGCCCGCTGCCCGTTCTCGACGGTCTCGATGTCTCGGTCCCCGAAAGCGAGTTCTGTGCCGTCGTCGGGCCCTCCGGCTGCGGCAAGTCCACTCTGACACGGCTGATCGCCGGGCTGATGAAGCCAGACCAGGGCGAAGTCTGGCTGCACGGCGAGCGGGTGACATCGCCGCGCAAGACCGTGGGCATGGCATTTCAGAACCCGGTGCTGCTGGAATGGCGCACGATCATCGACAACGTCATCCTGCCGCTTGAGATCGTCGCCCCGCGAATGCCGAGGCGCGAGCGCGAGGACCGGGCGATGCATCTGCTGGAGATGGTTGGCCTCAAGGGGTTCGAACGCAAGCGACCGTCCGAATTGTCTGGCGGAATGCGCCAGCGCGCGTCGCTGTGCCGTTCCATCGTTCACAAGCCCGACGTGCTGATCATGGACGAACCTTTCGGGGCGCTCGATAATTTTACCCGCGAGGACCTTTGGCAAACGATGCGCGACCTGCGCACGGCCGAACCCTTCACGTGCGTGCTGATCACCCACGACCTGCGCGAGTCGGTCTTTCTGGGCGACCAGGTCATCGTGCTTTCGGGCCGCCCTGCCCGCACCCAGTACGTGCTCGACGTTGATCTGCCTGCCGACCGGACGATCGAAAGCCTCTACACCCCGGAGGCGACGGAGATGCTGCACGTGCTGCGAGACCAGATTCGCATTGCGCAGGGTCGCGACGGAGACCCGCACTGATGGAAACGCTCAAGAAGATCGCTGTTCCCACCCTTGCAATCATCGCCTTCCTGGCGTTCTGGGAGTTCATCGTCTGGATCAACGGCTGGCCGAACTACAAGATGGCCTCGCCTTCGGACCTGCCGCCTGCGTTCTCACGCTACAGCGGCCTGTTCATCGAGATGGGCTGGCAGACGCTCTGGCGCACAGTCGCGGGGCTGGGACTCGCCGTGATCGTGGGTACGCTCCTGGGCATGGCGATGGGCTTTTCACGCATCACCCGCGACGCGCTCTACCCGCTGCTCGTCGGCTTCAACGCCATCCCCAAGGCCACTCTGGTTCCCGTGATCGCGCTGATCTTCATCGGACAGCATGATTTCAACACCGTACTGATGGCTTTCCTCATTTCCTTTTTCCCGATTGCCGTGTCGGTGGGTATCGGCCTGTCCACGCTGGAGCCGGAATACCGCGACATTCTGCGCAGCCTCGGCGCCTCGAAGGTCACCATCTTCCGCAAGATCGCACTCCCCAAGACACTGCCGGAGTTTTTTGGCGCGCTGAAAGTCTCGGTCACGCTCGCCTTCATCGGCACCAATCTGGTGGAGATCGTCTCGCCCCATGGCCGCGGTCTCGGCGCGTTGTTCAAGTCCGGCGAGACCAATGGCGATTATCCGCTGATGTTTGCGGTTCTCATCGCCCTAGCGGTTCTCGGGATCGTGCTCTATTACGCCGTTGTGGCGCTGGAGCGGATCTTCGCCGGCTGGGCCGAGCGCCCGCAAAGCTAGCCGGCTCGCTTCCCGCGCGCCAGAACTCCGCCGCTTGCGGGCTCCTTGACGCCGGTGGTTTCGGGATAGGTGATCGGCAGGCCGGCAAGCGAGCGGACCGCGAGCCAGGCCCAGGCCTCGGCTTCCATCGAATCGCCATTCAGCCCCGCGTCCTCCGCAATGATCACCTCGCCTGAATGGCGGGTGGCCACTTTCAGGTCCTCGACAATCATCCGGTTGTGCCGCCCGCCGCCTGTCAGAATCCAGAGTTTTGGCTTTTCGGGAAGATGGGCCTGCGCCTTCTCTATCGACGCGGCCGTGACAAAGGCAAGCGTACGCGCGCCGTCCTCAAGCCCCGCCTCATGGTCCTCGGGCGGCAGAAAATCGTTGCGATCAAGCGAGATCCGTTCTTTTGCCGTGAAGAACGGCGAGGAGAGATACCGATTGGCAAGCGCTGACAATACGCGGCCCTCGGACGCGATCGCGCCACCGGAATCGTAGGGAATGCCTGCCTGCCGGGCGACCCACTGGTCGATCAGCGCATTGCCCGGCCCGCTGTCGAAAGCCAGCAGGGTTCCGTCGGCGCCGATATAGGTGATGTTGGAGATCCCGCCGATATTGACGAAGGCCACCGGCATCTTGCTCGCCCATTCCCCCGGAAGCCCTGCTGCGAGCGCGCGGTGATAGGCTGGCACCAGCGGCGCGCCCTGCCCGCCCAGTTCCATGTCGCGGGCGCGCAGATCGTGGACCACATCAATGCCCAGCCGCGCTGCAAGCCCGGCGCCGTCACCCAGCTGCACGGTCAGCGCCTGGCGCGGACGGTGCAGCACCGTCTGGCCATGAAAGCCGATCACATCAATGTCGCCGGCAGCCAGCCCCTCGCGCAAGAGAAAAGCGTCGACCGCTGCCGCGTGCCGGTCCGTCAGGTCTGTTTCGAGCGCGGCGAGACCACCGGGCCGCTCCTCGCGCCGGGCGATCTGCTTGGCATCAGCGAGCCCCGCTTCAAGCCGCTTGCGAAACCCGGCGTCATAGGGAGTGAACTGGGAAGGCCCGCGAGCCACCACCGCGTCTCCGTCGGTGTCGAGAAGCGCCAGATCGATCCCGTCCATGGATGTGCCGCTCATCAGCCCGATTGCCCGCTTCACCTTGCGTTCTCCCGCCATTCTGACCTGTCTCCGTTTCCCGCGATCACGCCACGCCGTCCGGCCCGCGCGCGGTGTTGGTTGAATGCACCACGCGCCGGTGCTAAAGCCCCGCCGGGCGTCGGCGCATTGTCGGCGCCCCTGTTTTTCCGGCACCGCCGAGATAACCTCAAGGACAGTGACATGTCAGCCTTCAAATCCGATTTCCTACAGACTCTTCACGAGCGCGGCTTCATCCACCAGATGTCCGATCAGACAGGACTGGACGACTTGCTCGCCAGGGAAAGCGTGACAGGCTATATCGGCTATGATCCGACGGCAGCTTCGTTGCATGCGGGTAGCCTGATCCAGATCATGATGCTGCACTGGTTCCAGAAGACCGGCCATAAGCCGATCTCGCTCATGGGTGGCGGCACGGGCATGGTCGGCGACCCCTCCTTCAAAGAGGAAGCCCGCAAGCTGATGACGGTAGAGATCATCGAGGAGAACATCGCCTCGATCAAACGTTGCTTTGCCCAATACCTGGACTACGAGACTGGCGCAAAGATGATCAACAATGCCGAATGGTTGCGCGAACTCAACTACCTCGAGTTCCTGCGTGACGTCGGCCGGCACTTCTCCGTCAACCGCATGCTCTCCTTCGACAGCGTGAAAACGCGCCTCGACCGCGAACAGTCGCTCTCGTTCCTGGAATTCAACTACATGATACTCCAGGCCTATGATTTCGTGGAGCTTGCCAAGCGCTACAACTGCCGTCTGCAGATGGGTGGTTCGGATCAGTGGGGCAATATCATCAATGGCATCGACCTCGGCCATCGGATGGGAACGCCGCAGCTCTACGCACTCACCTCACCGCTGCTTACGACGTCGTCCGGAGCCAAGATGGGCAAGTCGGCCTCGGGGGCGATCTGGCTGAACGCCGACATGCTGTCGGCCTATGACTTCTGGCAGTACTGGCGCAACACCGAAGACGCCGATGTCGAGCGCTTCCTCAAGCTCTACACCGTGCTTCCGATGGATGAGATCGCCCGGCTCGCAGCCCTTGGCGGACCAGAGGTCAATGAGGTCAAGAAGATCCTTGCGACCGAAGTCACCGCCATGCTGCACGGCCGCGCCGCTGCCGAGGAAGCCGCAGAAACGGCCCGCAAGACCTTCGAGGAAGGGGCGATCTCGGACAATCTGCCGACGATCACGATTGCCTCTGACGAGCTTAACGCGGGCATCGGCTTGTTGGCCCTATTCGTCCGGGCCGGCCTTGCGGCATCCAACGGAGAGGCACGTCGGCACGTCAAGGGTGGAGCCATCAGGATCAACGACGTGGCAATCTCCGATGACAAGGCCGTCGTCGACGCGGGCAACCTCAACGACGACGGAGTGATCAAGCTGTCGCTGGGCAAGAAGAAGCACGTTCTGGTGCGGCCTCAGTAGCCAACAAAACGCTTGCTCTGCGCGCCGCCGGCTTTGATCCGAAGGCGGCGGCGTGTTTGTGGGTCACGGTCTGTATTCGAAGATCGAGCGGAACACGCCCGGCGCGATTGCCGAAAGCGGATTGACCTGAAGAAGCGGGGAGCCCGTTTCCCCGGTCAGCCTGAACGTGATGCCGATCAGGCCCCGGTCGCGGCCATTGCCGAGAATTGCTCCGATCAGCGGCAACTCGCTGAACAGCCGATTCACCCCGTAGGCGGGCATGAAGGTTCCCGTCATGTCGATTCGGCCTTCCCCGTCGCGCACCGTGCCTTGGAAGGACGCTCCGATCTGCGGAC
The DNA here is from genome assembly GCA_040216675.1 of Hoeflea sp. GTDB lineage: Bacteria > Pseudomonadota > Alphaproteobacteria > Rhizobiales > Rhizobiaceae > Hoeflea. The sequence goes on along the minus strand of JAVJOR010000005.1, from coordinate 1,406,370 downwards.
CGCGCAAGACGCCTTCGCGAACCGCAAGGCCACCATTGCCGGAGACAATCCTCGCATTGGCAACTTCGAAGCGGGCTCTTGAAACATCGATTTCGGAACGCACCGCATCCTTGAGGCTCCGCCCGTCCTGCTTGCTCGGCGTGGACACCAGCGAATCGAGCCGCGGCTCACCGACCACGGTGAAATTGCGCATATCCACGGTTCCGCGCCGCGGGGAATCGCCCTGCTTGTTCATCCGGATGTTGAGCAGCCCACCCTGAATGCGCGAATAGACCCCTGCAAAGCGCGCGAATGCCCCGGCGTCGCCGCTGGTCATCTGAATCGTCTCGCTGTCACCATCTCCCTCGACAGCGATCACGACGGCCTGCCCACTGCGGCTCACCGCCTTGAAATCGAGCAGATCGATCCGGTCGCCGCGCCCTCGGTAGCTGATGGACGGCGAGGTAAACACTTCGTCCGCATAACCGGACACTGTCTCGAGACTTCCCGAAACCTCAATGCGGGGTGCGCCCGACGCCGAGTTTCCCTTGGAGGGGGATGTCGACTTCGCAAGATCGATCAGCGGACGCGCATCGAACGCCGAGCCGCCGATATCGATCCGGTACCCGTCGCCGGTCCCGGTAATGGTTGCGCGGTAGTTCTCGCGCGGCGACAGCGCCACCTTGGAAAACTCGGCGCGGTTCACCTTGCCGTCCTTGATCGACAAGGCCCCAAGCGCCTCGAACCCGTCGCCCTTCAGAGCCAGATCCGAGAGCCTCGTGACCCCGTCCGTGGTGGCCATCATGAAATCCAGTTCGGCCGGCACGCCCTTTCCCTTGGTCCAGCCAATTCCCGGGACCGTAAGTTTCGCCGGTTTGAGATCGAGTGCTATGCGCGACCGTCCCTCGCCTTCGTCCTCCATCGTGAAGCCCACCGGACCCGAGATCAGCAGCCCGCTGCCCGGCGCCAGCTTTTCGCGCGCTTCCGAATCGAGCACGCCTGAAACCAGCCGGCGCCCTTCAATGCCGGAATCGCCGATTGGCTGAACCACATCAAGCATCATGCGCACACCGTCGATGTCCGCCTCGGTTCGCAGTTCCGCGCGAGCGGGCGTCACGGACAAGTCGCCATCCATCCGGGTGAGCAACCGCCCCTCCACCGGTTTTGCGATATCGACATCGGTCATCTCCAGATCGACCGTCCAGTCGGGCGCAGGCGGGGACTGATCGGCGATCAGGCCGAAGCGAGCACTCACCTTCGACGAAATGGCCCCGCTCAAATCCTCCGGTTCAAGTCCGATCCGCTCGAGAGCTGCGATCGGATGATAGGTGATGAGTTCGGCAACGGCATCGGCTTCGCCGCTCACCGACATCGAAAGCTCCGCCATCAGCGGCAATTCGTCTGTCGCGGGAATCGAAAACGACGCATCGCTGACTTCGACCCTTCTGCCCGTCGGGAAGAACGCGGTTGCGGACGAAACCGAAACCTCGACGCTTGATCCGCGAAGCCGCATATGACCGATCGTGTCGCGCAGCGGCGGGATGTCGCCCGCCACGTTCATTCGCGCCCGTTCGATGTCGAAATCGATTTGCAGCTGATCGGCCGAAAACCGCGCAGGACCATCGGGAGGGAAATGTCCTTCCGGAACCGAAAGCTGGATCCGGCCATTGCTCACCCGGCCGCCATACAGGTTGTTCAGCACCCACTGCCGTGCACCCTTGCCGATCCAGTAAGGCCAAAGCTGCTTGACTGCGGTTATCGACAGTCCTGGAGCCTCGGCCGCAATATTGAGCTCCGGCGACATGCCGTCGACAAAACGCCATGAGGCCGATCCGAACAATCCGCCGCTTTCCGATGCGACGGTCAGTTCTTCTGCGACCAGCATGTTTGTCGACGGATCGAACCAGCCAAGCGCCTTTCCGTCAAAAGCAATCGGGGCCTCATCGGAATCCCCCGGCGCGGCTCGTCCGTTCTTGATCACGAAATCGAAGGCAATTCCCGCCCCGTCCAGGCTCTCGACACGGTCCACGTCGATAAGGCCGCCGGTAAACGGCATGACCGTCTCGCCAAGACGTATAATTGAGGGTGTGATCTCGATCTTGTTGAGGGAAGGCATGTAGGTGAGCCGAACCCGCGCTTGGGCCAGTTGCGCTTCCACACCCCCCATCGTCAACGCGCCGCCCAGCGCCGAAAGCGTTGCACGAAGCGCCGGGTCGCGCGTTTCAGAGCCGCGTCTGGCTTCAAACTCCACGTCGACGCTGGTTCTCAGGCCGTTGCGGCGTTCGGGAATCGCATTGGTGAACATCTTGATGGCAAGACCCTCGATCTTGCCTGTGATCCTGGACAGCCCCGACGTTCCGGGCTCGTTGCGCGCGCGCCCTTCGAACACAATCCGCTGCTCGGCCTGAATAACATCGGCACGGATACCATAGCCGCCGCCTTCGAGCCGCTGGAAGCTCGCCGCCTCGACAACAATCGGCGCGCCGGAACCGGAAATGGTAACGTCCGAGAAACGAAAGACCCTGGTTCCCGCATTCTCAATCTGGCCGATCACGGTGTTGAGCGAGGCAAACAGCCCATTGATCACATCTCCAGTGGCATCGATGCGAAATCCGGCGAAATCCGAGAGGTCAAAACCATCGCCCTGGGGGGCGGAGAGCCCGACCCCGGACACGGCGACCGAGGACAATGAAACCCGCCCGGCCAGAAGTGCCAACGGATCGAGTGAGATCAGAACCTGATCTGCCTGTTGCTTCGCACCACCCGAAAGCGGCTCGATCACCACGTCGCGCGCTTCCAACGCCAATTGTCCGCGAGACGTGACACGTACAGCCGCTGACCCGAGATCGGCGCGATTCGCCGGCCCCACCGCCTTGGCAAGTGCGATGCGGGCCCGATCCCGGATCTCGCCGTCGGCGACCCCCGCTTCCAGCGCCACCACGAGTCCGGCCAGGATCAGCCCTGGAACAAGCAGGAGTGCGATGATCCAAAGAAACAGCTTTCTGCCACGGGACCAGGCGGAATGCCCGCGCAGCACGATCCGGTCGTCGGCAGTTGAAGAGGGCATGTCATGCAGCGCGGCGATATCACGCTTTGCAAAACGTACCCTGGAAACCGGATGTTCAGGCATCGGGATGGAAACCGCTTCCTTTTTTAACTGATTCCGCTGGACTGCGCTGATTGCGTTTATATATCGCCACGAGGCAAGGTCATCTGCTAATCACAGGCTTCGCACAACGAAAGGCTTTTTACATGAGCGCTCTAGAGCAAGGCAGCCAAGCCCCGAATTTTGATTTGCCACGCGATGGCGGCGGAAACGTGTCATTGTCGCAATTGGCGGGGAAGAAAGTGGTTCTGTATTTCTACCCCAAGGACGACACCCCCGGCTGCACCAACGAAGCGATGGACTTTACCGCGCTCGCTGATGAGTTTGCAGCCAATGACGCAGTGGTCGTCGGGGTCTCGCCGGACACGGTCAAAAAGCATGAGAAGTTCATTGCCAAGCACGGACTCGGTGTCATTCTCGCCTCCGACGAGGATACATCCGTGCTCCAGGCCTACGGTGTTTGGAAGGAAAAGAGCATGTATGGCCGCACCTATATGGGGGTCGAACGCTCCACGTTCCTGATCGACGCGAACGGGACCGTGGCGAGGGTTTGGCCCAAGGTGAAGGTCAAGGGCCACGCTCAGGAGGTGCTCGAGGCCGCCAAGACCCTATGAGCGAGGGCGATCGCGGCCCGTTGCAGCCTGAAGGCGAAACGGCAATCGAGGTGTTGGACCGCCCCGGAACCTTGAGGGATGGCGCGGCGCGCGCCATCCTGGCGGCCGATCTCGACGTCAAGACAGCGCTCGCGCAGGAGACCGCACGGCGCTGGCATGCACGGCGCATCTCGTTGCGCTCGCCCCTCGACACCCGGCCTCCGGACCGGCCGGGAAGACCCGAAAGGCCGGAACTCGTTCCGCCAACCAAAGTCACCCGGCGCTCGCTTCACTCGCCCCGCGGAAGGGTCGCGCTGTTGCACGCGATCGCACATATCGAGCTCAACGCCATCGACCTTGCGCTCGATATTGTCGCGCGCTTTGCCGCCGCTCCCATGCCGCAGAGCTTCTTCGACGGATGGATGCAGGTCGCTTTTGAAGAAGCCAAGCATTTCAATCTTGTACGTGAAAGACTTCGCACCTTGGGTGCCGATTACGGCGACATGCCGGCCCATGACGGGCTCTGGCAGGCCGCCCACGACACCCGCAACGATCTCGCAGCGCGACTGGCTGTCGTCCCATTGATCCTGGAAGCGCGCGGTCTCGACGTCACACCGTCGCTGCGCGCCAAGATGCGCGAGGCCGGAGACGAGGAAAGCGCTGCGGTTCTGGACATCATCTACGAAGATGAGAAGAAACATGTGGCCATTGGCGCCAAATGGTTTCGTTTCCTGTGCGCACGCGAAGGCAAGGATGCCGCCGCAACCTTCGAAAAGCTGGTACGCGCCAACTTCCGCGGCGGGCTGAAACCGCCCTTCAACGATCTCGCCCGCGCCGCCGCTGGCCTGACTCCCACTTTCTACCGCGCCCTGTCCAGCCAGAACATGTCCTGAAACGGCAGTGCAGGCCGCCACGCTTCCTCGATTGCCGCATCCATGCGGGTGAGAAACGACCTCCGCACACACAGTACTCAAGCGTTTGTTAACCTTAACAAGGTGTAATCCCCGTCAACGAATTTGCACAAACCGATTCCGACGAGGATATTTCGTGTCGCAAAGGCAGGACAGCCGGGTTTTCGGCAAGCGCCCTAAAGAGGCCCACACCATTATTTTCGCCAGCGGCGATTCGATCCGCCACATCACTGTCCGGCCATGGATGGCAGGGCTGTTGATGTCGTTTATCGGCGTCATGGCCATAGGGTATCTGGCAGCCACCACCTATCTGATCCTGCGCGATGACCTGATCGGTGCGTCGATGGCCCGTCAGGCGCGAATGCAGCACGCCTATGAAGACCGGATCGCGGCCTTGCGTTCACAGGTCGACCGCGTGACCAGCCGGCAACTGCTCGACCAGCAACTGATGGAAGAGAAGGTTGCCGAACTCATCGCCCGCCAGAACGCGCTGACCAACCGCCATGGCAAACTCGGCCCGTTGCTTGACCGTGCCGGTGTCAGGCCCGAGACGATCCCCCTGCCCTCGCCCAATCCCAGGAAACAGGCGGCGGCGAGAACAGAAACCGTCAAGGGTCAGCGTCTTGCGAGCCTTGCAGCCACGCCACAGGTCATTGCCGACCCGAAGACCGTGCGCATAAACCCGCTGGCCTATGCGAATGTCTCTTCCGTACCGGCCAGCGGCGAAACGGTCAGCGAACGCGCAGACCGCATATTCTCCACAGTCACGCTGTCGCTCAAGTCGATCGAGCGCGAGCAGATCGAAAAGATGCAGGGACTGGCCATCGATGCCTACGAAACAGCTTCACAGATCGGCGAGATCATGGAGGATTCGGGCCTGCCACTTCCGGAGGGAATGGAAAGCGCTGTCGGCGGTCCGTTCGTCCGCCCGGTCGACCCCAAGGCTTTCGATGCGACCCTCGAGGATCTCGACCACGCGCTGCGCCAGCTCGATACCATGCGCGATCATGCCCGCAAGCTGCCGATCGGCATTCCTGCACCCGATTCGGAGATCACCTCGCGCTACGGCAACCGCCGCGATCCGTTTCTGAAGCGGATGGCGTTTCATGGCGGCATCGATTTCCGCGCGTCCACGGGAACCCCGATCAACAGCGCCGGGGCTGGCGTCGTGGTCCACGCCGGACGCAACGGCGGATATGGAAAGATGGTTGAGATCGACCACGGCGGAGGCTTCACCAGCCGCTATGCGCATCTTTCAAAAGTTCTGGTCAACAAGGGTGATCATGTCAGTCTTGGGCAGCGCATCGGCAAGGCCGGCTCGACCGGACGCTCCACCGGACCGCATCTGCATTACGAGATCCGACAGAACGGCAATTCGATCGACCCGATGCGTTTTCTCCAGACCGCGCGGAAACTCGAACCCTTGCTGGTCGCCCAATAGAGCCCGGTAAGAACCTGCTTCCCGCCAAAAAGCCGCCGGCAGAGCTTCGATCAATCAGGCCACAAGAAAACGGGGCCGCAAACGGCCCCGCTCCCTGCTGTCGATGTAAGAGGATTTGGCGCTTAGAGAACGCCTTCCGGCACCAGCACCTTGTCGATCACATGGATGACGCCGTTGCTGGCTTCGACATCGGCGGTCACCACATTGGCGTCGTTGACCATCGGACCGTTGTCGAGGTCGATCGTCACATTCGATCCCTGCACGGTGGCGGGGGTGGAATCATCGACCAGATCGCCCGACATCACCGAACCGGAAATGACGTGGTAGGTCAGGACGGCGGTGAGCTTGTCCTTGTTTTCCGGCTTCAGCAGTTCGTCGACGGTCATGCCGAGTTCCGCGAAGGCCTCGTCGGTCGGTGCGAAGACGGTGAACGGACCTTCGCCCTTGAGCGTTTCGACCAGATCAGCCGCCTGAACGGCAGCGACCAGCGTCGAGAAGCTTCCGGCTTCAACTGCCGTGTCGACGATGTCCTTCTTCTCCGAATGGGACGCAGCCAGTGCGGATCCACCCGCAATGCCAACGGCTAAAAGTGCGGCTGCGATTGTCTTGAACAGTTTCATAAGTAAACTCCCTTGTGAGCATTCAGTGCCCCCTGCGACCCTGTACACGCAGCGTGCGGCCGGCCGGTTCACCATTTGACCGGCTTTGCGGGGGTGAAAGTCCGGCACCGGTTTTTCGGAGCCCCGCTCTTGAAAAAGACGGATGCTGCACTTGCGAACAAGTGCCGCGTCACGCCCTGAATCCCGGCCGTTTCTTGACTTTGAGCAATCTACCGACTACGTCAGTGCGACAGGGACCGGCGCATCGCGCGCTCTCCCGCGCACTGCCGCACATCTCCGAAACGGAAACAGTTCCCAATTGACCACTTTTGCTGACCTTGGCTTGAGCCAAAAAGTATTGTCCGCCGTCACTGACGCCGGCTACACGACGCCCACACCCATCCAGGAAGGGGCCATCCCCCCTGCGCTGGAACGGCGCGATATCCTTGGAATCGCACAGACTGGTACAGGCAAGACCGCGTCCTTCGTGCTCCCGATGTTGACCATGCTCGAGCGAGGGCGCGCCCGCGCCCGCATGCCACGCACACTGATCCTTGAGCCCACACGCGAACTGGCGGCACAGGTCCACGAGAACTTCGAAAAATACGGCAAGAACCACCGCCTCAACATTGTTCTGCTGATTGGCGGCGTTTCCTTCGATGAACAGGACCGCAAGCTGGAGCGCGGTGCGGATGTCTTGATCGCAACGCCCGGTCGCCTGCTCGATCACACCGAACGCGGCAAGCTGCTGATGAGTGGTGTTGAATTGCTCGTCATCGACGAGGCCGACCGCATGCTCGATATGGGTTTCATTCCCGATATCGAACGGATTGTAAAACTGATCCCCTTCACCCGTCAGACCCTGTTCTTTTCGGCCACCATGCCACCGGAAATCCAGAAGCTCGCCGACAAGTTCCTTCAGAACCCCGTCCGCATCGAGGTGGCGCCGCCTTCGTCGACAGCCGCCACAGTCACCCAGAAACTGGTCTCCTGCGGAGGCAAGGATTTCGAAAAGCGCGAACGGTTGCGCGAACTGATCCGGTCACAGACGGATCTGACCAACGCCATTATCTTCTGCAACCGCAAGAAGGATGTGGCCGATCTGTTCAAGTCGCTTCAGAAACACGGCTTTTCGGTTGGCGCCCTGCATGGCGACATGGATCAGCGCTCGCGCACGAACATGCTGCAGGGGTTCAAGGACAACGAGATCACCTTGCTGGTTGCATCCGATGTCGCAGCCCGCGGGCTCGATATCCCGGCGGTGAGCCATGTGTTCAATTTCGACGTTCCGATCCATGCCGAGGATTACGTGCACCGCATCGGCCGCACCGGCCGGGCCGGGCGCGAAGGCGCTGCCTTCACGCTGGTCACACGTCGCGAAGCCAAATATGTCGACGCGATCACGAAGCTGATCACCCGCAATATCGAGTGGCTCGACGGCGAAGCCGTCAGCGATGCTGCTGCCGACGAGGCCGACGAAAAGCCGCGCCGCGGCCGCCGCGGCGAAGCAAAGAGCGCCCCGAAGCGCCGTTCAGGCAAAAGCAGCAAGCCGGAGCAGACCGAGGCCGCGGAAGCCGCAAACGAGGTGGATGAGCCGATCGTCGCCGAAATGCCTGCCAGCGCGCCTGCCAAGGCGGCTGCGGAAGCCGCAGCCAACGAACCCTCGTCCGACGCGGCAGAGCCCGTCCGCACCGAGCGCAAGGAACGACCGAAGCGGTCAGTTCCGCCAACCACGCCGGAGCCCGCCAATGACGACCGCAACCGCAACCGGCGGGGCGGCCGCAACAATGATGATCGGGATTCGACCCCGGTCGGTTTCGGCGACGAAATCCCCGCTTTCATGATGATCGCCGGCAAGTGCTGATCATCTGACATACAGACAGACCAAACCGTCGGCACACTCCGGCGGTTTTTTCTTGTCGTCAGTCTCGCGGCTGTGCCGCCGCGATCTTGCGGTGGTCAGGTCTCTCGAGCGGGCGATCCGTCATCGAGCGGAGCAATGATGTCGGTAATGCAATCGCGCAGCCACCGATGGCCCGGAGAGGCAGTCGTGCGCTTGTGCCAGGCCATGATGAGATGAGCGCGATCGACGGGCATCGGCGGCTCGTAGATCGACAGGCCCGCTTTGTCGGCCACATGCAACGCCAGTTGATAGGGGATCAGCGCAATCAGATCGGATTCGCTTATCGCCCGGTAGACGCCGGAGAACACCGGCATGGTCATTGCAACACGGCGTTCGCGCCCGACCCGGGCCAACGCCGCATCCCCCATCGCCCTGAGCTTGCCTTCGGGCGAGAACAGCACATGGCCCAAATCGCAGAACAGGTCGATCGGGACTGTATCGCCGGGCTTGAGACCGGCGCGGTGAAGCCGCGGATGGTCCTGCCGTGCGATCACGCAAAACCGCGAGTGGAATATCGGTTGCTGCTCAGCCCAGTCCGGCATTTCGGTGGCTGGAATCAGCGCCAGATCCACCTCGTAACGCTCGATCGTGTCTACATGGCTGTCAGGCACCAGGTTGACGAGTTGCACCCTCACTCCCGGAGCTTGCCGCGATACCATATCAGCCAACCGCGGCATCAGCAGTTCGGCAAAGAAATCACTGCCGGAAACCTTGAAGCTGGCTATTGCGGTCGCCGGATCGAAACGCTTTGGCGACTCGAACATCAGCTCAATACCGTCGAGGATCTCGCGCAGCGGGATTTCCAGCGACTTGGCATAAAGCGTCGGCTCAAGCCCCTGCCCGCGGCGGATGAACAGTTCGTCATCGAGCCGGCCGCGCAGCCGCCCGAGCGCTGCCGACACCGCCGGTTGTGACAGTCCGATCCGTTGCCCCGCCGCCACGGTCGATCCCTCGCGCAGCAGAGCATCAAGGACCCTGAGCAGGTTTAGATCAAAACTTCCCAAATTCATCAGACAAATACCTTGGATACAAAAAATCGATTTAACGAATAAATACGTCCATTCTATCTTTCAATCAATCGAATGCGCATTCGTTTCGCCCAAGCCGGAGTATTCGGAGAAAACGATGAAGGTGAAATCGAACATTCTGGGCGCTGACGCCATCGAATGGCTCGGTGTCCACTACAAGACCATCCTGAAAGCCGCCGAAACCGGCGGCGCGATCTCGGTGGTGGATTCCGTGTCGCCGGCCGGCTCCGGCCCGCCGCGCCATATCCATCATGATGCCGACGAGACTTTTGTCGTACTTTCCGGCGATGCCAGGTTCTGGGTTCAGGGCGCGGAATGCACCCGCGGGCCCGGCGAGACGATGTTCATCCCGCGCGGCAGCGAACACACATTCCGCGTGCTCAGCAGCACGCCCTGCCGGCACCTTGTCATTCTGACGCCCGGCGGCTTCGAGGAATTCTTCCACGAAATGGAAACCGGCAGCTACCGCATTCCCGAGGACATGGTGACCATCAACGAATGTGCGGCCCACTACCATATGAGCTTCACCGGCCCGCCACTCTGATCCCCACCCCAACACCCGAGGAAACCACCATGACCAACAGGATCGCCACCCGCTTCTACGCCACCGCCACCATCTTTGCACTTGTCGGGATGGCCTGGGGCATTCAGATGTCTGCCACGCAGGACCACACCCTTTCACCGGCCCACGGCCATCTCAATCTGATCGGCTTCGTCGTAATGGCAGTGTTCGGCACCTATTATGCGCTGAGCGCCAATGCCGCCGCCTCGAAACTGGCCAGTATCCATTACTTCCTGACGCTCGCCGCGGTCGTAGTCCTTGTGCCCGGCATCGTCATGGCGATCACAGGTTCGGGCGAAGTGCTGGCCAAGATAGGGTCGGTGCTGGCCCTGGCGGCCATGGCCCTGTTTGCCTTCGTTGTCTTGAGGAACGGCGTTGGAAGCAGGACGGCCTGACCCCGGTTGAGCGCGCTCGTCGCGCCGGATGCTTACGTCCGGCGCGGCCCATGTGGTCTACGACTTCGCCCTTAACGCCGCTTCCCAGGCAAGCCGGACCCACCTCGCCATTTCCTCGGGATCATCGATCGCCGCATCGGGGATTGACCAGTAAGGCATGGCCACGGGCTTTTTCTTGCCCGCATAGGTCCATTGCGCGCTCCCCGCATCCTCAAACTGCGGAGCACTCACCCCGTCGGCCTTGAGCAGGATCTCGCCATCCACCTCCAGCGCCAGGATCACACCCTTGTGGTAGATGCCCTTGCCGCCGAACATCCGCTTAATTGTGATGTCTCCAAGGCTGTCGAACATCTCTCGGATCAGGTCATTGTCCATGGTCCATGTCTTCCCTGCAAAAGGTGACGAGCCGTCTGAGCTGCCCGGCCCGGCTATTGCCGGCCTGTCGAAACGCACCATATCGCAGGCATGCCGAAACGCATTGAAAAATCAGATCTGCCGCGCAAGACCTGCATCAGTTGCGGTCGGCCTTTCGCCTGGCGGAAAAAATGGGCGCGGGTCTGGGAGGAGGTCAAATATTGTTCGCAACGATGCGCCCGGCAGGCACGTTCCGAGCGGAAACCGGTTCGGTAATTTCGAACTGGCATATTGTCTTCAGTCGCCGTTCTCGGTTTCCCCGCCGGCCGCTTTCACGGCTTCCGGCGTATCCACATCAAGACGCGCCGACGGGCCGATCGGGACATCGATCACCGGCCATGCACCGCTTTCAACCAGCATCCGGGCGCCGACATCACCGGAGAGCCTGCCGACTTCGGAAAAAGCCGCTCGCGGCAGGATAACCGGGTTGCCCCGCCGCTCACCGTCTGACGCGCGGATGATGGATTTTCCTCCGTCTTCGGCAAAGGCGTCAATCAACGCATCGAGATGCCCGGCGGTCAGCGCCGGCATGTCGCCCAGAAGGATCAAGGCGCCACCGGCTTTGTGATTGAGCGCATCCAGCCCGGTTTTCAGCGACGAGGACATCCCCGACGCATAGTCCGGATTGACCACCACCGTGGCGTCAAGATCATCGAGGCTTCGGGAGATATCGTCTGCACGATGACCGGTTACCACGACAGTGGCCGTGGCCTTCGAGGCGAGCGCAACGCGTGTCATTCTCCGGATCAACGGTTCTCCATCGAACCGGGCCAAGAGCTTGTGACCGGCCGTCTCTCCCATCCGGCTCGACCGCCCGGCTGCCAGCAGCACGATGCTAACGCCGCCATCCGCCCGGTCTTCGCCGGTTTGCCTGGGTTGCGGACGCGTCGGAATCTCCTTGAGCAAGCCCCCAACCCCCATCCGGGCAATATCCCTCGAATCCGGTGTTTCACCGGCAAGAATGCGGGCAACAATCCAGTCGAACCCGTTTTCCTTTGGACTGCGCGCACATCCTGGCGCCCCCACCACCGGAACGCCATGACAGGATCCGAGCACAAGGAGATTGCCCGGATCGACAGGCATCCCCACCCGCTCAACAGTGCCACCCGCAGCCCTGATCGCAGCAGGTATCACATCGTCCGGATCGGTCACCGCGGAGGCGCCAAAGACAACCACAAGATCGGTTTTCCGCGCCAACCGCCCGATTTCCGAAGCAAGCGCTTCCGTTTCGTGGTCGACGCGGACCTCTTCCACAAGCTTCGACCCTGCAGCGGTGAGCCTGTCGCGCAAGAGGTCGCGGGTCTTGTCCATCACGCTCGGCTTCAGGGTCGGCAATTGCGTGGCAACGAGGCCAGCGCGCGACGGCCTGAAGGGCAGCACACGCGCCAGAGCAGGCGCCGCGATCGCCGATCTCGCCTGTTTGAGCGAAACCGCCGACACCGCCAACGGGATGATCTTGATGGTCGCCACCATGTCGCCCTCGGCCACCTGTATCCGGTCGCCGAGACAGGCAAAAGTGATTCCCGGATCGATCGAATTGAGATGATCGACCATCAGCCGGTCGGCACGAAACAGCCCGGCACGCGCGGCATGCAGGTTGACCCGTCCGGTCGCGGCGTTCGCAGCATGGATGTTCGCTCCGCGAAATGCTCCGGCCAGGGCTTCTGCGGCCTCGTCTTCACTGGCATCCCCGGGTTCGAGCCGGGCGGCGACTACGGTTTTCATCCCGGCCTGATCGAGAAGCGTCAGGTCGGATTGGCTAAGCACATGCCCCTTCTTGAGCCTGAGCGTCCCCACCGAAAGCGCATGCGCAAGCAACGCCCCTTCCGCCTCGTCCAAACCGACAGGGCCGAAACGCATGACCTATTCCTTGCCGTTCCCGGATGGGCGCCTGAGCGCGCCGACGACTTGCGCTAGGATCGCCACCGCGATTTCCGCAGGGCTCTGGGAGCCGATGTCGAGACCGATGGGCGCGGCAATCCGGCCGATTTCCGCCTCGCTCAACCCCTCGGCGGACAGACGCTCCACACGTCGGGCATGGGTTTTCCGCGATCCCAGCGCGCCGACATAGAACGATCCGTTGCGAAGCGCTTCGATCAGAGGCCAGTCATCGATCTTCGGATCATGGGTGACCGCAACGAGCGCTGTGTACGCATCGATCGGACGATCCTTGAGCGCGTCCTCCGGCCAGTCGGCGACGAGATCGACATTCTCGAACCGCTCGGGCGTCGCAAAGGCCGTTCGCGGATCCACGACCCGAACATCAAAACCGGTCATCTGAGCCATTGGGGCCAGAACCTGCGAAATATGCACGGCGCCGATAATCGTCATTCGCGGAGCGGGCACATGCACATTGAGAAAGAAACGCCGTCCTTCCAGTTCCTCCACGCCTGATTTGGCCGAGGCAAACCGCCTGGCGACCGCGTCGCCGAGGTCTCCCGCGACAGGATCGCCCTTCATCACCAGCCGGTCGCGCCCGTCAACCAGATCTGTGACCATCACAGCCGCCTGCCGCGCCCGGCGCGCGGCGTTGAGCTTCTTGAGAAGATTGGGATCCATCAGCCGACCCGTTCGAGATAGACTTCGATCTTGCCGCCGCAGGAGAGCCCGACCCGCCAGGCGGTCTCGTCGGCGACCCCGAACTCAAGCATCTTCGGCTCACCGTCCTCAATCACGCCCGCAGCCTCGGAAATGACCTCGCCTTCCACGCAACCACCGGAAACGGAGCCGTGAAAATTGCCGTCCGCATCAATCACCAGATGGCTGCCGACGGGACGTGGCGCCGACCCCCAGGTTGCCACGACCGTCGCCAGGGCCACGTCCCGTCCCTCCAGCATCCAGCGCTCCGCGACCATCAGCGGATCGATATCGGTCTCGACGGAATTCGTGGTCATTCCCTGCTCCCTGATTTGTTGCGTGCGAGTATGACGCCCGGACCGGCCCAAGTTCAAGAGGTTTGCAGATAGCGCCTCGGGTCAGACCCCGCGGCCGGCCTCTCGCCCAGCGCCGCCACCAGATCCGCCATGGCGTCGATGTTGTGAACCGTGCGGAATTCATCGACATGCGCGAGCATCGTCCGCACCCCGCGCGCCCGCGCCTCAAAACCGTCGAAGCGCAACAGCGGGTTGAGCCAGATCAACCGGCGGCAGGAGCGTTGCAGCCGGCTGATCTCGGCGTCCAACTCCTCGATCGAATCACGCTCGAGGCCGTCGGTGATCAGAATGACGATGGCCCCCTGCCCCAGAACCCGCCGCGACCACAGCCGGTTGAACAGCTTCAGGGCCTCGCCGATTCGCGTTCCGCCGGACCAGTCCCTGACCGACGCCGTGCATTGATCGACCGCCTCGTCTGGATCCTTGCTGCGCATCTGCCGCGTGATATTGGTCAGCCGCGTGCCGAACAGGAACGTGTGCACGCCCCTGCGTTTCTCGCTGATTACGTGCATAAAATGCAGAAAGATCCGGGTGTACTGGCTCATCGAACCGGAGATATCGGCGATGATCACCAACGGTGGATGGACTTTGCGGCGCTTTCGGAATCGCGGCAAGATCAGGTCTCCGCCGGTGCGCATGGCTGCGCGCATGGTGGCGCGCGGGTCTATCCGTCCTGGTCGGGATGAGGTCTTGTAGCGCCGGGTCTCCACTTCGTCGAATGGCAGCGCCAGACCGGCGATAGCGCGTTTGGCCTCGGCGAGTTCGGCCGCCGTCATCTGGGAAAAATCCTGCTGCCTCAGCACCTCGCTTCCGGAACTCGTGCGCTGCGCATCGATGTCGATGATCGGCTTTTCCTCGGGCGGGCGGCTCTTCTCGTGTCCTTCGAACAAGGCCTGGCTCACTCGGGTCTCCCCGGCCTTCAGCTTTTCCTTGCGCTGGGTTTCCATCGCCACGGGCGAGAACATCGCGATCATCTTCTCCACCAGATCGCGGGTCCGCCAGAACAGCTTGAACGCCTGATCGAAGACCTGATGATCTTCCCGCCGCTTGACGAAAACGGAATGCAGGACCCAGTAGAATTCCTCCCGGCTACCGACGCCCGCAACCTGCACGGCCTCGACCGCATCGCGAACCGCCGCCGGGCCGACCTTCATGCCCGCCTTGCGCAGCACTCGTGCAAAATAGACGATATTGTCGGCAATACGTCCGCCGCCATCATCCTTGCCGTCTTTGGCTTTCGACGATGTGCCGGAGCCCGACATCAGACCGCAGCGGCCAGGTCGGCCTTGACTTCCGCCAGCAGTTCCCGCCCGGCACTGCCCTCGATACGGGCGATGTCGTCCTGGTACTTGAGCAGCGTGCCGAGCGTGTCGGAGACGGTTTCGGGATCGAGCGCCAGCCTGTCCAGTTCCGTGAGCGCCGTTGCCCAGTCGATGGTCTCGGCCACTCCCGGGCTCTTGAACAGATCCATTTGCCTCAGTTTCTGCACATAGGCGACCACCTGCCGGGACAGCTCGTCACGGCAGCCGGGCACCTTGCGGCGAACGATTTCAAGTTCCACGTCGGCGGCCGGATAATCGACCCAGTGATAGAGACACCGCCGTTTCAGCGCGTCGTGAATTTCGCGTGTCCGGTTTGTGGTGATGATGACGATCGGCGGCTCGTCCGCGCTGATCGTTCCGAGTTCTGGTATGGTGACCTGGTAATCGGAGAGGATTTCCAGCAGGAATGCCTCGAACGCCTCGTCGGTCCGGTCGAGCTCGTCGATCAGGAACACCGGAGCGCGGCCTCCGGTGCTTTGCAGGGCTTGCAGAACCGGCCGCCGGATCAGGTGCTTTTCCGAAAATATGCTTCGCTCGATCGCTGTCCGGTCACTCTCGCCGGTGGCTTCCGCCATCCGGATTTCGAGCATCTGGGCGGGATAGTTCCACTCATAGACCGCCGAGGACACATCGAGCCCCTCATAGCATTGCAGCCGGATGAGCGGCCGGTCGAGCTCGCTCGCCAGCACCTTGGCTATCTCCGTTTTGCCAACCCCGGCTTCGCCTTCCAGAAACAGCGGCCGCTTCATCTTCAGGCTCAGGAACAAAACGGTCGCCAGCGCCCGGCCGGCAACATATTCACCGTTCGAGAGCATCTCGAGAGTTTCGTCGATGGAGGCAGGCAGGGATTTGGCTAAGGACATCATGACTCCGGCATTGGCTGGCGCGTTCACGCAACGGGCAAGACGCTAAAGCGATCTGTAACCGCGGTCCAGATACAAAAGCGCAGGCCCAGGTGCGCCCACCCTCAAGCCTACCACCTCGCCAATCACCACCATGTGGGTGGCGACCGGCTTGGCCTCGAGAATGCGGCAATCAAAAACCGCGGCGGCATCCGAAAGCGTCGGCGCGCCTGTCGAGATCGTATCCCATTCTCCAAGCGCGAAACGTGCTTCGACGTCCAGGTTGCCGAAACCGGCAAACGCCGAAGCCAGCTCTTCCTGGGCATGGGTGAGCGTGTTGAGCGCGAAAACGCCGGCATCGACGAATATGCGGTTGTTCGGATTGGCGTGATTGAGGCAGACCAGGATCGTTCCGGGATTGTCCGATACCGAACACGCCGCCGTCACCGTGACGCCGCGCCGCACCCCGTCGAGCGCAGTGGTCGCGATCTGGACGTGGCCGGCATACCGCGCCATGGCGTCGCGATAGTCATTCGGTTCGATGATTTGCCTCTTCAACACGCCTTCGCCTTTTGCTTCGGGTCGTCTACGAGGCTCATACATAAAGGCCGGACAGGGATTTGAAACCCGCAGCCACGACTTTTTCTCCCTTGCGCACGCCGCCTGCAGCGCCGCGCATCCACTCGGATGCGCGAATGACGCTGTAACAGCTTTGAAGGGATGCATGTCCGTGATCGCTCGATTGAATCCAATTGAGCGCGACATGCATTAGGGCCTTTGGAAAGGTTTTCGCTTGGCGTAGCCGCATGGCCCGGTCTAAACATCGGCCATGACCAATTGCAGACCCTGGTTTCGCACCGCCTCGCTGATCCTGATGCTGCTTGCCGTCGCACCGTACGCAAGGGCGGACGGACTGCGTGTCGGCCTCGTCATCCCGCAATCCGGCCAGTTTGCCCTTCTTGGCGACCATGTGCGCGAGGCCTTCGCGCTATGGAGCAAGAACAACCCTCAGGTCTTTGCAGATATTGTTGAAGGCGATGACGGCTGCACCGCCGAAACCGGCGTCGATGCGGCCGCGGCCATGAGCGAGGCCGGCGTCGACATCGTGGTCGGGTTCTTGTGCACCGAAAGCCTTGCTGCGGCGCTGCCGCTGCTGACCCAGGAGGGCATACCGGCCATGACACTGACCGTGCGGGCCGACATCGTTGGCGAAGAGGCCGAACGCCTGGGCTGGCGCTTCTTCCGCCTTGCCCCGAGGGCCGGAGAGGAAGCCCAGGTCGCAGCCGATGCGATATTCCGGCTGTGGGCCGACAAGCCTTTTGCATTGATCGAGGACGGCGCCATTTCCGGCCGCGAGCTTGTGGAAGCCATCCGCGCGATCCTCGAATCGCGCGGGCTGAACCCCACCTTCGTAGACAACTACAGGCCCGGACAGGACACCCAGCCAAGCCTGCTGCGCCGGCTCAAGTCCGCAGGTGTCACCCGGGTGTTTGTCGGCGGCGAGCGCTCCGACCTCGCCGTGATCGCCAAGGAGGCCGAATTCCAGGATGTGCCGCTGCGCTTCATGGGAGGTGATACCCTGCATGCGCCGGACGGAGACCTGCCGCTGCCGGATGGAACCATCGCGGTCCTGGCCGAAGGCGCCATCCCCGGCCCCGAGGCCGATCCGGCGCGCGCCGCTTTCGCCGACGAGGGTCTTGTGCTCGAGGGGCTTCGCGCCCCGGCCTATGCCGCAGCCGAGATTCTGGGCGCGGTCGCCCGCCGATCGGACTATGGCGAGGCGAGCCTCGGCGACCTGCTCCGCGCTTCGACATTCGACACTGCGCTTGGTCCGGTCACCTTTTCCGCAGAAGGCGAGCGCATCGAACCGGGTTTCGTGCTTGCCGTTCTCGAGAACGGCGAGTTTCGCCGCTTTGGCATCGAGGACGCGGCTGATGTCACAGGTGAAGATCAGTGAACACCCCAGGCCAGCGCAATCTGATCACCGATGTCAGGGGCTTGCGGGTTGGCAACGCCAGTGATCCCGGTCTCAATTCCGGCGTCACCGCAATCCTTTGCGATGGTGGCGCCACCGCCGCCGTCCAGGTGCTCGGCGGCGCGCCAGGCACCCGCGAAACCGATCTGCTGGAACCCCACAACACCGTCGAATCCGTCAATGGCCTTGTCCTGTCGGGTGGTTCGGCCTTCGGACTGGATGCCGCCAGCGGAGCTCAGGCGTTCTTGCGCGAAGCGGGCGTGGGCTTCGAGGTCGGGCCGCACCGGATCCCGATCGTGCCCGCCGCCATTCTCTTCGACCTGATCAATGGCGGCGACAAGGACTGGGGCCGCTTTCCGCCCTACCGCGAGCTCGGCTACCAGGCAGCGGCAAACGCATCGGAAGATTTCGCCATCGGGTCCGAGGGCGCGGGTCTTGGCGCCCTCACGGCCACATTCAAGGGCGGGCTTGGCTCCGCGTCTTCCATGACCGCCGGAGGCCATACGGTCGGCGCGCTTGTGGCAGTCAATCCCATGGGCTCGGCAACCATCGGAGAGACCGGCCACTTCTGGGCAGCGCCTTTCGAAATTGGCGAAGAGTTCGGCGGCCTCGGCATGCCTGTGCCGCTGCCCGACGATGCAAGCCAACTGCGCATCAAGTTTCGCGACATGCAGCGCGGCGGCGCCAACACGACGATCGCGGTGATCGCCACGGATGCGAAGCTGAGCAAGGCCGAGACCAAGAGGCTGGCGATTTCAGCCCATGCCGGTTTTGCCCGGGCGATCTGGCCGAGCCACACCCCGTTCGACGGCGATCTGGTGTTCGGACTGGCCACGGCAGCCTCCGGGCGCACGCCTTCACCCGATGAATTTCTCGACTTGAGCGCTGCCGCGGCATCGACCATGAGCCGCGCGATTGCCCGTGGGGTTTACGCCGCCAGCACAGATCCGCGCGACATGATGCCTGCTTGGACGACACGGACGGCGTGATCGCCCTTGCATATCCTGTTGCCCGCGCGCACCTGCGGTGATACCCGGAAGCCTCCGCAACGACCCGGCTGTCAACCGGCGATGCATCACCGTGAGGAAACTGGGGGAGATTGGATTGGGCATCATGCGCCGCACCGGTCAGGCAAGGAACCTCCCGTCACGTCCCGTGCCAGCACCCGTCCTCAGGCGCGCCGCAACCGGATCGCCGAGGACCGCATGAAGACCCCGATCCGAAAGCGCCGGGGTCCGAAACCGAAACCGGCAAACGACAATTCGAACCTGCGCGAACGGCTGCACGCAGCCAGGATCGGACTTGCCGAAACCCTCATCGGTGCAATCGGCTGGGGGGCCGGGATGGCACTCTCCGCCCAGGCTTCGCTCTGGCTGTCCTCCGGCGCGATTACGTCGCATTACTGGAGTGTAACGGCCATGTTCTTCGCCGGGGCGGCCATGGCCTGGCCGCCAAGTCTGGCGGCACATCGCTTCCTTGCCTATGGTCGCCGCCGGCAAGCGAGTTTCGCAGCGGCGTTTCTGTGTCTGACGATCTTCAGCATCGCGATCACCGCGGTCCTGTTTGCAGTTATCTATCGCAACTTCTACGCCCAGTGGCACGGTGATCCCTTCACCAAGCTCTGGCTGGTTCAAATCGCCTTTACATCGGCATCTGCGCTCTACCAGTTCGCAGTTGTCGGATTGCGGATGTACCTGCCCGTCGGCGCAGCACTTCTGTTTACCGCCGCCTTCCTGCTCTCGCGGACACACAGTCTGCAAAAACCGGTGAAAACTCCCGCCGCGCAGTGATCGTCGTCTGCTGAACATTTGCTTCCCGGCGCGAATGGTCTAGACACAGCCCATCGCAAACAGACATCACGGACCCTGCCATGATCCCCCGCTACTCCCGTCCGGAAATGGTCGCCGTATGGTCGCCCGAACAGAAATTCCGGATCTGGTTCGAAATCGAGGCACATGCCTGCGATGCGCTCGCCGAACTTGGCGTCATCCCGGCCGAAGCAGCGCGGACCATCTGGGAAAAGGGCGGCAACGCCACCTTCGACATCGACCGGATCGATGAGATCGAGCGGGAAACCAAGCACGACGTCATCGCCTTCCTGACCCACTTGGCCGAAATCGTCGGTGAGGATGCGCGCTTCGTCCACCAGGGCATGACATCATCCGACGTGCTCGACACCTGTTTCAACGTTCAACTGGTCAAGGCCAGCGACCTGCTTCTGGCCGACATGGATGCACTCCTGGCAGCCATCAAGCGCCGCGCCCTTGAGCACAAGGATACGGTCTGCATCGGCCGCTCGCACGGCATTCACGCCGAACCGGTCACCTTCGGCCTCAAGATGGCCGAGGCCTATGCCGAATTCGACCGGTGCCGCACCCGTCTCGTCAATGCCCGCTCGGAGATCGCCACCTGTGCGATCTCGGGCGCCGTCGGAACCTTTGCCAACATCGATCCGCGCGTCGAGGAACATGTCGCCAAGGCCATGGGGCTGGAGCCGGAACCGGTTTCAACGCAGGTGATCCCGCGCGACCGTCACGCCATGTTCTTCGCGACACTCGGCGTCATCGCCTCCTCCATCGAACGCGTCGCCACCGAAATCCGGCACCTGCAGCGCACCGAAGTGCTGGAAGCGGAGGAATTTTTCTCCAAGGGCCAGAAGGGCTCATCGGCCATGCCGCACAAGCGCAACCCTGTGCTGACCGAAAACCTGACCGGCCTCGCCCGTCTCGTGCGCATGGCGGTCACGCCGGCCATGGAGAATGTGGCTCTGTGGCATGAGCGCGACATTTCCCACTCCTCTGTCGAACGCATGATCGGCCCGGACGCGACTGTGACGCTGGATTTCGCACTGGCCCGGCTGACCGGCGTGATCGACAAGCTGCTGGTCTATCCCGAACGCATGGTCTCCAACATGGACCGGCTGGGCGGACTGGTGCATTCCCAGCGCATCCTGCTGGCCCTGACCCAGGCAGGATCTTCGCGCGAGGACGCCTACCGGCTGGTGCAGCGCAACGCCATGAAGGTCTGGAACAGCTACCAGCTGTCCGGCGATTCGGGCGTCGACTTCTTGAGCGAACTGCTGGCCGACGAAGATGTGCGCAAGTATCTCTCTGAAGACGAGATTCGCGACCGCTTCGACCTCGGTTATCACACAAAGCATGTCGACACGATCTTCGCCCGCGTCTTCGGTAAATCCGGCGCATCGGACTGAAGCCATGCGAATTGCCGTGATTTCCGATATTCACGGCAACGTCAAAGCGCTCAAAGCGGTGCTTGACGATCTGGCGCATCAGGCACCCGACGCAATCGTCAATCTTGGCGATTGTGTTTCCGGGCCGCTTTGGCCCGAGGAAACGGCTGTGCTCCTGCGCGATTTGGGCTGGCCGACGGTGTGCGGGAACCATGACCGCGTGGTCGCGGCGGGCAATGTACCTCAAGACAATCGAACCGACAGTTTCACCGAGGCGGCGCTGTCTGCCGAGAGCCTCGACTGGCTTAGGAGACTGAAGCCGGCAATTCGCTTCTCGGACGAAATCTTCTTGTGCCATGGCACGCCACGAAACGACGACGCATATCTGACCGAAGTGATCGACGGCCGCGGTTCGGCGCGGACCGCTGACGAAGCCGACATTCTCCACAGACTGGATGGAGAGAAGGCGGGCTTAATCTGTTGCGGTCATTCACACTTGCCGCGCGTCACACATTTGCCTGCCTCCGGACAGACAGTTCTGAACCCGGGCAGCGTAGGTTTGCAGGCCTATTCCGATGCGACGCCGACGCCGCATGTCATGGCAAATCACAGCCCCCATGCCCGTTACGCGCTGATCGAAGAAATCAAAGGCACATGGACCTTCATTCTCCGCGCAATAGACTACGACTGGCAGTCCGCCGCACAGACCGCCGCCGCCAACAGCCGTCCCGACTGGGCCCACGCGTTGGCGACGGGCCGCATGCAGGATGGCGCGTAGTCATCGCTGTCACGAAACGTGAGCGGTCCGCCTTGCTCTTGTCATCATCCTGCCGCCATCCCGCCGCCGTTTTTCGGCAAATTGCCTCCACAATGATTTCATGGAGGTTGCCATGCATGACATACCGCGCTTCACAGTGAGCGAACGTGACAAAACCAGCGACCGGGGCTACGAACCGGCCGACCTCGGCGAAACGGGGGCCGCCCTGTGGATCGCCGCCGCCGCCATCATCCTGATCCTCGCGGGCCTTTCGCTTTTCGCCCGGAACGACGTGAGGAACGGCGGCGCGCCTTTCGTCATCACGCCCTCAAGCGAGATTGGCGCACAATCGTCCCGGGGATTCTGACACCCTTCACGGCGATGCCCGGAGTGGGTCTTCGGGCATCATGATCTTGACATTCATCCCCGCCTCGCTCACCTCGGGCGCCATGAAAGTCGCACAAGCAGATATCCTGATCGTCCCGGGTTACACCAATTCCGGCCCCGAACACTGGCAATCGCGCTGGCAGGAAAAACTCTCCACCGCCCGCAGGGTTGAACAGGACGCCTGGTCCAAGCCGGTGCGCGAGGACTGGACCACCCGTTTCGCAGACTGCGTCAACGAGTCGGAGCGACCCGTGGTGGTCATTGCCCATTCGCTGGGCGTTGCAACGGTCGTTCAGGCCCTGCCGGCTCTCAAAAAGCCGATCAAGGGAGCCTTCTTCGTCGCCCCCCCGGAAGTGGAAAACCCGCAGATCCGCCCACGGCATCTCATGACCTTCGGTCCCTACCCGCGAGAGCCGCTGCCCTTCCCGTCAATCATCGTGGCAAGCCGCAACGATCCCTTCGGCTCCTTCGAGCATGCAGGCGACATCGCCAATGCCTGGGGATCTTTGCTGGTGGACGCAGGTGAGGCGGGCCACATCACGGCCGAATCGGGCCACGGCCCATGGCCGGAAGGCACCATGGTGTTTGCCCGGTTCCTCTCCCGGCTGCCGGCCTGATTCAGGACCCGGCTTTCAGGGCTTGGCCGCGCCGAGCATGGTTTCGGCGCCCGCCATGATCGCACCGGGATCGGTATTGAGCGCAGCGATGCGGTAACCCATCTTGAAGAATGTCTGCACATCGGACGGGTCGACCGCAAAAATCGCGGCAAACTTGCCCGCTTCGACGGCCTTCCCGGCGATATCGGCCAGGGCATCCTGCATGTCGGGCCGGTGCGGGTTCACGCCCTCGCCGTTCGACCAGGAGATCGACAGATCGGAGGGGCCGACAAACACGCCATCGATTCCTTCGACCGCAAGGATCGAATCGAGCGCCTCGACGGCCTCGCGGGTCTCGATCATCGCAATCGCGAGTGTCTCTCGGTTGGCGGACCGGAAATAGGTCTCGGGCGTCTTGTCTCCATGCAGTTCCAGCGCCCTGACCGGCCCCCACGACCGGCTGCCGAGCGGCGGGTATTTCATCGCATCGGCAAATGCCCGTGCATCGTCAGTCGAATTGATCATGGGGGCGATCACACCCTCGAAGCCCATGTCGAGCGCCCGGCTGGCCAGATCGTTTCGCCCCACCGGAATCCGGAATAGCCCCGGCTTGCCGCGGGCGTGAATGGCCCGAATGGAAGAGTAGGCAGAGGCCTCGTCATGCGCACCATGCTGCATGTCGACGGTGACCATCTCGAAGGCGCAGGCCGCAAGCTGACCGGCAATCTCGGCCGAAGGCGAGGTCGACCAAGCGGTCACCATCGCTGTGTTCCGGTCGAGTTTTTCACGAAGCTGCATGTTTTATATCCCCCCAAGGCGAGCGGTCGCAAGACCCACAAACGACAAACCGCCCGTTGCAAGCCCCGGGCGGTTGTCCGAAAATCCCTGCCGCCTTGAATTCAGATCACGGCAGTGGAATGGCACATCCGGTCAGCTGCTCTGGACCTGATCGACCGCAACGGCCAGAAGCTCCAGCATCTGGCGCCGGATCTGGTGGTCCGACTGCTGGACGCCGGCCGCATCGAAATCGCCGCGGATCTTGCGGAACACGTCCTCGTCACCGGCTTCCTCGAAATCGGCGAGAACGACGGTCTTGGCATAGGCTTCCGCCTCGTCGCCGGACTTGCCTAGCAACTCCGCCGCCCACAGTCCAAGAAGCTTGTTGCGGCGGGCTTCCGCCTTGAACTTGAGTTCCTCGTCATGGGCAAACTTGTTTTCGAATGCGTTTTCGCGGTCTTTCATGCTGCTCATGGCCTGGCTCCGAAGGTTGGTCGTCCTTCCCCTCATATGGGGGTTTGCCCCATAAAACAAAAGTCCGCCAAAAGTGCAATGACAACGGCTCCCGGGCACGTGCTATTTCGGGGACAGAGGGACAACGGCGTTGTGAAAAGCCGGGCAATCAGATAAGCACGGCTCAATTCCGTCAAAAAGCCGAAGCGCCGCGGCGTCAGCCGGCGCACCAAGACAGAGATCCCCCGATGAACCGTCGCCGCCGTATCTACGAAGGCAAAGCCAAGATCCTTTATGAGGGTCCCGAACCCGGCACGCTGATCCAGTTTTTCAAGGATGACGCGACTGCGTTCAACAAGAAGAAACATGACGTGGTCGACGGCAAGGGTGTGCTCAACAACCGGATTTCCGAGTTCATATTCTCGCACCTCAACCGCATCGGCATCCCCACCCACTTTATCAAGCGCATCAACATGCGCGAGCAGTTGATAAAGGAAGTCGAGATCATCCCGCTCGAGATTGTGGTCCGCAATGTTGCCGCCGGCTCGCTGTCAAAGCGCCTCGGCATCGAGGAAGGCACTGTGCTGCCGCGCTCGATCATCGAGTTCTACTACAAGGCCGATGCACTCGACGACCCGATGGTCTCCGAAGAGCACGTGACCGCCTTCGGCTGGGCCAGCCCCCAGGAGATCGATGACATCATGGCGCTTGCCATCCGCGTCAACGACTTCCTTTCCGGCCTTTTCCTGGGCGTCGGCATCCAGCTTGTCGATTTCAAGATCGAGTGCGGGCGGCTGTTCGAGGGCGACATGATGCGCATCGTCGTCGCCGACGAGATCTCCCCCGACTCATGCCGTCTGTGGGACGTCAACACCAATGAAAAATTCGACAAGGACGTCTTCCGCCGCGACCTCGGCAATTTGGTCGAGGCCTACCAGGAAGTCGCGCGCAGGCTCGGCATCATGAACGAGAACGAACCCAACCGCCCCACCGGCCCGGTTCTGGTCAAGTAAGCGCAGCAAAACGGGAAACGACGAGAGATGATCAAGGCACGCGTCACGGTGACACTCAAGAACGGTGTTCTCGATCCGCAGGGCAAGGCGATCGGCCATGCACTTGACGGCCTGGGGTTTGAGGGCGTCGGCTCGGTGCGCCAGGGCAAGGTGTTCGACATCGAGCTCAAGACCGACGACCGCTCCAAGGCCGAAGCCGAACTCAAGGCGATGAGCGAGAAGCTGCTCGCAAACACCGTGATCGAGGATTTTTCGGTCGAGGTGCTTTGAGCCATGAAAGCAGCCGTCGTTCTTCTTCCCGGTCTCAATCGCGATCGCGACATGATCGCCGCCCTCACCAGCATTTCCGGCGAGGCGCCCCAGACCGTCTGGCAGACAGAAACCTCCATCGATGATGACGTCGACCTGATCGTCATCCCCGGCGGTTTTTCCTATGGCGACTATCTGCGCTGCGGCGCGATTGCAGCCCGCATGCCGGTTCTCAAGGCGGTGCGGGAAAAGGCCGAAAAGGGCGTTCGCGTCATCGGCGTGTGCAACGGGTTCCAGATCCTGCTTGAGGCGGGCCTCCTGCCCGGCGCGCTGATGCGCAACGCCTCGCTCAAATTCGTCTGCCGCGAAGTGATGCTGGAAGTCGCCAACGCCAAGACCGCTTTCACAGCCGGCTACCTGCAGGGCCAGATCATCCGCTGCCCGGTTGCCCATCACGACGGCAACTATTTCGCCGACCCCGACACGCTCGCGAAGATTGAAGCGAACGGCCAGGTGGCATTCCGCTACACCGCCGACACCAACCCCAACGGGTCGGCCAACAACATCGCCGGCATCGTGAACGAGGCGGGCAATGTGCTGGGCATGATGCCGCATCCTGAAAACCTGATCGAATCCGCCCATGGCGGAGATGACGGACGCGCGCTCTTCGAAAGCGCCCTTGGACTTGTCGCCGCCTGAAGCATGGTGTTTATTCGGCGTTGCTTGCCAATGCCGTATTCCGGCGCACCCGATCAGGAGCTGAAAATGAGTGTTTTCTTCCGTTGCTTGGCGCAGGGTGCGGGAGCACGTCCTTTGCATGCACTTTTCCTTGCCTGCGCTCTTGTCTTCAGTATTGCAGCCGGAACGGCAACGCTCACTCCCACTGTGGCGGCTGCAGCCTCGAAGAAGAGCAATGACGAGGTCACGCAGGTTTACTTCATCCGCGGCTTCCTGGGCGTCTTTTCCACCGGTTTTGACAAGATGGCCAAGGAGCTCAAGAAGTCCGGCATCGACGCAAAGGTCTACGGCCACATGAGCGGCGGAGCGATTTCGTCAAGGATCGCCAAGGAATTCGGCCAGTCCGGAAAACGCCGCAAGAAACTGGTGCTGGTCGGCCATTCCTTTGGCGGCAATGCGGCGCTCGCCGTGGCCAACCGGTTGCGCTCCAAGGACATCACTGTCGATCTGGTCATCACCGTCGACCCGACCCGGTCAGGTCCGATGTCCTCGAACGTCCGGCAGTACGTGAATTACTACTTCCCTGGCAACGGCCTTGGCGCCAAGCTCGCATCGGGATCAGTTTCAGCCAAGCGGATCAAGAACATCGACATGCGCAAGCGCGTCGATATCGCCGGCGAAGGCGATGATCACTGGACAGTCACCCACAACGCCGCAATCAGCAAGGAAATCACGAGCGCCATCAGGCGGACCGTACGCTAGCGCGGTGCCTGCCGCATCATCTTCCGGCAGCGGCCGGTTTTGACGCCTTTGCCAACTCGGCTTCGATTTCCATCGTGTATTCATGAATGTCAATCTGGATCGCATGGCGCCGGCTTGCCTTGTATCGTCCCGCGTCCCGGCGCATGTCGCGGGCAATACGCGCACCGATATCGGGTGGCCTTTTCCATGCGCCACTGATCTCGGCGGCAGCAAGACGCGCCTGCAGGTCAGCCACCACCCAGATACAGCCCACCGGTTGAACCAGTCCGATAAAGTACAGATTTGGCTCGGTCTCCGGCAGCATCCGCAGATAGAGCGGCACCTGAGCGACGTCGTCCCATTCCTCGCAAACCTGCTCCAGGAAAGGCACGCCCAGGCTGAACCCGGTTGCCCAGATTATGGTGTCGTATCGATCGCTTGTTCGATCCGAAAAGGTGATACTCGCGCCTTCGGCTGAACGGATTGCCGGACGCACCTTTATCTTGCCGTGGCGGATACGCTCCAGAATATCGGTATTCAGTGTCGGATGACGGCTCAAGAACGGGAAATCGGGCTCCGGCAGACCGTACTGTGCATAAGGCCCTACGATGAACTTGACGATTTTCTCGACCAACCAGTCACGCGCCCAGCGGAATATCGGCTTGTGCAGCTTCCTGAACTGCACATCGACAGGCCGTCCGCCAACAAGCTTGGGAATGATTACCTGGGGACCGCGCAGGCTCAGGCTGACATGGCCAGCCACCGGCGCCAGCGCGACCGCGATGTCGCAGGCCGAGTTTCCGCCTCCCACCACCAGAACCCGCTTGCCGGCATAATTCTGCGCCTTTTTATAGCGGACCGAATGGATTTGCTCACCGTCGAAAGTCCCGGGGAGATCCGGCATGACCGGAGCACGGTGGTGCCCCGAACATACCACAAGCTCGTCGGCTGTGTGGATGTGGCTTCGCCCCTCCCGCATAGCCTCGATTTTCCAGCGCCCATCTGCCTCCCGCGTCACGGTCTCGACGCGCGAGTTAAGACGGATATGGCGTCCAAGATCGAAATGCGCTTCATAGGCCCGCATGTAGGCGAGGATCTGGGCGTTCGACGGGTAATCCGGATAGTCGTCCGGCATCGGGAAGTCGGGGAACTGCGACAACCGCCTGGAACTGATCGTATGGGCGGATTCGTAAACACTCGGACGCTCGGGGTCATCGCTGAAGACCCAGATGCCGCCCGTAGCGTCCTGCGCCTCGTGGCAGATCACATCGTCGATCCCCGCATCGCCGAGATTCTTGAGCGTTGTCAGCCCTGTCGGCCCCGCCCCGATGACACAAACCCGGAAATGCTCAAAGCCCAATGCAGTTACTCGTATATTAACTTTCTGGAGGAGACGCCGAACCAATAGCAGCCTGGCCCGCCGGGTCAACTCGAAGGGGTGCGGTGTGTTCCGCCACCATGTCCGAAACCCGGGAATCATGGTAACGCCTGTTGACCGGCGGTCAGGCCGGCACCGGAGAACCACAATGGACCTGATGTCCCTCCCCGCCCCCCGAAAGGCCGGGCTCGTCCTTGTTGCCTGCGGAGCGCTCGTTTCCGGATGCGCGGCACCGAGCGTGCCCTCGGGCGCAGGCGCGCACGCCCAGGCCGTGGCGACGCTCCAGCGGGTCAATACGCGTGCTCACGAGTGCTGGCTCAAGGATTCCGATTTCAGGGAATATGGCCTTGTACCGGAACTTGACACCACAAGCACCCCGCGGCTCCTGATCATTCCGCGCGGCAAGCCGCAGGCGCTCCCCAAGGCCGTTATCGTCTCCACCGGCGGCGGCGCTCAGTTTTACGGCCCGTTGTCCAGTTCGCCGCTGGCGGGACGGATCAACGACGACATATCGCGCTGGGCCGCAGGCGCCGCAGGCTGCTAGAAGCGCGCCCTCGGGGCCGCTGGCGAACCGCAACGCTCCCCTTTGGTGTATCCTTGGCGCAAACTCTGATAAGACGTGCGCACAAGGCTTGAAGCACCGGGCATCCACAGGATTGCTCGCGGGATCGCGGAAACGGGCAGATTCAAGGTGCCATCCGCCGCCCTGTTGCGCTATAGCCTGCCCATTCCCTTCAAAGACAGGGGCGAACCGCGCCATGACCATTCCCAATACAATCGCCATCACCGAAGACCTGATCGCCGCGCACGGGCTCAAGCCCGACGAATACCAGCGCATCCTCGACCTGATCGGCCGGGAGCCAAGTTTCACCGAACTCGGCATCTTCTCCGCGATGTGGAATGAGCACTGCTCCTACAAATCCTCCAAGAAATGGCTCAAGACGCTGCCGACCGACGGTCCGCGGGTAATCCAGGGACCGGGCGAAAATGCCGGCGTGGTCGATATCGGCGATGGCGACTGCGTGGTTTTCAAGATGGAGAGCCACAATCACCCCTCCTACATCGAGCCCTATCAGGGTGCGGCGACCGGTGTCGGCGGCATTCTTCGCGACGTCTTCACCATGGGCGCGCGCCCCATTGCGGCGATGAACGCGCTCCGCTTCGGCGAACCCGATCACCCCAAGACCCGCCACCTCGTTTCAGGCGTCGTTGCGGGCGTGGGCGGATATGGAAACTCCTTCGGCGTGCCCACGGTTGGCGGCGAAGTCGAATTCGACCCGCGCTACAACGGCAACTGCCTGGTCAACGCCTTTGCCGCGGGCCTCGCCAAGACCGATGCGATCTTCCTGTCCGAGGCCAAGGGTGTGGGGCTGCCGGTGGTCTATCTCGGCGCCAAGACCGGCCGCGACGGCGTTGGCGGCGCCACCATGGCCTCGGCCGAATTCGACGAACAGATCGAGGAGAAACGCCCGACCGTGCAGGTCGGCGACCCGTTCACCGAAAAATGCCTGCTCGAAGCCTGTCTCGAACTCATGCAGACCGGCGCGGTCATCGCCATCCAGGACATGGGGGCGGCCGGACTGACCTGCTCCGCGGTGGAAATGGGCGCGAAGGGCGGCCTCGGCATCGAACTCGACCTCGATCAGGTGCCCGTGCGCGAGGAGAACATGAGCGCATACGAGATGATGCTGTCTGAAAGCCAGGAGCGCATGCTCATGGTGCTCGAGCCTGAAAAGGAAGCCGAGGCAAAGGCGATCTTCGTCAAATGGGGGCTCGATTTCGCCATCGTGGGAAAAACCACGGACGATCTGAGGTTCCGGGTTCTCCATCACGGCGATGAGGTCGCCAATCTGCCGATTCGGGAGCTTGGCGACGAAGCGCCCGAATATGACCGCCCCTGGCGCGAGATCGGCAAGTTCTCGCCGCTGCTGGCGACTGATGTTGAAGAACCCGAGGACTACGGCCAGTCCCTGCTCGATCTGCTTGGGGCCCCCAACAATGCCTCGCGCCGCTGGGTCTGGGAGCAGTATGACACGTTGATCCAGGGCAATTCGCTGCAGATCCCCGGAGGCGATGCGGGCGTGGTTCGCGTCGAGGGGCATGACACCAAGGCGCTGGCCTTTTCCTCGGATGTAACCCCGCGTTACGTCGAGGCCGACCCCTATGAAGGCGGCAAGCAGGCGGTGGCTGAATGCTGGCGCAATCTGACCGCCGTCGGCGCCGATCCGCTGGCTGCAACCGACAACTTGAATTTCGGCAATCCGGAGCGGCCCGAGATCATGGGGCAACTGGTGATGGCGATCGAGGGCATCGGCGAAGCCTGCCGTGCACTGGATTTCCCGATCGTCTCGGGAAATGTCTCGCTGTACAACGAGACCAATGGCGAGGCGATCCTGCCCACACCGACAATTGGTGGCGTCGGACTCATTCCCGACTGGTCGCAGATGGCCCGGATCGGCAGCGCCGCGCCCGGCGACGTGATCATCCAGATCGGCGGCGACGGCTCCCATCTTGGGCAAACCGCCTGGCTCCGCGATTGCCTCGGCAGATCAGAAGGCGCACCGCCGCCGGTCGATCTGATGCAGGAGCGCCGCAATGGCGATTTCATCCGCTCGGCGATCCGCAACGGCCTGATTACCGCCTGCCACGACATCTCCACAGGCGGTCTTGCGCTGGCGCTCGCCGAAATGGCGATCTCGTCAGGCCGCGGCATGGAGATTGATCTCTCCGGCGCACAGGCGCCGAACCACGCGCTTCTGTTCGGCGAGGACCAGGCCCGCTACGTGATCGCCGTGTCGCGAGACCTGGGGAACTTCATGCTGGCGAGCGCCGAGGGCGCAGGCGTACCGTTCCGCAAGCTTGGCACTGTGGCTGGCGACAGCCTTGCCATCGAAGGCCTCATGTCTGTGCCCGTCTCCACGTTGCGCAAAACCCATGAATCGTGGTTCCCTTCATTCATGGACACCGCCGCCGCCATGGCCGCGGAATAGTCAAATCAGGAGTTCTGCGAATGCCGATGAATGCGGGCGATATCGAAACAATGATCAAGGCCGGAATTCCCGATGCCAAGGTAACTATCCGGGATTTGGCCGGGGACGGCGACCACTATGCAGCCGAGGTGGTCTCCGAGAGCTTCCGCGGCAAGAGCCGTGTGCAGCAGCACCAGATGGTCTACAACGCGCTGCAGGGCAACATGGGCGGCGTGCTGCACGCGCTGGCGCTGCAGACTAGCGTTCCCGATTGAAGCCTCCTACCTGAAGCCATCACGCGAAACCCGACCGGGCGCAAGCTCGCCCCGATAAGGCTTGGCCTACCTCAGGGGGAACCGCAAGACCGCGGTTCCCGCCGCGTCATGCATGGAAATTGGCTCAGATCTCGGGGCGCCCCGAACCCTCGTCCGCTTTCGGGCGCGCGATGACCACGGCAACCGGCCCCGCCGGCTCGCCTGAATCGATGACCATGTCGTCGCCCAGGGCCAGGCTTGAGACCGCCCCGTCGAAAAACAGCGCATTCTCGCAATCAGCCACGTCGCGAAACAGCCGCGCGAACGAGCCGAGGCTCACCTTGTCGCGCGTAATCGCGAACACCACCTTTCCGTCGGCGCGCACGCCGACGCCGTTGCGGATGAATTTCGATGTTCCGTCAGGCAGGAAGCGCGGATGGATCACACCATCGATCAGAAGCATCGGACCGGATTGCGTCGCAAACGCAGGCTTGATGCCGGCTTGCGTATAAGCCTCCGTCTCCAGCACCCCGGCGCTGCCGTCATCTTTGACGAAGAACACGCCGTTGGGTTTGAGAAAGAAATTGCCGAAACCGTCGTCGCGATTGAGTGGCGCCATCTCCACGCCCGCTTCGACATAGAGCCCGACCGGCTGCATGTCCGCGTGATACATCCCGGCATTCATTGCGAGAACGAACCGTTCCCCGGGGGCAAGCCCCAATCGAACATGCTCGCTTGCCTTGGAGACCGTTCCCAAAACCTCGTCTTGATCGGTCCGGTAGACCAGACGCACACTATCCGCCGACGCATCGACGACGCACAGAATGGCTCTGGCGTCTTCGAAAACCTGTTCGCTGCATCCATCAGGCCAGTCGGTCCCGGTCAAGTCGGCCTCCGCGGTGGATTTTTCCCGATCACCCATCTGCCGTCCCCCGGATGCCGGGTCCTTCGGCACAAGCGCTACTGCTGCCGCGAGACCCAGTGCGGCAGACAAGAATGTTTTCACTCCGCGCTTCATCCTCGCACATATAGAGCGCCCGCGCTTGTCTTGTCATGCTGCCTGCATTATCTCAGGGTTACAAATCACCGAGGCAGCCCCTCACGCGCGGCACGCTCTGAAAGGATACTGCAATGTCCGGCATCAACGAATTCATCGACAATGAAGTCAAGTCCAACGACGTCGTTCTCTTCATGAAGGGAACCCCGCAGTTTCCGCAATGCGGATTCTCCGGCCAGGTCGTCCAGATCCTCGACTATCTCGGCGTCCCCTACAAGGGTGTCAACGTGCTGGCCGACGACGCGCTCAGAAACGGTATCAAGGAATATTCGAACTGGCCGACGATCCCACAGCTCTACGTCAAGGGCGAATTCGTCGGGGGATGCGACATTATCCGCGAGATGTTCCAGTCGAGCGAGTTACAGGAGCACTTTAGCGGCAAGGGCGTGCCCGTCAAGGCCGCCTGACCGGCCCCACATATTGAATTCAGGGAGGCGGATTTTTCCGCCTCTTTTTGTTTTACCGGGGGTCGTCCTGCGTTAAGCTCAGGACAATTCCCCGACAGGCAACAGGAGACATCACCATGACCTGGAACATCTATCTGTCCGGCGAAATCCACACCGACTGGCGCGAGCAGATCCAACAGGGCGCGGGCAAAGCGGACCTACCGGTATCCTTCAGTGCCCCGGTCACCCATCACGAGGCTTCCGATGACGCCGGCGTCGCGATCCTTGGTCCGGAGCCGAACAAGTTCTGGCACGATCACAAGGGCGCACAGATCAACGCCATCCGCACACGCACGCTGATCGAAAAGGCCGATATCGTCGTGGTCCGCTTCGGCGAGAAGTACAAGCAGTGGAACGCCGCCTTCGACGCAGGCTTTGCCGCTGCTCTCGGCAAGCCGCTGATCATCCTGCACCAGGACGAGCATGCCCACGCGCTCAAGGAGGTCGACGCAGCGGCCCTCGCCGTCGCCAAGACACCCGGTCAGGTGGTCGAAATCCTGCGCTATGTGATCGGCGGCGAGTTGAAGGGCTACACCGACAAGGCGCTGGACGCCGCGCAATGAGCGATGCCGGCTACTCCGGCTTCGGCTCGCAGACCCTGCCCTTCCTGAAGGCTTTGGGCTTTCATCAGTCGAAGGAGTGGTTCGAGGAGAACCGCTCCATCTACGAGGCCGAACTTCAGCAGCCCATGGCCGCTCTCATGGAGGACCTCGCCGCCCGTTTCCGCGAAGAGGATATCCCGCTGACGTCTTCGGCCAAAACGTCGGTCTTCCGCATCAACCGCGATGTGCGCTTTTCGAAAAACAAGGAACCCTACAAGACCAATCTTGGCGCGGTCGTAACCC
The DNA here is from genome assembly GCA_040216675.1 of Hoeflea sp. Lineage (GTDB taxonomy): Bacteria > Pseudomonadota > Alphaproteobacteria > Rhizobiales > Rhizobiaceae > Hoeflea. The sequence continues at coordinate 1,372,577 of JAVJOR010000005.1, read as the reverse complement.
GCTCCGGCGCCAAGAAGGATCCAGGGCTTCTCTACATCAACATCGCGCCGGACAATTGTTTCGTCGGCGCCGGGTTCTACCGGCTCGAAGGCGAAGAACTGCGCGCGTTTCGCGAGGCAATCGCCAGAAAACCCGATGAATTTCGCACCGCAACCGCGCCACTCATCGAGCGCGGCCACAGCTTTATCGATCGCGACAAGCTCAAGCGGGCGCCGCGCGGGTTCGAGGGGATCGAGGACACCGAGACGCTCGAACTCCTCAAGCTCAAGCACATCGCGCTCTCGCGCCCCTTTGACCAGAAATTGCTCGGGGGCCGCGCGCTGATCGACGAGATGGTGGAGGTTGCCCGGGCCGCGCTGCCCCTGCTTGATTTCGGCTGGCGGGCCGTCGATCCGATCCGCGCAGCTCGCGCCGAACAGCCCGCCTGAACCTGCAGACAACGGAAAAACGCCCAATGCGATCCTGCCTGACCTTCCTTGCCACCGCTTTTTCTCTTCTGCTCGGGCTGTCTTCGCCGCAAGCCACGGCGCAGGAGGACAATGACATCGACCTCAAGCTGTTCGGCGAAAACGTGATCCAGGGCTGGGATGGCTGCCGGCTCGCCTTCTGGCAGCACAACCGCGAACCCGGCGAGGACCGTTATGCCTATGTGTTTTTTGCACCCATCCCCGATGGCGAGGCGCTTCCGGGCTGGGTCAAGATCGGCGACGACATCATCGAAATGTCGAAACAGGATATCGGCAGCGCAGACATCGGCATGCTCGAGCCGTTCCAGCTCTACCGGGACGCGGACCGCAAACTCAGCCTTCTCGTGGAGATCAACGACCAGTCGCGTTCGAACCGCGGCATCGAGATCCACGACGCCCGTCTGACCTTCTTGTTAAACGACAAGTTTCCCTTCCCGGTCCGGGTCAAGGGACTGAACGGTTGCCCCGGCATGTCGGAAAGCGTCGCAGACGACGTGATTGCGGATTCGGGCCCGGTCGATGGACTCACCCTCGGTCAGCCGGTGGATTTCGACAGTCTCGACCAGGTGCCGGCCCCGATCCTCAGGGAAATCGCCGACCAGGCGCCCGAATGTGAGCCATCGGCCACGCCCGGTTTCTCCTCCGCCTTTGCCGTCAATGACGACATCACCCTTTGGCAAATCCCCTGCAACCTTTATGCAAGCCGCGGATCAAGCGTCTTCGCGCTGAGCTGGACCTATTATCCCGATCACGCAACCATTCTCATGAACCCGCCCGTTCCGGGCTCCGGAGACACTGAAGGCGCCGAGGTTCTTGATGCGATCGTCGATCCGGAAAGCGGCACCGTCACATCGATCTCGCTCGACCGCAGCGGCGATTGCGGCAGCTACACGCTGCTTGAGCTCGACGACGCAGAGGGCGAGACGCTTGAATTCACACTGCGTGAGTATCGCGAAAAGAGCGACTGTGACAGCGTCGAGACCGACCCGGCTGATTTCCCGCTCGTCTACAGCAATCCTTGATCTTTTGGCTCCCCGCAGGATCGCCGTCACGCTGCCGCCAGCTGAACACGAAAGATTGAACAGACTGTCTGCCAAAGTGCCTGCATTCGGCGCGTTTGATGCAAGATTGTGCGGGTTGCCCTCGGAATGGACCGGGTTTAAGAACGGTCCCGGTCGCCGCCACTCCGGCCGGCCTTCTGATCCAGGAGATTTTGGTTCACGCCTTGCAGCTCCATAGCTGAGCGCAGGCCGGGTCAGCTTCACCAGACACGGATGCGCCCCGCACACCCGTTCGCCACAGGATGACATTTTCATGCACGCAGATCAGGCGGCAGCCCCAACCCAACCCGTCATGCTGGGGGGCATAGGCCGTGCCCAGTTCATCGCCATCGTGGCCTCAATGATGGCGCTCAATGCACTGGCGATCGACATCATGCTGCCCGCCTTCCCGGAGATCGTCTCCGGGCTGGGACTGGACGACGCCAACCGTGTGCAGTTCGTGCTCTTGTCCTACATCATCGGTTTTGGAGGCGCGCAGCTCTTCTTCGGTCCGGTTTCGGACCGTTTCGGCCGCAGGGCGCCACTGTTTTTCGGCATAGCGCTCTATGCTGTCTGTTCCATTGCAGGCGCCTTTGCTCCGAATTTCGAGTTCCTGCTGATCGCCCGCTTCATTCAGGGGATCGGCGCGGCGGGAACCCGCGTCATTGCGCTATCGGTCGTTCGCGACACCCATTCGGGACGAGCCATGGCGGCAACCATGTCGATGGTCATGATGGTCTTCATGGTCGTTCCCGTGTTTGCCCCGATGATCGGCCAGGTCATCGTGCTGGCTGGCGATTGGCACCTGATCTTCCTTTTCATGGCGGTCATTTCGCTTGCCGTCGGCGCATGGGCAATGTTCCGGCTGCCCGAAACGCTTGCGCCCGAAAACCGCCGTCCGCTCACGCTTGCCAGCGTCATCGAGGCATTCAGGATCATACTGACCAACCGCACGGCGCTGTTTTATACGCTTGCCACCAGCTTCTATTTCGGGTCGCTGTTTGCGTTCCTGAATGTCGCCCAGCCGATCTATGTCGGAATCTACGAGCTTGGCGCCTATTTCCCGCTCGCCTTCGGCGCGGTTGCCGTCGCCATGGCTGGATCGGCCTTCATCAATTCCCGGCTGGTGGGCCGCTTCGGCCAGCGGCGGCTTTCCCATACCGCGCTGATCGCCTATCTCGGCTTTGCGCTGCTCCTCGCCGCGTTTGCCACCATGGGACAGGTTCCGTTCTGGCTGTTTTTCCTGATCTCGTTCCTGATGATGCCGCTGTTCGGCTTCGTCGGATCGAACTTCAACTCGATCGCCATGGAACCCCTCGGCGCGATCGCCGGCACGGCATCGTCAACGCTCGGCTTCGCCCAGACGGTGGGCGGCGGGCTCGTCGGTGCGGCCATCGGTCAGGCATTCAACGGCACGATTTTGCCGCTCGCCGCAGGCTATGCGATCGTCTCGACGATCTCTCTTGTAATGGTCTTTATCGCTGAAAAGGGCAGACTGTTCGGCGTTGGCGAACCCGACGCCTGAACAGCGCAGAAGACGCTCAGGCAGCCCAGAGTTCTTCGCGCAGCATTTTCCAGCTGTCCAGGTCGGTGGTGGCCAGCAGACCGCCATCGAGGTGCACGGGCCGGTAAGCGCTGCCGTCGAACCGGCGCACATGGCCGCCAGCCTCCTCGACGATCAGCGCTCCTGCCAGGTGGTCCCAGGGCATGAGCTTGTTGTAGAGCGCAAAATGGATATGGCCGGCAGCAACCAGCCGGTACTCCTGCGCCGCACAGCGATAGCCCACATTGCCCAGGCACTTGCCCTGATTGCGCGCCATGATGCTGCGGTCGGGTTCAGGCATCTGCTGCCATGACGCGGCACCGATCATGTCGCCAATCGACCCGACAGGTGAGGAAACCGCAAGCGGCACCGAATGGCCGTCCGCTCGCATCAGCCTGGCGCCGGCTGATTTCTCGGCCATGATCCAGTCCTTGCCGACCGGATCGTGAATGATGCCGGCGATCGTCTCGCCGTCCTTCACCACCGCCAGCATCACGCCGAATGCGGCCACGCCCGTGGCAAAATTGAACGTCCCGTCCACGGGATCGATCACGAAGGCGAGTTCGTCGGTCCGGCTCCAGCCATCGAGCAGTGCCGGTGTCTCGGAAACCGCTTCCTCGCCGATCACCACCGCGCCCGGAAAGCGCGCCTTGAGGCTTGCCGTGATGGCCCGCTCGGCCCCCACATCGGCTTCGGTGACCAGATCCGCGGCCGAGGTCTTGTGCTGAACCGATCCGGAGCCGAGATTGCGGAACCGCGGCATGATTTCGACCGCAGCCACTTCGGACAACAGATTGGTGAGCCAATCAAAATCGGCGGAAGTCAGTTTCGTCATGGTCTGGCCTTTTCAGGGAGCGGAAGAAAGGTTGGCGAAGTCGAACAGGGTTCTATCAAGCAGATGTGACGGGCGGGTGTTGCCAAGCGCCCGGATCATCGAATCCTTGCGTCCGGGCATCCGCCGCTCGATCTCGCCGATCATCGCCTTCATGGCATTGCGCTGCAGCCCGTCCTGCGAGCCGCAAAGGTCGCAGGGTATGATCGGGAACCTCAGCGCCTCGGCAAAGCGGGTCAGATCCTCCTCGGCGCAATAGGCCAGCGGCCTCAGCACCATCACATCGCCCTCGTCATTGAGCAGCTTCGGCGGCATCGCCGCAAGCCTTCCGCCATGGAAGAAATTCAGGAAGAAGGTTTCCAGGATGTCATCCCGGTGATGACCGAGCACCAGCGCCTGACAGCCTTCCTCGCGCGCGATCCGGTAGAGATGACCGCGACGTAGCCGGGAACACAGCGCACAGTAGGTCGCCCCCTCCGGCACCTTCTCGGTGACCACCGAATAGGTATCGCGGTATTCGATCCGGTGCGGCACGCTATGTCTGGTCAGGTAATCGGGCAGGATGTGCTTGGGGAAATTCGGCTGTCCCTGGTCGAGATTGCAGGCGATCAGATCGACTTGGAGCATGCCCCGCCACTGCAGGTCCATCAGTAGCGCCAGAAGACCATAGGAATCCTTGCCGCCAGAAAGTGCCACGAGCCAGCGCGGCCGTTCCGCCTGCCCCTCCTGCGCCACCATCGAGAAATCCTCGATCGCCTGCCGCACGTTGCGGATCAGCCGCTTGCGCAGCTTGTTGAACGATACGCTGGATGGCGCGTCGGCAAACATGGTTGGGCCGGCGCCAGAACCTTCCGTCCCCGCCCCTTCATTTTCGTGGATCGTCGTCTCGGGAAGATCGCCCCTCCCCGATGACGCTTGGCTATCAATCACGTCGCTCATGCCATCGGGGATGCGGACTTTGCGCGCCCGCGTCAAGACCCGAACACCGACCATTCCATCCGTTTGGTCAATTGTTCGAGCGCCGCACTGCCAAGCTTGGAGTTTCCCACCGTATCGAGCCCCGGAGACCAGACGGCGATAGAGGCGATGCCGGGCGCTATGGCAAGGATGCCGCCGCCCACGCCGCTCTTGCCCGGCAGTCCGACGCGATAGGCGAACTCGCCCGATCCATCATAGTGACCGCACATCAGCATGATGGCGTTGATCCGTCGGGCGCGATGCGCCGTCACCACCTGCGAGGACGTGAGCGGGTTGTGTCCCTGGCAAGCAAGAAACAGCCCGGCGCGGGCCAGTTGCAGACAATTCATGGCGATCGCGCATTGGTGAAAATACACGCCCAGCACATGATCGACCGGATGGGTAACGGTGCCGAAGGAACGCATGAAATGCGCCAGCGATGCGTTGCGGTCGCCATGGGCGGTTTCGGATGCAGCAACCCGCTCGTCGATCCGTACCGAATCGTCATCGGCCAGATAACGCATGAAGCGGACGACCTCGCCAATCGCCTCGCGCGGCTCGTGTCCCGACAGGATCAGATCGGCAACCGCGATGGCACCCGCATTGATGAACGGATTGCGCGGGCGGCCCTTTTCCTGCTCGAGTTGAACGATCGAATTGAACGGATTGCCGGATGGCTCGCGCCCGACCCGTGTCCACAGCGAATCCCCGAGCTTCCCCAATGCCAAAGACAACGTGAACACCTTGGATACACTCTGGATCGAAAACCCGGTGGCGGCATCGCCGGCGCAAAGAACCCGGCCATCGGGCAGGGCCACGGCGATGCCGAACTGCTGCGGATCGACCTTGGCAAGCTCGGGAATGTACTGCGCCACCAGACCACGATCGTCCTCCGCCGCAGCTTCCGCGGCGATCTCGTCGAGCACTTGTTGCAGCCGGTCCATGATCGGCCTCCCTGTTCTTGCTTGAAACGGGTGTGAAACGGCACATTACGAAAAAGGCCGCCCCGAGGGACGGCCTTGAAATATTCGGATCCGAAGTCGGGATCAGCGCGAGTAGAACTCGACGACCAGATTCGGTTCCATCTGGACCGGATACGGCACGTCCGAAAGGTTCGGCACGCGGGTGTAGGTCGCCGTCATCTTGTTGTGATCGGCTTCGACGTATTCAGGCACGTCACGCTCTGCCAGGCCCACCGACTCGAGCACGAGGACGAGCTGCTTGGACTTTTCGCGCACTTCAACGACGTCGCCGGGCTTGCAGCGGAACGAACCGATATTGGTGCGACGGCCGTTGACCATCACGTGGCCGTGGTTGACGAACTGGCGCGCGGCAAAGATCGTCGGCACGAACTTGGCGCGGTAGACGATGGCGTCGAGACGCGATTCCAGAAGACCGATCAGGTTTTCAGGCGTATCGCCCTTCATCCGGTTGGCTTCGTCGTAGATCTTGCGGAACTGCTTTTCCGAAATGTCGCCGTAGTAGCCCTTGAGCTTCTGCTTGGCGCGCAGCTGAACACCGAAGTCCGAAAGCTTGCCCTTGCGGCGCTGGCCGTGCTGGCCCGGACCGTATTCGCGACGGTTGACCGGCGACTTGGGGCGGCCCCAGATGTTTTCGCCCATGCGGCGATCGAGTTTGTATTTTGCGGATTCGCGCTTGCTCATCGCATTTCCTTTCAAAGGGTTGATCCGACCTGTCGCCAGATCGGATGAAGGAAACGCGCCCTCCTCTGGCCCCCGTTTTCGAGACCTGACAGAATGGTTCACGCACGCTTTGTGACAAACCATCCACGGGACACGTAAAGAACGCGGGAAACACTACTTCCCGCGCTGGTCAGGTCTCTAGTGGATCGCGCACGCGCTGTCAACGCTGCATGCGAAGATCCCCGCGCGCTGTTCCGTTTCGCCACGACTGTTTCCGAATCCTGCACTGACCGTTATAGCTGGGGCAGACCCAGAAACCGGATACGGATGCCGATGCCCTACAATGTTCTCGACCGTCTGCTGAATTATGTCGTCATCGACACCCAGTCCGATCCCGCCTCCTCCGCCCAGCCCTCGACCGAGAAACAGAAGGACCTGGCCCGGATCCTGGTCGAGGAACTTCTGGTGCTCGGACTGGAAGACGCGCACATGGACGAGCACGGCAATGTCTACGCCACCCTTCCCGCCAACACGCAGAAGAATGTGCCGGTCATATGCTTCTGCTCCCACATGGACACCGCGCCCGATTTCACCGGAACGAATGTGAAGCCCAATGTGGTGCGCAACTATCAGGGCGGTGACATCCGGCTTCCGGGCGATTCAAGCCGTATAATCAGGATCAGCGAACATCCCGATCTCGCCGACCAGATCGGCCACGACATCGTCACCACCGACGGCACCACCCTGCTCGGGGCCGACGACAAGGCCGGCATCGCCGAAATCATGACGGCAATCGCAACGCTGGTCACAAACCCCGACATCAGCCACGGCGTCATCAAGATCCTTTTCACCACCGACGAGGAGATCGGCCGCGGCGCGGACAAGGTCGATCTGCAAAAGCTCGGCGCCGATTTCGGCTACACCATGGATGGCGGCCGCATTGGCGAGATCGACGATGAAACCTTCTCGGCGGACGGCGTCACGATCGACATCACCGGTGTCGCCCAGCACCCCGGCACGTCCAAGGGCGTAATGGAAAACGCCATCAAGATCGCCAGCGACATCGTCGCCCGTCTGCCCGGGGACCTGGCGCCGGAAACGACGGAAGGCCGCGAGGGCTTCATTCACCCCGTCGGCGTCTCTGCTTCGATGGACGCGGCGCATCTCGAATTCATCATCCGCGATTTTGTCGATGAGGGCCTTGCAGAGAAGGAAACCCTGCTGCGCTCCATCGCCGAGGAGGTCATGACCGGATACCCCGGTTCGACAATGCGTTTCACCGTTTCCGAACAGTACCGCAACATGAAGCAGGTGCTCGACCGCCACCCCGAGATCATGGACAATCTTCTCGAAGCGGTCCGCCGTGTCGGGCTCGAACCGGTCACCAGTTCGATCCGTGGCGGCACCGACGGCTCACGCCTTTCCTTCATGGGCCTGCCCTGCCCCAACATCTACACCGGCGGCCACTCCTACCATTCGCCGCTCGAATGGATCAGCGTTCAGGACATGCAGAAATCCGTCGATACGATTGTCGAGCTTGTGAAGGTCTGGGAAGAGCGGGCCTGAGCCAGAGGAACGTTACTGTCACGACAGCGTTGGCCCCTGTAAGAGCGGGGAAACACCAATGCAAAACGCGACAGCGACTTCAAATCACCAGCACAGCAGAGCCTTGGTGGCCGTGCTGGGCTGGTATGCGATCCTTGGTTGCGCCATCTTCGGGGCGAGCATTCTGGTTGCGGACTTCATCGTCCCGGACCACGACTGGATTTCCGACACGATCAGCGACCTTGGGGCCGGACGATACGAGTTTATCGTCGATGTCGGGCTTTATTCCTTCTCGGCGGCTCTGATCTCCATCGCTCTTCTGGGGGCGCATGTGCATTTCGGGGGAACCCGCTGGAGCATTGGCACGGTCGGTTTCGCATTACTGGCGCTCATCGTGTTTCTCGTGGGGGCCCGCAACGAATATGGCGACCGTGACAGCGAAGGCGTGGTCATCCACATCTATCTTGTCTACGCGCTCGGCTTGCTGATGGCAGCATTGCCCTGGCTGATGTCACACGGCGCGGCGGTCGTCAGTCAGACGACCGGCAGTCTTCTGAAAATCATTTCCGGTCTCTGGGCGGTCTCGGCTCCGGTCTTCTTCTTTCTGCCGACATCCATTGACGGGATCTATGAGAGGTACCTGGGTCTGCTTGCGTGCGCCGTGGTCATCCTCTTGGCGCGGCTGTTCATAAGACACGGACACCGGGCGCCTGGGGGAGGTGAGACCCATCGCCCCGATTTGGTCTCGCCCGCCAAGCATTCCGCGGAGGCAACACGCTGATGTTCTTCGAGACCGAACCATACGAAACAATCGCCGCTGCAATCGCGCTCTCGCTTGTTGCGCTGGCCTGGGTCATCCTTGTCGTCCGCTTGATTGGCCTGCGCACATTCTCCAAGATGACCGCATTCGACTTCGTTGTGACCGTCGCCACCGGCTCGTTGCTCGCAGGCGCCTGTCAATCCGACAGCTGGTCCGCATTCTGGCAGACGCTCATGGCGATTGGAGTTCTCCTGGGGCTCCAATATGTTACGGCCAGACTGCGCAAATCGTCGGAAAGCTTCGACCAGGTCGTCCAGAATTCCCCCGTGCTGCTGATGCAGGACGGCGTGATACTCAATGCCGCGCTGACCAGGACCCGGGTTGCGGAGGACGACCTGATCGCCAAACTACGTGAAGCCAATGTGCTTGACTTGGCCGACATAAGGGCCGTCGTGCTGGAGACGACCGGAGACATTTCTGTGCTGCATGGACAGCACCTGGACCCAAAGTTGCTGCAGAACGTAACCCGGATCGACTGAAGTTGGCATCGCGGGTCGCCGCGAAAAAACGTTACGCTCGCAGGCCCGACACTCGCAAGAGAGGCTCCGCTTCCCGTCAGCCGTTCCGCATCGCTTCCGCCGCGCGCTCGGCCAGGGTGATCCCGGCCTGGTTCATGGTCAGATGGGTGTAGTCCGCGCCGGCCTCACGAATCCGCTCCTGGTGTGATTCATGCAGGGCATGCGAGACGATCGGCCCCTTGAAGCCGCGCTGTCTGAGCGAACGGGCGGCGATCAGCTTGGCTTCGAGATCGTCCATCGCAAGGATCGCGGCCTTTATGCTGCCGAAATCGCAGCCCTGCCAGAAGTTGCTGTCCTCCGCATCGGCAAACAGAACGTTGCGCCCGGCCTGCTGATGGGCCTTGGCCTTGTAGGGATCGGCATCGAGGCCGAGCGGCTTCAGGCCCTCCTCCTCGACATGCCGGTAGGCGGCACTGCCGGTGCGGCCCATGCCGAAGATCAGCACATTGGCTTCGCCCATGTCGTGCGGCTGCTCGTCCGGATGGACAGTGTCGCGCTCGTAGCGGCCCAGCGCCGCCTCATAGCGTTCGAACAGCGGATGGGCAAAGCGGTTGAGCGGCGCCGAGATCACGAAGGAGATCGACACGGCGATGGCCAACGGCACGAGATACTCGGGCAGAACGCCCGCAGCCACGATCAGGCCGAATTCGGAATAGGCGGTCAGGCTCAGTGCACTGAGAAACGCGCTTCGCGCGCGCAGCTTGAACGCGACCAGAAGCGCGAAGAAGAGCACGCCCTTGAGGGCCAGCGCCACGCCGGCGGCTATCGCGAAGGCCATGGCGCCCCAATCCGGCAGGCCCGTCAGCCCGATCTGCAGGAAAAAGCCGACGAGGAATACCTCCTTGAGCGACCAGAGCGATGCGCCCAACTCCTTGGCCCGGACATGGGTGGAAAGCAGAACCCCCATCACCAGCGCGCCGATCTCGGACGACAGCCCCATCGCCTCGAACCCCATGCCACCGATCACCAGCGACAGCAGCATGCCCATCAGCACAAGGAGCTCGTCATGACCGGCGAAATTCAGGAGCCAGTGAAGCACAGGGCGCAGGAGCGGCAGCGCAAACACCAGAAGCGCCCAGAGATTGGGCGTCTGTCCCGACCAGACGGCCAGAACCACCAGCGCGATGATGTCCTGAACGATCAGGATGCCGATGGCGGTTCGGCCGTGGAATGCGCCCAGTTCGCGTTTGGTCTCAAGCAGTTTCGCCGCCAGCACGGTTGAGGAGAACGACAGCGCGATCGCCAAAAGCAGCGCCGTGTTCCAGTCGAGCCCCATGATCAGCTTGAGCCCCGGCATGAAGACGAGAACCGAAATCGAAAAATGCAGCAATGCTCCGCCCACGACCTGCGGCTGCGCGATCTGTTCAAGCTTGAGCTTCAGCCCGACCGTAAACAACAGCATCAACACGCCGAGATGGGCGACATGCTCCAGCGTTTCGCCGGTATAGACAGGCAGCCCAAGCGCCGGGCCGAAAAGGTTGATGGCAAATCCGGCGGCGAGAAACCCCACCAGCGGCGGCAGCCCGATCTGGCGGACTGCAAGCCCGAAGAAGAAGGCGAAACTGATGGTTATGACTTCAAACACCGCGCGATCTCTCCTTGGACGAATACCACCGGGCATGTGTGCCCGCCGGGCTACAATCACACCATGGCCCAAAGCGGGATGCCACGGCAAACGGCTTTGAGCGCTTTCGGAAATTTTTGTGGCTACTGGCGGATCGCGTCTTTCTCTCGCCGGGTTCGAAGAGGCGCTTTCACTACTCCGCTGCCTGGGCCTCGGCGCCGGCCTCCTCATCCGGGGCGTCCGCTGCTCCCGGTGCGGTTTCGGCCTCAAGCTCGGGAATGCCGACGATGCGTTTGCCGAAGGGATCGGCGTGCACGATGATCAGGCCCTGCTCTTCGAAATAGCCCAGGAGCCTGCGTGCGCGGCGCGCCGAATGGGTGCCATAGGCGCGGGCGATGCGGGCATCCGACGGGCAGCTCTCGGCCTTGATCGCGGCTTTGGCGATCATCAGGAACACGCCCTGCAGATCCTCCGACACCCGGTCAGCGAGCCCCAGCGCCTGAGCCCAGCTCTCGCTTGCCGCGGTCTCCTCGTCCACGCCCGACCGGGCAATCGCCACCTGGCGGCGAAAGTCGGCGAGCGACATCGGCGAGCCCGAAATCCGCGCCATGCGCGAACGCACCAGAAAGTCCTGATAAAGCGCCGCATCCGTCCGGTAGCCCGAGCCGCTGTCCGCCAGGATCGTCTCGAGCACATCGGCAATACGGCGCGCCCTTTCCGCCTGCGCCTCCGCAGGTTCGGGCTTTGCATCCCCGGAGAGAGCCGCTTGATGATCGCCGGGTGCGGTGGCCTGGGACAGTTCGGCGAGAATATCCGTGGTCGGCCTTGGCGCAGGGCGCGACCGCCGGGCAACCGGGCGGGTCAGTTCATCCGGATCCGGCGTGAAGATCAGATCCTCGACATCGACGACCGCCTCGGGCATCGGCATCAGCTTCGGGCTTGATGAGCGCGCCTGTGTTTCCACCTCGCCGATCACGACCGGCAGCGGACGGCGCGACAGCGCCGGACCGAGACCGACGAAATTGCCGCGCTTCAAATCCCGGAACATTTCCGCCTGTCGCCGGTCCATGCCCAGAAGATCGGCTGCACGCGCCATGTCGATGTCCAGAAAGGTCCGGCCCATCAGGAAATTCGAGGCTTCCGCCGCCACGTTCTTGGCAAGTTTTGCAAGCCTCTGGGTGGCGATCACGCCCGCAAGGCCGCGCTTGCGGCCGCGGCACATCAGGTTGGTCATGGCGCCGAGCGACATCTTGCGCGCATCCTCGGCCACCTCGCCGCCGGCTGACGGCGCGAACATCTGCGCTTCGTCCACCACCACCAGCACCGGATACCAGAACTCGTGCTCGGCCTCGAACATCGCGTTGAGAAAGATCGCGGCTGCGCGCATCTGGTCGTCGATCTCAAGCCCTTCGAGCGACAGGACGCAGGACACACGATGCTTACGGATGCGGCTTGCGATGCCCGCAAGCTCGCCTTCGCTGCGCTCGCCATCGACCACCAGATGCCCGTATTTTTCCGACAGCGTGACGAAGTCGCCTTCCGGGTCGATGATAACCTGCTGGACCCATTCGGACGACTGTTCGAGAAGGCGGCGGAGCAGGTGCGACTTGCCGGAGCCGGAATTGCCCTGCACAAGCAGACGCGTGGCAAGCAACTCCTCTATATCGAGCATGGCCGGCTGACCACCGGCCAATTCCCCCATGTTGATCCCGACCTGCACCTTTGCAACTCCCTTGAACTGGACGCACGCACCCGACTGATTCTTTTCAGAATCCGCCTCGAACCGCTGTAACAGATTATTCGGCGCACGCGGCCAGCACGACAGGAAATACACAGGGAATTGCCGTAAGGACGCCGCGGTTCGGTCAACCGGTCCCGGGGCTTATCCCGTGGTCAGCCCGAACCCGTGCATCAGCCGCATTGCGCTGTAATCCGGGTTGGTCGAGGTGAACACCACCCGGTCCTTCTCGTCCGGAAGCGCCGTGCCGCCGGGCAGCGTCTCGACGATGGAAAGCGCGCGCCGGGCGATCGCTTCGGCCGGATCGATCCAGTCCACCGGCCACGGCGCCATCTTGCGCATCCTGTTGACCAGAAACGGAAAATGCGTGCATGCCAGAACCACGATGTCGGTCTTGAGTCCGTCCTGACTGACGAAACACGGATCGATTTCCGCCTTCACCGCCGCCTCGTCGACAAACCCGTTGCGCATGTAGGTTTCAGCCAGGCCTGCGAGGTTTTCAGACCCCACGAGGCGCACGTGCACCTTGTCGGCATAATCGCGGATCAGGTCCCGCGTATATTGCCGTTTGACCGTGCCGGGCGTGGCGAGCACTGAGACCAGACCCGATCTTGTGCGCTCGGCTGCGGGCTTGATGGCGGGCACGGTCCCGACAAAGGGAATATCCGGATAGGCCTGCCTGAGCGCGGGCATCACGATGGTTGAAGCGGTGTTGCAGGCAATCAGTGCCAGCGCCGGCGCGTGGCGTTCGATCAATCCCTCGAACAGCCCGACAATCCGGTCGCGAAGCCGCTCTTCATCCCAGGCACCATAGGGGAAGCCGGCATCGTCGGCCACATAGACAAACCGCCGGCCGGGCATGACCACCCGCGCCTCGCGCAGCACGCTCAATCCGCCGATGCCGCTGTCAAAGACCAGAACCGGCCCGTCAACACTCATGCCAGGTCTCCCGAACTGTCTTCAGGCATCTCCGCAGAAAAATCCTCGACGGCGCGGCGTTCGCCCTTGCGGTCGAACCGGTCGAGCGAGGCGATCACGCCGCGCAGCACGCTGATCTCGTCGGTCGAAAAGCCGGGCCGGGTCAGCACCGCGCGCAGATTGTCGATGGCTTTCATGCGCTTGTCATCGGAACGGAAATAGCCGCGCGCATCGAGCCCCTCCTCGATCTGCGCGAAAAGCCCGTGCAGATCGGATTTCGGCGCCGGCACCACCTCGGGCGCGCTGAACGCGGTCTCGCTGGGATCGGAAAGTCCAGACTTCATCCACTCATACGACATCAGCAGCACGGCCTGGGCGATGTTGAGCGAGGCATAGGCGGGATTGACCGGGAAGGTGACAATCTCGTCGGCCAGGCCAACTTCCCAGTTGCGCAACCCGATCCGCTCGCGGCCGAACAGGATGCCGGTTTTTTCTCCTGCATTTTCGCGAACACGCAGCGTCCCGCCCGCCTCCACCGGCCCGCGAACCGGCTTGTGGCCGTCGCGCGAGCGCGCGGTGGTTGCATAGACGAAAGTGAGGTCGGCCATGGCCTCCTCGATCGTCCCGTAGACCCGGGCCGTGTCGATCACGTGATCGGCGCGCGAGGCCGCACTGATTGCCTTCTCATTCGGCCATCCGTCGCGCGGATTGACAATCCGGAGGTTCGAAAGGCCGAAATTCGCCATGGCGCGCGCCACCATGCCGATGTTCTCGCCCAGTTGCGGTTCCACCAGGATGATAGCCGGCCCGCCGGTGATGAGTTCGCGATTTCTGTCGGTGCCTGCCATGCCCTGCCGTTCCGCTCGCTGCGCGCCTCCATGGCACATTGCGCCCTGCAAGGAAAGCCGTGTGCCGGGGGGACGCAAGACCTTCGTCGCGAAGCGGGCGCATAGGAGCGCTCGCGTGTTGTGCGCGGTTGCGGCTTTTGTTAAGAGAACGCCATCCCGACGGGCGGTCCTCCGTCCCTCCCCGACAACCCTCTTGGAAGGTTCAAAAGAATGGCAAAGATCAAGGTCGCGAATCCGGTGGTGGAGCTCGACGGCGACGAGATGACACGCATCATCTGGAAGTTCATCAAGGACAAGCTGATCCATCCCTATCTCGATCTTGATCTGGAGTATTACGATCTTGGCATGGAGCACCGCGATGCGACCGACGACCAGGTCACGGTCGACGCGGCCAACGCCATCAGGAAGCACGGCGTCGGCGTCAAATGCGCCACGATTACGCCGGACGAGGCGCGCGTCGAGGAATTCGGCCTCAAGAAGATGTGGCGTTCGCCCAATGGCACCATTCGCAACATTCTGGGCGGCGTGATCTTCCGCGAGCCGATCATCTGCAAGAACGTGCCGCGGCTCGTGCCGGGCTGGACCAAGCCGGTCATCGTCGGCCGTCATGCTTTCGGCGACCAGTACCGCGCCACCGATTTCAAGTTCCCCGGCAAGGGCAAGCTGTTCATGAAGTTCGTCGGAGAAGACGGCCAGGAGCAGGAGTACGAAATCTACGACGCCCCGTCCGCGGGCATCGCCATGGGCATGTACAATCTCGACAAGTCGATCGAGGATTTCGCCCGCGCATCGCTCAACTACGGCCTGCAGCGCGGCGTGCCGGTGTATCTCTCGACCAAGAACACCATCATGAAAATCTATGATGGACGCTTCAAGGACATCTTCCAGGAAGTCTACGAGAAGGAATTCGAAGACAAGTTCAAGGAAGCCAAGATCTGGTACGAGCACCGGCTGATCGACGACATGGTGGCCTCGAACCTAAAATGGTCGGGCGGCTATGTCTGGGCCTGCAAGAACTATGATGGTGACGTTCAGTCCGACACCGTGGCGCAGGGCTTCGGCTCGCTCGGCCTGATGACCTCGGTTCTGATGACGCCGGACGGCAACACCGTGGAAGCCGAAGCTGCCCACGGCACCGTGACCCGTCACTACCGCCAGCACCAGAAAGGCGAGGAAACCTCGACCAACTCGATTGCCTCGATCTTCGCCTGGACACGTGGCCTGGCACACCGTGCGAAGCTCGACGACAACGCCGAACTCGCCCGCTTCGCCGACACGCTCGAGAAGGTCTGTGTCGCCACCGTCGAGTCAGGCTTCATGACCAAGGATCTGGCGCTGCTCATCGGCCCCGACCAGCCCTGGCTGTCGACCACCGGTTTCCTCGACAAGATCGACGAGAATCTGCAGAAGGCCATGGGCTGAGCAATGACCTCCGGGCCAACCGCCGCGACCGAAAATTCGTGGCGGAGCGGCCGGCGGTTTGAAATCGACCTGACCCAAAAAGTCAGCGCCGGCGCAGGTATTGACCAGCTGCGCCGGCGTTTTCGTCTGCGATTGCAAGATGACAGGACCAGTCGGATAACCGTGCCCCTGTGTAATCAGGGCCGCGACTTTCGGGCAACAGAGGGCCGGTGATGCCCCTGGCGCGCAACTCTGCCAATTTCAAAATCGGCGCCGATGACTACTTGTATACGCTGCAGTCAGCATGTCATCGACAGTGCTGTGGGCAGTCAATTGCCCGGCCACGCGCCGCAGCCATTGGAATGGTCGCATACCCCCTGGACGTATTCCGCATTCGCCTGAGCCAGCCGGTCAACCCGGCGCGCTTGCCGGCATGCTTATCCGGTCCGGCAACCAAGACCGTCCGACAGCGCGCCACGGATCACTGATCCAGTTGGCCGGAATATCACGATGGCTCAGCCGAGGGCTGCAGCCACCGCGTCGACGGCGGCAGCGGCCTTTGCGCCATCGGGTCCGCCGGCCTGGGCCATATCCGGACGCCCGCCGCCACCCTTGCCGCCAATGGCTTCCGATGCGACTCGAACAAGATCCACGGCCGAGAACCGGCCCGTAAGGTCTTCGGTGACGCCGACGACAACACTCGCCTTACCGTCTTCGCTGACCGCCACGAAGGCCGCAACACCCGAACCGAGTGATGACTTCGCCGCATCGACAAGGCCCTTGAGATCCTTGGGCTGCACGCCGGTGAGTACCTTGCCGAGAAATTTGACGCCGCCGATCTCGCGGCTTTCATCGCCGCCGGAACTGCTGCCACCAAGCGCGAGCTTCTTGCGCGCCTCGCTCAGTTCGCGCTCGAGTTTCTTGCGTTCTTCCATCAACGCCTCGATCCGCCCGGGCACATCGGCAGGCTGCACCTTCAATTGTGCGGCGGCCTGCTTGAGCTTCTCATCCTGGTCCGCCAGGTGACGCCGGGCGGCATTGCCCGTCAAAGCCTCGATGCGGCGCACCCCGGCACTGACCGCGCTGTCGGCAAGCACCCGCACCAGACCGATCTCGCCGGTTGCACGGACATGGGTGCCGCCGCAAAGCTCCACCGAATAGGGCCTGTTTGCCTTGACGCCGCGAACCCCGGTGCCCATCGAGACGACGCGGACCTCGTCGCCGTACTTCTCGCCGAACAGCGCCATCGCACCTTCGGCAATCGCGTCATCGACAGCCATCAGCCGTGTGGTCACGGGGCTGTTCTGCAAGATGATCTCGTTGGCCATGGCCTCGACCTCGCCAATTTCCTCGGCCGACATCGGCTTCGGGTGGGAGATGTCAAAGCGCAGCCGGTCCGGCGCAACCAGCGATCCCTTCTGTGCAACATGGGTGCCCAGCACTTCGCGCAGCGCCTCATGCAGCAAGTGGGTGGCCGAATGATTGGCGCGGATCTTTGCGCGGCGACCTTGGTCGACCTCGAGCTGCGCCACGGCGCCGGTCGTCACCTCACCCTCGGTCACTTTCGCGCGGTGCACGAAAACACCTTCGCCGCGTTTCTGCGTGTCACTCACCTCAAGCCGGTAGCCCTCGCCTGCAATCAGGCCCTGGTCGCCCATCTGGCCGCCGGATTCACCGTAGAACGGCGTCTGGTTGACAACCACATCGACGGTATCGCCGGCGCTGGCGGCTTTGACCTCCACGCCGTCGCGCACGATGGCCTGAATCACACCCTCAGCCGTCTCCGTGTCGTAACCCAGGAAATCTGTGGCGCCGACCCGGTCCTTGATTTCGTACCAGATCGTCTCGGCAGCAGAATCGCCGGAACCGGACCAGCTTGCCCGCGCTTCGGCCTTCTGCCTTTCCATCGCGGATTTGAAGCCTTCGGTATCGACCTCGATGCCGCGCTGCCTGAGCGCATCCTGGGTGAGGTCGAGCGGAAAGCCGTAGGTATCGTAAAGCTTGAACGCCGTTTCACCGCCCAGCCGATCACCCTCGCCCATATCGGCGCTGGCCTCCTCAAGCAGGCTCAGGCCCCGCTCAAGCGTCTTGGAAAAGCGCGTTTCCTCGAGTTTCAATGTTTCCGAGATCAGCGCTTCAGCACGCTGAAGTTCCGGATAGGCGCGCCCCATCTCCGCGACAAGCGTCGGAAGCAACCGGTACATCAGTGGATCCCTGGCTCCGAGCAACTGCGCATGACGCATCGCCCGGCGCATGATCCGACGAAGCACATACCCACGTCCCTCATTGGACGGCAGAACGCCATCGGCGATCAGGAAGGCCGAGGATCTGAGGTGATCGGCGATCACCCGGTGGCTTGCGCGCCGCTCGCCCTTGGCCTCGACGCCGGTCAATTCCTCCGACGCAGTGATCAGCCGGCGGAACAGATCGATGTCGTAATTGTCGTGCTGTCCCTGCAGCAGTGCAGCAATGCGCTCGAGCCCCATTCCGGTGTCGATAGAGGGGTGCGGCAGGTCGACCCGTTCGTCCGCGAACTGTTCGAACTGCATGAAAACCAGGTTCCAGATCTCGATGAAGCGATCACCGTCCTCGTCCGCCGATCCGGGAGGCCCGCCCCAGATATGGTCGCCGTGATCGTAGAAAATCTCCGAGCACGGACCGCAGGGACCGGTATCCCCCATCGCCCAGAAATTGTCATTGGTCGGAATGCGGATGATCCGGCCTTCCGGAACACCGGCAATCTTGCGCCACAGATCAAACGCGTCGTCATCGGTATGATAGACCGTGACGAGCAGCCGCTCCTTGTTGATGCCGAAATCCTTGGTCAGCAGGTTCCAGGCAAGCTCGATGGCGCGCTCCTTGAAATAGTCGCCGAAGGAGAAGTTTCCCAGCATCTCAAAGAAGGTGTGATGGCGCGCGGTGTAGCCGACATTGTCGAGGTCGTTGTGCTTGCCGCCGGCGCGCACGCATTTCTGCGAGGTCGCAGCCGTCGAGTAAGGACGATGCTCAAGCCCGGTGAAGACATTCTTGAACTGCACCATGCCCGCATTGGTGAACATCAGCGTCGGATCGTTGCGCGGCACGAGCGGGCTTGACGCCACCACTTCGTGGCCGTTTTTCTTGAAATAGTCGAGAAACGCCGACCGGATTTCGTTCACGCCGCTCATGCTTCACCCTTTGTTGATGGACCGCGCCGAAATCTCCGGCGCCGGTTGGAAATCCGCTGCCCATGCACGCGGACCGCCGCTTTTATCGCTCCCTCCGCGCACTGTCCAGACGGCAGCCCGGTCCGACAAACACGAAACCGGCCGCCATCCAAACAAGATGGCGGCCGGCTTGAAAATGTCATCCCTGGTGCCGAAGCCTCCCGGACCGGGCTTTCGGTCCAGCGATCCTGCACCAGGACCGGAGCACGGTTCCGGCAGGGCAAAGAGCCCTGGCCCAATCATCAACCTTCGGCAGCGCCCGATCCGATGTCGTCCTCGTCGCCACCCTTGCGGCCGTCTTCCAGGAATTTTTCTGCGATCAACCCGGCGTTCTGCCTCAGCGCCGTCTCGATCTCGTCGGCGAGCGCGGAGTTCTCACGCAGGAACTGCTTGGCGTTCTCGCGGCCCTGCCCCAGCCGCTGGCTGTTGTAGGAGAACCAGGCGCCGGACTTCTCGACCATCCCGGCCTTCACCCCAAGGTCGACAAGTTCGCCCATCTTCGAGACGCCCTCGCCATACCTCATGTCGAATTCGACCTGCTTGAAGGGTGGCGCCATCTTGTTCTTGACGACCTTCACCCGGGTCTGGTTGCCGGTCACCTCGTCGCGTTCCTTGACAGAGCCGATACGGCGGATGTCGAGACGGACAGATGCGTAAAACTTCAGCGCATTGCCGCCCGTGGTGGTCTCGGGCGAGCCAAACATCACGCCGATCTTCATGCGGATCTGGTTGATGAAGATCACCATGCAGTTCGACCGCGAGATCGAAGCGGTGAGCTTCCTGAGCGCCTGGCTCATCAGCCGCGCCTGCAGGCCCGGCAGGCTGTCGCCCATCTCGCCCTCGATTTCCGCACGCGGGGTCAGCGCCGCCACCGAATCGATCACCAGCACATCAAGCGCGCCGGAGCGCACCAGCGTGTCGGTGATTTCGAGCGCCTGCTCGCCGGTGTCGGGCTGCGAAATCAGGAGATTCTCCAGGTCCACGCCAAGCTTCCGGGCATAGACCGGGTCGAGCGCATGTTCGGCGTCGATAAAGCCGCAAATGCCGCCCTTCTTCTGCGCCTCGGCGATGGTCTGCAGCGCCAGCGTGGTCTTGCCCGAACTTTCCGGCCCGTAGATCTCGATTACGCGGCCTTTCGGCAACCCCCCCACGCCCAGCGCGATGTCAAGACCGAGCGATCCCGTGGGAATGGTCTCGATCTCGACGACCTTTTCATTGGCGCCGAGCTTCATGATGGAGCCCTTGCCGAACGACCGTTCGATCTGGGAAAGTGCGGCGTCGAGCGCCTTGCTTTTATCCACGGATTTTTCCTCTACAAGCCGCAAAGAGTTCTGTGCCATTCCGTCCACCTTTAGGTTATCGTGCCGTCGCAAGCAATGAGTGCGCTGTGATCAGATTTGTACACTTTTTGTTCCGATTGTACAAGCCCCTCTCAACCAACTGTAATACAATGACAAACGGTCACATGTTCTTTTTTTGTTTTATCCCGTGGACTCCGGATTGGGCATGCTGCGTCTATGGGCAATCAGACGCGGGCCAAACGGGGGCGATTCGGCCTGCCCCTCTCCATGGGACATCCTGAATATGGCCCGTATCCTGGCAATCGGCGGCGCCCATATCGACCTCACCGGCCGTCTCGATGCACCCCATCGTCCGGGTGCATCCAACCCGGGACGCTGGGTCAGGGAACCCGGTGGTGGCGCCTTCAATGCCGCACGCAACCTCGCCCGCCTCGGCCACCACGTCACCCTGGTCTCTCCGCGCGGCGGCGACGCGGCAGCAGCCCAGGTTGCGGAAGCGGCCGAGGGTGCTGGCATTGAGGATTGCCCGCTCACATTTCTGGACAGGGCGACGCCAAGCTACACCGCCATCCTCGAGCCGGACGGCAATCTGGTCACCGCGCTTGCCGACATGAAGCTCTATGACATCATCCCGGCCCGACGACTGATGACCGCGCGGATGCGCGCCCGCATCGCCGCGAGCGATCTTGTGCTCGCAGATGCCAACCTGCCGCGGGATGCACTCGCAGCCATCGCGCGCGAAGCAACTGCCAGCGGCCTTCCGCTGGCCGCCATCGCCGTCTCACCGGCCAAGGTGGTGCGATGGAAGCCTTCGCTCTCCGCGCTCACGCTTCTCGCCATGAACACCGCCGAGGCTGCGGCCCTTGCCGGCAGCAACGAAGAGGGTCCTGCAGCTTGGTCACACGCTCTCCGCGCAGCCGGGCTCGCCTCGGGGCTGGTGAGTGCCGGGGCGGGACAGGTGCTTGCCTATGCCGGCGAGACCGCGCTCTCGCTCCTGCCGCCGCCGCTGGGCGAAGTCGAGGATGTCACCGGCGCCGGCGATGCGCTCGTCTCCGGCTATCTCGACGCCTGGCTCGGGGGCAAGGCGATCGAGGCCTGTCTCATCTCCGGCATCGCGCTTGCCCGGCTGACGGCGGCAACCGCAGGACCCGTGCGGCAGGATCTCACACGCGAAAGGCTTGCGCAGGCAATTGCCGCCATGCCAAAGCCCGCCAACGGCTAATGCATGCCGCACTCACGCGGATGCGCGGCGCTGGAGACACCAGTCAAGCCATGAAACACGCTAACCCCGAACCGCAGTGCCCTCCAGGAGCTTCCCATGACCGCCCCGATCAAGATCGAAAAGACCCCCGAAGTGGCCGATGCGCTGGCAGAAGGCCGCCCGGTGGTGGCGCTCGAATCCACCATCATCACCCATGGCATGCCCTGGCCCGGCAACCGCGACATGGCGCTGGAAGTCGAGGCCACGATCCGCGCCGGGGGCGCGGTGCCTGCCACCATTGCGGTCATCGACGGACATCTGCATGCGGGCCTCGACGAAGGCACCATCACGCAGCTCGCCCAGGCAAAGGACGTGATGAAGCTGTCGCGCGCCGATTTCGCCTACGCGCTTGCCGAAGGCCGCGCCGGAGCCACCACGGTCGCCGCCACCATGATGGCGGCCCGGCTCGCCGGAATCTCCGTCTTCGCCACCGGCGGCATCGGCGGGGTGCACCAGGGCGCTTCGGAGAGCTTCGATATCTCGGCCGATCTCGATGAACTCGGCCGCACGCCGGTGATTGTCGTCTCCGCCGGCGCCAAGGCCATTCTCGACATCCCCAAGACGCTCGAAGCCCTCGAAACCCGCGGTGTCCCTGTCGTGGCCTTCGGCCAGGACGCCATGCCCGCCTTCTGGTCGCGCGAATCCGGCATCAAAGCCCCCTTGCGGCTCGACGACGCCGAGGCCATCGCCCGTTTCGAGACCACACGACGGGCGCTCGGCGGCCATGGCGGCATGTTGATCGCCAATCCTGTGCCTCTGGAAGATGAAATCCCGGCCAGTGAGATGAACCGCCACATCGCCGCGGCGCTGGCCACCGCCAGGGCAAAGGGCATCGAGGGCAAGGCCGTCACGCCGTTCCTGCTCGGCGAAATCCTGGACCTCACCGATGGCAAGAGCCTCAAGACCAACATCGCGCTGGTGCTCAACAACGCGCGGCTCGCCGCCCGCATCGCCGCAGCTCTGGCCTCTGAAGGGGCATGAGCGCCCGTCACCGCCTGCCGTCACCCGAAAGGACATTTCGATGAAACCGACCCGCCGACCCGGCAGCGCCTTCGAACGCGCCGAAGCCGCCTTCAAGTCCGCCACCACCAGGCCGGCCGAACCCGCGCAAGAGTCCACGTCCATACCCGAAGGCAAGGAGATGGTCTCGATCCGGCTCGACCGCGCCGTGCTCGAGCATTTCCAGGAAGATGGCCCCGGCTGGCAGAACCGCATCAACACAGCACTGCGCAAGGCAGCCAATCTGGATGGGGAATAGCCGTCGCTTCGCCCGGCCCGGCATGTCCGGTGATTGTTGGCAAAGCCGCTTTCCGTTTCCGTCATCCCGGCCATGAGCCGGATCCAGCCTGTCCAGGTCGTTGGGCTGAATGGGTCTTTCGACCCGGCAGTCGCCCGGTCTGCGGGATGCCGGATCAAATCCGGCATGACGGCGCGTGAAAGGGCTCTTTGCGTCTTTTCACTACCACCGCGAATCAAAAGGACCCGACAGCTTTCGCTGCCGGGCCCAAAGTCGCCTCAAACGACTGTGTCACGCCTCTGGCCGGAGCTGAGAGCCGCCGGAAACCGGCAGGCCCCGCCGCAATCAGCTCAGCGGCGAGATCTGGATTTCCACACGGCGGTTGGCGGCGCGGCCGGCTTCCGTCGAATTGTCGGCGACCGGCCGGCTCTCGCCGAAGCCTTGGGTGTAGAAGCGGCGCGGATCGTTGCCCTGTGAAACCAGGTAGCTCGCAACCGACTGCGCGCGCTGCTGCGACAGGGTCAGGTTGTACTGGTCAGACCCGGTGGAATCTGTGTGCCCCATGACGTCGACCAGCGACCGGTTGAACTTCTGCAGCACCAGCGCCACCGAATTCAGCGTCGGGTAGAACTCGGGCTTGACCGCAGACTGGTCGGTGTCGAACGTGATGTTGGACGGCATGTTGAGCACGATGTTGTTGCCCACGCGCGTCACTGACACGCCGGTGCCCTGCAACTGCGCGCGAAGCTGGGCTTCCTGCTGATCCATGTAGCCGCCGATGGCACCCCCGGCGAGTGCGCCGATGCCCGCACCTATAAGCGCGTTCTTGCGGTCGTCGCCCCCCGCAAGCATCCCGAGACCGGCGCCCGCAGCGGCACCCAGGCCGGCGCCAGCCGCAAGGTTGGAAACCTTCTGCTGACCCGTATAGGGATCGGTCGTGCAGGCGGATACGAAGACGGCGGCAAGCGCCGCAATCAGAAGTCTGGATTTCATGATGGCCCCTCTTGGAAAACTCTAAAGTCGGACTTTAGCGGAAATTGCGGCAGGATGATGAATATTTTGTCACTGCAATATTAACCCTGCGCCGCGCGGCGCAGCCCCCGCCCCCCGCTCCACCGCGACCGACCGGTCACGATGCCTCTGTCCCGGTCTCCGTCTGTTTCCGTACAACCCTGCTTTCGTCACCCTTGCCCCCCGGGCAAGACAAGCGAAGCGACGTCGTTGCCTCCCGTTCTCGTCATCCTCGGCCTCTCTCTTTCGTCATCCTCGGCCTTCGAGCCGAGGATCCATTCCGTGATCCATCCACGTGTCACACTGTGTGGAGAGACAACGGAATGGATCCCGGAGTCGTAGCCCCGGGATGACGACGGTGAGAGAATGTCATAACGGAAACCTGATGCCGACATTAGGAATCCATCGACAGAATGGCCAGGAACAGTTCAGGCGAGATACTCGTGGTCATGATCAATTGCTCCTGAGATATCCGATGTCGGGCGGCAGTGTATTGGTGAATGGATTCTTCTGGTCCGTTCTGTATGCAGAAAGGTTGCCCACCCCCCCCAACACCGCCTCCACCCGGCCCGTGGTCACCGACTCGTCGGTGATCGCAAGCGTGATCGAGGAAAGCGTGTAACCGGGGCCAAAACTGGCGGCGAGATCATCGGGATCGACGCGGGCAACGCTCGCCGGGTCGCCGATGTCGGCGAAGGTGACCAGCAGCGGGCGGTGGGCCGGCGGAATTTCGCGGGTCTCGCCGCGGCTCGCGGCGACTGTCTTGATCTGTTCCAGCCAATAGCTGCGACCGTCGCCGAACACGGCAAGCCCCCGTCGTTCGGCGCCACTGATCAGCGCGAACAGATATCGGCCCTCGCCCAGATCGACCACCGTCGCCTCGCCGCGGACCTCGTAATGCAGATGCGGCGCATCGGGGAACAGGTCCGGATTGTCCTTCCAGCGCACACGCACCACGGCACTGCCGCTGCGTTCCCCCGCGGGCGTCATCACTGTCACCGTGGTTTTCTGGCCCCAGCTGTAGGTGGGATAAATGGTGTTCCAGATGGCGATCGGCAGCCCGATCACGATCAGCACCGCAAGCGCAATCGCGCGCAGGATCCGCCGCGGCGCGCCAGGCGGAAGCGGCGGCGCGCCGACCGGCGGACGTGTGGCCGGGCGTGGATTGTTCGTCGGAGTCTGCCCTTCGAGGCTGTTCATTGCGATTCCCGCCTTCTGCAACCCAGAGACGAGCACCGAACGGTCCGCCGCGCAAGCCTGCGCGCGCAAGAAGATGCGGATGTGGTTGATCGCCGGTTAGTGCGGGGCGAAAGCCCTGCCCGCCGGGTTTGCCCTCCGAAAGCGCTGCGAGCGGCCTGACGCGCCTACTCGTCCAGCATCTCGCGCACCGACGTCGCAAGCTGCTTGAGCGAGAACGGCTTGGCGAGGAAGCCGAACTTGGCGTCCGCCGGCAGGTTCTTGGCAAACGCATCCTCGGCATAGCCGGATACGAAGATGAACTTCATGTCCGGATAGTCCTTGCGCAACTCGGTCAGGAGTGTCGGTCCGTCCATCTCGGGCATCACCACGTCGGAGACGACGATGTCGACCTTGCCCTCGAGTTCGGTCAGCACCTCAAGCGCCTCCACGCCGGTGCCGGCCTCGTGCACCTCGTAGCCGCGGGCCTCGAGCATGCGCTTGCCGCCACGCCTCACGGCCTCCTCGTCCTCGACCAGCAGCACCACCGCAGATCCGCCGGTCAGATCCTCGGGCCCGTCGGTTGCGGGTTTGCCCTGCTTTGCGGCGCCGGCATCCACCAGAGCCGCGGCTTCGGCCTCGGTCGAGACTTCTTGCGCCTCGTCCTCGACGTGGCGCGGCAGGTAGATCCGGAACGTCGTGCCCTTGCCCACTTCGGATTCGGGATAGATGTAGCCGCCGGACTGCTTGACGATGCCGTAGACCATCGACAGGCCGAGCCCGGTGCCCTTGCCCACATCCTTGGTGGTGAAGAACGGCTCGAAGATCTTTTCCAGGACTTCCGGTGGTATGCCCGTGCCCTCGTCGGCCACTTCTATGAGGACGAAATCGCCCGGCTCCATGCCGCGATTGTTGAGCCGGACAACCTCTTCCGCCTCCACATTGCGGGTCCTGACCGTGATCGTGCCGCCCTCTGGCATCGCGTCGCGGGCGTTGACCGCGAGGTTGATCAGCACCTGTTCGAACTGCCCGAGATCGGTCTTGACCAGCCACAGGTCGCGGCCGAATTCGAGCTCAAGCTTGACATGGGTGCCGGTCAGCCGGTCGACCAGCATCCTCAAGTCCCCGATCACGTCGGTCATCGACAGCACCGTCGGCCGCATCGTCTGCTTGCGCGAAAACGCCAGCAACTGCCTCACCAGCACCGCCGCGCGGTTGGCGTTGCGCTTGATTTCGATGAGATCGGCAAAGCTCGAATCCGACGGCCTGAGCGACATCAAAAGATGATCGGCCGAAAGCAGGATGGCGGTCAGCACATTGTTGAAGTCGTGCGCGATGCCGCCGGCGAGCGTGCCGACCGCGTTCATCTTCTGGGTCTGCGCCATCTGCGCTTCCAGCGCCTTCTGCTCGGTGGTCTCCACCGCATAGATGATGGCGGTCTCTTCCGGCGCTTCCTCGGTGTGCTCGATCACGGCATTGACATAGAAGCGGAAATGCCGCTCCTCGCTGTCGGCGCGGCGGCTGTCGATGGGCGCGATGTCGCCCTGCTTGTCGGCAGCCTGGCGCAGCGCTTCGGCAAGGCCGGCGCGATCTTCCTCGCGCAGCACGGTTTCGAACAGCGCCCCCTGCTCCATGTCGTCGCGGCTCACAAGCCCGCTGAACATCTGCAGGAACGGACCGTTGGTGCGCAGGATCCTGCCCTTGGCATCGACCGAGGCGATCGCCATCGGCGTATTGTTGAAGAAGCGCGTGAAGCGCATCTCGGCATTGGCGGCGTCGTTGGCGTCCGTGCCTCCCTCTTCGCGGCCGATGACGATGGTGCGGCTTTCGCCGGGTGATCCGTCACGGGTGGCGCTGACACGGTGCACCAGCCGGACGGGAAAGCTCTGTCCGTTGGTCTTGAGCAGGTCGAGATCGAGCTGCGCGGTGGAATTGAGCCCCGGCTCGGCCTGTACCGAATCCACCAGCGCCATCCCGGCGCCCGCCACCAGGTCGCGCAGCATCAGCTTGCCCGGCAGGAAAGAGGTCAGGTCGATGCCGAGCCAGTCGGCGAGCGTTGCATTGAGATAGACGATCGAACCGTCGCGCCCGGCCGAGAAGAAGCCGACCGGGGCATGGTCGAGATAGTTGATGGCGTTCTGCAGCTCCTTGAACACCATCTCCTGCTCGGTGCGCTCCTGGCTGATGTCCGACAATTGCCAGGCCATCAGCAATCCTGCCCCTTCGCCGCCGCTGACCGGCCGGCCCCTGAGCCGGTACCAGTGGCCCGCTCCATTGCCGTTCGGCGCCTCGTTGAGCGCGTGCGGCATGCGGAATTCCTCCTGCCCCGCCTCACCGTTGCGCATCGAATTGGTCAGCCGGTAGACCGCTTCAGCCGATTCCCGGTGGCGTGACAGGATGGCCTCGATCGACTGCACGTCGGAGGCGCTGGTGGTGCCGGTGATCTGGCCATAGGCCTGGTTGGCGTAGATCACCCGGTCCTTGTCGTCGGTGACAAGGGTGCCCTCGGGATGGGTGTCGATGAAGGCGCGCGCCAGAGGGTCCGTCGTCGCTTTCGGCATGATGGTGACGAAGCCGATGACCGTGGACACCAGGAAGAAGATCCCGACCACGGCGAGCACGCCGAGAATGCCGAGCATCAGATCGCTGTTGAGTTGTTCCTTGAACAGGAAAAAGACGAAGGAAGCGCCGATCATCACCAGCGCGAGAAAAATCAGCCTCGATACCGAGCGCGGTTTGGCGCTCCGGTCCACAAGCGGTGCCGGGGTTCCGGCCGCAGGCGTCGTCTCTGTCATGAATCGCTCTTTCGTCCCGCCACGGATTGTCCGGGTTGAATCACATTCCGCAGGTTATGGAAAGCCCAAACCGGTTCTTCTTGCCGCAACACGGTTGCTTTGAACGGCGAAAGCGACCTCCACACCGTGCTTTCTGGCGCCACAGAGGCCACAGGATTTGGGATAACCGCGCGCAAGACTTGTGAACGGCAACCAAAAAACGTCAAATGCGTTAAGAAACGGGACGGATGCTCGGACAACCCGGCTCTATCGCTCCCGATGCACGACACGGTTCGCACCGCATCGGGAATAGGCAGATCCGCATCCCCGGCACAAAGGCCGGGCGGGCGGACAGATGGCATGACCGGCACGTGCTGCCGGAAACAGGGAGAACAGCCAATGCCGGACGATATTCTGGGCGGACAGGGTGCGACACTGCTGATGGCGATCGTCATCGTGGCCATCGCGCTGCTTGCACTGGTGGCCGTATTCTGGCTGATCCGCAAACGCTCGTCATCGACCTTCATACGCGGCGGCCGCGCCCGCCAGCCCCGGCTCGCGGTGCTCGACGCGGCTGCGGTCGACACCCGCCGCAGGATCGTCCTGATCCGGCGCGACGACGTCGAGCATCTGGTCATGATCGGAGGGCCCACGGACGTCGTCATCGAAAGCCGCATCGTTCAACCCGGCGAACCCGACGCAACACACCCGAGGCCGTCTCGCGCCACCGCTGAGCCGCAGGCCAGAGCCGAGCCCGCCGCGCCTGAGCCCGCGAGCCCGCGCCCCGTATCCGCCAGGCAGTCCGGCTCGGACCAGGCCTTGTGGGAGGAGCCGGCCCGGGTTCAGCCGAAACCCGCAGCTTCCGCGCCCGCAGCACCTGTAGCCAGGGACCGCCCTGCGGCAACTCAATCGCCGCTGTCTCCGGTCTCCTACGGCGCGACGGCCGGCAGCCTGGCAACGGCGACTGCCATAAAGGCGGACCCGAGGGCGGAGGCGGAAGCCGCCGATATCCTCGAATCCGCCCGCTCCAGGGTTTTCGAAGAACAGCCCCCGGCCCGCGAGCCGGACGCTGCCGGCGCCCAGCAGTCGCCACCACAACCGGAGGAAGCGCCACGGGACGCCGCCCAAAATCCCGCCAATCAGCAGGCACCCGCCTATCAGCAGGCAAATGCGCAGCCTGTCGAAAGCCCTCAGGTTGCGGCAGCGCCGGAGCCACGTTCTGCGGCGCCGGCAGGTTACGACGAGATCCTTTCTGACGAAGAGTTCGGGTCGGAAGACTGGGATATCGGGGATCCTTTCGAGGAACAGCCCGCCACGCTGCAGACCGGTCCGCAAACCGTGCCGCCGCCCCCGCAACAAACGAGTGCTCCTGCCGAACCCGGACTCGACTTCGAATCGGTGCTGGCTGCGGAACTCTCCGATGATCTGGCGGGAGATCCGTTCGACGAAGACCCGGCGGGCGACACGGCAGCAGCCGAACCAGCACCCTCCGAACCTGAACCCGCGCCGGAGGTCCAGGCCGAAACCAAGCCATCGCGCGATACGCTGGAGGCTGAAATGGAGCGGCTTCTGGGGGAACTCTCGAAAAAGTCCTGAGTTCGTCTCACCTCGCATCGACCGAAAATCACGGCAGGCATTCGCCGCGACAGATCAATGGACGACCAACAAAAAAGCCGGCCATTGTGGCCGGCTTTTTGGTCGATGATACTGCTGCCGGCTTCCTGTGACGGCGACAGACGGTCAGCCGCACGGCCCGGCACGTGCATTATTCGTCGCGGTAGACCTTCTCGCGGCGCTCGTGGCGTTCCTGTGCCTCGATCGACAGCGTGGCGATCGGACGGGCATCGAGCCGCTTCAGGCTGATCGGCTCTCCGGTTTCCTCGCAGTAGCCATAGGTCCCCTCGTCGATGCGGCCCAGGGCCGCATCGATTTTCCCGATAAGCTTGCGCTGCCGGTCGCGTGCACGCAATTCGATCGCACGATCAGTCTCCGACGACGCACGGTCGGCGATATCAGGATGATTGGCGCTTTCCTCCGCGAGATGGTCAAGCGTCTCGCGTGCCTCCTTGAGAATGTCATTGCGCCAGGCGTTGAGCTTGGCCCTGAAATAGGCCCGCTGCTTGGCGTTCATGAAATCCTCTTCATCAGAGGGAACATAGGAGGAAAAATCGAAGTCTTCACTCATTACGATTCTCCCGGATAAGCTATTCCGGGGGCTGTATAGCCACAGGGCTGCCGTGGCACAAGCGGTAAAGTCGTGCCCACCTGCAATTTCACAGTTCTGTCAAATTGGCGTCAAAGCCCTGAAAACAGGCCTTATTCACTTCCTGGGAAACCACAAGCGCCTCCACCGGGCCCGCCGGTTACATGTTGCAACGCACATTGACCTTTGGGCCAATTGAAGCGGCAATGAAAACCCTTAAGTTCGGGCGATGACAACGATGCCGGCCCTTCCATTGCGAGTCCTTCTCCTGCGCCATGCCCACGCAGCCTGGGCCCTTCCCGGCACGCGTGATTTTGACAGGCCGCTCGACCAGCGCGGACGGGACGAGGTCGAGCGTCTCGCCGCGACCATGTCGGTCAATGCGTTCACACCCGGCCTGGTCTATTGCTCAACCGCGAAGCGGTGTGTCGAAACGCTCGATCTTCTGATTGCCCGCCTTGGCATATCGCCGACCGTCGAGCACACCGGCGCGCTTTATTCCGAGACCCATGAAACCTATCTTGAGCTGATTGAATCCGATCGCGCCCGCGAAAGCGGTTCGATCATGATCGTCGGCCACAATCCGATGATCGAGGATACCGCTCTTTCCCTGCTTCAGCGCGACAACAAGGCTGACGAAGGCGCTCTCGGATCGGGCTTTCCGACCGCGGGCCTTTTCATTGCCGACTGCAGCACGGACCCCGACGCTGCGACATCCGGCCGAACAAGATTCATGGGCCTTCTTTCCCCTGTGGACGCCTAGAGCCGATCCACACGACCCGGTTCGTCCCGAAGCTGCCGAAGGCACGACATCCCCGGGCACGGGTTGCGCTTTCATTACCGTGTCTGCTTACCTATATCGAGACCAACCACCCAAACCGTGAAAGCCGCCCGTGCCGCCCTCCATCACAAGCCTTGCCGATGAAGCGCTGATCGCCTTCGACACCCTGACCGACCGCGCCGGCAATCTGGTGCAGCCGACACTCAGGCTCGGCGTCACAGGCCTTTCGCGCGCGGGCAAGACCGTCTTCATCACGTCGCTGGTCCACAATCTGATGCATGGCGGCCGGCTGCCGCTGTTCGAGGCGGCGCATTCGGGCCGCCTCGCCCGGGCGGTGCTTGAGCCGCAACCGGACGATGCGGTTCCGCGTTTCCAGTACGAGGACCACGCCGAAAAGCTGATCGGCGAACGCGTTTGGCCCGATTCCACCCGTGCGATCTCGGAGCTTAGACTGGTGATCGAGTATGAATCGGCAAGCGGATGGAACCGGTTCTTTTCCGGTGGCAGGCTGTGCCTCGACATCGTCGACTATCCCGGCGAGTGGCTGCTCGACCTGCCCTTGCTGGGACAGGATTTTGCCGAGTTCTCGCTCAACGCCACCACGCTTGCCCGCTCGTCCGCACGTGCCGATCTTGCAGGCCCCTGGCTTGAAACGGCAAGCGCAATCGATCCGCTGAAACCCGCAAGCGAAACCGATGCCCGCGAACTCGCCCGGCTCTACACGGACTATCTGCGCGCCTGCAAGGCCGACGAGCGCGCGCTGTCGACCCTGCCGCCCGGCCGCTTCCTGATGCCGGGGGACCTTGACGGTTCTCCCGCCCTTACCTTTGCCCCGCTGCCCAACCTGCCGGACACCTCGGCGCCAAAGGGATCGCTGATGGCGATGATGCAGCGCCGCTTCGAGAGCTACAAATCGGTCGTCGTCAAACCCTTCTTCCGCGAACATGTGGCCCGGCTCGATCGCCAGATCGTGCTGATCGACGCCATGCAGGCGATGAATGCCGGACGAGAGGCGGTCATCGATCTCGAACGCGCGCTCGCCGATGTGCTGACCTGCTTCCGCCCCGGCCGGAGCAACATTCTGACCAGTCTCGTCTCGCGCCGGATCGACAAGGTTCTGATCGCCGCCACCAAGGCCGATCATCTCCACCACGAGAGCCATGACCGTCTCGAAGCCCTCACCCGCCGTATCGTCGAGCGGGCCTCGGCGCACATCGGCTCATCGGGCGCGGACATCGAGGTGCTGGCCCTGGCTGCGGTCCGCGCCACCCGCGAGGCCACGGCGAAACAGGATGGCGAAGACCTGCCGGTGATCGTCGGAACACCGCTCGAAGGCGAGAAGATCGCCGGCGAAATCTTCGACGGCAAACGCAAAACAGCCATATTTCCCGGTGACTTGCCAAGGAAACCGGATTCATTCTTCAAGGCCGTTGATTCAAATTCTCAAACCATGCCGCCCGATATCAACATCGTCCGGTTCCGCCCGCCGCTGATCGAGGAAACAGACAGCGGCATCAAACTCTCGCTGCCCCACATCCGCCTCGACAGGGCGCTGCAATATCTTCTGGGGGATCGCCTCGCATGAGCGACCACGACGACAGCGGACCATCACGCAAACCCCGCGCCTTCAGCGTTGACGAAGACGCATCATCC
Source organism: Hoeflea sp. (assembly GCA_040216675.1). Lineage (GTDB taxonomy): Bacteria > Pseudomonadota > Alphaproteobacteria > Rhizobiales > Rhizobiaceae > Hoeflea. Next base: position 1,340,140 of record JAVJOR010000005.1, on the reverse strand, counting down.
GGGCGCGACACAAGACCGGCGTCCGGCCCCGCTCGGGGGAAGTCGGGCGGAAAGACGGACACACCGCGCAAGCCCGCAAGCCTGCCCGTCACCGTCGAGATGACGAAAGCCGGCGAGGATCCGTTCGACACGCCCGCAGCCGATCCCGATGCGCTGACACCCCCTCCTGCCCGCCCCCGCAAGCGGCGGTTGACGGCGGGCAAGGTGCTCCTTGCCGCACTGGGGTTTCTCGCAGCACTCACCATCGGAATGTGGACCGACACGCTGATCCGGGAACTGTTCGACCGCCTGCCCTGGCTGGGCTGGGTCGCCTCGGCTGCAGCGGGGGTAGCGGCCCTGGCGCTGATCGCGCTGGTCATCCGCGAAATCGCCGGTCTGCGCCGCCTCGCCCGTGTCGCGGGACTCCGCGCCGAGATTTCGCGCAAGGCCGATGCAGCGAGCGCCAAGGAGGCCCGCGCCCTTGCCGCCCAGGTCTCAAGCCTGATTGCAGCCAATCCCCTCTCCGCCCATGGCCGCAAGAGCCTTGAGGCGCTGGAAGGCGAAATCATCGACGGCCCGCACTATCTCGCCTTTGCAGAACGCGAACTGATGGCCGGTCTCGACCGTCAGGCCCGGCAGCTTGTGCTCAACGCCTCCCGGCGGGTCTCCGTGGTCACCGCCGTCAGTCCCCGCGCATTCGTCGATCTCGCCTATGTTGTCTTCGAGGCGGTGCGCCTCATCCGCGCGATGGCAGAGCTCTATGGTGGCCGCCCGGGGACCATCGGCATGATCCGCCTGTTCCGCGACGTCATCGCCCATCTTGCCGTCACCGGCGCCGTTGCCGCCGGCGACAGCCTGATCCAGCAGGTGGTCGGCCACGGCCTCGCCGCCAAGCTCTCTGCCCGGCTCGGAGAAGGCGTGATCAACGGGCTCATGACCGCCCGGATCGGAATTTCGGCCATGGACCTTTGCCGGCCGATGCCGTTTCGCGCCGTCCAGCGGCCCGGGATCGGCAATTTCATCCGCGATATCGCCAGCTTCGCGGAAGCCGAAGCAAAGCCCGGCGACAAGGCCGAGCGCGCGTGATGGCAGCCGCCCGGCTTCCGTCGCGGTTGATTTCCACAGTCGAACTTACCGTCCATTAACCATTTTCGGTCAATCCTGCAGCCTATCTCCAGCCGCAACAGGTGTGACCATGTTCCTGAAGTCTCGCATCCTCCCGCTTTGTTTTGCGGCAGCCGCAATTCTCCTTGCAACGCCATCGCAGGCCCGCGACGCCGACAGCGTCTTCTTCGAATCCGTTGCCGGAACCTGGAAGGGGCCGGGCGAGATTGTTGCAGGCAAGTACAAGGGCACCAAGTTCGTCTGCAATCTGGAAGGCGATCCGACCGCCACAAAGCAAAGCGGCATCTCGCTTGACGGCACCTGCCGCGTCGGCGTGTTCAATCAGAAAATGTCTGCCGTTATCACCCGCAAAGGCAAGGGCTATACCGGCCAGTTCCTCGACGGCGCAGCCGGCAAGGGTCTCGACATTGTTTCCGGCCGCATCAGCGGCAACCGGGCCGTCATGGGCATCAACCGCAAGACGCTCGACGGCGCCATGATTGCCCGCCTGCACGATCCCGAAACCATGAATGTCACCATATCGGTCAAGGTCGGCGAACAGATGGTTCCTGTCATCGGCATGACCCTCAAGCGGACGGCCGGAAGGGTCAAGACCGGCCTGCTTCGCTAGACCATACGGCATTCAAAACCCCGGACGAAGCAACATGTGGTCTTCGCCGGCTGCTTCAGCCGGCCTGCTCCTCAAGCCACCAGTCTCCGGACTTGCTCAGGCTTTCGATCCCTTCGGAATCGACGTCGTTTGCCCAGTCCGCCACGCTTTGCAGGTTGATGACCGCCTGCGGCGCGATGTCGGAGAGCGGCACCATCACGAAAGCCCGTTCGGTCATGCGCGGATGGGGAACCGTCAGATCGGCGTGATCGGACAGAAAGTCGCCATGCAACAGCACGTCGAGATCGATGGTGCGCGGCCCCCAGCGTTCGGTGCGCACCCGATCGAGCTGTCGTTCGATCTCGAGGCACACCTCCAGCAGTTCATGCGGATCCAGGCTTGTTTCCACCAGCGCGCAGGCGTTGTGAAACCATTCCTGGTCCGTGTTGCCCCAGGGTGGCGTCCGATAGAGCCGCGACACCCGGCGGATGTGCACGTCATCGCGGGCGCCGAGCAGTCCGAGCGCGCGCGCCATCGTCCGGCGCGGATTGCCTATATTGCCGCCAAGGCCTATCGCCGCAATCACGTTCGGGGCCTTTGCGCCAGCTTCATTCATGGGTCTGGCCTCAAGCACGATGGTCAACCACAACCTCCACATGATCCAGCACACCCGGAACGGGCGCATTGGGCTTGCGCACGGTGATGCGGGCGCGCCGGATTTGCGAAAACCGCGTGGTCAGGGCCTTGGCCACTTCCAGCGCCAGCGCCTCGATCAGGAACCGGCGTTTTCCGGTGATGATCTCCTCGATCACCTTGAAGGCGACGCCGTAGTCCACCGTGCCTTCGATGGAATCGGTTTCGAGCGCGCGGCCCGGCTCCACCTCCAGTTCGGCATCGACAAAGAACCGCTGACCGAGAAACTCCTCCTCGTCATGGACACCGTGGCGGGCAAAGAACGCGCAGTTGACAAGACGGATTGTGTAACTTTCAGCCATCGCCCGGCTCCCTTTTGCGGCTGCTTTGAACCATAGCATCGGCAACCGCAAGTCCGTCCTTGTTGAAAGCGACATTGTGCACCCGGAATACCGCCGCGCCGAGCAGGCGAAGCGCCACGCTCGTGGCCGCCGTCCCGGCATCGCGGTCGTCGGCGTCGCGCCCGGTCAGCGTGCCGATGAATCGTTTGCGCGAGGTGCCCGCCAGCAGCGGAAATCCGAGCCGGTGCAATTCGGCAAAGCGGACCATCAGCTCGAGATTGAGCTCTGCGTCCTTTGCGAAACCGAAGCCCGGATCGAGCAGGATCCGATCATCCTCAAGCCCCGCCTGCCGGGCAATTCTGAGGGATTCCCCGAACCATGCGAACTGATCCGCGACCGGGTCGGCAAGCACCTCGCGCTCGCGGCCCGTGTGCATGATGGCCACCGCAGCGCCCCGCCCGGCAGCGATCCGCGCAATCTCCGGCTCGCGCTGCAGACCCCAGACGTCGTTGATCATGTGGCAGCCCGCAGCAAGCGCAAGCCGTGCGGTCTCCGCCCGCCAGGTATCGACCGAGATCAGCAGTCCGGGATCTTTCGACAGCGCCTCGATCACCGGCAGGATCCGGCGCTGCTCCTCGAGCGCCGATACCGGCTCCGCGCCCGGACGGGTCGATTCACCACCTATGTCGATGATGTCCGCACCCTCACGGTGCATGGCCCGGGCGCCTGCAATCGCCGCCTCTGTCGCTTCATACCGGCCGCCGTCGGAAAAGGAATCCGGCGTCACATTGAGGATCGCCATGATCCGTGACCGCGGCCCCAAATCCATCTCGATCCCCCGCCCGAGCTTGAGCTTCATAGGCTCGAACGCCGTATCCGGTGCTGTCTGCATGGTCTGGCCTTTTCCTTCCCGCGGGCTATATACGGACTGCTTCCTGTTGCATGAGCGAGCCGCATGGCGCAAGTTCTGCAATGTGACAGCGGCATCCGGAGTATCCGCGTGGGCCGGCCCTATTGGAGACATCAATGCTCGGCATCCGCCTCGCTCTGACGGCGTTCATTCTTTCTCTCGGCATTGCCTCTGCGGGTGCCGAAACCATTGTTTCAAAATCCTACAGCTATTATCCGGTGGGCGGGCAAACAGCCGCCAAGCTGGAGGAGGAACTCTGGCGCGGCGGCCCCGAACTTGAAGAAACCGGAAACCGCCATCCCGGCGCAACACGGATCCGCATCAACCGCGTGATCAGCTTCGAGCAGTCCGGCAATCGCTGCGCCGTCGGCGACGTCACGGTCAAGCTCGACACCCGTCTCACCCTGCCGCGCTGGACCGACAGCAGCGGCGCCGAACGGAAGGCCCACCTGGTGTGGCGCACGCTGTCTTCCGACATCAAGCGCCATGAAGAACGTCATGCCGAGATCGCCCGCCAATGGTCGCGGAAACTCGAAACCGCGCTTCGCAACCTCCGACCCGAAGCCGATTGCGTGCGAATGCAGGCCAAGGTGGAATCCACCTCGAAGTCCATCCTTGAAAAACATGCCGCCGACCATGAGCGGTTTGACCGGGTCGAAGCGGCGAGCTTCGAACGCCGCATCGGGCGCATTCTGCGCTACAAGGCAAAGCAAATGGAAACCGGCGGCTGACCGCCTGCCGAAGCACCGCAGCAGATCCCGCATGTGGAAGGTCGGCGCCCGGAGGCTGAATCAAGCAACACCGGCGCAAGAGTCAGAAGAAAGGCATAACTCTTAATTTCCACCGGGAATTCCTGGCAGTATCCGCAAGGTCCGACTCAGATATTCTGAGGCTCAAGGGGCGTTAAGCTACAATTGATTCGTCTAACGACGCGCTTCGTTTCCCAGCGCAAGGAATTCGCCTGATGCTTCTCCCGCATCGGGCTTGAGATCTGGTGCGCCCACTCGGCCCTGCCGTTCCTGTCTCGGATCGGCAGGGCTTTTTTCTGGATCATGATGACAGGCAAGCATCGCCGCCGACCGCGCCTGAAAAAGCGCGACCGGATCGGGCGTGGCTTGGAGACGAGCCCGGACTACTGGACGCCGAGCTTCTTCTGAAGGCTTGTCGATGATGTCGTGTACTGGAACACCAGCTTCTGGTCGGGATGGGCGATCCGCTTGACCGCCTGCGTCATCAGCGCGGCTTCGTGGAAGCCCGACAGGATCAGCTTGAGTTTTCCCGGATACCAGTTGATGTCGCCGATGGCGAAGACGCCCGGGATGCTGGTTTCGAATTTCTCCGTGTCGACCGTCAGCAGGTTTTCATGCTGGTTGAGCCCCCAGTCGGCAATCGGACCCAGCTTCATGGTCAGACCGAAGAACGGCAGCAAGCGGTCGCAGGCAATCTCGACCTCGCCATCCGGGCCCTTGATCGTGGCGGCGGAAAGCTGGCCGTCTTCTCCCTTGAGCCCGGTCACCTGACCGACCTGGAAATCGATCTTGCCCTCCTCGCGCAGCGCGAACATCTTGTTGACGCTGTCAGGGGCTGCGCGGAAGTCAGGGCGTCGATGCACCAGCGTCACCGACTTTGCCACGGGCTGCAGGTTGAGCGTCCAGTCAAGGGCGGAGTCGCCACCGCCGACGATCAGCAGGTCACGGTCGCGGAATTCCTCCATGCGGCGCACGGAGTAATAGACGCTCGTGCCCTCATACGCCTCGATGCCCGGCACCGGCGGGCGCTTGGGCTGGAACGAGCCGCCGCCCGCGGCAATCACCACGGCATGACAGTGAAACAGCTCGCCCTCGTCGGTTTCGACCTCGAAACGGCCATTGTCGAGTTTGCGAAATCCGGAAACCATGCGGTTGAAGTGGAATTCCGGCGAGAACGGCGAAATCTGCTCCATCAGGCGGTCGGTCAGCGCCTGCCCCGAGATTTCCGGCCAGGCCGGAATGTCATAGATCGGCTTCTCCGGGTACAGCTCGGCACACTGGCCGCCCGGCCGGTCGAGAATGTCGATCAGATGGCATTTCAGATCGTAAAGACCAAGTTCGAAGACGGCAAACAGGCCAACCGGGCCGGCGCCCACGATGACGACATCGGTTTCTATCGGGGTAGACATAAACGCAATCCGGAAAGTTGAGGGAAATCAGGCCTGCCGCTCGGGCACATGCACAACCAGGCCGTCGAGTTCATCACGAACCTTGACCTGGCAGGAAAGCCGCGAATTCGGCCGGACGTCGAACGCGAAGTCCAGCATGTCTTCTTCCATGGGTTCGGGCGACCCCACCTTTTCGACCCACGCTTCGTCGACATAGACGTGGCAGGTGGCGCAGGCGCAGGCGCCGCCGCATTCCGCCTCGATGCCCGGCACCGAGTTGCGGATCGCGTTCTCCATAACGGTCGAGCCGTTCTCGGCATCGACATCGAAACGCGTTCCGTCAAATGCGACAATGGAAATCTTGGTCATCACGGCCTCTGTGCTGCTTACCTGTCTGATGAGGCTTTCATACACGCTGGACAGCACGAGGCAAGAATGAAAACCACGCTGCGACAGCGCTTCGCAGCATGGTTTTTCAAAATCCGGTCTTTTCGGCCTTGCAGACGAAAAATGTCAGCGCATCAGCCCGACAATGAAACTGTCGGCGTCAACAACCGCCTTCGTGAAGGCGGTGATGGCTGCCGGATTGGCCGGGGTCTGCTCGACCGCCTCGGCGCAACGCGCAACCTCGAAGGCACCGACACCCTTCGCCGCGCCCGCAAGCTTGTGCGCGAGTTCGGTGCGGCCCTCGTCTCCCAGGCTCGCGATGTGGGCCACCGCCTGCCGCGCCTGCCGTGCGAACAGCGCCAGCACTTCGGCCTCAAGTGTCTTGTCGCCGCCGGTCTGGCGCGCCAAATGCACGAGGTCGATCGGCCGGACGCCGGAGGGGCGCGGCTGCGGACTGATTTCCGGGATATCGAAGGCGATGTTGAGCGCCGCCATGGCGGGATTCCTTGAATAGAACATGGGCTATGCCAAGTGTGCTCCGGAATCCTCACGAATGCGTAAACATTGCAGCGCGGTTAACGGAAAAACCTGACGGCATGGTTAACGCCTCGTAAATGTGGCGTTTGCTTGGCAAAAATGAACCAATCCGGCACAACGAAACCCCAAAAACACGTGGATGCCGTCCCACTTGAACGGCTTTCAATTGTTAAATCCGGGCTTCTGTGTCACTACATCTGAAGTTTGAGGTACGGAATGGCGGTCAATGGGACTCTGCATGCGTTCTTGCATGGTCCAGGACCGCCGGCGCCGCATTGGCAAGCGCGGCTCTGGCGGACCGCGCGTTGTTCCCCTCCATTGAGTAACGAGGCTTGAGTGGCATGAGTAAGAAACCAGCGGACAAAAGCATCGATGAGCAGACGTTCGAAGCTTTGGAAGACGCGCTGACGCTTGATTTCGACGACAGCAGCGACGCGGATCTCGACGACATTTCGCTCGACGAGCTTGAAAGCAAGGTCTCCAACGCTGCCCGCGAGCTCAAGGACGCGGAAGCCGAGGCTGGATCCGCGCAGCCGGACAAGAGTACCGCGCCGCGCACCCCGCCGCCGGCCTTCACGCCTGCAGCCTCGCTTGCTCCGGCCAATGACGACAGCCGCAAGACCACCGCCGGCCTGCTGCGCGCACTCGAAATCCGCTCGAGCCGCGGCGCGCTCCGCAATGCGCTGATTCTGTCCGTCCTGTGGTCGGTCGGCGTGCTCGGTCTCGCCAACCTGCTCTACGGACCGGAAATCTGGCAGATCCGCTCCGTTCAGGGCCTTCTGAGCATGCCCGCCGCGATTGGTTTCGCTGCCGCGATCTTCGTTCCCGTTCTGGTTTTCTTTGCCTTTTCCATCATGATGGCCCGCGCCCGCGAAATGCGCTCGGCCGCACGCTCCATGGCCGAGGTCGCATTGCGCCTCGCCGAGCCGGAAAACATTGCCGGCGACCGCATCCTCACGGTTGGCCAGGCCGTGCGCCGCGAAGTCTCGGCCATGAATGAGGGCATTGAGCGCACCATTGCGCGCGCTTCCGAGCTGGAGACCCTCGTTCATTCCGAGGTCAATGCACTTGAACGCAGCTACAGCGACAACGAAATCCGTGTGCGAGGCCTGGTTCAGGAACTCGGATCCGAGCGCGACGCCATCGTCAGCCACGCCGAGCGCGTCCGCGCTTCCATTGCCGGCGCTCATGAGCAGCTCAAGGAAGAACTGACCACCGCCAGTGAGGAGATCGCCCAGCGGATCTCGACGTCGGGCGAAGCCGTCGCACAATTGATGGACACGCGCGCCGCCAACCTGCAGGAACGCACCACAGAGACCAGCCGCGATCTCGAACGGATTCTGGAAGCCCGCACCGACGCGCTGGTGACCGCGCTGAAGACCTCGGGCGGCGAGCTGACCGAAGAGTTCGACACTCGGCTCGAGATGCTCAATGTTCAACTCAACCAGCGCGGCAAGGCGCTGCTGGCCGAGTTTGAAACCCGCGCCTCGACGCTGGATGCCAACACCGAAAAACTCAATACGGCGCTGGGCGAGCGCGCCCGCCAGCTCAACGAGACGCTGATCGAGCGCACCCGCGAAATCTCCGAGAGTCTGGGTATTGGCCAGCAGGCAATCGCCTCCGGCCTGGATGAAACGCTCGCGACCCTCAATGCCTCGCTCGACGAAAAGGGCGCCTCGTTCCGTCAGGCCCTCAAGGCAAGTGCCGACGACGCCATCATGGATCTCGATTTGCGGTCCGGGTTCTTCGAAGAGAAACTCGAATCGTCGATCAGCCGCCTTTCCGCGGCCTTCGACGAGCGCGTTGCCGAGTTTGCCTCCGCGTTCGACAGCCGTGCGGGAAGCCTCGACAACAAGCTCAGCGAGAGCCTGGCGCGCATCAATGAAACGCTTAGCGGTTCGAGCAGTGCCATGGACGGCATCCTGTCGGCCAGCCTCGACCGCATCGGCGCGACCCTCGCCGACCGTACGCAGGCGCTTGAAGCCACCATGGGCTCCGGCGCCGAGCGCATCGAGACAAGCATCGGGTCGGGCGCAGGTCGCATCGAGACGACCATCAATTCGAGCGCCGAACGCATCGAAACGAGCATCGGCTCAGGTGTGGAACGCATTGAAACAACCGTCGGCTCCGGCGCCGAGCGGATCGAGACCAGCATCAATTCGAGCGCCGACCGCATCGAGACGACGATCGGCTCCGGTGCCGAACGCCTCGAATCTGTCACCGGAGCCGGGGCCGAGAAGATCGACGCCACCCTCACCGAACGGGCACAGGCTATAGACAAGGCTCTCTCGCTCGGTGCCGAGCGCATCGATTCCCACCTGGCGGAGAGGTCCTCGGCGCTTGTCTCTGGCATTGCCGGCCGCATGACGGAAATGGAAACCGCGCTGTCGGCGAGCGCCGAACGCATCGATGCCAGCCTCAACGAGCGCTCCCAGGCCCTCTTCGGTGGCCTTGAAGAGCGCACCAACACACTGCAGTCGGGCTTCTCGGAAGCTTCCGAGCGTCTGACAGCGACACTGGACGTGGAAGGCCGCCGTTTCGACGAGATCACACGGACAGCAATCGACCGGGTCGACGAAACCTTCGTCAAGGGTACCGACCGCGTCGACGAACGCCTGTCGACCATGAACAACATGCTCGGCGTCGGCCTCGATTCGGTCTCGAAGACCATCGAGGGCAAGGCGACCGGCCTCGCAGCCAAGCTGCGCGAGGCGGTGTCCCACGCAGCGGTCGAACTCGATGCCGAAGCCCTCAAGGCGGGCGAAACGCTGGAGAAGGTCGGCGAAGGCTTCGCCGGTCGCATGGACGAGCAGGCGCGCGCATTCGGGGCCCGTCTCGACAGTCACGTCGAAGAGCGCACGGCCAACCTGGCAGCGCATGCCGAGACCATCGCCAGCCGGATTTCCGCCGGGGCTTCCGACCTCAGTGCCGAGGCCAGCCGGATCAGCGATCTGGTCGAGCGCGTCGGCGAAACCGTGGGCAGCCAGGCTGATCGCATTTCCGGCACGCTCGACGCCAGCGAAGCACGCTTTGCTCAGCAGGCCGACGCGCTGGCTGCGCGCCTTGAAAGCGAGACCGGCGCACTCTCCAATCGTCTGGGCGAAACAGCCGACACGCTTGTCACCACGCTCGACGGCAAGACCCAGGATATCGCGGGCCGCATCGGTCAGACAACGGAGCACCTGGTCTCGACCCTCGATGGCAAGACCCAGGATATTGCAGGCCGCATCGGCCAGACCACCGACAACTTGGTATCGACCCTCGACACCAAGGCCGACGCGATTTCCAGCCGCCTTGCGGAAACCGGGGAGAACCTCGTTTCCCGCACCGGCTCCGTCGGCGAAGCGCTCGAACAGAAGGCCGCGGCCATCGTTCAGCACCTCGTCAACGCCGAACAGGCGATGGACGTGCGCGCCACGCGGGTTCACTCGACCATCGACGAGCGCACGCGCGAGCTCAATTCCATGCTCGCAAGCCGCTCCGCCGAGCTGTCGCGCGTCATCGACGAGCAGGCCCGCCCGCTGGTCGAGCAATACGCCGCGAGCGGCGAGGAATTCGCCAACCGTCTCACCGAGGTCACCCAGACCTCCACTGATCGCCTGCGCGCCGAGAATGCAGCCCTGATCAACGCGATCACCAACCGCACCAGCGAAACGCTTTCGGCCTTGGAAAGCGTCAACCAAAGCCTCAGCAGCAATGTCGGCGATCTTCTGGAGCGGCTCGGCACCAGCAACAAGGAAATCTCCGCAGTCATCGAAAACGCCGCCTCCACTCTCGGCGACGCCAATCAGAAGCTCGAGGAAACGACTGGCAACTTCTCGTCCTCGAGCGAAAAGGCTGCAGAACTTCTCACCGGATCAGCCCGCCTTCTGGACGGCAAGGTCGAAAAGCTCACCGACATTTCGAGCCGCACGCTCAATCAGGTCGGCGCGATCGCCGGACGCTTCGAGGATCACTCCAAGGTTCTGGCCTCCGCCTCGGATCTTCTCGGCGCCGCCCAGTCGAATCTTGCCTCGACGCTCGAGGAACGCCGAGAGGCGCTTCAGTCGCTCTCGGTTGGTCTGGTCAGTCGCTCCGAGCAGATCGAGGAGACCATGCGCTCGCTCGAAGGAATCGTTGAAAAGGCCTTTGCGGACGCCGACCGGTTGTCCGAGCGCGCCGCAAGCCGGCTTGAAGGCGGACTGCGGTCGGCGGCGGAAAATGCCAGCCAGCTGCTTTCGGACACTGAGAGCCGCGCTCACTCGGCCGCCGGCTCGATGCGCGAAAGCGTCCGCGAGGCGATCGAAGACGCGATCGGTCGCTTCGCCGGCGCCACCGACGAGATCCGCGAGTCGGCTTCGAGCATCCGTCAGGAACTCGAAAACACCCGCAACGAGCTCAAGCGTGGCGCTTTCGATCTGCCCGAGGAGACCCGTGAAAGCGCTGCGGCCATGCGGCGCGCGGTTGCCGATCAGATCAAGGCGCTCCAGGAGCTGTCGCAGATTGTCGGCCAGTCAACCCAGCAGGCCGAAATGAGCGAGCCTCGCCAGGTGGCTGCCGCACGCACCGCCCCTGCCCGTCAGGCCCCAGTGGCACCGCGTCGTGAACCGGCGCCACGCAACGAGCAGCCGGTCCAGCGCGCTCCGCTGCGCGGCAGCCTCGAACCTGCGGATGCGGCCCCGACCGAAGCGCCTTCCAAGGGACAGGGCTGGGTCAGCGACCTGCTGCGTGCGGCCTCGCGCGAGGAGGAAGCCCCTGCCCGCAAGCCGCAGAACCGCACACCGGACCGCAATCCGCGCCATGTGGTGGAATCGCTCAACTCGCTGTCCGTGGACATCGCCCGGGCCATCGACCACGACGCCTCGGTCGATCTCTGGCGGCGCTATCAGCGCGGCGAACGCGACGTGTTCACCCGCCGCCTCTATACCCTCAAGGGCCAGCAGACCTTCGACGAGATCAAGGACAAGTATGGCCGCGAGCCCGAGTTCCGGTCCGCCGTCGACCGCTACATTGCGGACTTCGAGAAGCTTCTGAGCGATGTTGCCCGCAACGACCGTGACAACATGATGACCCAGACCTATCTGACTTCAGATACCGGCAAGGTCTACACTATGCTGGCCCATGCCAGCGGCCGCTTCGGCCGAAGCTGACCGGCCGGGCGTACATGTCGAACTCCGAAATCCCCGCGTCCAGGCGGGGATTTTCCGTTTCGGGGCTTGGCGAAATCGCCGTCCGCTGCGGAAATTTCGAGGCCATGGTCCGCTTTTACCGCGATGTCATCGGGCTTGAGGTTCTGGCCGAGCGTGGAACCGGACTGGTGTTTTTCAGGCTTGGAAACGGCGTCGAAGGCCATACCGCCGTGCTGGCCCTGTTTGCCGCTGATCGCAACCCCGATCTTGACGGCCCGCGCGTCGAAAGCTCCACCCTGCACCACTTCGCGCTCAGCCTGAGCCAGGCTGATCAGGCCGCGGCGTGCCGCTTCTTTGACACCCAGCGCATACCCTATCGGATCGAGGAGTTTGCCTGGATCGGCTGGCGTGGCGTCTTCCTCTCTGACCCGGACGGGAACACGGTCGAGCTTGTCTCGGCCGGGTGGCAAATCGCCCCCTGACCAACGTTCCGAAGTGCCAACTGCGCGCCGCAGCTTCGCCAAGCCCGTCTCTCGCGCGTTGCGGGAAAGCCATGATGCGATGCGACATTTCGCGCATCGCTGCGACACCCCGACATCCTGAAACCCTGAGGCCGACGCACTAGATCAGACCTAACGACACCGGGGCGGTGCCGGCATTTCATGCCGCCATGCCCGAATGCGGAGACACGCACATGACACTCGCTATTCCGGCCTATCTGGCCATCATCGGATTTTTGGGCTGGTCCGCCTGGCGCGGCGGCCAGACCGAGAAGGTGATGTTCATCGTCAATCTGGGCTTTCTGTGGCTCAGCGCGATCTGGCTCTTCGGATACCCCGCGCTGATCCTGCCGGCGGTCGCGGCTGCTGGAAGCTTCCTTTTGTTCCTGGTGGTCATGACCTCGTCGGATCTCAGAATCCCGGTGGCAGTCACCGAGCCTTACGACACGCGGGACGACGACTACGATCTGCGGTGAGGCCTGCCGCATTCGGATGGCGGCATCTGGACGGCCACGCGGGCGCTTCGATCCAGAGGCATGCGTTGGGAGAAATGATTGCACCGCACGGGGCTTTGCCCCAAGGCCGGCTCAGATCCGTGACAGGGTCCAGGTCACCAGGTCAGAGACCACGGTTTCGAATGCACGGTCAAGCGCGCGGACATAAGCGACATTGCCCGAGCCGCTGACCGGCGAGCTTGCTCTGAACACCCGTGTGGCGGCCACGACGCCGTTGCGATCGTTGAGCACCTTGGCGGATATCTCGACTACCGCCTGCTCGCCCGTATCGGCCTTGATTTCGAAGGCGCGGATCGACGTGATGATGTTGTAATCGATCGCAAGCCCGTCGCCCGGCCGCCCCACGCCACCGACACGTCCCGAATTCTCGAAGGCCTGGACAAGCTTGTCCTGAACGATCTTGGGCAACCGGTCCGACCATTGCGAATCGGCCAGATACTGGATCGACGACGGTGAAGGCCGGATCACGATCCGCTCATTGTCGAGAGCTTTCAGCGCGTTCGGTTCGCTGATCAGAATCTGCCGGTTGCTGGCCCGGTCACCGCTGACCGCCGGCGCCGGCGACAACCCGTAGGTGTCCGGCGGGGTGCCTCCCCCTATGCCGCCTGCACACCCGGCCAATGCCAGAAGCAACGCAGCGGCAAAAAACAGCCGGCCCTGTCTCACGCCCATACCAATTCCCCGCGCGGCCTCATGCCCCGCTGCAAATACACTCGTTTTGTCTTGCGATGACTGTGCCAAAGAGTCAACGCCGGTTCCGCCCGTCATACTGCTTGACGGTATCGCCGCCGAAGAGCAGACGCTGCGGATCTCGCTCGATACTGGTGATCGACTGCTCTATTCTCTGGATCGATCGACGCGCATCGTTGACCAGCGCCTCAACGTCCCTCAGCCCCGAGCCCGAGAACCGCTGCAGATTGTCGGCAATCGGTCCGATCCGCGCGTTGAGCGAATTGGCCACATCGCGGAACGATTGGAGCGTCTCTTCCGCATCAGCGATCAGCGACGAGGCGTCGCCCTCTCCAAGGAAGCCGTCAAGCTTGGCGAGAACACCGTCCACCCGCTCGGACGCAGCGTTGAGCCGTCCGGACATCTCGCGCACATCGGTGATGATCAGGTCGAAATCCTGCTTGCGCGCATTGAAGGTCTCGGCCACGCCGCGCGCATCGGCAAGGGTCTGCCGCGCATCGGCGCTGGCCACGGTGATGTTGTCCATCACTTCGCCCACCTTTTCCGGATCAACGCTGGCAATCACCGCATCGACCTTGTCGAGCGAGGCGCCGGCATCAGTGACGAAGGTTTCCAGCGACTCTGCCGTCCCGCGCAGCGATTGCAGCGTCTCGGTGATGTCGCCCGACGACGCGGCGAAGTCGGACGTCACCTTGTCCACGGAGGTCACGATGCTGCGGACCCGCTCAGGTTCCACCGCGGTAACGAGGCGTTCCACCGACCCCAGCGTGCCCTCGAGCCTGGTCGAAAGCGATTGCACCGTACCGGACAGCGAGGAGACGCTCTGGAGAAACTCGTCGATCCCTTCGGCATTGTCGCGCAGCGCCGCCGAAAAGGTTTCGGCGTTCTTCAGCGTTTCGGTCAGGGGCGAGCGCGCGTCGGCGACGAAGCCCTCGACCTGGCCGATCACACGGTTTGCGCGCTGGAGAATCTCGTCGGCCGTGGCCAGCAGGTTTGTGACGCCCGACGGGTCGGCCTCGATCACCGCGGTGCTTTCGCTGGCCGCGGCCATTTCCAGAATGTTGGGATTGGTCGGCGTGCCGCCCTGCAATTCGATATAGGCCGACCCGGTCAGACCCTGAATTTCCAGCGCCGCACGGGTGTCGGTGTAGATCGGCGCGTTCGAACGCACCTCCGTATCCGCGATCACGAAGTTCGGGCTGTCGGGATCGATGTTGAGCTGCCGGACCACGCCGTAGCGGATGCCGTTGAAATGCACCGGCGAGCCGACCGAAAGACCGTTCGCCGAGCCTGGAATGCGCACCACCAGCTGCGCGGTTTCGCCGGTGCTGCCATAGCGCGCCATCCAGTAGACGAAGCCGAACGCCGAAAGCATCACCAGCAGGGTGAAAAAGCCGACGATGGCGTAGTTTGCACGGGTTTCCATCAGGTGGCTGCGTCTTCCTGCCGGTCATCGGCGGCATCAAGCTGTTTTTGTTCCGGGATCATGCGGGCACGTTTGCCTCTGAAATAGGACTGCACCCACTCATCGTCAAATGAAAGCATATCCTTGATGGTTCCGTCCACCAGCACACGCTTCTGTCCAAGCACCGCAATACGGTCGCAGACGGAGAACAGGCTGTCGAGGTCGTGGGTCACCATGTAGACCGTCAGGCCGAGCGTGTCGCGCAGTTGCGCGATGAGTTCGTCGAATTCCGCCGCACCGATGGGATCGAGCCCGGAGGTCGGCTCATCGAGGAAGACCAGATCGGGATCGAGCGCCAGCGCCCGGGCAAGTGCTGCGCGCTTGATCATGCCGCCGGAGAGTTCGGAGGGGTACTTGTCCGCCGCATCGGGGGCCAGCCCCACCATGTCGATCTTCAACTCGGCCAGTTCATCCATCAGTTTCTGCGGCAGATCCAGATATTCGCGCATCGGCACCTGGATGTTCTCGCGCACCGTCAACGCCGAAAACAGCGCCCCGTGCTGGAACAGGACACCCAGCCGCATGTCGAGCGCGATCCGTGTTGCCTCGCCGACGGTGTCATAGTCCTCCCCGAGTATCCGTATCTCGCCCTTCTGACGCGGAATCAGCCTGAGGATCGAACGCATCAGCACGGATTTGCCCGTTCCGGAGCCTCCGACAAATCCCAGGATTTCGCCGCGGTAGACATCGAGGTCGAGCTTGTCCAGCACCACATTGCTCCCGAAGGCCACGCGAACGTCGCGGACCGACAGGACCACCTCGCGGTCGGCATTCTCTGCAGCGGAACCTTGATCTGAATTGGATTGCATCTGCTCGGGCCCTAAAAATCGATCGCGGCGTAGAAGATGGCGAACAGCCCGTCGACAAGGATCACCACGAAAATCGATTTGACCACCGAGGCCGTGACCCGTCGGCCGAGCGATTCGGCGCTGCCGCCCACCTTCATGCCCTCGACTGCCGCGACGATGCCGACGATCAGCGCCATGAACGGCGCCTTGATCATGCCCGAGGCCACGGTGCTCATGTCGATCGCCTCGCGCAGCCGGGCGGTGAAGACATCGGGCGTGATGCCGGAATAGCTCCACGCGACGGCGGCCGCTCCCGCCAGCGCCGCAAAATTCGCGAGAATCGTCAGCAAGGGAAGCACCACAGTCAGCGCCACCAGACGCGGGAACACCAGCACACCGATAGGGTTGAGGCCCATCACCTTGAGCGCGTCGACTTCCTCGCGCATCTTCATTGAGCCGATTTCTGCGGTGATCGCGCTGCCGGACCGGCCGGCGATCATGATTGCCGTCAGCAGCACCCCGATTTCACGCAATTGCAGGATACCGACCAGATCGACGACGAACACCTCGGCACCGAAATACCGCAGCTGGAACGCGCCCTGCTGGGCGATGATCGCACCGATGAGAAAGCTCATCAGCATGATGATGGGAACCGCTCGAACGCCCATATGGTCGATCTGGGTGACAATGGCCGCCGGCGAAATGCCCGAGGACCGGTTGAGCTTCAACTGCGCGCCGCGCACTGCCGAGCCGAGAATGTACATGGAGGCGACGAAGTCATCGATCAGTTCGAAGATTGCACGCCCGACCGGCGCGAAAATCCGCTCGAACAGCGGCGCCTTGCCGCTGCCGGAATCGGCCGCACGCTCCGCCGGATCGTGAAGCGCCTCGATCAGCGACGCCACCGGGCCGGATGCGCCTTCAAGCTCCACCCGGGCGCCGCGCGCCTTGGCGCTAGCCATCGTCTTGCGCACCAGCCATGCGCCGGCTGTGTCAAAATTGCTCAGTTCCGACAACTCGATGACCAGCGTGCTGCCGGACATCTTGCCATGCAGGCCGAGAAGGTCGCCATACACACCGGCAATTGCCGCATGGCGCCAGTCACCCGAAAGCGAAAGCCTGTCCCGGTCTCCAGAACGCTCAAGCGAAACCGCCGGAGCGGCATCGCGCGCTGCGGCGCGGCTCTCGGATGCATCCACATCGGGCCTTGTATCTTTCTGCGGTTCGGTCAACATGTCTCACACATAGCGGCTCGCGGCGGGACTGTCACCGCACAGCATCCCGATCCGGTGCCGTCCTGCCCTCCAATTTTCACATTTTCACGGACCAGCCATCAATGCCCAGACAACTCAGCGCCATGATCGAGAGCTTTCCCCTCACAAGGGCGTTCAACATTTCCCGCGGCGCCAAGACAACAGCCGACGTGGTCACCTGCACGATCACCGAAAATGGCATGACCGGACGCGGTGAATGCGTCCCCTACAAGCGCTACGGCGAAACCGTCGAGGGCGTGCTCAAGGCGATCGAGGCCTATGCCGGCGCGATCTCGGCAGGCGCGACCCGCCAGGACCTGCAGTCGGCGATGAAGCCGGGCGCAGCGCGCAACGCCATCGATTGCGCCATGTGGGATATCGAAGCGAAACTCAGCGGCCGTCGCGCGGCGCTCACCGCCTGCCACATCCTGCCACGTCCGGTCCCGACCGCGGTTACGGTCTCGCTCGGCGATCCGTCCGATATGGCCGACGAGGCCCGTGCCCATTCGGCGCAGAAACTCCTCAAGGTCAAGGTCGGCACCTCCGATGACCGCGCCCGCATCCATGCGGTGGCGAGTGCTGCCCGCGACGCGGAAATCATTCTCGACGCCAACGAGGGCTGGGACGAAAGCAATATACGCGAACACCTTCTGCTGGCGGCCGAACTGCATATCTCGCTCATCGAGCAGCCGATGCCCGCGGGCAAGGACGAGATTCTGGCGCATATTCCCCATCCGGTGCCGATTTGCGCCGATGAAAGCGTCCACACGCTGGCCGACCTCGAGGCACTCGCCGACCGCTACGACGCCATCAACATCAAGCTCGACAAGACCGGCGGACTGACCGAGGCGCTGCAGATGCGGGACCACGCCCGGGAACTCGGATTCGGCGTCATGGTCGGCTGCATGGTCGGCACCTCGCTGGCAATGGCGCCCGCAGTGCTGCTGGCACAGGACGCGGACTGGGTCGATCTTGACGGGCCATTGCTGCTCGCGCGCGACCGTTCCCCGGGCTTGTCCTATTCCGGGTCGCTGGTCTCTCCGCCTCCGCCGGAACTCTGGGGATAAGGCAACCTCCCGCACCCGGATCCTGCTTCGCGGCCATCCGCGGGTAACTTGACCGTTCAGAAGCTTGATCGGCATCTTTCGGATGGGCGCTTGCCATTTCCGGAGGCCATTTGCGAGATCATGCACCGATTTTGCGCAGAACAGGATTTCCCACACGCCACTGCTGGGCTAGAAGGGGGTCCGCATTTGATTTGTACGTTGAGGGGGAACTCCTGCATGAAACTCGTTCGCATCGGCCCGAAGGGCTTTGAGAAGCCAGCAGTCGCAACTGATTCCGGTTACGCCGACCTGTCATCCGTCATTTCGGACATTACCCCCGACACGCTTGGCGAACTGTCCGGGAAGCTTGAGGGACTTGATCTTGCGAGCCTGCCGCGTCTCGAAGAGGGCCGTTTCGGCTCGCCGATTTCCCGCACCGGGCACTTTATCGCGATCGGCCTCAACTACGCCGACCATGCCGAGGAAAGCGGCATGCCGATTCCGGCCGAACCGGTTGTCTTCTCCAAGGCTCCGAGCTCGCTATCGGGTCCCAACGACGATGTGGTTTTGCCCGCAGGCGTTGCCAAGGCCGACTGGGAAGTCGAACTGGCAGTGGTCATCGGCCGCGAAGCCGATCACGTCAGCCAGTCGGATGCGCTTGATTACGTCTTCGGCTACATGGTCTGCAACGACGTCTCGGAGCGGGCCTGGCAGATCGAGGGCACCGGACAGTGGATCAAGGGCAAGAGCGCCCCGACCTTTGGCCCGGTCGGCCCCTGGCTGGTCACGGCCGACGAGGTGGGCGACCCACAGGACCTCGACATGTTCCTCGATGTCAACGGCGAGCGCCGTCAGACCGGCAACACCAAAACCATGATCTTTCCCGTTGCCGAGATCGTTTCCTACCTGTCGCGCCATATGGTCCTGCTGCCCGGTGACGTGATCACCACCGGGACCCCTCCCGGCGTCGGCATGGGCATGAAACCGCAGGTTTGGCTGAACGAAGGCGATGAAATGCGGCTTGGCATCGAGACGCTTGGCGAACAGACGCAGAAGGTGGTGCGCCGCAAGGCGGGCTAGCATCTCCGCCGCACCGCGCCCCGTTTTGTTCTTACAGGAATCGATCCGATCATGACCTCCAACGATTCAAGGCACGGTAGCGGCCCCAAGCCCTCGAGCGGGGAACTGGACGAAAACGCCCTCTTCTACCACCGCTACCCCCGGCCGGGAAAACTCGAGATCCAGGCTACCAAGCCTCTGGGCAACCAGCGGGATCTCGCGCTTGCTTATTCGCCGGGGGTCGCAGCGCCCTGTCTGGCCATCCGTGACAACCCGGATGCGGCAGCGGCCTACACCGCGCGCTCCAATCTGGTCGCCGTGGTCTCGAACGGCACTGCGGTCTTGGGGCTCGGCAATATCGGGCCGCTGGCATCCAAGCCGGTGATGGAGGGCAAGGCCGTCCTGTTCAAGAAGTTTGCCGGCATCGACGTGTTCGACATCGAGATCAACGCACCGGAAGTCGACCGGATGGTAACCGTGATCTCGGCGCTTGAGCCCACCTTCGGCGGCATCAATCTCGAGGACATCAAGGCGCCCGAGTGCTTCGAGGTCGAGCGCCAGCTGCGCGCGCAGATGGACATCCCGGTTTTCCATGATGATCAGCACGGCACCGCCATCATCGTCGCTGCCGGTATCCTCAACGGCCTTGAACTGGCCGGCAAATCGCTGGCCCACGCCAAGATCGTGACCTCCGGCGCAGGTGCTGCGGCGCTGGCCTGCCTCAATCTTCTGGTGGCGCTTGGTGCCAAACGCGAAAACATCTGGGTTCATGACATCGAGGGCCTCGTCTACGAAGGCCGTGAAGTGCTGATGGACGAGTGGAAATCGATCTATGCGCAGCCCTCCGATCACCGGGCTCTCGTTGAATCGATCGAGGGCGCCGATGTGTTCCTTGGCCTGTCCGCAGCCGGCGTCCTTAAGCCCGAGATGCTCGCCACAATGGCGGAGAAACCGCTGATCATGGCGCTCGCCAATCCGTCTCCGGAAATCATGCCCGACGTCGCCCGCGAAGCGCGGCCCGATGCGATGATCTGCACCGGTAGGTCGGATTTCCCCAACCAGGTCAACAACGTCCTGTGCTTTCCCTATATCTTCCGCGGCGCGCTCGATTGCGGCGCGCGCACCATCAACGAAGAGATGAAGATGGCCGCCGTGCGCGCCATCGCCGAGCTGGCGCGTGAAGAGCCTTCCGACATTGCAGCCCGGGCCTATTCGGGTGAAACCCCGGTCTTCGGTCCGGAATATCTGATCCCCTCCCCCTTCGACCAGCGGCTGATCCTGAGGATAGCGCCGGCTGTTGCGAAGGCTGCCGCTGAATCCGGTGTTGCGCGGCGTCCGATTTCCGACATGGAAGCCTATGTCGACCAGCTCAACCGGTTCGTGTTCCGCTCCGGCCTGATCATGAAGCCGCTGTTCACCGCGGCAAAGACCGCCACCCGACAGCGCGTGGTCTTCGCCGAAGGCGAGGACGAGCGGGTGTTGCGCGCGGCCCAGGTCCTGCTCGAGGAAGGCATCGCCGAACCCATCCTGATCGGCCGCCCGGGGATCATCGAAACTAGGCTGCAGCGTTTCGGGCTGAGAATTCGTCCCGGTGTCGATTTCCAGGTCACCAATCCGGAGGACGATCCGCGCTTTCGCGACTATGTCGACGAGTATTTTTCGCTGGTCGGACGCAGGGGCGTGACCCCCGAAGCAGCGCGCACGATCGTCCGGACCAACTCGACCGTCATCGGGGCTCTCGGCGTCAAGCGCGGCGAGGCGGACGCACTGATCTGCGGGCTGGAGGGACGCTATGCGCGGCATCTGCGCGACATTTCGCAGATTGTCGGCAAGCGCGATGGGGTTGCCGATTACTCGGCCTTGAGCCTGCTGATCTCCCAGCGCGGCGCCACCTTCTTTACCGACACCTATGTCTCGCTCGAACCGTGTGCCGAGGAAATTGCCGCAACGACCGTCATGGCCGCGCATGAAATCCGCCGCTTCGGCATCACGCCCAAGGCGGCGCTGGTGTCGCATTCGAATTTCGGTTCCCGCGATTCCCACAGCGCCAGCAAGATGCGCAAGGCCATGCAGATCATTCGCTCCATTGCCCCCGAACTCGAAGCGGATGGAGAGATGCACGGGGATTCGGCGATTTCGGAGATCCTGCGCAAACGGGTGATGCCCGACAGCACCCTGACCGGAGAAGCAAACCTACTGGTGTTTCCCAATCTCGATGCGGCCAACATCGCGCTCGGCGTGGTCAAGACCATGACCGATGCGCTGCACGTCGGACCCATTCTGCTGGGCTCGGCAATGCCAGCCCATATCCTTTCGCCGTCGGTGACCTCGCGTGGCGTGGTCAACATGGCGACCCTTGCGGTTGTCGAGGCCTCCTTCCCGGAGTGACCGCCGCCCGGCCGGTGCCGGTTAAGGTAAACAGACGGTAATATTTGGCGCAGACCGGAGCTCCGGTTAATATGGGTCTGGTCGCGTCACTTGGCACAGGTCCTCCGACGCGTCCCGTAACTGCGTCAAAGTCTGGAGTACACCATGCGCCGGATATGGTTTCACAGCGCCGTAATTGCTATTGCCGCGGCTCTTGGCAACGCCGGGACGGCGGACGCATCCGATGTCTGCACAAGCCTCAGGGCGCAACTGGCAAGCACTTCACAGACCTCCGGCTCGTCATCGAATTATCGCCGCTATGCCGAGGCGGTAGTCAAGCAGAACCAGCAGTTGCGTCAGGTCCGCGCCGATCTGAGCCAGCACGGATGCACCAGCGGCAGTTTCATCGTAATCGGCGGCAAGAACACCAAGACATGCACCAAGCTCTCTGCCGCCCAGACCAAGATGCGCGCCAATCTCGCCGCACTCGAGCGCAAGCGCGACTCCTATGCCCGTCATGACGGAAAGGCCGCCGCGCGCCGCATGCAGGCAGCACTCAAAGCCAATGATTGCGACGGCAGTCGCGCCGTCATCCGCGCGGCTGCGCTTAAGGGCGAGCGCGACGCCGAACGCGCTAGACGGAAAGATCATACAGAGATTGCGCTTCTCAACCCCTCGCCAGCGGAACAGCGCAATCAGACCCGGGTCACGACCACCATCGACACAGCGGCAGCGCGCAACCCCGGCTCCCGGTCACGCATCGTGGTCGAACCGCGGCCCATTCGCGGCGGCAACTACCGGACACTTTGCGTTCGCACCTGCGACGGCTTCTTCTTCCCGGTGTCCTCGGCAGCTTCGCCGTCGGATTTTGCCCGCGATGAGCGCACCTGCCAGATGATGTGCCCGGGCACCGAAACGGCGCTCTATTTCCATTCCGCCCGCGGACAGGAAAGCGAAGACATGATGTCCGCGCGCACCCATGAACCCTATACCGACATGCCCGCAGCCTTCGCCTATCGCAACACCAGTGCACCGATGAGCAAGGCCTGCGGCTGCAACATGCGCGCCTTTCACAAGGAAATGGCCCGCCGCGAGGCCATTCTGAACGGAACCGCGGACGAGAATGCGCCGGTGACGACATGGGCTCGCCCCATAAGCCGGCCCGACCCGGGTGAAGACCCGGAATCCATGATGAATGCCGATGCAAGGCTGACCAGCGAGGACGTTGCGGCGGTGCTTGCGGCCTCGAGGATCGAACGTCCGCTGGATCAGGAGCGCCGTCAGGTTCGAGTGGTCGGCCCGACATTCCTGCCGGAACAGACCGAAAGCCTCGACCTCAAGGCCGGAGCCCCGCGGCTCTTTCCCTGATCCCCGATCTGACCGGCGCGGGATCGACCCGCGCGTCTGTTGGTCAGGCAGCCCCTTCCGCCGCCCTGCGCCGCAGCGCTTGGCGGCTGACGAGCGACATCACCACGATGATCACCACGCAGTAGATCCCCATGGCCGTGATCTGTCCCGGATAGGATACCCCGTAGTCGATCAGCGTGCCGGTCAGTCCCGGGCCCATGGCCGTGCCGAACACCATGAAGGCGACGATCAGCGAGCGGATGCCGCCCAGATGTTTGGTCCCGTAGAGTTCAGGCCAAAGCGCCCCGAAAAGCGTGGACGAGAAGCCGTAGGACACGCCCATCAGCGCCATGAACACATAGGCGCCCCAGGGTGCCTCGGTGGAGGCCAGCACGAAGCATGACAGCGACAGCGGAACCAGAAACGACGGCAGCAGCCGGATGGCCGAGAACCGGTCGACAAGCTGTCCGGCGACCAGCGCGAACAGGATCGTCATGACCGACATGATCGCAAAGGATGCGGCAAACACGGTGGGCGGCCAGCCGCGCAATTCCGACAGATAGACCTGATGGAAGAAGATCGTGGTGCCGATGAAGGCCGGCGCCAGCACGCCGAGCAGCGCGGCCCAGAACAGCGGATCGCGCAGCACCTCGCCGCGCGTCCAGTCGCGTTCGACCGGCGAGCCCGGTTGGCGCACCACCGATTGTGGCACCCGTTCGACCTTCATGAGCTGATAGATCACGGGAAGGGCAACGAGTAGGATGAAGGCACCGGCAAGCAGCCAGGATCCCCGCCAGCCAAAGATGGCAGCCGCGAAGACGAAACTGACCGGGAACATCGCCTCGCCGAGATTGACGCCGATGGCAGTCAGCGACACGGCGCGACCGCGCTGGGCGGCAAACCAGCGCCCCATCGCGGTCATGGCGATATGGGTGAACATCCCCTGTCCGAACAGCCTCAGGAGATAGATCGCCAGCACCAGAAGCGCCAGCGAGCGCGACCACGCCATGAGCAGGCAGGCGAATGCGAGCAACGGTGCGGCCAGAAGCACCGTCGCGGACACGCTGATCCGGTCAATGATCTTGCCGACCTGCGGCAGCGAGGCTGCGCTTGCGAGCGTGGCAAGCATGTAGATGGTGCCGAAATCGCCGTGGCTTAGCCCGTATTCCGAGCGAATGTCGCCCGCCGAAAGCGAGATGAAAAAGGTTTGCCCGAAGGACGAAAAGAAGGTGAGCAAAAAACCGCCGGTCACCCAGCGGGCGTTCTCACGCAGGAAAAGAAGCAGATGTGTCAAGTTTTGGCCAATTCGGAATCAGGAAAACCCGGGATCATCAATCATTTGATCCCGCGCCGCGATTACCGGACTAAACCAATCGGCGAACCATGGCTAGGTTTCAGCGCAAAGTCCTGCGCATTTCCTCGTAGCTTCCGAACCGCTTGCCCACGTGTTTTCCTTTTATGATCTCAAAACTTCCGTCCCCGTTTTGCTGATAGACGGATGTCCGGATTTTGCCTTGAACAGCGCCGGCAGTCGTCTGGCGGGGCCCTGAGGGTGCAACTCGGCGGGGGTTTTCAGCCTGCCGGACCTGTTGAGGCCCAACCGGTGCGTGGGCCCGGGCGGAAGGAGCCGGGGCTGGAGGCGAGATCGCCTGGGTTTGTTGAGGCGGGGTGTGTCGCGCACCATCACCCTTTTCCAAAGCGGCGGGCGCAGGTTTGGCTGGGCGCGCCAGCGGTCTTCGATCCGGCTCCGGATCTGTTGCGGATTCAGCATGACCTGCATCTTCAAGTGTTTTTGCAACGAGGGTCGGGAGGAACTTCTTGTCATTCAAGGCCAGATATTTTTCCGCCAATTGCTCCTCATAATGGGAACCGAATGCTCGGACCCGACTGGCGGCTGCTCGGATATCGGGATCAACATCTATCAGGGCCTGCCAACGGATCCATTTCTCATTGCTGTTTTTGCGACCCGCTGAAGCTTCGCCACGTTCATCGTGAGCGTCCCCTGCGATCGCCAGCATCAGGATTCCAACAAGCGGCAAAAAGAAACATATCAACGCCCACAGAGCTGCGTCCCTATGGCGCCGACGCGCCATCCCTGCGCCAATTATCGGAAACATGATCCAAAACAGGAAAAAAAGCAGAAGTAAGACGAAAAACCACATCCCCGCATTCCTCTCCGCTGATCTCTTTCAGAATAGGATAAGTATTTGTGCCTCAAAATTGTTAGGAGAACAAACGCTTTCCACCTAAAATAGCATGCGGGCGGAATACTCTTGGTAACGCCTCAATCCCGGTCGCGGAATCTGTTGGTGATCGGGTAGCGGCGGTCACGGCCGAAGTTCTTGCGGGTGATCTTGACGCCGGGCGCGGACTGGCGGCGCTTGTACTCGGCAACATAGAGCAGGTGCTCGATGCGGTGGACCGTCGCAACGTCATGACCGCGCGCGACGATCTCCTCGACACCCATTTCATGTTCGACGAGACATTCGAGAATGTCGTCGAGCACCTCATAGGGCGGCAGCGAATCCTGGTCGGTCTGGTCCGGCCGGAGTTCGGCAGACGGCGCCTTTTCGATGATATTGACCGGGATTACCTCCCCTGAGGGCCCGAGCGCGCCGGCGGGCACATTGGCGTTGCGCCAGCGCGACAGCGCGTAGACCTGGAGCTTGTAGAGGTCCTTGATCGGATTGAAGCCGCCGTTCATGTCGCCGTAAAGCGTGGCGTAGCCCACCGACATTTCGCTCTTGTTGCCGGTGGTCACCACCATCGACCCGAACTTGTTGGAAATCGCCATCAAAATGACGCCCCGCGCCCGGCTTTGCAGATTTTCCTCGGTGATGCCCTCGTCCGTGCCTTCGAACATGTCACCAAGCGCCGAGAGGAAGCCCTGCACCGGCTCCTCGATCGCCACCGTGTCATAGCGGCATCCCAAAGCCCGCGCGCAAGCCTCGGCGTCGGTGAAAGAGCTTTCCGAGGTGTAGCGGTAGGGCAGCATCACGGTGCGGACCCGTTCCTCGCCCAGCGCATCGACCGAAAGTGCCGCGCAGATCGCCGAATCGATGCCGCCCGACAGACCGAGCACCACGTTGCGGAAGCCGTTCTTGTTGACGTAGTCGCGAAGGCCCAGCATGCAGGCGCGGTAATCGGCTTCTTCGGCCTGCGGGATCACCGACATCGGCCCCTGGCTGCAGCGCCACGCGCCATCTTCCTGCCGCCTGAAGGTGGCGATCGAGACCGATTCCTCGAACGGGCTCATCTGGAAGCCGAGGCTCTTGTCGGCGTTCATGGCGAAACTGGCGCCGTCAAACACCAGTTCGTCCTGACCGCCGACCTGGTTGGCATAGACCATCGGCAGTTCGCTCTCGATCACCTGACTGAGCACCACCTGGTGCCGGATGTCGACCTTGCCGCGGTAATAGGGCGACCCGTTGGGAACGAGAAGGATTTCGGCTCCGCTTTCGCTCAGGGTCTCGCAGACACCCAGGTCGCCCCAGATATCCTCGCACACCGGAATTCCGAAGCGCACACCACGGACCGAAACCGGACCCGGCATTTCGCCCGCGTGAAAGACCCGCTTTTCATCGAACTCGCCGTAATTGGGCAGATCCACCTTGTCCCGGGTCGCCGTCACCTTGCCGCCGTCGATCACGGCCACGGAATTGTACCGCCGCCCATCGTCGTCCAAGCGGGGAAACCCGACGATCAGCGCCGGACCGCCCTCGGCCGTATCGCGCGCAAGGCTCTCGATGGCCCGCGCACAGGCTTTCAGGAATGCCGGCTTGAGCACCAGATCCTCGGGCGGATAGCCCGCGATGAACAGTTCGGTGAACAGCACCACATCCGCACCATGACGCTCAGCATCAAGCCGCGCCTCGCGCGCCATGGCGAGGTTGGCGGCGATATCGCCGACCACCGGATTAAGCTGCGCAATCGCGATGCGGACGATGTCCGCGCGGGGTGTCTCTGGCTTTGTCATGATCCGTGCTTAGCGCATGTGGCCACGCTTGAAAATCACAGAAATCCGCTGGCGCAGGCAAACCGGC
Organism: Hoeflea sp.; assembly: GCA_040216675.1. Taxonomy (GTDB): domain Bacteria; phylum Pseudomonadota; class Alphaproteobacteria; order Rhizobiales; family Rhizobiaceae; genus Hoeflea. The sequence continues at coordinate 1,313,321 of JAVJOR010000005.1, read as the reverse complement.
CGTCAGGCTTCACGCAACCGCTCAGCCATCAAGCGCCCTACTCTTCCATCTCGTCGTTCCCGCTGCCCGCTGTCACGACAGCTCCGGCAGCCCTGCCAGTGAGTTTGACCGCCCCCACCGCGCCGCCAACGACCGCGGAGCCTGCGCCGGTCACTGTCTTGGCGACCACATAGGTGCCGCATCCCGGCAGCATCAGCACCGAAGCAACGAGGACAGCCGCAAGGCATGGTCGGCGAATGGGGCAGGAAGGAAGAGCTCTCATCCCGTCCGCCTATCAGGCAATCCTCTAAAGCCGCGTTAAGCGCCTGGCCCGAAACGAGCTTTAGATGGCCGGCGTCTCGGCCATCGCCGGATCAAAGCGCCACATCGCCATCGAAAGCACGCCGAAATCCGCGCTGTCATGCATCCGCGTGGCAGTGAAGCGCTGGCCCGCCGCACCCATCGCCACGTAGAGCGGCAACAGGTGCTCGTCTGTGGGATGGTTCTCGACAGCAAACGGCGCGCGCTTCCGATACTCGAGCAATGCATCGACCTTGCCCTCGGCCAGCCGCGAATCCATCCATTCGGTGAAGCCGCTGACCCATTCGGGCACATCGAGTTGCCGCTGGCCCGCGCGAAGTGCCGGGAAGGCCTCGCGGAGATTGTGGGTGAACGATCCCGATCCGATCACCAGCACGCCCTCGCGGCCGAGCCCGGCCAGCGCCTGGCCCAGACTGTAATGGTGGTCCGGTCCCCGGTTCGGATCGACCGACAACGCGACAACCGGAATATCGGCATCCGGATAGATCAGCTTCAGCGGCGCCCAGACTCCGTGATCGAACCCGTGCCTTTCGAGAGCGCGTGCCGCGAAGCCAGCCGCTTCGAGATCATGGGCGATGCGCTGCGCCAGTTCCGGCTCTCCCGGGGCCGGGTATTCCAGCTGGTAGAGTTCTGGCGCGAAACCACCAAAATCATGCACGGTTTCAGGCCTGGGATCGGCGGAAACCGCAACGCCGCCCGAAACCTCGAAATGCGCGCTGGCCACCACGATGGCGCGGGGACGCGGGATATCCGCTGCAAGGCCACGCATCCATGCGGCAGCAGCCGTATCGGCGATGACCGTATCGGGCGAACCATGCGAAATGAACAGTGCAGGCAATGCGGACGGGGTCATGATATCTCTCCTTTCATCCAACATAGGCCAGCGCCTCCGTTCATCAAAGACCCAAACCCGGCCACTGAGTGTTCAGCATTTACGGACAACGGACACCATCTCCCTCGCCCGGCAATGGCCTGCAAGTGAGGCATGTTACGCGCATGCCAAAGAACCCGGATGGGCACCATTCGGGGTGAATTGATAAGGTCCGGAGGGCCGCACGCGGGGCTTGCCTCTGGAAAATGCAAAAGAACGGTGGCGCGCCCACGCGCGCGGCCCGAATTTCGCCGGATGGTGTCCGCATCCGACAGACAGTGAGCCGGTCCCGCCGGGCAGCCCGGACAGGGGCAACCCGGCATCGCCTGACTCCCGCGCTCCGGCACGGACGGCTGTCTCGCGTTCAAAATGCGGGATCGCCCGGGCGTTGACCACCCTTCCCGCATCCGCAAGACCCGTCCGTCACAGGCCCGTTTCCATCCCCGACCCGGCTGCCGGCGGCACACCGGCACAAGGACCCGGGATTTCTCCGGTGGCTGGCTTGGCGCCGCGCCCGAAGGGCGCACCGCTGCCAGCGGACCGCGGAAGGCCCACCATCTCCCCTCACGCCCTGCCGCACGTTCCGGCCAAGGCTGAAGGGCATTCCTCCCGCCCGGTCCGCAACGTTCGCGGACCATCCGGCAGCGGGAGTGCAAAGAGTGTCGCACGGGATGCGGGTGTGTGGATGAAATGTGTGTGGGTGGGTGCGACGCGCGCCGTCTCCCCCTTGGCGGGGGAGAAAGCAAAATCATGATCTTAGCGTCAGCTAAGTCATAGATTTTTGCAATAGAGGGGGCTGTTTCGGCGCCGGAATGTCCCCCTCACCTGAAAAATCTACGACTTGACGCTATCGCGCCAAGACCGTGATTTTTCTTCCTCTCCCACCAAGGGAGAGGAAAAACACCCCTCATTCCGCCACCAGAAGCCCCGCCGAGCCCTTCGCATATTGCGGCAGCCCGTCGCCGATCTCGTAGAAATCGCCCTTGTCGGCGCAGAAGATGTGTTTGGTCATCGTCAGGCCGGACGGCTCGTCGAACGCGCCGGCGAGCACCGAGATGAACGGGTCGGACTGGTGTTTCCAGAACAGCGCCGAACCGCAGGTCGCGCAAAAGCCCCGGCGGGCGAAATCGGAGGCATGGTACCAGGTGATGTTCTCCGCACCCTCGATCTCGATGTTCTCGTCCCCCACATTGGTGGCGGCGTAGTAGAGCCCGGTCTGCCGCCGGCATTGCGAACAATGGCACGCCACGATTTCGCGCAGCTCGCCGCGGGTGCGGAATGTGACCGCACCGCAATTGCACCGTCCAGTGCGGATCTGATCGTCTGGCATGATTGTTTCCCCGTTTGACTCAAGCTCGGGGAAATAAAATCACGGTTCCGCCCTGCCATTCCACTGACATTTGCGACATGGGCTGAACAGCGTCGCCACGGATCCTCCTGCACCCAAACCAGTACCGAACGGAGTTCTCACATGGCCCAGGGAGATGTCTCACAATCGCAGTGAGCTGGTTTCACTCCGCAGCAAACTCGATGGCAAACTCGTTGCCGCCTTCCGGGAGTTCGGACCAGGAAATCCGGGCGTCCAGTTGCTCGGCCAGGGACCGGATCAGCCTGGCCTCGATTTTGACGGCCGCCCCGTCATAGACGATCCGGGAACCGTCGTCTGAAACCGATGTCCTGTTGAGCCCCTCGTTCTGGCTGAACCTGATCTCGATCCGGGAGCCCGCCCCATCGGCAAAGGCCTGCTTGAAGATCTGGGAAACGACCTCGTTCATCAACAGTGAGAACGGTGTCGCCTGTTCGAAGGAAACGCTCCAGTCATCCCCGCGCAGAGTGTGCGAAATGTCTTCACGCCCGAAGGCAATCTTCGATTTCCTGCAAAGCTCATCCAGGAAATGGCCGGCCGAAAGCCGTCTGACGCCAGCTTCCTGGAGCTGGTTGTGGATGTCGGCCATTGCATAGATGCGGGTCCTGAGCACCTCGAGCGGCTCGCGCTGCTCCGGCGGCACCTGGCGAAGATGGAGCCCGACCAGACTGGCGGTGATCTGCAAATTGTTCTTTACCCGGTGATGCACTTCCAGAAGCAGCAGGCGTTCGGTTTCCAGCGCCTGTTCCAGGTCCGCCGTCGCCTTCTCGACTTCCGCCTCCAGCCGTTTCTTGATCTCGGACGGTGCGGTCAGGGTCATGATCCGCGGCAGAACGAAGGTGAACGCGATGGCGATGACCAGAGAGATTGCCGCCGTCACCCCCAGGATGGAAAGCTCGATCACCGAATAGGGCGTTGCCTGTCGAAGCGCATGGAAGGCATGGGCGACATGGCTGACGCCGCAGGAAATGATGAATGCCGCAAAGCCGGCCCACAGCCAGGGAAAGGGGATTTCGCGGCGCCAGCGATAGAAGACGATCGCCATGTCTGTCGGTATCCAGAAATAGGCGAGCGCAATGGCGATGTTGGTCGAGATGGCGATCGGCCGCCAATTCGCAACAGGCTCCGCGCTGGTGCAATAGGCGTAGATGATTTCAAGCCATTCGAAAAATGTCATTGAACGCTTACCGGCCGGGTGACCTTGGGAGGAGATACATTTCGCGCCACTCCGGCAATACCGAAAGATGTCATACGCTGAAAACGCAAATGCGGCACTTAAGTTCCATGGAAAACCTCTTTGATTGGCGCCTCCGGCGGCAAGGATGCGCGGACCGCGCAAGGGCCCTGCTCCGGACGACGACGAAACCGGGATCGCTGGCTCGGCAACCTAGGCTGACATATCCGGAAATTCATTGCAAAATCTTGCAATCACTACAGAAAACGCCGGGGATTTCCCCCCGGCGTTTTGGCAATTCAATCCGTCGATGAAGCGGACAACTAGCCGTTGACGACCTGCTTCTCTTCATCCCGGCCGCCCTTCATGCGCTCGGCGACGAGGAAGGCGAGTTCAAGCGCCTGGTCGGCATTGAGACGCGGGTCGCAATGGGTGTGGTAGCGGTCCTGCAGGTCCTCGCCCGAGAGTGCGCGGGCGCCGCCGGTGCATTCGGTCACGTTCTTGCCGGTCATCTCGATGTGGATGCCGCCCGGATGCGTGCCTTCTGCGCGATGGATCTGGAAGAACGAATCCACTTCCGACAGGATGCGCTCGAAGGGGCGCGTCTTGTAGGAATTGAGCGTGATCGTGTTGCCGTGCATCGGATCGCAAGACCACACCACCTTGCGGCCCTCGCGCTCGACGGCGCGGATCAGCTTCGGCAGGTGATCGGCCACCTTGTCGTGGCCGAAGCGGGCAATCAGCGTCAGACGGCCGGGCTCGTTGGCCGGGTTCAGGATGTCGATCAGCGTGAGCAGCTCATCCGGATCCAGCGACGGGCCGCATTTGAGCCCGATCGGGTTCTTGATGCCGCGGCAGTATTCCACATGCGCATGGTCGGTCTGGCGCGTGCGGTCGCCGATCCAGATCATGTGGCCCGAGGTCGAGTAGAAGTCGCCCGAGGTGGAATCGGTGCGCGTCATCGCCTCTTCATAGCCAAGCAGCAGCGCCTCATGACTGGTGAAGAAATCGGTCTCGCGCAGATTGGACTGGTTGTCGGCATTGATCCCGATCGCCTTCATGAAGTCCATCGTCTCGGAAATACGGTCGGCAAGCTTGCGGTAACGCTCGGCCTGCGGGCTGTCCTTGACGAAGCCGAGCATCCACTGGTGCACATTGTCCAGATTGGCGTAGCCGCCCTGGGCGAAGGCGCGCAGAAGATTGAGCGTCGCGGCCGACTGCCGGTAGGCCATGATCTGGCGTTCCGGATTGGGAATACGGGCGCTCTCTTCGAACTCGATGCCGTTGATGATGTCGCCGCGATAGCTCGGCAGCTCGATGCCGTCCTTCTTCTCGATGTTGGACGAGCGCGGCTTGGCGAACTGGCCGGCAATGCGGCCGACCTTGACCACCGGCTGCTGCGCGCCGAAGGTCAGAACCACGGCCATCTGCAGGAACACGCGGAAGAAATCGCGAATGTTGTCGGCCTCGTGCTCGGCGAAGCTCTCGGCGCAATCGCCGCCCTGAAGCAAGAAGCCCTTGCCTTCGGCCACACCGGCAAGCGCCGAGGTCAACCGCCGGGCCTCGCCCGCAAAAACCAGCGGTGGAAACTTGGCCAGACGCGCTTCCGTGGCTTCGAGCGCCTGAGCGTCCGGATAATCCGGGACCTGCTGGATCGGTTTGTTGCGCCAGCTTTTCGGAGTCCAGTTCTGTGCCATGTCGTTCACCGGTGATCTGAGGGCATCCCGCCCGTTAGTCTGATAAGCCCGGGCTTATAGCGATAGTTTTGCCGCGTGCAAACCCGGCGGGACGAATCAGTTTCCGGCCGGGCGTGCAACCGCGTCGAGCGCTGTCTCGAACAGATCCGCCTCGTCCGCAGACAGGGTGACTGCGCGGGGATAGAGCGGCGCTTCCCTGTCCTCGTGTATCGGCGTGTGAAACGCATCGGTTTCGGCCACGAACCGGTGCAGGCCGGCCTCGCCGAACTCGCGCAGGAAACCCTGCATGACGGCATCGAGATAGGACCGCAGGATCGGGGCCGGGGCGGGCGCATGCGGAAGATCGGTGCGCCCCTCATAGACATAAAGCGCAATTTCGGAGCCAAGCCCCTGCCCTTCGCGCTCCCCGTTTCCGGCGACACCCGAAGGCTCGGCGAGGTCGAGATCCTCGAGACGGATCCGGCGGCGATGATAATGGAACTCGCGCGCGTCGACGGCTGCGAGATTGTGCGCGTAGTCGACAATCAGCAAGCCGTCGATGGCCGCATCTGCCGCCCGCCCCGCGGTCAGAAACGACGGCGTGACGCCGGCGGCAGCGGTTTGCGATGGCGACGGGCCGCCATCGGGTCGCGACCGCCAGGATCGCCGCCAGCCCTTGAGCCGGGCGCGATGCGCGGCGACGATGCCGGTTCTGAGCGTTGCCCGATTGACCAGCGAACCATAGCCGAAATAGGCAACCAGCCCGCCGCCTGCCGGCCCATGGACTTCATTTGAATCCAACGGCGACAGCGCGTCTTCCGGATTGGCGTTGTTGTCGTTACGCATGAATCACTTTCTGAGCTCTCTGAATCAATGTCTCGGATTTTAGGTCCAACAGACTGCAAATTATAACTTTTTCCGCCATCAAACCAAACCCGGGCCTGATCGCGGCCAATCTACGGGGCCATGCGGAGGCCCGAAATCACGATCCGCGCCCGCGGCCCTGAGTGCCGCTTCGAAGGTGGCGCAGGCAAGGCCAATCCGCTCGCCGATCAAGCCGGCATCGCCATTGACGATGTCGCGCGCGGCCGCATAGTCAAGCCCTGACGCGGTGCGGAAATCGTCGAGCCTGCACGGTCTGAACCAGCCTTCGATCATGCCGGAGAAAGCCACATGGGCCGAGACGACCGGATCAAGGATAAGATCGTAATTCTCGTCCAGCCCGACCATGACGGCAAAACGGCGGTAGAGCCCCGCATTGGCAGCCAAGTAGTTGCGCCGGTGGGTGAGCTGGATGTCGCCTCCCCCAACCGGATGGCGCCCGGTTTCATCCGGCAGCCAGTAGGGTGCGCGCACCCATTTGAGGCGGCCCTCGTCCCAGGCCTTCTGCAGCCGTTCGGCGGAGCTGGCCCGGTCGGGCGCAAAGGCTTCGAGCACCGGCTGCATGCGTCCGCCGGTCTCGTGATGAATCTGGCCGAGTGCGGCGGCGAGATAGGTCAGCGGATGGTCCCGCGCATACCATTTCGACCAGACATCGAGCTTGACCGAAAGTCCTGCCTGCTGTGCCTGAGACATGCCATCAGGAAACAGATGCGGATCGGTTTCGGTCAGGTGAGCGAAAAAGGCGGCGCGGTTCATAGGCTTCCAGTCGGTTTTCCGTCACCGGCGGTCAGACCCGCTCCCCGCCCTTTACCCTGTAGCTCGGCTGGTACATCGTCACCAGCTCTTCGGACGCGGTCGGGTGAACCGCCATGGTGCGGTCGAAATCGTCCTTGGTGCAGCCGGCCTTGAGAACGATGCCGAGGATCTGTGCCAGCTCGCCCGCATCATGGCCCAGAATATGCGCACCGAGAACCTTTCGATCTTCGGCATTGACCACGAGCTTCATGACGGTCTTTTCCGAACGTCCCGACAGCGTCGCCTTCATCGGACGGAATTCGGCGCGGTAGATCTCCAGTTCGTCGAACTTCTTCGACGCCTCATCTTCCGAGAGACCGACCGTTCCGATTTCCGGCTGCGAGAACACTGCTGTGGCGATCAGGTCGTGATCTGGAGATGTCGGCCGGTCCTTATAGAGCGTATCGATCAGGCACATCGACTCGTGGATCGCCACCGGGGTCAGCTCCACGCGGTTGGTCACGTCGCCGACCGCATAGATGCTTTCGACATTGGACCGTGAATACTCGTCGACCAGGATTTCGCCCTTGGGCCCGGTCTCCACTCCGGCAGCTTCGAGACCGAGGCCATCGGTGTTCGGATCACGGCCGAGCGCCAGCATCACCTGGTCGGCAACCAGGGACTTTCCGTTGTTGGTATGAGCGACAAGCCGGCCATCGGTGCCGCGTTCGATCCGGTCGAAAATCTCGTGGCACAGGATCCGGATGCCCTTTTCCTCCATGGCGGCATGCAGGCCGCGGCGCATGTCCATATCGAAGCGCGACAGGATTTCCTTTCCCCGATAGATCAAGGTCGTTTCAACGCCGAGCCCATGGAAGATGTTGGCAAACTCCACCGCGATGTAGCCGCCGCCCGCGATGATGATCGCCTTCGGCAGGGTGTCGAGGTGAAACACTTCGTTGGACTTGATGCAAAGCTCGTGGCCGGGCAGCGAGGCATGCGGATTGGGCTTGCCGCCAACCGCGATGAGAATGTGCCGCGCGGTCACGTCCCGACCCGTAGCCTTGATATGGATCGTGTTCGGCCCGGTCAGCTCCGCCCGCGAGGCGATGATCTCGGCGCCGGCATTTTCCAGGCCGCGATGATAAAGCCCCTCGAGCCGCTCGATTTCCTTGTCCTTGTTGGCGACCAGGGCAGACCAGTCGAATTCGGACTTGCCGACCGTCCAGCCATAGCCCTTCGCATCCTCGAAATGCTCTGAGAACTGGGACGCATAGACAAAAAGCTTCTTGGGCACGCAGCCGCGGATCACGCAGGTGCCCCCAAGCCGGTATTCCTCCGCGATCGCAACTTTCTTCCCCAGCCCCGCGGCCAGTCGTGCCGCGCGCACGCCGCCGGAACCGCCGCCAATCACAAACAGGTCGTAGTCGAATTCGCTCATGGATGGCGGTCCTTTCAAAAACCTCGGTTCATAAACATCGGGCGGCAGAAAGGCCGCCATCAGTAAAGTCGGAACGCAGCGGATTGTTCATTCCAGGCACCGCCGCCGCGCCGCACGTTGTAGCCATGAGAAACCGAAACAAAAAGCCCGAGCTGGACACCCGGGCTTTGAATTGAACGCCTTGCACAACATTGTGATGGCCGGTTACTCAAGACGCATGATCGGCTGGGAAGCCTATTCCTCGGCGGTGCTGTTGAGCTTCGGCCGGGCGCCGATCTTTTCCTGCAGCGCCTTGTTGACGTTCTGCGCCAGATCGCGACCAATTCCGGACGACCAGATCTCGGCAGACTTGATCAGTTCGCGGGTGACCAGCGGACCGTTGTTGATCAGCTTCTGACCGGCGGGCGAGTTGTAGAAATCGGCAATCGCTGTGAGTTCCTGCTCGCTGAACGCCTTTGCGTAGATCTGCGCGGCTTCCCGCTCCAGATCGCCGCGGCGGCTGACGATCTTCAGCGCTTCCTCGTCGACCGTGTTGGAAATGACCTCCTGAAGGTCGCCATTGGCGCGGATCAGCTGAACCTTGAGTTCCTGCGCCGCGGCCGGGATGATGGCGTCGAACTGATCGGTGGACTGCAGCGCGGTGATGGCCGCGCGCGCGGCCGCAAGATGCGACTCGCTCAATTCCTGCGCCTGAACCGCGCTGCCGGAAAAGACGAGGCTGGAAGCGACGATCAACCCGGCGCCGAAACGCTTGAGACCGGTGTGACTAATCATTTTCGGTTTCACTCCTGTTAGGGGTCTGTTGCAAGCAACGTACGCGCACCGCCCGGTGAAGCGATGATAGCGGCGCTTGCCATATTGAGAAACAATCCGTGTTCGACCACGCCCGGAATCGCAGCGAGCCCGTTAGCGAGCGCTTCTGCATCGGGAATGCGGCCAAAAGATGCATCGAGGATGAAATGATCCCCATCGGTGAGGTAGGCGCCATCCTTGTCGCTGCGCTGATCGATGGATCCGGTCAGCCCCAGTTTTGACGCAAGGCGCTCGACGGCCTTCTTTGTCGCCACCATCCCGAACTGCGCCACCTCGATCGGAAGGGGAAACTGGCCGAGGGTTTCGACAAGCTTGGATTCATCGGCAATCACGATGACGCGCGAGGATGCGGCGGCCACGATCTTCTCGCGCAGCAAAGCGCCACCGCCGCCCTTGATCAGGGTGAGCGCACCATCGATCTCGTCCGCCCCGTCAATCGTCAGATCGAGTTCGGGCATGTCATCGAGCGAATAGAGCGGAACCCCGAGTTCGACACAAAGGCGCGCGGTGCGCTCGGAGGTCGGAACCCCGTGGACCTTGAATCCGTCGGCGACCTTTTCGGCGAGCAACCGGACGAATTCGTCTGCGGTCGATCCGGTGCCGATTCCAAGCCGCATTCCGTCCTCGACATGGTCGAGAGCGGCCTTTGCGGCCTGGATCTTGAGTTGCGTGGCATCCATGCCAGCCTGCCGTCGTTGTTGATACCGGTCCGCCTGTTAGCATGTAAGGCGCGGGAGGCAAAGCCCGCCATGTCGCCTGTTGCGGCCACATGGCCCATTCCGCTGCCTGCTCGCCCCATTTCGCCGTTTTCAACGGGCATTCGGAGGTCCCGGTAGCCCGATGCTGATCGCGATTGCCCGCATCCGATGCGGCTGCTACAGGGGTCCGCACAATCCACCGGCGGCAAAGGAATGCGGGACTGCGATGAGCCAACCACTTGTCATCTTCGACCTCGACGGGACCCTTGTCGACACGGCGCCCGATCTCATCGACAGCCTCAACCATGTCATGGACATGAACGGCCACCCGCATGTCACCTTTGACGATGTCACCTGGCTGGTCGGCCAGGGCGCCAAGGTCATGATCGAGCGGGCCTGGTCGATGCATGGCCATCCGGGCTCGCCCGAGCAGCTCGAGACAGCACTCGAAGCTTTTCTGACGCACTACGCCCGGCAGATGCCGGGACAATCGAAACCCTACCCGGGTCTTATCGACGCGCTTGACCGGCTTGAAACGGCAGGCATGCGGCTGGCCGTGTGCACGAACAAGACCGAGCGGCTGGCGCGACAGTTGCTGGAAAGCCTGGATCTGACCTCACGCTTCGCCGCCATCACCGGCGGCGACACCTTCGCCGTGCGCAAGCCCCATGCCGACCACATTCTCGGAACCATCGAGCGCGCCGGCGGAAGCGTCCGCGCGGCAGTGATGATCGGCGACAGCGTCAACGACATTCTCGCGGCACAGAATGCCGGAATTCCGGCCATCGGCGTGCCGTTCGGCTATTCGGACAAACCCGTCGAGAGCTTTTCGCCGGATGTGGTGATCTCGCATTTCGACGAACTGGATACGGAGCTCGTCAGACGCCTTGTCGCCGCGCCCGCGACCGGCTGACGAGCCTGAGCGAACCGACCGCAAAAACCGGTCGGGAGCCTCACTCTGCGGCTTGACGACGGGCCGCCGGTCCGCTTATACCCCGCACACCGTTCGCCCCGGGGACAACAAGCCCGCGCGACAACGGGCGCGTAGCTCAGCGGGAGAGCACTGCCTTCACACGGCAGGGGTCACAGGTTCAATCCCTGTCGCGCCCACCATCTTTATACTGGTATTGTAGAAGCGAATTGGCCTGTGGCGCATGCCGGGCAATGGCCTGATGTTCACGCGACAGCCGGTCGGCATCACAGCAACACGAAGGGAATTTCGGAAATCGAGAGTCCGAATTGCACCTCATGCCCAATTCCGGACACGAATGGCAGGCATCGGGCGCGGACTTTCTTTAACCGGCGCATTCGATTCCTGACAAACCGCCCTGTCAGTTTGCATTGACCTGCGCATTCATCCGAATAAATTCCGACACCTAGTCTTCGAGGAACGTTCATGCACCGGAGTCATTCGATCTCAACCTGGCTGGGACTGGCCTTGCTGGGCATTGTGGCTCCGTTCTGCCTGTTCCTGTGGTTTCTGGCCGCCCAGTTGCAGCAAAATGCCACCGACGCGGTGGACCGCCAGACATTGCGTTCCGCCCAGAGCATTTCCCACACCGTCGAAGCGCTTATCGAAAGCATGAAGACCACGCTGAGCCTGCTGTCCTCGACCGAGGATCTTGCCGCCGGCGATCTGGAGACGTTTCACCGTCGCAGCCAATATGCCCTTCAGGGCACCGGCCAGTTCGTGATCGTGACCGACAGGGACGGCCGGCAACTGCTCAACACCCGTGTCGCCTATGGCGAGGAGCTCGGAACGATCTCGGACAAGGACGGCTTTCAGCGCGCGCTGGAGGCAGGCCGAACAATCGTCTCCGATTTCTTCATGGGACGGACCAGCGGCAAATGGGTCTTCAACGTGCTCGATCCGATCAACGAGGGGACCGTATCGCAAGCCAGCATGCTGGTCACCACCATGAATGTCGACGATCTTGCCGCATCAGTGTCGCAGGTTCCGCTGTCTGCCGGGTGGTCGGCGGTAATCGTGGATGGCCAAGACAATGTGCTTTTCGCCGACGGACCGGAGACGATGGAGCGCGGTGACCGGGGACTGCTTCCCGACCAATTCGGCAACCTCGACTTGAGCGACGGTCCAAGGGTGGTGCACTTCGAAGACAGTGACGAGCAGGTCTTCGCCTATTCCCCGGTCAGGGGAACATCCTGGAATATTGCAGTTTGGGGTCCGCTCTCCTCCGCGCAAAAACCCATCGTCGAGACATGGAAGATGCTCCTGGGGGGCACACTCACGCTGCTGGTGGTCTGCATTGTCGTCATCTATGCCGCCTCCCGGCTCCTCAAGCGCGAAGTCCGCGGCATGACCCAGATGGCGCTCGATCTGGGACGCGGCAACATCGTCCCGCCGGTGGAAACGCGCATCCGGGAGATTGACCTCGTCGCACGCGCGCTGTCGACCGCATCCTATGACAGAAGCACCAAGGACGAGCAGCTCGGCTTCGTCATGGGCGAACTGGCGCACAGGACCAAGAATCTCATCGCGGTGGTCCTTGCGATCCTGCGGCAGAGCGCCAAGCATGCCGAGACGCCACAGCAACTCGTCCGCACCGCGACGGAACGCATTCAGGGCCTCGGCCGCTCGATAGACCTGCTGACATCGGGTGACAGCAACAGCGTGACGATGCGCGACCTCATAGAAAACCATCTTTCGACATTTGCCCAGATCGGCACCAGTGTGATCCTGGCAGGTCCGGTGGTGAAACTCGGCCCCGACGTGGTGCAGCATCTTGGCATGGCGTTTCATGAGCTCGCCACAAATGCGTCCAAGCACGGCGCGCTCAGCGTCGCCTCCGGACGGGTGGAAATCACCTGGACGCTCGACGACAACGAAGATCCCGCCCGGCTCAAGCTCACTTGGCGCGAACAGGGCGGACCGCCGGTCTCGGTTCCCGAAAAGACCAGTTTCGGAACACGAATTCTGCTCGGTCATACAAGCAGTTCCCTTGGTGGAACCACGGAGCTCGACTACCGGAGTGAAGGCCTCGTCTGGACGCTCGATGTACCGGCTTCAGCGCTTCACCAGCGCTACTCGGAAGATGGCGGCTTGCAGGACAGTTGACCCCTGCCCCGCGCAATAAACCGGCTTGCGAAGTGCCCTCTTCGGTCGCTTCGCCCGGCGGCTTGTCGGACACCGATCCCATGGTGCTTTCCGCCACCGGTTTCACCTTTCCTTAAACCCCTCCGGCTTATCGTAGCGCTGCGGGCGTCCTCCGGGGACGAGCATGACGCGGTCCCGCGCCGGCCGGTTCGATCACATCTGGTCCCGGTCATGACAATCAACCCGAAATTCAGACGGCGTTGCCGGATGTGCGCATTTTCATGATGACGCACCCGTTGCGCCCGTCGGCCCAAGGGCTTTTTTGAGCATTTGCGTAAGGAGCAGGCTGTGGCGGCGAAAAAGGCAGAAAAGGGCAAGACGCCCGACACGAAACCCGGAATTGCGGCTCTGGTTCCAAAGCTGCTGTCCGTGATCTCGGTCGTTCTGGCCGCGGTTTTCTTTGCATCGATGTATGATGTCGGCCAGATCGGGCTGCACCATACCCTCAAGGGACTGGCCATCGGCCTCGTGCCGCTTTGGGCCATGCTGGCAATTGCAGGGATCGTCATGGGCGGAAAATCCGGCGCGGCAGGTGGTGCCGACAGCGCACAGCTCACCGCCCTGCAGGAGTTCCAGTCCAAGGCCACCTCGCAGATCATCGCACTTCAGAACCAGCTCGATTCGCTCGGCGGCCAGACCAACGAAAGCCTCAAGGAGCGCATCAAGGAACTCGAGGCCGAGCTCGAAGTGATCCATCAGGCCGAGCGCGAGAAGGTCGATGGGGAAATCGAGACGCTGCGCCAGCGCAACGAGGAACTTGAGGAACAGATCAAGAAATGGGCCTTCGAGGCCGTCGAAAAATCCGTGGCGGGCAAGCCGGTCGAGCCCATGAAGGCCGCCTGACAACCGCTCTCAAGCTTCGGGACGCGATTTAGACCATCGTTTCAGCACCCAAGGACAGCCTCCAGGGCCTCGCGGCTTTGGAGGCTGTTTGGTATCCGGCTCCTGGCCGGCAGCCACCGGCCAGACGATTCTGCCGGGCTGCCCGTTCACAGGCCTCTGGCTCACCCGCCGATGGCATTCGCATCAGTGCAGGCATGGTTGGAGCATTCGATTTCCAGCGTCGTGTGGCGAATGCCGAATTCCGTTTGCAGGCACTGCCTGACCACGCTCTTGATGGCGTCGGCCTCGCTCCACCGGTTCCTTCCGATCACCAGATGAACATCGAGCGCTGCCTCATGCTCCTGCATTTGCCACAAATGAAGATGATGCGCGCCTGCGATGCCGTCGACTGACTTGAGCCGGGACAGCACCCTGCCCGCATCGATCTCGGGCGGGCTGCCGAGCATCAGGATGCGGATGACGCCGCCAATCTCCGACGCCGACATCCAGAGAATATATCCGGCAATCAGCAGCGTGACGATCGGGTCGATGATCCGCCAGTCAAAAAGAATGATCAGCGTGCCGGCGAAGATCACCGCGAGCGAGCCGAGCGCATCGGCGAGATTGTGCAGGAAGGCCGCACGAATGTTGAGGCTCTCACGGGACAGAGACCATGTCAGCAGCGCGGTGACGAGGTCCACCGCAAGCGCTACGCCCGCGATGATCACAACGAGCCATCCGTCGACGCCCTGAGGCTCGATGAAGCGCATGACGGCTTCGTAGATGAGATAAAGTCCGATGACGATGAGCGTGGTGTAGTTGATGAGCGCGGCGACGATCTCGGCGCGGCCATATCCGAAGGTCATGGTCTGGTCCGGCGGCCGCCGCGCAATCTTCCGCGCAAAAAACGCAATCACCAGCGACAGGGCATCGGAGAGATTGTGAATGGCATCGGCGATCATCGCCAGGCTGCCCGACACCACACCGCCGATAATCTGCGCCACCGTCAGCCCGAGATTGACCAGAACAGCCCAGAAAATGCGGGAATCGCCGCCTTCGGCGTCGGCATGGTGATGATGATGGGCCATGAAGATCGTCTCCGTTGGCGGAACCGGATGAGGCCGGAACCTTGTTATACCCGTTCAAAGTGCGCACATGGGGTTCTGTTCCACATCCCCCGTTTTTCTTTCGACCAGGACACGACGCGTGAGCGCATTCAATTACCCTGACTTTCCGGTCCAGCTCGGCTATATGACCGAGAGCATCCAGCGAAGCTACATTGCCCACGCCGTGGATAAGAAGCTGCTTCCCGTCCAGGCGCACAGGATGGCGCCGATTGTCGCGCTGGAAGCGTCCAATGATATCAGGCAGCCGATCCAGTTCTGGCAGCTGTTTTCGGTGCTCGGCCCGGATCGCATCCTCGCCATCGTCCGCAACTTCTATGAGCGCGTGTTTGCCGACGAGGAGTGGTTCGTTTCCGTCTTCGCCCGCGTCGGTGGAGTGGAGCACCACGTCATCACCCAGGCCTCGATGTGGGCCGACGTGATGGGTGGCGGGCCCTATTATCATGGCGCGGATTTCCGGCTCAATTTCCACCACACCCACAATGCGATGCAGTTGATGAACGCCAAGGGCGCTGAGCGCTGGACCGCGCTGATGGTGGACACGCTCGACCCCTCAAGCGAGCACATGACGCAAGACCCGCGGGTCCGGCCGGCACTCAACACGTTCCTTCATTTCTTCATGGAGAAGTATGCCCGGGAATTCGGCTTCGAAAGCCAAAGCGCCTTCGGAGAACTCAATCCGGCGGTAAAACGCAAGATCAACTTCATGAAGATGACAGCCGAAGCGATCAAGGCGCTGGATGAGGACGAATTGCGCCAGGCACTCGAGGAGCAAGGCGTTGACATCTCCGCCTATCCGTCAAAACAGGACTTGGTGGAAAAAGCACAGATGCTTTGAACTGCGGCACGGTCACGACGCGCACCGGGACTGGAGAGGGTGTCTCCAGCACCCTGCCCCAGCTGTTTCGGACCGAATGAAACCGGGGTCAGCCGGATTTCTGCATCTGTTTCGGCGCGCCGGTCGTCATGTCGGTGCCAGTATAGGCGAGCCCTGCTTCCTTCCAGGCTCCGAAGCCGCCTTCCATATGGGCGATCCGGTCAAAACCGGCCTGCTGGCACATCTCGGCAACCTTTTTCGACCGCACACCCGAGCCGCAATGAAGGACGATGCGTTTTGCCTCCTGTCCCGGCAGGTGCCGGGCATCGAACGCCTGCATGGGGGCGAGCAGCGCACCGTCGATGCGTTCGAAACCGTATTCCTGCGGCGTGCGAACATCGATAAGGACGATTTCGTCGCGGGCGAAAGCCTCGGCAACTTCCTGTGGCGTCCAGTGTTCGAGGGTGCCGTTTGCTGTGGATTCGGTTTTCATGATGTCTCCTTGGGGAACCGGTTGAGGGGAATCTTGAGGTAACTGTGTCCATCGTCCTCCGGCGCCGGGGCAAGGCCTGCTCGAAGGTTCATTTGCAGCACATGGAGCATCCTGTCGGGCAGCCCGAGCGTCCTGTCGCGGCTTTCGCGCCTTTCCACATAGGCCTCGAGGGCAACACCGCCACCGATATGGGCGTTGTCGCGGCGCTGTTCGGCGACGGTGGATTCCCATGCCGGTTGTTCACGCTCGTCGGTGCCGTAGTCGTGGCCGACAAAGAGCCGTGTGTCATCGCCAAGCGCCAGGATTGACTGGAGGCTGTCATAGAGGGTGGCGGCCGACCCGCCCGGAAAGTCCGCCCGCGAGGTCCCGACATCGGGCTGCATGAACGTGTCGTTGACGAAAGCCGCATCCGAGCCGACGACATAGGTGATCGAGCCGAGCGTATGCCCCGGCGTCAGCATGACGCTGACCGGAAGCGAACCGATCTCGAATGTGTCGCCGTGCGCAAACAGCCGGTCGAAATCCCGCGAAGGGTCAAACGCGCCCGGCAAATGATAAAGATCCCGCCAGAGTTCGGCGATCTCGACCACCTTCTCGCCAATCGCGTTCCGGACCCCGAGGGTCTGCTTGAGATGGGCAGAGGCCATCAGGTGATCGGCATGGGGATGGGTATCGAGGATCCAGTCGATCGTGATGCCGGCCTTGTCCGCATGATCGAGGATAGCGTCCGCAACTTCGGTATCGGTGACGGCATGCGCCGGGTCGAAACCCATCACGGCGTCAATCACCGCGCCACGTCCTGTTTGCGGATCCGAGACCAGATACTGGATGCTGCCGGTGGGTTCGTCGTAAAAACCCGTCACCTCGGCGGAATCTTTGCCGCGTGACGGGCTCGTCTTGGTCAGGGTCAAGTTCGCCTCCATTATATTACAATTGCACAATGTGTCGGATCGGCAAAGGTTCCTTCCGGAATCGAGGCTCCTCGCCCGGGCAGATTTACAGCCCGAAAGACACGCGAGACCGGTTCGCGTTGACGCATGTCAAGGCAGCCTGTCAGCCTCTTTCTATAGTCGCCCCTGTCCTGCCTGTCGCAACCAGCCAACTGGAGACCCCCATGTCAGCAGCCAACAGGAACGTTATCTGGTTTGAAGATCTCTCACGCGGCGATGTCGGCCTGGTCGGCGGCAAGAATTCGTCGCTGGGCGAAATGGTTCAGCAACTCGGCCAGAAGGGAATTTCGGTCCCTCCGGGCTTCGCGACGACATCCGACGCCTTCCGCGCATTCATCAAGGCGAACAATCTCAATCAGGTGATTGCCGATGCCATGGACCAGCTTGATGCGGGCAAGCGGACGCTGGCCGAAACCGGATCCGCCGTGCGCGCGGCGATCGTCGCGGGCGACTGGCCCGAAGACATCCGCGAGGCCATCCTCTCGGCCTACCGGGAACTGGCCGAACGCACCGGCCATGATGAGCTCTCGGTCGCGGTCCGCTCTTCGGCAACGGCGGAAGACCTGCCCGATGCAAGCTTTGCCGGCCAGCAGGAGACTTTCCTGAATGTCCGCGGCGAGGCTGCGCTGCTGGCAACCTGCCGGCGCTGCTATGCTTCGCTGTTTACCGACCGGGCGATCACCTACCGCAAGCTCAAGGGGTTCGACCACAACCAGGTGGCGCTCTCGATCGGTGTGCAGCTGATGGTCCGCTCCGATATCGGCGGCTCCGGCGTGATGTTCTCCATCGACACCGAATCCGGCTTCGACAAGGTCGTTCTGATCAACGCCGCCTGGGGCCTTGGCGAAAACGTCGTCCAGGGCGCCGTCACCCCGGACGAATACGAGGTCTACAAGCCGCTGCTCGAGAACCCGGGCCTGAAGCCGATCGTCGAGAAAACCTGCGGCGCCAAGGAAATCAAGATGATCTACGCCGGAGCGGAGGGCGGCGAGACGAAGAACGTACCCACATCGAAGGCCGAACGCGGCGCTTATGTGCTGTCAGACGACGAGATCCTCGAACTTGCCCGTCAGGCCGCCACGATCGAGAAACACTACGGCCAGCCGATGGACATGGAATGGGCCAAGGACGGAGAGACCGGAAAGCTCTACATCGTCCAGGCCCGGCCCGAAACGGTTCAGTCGCGCGCCGACGTGACCGCGCTCAAATCCTACACGGTTCACAAGACCGGCAAGACGCTGCTGACCGGCCTGAGCGTCGGCTCGGCGGTCAAGGCGGGCCGGGTTTGCCTGATCGAAAATGTGCGTGACATCGACAGCTTTGTCGACGGATCCATTCTGGTGACATCGACGACCGACCCCGACTGGGTGCCGATCATGAAGCGGGCGGCGGCGATCGTCACCGACCATGGCGGACGCACATCCCATGCCGCCATTGTCAGCCGTGAACTCGGCCTGCCCGCAATCGTCGGCACCGGAGACGCCACCCATATCCTGCACGATCAGCAGGAGGTCACCATTTCCTGTGCCGGAGGCGAGGAAGGCGCGGTGTACGAGGGCATTGCCGAATACGAGGTGGAGGATGTCCATCTCGACCATGTGCCTGACACCAAGACGAGGATCATGCTCAATCTCGCCGATCCGTCCGCCGCCTTCCGATGGTGGCGCCTTCCGGCGGACGGGGTGGGGCTTGCGCGCATGGAGTTCGTGGTCAACTCCGCGGTCAAGGTACACCCCATGGCGCTGGTCAATTTCGACACGCTCAAGGACGAGGATGCCAAGGCCGAAATCGCGGTGCTGACCCGCAGGTACGACAACAAGAGCGATTACTTCGTCGAAACGCTGGCGCGCGGGCTCTCGCGCATCGCAGCCGTCGCCTATCCGAAACCGGTGATCGTTCGGATGAGCGACTTCAAGACCAATGAATATGCCGAGCTGCTGGGTGGGCACGCCTTCGAGCCGAAGGAGGAAAACCCGATGATCGGCTTCAGGGGAGCGTCGCGCTACTATTCCGACGCCTACCGGGAAGGCTTCGCGCTCGAATGCAAGGCGATCAGGATGCTTCGCGAAGACATGGGCTTCGATAACGTTGTCGTCATGATCCCGTTTTGCCGCTCGCCGGCCGAAGCCGACAAGGTGCTCGGCGTCATGGCTGAAAACGGTCTCAAGCGAGGCGAGAACGGCTTGCAGGTATATGTGATGGGCGAGATCCCGTCCAACGTCATCCGCGCGGCCGAATTCGCAACACGCTTTGACGGCTTCTCCATCGGCTCCAACGACCTGACGCAGCTCACGCTCGGCGTCGACCGGGATTCGGGTGAACTCGCCGATGTCTTCGATGAATCCGATCCCGCGGTGATCTGGATGATCGAAACGCTGATCGCCCGCGCCCACGAAGCGGGCGCCAAGGTGGGGCTGTGCGGTCAGGCCCCGTCGAACAACCCGGCCTTTGCCAAACTTCTGGTCAAGGCCGGTATCGACACGATTTCCGTGACTCCGGACAGCTTCGTCGCGGTCAAGCAGAATGTCGCGGAAGCGGAAAAGGGCTGAGCTTCGATTGATCGATAGGGCTGACGGGAATGATTGAAATTTCCCCGTCAGCCGTGAGATGGTCCCGCCATGTCCGAGATTCTGACCATCACGCTCAATCCTGCACTCGACGTATCGACGTCCGTCGGCACTGTAACCCCCGGGCCGAAACTGCGCTGCACCGAACCGCGCTACGATCCCGGCGGCGGCGGCGTCAATGTCAGCCGCGCGATCCAGCGCCTCGGCGGCGTCTCCCGGGCCTTCGTGGCGCTCGGCGGCGAAACCGGCGAAGCGTTCCGGGCGATGCTCGATGACGAGAAGATCGAAGTCGAGGCATTCGGGGTTGCGGGCAACACACGGCAGTCGATCGCCGTCAGCGAAACATCGACCGGAAAGCAGTACCGGTTTCAACTCCCCTGCCCCGACTGGCCGGCCGACCAGACCGAGCGCCTGCTCGACCGGCTGGAGGGCCAATTGGCCGGCAACTGCTTGGCCGTACTGTCGGGCAGCATCCCCGGCGGCGTGCCGGCAGACATCGCCGTTCAGCTTAACCGCACGGCGGCCGGACAGGACGCACGGCTGATCGTCGACACCTCGGGCCCGGCACTTACGGAGGCCGCCGCCAATCCCGGCCCACCCATCTTCCTGCTCAGGATGGATGGCGCCGAAGCGCATGAAGTCTCCGGCAGGAACTTTGCCAATCCGGCGGACCTCGCCGATTACGGTCGGGATCTGGTGGCGCGCGGCGTGGCAGACCATCTGGTGATGTCGATGGGTGCGAAAGGAACTGTCGGCGTCTCGGCTTCCGAGCGGTTCTTCGTCCGCCCGCCGAAGCTCGAGGCGGTGAGCGCCGTGGGCGCGGGCGACAGCATGGTTGCGGCAATCGCAATGCAGCTCGCGGCCGGCAACAATTTCCGCGACGCCGTCCACCACGGCGTGGCAGCCGCCGGCTCTGCCGTGCTTACCCCGGCCACCGAACTGTGCTCGAAGGCAACAGCGGACGAGATTTTGGGGCGGGTGGTGACCGAAGAGGTATGACCCCCTCCGTTAGAACCCAAGCTTCGACGTATAGTCCGAGATCACAACGGCGCTGCGCTTCAGTGCTGCCCGCTCGCCTTCATCGAGATCGGGCATAAGGTTGGCGACGATACCGCGTGCGCCGACGATGCGCGGCAGCGACAGCGCCACATCAGACACGCCCTCCACTTCCTCGCTGACCTGCGAAACGCTGAAAAGCGCGTTCTCGTCATCGATGATGGATCTCGCCACCCGCGCAAGCCCCGCCCCGATGCCGTACCAGGTGGCGCCCTTGCCCTCGATGATGGTGTAGGCGGCGCTGCGGACCTCCTCGGCGATGCGCTCGCGCGCGCCCGCATCAAGCGGCCGGCCGATCTGATCCGCAAAGGAGATGATCGGGACGCTGCCGGCCATGGCGCTCGACCAGACCGCGACCTCGCTGTCGCCGTGCTCACCCAGGACATAGGCGTGAATGGAGGATGGCGCAATCGCGAGATGCTCCCCCAGCAGACTGCGGAAGCGGGCGGTGTCGAGAATGGTGCCCGATCCGATCACCCGCTCGGGCGGCAGGCCGGATATGCGCTGCGCGGCAAAGGTCATCACGTCGACGGGATTGCTGGCAATAAGCAGGATCGCATTCGGGGCGTGCTGCATGATCCCGGAAATCACGGACTGGAACACCGCGACGTTGCGCTCGAGCAGCGCCAGACGGCTTTCGCCGGGTTTCTGGCTGACGCCGGCGGCGATCACGACAACCGCGGCATCCTTGAGGTCGGTGTAATCGCCCGCATGGATGGCGACGGTGGACGCAAACGGCGTCGCATGGGCAATGTCCTGCGCCTGGGCGCGCGCCATTGCGGGTTCGGCGTCGACAAGGACGATCCGGGTGCCCACCCCCATCAGCGCCATCGCATAACCGGCGGCACTGCCGACCATTCCGCTTCCTACGATTCCGATCTTCATGGCGTTTTCGCTCCGAGGTTCGACGGGCGCGGCCGAGCCGCACCGGTATCCTCCCTTAGCAATAAGCGCCCGGCCGCAATGTGACACGGATCAAACTGGCGATACCGATACGGCAATCAGGCCGGATTCCGGCAACGCAGCGCCTTGGTTGCTCTCGCTCAGGAGCCGGCGCGCACCTCCCGCGTGGCCTCGATCGCCTTGCGCAGATAGCTGTCGCGGTCATAGACATCGGCGTAGAACTTCACCTTGCCGGTCTCATCGGGCCAGGCGGTGAAGTAGGCGACATGCACGGGAATCTGCTCCGGCACGGTCACCGGCTTGTTCTGCCCCCCGGCGATGTGCTGGCGAATGTCATCGACCGATGTGCCGAGGACCTTGGCGGCCATCGCGCGCGGATCCTGCAGGCGAATGCAGCCATGGCTGTACGCACGGGTGTCACGCTCGAACAGCGATTTGGACGGCGTGTCGTGCATGTAGATGGCATGGCTGTTGGGGAACAGGATCTTTAGTTCGCCAAGCGCATTGGCGCTGCTGGGCGGCTGACGCACGCCGATGCGGCTGCCCGAGCCGACGGCGGACCAGTTGACGTTGCTCGAGGACACCCGCTTGCCGCCAACCGTAAGTTCATAGCCCGCCCGGTCGAGATAGGAGGGGTCGCGCCGGAGCTTTGGCACCATCTCGTTGAAGATGATCGACTGCGGCACACCCCAGTAGGGATTGAACTCCACCGTTTCGATCTCGTCGTCGAAGAAATAGGTCTGGTTTCGCTTGGTGCCGACGACCACGCGCATTGAAAGCTCGTGCTTTCCGCCCTCGAAATAGCTTGCGGTGTAGGCCGGCTGGTTGATGAACACGCGGCGCGGCGCAAGAACACCCGGAAGCCAGCGCGCCCGCTCCATGGCAAGCTGCACCTTCAGGATCTTGTCGGCATTGGTGATCCCGACCATTGCGCGCCGTGTCGCAGGACCGACAACACCGTCCGTGGCCAGGTTGAGTTCCTTCTGGAAGTCCTTGACCAGACCGACCAGTTCCTCGTCATACTCGGGCTTGCCGGCGTAACTCGCAAACAGCAGCGCATGCTTTTCCTTGAGTTCGTCGCTCGCCTTCTTCTCGATCGCCGCCATCACGTTGGCCAATTCCGGATTGGCCTGGCCGGGCCGAAGCATGATGTCTTCGGCAATGTCGATGCGGTCGGCGTCGTCGAGCGCTTTCAGACGCTCGAGTTCGGTCACCAGCGCTTCGAAATGCGCCCCTTGCGGATTGTGCGCCATAAGCGCTTCCGCCGGATCGTCAGCCCTGGACAGTGCCTCGAGATGGGCGACGAGATCCGGGCTCTTGCGATTGAAATCGTGATAGCCAGAAATCCGGTTGGGATCGACGCGGCCGCGGCTGGCGTCGAGGATATAGCTGGCAACCGCCAGCGACAGCCGCATTTCGAACGCCATCAGTTCCTGCTGGCGCGCGGTGCCCTGCGTCACGTCGAAAGCATCCTGAGGAACCGCGACGGCATAGTCGTCCGCGGACAGACCCACAGCGTCGGCGGCCTCGAGCACGGCGACAACGGCGCGCGCCCGGTCCGTGACCGCGGTTCCCGCAACCCAGTTGTATTCGGGATGCTCTGAGTAGTGGGCGACAACGGCTTCCGCCGCTTCGGGAAGCGCGCGAACCGAAAGCTCGTCGAGGACCGGGCGTCCTTCGGCGAAAGTGTCGATCCCGAGCGGCGCCAGCCCCATGTCGCCGATTGCGCCGGTGACCACGGGGTCGGCAATCTTTCCGAAATCGACGCTGACCAGCTCGTCAGCTTTATAATTATAGTAGCGGGGGCCCGAGATGCGGACCGGCTTCGGCTTGGGGGCCTGCGCCTGCTGGCGGGCGCGTTCAGCCGCGGCACGCTCACGTTGACGCTGTTCGGGGCTCTTGAACAGCATTTCGAGCAGGTTCTGGGCATTTGCCGGAGGCGGCGAGGCCACAACACCCGTGACGGCCACAGCAACCGCGACCATTGCAACGCCAATACGCATCTTCCTGCCAGTCCTTGTTTCAGTCATGCCCCACCTGGATCAATCTGCCAGCCGGAAAACGGCCCGCGTTCACTACAAAACATTCTCGCCGCGGACACTAGCAAATCGCGCCCGGGAAAGAAAGAAACACACGGGTCAACAATATGCGAGATTTCTTGCTTGCCCCGGAGCCCGCCCACGCGGAACGGGGACCAGGAAGCCCGGTCAACTGCCGACATGTGCCCGGACCCTGCCGACCCAACCAGACTCAGCGGAGCTTTCTGGCAAATTCGGAAGGGTTCATGCCGGTGCGGGCCTTGAAGGCTCTCTGGAAATACGAGGCGTCTCGAAAGCCCACCGCTGCCGCGACCTCGCCGAGACTCAACCGGCGCTCTTCAAGCAGAAGCCGGGCGTGCTCGATGCGCCGCCTGAGAACATACTGATAGGGGCTTTCTCCCATATCGGCCTTGAATGCCCTGTTGAAGTGATACCGGCTCAATCCGGCCTCCGCAGCAAGGTCCTCCAGGCTGATGGGGCCGGCCAGGTTTGCATCAACATAGTCGACAACCCGCGCGGTAGCGCGGTGAGACAAGACACGATTTTGGGCCGCCTGCCCCATTTCGCGGTTCTGCAGGCTCAGCACTGTCATCAGTCCGAGGGTCTCGGCAAAGAGATCATCGACCTCATGCCCCGGCGCGAGCACTCTCGAAAAGCGCTGCAGAAAGCCCGCGAGTTCGGGATCGCGGAAATACAGCCGCACATCCCTGTCGTCGGTGAACCGTTGATCGAGCTCCTCATGCAACACGCCCGGATTGAAGTAGATCGCGGTGTAGGCGTTTCGCCGCCCGGCAAGCTCCGACCACCCCTCGACGTCAGCCCCCGCCGGAACATGGGTCAGCAGGCCGCGAAGGTCTCTCCTATGATCCTCCCGATCATTTCCAGCTTGAATGCCGCCGTCCTTGAGCACGATGTCATGGACCGCACAAAAATGCAGATCGCTTTGCCATTTGTAGTCAAAGCTGTCGCCGCGGGCGGGGATGACGTGTTCAACCGAAAATCCCCGCCAGGCGCGATGGCGACGCTCGGCCTCGCCCCGCGAATGCTTCAGGTCAAAGTGTTGATCCGACAAAACCCGTCACCAAAAAAGTTGCGCAAAACCGGACGATCTTGCTAGAACGGCACCCATTCAAACTTCTCGCTTTCATGGCGCTTAGCCAACAGCCTTCGGGCAATTTGAAGAGAATTAGGTTTCATGGAAGACAGATTAAAAGGAAAAGCCGAACAAACAAGCGTCCTGCGTGCCTTGTTTGCCCTGCCTGCCTTCCGCAATGCTGTCCATGGTCCTGTCTCGTCCAGCATGGCTGTCGGCCAGTTGGCCGCCCTTGCCATGACCTCCCTCGCCCTGGGCTTGCGGTTTTACCTCGATCCAATGCTGCCACCGGGCTTTCCCTATCTCACCTTTTTCCCGTGTGTCGTGATCACCGGCTTTGTATGGGGCATCTTTCCGGCGATCACGGCCGGCATCCTCTCGGGACTGGTCTCGTGGTACTGGTTCATCCAGCCTTTGGAGAGCTTTTCGGTCGACGGCCCCGCCGCGACCGCGCTTGCCTTTTATGTCTTCGTTGTCGCCACCGACATCGGGCTTTTGTATCTGGCCCTTCGCGCCCTGGGCGCGCAGGCCCGTTCAGCCGAAGCGCTCACGGCGGCGCTGGAAATCCAGCAACTTGTGTCGGCGGAGGTCGACCATCGGCTCAAGAACCTGATGGCAACCATCAATGGCCTTGTCTCGATGCTGCAGAAGCATGCTTCGACACCCGGGGAACTCGCCGATCAGCTGCGCAACAGGGTCAACGGCCTGAGCCATTCGATCACATTGCTCCGCGGAGTGGTCGAAGGCGAACGGATCTCGGTCAGAACGGCGGTCCAGTCGGCGCTGGAACCCCTGGGCCTTATGGAATCCGAACGCGTAACGCTTGAGGGGCCGAATCTGACAATCAGTCCCAACGGCCTCATCCCGTTCAACCTGATCCTCCATGAGCTCGGAACCAATGCGGTCAAGCACGGCGCCTTCAGCAACCAGTCGGGGATGCTGAAACTATCATGGGACGTTGTGCCCGTGGAAGACGGCGAATCGATGCTATCGCTGGTCTGGAGAGAAAAAGCCGGCCGGGCCGTCACTCCGCCTGAAAGGACCGGATTTGGAACCGAACTGCTGGACCGGATGAGCCGGTCGCTCGGAGGCGCCTGCGAATTCGCATTTGATGGCGAAGGGCTGACAGCAAGGCTCTCGATGCAATCCCTGCATATTCTCGACGGCCATTCAGCTTGACGCAGATCATCAGGCGGGCGGGTTCTCCCGCTCGCCTTTCGCCACCAGCCCGAAGAAGCCCAGAGCCGCCACGCTGCCCAGAAGCTGCGCCGCGATGAAGCCCGGCACGTCGGCCGGCGAGATGCCGGAGAAGCTTGCGGTAAGCGATCGCGCGATGGTGACTGCGGGATTGGCAAACGATGTCGAAGCCGTGAACCAGTAGGCGGCGGTGATATAGAGACCGACCATGACGGCGACATTGGCCTTTGCCCTGATGCCGAAAAGAATTGTCATGATCAGCCCGAAGGTGGCGACCCCCTCGGAAAGCCACTGCCCCGGACCGGATCGGACATGCACCGAAACCTGCGCGAGTCCCTGCTCGAACATCAGGTGCGCGACCCAGACCCCGACGATGCCGGAGACGATCTGGACCCCGACATAAGCAAGCGCCTCGGCCGTGCCAATCTCGCCCCGAAGCCGGAACACCAGCGTGACGGCAGGATTGAAATGCGCCCCGGAGATGGGGCCAAAGGCAGCAATCAGCACCACGAGGATCGCGCCGGTGGCAATGGTGTTGGCAAGAAGCGCGATCGCAACATTGCCCCCCGCCAGCGTTTCGCCCATGATCCCGGACCCCACGACTGTCGCAAGCAGAAAAGCGGTGCCGGCAGCCTCGGCCAACAATCGCGCGGAGCGTGAATGCGGTGTCATTCTTTCTTGTCCTGATCCGGTTGGAATAACTTGCGTGCAAGTGGACCGATACCCCGTCCCGGGCATCAGACCTGAGCCCAGGCGCTGCAAGAAGGGGCGCTTGCCTTTAAATCTATAAATCATGAAGTTTTGATTTGATCAAGCGCAGCGGCACCATGACCAAGGCAACGCCGGCAAGCCGGAAGCAGTGTTAACCGTCGGTTTACCAATCGGGGGCACTGATCGGGCGAGCCGTTGCGAATGCCTTATCCACAGAATGTCGCAATTGCCATCACCGCTTTCGCACCGTAAGACCCGTGCCATCAAATCCCGTGCAATCAGGCGACCGGAAAGGCATAAAGTGGCCAACGATCTCTTCCCCCTTGGACCTGACACCACCCCCTGGCGCAAGCTCACCGACAAACATGTCGGTGTCGAGACCTTTCGCGGTCAGGACATTCTGACGGTTGACACAGAGGGGCTGCGCCTTCTGTCCGAAGCAGCCTTCGGCGACATCAACCACCTTCTGCGACCCGGCCACCTCAAGCAGCTGGCTTCGATCCTCGAGGATCCGGAGGCGACCGAAAACGACCGCTTCGTGGCGCTGGACCTGCTCAAGAACGCCAATATCGCGGCCGGCGGCGTGCTTCCGATGTGCCAGGACACCGGCACCGCCATCATCATGGCCAAGAAGGGCCGCAGGGTCTGGACCGAGGGCGGCGACTACGAGGCGCTGGCCGGCGGCGTCATGGATGCCTACGAGAAGAAGAACCTGCGCTATTCGCAACTGGCGCCACTCAGGATGTTCGAGGAAAAGAACACCAAGACCAACCTCCCCGCGCAGATCGACATCTACGAGGAAGGCGACGACAGCTACGACTTCCTTTTCGTGGCAAAGGGCGGCGGCTCGGCCAACAAGACGTTCCTGTTCCAGGGGACGCCTTCGCTTCTGACCCACGACCGCATGATCGACTTCCTCAAGGAGAAGATCCTCACGCTCGGCACCGCGGCCTGCCCGCCCTACCACCTTTCCATCGTCATTGGCGGAACATCGGCGGAAATGAACCTCAAGACCGTCAAGCTTGCCTCCACCCGCTATCTCGACGAACTGCCCACGGAAGGCTCGGAAGCCGGTCACGCCTTCCGCGACCTCGAAATGGAGGCGGAAGTCCACAAGCTCACCCAGCAGATGGGCGTCGGCGCGCAGTTCGGCGGCAAGTATTTCTGTCATGATGTCCGCGTCATCCGGCTCCCGCGCCACGGCGCCTCGCTGCCGATCGGCCTCGGCGTGTCCTGCTCGGCCGACCGTCAGGCCAAGGGCAGGATCACCAAGGACGGCATCTATCTCGAACAACTGGAAACCGATCCGTCGAAATACCTGCCGGAAATCGACGAGGGCAAGCTTTCGGAGCATGTGGTCAGGATCGACCTGAACCAGCCCATGAGCGAGATTCTTGCCGAACTGTCAAAACATCCCATAAAGACCCAATTGTCTTTGAGCGGATCGATCATCGTCGCGCGGGATCTGGCCCATGCCAAGATCCGCGCCCGGCTCGAGGCAGGCGAGGAAATGCCCGAGTATTTCAAGAACCATCCGATCTACTATGCCGGACCGGCAAAGACCCCCGAAGGATACGCATCAGGCTCTTTCGGACCGACCACCGCAGGCCGGATGGATTCCTATGTCGACCAGTTCCAGTCCTTCGGCGGCTCGATGGTCATGCTTGCCAAGGGCAACCGCTCGCGTGCGGTTCGCGATGCCTGCGAACGCCATGGCGGCTTCTATCTCGGCTCGATCGGCGGCCCGGCGGCACGGCTCGCCCAGGACTGCATCAAGAAGGTCGAGGTCGTCGAATACGAAGAACTCGGCATGGAAGCGATCTGGCGCATCGAAGTCGAGGACTTCCCCGCCTTCATCGTGGTCGACGACAAGGGCAACGACTTTTTCAAGGAGCTCAATCTGGGCTGAACACAGCCCGGATCAAGCGACCCGAGACCGCTGATCGCCAGTCAACGGCAGCCCGGCCCGGGGGAGCCGGGCGCAACAAACAAAGCTTTGCTATCAAAGATAATCAGCAATTAACAATTCACCAACAATTCACCCGTAATATTGATCCGATAAAGTTGTATTGTGCAATTCTTGGGGACGAGAGATGTCGGCAGCAACCGGTAGCAAGGTTCAGACACTGGACACGGCCACATTGGTCTTGGCGACCATGCGCAAGCGCGGAATTTCGGGGTTGCCCCGCAATTACGAGCTTGTGTACGAGGCCCTCAACGCCTCAAACAGCGCATTGACGAGGGAATTCGATGCCTTGGGGCGCATGCCGGCACAAGACGAGCTGGACCTGCTTTGCAAGAAACACTTCCCGCACCACAGCCGCCACGACGTGGTTGATGGAGCGCATGAGAAGATCTCCGGCGAACTTGAAGGCATGCTGCGCCTGCTCAAACAGGAACAGAGCTCGCTCGAAAGCTACTCGAAACTTCTGGGCGAAACCTACAACCGGATTTCGACCAAAAGCGCCACCAGCGCCGAGATCCTGACCAGCATCATCAATGTCATGAGCAACGCCACCGGCGACACGATGGAAAAGGGCAAGGTGGTTGTCGAGCACATGGTCGAGCGCGCCCGCGAGATGGAGCAAGTCAAGCTCGAACTCGACGAATACAAGCGCATCGCCAACACCGACACGCTCACCCGCCTTGCCAACCGCCGCGCGTTCGACGAGATGCTCTCGGCGATCTACAACGACCGCCGCAAGGCGATGTATTACGCGCTGATCGTCGCAGATGTCGATCATTTCAAGAAATTCAATGATGCCTACGGCCACCCGGTCGGCGACCGCGTTCTCACCATTGTCGCTGCGGTCATGAAGAGCGCGCTGCGCCGGGATGTTTTCCTTGCGCGCACGGGCGGCGAGGAATTCGCCATCATTCTCGAGGGGACCAGCCAGAGTGTAACCACCGAGATCGCCGAACGCGTTCGCCGTGCGGTCGAGCGGACACCGCTCAAGAACCAGAAGACCGGGCTTGAATACGGTCCGATCACGCTTTCGCTGGGCATCTGCATGGCCAGCGACGCCGACAGCGCCGAAGAGCTTTACAACAAGGCAGACCTGGCGCTCTATTCAGCCAAGAACGGCGGACGAAACTGCTTCCAAGTCTACAATCCCGAATTGAACCAGGAATTCGAGAAAAACTGGACGCTCTATAAAAAGTAATCGGGCATTCCAAGCAGTCGCCTTACCGCGGTCACAATTAAGGCCGCTTTTTTGCCTCCGGAACCCGCCACATTCCCGCCATAATACTGGACATCCGGCCACGAAGCAGCTACCCCTAGCCCAACGGTCCGCCGGGTCTGTCATGCCGATCCCGCACCGCAAGATCCTTCAACTCCGGCATCGGCAACACGTGCACTGTCGGCCAAGCATTGGAACTCTTTCATGACCCGCCTGATTTCCTTCGCATTCCTCGCTCTTTGCCTGATGGTTCCGGCGGCCGCCCAGGCCCAGTCATCAAACGAAGGCAAGTCGCTGCTGCAGATCCTGTTCCCGCCTTCGGACAATTACAACAAGTACCGGCGCTCGGATAAATCGCCGATCAAGCGCAAGATGATTTCCTTCAAGGAAAACCACTCGGTCGGCACCATTGTCATCGACACCTCCGACCGCCGTCTCTACCACGTGGTCAAGCCCGGCAAGGCCATGGCTTACGGCATCGGCGTGGGTCGCGAGGGCTTCACCTGGCAGGGCAAGAACCGCATCACCCGCAAGGCGGAATGGCCGGGCTGGACTCCGCCGAAGGTCATGCGTGACCGCGTCAAGCGCCAGGAAGGCCGTATTCTGCCGGCCTACATGCCCGGTGGCCCGGACAATCCGCTCGGTGCGCGCGCCATGTATATCGGCTCGACCATCTACCGCATCCACGGCACGAACCAGCCCTGGACAATCGGCAAGGCGATGTCATCGGGCTGCATTCGCATGGCCAACGAGGACGTCAAGCACCTTTACGAACAGGTCGATATCGGCACACGCGTCGTGGTCCGCAACTGATCAGACCTAGATCCGCACAAGAAAAAACCGGCCTGAGCGCCGGTTTTTTTGTGTCACCACATGCTGTTCTTCGCGCGCTCGGGCCATTCCCGGTCATAGGTACGGGCATCGAAGTCTTGTTTAAGCTCCCGCATCAGCTGTCCCGGTGTCGGAAGCCCGGAAACATCCGGCCAGGCCTGGGTGATCCAGAGTTCGGCACGCATCAGCGCCCTGGCGCACTGGAAATAGATTTCGCCGATGGTGATGACGATCGCCGAACGGGGCCTCTTGCCCTCCCTTTCCAGACTTTCGAGCAGATCCGGATCGATGGAAACCTCCGCCCGGCCATTGACCCGGAGCGTCGTGTTCGAACCGGGGATCAGGAAAAGCAGCGCCACCCGTCCGTCGCGAACGATATTTCGCAGCGAATCGATGCGGTTGTTGCCGCGACGGTCAGGCAGGATCAGGGTTCGCTCGTCGCGGATCACCATTGCCTGCCCCGTATCTCCCCGCGGCGAGCAATCGAGCCCCTCGGGGCCGACCGTGGCAAGCGCCACAAGCGGCGATGCTTCCACAAGGCTGCGATAGCCGGCGGTCAGACGATCGCTGACCTTGATGATCGACGCTTCGCCGGTCTCGCCATACATCGCCTCGAGGTCTTCGATCGTGGCTATTGTGGTGGTCATGCAAGTCTCCGCGAATCCTCCCGGGCATCCGTATCCACCATAGGCGATTGAACGGACGCGGGAAGCCGCAACCCGACGATATCACCGCCGGTCCCGGCCCTCGAGACAAAATCTGCCACGGCGGCGGTCACCGGAGGCGCGGAAACGATACGGCGATGGCCGTATCCATTGGCGCGAAACAGTTCGACATGACTTCCCAGCGCGGAGATGGTCCGGGCGTTTTCGAAGGCCACCTCCTTGTCGTCTTCCGCGTGAATGACGAGCATCGGGACACTCAGGTCATGCGCCATGCGGTCGACCCGGAACTCGGACAGCGGACGCCCCGCGACGCGCATCACCTGGCTCTCGAAAGACCGCTGAGCCGCAGGACTGAGCCCGAAGAAATTTCCGGCCCACCGGAACACGTCGCCCATGTCGGAAGGGGCTGCAATCGTGACGATGCGTTTCGGCTGTCTGCGCGGCACGTGCAGGATCGCACCGGCGGCAGCAGCCAGCACCGAAGGTCCGCCGAAGGAATGGCCGACAAAGGCATCGAACGGCCCGTGCTGGCGCCATGCCGCGTCGATTGCCTCGACTGCCTTGGGCAGATGCAGCACCCGCCCGGTAGAGGCGCCATGCCCCGGCAGATCAAGACAGACCGCCGTGAAACCGGCTGCGACCAGTGTGTCCGCCATCGCCACCATGTGATCGCTGCGCGAGCGGTAGCCGTGAACGATCAGAACGCGCCCACCATTGTCATCCGTGACAGAAGGCCGGAACACGTGCGTGGCGACAACGCTGCCGGGAATCATCAGCCGCACGGTCTCCGCCTCGGCCATCCGGACCCGTGCCTTTTCGAGCGCGATCCGCTCCTTCTCACTCTGCGGCTTCGTGGACCGGGTGCGCGTAAACAGCCGGAATGCCAGTTCACCCGCCCTTTCAGGCGACACGGCGTCGGCGATCCGAAATCCGGCACGGGTGATTTTCTCCAAAAGAGATGCCATAGTGAAAATCCTAATTGGTTCAACGATGAACAGAATTGTCCAAGCATGAACAAAAAGCAAGCCCTGCCCTGGGAAAACCCGCGATTCCGCAACTGGATTGCCGTCGCCCGCGCCTGTCATGTGATGGGACAGACACTGGCCCGCGAACTGCAGCCACTCGACATCAAGCCGCCGCATCTCGATATTCTCGTCAATCTGTTCCGGACACCGGGCATCTCGCAACAGGATCTGGCCGACAAGCTGCTTGTGGGGCGCTCCAACCTCTCCATGCTCTTGCCGCAGATGGAAAAGCGCGGACTGCTGATCCGTCGCGGCGACCCGCAGGACCGGCGGGTACTGCGGCTGGAACTCACGCCTGACGGCACCGAACTGACCGAAAAGGCGATTGCCATCCAGTCAGACCTGATCGACCGGACCATGAAGACCGCGACGACCGAGGAGTGCAACCTGGTAGGCGGGGTGATGACGCGGATGATTCGGGAGCTGACACAGAGCGGTGACATCACCGGGGAGCCGGACGACACAGGCGAGCCGGCTCCAGGGAGTGTTTCCGGCCATCCCGAGCGCCGGAACGGGCAGAAAAAGCGTTGATCAGGCGGTTCGCGAAAGGCCCTTCTCCGCCAGTTCGGCAATGTAACCGGCCCAGACCTCGTCCTTGGTCTCGCCTGTTTCCGACAGGAACTTCCAGGTAAAGATGCCGGTATCATGGCCGTCATCGAAGACAAGCCTCACGGCGTAATTCCCCACCGGGAGCACGTTCGAGATCGTGACATCTGCCTTGCCGGCAACCGTGACCCGCTGGTCCGGCGAATGGCCCTGCACCTCGGCGGACGGCGAACGGACGCGCAACAGTTCCGCCTCCAGTTCGCAACTCCGGCCGTCGGCAAACCGCACATTCAGCGTCCTGCGGTCGGCCGACACCCGCAATTGCTCCGGCCAGGCCTTGTCGTGTTCGATGGCCATGCTTCACTCTCCCGTGCTCGACCGGCCTCGTATCCGCAAGCGTAATCCGCAGGCCGCTTCGCGTTGACATAAGCACCGGAGACGACGCACACAAGCCGCCACTGAACCAGTACGGTCGGGACGAATACGCTATGCCTTGACGCAGCCACAGTCGGCAACGACATTGTGCACAAGCATGAAGGACCAAACTGAATGAGCAACAGTGCCGACCAGACCCCGAGCATGATCGACCCGTTCGGGCGCGCGATCAGCTATCTGCGCGTCTCTGTGACCGACCGATGCGATTTCCGCTGCACATACTGCATGGCGGAAAACATGACGTTCCTGCCCAAGAAGGACCTGCTGACGCTCGAGGAACTCGACCGGCTTTGCACGGTCTTCGTCGACAAGGGCGTTCGCAAGATCCGCCTTACCGGCGGCGAACCACTCGTGCGCAAGAACATCATGCAGCTTATCCGTGGTCTCAGCCGGCACATCGACGCCGGGCGCATGGACGAGGTCACGCTGACCACCAACGGCTCGCAACTGACCCGTTTCGCAAGCGAACTCTACGATTGCGGCGTACGGCGCATCAACGTCTCCATGGACACGCTCGATCCCGACAAGTTCCGCAAGATCACCCGCTGGGGCGAGTTGTCCAAGGTGCTCGACGGCATCTCGGCGGCACAGGCGGCCGGTCTGAAGATCAAGATCAATGGCGTTGCGCTCAAGGGCTTCAACGACGAAGAGATCCCCCAGATGCTCGAATGGGCCCATGGTCAGGGCATGGACATGACGGTGATCGAAACCATGCCCATGGGCGAGATCGACGAGGACCGGACCGACCAGTACCTGCCGCTGTCCCTGCTTCGCGCCGATCTCGAGCGCCGCTACACGCTTGAGGACATTCCGTTTCGCACCGGCGGCCCGGCCCGTTACGTGACCGTCCGGGAAACCGGCGGCAAGCTCGGCTTCATCACGCCGATGACCCACAATTTCTGCGAAAGCTGCAACCGGGTGCGGCTGACCTGCACCGGCACGCTCTACATGTGCCTTGGTCAGGAGGACGCAGCCGACCTGCGCGCACCGCTCAGGGCATCGGAAGGCAACGAACTGCTTTCCGAAGCGATTGACGAGGCCATCGGCCGCAAGCCCAAGGGTCATGATTTCATCATCGACCGCACAACCCGGCAACCGGCGGTCTCCCGCCACATGAGCGTGACCGGGGGCTGATCGGTCAATCAATATTGCTGATGGGTCATCCTTTATGCATGGATGGGTTGACCGGCCGGAACCTGTTAAGCGTAGCCGGGCCCTGAGCGATTCCGCCAGGACCACTCACAGATCCGGGCCGGACACACCATGGCAATGACTCCCAATCTCCGCGGCGCGCTTTTGATGTCGCTTTCGATGGCGGGCTTCACGCTCAACGATTCGATCGTGAAGCTGCTGACGGGCGACATCAGCGTGGCACAGGTGATGTTCCTGCGCGGGGTTATCGCCACCGGTCTGATCTTTTTGCTTGCCACGCGACGGCGCGCAATCCGTCCGATCCGTGTCCTGATGGACAAATGGGTGGCGCTCAGGGTTGTGGGCGAAGTGGGAGGCACCGTCACCTTCCTCATTGGTCTTGCCAATGTCCCCATCGCCAACGCCGCCGCGATCCTGCAGGCGCTCCCGCTTGCGGTGACGATGGGCGCGGCGTTGTTTCTGGCGGAACCCGTGGGTTGGCGCCGCTGGTTGGCCATCCTGGTCGGGTTCGGTGGCGTGCTTCTCATCATCCGCCCCGGCATGGAAGAGTTTTCACCCTATTCGCTGATGATCGTCGGCACGGTCATCTTCGCCGCTGCCCGGGATCTCGCAACCCGCAAGGTCGATGCGGCCATCCCGTCGCTTTACCTTTCGACTGTCACAGCCGGAGCGGTGACGGTCGCCGGCCTATTGCTGATCTGGCCGATGGGTGGCTGGCAGGCGGTCGGCTTCGGCGAACTTGGCCTGATCGCCATGGCGGCATGTCTTGTGCTGGTCGGGTACCAGTGCATCATCATGGCGATGCGCGAAGGCGAAATCTCCTTCGTCGCACCATTTCGCTATACCGGCTTTCTCTGGGCCGTTCTCATGGGCTATCTGATGTTCAACGAGGTCCCCGACAGCTTCATGATTGCCGGCGGCGCGATCGTCATCGGCTCAGGCCTATTTACTCTCTACCGTGAGCAGGTCCGCAGCAAACAGAAGCCGGCGAGCCGTTCCGCGCCGCGCCATTCCCCATGACCCATACCGGGTTCGGCAAGGCACGGTCGATCGAACATTGGAAAGCCGGCAAGGGGCCGCATGCCTGGGCTCAGGATCGGGATTCTCCGGGATCGCCCTGTTCGGTCGTGTCGCCGGGCATGAAGCCCAATTTCGCGATCTCCGCATTGACCGCCTCGGTGGCTTCGGCCTCCCTGAGCAAGGCGACCAGCAGCCGGACGTGGCCGCATTCCCCCCATGGAGCTTCGCAGAAGGGGCAGGTATCAGTGATATATGAGCCGGCCAAGGGTATGCGTCTCCTGAACTCCTGAACCGTGAAATAATACCCCCGGGAAATTAACCCGGAGTTAAGCCTATCCGTCAGGAACGCGGCGCCGGTGGAACAGACCCGCCAGTTGGCAGGTCACGCCGCATCAGCCGAGAACGGACATATTGTGTCACACGCACGATTTTGATTGCAACAGTGCGCCCGACATTTCAAAAGAGCGGAAATGAACAAGACCACCTTCCTCGACCGCACGACACCGCCTCACATCGTTACCCTGGTGATGATCGCGGGGCTGAGTGCCTTGACGATGAACCTGCTTCTGCCGTCGCTTCCGGGTATCGCCAGCTTCTACGAGGCGGACTATGCGCTGGTGCAGCTTGCAGTTTCCGGTTACCTCGCCTTCACCGGCCTCCTGCAACTGCTGATCGGACCGTTGTCCGACCGCTACGGCCGTCGCCCGGTGCTTCTCGGCGGGCTCGCCATATTCATGGTGGCCACGGCGCTGGCGCCGCTCGCGCCAAACGTGGAAACCTTTCTTTTCATCCGAATGATCCAGGCCACCGTCGCTTGCGGAATGGTGCTTTCAAGGGCAATCGTGCGCGACATGGTCGACACCGATGAAGCCGCTTCGATGATCGGCTACGTGACCATGGGCATGACCCTTGCACCGATGATCGGCCCCGCGCTTGGCGGTGTTCTGGAGGAAGTCTTCGGCTGGCAATCCACTTTCCTTCTGCTTTTGCTGTTTGGCGCCGGGGTCTTCGCACTGACATGGTTTGATCTGGGCGAAACCAACCACAATCGCTCATCGAGCATGCTGCGGCAGTTCGGCGCCTATCCCGAACTCATGCGTTCGCGCCGGTTCTGGGGCTATACGCTGACGGCCACTTTTGCATCGGGCGCGTTCTTCTCGTTCCTCGGCGGGGGGCCGTTTGTCGCCACCGAGATCCTGGGCATGAATCCGAGCCAACTGGGGTTCTACTTCATGTTCATCGCGCTGGGCTACATGGCCGGCAACTACCTGTCCGGCCGCTTCTCGCGCCAGGTGGGCATTAACCGGATGATGGTGGCCGGCTGCGTCTTTTCCACGTTCGGAATGTGCGTTTCGCTTATCCTTTTTCTGGCGGGCCTGTACCATCCCCTCTCCTTCTTCGGGCCGATCCTGCTGGTGGGACTTGGTAACGGCGTCACGCTCCCAAGCGCCAATGCCGGCATTGTCAGCGTCAGACCGCACCTTGCAGGCTCCGCATCCGGTCTGGGCGGCGCAATGATGATCGGCGGCGGGGCCGCGCTTTCGGCCATTGCAGGGGCGATCCTCTCTGTCGAAACAGGTCCCTACCCGCTCATCGGCGTCATGCTCGGCTCTTCCATCGTGGGTGTGCTCGCCACGCTCTATGTGATCAAGGTCGAAAACAGCCTGCCGCCGGAAGAGCAGACAAGGCCCGGGGAGGCGCGGTGAAACCGGTCGGCGGCATTCTCGCCGGCGGACTGGCGCGGCGCATGAGCGGCATCGACAAGCCGCTCGCCGAACTCGGCGGCAGGCCACTGATTGCCCACATCATCGCGAGGCTGTCGCCGCAGGCGGATCCCATCCTGATCAACGCCAATGATCCGAAAGACCGGTTCGCTCCGTTCGGGCTTTCAGTCGTGCCCGACCTGGTAGAGGGCTTCAAAGGTCCGCTCGCGGGTCTTCATGCCCTGATGACGGAGGCTCAAGCCCGGGGTGCATGCCAGTTGCTCGCCGTTCCGGCCGACACGCCCTTCCTCCCAACCGATCTTGCCGAAAGACTCGGCAAGGGAAGCGGAGATCCCGAGGTTGTGCGCATCGCCCGCTGCAACGGACGCCGACATCCCGTTGCAGCGCTATGGCCGGTGAACCTGGCAAGCAGCCTGGGGCTCTATCTCGGCAAGACCGAGGACCTCAGTCTTGCGGCCTATCTTCGCGGCATCAAGCATGTCGAAGTGGATTTCACCCCGGAAGGCGGCAACGATCCGTTCTTCAACATCAATTCTCCGTCCGACCTCGAACAAGCGGAAGCCATGCTGGCCGCGCAAGAGTCCGGGAGCTGATCAGTCCGGAAGAGCCGCGGTGCAGTCGCCACCACTAAAAATGCGGACTTGCCGCAGCGCCGCGCATCTGCAAGACAGGCCCGGAATTTCTCGCATTCCGTGGAGCCCCAAATGGCCAAGACCGAAGACGACGCGCTGGGCGAAGCCTATGACCGGGCACTCGCCCTGGAAAAGGCGGGTGATTTCGACGCCGCCGCCAAGGCCTATACCGAAGTGCTGGCGCTTGATCCCGACGATCATGGCGGCGCCGTGGTCCGCCTTGCCTCGATGAAGCGGGGAGACATTCCGGTGCGCGCGCCGGAAGCCTATGTCGCCACCCTTTTCGATCAACACGCCGATGTGTTCGACAAGGTTCTGGTGGAAGATTTGGGCTATCACGTGCCTCTGCTCCTTCGCCAGCGCCTGTTCGATCTCGGCGAGATAGCCTTCGAGAGAATGCTGGACCTCGGATGCGGAACCGGCCTGACCGGCGCAGCGGTCGAGGACATGGCCGATGACGCGACCGGAGTTGACCTGGCGGAGAACATGGTCGAGATCGCCCATGAGAAAGGCCTCTATGACACGCTCTACGTCGCCGACGCGATCGAGTATCTCGAAGACAATGACGACGAGCCCTTCGACCTGATCGCGGCCACCGACGTGCTGCCCTATCTGGGCGCACTGGAACCCTTGTTCGAGGCGGCGGCGAAAAACGCGACTGCGGGCGCACTGTTCGCCTTTTCAAGCGAAACCCTGCCGGACGACGAATTCGAAGGCCGCCCCTACACTGTGGGTCGCTACCAGCGCTTTGCCCACACCGAGGCCTATGTGCGCCAGACGCTCGACGCTGCCGGTTTCGTCTGCCTCGAGGCGGGCGACATCACCGTGCGCCACGAACAGGGCCTGCCGATCGCCGGGCATCTGTTCATCGCTCGGAAGCGTTGATCCGAAGCTCCTAACCTAATCGGCGAGACGTGATCACAAGAGCGTGATCTGCGCAACTCGAAAGGGCCATGGATACGTATGCTGCTGAGGACATCAACTCAGGGAGCTTCATCATGCGTGCACTTATACTGACAATCGCCCTCCTCTCGCCTCTCGCGGCCTTCGCAGCCGGAACCTCCGACGATTCGCCACCGCAACCGACCGAGACCAGCACTTCCTGCAAGAACGGCCAGGTCTGGGACAAGACGACCGAAGCCTGCGTCGATGCACAGGAAAGCCGCATCGATGACGACACACGGTACGAAGCGGCCCGGGAACTCGCCTATGCCGGGCGCTACGACGATGCGCTCCATGTGCTTGCGGCCATGTCGGATCAGACGGAAAGCCGCGTCCTGACCTATTTCGGCTTTGCCCACAGAAAGGCGGGCCGCACTGAGCTGGGAATGCGGTATTACCAGCAGGCCCTGGACGCCGATCCCGACAATCTGCTCGCACGCTCCTATATGGGCCAGGGTCTGGTTGAAGCCGGCGACGTCAAGGCCGCGCGCATGCAACTGGCGGAGATCGTGGCACGCGGCGGCGCCTCGAGCTGGCCCGAAACGTCCCTTCGTCGCGCCATCAAGTCCGGACGCACCTACAATTATTGAGCACCGGGCGTTCAAGCACACCGACCCGGCGGGGAAGCACCAATGCCCTCCCCGCCGGGTCATTTGAAGCGACTGGCCCCAGCGGCATCTCGTCCCGCTGTTTCACTCGACAGTTCAGCCCCCGGCAAAAAGCGGAAAGCTGACCCCGAGCGCCCAGGCAAGGCAAAGCCCCAGTCCCAGCCCGGCAGCGACCGCGCCGGACCGCCGCGCGACCCATCGGCCCATGAGTCCGTGGACGAAGAAGAACAGCACGAAAACCGGCAGCACGATCAGGACGAATGTCAGGTTTTCCGGATCGATCAGCGCGCCGGCAATCAGCGAGGCCAGCAACGCCACCCGGGCCGCGACGCGCCGCCACAGCGCTGCGCGACCGGACCCGGTGACGACGCTGTCGGCAAGCATGAAGGGAACGGTTCCAAGCGCGAGAAGAACGATCAGCACAACCCGCTCACCGTTCGGCCAGAAACTGGCTGCGTAGCGGTCGAGCGCCAGCCCGAAGACCGCGATGCCCCAGAATGCCAACAGAGCGACGGCTCTCCAGGCGACCGGCTTCACGATCTCGCGGATCTGCCCTGACAGCCACACCTGCAGAATGCCGTAGACCGCCAGATGTATCATCAGGTAGTCGGCCACCAGAACCGGCAGAAAGTTGCTGTAGAAAGGCGCAACAATAACCGGTGCGGCAATTGCCGGCAACAGGATAGCCATCAGAAACCGGCGGGTTGAAAGGCCTGACGTTGACGCCCGTTCGGGAAGCCGCGCGGCCAGCGGATAAGACATCGCGACGATGCCTGCGAGCAACAGCAGGATCCAGGGGCCCATGGGCGCGATTTCATTGTTGCTTTCGCGCCCATAGGTCTCGTCAAGCCAGTCGATGGCGGCCCTGACAGCCGTCGGGCTGAACAGCACCCCCACATGCTCGACCCAGGGCGCGACAAGGGCCAGTCTGGCAGCGCTTCCGGACGTGACGAGCTCTCCCTCTTCCCCGTCGGCATCGACGAGACGCACAGCGTCGAGTGCTGCCTGCCGCAACCGGCTTTCCCATTGCCCGGAAATGATCAGCAGCCGTTCAGGTACGGTGGCGCTGACCGCTTCGGAAAACATCGAGATCGCCACCAGCGCCGCAACCGGTTGTCCGCCCTCCCGCTCCGCCAAAGCCGCACGAACAAGCACATCCGTGGCCATGGAATGGCCCAAAAGAGAGACCGCTTGATCTCCCGGCAACGCCCTCGCCGCATCGATCACCCGGCGCGTTTCCGCGATCAGCAGCGCGGTCGTGCCGTCAATGCTGGAGACGTCGCCGGACATGGGTCGCGGATTGCTGCCATGCCCCTCGAAATCGAAAGCCAGAACCCGATAGCCCGCCCGGGCGAGATTGAGCGAATAGGCCTGCATGATCTGGCGAGAGCCGGCAAACCCGTGCGCCACGACAACGGCAGGACCGGTCGCGCCAGGCAGCTGATAGCGTGTGACCGGCGTGGAGCCGACCTCGAGCGGCGAAATCTCGAGCCCGGAACGGGTCTTTTCGAGGATGAAGACCGAAACGAGCATCGCAATCACTGCGGCAACGGCGATGGCGATGTGTGCGGGCTTCATGGTCACGCATCCGAATCCTGAACTGACGGCAAGGATTGCCCGCAGTCAGCAACTATGCAAGCCCGCCACCCGGTTTCGTCCGACCAAGGATGCCGACGCCAGATTCCGGCGACTTCGGCTGCAACCTCACTCGGCCGGCGCAAGCGTCCAAACCCCGGCGGGGTCGGACGGACCCTCCGAAGGAATTTCGATCGCCTGCACATTGGCCCACATCTCAGCCATGTCGTTGTACTGGCCGGAGAAGACATTGCCCGACTGTCCCGTGGTCTGGATGTAGGTGGACCGCTCCAGATCGCCCAGGTCGAAAATGCCGCGATAGCTCGACGCGTTGGTATTGGCGTAGGGATCGGCATCGTTGTAGATCTGGGTGTAGCCGCGATCGAGCGTAAACGGGCCGCCGGCGCTTTCGACCTCGACGTTGAAGACCTTGCGCAACAAATCCACCTCGCCGAACGGCCGGTGCGTGCCCTTGGCGTAATGGGCCGCGCCCCAACGCCATTCTCCCGGGTCCTCGCCATACCGTTCGGACAGATCCGTTATCGCAATCGGGAAGGCCTCGGTGACGATCTGAGAGCAGTCTTCCTCCTCCGCAGTGTCGCGCACATCGCACCAGTTGCGCGCGGTGCGGCCTTCAAGCAGACGCTCCATCACCTTGCCCCGCGCCTTGAACCAGCTTTTGAAGCTCATTCCGAGGTCATCCTCGAAAGTGGCGGCCATGGTTGCGCGCAGCCACGCCATGAAGACGAGCGGCGCCCGGTTTTCGCGCGCCATCACGCTGTCCCAGTTTTCCAGTTCTTCGACCAGTTCCAGCTCGGAATCATCGAGCGCAGACCGGTCGAGCGCGTCAAGCATCAACGGCTTGAGATCGGCAAAAGCGGGCGAGAACACATCCGCCTGCACCTCGCGCGATGCGGCCAT
Source organism: Hoeflea sp. (assembly GCA_040216675.1). Taxonomy (GTDB): domain Bacteria; phylum Pseudomonadota; class Alphaproteobacteria; order Rhizobiales; family Rhizobiaceae; genus Hoeflea. Next base: position 1,271,220 of record JAVJOR010000005.1, on the reverse strand, counting down.
ATCGTGCGGCTCGTTCGCCCCGTTGATAAGAGTCTCGATGCGCTGCTGCCGGTAGGCCTCGTCCCAGTCGAAGGTCAGGTGCAGCGGGTAATCCGGGCCGACAATCTTGGTGTTGGCGGTGGCGATCATTCCGCTTTCGGGGTTGGTGACACGTGGCAGCGCCGAATAGGGCGCGAAACCCCGCCAGTCATAGATCGCGTTCCAGCCCGGCGCCGGCGCACGGCCCATCAACTGGTTCGAAGGATCGCGCAGCGGAACCCTGCCCGCCGCGACGAAACCGATATTGCCGCTGGTGTCGGCCACCACCATCGACTGCATCGGCGTGACGAAGGCATCAAACCCGTTCTGGAAATCCTCGACGGTGCGTATGTCATAAAGCCTCGGACCTACGAGCGCGGTGGTGTCGTCATGCGCCAGCGCCGTCCACTGCAGCGCGGCGACGGTGTTGTCAGGCAGAAGCTTGTCGAAGTTCTTAAAGCCTGCCGGAAGCACGGGTCCATGCCGGGTCCAGCGCCTCGTGAACTCGCGCGCTTCGCCACCCTTCACTCTGATGGTTTCCTGCTTCGAACCAAACTGCGTCCAGCCGGTGGGCGTGAGATACTGGTCGGGATCATCGGGGTTGACGCGTTCGATGAAGACATCCTGCGCGTCGGTCGCGGTATTGGTGAACCCCCAGGCGATATCGTTGCCGCGACCGAGAAGCACATAGGGCGTGCCCGGCAGCGACACGCCGATGAGGTGCCTCGGCTCGTCAAATTCGCCCGCCACCTCCAGATGCGCCAGATACCAAATCGACGGCGCCCCGAGCAGCAGATGGGGATCGTTGGCAAGCACCGGCTCGCCGGAGGCCGTGCGTTCGCCCGAAATCACCCAGTTGTTGGATGCGCCGGTGCCGAGCAGCGCCTCGACTTCCGTGAAAGCGGAGCGCGCGTCGGCCGTGGTCTGTTCGCTGCCGATCTCATCGCTTTCGAGCCCCAGGAGCACGCGCAGGTCCGGCATCGGCGGCGGGGCGTCGGCTTCGACATAGGGCAGAAGGTCGAGCATCTCGGCCTCGCTGAATCCCATCCGGTAGAAAGCAAGCCGGAGCGCCTCCTCGTCGAGATTGGCCGCAAGCGAGATCGACATCATCTTGATGGCGGTGAGCGTATGCGCCGGGGTCCATGGCTCGGGCTCGTAGCCCAGGATCAGGTATTCGGGCGGCAGGCCCGATGAAAAGGCGCGCGGCTCCCGCCCGATCCAGGCGTTGACGCCGCGGGCATAGCCCTCCAGCATCGCCATCGTGTCCTCGTCCATCACCGAAAGCGAGGCTTCGGCAGCCTCAAAAATTCCCATTGTCCTGAGCCAGATATCAGTATCGACCGTGGCGGAACCAAACATCTCCGAAAGACGCCCCTGCCCGGCCATGCGGCTCACTTCCATCTGCCACAGTCGCTCCTGCGCATGCACGAATCCCAGTCCCGCGGCCACATCCGCCCTCGTCGCCGCGGTAATATGGGGGACACCATTGCCGTCGCGCGCGATCCGGACATCGGCGCCCAAACCGGCAATCGAGACCGATCCCTCAAGCGGCGCCTGAGAGCGCGATGCCCACAGCACGATCACTCCGACGGCCAGAACTGCGACCGGGATCACGATGAAAATGAGCTTGATAATCCCTTTGACGATGCGCATCATTGGTCTATGTCCCTCCCGGAGCGCCTTGAACCTCCTTACGTAACGCGTCGGCAGGTCAGGCGTAAAGCGCATTTGTGACAAAAGGATAGACGTTATGGCAACAGTTGCATTCATTGGTCTCGGCGTCATGGGATACCCCATGGCAGGTCACCTCAAGACCAAGGGCGGCCACGATGTCAGGGTCTATAACCGCACCGCTGCCAAGGCCGAAAAATGGGCCTCGGAGTTCGGCGGCACCGCCTGCGCAACACCGGCCGAAGCGGCTCAGGGCGCTGATTTCGTGTTCACATGCGTCGGCAATGATGACGACCTGCGCGCGGTTACGCTCGCCGAAAACGGCGTGCTGGAAGGCATGAAGGAAGGCGCGATCCTTGTCGACAACACCACCGCCTCGGCTGAAGTGGCCCGCGATCTCGCCGCCGCCTGTGCCGAGAAGGGCTGCGGCTTTCTTGACGCGCCGGTATCCGGCGGTCAGGCGGGCGCGGAGAACGGGGTTCTTACCGTCATGGTCGGCGGCGACGAGGCCACCTTCGAAAAGGCCCGCCCGGTGATTGACGCCTATGCGCGGATGGTCGGCCTGATGGGGCCGGTCGGCAGCGGCCAGTTGACCAAGATGATCAACCAGATCTGCATTGCCGGCCTTGTGCAGGGCCTGTCCGAGGGCATTCACTTCGGCAAGAAGGCGGGGCTCGACATCGAGAAGGTGATCGACGTGATCTCCAAGGGAGCCGCCGGATCCTGGCAGATGGAAAACCGCCACAAGACCATGAACAACGGCGAGTACGAACACGGCTTCGCGGTCGACTGGATGCGCAAGGATCTCGACATCGTGCTCAACGAAGCCAAGCGCAACGGCGCCCGCCTTCCGGTGACAGCACTTGTCGACCAGTTCTACGCCGACGTCCAGGCCATGGGCGGCAACCGCTGGGACACCTCCTCGCTGCTTGCGCGCCTGGAAAAGTAAGTGGCCCCGGGCCGGGCGAAAGGCAGACAGCCACCCGCCAATGCGGATTGGACGGTGGCCGACATTCTCGCCTGGCTCGAAGAGCACGGCTCGGCTGAAAACCGCGCCGGAATGGCGCGGTTCGGAATCAACGCCACAAAAGCATTTGGGATCGGAAATACGGCGCTCCGACACTTCGCCCGCACCCTAGGGCGCAACCACCCGCGAGCAATCGAGCTGTGGGAGACCGGCTGGCGCGAGGCCCGCATTCTGGCGTTGTTTACCGATGACCCCGGTTTGCTTGGCCTCGACCGGGCACGGGCGATGGTGGGGGATTTCGACAGCTGGGAGATCGTCGACCATGCAGCCGATCCGTTCGTCGACGCCGGCCATATCGACCAACTGGTCCCGGAACTTGCGGCTGACGAGCGTGAATTTGCACGCCGCACTGCCTTTGCCATGATCGCCTGGGGCGCGGTTCACCTCAAGGCGCGCGATGATGCGGATTTTCTTCGCTACCTTCCGCTGATCGAGGCGCATGCCGGAGATCCGCGCAACTTCGTCCGCAAGGCGGTCAACTGGGCGCTGCGGCAGATCGGCAAGAGATCCATGCAGTTGCACGGCCCGGCACTCGAAATGGCGGAAAAGCTTGCCGCGTCCGAGGACAAGACGGCGCGCTGGATCGGCAGGGACGCGTACAGGGAACTGTCGGACCCCGAGCGCATCGCCAAGATCGGCCGAAAGCGTTCCTGAACCCGGTTGCTGTCAGTTGTTTTCCTTGGCGAGCGAAAGGTAGTCGAGCGGCAGTTGGGTTGTGTACTTGATCTGCTCCATCGCGAAGGATGAGGACACGTCCCTGATCTCGATCTTGGTGATGAGGCGCTTGTAGAAGGCGTCATAGGCGGCAATATCGGGAACCACGACACGCAGAAGATAGTCGACATCACCGCTCATCCGGTAAAACTCAACCACTTCCGGGAATTCGGTAATCACCTCCGAAAACCGTTTCAGCCATTCATTGGAATGCGAATTGGTCCGGATCGAGACGAACACCGTCACCCGCGCATTGACGGCAACAGGATTGAGCAGCGCAACACGGCGCTCGATGACACCGTCTTCCTCGAGCTTCTGGATGCGGCGCCAGCAAGGGGTCGTCGAGAGGCCCACCTTCTTGGCGATTTCGGCCACCGCAAGCGTGGCATCTTCCTGCAAAAGGCGCAGGATCTTACGGTCGAGGCGGTCCATGACGATCTCCAATATCCGGAATATCCCTCCTGATATCGCGCGTCAGACCGCATCACAAAGAAGAATTTTCCGTAATATGCGAGTTCGCCAGCATAGAACCGCTCTATCTGTCAGAAATCAGTTCTGCGACCCTCGTCCGAAGCACCGGCAGCAGCTCTTCCTCGAACCACGGATTGCGCCGCAGCCAGCCGCTGTTGCGCCATGACGGATGCGGAAGCGGCAAAACCGCCACACGGGACGAGGTGTCCTTAAATATCCTGCGCCAGTTCGCGACCGTTTCGGTCAACGTCCTGCCGCGGGCCGGCCCCAGGTGCCAGGCTTGGGCATATTGACCGATTGCAAGCACCAGCCGGAGCTGCGGCATCCGAGCCATCACCTGTGCCCGCCAGGCCGGAGCGCACTCCCGCCTTGGCGGCAGGTCACCGCCCTTCGCATCCTGTCCCGGAAAACAGAACCCCATCGGCACAATGGCGAATTTCGACGGATCGTAGAACTGTGCGTCGTCCACCCCGAGCCAATCCCGGAGACGGTCGCCCGACGGATCGGTGAACGGCCGGCCGCTCTGGTGCACCCGTGTTCCCGGCGCTTGCCCCGCGATCAGCACCGGGGCCGATGCGGAAGCGACGCAGACCGGGCGGGGCTCATGCGGCAGCGCATTCTCAGGACCCCCGGCGGGCGCATCCCGGCAGATCCGGCAGGCGTATATTTCCGCCAGAAGCGCCGGCAATCCGCTATCGCTGGCAGTCTTCGTCATGCAATGCGCGCACTCGGCCTTGCCGAAACCGCCTCATACCAGCGCATCACGTTTTCAAGGTGAACCGGTTTTTCGATGCGCGCGGGCTTCATGAAATCCATCGAGATCATTGTGGTGATGTCGGCAACGGTGAAGCGTTCGCCGGCGATGAATTCGCGATCGGCAAGCTCCTGGTCGAGCAGTTCAAGAAAGGCAGTTGCCTTCGGCTTGTTGGCTTCGCCCCATTCCGGCACCTGCGGCACTTCCCATTCCTTCATTGCGGGATGAATGTGCCGGAATGCCGTGGCGACGGAGGCAAGCAGATGCAACTCCACCCGCCGGTCCCACATCTCGACGATTGCCCGATCACGCGCATCGACACCCATGAGCCGCGGATCCGGATAGAGTTCCTCGAGATACCGGCAGATCGCAACGGACTCCGACAATGCGGTTCCGTCATCAAGCACAAGCACCGGAAGCCTTTGCAGCGGATTGAGGCCGGTGACCTCCGCAGACTTGTGTCCCATTTGACCCATATCGACCGGCACGCGCTCGATCTCGATGCCCTTTTCCGCAAGAAACACCGTAACCCGGCGCGGATTGGGCGCACGCCCGCCATCATAAAGCTTCATCTCGCCTTCCTCCCTTGGTGACCGGCCCGTTCAGAACATTGCATTCGCCGCAATGCCCCGCGGTCTCGATATACATTTGAATGCCCTGCGAGGTCCAATCAAGCCGGTCCGGGTGCAACCAATATCCAGGATCAAGCCGCAACGCCGAAAATCCGTCATAAGCCCGTCAACCGGTGCAGCAGAGCGCGCAATGCTGCAAATCCGCCGTGGACGTCCTCGCCCAGCCCGCCATGCAGTGCGCGCCACTCTTTGGGCATGTCGAAGTCTCCGGCCCAGAGTCCGGCTCCCTGCCGGCGCGCCAACCGCTCCTCGGCACCGTAATCACCGAAGGAAACCGCGTGGCCCGAGCGCACCATGATCCGGTTGAGATCCCGGCCACCGGCCTCGCATCGCACCAGATCGCGCCCATAGCGGTCGACACCCTCGCCCACGCAGCTGACTGTGTCCGCGCCTATCAGCGCGCGCAACTTCGTGCGGGCCTCCATGCCGCAAGCATACTCCAAACTGTCACGGCGGCAGCGCTGGGCGAGTTCGGGCGCGTCGATCCCTTTCAGTCGCAATCGCCGCTCGCCCATCGCCAGGCTGTCGCCATCGATCACTCGCACCTGCCCGGCGAAGGTCTCCGCCGAACGCCGTTCAAGAAACGCCGCTGCGAACGCCACGGCGGCGATCACCGACAACGCAATCAGGATGTCGACAAGCCTGCGCCACAAGGGGCGCGAACGGCGTCTGGAGCGGAAACGGGCGACCATGCCCGACAATGCGCCGACTCGGCGCGCCGGAACAAGCCGACCCGTCCAGGATCACCCTGTTTCGGGACACCGCCGCGATGGCTATCCGCCTGAGAAGAACCATGCAAATCGAAACATCGAAAACAGCTTCTTAAACTTTGCCATCTAGATTCAACACTCAAATTACATGCAACCGGATGCCCAGGTGAATCAGCACCAGACCATGACTGACAAGAACATCGTCGACCGTTCGCGTGCCCACAAGAACGCGGCGGTGGCCAAGACCGTGCGCGCGACGCGCGAGCAATTGCAGTATGGCAGGCAGGCATCACCGGGTTTCGAACGGGAAATGGTGCTCCTGCATATCAACACGGTGCTTCAGGGGGCGGCGGCGGGACCGGTGCTGGTGATGCTGACGGCCGTGGGCGGCCTCTGGTTCGATGATGCAGTCTGGCTTCTCGCCTGGGCATTGGCGACGATGACCGCCTATGCTGTCCTCGTTCTTCTCGCTCGCCGCGCCTCGCGCGGGTCCTGCGATCAGGAGCAGGCCAAGCGCTGGCACCGCAGCTTTCTGCTGATCTATGCATTGATCGGCCTCACCTGGGCTGCGTTCTCTTTTCAGGGCTGCACATCGTGCCAGCTCGACACGTTCACCTACTACAAATCCGCTGCCCTGCTGATTGCACTGGCCGCAACGGCGATGGCCACATTCGCGCTGCGCTTCGCGCTCTACATGATCGTCATTCCGGTGGCGATCGCGCTCGCTTTGAGGGCCGGCATCACCCGGGACATTTCCGACTTCTCGGTCTTTGCGATGATCTGCGCCTCCGGCCTGTTCTTCATCTTCATGTCCCAGAGGCTCTATTCGACCAACCTGAAGATGCTCAGTTTCCAGACCGAGAAGGACGACCTGATTGCCGAACTCGAAGTCGCCAAATCGGTCTCCGACGAGGCGCGTCGCCGCGCCGAGGAATCCAATCTGGCGAAGTCCCGCTTTCTTGCCTCGATGAGCCACGAGCTCAGGACACCGCTCAATGCGATCCTCGGCTTCTCCGAAGTCATGAGCGGCGAAGTTCTCGGCCCCATCGGCAACCCGAGCTACAAGGAATATGTCGGCGACATCCACCGCTCAGGCCAGCATCTGCTCAACCTGATCAACGAGATCCTCGATCTGTCCCGTATCGAGGCCGGCCGCTACGAGTTGAACGAGGGCGCGCTGGCGCTGTCGGATATTGCCGAAGACTGCATCGGTCTTATCCAGCTCAAGGCGCGCAGCAAGAACATCCAGATCACCGAAGCGTTTGAACAGAACCTGCCGATGGTCTGGGCCGACGAAAAGTCGATCCGCCAGGTGATCCTCAACCTGCTGTCGAATGCGGTCAAATTCACCCCGTCGGGCGGCGAGATCCGGGTCAAGCTCGGATGGACCGCCGGCGGGGGACAGTACATCGCCATCAAGGACAACGGGCCGGGCATTGCCGAGGAGGAAATCCCGGTGGTACTGTCAGCCTTCGGTCAGGGGTCGATCGCCATCAAGAGCGCCGAACAGGGCACCGGTCTTGGCCTGCCCATCGTGCAGGCCATCCTTGCGAAGCACGGCGGAGAGTTCGTGCTCAAGTCGAAATTGCGTGAAGGCACCGAGGGCATCGCCATCCTTCCGCGCGAGCGCGTGCTCGAGAGCATGGCGCCGGTCGAAGGCCTGCCGAACGCAGCCGCCGGCAAGAAGCGCGCCTTCGGCTGAGGGGACGCAGCAACATCCGCGGCAGCAAGTCAAACCGCTGACTTATGATCCTTCCGGACAGCGCTGAGGCAGATAGCTCAATCCTTGCCGGAGACACCGGCCTGGGCGAATGTCGCCATGCCGGTGTGGCAGGCGGCGGCTGACTTGACGATGCCCGCGGCCAGGGCGGCGCCTGTCCCCTCGCCCAGACGCATTCCGAGCGCCAGCAGCGGCGTCTTGTCGAGCTTGCCGATGGCCGCCATGTGGCCCGGTTCGGCGGAGACGTGCCCGATCAGGCAATGATCAAGTGCCTGCGGATTGGCCCGGTGAAGAACCGCAGCCGCGGCTGTCGCCACATAACCGTCGATGAGCACCGGGATCCGCTCCATGCGGGCCGCAAGGATCGCGCCGGCCATCGCTGCCACTTCCCGCCCGCCAAGCCGGCGCAGCAACTCGAGCGGATCGTCGAGATGCGGCTTGTGCAACGCAATCGCGGCTTCGACCGCAGCGACCTTGCGCTCAAGCACCTCACCTTCCGATCCGGTTCCGGGGCCGACCCAGTCGGCGGCAGTTCCGCCGTAAAGCCCGTAGAAGATCGCAGCCGCGATCGTGGTGTTGCCGATGCCCATTTCACCGATGCACAGAAGATCGGTGCCGCCCGCGATGGACTCCATCCCGAACGCCATCGTCGCGGCACAGGTGCGCTCGTCCATCGCCGCTTCCTCGGAGATGTCGCCGGTCGGCACTTCCAGCGCCAGGTCGAAGATCTTCAGGCCCAGGTCATGGGTGACGCAGATCTGGTTGATGGCGGCTCCGCCCGCGGCAAAGTTCTCGACCATCTGCGCGGTGACCGAAGGCGGGAACGGGGTCACACCCTTCGCAGTCACACCATGGTTGCCGGCAAAGACCGCCACAAGCGGGCGAGTTACCGCCGGGGTCCGGCCGGTCCAGGCGGCGAGCCAGAACGCGATCTCCTCAAGTCGACCCAGAGCGCCTGCAGGCTTGGTAAGTTGCGCGTCGCGTTCGCGCGCAGCGGCAAGCGCGGCCGTATCCGGACCGGGCAGGTTGCGCAGTAGCTCGCGAAAATCATCAAAAGGCATACCGCTGGCGCTCATCACGTCTCTCCTGGCTGACACAGCCCGGTGACGGGCATCCACCGCCCGTGTAATTGTCGAATCACGTAAGGGTCAACGTTAAACGCGCCATGTGACGCCGCATCCAACCGAAACGAGGCGGAAATGCAGTTCAGGGACTATCTCGACGATCTGGTGCGGGCGACAGGCTTCCTCAGCCGCCTGCCGCTGCCGGCGCGCCATTTCGACGGACATGACGGTTCACTTTCGCGCGCCTCGGCCATGTTTGCCGCATCGGGTCTGTTGATCGCCATGCCCGCGGGCTTGCTGGTCCTGTTGCTGGCCGCGCTTGAAGCGAACGCGGCTCTTTCGGCCCTGCTTACCCTGGTGGTGCTGATCGGCACAACCGGCGCGCTGCACGAGGACGGCCTTGCCGATTCCGCCGACGCTTTCGGCGCCCGCGGCGGCCGTGATCACATGCTCGCGATCATGAAGGACAGCCGTATCGGCGCCTATGGTGTTCTCGCCCTGATGACGACATTCGCACTGCGCGCGGTGGCGCTGACCATCATCATCGCGGCCACGGGCGGACTGAATGCGCTTTTCATCCTGCTTGGCATCGCCGCCGTCTCGCGCGCTGCCATGACCTGGCACTGGAGCCGACTTCCCCCGGCGCGCGCCGATGGCGTCGCCTCGTCGGTGGGGGCGCCGGAACCCGCAGGCGCGCGCTTCGCGGTGCTGACTGGCGCGGGACTGTTTTTCGCATTCACCTTCCTGGCGACGGGGCCGCTCACGGCAATCGCCGCGCTGGCTGCGGTCGCCGTCGCAGCAGCGCAATGGACTGCTGCGGTCCGCGCGCGCCTTCAGGGACACACCGGCGATACAATCGGCGCAACACAGCAGGTCACCGAGACGGCAGGACTTGCCACCCTTGCTCTTTTGCTGTGAACGCCCGATATAAAACATGCTGAAACTGTAAATACCCGGCCGCGGCCCGCGAAAGGCACCATGAGCATCCAGTCCCCCTGCATCCTGATCTGCTCGATCGACATGAAGACCGGCTATTGCTTCGGTTGCGGACGCACGCGCGACGAAATCGCCGGATGGATGGGCTATTCGGACCAGACACGCAGCGACATCATGGCCGAACTCCCGGCCCGGCTTGAAACCGTCGAACGCAAACCCCGCCGCGAAACACGCAGGCAGCGCATGGCGCGCGAACAGCAGGACGGCTGATCGAAATGGCCTTCATCCTGACATTGCTTGCGGTTGCTCTCGGGGTTCTGATCTTCAATCATGACACCGGACTGAGCTTCGGCCTGCCCAACGACGATTTTGCCAGCGTTGTCTATCTCGGACTTTTCGGGGCCGTGGTCGGCGCGGGCGTGATCGGCGCGCATCGCGACATCGGCGAAATGTTCAAGAACCTGATGATCTGGACCGTGATCATTCTGGGGCTCGTCACCGGCTGGCTCTACCGGGACCAGGCCGAGGAAATCGCGCTCCGCGTGGCGGCGGAACTGGTGCCCGGAAAACCCATCATGCTGCCTGACGAGGACGGGCGCGCGGCAGTTTCGATTCGCAAATCGCTCAGCGGCCATTTCGACGCCGCCGGTCAGGTCAATGGAGAGAACGTAAACTTCCTCATCGACACCGGCGCGACCACCGTGGCTCTGTCCCATGCCGATGCGCTGCGGGTCGGTTTCGACGAACGCGACCTCAACTACACGCTGATCATCAATACCGCCAATGGTCGCGCACAGGCGGCGCCGGTCCGGCTTGAGAGCCTGACCGTTGGATCGATCTCCCGCATCGGCCTGCGCGCCATGGTGGCCGAACCGGGCAAGCTCGACCAGAGCCTGTTGGGGATGAATTTCATCTCCTCGCTGACCGCTTTCGAAATGCGCAAGGGCGAGGTCATCCTGCGCGACTGACAGGGTTCGCACATACCGGCTCAAATCTGCACAACTTTCTCCGGAAAACGCGACCGTAACGCCGGTCCTTTCGGTTCGATTAACCTGGACCACTGAAACCACCGGGACCCGCACGGGAAAGCTACAGGCAAGCCAGATGGCGCAGTGTATGGGTGGAGGGACTGCGTCATCGCCGCACCTCCATTGTTTGCTTACTGTATTTTCCAGACACGGTGTCCGACATGTTTTCGACCAGCTATCAGTCCTACACATTTTACGCACGAGACCTGACGCTTTCGCTTCAGCGCAAGGCCGAAGACCCGATCGTCGCCAGAGAAGCGGCCTATTACAAGGAGACCATCGGCTCGATCACCACGCTTGACGAGTTCATGGCCGATGACCGGATCTACAATTACGCCATGAAGGCCTACGGTCTTGAGGAAATGGGATATGCGAAGGCGCTGATCCGGAAAGTTCTTGAAAGCGACCTTACGGATTCAAACAGCTTCGCCAACAGGCTCGAGGACGTGAAGTACCGCAATCTCGCCGCGGCCTATGATTTTGGCAAGACCGTCGCCAGCGAAGCGGTCCAGACCTCCACGCAGATCGAAAACCTGATCGAAACCTATGGACAGACGATCGCCGACAATGACGAGCTTCTGAAGCAGGAAACCGCCTATTTCCGCACTGTGTCTGCCAGCATTTCCGAGGTCGACGACATCTTCAAGAACACCAGGCTGCGCGACTACGTGTTCGAGACCTTCAAGATTGATCCGGAAACCTATGATTACGACACGATCAAGAACGTCATCACCAGCGATATCAGCGACCCGTCAAGCTTCGTGAACACCGAATTCGTTCCCAAGATCCTGGAGTGGGACACCATCGTGATGGACCTCTATGACGAGCGGATTCTTCCGGGCAACACCCCCGCCGACCGTCAGCGGATCGATTATCTGATCGCGCAGTACTCCAAGATGATCGACAAGGCGAACAGCTACTTCGAACTGGCCGCAAGCTTCAATTTCAATGCCGACGGCACGCTCGATCCTGACCTTCCTGTCCAGACCGAAGCCCAGCAGAAAATGGTCACGGAGCGCTATGTCTTCGACCAGCCACGGCTGACGACCACGGGCGCACTTCTCAACAAGGCCTATTACGAGGAGCAGATCGGCAGCGTCACGACGATTGACGACCTGCTTGATAATGGTCGCATGGCCACCATCATGCTCGAATCCTTTGGCATTTCGCTCAACACCAGCCGCGCCGACATCGAGTGGACGCTGCAGCAGGACCCGTCCGACCCCGACAGCCCGGTTCACGAGAAAGGCAAGGCGTTTGCGGCTCTCGCCGCTGCCTTCAATTTTGAAAGCGACGGAACGCTGGCGGCCGGTGTCCCGGCGCAGGACACGGACCAGCAATACGCCATGCTCTCCGAATACATCGTTCGCTTCGACGATGCGGACGAGAAGAAGGATGAGGACGCCATCAAGAACTACAAACGCTATATCGGCCTGACTGCCAGCCTCGATGATTTCCTGTCCCCGGCAGGCGCCGCCGTGGTGGTTCGCGAATTCGCCCTGAAGGCTTTCAACATCACGCCCGGCGAGGTTTCGACCTACAAACTCAAGCAAATCTTCACAAGCGATCCCTACGATCCGAAAAGCTACTTGAATTCGCTTGGCGACGAACGCTTTGTGCGACTGGCCAAGGCCTTCAATTTCGCGCCTGACGGAAGCATCGGCACGCCCCGCTTTGCCCAATCGGAAAACGAAATCACTCGTCTTTCCAAGGCCTATTACGTCGAGATGACCCGCCTCGACGATAGCCAGGCCGCGAAGGACAAGGCGGAGGACGAAGTCTCCTACTACCGCTCCAAGATGCAGACGCTGGAAACCGTCGATGAAATCGTCTCCGATCCGCGGCTGGTCAATTTCCTGCTCGTCGCCGAGGGTCTTGAGCCGGAGGACGTCACCCCGGAAACGCTTGCAAGTGTCCTGCTTTCCGATCTGCAGGACCCGGAGAGCTTTGCCAACACGCAAGGCGACATCGGCCTCCAGAAGCTCGCCGGCTCCTTCAATTTCAACGCCCAGGGGTTTGTGGAAGCCGCCCGTCAAACGGGAGTCCAGAACGACCGCGGTCAGATCGAAACCAACAATTTCTACCTTACCCAGATGCTGGAGGAGGAAGCCGGTCAGGACAGCGTCGGTGCTCGCCTGGCGCTCTATTTCCAGCGCCAGGCGCCCTCGATCAACAGCGTCTACACGATCCTCGCCGACAACGCCTTGGCCGAGTTCATTCGCACCTCCTTCTCCATTCCCGCCGAAACTGCCAGCAGCGACATCGACATGCAGGCCGCCCTGCTGGAAGACCGGTTCGATATCGAGGACCTTCAGGATCCCGAGAAGGTGGATACCATGATCCAGCGCTTCCTGGCGCTGCATGACCTCGAGAACGGCACGCCGAACCCGGTCCTTTCGGTGTTCAGCGGCAATACAACAATCAACTACGAGACCGTGGCCGCTCTGGCGCAACTGCGCACCGGTTCGGCCTTCTGAACCTTGCAAACGCCCTGATGTTCGCAGAGCATCGAGCCGGTTCGGAAGATTCCGGATCCGCTCCCGCCCGGCGGATCAGGTCAGACTGAAGAAGAATCGCGCCGCGACCAGCAGCAGGAAAACCCCGAAGCCGATTTCGAGCTGCCGCTTGTCCAGGGCATGGGCCAGCCGCACGCCGAGCGGCGCGACCATCAACGTGATCGGAATGATCAGGGCCACCGCTGCCCAGTTGACGTAACCGGTGGAAAACGGCGGCAAGCCCGCCGATCCCCAGCCGGCCCAGACATAGCCGATCAGACCGGGGATCGAGATCAGAACGCCAACTCCTGCTGATGTTGCCACAGCCTGGTGCACCGGACGCGAAAACACCGTCATGAAGGTGTTGTTGAGAACACCGCCGCCGATCCCCATCAGCGCGGACAGAAGCCCGATCATCGCTCCCACCCCGGCACGCCACGGGTTTGGCGGCAGATCGTCGCCCAGCCGCCAGCTGACCCGGTTGAAAAGCATCCGCAGGCCCACCAGGACCGCAATAATGGCGAAAATCGCCCTCAGCCCCCCGCTTGAGACCGATGCAGCAATCAGCGAAGCGGCCGCAACGCCGAGCGGAATGGGCACGATCCAACTCTTGAGCAGTTTCATGTCGACCGCGCCCCGCGCCTTGTGCGACAGGAATGAACGCAGCGAGGTGGGCACGATGATCGCCAGCGATGTGCCCACGGCAAGGTGCATTCTCACCGCCTCGTCGACACCGAGCAATCCGAACACCTGATAGAATACCGGCACCAGAATAGCCCCGCCGCCGATGCCGAACAATCCCGCGAGCACACCTGCCACGAGGCCCGCGCCGGCGAGGGCGGCTGCAAACCAGATCAGCTCTTCAAATGGAGGCATGTGCTTGAATTTCCCTGTCAATGTTTGCCGCAGCGGGCATGGCGGCTTACCGGGCCGCCTGTCGCAGCGCAAGCGTCATCAAACCGAGACATATTTCAAGCATTGTTTTTATCGCGGCGTGGAAACGCTGCAGCGCTCCGGCCACCGGCTTCCCCGCCCCGGCCCGGAGACACCCTGTCCGCAGCGGCAACGCGTCCCATCCGCCGCAGCGGAGTTTCGGCCGGTCAGACCGGCCATTTTTTTGACCAGTCAGATCTCTTTTGGCCAGTCAGATCCCGCAAAAAACGATGCCACAGATCTCAGTCGCAGTGACGATAGCTGCTCTTGCGGGTTCTCAGATCAAAATGGAAGTGATCCTTGTGATGGACGTCGCTTCCCGGACCAAGCACCGTGGTGAAATATTTGCAGCTGTCCGCACGAACCGTGTTGAGCAGGCTCTTTTCGCGAAATGCAAACAATCCCGGCTGACGGACCTTGATCGCCTTTCCGTTGTTCAGCGTGATCTTGCCGATATCGATGGCGTTGCCCGAAGCGTGCTCTGACATCGGCGCACCGCGCTTCGAGTTCATCGTCCGGCAGGAATAGGACGACATCTGGTGGATCGACTTCACCCCGGACACGTATCTGACGCGCGCCGCCGGCGCGAGCTCGTTCTTGACCCATTGCGCGAAGGCATCGGTAATCTGGCAGTTGAGTTTGGCGGCCGGCTTGATCTCGATGCCTCCCGAAAGCCTGGTCACCTCGACCGGATGGGGAATGGAACATCCGGGACCATTGTTGATCGCCGGAAGGTCGCGGTAGGTGACGCCGAGGCGCTTGAGGCGTTGACGGCAGGCCTTCTCGGCGGCCGGCATGCCCCCGGCCCATTCCGGCTTCGCCAGCGGATTGGAAATGCGTGGCAACAAGCCCGCAAACAGCCGCGGCTTGCCTTCGATCGGCTCAGGCTCGCTTTCAACGGTCACGGGTTCGACCGGAGTGATGGACACGCTGTCAGGCGTCCCCGCCGCTTCAAGCTCTTGATAGCTTGGAACACCCGCGAGTTGCGGCTGGTCGGTTCCGATCCCGGTCACGACCGGCTGGCTGACCCGACCTTCGGGCAGCGCCGAGGTGACGCCCGAAACATCGACACCATCACCCACCGGGTAGGCAAGAACGTTCTGTGCAGGCATGTCAGGACCCGACGGTGCGGTGGACATGAATGCAGAACCGCTGGAGACCGACCGGTTGGAAGAAAGCACGGGGGAGATGACCGGAGCCGCAGCTTCGGCCCGCATGACGGGCGCGCTCTGCGTCAGTTCCAGCACCTCGCCGGGCGGCACAAGGCCGCCCTCGCCCGAGCAACCGGCGACAAGACCGGCCGACATCAGCGCGAGGCTCACCGAGATGAGCCGGCGGCGGCGCAATCCGGAAACGCAATACAACATGGATGGCTCCAACAGACGCAATACTGAGATGACAATCGCACCGAAGGGTAAAGGAAGCCTGACGTCGGCGGTTAACGTGTGGGGCGATTTCAGGGCAAATGCGACGCTGGCCCAAGCGGAACCGCCCCCGCACGGCGAAGACACCAGGAGGTCCGGTCCGTGCCTTGCTCTCATCCCCAGTTTTCGACCCTGAACAGGCTGCAATTGCGCCGCCCACGGGTTAAGAAAGATCAGGCCAAAGGAGCATGCACCGATGAAACCGACAGGCGAACTGACACTGCGCACCCTTGCCATGCCCGGCGACGCAAACGCCGCCGGCGACATTTTCGGCGGTTGGGTAATGGCGCAGATGGACCTTGCCTGCGGCATCCGGGCTGCCGAACGGGCCCGCGGACGCGTGGTCACCGCCGCCGTCAACGAGATGTCCTTCGCCATGCCGGTGAAGATCGGCGACACGTTGTGCATCTACACGGACATCGTCAAAACCGGTCGCACCTCGATGACGCTGCTCGTCGAAGCCTGGGCGCAGCGCTACCTGTCGCCACAGATGGACAAGGTGACCAATGCACAATTCGTCATGGTCGCGCTCGATGCCACGGGAAAACCCACGCCCCTGCCCGCCGAGTGATTTTCGAGAACGGCTTTCGCTGGCCTATACCGGGACTTGAATCAAGTTGTGAGGCGGCGGAATCAGCTTCGCGGCTTGTCGACACAATCTACTGTTTTTTCTTTCTTTTTAGCGACTTCTCAGGTTCAGAAATCGTCTCCTTGATCTCATAGAGATAAAGCTTTGTCTTGCGGCGGTCCGAGAGTTCCCAGACCTCGTCCGCATCAATGGAGGGAACCGGAAAGCTGTTGGAGACGAGCAGGCTCCCAGGCTTCATTTCGGCAGATGCCTTTTCGTAAAGCGCGGGCATCGGTTCGGTAGACAGGAAGGCATAGACGAGGTCTTCGCCCGCAAGATCGGTCGACCAGATATCCTGCCTGAGGATCTGTCCCCGGCCGGTCAGCCGCGACATCAGCGCCGACATCAGCCAGACCATCGGCGCGGTCTCGACGCCGCGGGCAACGCGCCCCTCCCCGTCGAGCACTCGCACCACCCCGCCCATTCCGGACCCCAGATCGATGAAACGCCGCGCGCCGCGCTGACGCATGAGATCGAGCAAGGCCTGCGCCGTCTGCCGGTTGCTCAGATAAAGCGGCACCCGGTCACGCGCGGTGTTCGAGAAAAACAGGTAGATGAGTACGAAGGCGATGCCGAAGGGCCAGGCCGGAAGCGTTTCGAAATAGAGACCTGCGGCCAGAGCGAGCGGAAATGCCGCACCGATCAGCACCCACCAGACGGGCAGCCCCAGAAGCCGCGTCGCCAAGGCGGCGACACCGCATTGCGTTGCCAGACCCGACCAGAATGCGGCCTCCGCCCCGATCTGGGCTTCGAGCCCGATCCGCACCAGCACAAGTGCGGCAAAGCCCAGAAGCTGTGCTGCGGCTGCACCGAGGATCGGATAGGTGCGAAAGGCAGTCATGTCCGGTCCCGTCGGTTCAAATCTCGATCAGATGAGGGTCTCAGGCGGCCGCCGTCAAACCGGAAAAATCGACCTCGGCGAAGGCACGCGCGATCACCTCGGGGCCGGCTTCGGGCCGGGTGCTTTCCGTGGAGAGAATCTGCCGGAAACGCCGCGCGCCCCGCACGCCCTGAAACAGGCCGACCATGTGCCGGGTGACGTGGTTGAGGCGCCCGCCACCCCGGATATGGGATTCCGCATGGGCCATCATCGCCTCGCAGACCGCATGCCAATCCACCGGACCGCGATCATCACCGAAAATCAGCCGATCGGCATCGGCCAGGATCTGCGCATTGTGGTAGGCGGCACGGCCGATCATGACACCATCGACATGATTCAAATGCTGAAGTGCCTGATACAAATCCCCAATACCCCCGTTTATACCGATGAAAACATTGGGGTAATCCTGCTTGAGCCGGTGTACTCGATCATAGTCGAGCGGCGGCACGTCACGGTTTTCCTTGGGCGACAACCCTTCAAGCCAAGCCTTCCGGGCATGCACCCAGATGGCATCGGCGCCCTCTGCGATCACCGCGCGGGCGAGACCGGACAGGGCGATCTCCGGATCCTGCTCATCAACTCCGATCCGGCATTTGACCGTAACCGGCACATCCGAAGCCTGCTTCATGGCCGCAATACAGCGGGCCACGAGATCCGGCTCGCGCATCAGGCACGCGCCGAACGTGCCGGACTGCACCCGGTCCGATGGGCAGCCAACATTCAGGTTGATTTCGTCATAGCCGAAGTCGCGGGCAATCCGGACTGCCTCGGCGAGCTTGTCCGGATCGGATCCGCCAAGCTGCAGCGCCACAGGATGCTCGCTCGCATCGAAACCAAGCAGCCGCTCACGGTCACCGTGAATGGCAGCGTCCGCCACCACCATCTCGGTGTAGAGCAACGCGTGCCGGGTCAGTTGCCGATGCAGGAACCGGCAATGCCGGTCCGTCCAGTCCATCATGGGCGCAATGGCGAAACGCGCTGCCTGGGTTGCTGGCTTCAATGTCATTCAGCGATCTCCTCGGGGCCGCTCTGGTTCGAACCGGCCCGCAACGCTTAGTATAGGCGCGCCGCATCTGGTCCGCCACCCGACCCGGTCCGAAGACGAGTGGTCGGGGCTGTCTGGTTGGACTTCCCGCCTCGGTGCGGCAGGACGTGTTCGACTACATCGAGACGCCGGACAAATTCAAGCACAAGCATGGAAGGACCAGGATGCTGTCAGGCTTGAAGACCATCAACCTGACCTAAAGAACGGGACCAATCGTGGCGACCACATTGTTCCAGATGCGCCTGTGGCGTGGCCATGCGGCAACCAGGTCCGGGCTCACGGGCTCGGATTGGGCAATATAGTCCTCCTGGCGGGTCTGGACGGCAAGGGTCACGCCATGGTCTTGCAGAAGGATGTTGTTTTCATAGTTCAGATCGAAGCTGCGTATATCGAGATTGGATGATCCGATGAGGGACACCTTGCCGTCCAGCGTCAGTGTCTTGGCATGCAGGAGGCCACCCTTGAACTCGTGTATCTCGCATCCGGCCGACAGAAGTTTGCGATAGTAGCTTCGGCTCGCGGCCGCGACGATCCAGCTATCGTTGACCTTGGGAAAGATCAGCCTGACCGCCACGCCGCGATGAGCCGCCGAACACAATGCGTCAAGCACTGTTGCATCCGGCACGAAATACGGTGTGGAGAGCGTCAGACTTTCCTGCGCACATGCACTGAGGGCCGAAAACAGTTGAGGCGTGGCACCTCGGCGTTCGGTCGGGCCATCCCCCATCACCTGCGCGGGAAAGCCATCGTCGATCGTGTTTGCATGAAGAGTGAAGTCGTCGAGAGTGTCGCCGGTCGCCTGCATCCAGTCACTGAGGAACAACAATTCGTTTTGCGCGACGACAGCACCCTCGAAGCGCAGCATGATATCGACCCAAGGGGCATACTTGGCTTTGATACGGAATTCCGGATCAGCGGAGTTGCGGCTGCCGCAATAGGTGATCTTGCTGTCTATGATCGTGATCTTGCGGTGATTGCGCAGATCTATGCGACTTGTCAGCAATGTGCGGATCAGATTGTCCAGCGGCAGGGCGACAGCCATCTGCACGCCAGCCTCTTTCATCTGTTGCCACAGTTGCGACTTGATCAGCGCGCGCGATCCCAGCCCGTCTGCCATCGCCCGGCAGGTGACGCCGCGCTTCGCGGCGCGGATCAAAGCTTGCGCGATATCCGTACCGGTCCGGTCCTCCAGCCAGATGTAATAGAGCACATGAACATGGGTTTGCGCAGCGTCGATATCGGCGATGAGGCGAGCGCTCGTGGCAGCAGCATCAGCCATCAATTCTGCACGATTTCCGGCAACAGGATGAAATCCGTTGATCGAGCCCGAATACTGAAAAGCGGATCTGTAGAGCGGATCAATCAGTCGCTCCGCGCCATCCTGCGCTCCCATTAGGTGGGACGCCTTGGCACGGATCTTCTCAAAAACCTCCTTGTGACGCCGGGTCGCATGGTGCCCGAGATCGATTTCACCAAACAGAAAATAGATAACGCTCCCGATATACGGCAGCACAATAAGGACAATGAACCACGCCAGTCGCGCCTGTGGCGAAAGATCGTCCCGCAACATGATGCGGAAGGTGAATCCGATGATGATCAACGCATGAAGGCTGAGCAGGAATGTCGCCATCAGGCGGTCTCCGTGAACGCAATCTCGATCACGATGGGCAGATGATCGGATGCACGCTTCGCAAGCGAGGAGTGGTGCACATGCGCCGAGACCGCGCGCAACCCCGGGCCGAGAACAAACCTGTCAAGCGCGGCCGTTGGCCCGGACGCATGGAACGTGAGGCCCGGAGACACGATGGTGGCAGGCGGATCGAACGGCAGCCGTTTGGAATTCCGTTCATTGAAATCCCCCGCCAACAGCACGGGATGATGACGCTCTTCCAGCACCTTTCGCAGTGTTAACAACTGTTTGCGGCGCATCCCCGGCGTCAGCCCAAGATGAACACCGATCACTTCCAGATGCGGTTTCTTCAACTCAACAGAAATCGCCCCGCGCGGCTCCATAACCGGCAACTCGATCCGCCCGGGAACAAAATCGGTGAAACTCGATCGAACAAGGATCGCGTTTCCGTGCCAGCCATGGCTGAGCGGGCGAAGCGAAACGTCCGTCATGATATAGCCGAGTTCGGTTTCCAGGCGATCCAGCGGCAAAACCCCTCCACGCGTGCCGACCCGCCGGTCCGCTTCCTGCAAAACCACGATATCCGCATCGATTTCACACAGGACATCAACAATCCTGTCCGCATCGCGTCGCCAGTCCAGTCCCACGGCCTTGCGGATATTGTAGCTTGCAATCCGCACAATCAACCTCTGGCAAGAGGGTCGTAGCCGCTTGACCGAGAAGACACGCGCTCACGATAAACCCATGTGTTTGGCCGCACTCCGAACACCACTGCCGACGACAAACAAATAGCGGAACAAGCGATTTCACACATGGGGCAGCGACGCTTTCAACCTTCGGATTTCATATCAAGATCGGGGTTAAACAGCTTCATGTGTAACCCTTGTGGCAGGCCCTGCACAACATATCGTCGTCGCGCGACGATAATCCCGACGGGAATTGCGAACGATGCGGCGGCCATTGTCGCTCCTGGTGCTGCGGCTGTCATTTTGACGGCTGCGTCTCCCTCCCCGCGGCCGCAATCAGCGACTTCGCAATGTCCTTGCCTGTCGCCGCGGCCTCGACCATGTTGCGCACATGGGCGGTGGCAATCGCCCCCTCCTTCAAGAGCGCCAGTTGCTCGGCCATCTTTCGCGGCTCGATGAAACCGCCCTCGATGCACAGCTTTTCCAGATACTCCACGACCCTTCGCTTGTGTTCGGCGGAAAGGCGATGCGCGGGGTGGTCCTGGCTTCCGAATTCGCTGGCGGCATTGATGAAGGCGCATCCGGAAAACCCCAGCCCCTTGAACGCCTCGCCCCGAAACCATGTTTCAAGCGCGTCGAACATCGCCAGCAACCGCTCTACAGGATCGGTCGAGGCCTTTTCCATTTCGCTCATGAGCCAGTTCCGGAACCGCTCGTCACGCAGATGAAGAGCGGCAAGGATCAACTCATCCTTGGATCTGAAATGCTTGTAGAGCGTCATCTTGGCTACGCCCGATTCGGCCAGAATCCGGTCGATCCCCGTGGCATTGAAGCCGTGGATGTAAAAAAGTTTCAGGGCGGTTTCGACCAGCTCGTCGCGGCGCGACTTCATCATATTCTCCACACAAATCAGACAGTTCTGTCCATTTAGACTGGCAGATGGTGCACCCGCAAGCCTTTTCAACGGCTCATTCTCACAGATCCGTGTCCGGATTGAAGTTGACAACTATACAGACTTGTCTGTTTATATGTCTCCGAGCGTTGCACCGCTCATCCAACGACACCCGAAACAACACAACGAGACACTCCATGACCCGTATTCCCCTCCCCGCATCCATCGAAGACGCACCGCAGGCCGCCCGCCCGCTGCTTGAGCAGGTCAAGGCCCAGCTCGGCTCGGCGCCGAACCTGTTCCGCCTCACCGCCACCAGCCCTGCCGCACTCAAGGGCTATCTCGGCTTCAGCGGCGCGCTCTCCGAAGGCGAGCTCGACGCCCCGACCCGCGAGCGCATCGCCCTGGCCGTGGCGCAGATCAACGGCTGCCAGTATTGCCTGGCTGCCCATAGCTACGTCGGCAAGAACGTCACGAAGCTCAGCGACCCCGAGATCGCCGCCAACCGCAAGGGCGGCTCGACCGACCCTCGGGCCGATGCCGCCGTACGGTTCGCCGTGGCGCTCGTACAGGCGCGCGGAAGCGTCTCCGATGCGGACGTGTCAGCGGTCAAACTCGCCGGTTACAGCGATGCCGAGATCGTCGAGATCATCGCTCATGTCGCACTGAACACGCTCACAAACTACCTCAACGACGCCCTCGGGACCCCGATCGACTTCCCTGCCGTTTCGGCCGAAGTCGCCTGAGGTTCCCCGCGCCCCGGCTCTTCCCCTCCCGCCCCGCCGGGGCGCCCCCTTTCAAAGAAACGGAGTAAACCGAAATGCCCCGCCCGCCGATTCCTCCCTTCAACATGCAGACCGCGTTCCGGAAGGTGCGCCTGGCCGAAGACGCCTGGAACAGCCGCGACCCAAAGCAAGTCGCCCTCGCCTATACCCCTGACAGCCAATGGCGGAACCGGTCCGAGATCTTCTCGGGCCGTGACAACATCGTCGACTTCCTGACCCGGAAATGGGCGCGCGAACACGATTACCGGCTGATCAAGGAGCTTTGGGCCCATGACGGCAACCGCATCGCGGTCCGCTTTGCCTATGAATACCGCGACGATGACAACCGCTGGTTCCGCGCCTATGGCAACGAGAACTGGGAATTCGCCCCCGACGGGCTGATGCAACGCCGCGTGGCGTCCATCAATGACCGGCCGATTGCCGGAAGCGAACGGCTGCTGCGCTGGTCAGCCGGCCCCCGCCCGAAGGACCATCCCGGTCTTTCGGAACTTGGCCTCTAGGAGAACGATGATGTCCAGCGCCTATGCAAGGATTGCCTTCACCCCGACGGTTCGCGCCGAACAGGCCCGCCATGGTTCGGACCGGATCTATTCCCGTGTTCTGTCAGGCCCCGAGGACGCAGGCTCATTGCTGACAGCGCGGGAAGCCTCGTTTCTCGAAGCCCGCGACGGCGTCTTTCAGGCGACCGTCGGCGAAACCGGCTGGCCCTACGTCCAGTTTCGCGGCGGCCGGGCCGGATTCATCAGGGTGATCGACAGCGGAACCGTTGCCTATGCGGATTATCGCGGCAACCGGCAATATATCAGCACCGGCAATCTCCGCCGCGATGACCGTGTCTCGATTTTGGCGATCGACTTTGCGCGTCGCAAGCGGCTCAAGCTCCTTGGTCGCGCGGAAATCAGCGAGGATCCGGATGTGATCGCCTATCTGAACGGCCCGGGCCGCCCGGAAGCGGAGCGTGCGGTGATCGTTCATGTCGAGGCGTTCGACTGGAATTGCCCCCAGCACATCCCGGTCCGCCTCACCGATGCCGAACGCGGAAACGAAATCCGACATCTGAAAGACCGCATCGCCGAGCTCGAGCAGCAGCTCTTCGCTTTGGCATGAGAGAAAACAACAGGCCGTCCCGGCTCGCCCGGGACGGCTTTTTTCAATTCTGACCCCGCCTGACGTCGGGGATTATCAAGACGGAGATTACCATGCCCAAAGTTATTGCCGCCTTTGCCAGGTCGTTCGTTCGCGCCGCCGGCTTCAGCCTCGAAACCGACGGCACGATCCGCTCGGGTGAAACCATCGTTTACAGCCTCAGCACCGGGAACGGGGACCATATCGACGCGGAAGCCTTTTACGGGCTCCTCGAATGGATTACCCGCCGTCAGCCACGCAGGCTGACGCTCGTGGAAGCCTATGCGAATGCACTCCGGGTCGACGACCTTGGCATTCTCGGGCTCGCGCTGAAAACGGCGCCAACACTGCATGCGTCGCTCAAGCGCCTTGAGCGCTACCACCGCCTTCTCACCGACACGGCAATCTACCGGCTCGATGAATGTCCCGGCCAATCGCGGCTGGTGCTCGATCAGACGACACCGGACGACGCGTCAAGAGCTTTGCGCACCGAATGCGCGCTCGGCGGGATTGCACGAAAAACCGCCTGTTTCGCACAGCAGGCATTGGAGTTGTCCGCCGTGACCTTCCGTCATCACTGCGTCGGCGACCCGAAGGACTATGAAGCGTTTTTCGGCTGCCCCGTCAGTTTCGGTTGCGACGAGGATGCGATCGTTTTTCCGGAACATACACTGAGATTGCCAAACCGCTTGGGCGATGCGGCGGTCTCTGATTTTCTGACGCAGCACCTCGACCGGGAGCTCGATGCCTTTGCACCGGAAAACCCGATCAGGGCCGATGCGCTCAGGCGCCTCTCGACCGCACTGAGCACGGGTGTGCCGCAGGCCGCCGAACTCGCCGCCCAGATGGGAATGAGCGAGCGCACTTTCTTTCGGCGTCTGGCCGACGAGGGCACGAGCTTCCGCGACCTGGTTCGCGAGGCGCAGGCAAGCCTCGCGCGCGATCTGCTGGCCCACAGCGATGTCTCGATTGCCGAAGTCGCCTTCCTGACAGGATTTGCCGAACAAAGCACCTTCGGACGAGCCTTCAAGCGGTGGGTCGGACAGGCGCCGGCGCAGTTCCGTATGAGCCGTTCAGGGAAGTCGCACGCCACGCTGGCAGGAACTGCCCAAAGGCTGGCGGGACGGGCCGATACGATGGCGCCGGCGGCGGTCTAATCTCTTGTCATCACAACAGGGAAGGCCGGATCAAGACCGGTCGTTCCGTCGCAACAAACCAGGAGCAAGGGCTCCGGCCAACCCGCCACAGGAAAGCCAGGGACATGACACTCAACAGCAATCTCAACAGCCGCATTCTCGGGGAACCGGCCTTTCGCGACAGACGCCGCCGACCGGGCAAATGGTCAACCGCCATCATCCGGGCACTGGTCCGCGGACGCAGGCCCGGCATGCCGGAGATCGCCGTTCTGCTGGTCGCGGCGACCGCTGCCGAAATCGCCACCGAAAGTGCCGCGAACCTGATCCTGATGGCAACGCCCGCGATGGCCGGCCAGGCCCCCGTCGAAGCCGCCGCACCCGCTGATGGGCTGCCGGTGATGGAAGTTGCGCTTCCGGATCCGGGCGTCGCGGGAATGTCGCTGCTGCTCGCCAACCGTAAGCACTCCGGCAGTGCACATTCCGAAGCGCAGTCGATGCCGCACGGCACAGTCTGCACGCCACCGCCCCGACCACAAGACTAGACCGTTTCCGGTCTGCACACCGCGGACCGCACCACCAAGGAAAGCGAAGGCC
The DNA here is from genome assembly GCA_040216675.1 of Hoeflea sp. GTDB lineage: Bacteria > Pseudomonadota > Alphaproteobacteria > Rhizobiales > Rhizobiaceae > Hoeflea. Next base: position 1,246,222 of record JAVJOR010000005.1, on the reverse strand, counting down.
CTTTCATCGCGACGCCACCGCGCACGCGAATGGCGAAGCCGTGCCGAAAAAGGCCTCCGCCACCCTGGCAGCAAGGTCGCCCGCGCTGTCGATACCCAACCCGAAAACCGATCTGAAGGAGACAGACCATGAAACACGACGACCACGAACACTGCGGCTGCGACGTCACCAAGGAAAAGGTCGACATGGCCCGCCGGCGGCTTCTTGCCGGTGTCGCCGCGACCGCCGCTGGCGCGACTGCCCTGGCATCAACCGATGCGTCCGCCGCCACGCCTGAAGCCCGTGAAGCCTATGCCGATCCTGAAACACCGGGGCTCCCGCAGGTGGACATGCAGATCGAGCCCGGCCGCACGGCGCTGGTCGTCACTGATCCGCAGATCGATTTCCTGTCCGAAAAGGGCGTCACCTGGGGCGTGGTCGGCGAAAGCGTGACCGAACAGGGAACCGTCGACAACATCGAACGGCTGTTCAAGGCCGCCAAGGCCGTCGACATGCCGGTCTTCATCTCGCCCCACTATTATTACCCGCATGACCACCAGTGGAAATTCGAGGGCACGCTTGAGAAGACCATGCATTCCATCGGCATGTTCGACCGTCCCGATCCGCTGTCTCTCGATGGTTTCGAGGGGTCGGGCGCTGACTGGATGCCGCAGTACAAGAAATACATCGAGGACGGAAAGACCGTCGTCTGCTCACCGCACAAGGTCTACAGCCCCGCACAGAACGATCTGAACCTGCAGCTGCGCAAACAGGGCATCGACAAAGTGATCCTGGCCGGCATGTCCGCCAACCTGTGCACCCAGGCGCATCTCTACGAGCTGCTTGAGCTGGGCTACGAGGTCGCCGTCGTCCGCGATGCGACAGCCGGCGCCAAGGTGCCCGAAGGCGACGGGTATCTCGCCGCCATCATCAATTTCCGAATGGTTGCCAACGGCGTGTGGTGGACGGACGACGCCGTCAACCGCATCGCCCGCGGCGCCTGAATGCCGCCTGCCTTTCCAGCATACACTCAACTCAAATCCAAAGGACCAAGACAATGACCAAATTCTACGTGATCGCCGCCATGTCGGCTGCCCTGCTGTGCATCGTTCCCGCCGCATTCGCCGCTGACGAATACAACGTCTCGAACGGGCTGACCTTGACCGGTAATCCGCTCGGCATGCACGGCGTCGACCCGGTTTCGATGTTCAAGGCAGAAGCGCCTGCGATCGGAAACGCCGAGTTCACCTCCGCCCATGACGGTGTCGACTACTATTTCGCCTCGGCTGAGACAAAGGCCGCATTTGACGCGAATCCCGACTCCATGCTGCCGCAGTTCGGTGGCTTCTGCGCCTTCGGCGTCTATGTCGGCAAGAAACTCGACGGCGACGTCCGCTATGCCGATATCGTTGACGGCAAGCTTTATCTGTTCGTCAACAAGACGATCTTCGACAAGTACCTCGAAGACCGGGAAACCGTCATTTCCGGCGCCTTCGACAAGTGGCCCGGCATCGAGGCCACCCCGATTGCCGATCTCTGATCACCGGCAATCCTCCCCGAACGGGTCGCGGATCTCTTTCGCGGCCCGCTTGGTGTTTTCTCGCTTCAGGGGCCGGAATGCGATCAGCCCTGGTCCGGCGCAAGCTCCACCGCCGACCGTGGCCGCGCCTTGGGATCCGCGTCGAGGGCTGCGTGCAGCTTCTCCATCACCGAATAGAACGTCTCCCGCTCCACCTCGCTGAGTTCGCCCATCAGCCGCTCTTCGATCTCCGTGACCAACGGCAGGATCTCGCCGAGTGCACGTTCACCCGATGCGGTCAGCGAGATCGCCACCAGCCGCCCGTCCGTCTGCTTGCCGAGCTTTTGCACGAGCTCCGCACTCTCAAGCCGCGCCACCGCCCGGCTCACCCGCGGCTTTTCGAGATTGACGCAATTGTGGATGTCGCGAACGGAAACCTGCCCGTGACGCTGCAGATGCACCAGAACGCGCCATTCCGCGACGTTGAGCCCGTGCGTCTGCCCGTATTCGATCGACAGCCGCCGGCTGACGCGCTCGGACAGAACGGCAAGCCGGTAGGGCATGAAGGCCGAGAGCTGAAAGGTGTTCGGCATGGATGAAAACCCGGTTCGTTTCACTTGAAACGATATTGACTTTGGTTGCCGTTGCAACGATAAAATGTCGTTGCAGACGCAACGATTTTGATTTCACTTCGAAATCAGCAACGCGCACCAGTTCAGGAGAGACCCCACATGGCCAAGGCATTCGCATCCAAGGGCGACATGACCGAGAAGAAGACCTCGTTCACCGAAATCGGAGACGGTCTCTACGCATTCACCGCCGAGGGCGATCCCAACACCGGCGTCATCATCGGCGATGACAGCGTCATGATCATTGAGGCCCAGGCAACCCCGGAACTTGCCAACAAGGTCATCGAGAAGGTGCGCTCCGTCACCGACAAGCCGATCACGCATCTGTCGCTGACCCATTATCATGCGGTTCGTGTACTCGGCGCAGCCGCCTACAATGCCCCGACGATCATCATGGGCGAGAAGGCCCGTTCGATGGTCGCCGAACGCGGCGCTGAGGATCGCGAGTCCGAATTCATGCGCTTTCCGCGACTGTTCGCCGGCTATGACGACATTGCAAAGGTGCCTCCGCTGACCTGGCCCACCACAACTTTCAACGACCGCATGAGCGTCTATCTCGGCAAGCGCCGCATTGACCTCATGCATCTCGGGCGCGCGCACACCGCGGGCGACATCGTGATCTATGTGCCCGATGCCAACACCATGTTCACCGGCGATATCGTCGAATACCACTCGGCCTGCTATTGCGGCGACGGCCATTTCCATGACTGGCCGGGCACCATCAACCGCATCCGCAACTTCGGCCTGGATGCGATCGCACCCGGCCGCGGGGACGCGCTTGTGGGCAAGGACATGGTCAATGCCGCTCTCGACAGCACCACCGATTTTGTCCGCTCGACATATCTGCCGGCAGCGCGGGTCGCCCTCAAGGGCGGAACGCTGAAGCAGGCATGGGACGCCGTTCGCGCCGAATGCGACCCCAAATTCGCCGACTACGCGATCTACGAGCATTGCCTGCCGTTCAACGTCGCGCGCGCCTATGACGAGGCTCTCGACATCGATACGCCACGCATCTGGACGGCCGCACGCGACCAGGACATGTGGGAGCAGCTTCAGGGCTAGGCGTCTTTCGGGAGGAGAGGCAATGTTCGACGAACGCTATTCACTGGCTTTCAAGCTCTATCCTTACGAGCGGTCTGCGGATCAGGATTCAGCCAAACCTGTCCGGCACCCGGTCGTCGTCATGGGCGGAGGTCCGATCGGCATCGCCACGGCGCTGGATCTCGGCCTGCAGGGCATCCCGGTCGTGGTGCTCGACGATCACGAAGGGATCGGTCAGGGCAGCCGGGCGATCTGCTTTGCCAAGCGCACGCTTGAGATCGCCGCGCGTTACGGGTGTGCAGACCGGATGCTCGAAAATGGCGTGGTGTGGAATGTCGGCAAGGTGTTTCACCAGGACCGCAAGGTGTTCGAGTTCAATCTGCTGCCCGAAGAGGGCCACCGCTTTCCCGCCTTCATCAATCTGCCGCAGCCATCGTTCGAAAAATATCTCGTTGACCGGGTGCGCGCTGCACAGGCTGGCGGTGCACCTATCGAGTTGCGGGGCAAGAACCGGGTCGACGCCGTTGAGACCAAAGATGACCATGTCGTCCTCGACATCTCCACGCCCGAGGGGCCTTACCGCATTGAGGCCGACTGGCTGATCGGATGCGACGGGGCTTCATCGCCGCTGCGCAAGATGCTTGGCCTCGACTTCGAGGGGCGTGTTTTCCAGGACAGCTTCCTGATCGCCGACATCAAGATGACTGCGGATTTCCCGACCGAGCGCTGGTTCTGGTTCGAACCCTCGTTCAAGGATTCCGGCGCTTCGGCACTATTGCACAAGCAACCGGACGGGATCTGGCGCATCGACTTCCAGATCGGCTGGGATGTGGACCGCAAGGAAGAGCTCAAGGAGGAGAATGTCCGCCGCAGGCTTGATGCGATGCTGGGTCCGGACGTGGACTATGAACTGGTCTGGACGTCGATCTACACCTTTCAGTGCCGGCGGATGAAGAAGTTCCGGCACAACCGGGTGATCTTTGCCGGAGATGCCGCCCACCAGGTCTCTCCGTTCGGCGCGCGCGGCGCGAACTCCGGATTGCAGGATGTCGACAATCTGGGCTGGAAGCTGGGCCTGGTCATCGAGGGCAAGGCGCCTGATCAGCTTCTGGACACCTATGACGACGAGCGGATTTTCGGAGCCGACGAGAACATCCTCAATTCGACCCGCTCGACCGACTTCATCACCCCGAAATCGAAAATCAGCCATATCTTCCGCAATGCGGTGCTTGATCTGGCGGAACACCATCCATTTGCACGGCCGATGGTCAATTCGGGCCGTCTGTCGATGCCGTGTGTCTACGACCGTTCTTCGCTCAACGGACCAGATGCGCTGACCGGCGGACCATACCGTACGCGGGTCGGCAGCCCCTGCCCCGACGCACCGCTTGGCAACGGCTTTCTGCTTTCGCACCTCGGCGGCGGGTTCCGCCTGCTCGCGATCGACACGGAAGCTCCTCACCTGATCGAGGAAGACGGGATCAGCGCCCGGCGGATCAGGGTCTCCGCAGGGGACGATAAGACGGGCGCGCTGGCAGCACGTTATCTTGTAGATGCTCGAGCGGCGGTCTATCTGATCCGGCCCGACCAGCATGTCGCCGCGAGGTGGGATCGTTTCGACGAAGCCGCCGTCCGCGCCGCCTTGCGCACGGCCACAGGGAGGGAGTGACCATCATGGCAAGACTCAACACCCAGCCCAATCTCAAAGACCCCGATGGCTTCTACAGCGAGTTGCTCTCGGCACATGAGGGCCTTACGGACGATGCCAGTGCGGCGCTCAACGCCCGGCTCATCCTCATTCTCGCAAATCATATCGGCGACCATGAAGCGCTCGGCCAGGCACTTGCTGCAGCCAGGGCATCAGGTTCTGCTTCCGACACAGGAGACGCGACATGAACGCACCCCAGACCTCCAATCTCATTCAGGCGACCGGCACCTCGACCACGCCCGGCTACATGCCCGGCTTTGCAAACGACTTCGAGACCGAAGCTCTTGAAGGCGCGCTGCCGCAGGGCATGAACAGCCCACAGAAATGCAATTACGGGCTCTATGGCGAGCAGCTCTCCGGCACCGCGTTTACCGCCAATCCACCCGAGCGCACCTGGAGCTACCGGATCAGGCCGAGCGTGAAGCATTCGACGCGCTACACACGGATCGATCTTCCCTACTGGAAGTCGGCTCCGCATGTTCTTTCAGATGTCACCAGCCTCGGCCAGTACCGCTGGGATCCCGTTCCCCATTCGGGCGAAAGCCTTACCTGGCTGACCGGCATGCGCACCATGACCACGGCCGGAGACGTCAACACGCAGGTGGGCATGGCGAGCCACATCTACCTTGTCACCGAATCCATGAAAGACGCCTATTTCTTCTCCGCCGACAGCGAATTGCTGGTGGTACCGCAGGAAGGAAGGCTGCGGTTCTGCACCGAACTCGGCATCATCGATATCGAGCCGAAGGAAATCGCCATCATTCCGCGCGGGCTGGTCTATCGTGTCGAAGTGCTCGAAGGGCCCTGCCGCGGTTTCGTCTGCGAAAACTACGGACAGAAATACGAGCTTCCCGGACGCGGCCCGATCGGCGCCAATTGCCTCGCAAATCCGCGCGACTTCAAGGCACCCGTGGCCGCTTATGAGGACCGTGAGGCGCCCTCCACGATCACCGTGAAATGGTGCGGCCAGTTCCATGTCACCGAGATCGGCCAGTCACCGCTCGACGTGGTGGCCTGGCATGGCAACTATGCGCCCTACAAGTATGATCTGCGCAATTACTGCCCCGTCGGCGCGATCCTGTTCGACCATCCGGACCCCTCGATCTTCACCGTGCTGACGGCGCCATCGGGCGTTCCAGGCACAGCCAATATCGATTTCGTCCTGTTCCGGGAGCGTTGGCTGGTGGCCGAGGACACGTTCCGTCCGCCCTGGTATCACAAGAACATCATGTCGGAGCTGATGGGCAATATCTACGGCCAGTATGACGCCAAGCCGCAGGGCTTCGCTCCCGGCGGCGTATCGCTGCACAACATGATGTTGCCGCACGGCCCGGACCGCGAAGCCTTCGAGGGCGCTTCGAATGCGGATCTCAAGCCCGAAAAGCTCGACGAGACTATGTCGTTCATGTTCGAGACGCGTTTTCCCCAGCACCTCACCGAATTCGCCGCAAAGGAGGCACCGCTGCAACAGGACTACATCGACTGCTGGACAAGCCTCGAGAAGAAATTCGACGGCACGCCGGGCAGGAAATGAAGCTCTACACGTACTGGCGCTCGACCACGTCCTACCGGATCCGGATCGCGCTCAATCTCAAGGGCCTCGACCATGAGGCGGTACCGGTGGATCTGGTCAAGGGCGAGCAGAAAAGCGCAGGTTTCGCGACAATAAATCCGGGCCTCGGGGTACCCGCGCTGGAACTCGACAACGGCACCATTCTGACCCAGTCAATGGCGATCCTCGACTGGCTCGAGGAAACGGTTCCGGAACCTGCGCTGCTGCCCTCCGATCCGGTCGAGCGGGCACAGGTCCGGGCGGCGGCACTTGTAATCGCCACGGACATCCACCCGGTCAACAATCTGCGTGTGATCGGCCGGCTCAAGCAAATGGGGCACGATCAGGACGCCTGCGTCGACTGGATGAACGACTGGATGACCCGCGGCTTCAAAGCCTTCGCGAAGGTGATCCGGAGCGATACGCCGTTCTGTTTCGGCTCTTCGCCCGGTCTCGCCGATCTTTGCCTCGTGCCGCAGCTCTACAACGCGCATCGATGGGGTTGCGATCTCTCCGGGTTCGCGCGCCTGAACAATATCGAAGAGCGCTGCCTGTCGCTCCCCGCCTTTGACAAGGCAAGACCCGAAAACCAGCCCGACGCAACCTGACTGCCGAGAAGTCTACGCGGCGGATCAGGGCCGTATCAGGGATTGAGAATAAAGAACACTTTGCGCACGTGGGTCAGGTTCTCCCAGGTTCCCTCAAACCCGGCCGACACCACGAAACTCTCGCCCGCGCCAAACGTCTGTGCGGTCCCGTCCTTGTCGGTCAGGCGCACCTCGCCCTCGATGATGTGGCACATCTCGTCATAATCGCAATTGCAGCGCTCGAGGTGCGGTCCGGCTTCCCAGATCCCGCTGATCGCCCGGCCGCTCGCGTCGGTGAAGCAGCGCCAGCTTTTGGCTTCATAGGGTGCATCGACGATCGCGGGATCATCGACGCGGGTTTGGCGGGGTTCCGAATCGGAGCTGAAAGCGATCACATGAGCCGGGGAAGCGTGATGGTGTTTCATGGGATCACTTTCAGGAGTCAAAGCCGACGCCGAACGCGTCAAGCAAACGAAGAAACGGAGATCGCCGGCCGGTCGCATCCTCACGGGCGAGCCCCTTCTGGGCCATGCCGATGGCAAGCGAACGAAACGGCTCCGGCGGAAACGGAACGGGCATGCGGCGGATCATCCTGAGCTCGGTTCGCTCGGTCCGGCGGCCTTCGAGCAGATCGAGCATGGTCAGCGCGGCAAAACGCGTGGCGGAGACCCCCTGCCCGGTAAACCCAAGTGCATAGGCAAGCCTGCCACCATAGGCGAGGCCCGAGAAGAATGTGGTTCGCGCCGAGGTGTCGATGATGCCGCCCCATTTGAAATCGAACCTGACATCGGCAAGCGACGGAAAACACTCGGCGAACTGTTGCGCAAGCAGGGCAAAGCTCTCCTCGCGTTGCAAAAGTTTCGGATCGCGTTTGCTGCCATAATGATAGATCGCGTCATAACCGGCCCACAGAATGCGGTTGTCGGCCGTCTTGCGGGCGTAGTGAAACTGGTTGCCGCTGTCGCCGACGCCGTAATTGCCGGTCCAGCCGATCCCGGCCAGTTGCGCCTCGCTCAGTGGTTGAGTGACCAGCGAATAGTCGAAGATCGGAATGATCGAGGCGCGCAACCGGCGAAGCATTGGCCGGGCTGCGTTGGTCGCAAGGATTGCTTTATCTGAGAATACAGTGCCAGAGGGCGTCTCGAGCACAAGTCCTGACCGGTCATGGTGGATTCCCATAACAGGCGTGTGCTCGAAGATCTCGATGCCTGCGTCAAGGCAGGCATTTTGCAAACCCGCAACGAGCCGCACGGGATTGACCAGCGCATAATTGGGTTCGAACAACCCCTCGCCGTAGACCGCGCTATCGAGTTTTTCCCGCAGAGCGTCACCGCTCAGCAGTTGGTGCTCGATGCCGAACCGCTCATAGTTTGAAGACATCGCTCTGAGGCCTTCCGCCTGCCAGGGCGTGGCCGCCACCGTCAGTTTGCCGGAGCGCTGGAAATCCGCCCCGATCCCGTAGGTCCCGAGATCGCATGCGAGCTCGTCGAGATTGTTGCGCCCGAGCCGGATGAGCGTCTCGGCCTCGCGCGGCCAGCGCGCGAGCGCATTGCCGATCCCATGTGAGATCGAGGGTGCGCAGAACCCGCCATTGCGGCTCGATGCATCCTGCCCGCAGGCCTTGGCGTCGACGAGGACGATCCGTGCATCGGCAAACCGCTCGCGCGCCTTGAGCGCGGACCACAGTCCCGTAAAACCGCCGCCGATGATGACGAGGTCACAAGTCAGGTCACGGTCGAGGGAAGGACAGACGGGCCCCGGTTCGAGCGTGGATGACCAGAACGGGGTTTCACTGGCGTGGGCGAAAGCTGTCGTCATTGCCCGAGATACCATCCCCAGCTGCGAGTGTGGTCGTAACGGGTGATCTGCTTGGTCTCGCGGAAGCCCATGAAACCGGCGGTTCCGAGTTCGCGGCCGATCCCGGAGGACTTGTAGCCGCCCCAGGGAACCTGGGTGAAGGTCGGCTGCGAGCAGTTGATCCAGATGATACCGGCGCGCAGCTTGCCCGCCACCCGCTCGCATCGGTTCAGATCGTCCGACATCACCGCACCGGCGAGGCCGTAGGGGCTGTCATTTGCGAGCGCCAGCGCTTCTTCCTCGGTGTCAAATGGATTGACGCAGACGACCGGGCCGAAAATTTCCTCGCGCCAGATCGCAGCGTCCGTCGGAACCTCGGCGAAGATCGTCGGCGCGATATAGTAGCCCGTATCCATGCCTTCCGGGCGTCCCCCGCCGGTCAGAAGCTTCGCATCTGTTGTCTTTCCGGCCTCGATCGCCGCCAGAACCTTGTCGTACTGCGTCTTGGAGACCACGGGGCCGAGCTTTATGCCCTCGACGTCGCCCGGGCCGATGGTGATGGCTTCCGTCGCCTCGACCAGCCGCTCCATCAGCTTCGGATAAAGGCCGCGCTGAACCAGCACCCGCGAGGTGGCGGAGCAGACCTCGCCCTTGTTCCAGAAGATGCCGAACAGGATCCATTCGACGGCTTTGTCGATGTCGCAGTCGTCAAAAATGATGAAGGGCGACTTGCCGCCGAGTTCGAGCGAAACCGTGCGAATCCCGCTGGCGGCAGCCGTCATGACCTTGCGACCTGTCGGGACCGAGCCAGTAAAGGCCAGCTTGTCGACCAGCGGATGCTCCGAGAGCGGCGCACCGGCATCCGGTCCCGTACCGGTGATCAGGTTAAAGGCACCGGCCGGCAATCCGGCCGCATCGATGATCTCGGCCAGAATGGCGCAGCTCACCGAACAGTATTCGGAGGGCTTGAGCACGATGGTGCAACCGGCGGCGAGCGCCGGCGCGACCTTCCAGACTGCCATCAGCAGAGGAAAATTCCACGGAGTGATGGCGCCAACAACGCCCAGCGGCTCGGTATGGATGGTCGAGGTGAAAGCATCGTCGCCGAGATCGACCGGTGCCGGGCCCTCGGAAGCGTGGGCTTCGGCCAGGTCGGCATAATACTCGAAGACAAAGGCCGCATCCCCGATGTCCCACTCTGATTCAGGAATCGGCTTGCCGTTATCGAGGGTCTCGATTGCAGCAATCTCTTTCAGCCGGTCGTTGATGCCCTTGGCGATCCGACGCAAGGCCGCGGCACGTTCGGAGGCCGGAAGCCGCGGCCAGGGCCCTTCGTCGAACGCTTTGCGCGCGGCTCTGACCGCCAGATCGACATCCTCGGAAGCGCCGCCGGCAACGCTGGCAAAGGCCTGTTCGGTTGCCGGGTCGATCGCTTCGAAGCTTCCGCCCTTTTTGGGAGCCACGAAGGCGCCGTCGATATAGAGCTGTGTCGTCTTCATCGAAACTCTCCTGTCTCAGCCGATCTGACGTCCGCCGGCATCAAGGAACCAGTCGTCTGGATACGGGTACCACCACTCGTGGCGAACGGGTTTGTGGTCGAGAATGACCATCTTGGAGCGCCGGAACGTGTCGAGCCCCATGCGGCCGAGCTCGCGGCCGATGCCGGAATTCTTCCAGCCGCCGAACGGCAGCGCGTCGTTGTCGATCATCGGATTGTTGATCCACACCATCCCCACTTCCAGTCGGTCATGGGCTTCGTGCGCCTCTTCGAGCGAAGTGGTGAACACACTTGCGCCGAGACCGAATTCCGACGCGTTGGCGCCATCAATCGCGGCATCGAAATCGGGAACGCGGACGATGGCGACAACCGGTCCGAAGGTTTCTTCGTGAAGGATGTCCATGTCGGTCGTGCAGCCGGTCAGGATGGTGGGTTCGTAGAACCACCCGGTTTGGTGCGCCTCGGGAATCCTGCCGCCGCAGACGATCGTTGCGCCCTTGGCGACAGCGTCGGCGACCAGCCGCTCGACCTTGTTGCGCGCAGCCTCGCTTACCAGCGGCCCGATCTCGGCCTTGTCGAGCCCGTTGCCGATCCTCAGACGCAGCGTTTCCGCCTTGAAGGCGTCTACGAATGCGTCATGCACGCTGTCGACCACATAGATCCGCTCCGTGGAAGTGCAGACCTGGCCCGACATGTGGAAGACGCCGGTCACGGCACCCGCTGCGGCGACATCAATCGGAGCATGGGCAGTGATGACCATCGGGTCCGACCCGCCGGCCTCGATGACGGCCGGCTTCATCTTCGCCGCCGCAGCCGCAGCCACGGCCTTGCCAGCGGCCACCGATCCGGTGAAGGCCACGGCATGGGTCTTCGAACTGTCCACCAGCGCCTTGCCGACGTCTGCGCCGCCCGGAAGGCAGGCGACCAGATCCTCGGGCAGATCGGCAAAGACATTCATGAATTCGAGCGTCGACAGCGTCGTCAGTTCGGCAGGCTTGATCACACAGCCATTGCCGGCAGCAAGCGAGGCGGCGACCGTCCAGCACATCAGCAGAATCGGGAAGTTGAACGGCATGATGTGGACGGACACGCCGAGCGGCTCGTACTTGGCAAACTGCAGCGAGCCTTTCTGAGTGGTCCCCGCCACCTTGCCGGCCTCGTCACGCGCCATCTCGGCGTAATAGCGGAAGATCGGTGCGCAGTTGGCGATCTCGCCGATGGCTTCCGGATAGGGCTTGCCCATTTCGCGGCTCATCAGGATCGCACATTCGGTGAAGTCGGTTGCCTCAATGCGGTTGGCGAGCGTGTGCAGCACCTTGGCCCGGGTCTTGGCGTCGATGTCTTTCCAGAGCGCCTGGGCGGCATTGACGCGATCGAGAACTGTCTCGATCTCGCCCGATGTCACATGCGCGCGCGCGCCGACATCGGCGAGCGTTGCGGGATCGATCACACGCCGCGCCTCTCCCGCGGACACATGGAACTCCGGAGTGAGAAAGTAGTGAGGCTTTCGAATGTCCAGCATCGGTTGTCCTTCAGGAAAGAGTTGCCAGCCGCTTGCCGGCGTCGCGCCAACCCGGCAGACCGGCGTCAAGAAAATCGGTAATCCGGTTGAGTCCTGCGGCGTCGAGCGCCGCCTGCATCTGGGCAGCCACCCGCGGCATGAATTTCAGATAACCGGGCTTATTGTCGCGCCGCATGAGGCGAATGAACTGGCCCATCAGCCGCGTGTGGCGCTGGGCGGCCATCAGGTGGTAGCGGTGCAGAATCTCACCGCGCGTGCCGCAGGATGGCGGCACCGTGTCGAGATATCTATCGAGCATCTTCTGTTCGAGACCGGGCGCAAGATCGCGCCGGGCATCCTGAAGGAGCGAGGCGAGATCGTATTCGCCTGCGCCGATAACACCGTCCTGAAAATCAAGAAGGCCACAGGCCGCGACGCCTGAGCGGTCCTCCAGCAGCATCAGGTTATCGATATGGAAATCGCGCAGCACCAACGTCCTGGGCGCCGCTTCGATCGGCTTCAGGGCGTCGATCCACATGCCCTGAAAGGACGCATCGAAGTCCGCTATGTCCATACGGGACGAAAGCTCGGGAACGAACCAGTGTGAGAAACGGCTCACCTCCTCGAGCAGGAGGTTCATGTCGTAGGCCGGGACCGAGACATCAGCCGCATCGGCATGACTGTGCAAATGCACCAGCGCGTCGACGGCGAGCTCATAGAGCGCTTCCTCGTCATGGCCCTGGGCGAGAAGCCGGCCATAGGTATCCGTGCCGAAATCCTCGATCAGCGCCAGGCCCACAGTCGGATCCGACCCGAGGACACGCGGCGCGCTCAGCCCCAGGCCTCTCAAGTGACGCGCCAGCCTTATGAAGGCTGCGTACCCGACCGGATCGGTCCGGTCTTCCATCAGCAACTGGCCCTGCCCCGGCAACCGGCAATAGCTGCGCGGCGACGCATCGGCCGGCAGCGGCTCCAGTTCGGCATCGCTGAGGCCGTGCCGCGCCAGGAAAATGGCTGCAGGCGGCGCGAGCGGGGCAAGGTTCGCCGTCATGCTCATCGGATCATGTAGACCTTCTTGACGGTCTCATGGACAGTGCACACGCCCTTCCAGTCCTTCGGGAAGAACGCAGCGGTATCCGGCGTGATCTCGATGACCTCGCCGTTCTCGTGGACATAGGTGCAGCGCCCTTCGAGGAAGTGGCAGAACTCGTCGCTTGTGACGTGGCATTCCCACTTGCCCGGCGTGCAGATCCAGACGCCACACTCCGAACGGCCTTCCGGACCCTTGTGTATGAGCACCCCGCTGACATGGGATTCGCCTTCGATCATCGTCGGGATCACGCCCCAGTCGACGGTCTCGGTGACCTCGAGCGGTTTGTGCAGGACAGGTGTTTTCATGGGAATTCGGCCTTAGCTGAGCATGTAGATGTTGCGGATGGTCTCAAGGATCTCGGCCTCGCCGGTCCAGCCGGCGGGGAACATGACGCAGGTGCCGGCCTCGACCTCGATCACCTCGCCGTCGTCGCTGCGATAGGTCGCCCTGCCCTTGACGAAATGACAGAACTCGTCGCGCGGCACAGACAGCCGCCAGCGGCCGGGCGTGCAGTCCCAGATGCCGGTTTCGGGAATGTTGCCCGGACCCTTGTGGAGGAGCCGACCAGTCGAGTGGGAGGCCCCGGCCAGCGCGTCCGGCTGGGGTCCCCAATCGACCAAATCGTCGAAGTCGCAAGCGCCGTGGATATGCGGCGCAGTCGATGAGAGATCGGTCACTTCGCGAGCCCCACCAGAAGCTTGGCGGCCTTTACGGGACCTTCGCACGCCTGCATGTGCTTGGAGATCTTGTCCAGGCGCTCATGCATGGCTTTGTCGGTGAGGCAGGTCTCGATCTTTTCGACCATTTCGTCGTCGGTCCACTCGTAACGGTCCGAGCGGAAGCCGTAGCCGGTTTCCTGAACGCGCATGGCGTTGTCGTGACCGTCCCAGACATAGGGCATGATGATCGCCGGCTTGCCGAAATAGAGGCACTCGGTGAACGAGTTGTTGCCGCCGTGGTGGATGACGGCATCGACCTGCGGGATGACGGAGGGCTGCGGAAACCAGCCGTCGATAATGACGTTCGGCGGAATGTCGGTGTACTCGTCCTTGTAATCGCCGACATTGACCAGCGCGCGATAGCGTGACTTGCCGATCAGGGTGATCAGGCGCTTGAGGAGATCCGTGTCGCCCGCACCGAGCGAGCCGAAGGAGACATAGAGCAGCGGCCCGTCATTGTTGGCCTTGAACTCGGGCACCTCGTAGGGCTTGTCCTCACGCACGCAGCCTTCGAGATACTGAAACCGTGAGGGATCAAGCGGATGCTCGCGCTTGTAGGTCAGCGGTTGCGGATACAGCATCATGTTCATATAGGGCGAAGCCTCGAAGAACTCGCCGAGCTTGTAGGGCTCCTCGCCGCATTCCTTGAGGAACGCGTTGAAATCGTCGTGGATCGGCTTGATGACCTCGTTGAACTTCTTGCGGAAGGCGGCGTGGCCCTCGGTGTCGTTCTCCGACATCCCCGAAAGATGCGGCGGGATTGCCGGATCTTCGATCTCGTTTTCCGAGCATGAAATAATGCGCACCCACGGCACGCCAAACTGCTTGATGGCCGGGAACAGGATCACGTTGTCGACCGCGATTACGTCAGGCTTGATCTCGGCGAGAACTTTCGGGAGATCCTTTTCGGCCCATTTGGCGCTGTCGACGATCGCTTCCCAGCATTTCTTGACGTAGTTGTCGATCTGGTCGATCGGCGCCTTGCGGAAGTTCGGGATATGGCCGTTGATGAAATCTTCCCAGAACTTGGCCATCTGCTCAGGCGGCATCGGCTCGGACAGCGCAACCGGATGCGCCTCGAAGCCATACCCCTTGTACACATCCACGAAGCCCGGGTCGGAGAGGAAAACGGCCTTGTGGCCCATGGCGGTGACCGCCTGGGCAATGCCGACCGAGTTCAGCGCCGGGCCGAAAGCGGCCTCGGGGAAGAAGGCGAATGTTTTCTGTTCCATGATATCTCCTCTGACGGTTTGTCGTTGGGCGTTCTGTCGTTGAGCTCTCAGGCCGGAAAGATGTGGGTGTCGCGGGCGTTCCAGCTCAGCGTGATGTGCTGGCCGATCTCGGGACGGTGAGTGTCGGCGACATCGGCCGTCATGCGGACGATGACCGGGGAATCTGACAGTTCGGTCTTCACATGCAGCAGCAGATCGAGCCCGTGATAGGCGATCTCCGAGACTGTGCCGCTGACGTGATTGTCGCCGGCGTCGCCGACGAACAGCCTCTCCGGCCGCACCGCGGCAGTGGCATCACCGTTGCCCACATCCTCGCTCACATGCGCCGTGGAGATCGGCGTGCCGTCGGGCGTAGCAAAGCCGTCTCCGTTTCGCTTGACGTTGAGGAAATTCATCACGCCTATGAAATCAGCCGCAAACTTCGATTCCGGCTTCTCGTAGATCTCCTTGGGCGATCCCACCTGCAACAGCGCGCCGTCCTTCATGATGGCGATCCGGTCGGCCATCACCAGCGCTTCTTCCTGGTCGTGGGTGACCATGATGAAGGTGATGCCGAATTCATCCTGCAGCCGCTTCAGCTCAAGCTGCATTTCGCTGCGCAGCTTCTTGTCGAGCGCCCCGAGCGGTTCGTCGAGCAACAGCACCTTGGGCCGCTTGACGAGAGAGCGGGCAAGTGCCACCCGTTGGCGCTGGCCGCCAGACAGTTGATCGGGCTTGCGCTTGGTGAGGTGGCCGAGCTGGATGACGTCCAGGATTGCGTTGACGCGTTCGGTGATTTCCGCCTTGGGAAGGTTCTCCATTTCGAGCCCGTAGGCGATGTTCTGCGCCACTGTCATATGTGGAAACAGCGCATAGGACTGAAACATCAGGTTCACCGGCCGCTGGTTGGGCGGCAGGGCAGCAATCGACTTGCCTTCGATGAGGATGTCGCCGCCGCTGAGTTCCTCGAAACCCGCCAGCATGCGCAGAAGCGTTGTCTTGCCGCTGCCCGAGGCGCCGAGAAGCGCGAAGAACTCGTTCTCCCGGATGTCGAGCGAGACATTGTCCACGGCCTTGACCACGGAGAAATACTTGTCGACGTTGCGGATGCTGAGAAATGCCTGGGTCATTGACCGGGAAGACCTCCCTTGTTCAGCCGCTGCGACAGCGCGAGCGCGACGACCGAGACGGATATAACGATTGTTGCGAGGGCGTTGATCTCCGGCGTGACGCCGAACCGGATCATCGCGAAAATCTGCATCGGCAGGGTGATAGAGGACCGGCCCGCCCCCGCCGTGAAGAAGGCGATGATGAACTCGTCGACCGACAGCGTGAACGCAAGCAGCCCGCCCGCGATGATCGCCGGCATCAGCACCGGAATGACGACACGGTGAAGCGTGGTCACGGTCGAGGCGCCGAGATCGGCGGAGGCTTCCACGATCGACCAGTCAAAGCTCTTGAGCCGCGCACGCACCACGGCACAGACGAAGGCCAGGTTGAAAACCACGTGACTGACGGTGATTGTGTGCAGCCCCATCTTGATGTTGAGCAGCGAAAACATGCTCAAAAGCGCAATGGCGAGCACGATGTCGGGAATGATCATGGGCGCGAAGATCACGGTCTCGAGCCATTTGCCGTTGCGGCGGCGGATTTCCACACCGACGGCAAGCAACGTACCGAGAATGGTCGACAGGATGGTTGAGCAGACCGCCACGATCAGGGTGTTGCCGGCGGCCTTGAGGATGTCGGCATCCTCCAGCAGCGCACCATACCATTTCACCGAAAAACCGGTCCACGCGGTTGGCAGTCCGCCCTCGTTGAAGGACAGGCCGACAAGCACTGAAATCGGGATATAGAGAAAGGCGAAGACGAGGCCGAGGATCAAGAGCATCAGCCGGAAGGTGTTTCTGTCAGCCATCGCGCTTCCCCGTGCCGCCCGAGGCGCGCTCCGCGACGACCGCCTGCCCCATCAGCAGCCCGAGCATGACCATGATCAGCACCATGGAAAGCGCGGCACCAAAGGGCCAGTCGTTTGCGGTCAGGAATTGCGCATAGACGAGATTGCCGATCATCTGGAACTGCCCGCCGCCCAAAAGCGCGGGCGTTACGAAATTTCCGATGGAAAGAACGAAGACGAAGACAAAGCCCGTGGCGATGCCGGGAACGGTCATCGGCAGCGTGATCCGGCGAAAGGTGGTCCAGCCGGAGGCGCCGAGATCGCGCGAGGCTTCAGTGATCTCGGGGTTCATCCGTGAAAGGGGCGCGTAGCACGCGAGGATCACGAATGGCAGGTAGTTGTAGACGAGGCCGATGACCACGGCCTGCTCGGTGTAGAGCATGCTTGGGAGTTCGCCCTGGTAACCGAGCCAGCGGGCGATGTTGACGAGCAGCCCTTCGCGGTTCAACAGCACGATCCAGGCATAGGTTCTGACCAGGTAGTTGGACCAGAACGGCAGCACTGCGAAGAAGAGCAGCATGGGCTGAAGACGCCGCGGCATGGCTGCAATGGCATAGGCCGCCGCATAACCCAGCACGCAGGCGATACCGGCGGAAAGGCCCGCGATGCCTGCCGATTTCAGAAAGATCGAGAAATAGAGCGGATCGAAGACCAGCGCGATGTTTTCGAGCGTCCAGGTGTACTCGATGCCGCCATAGATTCCGCGCCGGAAGAAGGCGAGCACCAGGATCAGCGCGCAGGGAATGACCATCAGCGCGGTCAGCCACAGCAGCGCAGGTGTCATCAGCAGAATTGGGCGGCGATCGGTGGTCATGGGAAGAGCCTGTGCCGGACAAGCCGGCATTCGACAGAAAGCGCTTCCCGGACAGGGTTATGTCCGGGAAGCATCGGGCGCGTGATCAGTTCGCGGCCTTGATTTCGGATACGATGCGCGAGTAGTCGCGCTGCGCTTCGCCGACATCGCGGAGCTGTTCGTATTTCAGCATGTCTTCAGGCTTGAAGGCCATGTTCGGAAACGTTTCCAGAAGCGCGGGGTCAACACCCTTCATGGCTGCCTCATTGGGCACCTTGTAGAGAATGTTCTCGGCGGCCCAGCGGTGGTTGGCTTCGTCAAGAACGAAGTTCACGAACTCGTAGGCCGCGTCCTTGTTTTCCGACGCCTTGAGGATGACCATCGTGTCGACCCAGAGGTCGGACCCTTCTTCCGGAATGACATATTTGATGTCCGCATTTTCGCCGATGCCGTAGTTGCACCAGCCGTCCCATGCCTGAACAAGCTCTGCTTCGCCGGAAACCAGCTTGGCGTAGAAGGTTGTGTCATCATAGGCGAGGAGTGTCTTCTTCGCCTCGATCAGCAGATCGCGCACTTCGGCCATTTTTTCCGGATCGGTCTCGTTGACCGAGTAGCCGAGATCGAGCTGACCGGCTGCCAGCAGCCAGCGGTCGGTGGCAAGCATGGTGGTCTTGCCGGCAACGTCTTCGGACGGCTTCAGGAGATCGTTCCAGGAGGTCGGGGTCTCGACAAGGTCCGAACGGTAGCAAAGTCCTGTTGTGCCCCATGCGTAGGGGATCGAGAATTCATTGCCTGGATCGTGCGGAAGCTCGGTCGCTTCCTTGTAGAGATTGGAGATGTTGGGGATCTTTGAATGGTCGAGATCCTCGGCCAGACCGAGATTGTGCAACACCTCGGCGAATGGCGACGAGACGAAGACAACGTCGTAGCCCGCGCCCTTGGAGGCGATGAGCTTGCCCATGATCTCTTCATTGGTGGCATGCAGCACCAGTTCGGCTTCGTTGTCCGTCTGCGAATTGAACGTTTCGATCGCATCGGGCGCCATGTAGCCGTCCCAGTTGGAAACGGTGAGAGGATCCGCCATCGCGGGTGCGCTGAACGCCACCAGGGCGGCTGCAAGGAAGGTCCCGTTGCGCAAGGATACGCGCGAAAGCGCGGTAAATTTGATCATTGAATTCACCTCTAGGGTCTTTGTTGACACGCGACCATTCTGGCCGCTTCTCGCTTGCGATTTCTTCTGATCGCCTCTAACTTCCAGTATTAATAACTTAAAAAATCCGTCAAACTGTTTTTGCAGTCTTTTTCTGGGAGCACCTTGGCGAGGACCGGCTTTTCGCAGTGCAGCGCGGTTATCGGAGAGAGCGGTTGAAGGTACGCAGCAACACCCGGCAGAACCACATCAAGCTTGCGCAGCAAATTATCGAACTGGCCCTGGAGCGCGGCCTCAGGCAAGGCGACCACCTTCCGGAAACCACGCTGGCAGAAGCCTGCGGAGTGTCACGAACCCCTGTCAGATCGGCTCTTAAGCTTTTGGAAAAGAATGGTATTGTCCAGAAGCGCGAAGAAGGCGGCTACTTCCTGAACCAGTCGCCGGAGAGAGTCGGCATCGACGGCGCCGCCCAACTCGAAGACATGGAAGACTCACTGGCAGCACGCATCCTTGCCGATCGCGCCGAGCGCAGGATCACCGATGTGCAATCGGTCAGCGCCTTGGTACGCCGCTACGGAGCACCCAGATCAGCTGTACTAAATGCGCTAAAAATACTAAGCACGGATGGAATCGTCGCGCAATTGCCGGGTCGAGCCTGGGCCTTCCAGCCGCTACTGGACACGCCCAATGCGCTTGCCGAAAGCCTCTCCTTCCGCCTCGCCATGGAACCTCAGGCCATCCTTGCGCCGGGATTTCAGATCGACAACCAGAAAGCCGGCTTGCTGCGCCAGCAGATGGAAAACTTCCTGACCCACAGCGATGGCACGATGAGCGCGATGGCCTTCATGCACATCGACTGCGCGTTTCACAGCCTGATCGCGGAGAGTTCCGGGAACCGCTTCCTGCGCGGCGCACTTCTCGCTCACCAGCGCCTGCGACTGACAACCCAGAAGGACCACAGCATTCCCGACTTCCGCCTGCGGCAATCTCTGGAAGAACATCTCGGCATCCTTGACAGCCTCGAACGGATGCAGCACCAGCTTGCCGCGGACCAGATGGTGCTGCATTTGCGACGCTCACAGATTCGCAAACCGCAGGCCGCCAATCGCGGAATTCTGCCACTCGCAAGGAAGGGGATGGCGTGAACAAGCCAGTCATCGCCTTCTTCCCGGAAGCCAGCTTCGGATCGGCGCTCAATTGCGTCGGCATCGCCCAGCAGTTGCAGCGCGAGGGCGCGGTCCCGGTCTTCATCTGCCATCCCGGCTTTACCGGCGTTTTCAACGAATATGGTTTCAAGGAGTACCAGCTCGCAGAAAGGCCGGCCGCTGGCGATCAGCGCAGCGAAGAAACCTGGCAGGCGTTCATCACCGCCCATCTCGAGCACTTCAACCAGGACCCTATGGCCCAGCTTGAAACCTATGTGGCCCCCACATGGGAAGCCATCGTCGACACTGCCATCGGCGCAGAGCCGGGTCTGGAGCAATTGCTCAAGCGGATCAGGCCCGATGCGATCGTGCTGGACAATGTCATCATGTTTCCCGCCATCGCCAACGCCGGCGTACCCTGGATCCGTGTTGTCTCCTGCGCCGAAACGGAAATCCCGGATCCGAACGTTCCGCCTTATCTTTCGGGCCTTTCAGCCGATGATCCGGCTCGGGCCGAATTTGAAACCCGTTATCTCAAGACCACGGGCAAGGCCCACCGGCGCTACAATGCATTCAGGCAGCGGCGCGGCCTCGCTCCGCTGCCCGCCGGGCAGTTCCTTGAACAGTCGCCTCACCTCAACCTGATGCTCGCGCCAAGCGCTGTGCGGCACCGGCGGGTCACTGAGCTGCCAAGCGACCGGTACGTGTTTCTTGAAGGCTGCGTGCGCGAAGAGGCCAAGTTCGAACCACCTCCCCTTCCGGTCAACGAGGGGCCGATCGTCTATCTCAGCTTCGGCAGCCTCGGCGCGATCGACACCAGCCTGATCAGCCGGATGATCGACGTCTTCGCCACCCTTCCCGCGCGCTTTTATGTCAATGTCGGCGGCTTTCTCGAGAGCTATCAGCAAGTGCCCGACAATGTGTATCTGGGAAGCTGGTTCCCCCAGCCGTCGATTGTCGCCCAGACCGACCTGTTCATCCATCACGGCGGCAACAACAGCTATTGCGAAGCGCTCTATTTCGGGGTGCCGTCACTGATCATGCCCTATTGCTGGGATGGCCATGACAATGCGTTGCGCGCCGAGCAAACCGGAACCGGCCACCATCTCCAGCGCGACGGTTGGAGCCCCGAAGAACTCGCCGAACTGGTGCTCGGCATGATCGCCGATCAGGATATGCTTTCGCACCTCAAACGGATCTCCGACGGGATGACGGCGGACTCCGGCACGGCGAAAGCGGCGGAACTGATCCTGCGGCAAATCTCGGCCTGACGCCAACATCACGTTGAATTTAATATCTTTTTCAAGAGAAATAACGGGCCAGTCGCGTGGACTGCCAAGGAAGCTGTGGGTCCCGTCGAACAGGCGTTTGCCGGCCCAAAACCCCTGGGCTTGGACTTGCGGGATGGCCGCCTTCGCCACCATCACATTGCAACCTATGCATGTTTAAGCCTCAAAAAGCGGGTTGACAGCCAAGGTCTCAATAATAATATTATATTACTTATGACCGGGGCATCGTTGAGGAGGTCTTGTCGGTCATGATTTTTGGGAGGAATATCCATGAAACTTATGAAACCCCTTTCCGGGGCTGTTTTCGCTTGCCTTATGACCACTGCCGCCTACGCGGCCGACTACACCATTGGCTTCAGCCAGGTGGGTTCGGAAGGCGACTGGCGTCCGGCATTCTCGAAGAACATGCAGGATGAGGCCGGCAACTATGGCGTCGACCTGAAGTTCGCCAACGCCCAGGGCAAGCAGGAAGAACAGCTTCGCGCCGTCCGCGCCTTCATCGCCCAGGACGTCGACGCAATCATCATTGCACCGGTGGTTGTGACCGGATGGGAAGATGTTCTCGAAGAAGCCCGCGATGCCGAAATCCCGGTGTTCCTGGTGGACCGTGACGTCGATGTTGAAGACAAGTCGCTCTATGTGAGCCGCATTTCCGCCGACTTCAATCTCGAAGGCAAGCTGGCCGGCTCGTGGCTCGCCACGGAGTCACTCGGCAACTGCAAGATCGTCGAGATGCAGGGCACCACCGGTTCGGCGCCGGCAATCGAACGCAAGGGCGGCTTCGAAGCCGTGATCGACCAGTTCCCGGCGATGGAAATCGTGGCAACGCAGTCGGGTGACTTCACCACCGAAGGCGGCAAGCGGGTGATGGAAGCCTTCATCAAGTCGACCAACAATCTCGAAGGCATCTGTGCAGCTTTTGCGCACAACGACAACATGCAGCTCGGCGCTATCCAGGCCATGAAGGAAGCCGGCCTCAAGCCGGGCGAAGATATCCTGATGGTCTCAGTCGACTACGTGCCCGCGATCGTCGATGCCATGGAAGCCGGCGAAGCCAACGCTTCCGTCGAGTTGCGCTCCGCTGTGGCCGAGTTCATCTACCCGGTGGTCACCGAGTACATCAAGGCCCCGTCCGAACTCGACAAATGGATCGTGATACCGTCCGATCTGCACACAGCGGATTGATCCGCCAGGTCTGAATGGCACAGTCCCCGCCCTGCCCCGTATCATCGGGGCGGGGCTTTGACGCCCCGTGCGCAACGCGCGATGCGGCGGCCAATCGAAAGACAATCAGATCATGACGGCGAACCCCACAGAAAGTCGCGTGGTCATGCGGGGTATCCGCAAGGCCTATACCGGTGTCCTGGCTCTCGACAATGTCGATTTCGAGCTGCATGCCGGCGAAATCCATGCCCTGCTCGGCGAAAACGGTGCCGGCAAATCAACGCTGATCAAGGTGCTCACCGGCGCGCTCGATCGCGACGAGGGCGAAATCACGCTTGACGGAAAGCCGGTTTCCTTCGGCACCACCGGTGAAGCACAGGAAGCAGGCGTGTCGACCGTCTATCAGGAAGTCAACCTGATTCCGGCGATGTCGGTGACCCAGAACCTGACCCTGCAGAAAACCGGAAACCGGTTTGGCGTGATTTCCTGGCGCAAGGCGCGGCAGCAGGCGCAGAAAAAGCTTGAACGGCTCGATCTGGATGTCGACTTGGACCGTGCCGTCGGCAGCTACTCCGTGGCAATCCAGCAGCTCGTGGCCATCGCTCGCGCGCTCGATGAGGGGACCCGGGTTCTCGTCCTTGACGAGCCTACAGCCTCTCTCGATGCCGAGGAAACCGCTGCCCTCTTCGAAGTGATGCGCAGTCTCCGTGACAAGGGCATCGCAATTGTTTTCATCACCCACTTTCTCGATCAGGTCTATGAGGTCTCGGACCGCATCACGGTGCTCAGAAACGGCTGCAAGGTCGGCACCGGCCCGGTCGGCGACATATCGCGCCAGGAACTGATCTCGATGATGATCGGGCGTGAGCTCGGTGAGGTCGAAGAAGCTTTCAAGGGACAGCGGCACGAGGGCAGCGGGGAAACCGTACTGACAGCCTCGGCCGTCGGACGAAAGCGTGTGCTGGCGCCCTTCGATCTCACCTTGCGCGCAGGCGAGGTGGTTGGTCTCTCCGGTCTTCTGGGTTCGGGCCGGACCGAACTGCTCAAGCTCATTTTCGGCGCGATGCGTCACGACAGCGGCAAGATCGAGATGACCGGCGGCACCGCGGGCAGCAACCCGCGCGCTTCGCTGGAGGGCGGCATCGCGCTCTGCCCCGAAGACCGGAAGTCCGAAGGCATCGTTGGCGAATTGTCGATCCGCGAAAACATCATCCTGTCCATGCAGGCCAAGCGTGGCTGGCTGAGAAAAATCTCCCGCTCCGAGCAAGAGAATGTTGCCGACGAGATGATCCGAGCGCTCGCGATCGCGACACCGGACGCAGAAAAACCCGTGAGGCAGCTTTCGGGAGGCAATCAGCAGAAAGTCGTGCTGGCGCGTGCGCTGGCCTCCAAACCACGGATCATGCTGCTGGACGAGCCGACACGCGGCATCGACGTCGGCGCCCATGCGGAGATCCTGATGTTGATCCGCAAGCTGTGCGAGGAAGGCCTCGCGTTGCTGGTCGCCTCCTCGGAAATCGACGAGGTGGTCGCATCTTCCGACCGTGTTGCCGTTCTTCGCGACCGGAAGAAGATCGGCGAGATCACCGGCGACGAGATCACACGCGACAACATCGTGAAAATGATTGCAGGCGACAATGGCTGACAAGATGACAGAGCAATCCCCGCTTCGGCGGATCCTCGGTGGACGCGCAATCTGGCCGCTTCTGGCGCTTGCAGCCATTCTTGCGGTCGCCGGGTCCGTTTCGCCCAATTTCTTCGACATCCGGATTGTCGAAGGACGCCTTTTCGGCAATTTGATCGACATCCTCTACCGCGCGGTCCCCACGGCCATGGTGGCGCTGGGAATGGCGGTCGTGATCGGCACGAAGGGCATCGATCTTTCGGTGGGAGCAATCGCGGCAATATCCGGCGCGGTTATTGCCTGGCGAATCCAGGCCGGGGATCCGCATGGCATCGTGCTGATCTACGCACTTCTCGCCGCCATCGCGTGCGGCGTCTGGAACGGGGCTCTGGTCGCATTTCTGGGTATCCAGCCGATCGTTGCCACGCTGATCCTGATGGTATCGGGCCGGGGCATCGGCATGCTGATCAATCTTATCTATGGCGGCACCGATCCGAGTTTTCAGAGCCCCTTCCTGCAAGGACTTTCAACCGGCTCGATCTTCTATATTCCCACACGCCTGTTCGTTTTCGCCGGACTGTTCATCGCCCTCTGGCTCTTGATCCGGCGGACCGCTCTTGGGCTTTTCGTCGAGGCGACAGGCGCGAATGCTGGAACCTCCAACCTCGCCGGCGTCAACGCACGGCTCATCACCTTCACGGCCTATATGATTTGCGGGCTGATGGCGGGCTGGGCCGGCGTCATACTGACCGCCGACACCCACACCTCCGATCCGGTCTCCGTGGCGCTTTACATCGAACTCGACGCAATCCTGGCGGTAGTGATCGGCGGTGGCTCGCTTGCCGGCGGCCGGATCTATCTCGGCATGACGGTGATCGGCGCGCTTGTCATCCAGGCCTTGACCACAGCAACGCTGATTTCCGGCCTGCCGCCCGAATACAATCTGATCATCAAGGCACTCGTCGTTCTTTTCGTACTGGTCCTTCAATCCGAAAACGCTCGCCGGGGCATCATGTCCAAACTGGGACGGAAATCGTGATGAGCGCACTGTTCAACAAAAAATACCTGCCCTTCTACGCCACGGTCCTGGTCTTCGTGGCGATCTTCCTGATCGGCGGCGGGATGTACAAGAACTTCCTTTCGAGCCGCGTGTTCGGAAACATTCTTGCCGACAACTCCTTCATCATCATCGCTGCAATCGGAGCCACTTTCGTGATCCTGTCGGGCGGCATCGATCTTTCCATCGGTTCGATGATCGGGTTTGTCGGCGTGTGCATGGCCGTGCTCGACAGCATGGGCTGGAATCCGCTCGCCACAAGCCTCGTAATGCTGGCCTTCGGGTTCGGGTTCGGCGCCTTTCAGGGCTGGGTGATAGACGAACTGGACATCCAGCCCTTCATCATTACCCTAGCGGGTCTGTTCCTGCTGCGCGGCATGTGCTTCATGGTCACCATCAATTCGGTCCCGATCAACCACGAATGGGCCGATCTCTACTCGGACATCAAGGTCGGACTGCCGGGCAAGGGAATCCTGCGCTCCTCCGCTCTGGTCATGCTGGCAAGCCTTGCCGTTGCGATCTTCATCGCCCATTTCACCCGGTTCGGCGCCAATGTCTATGCGCTCGGGGGCGACAAGGAATCGGCCCGACTGATGGGGGTGAACATCAAGCGCACCACCGTGCTGGTCTATGCCACGGGCGGCATCTATTCCGCACTTGCCGGTGTGGTCTATGCGCTGTACACGAAGTCCGGCTATCCGCTGGCGGGGTCGACGCTGGAACTCGCGGCCATAGCTTCGGTGGTGCTTGGCGGAACACTGCTGAGCGGGGGTGTGGGAACGGTTGCGGGAACGCTCTTTGGCGGGATGATCCTGGGACTGATCTCTACTCTCATCATTTTCAACGGATCGCTCAATTCCGCATGGATCCTGATCGTGAGCGGCATAATGCTGTTCGCATTCATCGTCATGCACCGCTTTCTTGTCGGCTTCTTCGGAATACGGGACTAAAGTGTGAAGGAAACCACGGCAAAAGGGCTCACGCGCGGGATGATTAAGCACAAAAGATCTGATTCCGCGGTCCTGTTGTACGAGACCGGCTCGTCTTCTTCCAACCTGGTCAACGTGCTGGGACGTGAAATCGTGTCCGGAGCCTATGTCGAGGGCGCCGTCCTTCCAAATGAAACAGCCATGCGCGACCGCTTCGGCATATCCCGGACGGCGCTGCGCGAGGCCTACTCCAAGCTCACCGCGAAAGGGCTTGTCGAAGCCCGTCCCCGCGTCGGCACGTCCGTGCGCCCGCGCGTCTACTGGAACATGCTGGACCACGACGTACTCGCCTGGCATCTGCAGACGGTTCCCGCCGACGAACTCGCCTCGGACCTTTATGCGCTGCGCCGGATGATCGAGCCTGCCGCCGCCGAACTTGCGGCAAAGACCCGTTCGCAAGGCGATATCACCAACATTCGCACCGCCCTGGAGGCGATGAAACGGCACGCCACCGAGGAGGCGGCGCTCGTCGAAGCGGATTTCAATTTCCACGTCGCAATTCTCACAGCGACCAAAAACCCCTTCATCAGTTCGTTCTCGTCCCTGATCCGGGCGGCGATGTTGTCGGTCTTCTCGCTGTCCTGGCGCGGCGCCGAGGTCATCAAGGAGCATCGGCTCATGCAGCATGAGCAGGTTGCCGAGGCGATCGAGAACAGCCGGCCGGACCTCGCGCGCCAGAGGATGCAGCAACTCCTCGATGAATCGATGGAGGACGCGAAGGCCGCCGCGGAAGCTTCGGTGCCATTGGTCAGAGAAAATCGCCCAGCCGCGGACGGATAATCACCACGCGCATCTTCAACGCGGCGTAGCGCTTGTAAAATGACCGCGCTCAACTTTGCCCGACCGCTGCAAGAACCTGCTCGCGCACCATCCGGGCCGAAGGCGTGAGTTCCTGTCCGCGCCGCGTCAGCAATGACCACGTCTCCACCGCAAGAGCCGACTCGGCATTGAGGATCATGAGTCCACTGCCGGTGCCTTCATCAGAGGCAAAGCTGCGAGCAACGGCGGAAGCGATCGGCGCAACCGCGTTCGTCAGCCGCACAGCCGCCAGCGTGTAAAGAAACGAGGTTGTGGTCAGCACATGCCGCGGCATCGCCACACCATTCGCGATGAATTCGCGTTCCACGGTGCTGCGCAGGATGGCGCCGGGCGGCGGCAATATCCAGTCGAACTGAGCCATTGCGGCAAGCTCCACCGGGGTCCCGGTCCTGGCCAGCGGGTGGCCGGTCCGCACGACGAAGCTCAGCGGCTCGTCGCAGAGTGGCAAGGCTTCGAGATCGCCCACCGCCGCCGCCCCGGTGATCCTGCACAGGGCGAAATCAAGGGCTCCGTCAAGCAACTGGGGGAGCAGGACGTCGCTGGCGGCAACCATGACCTCCACCGAAATGGCCGGATAGGAAAGACGCAATTGCCGCATCGCCGGGACCACATAATCGATCGAAGGCCCCGTGACGGAACCGATTCTGACATAGCCGGATGCCCCCTCGCGGGCCTCCTGGATCTCGCGTCCCGCATCGGAAATCTCGTTGAGGATACGCGCCGCCCGACGGGCCAGAAGGCGCCCTGCAGGCGTCAGCCCGATGCCGCGCCCGGTGCGTTCATGGATCGGGGTTCCGGTGATTTTCTCGATCTCGCCGGCAAGACGCGAAGCGGCAGGCTGGCTCATGCCCAGGTGCTCGGCCGTCTCAGAGACAGAGCCCAAACGCGCCAATGTCGATATCAATCGCAAATGATTGATTTTCAAGCCTTTTCGAAGAAGATTGTCAGTCATTTTAACCTTCGATTGAATAACAAAAATGATATACAATAATCCATTTAAATAATTTGACTGACATGTCAATTGGCGGCAGTTTCAGCCAGCCTGCGACTTGGAAGGTCGCGTCGGCTCAATTGTATCGGCCGTCAATGCGGCCTGGGAGGAAACATGAATATCTTGACAAAGGGCCTGGCGGCTCTGGCCGCCATCGCGACACTTTCATCCGGCATGATGACTGCAAATGTCCATGCACAGGACAAGGGTTCGATCGGCATCGCGATGCCGACGAAATCCTCGGCACGTTGGATCTCCGACGGCAACTCGATGGTCGAACAGTTCACCGCTGCCGGTTATGAGGCTGACCTGCAATATGCGGAAGACGACATTCCCAATCAGCTCGCCCAGATCGAAAACATGATCACCAAGGGCGTGGACGTCCTCGTGATCGCGGCCATCGACGGCACCACATTGTCCAACGCGCTCGAAAACGCAGCCGCTTCGGGCATCAAGGTCATCGCCTATGACCGTCTGATCCGCGACAGCGGCAATGTCGACTATTACGCAACCTTCGACAACTTCAAGGTTGGCGTTCAGCAGGCGACCTCGCTCGTCAACGGCTTGAAGGAGCGCTTCGGCGACGGCCCCTACAATGTCGAACTGTTCGGCGGTTCGCCTGACGACAACAATGCCTACTTCTTCTACAACGGCGCCATGAGCGTGCTGCAGCCGCTGATCGACGACGGCACCATCAACATCGTCTCCGGCCAGATGGGCATGGACACCGTCGGCACCCTGCGCTGGGACGGTTCGGTCGCCCAGGCGCGCATGGACAACCTGCTTTCGGCTCACTACACCGACCAGCAGATCCACGGAGTCCTGTCGCCCTATGACGGTCTTTCGATCGGTATCCTGTCCTCGCTCAAGGGCGTCGGCTACGGTTCGGGCGACCTGAAGATGCCGATCGTCACCGGCCAGGATGCGGAAGTTCCGTCGGTCAAGTCGATCCTCGCAGGCGAACAGTACTCCACGGTCTTCAAGGACACGCGCGAGCTTGCCCGCGTCACCGTCGGCATGGTCGACTCGCTGCTTGGCGGCGGCGAGCCGGAAATCAACGACACCACCACATATGACAACGGCGTCAAGGTGGTTCCGTCCTACCTGCTCGAGCCGGTCTCGGTTGACGCATCCAACTGGGAAGAAGTGCTGATCGACTCCGGTTACTACACCATGGACCAGATCAAGTAAGGCCTTTAAGGCTTTCGACCCTGCCCCCGGTTTTTCGCGGGGCGGGGTTCTTCCGGCATGCGTGCCGACCCCTTTTCCCTTGACCGATCGCCGGCAGCATATCCAATGACCCATCTTCTAGAAATGCGGGACATCACCAAGACCTTTCCGGGCGTCAAGGCGCTCGACGGCGTCAACCTGAATGTCAAGGACGGTGAAATCCACGCCGTCGTCGGTGAAAACGGCGCGGGAAAATCCACCCTCATGAAGGTCCTGTCCGGCGTCTATCCGGCCGGAACCTATGACGGCGAAATCCGTTTTGAAGGCCAGCCGGCACAGTTTCGCGGAATTCGCGATTCCGAAGACCGCGGCATCATCATCATTCACCAGGAACTGGCTCTGATCCCGGACCTGTCGATTGCCGAGAACATATTTCTCGGCAATGAACGCGCCCGACGCGGGATTATCGACTGGCATGAGACGAACCGGCGCACCGAGGACCTGCTGGCGAAAGTCGGCCTCAAGGAAGCGCCGACAACGAAGGTCGACAGCATCGGCGTCGGCAAACAGCAGCTTGTCGAGATCGCCAAGGCGCTTTCCAAGGATGTGAAACTGCTCATCCTTGACGAGCCGACGGCCTCGCTGCAGGAAAACGACAGCCGCAAGCTGCTTGACCTGATGCTTGAACTCAAGGCCCAGGGCGTTGCCTGCATCATCATCTCCCACAAGCTCAACGAGGTTCGCTATGTCGCCGACACCGTCACGGTCATCCGCGATGGCATGACCGTATCCACCCTGGATGCGAAACCGGGTCTGAGCGAAGACGAGATCGTGCGCGACATGGTTGGACGGGATATGACCCAGCGCTTCCCGGCCCATAGCCGCACCCCGGGCGATGTTCTGCTCGAGGTCGAGAACTGGAATGTCTGGCATCCCGAGCATTCCGACCGGCAGGTTATCCGGAACGCGTCTTTCAATGTCCGTGCCGGTGAAGTTGTCGGCATTGCCGGCCTCATGGGGTCGGGACGGACCGAACTGGCCATGTCCATTTTCGGGCGCTCCTACGGACGCAAGATCTCCGGCTCGGTCCGCCTCAATGGGAAACCGATCGATACAAGCTCTGTAGACCGCGCGATCGAAGCCGGGATCTCTTACGTGACCGAGGACCGGAAGTCGCTCGGGCTCGTCCTCGACGAGACGATCCGCTTCAACACCACACTCGCCAACCTGTCCGGCGTCTCGTCCGGCGGCATACTCTCGCGCAACGAAGAGACCACCATCGCGGAGAAGTACCGCGACGCTCTCGCCATTCGCACGCCCTCCGTGTTCCAGAAGACGGTCAACCTGTCGGGCGGGAACCAGCAGAAGGTCGTTCTGGCCAAATGGCTCTTCACCTCGCCCGAGGTGTTGATCCTGGACGAACCGACGCGCGGCATCGATGTCGGCGCGAAATACGAGATCTACACGATCATCAACGAACTCGCGGCCGAGGGCAAAGGCGTCATCATGATCTCGTCTGAAATGCCCGAACTGCTGGGCATGTGCGACCGGATCTATGTCATGAACGAAGGCGCACTTGTCGGGGAACTCGCGGCGGCGGACGCAAACCAGGAGCGCATCATGTCGCTCATCGTCAACAAGTAGGAACGAGAACCATGACTGTGGCAAACAGCGAGAATGAGAGCCCGCAAGTCGCCGGGCCGAAGGGTATCGGCGAATATCTTGTCACCCACATGCGGCAATACGGGCTGCTTTTTGCCCTCATCGCCGTCATGGCGTTCTTCCAGATCGTCACTGACGGCACGCTTCTACGCGCTGTCAACGTCACCAATCTGCTGCTGCAGAATTCATATATCATCATCATGGCGCTGGGCATGCTGGTGGTCATCGTCTCGGGCAATATCGACCTTTCGGTCGGTTCGGTGATGGGATTCATCGGCGCACTCGCGGCCGTGATGATCGTCAACTACGAGTATTCGATGCTGGTGACGGTTATCGCCTGTCTTGTCGCCGGCGCCGCGATCGGCGCGGCCCAGGGCTACTGGGTCGCCTACTGGAAGATCCCCTCCTTCATCGTGACGCTCGCCGGAATGCTGGTGTTTCGCGGTCTCTCGCTCTGGCTGCTCGAAGGCCAGTCAGTTGGGCCGTTCCCGAGGGAATTCCAGATCATTTCGACCGGATTTGTCCCGGACCTTTTTCCGGCCTGGATCGGACAGTCCCTGGCAGAATTCCTCGGAGAGCGGCAGGTCAACGTTCTTGCGCTTCTGACCGGGGTGCTGGCGGCAGCTTTTGTCGTCTGGATGGGGGTCAACCAGCGCGCGCGAAACAAGGCCTACGGGATCGAAGACGAACCCCGCAGCTTCTTTATCGCCCGCAATGTGATCGTTGCCGCGGCCCTGGTTTTCGTGACCTACAAACTGTCGCTGTTCCGCGGCCTTCCCAACGTATTGATCACGATGGGTGTTCTGACCATCATCTATGCCTTCCTGACCGAGAAGACGACCATCGGGCGGCGGGTATACGCTCTTGGCGGCAACCAGAAGGCCGCCAAGCTGTCGGGCATCAAGACCGAGCGGCTGACGTTCCTGGCCTTCACCAACATGGGGCTTCTGGCGGCAGCTGCGGGCCTTGTGTTCGCCGCGCGCCTTAACACGGCCACGCCGAAGGCGGGCTTTGCGCTGGAACTTGACGTGATCGCCGCAGTCTTCATCGGCGGCGCATCCATGGCCGGCGGTGTCGGAACGATCATCGGAGCCGTGGTGGGCGCGTTCCTGATGGGGGTCCTCAACAACGGCATGTCGATCATGGGCATCGGCATCGACTACCAGCAGATGATCAAGGGACTGGTTCTGCTGGCCGCCGTGATTTTCGATGTCTACAACAAAAACAAGCAGGGGTGACCAATGCTGATCTCTCAGTTCAAGAACGATGCCGGCGGCGTCAGTGTCGCGGTTCGCAACGGCACCGAAGCCATGGTTGTCAACGGCGTCTCGAGCACGCTCGAACTGGCCCAGCGGGCGATCAAGGACGCAACCGGCATCGTTCAATGCCTGCGCAACCATTCGCTCGGCCCTGCCATCGATATCGAGGCCCTGCTGTCGGAAGGCAGAATGCTGCTGCCGATCTCTCACCCGGACCCGGCGCACATGCACCTGACCGGCACCGGCCTGACCCACCTGGGATCGGCGTCCACCCGGGATTCAATGCATGCGGCGAACAAGGCCGATCAATCGACGCTCACCGACTCCATGAAGATGTTCAACATGGGGCTTGAAAACGGCAAGCCCGAACCGGGCAAAGCCGGCGTCCAGCCGGAATGGTTCTACAAGGGCAACGGCGTTTTCGCGGTCGCCCCGGGTCAGCCTCTGGTCTCCCCATCCTTCGCCGATGATGGCGGA
The DNA here is from genome assembly GCA_040216675.1 of Hoeflea sp. GTDB lineage: Bacteria > Pseudomonadota > Alphaproteobacteria > Rhizobiales > Rhizobiaceae > Hoeflea. Next base: position 1,213,842 of record JAVJOR010000005.1, on the reverse strand, counting down.
GAGGAGCCGGAAATCGCCGGCATCTATCTGGTCGGCGATGACGGCACTCCGTTCCGGGTCGGTTTCGCGCTCTCGAACGAGTTCTCGGACCACGTGATGGAGCGGGTCAATTACCTCTATCTGGCCCATTCCAAGCTGCGCCCGGCGTCCTTCGGGCCGGAGATCCTCGTCGGTCCGCTTCCCGAAGACATCCAGGGCACCAGCGCGATCCGGCGCAACGGCGAGATCGTCTGGCAGAAACCTTTCCTGTCCGGTGAGGCCAACATGTCGCACACCATCGCCAACCTCGAGCATCATCACTTCAAGTATGATCTGTTCCGCCAGCCCGGCGACATTCATGTGCACATGTTCGGAACCGCGACCCTGTCCTTTGCCGACAAGATCGCCGTGCAGGATGGCGACGTCTTCGAGATTTCGGCGCCCCAGTTCGGCGTGCCGCTGCGCAACCCGCTGGCTGTCACTCCGGCATCTTCGGGAACGGCAACAGTGAAGGCCCTTTGAAATGACCTTCAAACCGGCAAGCTGGCCACACAAACTTCGCTCACAAGCCTGGTATGGCGGAAACTCCCGCGACACGATCTACCACCGCGGCTGGTTGAAGAACCAGGGCTATCCGCACGACCTTTTTGACGGCCGGCCGGTGATCGGGATCATGAACACCTGGTCGGAACTCACGCCCTGCAACGGTCATCTCAACGAACTGGCCGAAAAGGTGAAGGCCGGCATCTGGGAAGCCGGCGGCTTCCCGGTCGAGGTTCCGGTGTTTTCGGCTTCCGAGAACACCTTCCGCCCCACGGCCATGATGTACCGCAATCTCGCCTCCATGGCGGTCGAGGAAGCCATGCGCGGCCAGCCGATTGATGGCGCTGTGCTGATGGTCGGCTGCGACAAGACCACGCCTTCGCTTCTGATGGGCGCCGCATCGACGGACATTCCCTCGATCGTGGTCACAGGCGGACCGATGCTCAACGGCTGGTTTCGCGGCGAGCGCATCGGCTCGGGCACCCATCTGTGGAAGTTCTCCGAGGCCGTAAAGGCCGGAGAGATGACCCAGGACGACTTCCTGGAGGCCGAACAGGCAATGTCGCGGTCGTCGGGCACCTGCAACACCATGGGAACTGCCTCGACCATGGCCTCGATGGCTGAAGCGCTGGGGATGGCACTGTCCGGAAACGCGGCGATCCCGGCCGTGGACTCCCGCCGCCGCGTCATGGCGCAGATGACCGGGCGGCGCATCGTGCAGATGGTCAAGGACGATCTCAAGCCCTCCGACATCATGACGAAGCAGGCCTTCGAGAACGCGATCCGGACCAATGGCGCGATTGGTGGCTCCACCAATGCAGTGGTCCATCTCCTGGCACTTGCCGGCCGCGTCGGCGTCGACCTGACGCTCGACGACTGGGACCGTTGCGGCCGCGACATGGCGACAATCGTCAATCTCATGCCTTCGGGCAAATATCTCATGGAGGAGTTCTTTTACGCAGGTGGCCTTCCGGTCGTGCTCAAGCACCTCGGGGAGGCCGGCAAACTGCACAAGGACGCACTCACCGTGTCAGGTTCGACGATCTGGGACGAGGTCAAGGAGGCGCGCAACTGGAACGAGGACGTGATCCGGCCGATCGAAAAGGCGCTCACGCAACAGGGCGGGATTGCAGTGCTCAAGGGCAACCTCGCTCCGAAGGGTGCGGTCCTCAAACCGTCCGCCGCTACCCCTTCCCTGATGAAGCACAGGGGCCGGGCGGTGGTGTTTGAGGACATCGACGACTACAAGGCCAGGATCGGCGACGATGCCCTCGATATCGATGAAAACTGCGTTATGGTCTTGAAAAACTGCGGTCCGAAGGGGTATCCCGGCATGGCGGAAGTCGGCAATATGGGCCTTCCGCCGAAAGTGCTGAAAAAAGGGATCACCGACATGGTTCGCATTTCCGATGCCCGCATGTCCGGCACGGCCTATGGCACCGTGATCCTGCACACCTCACCCGAAGCGGCCAGTGGCGGACCTCTGGCGGTTGTGCAGACCGGTGACATGATCGAAATCGATGTCGAGGCGCGCAGGCTTCATCTCGACATCAGCGACGCAGAGCTTGAAGCCCGCATGGCGGCCTGGAGGCCGTCCCATGAACAACCGCAAAGCGGCTATGCAAAACTGTTTCAGGATACGGTCGAGGGCGCAGATACGGGTGCCGACTTCGACTTTCTGAAGGGGTGCCGCGGCGCAGCAGTAGGCAAGGATTCACACTGATGGTCGAAAAAATCGCACTGGTCGGCATCGGCAAGATCGCCCGCGACCAGCACCTGCCCTCGATTGCGGCAAACCCGGACTGGGAGTTGGCCGCGACCGTCAGCCGGCACGCCAGTGTCGATGGCGTGGAAAACCACGCAGGCATCGAGGAAATGCTCGAAGCCCGGCCGGACATCTCCACGGTGTCGCTCGCAATTCCGCCCCAGCCGCGCTTCGCCTACGCACGCGCGGCACTCGAAGCGGGCCGGCATGTCATGCTGGAAAAACCTCCTGGACAGAGCCTTGCGGAAATCCATGCACTGGAAAACCTCGCGTGGAAGAAGGGCGTGTCGATCTATGCGACATGGCACTCACGCGAGGCCGATTGCGTGCCGAACGCCAGGATCTGGCTTGCGGACAAGCAGATCCGGCGGCTCACGATCACCTGGAAGGAAGACGTTCGGCGCTGGCACCCGGGCCAGGAATGGATCTTCGAACCGGGCGGTTTGGGCGTCTTCGACCCGGGCATCAACGCGCTGTCTATCATGACCGAGATCCTGCCATGGCCGGTGCACGTGGAAAGCGCGGTGTTGCAGTTCCCGGACAATCGCGATACGCCGATTGCCGCGGACATTGTTTTCGCAAATCCGCCCGGCGTCGAGATGACTGCAGCCTTTGACTGGCGGCAGGAAGGCCCGCAGACGTGGGACATCGATATCGAAACAGATGCCGGCCATCTCAGGCTTTCCTCCGGCGGCGCCAAGCTGGAGATTGACGGCGAGACCGTCAAAGAGGGCAGCGACCACGAATATGCCAACCTCTACAAGCGCATGGCAGCGCTGGTCGGATCCGGCGAAAGCGATATGGATCTGGCACCCATGGTACACGTCGCTGACGCATTCACGCTCGGCAAACGACAGGTTGTCGACGCATTTCATTTTTAAAGACCAGACCAGGGAAACATTATGAGCTTCAAACCACACGGCAATCACTTGATCGCAGGGGAATGGAAGGCCGGCGAGGCAACATTCATGTCCGAGCCCGCGCATGGCGAGGCGCATGCATTTGCTGTCGGATCGCCCGCACTGGTTGATGCAGCCTGCAAGGCGGCAGAAGAGGCATTCCAGTCCTACGGCTACTCCAGCCGCGAAGACCGTGCGAAATTCCTTCACACAATCGCCGATGAAATCGAGGCCCGCGGAGAGCAGATCACCGAGATCGGCACCTCGGAAACCGGCCTGCCCGCGGCCCGCCTGCAGGGCGAGCGCGGCCGCACCACCGGTCAGCTGCGGTTGTTCGCGGAACACATCCTCAAGGGCGATTATCTCGACCGTCGCCACGACGAGGCGCTGCCGGACCGTCAGCCCCTGCCGCGACCGGAACTCTACATGATCCAGCGGCCTTTCGGCCCCGTGGCGGTCTTCGGCGCATCGAACTTCCCGCTTGCTTTCTCGACGGCCGGTGGCGACACCGCCTCGGCGCTCGCAGCGGGTTGCCCGGTCGTCGTCAAGGGCCATTCGGCGCATCCGGGCACGGGCGAGATCGTCGCCGAGGCCATTCTCGCAGCGATCAAGAAGTGCGGCATGCATCCCGGCGTGTTCTCGCTCGTTCAGGGTGGCGACCGCGCGACCGGACAGGCCCTCGTGCAGCATGAGAATATCACCGCCGTCGGCTTCACCGGCTCGCTCGGAGGCGGTCGCGCGCTTTATGATCTGTGCGCCGCCCGCCCGACCCCGATTCCGTTTTACGGAGAGCTCGGCTCGGTCAATCCGATGTTCGTGCTTCCCGAAGCGATCGCGGCACGCGGCGCCGATATGGGCAAGGCCTGGGCCGGTTCGCTGACCATGGGTGCCGGCCAGTTCTGCACCAATCCCGGCATCGCAGTGGTGATTGCCGGGTCCGGTGCGGACGCTTTTGCCACTGCCGCAAAGGATGCGCTTGCCGCGATGGACAAGCAGACCATGCTCACCGACGGCATTGCCGCCGCCTATCGCGACGGCGCCAAGCGGGTGGCCGCCTCAACCGGCGTATCGCAGCTAATCGGCACGGCTTGCGAAACCCGCCACGCGGCTCCGTATCTGTTTGAAACGACGGGAGACGCATGGCTTGCCAACGAGGTACTCGGAGAAGAGGTTTTCGGCCCGCTCGGCATGATCGTCCGCGTCAAGGACGAGGCTGAGATGATCGAGATTGCAAGCAAGCTGCATGGCCAGCTTACCTGCACCCTGCATCTCGACGATGCCGACGCCGAACTCGGCAAGAAGCTGATGCCGATCCTTGAACGCAAGGCCGGACGCCTGCTCGCAAATGGTTTTCCGACCGGCGTGGAAGTCTCCGACACCATGGTGCACGGAGGCCCCTACCCGGCCTCGACCAATTTCGGTGCGACTTCGGTGGGCACTCTGGCGATCCGCCGCTTCCTGCGCCCGGTGTGCTACCAGAACATGCCGGCAGCCCTGCTGCCCGACGATTTGCGCTCATAGGGTAATTTGGGCTTCGAGCTCGAAAACGCCAGGTCAAAACAAAGGGGCATCGCCATCGCGGCGGTGCCCCTTTGTTTTGACCAGGGATGGAAAGGTAGTTTCAGGCCTTGCCGGAGGCTTCCGCGTAGGCGCGGATGGCTACCCGGGTACCGTGACGCCAGACCGTTTCGAACGCATCGACGAACGCCCGGGAAAAACGTTCATTCCGCGCGAGATCCCCATAGATGGGCTCCTGTTCAAGCCAGTGCTGCGGTCTGCTTCGCGCCATGTTGGCAGCGGCAACCAGGGTTTCCCACTCGGGATCATTGGGTGAGATCGCATCCCCGTTCTCGCGATTGCCGGCGCACATGCGCGCCCAGAGCGCTTCCACCAGCGCCAGCCCCTCGACCGGATGTCCGCCCTCAAGTGCATCGGCAATGATCGGAACAACAAAACCGCGATGCCTGGACAGACCGTCGAAAGCGACGCGGCGCGTGGTGTCGTGGATCTGCGGATTGGAAAAGCGCAGGCTTATCAGTTTCACGTATTCGAGCGGCGTCATCTCGGGCGTGGCCCCGACCAGCGGAGCGATTTCCCGTCGCTGAACCGTATCGAACAAGGACGAAATGTCGGCATCGGCCATGCATCCTGCAATGGTCTCCACGCTCAGGAGTTCACCCGCATTGGCAAGCACCTGGTGGCCTGCGTTCAGCATCCTAATCTTCATCGCCTCGTAGGCGTGCACGTCAGCGCTAAAAGTTGCGCCGACCCGATCCCAGTCCGGGCGGCCTGCACAGAAATCGTCCTCTATCACCCATTGCCGGAAATTCTCGTGGGTGACCGGGGCGGCATCCTTGATCCCGAAGCTTTCCGCAAGCGCCAGTTCTGCGGGACCGGTCGCAGGCACGATGCAATCGACCATCGAATTGGGAAATGCACCCTGATTATCGATCCAGTCGGCAAGTGCCGGGTCGCGCTGCCGCGCCAGTGTCACCACGGCGGTGCGGGTGATGTCGCCATTGCCCTTGAGGTTGTCGCAGCTTTGAACCGTGAATGGGCCGTCGCCTGCCTTTCGGCGCGCCTCAAGCCCTGCAACAATGGCACCGAAGACCGTTCGCGGCGCACCGGGATTGTCGATGTCATGACGGATGTCGGGATGGGAAAGATCGAGACCGCCTTCCGGTGCAACGAAGTATCCGCCCTCTGTGACTGTAAGCGACACGATCCTGATCGACGGCTCGGAAATGCAGCGGATCAAGGCCCCGTTGCCATCTTCGACCGGCAGAAAATCGATCATGGACCCGGTGATCTCGACCGATTTCCCCTTCGGATCGAGTTCGATCAGCGTGGTCAAACAATCCTGCGCCAGAAGCCTTGTCCGCATGCCTGCATCCGCCTGACGCACCCCCGCCCCGATGATCGCCCAGTCCTGTGCATCGCCCGCCTGCATCAGCCGGTGCAGGTACCAGGCCTGGTGGGCACGGTGGAAATTTCCCAAGCCGACATGGACAATGCCCGGCTTCAGCGCCGCCCTGTCATACCGGGGGCGTTCGATGCTCTCGGGCAGTTCGGAAAGTCTCGCTTCCTTCAGTCCGGCTTGCGGCATGTCTTGCGTTGGCCTGCGCATCAGTTCATCCAGTTCCCGCCGTCCACATTGTAGGTCTGCGCCACGATGTACTCGGCATCATCGGAAGCCAGGAAAACGGCCATTCCGGTAAGGTCCTCTGCCGTCCCCATCCGGCCGAAGGGGACCGCTTGGCCAACTTCCTGTTTCTTCTGGCCCGGCGCCTTGTTTTCATACTTTGCGAAAAACGCATCGACGCCGTCCCAGTGCTCGCCATCAACGACACCCGGCGCAATCGCGTTGACGTTGATGCCGTGAGGGATCAGGTTCAGAGCTGCCGACTGGGTCAGGCTGATCACCGCAGCCTTGCTGGCGCAGTAGACCGCCACCAGCGGCTCGCCGCGACGCCCCGCTTGGGAGGCCATATTGATGATCCGCCCGCGGATGCCTTTGTCGATCATGTGGCGGGCAACCGCCTGGAGCGTAAACAGGGTACCAGCCACATTGATGCCGAAGACGCGGTTGAAGTCATCCCGGTCGATCTCCGTGATCGGGGCGGCCGTGAAGATCGCCGCGTTGTTGATCAGGATGTCGATCCGGCCAAGCCTGTCCACGGTTTCCGCAACCGCGCGATCGATGCTGTCCTGGTTGCTGACATCCATTTCCACTGCGATGGCCTGGTCGCCAATCTCCGCCGCGGCGTCGCGCGCACGCGCAAGATCGATGTCACCGATTGCGACCCGCGCGCCTTCAGCAACATACCGGCGCGCATATGCAAGCCCGATACCACGCGCGGCACCTGTAATCAGCGCGCGCTTGCCTTCAAGTCGTTTCACAGCCGCAGCCCCTTTTGATCGAACCGGTGCAACACATCCTCGCGCGGGGTGAGATGGATCTTGTCTCCGTGACGGAAACCGACCTCGCCATCTGCACGAACCGTGATTGTTTCCGCCAGCCCGGTGCCATGCACATGGAAGAAGGTATCGGATCCCAGGTGCTCGGATACTCCAACGGTGCCGCTCCAGGGGCCTTCGCTGTCGGAAACAGAAATGTGCTCGGGCCGGATCCCGATTGTATGCGCACCGTGCTTGGCAGCCTCCCCGCCTTCGATGAAATTCATCCTCGGAGAGCCGATGAAACCTGCCACGAAGGTGTTGCGCGGCGACTTGTAGAGTTCGAGCGGAGAACCGACCTGTTCAATGTTGCCGGCTCTGAGCACGACGATCTTGTCCGCCATGGTCATGGCCTCCACCTGATCGTGGGTCACATAGATCATCGTGGTTTCAAGACGCTTGTGCAGTTCCGAGATTTCAAGCCGCATCCCCACGCGAAGCGCCGCGTCGAGATTGGACAGTGGTTCATCGAACAGGAAGGCCGACGGCTCTCGCACGATTGCCCGGCCGATTGCCACACGCTGGCGCTGGCCGCCCGAAAGCTGTCCCGGCCGGCGGTCGAGGTAATCGTTGAGATTGAGCACTTCCGCCGCATTGGACACCCGGCGGTCGATCTCGGCCTGGTCGAGCTTGGCCATGCGCAGCGGAAACGCGATGTTCTTGCGCACCGACATGTGCGGATAGAGTGCGTAGGACTGAAACACCATCGCCAGCCCGCGTTTTGCGGGCGGAACCTCGGTGACGTCGCTGCCGTCAATCTCGATGTGCCCCGAGCTGAGGTCCTCCAGTCCGGCAATCAGGCGCAGGAGAGTTGATTTTCCGCAGCCCGAAGGACCGACGAAGACTGCGAACTCGCCATCCTCGATGGTCAGGTCCAATGGCGGAATGACCTCAACTTCGCCGAAGCGCTTGGTCACCTTGTCGAGTACGATGCGTCCCATGGTTTTCGTCCCCTTATTTCACGGCGCCGAAGGTCAGGCCCCGGACAAGTTGCTTCTGGCTGAACCAGCCCAGGATCAGGATCGGCGCTATGGCCATGGTCGAGGCCGCGCTAAGTTTGGCGTAAAACAGCCCCTCGGGGCTTGAATAGCTGGCGATGAAGGCCGTCAGCGGCGCGGCTTGCGCCGCAGTCAGGTTGAGCGTCCAGAACGCCTCGTTCCAGGCAAGAATGAAATTGAGAAGAATGGTGGACGCGATGCCCGGAACAGCCATCGGCGTGAGCACATAAAGGATCTCCTCCCTGAGCGAGGCGCCATCCATGCGGGCCGCCTCGAGAATCTCGCCAGGGATTTCCCGGAAATAGGTGTAGAGCATCCAGACGATGATCGGCAGGTTGATCAACATGATCACGATCACCAGACCCGCCCGGCTGTCGAGCAGCCCGAGTTCGATGAAAATCAGGTAGATCGGGTAGAGCACGCCAACCGCCGGAAGCATCTTGGTCGACAGCATCCACAGGAGGATGTCCTTGGTCCGCTTCGAGGGAACGAAAGCCATCGACCACGCTGCGGGAATGCCGATGATCACGCCGATCAGCGTCGAACCGCCCGCGATGATCACGGAATTCCACAGGAAGCGCATATAGTCCGATCGCTCCTGAACCACGGCGTAGTTCTCCAGCGTCCAGTCGAAGAACAGGAACAAAGGCGGATCGTTGATCGCCTGCGCCTCGGTCTTGAAGCTGGTCAGGATGGTCCAGAGGATCGGAAAGAAGATCAGGATGCCGACGCTCCAGGCGAGCACCGTGTTGATGGTCTTGCGGCGGGTCGTCACTGCACGTGCCATGATGCTCTCTCCTCACGCGTCCAGGTTCTTGCCGACGATGCGCATCAGGAAGATGGCAACGATGTTGGCGAGAATGATTGCGTAGACACCGCCCGCGCTCCCGAGCCCGACATTCTGGCTTTCCAGCACTCGCTGGTAGATCAGGTAGGTCAACGTCCGGGTTCCGAAGGCTCCGCCCGTGGTCACGAATATTTCGGCGAAGATCGACAACAGGAAGATGGTCTGGATCAGGATCACGATGGTGATCGCCCGGCTCAGATGTGGCAGAATGATGTAGAAGAAGCGCTGCAGCGGCGGCGCGCCATCCATCTCGGCAGCTTCGAGCTGTTCGCTGTCGAGCGACTGGATTGCGGTCAGCAGGATCAGCGTCGCAAAGGGCAACCACTGCCACGACACGATCAGAATGATCGAAAACAGTGGCGCGTCACTTAACCAGACAACCGGATCGGCGCCGAAGAAGCGCCAGAGGTGCGAGAACAGGCCATTGACCGGATCCATGAAGATGTTCTTCCAGACCAGCGCAGACACGGTCGGCATCACGAAAAACGGTGCGATCACCAGGATGCGGACGACACCCTGCCCCCACATCGGCTGGTCGAGAAGCATCGCCAGCAGAACGCCCAGGACGATCGTGATCAGCAACACGCCACCGACGATGATCAGAGTGGTCTGAACACTCGGCCAGAAAGAGCTCGAGGTGACGAAACGGCTGTAGTTTTCAAAGCCGACCCAGCCCGGAACGATATCGGGGCGGTTCGGCAAAAAGCGGCGAAACGAAAACCAGAGGGTCATTGTCAGCGGAACGAGCATCCAGCCGAGAAGCAGAATGACCGCCGGCGCCATCATGAAACGAGCTGCGGATCGGGAATGCTGGGTCGCCATGACACAACTCCTTAAAGGCCGGGCGCTGTAGCCCGCTTCACACCGAAATCATCATAATTGTTCGATGGTGAAAGAACCGGAAGGCGATGGTTCGCACCGCCCTCCGGTCCCGGGAGGAAGACTTAGCGGTAACCCGCTGCTTCCATGGCGTCGTTCGTGATCGCCTGCGCTTTCTCAAGGGCTTCCTCGACGGTCTGCTGACCTGCATAGACAGCCGAGAACTCCTGGCTCACCTCGGTCGCGATGCCCGCAAATTCCGGGATGGCCGCGAACTGGACCCCGACATAGGGGCTCGGCTCAACTGTGGAATTGTTCGGGTCGGCCGAAAGGATCGAGTCAAGCGTCATCTGGGCGAAGGGAACCGACTGGTAGTTCGGGTTCTCGTAAAGCGAGGTCCGTGCGCCCGGAGGCACATTGGCCCAGCCTTCCTTTTCGGCGACCAGTTCGATGTAGTCCTTCGAGGTTGCCCATTCGATGAATTCCTTGGCGGCTTCCTCTTTCTGAGTGCCGGCAGGAATGGCCAGCGCCCAGGCCCAGAGCCAGTTGGACCGCTTGCCCAGGCCGTTGTCCGGCGCAAGCGCAAAGCCCACGCTGTCGGCAACGGTCGAGTCTTCGGGGTTGGTCACGAAGGACGCCGCCACGGTGGCGTCGATCCACATGCCGCACTTGCCCTGCTGGAACAGCGACAGGTTCTCGTTGAACCCGTTGGTCGCGTAACCCGCCGGACCCGACTCGTTCATCATGCCGACGAAGAAGTTGAGCGTATCGGCCCAGGGCTGCGTGTCGAACTGTGCATTCCAGTCCATGTCGAACCAGCGCGCTCCGAAGGAGTTCGACATTGCCGTGATGAAGGCGCCGCCTTCACCCCAGCCGGCCTTGCCGCGAAGGCAGATGCCGTTGATGTCGTTCTCGCGATCGGTCATCGCAGCTGCGGCCTTGCGGACGAACTCCCAGGTCGGCGCTTCCGGCATTTCCAGGCCGGCCTTTTCCATCAGATCGGTGCGGTACATGATCATCGAGCTTTCGCCGTAAAACGGCGCGGCGTAGAGCGTGCCGTCATGGCTCAGACCGCCTGCCATTGCCGGCAGAATGTCTTCGGCATCGTAGTCGTCGGAAAGGTCGTCGAGCGGCACGAGCCAGCCGTTGGCGCCCCAGATCGGGGTTTCGTACATGCCGATGGTCAGGATGTCGAACTGGCCGCCCTTGGTGGTGATGTCGGTCGTGACACGCTGGCGGAGAACATTTTCTTCAAGCGTGACCCACTCGACTGTATGCCCCGTTTTCTCGGTGAAATCGTCGGTCAGACCCTGCATGCGGATCATGTCGCCGTTGTTCACAGTTGCGATGGTGATGGTTTCGGCATGGGCTGCGGTTGAAACAAGCGCGAGCGCCGATGCCGCAAAAAGTGCGGTCCTCAAGGACATCCTAATCCTCCCTAAACTGGATGTTACGAGGCGATCGTAACCTCGAAATTATCGCGCGGTCAATATATTTTTTTCGCGCGTAAATTTTACGCCGAGCTGCGTAGAATGAGACGGGCAGGAAAAAGCGTTTCGCTACGGTCGGGAAATTTCCCACCGCTTTCAATAAGTTGAATGAGAGTCTCGACACTTCGATTTACGACGTTGTCATAATCATGAGCAGCCGTTGTCAGTGGCGGACATGTGAATTTCGAAAACGGATGATCATCATTTGACGCCACGCTCAACGTACAATCCTCACCCCGCCCGACCCGAATCCCGAGCTCGAAGCAGGCAGACAGAAAACCGATCGCCAACCGGTCGTTGCTGCACAGAACCGCCTTGCGCGACAACCGGCCGGAAGTCAGAACCTCAAGCGCTCCGTTCCGTCCGATCTCCTCGAATGCCCAGCCCTGCCCCTCGACGCTCACCACATCGGGTTCGAACCCGAGCTTGTCCATCATGTCGATGTAGGCAAGCCGGCGTTTGTTGGCGTTGGGATTGGCCGGCGTGCGCATCTCGAAAAATGCCGGCGGCGGGCCGATGCGTGTAAGGTATTCGACGGTCTGGTTGACGAAGCTGTAATTGTCCGAGCCAACAAACGCCGCGCCCATCCCGTCGATATTGCTGTCGAACAGCACGGCCGGAACATCGCGGCAGAATTTTTCGACTTCCGCGTGATCGGATGCCCGGCCCAGCGGCGCGAGCAGCACCCCGGCCGGTTTCAGTGAACGCAGGCTGTCGAAAATATCGATCTCGAGCGACTGCTGCCCGTGCGCGCTGTAAAGCGTAGGCCGGTATCCCTCCGCAATGCACCTTTGTTCGAGAAGTCTGGCCATTTCAGCAAAGAACGGATCCGTCAGGTAAGGCACTACGATGCCGACATTCTTTGTCAGCTTCCGGTTCTGGTTCATGGCGAAGATATTCGGCCTGTAGTCGTAACGCTCGAGCGCTTCTTCGATCCGCGCACGTGTGCTGGGTCGCACGCTTTCCGGATCGTTGAAATACTTGGACACGGTCGGCCGGGAGAGTCCGCTCAGCGCGGCAAATTCTTCCATGTTGCGGACCTTGGCGTCACTCATCGCTGTCTCTCCGTGGTTGAGTCTGCAGTTAGCCGTGTTTCGCTGCTCTTTACAACAATTGGCGCGCGCAAAGATGCCCCTGCTCGACCGATGGGAGTGGATCAATGCGCCCAAGAGCGCATCTGGACAGTCAGTTCGTGCCTGCCGAGACGCTCCCGCAGATCCTTCCTGGCTATCAATCGACGCTCCGGCAGTGAATTCGCCACTCATAGGGTTGCACTCGCAATCAGAGTCGAGTTTGATATACGGAATATAATTCCGCATGGTAGAATTTGAGAGGGTTCCCCAAAATTCTCGCCAAAGGCGATCCTGCTCGGAGCCTTCACCGGTGCTGCGCTCTACGGCTTCACGGACAGCGCGGCAGATTCCGGCGCGGTCATGGGCGTTTCCTGACAAGTGATGTCATCGCGCTGGCGCTGATCACCGCCTTCCCGAATTGTCGTTGCTGAATCCGAACGCGATATGAGGCCATTTATGAGTGAATTGCCCGAAAGCCGAGACCGCCGCTTCGCCACCACCCTGGCAAGGGGACTTTCCGTGCTCAGGGCGTTTCGCGCGTCGGACGACGGGCTCGGCAACGCCGAGATTTCCGAGCGCACCGGCATCCCCAAGAGCACGGTCTCGCGCCTGACCTTCACGCTGCAAAGTCTCGGCTACCTGACCCATGCCCGAAGGCAGGACCGGTATCGCCCCGGACCGGCACTGCTGGCGCTGGGCAATGTCGCCCAGGCGTCGATCTCCTTTGTCGATCTGGCCGGCCCGATCATGCAGCGGCTGGCCGACGAAACCGCGACTTTGTCTCTGCTGCTGGTCCGCGACGGCACAAGGCTGCTCATCGTCAAGACCTGGCGGCCACGCGGGGTGTCGTCGCTCTGGCTGGAGGCAGGACATCGGCTACCGCTCAAAGGCACCTCATCCGGGCACACATTGCTGGCCGCAATGCCCGAAGATCTTTTCAATGAAACCGTTGCCAATGCCGCCGGCGATCGCGGCCTTACGATCGAAGGCGCGGCCGAGGCGCGACAACGCTCCTATGCGCAACTTATCACCAGAGGCTACAGCATCACACCGCCGGACCAGTATTTCACTGCGAACATTCACGCAGTCTCGAAGCCTTTTCAATCCCGCGATCTCTCCGAGCCGGTGGTCTTCACCTGCGGAGCGATGCCGAATGACTTGACCGTCGAGCGGATGGAAGCTCAGGTCGGGCCGAAACTGAACGAGGCAGTCAAGGAACTGGAACGGATCATGGGGCAGCCGCCTTCGATCACGATCCGGGAATGAGTGAAAGGCCGGCAAGCGGTCGGTTCAAAGTCAGTACACGCACGAGGAAGCAGCATGAAGGATACGGTGAGATATGAACGCGAAGGCGCGGTTGCGGTGATCACGGTGGCAAACCCGCCGGTCAATGCACTTGGCCATTCCGTGCGGCAGGGTTTGTGGCAAGCCATTGAACGCCTTGAGGAAGATGACGCACAGATTGCGCTGATCGTCGGCGAGGGGCGTCTTTTTATCGGCGGCGCCGACATTTCCGAATTCGGCAAGCCGCCTGCCGAACCGCTCCTTCCCGATGTCTGCACACATATCGAAAACAGCGCCAAGCCCGTCATTGCCGCGGTCCATGGCCCGGCACTCGGCGGCGGTTGCGAAGTCGCGCTGGGGGCCCATTACAGGCTTGCCGTCGAGGGCGCACGCTTCGGCTTCCCCGAGGTCAAGCTTGGCCTCATTCCCGGCGCCGGAGGCACTCAGCGGATGCCCCGGCTGACCGGAATAGGCCCGGCTCTTGGCATGATCCCCGCCGGCGGGTCGGTTTCGGCCGAGGAAGCGCTCGAGATCGGGCTGATCGACAGGCTATCCAAGGGCGATCCCCGTGCGGCCGGTCTTGCTTATGCGCAAGAGCTTCTCGATCAGGGTGCAGGACCTCGCGCGGTCGGCGCCCTGCCCCGTCCCGAGCCCGACGCCGAAGCCGTGGATGCGGCGCGCGCCCTTTGGCAGAAGAAATCCCGGGGCGAAGTCGCTCCGCTTCAGGCCATCGAGGCTCTTGAGGCTGCCACCCGCATGGATTTCGACGAAGGCCTCCGCGAGGAGCGCCGCATCTTCATGGGCCTTATGGAGACACCCCAGCGCGCGGGTTTGATCCACGCTTTCTTCAATGATCGGCGGGTGTCCAAGCTGCCCGAGATCGAGGGCGTACCGCCGCGCGGCCTCAACAATGTCGGCGTGATCGGCGGCGGAACCATGGGCGCCGGAATTGCAACAGCCTGCCTGCTTTCGGGGTTGCAGGTTACGCTCGTCGAACGCGACGAAGCGGCGGCCAACAAGGCCCGCGACACCATCACTGCCAACCTCGATGCGGCGGTCAAGCGCGGCAAGCTCGATGCGCCCAAGCGCGATGCGACGCTGGAAAACCTTGCGGCCGTGACCGACTATGCTGGCCTCGCCGACTGCGACCTGGCGATCGAAGCCGTGTTCGAAGACATGGCCGTGAAGCACGATGTCTTCTCAAAGCTGGACAAGGTCATGAAGCCGAGCGCCATCCTGGCAACCAACACCTCCTATCTCGATGTCAACGAGATCGCGGCTGCCACATCGCGCCCGCAGGATGTGATCGGGCTGCACTTCTTCTCGCCGGCGCATGTGATGAAGCTTCTCGAAGTGGTTGTGGCAGACGTCACAGCGCCGGATGTCACGGCAACTGCCTTTGCGCTGGCCAAGCGTCTGGGCAAGATTGCGGTGCGCGCCGGTGTCTGCGATGGCTTCATCGGCAACCGGGTTCTTGCGACCTATCGCGGAGCCGCCGACCGGATGATCCTGCAGGGCGCTTCCCCCTGGGAGATCGATGAGGCCATCAAGGCGTTCGGCCTTCCCATGGGACCATTCGAGATGAGCGATCTGGCCGGCCTCGACATCGGATACATGACGCGTCAGCGCAAGGCGGCGACACGGGATCACCGCGACGTGGTTCCAGTATGGGCCAACGAGATGTACCACAAGGGCTGGCTCGGCCAGAAAACCGGCCAAGGGTATTATGTCTACGAGGGCCGCAAGGGCACGCCGAACCAAGCCGTCGCGCCGCTCATTGAGCACGCCCGGGCCGGACACACCCAGCGGTCTTTCACCCAACAGGAAATCCAGCGGGTCTATATGGCCGCCATGGTCAACGAGGCGGCGAAGGTGGTCGGTGAAGGCATTGCCCGGCGGCCGCTCGATGCCGACGTGACCCTGCTCTACGGCTACGGCTTTCCCCGCTGGCGCGGCGGGCCCATGCACTGGGCCGACACCGTGGGCCTTCCCGGGATCCTTGAGGACATTCGCGCTTGGGCGAAAACCGACCCCTACTTCTGGCAGCCCGCACCGCTTCTGGAAAAGCTCGTGGCGGAAGGTCGCAATTTCAACGATCTCAACAAGGAGACCGCGCAATGACCCGCGCCATCTGCTTCTCGAGGGCAAGATACGGGGCGCAAAACCGTGTGTCGTGACCATCTGCGTGGGCGGCGGTCAGGGTGCTGCGGGCCTGGTCGAAATAGTCTGATGGAGAGCCTTTCATGGACCTGAACTACACGGACGAACAACGTGCCTTCCGCAACGAGGTTCGCGCCTTTCTGGCCGAAAAGCTTCCCCAAAGGCTCGCCGAAAAGGTGGTGGCCGGCAAACGGCTCACCAAGTCCGATTACGAGGAATGGCATGCCATCCTGAACGAACGCGGCTGGCTTGGCGTCAACTGGCCGGAAGAACATGGCGGCACCGGATGGGACGCTGTCAGTCGTCACATCTTCGAGGAAGAGACAACTGCCGCCAACGCACCGCGGATCGTTCCGTTCGGCCTCAACATGCTCGGCCCGGTTCTCATGGCGTTCGGCTCGGAGGAGCAGAAAGCCCATTACCTGCCGCGCATCTTGAGCGGCGAGGACTGGTGGTGCCAGGGCTATTCGGAACCGGGCGCCGGATCCGATCTCGCCAGCGTCAAGACAACTGCGGTGCGCGAGGGCGACCACTATGTCGTCAACGGCCAGAAGACCTGGACGACGCTCGGACAGCACGCCAACCGGATCTTCTGCCTGGTGCGCACCTCGCGCGAGGGCAAACCGCAGGAAGGCATTTCCTTCCTGCTCATCGACATGAACACGCCGGGAATCGAAGTTCGTCCCATCGTGCTCATCGACGGCGAGCCCGAGGTCAACGAGGTGTGGTTCAGCGACGTGCGGGTACCGGTCGAAAACCTAGTCGGCGAGGAAAACAAGGGCTGGACCTATGCCAAGTACCTGCTCACCCACGAACGCACCAACATCGCAGGCGTCGGCTTCGCCACGGCTGGCCTGGCATCGCTCAAGCGGATTGCCCGGAACCAGATGCAGAACGGCCGCCCCCTGATCGAGAACCCGGTTTTCGCGGCAAAGGTGGCGCAGGTTGAAATTGATCTCATGGCGATGGCGACGACCAATCTGCGCACGCTGGCCGCGGCCGCGGCAGGCCAGGCGCCCGGAGCGGAAAGTTCGATGCTGAAGATCAAGGGCACGGTCATCCGCCAGCAGATCAACCATCTCGCACGCCAGGCCGTCGGCCCCTATGCCGCGCCCTTCATTTCGGAAATGCTAGACGAGGGCTCGAACGTCGAGCCGGTCGGGCCGGAGGAATCCATGGCGGTCACACAGACCTACTTCAACAACCGGAAACTGTCGATCTACGGCGGCTCGAACGAGGTTCAGCGCCAGATCATTTCCAAGGCAATCCTGGAGCTGTGACGTGAACTTCAACCTGACCGAAGAGCGCCAGATGCTCCAGGACGGACTGCGCCGCTTCCTGGAGGACAATGTCACTCACGACAAGATCGCGGCTGCAACAGACAGTTACACTGGTTTCGACGGCGAAGTCTGGCAAGGCTTGGTCGAGATGGGACTCCCGGCTGCGATGTTCAGCGAGGACCTGGGCGGTTTCGGCGGAGCAGGCTTCGATATCATGGTGGTGTTCGAGGAACTCGGCCGCGTCGGGATCCCGACGCCGCTGATGGACTCCGCCCTGCAAGCCGGAACCGTGCTCGCCAACCGTCCTGATATCGTCGAGTCCATGATCGCCGGAGAGGTCATCGCGTTCGCGCACGCCGAGCCAGGCAGCCGTTATGAGCTGAACCATGTGGCAACAATCGCCAAGAAGACGGATGGCGGCTGGCAGATCAAGGGCAGCAAGGCGATTGTCCATCACGCTTCGGCAGCAGACCGGATGGTCGTCGGCGCCCGCACATCCGGCTCGCAAACGGACCGCGACGGCATTTCGCTTTTCCTGGTCTCTTCCGATCAGATGGAGATACGGGATTACCCGCTCAATGGCGGCGGCCGGGCCGCCGAGGTCACGCTCGATTGCACGGTTCGGGACGATGCCCTCATCGGCGAGCCCGGACAGGCGTTGGGCCATATTAAGGCCGCGCACGCCCGCGCCTGTGCGGCCCAGTGCGCCGAAGCTCTCGGCATGATGGAAACCATCAAGGCACTGACCGTCGACTATCTTCGCCAGCGCCGCCAGTTCGGCCAGCCGATCGGCAAGTTCCAGGCACTGCAGCACCGGATGGCCGATATGCTCATCGAGATCGAGCAGGCCCGCAGCGCGGTCATCAATCTCTGCGGCAATCTGGACGGCCCCCAGCGGGATCTTCATGTGTCTGCCGCCAAGAACCTGATTGGCCGCACCGCGCGCCTCGTGGTCGAGGAATCCATCCAGATGCATGGCGGCATCGGCATGACGCAGGAATACGCGCTCGGACACTTCGCCAAGAGGCTGACGATGGTCGACCACCGGTTCGGCGATGCCGATTATCATCTCGAACGCTTTATCCGGCTATCTGCTGCATGATCGAGCGGATCGAAGCCGAAACCGGCGCACAGGAAACGCTGGGCTATGTGCTTGAAGTCGGCCACGAAGACGGCGTCGCGCGCTGCCATCTCGATGTCTCCTCCGGACACACCAACCGCCACGGTGTGCTGCATGGGCGGCATAGCGACAGCCGTCCTGGACAACGCCATGGGCGCGACCGCATCGCTGACGGTCGACCCGCGCGGACGTTCGCCGTTTCTGACCATCTCGATGTCAACACAGTTTCTGGCGCCGGCCCATGTCGGAAAGCGGGTGACGGCCGCTGCAAGGGTCACCGGCGGAGGTCGTTCTCTGCTGTTCATCGCGGCCGAGATGCACGACGAGGACGGCCGCCTGATTGCCACAGCCAGCGGTGTCTTCAAACGTGCACGAACCGAACCTGAAACATGAGCTTCAATCGGCTCTTTGATCAGAGAGGCTGAAACGCTTCCGGGCAGTCACGGGAAAAATCCGCAAGGGTCGTTTGCTTTCCCTTTTCGCCGAACGCCTCGACGAGCTTGGTCCTATCGGTGCTGTGCATCAGGATCCTCGACTGACCGGGAAAGAACACTCGTGAATGCACGCATGGTCGCGGAGGGAACTTCGTCTGCACGGCTCATGATCCCGACTGCGCCGACGGTCACGCCCATATCGAGATCGAGTTGAACCATCCGTCCTGCGCAGATGTCGCCTGCCACGACACCACGGCTGATGAACCAGACGGTTCGGGGATCGGCCAGCACGATCGCGCGTCCGAAGGCAGATGACGCGGATTCGATCCTGTTGCCGAACAGCGGCACGCCTTTGGAAATCAGTAGCCGCGCGACCAGAGGGCGAATGGCCGACTCCTGCGGCGGATAGAGAATGCGAAAAGCTTCAAGGTCGGAAAAAGACCGGATGGCAGCCGCCGGGCCGCCTGCAGCTGTCACCACCACCACTTCCTCGGTATAGAGCTGCCGGAAACTTAGCCCCTGCATCGTCTGTGGCCGGCCCAGTCGCCCGATGACGATATCGAGTTCGGCCCGGCGAAGGCGGGATGTCAGATCGTAATGCGGTCCCTCGTGAACCTCGAGCTGCGTGCCGGGGTTCCTGTCGGTGAATTCGAGCACCACCGGCGGCAGCAGTCCGGAGGCAACGCTCGGCAACGCCCCGATCCTGAGATGTCCTCCACTGCCGGTATTTCCGCGAACACTCATCAGCCCTGTCCGCAACGCCGCAGTGCTTTGTTCGGCAAACTGCAGGAAGACTTCGCCTTCGCCTGTCAGCTTCACGCCAGACCGGCTGCGCTCCATCAGCGTGACTCCGACAATCTCCTCCAGTTCCTTCAGCGTCCGCGAGATCGCGGGCTGCGTGAGATGCAACTGCTCGGCGGCAATCTTCAGGCTGCGCGCGCGCGATATGGCACTGAAGGCATCGAGATGCCGGAACTTGATGCGACGGTCCATATGATTACCAATTTCGTTAATCAAACTGATTGAGAACTGAATTTCAATATCACTGTCAACATGTATTATGGCTGCAACAGGTGAGGAGCATCCATGAAGACACAGGTCGTCATCATTGGCGGAGGCCCATCCGGCCTGCTTCTGTCACAATTGCTGGACAGGCGCGGGATCGAGAGTGTGGTACTCGAGCGCAAGACAAAGGAGTATGTGCTCGGCCGCATACGCGCCGGTGTTCTTGAGCGCGGTCTCGTCGGTCTCATGGAGGAGGCTGGCTGCGCCGACCGCCTTCACGCCGAGGGCATCGTCCATGACGGCACGCTGGTCTCCCATGGCGACGACATGTTCCGGATCGATTTCACGGAACTGACCGGCACACCCGTGATCGTTTACGGACAGACCGAACTGACCCGGGATCTTTACGACGCGCGCAAAGAGGCCGGCGGCAGCATCGAGTTCGAGGTGGATGATGTGACGATCCTCGGCGCCGACGGCGATGCGCCACACGTGACCTATACGGTCGGTGGAGAGGCCCGGCGCATCGACTGCGATTTCATAGCCGGTTGCGACGGTTTTCACGGTGTGAGCCGTCAGGCCATCCCGCTGTCGGTGCGCACCGAGTATGAAAAGGTCTACCCGTTCGGATGGCTTGGCATCCTCAGCGAAACCCCACCGGTGCACGACGAGCTGATCTACGCCAATTCGGAACGCGGTTTCGCTCTCTGCTCGATGCGCAATTCGAAGCTCAGCCGATACTACATCCAGTGCTCGCTCTCCGACAGCGTCAACGACTGGACCGACGAGGCCTTCTGGCAGGAACTCAAGCGCCGCATTCCCGGCCCCATGGCCGACAAGCTGGTTACCGGCCCCTCGATAGAGAAGAGCATCGCCCCTCTGAGATCCTTCGTCACCGAGCCGATGCGCTGGGGACGACTGTTCCTGTGCGGAGATGCGGCCCATATCGTTCCGCCGACAGGCGCCAAGGGCCTCAACACCGCAGCATCCGATGTGCACTATCTTTATGAAGGTCTGTGTGAGTTCTACAAGGCAGGATCGAGCACTGGCATCGACGCCTATTCCCAACGGGCCCTCAACCGGATCTGGAAGGCGGAGCGCTTTTCCTGGTGGTTCTCTTCACTCATGCATCGCTATCCCGAGCAATCGAGTTTCGACCTCAAGATGCAGATCTCCGAGCTGGATTTCCTGCGTTCCAACAAGGCGGCGCAAACCGCGATGGCCCAGAACTATGTCGGGTTGCCGTACTGAAGGAGCATTTGCATGCCCGAACGTTTTGATCAGGGAATGAAGACACGCAGGGCCGTGCTGGGCGATACACATGTCGACCGGGCAGAGGCGCAGAAAACCGGTTTTGACGAGACCTTCCAGACATTCATCACCGAAAGCGCCTGGGGTACGCTCTGGTCGGACGATACGATCACCCGCCGCGAACGCTCGATGTTGACACTGGCCTTGCTCGCAGCCACCGGCAATTTCGAGGAGATACCCATGCATATCCGCGCCACGGCAAACACTGGCGCCAGCCGGGACGATGTCATCCAGGCCTTTATGCATGTCGCCGTCTATGCCGGGGTTCCGAAAGCCAACCACGCCATAAAGCTCGCAAAGAAAACCTATTCCGAAATGGAGAATGACGCATGACCGGGCCTGCGGAATATTTTCAGCGCGACAGGAACCGCCACCCGGCTGCTTACACGCCGCGCTATAAAACATCGGTCGCCCGCTCCCCCGGACTGCCGCTGATCAGCCTCGAACAAACCAAAAGCGAAATCACCGGCCCCGTCTTCGGCCATGGTGACCTCGGCGAACTCGATCACGACCTTATCCGAAACTATGCCAAGGATGGCGATCCGATCGGCGAGCGCATCATCGTTCATGGCCGTGTTCTCGATGAGAACGCGAGGCCGGTTCCCAACACGCTCATCGAGATCTGGCAGGCCAATGCGGGTGGACGTTACAGGCACAAGAAGGACACCTACCTCGCGCCGGTCGACCCCAATTTTGGCGGCTGCGGACGAACGCTGAGCGACGAAAATGGCAACTATTTCTTCCGAACGGTCAAACCCGGCGCCTATCCCTGGCGCAATTACGTCAACAGCTGGCGACCTGCCCATATTCATCTGAGCGTCTTCGGCAGCGCCTTCAGCCAGCGCCTGATCACCCAGCTCTATTTCGAGGGCGATCCGCTCATTCCGCTGTGCCCGATCATCCAGACGCTGCCCGATCAGGAAGCTGTCGCGCAATTGACCGCAAAGCTCGACATGAACGCCACCATCCCGCTCGACAGCATCGCCTACCGGTTCGATGTCGTCTTGCGTGGGAGACGTTCGACCATGTTTGAAAACCGGCTGGAGGGCAACTGAGATGCAGCGTCTCGACTATCTGCGCGAAACCCCGTCCCAGACCGCCGGTCCCTATGTCCATATCGGGCTTGCGCCGGGAGCTGCCGGTTTCGACATCTATGACGAGGAACTGGGCCGCGACATTGCCGGTCCGAACGCCCTGGGCGAACGCATCCGCGTCGAGGGCCTGGTCATTGACGGGACCGGCAGCCCGATAAAGGATGTGATGCTGGAGGCCTGGCAGGCAAATGCCGCCGGTCACTATGCCCATCCCGAAAGCAAGGGCACTGTCGAGGACGGTTTTCGCGGCTGGGGCCGCGTGATCACGGATTTCGAAACCGGAGAATGGGGCTTCGACACCATCAAGCCGGGTCCGGTTCCCGGCCGGAACGGAACCGTGCAGGCGCCGCATATCAATCTCTGGATCGTCGCGCGCGGGATCAATATCGGCCTGAACACGCGGGCTTATTTCGATGACGAGGCGGATGCCAATGCGAAGGATCCGGTCCTCAATCTTATCGAATGGGAAATCCGGCGTCCAACGCTGATCGCCCGCCGGTCAGACCGAGATGGCAAACCCGTCTATCGCTTTGACATCCGCATCCAGGGTGACAATGAGACGGTCTTTTTCGACATCTGAACATCCCTGTCAACGGAACCAGTTTTGGCCTGCGACGTTTCCCTTGCCTGACAAGGAGCATCCTATGCCAACCATGAAAAACGATTCATCCGTAGATCCAATCGACGCCCAGGTCGGTGGCGACGCCGACATCGACGGGATTGCCCAGACACTGACCCTCGACGACATTCAGTCGGTGCTCATGTCGCCCGAACCGGTCGAGCAACGCATGGAAACGCTCAAGAACATGCGTGGCGAGCTCGAGGCTCGCAACCATGCCGATTTCGGTGGCGATATCGCGGCTCTCGTCGATGAACTGGACCGCGCCATCAACCAGCTTGCCCAGGACGGGTTCTCCGCCGATCCGGCCGTGGACCCGAATATCAGGTAATCCGGCACGCGCTGATCCGGATCGGCTGTTGGTGCGCGAGAATACATCTTTCCAGCATGAAAGCGCCGCACATCCACCCGGATGCGCGGCGCCAAAGCTCGAATATGTGAAGCCCGTTCCGCCCGGAACCGCTCAACCGAGCGCCGCAATCACCTCATCGGTTTTCGTCACAAGCGAAACATTCTGCAGCGCGTAGTTGATCGAGGCGTTGTGCCAGTCCGCATTCATCGTCGAGCAGCCGTCCTCGGGAATGATCATCACATAGCCCTTGTCCGCGCCGGTCCGCGCCGTGTGCTCGATCGACATGTTGGTCCAGGCACCGGTCTCGATGATCATGTCCCTTCCCTCGGCCTTCAGGACGGTTTCGAGTGTCGAGCCTTCCCATGCCGACATGCGCATCTTTTCCACCACGAAATCGCCGTCTTGAGGAACAAGCCCGTCAACGGGCGACCCTCCCCAGGTTCCCCGCACCAGGGCCCCGTTGTCGATCACACCTTCGAACAGCGGGGCGTTCAGCGTCAGCCCCTTTGCTCCGGGCGGGACGACAAAATGGACATGGATCACCGGGATCCCGAGCGCCCGGCACCTGTCCGCCAGCCGTGCAATGTTGGCGATGGCATTCTGGTCGCGGCAGTGCTGCGGCGATCCGGAGTCAGCGAAGGCCCCGCCATCCATGACCACATCGTTCTGCATGTCCTGGATGATCAACGCGCAGCGGCGCGCATCAAGCCGGAGTGGTTCGTCCGCGCCCGATGGCGAAGCGGCCGGAGCATCCGCCCGGGCATTCGGCGCACCCGCCCTCGCCCGCATGAACGGCTCGTTGCGCGGTCCCACCTTCACATCGACGGCATAGAGCGAGGTCGAGGCGCAGACATACAGCGTGCGCCAGTCCGGTCCGCCCCAGTGGAAATTGGCGGGAAGCTCGGGAATGGAAACCTTCCCGATAAGCTTGCCGGACGGATTGTAGACCCACAAGCCGCCCGGAGCGGTGCACCAGACATTGCCTTCCGCATCGCATTTCATCCCGTCGGGAACACCCGGCAGCAGGCTGTCGCGAATGCCCGACGCAAAGATCCGTCCGTTCTTGAGCTTGCCGTCGGCCTGAACGTCGAACACGCGAATGTTCGCCTGCTCGGTGTCGTTGATGTAAAGCAGGCTTTCATCCGGCGAGAAGCAGAGCCCGTTCGGCATGGTGAACATATAGCGTTCGACGACCAGTTGCGGCTCCGCACCCGGCTTGTGGTCCGGCGGCAGGCGGAACACACCCTGCCAGCCCAGATCGCGCGGCCGCTCGACGCCGAAAACCGGCATGCGGCCGAACCAGGGATCGGTGAACCAGATCGATCCGTCGGACTTGACGCAGATATCGTTGGGCGAGTTGAGCTCGCGCCCTTCGTAATGACTTGCCAGAACCTCACGCCGGCCATCGGGCCGAAACCGTGCCACGCAGGATGTCGAATGCTCGCAGACCAGCAGGTTGAGGTCGCGGTCATAGGTCATGCCGTTGCCCATGTTGGACGGGCGCATCTCCTCCCGCACGCCGCTCTTGTCGAAGCGGCGTCTGACATCTCCGGGCATGTCGGAGAACAAAAGATACTGCTCCACCGGATGCCAGATCGGGCCTTCGGTGAAGGTGAAGCCGCTGCCGGGCTGACGCACCGGCGCATGTTCTTCGATCAAACGCCGGAAGTCGGGATCCACTGCCTGGTGAGCCATTCTAACCTCCCGTTATGGTTATGCTGCGAACCAATTGCGTTTCGGCACAGACTGGCTGACGGGCCCCGGTATCTGCATGTCGAGCCGGCCAACCACCTGCCCATGCTCGACCATGGCCGGCTTGTCGTGGATCGGCAGCAGGAATTTCGCGCCGGAATACATGAGCTTGCGAATGGCCCCCTTTTCGCCGCGCTTGGAGCCGCCGTGGTTGCCGGTCACCTGGTATTCCTCGGGACCGAAGGTGCGCACGGGATCGATCACCTGATCGTTGAAATCGTAGATCACGTCGCCGCAGATCGTTGCCCGGCCTTCGGCGGTGTCCACATGCACGTTCATCGAGCCTTCGGTGTGAGCGCCGGCGGCTTCCAGGAACACGCCGGGGATCAGTTCCACCGGCCCCGAAATCTCGAGGTCCTCCAGCCGAAGTGCACCGGGATGATGCAGACGCTCGATCAAATGGATGATGTCGGGCTTGGGGTACTGCGGATGCATCAGCCCCGAAACGGAATATTCGAGCTCCCGGCGGTTGATCACCACGGTGGTGTTCATCGAGAAATGGTCGTCCTTGCCGGCATGATCGATGTGAAGATGCGTGTGCAGCACGTAGCGGACATCGCCCGGCTTGACGCCGTGGTTCGCCAGTTGCCGCTCGATCATGTTCTCGTGGAACTGAAGCCCGCGCATGCCCAGCGTTTCCATGATCGCGTTGTCACGATAACCGGTGTCGACAACGATGGGATACTGACCGCCAAGGATCAGGAAGCCATAGACCGGCACTCTTCTGACCCGGCCGCAATCTCGTCCGAGGACGAGAAAGCTCGATTCAAGCTCGATATCACCGTAATCCAGAATCTTGATTTCCAAAGCCATCTGCGTGTCCTCCCCTTCAGACCTTGTAGACCCGGCAGGCAGTGCCGGAAAAAATCTCTTGTTTCTGCGTGTCGCTCAAATTTTCGGCCGCCGCGATGTGCGCTCCGAGAAGATCGCCGTAATCGGTCCAGAGCTTCTCGATGGGGAAATTGGATCCCCATAGGCAGCGCTCAGCGCCAAAAAGGGCAACCGCCTCCTCGACCAGCCCGGCGATGTGCTGCGCGTCGTTGCGATGAATGAAAGTGCCGAAGCCCGAGAGCTTGCACACGACATTGGGCTCCGCGGCGAGCGCCTTGAGATTGGTCCGCCATTCCTCCCGGCCCTCCTCCTCAAGGTTTTCCAGCATCCCGGCATGCTGGAGAACGAACGTGACGTTCGGACAGCTCCGTGCCAGTTCACATGCCCCGGGCATCTGGCCGGCAAAGACCTGCAGATCGAAACTCCATCCATGCTCGGCAAGTGCCGCGACATTGCGCTGGACCACCGAGTTCCGGCACAGGTCGGGGTCCGCGGCAAACCGGTAGAGCGGGTTTTCATGCCAGTGAAACTGCTGACGGACGCCGCGCATCAGCGGGTGGCGCGCCAGGCGTTCGAGTGCAGGGCGCACATCGTCCACCGTCATGTCGGCATATCCGACCACGCCATGCGGCCATCCGGTCTCGGATGCTACCTCCTGCAGCCAGGCAACCTCGTCCTCCGCCTTTTCGGGCGGCCAGTTGGCCTGAACATAAACGGCCTTTTCGACGCCGGTGCCGGAGATATCTTCAAGATATTCGGACATCGGGTAATCACGCCGGATCGGCTCGTAGGGCCCGAAGATTCGCGGCTGCATCGGACCGGACAGCCACGGCAGATCCGCTTGACGCCAGACATGGAAATGAGAATCGACCACCTTCATGCGCGCGCCCCCTTTGAAAACGCCAGGATTTCACGGGCCAGCGAAACGGGATTGGACCCGTCGCCAAGCCTGTCGATCATTGTCAGAATGGCCCGCATCGCGCCTGTTTCAGGCCGGTAGGCCGGATCGGCGGCAAGCGGCGAAAGCCACAGCACCGACCACGCAAGTCCGTCAAGCTTGTGCATGGCAGAGGTCAACGCCTCGGGTCCGCCGCGCTCCAGGCCGTCGGAAACCACGATCGCAAGCGCGCCGCGTGCGAATGACGCGAACCGCGGCACCGAGAGAAACACCGACAGCGCCTCGCCAAGGCGCGTCCCGCCGTCCCAGTCCGCCACGAGGCCGGAGGCAAGCGTCAGCGCCTGCTCCCGGTTGCGGTGCCTGAGCGCGCGGGTCACCCGTGTGAGGCGGGTTCCCAAAGTGAAGATTTCCACGCGCTCGCCGGCCTGCATCAGCGCATGGCTCAAACGAAGCGCGCCTTCGGTTCCCGCCTTCATGGAGCCCGAAACATCGACCAGAACCAGAATGCGCCGCTGCCGCGTCCGCCTGTGCCGCGCCGGCAATTCCATGATCTCGCCATCGCGCCTGAGCATTTCACGAAAGGCCCTGCGCGGATCGGCCTGACGGCCTTTTCCGGGCGCGGTCCGGCGCGAGCGCCGCCGCGGCAACGCTGCCGGCGCGGCGCGCGCGAAACTCCTCAGAGCAGCATCCTCGTCCCCCGGCGTCAGAAGTCGTGCAAAAAGCCGCTCGGCCACCGTCGCGTCCGCGCCGGACGGATCTTCCTCCGGCCCCTCCGGCATCAGGTCGAAATCGCCGGCGTCGAAGGCCTCCGGCATATCCTCGGCTTCACCCATTGCCGGTGCCGCGATCGAGCGACCCAGAAAAATCGCATCGAAGATCGCATCGAATTCCTCGGCGCGGTCGGGCCCGGGCCCGAACGTCGCATGGGCTGCCCGACGGATATCCCTGATCGAACGTGGTCCCAGCAGCCCGACGCCCGTCACGAAAGCCTGCGCCTGTTCGGGCGCCGCAGGGATCCCGGCCTCGCGCAATGCGGAGGCAAATTCGAGAAACGGCTCAAGCGCGCGAGGCAGAGGCTGTGTTTGGGGCTGTCCGGTCACGCCACGGCCTCCTGCAGCAGGGCATCGAGCCGCGGCGCCATGAATTCGAGATCGTCCTGGTCCTTCAGCGCCACGCCGATGGCCCGGGCAAAGGCGCGCGGCCATGGCGCGCCTTGCGAGTTGAGCAGCGTTGCAGCCTGCGCCCACTCGACCGTCTCGGCAACGCCGGGCGGCTTGGCAAGCGGTTCGGCGCGCAATCCGCCGACGGCGGCCACTACCTTGCGGGCGGTCTCCTGTGCCACGGTCGAGGCCCGCATCATCACGATCTCGGCTTCCAGTTCAGGCGCCGGATAATCGATCCAGTGGTAGACGCAGCGACGCCTGAGCGCCTCGTGCAGTTCCCGCGTCCGGTTCGACGTCAGGATCACCACCGGCGGCTCTCCCGCACGGATGGTGCCGCGCTCGGGAATGGAGACGGTGAAGTCCGACAGGAATTCAAGTAGAAAGGCTTCGAACTCGTGATCGGCGCGGTCGATCTCGTCTATCAGCAACACGCGCTGGCGCGGCGCCTGCAGCGCAAGCAGGATGGGGCGCGCGATCAGGTAGTCATCTGCATACAGATTGATATGCTCGTCGCCCGCCTGGCGGATCGCAAGCATCTGCCGCGGGAAATTCCACTCGTACATCGCGGCTGCGGCATCGATGCCTTCATAGCATTGCAGCCGCACCAGTTCCCGGCCGAGCACCGAGGCGATGGCCTTGGCGGCTTCCGTCTTGCCGACACCGGGCGCGCCTTCCAGAAGCAGCGGCTTGCCCAGAGCAAGGGCCAGGTAGGCGGCGGTCGCCAGGCTTTCATCGGCAATATATTGCGCGTCGCGCAGGCCCAGAGCCAGGGGCTCGGGGCCATCAATGCCGAGAATGCTGGACCGCACCGCCATCAGAGCATCCGGCGCGGTTTGGCGCCGCCCTGAGCCTTGAGCCCGCGGAGCACCTTTTCCGGCGTCACCGGCAGATCGTCGATCCGCACGCCGATCGCATCGTAAACCGCATTGACGACCGCCGGAAGCACCGGATTGGCGCACATTTCACCGGGTCCCTTGCCGCCATAGGGGCCGTCGGGAGCCGGACGCTCGAGAACCGAAATATGGTGCGGCGCGAGGTCGCCCGGACCGGGCATCAGATAGGAATTGAAATCCTCCGGACCATGCTCGCGAGACGGATAATAGGGTTCCGTCGTCTCCCAGATCGCATGGCTCATGCCCATCCAGGCGCCGCCGCGCAATTGCTGCTCGACGAGTTTCGGGTTGAGCGCGCGCCCGACCTCATAGGCAGACTGCATGTCGATGACGGCAACCTCGCCGGTCTCGTCGTCGACCTCCACATCGACCAGCATCGCGGCATGGGCGAAGCAGGAGACAGGGGTCATCTCCCCGGTGTCGGGGTCGACCTCTGAAAGCGGGATAAGAAAGATTCCACGTCCCGCAATGGTCCGGCCCTGCTTGAACTGTGCGGCCTGCGCGGCAGCCATCGAGGTGATCGAACGCGACGGCGCGCCCTTGACGTGGATGTTGCCCTTGCCGTCGGTGACGAGATCCGCCGCATCCACTTCAAGTTCCTCGGCTGCCGCTTCCAGCATGACCGAGCGCGCCTCGTTCGATGCCTGGATCACGGCATTGCCCATCCGGTGCGTCCCGCGCGAGGCAAACGAGCCCATGTCGTGCGGACCGGTGTCGCTGTCGGCGGTGTCGACATAGACATCCTCGATCGGCACGCCGAGCGTTTCCGCCGCGATCTGGCGGGTGACAGACTTCATGCCCTGCCCCAGGTCGATGGCCGAGAGCGCAACCGTGAACTTGCCGTCAGGATTGGAATGGACCAGAGCCTGGCTCGGATCGCCACCGAGGTTCATGCCGATAGGATAGTTGATTGCCGCGAAACCGCGGCCACGGTGGGTCGCCATTATCGCCTCCTGAATCCGGAAAGAGATGAAAAACGCATCGCCCCGCTGCGCGACGCCGCGGGCCTTGATTCCGGTGGTTTTGCCGGAGGATCGGTGCGAGGTGGCGCTTGCTCGGGACGCGACGCCGACGCGGGCCGGCTTGCCGGCTGGGATCCCGGTTGTGGCGCCCTTGCCGGCTGGGCGGTTGACGGTTGTGCGGTCGCAGCCGCCGGTCCTGATCCTGATCCGCTCTTTCGGGCATATGAACCGGTGTCGAAACCCTCCACGCGACCGTTCTGGTCGGTGGCGGTGTAATTCGGGATGCGTGCGCGTTCGCCGCCACCGCCGGTCAGCGATGTGGCGGCTTTTGCATCCGCAGACAATGTTATGCCGGCCTTTTCCGCCACAACCTGGCAGCATTCCACAAGCGCGCAGTTCTTCGCCTCGCGCCTGTGCGCCTTCATGTCGCCATCGCGGTAGCTGTTGAGAATCCGCAATTCGATCGGATTCATCCCCACCGTTTCGGCAACCTTGTCCATGTGGGTTTCGATGGCGAAATCCACGCCGGTGATGCCGAAGCCGCGCATCGCGGTGGCCGGAGTCCGGTTGGTGTAGACGCAATAGACGTCGGCATAGACGTTCGGGATGGTGTAGGGCCCGGGCAGATGGCCCACGCCCTTGATAATCGCGTAGGAGGACAGCCGGGTGTAGGCGCCGCTGTCGAAATAGCCGATGAATTTGCGCGCGGTGATCCGGCCGTCCCGATTGACCGCGTCCTTGATGTACCAGCGCTCGGCGCCGCGCGGCGCGCCGACCTGCATCTCCTCTTCGCGGTCCCATGCGTATTTGACCGGCCTTCCGGTCAGCATGGCCCCGAGGATCGCCAGGGGCTCGTGGATCGAATCCACCTTGCCGCCGAACCCGCCGCCGACGGTGCCGCCAACGAAATGCAGCTTCGAGGATGGCGTCTGCAGGACCTTGGCCGCGGTTCCCAGCGAGAAGAACAGCGCCTGTGTCGAGGTATAGCAGACATAGCGGTCATTCTGCTCCGGCGCGGCGATTGCGCCGCATGTCTCGATCGGCGCCTGCTCGATGGGCGACATCTGGTAGCGCCCCTCGACGATGTGATCGGCCGAAGCAAAAGCCGCCTCGACGTCACCGAAACGGAGCTTCTGGTGATCATACTTGCCGTGATAGATGAACTTGTTGTTGGGGTAGATATCCAGGACCTTGGGCGCGCCGGGCTTGATCGCCTCCTCGACATCGAGCACATGCGGGAGCACTTCCCAGTCCACGCGCACGGCCTTGACCGCTGCCCGTGCCTGAGCCTCCGTCGCAGCGATGACAGCCGCCACCGGCTCGCCGCGATAGGCCACCTTCTTGTCCGACAGGATCGGTTCGTCGTCGATGCCGAAATCGAGCAGGCTGAGCAGCGTGTTGAGATTGGTGGGCACGTCCTTTCCGGTGAGCACGCGCACCACACCGGGCATCTTTTCGGCCTGGGAAGTGTCGACGCGCCGGATTCGGGCATGGTGATGCGGACTGCGCACGCAGCGCAGGTGCAATAACCCGTCAAACTGGTGATCGTCGAAGAACGGCGAGCGTCCGGTGACATGACCGAGAATGTCCTGACGCCGTGTCGGCTTGC
The DNA here is from genome assembly GCA_040216675.1 of Hoeflea sp. Classification (GTDB taxonomy): domain Bacteria; phylum Pseudomonadota; class Alphaproteobacteria; order Rhizobiales; family Rhizobiaceae; genus Hoeflea. The sequence continues at coordinate 1,182,705 of JAVJOR010000005.1, read as the reverse complement.
CGATCTCGTTGAGATCGTCGTCGCGCTCGTCTGCGAAAAACTCCTTGCGGAACTCGATCATGCCCGGGCCCTCCCCTCGGCAACCGCCAGGATCGCCTGGATGATCGGCTCATAGCCGGTGCAGCGGCACAGATTGCCTGAAATTGCCTCGATCACCTCTTCCCGGCTGGGCCGCGGATTGCGGTCGAGAAGCGCGCGCGCGGACACCAGCATGCCCGGCGTGCAGTACCCGCACTGGGCTGCGAAGTGCTCCATGAACGCCGTCTGCAGCGGATCGAGCGCAGGCGACGAAAGCCCGCTCGCGGTGCGCACATCCTTGCCGTCAACCGTCTCGGCGAGCACAAGGCAGGAAAGATGCGTTTCGCCATCGACCAGAACCGTGCACGCGCCGCAGGTGCCCTGCCCGCATCCGTATTTTGGCGACATGTCGCCCACGCCGCGCCTCAAGAACTCAAGCAGGTTCTGACCGTCCTCGGCAAACGCCGCACGATCGTTGCCGTTGAGTGTGAAATTGACAGGTGTCTTAGCCATCATCCGCGCTCCATCTGTTCCAGCATGCGCTTTAGATGCACGCCCGCCACCTCGCGGCGGTACCAGTCGGTCGCTATCGCATCGGTCGCCGGATTGAGACCTTCGGCTGCCGTCGCAGCGGCGCGGCCTATCATCTCCGCATTCAGGGACTGGCCCTCGAGCGCCCGCTCCGCCGAAGAACCGCGTTGAGGCCCGGGCCCCATCGCGCCCCATGCCACCCGCGCGCCGCGTATCCGCCCACCTTCGCGCGGCAACAGAGCCGATACGCTGAGCACGGAAACGCCCTTGGGCTTGATCCTGCTCACCTTGAGGAAGCCGAAAGTGCCTGGCCGCGGCCTTGCGAATTCAATCGCCGCCACCAGCCCCGGTGAGCGCGACCGGTCGCGCAAGAGATCGTCGATCGGCCGCGCACCGCCTTGCCCGGCCATGACGACGCGTGCGCCCAGCGCCAGCAGCGCAACAGCGAAATCCCCGTAAGGATGGGGCGCAAACAGGTTGCCGCCCACTGTTCCCATGTTGCGAATCTGGGGTCCGCCCACCAGGCGCGCGACGGGATGCAGGAACTCGAGATCCCGGTTGGCCAGAACACTGGCCATCGTGACCCCTGCACCAAGCGTGACCGTGTCACCGCTGATCCGGATTTCCCTGAGCGACGGATCGGTGGTGCGAACGATGCTGGCGGCCGCCGTGCCGGCGTTGACATCGCGCATGACGATGGTGCCGCCGCCGAAAAAGGTCGCGCCTTGCGCCACGGCACGGGCCGCTTCTCCCATCGTTGCGACGGTTAGAACCGTGGAAGTCATTGGGCCTGTTCCTCCAAAAGCGCACGAATGGCGTCGATTCCGCCCTGATAGATGTTTTCGCCCACCATCTGGGCGAGCTCGTCCTCCCGCCCCGGCGGCGTATCGAAGCGCGACTCCCAATGCCAGAACGTGCGGTCTCCGTCTGTCACCGGCGACAGCCTCACATGGGCCACATAGTTGAGCAGCGGAACGGGCGTATCGAGCAGGCAATAGGAAAACGCCATTTCGGCATCTGAAAACGTCAACAGCTTCTCGCGAAGCTCGGACCCGTCCACGAGATGAAACCGGCGAACGCAGCCCACCCTGTCGGACTCGTATCCGCGTTCGATGGCGGAATCCGCGACCACCGGATGCCATTGGTCATGGCCGTTGAAATCGCGCAGCACATCCCATGCCGTTTCCACCGGCACGTCTAGGATTGTGCTTTTGACCACCCGGACCATCGCGCTAGCCCATCATCTGCCGCTTGAGGGCATCGAACCCGGCCTGGAACACATTGCCGCCGATCCCGGACACCAGATCCTCCGCATCATCCACGGAACACTCGAACTCCGCCGACCATTCGGCGAAGGTGCGGTCTCCATCCGTGACCGGGGTCAGTCGCAGCGTCGCCACGTAATCGGTCAGAGGCATCGGGCTTTCGAGAATGCCGTATGTGCAGAACATGTCGTAGTCCGACAGCCCAAGAAGCTTTTCCCGGATCCGGTCCCCGTTCTGGAGATGGAAATCGCGGACACAACCGACACGGTCGGAAGGCTCGCCATTCTCGATCCGGCTGTCGCGGATGCGCGGATGCCAGCGCGGCATGCCGTTGAAGTCCCGAACCCGCTCCCACACCTTGGTAGCCGGCGCGTCGATCACAGAAGAAATGTAAACCCGAGGCATCTACTTCTTCTCCTTCTCGCCGGCCTTGCCCCCGTCGGATTGGGCGTCATCGGCCTTGCCGCCACCGGACTTGGATGCTGAGCTCTTCTTCGCCTCATTGGCGACGCGCTGCATGTCGCTGGCCTCGCGGATCAGGCCGCCCTGCTTGGACAGGTTGGCCCCATCGATGCCGATGTCGTTTAGCAGACTGTCGATCAGCGGCGCCTGAACCCGGTATCTGAGGGCCGAATTGATCACCTCGTCGGTGGGACTGCCGCCATCGCCGCCCCGTCCGGCGCCACCGCCATGGATGCCGTCGAGTTGCATGATCCGGATATCCTGGATCTTCTCGAGCGGCTTGACGCTGGCCGAGACGATGCCCTCGACATGCTCGAGCAGCTTGCGGCGGAACAGCGATGCGCGGGCCGGATCGGTAAGCACGTTCTCGGCCTCGTTGATGAGACGCTGTGCCTCCGCCTGCACGGCCAGCCGGACCTTTTCGCCCTCGGCGATCGCCTGGGCCTCCGCAGCGGCCTTTTCCGCCATCAGCACATCGATGGACTTGCGCCGGTTCGCGGCTTCGGTCTCGCGTACTGTCTTGACCTTCTCCTCGGCCTCGGCAGCCTGCGCTCTGGCAGCATCGGCCTTGGCGCGGGCGGCGCTTTCCTCAAGGCTTTTCTGCGACAGCGAAATGGCCTTTTCGATCTGCACGGTCTCGACCTCGCGTTCCCGCTCGACCTCCAGCCGGCGGCGTTCGGTTTCGTGGCTGATGCGGATCTCGTCGAGACCACGCTCGGATGCGATCCGTGACCGCTCGATGTCCTCGCGGCTTTCGATCTCCGCCTCGCGCAGCGCCTGCACGCGGGCGATCTCGAGCTGTTCGATGGACCTGCGACGCTCCAGCCGTGCCGCTTCCAGCGCCCGTTCGCGCTCCACTTCGGCGGCTTCGACATCGCGTTTCGCAGCAATCTCGGAGCGTTGCACAGAAGCCTCCGCAGCCACACGCTCGCTCCGGGAATCCGACAGCGCGACGATGCTCTTCTGTTCGGCTTCCTCGACCGACCGTTTCCGATCGATCTCGGTGACTTCGCGCGTCTTCTGGCTTGCGATCCGGTCCTTCTCGAGCGTCAGCTCTGTGGCAACGCGCTTCTTCTCGACCTTTTCACGCCGCGCGATATCGGCTGCTTCGAGTTCTTCCTGCTTGGCGATCTCGCGGACGCGGACTTCCTGTTCGGCCGCGATCTTCTCTGCCTCGATGGCCTTTCTCTGGGCGATGCGAGCCTGTTCGACCGCCTCCTCGGCAGCAACCCGCGCCTCGTCGATGATCCGGTTGCGGGTGATCTCGCGATTCTGGGTTTCCTCCTCGGCAGCGATACGCGTGGCCGCGACCTGTTTCTCGCGCGAAATTCTTGCCGCGTCGATCGCCTCCCCGGCAGCGATTTCCGCCTCGTCGACGGCCTGCTGACGCGAGATTTCCAGCTCGCGGATCCGCTGATCCTCGGCAATCCGCGCCTCGTTGACTTCGGCGGTCTGAAGAATGCGGATCCGCTCGACCGTTTCGCGGGCGATGATCTCGGCTTCTTCAAGCCCTTGCTGCCGTGCGATCTCGCGACGGCGGATATCCTCCTCGCCCTTGATCCGGGTCTGGGCGATGATGAGGTTCTGGGCCATACGGGCGCGTTCGGTTTCCTCGTGCGCCTTGATTTCGGCCTGCTCGATCGTGCGCTGCCGCTCGATTTCCAGCGCCTGGGTTTCCTTTTCCTTGGCGATCCTGGCTTCGGTCACGGCCCTTTCCTGGGCAATGCGCGCCTTCTCCGTGATTTCGCGAGCGGTGATCTCGGCCTCGTCGAGCGCCTTCTGCCGTTCGATTTCGCGCGCACGCGTGTCCTGCTCGTTCGTGATGCGGGCTTCGGAGACGGCCCTCTCCTGCCGGATGCGCGCCGTTTCGATGGCCTCGCGCGCCGCAATTTCCTCGGCTTCGTCGGCAGATGTCCGTGCAATCTCGCGAGCGCGGATTTCACGTTCGGAGCTGATGCGGGCTTCGGCTACCCTGCTCTCGTGGGTGATGCGGGCCTTCTCCACCATCTCGCGGGCGGTGATCTGCGCGGCTTCCGCTTCGGTTTCGCGCTCGGCGCGTTCACGCGCCAACAGCGCGCGCTGCTGGGCGCGGCGGAACTCGACTTCGCGTTCCTGGTCGAGCCGGGCCTCTTCGCTCTCACGCTCGATCTCGAGCGCCTGTTTCTCGGCTTCGAGATTGCGGGTGCGGATCTGGATCATCGAATCCTGCTCGATGTCATTGCGCAGCTTGCGCCGGGCCTCGATATCCTTGATCAGATCCGTCAGACCTTCCGCATCGAAACGGTTGGATGGATTGAAATATTCGAGCGGCGTCTGATCGACATCGATGATGGCGACGCTTTCGAGTTCAAGTCCGTTCTTGGTCAGGTCTTCCTGGGCGACTTCACGCAGCCGCGCCACATAGGTCGAGCGGTTCTCGTGCATCTCGCCCATGGTCATTTCGGCCGCGATCGCGCGCATCGCGCTTTCGAACTTGCCCGACAGAAGACCATGCAGATTGCTGGCTTCGAGGGTCCGCCGGCCGAGTGTCGACGCCGCCATCGAAACCGACTCCTTCGACGGATTGACGCGGACATAGAACTCCGCCTCGACATCCACCCGCATGCGGTCCTTGGTGATCAGTGCAGTCTCGTTCTTGCGGGCCACGGCAAGAGGCAGCGTGTTCATGTTGACCGGGGTGATCTCGTGAATGATCGGCCAGACGAAGGCACCGCCGTCGATCACCACCTTTTCGCCCAGGAAACCGGTTCGCACGAACGCGATTTCCTTGGTCGAGCGCCGGTAAAGCCACTGCATCACCCAGTAGATGATGGCAATCACCACCACCGCCAGGATAAGCCACAAGATCAGTTCTCCGATGATCTGTCCCGTCATCTCTTCCTCCCCCTGGCGTAATGCCAGTTACTTGCCTGCAATGCGCTTGAACGCGCGGGTCTGTTCGGTCAAAGCCACTTCCGTCGGCAGCCGCTCCATCGAGGAAGCGCCGTAAAATCCGTGGCAGATTGACGTGTTCTTCAAGACGTATTCGGCGTCTTCGGGCATCGCGACCGGTCCGCCATGGACCAGGATGATCGCATCCTGGTTCACCTTCAGCGCCGCTTCCGCCCAGCTGTCGACCAGCGCCGGACAGTCCGCCAGTGTGAGTGCCGTTTCCGCCCCGATGGATCCGCCGGTGGTCAGGCCTAGATGGCAGACGATGATGTCCGCACCGGCCTTCGCCATGGCTTCTGCATCCTCTGCGCAGAACACATAAGGTGTGGTCAGCATGTTCTTGGCCCGGGCCTTGGCAATCATGTCGACTTCCAGACCATAGGACATCCCGGTCTCTTCCAGATTGGCCCGGAAGGTGCCGTCGATCAGGCCGACGGTCGGAAAATTCTGCACACCGGAAAAACCGATCCTCTTCAGATCGTCGAGAAACACGTCCATCAGACGAAACGGATCGGTGGCGCAGACGCCGGCCAGAACCGGCGTGTGCTTGATCACCGGCAGCACTTCGCCAGCCATTTCGACCACGATCGCATTGGCATCGCCATAAGGCATCAGTCCGGCGAGGCTTCCACGGCCTGCCATCCGGTAACGGCCGGAATTGTAGATCACGATCAGGTCGATGCCGCCGGCTTCCTCGCATTTGGCCGAAAGACCTGTTCCGGCGCCGCCGCCAACGATCGGCTCGCCTGCGGCAATCATGCTGCGGAATTTTTCGAGAATGGTCTCTCTGGCGATCATCTCCGGGCCTCTCTCTTTCGCGCAGGCCTGCCCCCGCCGTGGAGCGCTCTGAAAGCGGCCACGACGGCTGCGGCGAACGCGGGATCATTGATGTGATGCGGAAGACGAATCAGTTGCCGATTGGAAGTCTGCCGCACGGTGGAATCGAGCGCGTCGTAAAGTGCTGCGCGCGCTTTCGGGTCATGGAAATCCTGACCGGGCGCGTCGAGCGCCGAAACCCCGCCCTCAGGCAGGAAAAACCGCACCTGCCCCTCCATCTGGTTCAGCCGCTCGCCGATCCAGCGGCCCATTCTCGCGCACTCCTCGGCGGTGGTGCGCATCAGGGTGACTTGCGGATTGTGGTTGTAGAAGGTCCGGCCCTCGTATTTCTCCGGAACTGTCTCGGGCGCGGCGAAATTGACCATGTCGAGTGCGCCGACCGAGCCGATATAGGGCATGCGCGTCCGGATGACCGCGCCAAAACGATCCTCGGTCGCGGGAAACACGCCGCCCATCATCATGTCGCAGACTTCGGTCGTCGTGATGTCAATGACGCCTGAGATCTTGCCGGAATCGACAAGCTTCTCCATCGATTGCCCGCCGATCCCCGTGGCATGGAAGACAAGACAGTCATGGGTGTCATCAAGCAGGTCGACGATCTGCCGCACGCATGTGGTGGTCACGCCGAACATGGTCAGTCCCACGGCGGGCTTGCCCGGCGTCACCTCGCTCGCTCCGCGCCGGGCCTTGACCATCCCGGCCATCGCCTGGGCGGCATTCGAAAGCACCTCCCGGGTGATCGTGTTGAGACCCTGAACATCCGCAACCGAATGCATCATCGTGATGTCCGACGGGCCGACATATTTGCTCACCTCACCCGAGGCCACGGTGGAAACGATGAGTTTCGGAACGCCCACCGGCAGCGAGCGCATCGCAGGCGCCACGATTGCGGTTCCGCCGGATCCGCCCGCCGAAATGATGCCGCCGATCCCCTGCTGGCGCGCGATCCAGCGCTCGAACGCCAGCGTCATGCCTGCCACCGATTGCCCACGGTCTCCGGTGAACACGCCGGCCGAGCCGCGCGGATGGAAGGCTGCGATCTGGTTGGCCGGAATTTCCGCGCCCGAGTGCTCACCGGACGTCGAAAGATCGACCATCCGCACGGGAAGTCCGGCCGCACGGATCTGGTCGCGGATGAACCGCAACTCGTCACCCTTGGTGTCGAGCGTTCCGGCAACGAGCACGACGCTATCACCCGGGCTAGCCAGTTGACGGATCTCCGCCTGTTCCGCGCCGGCACGGCTCGCCGGACCGGCGGTGACCACACGCGCCGACCGTTCAAGCTGGGCAACGGGTACGGGCTGCGACCAGCGCGTCGGCGGGGTCGGGTTCGACTGATAGATCTTGACCGTGCCGGAGGTCCGCGCTTCCGCCTCGCCCTTCTCACCCTGAGAAGCCGAGGAACCTTCCGGCTTTGCGGGTTGCGCGGGCGTCTCGTCATGACTGTGCCGCCCCACACCGAGCAGGCGCTGCTGGAGTTCCCGGTCACCGGCCAGTTCCACGGCGGGAGCGATCCGGTTGATGCGCCCGTTGACCATGATGGCCACATTGTCGGAAATGCCGCAGGCAACGCCGATGTTCTGCTCGATCACCAGCACTTCCATGTCGCCTTCATCGGCGAGCCGAAGCAGCATCTCCTCGACCTGGGCAACGATGACCGGGGCAAGGCCTTCGGTGGGTTCGTCCATCACCAGGAGTTTCGGATTGGACAGCAACGCGCGCGAGATCGCCAGCATCTGCTGCTCACCGCCCGACAGCTGTCCGCCGCCATTGTTCTTTCGCTCGGCCAGACGCGGAAACGTGGAATAGATCCGTTCAACGGTCCAGGCGCCACTCTTCGAGGCGACCATCTTGAGATGTTCGTCGACCGAAAGCGAGCGCCACAACCGGCGGCCCTGGGGCACATATCCAATTCCGATCCGGGCGATCTCGGCAGGCGTCTTGCCCACCAGCGACTGTCCGGAGAAATTGATGGTTCCGGAGGCAACCGGCACCATTCCCATGATGGCCTTGCACAGCGTGGTCTTGCCCATGCCGTTGCGGCCGACCACCGACAAGACACCGCCCTCGAGTTTGAGATCGACGCCCTGCAACGCATGGGATGCGCCGTAAAAGACATTCAGGTCCTTGACCTCCAGAGCGGGAGCGCGGCTGCGTTCAACCATGACCGTCTCCCAGATAGAGTTCCTGGACTTCCGGATCGTTCTCGATCTCCTCCGGTGTACCTTCCTTGAAGATCTTGCCGTTGTGCATCATCGTCACGCTCTCGGCCACGCGCAGGGCCACGTCCATGTCATGCTCGATGATGATGAAGCCGATATGCGACGGCAGCCCGGTCAGGATGGAGATCAGCTCCGAGCGCTCCGTCGGCGAAAGCCCGGCCGCCGGTTCGTCAAACAGGATGAAACGGGGTGCGCCCGCCAGTGCAAGCGCGATCTCGAGCTGCCGTTGCTGTCCGTAACTCAACTCGGAAACCGGCGTGTCGCCAGCCGCCGTCATGTTGACCGCCTCGATCAGTTCGGCCGTTCTTGTGAGCAGCGGATCGCCCTTGCGGGGCCTGATCAGGGAAAATCGGCCGCGCGAGACGCCGCGGCAGGCAAGATAGACATTGTCGGTGACGGTCAACCCGCCAAACAGCAGGCTGATCTGATAGGTTCTGCGCAGTCCTCTGCGGATCCGCTCATAGGCCGGAAATGTGGTGACATCCTCCCCGAACAGGCGGATCGTGCCGGATGTGGGCAGGAAGTCACCCGTGACACAATTGAAAAGCGTCGTCTTTCCAGCGCCATTCGATCCCAGCACCGCGCGGCGCTCGCCCGGACGCACCGACAGCGTAATGTCCTCGATCGCGGCCAGCGCGCCGAACATTTTCGTCACTCCGCGCAGTTCCAGCGCGTTGCCGGAGCTTACAGAGCCAAGACCCTCGGTTGCGTTGGGGGATTCGGCCAGCGTCATTTCGCGTCCCCCGTCAGCGGATCGCGGTTGCGGCCCCTACGCGCACGCCAGCGCTCCCACAGCCCCAGAACACCATCCGGTGAAAAGAACACCACGGCGAGGAAGCCAAGCCCGATCAAAAGTTTGAAGCGTTCGCCCGACATCCCCAGCCCGGTCAGGATATCGGGAGAAAAGGTGCGCAGGACTGTATAGATGAGCGCGCCGATGAACGGCCCGATGGGGCGTCGAACGCCACCGACCACGGCAATCACCAGAATGTCGATCACCGCCGGAATGCCCGCCGTTCCCGGCGAAATCTGCGCATTCTGCCAGACCAGCAGAATGCCGCCGAAAGCCGCGATCACCGAGGCGAACGTGTAGGCCGCAATCCGATGCGCAGTCACATTGAAGCCGAGAGCCGCCATCCGGCGCGGATTGTCACGCACGCCCTGGAGCGCCAGCCCGAAGGGCGACCGCGACACATAGACCACTGCAAGATAGGACAGCGTCGCGCACCCGAGCGTCAGGTAGTAGAAGGGAACCGACTGGCGCCAGTCCACGCCGAACAATTGCGGCGGCACCACGAGGTTGAAGCCGGAATAGCCGTTGAAGATACCGTAATTCTGCCGAGTGAAGTAGAAGAAGGCCGAGGCGATCGCGAGCGTGATCATGATCGTATAGATGCCTTCGGTCCGCACCGCGAGCGCCCCCACGATCGTCCCGAAGATGGCTGCGATGATCACCGCAATCGGAATGTAGAGCCACCACGGAAGACCCATGCTGATCGATTCGACGCCGGATGTGCCGAAGATGGCAACCATGTAGCCCCCGAGGGCTGCCACCGACATCTGGATCAGGCTGACCATTCCGCCATAACCCGCAAGAAACATCAGGCTCAGAGCGATCATGCCGAGCAGGAACGTCCAGCCGAACACCTGAAACAGAATGAAGTCGTTGGCGATTGCGGGCATGATCAAAAGCAGCAGACCGACCACCCACCACTGGGTCGGAATCCGTTCGAACCACGAAGCCTGATAGGGCGTAGAACGTTCAACCAGCGCCATGATATCCCCTCATCGCACCGTTCCCAGAAGGCCCTGGGGCCGGAACGCCAGCACTGCCGCCATGATCAAGAACGTGAAGACAACCGAATAGGTTGGCGCGTAGACCAGCCCGATCTGCTCGGACAATCCGATAATAAGCGCCCCGATGGCAGCGCCCGGAATGGACCCCATGCCACCGACGATCACGACCACGAGGCTTGCCAGAAGAAAACGCGTATCCTCGCCCGGCGACAGCGACTGGAACGTCCCGCCGACAATTCCCGCCATCCCGGCCAGTCCGGCGCCAAAGGCGAAAACGGCGAGGAAGACATACTGAATGCGTACACCGGAGGCGGCAAGCATCTCGCGGTCGTCAACGCCCGCGCGGATCAGCATGCCGAGTCTCGACTTGTTCAGCACCAGCCACATCGCCAGCCCTATGACAATGGCTGCGACCAGAATTGCGATACGGACCGCGGGATAGCGGAGATAGACGGTCTCACCGTTTGATTTGATCGAGGACACAATCGGAAGTTCGGTCGGCCCGCTCAGCCATTCGGGCGACAAGATGGTGTAGGACTGGCCACCCCAGATCCACAGCATGATGTCTGCGATGACGACCGACAGCCCGATCGTCACCATCGTCTGACGCAGTTCCTCGCCTTCCATCCGGCGGAACACCTGGTTTTGCAGAATCAGGCCAAGTCCGGCAACGAGGACAAAGACGACGGGAAAGGCGAGCAGCCACGATCCGGTCGCGTCCGACACTTCGTAGCCGATGTATCCTCCAAGAAGATAAAGCGAGCCATGGGCCAGATTGACGTTCCGCATCAGGCCGAAAATGAGCGTGAAGCCGGAGGCCACGAGAAAATAGAGCGCGCCGAGGGTGATCCCGCCGAACACCGCATTGAGGAAAATCTTCTTGCGTCCGAGCGCGTCCACCAGGCCTTCGGGCCATGGCGCGAAGATCATCCACAGCACGATGGCCACCGCAATTGCGATGATCAACGACCAGATTGGTCTGCGCCTGTAGAAATTTCCCATCCCGTCAGCCTGTCCCATCAGCCTGCCATCCCGGCTCGTCCTCCACGAGCCGTGGACAAAACACTAGCCCGGCCCGGGCCTTACCCATATACCCGACAGTCTTTTCGTTGCCCCCGGCGTCGGGAAAACCACTATTGCGGCAATGAAACGTGGATGCTGCGGCGATACGCCGATGGCGGGACCACACCGTTTGCGATGAAGAAGCGCGAGAAACTGGCCTGACTCGAAAACCCAAGGTCAAAGCCGATGTCGGACACCGCCTCCTGACTGACCGCCAGCCGATCGATCGCCCGTTCCATGCGCAGGGCGTTCAGATAGAGATTGGGCGTCAGTCCGATCTGCTCACGGAACAGCTTGTAGAAATGCGGCCGCGACAGGCCGACCTCCCGTGCGACGGCATCGAGCGCCAGCGCCTCGCCGACCCGTTTCTGCAAGACGCGCAAGGCATTGCGGATCCTGTAGTCACGCTTGACGAACATCGGTCCGGTGAAACTGTCGCCACGGCTGGTCCATTGCCAGGACTGGTCGAATGCCAGCTGGGTCAGTGAGCAGATGCGATCCTCGAGGAGCGGGTCTTCCTTTTCCGGATCCATCATCGACTGGGTGGTTCCGAAAACCAGGCGCGCCACCTGATCGGTGACCTCGATACCGACCCGGCCGAAACTCAGCGAGGCAGTCGCTCGCCGCGACGCCTCCAGAAACCAGGCCGGCCGAATGTAGAGCACGAGCCCCAGAGTGGGTGCGCTTTCGTGAAGGGGCCTGAAGTAGTGAGTCTGCCAGGGGCTGACGGCGACGGCCTGACCCGGCGCCATCGGAAACGCACGGTCGTTGACAACCATCTCCGCAGGAGGTCCCTGCAGATGGAATATAAGGTGTCCTTCCCTGTGCCCGTGGGGCACCATGCCTCGATCCATCAAATAGAGGCAAACTCTCCCGAAAGCACCATGAAACACGGCCAACGCTGTGCTCATTTTCCTCCCTCATGCATTCTTGTGATGCATTGGTTTCAAACGATAGCGCAGAAACATGAAACCGTAAACACTTGTGTTTGCGTGGTTTTATGCTCCGCTAATCTGCAAGAAGACGCTAGCATGCCTCCTGCAACAGGCGAAGATAGTCATCGGCGGTGGCAAGCCGCGGATTTGTCTGGTTGGCCGGATCCGCCGCCGCGGCCTTCGCCGCCCTCCGCAGATCCGCGCGGCCGAGCCCGAGTGAACCGATCCGGCCAGGCAATCCCAGGCGCGCCCCGAGCTCGGCGATCACCGAAGCGACGTCGCCGCCGGACGGCACGCCAAGCGCCTCGCGGATCACCGGAAGCCGATCACCCACAGCCGGCGTGTTGAACGCCAGCACATGGGGAAGAAGCGCTGCATTGAGGGCGCCATGCCTTCCCCACAAACCGGCCTGGGCTTCAAGCGCCTTTGCCGCGGCGTCAATCCCGCCGAGCCCCTTGCGCGCTGCCAGACCTGCGTTGAGAGCGGCGGCCAGCATTTCCCGCCGGGATTCAAGGTCATTGCCATTCTGCACGGCTCGCGACAGATGCTGCATCGCCCGGCGCAGACCTTCAAGCGCAATCCCGTCGGCCGGCGGATTGAATGCGGTGCCGAGATAGGCTTCAAGACAATGGGTCAGCGTGTCCATTCCCGCGATCGCGGTCGCATAGGCGCTCGAACCGACGGTGAGCGTCGCGTCGCAAAGCACCACCGAAGGACTGCGAGGATTGCAGATCTCGGTGGCGGCGAAGGCGCCTCCGACCGGTCCGAGGCCGACACTCTCGGTGGTCGTCGGGATCGTGATCAGCTGCGAGCGTGCATCGATCAGTCTTGAAAGGTCCAGCGCCACGGCGCCCCCGAAGCCGATGACCCCGTCACACCGGTTTTTTGAATAAAACCTTGAAACGGCTCGTATTTGCCCAGTCATCACCTTCGGACGGAATCCGTTCAGATGGATCGGTTCGCAGAGCGCAGGCAGGGAATCGAACAGGCGGTCGAGGCAATCGTCGCGCTCTCCGGCCTCGTCTGTGACGACCAGGGGCCGGTGGATGCCGAGCTTTTCCATTTCCTCCGGCAGCGCGTCCTCAAGAACGCGGTCGGCAAAATGGATGCGTGTGACGAAGGAGATCAACGACATCAACCCGTACCTTCACACAGACCGCGACCGCCGCAGCGGCCCGGAACGCGAGAGTGTCCGGGGCCGGCGCAACTCTTTGCGCCGGCCCAGGAAGGTGACGTTACGGTCAGCCCTTGCCGCCGAGAGCGGCGCAGTCCGGGGTGTCACGCGAGGGAAGACCCATGGCGCGGAACTCCTCGGCGCTCATGCCGAGCGTCTGGTTCACGTCCTCGACCTTGCCGACCATGACGTTCTTCAGTCCGCCGGAGTCATCTTCCTGCACCTCGTTGATGAAGACCGTTCCGGTGGCCTGACGGTTCTCGTTCAGCGAGACCGAGCCCAGCGGTGTCTCAAGCGGGTCGTCGGCAAGTGCCTCGCGGAACTTGGCCTGGCCGTCAGACAGGTCGCCGTCGATTTCGTTGAGCGCATCGATCGCCGCCAGCGTGGCAACGTAGTAGCCCACACCGAACAGCGAAGGCGTCGGGAAGCGCTCGTCTTCCGGGAAGGCTTCCTGATAGGCCGCGACATATTCGGTCCATGCCGGATCCGGATTGTCCTCGGCGAGCGCACCGGATGTCGGCGTTCCGACCAGGGCGTCCTTTGCGCGACCCTTCGAGGTGAGAACCGTCTGGTCGGCCATGATGGTTCCGCCGATCAGGTTGGTTTCAGCACCGGCCTGCTCATACTGGTTGAGGAAGTTGATCGCGTCGGTACCACCGACACCGAGGTAGATCGCGTCGATGTCATCCGGCATGGCGGCAATCACGCCACCGAAATCGGAGGAACCGAGCGGCACCCAGAAACGCTCGACAATTTCACCACCGGCGCGGCAGAAATCGACTGCGAAGCCGAGGAAGTTGGTGTAGCCGAACGAGTAGTCGGCAGCCACGGTCGCAACCTTGTTCCAGCCTTTTTCCTCAACGACATAGGTGCCCAGACCGGCGCCCCACTGCGAACCGTCGAGATTGAAGCGGAAGAAGTTTTCAGCCGGGTCCACCCAGGTGGTTTCGAGCGCGCCCGAAATGCCGTTGATGATGGTCTTGTCAGGCACGGTTTTGGCGTAGTCGCGCATGGCGATGCCTTCCGAGCCCGAAAGCGGGCCGATGATGATGTCCACACCATCCTGTTCGATCAGCTTGCGCGCCTGGCGCACGGCTGTGTCAGGTGTCGTGTCGCTCGGCGCAACAACGATCTCGATTTCCTTGCCGCCGGCCGTACCGCCGGCCTGCTGAACTGCCAGTTCGACGTTGCGCACGCCATCTGCACCGCCGGCGGCAAACACGCCTTCAAGCGCCACAAGCACGCCGATCTTGACTGTGCCATCTTGCGCCATGGCCCCCGCTGGAAGCAGGAAACAGGTCGCAACTGAAGCTAATAGTGCCTTCTTCATGGTATTCCTCCCTGAGCAAGCGCGGAAACCACTCCCATTGTCACCGTCCCGCCGCCTGCATGATTTTACGGCAACTGCCGGAAGGTTAGCAGCCTGAGCCCCGGGCACGATGACCTCTTGTTGGTCGCCATACCCCAGCGTCTCTTTTTTCACCCCGTCGAGTGGAGGTTTCGGAAGAACCGAAGCACGATGCCCCCGCGGCTGCATCGGATTCCGGCTGAGGATGACGATTGCATCAGTTGAAAGTACGGGAGAGACAGATGGATACCAGACAATTTGACGGCATGATCGCCGTGGTCACCGGCGGCGCACAGGGCATTGGCGAAGCGGTCGCGCAACGTCTTCAGAAGGGCGGCGCAAAAATCGCCCTGTGGGACATGGACGCTGACCTCGCCGAACGTACCGCCAAAACGCTGTCGGACGCGGTTGCCGTTCAGGTCGACGTGTCCGACTGGCAAAGCGTCCAGGCCGCCTGCGCGAAGACGCTCGAGGTCTTCGGGCGCGTCGATATCGCCGTCAACTCGGCTGGTATCGCCGGCTCCAATGCGCCGGTGGACGAATACTCCGTCGAGGAATTCGCGCATATCATCGCCGTGAACCTGAATGGGACATTCCACGTTAACCGCGCGGTTGTGCCGACGATGAAGGCGCAGAAATTCGGTCGCATCGTCAACATCGCATCGGTCGCCGGAAAGGAAGGCAATCCCAATGCCTCGGCCTATTCCGCCTCCAAGGCCGGTGTCATCGGCTTTACGAAATCGCTCGGAAAGGAACTGGCGGGGCTCGACATCTCGGTCAATTGCGTCACGCCCGCGGCCGCCCGCACCCGCATCTTCGACCAGATGGCGCAAACCCATATCGACTACATGCTCTCCAAGATCCCGCGCGGCCGTTTCCTTGAAACCAGCGAAGCCGCGGAAATGATTGCTTGGCTGTGCAGCCGTGAAAACAGCTTCACAACCTCGGGCGTATTCGATCTCTCCGGTGGCCGGGCAACCTACTGACGCGCCAAGCCCAAAGCCGCGGATCGGTTTGGCATACGGCTTGGGCACCACAGGACGGAACTCAGGCGGCTCCACCGCGTTGGGACCATGTCAGATTCAGACACACGGTTTCCAACGCAAAAGGAGGCACATCCATGCCAAAACTGGAGAATGCCAAGATCCTCATCATGTCCGCCAACGGCTTCGAACAGTCCGAGCTCGAATATCCGCTCGAGCATCTCAAGCAGGCTGGCGCCACGGTTCATGTCGCCACACCCGATGGCAATGCGGTCAAGGGCTGGGACAAGGATGACTGGGGCGGCACGGTTGACGCCGACCTCAAGATCTCCGACGTCAAAGTCGATGACTACATCGCCTTGGTGCTGCCCGGCGGCCAGATAAATCCCGACCTGCTGCGCGTCGACAAGGATGCGGTTCAGCTCGTTCGGGACTTCGTCACCGGCGACAAGATCGTTGCTGCCATCTGCCATGCCCCATGGCTTCTGATCGAAGCCGGCGTGATCAAAGGCCGCGAAGCGACGTCTTATCCCTCCATTCGCACCGACATGGAAAATGCCGGCGCGAAGTGGGAAGACAGTGAAGTCGCCATCGACAATGGCATCATCACCAGCCGCTCCCCGAAGGATCTTCCGGCTTTCGTCGACAAGATCATCGAGGAAGTCCGCGAGGGTGAACATCACCGCGACTCCGCCAACGCCGCCTGACCCGAACGTTCGGGGGCCCGCTTCAGTGCGGGCGCCTCGTGCCTTCTTGAGGGGCCGGTCAAGCTCCGGCCACGTCGATGCGCAAGCGCGCTGTGATCAATCTACAGACCAAAAGCAGGTGGAAGAATGTCCCATTTACCCGTCCCGCACAAAACACTCATCGTCACCGGCACCGGTGAAGGCGCAAAATTCTACCGCAATGCCGGCAAGAACGGCGAGCTGAAGCTTCAGCACGCCAAGGATCTCGAGCCCGGCGACCTCGCCGATCAGGGGCCTTCCGGCAAGGAGCCACCCGATACCTCGCCTCAGGAATCGATGGAAGCGACATTCGCCAAGATCCTCACCCGGCACCTGTACGATCTTGCCCAGGATCACAAGTTCGAAAAACTGATCCTTGCTCTCGACCCCGACACGCTGGGTGAGGCACGGCCCTTGTTGCACAGCTCGGTGACCGACAAGATCATTCTTGAAATGCCCAAGACCCTGGTCAACAGCACGACTAGCGAGATCGAACGATCCATTCAGTCGGCGATGTGACCGATCGACATTGTTGGTG
Organism: Hoeflea sp.; assembly: GCA_040216675.1. Classification (GTDB taxonomy): domain Bacteria; phylum Pseudomonadota; class Alphaproteobacteria; order Rhizobiales; family Rhizobiaceae; genus Hoeflea. The sequence goes on along the minus strand of JAVJOR010000005.1, from coordinate 1,165,877 downwards.
GAAATCCACTCAAGACCGGGCGGGAACGTCCGGTCTTTTTTTGGCGTCTGCTTGCCCGTTGGCAAACGGATCGACGCTGCCCATCAGGCTTCCCCGCTCGAGAGCCTTGGGGTGTTCCCGGTTGCCTCACCGGTGATCCCGTGCGAAACCGGCCTTGAACAAGACCGGGAGGGGATCATGACTGCCAGCTATTCAACGGACCGCATGCTGCATTTCGGAGACTGCGACATCTCCGGGACCGCCTATTATCCGTCCTATCTCAATCTTCTCAACGGTGTGATCGAGGAGTTCTGGTCTGCAATCGGATATCCGTGGCACGAGATCATCTGGAACGAACGCTGGGGCACGCCCACCGTGCATCTGACCTGCGACTTCTCCAAACCGTCCTTCTTCGGCGACAAGCTCACCTTCGAACTGACGGTCACGAAAGTCGGCAAGTCCTCGATGACGGTCGAACACAAGGTGATCTGCGGCGATGAACATCGCTGGTCCGGAAAGCAGGTGCTGGCTGCAAGTTGGCTCGACAAGCACACGTCGATGCCGTGGCCGGACGATGTGCGCGCAAAGCTTGTTTCCTTCCTGCCCAAAGACGGCGGCGACTGACACGACCGAAGCACATGGCTCGCCCGGCGCGCAAACGGATGCTTCCGCGGATGCAGCCGCGCCGTCGCGCGTCAGTCGGACCGCGGTTTCGGCGATTTCTCCGGGATCAGGCCCGAGCGGTAGCGCTGCAGCACGAACTGCAGAAGAAGTCCGACCAGAAGCATGCGGATGTAGGATGACCGCGTGATCCATTCCGGCGGCAGGCGTCCGGTCAGGATTTCGGTCGCCGACCAGATGAACCAGATCAGGATCGCGCCTGCGATGGCGCCCTTGTTGTTGCCCGATCCCCCGGCCATCAGCATGACCCAGACGAGGAAGGTCACAAGCAGCGGCTCCGTGGCCGAAGGCGACAGGAACTTGAAATAATGGGCCGACAGCGCGCCGGCGAGGCCCATGATCGCGCAGCCGATCACGAAGGTCTGGAGCCGGAACCAGTCGACGTCCTTCCCCGCCGCACGTGCGGAGTCCTCGTTGTCCCGGATCGCGCGCAGCGTACGGCCCCACGGGCTCACATACAGCCGCTGACACAGAACATAGACCAAGAGCACGCACAACCAGACCATCGCCAAATAGACCAGATCCGCACCGCGTCCCTGCACCATGTCGCCGAACGGCCGCGGAATCCCCGAAATGCCGAGGCTGCCATTGGTCAGCCAAGCTTCATTGACAATCACCAGCCGCAGGATTTCGGCAATGCCCACCGAAGCCATCGCCAGATAGTCGCTCTTGAGCCGCACGCAGATCTTTGCCACTGCCCAACCGGTGACCCCGGCCACCAGCATTGCGGCCAGAAGTCCGAACGGTATGGGCAAATCGAAGCCGCCCAGATGACGGTTGCTGACCGCGGTCGTCACGATCGCGGACGTGTATGCCCCCACCGCGAAGAAGCCTGCGATACCGGCATTGAACAACCCGCCCATGCCCCATTGCACGTTCAGTGCAAGACACAGAATGGCATAGATGCCGCCGGCAATCAGAATACTGACGAGGTAGAAAAGAAGTCCGGTCATTTCCATTACAGAAGCCTCCCCTTGAACAGGCCCTGCGGTCTGAACAGCAGCAGTGCGACCATGATGAAGAAGGCCACGGCGGATTTGTAGGAGGGGGATATCAAAGGCTCACCGCCGAACCATGTATAGGTTACGGTTTCCTCGGCGATGCCGATGATCAAGCCGCCTGCGATCGCGCCCATGGGCTTGCCGATACCACCGAGAACGGCAGCGGCGAACATGGCGAGCAACAGGTTCCAGCCGAGATTTGGATGCATGCTCGTATCCATGCCGGCAAACACGCCGGCGGCGGCGGCCAGAGCGGCCCCGATGACCCAGGTCCAGCGAACCACGCGTTCGGTATCAAGTCCCGCAACCGACGCCAGTTCCGGCTCGTCCGAAACCGCGCGCATGGCGCGACCGAGCTTGGATCTGGTCAGGAAGAAATGGAGCGCAACCGCAATGATCAGTGTGAGAATGATCACCTGCGCGTGCAGCGCCGAAATGCGAAACGTGTCGAACAGCACCAGAGGTGGCCGGACACCCGGGACGAACACCTGGTTGCCCGAGCTCCAGAACAGCTGGGCCAGCGACCGGAAGATCAGCGCAACGCCGAAGGAGGCGATCACCGTGTAGATCGTCGGCAACTGCCTCAGCGGTCTGTAGAAAAAGCGGTCGACCGCCAGAGCCGCAACAATGGCCAGCGCCATGCCGAACGGCAGCAGCAGCAGCGGATGGATCGGAATGAACCAGACCGCAGTGAGCACCCCGTAGCCGCCGATGGTCATCAGGTCGCCATGGGCGAAATGCGCGAACCGCAGGATCCCAAAAATCATCGAGATGCCGACCGCGCCAAGCGCATAGACGCTGCCGATGGTCAGTCCCGGCACGAGATAGAGATTGATGAAGTCGATCACGCCGAAGCACCCCCGAGAAACGAACGCCGCACGGAATCATCGGCGAGCAAGGTCTCTCCTGTTCCTGAGACAAAATTCTTGCCGCCCACCAGCACGTGGCCCGTGTCGGCGATGCGAAGCGCCTGCTTGGCATTCTGCTCGACCATCAGGATGGTGACCCCGCGCTTGCGAATGTTGAGCAGCAGATCGAAAATGATCTCGAGATAGGCCGGCGAAAGCCCCGCTGTCGGCTCATCGAGCAACAGCAATTTCGGCTCGCTCATCAGCGCCCTGCCCATTGCCACCATCTGGCGCTGACCACCGGAAAGCTCGCCCGCCGGCTGCGCAAGCTTGTCCCTGAGATCCGGAAACAACGACAGCACACTCTCCCGAACGGCATCCTTGTCGCCCGGCGGCGCGGCATAGGTGCCCACATCGAGGTTTTCATCGACGGTCAGCGTCGGAAAGACATTGCGGCTTTGCGGTACCATCGAGATGCCAAGCGGCACCAGTTGCGCGGTCCGCAAACCGGAGATGTCGCGGCCTGAAAACGTCACCGCGCCCGAACTTCTGCTGGTCAGTGCAAAGACGGTCTTGACCAAAGTCGACTTGCCGGCGCCATTCGGACCGATGATCACGGCGATCTCGTGCTCCGCCACATCGAGATTGACGTCCTCGATGATCGGAACCCCGCCATAGCCGGCAGTCAGGCCGGCGACGGACAAAAGCGCGCTCATGCCTGGGCCTCGTATTTCCCGCCGCCGAAATAAGCCTCGATGACACGTGCATCCTGCCGCACCTCGTCCACGGAGCCACGGGTCAGCAACTGCCCCTGCGCCATCACGATAACGCCATCGCAGAGTTTGGAGACATAGTCGAGATCGTGCTCGATCAGGCAGAATGTGAGGCCCTGCTCCTTGTTCAAATGCAGGATCTTGTCCGATATCTTGGCCAGCAGGGTCCGGTTGATACCGGCGCCAATCTCGTCGAGCAGAATGATCTTGGGCTTGCGCATCAGCGCCCGGCCCAATTCCAGAAGTTTCTTCTGTCCGCCGGAGAGATTGCCGGCCTTCTCGTCCTTGACGTGGGCGATCTCGAGAAAGTCCACCATGTCGCGTGCGGCGCGGTAGGTACGCTCTTCCTCGGCCTCGAACCTAGCCCGCCTGAAGATCACATTGAAGACATTCTCGCCGATCGGTGTGGCCGCTGCCGCCATGAAATTCTCGATCACCGTCAGTTGCGAAAACTCGTGCGGGATCTGGAACGTCCGGGCGAGCCCGCGTTCAGCCCGCTGGTGCGGCTCAAGCCCTGTAATGTCCTTGCCCTCGAGCAGGATACGTCCGCCCGCCGGCTGGACGTGCCCTGCAATTGCATTGAACATCGTCGTCTTGCCCGCGCCATTGGGACCGATCAGCCCGGTGATCCGGCCTGCCGGAATTTCGAAGCTGACGTCGTCGACGACGTACGGGCCGCCGTAACTCACTTTCACATGTTCGACTGAAATCATGTCCGCCCTTTGCCGCGGCCGGAACCCCGGTTCGCGTTGGCCTTTGCCAACCGGCGAAAGCCGGTGACGTTGGCCGCTTGCTGTCTGGAAGAAGGGTCCCTCGCCTCTTCAAGCGAGGGACCCCGATCAATGAAGATCCGCCCTGTTACTGGTAGATCTTGATTTGCTTGTAGGTGTCGCCGTCCACGACGAACTTGCCGATGGCGCCTGCAACGTCGCCGGCTTCATCGAAGTCGTAGGAACCGCCGGCACCGTCGTAGTCGATGTCCTTGCCTTCGGCGAGGAGCGCCTTGGCCTTGGCCCATTCGCCTGGTCCAACCTTCTCGCCCGGCGCGGATGCGATGGCACGCAGTGCCTCGGCCATCTTGGTACGATCGGCAGAACCGGCGGCCTCGACCGCCAGAAGGGTCATGAAAGTGGCGTCATAGGTCTGATCCACAAACGGCTTGTCCGCGGGCTCGCTGTATTCGGCCGTATAGGCTTCATGCAGCATGGCCTGGTTCGGGTTGTCGTCCGGCGAAGTCGGCGCAGAGAAGAACGATGTCGCCAGCGCTTCCGCGCCGATGTCGGCGATCAAGGCTTCGTCGCGAAGACCGTCCGTGCCGATGAACTTGGTGAACAGGCCGCCCTCGATCGACTGCTTGACGATCTTGGAGCCGGAGTCGCCCGCATAGGCGATCACCACCAGCGCATCGCCCCCAGCCTTCGAAAGCGTTGCCAGCTCGGAGCGGTAGGAGTTCTTCTTCTCCTCGTGCTTGACTTCGGCGACAACTTCACCGCCCGCCGCCTTGAACGCCTCCACAAAGGTGCTGCCGATGCCGACTCCGTAGTCATTGTTCACATAGGTCACGGCAACCTTGTTGATGCCTTCCTCAAGCACCATGTCGGCCAGAACCTTGCCCTGGAAGTTGTCCGACGGGACGATCCGGTAAAGCAGGTCATTGTCGTTGATGTCGGTCATCGCCGGCGCGGTGGCCGTCGGTGAGATCTGCACGACACCGGCGGGAATTGCAGCTGCCTCGGCGGCGGCAATGGTGGTTCCCGACATCAGCGCGCCCATGATGATCGGAACGTTCTCGACGTTGATCAGCTTGCCCGCGGCGTCGACCGCACCCTGCGATGAACCGGTGGTGTCGCCATAGACGGCGACCGCCTGTCCGTCGAGCAGTCCACCATTGTCATTGACGTGCTTGACCGCCAGGTTTGCAGCGTTCTGAAGCGGCGGAATGAAGCTTGCGATCGGACCGGTAATGTCCATGAGAACGCCGATCTTGGTATCTTCGGCAAGGCTGGCCGCGCTTGATGCAAGCAGGGCCGCGATCGCCAGTGCATAGGTTGTTTTTCTCATCATTCTTGCTCCCAGTTGTTTTATTGCCCTGTTTGAGATGAGCGCTGTCGGGCAGGTTTGAACAACGCTCAATATGTTTCCACCACCTCGGTCTTGAACGGGCCGGGCAGCGTGACCTCAAGCAATTGAAGATCACCGCTCGGCTCACTGTAGCGTGTCGCCATCTGTGGCGGAATGACAAATGCATCGCCTTTTTCAAGCCGGTACGGCTCCTTGCCCTCGCCTTCGAGCAGCATGGTCCCGGACATGACGAAATTGAAGAGGATATCTCCCTCGTGCCGCGTCCAGACAGGATCGGCGTCTCCCGTCGGCCGCGCCACCATCACCGAAGCAACACCCTTGGTGTTTTCATTGATCGTTGTATCGCGCGCCTCGAAACCCGGGATCCGGAAAGGTTCAAATACCCCGTCCTTGGCCAGGCTGTGGACAAAGCGCTGCCCCTCCCATTCACGGTCGGGCCGTTCGTGAGGAGTGGGAAGATCCATCGTGTGATCGATCTCGGTCACATGTTCCGCCGGAACGCCGATTTCGATGACCTCGATCCCGTCTGCCGCATGAAGCACCTTGTGACGGATCGTCGGCGGCTGGATGAAGCAATCGCCGGCGTGAAGCCGTCGCGGACCGCCCTGATCCTCATAGAGAACATCGACCCAGCCATTGATGCAGAAGATCAGCTGGAAGCCCACCTTGTGGAAATGCACCATGTCCGGCACGGGGCCGTCCGGCACGCGAATGTGCGAGGCAATCATGGCGCCGCCCAGGCGCGAAGGCACCAGGTCGCGGTACTCCATGCCGGCACGTCCGATCACCCATGGCGCCTGATCAGCCAGCCGCCGGACGACGAATGCATGCTCGGTTGCCGGCATCACCAGCGGCGGGTTGAGCTCGTCGATCTCGATACGGGTGCCATTGGGCGCAATCAGTTCGCGTTTGCCATCGGCGAATTCATCCGGATTTTCCGTCAGAATGCGCAGGGTCCCGGGCGCTTCCGGCGCTCCCTTTTCGATGCGAAGCCGCAGGCCGTGACCTGACAGGACAGCGACCTCCGGATCGTCCGCGGGGTAGATCATATCCAGCCGCATTTTCAGCGTCTTGGTATAAAAGGGCAAATCATCCCGCAATTCCTGCGTGGGCAATCTGATTTCCGCGCGTATTTCCACCCCGATCACTCCCGGTCAATTCCTAAGACAGCTGCCCGGTTTCACACCGAACTTCGACCTGCCTCCGCAGTTCCGTCCAAGTCCCTCCACCGTTTGTTCATGGAGAGACCGCTTGGCTCGACATGCCTGGAACCTGCGCTCCCAAAGCCCAGAATATCGAGAGCATCAAATAGTTCAAGGCTAAAATATCTAGGCCTGTAATGCATCTACAGTTCGGTACGGACACGCCACAATTCCGGAAACAGCTCGACTTCGAGCATCCGCTTGAGATAGCTCGTTCCGCCTGTGCCACCGGTGCCCCGCTTGAGGCCGATCACGCGCTCGACCGTGGTCACGTGGTTGAAGCGCCAGCGCCGGAAATAGTCCTCGAGATCGACCAGCTTCTCAGCCACTTCGTAAAGCGCCCAATGTTCTTCGGGCGCTTCATAAATGACCTTCCATCCGGCAATCACACCTTCATGCAGTTCGTGGGTTTGCCGAACATCGCGGCTAAGCACGACTTCAGGCATCTCGACACCCCTGCGATGAGCAAGCCGAAGGGCTTCATCGTAAAGGCTCGGTTGTTCCAGTTCAGTCTCGAGCTTCGAAAGGATGCCCGGCATATGGGCATGCGGCCTGATCATGGCGTGGTTGCGATTTCCCAGCGCATACTCGATCATCCGGTACTGCCAGGACTGAAAGCCGGACGACTGGCCGAGCTTTCGGCGGAAATGGGTGTAATCGGCCGGCGTCATGGTCCTGAGCACGTCCCATGCCGAATTGAGCTGCTCGAAAATCCGCGAGACACGGGCAAGCGTCTTCATCGCGGGCTGCAACTGATCGTTCCGGATCGCGGCCCGCGCGGCGCTGATCTCATGGATCGCAAGCTTCATCCACAATTCCGACGTCTGATGCTGGATGATGAAAAGCATCTCGTCATGGGCGTCGGTGCGCGGATTCTGGGCGCCAAGAACACCATCGAGACACAGGTAGTCGCCATAGGACATCCGTCCGTCGAAATCCATCGTCGCCCCTTCGGAGGACGGATCGTAGTCGCGCTCCTCGCTCATGTGACGGCTTTCCGTGCCTTGAATTCGGGCTTGTCCCACGCGTCGGTAGCGATGATTTCGGCCAGTGCACCGGCCGCACGGCTTACGTCCTCTTCCGTGTTGTAAAGCGGGCAGAACCCGAACCGCATGATGTCCGGCGCGCGGAAATCACCGATCACGCCGCGCGCGATCAGCGCCTGCATCGCGGCATAGCCCTCATGGAAACGGAACGAAACCTGGCTCCCGCGGGATTGCGGATCGCGGGGGCTTGCGAGTTCGACATCCTTGCAGCTTGCTTCGACTTCCGAGATGAATTGCTCGGAAAGCTTGATCGACTGCTTGCGGAGATCGGCCATTTCGATGCCGTCGAAGGCGTCGAGCGCGGTGTCGAGCACTGCCATCTGCAGAACCGGAGGCGTTCCGACACGCATGCGGCTGATACCCTCGCCGGGCCGGTAGTCGAGATCGAAGGCGAAGGGTGCGGCGTGGCCGAGCCAGCCAGACAGCGCCGGGCGGACGTCGTCGATGAGATCGGGGCGAACGTGAATGAAGGCTGGAGCGCCGGGTCCGCCATTGAGGTACTTGTAGGTGCAGCCCACCGCGATGTCGGCATTGCAGGCGGTCAGATCGACCGGCACCGCACCGGCGGAATGGGCAAGGTCCCAGATCATTATCGCGCCCGCGTCATGGGTCTTCTGCGTGATCGCCTTCATGTCGTGAACCCGCCCGGTCCGGTAATCGACATGGGTGAGCATGACCGCGGCAACATCTTCGGCGATGTGCTCGCTCACCGCTTCTGGATCGACAATCTTGAGTTCATGCCCCTGTCCCAGACTTTTGAGAAGCCCGTCAGCCATGTAGAGATCGCTCGGGAAATTGCCGTTGTCCGACAGCACGACCTTGCGCCCGGGACGGAGCTCCAGTGCGGAGGCAACGGCCTGATAGACCTTGATCGACAGCGTATCGCCCACCACCGTGCTGCCCTCAGGCGCGCCGATCAAGCGGCCGATGCGGTCACCCAGGCGTGCCGGGAGGTGCATCCAGCCGGCCTTGTTCCAGCCGGTGATCAGCATCGGACCCCATTCGTCAGTGATCGCTGAATTCGCCCGTTCCGCCGCTGCCACGGGCATGGGTCCGAGCGAGTTGCCGTCGAGATAGGTGATCCCCTCGGGGATATGAAACATGTGGCGACGCGATGTGAAGCTGCTCATGCCTTAGCCTTCCTTGCGGGACTTGCCGATCTCGGCCGTGGCCTCGATCTCGACCAGCGCTTCGTCTTCGATCAGCCCGGCAACGACCACCACCGACATCGCGGGGAAGTGGCGGCCGAGAACACGACGGTAGGCGGCACCCACCTCCTTCTGCTTGGCCATGTATTCCTTCTTGTCGGTGATGAACCAGGTCAGCCGGACGATGTCGGTCACCTCGCCGCCGGCCGCGCGCACGATGGCCGCAATGTTGGCGAGCGTCTGTTCCAGCTGACCGACGAAATCATGGTGCTCGAAAACCTGATCCTTGTTCCAGCCGATCTGGCCGCCCGTGTAGAGACGCTCACCGTCCACGAGCATGCCGTTGGCATAGCCCTTGGGCTTTTCCCAGTCCGGCGGATTGACAGCTTCGATCATGAATAGGGGTCCTTGTCGTAAAATGGCCTGAAATACGTGCGGCGGTCAGACACCATCGGCGCCGCGAAGACGGAACCGCTGGATCTTGCCGGTCTGGGTCTTTGGCAACGCATCGGTGAAGATGACCGAGCGGGGATACTTGTAGGGCGCGATCACCGCCTTGACGTGGTCCTGAAGCCGCTTGATGGTCGCCTCGTCGGCCACAACGCCGTCCTTGAGCACCACATGCGCCTGCACGATCTGGCCGCGGGCCTCGTCGGCCACGCCGATCACCGCGCATTCTGCGACGTCGGCATGGGCCAGAAGCGCGGCCTCGACCTCGGGGCCTGCGATGTTGTAGCCGGCGGAGATGATCATGTCGTCGCTGCGCGCGGCGAAGTGGAAGAACCCGTCGGCATCCTGGGTGAAGGAATCGCCGGTCAGGTTCCAGCCATCGCGCACATATTTTGTCTGCTGCTCCGGGTCGTCGAGATAGCGGCAGCCGGTCGGTCCGCGCACCGCAAGACGTCCGACCTCGCCGCGCGGCATCTCGTTCATCGCCTCGTCAACGATCCGCGCCTCATAGCCGGTCACCGGCAGACCGGTGCAGGCGGGCTGCGAATTCTCGAACCGGTTGGAGATGAAGATATGCAGCATCTCGGTGGCGCCGATCCCGTCAAGCATGGGCTTGCCGGTCTTGGCCATCCACTGCTCGTAGACCGGTCCCGGCAGCGTTTCGCCTGCCGAAACGGCTGCACGCAGGGAAGAAAGGTCGGCCCCCTCCTCCATTGCGGCCAGCATCGCGCGGTAGGCGGTCGGCGCGGTGAAACAGACGGTCGCCTTGTGGGTCTGGATGATCTCGACCATGTTGGCGGGCGTGGCCTGCTCCAGAAGGGCTGCTGCGGCGCCGAAGCGCAACGGGAAGACGGCAAGACCGCCAAGCCCGAAGGTAAAGGCCAGCGGCGGCGAGCCGACGAAGACATCTTCAGGTGTGACGCCGAGCACTTCCTTGGCGTAGCAATCCGCAATGAGCAGCATGTCGCGATGGAAGTGCATCGTCGCCTTCGGCTTGCCGGTTGTGCCGGAGGTAAAGCCAAGCAGCGCCACATCATCGCGCCCGGTTTTCACGGTCTCGAAGCGGACCGGCTTGGACAGCGCCAGACGGTCGAGTTCGGCATCATGATTGGCGGTGCCGTCAAAGCCCACCACCTTGTCGAGATAGCTGCTGTCCTTCGCACAGGCCACCATCTCGTCCATCAGACGGGTGTCGCACAGCGCCAGCGCGATCTCGGCCTTGTCGACGATCTTGCCCAGTTCGGCCGCCCGCAGCATCGGCATGGTGTTGACCACCACGGCTCCGGCCTTTGTCGCAGCCAGCCACACCGCCACCATGGCCGGGTTGTTGGCCGAGCGGATCAGCACACGATTGCCCGGCTTGACGCCGTAATCCTCGACCAGCACGTGGGCGATGCGATTGGTCCAGTCGGTCAGTTCCTTGTAGGTGCGGATCCGGCCATTGCCGATCAGCGCGGTGTGGTCGCCGAAGCCCTTGGCCACCATCGCGTCAGTCATCTCGTAACCGCAATTGAGCCACTCCGGATAGTCGTGCCCCTCAAGCAGAAAATCCGGCCACTGCTCGGCCGGCGGCAGGTTGTCCCGCGTGAAAGTATCTGTATGGCCCGACGGTCCCAGCACTTTACTCTCCCTTGGCGTTGGCCAGCGTCTGCCTGGCGATCACCACTTTCTGAACATCCGAAGCGCCTTCGTAAATTCTCAGCGCGCGGATCTCGCGATACAGGCTTTCAACTATATGCCCCTTGCGGACACCGTCGCCGCCGTGAAGCTGAACGGCCTTGTCGATGACGTCCTGGGCGTGATCGGTGGCGTAGAGCTTCGCCATCGCCGCTTCGCGGCTCACCCGAGGCGCGCCCTGGTCCTTGAGCCAGGCGGCCCGGTAAACCAGGAGCGCCGAGGCATCCACATCAAGCGCCATGTCGGCGATGTGACCCTGCACCATCTGCAGATCGCTCATCGGCGCGCCGAACAGCTCCCGGTCCGCGACCCGCTTGAGGCTCTCGTCAAGCGCGCGCCGGGCGAAGCCGAGCGCGGCGGCGGCGACCGTCGACCGGAACACGTCAAGCACCGACATCGCGATGCGGAACCCGGCCCCGGGTTCGCCGATCAACGCCGATGCAGGAACGCGGCAGTCATCGAAACTCAACCGCGCCAACGGATGCGGCGCTACGACATCGAGCCGTTCGGCAACCTTCAGTCCCGGTGTATCAGCAGGCACGATGAAGGCTGAAAGCCCCTTTGCGCCCGGTGCTTCACCGGTGCGCGCGAAAACGGTATAGACATCTGCGATACCGCCGTTCGAGATCCAGGTTTTCTCGCCGTCCAGCACGTAGTGGTCGCCATCCCGCGTTGCGGTCATCGCCATGTTGGCGACATCCGAACCCGACGCGGGCTCGCTCAGAGCAAAAGCTGAAAGGGCCCGCCCTTCACGCGTCAGGCTCAGCCATCGCGACTTCTGTTCCGGCGTTCCGAAAAGCGAGATCGCCCCGGTTCCGAGCCCTTGCATGGCAAAGGCGAAGTCAGCGAGCCCGTCATGCCGCGCAAGCGTTTCACGCATCAGGCAGAGGCTGCGCACATCGATCCGCGAATCCGGATCATCCGGATCGACTGCTGTCAGCCTGAGCCAACCTGCCTCTCCCAGGGCCGAAACCAGCGTCTTGCAGGTCGCATCCAGATTTGAATGATCGATATCGGCCAGTGTCTTCTCTGCCCATGTGTCGACCCGGCCCGCCAGGTCCCGGTGCGCATTGTCAAAGAACGGCCATTCCAGAAAACTTCGGTCAGCCATCAATTGCCCTCGAAAACAGGTTTCTGCTTGGCGGCAAACGCCTCGTAAGCGCGGCGGAAATCCTGGGTCTGCATGCAGATCGCCTGGGCCTGCGCCTCGGCCTCGATGGCCTGCTCGATCCCCATGTTCCATTCCTGCGCCAGCATGGTCTTTGTCATCATGTTGGCGAAGGTCGGGCCGTCGGCGATGCGGCGCGCCAGCTTGTGCGCCTCCGCACTGATCTCTTCGGCGGAAACAACCCTGTTGTAAAAGCCCCAGCGTTCGCCTTCCTCCGCACTCATGGAACGCCCGGTGTAGAGCAGGTCGGCCGCCCTACCCTGACCGATGATCCGCGGAAGAATGGCGCAGGCGCCCATGTCGCAGCCGGCCAACCCGACACGATTGAACAGAAAGGCTGTCTTTGTCTCCGGTGTGGCAATGCGGAGATCGCTGCACATGGCGATGATCGCACCCGCACCGGCGCAGACTCCCTCAACCGCAGCGATCACCGGCTTGCCGCATCCGACGATCGCCTTGACCAGGTCGCCCGTCATCCGGGTGAACTCGAGAAGCCCCTTCATGTCCTTGTCGATCAGCGGTCCGATGATCTCGAACACGTCTCCGCCCGAGCAGAAATTGCCGCCGTTCGAGCCGAAGATCACGACCTTGACGTCGTCCCGGTAGACCAGCCCGCGGAACCAGTCGCGCAGTTCAGCATAGCTTTCGAAAGTCAGCGGGTTCTTTTTCTCCGGACGATCGAGCGAAACCTCCGCGATGCCGTCGTTGATTTCCAGGCGGAAATGCTTAGGCGTCTGCTCCGTCATCTCTCAACCCTCCCTCTTTGCATTGGTGCTGGCGATCCGTTCGAGCTGGTCTGTCATCGCGCGAATTTCGCTGGTGTCGATGCCGCCCAGCATCTCGTCGATCCACGCTTCGTGCCTTGCTGCCATTGCAGCAAACTGCTCCCGGCCCGCATTGGTGAGACGGACGGTGGTTGCCCGCCGGTCGTGATCGACGGGAACCCGAACCAGTACCCCGTCATCGACAAGGCGGTCGACGATGCCTGTGACATTGCCGTTGGAGACCCTCAGCACGCTCGACAGTTCGCTCATCTTCAGGCCGGACTCCGCCCTGTAGAGAGCCGCCATCACATCGAAACGCGGCAACGTGGTGTCGAATGCCGTGCGCAGATTTTCGCGCAACTCGGCCTCGACATGCTTTGTGGCCTTGAGCAGCTTCAGCCAGAGTCGAAGCCGCGCCTTCGACGCTGCCGGATGGCCGTGATCGTCTTCACCGATCTGACCCGCCTGGGTATCGCTCATGTCTCCCCTCCCGAGAGTGAGATCGCCTGGCCGGTTATGGAAGCCGCCGCATCGCTGCTCAGCCAGATCGCCGTTTCAGCAATCTCCTCCGGCTGGATGAAGCGCCCCTGTGGATTGACGTTCCGCAGGGAAGCCTCGGCTTCTTCCCGGCTTCTGCCGGTCTTCTCCACAATATTGTCGATGGACTTTCGAAGCATCGGCGTGTCCGTAAAGCCCGGGCACACAGCATTGACGGTTATTGCCGTGCGAACAAGCTCTTGACCGAGACTTTTGACAAGACCGATCACGCCGTGCTTGGCGGCGCAATAGGCACTGACATATCCATAGCCCTTCAATCCCGCCGTCGAGGCAATGGCGATGAGCCGCCCCGGCTCTTCCCGATTCATCCGGGCAAGACACGCCTGGAAAGTATTGAAAACACCTGTCAAATTGACATCGAGCATCGCCTGGAACAGTTCCGGAGGCGTTTTCAGGAAAGGCGCACTCTCGGCAGCACCTGCATTGGCGATTACGATGGTGGGCGCGCCGTGTTTTGCACATGCAGAATCGATCGCGGTCGCCATGCTTGCCGGGTCGGTGACATCCGCCGAGACAGGAAGAACCCGGTCGCTCTGCGCCGCAAGCGCTTGCAGCGGCTCAAGCCGGCGTCCGAGCGCCGTCACGCTTGCGCCGCGCTCCGCGAATGCAAGCGCGATGGCTTCGCCGGCGCCGGAGCCGGCGCCTGTTACCACCACATGCTGCCCGATCATGTCCGACATCGTCACACCTTGCCCAGGGTAACGTCCGCACGTTCAGCAAGCCGCCACATCTGGTCCCGGCCAGGCTGGTAGGGATCGGGCCACTTCTCGTCACGGTCGCCCAGCATGCTTGCAGCATGCAGCGTCCAGTAGGGATTGGAAAGATGCGGACGCGCCAGGCAGACCAGGTCGGCGCGGCCCGCCATCAGGATCGAATTGACATGATCCGGCTCGTAGATATTGCCCACCGCCATCGTCGCCATCTCCGCCTCGTTGCGGATCTGGTCCGCAAAGGGGGTCTGGAACATGCGGCCATAGACCGGCCGGGCCTGCTTCGATGTCTGGCCTGCAGAAACATCGCAGATATCCACCCCGGCCTGCTTGAGCATGCGGGCGATCTCCACCGCCTCGGCCGGCGTGATGCCGTCCTCACCGACCCAGTCATTGGCCGAAATACGCACCGCCATCGGCTTGTGCTTGGGCCAGACCTCGCGCATGGCGTGATAGACCTCGAGCGGATAGCGCATCCGGTTTTCGAGGCTGCCGCCATACTCGTCGTCACGCCGGTTGGTCAGTGGCGTGATGAAGGAGGACAGCAGGTATCCGTGAGCCATGTGGACTTCGACCATATCGAAGCCGGCGCGCTCGGCCATCGCCGTTGCGGCAACAAACTGCTCGCGCACTAGATCCATGTCCTCGCGGGTCATGGCCTTGGGGGTCTGATTGTCCTTCGACCAGGCCACATCCGATGCCGACATGATCGGCCAGTTGCCATCCCTGAGCGGCGCATCCATGATTTCCCAGCCGAGCTGGGTCGATCCCTTGGCGCCTGCGTGACCGATCTGCATGCAGACCCTGGCATCGGTTTCGGCGTGGATGAAATCGACGATCCGCCGCCAGGCGGCCTCGTGTTCGGGTGCATAGAGCCCCGGACATCCGGGCGTAATGCGACCCTCCGGTGAAACACAGGTCATCTCCGTGTAGACGAGACCCGCGCCGCCCTTCGCCCGCTCCCCGTAATGCACCAGGTGCCAGTCGGTCGGACAACCATCGACAGCCTTGTACTGAGCCATCGGCGAGACGACGATGCGGTTTTTCAGCTCCATCTCACGCATCTTGTAGGGCGCGAACATGGGCCGGCGGACCGGGGCATTGCCCGGAACGCCTGCCTGGGTCTGGAACCAGCGCTCGGCGCTCTCAAGCCAGTCGGAATCCCGCAGCCTCAGATTTTCGTGGCTGATGCGCTGCGAGCGCGTCAACAGCGAGTAGTTGAACTGAACAGGGTCCAGATCCAGGTAGCGCTCCACTTCCTCGAACCATTCGAGGCTGTTGCGCGCAGCCGACTGCAAGCGCAGCACTTCCAGCCTCCGCTCGTCCTCGTATTTGTCGAAGGCCTTGGCCATCGAGGGCTCGGAGTGGAGGTAATTGGCAAGTGCAATGGCACTTTCGAGCGCCAGCTTGGAGCCGGAACCGATGGAAAAATGCGCCGTCGCAGCGGCATCGCCCATCAGCACGATGTTCTCGTGGCTCCAGCGTTCGCACAGGACGCGCGGAAACTTGATCCAGGCCGAACCGCGAATGTGATTGGCATTGGTCATCAGGCTGTGTCCGCCCAGATGGTCGGCAAAGACCTTCTCGCAGACAGCGATGGATTCCTGCTGGCTCATGTCGGCAAAGCCGAAATTGTCAAAGGTTTCCTGGGTGCACTCGACGATGAACGTCGCCGTCTCGTCATCGAACTGGTAGGCATGCGCCCAAAGCCACCCCTTTTCGGTTTCCTCGAAAATGAAGGTGAAGGCGTCGTCGAATTTCTGGTGGGTCCCGAGCCAGACGAACTGGCATTTGCGCACATCGATTTCAGGCCGGAACTTGTCCGCCAGTTCGGTGCGCACGCGCGAATTCAACCCGTCGGACGCAACGACCAGATCGTAGTTCCTGGCATAATCGGCGGTGCTTTCGAATTCCGTCTCGAAGCGCAGATCCACACCGAGTTCCCGTGCCCGCTCCTGAAGCAGCAGCAACAGTTTCTTGCGCCCGATGCCGCAGAACCCGTGACCGGTGGACACCGTCTTCGTGCCCTTGTGGACGACGGCGATGTCATCCCAATAGGCAAAATGCGCCCGGATGGCTTCAGCGCTCTTCACATCGTTTTCGGCAAGATTGTCCAGCGTCTCATCCGACAGAACCACACCCCAGCCGAAAGTGTCGTCGGCGCGGTTGCGCTCGATCACCACGACCTCGTGCGAAGGGTCGCGAAGCTTCATCGAGATCGCAAAATAGAGACCGGCCGGGCCGCCGCCCAAACATGCGATTTTCATAGTCCGCGCCTCCAGATTGTTTGTCTACCCCATCAATCCTACGCGCAACGAACTTTATTTCAAGCATAAAATGTTTATGCCACAAGAAACCCACAACCATCCCACCCGAGCCTCGCGGACCGCGGAAACGGCGCTCTGGCTTCAGGCGCCGAGCTAGCTCAGAAAGCTCCCGAAAGGACGCTGGTGAGCCGGTCAATGCCGGCATCTGTCGTCATCGCACCGGGTGAACATCGCAGGATCGGCCCGCGCGCATCGGCAAAGACTGACTTCTCACGCAAGCGTTCCAGCATGGCGGATGGATCGACCGCATCGGGGAGCCGGATCATGACGCTACCGCCACGGTTCTGGGCCTCGCGCGGCGAGGCAAGCGTGAAACCCGCCGCGTCGACAGCTTCGATGATCCTGTCGACCCTCGACCGGTTCTTGGCCAGTTCGGCATCCCAGTCCTGCGCAGCATGCCATTCCAGCGCGGGAACGCTGGCCACGCAAGCCATAACTGCGGGCGTGCCGTTGTCGAAGCGACGGATATCCGGCGCATAGGAAAACGCGTTGATGTCCCAGGAGAAGATGTTGTCCTGGCTGAACCATCCGCGCAGACTTGGGCGGCATCGGGCGATCACGTCAGGCATCACCTGTAGGATGCCGCCGCCGGGCGATCCGCACATCCATTTGAGGCTCGTCGAGACGGCAAAGTCAGCACCGACCGCCGGGGCGTCATAGCCGATCAAGCCGGCCGCCTGTGTGATATCGACCCCGATCACCGACCCCTGCCGCCGCCCGTGGGCAACCAGTGTCTCAAGGTCGCAGCGATGCGAAGAAGTGGAGCTGACCCAGGTGAGAAGCGCCAGTCCGACTTCGGGTCCCCAGGCTGCGATGACATCCTCGTCCTCGACCCAGTAGGCGCCTTCGCGCAGCGGCACGGTCCTGAGCGTGAAGCCGTAGCGGTCCGCCATACCCGTAAGCAGAAAATGCAGGCTCGGAAAACAATCGCCCGCCACCAGAACGACCTTGCCTTCGAGCTCTTCCTTCGGCAGCGCCATGATCAGCGCCGCCAGCGCCGTCGTGACATTCTCCGTGGTGGTCAGCGAGGCCTCGGGCGCGTTGAGCAGCCGGCTCCACAGCTCGATGAAACGCTGCCGCTGACCGAGCGCATAGCCCCATTGCGCATCATTGGGCGTGCCCCAGCACTGGGCAAACTCGCCAAGCGCCGCCGCCATGGCCTCAGCCTTGCCGGGATACTGGCCGATCGAATGATAGAGAAGATAACCGGACCCATCCTGACCGACAGGTGTTGCGTTCGTTGTCATCCTCGTCTCCTCAATCGAATGATATGGCTGTTGTTGCGCCCGATACGGGGCGCGAGATCTTTTTTCTACCAGTTGGCCTGGTTCGGATCTGGCAGCGGAATGGCGTCCATCAGTTCGCGTGTGTAGTCCGATTGCGGCGCGGAGAACAGCCGGTCCGTTTCCGCATATTCGGCAACCACGCCCCTTTGCAATACCATCACCTGGTCGCAAAGCCGCCGGATCACTGACAGATCATGGCTGATGAAGGCGAGCGTCAATCCCAATTCCTTGACCAGTGAACCCAAGACATTGAGCACCTGCGCCTGCGAGGACACATCAAGCCCCGAGACGATTTCGTCAGCCAGAATGAATTCGGGTTCCAATGCGATTGCCCGCGCGATGCCGACCCGTTGCCGCTGACCGCCGGACAATTCGTGGGGATAGCGCTGCCGGAATGATCGTGGCAGACCGACATGATCGAGCGCATCGTCCACCCGTCGACTGATCGCATCGAAACCATGCAGGGAGAGCGGGTCGGCAATGATCGCCCCTACGCGGCGGCGCGGATTGAGCGAGGACATGGGATCCTGGAAGATCATCTGCATGCGCCTGCGGACCGGCCTGAGCGTATCCTCATCGAGATGGGTGATGTCGCGACCGTCGAACTGGATGGTCCCGGCGCTGGGTTCGATGAGTCTGAGGAGCGCCCTGCCGAAGGTGGACTTTCCGGACCCGGATCCGCCGACGATGCCAAGCACCGCGCCGCGCGTGATCTCGAGATCGATTCCCTTGAGAATCTGGATCATCGGCGCCCGGCCAAAAGCAGGTTTTGCGGCCATGTCCGGCAACGCCACCTCAAGTCCGGTCACGGAGAACAGGGCATCAGCCGGGGCTTTGATATCAGCGTTCATGGTCGCCACTCCCGGTCCGCCGCCCGAACCTGAGCCGCGACCTGCTCGATCACCCCCTCGTCGACGGGAAGCAGGGATGCGTCCGGATCGGTGTATTTTGGCGTCGCCGCCAGCAGCGACCGCGAGTAGACATGCTTCGGGCCTTCGAAAAAATCGGGAACCGTGGATTTCTCGACGACCATGCCGCCATACAGAACAGCGAGCCTCTGGCAGACCTTGGAGACGACGCCCAGATCGTGCGTCACGAACACCATCGCCGTGGAATGACGCGCCTGCAACTCTCGAATCAGCCGAAGGATCTGCTTCTGCACGGTGACATCGAGCGCGGTCGTGGGCTCGTCAGCCACCACAAGCTTGGGGTTCGCCGCGAAGGCGGATGCGATCAGCACGCGTTGCCGCATTCCGCCGGACAATTCGTGCGGATAACTTGCCATCACCCGCTCCGGATTGTCGATATGCACCTCGTTGAGCAATTCCAGTGCCCGCACGCGGGCGTCCGTCTTCGTCCAGCCAAGAATGTCGACCAGGCGGTTGGTGATCTGCGGCTCGATCCGCCGCGACGGGTTGAGCGCTGTCAGCGGGTCCTGCGGGATCAGCGCCGCGGTGGCGCCGATCAGCCGGCGCCTGTCGGCCGATTTCATTTTGGTCAGATTGTGTCCGTCGAGCTGGATTTCACCCTCGACGATCTTGATGGCTGACGGAAGAATGCCGAGCACGGCCTTGCCGATCATGCTCTTTCCGGCGCCACTTTCCCCGACCAGGCCGAGCACTTCACCGGTGTCTATGGAAAACGACACAGATCTGAGGACGCGATGGTCGCTTCCGTCCAGGATGGCGGAGAGATTGTCGACGGTCAGAAACGCACTCATCGCAGCACCGGATCGAACCGGTCCTTGAGACCTTCACCGAACTGGCTGAAGGACAGGACCGTCAGGAAAAGAACACCGAGCGGGAAGGCAAGCACCCACCAGGCCTGATAGATGGACGTTCGGCCCTCGGCGATCATCCCTCCCCAGGTCGGCGCATCCGAAGAGATCGAAAGATTGACGAAGGACAGGATCGCCTCGACGATGACCGCGATGCCCATTTCCAGCGTCAGCAGTGCAACAATGGTTGGCAGCACATTGGGCAGGATTTCACGCCAAAGGATGTGCATTCTCGGCCTTCCCGCAACAACCGCGCTGGAAACGTAATCCATGGCCGACTGGTTCATCGCTTCCGCACGCACCACCCGGCAGAACCGGGTCCAGTCGATCACGACGATGGCGATGATGATCGAGGTGAGACCGGTACCAAGCACGGCAATCAGAAGAATGGCGAACAGCACCGGCGGAAACGCCATCCAGATATCGACGAGCCGGGAAATGACCAGGTCGAACCAGCCGCGCAGATAACCGGCGAGCAAACCGAGCAGCGAGCCCGTGATTGCGGTGGCAAGTCCCGCCACCAGCGCCACCGAAAAGGCAATCCGGGCGCCGTGCATGATCCGCGAAAGCACGTCCCTGCCCAGGCTGTCGGTCCCCAGCAGATATGCCGGATCCGCGCCGTCGATCCAGAATGGCGGCAGGCGTCCGGCAAACAGGTCCTGCGCGAGCGGATCGTGCGGACTGATCAACGGGGCGAAAAGCGCCACCAGCGCCATCACACCGAGCCAGAGCCCGGAAAGCCACAGCCTTGCACCGGCGCGGCGTTTGATCGTACTGCGTCCGTCAAGCATGGCGCAGCCTCGGATTTAGAAGCGCATAGGTCATGTCGACGATCAGGTTGATCACTGTAAACAGAAGCGCAAAGACGATGACGATCCCCTGGATGAGCGGCAAGTCCCGGTTGATCACGGCGTCGATCGCCATGTTGCCAAGTCCCTCGTAGGAAAAAAGGCGCTCGATGATCACCGTGCCGCCGATGAGGAAGGTAAACTGCACGCCGATCAGCGTCAGCGTCGGAAGCACTGCATTCGGCAAGGCTTCGGACACGATCACATGGTTTTCGCCGTAGCCCTTTGTTCGCGACAAGGTCACGTAGTCGAGATGCATGGTCTCCTTGAGGGATTGTTTGAGCAACTGGCTGATGATCGCGGCGAGCGGAATCGCCAGCGCCAGCGCCGGCATGAACATGTGCTTGAGGAGATCCCACCACAGATCGAACCTGAGCCGCAGAATGCTCTCGAAGACATAGAATTGGGTCACGAAGGGGAGATCGAGCGAGGGCGAAATGCGGCCGGAAATATGAAACACCGGCATCAACACCCCGAACAGCACGATCAGGATCAGCGCCCAAAGGAAATCCGGGATCGACAAACCAATTCCGTTGGTGACATCGATCGCCGTTTCAGCCCGGGTCGCACGGTAGCGCACACCCGCAAGCGCCAGCGCTCCGCCGATCACAACCGCGATCACCAACGCGAAGATAGCAAGCTCGAGCGTCGCCGGCAGCCGTCCCAGCACCAATGGCATGACCGGCTGGCGCAGCGAGATAGACGTGCCGAAATCACCCTGGAATACGCCGCCGAGCCAGATCACAAACTGCTCGAAAATCGACTTGTCCAAACCGTAAAGCGCGGTCAGCCGCGCAATGTCATCTTCGGATGCGCCCGGCGGCAGCATCATCGCGATCGGATTGCCGGGCACCACGCGGATGACGAAAAACACCACGACGGCAGCCCCGATGAGGGTTACCGACATGGTCGCCAGGCGCAGCAGGATCGCACGCAACAGGTTCAAAACAACAAAATCCCGAAAATAAGCGGCCGCCGTCCCCATTGGACAGCGGCCGCGTCATGGCGAAGGGTCAGGCCCGCTTCATCAAATGCGGCAGCAGCGCGCCCGAGGCATGCGGCGTGACCGAGACACCCGGCACATGCAGGATCGGCTGAACATACTGCAGAAGCGGGATCACCAGCGCGTTGTCAGCGATGTACTTGTCCACGTCCTTCCAGCCGGCGATGCGCTTGTCCTCATCGGCTTCTCCCCAGAGCGGCCCGATCATGTTGACCAGGTCCTCACCATCCCACACCGAGTGCGGTGACGGACCGAACATGGCAAAACCGGTCGAAGTGGTCGGATCCGCGACCGAGTTGCCCCAGTTGTAGAATGCCGCGGGCGCGAGTTCGTCGGCGGCACGCAATTCGTAGTGCTTGGCGATCTCGTAGACCTCGATCTCCGCCTCGATGCCGACCCGGCGCCAGAGCCCGACGATCGCCTGGACCATCTCGTAGTCCTTCGGCTTGAAGCCGCGCGTCGTCTGGATCTTGAACTTGACCGGGTTCTCCGGCGAGTAGCCGGATTCAGCCAGCAGTTCCTTCGCCTTTTCCGGGTCGTAGGGAACCGAAATTGACGGATCGTAGGCGATGTATTCCGGGGTCTGAAGCGTGTCGATGGCCACGCCATAGCCCGAAAGCAGCCGGTCGATGATGGTCTGCTTGTCGATCGCCATGGCCGCGGCCATGCGCACATTCGGGTCCAGCATGACGTCGACATCATTGATGAAGATCATGCCGATATCGGAGATCGGCGCATCGGTGCCCGAGATGTTGTCGCCGCTCTTGAGCCGGTCATACTCCTCATAGGGCATTTCCAGCGTGACGTGGGAATTGCCAGATTCGATCTCGGCGACGCGGCTCGCCGCATCGGTAACGAACTTGATGGTCACGGTCTCG
Organism: Hoeflea sp.; assembly: GCA_040216675.1. Classification (GTDB taxonomy): domain Bacteria; phylum Pseudomonadota; class Alphaproteobacteria; order Rhizobiales; family Rhizobiaceae; genus Hoeflea. The sequence goes on along the minus strand of JAVJOR010000005.1, from coordinate 1,143,671 downwards.
AAGTCGGGCTTGCCGCCCCAGTAGTTCGGGTTGGCTTTCAGGCGAACAAATGCATTGCGCTCGAAGCGATCGACCATGTAGGGGCCGGTGCCGATCGGGGCTTCCTCGAAGCCTTCCGGACCGACCTTCTCATAGTAGTCCTTCGGCAGAACGTATCCGGTCAGGAAGTACATCCACTTGAAGATGGTGGGTTCGAACCGGGCGACGTCGGCGGTCACCATGTTGCCTTCCGCCTTGACGTTGGCAAGCGTCGACCAGATGAACTGGATCGGGTTCCCGGTGGCCTCGTCGGCGGCGCGTGTCAGCGACCAGGCGACATCCTCGGCGGTGAACGGCGAGCCGTCGTGCCAGGTCACGCCTTCGCGCACCTTCATCATCACCTTGGTCTTGTCTTCGTTCCAGCCCCATTCGGTGAGCAGGCCGGGTGCCGGAGAAAGGTCGGGCTGCTGCAGGATGAACTGGTCGAAAACCGACTGGTAGATTCCCTGGATCGTCGGGTTGACGGCGGACGGTCCGACGGTGGGGTCCCAAGAGGGCAAATTCACGTTGTATGCGATTACGAGTTCTTCGATGCCCTGTGCGAGCGAAGGTCCGGCAAAGGCGGTAAGCGCCAGGGCCGCGACCGAGCCCTTGAGCATCGTGCGACGAGAAACCTTTGTCATGCTGTTCTCCCTGTTATTGTGTTCACTTGCCGCCCAGTTTCTGGGCAAGCATGTATCCGGAGCCCGCGCCCGTGCCCGCACCCGGCCAGACGCTGGCGCCGGTGAGATGCAATCGGTCGACGGGGGTTTTTCCCGTGGCGTGGCCCAACGCAGGCCGGAACAGGAAATTCTGTGACAGGTGATGACTGCCCGCGACCTGGTCTCCACCGACCAGATTGGGATTGTCAGCCTGCAGATCGAGCGGCGAAATCACCGCGCGCGAACGGATCTTCGATTTGAAGCCCGGCGCGTGACGCTCGATGATATCGAGAGCGCGCTCCGCATAGAGATCCTTGACGGCATTCCAGTCCGTCTCCGAGATCTCGCCGGCGGCATCTCCGGCAATTTCGCCGGGAACCATGCGCACCTGCACCCAGAGCACATGCTTGCCCTCGGGTGCGCGGCTCGGATCGACAACGGTCGGCTGTCCCACCACCAGCACGGGCTGATCCGGCAGGAGACCGGCCTTGGCCTGCTGGTAGGTCCGGGCCATCTGGTCAAGCGATGGCGCGATATGAACATAGGCAAATGTCTTGAGCTCTTCGCCGGCAGCCCAATCGGGCAGCGCATCGAGCGCCAGATGGATCATCATGGTGCCAGGCGCATGCTCGAATTTGCGCATCTTGCCGTCGAATGCGCCGTCACCGGATCTGCCTTCCAGCAGTTCCATGAGACCGCCCGGAGCCACATTTGCAATGACCGCCCGGCCAGCCTTGATCTCTGTGCCGTCTTCGAGAGCGATGCCGCTGGCCTTGCCGTCCGAGCGCAGCACCTTCGCGACACGACGGCCGCAATGCACCTCGCCACCCGAGTCCTCGATCCTGGAAATCATTGCGCGCGTGACCGTGTCAGCGCCGCCCTTTCCGATCACCATGCCGAAATGTTGGTTGGCCATGGATTCGAGATACGGAAACACCGCCCCACCTGCCATGTCGGGGGCGAAGTCGAGATGCATGCCCCAGGCGGCCAGCGTCGCGCGGATGTGATCGCTTTCGAATGTTTCGGTGAGAAATTTGCGCGGCGAAGAGAGCAGCAGACGCACCAGCTCGGCGGTCCAGGCAAAACCTTTGCGATAAAGTGCCTTCAGAAAAACTTTGCCTTGTATATGCATTTGCATGGGACTTCCCAGAAGCGCGAACACATGCTCGGCCGTGCCGGGAAACTCGCTGCACAGCTTGTCCCACGCCTTTGCGTCGGCTTCGGAGAACGCCGCGATGCGCGCGCGGGTCTCGCCCGGTCCGGTGCTGACGCCGAACCATTTCCCATCTTCAAACACACTGGCAAAGCAATGCGACGCGGGGGCAAACTCGAGACCGCGAGAAGCCAGATCCTCACCATAAGCCTTGAAAAACCCGGATCCGGCCAAAAGGCTGAGGTTCATGGCCGCCCAGTCATGATGGAACCCGGGCTCGGTCAATTCAAGTGTCTTGACCGCCCCGCCCGGCGTTTGCGCCTGTTCGAATAGTCCGACACGCCATCCCTTGGCGCACAGGTGCACAGCGCATGCAAGGCTGTTGATACCAGTCCCGATTATGATTGCGTCGTAGTCCGATCGCACAGCGACACCCCTCTGCTCGCGATTTATAATTGCAAATGCATATTATTCTGTCTAGCATCTATTTCGTAAGTTCAAGTCAGGAGCGCGCAGCCGCTTCGCCATAACGTCGCCAAAAGCCTGTCAGGGGAGTGAGAATGATGAACGCCACCGATGCACTTGGAAGCCTCGCCACACTGTTGCTTGAGGGAAAAGTCGAGGTAGTCGACCTCTCAAGCCCTCTGGGACCGGACACCCCGCTGCTGCAGCTGCCGGAGGATTTCGCAAAAAACACGCCGAAGATCGAGATCCACAAGATCTCGGAATATGACAGCGACGGTCCGTTCTTCGCCTGGAACTGGCTCAAGCTGGGCGAACATTCCGGCACCCATTTCGATGCCCCGCATCATTGGATCACCGGCAAGGACTATGCCGACGGCTACACGGATTCGATCCCGCCGCAGAATTTCGTCGCTCCGGTCAACGTGATCGACTGCTCCGCCGAAGTGGCCGAAAACCCCGATTTCCTGCTCGATGCCGCCGGCGTCAAGGCTTGGGAAGAAAAGCACGGCGACATCAAGCCCGGCGAGTGGGTGGTGATGCGCAGCGACTGGGATTCCCGCGTCAACGATGAAGCAGCCTATCTCAATGCAGACGAGACCGGCCCTCATTCGCCTGGCCCGACGGTCGACTGCATCCAGTACATTCTTTCCAAGGGCGCGATCGGCTGGGGCACCCAGTGCATCGGCACGGATGCCGGACAGGCCGGAGGCATGGAGCCGCCCTACCCGGCTCACAACCTTCTGCATGCCGCCAACAAGTACGGCCTCGCTTCGCTGGCCAATCTGAGCAAGCTCCCGCCCAAGGGCGCGGTACTGATCGCGGCACCTCTCAAGATCGTCAAGGGCACCGGCAGCCCGATCCGCGCCATGGCTCTGGTTCCGCACTCGTAATCCGGGGCGGACACGACCGGGAGGCTCGGAGGACATGGCAGACCATGATCACATCATTGTCGGCAGTGGCATAAACGCGCTCGTCGCAGCCGCAATGCTGTCGGCCAAGGGCAAGCGTGTGCTGGTGCTCGAGCGCGGAGATCGCTTCGGCGGCTGCATGCGCACCGACGAGATCACGCTGCCGGGCTTCCATCACGACGTGATGGCGGCAACCTTCGTGCTTTTTCTCACCTCACCCGCCCATGCCGCACTCGGAGAAGATCTGGCGCGGCATGGGCTCGAATTCTGCCACACGCCGCATCCAACTGCGGTTTTGAGGCCTGACGGCTCCTCGCTGAGGCTGACCACCGACCGGGAAACGAACGTCAAGGCCTTCAACGCTGTCGCGAGCGGCGATGGTGACCGCCATGCCGCCGATGTCGGCGCAATCGAGGCCGATGCGCCCTTCCTGTTCGGCCTGCTCGGCGGCGAACTCTGGAGCTGGCCGACGGCAAAACTGCTGGCCGGTCAGGCATGGAAACGCGGCCTTCGCGGACTGGCCGCATGGATCGGCGAAGCGCTGCGCCCCATGCGCGCCTGGCTTGAGACCGGCTACAAGTCGGAGTTGGTCCAGGCGCTTTATGCACCCTGGGTGCTCCACACCGGACTGACCACCGAAGCCAGCTATGGCGGCCAGATGGGCAAGGTCATTGCCTTTGCCCTGGAAGCAGCCGGCGCGCCGGTGGTCAAGGGCGGCGCGGGTCAGGCCGCAGCGGCCTTCAAGTCGCTGATCGAGAACAACGGCGGAGAACTGCGTTCCAACTGCGATGTCGACCAGATCCTGGTCGAAAACGGCCGCGCCACCGGGGTGCGGCTGGCGGATGGCAGCACGATTTCAGCTGAAAACGTCATCTGTTCGGTCGCTCCTGGTCAGCTTTACCGTCGCCTATTGCGCCAGCAGGCGTCCGACCTGCCCGACAGCACAGGCCGGGACCTGAACACATTCCGCCATGGCCGCGGCAATTTCCAGCTGCACTACGCCATCGACGGCCCGATCCGCTGGAAGTCGGAAGGTCTGGAGGATGTAGCGCTGATCCATCTGGCCGATGGCGTCGACTCCGTTTCCAAATCCTCCAACGAGGCCGAGCGCGGCATGCTGCCGGAGACGCCGACCATCTGTGTCGGCCAGCCGCACCGGCTCGACCCCTCGCGTTGTCCCGAAGGCAAGTCCATCCTCTGGCTGCAGATCCCCGATGCGCCGCGCACCGTCAAGGGCGATGCAGCGGGAGAGATTGCCACCAGCGGCGGCTGGGACGAAGCCACACGCGAGGCTTTTGCCGACCGGATCGAGGAGATTCTCGCAAGCCACATCAACGGGTTCAGGGAAAGCGTTCTGGCACGCAAGGCCTATTCGCCCACGGATCTGGAAACCATGAACATCAATTTGGTCGGCGGCGATCCCTATGGGGGAGCCTGCGCGCTGGACCAGTTCTTCATCTGGCGGCCTTTCGCGGGAAGCGTCAACAATTCGACCGCCATTTCGAACCTGCACCACATTGGTGCATCCACCCACCCCGGACCGGGTCTCGGCGGTGGCTCCGGTTTCCTGCTGGCCAAGAGGCTCGGGGCATGAACGAGATCAAACCCGGCGCAAGTTCGAGATCCGAACCGTTGCCGAGGCTCGGCGAGATCGGCCTGTCGAATTTCGCGCCCTACCTGATGAACCGCATCATGGGCCGCTACAATGCCGATCTTCGGCAGGAGATGAGCGGGCTGGGCCTGACCACACCGAAAATGCGCGCACTCGCCGTGCTTTCAGTGATCGATACGCTGCCGATCAGCGAACTCGCGGTCTATGCGGTGGTTGAGCAATCCACCTTGAGCCGCGCGCTTGAACAATTGACCGCCGACGGGCTCGTCAGACGTGATCCCGACCCCAATGACAGCCGCGTCACGCGCATCGCCATAACCGAGGCCGGACGCGCCGCCTACGATCAACTCTGGCCGACGATGTCGCGGATCTATTCGCAGATGTTCCAGGGCATCTCGCCCGAGGAACGGCAGGCTTTCGTCGCCACACTGCAAAAAATGCTCGCCAACATTCGAAAGCACGATTTTTAAGGATGGGAACCCCAGACCATGGCTGAACGCTCCTTCGCCAAGGAAGTCCAGAAACTCAAGATCGGAGAGGGCGAAACCTTTTCCGGCGAGGGCATTCTGGCATTGACAAAGGCGCTTCTTGAGGCCGGCGTTGGATATGTCGGCGGCTACCAGGGCGCGCCGATCAGCCATCTTATGGATGTTCTCGCCGACGCCGAGGAAATCCTCGGCGAACTCGGCGTCCGCTACGAGGCCAACGCATCCGAAGCAGCCGCTGCCGCCATGCTGGCCGCTTCGGTACATTACCCGATCCGCGGCGCGGTGACCTTCAAGGGCGCCGTTGGTGTCAACGTGGCGTCCGATGCGCTCGCGAACCTGTCGTCTTCGGGAGTGACCGGCGGCGCGCTCGTCATCATCGGCGAGGACTATGGAGAAGGCTCCTCGATCATGCAGGAGCGCAGCCATGCGTTTGCGATGAAATCGCAGATGTGGCTGCTCGACCCGCGTCCCAACCTGCCCTCGATCGTGCAATCCGTTCATCAGGGTTTCGAACTGTCGGAAGCGACCAACACGCCCGTCATGCTGATGGTCCGGATCCGCTCCTGCCATGTCACCGGAAGCTTTACCGCAAAGGACAACAAGCGCCCGCCATTCACGGTCAAGGATGCGCTCGCCAATCCGCGCAGCGACTATTCCCGCGTTGTGCTGCCGCCGATGTCCTACATGCAGGAGCAGGACAAGATCAAAAACCGCTGGCCCGCGGCACAGTCCTACATTCGCGAGCACGGGCTCAACGAGTTCTTCGGCCCTGATGAGGCGCCTGTCGGAATCGTGATGCAGGGCGGCATGTACAACGGCGTCATTCGCGCCCTGCAGCGGCTCGGGCTCGCCGATATCCACGGCGACACCGACATCCCGCTCTATGTGCTCAATGTTACCTATCCGCTCGTCAATGAAGAGTTTCTGGAGTTCTGCGAAGGCAAGTCCTCCATTTTGGTAGTGGAGGAAGGCCAGCCGGAATTCATCGAGCAGGCGCTCGGCTCCATGCTTTATCGCGCCGGCAGTTCTGTCGAGCTTCACGGCAAGGATATGCTGCCGATGGCCGGCGAATACACCGGTCAGGTGATGCTCGACGGACTTGAGGCTTTCCTGAAGAAGGCCGCACCCGATCTCCTCCCTGCCCGCCTCCGTGCGCCCAACAGCGAGCAGAAGCCCGCACTTCCCGATCTGTCGAAAACCGTACCGATCCGCCCGCCCGGCTTCTGCACCGGATGCCCGGAGCGCCCGATCTTCGCGGCCATCAAGATGACCGAAATGGAACGCGGCAAGCACCAGATCGCAGGCGATATCGGCTGTCACCTGTTCGCAACGCTGCCACCTTTCGAGATCGGTGGCTCGACGATGGGGTACGGCCTCGGGCCTGCATCCAATGCGGCATTTGACGGTGGCGGCGACAAGCGCTCGATCTCGATCCTCGGCGATGGCGGCTTCTGGCACAACGGCCTGTCCTCATCGATCGGAAACGCCGTCTACAACAAGTCCGATGGCGTGATCGTCATCGTCGACAATTTCTACTCGGCCGCGACCGGCGGACAGGACATCCTGTCCTCGCGCGCAGACAACGCCACCAAGGCGACCGGGCACCCGATCGCCGATGCAGTCAAGGGCGTGGGTGTGAATTGGGTGCGCCAGATCGATCGCACCTATGACGTCCCCAAGATGCGTGAGATCCTCAACGACGCGCTGACCACCGATCATGTCGGCCCGAAAGTCATCGTCGCATCGTCCGAATGCATGCTCAACAAACAGCGTCGCGAAAAGCCGCTGATGAACAAGGCGATTTCGGAAGGCCGCCGGGTTGAAAAGCCCCGCTTCGGAGTGGACGAGGATGTCTGTACCGGCGACCACGCCTGTATCAGGCTTTCCGGCTGCCCGTCGCTTTCACTCAAGAAGCTCGATGATCCGCTTCGCGACGATCCTGTGGCGAGCATCGACCAGAGCTGTGTCGGCTGCGGCAACTGCGGTGAGGTCGCCGATGCGGCCGTCCTCTGCCCGTCATTCTACCGGGCGGATGTGGTGCACAATCCGGGTCGCTTCGAGCGCATGGTCGGCAATTTTACCAGCCGGGTCATCCAGTGGCTTCAGGACCGCCGCTCGCGCGGTCGCCTCGAATTTGCGCGGAGTTGATCGCATGGCAAGCCGTACCAAGTCCGCCCTCGCCGCACGAGCACACGACCCGGCTCTCGATCAGGTCATCAAGATCGCCGTCATGGCCGTTGGCGGCCAGGGCGGCGGCGTGTTAACCAACTGGATCGAGGACACCGCTCACCGCAACGGCTATGCCGTGCAGGCCACTTCCGTTGCCGGGGTGGCACAGCGGACCGGAGCGACGATCTACTATATCGAAATGGCGCCGAAGGGAGACCGGGCACCGGTCTTCTCGCTGTTGCCCGCTGCCGGTGACGTCGACATCCTGGTCGCCGCGGAAATGATGGAAGCCGGACGCGCCATCATGCGCGGCTTCGTCACGCCGGACCGCACCACGCTGATTGCATCGGCCCATCGGGCGCTGGCTGTGTCGGAGAAGATGACCCCGGGGGATGGCATTGCCAGTTCGGAGGAGGTCATTGCGGCTGCCGAAGTCGCCGCCCAGCGGTTCATCCTGTTCGACATGGAGAGGATGGCGCTCGATGCCGGTTCGGTGATTTCATCGAGCCTGTTCGGCGCGCTGGCGGGCTCGGGCGCACTCCCCTTCCCGCGCGAAAGCTACGAGGACGCGATCAAGGCGTCAGGGCGCGGCGTCAAGGCAAGCCTGCGCGCCTTTGCCGCCGCTTACGAAGCGGCCGGGAACGGCGTCATCGAATCGACGGCACAGGCTCGAGCCACGGTCGAACACGCCGCGGGTGCGCCAAAGCCAAAGGGCCCGCAAAAACTCATTGAACGCTGGCAGGCCCTGGAATCCCGGGCCGAGGCTTTTCCCGAGCCTGTGCGTGAAATGACACTGACCGGCCTCAAGGCAGTCGTCGACTTCCAGGATCTTGACTACGGCGTGGAGTATCTCGACCGGCTTGAGGCAATTCTTGATCAGGACGACCCTTCGAAAGGCTATGAATTCACCCGCGAAACAGCGAAATACGTCGCCAAGGCCATGGCCTATGACGACGTCTTCCGTGTCGCTGATCTCAAGACGCGCGGCAGCCGTTTCGAACGGGTGCGAAAGGAAATCTCGCCTGTCGATGGCGCACGGATGAAGCTCACCGAATTCATGCATCCCCGCGCGGAGGAAATCATCGGCATGATGCCAGAAAGGCTGGGGCGCAGGCTATCGCAGAGCGAGCGCGCCACAAAAATGATCGACCGCGTGGTCAACAAGGGCAGGCGTTTGCGCACGGACCGGCTGCTGCCGTTCGCCCAGCTTTACGTCCTGGGCGGGCTGCGAAAGTACCGGCGCGGCACTCTGCGCCATGCGATCGAGAAAGAGCATATGGATAGCTGGCTTGATCTCGCCTTGAAATACCGGAGGATCGACTATGCGCTCGGGGTGGAAACGCTTCGCAATCGGCGCCTCGTCAAGGGCTATTCGGACACCCATGCACGCGGGCTGTCCAAGTTCGACCGTGTGATGGACGGTGTCGCCCTGCTTGCCGGCCGTGACGACGCCGCGCACTGGTGCAATCTTCTGCGCGAAGCAGCCCTGGCCGACGAGAAAGGCGAACAACTCGAAGGCGCTCTGAAGACGGTTCGCTCCTTCGCGGGGCAGGACAACGCCGCCCTGCAGAACTGAATCCGGGAAGCGCGAGGCTGGAACCCATTCGGCCGGGGGCACGCAAGGGAGATGCCGACCAATTCACGCCCCTTCGCATTCTCGTCGGCCAGCACGCCCCGCATCAGATGGCGGCGATGCGATTGAGATCCTCACGGGCTTCTCCCGAGCAGCGGATCAATTCGGCCACATCGAGAAGCTCGAAGTGCCTTGAGTCCATGATCCGGATGATGCCGGACCGTGCCAGGATTTGAATGTTGCGGCTGAGCGTCTCGGGCGTGGTTCCGAGAAAATCGGCGATGTCGCTGCGGCCAAGCGGAATATGAATGATCGGGGCTTCGTTTGCGCCCCTTTTCGGAAGCTGGTTCTCCGAGCGTCGCGAAAACACATAGATCAGTGTCGAGACCCGCTGCATGGTGGTGTGGCCGTTGGTGATGGCGGCCCATTCGCGGACGGCGTCGAGTTCATCAAGCTTCGCCTTGTGCAATTCATGCTCGACGGCCGGATGGTCGGCAAGAAACCGCTCAAAGGCCAGCCGGTTGATCGCGCACAGTGTGACGTCGGTTGCCGCCTCGTAGGAAAACCGCGACTCGTCGGAAAAAAGTCGTCCGAAGAAGTCTGACGGGAACAGCAGGCCTACAATATGGCCGTCACCATTGACCGACATGCTCGAGAGTTTGACCACGCCTTTGACCACGTTACCGACAAGATCGCCCGGTTCGCCCTGCGCCTGGATGATGCTGCCGCGCGGATAGCTCCGCCGGTGCGAAATCCGGTTGAGCTGGGCCATGGCCTCCGCGCTGCCCGCATTGCAAAGGCTGTGATTGAGGATCACGCAATTGTCACATTTTCCGCAAAGGCAGGAAACGTCAACCGGACTGTTCATGATCGGTGCTCACGCGGCATCTTTCCATTTGATCGAACACCCCATCGAGGCGATTTGCTCCCTTGGCCCTTGGCCGGTTTCGATGATCTGGCGCATGGCCTCGTAGAGGTCTCTTCTCAATCCAGCCGGTCCCGCCTCCCGGCGCGAAGCATCCAACCGGCCGCGATACTGCAGTTCGAGCTTCGCATTGAAACCAAAGAAATCCGGTGTGCATACGGCCCCCCAGCCGCGCGCGACCGATTGCGTCTCGTCGAAAAGGTAGGGAAACCGGAAGTCATGGTCCTCGGCAAAGCGCTTCATGTTGTCGAACGAATCCTCCGGATAGGCTGAAGGATCATTCGACGAGATCGCGACAAAGCCCACACCCAACGCGGACAAGTCGTTCGCATCACGCACGATCCGGTCGATCACAGCTTTCACATACGGACAATGATTGCAAATGAACGCAACCACCAGCCCGTTTTCTCCGGCCTGATCCAGTATGCTGTGGGTATCGTCATCAACGCCCGGAAGGCGTTCGTCAAACGGTTTCCAGCCGAAGTCGCAAAGCGGGGGAACAGCGGCCATGGTGTCTCTCCTCTTTCCAGGGGCTTGGACCGGGCGCAGCCGGCGCATGATCGATTGTTTGACCTGACGGCAGAACGCCGTTTCAGGCGATGGAGGTCGCACGTCCCGCCTGCCGGCCCGAATAGATGCAGCCTCCGAGAAAACTTCCTTCAAGCGCATTGTAACCGTGGTATCCGCCACCGCCAAATCCGCTCACCTCTCCTGCCGCAAACAAGCCAGGAACCAACTCGCCCGACGGGTTGAACACCTGACCGTTCAGATCGGTTTCCAGTCCGCCAAGCGTCTTGCGGGTGATGATGCTGAGCCTGACGGCAATCAGCGGCCCGTTTTTCGGATCAAGAATACGGTGCGGCTTCGCGGTGCGCATCAATCGGTCGCCACGGTAGTTTCGCGCGGCGTGAATCGCCATCAACTGCGCATCCTTGGTGAACGGGTTGTTGACCTGACTGTCGCGCGCCACGATCTGGGCTCTGAGTTTCTCGAGTTCCAAGGAGACGGTACCGAGCCGGTTCATACCCTCCACCAGTTCCTCAAGTGTATCGGCTACGACGAAATCCTCGCCATGCTCCTTGAACGCCTCAACCGCAGGCGTGGCCTTCCGGTTCAGCACCCTTTGACGGATCACTTCAAACCAGCTCCTGGAGGCAAAGTCGGGGTTCTGCTCCGACCCGGAGAGCGCAACCTCCTTCTTGAGAATTTTCTGGGTCATCACGAACCAGGAGTAGTGGTGACCGGTCGCCAGGATCTCCCGCAGCGTTGAAAGCGTGTCGAAGCCCGGCATGCAGGGCGGGGGCAGCCGGTTGCCCTCGGCATCAAACCACATCGACGAGGGACCGGGCAAAATCCGGATCCCGTGGTTGGGCCAGATCGGATCCCAGTTCCGGATACCTTCGGTGTAATGCCACATCCGGTCCGTGTTGATCGTTCTGGCCCCTGCGTCCTGGGCGATGGCGATCATGCGTCCGTCGACATGGGCGGGAACGCCTGAAATCATCTGCTGCGGCGGCTCGCCCAACCGCTCCCTGGGCCAGGCCTCCCGGACCAGATCCAGGTTTCCTCCGATACCCCCGGACGTGATCAGCACGCTCGGTGCGCGGAATTCGAATTCACCTGTGACGTCACGATTGGTGGACTGGCCGCGCAGGCTCAGGTCGTCGGCGAGGATTTCACCCGAAACGCCGGTCACCGCGCCATTTTCTGTCAGAATAGCCGAACAACGGTGGCGGAACTTCAAGGTGATGCGGCCCGTTGCGGCATGGTCGCGGACGCGCGTCTCGAACGGCTCGACAACGCCCGGCCCGACACCCCATGTCAGATGGAATCTCGGAACCGAGTTGCCATGGCCGTCGGCAAATGAACCGCCCCTCTCGGCCCAACCGACAACCGGAAACCAGCGCATGCCCATACCATGCAGCCAGGAGCGCATTTCCCCCGCCGCAAAATCCACATAGGCCTCGGCCCATTTGCGCGGCCAGTAATCCTGCTTGCGGTCGAACCGGGCCGACCCCATCCAGTCGTTCAACGCAAGTTCACGGCTATCGCGGATCCCCATCCGGCGCTGTTCCGGGGTGTCGACGAGGAACAGACCACCCAGCGACCAGAAGGCCTGACCACCCAGGAAGTGTCCAGGCTCCTGATCGATCAGGGCCACACGCTTGCCCCGGTCGCCAAGCTCTGCTGCCGCCACCAGACCGGCCAGCCCGCCCCCCACGATGATCACATCGAAATTGTCCATGTCCCTGCCATTCTCCTAGACTTTGTCTTTGATGGTGGCTTCAAGCCCGCGAAACCAAGCGATCACCGGCGCCGCCACCACATACATGAGGATGCCGTACACCGCCGCCGGCAGCGCATAGATCGAGAATCCCGCCTCCTGGCCGCTCAGCATCGCGGCAACGGCAATCCCGAGCGTGGAGTTTTGAACCCCGGTCTCGATGGAAATTGTCTTGATCTGGCTGACCGGCAAGCCGGACAGTCGAGCCACCGCAAAGCCTGTCCCAAGCAGCAGGATCAGCAGGCTGATGATCGACGGCGCCAGGATCGGAAAGTTCTCGACAAAGACACTCCAGTTGGCCACGAGCGCCAAGCCGACGATGAACACGAACAGGCCGTTCGCCAGATGTGCGATCACCGGCGAAATCCTGTTGGTCGTGGCCGGTGCGAAATGGCGAAGCGCAAGCCCCAGCAGGATCGGCACGGTCGTCAGCAGAAACAGCTGGACTGCGATACCGCTAATGCTGACCGGTTCGGCGGTCCCTCCGCTGAAGAAGCCCATCGCCAGCGCCAGCAAGGGTGGGACAGTGATCATGCTCAACAGGCTGATGACCGCGGTCAGCGATACCGAGAGCGCGACATCACCACGGGCCAGCCGGCTCAGGATGTTGCTGGTCACCCCGCCCGGGCAAAATGCCAGGATCATGAAACCGATCGCGAGCTCGGGACCGAGACCGAATGCCAGCACCAGTGCGAAGGTGACGACAGGCAGAAGCAGCACCTGGTTGACTGCACCGACCACGAAGGCAAAGGGCTGTTTGACGATCCTGACGAAATCCGAAACGGTGAGACCAAGCCCCAATGAAAACATGATGAAGGCCAGTCCCAGCGGCAGCACCACGCCAACCACAATACCCATTTGCCACCCCCTCAGACAGGCCTCCTCACTTGCCCGTCATTTGCAAATCTTCCAGGCCCATCCGCGAATGAGGCCGGACCCTGCGGGGGACGGGACCACATTATCCCGCCCGTGTCGACACCAATCCTGACGCCGGTGCCAGTCCCCACATCGCAACCACGGAAGACTCAGATGCTCTTGATGACCTGGTTGGCGGAAAACACCGCGCGGTAGAAACCGGCCTTCAGGCCGGCCATCCGTTCGCGCTTTGCGCCGGTCACCGGCATCGGCAGATCCGCTTCGTCTCCGCCGGCAATCAGATCGGCGATCGCCTTTCCGAACACTGTCCCGGGCGCAATCCCGCGGCCATTGTAGCCGATGGGAGTATAGAGCCCCTGCTCGAGCCGGTGAATGCGCGGCATGTGCTCGGCATTCATGGCGATCTGGCCGTGCCAGGCCGTCTCGAATTCGACCGCTCCCAGCGACGGAAACAGACGTGAAAGCTGGCGCGCGGCCCATCGTTGCGAGAGCCCGCCGGAGCCGCCGATCAGCGATCCCATGGAGCCGATGATCAACCGGTTTTCCGCGTCCCTACGCAAGGAAAACATGATTGTGCCGGTATCCCAGAGCCCTTGCCGTTCAGGCAGGATCCTGGCAACGCGCTCGCCGAGCGGACGGGTGGCGACCTGAAAGAAGTCGATGGGGACGAAACTCGCATTCAGGCCCGGCCACAGATTGCCGGAATAGGCGTTGGTCGCCAAAACCACCTTGCTGGCAGTCACGTTTCCATGGCCCGTTTCCACGGTCCAGCCGTAGCTGTTCCGGCGCAGCGCCGACACCTCGACGCCGGTGTGGATCCGCGCACCCGCTGCCCTTGCGGCACGCGCCAGGCCGCGCACATAGCCCATCGGGTTGAGCGTTCCGGCCCTGGCGTCGAGAAGGCCGCCGAAGAAGGCGTCGGAACCGATAAGACCGGAAGCCTCATCCTTGGATAACAGCCGCACCGGAGCGCCGAGCCGTTCCCATTCCCTGACCCGCCGTTGCAGATCTTTCAGGCCCTTGGGCGAATGCGCCGCATGAATGGTGCCGCTGCGGGTTAACTCGCACCGGATCTGGTGGCGCTCGATCAGTGACATGACATAGGCGGGCGCTTCGCCCAGAATGTCGACCAGCCTTGCCCCTTGCCGTTCGCCAAGCTGCGCACGCACGTCCTGAGGCGGCAGCCAGAGCCCGGCATTGAGCAGCCCCACATTGCGGCCCGATCCGCCATGACCGATCTGCCGGGCTTCCAGAACGCAGACTCTCAGCCCCTTTTCGGCGGCATGAAGCGCCGTCGACAAACCGGTATATCCGCCACCGACAACGGCGAGGTCGACAGTTACGTCGCCCTCAAGCGGCAAACCCGGATCGGTTTCCCGCGCGGTTGTGTCCCACAATGACTTTGCCGGTTGGCCGGTCATGCCTGCTCCCCAAGATGCCGATTGCTTTCGCGAGTCCAAATTCACACAACCGGCTTGCCGCGACTGTTGTACAATGTACCCGGTTGCGTCAATCAACACGGACGCAAAGCATTTGTCACCGCAACAGGAATCGCCATGGCCCGAACAATCACACCCGTTGCCGATCTCGTCGCGGCCGCCCGCGCGCGGATCAGGGAGATCGAAACCACTGACGCAATCGCCATGCTCGACGATCCGGATGTCGTCATCGTCGATCTGCGCGATGTTCGCGAACGCGTTCGTGACGGCTTCATCCCCGGCAGCTTTCACTGTCCGCGCGGGATGGCCGAATTCTGGGTCGATCCGCAAAGCCCGTATTTCAAGGAGATCTTTGGCGAGCCGAAGACCTTCGTCTTCCACTGCGCCTCGGGTTGGCGCTCGGCGCTCACGACGGCAACGCTGAATGACATGGGCTTCGAGGCAGCCCACATCAGGAACGGCTTCGGGGACTGGAAAAAGCAGGGCGGCCCGGTCGCCTTCGACGACCGGGAAAAGAACTGACAGCCTGGCCGGAACCTAGCGCAGGGCGGCCTCGATATTCCCGCCATCCACGGTGATGACATGGGCCGTCGTCCGCTCGGACTTCGCCAGAGCGACGAAGGCGTCGGCCACATGATGCGCCTCGACTTCCGACTTGAGCAGGTTGCCTGCCATGTAATCGCTCGCGGTCACTCCACGGGCCTGGGCGCGGGTGGAAATGAAATCATCGGTCAGCAACCCGGAACGGATCCGGTCGGCGTTGACGCCGTTGACGCGAATGCCCTCGCCGCCCAGTTCGAGCGCCAGTTGCCTGACAAGGAAGAAGGTCGCGGCCTTGGGCAGGCCGTAGGCGCCAAACCCCTTGCCCGGATTGACCGCCTGTTTCGAAACATTGAAGAGCATTTGCCCGCCGTGTCCCTGAAGCCTGAAAACGCCCGCCGCAGCCCGCGCCATGGCGAGATGCGAGAAAAAGTTCAATTCGAAGCTCGACCGCAGCTTTTCTTCAGCGAGCTCAAGAAGGTTGCCCTGAACAGCGGCGCCCGCATTGGAGACCAGCACATCAAGCCCGCCGAAACGTTCCGTCACCGACCGGATCGCCGCATCCGCAGCCCCCTTGGCCGTCAGGTCTGCCACCACCGCCAGGCAGTTGCCTCCGATGGAGGCGGCTGCCTTCTCGCAGGCCTCCCGGTCGAAATCGATCAGCGCGACTGCAGCCCCTTCGCGGGCGAAGGCCTTCGCCGTTGCCAGACCGATAGCGCCCGCAC
Source organism: Hoeflea sp. (assembly GCA_040216675.1). Taxonomy (GTDB): domain Bacteria; phylum Pseudomonadota; class Alphaproteobacteria; order Rhizobiales; family Rhizobiaceae; genus Hoeflea. The sequence continues at coordinate 1,127,834 of JAVJOR010000005.1, read as the reverse complement.
CGCCGGTCACGGCCACGATCCGTCCGCCGAAAGGCTTGTCCGCCGCCTTGGCAAGCTTTGCCTGTTCGAGCGACCAGTATTCCATGTCGAAGAGATCGTCTTCGCCGATGGGATGAAAGCCGCCGGCCGCCTCACCCTGGCTCATCACCTCCACAGTCTGCTCCGAAATGTCCGAAGCCGCGGATGCGGCGGCGGCATCCTTGCCGATTCCGACGATGCCCAGCCCCTCGATCCAGGCGACGCAAGGGTGCGGCTCAAGCAGCACCTTGGTCCCGCCGACACGTTCGTTCTGACGCTCGAACAGCACTTTGTAGGCATTGGCAAACGCGTCCACCTTCTCGGCGATCCGTTCATCACCGGCGGCGATGTCGTCGTGCGTCAGTACGAGACGCTGGCCCTTGGTGCGGATCACGTGGTCCGGGGAAGCAACGCCCCGCACGGCCAGTTTATCAAGATCGGTCCGGCTCAAAAACGCATCGATTTCGAGGCCGGTGCGGACATCCATCACCACGGGCTTGCTTGGCAAACCGTGATGGGCTCCGCGAATACGGCCGACTGCGCCCCGCAGCACCGGCAGGACCTTTGACGCAATTTCGCTTTCCGCAACATCCCGCTTACGTTTGACCGTGGTTTCGAACCGGCGGTCGGCGCTATGCTTCGCAAGCCATTCCTCGACCAGGTTGGTGTGCTCGATGACCCTGTCATAGCTTTCCCGGGCCGTCTCGCCGAAGGTGAAATGCCCGTGCTTGAGCAGCACCAGCCCCTCGACCTCCGGATTGGCTTCAAACACTTCGGCAGCCTTCTTTGCGAGCGCAAAGCCCGGCATGATGTAGGGAACGACCGCCAGCCGATCCCCGAAGATCTCGGCAATCGCCGCCTCCGCCTCGGGAAGGTTGGCAAGCGCCAGAAACGCGGTGGCGTGGGTGTGGTCGATGTATTTGTGCGGCAGAAACGCATGCAGCAATGTCTCGACAGACGGGTTCGGCGCACCTGAATCCAGCAGGTTGGAGCGCTGCAGGTTGACCATGTCCTCGTCCGACAAAGCACCGAGTTCACGCATCTTCAGGAGGGGATCGAGCCGAACGCCGGGAAGCCCGGGAGCTTCGAGCGTATCGAGATCCCAGCCGCTTCCCTTGACGTGAAGGACACGCTGGCTTTGACCGAACAGGTCTTCGCGTTCGACCTTGACCGAAGTGTTGCCACCGCCATGCATGACGAGATCCGGATCGGCTCCGATCAGCCGCGAGGAATAGACCCGGAGCGCCAGCGCCTGATCGGCCGGATGATTGCCCGCATCGCGCAGCCTCGCCTCGGCTTCCTTGTCATTCCATCTGTTTTGCCGCATTACCTTCTCCTGCCTTGAACTTGACGCATTTGACAAAAGTCAGATGCTGCTGTCAAATGTATATAAAGCAGTGATGGGAAGCAATGCCGCAAAACTCGACCAGGCGCTCCACCAAACAGATCAGCGGCGAGGACATCGTCGTCGAAACCGCCTGGCTTTATTATCACGACGGGCTCAACCAGAGCGACATTGCAAACCGGCTCAAGGTCTCCCGCGCCACGGTTGTCAATTACCTCCAGGAAGCCCGCGAGCGCGGCTACATCCACACCAAGCTTTCTCCGGAGGCCTTCAACACCCATCGCGCCGCCATCGCCCTGTGCGAGCGGTTCGGGCTGAAGGCCGCCTATATCCTTCCCGATGGCAGCGGTACCGCCGACGATCAGGCAAGCCGCATCATCCGCGGCGCGGCCGACTGGCTGCCGAGCCTGCTGGAGCCTGGTGACCGTTTGGGTGTGGCCTGGGGGAAGACAATCTATGACGTCGCCGAGCAGCTGGAGCAGACCGTCATTCCGGACCTGACCGTCCTGCAGCTGGTCGGATCGATGGCGACGCCCTACGGCTTTTCCGCCGATGTCTGCTCGTCCAACGTGGCGCGAAAGTTCTCGGCCAACTGCATCAACCTGCACGTCCCCGCCATTCTGAGCACAGCGGAGATAGCTGAAACGCTGCGCGCCGAAACCCTTATCGCGAACCAGCTCGATGCCATAAACCATTGCAACAAGACGCTCTTTGCGGTCGGCTCCTGCCTGCCCAACAGCCACGTTGCCTCAAGCGGTGTTGCGAGCCAGAAGGAACTGCAGGACTACATCGCCAACGGCGCTGTCGGCGTTCTGTGCGGACGGTTCATCGACGCGAAAGGCGATCCTGTCGGCGGGCCGCTGGACGACCGGATGATGGGCATCGAACTCGACCAGTTGCGCCACCGCGACATGGGCATACTGGTTTCTGTGGGACAGGACCGGGTCGCGGCCGCCGTCGCTGCGATGCGCGGCGGCTATGCGACCCATATGGTGACGAGCCAGAGCTGCGCCGCCGCCATGATGGAACTCGCCTAAGCGGCCCAGATACCGGCCGGAAAAACCGGCCGGCTTCCAAAAACATGATTACGCGGCGCTGCGGCGCTCAGGGAACAGCTCCAGCAACCCTTCGGGGCTCGCCTTGGCGACACCACGCTCGGTGATCAGCCCGGTCACAAGACGTGCCGGTGTCACATCAAAGGCCGGATTGCCGCCGGGTGTCCCGTCAGGGGAGATCTGCACGGAAGTCACCGTTCCGTCTTCCAGACGTCCGAACACGTGGGTAACCTCGCGGTCGTCACGCTCTTCGATCGGGATTTCCCGCACGCCGTCATCCACCGTCCAGTCGATGGTAGAGGATGGCAGCGCCACATAGAACGGCACATTGTTGTCATGCGCGGCCAGCGCCTTGAGATAGGTGCCGATCTTGTTGCAGACATCGCCCGATGACGTCGTCCGGTCGGTGCCGACAATCACCATGTCGACCTGGCCGTGCTGCATCAGATGTCCCCCGGCATTGTCCGTGACCAGATGATGCGGAATTCCGTGGCTGTTCATTTCCCAGGCCGTCAGCTGGGCGCCCTGGTTGCGCGGCCGGGTTTCATCGACCCAGACATGGATCGGAATTCCGGCTTCGACCGCGTGATACATCGGCGATGTCGCGGTTCCCCAGTCGACCGTTGCAAGCCAGCCGGCGTTGCAATGGGTCAGAATATTGACGGCCTCGCCCGGTTTCTTGGAGGCCGCAATCTTCTTGACGATTTCGAGCCCGTGAACCCCGATCATCCGGTTCGTTTCCACATCGGCCTCGCAGATTTCCGCGGCCTTGCGGAAGGCGGCCGCCGCCCGCTCGCTCTCGGGCAAGGGCGCGAGCACCTGACGCATCTCGTCAAGCGCCCAGCGCAGATTGATGGCCGTGGGCCTGGTCTCGTGAAGCAGGTCCCAGGCGGAATTGAGCGCCGCATCTGACGGGTTGCGCTGCATTTCAAGCGCAATGCCGTAAGCGGCCGTTGCCCCGATCAGCGGAGCGCCGCGCACCCACATGTCGCGGATAGCGGTGGCGAACTCGTCCAGGCTGTTGATCTCGACGACGCGGAACTCGTGCGGAAGCCAGCGCTGATCGATGATCTTGACCCGACCAGCTTCGCCGTCAAACCAGATCGACTGATAGTGTGTGTCGCCAACCTTCATGCCATTGCTCCGGATTCGGTGTGCCGTGCCGCCGCGATGACGGCGTCCATTCCAGTGAGACGGTTCCTGCTCATGACAAGAAGCTGCCCGAGTTTCAGGCACTTGGTCTCGCATTTCGCCCGCAGGTCCTCGTCCTCGATCGTGTCGAGTTCCGCCACATGGGCAAGTCCGAGAATGCGGCGATGCATCTCGATGCCGGCAATGCCGACGAGATCGCGGAAGATCTCGCCAAGCAACTGCTGGGCCGCAGCTTCCGATGCAAAATGGTGCCCCTGATCTTCGTAGAGCGCTGCGGGATACAGAATGCCGGTGCGTTCGGTGCGCCACAATCTGAGGAACTCGGCACAATAGACCGACCAGGTTTCCTCGATCACCGACAGGATCCATTCCTGATAGTCCTTGCAGGCCTCTGCATCGGAAATATGCGCAGGCATGGCGTGGTAGGCCATCAGATAGTTGCCGATCAGCATGCCGATATCGAAGCCGAAGGGACCGTAGAAGGCGAACTCGGGATCGATCACCCGCGCTTCGTCCGATGTCACCATGATCGATCCCGCGTGCAGATCGCCATGGCACATGGTTTCGCCGCGGGAGGTGAAAGCGCGCTTCATGTGCTGAACCTCGACCTTGAGCGCCTCGTCGGCGCGAAGCTCGGCGACGATACCGTCGAGTTGCGGGGTCGTATGCCGGTTCAACTCGGCATCGTAATAGGGATCGGTAAAGACCAGCGATTCGGTGATGTCGCAAAGCTCGACATTTCCGGCGAACAGCGCGGTGTCGGCCTTCTTGTCCGGCGCCGCCATGGACAGGTCCGAGCCGCGAAAGGCCGTGCGCGCGGCAAACAGGCCCATGCGCTTGCCCAACCCGTCGACCTTGCGGCCTTCCATCGTCTGCTGCCTCAGGATGATGTGCGGCTGCAACCGTTCCATCACGATCAGCGCCTGCTCTTCACTGAAATAGAGCACCTTCGGCACGCTGCCCGGATCTCGCGCTTCCTGCCGTGTCAGGGCGTGATATTCAAAGAACGCCCGCTTGAGCGGCAGCGGCCAGCTGTCGCCGACGAGACGCACATAGGGAAGCGCCTGCTTGACGATCACGCTTCCAGCTTCGCCTTCGACGATGAAGACCAGATTGAGGTTGCCGTCGCCCACTTCACGCACTGTCCAGCTTGCCGTATTGCTGCCGACAGCCTGCTTCATGATGTCAAGCTCACCCAGGCGCTCACCCAGCGTTTCAGGCGACAAGGCTTTGTATTCGTTATTCAATTGAAACCTCCCGACGGGCATTCACGACCGCAATAACGTGCAGCCTAAAGCCCATTTCACTCATTTGTCAATATATGTTGACTTTTGTCACCGCTGCTGTTTTCATCCTTTTCGGAGGACAGAATGACCGAAACTCTTTGCGATCTCGTGGGCGTGGAAAAATCCTTTGGCGACAATCGTGTCCTGAAGGGTCTGAACCTATCGCTGCCCGCCGGCGCGGTGACCGTGCTGATGGGAGCCAATGGCGCCGGAAAGTCCACATTGGTCAAGATCCTCAGCGGTGTCCACGCACTGGATTCCGGATCGGTCACGCTTGTTGGAAAACCATTCCGTCCGTCGAACCCCGCCGAGGCGATCCGGGCCGGGGTCGTGACCGTGCACCAGAACATCAATGACGGCGTGATTCCCGACCTCGATGTCGCTTCGAACCTTCTGATCGACCGGATGGCCGAGCCCGGCTACGGCTTTGTGCTCAAGCGCCGCCAGAACAACGCCGAAGCCGAGCGCATTGCCAGCCAGATGGGTCTTGCGCTGAATGTCCGCCAACCCGTTTCCGAACTTGGCATCGCCGACCGGCAGCTGATCGCCATTGCGCGGGCCATGGCCCACAATCCGCAACTGCTGATCCTCGACGAGCCCACCTCTTCGCTCTCCGCATCCGAGGCCGAACGGCTGTTTGCGCTAGTCGAGAGACTGTCCGCCAAAGGCGTTGCCGTTCTTTATATCTCTCACCGCATGTCGGACATTCGCCGGATCGCCGATCGCATCGTTTCCATGCGCGACGGCGAGATTTCCGGTGTCTTCGAAGGGGAAACGCTCGACTACGAGGGCGCGGTCAATGCGATGCTCGGTCACCAGATGACCGATGCCGACATCAGGATCGGCGAGCGTGGCAAGCAGGTTCTCGATGTCAGCGCGCTGAAGCTTTTGCCCGGCAGCCGCCCGCTCGATCTGAAACTGGCCGAGAACGAGGTTGTTGCAGTCACCGGGCTTCTGGGAAGCGGCAAGACCGCCCTCGCCCAGTGTCTCTTTGGCCTTGGTCAGCCTGAAAGCGGCAGCATGAAGCTGGACGGCACGCACTATGCGCCGTCGAGCGCCAAGGCGGCGATTGCGCGCGGGGTGTTCATGTCGCCCAAGGACCGGGCCAACAATGCGGTGATTGCCGATTTCAACCTGACCCGCAACATCACGCTCCCGTTCCTGTCGCGCTATTCGCGGCTCTCCTTTGTCAACCGTCGAAAGGAGCGTGAGACCGCCGACACCATGATCCGGGATCTGTCCGTGGTCTGCCAGGGTGAAGCCGACGGGATCAACACGCTGTCTGGCGGCAACCAGCAGAAGATCATGCTCGCGCGCTGGCTCGCCGAAGAGTGCCGGCTTCTCCTGCTCGATGAACCCTTCCAGGGGGTCGACATCCGTGCACGCCGGGACATCGGCCGAAAGATCCGCGAGACCGCCGCCAATCGCGCAACCCTTGTCTTCGTCTCCGAACTCGACGAGGCGCTTGAGGTGGCCGACCGGATCGTGGTCATGACAGAGCATTCGATCACAGCGGAATTCATCAATCAGAACGTGGATCTCAACGAGATCCTGACAGCGGTAACAGGGTCTGCGCCGGAACAAGCCGGGCAGCCCGAAGAGGCAGCATTCGCATGAGCATCCATCCCGATCAGACCCAACCCGCCGCAAGCGCGGCATCCCGGCCCGCGAGGCCCGCGCCCCGTTCCTCAAGCGCCATCGATCTTGCCATCCGCTACGGGTTTCTTGCGCTGCTGCTGGGTCTGGTGATTTTCTTCTCGGTCTTCGCCAACGGTTTCGCCGGACCGCGCAGCGCCGTCTTCATCTTCCAGTCGGTGGCGATTACCGGCATTCTCGCACTTGGCGTGACCTGCACCCTGGTGGTCGGCGGCTTCGATCTGTCGATCGGGTCCGTGGCCACGTCTTCGATGATGCTGTCTGCCTACATGATGGTGGTGCTTGAGCAATCCGCCTTCGTGGCGATCATCGCCTGCCTGGCAATGGGGGCATTCATCGGCCTGATCAACGGTCTGCTGATCGTCAAGACCAAGATCCCGGATCTGCTTGCGACACTGGGAATGATGTTCCTGCTGGTGGGCCTGCAGCGCATTCCCACCGAAGGCCGCTCGATTGCCGTTGGCATGACCCTGCCCGACGGCTCGACCGCCGAAGGTGCTTTTTCGCCGTTGTTCCTGTCGCTCGGTCGCCACAGGTTCGATTTCATGCTGGAAAACCTCCTGCCCGCTCCGGTGATCTTTCTGATCGTCATCGGCATTCTGGTCTGGGGGTTCCTTGAACTCACCCGTCACGGCCGATTGATGTACGCCATCGGTTCGAACGAGCGCGCCGCAAGCCTCACCGGCACCAACGTAAACAACTACAAGATCATGGCCTACATGATCTCCGGCGTGCTCGCATCTGTGGGCGGCATGCTGCTTGCAGCCCGGCTCGGTCGGGGCGACATCGCATCAGGCACCAACCTGCTGCTTGATGCCGTGGCTGCGGCCCTTATCGGTTTTGCGGTTCTGGGTGCTGCCAAGCCCAATGCCTTCGGAACCGCCATGGGCGCGCTGTTCGTCGGCATTCTGCTGCAGGGCCTCACCATGATGAATGCGCCCTACTACACGCAGGACTTCATCAAGGGGTTCGTGCTCGTCCTGGCGCTTATTTTCACGTTCTCGCTGTCGGCCCGCAAAGCCGGGAGCCACTGACCAGAAGCAAATACAAACGGAGGAAACGAAATGAAACTGATACGCAGAAAAGCACTGGCAATGTTTGCCGGTCTCGCCGCCGCGGCAGCCCTGCCGCTCGGCGCCATCGCCCAGGCGCAGGACATACCGGCGCCGCTCGACAATCCCGGTGACGTCAAGATTGCGCTGGTGCGCTATCTTTCGACCGGCGACTTCTTCCAGGCCTATTTGTCCGGTGTCGAGGCACAGTCCAAGGCGCTTGGCGTGGACCTTCGCGTGTTCGACAGCCGTCAGGACGCCGCCCTTCAGGCCGACATGGTCGATCAGGCCATCGCGCTTGGCGTGGATGGCATCATCATCCAGCACGGTCTGACCGAATCCATGAAGGAAGCAGCCCAGCGCGCCGTGGATGCGGGCATCAAGGTTGTCGCCTTTGACGTCAACGTCGAAAACGACGCCATCCCGCAGATCGAACAGTCGGACTATCTCCTGGGCAAGCTCGCTCTCGAACAGGCGATTGCCGACAACGGCACCGAGTGGAAGGCCGGCTACGTCTACGTCCCCGGCATCGCTCCGCTTGATCGCCGTCACGTGGCGTGGGAAGAGGTCAAGGAAGCCAATCCGGGCATCGTCGAAGCCGCCCAGATGGGCACCCTCGACAACCCGATTGCAAATTCGAACGCCAACCAGGCCCGTTCGGTGCTGCAGGCCAATCCCGACATCTCGGTATTCTTCGCTCCCTATGACGAATTCGCCAAGGGTGTGAAGATCGCCGTCGACGAAGCCGGCCTGTCGCAAGACGTCAAGATCTACTCCGCCGACGTGTCCACCGCGGACATCTCGGCCATGCGCGAGCCTGACAGCGCCTGGGCGGCGACTGTTGCAACCAACCCGGCCGTTGTCGGCGAGGTTTCGGTGCGCGCGCTTGCCATCATGCTCACCGGTGGTGATCCGGGTGCGCAGGTTGTCGTTCCGCCGACGCTGATCACCCAGGACTTCCTGAATGAAAACGACATCAAGAACATGGAAGACCTGTCGGCCAACATGCCGCAGTTCGCCCATGCCGATGTCGCCATGACCGAATGGATGCCCCTGCCTCCGCGCTAGGAGCATTTGGGACAGGTCTCCCAGGACCGCCTTGGGCCGCATCCCCTGGATGCGGCCCTTTTTCATGTCGGGAGGAAGCCGATTGCGTGCATTGCGTGATGCATCCATCGAACACAGAAAAGGCGGCCATCAAGCCGCCTTTTCTGTCAGTCGAGATTAAGATTGAGGATGATCAGATGGCGGCGGCCCGGTCGACAGCGTCACGCATCGCGCGCACCGCCTCTCCGATCTTGTCACCGGCACGCAAGAGACTGCCGCCGAGAAGGTAGACGACGTCGGGTCCGTACATCGACACCATGTCGTGGGCGCGCTCGACACTCATTCCGCCGCCCGGGCTCGGCATCATCGGCTTTCCGATGCCGTTCGGGTCACGGCACGCGTCAGCGATCGAGCGGCATTCCTCGACGCTGAAGCCGAAGCGTCCGCCGACATTCGGGAACACCGAAATGTCCGATCCCGCCAGACGTTGAAACACGCCATACATCAGCGCATGCTCGACCCCGGTTTCCGGCGTCAGCACAAATGGACCCGTAAAACTCGGATGGGTCATGATCGGAAGACCAAAGGACCTGTCGCGCGACAGTGCCTGAACGACGCCGAACCCCATCAGGCCGGGCATCAGCAGCACTCCGCCCGCCCCGGCTTCCTTGGCCTGAAACGCCTCGTCCACCGGATATCCCGTGTGACCGGTCACGTTGACGAAATACCGCGCCGATCCGCCGCATTTCGCGTTGGCTTCCGCCACCGCTTCGCTGATCGCCGTCACCCGTTCGCGAAACGGCGCCATCTTCTGATTGGCCAGCCCGTGGTCGTCCTTGATGATGTCGGCCCCGCCGAGAACGCACCGACGCGCAATGTCGGCCAGTTCCGCAACGCTTGAACCCTGCGGCTTGATCACGGGCGAAATCAGACCTCCGGCATCGCGGCTGACAAGCTCGCGGATCCCTTCGACGCCAAAACGTGCGCCTTGGAAACGGGAACGGATCGCATCACCCGGCTCAAACCCGACAACGCGGATATTCTGCTGGATCGACGAGTTTCCGAAGATCACGTTGATGAGCTGGATAACCTCATCGCCGGCGCTGTCGGGACTGTAGGAGATGGTTGTCTCGTACCAGTCCCCGCCGGTTTCACGAATATCCTCGATCTGGCCGACGATCTGGTCACTGATATAGCCTTCCGGTACGATATCGCCCGGGATTTCCACCGTCTGTTCAAGTGCGATGCCTGTGGCGCGGATTTCCGCGTCACGTCCGTCCTCAGCCTTGAGCCTGTAGCGGACCCGGAAACGATCGTCGCCTTGCATGATTACAGCGCCTCGGCCTTGACCGCGGAATGGACCGCGTCGACACGGGCGCTTGCGAGTTCGGCTTCGTCGATCCCGGTTGAAATCCCCATCACCTTCTCGATACCGCGCACCAGCGCACCGGCATCAAGCCCGTAATGCTTCATCAGGTAACCCCGCGACCCGCCGTGGGCATAGGTGTCCTGAAGGCCCAAACGCACCAGCGGCTTGCCAACGCCGTTCTCCGCCATGATCTCGGCCACCTGCGAACCGACGCCGCCGGCCACCACATGGTTTTCAAGCACAACCACCCCCTTGGAAACCGAGCCGATGTGATCGAGCAGGGCCTCTTCGCCGAACGGCTTGATGGTGTTGATGTGAAGATGCCGGATCGACACCCCGGCCTTCGACAATGCATCGCGGGCGCGCAGCGCCTCTTCCGTGGCAATGCCGGAGGTGACCACAAGCACATCCTCGCCCAAAGCGAGTTCGCGCATTTCACCCACCTTGATCGGCGTATCGAACAGCCGCGGCACCGAGCCGCGCAGGACCCGGCAATAGACCGGACCGTCGATTGAATCGGCCGCCTCGCAGATGCTCTCGACCTCCGTCGCATCCCCGGTCTCCAGGATCGACATGTTCGGGATCGACCGCATCACCGCCACATCCTCGATCGCCTGGTGCTTCATGCCGCCAGGCGTGGTGATCCCCGGCAGGAACCCCATAAGCCGCACCTTGCGGCGCGGATAGGCGACAGACGCCATCAGCTGGTCATAGGGGCGCCGATACAAAAACACGCCGAAGGAGTGCAGGAAAGGCCGGTATCCGGCGAGCCCGAGGCCACCTGCGAAACTCATCATGTTCTGCTCGGCCATGCCGAGCGAGAGGAACTGATCGGGATGCCGGTCGCGAAAACCGTCGATCTCGCATGACGAGGTCAGGTCGGCCGACAGGCACAGGACATCGGGATTCTTGACCGCAAAGGCCTCGAATGCAGAGGCGTATGGGCGATTGACCATCTCAACCATCAGTGCGTCTCCAGTTCGATTGGGTCGATACCGAGCTCGGCGGCAATCGAGGTGTTCATTTCAGCCCGTTCTTCCTCTGATTTGAAACGCACGTAGTGCAGACGCGGGAAACGTTTTTGCAGGAAGCTCATCCCTTTGGTCGGAGACGAACGGGCCAGGATGATCAGAGGAGATCCCTCGTGCGGCTCGGCCTTGGCCTGACGCATGGCGTCAAGATCATGCGCATCGATCTCGACGCAGACCGCGCCGAAGGCCCTGAACTTGGCGGCAATATCGCGGACCTCCATCACGGAGCTCATCGCGCCATCGCACTGCTGGTCGTTGACGTCCATCAGCGCCCAGAGATTGTCGATACCGTGGTGGGCGGCGGCCTGGACGGCCTCCCAGGTCTGGCCTTCCTGCACTTCTCCATCGGACATGAAGACACAGGTCTGCCCCTTCTCGCCGCGGCGTTTGCGGCCCCAAGCGAGCCCTGCCCCGGTCGAAAGGCCTATGCCCAGCGTACCGTTGTGCACTTCCATGCCCGGAGAGTGTTCCGCTCCGATCATCTCGACCGAGGAGCCGTCCTTGTTGAACATCTCGAGGCCTTCGGCATCCATGCGGCCGGTTTCAATCAGCGTCGCATAGGCGACGAGCGCGTAATGTGCCGGGGCAATGAAAAGGCGGTCATATTGCGGTTCAAAAGGACCATTGTAGCCTGCGCCGGTCACGTAGTCCGGATTGTCCGCGGAGGGCACGCCGGCAAAAGGCTTGGGAACGGCGGGCAATGTTGGTTCACCCAGATTGAGCGCCTCGTTGTAGAGAAAGGCAAGTTGTTCGGCGGCGGAACAGGCCTGGCTGAGATAGCCGCCATTGTTGCGCATGGAGTGCTCGAACACCCGTCTGCGAATTCCCATTGCCACATCTTCGGTCGAACGTTTGTTGCGCAAGTTGGTCTCCCTTTTGCCGAGACAATCGCGCGTCACTATACAAATGTCAATGTCATTGTCTTTTGTATAATTTCTGTGCCGGATTGACCCGGCTAAAGGCTCACCTGCGCCAGCGATTCGTCGGTTCCGACCTCCCACTGAACCTTATCCGCATCGAGAAAGTCGATCGTGTGCACCACGGAGCTCTCGGATTCGAGGAAGCAGACATTGTAGTTTGGAGAAAGGTCGCCGTAGCCCATCCGGTTGATCTGTCCGGAGAAATCCGGCCAGCAGGCATGGTTTGTCGACCGCGGCGCCGAATAGGGAATTCCTGCAAATGCCCCACTCAGCGTGTAATGGCAATGGCCGAAAAACATGTGGGCGATCACGTCATTGTAGGATCGCAGCAGCGCCTGAAACTCGCGCTCATTGATGAGGCCGATGATGTCCGCATTCGCCACATGCACGCGCACCGGGTTATGATGCATGAACAGATAGGCACGCGTGCCTTTCCCGCGCACACCGTCCAGCACGCGCGCGAGCCATTCCATCCGCGCCTCGCAATAGCGGCCGCCGTGCCGGCCCTGATCGACCGTGTCGAGGTAGACGAACAGACCCGCCGGGGTTTCCTCGGTCCATTGCACGAAACCGCTTTCGTCGAGCGCGGTCTCATTGAAAACCTTGGCGAACATCTCGCGATCGTCGTGATTGCCAATCAACAGCCTCGGAGCGAGCGGACCCTGCAACTTGCTGTCGGCAAGGATGTCCTTCAGTTCGCGGTAGCTTTCCCGGTCGCCGAAATGGGTGAGGTCGCCCGTAATCACGACCCTCCCGGCATCGAGGTCATGATCTTCCACATAGGCCAGACAGGATATGAAATTTGCGATCGGATCTAGGTCGAGAATGGGATGGGGATTGAGGTGTATATCCGAGATGTGGACGAGCTTCATTTGGGCAATTCTCCGGCAAGCAGGCGTCATCGACGATCAGGCAAGGATGCCAGTCAATTGTGACAACAGCAAAAAACCGTGCTTGCGGGAACACCTCGTCTCGAGGGAATTCCGGAGACGTTTCGCGACGCAGACCGGTTTCTACCGCGCAGACGGCAAACGCCGCGCAACGAGCCCGTGAGGTCTTCACAGAGCCGTTGCACGGCGTCGATATTGCGTCTTCAATTGCCGGTCCCGGCAACGGGACATGGTGAGCCGGGTATCAGAGCATGTCGAGGTTGATTCCAACCGTGATCGCACCGATCGGTTCGCCACTGTCCGGATCGGAGATCGTCATGCTGGCCTGGGACTGCAAGGCCTGGGTGGATTCATCTTCCTCGACCCCGTCGACAAAGACGGCTCCGGCGCCCTCGCCATAGGTGTTTTGCCATTTGGCTTCATCGCCCTGCCAGTAATCCGACGTGACGTCGCTCTGGCCGACATTCAGACCCTTTGCGTCCATGACAAACATTTCGGTGATCATACCCCCGGCAGCGTCTTTCTTTTCCATCAGGAACTGGGAGATCTCGCGGGCAAGCACTTCGTCCACGAACGGCTTGTCTGCCGCCGTTGCCTGCGCCCGCCATTCCTTGTCGAGTTCGTCAATTCCTGACTGTGAGAGATCGCCGGTCTCGGCATTTTGCTCCTTGATTGCGCTTATGATCACAGGATCCGTCAACCATCCCTCAACATTCTCGCTGATGAAGGCTTTGATCGGCGCTACATGGGCCTCTTCCGCAAGAACAGTTGCCGGCGCAAGAGCGCAAACGGTGGAAACAAGCAGGGCAGTCAGGATTCGGTTGGATTTCATCGGAGTTTCTCCTCGGTTTTGAAGGTTTGGCGCACGGCCGGTACAAAATGCGTTGTTCATGCAAGACCTGATCAGAATTCCTCCCAAGCCTCCGCCTGGGCGAGCGCGGCATTGCCGTTTGTTCTCAAGACCGGGGCCGCAGGTGGTGATTTGCGCGTGGCCATACGGGCACTGACCGGTTTCGCTGCAACCGTTTCGGCTGTATTTCCGGTCAAATTGAAGGATCGAACGACTTCAGCCAGGCGTTCGCATTCACTGGCCAGCTTCTGCGATGAGGTGTTGCTGTCCTGAACCATGGCCGCGTTTTTCTGCGTCATCGTGTCCATTTCATTGATGGCGGTGTTGATCTGCGAAAGACTGCCCGCTTGCTCCCGGGCTGACCGCACAATCACTTCGATCTTCGAGGCAACCTGGGCAATCTGTTCCTCGATCATCGTCATCGAATCGCCGCTCTTGTTGACCAGTTCGACGCCGGTGCTCACCTGAGCCCCGCTTTGCTCGATCAGTTCCTTGATTTCCTTTGCCGCACCTGCGGACCTGCCGGCGAGTTCGCGCACTTCCTGTGCAACCACCGCAAACCCTTTCCCCGCCTCTCCGGCGCGGGCGGCCTCGACGCCGGCGTTCAAGGCCAGCAAGTTGGTCTGGAAAGCAATATCGTCGATAACCTTCAAAATCTTGGCAATCCTGGAAGAAGATTCCTCGATGAGGCTCATTGCTTCGATCGCAGAACGGACAACGCTGACGGAGCTTGCCGCGGTCGATCGCGTCGATCCGACCAGTTCGCCCGCTTCGGTTGCCTGCGTCGATGAATCCTTGACCGTACCCGTGATTTCGTCGAGCGAAGCCGCGGTTTGCTCCAATGCCGCCGCCTGCTGCTCGGTGCGGCGGGCCAATTCGTCGGTGGATGTCCCCAGGCTGTCGGAAGCTTCACGCACGGACTGTTGGGCGCTGCCAATTGTCCCGATCGTTTTCTCAAGCGAGGCAGACGCGCGATTGAAGTTTTCCTGAAGCTGGGAGAACTCCCCGCCGAGATCCGGCACCCGGGCGGTGAGATCGCCGGCGGCGAGTTTTTCAAGCGCGCGGCCAAGTTCGTCAACCACGTGGCGTTGCACGGATGCCGATTTCTCGGCCTGGCTCATGTTTGCTTCCCGCTCGGCATCCAGCGCTTCACGTTGACGTGCCATTTCTGCGTCGGAAACCAGCTTCGCACGAGATGCATCGCAGAAATGCGCAAGCGCACGTGCGACGACGCCGATCTCGTCGTCCTTTGTCGCATGCGGGATCGCGCTGTCATAATCACCGGCCTGCAACGAACCAATCCGCTCGTTGACCAGGGCCAGCGGACGGCCAACGAACCGTCGCATTGCAAACAGCAGAACAGCGACAACAAGAAGAAGAACGGCGATCTGCCATCCCATCGCTTTCAACGCGAACTCTCGCGACGACGCAGTGATATCAGCGGTGGTCCATACCGTACGGATCTGTCCGATGGATACGCCGTCCTTTCCCGCCGGCAGAGGGGCCGATATGACAATCACGTTTTCGCCCTGGCTCAAGACAGTTTCTGTCAGCGGACCCGGGTCAGTGTTGAGCAGATCGTTCAAGGTTTGAGACGGTGTTTCCGCACGGCTCCAAATGTCAACCTGCTCACCGGCCTGGTTGAAGGCCGCAAACCCGATGAGTGCGAGTTGTGGATCATCCTGAAACACCTGATAAGCCGATCGCACGACTTCGGTCTTTCCCCACTTAACCCCTCCTGCCGCCTGATCGCCGATCTGGACCGTGTCTTTGATCCAGTTTCGTTGTGCAGATTCGATATGGTCAGCTCCGGCCATTTGCGAGATCGCAAAACTGGTCACCGCCAGACCGAGAATGTTGACGAGAATAACTGTAATCGCGATTTTTCGGGTAATTCCCTGCTTGAAGGTGCCCGTCTTCTGCGACTGGTTGATATCAGAGTTCAATCTCATTCCCCCCACGGAACTCAAGTGGTTCCCAAAAACTCGTTCATTCCAGCATGCGTCGACGATCAGGTTCGACGCTCACGCAGACCTTTGATCCACCCCCATATATTTGCCCCTTAAAGTTTAGTTTATGTTAATTTAGCGTTACAGAAACTTGGTGCGTAGCGTTGGTTGATCTTGTGCTCCGAAATGCGAAAATTCGGATCTGGAAGGACCGCAACAGCGGTTGTTTGTGACAATCGTCCCGCCTATTCATTGTCTGGATTGAGGCTCCGACAAGACATTCGGGCTTCATATCCATGATTGAAAGGTTGTTGCTGGCCGGACCATTCAGCCGATCGGGGACCGGCAACTGCCTATGTCGCGGCAAGCAGGGGGCGCAAATGCCGAAGAAGAAGATCCGGAAGGTCTACGACGCATTGATCGAAGGTGCCTATATGGGGCTGTCCGATGTGGAACTTCACGACTATGTCTTCAAGCATTGTCCCAAGGCCACCAGCAAACGTCTGGTTCGCGCCTCGCTGCTGGCGCTGAGCGATCCCGATGTGCAGGATCGCAATGTCCTCAATGTCATCTATGCACTTGCCATCAAACACAGGCTCGATGGCGGTCCGGATTCCGATGAAGACGACGATTAGACCGGCTCAGCCGGAAGGCTGCCGGCGACCAGACGACGCATGAACAGCAGGTTCGGCGAGCACTTCCCGGAAGGTTCAAGCGCCCGTCGCAAGCGCAGAACGGATCACGCTGACCAGTTCGGTCCCGGCGACATCCGCAGGTCCTGAATTGTCGATCACATGGTCGGCCTCGAAACTGTGCTCCAGCGCCCCTGCCCGTTCCAGCCTCGCTGCAATCTCGGACCGGCTTTCACGGCCCCGCGCCTCGAGCCTTTGCGCCAGAACATCGCGGTCCACCCTGATTTCCACGGCGAAAGCCGTGGGAAAGACGCTGCGGATGGTCTCCCAGACAGCGCGCGACCCGTTGACGACAGCCACATTCCCTTGAGCAAGATGATCGACCATCTCGCGCGGCAAGCCATATCTCAGACCATTGGCCGACCAGGTCAGCGAGAAGTCTCCGGCATCGAGGGCCGTGTCGAATTCCGCCTCACTCATCGGAACATGATCTTCGGAACCGGCATCGGCCGGCCGGGTGATGGCGCGGCGCACGAACAGCACCGAAGCATGTTGCCCGAGCGCCCGGCGGGCATGCGACATCAAGGTATCCTTGCCTGACCCGCTGGGCCCGAGCACCACGATGAGGCGGCCGCAATCCACTGCCGGGTTCCGACTACAGTCGACCGATGCGTTCATCATCAGGCGACCCGTTCGCCCTGCCGCCAGACAGAACGCACAATCGGGACGCCGGTGTCGCGACGAACCCGAACGATGTCGGCGCGCTTGCCGGCCTCAAGGCTCCCACGATCATCAAGACCGACAGTTTCCGCCGGTGTGGCCGTCACCAGCCGGATCGCCGAGGCGAGATCAATGTCTTCAATTTCATCGGCCAGAACGAAAGGCGCGTGAATGAGACTGAACGGCACATAATCCGAGGAGAGAACGTCGAGAACCCCATTCCTGGCAAGATCTGAAGCGGCAATATTGCCCGAATGCGATCCACCCCGGACCACGTTCGGCGCGCCCATGAGGACACTCATGCCCGCGTCGTGCGAGGCTCGCGCGGCTTCGACACTGGTGGGGAACTCGGCGAGCCGCACACCAAATCCGGCGGCTTCCGCGACATGATCGAGTGTTGCATCATCATGGCTGGCGACGGTGATGCCCCGTTCGGCGCAGGCATCTGCGATCGCCTTGCGATGCTGATCCGAATAGCGCGCGGACGACTCCTGCCGACGGGCGACGAAATGGGCAAAGGCCTCATCGGAGAGCCCGCGCTTGGTTTTGTAGTAGAGCGTATACTGTTCCATGGTCTGGAACTGACGCTGACCGGGCGCGTGATCCATCAGCGACGCCAGCCGCACCTGGCCATCGGTCCGGAAATCAGCGAAATGGTCGAGCACATCGGAAGCCGACACTTCGCAGCGCAGATGGATCAGGTGATCCGCGCGCAGGCGGTTCTCCGACCGCGCCGCTTCAAGCGCATCGGCAATCGCCCGCATTTCGCCGACCTTGAAACCGTCATCCTCATCCGAGCCCAGGCGGAGGCAGTCAAACACCGTGGTAATGCCGGAAGACGCAATCTGCGCGTCATGTGACTGGATCGCCGATATGGCGTTCCAGCGAACCCCGGGACGTGGCGAATAATGCGCCTCGAGATGGTCGGTATGCAGCTCGACGAGGCCCGGCATCAGGTAATCGCCTTCCATGTCCACACCGCTGCCGGAATGGCCTTCGGAAATCTCGGCAATCACGCCGTCACGAACGACCACGGCGCCGGATATGATCTCATCCTTCAAGACCAGGCGTGCATTGGTCAGAACTGTCTCGGTGTTCATTCAAGCTGTCTTTCTGTGTTGTTGGCCGGTTGCAAGAGGCATCCGGCTATGGATTCGAAACGGCGCACCCGGCTCAGGTTCGACAAAGAGCGCAAGCGTTCTGACGGGAACGGGGCCATTGAGCGCGGGCGCAAAATACCGGGTCGCGGCGCTCATGACGCGCGGCGCATCGGAGCCGGGCAGCCGGCTGCTGAGCGTCATGTGGAACCGGAACAGATCGAAGACGTAGGGATAGCCCCAACGCAGCAGGTTCTTCAGTTCGGCAGAGGAGAGCCTGTCCGGGTTCCGGCGCTCGATTTCGCTCTCGGTAAGCTCGTCGCGAAAGGGTTCGAAATGCTCCACCACACGATTGGCAAAGCTGTTGAGTTCATCGGCGGAGCCGTCCGGCGTCAGAGCTAGGAATCCCTCCAGCAGATCGACCTTCAGGGCGGCAATCTCGAAGGCGGGCGTCTCGGATGCAAAGGACCGCATCGTCTCCAGAAGCCCGGCTTCACTTGCGTCCTCCGCCAGACGAAAAGGCGCCTTGAGCGTGCCGTGAAACCCGTAGCGCCGCGCTGGACCGGTAAAGCTGGCGAGTTCGCTTCCCGGAAGCCCGGGGAAGTCCGGCTGCTCGATCGTTCTGCCTGTCGCGGCACTGCGTCCAAGCCAGGTGTCGCCGAGCGTTGCGAGCTCCGTGCCGGCTTCCGGCGTGAAGTAGAGTGCATATCTCATATCTATGACGTCCGTCCGATCAGGCGGCTTCTGAGCCAGCCAGACAATGTATCCATCGCCATCACCATGAGGATGATCAGGATTATGTAATAGCTCACTTCTTCCCAGTCCTTCTGGGTGGCGATGGCCTGTGTCAGCAACAAACCGATGCCGCCGCCAACGATCGCGCCAATCACCGTCGCACTGCGGGTGTTCGATTCGAGAAAGTACAGGACCTGGCTCAAAAGCACAGGCGTAACTTGAGGAATGACGCCGAACCGGGCCTGCTGGGTGCGCGATGCACCTGTCGACTGAACGCCCTCGACCTGCTTTCCGTCGATGTTTTCCAGCGCCTCGGAGAACGTCTTGCCGAAGGTCCCGGTATCGGTGAGCAGGATCGCCAGCGCACCGGTCATCGGACCGGGGCCAAAGGCCCTGGACAGAATGATGGTCCAGATAAGCCCGTCGACCCCACGCAGAAAATCAAAGACACGGCGCAAAAGAAAGAGAATTGGCCGCGAAGGCGAGAAGTTTCCAGCCGCCAGGAATGCCAGTGGCAATGCGATCAACGCGGCGCCCATCGTGCCGAGAAACGCCATCAGGATGGTTTCGAACAACGCCCATGCCACATCGCCATGCCGCCACATCGCATTGGTCCAGAAGT
The DNA here is from genome assembly GCA_040216675.1 of Hoeflea sp. Classification (GTDB taxonomy): domain Bacteria; phylum Pseudomonadota; class Alphaproteobacteria; order Rhizobiales; family Rhizobiaceae; genus Hoeflea. The sequence continues at coordinate 1,108,408 of JAVJOR010000005.1, read as the reverse complement.
CCCGGACCATGGCAAACAGGTTGGGCAAGGCCGGATCGACCCGCTCGCCGACGGTCGCGAGTTTGACAAGTTCGAGAGCAGACTTGCCGTAAAACGGGCTGTCGAGCGTGAAGAAGAAGAGCTCCCATCCCGCCTCATACCTGAAAACTTCGGTCCTGTTGCGGGTATAGCTGAAACGTCCCTGAGGCGTTGTCACCGCCACGCGCGTTCTCGAGGCGCTGATCCAGTCCGGCATTTCGCCCTCCGGCACCGAAAGGTTCAGCCCACCAACCTCCGGAGAGATGTCGATCACGCCGTAGCCGGGCACGGTGTAGCGGGCGCCATCGTCGTCGAAAACCACGACATGTCCCTGATCGAGATCGATCCGCGTCACCCCGTTTTCCATCGCGACCCAATCCGGCAGCATCCCTTCCGGATAGCGGCCCTTGGTTTCGCCCTCGATCGATACGGTCACCTCATTGTTGCGGTTGTCCCGGGTCACATGGGTCTTGTGCGTCCAGAAGTCCGAGACCAGAATTGCTGCATTGTCGAGCCGGGCGCGCGCCGCGATGCCCGGAATGTCAAAGGCGAAAAACACGTAGACCAGGTACAAAAGGATCACGGCGGGCACGGCAAAGGCCAGCTTCTGCTTTCGGCTGAACCCTTTCAGGACCTGATTGCGCAGTTCCTCGCCCGAAAGCAGGCTCGTATCGAGAGAGCTCATGTCAGTGTCCCTTGACGAGGCGGTTGCGGTAATGGCTCGACAGCTGGTCGAAGAAGACAATCGTGGCGAACAGAAGAATGAAGATCGCCACAACTTCGTCGTAGCGCCCCTGGCCCCACTGCATGGCGAGCCGCAGATCGTGCCCGATGCCACCCGATCCCACGAAGCCGAGAATTGCAGAGGCGCGAATGTTGATCTCGAAACGCAGCAGCCCGTAGGAGAACCAGTTCGGGGCAACCTGGGGCAGGACCCCGAGCCACATCTTCTGGCTCCAGCTTGCGCCGACCGACGAAAGCCCCTCGACCGGCTTCAGATCGGCATTTTCCGAAACCTCCGAGAACAGTTTGCCAAGCGCGCCTGCGGTATGAATGGCAATCGCGATCATCGCGGGAACCGGCCCGCCGCCAAGAATGAAGATCAGGACCAGCGCAATCACGATTTCCGGGATCGCGCGCATGCCGTCCATCATACGCCTGAACACCGGGATCATCCGTGGCCAAAGCGCCAGCCCCCGGGTCGACAGAAGCGCCAGTACGATGGCAGCTGCCGCACCGAGAAGCGTCGAGACGGCCGCAATATTCAGCGTCTCGATCAGCGACGGCAGAAATTCCAGCAACAGCGCGGGAAGCAGGGCAGCCTTCTCGATGCCCTCGGCGAGGACTTCGGAAGGAAATTCGAAGATCTGGGTTATGCCGTCCCAGAAGCCGCCGGCATTGCGGGCATCCGCAAGCCTGAACCCGGAGACCAGCAGGGCGATGAAGATGATGAGAAATATGCCGCCATACATCTGCTTCCGGCGGGTCATCTCCAGATAGTTCTCGCGGATGGCCTTGGAAGCGGCCGAGCTGTCTTGCTGCGCGGTCATGTCGCTCATCGGCGGCATCCTTCACGAATGGAAAGCGGGGAGCCGGATGGCTCCCCGCCAAAGGTGTGGGAAAGTACCTTAGTTGGTCTTCGCTTCGCGCACGGCCACGATGGTTTCGTAGGCCTCATGGGTGATCGGCTTGAAGCCTGCGGTCTCGCCGGCGGCGATGTTGTAGGCGCACTGCGGATCCTTTTCATGCATGGAGCCGACCAGTTCGATCATCGTGTCCTTGACATCCTGCGGAAGCGCCTTGCGCAGGGTAACCGGACCTTCAGGGATCGGCTTCGACTTCCAGATTTCGACGATTTCGTTCATGTCGACAACGCCGGAATCCGAGGCCTTGCGAAGGGCGCCGGAATTGTAGCCGTCTTCCCAGTTGCCCTGACCGTCTGCCCAGGTCACGCCGGCGTCGATTTCACCATTGGCAACGGCGACGATGGTCTGCTCGTGGCCGCCAGTGAACTTGACTTCACCGAAGTAATCGCCGCTTTCCATGGAAGCGCCGGTTGCCTGCGGAATTTCGATCGATGGAATGAGATAGCCGGAGGTCGAGTTCGGGTCACCGAAACCGAAGGTCTTGCCCTTCATGTCTTCCAGCGACGTGATGCCGCTGTCCTTGCGGGCAAAACCGATCGAGTGATAGCTGAACGAACCGTCGAGGTTGGTCTTGACGAGCACCGGCTCGACCGACTCCGGATCCGTCAGATAGGCCTTGGCGTAGGAGGACGCGCCGAGCCACGCCATGTCGATCGAACCGCCAAGCATGCCCTGGATCACGCCGTCATAGTCGGCAGGGGTGAACAGCTTGACCGGCACGCCGAGAGCTTCCTCGGCATAGGCGCGCAGGCACTCGTTCGACGTCAGGCGGTCCTGGGCGTTCTCGCCGCCGAGGATGCCGATGCGGAATTCGCTGATCGAGTCCTGAGCAAAGGCGCTGGTGGACAGCAGTGCGGCGGTTGCCGCCACGAGGATTGTTTTCATCATAGGCTTGTCTCCGTTCAAGGGTTGGTAGAATGGGCAGGCGAAAGGGTTGATGCTCAACAAGGTCCGCTGGCCGAGCCGGCGAACCTTAGGAGTCAGGTTGTCTCCAGGACCACTTTGCCAGACGCATTGGTTCGCGCCTTGACATCGGCGGGGCGGCCTTGGGTCCGCAGGCTCGTAGAGGTCATGGATTCGGAAATTTCCTCGCCATCGGCGCCCGATCCGTAGATGGCGCGAACGGCTTCGGTGGTCAGAGCATCGGGCTTGCCGTCGAAGACCACCTTGCCCTGTGCCATGCCGATGATGCGCTCACAATAGTTGCGCGCGGTATCGAGCGTGTGCAGGTTGGTCACGACCGTGATGCCCTCATCTCGGTTGATGTCCCTGAGGGCGTCCATCACGATCTGTGCATTGAGCGGATCAAGCGAGGCGATCGGCTCGTCGGCGAGGATCAGCTTCGGTGACTGCATCAGCGCGCGGGCGATGGCGACACGCTGCTGTTGCCCGCCCGACAGCGCCTCGGCGCGCTTGGGCGCATTCTCGGCAACGCCAAGACGCTCGAGAATTGAGATCGCCCTCAGGATATCTTCGCGGGGAAACAGATTGAACATGGTCGAGAAAGTCGAGCGCATGTTGAGCGTGCCGTGCAGGACATTCGACACCACGTCCAGCCGTGGCACCAGGTTGAACTGCTGAAAGATCATTGCGCAATCGCGCTGCCAGTTCCTGAGTTCGCGGCCGGTCAAGGTCGAAACCACGCGTCCGGAGTGCGCGATCACTCCGTCGCTGACGCCCGTCAGCCGGTTGATCATGCGCAGCAGCGTGGATTTTCCCGCACCCGAGCGACCGATGATGCCGACCATCTGTCCTTCGGGAATGGACAGGCTCACGGCGTCGACTGCGGTGTTGGCGCCGAAACGGCGCGTCACTTCGGTCAGCTCAAGCATAATCAATGTCCCTTGCGATCATCCGGATTTGGAAGTCTCTGCAAGCTGGACTATCGGAGGCGTGTGAAGCTGCAATGTCGGTTTGATGTCAGTTTTGTAACGATCCACAGCACCCTGGCGACAGGACGCGAAACCCAGAGTTTCCAAGGGCTTTTCAAGCCTCGCCAACCATTCTGTCGACAATGAAAAGGCACGGCTTCGCCGCCTGAACTGCAGGTCGGGCCGGCTGAATAGGAGTGTGGAAATGTCTACCGGGCCTCAGCCGCCGAAAACGTGATGATCTCCACCACAAACCGCGGCTCGATAGCTCCCGTCAGCCGTGACGGGCGAGGAACGCTTCAACCGGCAGCGACCGGAAATCCGCGAGCGCGGCATGCAGCCGCTCATGCTCCCAGTCCCACCAGCCAAGCGCATCGATGCGGCTTGCGATGTCGTCGGAAAACCGCTGCCTGATCGTGCGCGCCGGGACCCCGACAGCAACCGCGAAAGCCGCGACATCCTTTGTCACCACGGCATTGGCGCCGACAATTGCACCATTGCCGATGCGCACCCCCGGCATGATCACGGCGCCATGGCCGACCCAGGTGTCATGACCGATCGAGATCCCCTGCCCGGCGCGCCAGTCGAAAAAATCCTGATCGTCGCTTTCGCCGTCGAAATACCACGACGAACGATAGCTGAAATGGTGCTGCGAAGCCCGCTCCATCGGGTGCATGCTGGCATAGATGCGCACATGGCTCGCGATGTTCGCGAACTTGCCGATTTTCGCAAAGGCGATCTGGGTGTTCTCGACGCAGTAGGAATAGTCCCCGATCTCGGAATGCGCCACGGTGCAACCGGCTCCAACCTCCGTATAGCGGCCCAATGTGCTTTCGACGATCTTGGCTGTCGGATGCACCAGCGGGGTATCGGAAAGCCGTGTCATGCCGCGGGCCTGCCGGCAGCGAATGCGGAAACATCGATGATCTGATCCGCCACGGCATGTCTCACATCGTGGTCATGGAAGATCCCCAGCAACGCCACGCCTTGCGCCTTCTTGCCCGCGATGAGATCGATGACGACCTGGCGATTGGCTGCGTCTAGCGATGCCGTGGGCTCGTCGAGCAGCAGGACCGGATGATCGGTGATGAAACCGCGCGCGATGTTCACCCGCTGCTGCTCACCGCCGGAGAATGTGGCAGGCGGCAGCGACCAGAGTCGCTCCGGAAGATTGAGCCGGATGAACAGCACGCGTGCCCGCTCATGCGCTTCCTCACGAGCAACACCCCGGGCGAGAAGCGGTTCGGCGGCGACATCGAGCGCGGAGACACGCGGAACGGCCCGCAGGAACTGGCTCACATAGCCGATCGTGTCGCGGCGGATCTCGAGCACCTTGCGCGGGCCTGCGGCAGCAATGTCGACATGCTTTCCGTGGTGCAGCACCAAGAGCTGACCGCCATCGCAGCCGTAATTGCCATAGAGCATTTTCAGGATCGAACTCTTGCCCACGCCCGAAGGGCCGCCGAGGACGGAACATTCCCCGGCCTTCAACGCAAAGGACACATTGGCAACCACAGGCAACTCCACGCCGCCGCGCATGTGCATGATGAAGGTCTTGTGGACTTCGGAAGCAATCAGGAGGGAATTCATCGCATTAGACCTGCAGGATCGAGGACACGAGGAGCTGGGTATAGGGCGCCCGGGGATCGTCGAGCACGCGATCGGTCAGCCCCGCTTCGATCACCCTGCCGTCCTTCATCACGATCATCCGGTCGGACAGAAGGCGGGCCACGGCCAGGTCGTGGGTGACCACAACCACCGCCAGCCCAAGATCGGACACCAGGCCGCGCAACAGATCGAGCAGGCGCGCCTGCACCGAGACGTCAAGTCCGCCGGTGGGTTCGTCCATGAACACAAGGCGCGGTTCGGTCACCAGATTGCGCGCGATCTGAAGGCGCTGGCGCATGCCGCCCGAGAACGCGCGCGGCTGGTCATCGACCCGGTCGGCGGCGATCTCGACCCGCTCCAGCCATTCGATCGCGGAATTGCGGATGTTTCCGTAGTGCCGGTCGCCGATGGCCATCAGGCGCTCGCCCACATTGGCGCCGGCCGACACGGTCATTCTCAGCCCGTCAATCGGGTTCTGGTGCACAAAGCCCCAATCGGTGCGCATCAGATGCCGCCGCTCGGCTTCGGCCATCTTGTAGATGTCGGCAGTCTGGCCATCGCGCATCCGGTAGGAGACGCGTCCGCATGTCGGGCTCAGCCGGGAGGAAATGCAGTTGAGCAACGTCGTCTTGCCCGACCCGGACTCGCCGACGATCGCGAGAACCTCACCGGCAAAGAGCTCGAAACTGACATCGGCGCAGCCGATGCGCTCGCCATAGACCCGGGTGATGCCTTCCACCGCCAGCAGAGGACGTTCCGTTTCACCGGAGGCCTGAATCTGAGCGTTATCCTGTCTTTGAACAGTCTGCATCACGAGACCTCCCTCTCGTCGCCAAGCAACGGATCGCCAAGCATTGTGCCGCGATGTCCGTCGGCCCTGCGGGTTTCGCAGTGATCGGTGTCTGAACACACGAACATCCGTCCCCCGCGGTCATCGAGCACCACCTCGTCGAGATAGACCTGCTCGGCGCCACACAAAGCACAAGGCTGCTCGAAATGCTGGATCTCGAACGGATGATCCTCGAAATCGAGACTGACGACGTCGGTATGCGGCGGGATCGCGTAAATTCGCTTTTCACGGCCTGCGCCGAACAACTGCAGCGCCGAAGAACGGTGCATTTTCGGATTGTCGAATTTCGGCGTCGGCGACGGATCCATCACGTAGCGTCCCTCGACCTTGACCGGATAGGCGTAGGTTGTCGCGATATGGCCGTTGCGCGCAATGTCCTCGTAGAGCTTCACATGCATCAGGCCGTATTCCTCGAGCGCGTGCATTTTCCGCGTTTCGGTTTCACGCGGCTCCAGAAACCGCAACGGCTCGGGAATCGGCACCTGATAAACCAGGATCTGCCCTTCCTGGAGCGGTGTTTCCGGAATGCGGTGGCGGGTCTGGATGATCGATGCGTCGGTCGTCACCGTCGTTGTCTCGACACTCGCGGTCTTGGCAAAGAAGGCCCGGATCGAAACGGCATTCGTCGTGTCGTCGGCGCCCTGGTCGATGACCTTGAGAACGTCGTCCGGACCGATGATCGAGGCCGTCACCTGCACCCCGCCCGTGCCCCAGCCATAGGGCATCGGCATTTCGCGGCTGGCGAACGGCACCTGGTAGCCGGGGATGGCGATGCCCTTGAGGATGGCGCGGCGGATCATCCGCTTTGTCTGTTCATCCAGATAGGCGAAATTGTATCGGGCCAGCGTCTCGGTCGGTTCCTGTGTCAATGGCGCGTTCATTCCGCCGCCTCCTTGTTAGCGCCGTCACCGGCGTTGTCCGTCTGATCTGCGGCGGTCTTTGCGGCGTGCTCCGCCCGCATCCGGCGAACCAGATCGAGTTCCGCCTGGAAATCGACGTAATGCGGCAGCTTGAGATGCTCGACGAACCCGGTGGCCTGCACGTTGTCGCAGTGGGAGAGCACGAATTCCTCATCCTGCGCCGGCGCGGTCAAATCCTCGCCAAGCTCACCCGCCCTCAGTGCCCGGTCGCACAGCGACATCGCCATCGCCTTGCGCTCGGACTGGCCGAACACAAGCCCGTAGCCCCGGGTGAATTGCGGCGGCGCCTTGGCAGACCCCTTGAACTGGTTGACCATCTGGCATTCGGTCAGCTTGATACGCCCGACAACCACGGAGAAACCGAGTTCCGGGATCATCATCTCCACATCCACATCGCCGATGCGGATTTCCCCCACGAAGGGATGGCTGCGCGCATAGCCGCGCTGTGTCGAGTAGGCGAGCGCCAGAAGAAAGCCCTCGTCACCGCGCGCGAGCGTCTGCAGCCGCGCATCCCGTCCCATCGGATACTCCGTCGGCGTGCGCGTGATATCAGCAACCGGCGCAGATGCATCGGTCAGCGGATCTTCCTCGATCAGGCCTTCGTCGCCCAGAATGTCGGACACGCGGGTGATCTTCTCGCCACTGTCGGTGGCGGTCTGCGGGGTGTCGGGTTCGCCATCGGAAGCCAGTTCCGGATCGAGCAGCCGGTGGGTGTAATCGAAAGTCGGCCCCAGCAATTGCCCCCCGGGCAGATCCTTGTAGACCGCCGAAACGCGCCGCTCGACCAGCATGCGTCCTGTGTCGACAGGGTCCGAGTGCCCGAAGCGGGGCAGCGTGGTGCGGTAGGCGCGCAGCAGGAACACAGCCTCGATCAGATCCCCCCGGGCCTGCTTGACAGCAAGGGCTGCAAGTTCCGGATCGTAGAGCGACCCTTCCGCCATGACCCGGTCGACTGCCAGCGACAGTTGCGACGCGATCTGGGCAAGCGTCAGGGACGGAACGCTGCGGTCTCCGCGACGCCGGTCGGCCAGCAGACGGTGGGCATTGGCGATGGCGGCTTCCCCGCCCTTGACGGCAACATACATGGCTCAGGCCTCCGGAACGATCAGCCGGACGCTTCGCGGCAGAGCCGCAACGCCATCGGGGGCTGCAAGGATGAGGTCGACGCCGCGCGGAAACGCCTGACGGTTTGACCGCCACTGCGCAGCGAAGTGCTGCGGCAGGGGATCGGCGCAAAGGGAGATGCGTCCGTCAATTCCGGGGCCTTCGAACTCCAGCACGGGTCCGTCGGCAAGTGTCTGGACCTGCAGGATTATCGTCGTCGAGCGGTCGGGGTATTCCTGTGACCCCAGCGCAAAACCGTTGAGTGCCGAAAGCGTCTTCGGCGCGGCGACCACCGCGAAGGCGGCCTCCGACTGGTGCTGCGTGACGGGCGCGCCGGTGTGAAAGACGACCCAGTCGCCAACACCTTCGGCTTTCGCCAAAGGCGGGTCGAGCCAGACCGGCGTGTCGGCGTCAGCCAGGGTCGAGATCACCGCGCCCGTAACCGGATAAAGCGGCTTCGGGGGCCGGGTGAGTGCGGGAACCCGGTGAACCGTTCCCGGCCGGGCCATCGCGTCCATGACCAGGCGGAAGACCAGTTGCGATCCGCGAACCGGATCGCTCAGCCCGCCATCATAGGCGGAAACGGGCGCTGCAGCTGTCGGCATTAGTCTTCTCCCCTGACCATTGTGAAGAAATTCACTTTCGTCGCAGCGGTTTCCGACCGCACGGCACCGTCCGCGGCCATGGCCATCGCTTCCAGCGGTGCCACAATCCGGTCCTCGATCGTCTCCGCATGGGCCGGGTCGAGCGCCAGCGCGTCGATGATAGCGACCAGTTTCGCCTTGCGCGCATCCCGGCCTGCGATCATCGCGTGCCCCACCTGCCCTGTTCCGATCCTCACGGTCACCCGCGTCGCCGACATCTCGCCAGCCTGAAACGGCTGCCCCGCGCCACCGATCCGCGCCCGCACGGCAATCAACCCGGTTTCGGGTCCTCGGAGAAGTTCAACCGCAGGGTCGAGACCAGTCGCCTTCCATCGGTCCAGAAGCTCGGCGGCCGGAGCCTTGGCCAGAACCGACAGGCGGCGCTGTCTGTCACGCGCTCCGGGCCCGCCGTCCTTGCCCGGCCCTGTCTGGGGTGAATTCATCTGAAACTCCTTATTTGTCTATTTATCTAGACAACTATATGAATTAGGGTAGACCTAAACCGGGGATATGACGAGCCTGTGACAGGCGGGGGAGAAACAGCCTTGAAAACACTGGAACGGAAGACCGGCATTGCGCTGTGGCGCCAGGTTGCCGACCATATCCGGCAGGATGTGCTCGGCGGGCTTTCGGCCAACACCCGGCTTCCCGGCGAGGCCGAGCTTGCCGAGCGCTTCGGCGTCAACCGGCACACTGTCCGGTCAGCCATCGCGGCGCTTGAAAAGGAAGGCATCGTGCGCGCCGAACAGGGGCGCGGCACGTTCCTCAACGACCGGAAACGGCTTCGCTACCCGATTGGCCGGCGCACCCGGTTTTCCTCGGGCCTGGAAGACCAGGCCCGCACCCGCTCGGGAAAATTGCTGGGAAGCCAGACCCTGCCTGCACCGCCGCAGATCGCAAAAGCCCTGGATATATCCGTTGGCGCACCCGCTATCAGCCTGAAGACCGTTTCCTCCGCCGATGGCGTACCCGTATCGGCAGCCGTGTCCTGGTTCGACGCGGAACGCTTCGGCATGATCGGCGAACTCTACGCGCAAATCGGCTCGATAACCGCAAGCCTGGTTCAGTTGGGCGTTCACGACTACACCCGCAGATCAACCTCGGTGCAAGCCCGGCACGCAAGCACTGAAGATCTCGACCTGCTGGCGCTCTCCCCCGGAGCAATCGTTCTTGTGACCGAAGCTGTCGATGTCGACATGGACCTGCGCCCTATCCTCTTCGGTCAGTCCCGCTTCGCAGCCGACCGGGTCGAACTGAACATCGAGAACCTCCCCGCGGCCTCGGACCGGACCTGACCGGGCCCGAACCGCCGTGGCCGGTACGATGCCGATCACCGGCAGCCGCGGCCCGAGGAAAGGACCGTCACAAAACTGAAAACGGAATCGTGTCTAAGCCTGCCCGCAAGACGATTGCTCAAGGTTGAGGCGGGCTCCAGTGACGAAATCCTACCGCACTATCTTCATTTCCGACGTTCATCTCGGCACGCCCGACTGTCAGGCGGAGCTGCTGATCGACTTTCTGCGCGAGCACGATGCGCCGACCATTTACCTGGTGGGTGACATCGTCGACTGCTGGCGGATGAAGCGCAAAGGCTTCTACTGGCCGCAAAGCCACAACGACGTCGTGCAGAAACTCCTCAGGAAAGCGCGCAAGGGCACGAGAGTGATCTATGTGCCGGGAAATCACGACGAGTTGCTGCGCGACTATCAGGGCGTGCATTTCGGCGGCATCGAGGTTCGCGAGCGCGACGTCTTCGAGACCGCTGACGGCAAACGCCTGCTGGTCATTCATGGCGACGAGTTCGACATGGTGGTGATGAACCACCGCTGGCTGGCGCATCTGGGCGACATGGCCTACGGCTTCGCCATGTGGACCAACAAGTGGCACAACCGCACCCGCAAGCTCCTGGGCCTGCGTTACTGGTCCTTTTCCCGATGGGCAAAGCTCAAGGTCAAAGGCGCGGTCAACTTCATTTCGAACTTCGAGGAAGTGCTCGCCGACGAGGCGCGGAAGCATGGCGCCGACGGCGTCATCTGCGGCCATATCCATCATGCGGCCAACGAGATGCGCGGCGGTATCCGGTACATCAACACCGGCGACTGGGTTGAAAGCTGCACCGCAATCGTCGAACACGAAGACGGCCAAATGGAACTGATCGACTGGTCCCGCCGGATCCCCGCCAAGGCGGGCCTGAAGGCCGTCCCCGACCCTGACAGGAAGCCTGTTGCCGGCACGCCCGCCCCCCAGGGCGAGGCGGCCTGATGACCAGGCGCGGTCGCAACCCGGACCGATCCCCGCCGTTGAATTCAACCCCTTGAGGAACCACCACCCATGGCGATGATTGAAACACCCACCGTCGGGGCGCGTATCGACGGAGCGGTCATCCGCAATACGGCCCTGTCTTCGACGGGCCTGCTCGAGCGCATATTCTCCGCCGCCTTCCGCGGTCTGGTCTATCCGCAGATCTGGGAGGACCCGGTCGTCGACATGAAGGCGCTCGACCTCAAGCCGACGGACACGCTGGTGACCATTGCATCGGGATCATGCAATGTCATGTCCTACCTGACCGCAAACCCGCAGCGCATCGTCGCCGTCGACCTGTCGCCCGCACATGTCGCGCTCGGCAAACTCAAGCTCGCGGCCGCACAACACCTGCCCGGCCACGCCGCATTCTCCAACATGTTTCGCCATGCGAACCTGAAATCCAATATCGCGCTCTACGAGCGCCACATCCGCCCGCATCTCGATCCACAAACGCGGGCATACTGGGATGGAAGGGACCTGACGGGCCGCCGCAGGATCTCGAAATTCGCCCGCGGCTTCTATGCCACAGGGCTGCTGGGTCGCTTCATTTCCGTGGCGCACGGTCTCGGCAAGGTCTATGGCGTCGATCCCCGGGAACTGCTGCGCATGGACAGCGTCGAAAAGCAGCGCGAGTTCTTCGAAACGCGGATCGCACCGGTGTTCGAAAGCCGCAGCTTCCGCACTCTCACCTCGTTGCGCGCATCCCTTTTCGGTCTCGGCATTCCGCCGGCCCAGTACGAAGCGCTGGCCGGTGACGCCGAAGACGGAATGATCGGGGCATTGAAAAGCCGGACCGAGCGCCTGGCCTGCGGTTTCCCTCTCAAGGACAACTACTTCGCCTGGCAGGCATTCGGCCGGCGCTACCAGTCCGGCGAGACGGGCAGCCTGCCGCCCTACCTGGAAGCCAAAAACTTCGCCGCCGTCCGCGGCAACGCGAAGCGCGTCAAGATCGTCAATGAAAGCATCACCGCCATGCTGGCCGCCCGTCCGGCCTGCTCGGTCGATGCCTTCGTCCTGCTCGATGCCCAGGACTGGATGACCGACCGCCAGCTCACGGATCTGTGGGCGGAAATCACCCGCACTGCGACCCCGGGCGCGCGCGTGATCTACCGGACCGCCGCGAGCGCCTCGCCGCTTCCGGGCCGCGTTCCGGACGGAATTCTCGACAAGTGGGATTACCGTGCGGCTGAAAGCCTTGAGTTTGGCAAGCAGGACCGGTCCGCGATTTACGGCGGTTTCCACCTCCACGTTCGCCGGGAACCGGCGAGATGACGTCAACCTCAGCCAGCGCGGCGGCGATGGACGGGATCTATCGCTATCAACGCCATGCCTACGATCTCACACGGCGTTACTACCTTCTGGGCCGGAATGAACTGATCACGATCTTGCAGCCGCCGCCGGGCGGATCCGTGCTCGAGATCGGCTGCGGCACCGCGCGCAATCTCGTGCTCACGGCCCGTCAATACCCGGAAGCCCGGCTCTATGGTCTCGACATTTCCGCCGAAATGCTCAAGTCTGCAGAAGCAACGCTTCGCAGAAACGGACTTGAGGCACGTGTCACCCTGGCCCAAGGCGATGCCACACGTTTCGATGCAGAGGCGCTTTTCGGGCAATCTCATTTTGACCGTGTCTTCTGCTCCTACAGCCTTTCCATGATCCCCGGATGGGAAACCGCGCTTCAGCACGCCGGCGCGTCAGTCCGTCCCGGCGGCGAACTTCATGTGGTCGATTTCGGCGGACAGAACGATTTGCCTGTCTGGTTCGGCCGCGGCCTGAGGAACTGGCTTGCCCGCTTTCATGTCACGCCGCGCGAAAGACTGCAGGACGCCATGTCGGCCATTGCCTCCGAAATGGGGGGAACGCTCTCGTTTCGTTCAATCTACCGCGACTACGCCCGCTTGGGGTCAATCCGTCTCACGGACTAGGTCAGCGACCTTCGGGTAAGCGAGAAGCACACACAAGATGGTGTTTGTCGAATGGCCGCCAGGCGGATGGGAAACCCGTGTTGGGGGTTTGGAGGAAGGGACTCCGCCCGGCGGCATTTTTCGTCACCCGTGTCGGGTTGCTTCTTCTTCGTCGCGCCGCTTTCGGCGTCGTTGTCGATCCCCTCTGGATCTGACTGGTTCGATGCACGATGCGTGCCAGTTGGCCGCCGGCCTGCAAACGCGCCTTCCCGCCTCATCCGTCCCTTCGCATTTGCACCATCAACAGGCACATCTCCCAAAATCTGGCCCAATCCGCCCATTGCGGAGGCATTTCACGCCTGGGCATAACCACCAATCATCCCGGTTTTCAGCGGTTGCGGATTTACCATGTCCCCGGTTTGGTGGCTGTATTCCAGGTTGCAGGATCCTATACAGACCACAACCGAACCAGGGAGCCGATGATGTACCTCAAACTGCTTTTCGCCGCCGCAACCGTCGCAATGTTCCTGCCCAATACGGCCGGAGCGGATGGCTTCGGCTTCATGACGCCGTCGGGCAACATCTACTGCAACGGCATGGTGAGTGGCGGTGGATCGATCAGCTGTGTGATCGTCAACCGCAGCGGAACCCCGCCCATGCCAAGGCCCGCCTCGTGCTCGGGTGTGTGGGGACACGAGTTTGATCTCGATGGCACGGGATCGGCGCGACTGACATGCGGCGAAAGGCCGGAGACGGTCGACTACAGCGATATCGCCCAATATGGCCTTTCCGCAGACTTCGGTTCGATTACCTGCAAATCGGAGAAAACCGGGCTGACCTGCCGCAACAAAAGCGGACACGGCTTCTTCCTGTCACGCAGGAAGCAAAGCGTCTTCTGAAGCAGTTCCGGCGAAAGCAGGAACCGGTTTGCATCCGGCGCCTCGCGGCAATCAGACCGAAACCGCGTCGCGCAGGCTGTCCTTGCTCACCGACTCCCGGTCGCCGGACATCTTCACCTCGCCACGCTCGAGAACGCAGAACCTGTCGGCAAGTCCGTAGGCGAATTCGAAATACTGCTCGACCAGCACAATCGCCATGTCGCCCTGGTCCCTGAGCAGCGCAATCACCCGGCCGATCTGCTGGATGATGTTGGGCTGGATGCCCTCGGTGGGCTCATCGAGCAGCAGCAGTTTCGGCTTCGTGATGAGCGCGCGCGCGATGCTCAATTGCTGCTGCTGTCCGCCCGAAAGATCGCCGCCGCGGCGGTTGCGCATGTCCTTGAGCACCGGGAACAGCTCGTAGATATGATCCGGAATCCGGTGCTCGGATCGCGGCAGAGAGGCAAACCCGGTCTCAAGGTTCTCGGTCACCGTGAGCAACGGAAAGATGTCGCGCCCCTGCGGCACATAGCCCACGCCCTTGGCGGCAAGCTGGTGCGCGGCAGGCTTGGCAATCTCCTCGCCATCAAGACGGTAATCCCCGCCAGACCGGTGATGCACCCCCGAGATCGCCTTGAGCAGGCTCGTCTTGCCGACGCCATTGGTGCCCATCACGCAGGTGACCTGACCGGTCCGGGCACTCAGCGAGACGCCCTTGAGGATCTGCGACTGGCCGTAATGCAGGGTGAGATTTTCGATATCGAGCATGTCTCAGCGTCCCAAATACACGTCGATCACATCGGAATTCGCCGTCACATGATCGAGCGATCCCTCGGCGAGAACCGACCCCTCGTGCAGGACGGTCACCTTGCACCCCAACCGGCGCACGAATTCCATGTCGTGTTCGACAACCACCACGGCCCGTGTCTCGGCCGCGCGCCTGAGGAGGTCGGTGGTGTGTTCGCGCTCGCCCAGCGTCATGCCCGCTGCCGGCTCGTCCACAAGCAGCAACTGCGGATCCTGCGCCAGCAGCATTCCGATTTCGAGCCATTGCTTCTGGCCATGGGACAATTCCCCGGACACCCGGTCGAGTTCACCCGAAAGTCCGATCTCTGCCGCCAGCGCTTCGACGCGCTCGATATCGGCATCCGATGGCCGGTAGACCATCACCGCCAATGGCGACCGGTCGCCACTGAGCGCCATCATCAGATTGTCACGCACGCTCTGGGTCTCGAACACCGTCGGTCGCTGGAACTTGCGGCCTATGCCCGCCCGCGCAATCTGGCTTTCCGACATGCGCAGGAGATCCATCATCGGTTCGCCGAAACGCACGCGCCCCTCGTCGGGCCTGGTCTTGCCGGTGACGATGTCCATGAACGTGGTCTTGCCCGCACCGTTGGGACCGATGACGGCGCGCAACTCCTGTGGGCCGATCTCGAAGGACAAATCGTTGATTGCCTTGAAGCCGTCAAACGAGACCGACACCGACACCACTTCCAGAAGCGCGCTCATGGGGCATCCTTTCTGATCAGCCGGTCGAACGCGCCGCCTATACCGCGCGGGGCATAAAGCGTGACCAGCACGAAGCCGAAGCCGAGCAGGACCTGCCACCAATCGACCCAGTCGATGGTGTAGAAACCGAGCGGAATGCTCGGCGCCTGCCCCCCTGTGAACCACGACGAAAGCAGCGTCACCAGCGCCGCGCCGATGACTGCACCGTAAATCCGGCCGCGGCCGCCGATCGCCACCCAGACGGCCAGATAGATCGATGCGATGGGGGCAATCTCGGCCGGATTGATGATCCCCGCCTGCGGGTAGTAGAGCGCGCCGGCAATCGCCGCGATCACCGCGGTCAGCGTGAACACCACCAGCTTGAAGGTTTCCACCGGATAACCCATGAACCGGATCCGTGCCTCGTCATCGCGTAT
Source organism: Hoeflea sp. (assembly GCA_040216675.1). GTDB lineage: Bacteria > Pseudomonadota > Alphaproteobacteria > Rhizobiales > Rhizobiaceae > Hoeflea. The sequence goes on along the minus strand of JAVJOR010000005.1, from coordinate 1,092,733 downwards.
GGCCCGGATCACGTTGCCGAACTTTCCCGACACCACGTAGGCGGCAAGCACATAGCCGAGCCCCAGAGCCAGCGCCGAGGCCAGGAAGAACCAGACCGAGACCACCGACTGCGGCACGTCCTGAAGGCCCGGAATGTTCTGCAGCCCGGAGAGGCCGTTGTTGCCGCGCAGGCCGGAATCGTTCTGGAACAGATAGAGCGACAGGGCCAGGGTCATCGCCTGGGTGAGAATCGAGAGATAGACCCCCGTCACCCGCGAGCGGAACGCCAGCCAGCCGAAGACCAGCGCCAGAAGGCCCGGCACAAGAACGACCAGCGCCAGTTGCGCCACGAGACTGTCGGCGAAATACCAGACCGTCGGAATTTCCGATCCTCCGACCACTCCGAAAATCTGGTTGCCGATGGCATCGCGCACTTCCTCCGGCGTCGGCGGAAGCTCCGCACCCGAAAGGGACTCGAGCACGATGTCCTTGGTGCGCTCGTACATCAGCCACATGCCGATCATGTAGCCGCCAAGCCCGAAAAAGGCGAAATGACCGAGTGACAGGATCCCGCAATAGCCCCAGACGAGATCCATCGCGATGGCGATCAGGCAGAGACACAGGGTCTTGCCCAGGATCTTTACGAAGCTTGTCGAGACCAGCCCGATCCCGAACCCTTCGGAGAGAATGGTCACGGCGATGGTGAAGGCTGCCAGAAGCGCAATGAAGATCATCACCGACGGTTCGCGAAGCAGAAGAGGTTTGCGGGTCATGGCTCAGTCTCCCGCGGCCCGGCCCTTGAGCGCGATAATGCCCTTTGGCCTGAACTGGATGAAAATGATGATGAAGATGATCATGTAGGTTTGCGCGGCAAGCGTGTTGGACGGGTTGAAGAACTCGATCAGCTTCTGCAGCGAACCGATCATCCCGGCCCCGGCCAGCGTGCCCCAGATATTGCCAACGCCGCCGACGACGACGGTCATGAAGCTTTGCACGATGTAGCCCGAGCCGAGTTCGGAAGTGACCTTGGCAAACAGCCCGATGGCCACGCCCGCAATCCCCGCGATCCCCGAACCAAGGCCGAAGGTCAGCATGTTGATCCGGTCCGGATTGATGCCCATCGACGACGCCATGCGCGGGTTCTGGGTCACCGCCCGAACCTCGAGCCCGAGCCGGGTGCGGTTGAGGATGAACAGCAGGAGCGCCAGAAACACCAGTGCGAGGACAAAGATCGCGACCCGGATGTAGCTGATCGAGACGACGTCATTGAAGACCAATGCGCCGTCCAGCCAATCCGGCGACGTCAAAGGCCGCGCCTGGGTGCCGAAGATGTTCTTTGCGATTTGCTGAAGGGCGATGGAAATCCCGAAGGTGGCCAGCAGTGTTTCAAGGGGCCTGTGAGCGAGATGCCGGATGACAAGACGCTCGAGTGCCACCCCCGCCATGAACGCCACCGCGAACGCCAGCGGCAGCGCCACGATGATCGACACGGTATAGTTCGGGATGATCTGCTGGACCACATATCCGGTGTAAGCGCCGATCATGATGAACTCGCCATGGGCCATGTTGATGACCCCCATCACGCCGAAGGTGATGGCCAGTCCGATGGCCGCGAGAAAATAGATTGACGCGAGCGACAACCCGTCGAGCGCCAGATCGGCAACCTGGTACAAACCCACCGTCTGGTCGATCTGGCTGAGCGCCTCCTCTACGGCATCGGTGATGGCCGGATTGGTTTCATTGTAGACTTCAACGAAGACAAAATCGTCGACCGCGGCTGCCTCTTCCTCGGACGTGACAAGGTCGGGCACCGCGCCCGATTGCGCAAGCGCCCTGTAGGCCCTGTCACGCGCCTCCTGGGTGGAAAGCTCGGACACGGGCACTCCGCCGACACTGCCATTCTCGATGTTTGCGACCAGCGCCTGCTTGCGCGCGGCAGTGGGCACCACCGGCCGCGCTTCACCCGCTTCGACCAGCATGTCATAGGCTGCCTGCCTTTCGATGTCGCGGCCCGGAACAAGGGTCTTTGCCACGTTGAGGCCTTCGGGGACTTCCCTGTGGGCTTCAATGCGCGTGGTCACCAGCGGGTTGAGCGCTGCGCGCGCATCGACACCGGTGTCTCTGGAAAAGCTTTCAATCGCGGCAATCCGCGCGGCCTCGTCGTCGCCGAACTGAATGGTCAACAGTCGCTCAAGCCGTTCCTTGCGGGCTTTGAGCACCGGATCGGGTTCGGTTTCGATTGCCCCGCGCAATACACTCAGATGCGAGGCATCCGGACTGCGTTCGAGCGCGTTGAGCGCCTGCATCCGTCGCTCCGGATCGGGATCGGACAGCTGAAACTGGACCAGCGTGGATGCGATCATGGCCCGCACGCCGCTGTTGGGCTTGATGTTCTTCAATTCGCCATCGTCGATTTCCGCGACGTCTTCACCGGTGGCCGGGTCGATCAGCATGACCTGGTCGCCCTCATGTTCACGCACGTAGAAGAACCGTCCGTCGGATTCGCGCTGCCAGACCAGCTTCTCGCGCCAGTTCTCCAGGAACCGTTCGAGACCGGGCGCCTGGCTCGCCGCCAGATCATCGAGAACCGGTCCGATGGTCGTGCGGGAGGGCCGCTGGATCATGTCCGCATGGCGTTCGAGAACTGCATTGAGATCGGGTTCCTGCGCGCTTGCCGGACTCAGGCCGGTTGAAATGGCAAGAACGAGAAAAAGAAGAAGTGTGCGGAGCATCAAGACTCTCGGATCATCTCAGGAGGTGGCGGAGGGGGCTCAAAAGCCCCCTCCTCTAACCGTCAGTAGTTGGATTTGATCTGCACGCAGGTGTTGGTTTCGGTATTGTACATGCCGCAACCAAGCTCTTTCCAATCCGACTTCAGGACAGCGGATTCCGGCAGGAAGTCCGTCCATGCATCGCCAGGAACCTCGGCGGTCTGGCTGATGATGTCGAACTGGCCGTCCGCCTGGATTTCGCCGATCAGAACCGGCTTGGCGAGATGGTGGTTCGGCAGCATCACGGCCGTTCCGCCGGTCAGGTTCGGCGTTTCGAGGCCGTACATGGCTTCGCGAACCGCATCGACATCGGTCGTCCCGGCTGCTTCGACCGCGGCAACCCACATGTTGAAGCCGATGACATGAGCTTCCATCGGATCGTTGGTCACGCGGTCTTCACCTGCGAACTCTTTCCACTTGGCAACGAATTCCTCGTTGATCTCGCTGTCGGCGGACTGGAAGTAGTTCCATGCGGCCAGATGGCCGACCAGGTTGGAAGTATCGAGACCGGCGAGTTCTTCCTCACCCACGGAGAACGCAACGACCGGAATGTCGTCGGCCGAGACGCCGGCAGCCGCAAGTTCCTTGTAGAATCCGATATTGGCGTCGCCGTTGATGGTGGAGATCACGCCGACCTTCTTGCCGTCAGCGCCAAGGGCCACGACGTCCGCGACGATCTTGGACCAGTCCGAATGACCGAATGGCGTGTAGTTGACGAAAATGTCCTCTTCCGCAATTCCCTTGTCCTTGAGATAGGCCTCCAGAATGTTGTTCGTGGTGCGCGGGTAGACATAGTCCGTGCCAAGAAGCGCGAACTTCTCGACGCCGAGCTCTTCAAGGAAGTAGTCGGTTGCGGGAATTGCCTGCTGGTTTGGCGCAGCGCCGGTGTAGAAGACGTTCTTCGAGGATTCCTCACCCTCATACTGGACCGGATAGAACAGCAGCCCGTTGAGTTCTTCGATCACCGGCAGGACCGACTTGCGGCTCACCGACGTCCAGCAGCCGAAGATCACGTCGACGTTCTGGACGGTCAGCAGCTCGCGGGCCTTTTCCGCAAAAAGCGGCCAGTCCGAAGCCGGATCGACGACGACAGCCTCGAGCTGCTTGCCAAGGACGCCGCCTTTCTCGTTCTGCTCTTCGATGAGCATCAACATGGTGTCTTTCAGGGTTGTTTCGGAAATTGCCATGGTTCCGGAAAGCGAGTGCAGCACGCCGACCTTGATTGTTTCCTCTTGGGCATGGGCCACGTGCGCGAATACCGCCGTGGAAAGAAATGCAGCTGCCCCCGCATTGCGCAATTTTGTGGTTATTCTCATATCAGCCTCCGTGCTGTTGCTGTTCACGAACACTCCCAATGCAAACGCCTTGCCAACTGCCGAAAGATGATATCGCGCCTTGCAATCCAACGGATCTGACCTCCAATAATTGGCCTGACAATAAAAACCGGGTCAAATATTGCCTGTTTATTAACCTATGCACATATTTTATGCATATCAGATTGGCTGCACGAAGCCTGAGTACAGAGCCCAGGAAAGGCCGCGCTTGAAGTGCATCATGCGGGAAGTTCCGGATTGGCATGCATCCCCGGAATGGAGGGGTTGCAATGACAATTGATTTAAAGTCTCATGGCGCTTGGCCGATACTGTTTCACCCCTCACCGAAAGCTGCCTGGGAGCCTCGTTGAACTGATGAGCATACCTGTCATGTTTCTGCTTTCAGCCGCTGTGCTGTTTGCCTTCTCCGCGCCTTCGCGCGCCTCCGTCTGGCTCAAGACCGGCAGCGAGACCTCCCGGCCCTATGGCCATGTGGACTATTGTTCCCGCCATGCCTCCGACTGCCGGAGCCGGTCTGCGTCATCGAAGCTTCCGGCCGCAAGCCTGAACGTTCTCAAGCGCGTCAACGTTTCGGTGAACAGGGCGATCAAGCCGGTTGCAGATCGGGACGCCTTCGGCCGCAAGGAATACTGGACGGCACGCACCCGGAGCGGCGACTGCGAGGATTTTGCGCTCGCCAAACGCGCCAAGCTGATGCGGCAGGGATTCAAGTCCTCACAATTGCTGCTCACCATGGGACACAACGGGCTTGAAGCCCATACGGTGCTCGTTGTGCGCACAAGGGACGGCGACTTCGTGCTCGACAACCTTACCGACGACGTCAAGACGGTCCGGTCGGCAGGCATGAGCTTCAGGAAAATCCAGTCGCCCGATCATGGCGGCCGCTGGCTCCGCGTAACGGGAAAAACCAGCAAGCAGCCCTGACGATATCGGTTCGGCCGTCCCGGTGCTCCTGCCGCATTGCGATGGGGGGGGCAGTCACCGATCGCATATGCCGTCGGTTGACAGGACGGCTTGAGAATCCCTCATGCACGTGACAGCTTCAGGCGGACCCGGAGGATTCGCCGATTACCGCATTTCGTTTTGTCCATACCGCCGACATTCACCTTGATTCACCGCTGAAAAGCCTGGCGCTGCGCGACCCGGAAGTTGCGGCGCTGATCGGCTCGGCCAGCCGGACGACATTTTCCGCGATAATCGATCTTTGCCTTGACCAGTCGGTCGACGCGCTGCTCATCGCAGGCGATCTGTACGATGGCGACCAGACATCGATGAAGACGGCCCGTTTCCTCGCTGGCGAACTCTCGCGACTGTCGAAGGCGGGGATACGGACCTTCATCATTCGCGGCAACCACGATGCGATGTCGCGTGTGACCAAGGAACTGGTTCTGCCCGAGGCCGTCAGGCTGTTCGGAGGAACTCCGGACACCGTCATGATCGAACGCGCTGCAGGCGACAGGCTGGTCGCCATTCACGGCTTGAGCTTCGCCAATCCCCGCGCGCCCGACAATCTGGTACCGCGCTACAAACCGGCCGTAGCGGATGCGATCAATATCGGCATGCTGCACACAAGCCTCGGCGGCGCACCGGGTCACGATTCCTATGCACCCTGCAGCCCGGCGGATCTCACTGCCGCCGGCTACGACTACTGGGCGCTGGGCCATATCCACAAGCGCGCGGTGATCGAGGGCGCGAGCACCATCGTCATGCCTGGCATCCCGCAGGGGCGCGATATCAACGAGGACGGGTCTAAATCGGTCACGCTGGTGTCGATCGACAACGACCGCACCGTGAAGCTTGAGGAAAAGCCGCTGGCTCTGGCCGAATTCAAGCGGGTCAGGATCGATGTGAGCGGTCTGACCGACTGGCCGGACCTCGCCCATGCCATGACCCGGAACCTCGAGACTGCACGTAAGAAGACAGCCGCGCCGGAACTGGTAGCCCGGATCGAACTTCACGGGGCGACACCCCTCGCCTGGCGCATGCACAGGGATTCCGACCTGCTCCTTGAGGAAGCGAAAGAACAGGGCAGCCGCATCGGAAACACATGGATCGAGAAACTCGCCATAGAAAGTGACGCTCCGCCAACCCGGGAGAGCAACACCGGCGCGGATCCTCTGGTCGAATTGCAAACGCTGATTGCGGATCGGGTTCTCGGGTCGGCGGGCTTTGACGCGGCACTGGAGGCCGTGGCAAGCCAGGTTCAGGGACAATTGCCGACCGACCTGCGCAATGTTTTCGGAGCGGATGAGGCGGCCACCCGGGCGGCGCTGCAGGACCTTGCCAGGGATGGCGTCACCGAGGTTCTCGCCCGGCTTCGCGCCGGTCCGACGCGAGGGGAAACCTGATGCGCCTCAATCGCCTCGATCTGACACGCTACGGCAAGTTCACCGATCATGTCATCGAATTTCCCAATCCCGAAGGCGACGCGCCCGACCTTCACCTGGTCTACGGACCGAACGAGGCCGGAAAATCGACGCTGTTCAATGCCTGGCTCGACCTTCTGTTCGGGATCACGGCGCAGAACAGCTACAACTTTCTGCACCCCTACCCGACCATGCAGATCGGAGCCGCGGTGGAAGCCGAGGACGGCGTAAGCGAGTTCGTCCGGATCAAGCGACAGCAAAACAGCCTTCTCGATTCAGGCGGACAACCGGTCGCGGAAACCGCACTCACTTCCGCCCTTGGCGGTCTGGACCGAGACAGCTACCGCACGATGTTCTCGCTTGATGACGACACACTCGAAAAGGGCGGCGACAGCATTCTGGAAAGCCGCGGCGATCTGGGTGAATTGCTTTTCTCCGCGAGCGCGGGTCTTGGTGAACTCTCCCGCAACCTCGGCGAAATCCGCGCCGAGACGGAAGCCTTCTACAAGTACCGGGCGCGGTCGGGTGAATTGGCCGACCTCAAGGCCGAACTCGCGACACTCAAGACAAGGCGCGACGAACTCGACACACAGGCGAGCGAACATGCCCGTCTTGTGGCCGCCTGTGAGGACGCGGCTGGCCGCCATTCGGAGGCGACCGACCTTCGCCGCAAGGTCCAGACCGAGCTTAAAGCCATCGACGCGATGCTCACGGCTTTGCCGCGCGCACGGGAGCGCGCGGATCTGGCGGCACAACTCGACCAGATGGAGGACGTGCCGGATGTCAGAGCCGATATCGCCGATGAAATCACCCGGCTTCGCACCGAGGAAGCCCGGTTGGAAGCAGCCAGTGAGGCCCTCGAACACCAGATTTCCGGGTTGGATCAGGAATTGTCGGCCATCGAGGTGGACGAAACCATCCTGGCACTGCGCGACCGGTTCTCCGACGTTGAAAAGCTGCATTCCCGCCACGCCACTGCTGAGGAGGATGTCCCCAAGCTCAAACTGTCACTCGGTGAGATCGACACCGAAATCACACAGCTGTTGATACGGCTTGGACGCAGCAAAGGGACAGACGCGGAAACCTTGCTGCTCGACGCAGCGACCTCGTCTACTCTGGCCGAAATGATCGCGCGACGGTCCGAAATCGACATCAGGCTGCTGTCTGCCCGCAAGGAGCTTTCGGACGCCCGGACACGTCATGAAGAGGCCGTCGCTAGCCTGCCGGAAACCGCCGGCCCGCAAGCGGACCCGGCATCCGGTTCACGACAGGACCGGATCGCTGTGCTTAAGGCCGTTCTGGCGCAGGCGCGCCAGGAGGATCATGGCTACCGGCTGAAGACGCTGCACCGCAGCCTCGCTCCGGCCCGCGAAAGGCTCGAAACACTCACCGCAACACTGGCGCCGTGGCGCGGGGACATGTCCGGGCTCCAGGCCATGCGCCCGGCCTCGACCGAGGATATCGAGGCACGGAAATCCGCGCTCGATAAACAAGCCCGGGACCGGAACCGGCTGGACGAGGACATCGCGCGCCTCACGCGCCAGATCGAACGTCTGGCCGCAGAGCGCGAAGCCATTGTCGAGAGCGGCAATCTGCCGCCGGCGGAAACAATCAGGACACTCAGGGCGGCCCGTGATGAAGCCTGGATGCATCACCGGGCCAGTCTTGATGCGGTTTCCGCGGAGACTTTCAAATCCTCGATGGATTCGCATGACAACGCGATGGATCAGCAGGCCGCGTTTCACGCCGATGCCGCGCGGCTCAGAGACATCGCGGTACAGACCGCCACACTCCAGGCCGATCTGGACGCGGCAAACAGCGCCCGTCAGTCTCTCGAAGACCGCATGCGGTCGGAAAGTGAACAGTGGCGCGGATTGATCGCCTCCATGGCGCTCGAGCTTGCATCAGCCGGCCAGGAGCTGACACCTGCACGGCTAGAAACCTGGCTTCACGGCCGGCAGGAAGCGCTGACATGCCATGAGCAGATCCGCGGCCTGGAACACGAGGCCGACGCCGCGCGGCAGGAGCGCGAGGCGTCACGTGAACGTCTGGCCCGGGCGCTGACCGGCTTGAGTGAAGCCATCAGCGAGGCGGATGACTTCGATACGCTGGTAATGCGCGCGGAAACCGTGATCGCCCGGGAAAACGCTCTTGAGGGCCTCCGCGAAACCGAAGCCGCGGCACGCCGCGATGCCGCCCGGCGGGAAACCGATCTGCGCAACGCCGAGGAAGATGCTCGAGCCTGGCAAACGGCTTGGAAAAGCACTTGCGCGACCTGCTGGCTGGGCCGGAACGAGCGTGTTCCCTCCGCCGACCAGGTGCGTGAGATCCTGCCGCTTCTCACCGAACTCGCCGGAGCGCTCAAACAGCGCGCCGGGCTGCGCGACCGCATTGCCAAGATGCAGCGCGACCAGGCCGATTACGAAGCCGCGGTGGCGGAGCTGGCAAGCGCTGCGGGCAATGATAACACGGGGCTATCCGCGACCGATCTGGAGCGAGAACTGTCGGCGCGCCTCGGCACTGCGGACTCGGCGCAGAAGCAAGTGCGAGCCCTTGAGGAACGGCGTGAGAAGGCGCTTGAGCGTCAACGGACTGACAACGAAGCGCTCGCCGCCCACAACAGGCTCAAATCCGATCTTCTTGCCGCGCTGGAAGCCGACGATCTGGCCGAGGCCGCACGGAAAGTGGCGACGGCACATGAGCGTCGCGCACTGGCTGAACGAATCGACGCGCTTGACCGGCAATTATGCGAGAGCCTCGACACGACCTCGATCGAGGAGGCGCTGGCGCGTTTGCAGGACGCCGATCGGCATGCGCTGGAACAACAGCGGCAGGAGGCGGAAGCGGAACTCGAAAGGCTCGACACCGAGGTTCAGGACTTGCACGCCACACGCTCCCGAGCCAGTGAAGCGCTTGACGCCGTGGGCGGTGACGACGCCGTTGCGTTGATCGAGCAGCAGCGCCGCACCGCACTCGAGGCCATGACCGAGGGTGCCATCCGCTACATGCGCCTTTCCGCCGGTGTGCTCGCCATGGAACAGGCGCTTGCGCTCTACCGCGAGCATCATCGCTCCGGCATGATGGCGCGGGCGTCCGATGCGATCCGGACCATCAGCCGCGGTCACTACACCGGCCTGACCTCACAGCCCGACAAGGACCGCGAACTGCTGATCGCGCTCACACGCGACGGCGGCTCCAAGCAGGCAGGCGAGATGTCGAAAGGCGCCCGGTTCCAGCTTTATCTGGCGCTGCGCGTCGCCGGTTATCACGAGTTTGCGCAATCGCGGCAGACCGTCCCCTTCATTGCCGACGACATCATGGAAACCTTCGACGATTTCCGCGCCGAGGAGACCTTCCGGCTGTTTGCCCAGATGGCAGGCGTCGGCCAGGTGATCTACCTCACCCATCACCGCCATCTCTGCGACATTGCCCGTTCGGTCTGCCCGACGGTTCATATCCACGATTTGACCGGCTGATTGGCGCAGGATACGGCCTCCGCCCGGTCTACGCTGGCACGAAAGCCGCAACGTTTTTCCCCCCCGGTGATTTCCTCACGGCTTGGCATTCGGGTCTGCTGACTGTAAAGAGACCGCAAATCTCCGGCCTTACCGGGCTTGAAGGCTCCGGGCGGTTTCCGCTTCCGCCGGAGCACCACGCAACACACGCACCCGGACGCCCGGCCTCCAGCGCCAGCGCAAACCGACCTCCCGCCTCCCAACGGACAGGACGACCCCTCTTCATGATTTCGTTCAACAGCTATCTTTCGCAATGGACCGGAAACATCCGCGGCGACATTCTTTCGGGTCTGGTCGTCGCTCTGGCCCTGATCCCCGAAGCCATCGCGTTTTCGATCATCGCCGGCGTCGACCCCAAGGTCGGCCTTTACGCCTCTTTCTCGATTGCCGTGATCACCGCGATCGTCGGCGGACGTCCGGGCATGATCTCCGCAGCCACCGCGGCAACCGCGGTGCTGATGGTCACGCTGGTCAAGGAGCACGGGCTTGAGTATCTCCTCGCCGCAACCGTGCTCGCCGGCCTGATCCAGATCGCTGCCGGCGCGGCCCGGCTTGGCTACGTCATGCGCTTCGTCTCGAAATCGGTGATGACGGGCTTCGTATATGCTCTCGCAATCCTGATCTTCATGGCGCAATTGCCCGAACTCATAGGCGTACCATGGCTTACCTACGTGATGGTGGCCGCGGGTCTCGCGATCATCTACCTGTTTCCGCTGATCACCACCGCCATCCCCTCGCCGCTGGTCACCATCATCGTCCTCACCGCGATTACCTGGTTCTTCGGCTTCGATCTGCGCACCGTGGGCGACATGGGCGCCCTGCCCGACACGCTGCCGGTGTTCCTGATCCCAGACATCCCGCTTACGCTGGAAACGCTGTGGATCATCCTGCCCTATTCCGTCGCGGTCGCAGCCGTGGGCCTGCTCGAATCGCTGATGACCCAGTCGATCGTCGACGATCTCACCGACACCTCGTCGAACCGCAACATGGAATGCGTCGGCCAGGGCATCGCCAACACCGCCACCGGCTTCATCGGCGGCATGGCCGGCTGCGCCATGATCGGCCAGTCGATCATCAACGTGAAATCCGGCGGCCGCGGGCGCCTCTCCACCTTCGTCGCCGGCGCCATGCTTCTGTTCTTCATCGTCGTGCTCGGGGACTCGGTTGCTCAAATCCCGATGGCGGCCCTCGTGGCAATCATGATCATGGTCTCGATCGGCACCTTCTCCTGGTCCTCGATCAAGAGCCTCAGGACCCATCCGCGGTCTTCGTCCGTAGTGATGCTGGCAACCGTGCTGTTCGTGGTCTTCACCCACAACCTGGCGATCGGCGTGCTGGTCGGCGTGTTGCTGTCAGGCATTTTCTTCGCCTGGAAGATCTCCCAGCTTTTCGGCGTCCGTTCCGAGCTTTCCGCCGATGGCCGGACGAGAACCTACATCGTCGAGGGCCAGTTGTTTTTTGCCTCGGCGGATGATTTCATGCAGGCGTTCGACTTCCGCGAAGTGCTCGAAAAGGTCGTCATCGATGTCTCCCGCGCCCACATCTGGGATATTTCGAGCGTTGCCGCGCTCGACATGGCGGTGCTCAAGTTCCGCCGTGACGGCGCAGACGTCGAAATCATCGGCATGAACGAAGCATCCGAAACCATCGTCGACAGGCTTGCGATCCACGACAAGCCCGGTGCGATGGACAAGCTGATGTCGCACTGACCGGGGGAGACAGCCATGACAAACACCATTCTCGCACTCGTCGACGGCTCGATTTATTCGAAAAGCGTCTGCGATCATGCCGCCTGGGCAGCCGGCCGGATGGACGCCGAAGTCGAGCTCATGCACGTGATCGACCGGGTTTCCAGGGACGGCAAGTCGGATCTTTCGGGCTCTATCGCGCTCGGCGCCCGAACCGCGCTTCTCGACAAGCTCTCCTCGCTCGATGAACAGCGCTCGAAGCTGTTGCAGCAAAAGGGCCGCGCCATTCTCGATGACGCACGCGAGGTCATCGAAACCGCCGGTCACACCGTAGCCTCGGCGCATCTAAGGCAGGGTGAACTGGTCGAGGCCGTCCACGCGCTCGAAAACCGCGCCGCCATGATCATGATCGGCAAGCGCGGCGAGGAGGCCGATTTTGCAAGCCTGAAGCTCGGCAACCATGTCGAGGGTCTGGTGCGCGCCAGCCACCGCCCGGTCTTCGTGGCCTCCCGCGCCTTCAAGCCGCTCGACCGCGCCATCATCGCCTACGACGGCGCGGCCTCGAGCCAGCGCGTGGTCGACCATGTCGCCCGCAACGCGCTCTTTGCCGGCCTGAAGATCGAGGTCATCACCGTTGGACAGCGCACGCGGGAAACCGAGCGCTGGCTCGAGGATGCAAGCGCCATTCTCACCGGCGCGGGGCTCGATGTGGAAACGCACATCCTCGCAGGCCAGCCTGAAGAGGTGCTCGGCAAGCGCGTGGAGGAAGCCGGGTCCTGCATGGTCGTCATGGGCGCCTATGGCCACTCCCGCATTCGCAGCTTCGTCATCGGTTCGACAACGAGCGAAATGCTCAGATCCTGCAAGGCGCCGGTGCTGTTGATGCGTTGATGGGTTGGGAAAACTCCCGAAGGCCAGCGCCGCCAGGGGCCTGACGCGATCTAGTCTGCCTGCCGTGCCGTCGCCACGGGTGCGGTCGTCAGTTCGAACTCCGCCATCTCCTCGGGCGTCAGGTAGTAAAGCCGGTCCGGGGGTGTTTCGAGCGCGTTGAGCCACAGCCCGCTGCCGATCCCCATCTTGTCGAGATGCCGCGCAATGCGCGCGGTCATGCTCTGCGCGCCGGACATCGCTTGCTCGGGCGACGGCCTGGTCTGGCTGGCATTGAACACCTGGTGAACGCCGACAATGGCATCCTGCTGCGCCTCGCGCGCCACCCCTCCGGCGAAGACAAGCGGGCAGGACGACGCGCAGAGCGCCTTGGTCGCCACCTTGGTGTTCAGGCCCGTTTCACGGATAAGCGTCGACATCGCCAGCGCATCGTCGACCGAGCCGCCCGGCGAGTTGAGCGACACCTCCTTCACATATTCGCCCCGTGCCGCGATCTCTTCGGCGAAGCGGTCGGCTGCCCCCGGATCGATCGATCCTTCCGCCTTGAGCACGCCTCCGGGCAGCAGTTCGAATGTCATCGGCTCACGCAGGGTTTCAGGCGGACTCTCCGGGTCCACCGGCGGCGCCTGCGGCACGCCGTCGGTCAGCGCGGGCGGCAAGACCGGGGCATCCCGCGTCATCGGATCATGACCGGGAAAGGCGGCACTTGCCTGGCTCATCTCCCTCAAGTCGATGAAAAGAAACGCACCCGCAAGCGCCAGAAGCCCGAAAAAGGCGCTGCGCATCAGCAGGCCGTCATCGGCCGTCACAATGGCTGTCTTCAGGCGCGAACCGAGCGACCGGGCGCTGCTCATGCGGGCGGTCCCTTGCGCGGCGCCTTGCCCGACACGTCGAGGCTGGTGATGTTGGAGTCTTCGCGCCCGCTTTCGTCCGCGCTTTCCGCCGTCTGAACCGCCTGCTCCACGTCGATCCCCTGCCGGCCGAGCGCGCGCTGCACCTCGAGCGCCTCGAGAAGTTCCGCCGCGGTGATCCGCTGGGCGAATGGCAGCCGCTCCTCCTGCCGCCGGATCGCACCATGGACAACCGCCAGAATGAAGACGAGGACTGCGGGCAAAAGGTCGATGGAGATTGCGCCGGCCCAGGCCGGAATGAAATCGGCGCCGTAGCGCAAAACGGCTTCGGCGGAAGACAGCGGCACGAAACGGCGCTCCGCCACCGGCTCGCGCGAGAGAATGTCGTCCGCCGCGTTGGAAAGCACCTGCGACTGGGCGGCGACCGACGCGCGGATGGTCTGCATCACCTCGTCCTGGCGGTCGGCAAGATCAGCTGCCCTCCCATCGGCGACCGGCGCGATGAAGCCGAGCGACAGGTCTTCGGCAGCCCGCTTGACCGAGGGAGCGATCGAGGTCTGCTCCAGCGAGGTGATGACGCCCGAAAGCGCCACGACCTGGGCCGAAAAATCGTCGCTGCGCGGCGCCACGGCCCCTGGCGCCGACACCAGGCTGCGCATGGTGGCAAGATGGGACCGCCCCTCGTCGAAAAGGGTCGCCACCCGCTCGCGCGACGCGATGATCCCGGTTTCAAGTTCGCTGAGCTGCGCGGACATCTGCGACAGAAGCTGGACGACGCTGCCCGAGCCCGTGGTTCCGGTCAGCGCCCCGTTCTCGCGCTCGTCCTCGGCAAGCCGCGCAAAGCGCTCCGATGTGCGCTGGATATCCGGCAGCAGGCTTTGCGCCGCAAGCGCATTCTGATGCGCCTGGTCAAGATCCGCGGTGTAGTCCTGCACCGTCTCGGCCAGATGTTGTTCGAGCGCCGCGGAGCCTGCAAGGGCGGCCGCGTTGAGCCAGCTCGACATCGCGATGATCATGGCGCAACCGAGCGCCATCACCCCGATCAGCGCCGCCCGGGACGACGCCTGGATCACATGCGGATAAAACCGCGCCATGTAGGACCAGAAGGCGTAGATCCCCACCGACACCGACGCCGAATAGATGATGGCCGCAAAGAAGATCGCCGTCGGCGACCCGTCCAGCAGGCTTCGGACGCCCAGATAGGTATAGACGCCGGAGGCGAGCGCCAGCACGGCCAGCGCAAAGCGCGTCATGGTTTCAACGGCTGCGACGCCATCATGCAAACGGTGCGATGCGCCAAGCGCCATGAAGAACCTCCGACAGGATTGAAGCCTTAACAAAGGATGAAGAACAGGGCGAAATGAAGGCTGGGAGACATCTTTCAAGCCGCACTTCGAGAAGTGAATTACTGAGATCTTCCGACGGGCATCGTCAGTTATGAGGGAATGCTGATTGCTCGCTAAGCAACAGAAGTTTTCGGTGCCTCCATGACGTTACAGGCTTTTCCTCTTGCACACGAAGCATAAATGTACGCTTTGAAAGCGCACAATTGACCCGGAGCGCAAAGCCACCTACATTCTGGACAGTCCGAATGGAGGCGTCCATGCCAAGAGCAGCAGTCGAAGACAATGAGCGCATGAGCCTGCGCATCGCCGCAAGCGCGAAATCAAGGCTGTTGCGGGCGGCCTCGTTGCGCAACACCGACCTGACCAGTTTCGTGACGGAATCCGCTCTGCGCGAAGCCGAAGCGGTGATCGCCGAAGCCGAAGCCGTCAAGGTCTCGGAGCAGGACCATCTGCGCATTCTCGACCTGCTGGAAAACCCGCCAAAGCCCAATGACAGACTGCGTGCTGCCATCGCGGCGCTGCCCGACACCCTGTGAGCCTTCCACCATGGCATGAGGAAGCGATCCGCAAAACCCATGATCGCGCCTCTTTTGACTGTGGCGATGCTGACATGAACCTGTTTTTGCAGCGCTTTGCGCGGCAGGGCCACGAACAGAACGCGGCCAAGACCTTCTGTGCAATCGACGATGCACGGCCAAACCGTATCCTTGGCTTCTACACCATCGCCCCCGCATCCATTGCCCATGAAACGGTGCCGGCGTCGATGACCAGGGGGCTCGCGCGCCACGAAGTGCCGGGCTTCAGGCTCGCCCGCCTGGCGACGGACAGGACCGTGGCGGGCCAGGGCCTGGGCGGCCAACTCCTGGCCGCAGCCGCCTTGCGCTGCCTCCGGCTTGCCGGCGAAGGCGGCGGCATTCTCCTGATCATCGACGCCAAACACGCCCGCGCCGCCACTTGGTACGCCTCCTACGGCGCCGAAGCGCTTCAAGACAGGCCGCTAACCCTCGTCATACCCCTGGCGACATTTGCACCGGGCTTGCGGGCCAAGGGGTTGGTGTAGGAGGGCTGATCCTAGCGAAAACTCGGCGGCCAGCCCGAGACGATGCTGACCGACCAGATCCAAGAAAACGGCTCCAACATCATTTAATGACAGCTATCAGGGTTCGACAAAGACGCCCTTTCAAGATCGAGAATGAATGCCTATTGTCCACACTTGTTCAAAGCGGGCGTGAAAATTGATTTTGCCCCGATAGCCTACCCCAGTGTGAAAATTGCCATCGGGTTGTTGGACGAATGATATGAACTGGCCGTCAGGCGCTGCTTGAGAATAATCAATGCCCGCCTCAATGGTCTGACCGAGTACCGAGAGAAATGCTTCCAAATTCTGAGCTGCAAATAGCTGGTGCTGCTTGGTTTGTAGAATGCCAATTGTTAGCAGGCACAGCCTATAAATACGGTCACGATATTGAAGAAGAGCCGCGTCCGGAAACTCAACTTCGGGAATACCTCTATCTGAAGCGTAAAGCAGCCGATTTCGGAGGTTTGCCCGATCTGAAATCGCCGCCTTTATGTCTGCAGCACCTCTGAAGTTCGCAATCTCACGAAGCTCCTTTTCGAAAAAATAAATGGTCTCGTCACCCGCCCTTCTCAAGGTAAAATTAAAAGGATTATCTGGCGTGGCAATCTTCGGTTCGTTGGAGATACCCAACGCCTGTAGATCAATCGAAATCGAAAGCGATGGCGGGTGACCCATCGACAAGGAGAGTTTGGGGGTAGGAACCGGGACCGATGCCATCAGATTATTGACAGCATCAAGATACGGAGACACAGCAGCTTTATGCGCGTGATCTCGCGGCTTGAGCTTGTTTGCGCCAGGGTAACGCTGCTGAATTAAAGCTAGCATCAAGCCTGACGCCGCTTCTTCCTCACCAGTAATCGCCCGAAACAAAGACATCTCCTTATCGAGAGGGTGCAATTTCCAAGCTAATTTGATGTGCCGAAACGCACTTCGAAATGTATGGCCAATACGACCTTTGCGTTTGCCGATCGCCTCTTCAGCCAAGAGATGATGTTTATCCATTGGCAACTGATTTGATCGGGGGAAGTTGTCGGCCATTTTTTCTACCTTCGACGACCTTTTCTTGCGCCTCTTAAATAATAAAGGTGGTTTTCGGAGTGTCCGCAGTTGTCGCACTTTAGGGTCCGCTCATGGACGCCAGCAAAGGCAAATTAAAGGCGCGGTTTGAAGGTCGTAACTTCTCCGCCCGGAATTGCAGATCGGACATATTTCACCGGAATTAGCGACCCAATCTTATCTTCAAGCGCTTAAATTTTCAGATCATGTTCGCGAATAGATTCGCGAACATCTGACAAAGCAATCTTAACATCAGCTAACGTGCCGTACAGGTCCGCCATTCGGCCTTAAGGGGGTCGCGTCGAACTCTTTCTCGATCTCGCGAAGATTTTTTACGACACCCGTGCCCTAAGCCAGAAATGATCGACCAGTAGCAATGTACATTATCTCGCCCTCTGGTGGCTTTTGCGACGGTATGCGGTTATTAGCTGGTTGAAGCCCTCTTTCGTGATGTCATTCGCTTCGCGGGCGTGCTTTTTGCCTCTGAAACTGGCTTCTTCGCTGGAACGGTCAGCTTTAGCCTCCTGGGCGTTTTCTTTCCAGCAGCCTTGTCGCCCGCCCGTTTCCACGTCGTACTGTCGATCAGATAAGATCTTCGAACATCGACATTTTTACACCCAGGCAACTCATTAAGGGTCGCAATCAGACTTTCGGCTTGCGACTTTGGCAGCCACGGATTGAGGTAAATGCGTTCGATCCAGGCAACCGGACAGTCAATCAAAACTGCTCCTTGGTCATCGTAGTCTGCTTCAACTACGATGCGGTATTCGTCTTCGTCAGTGAACCCTACCCGCTTCAAAAAGGGGAGCCTATCCATGTCGTGAGAACCCAGCGCTCGCACCTTATCAATTTGGAGATACTCTACGTCGCCGAAACGGATGTTGGTCACCTCAGGCATACTGACCGCGCTCAAGTAAAGCTCAAGCTTTTGGCGATTGAGAACTAAGCATGCACCACCTGTGCCTCCTCCGGTGAAGACCTTCCAGTGATGATAAGTCTCAGGGCATTTGGCGGCGCACAGCCCGTAGAGGCCGCTCACTTGCCTGTGTTCCTTATAGAGCTCCATGAAGTGCCTATCATTCCGGTCGTCCCAGTTTTTTGGATCAAGGATTGCAAGCTGTTTCCGTCGGAGGGTGTCGATCACGGCCGGGATAGAGGTGTATCGGCGGATTACCGCGTTCTTATTTTTGGTAATCTTGTTCGCCATCCGCCTCTCGTTTCTCTAATTCTGACACAGTGAATCGCATCATAATGTGTCTCTGAATCGCTCAAGAAAATAGATATGTACACTCAATTGAAAAAATCAAAAATCTAGATATTCGTGCAGCAATATACAACAAAAAATAATTTCATGGATACTTATTTAATAGACATAGACATGTATATCGCCTTCTGCCCACCAAGCCAATTTAGGTTGTTACGTCCCCTAAAGCCCCCGCCCCTCACCCCAGCCCCAACGGTCTCAACCTGCGCCAGTGGTAAAACACCTTGGCAAGCGCCGCCGAGACGATCCTTGCGTCGATCGTGTCGGAGCGGCTGGTCAGCATGATCGGCACGCGCGCGCCGAGCGCGATGCCGGCGGAGGATGCGCCGGCCAGGTGGATGAGCTGCTTGGCGATCATGTTGCCGCTTTCGAGGTTGGGGGTGACCAGAATGTCGGCATGGCCCGCCACGTCCGAGACGATGCCCTTGGCAGCAACGGCAGCGGGCGAGATCGCGTTGTCGAAGGCGAGCGGTCCGTCAATCTTGCCGCCGGTGATCTGCCCGCGGTCGTGCATCTTGCAGATCGCGGCCGCCAGCAGCGTCGAGGGCAGCTTGCCGGTGACGGTCTCGACGGCGGACAACAGCGCCACCTTCGGCACGTCGACGCCGATGGCAATCGTCATGTCGATGGCGTTGCGGACGATGTCGGCCAGCGCA
Source organism: Hoeflea sp. (assembly GCA_040216675.1). Classification (GTDB taxonomy): domain Bacteria; phylum Pseudomonadota; class Alphaproteobacteria; order Rhizobiales; family Rhizobiaceae; genus Hoeflea. The sequence goes on along the minus strand of JAVJOR010000005.1, from coordinate 1,073,940 downwards.
TCCAAATCGGGCGAGATGTTGATCGCCGCATCGGTGACGAACAGCGTCCGGTCCTGCCCCGGCACGTCGAGCGCAAACACATGGCTGAGCCGCCGCTCGGTGCGCAAGCCCCTGGCCTTGTCGAGCACCGCCATCAGAAGCTCGTCGGTGTGCAGCTTGCCCTTCATCAGCGCGCCGGCGCGGCCCTCGTGCACCAGCGCCACGGCCGCCTCTGCCGCCGCATGGCTGTGCGGCGCGTCGACAATCTCGACGCCCGCGAGATCCAGTCCCGCCTCCTTGGCCGCGGCTTCGATCTTCGCCACCGGGCCGACCAGCACCGGCATGATCATGCCCTCGTCGCGGGCGGCCAGCGCGCCGCCAAGGCTCAGATCGTCGCAGGGGTGGACGATGGCCGTCACCAGGGGTTCAAGTTCACGCGCCCGGTCGACCAGCGCCGCGAACCTGACGCCGTGCGCGCTTTTCGGCCTTGCGGGGAGGCTCGCGCGGGCACGCCGGATCTTGGTTGTCGGCGCCCGCACCTCGGCCACCCCGGAGACGACAGCCTCGTCCGCGTCGTTCAGGCATTCGCAATCGAGCCGCACGGTGCTGCTCGCAGTGTCGACGGCTGCCACGGTGACCCGGGTACGGACTCTTTCGCCAATTTGGACCGGCTGGTGGAACTGCAGGGTCTGCCCCAGATGCGCGGTTCCCGGCCCCGGCAGCCTGTTCAACAGGATCGAGGAGATCAGCATCCCCGCCCACCCGTGCGCGATCCCCTGTTGCAGCCCGTCCGTATCGTCCGTGCCCTCCTCAACCGGGGAACTTCCAGCCTCGCGGTCGGCCCCACGCCCAACATCGAGCGGATTGACGTCCGCCGAGGCAGTCGCGAAGAGCGCGATGTCCTGACGGGTCAGAACCCGCTCGCTCTCGGCGGCATCGCCCACCGCGAGCTCGTCGATGGTGCGGTTTTCAATCATGTCCATGGAAGGTCCCCTGAAAGCCCGTTGTCTGAGAGCCCGTTGTCACGCCCGCCCCGCGCGCCGGGAAATCGACCGGCAGGGCATTACGGTCCAGAACTTGCCCGAGGCGGCTTCGGGAGACAAGGCGGGGACAGCGAAATGGCCTGCCGGCCGGCGTTCAAAGACAGCGGCAGGCCATTTCCGTTCCCCGGCGACACGCGCCCCGGATCAGGGCGATACGCGGCTCACCGGGCGCGCGCCGTATGGGTTCAGGCAACGTCGCCCGGGCCGGGCGCGCGCTTGCGTCCCGTGATCATGGCGCGCACCAGGTTCTCGCCATGCTCGAAGCTCGCCACCAGCACGCCGGCCAGATGCAGCGCGACAAGCGCCAGGGCGCCGAACGCGCTCGCTTCATGCAGTTCCTCCACCCAGCCGACACCCCAATATGCATCGGTCGTCATCATGTAGCCGGTCACAGAGATGGCCGCGATCGCCAGAAGCAATGCGATCACCATCAGCCCGCCTGCGGGATTGTGGCCGAGATAGCGCCGCGCCTTCATCCGCAGCGTGTCGCCCAGAAAGCCTGCGACGGTGGAAGGCCGGTAGACGAACGAGGAAAACCGCGCATGGCGCGACCCCACCAGGCCCCAGACGATGCGCAAGGCCACCAGCCCGGCGATCACATATCCGGCAAGTTCATGCGGTCCCTGCAGTTCATCCCCGGTCAGGAAGGCGAAGGCGAACAGGCCCACCAGCGACCAGTGGAAGATCCGCACCAGCGGGTCCCACACTTTGACGGTCGCCGGCGATGAAACATCGCCGGCTTCCATGTCAGTCCTGGCAGCACGCATCAGTCGTCAGCCTTCACGCGCAGCACGTCACCGGTGCCCGGGTGGAAATAGACCTCGACGCGCTTGCCGTCCTTGTCCATCGCATAGGCTTCGAGGCATCCGTCATCCACCTTGATGGAGCGGACGTCATAGCCCATGCCCTTGGCCTTCTCGGTGATGGCGGCATCGCTCATCCACTGATCGCGCGGCACGTTGGGGCACTCGTCGGAGGCAAGGGCTGCGGCGGGCGACAGGGCGGCGATGATGCCGGCAACAATAAGGGTGGTCTTCATCTTGGTTCTCCTTGACTATGGATTGGGCCTTGGCCCGTTGACGAACCCCTTGTCGCAAAGTCAGCATGACAGGCCGCTGATTGGCGTTGTCAGCGAATTGTCATATTCGGAGAGCGATGATGCATTCCATGTTCAGGATATTTGCAATCGCGCTTTTGCTGTTGATGCCGTTGGCTGCCCAGGCCGACGATGATCACGATGAAGATCACGAGGAGCGCCGCAACCTCAACGCCGCCATCGAACGCGGCGAAATCCTGCCGCTGACCGAAATCCTGTCGCGCACCAGAGGCAAGATCGAGGGCCGCGTGGTCGAAATCGAATTCGAACACGAACACGGCCTTCCGATTTACGAGATCTACGTGTTGCAGAAGGACGGGCGCCGTCGCGAATACGAGATCGATGCGCGCACGGGCAAGATCCTCGCCCTCGAGGACGGTGATTGACCCAGATGCGCATCCTGCTTGCCGAAGACGACAAACGCATCCGCGAAGACGTGACCCGCGCTCTCGAGGCCGCGGGCTACGTGGTCGACAGCGAAGCCGATGGCGAAGAAGCCTGGTTCCTTGGCGATACCGAGACCTATGCGGCCGCGATCCTGGATCTCGGCCTGCCCGGCATGGACGGGCTTGCGGTGCTCAAGCGCTGGCGGACATCGGGCCGGGACTTCCCGGTGCTCTGCCTGACGGCGCGCGGCGCCTGGAGCGAACGCGTCGAAGGCATCGATGCCGGCGCTGATGATTACCTGCCCAAACCCTTCCGCATCGAGGAGATGCTCGCCCGGCTCCGCGCCATCATCCGCCGCTCGGGCGGTCAGGCCAGCCCGCTGTTCCGGGTGGGCGATGTGGAGCTCGACACAAGGCAAATGCGCGTGAGCGCCAACGGCATTCCGGTCAGCCTCTCGCCGCAGGAATATCGCCTTCTGGCCTATCTCATGCTCAACAAGGGCCGGGTGGTCTCTCAGCAGGAACTCTCCGAGCATCTCCAGTCGGTCCATTTCGAGCGCGAATCCAACGCGGTGGAAGTGCTGGTCGGGCGGGTTCGGCGCAAGCTGCCGGTGCCGCTGATCACCACCCGCCGCGGCTTTGGCTACATCGTTGAAGACAAGGAGCCGGCCGCATGAAGCCGCTCCGCTCGCTGCGCCTGCGATTGATCGCCTTTGCCGCAATCGTTGTCGTCGCCGCCCTCGTCGTCACCGGCATCAGCCTGTCTGCGCTGTTTGCCGGCCATCTCGAGCGCCGGATCGGCCAGGAACTCGACACCCATCTCAATCAGCTGGTCGGAGGCCTGCGAATTGATGCAAACGGCGTTTCGCTGTTTCGCGAACCGGTCGACCCGCGTTTCGCCGCCGTCTTCGGCGGGCTTTACTGGCAGGTCAACGATCTGACATCTCAGACCGTGCTGCGGTCCAGATCGCTCTGGGACACCTATCTGGAGGTTCCAGGCGATGTGCTGTCGCCGGGCGAGATCCATGTTCACGACGTCGAAGGTCCGCAAGGGGCAACGCTTCTCACCCATGAAGCCATGATCGTTCTCAGCGCGCCTGACGGTGATCACCGGTTGCGGGTCGCAGTCGCCATCGACCGCGAGGACATCACAGCCCTTGCGGCAGGCTTTTCCCGTGATCTCGCTCCGGTCCTCGGCCTCCTCGGACTGGTCCTGATGATCGGCTTCATGGTTCAGGTCCGTGAAGGGCTGAAGCCTGTGCACCGTGTCGTCGCAGGCGTCAACGCGATCCGCACCGGCCGCGAAAAACGCCTCGAGCGTGACGGCGCGCCCCGCGAGATCGCACCCCTGGTCGATGAGGTGAACAGCCTGCTTGACGCCCAGGATGACGCCATCAAGCGTGCCCGCGATCGCGCCGCCAACCTTGCCCACGGCCTGAAAACTCCCCTGACCGCCCTTGAGGGTGACATTGCGCGGCTTCGCTCAAAGGGCGAGGTGGAGATTGCCGACGAGATCAGCGACGTCGCACTGCGCATGCGCCGGCACACCGACCGGGAACTGGCGCGCGCGAGACTTCGTCATGGCCGCACCACCGCCCAGGTCCCGCTCGCGCCCAATGTCGCAGCCATCCTTCGCACCCTCAAGCGGACACCGGAGGGTGAAGCGCTCGACCTCGAATGCGAGATCGACCAGTCGATCACGGTTCCCATCGATGTCGATGATCTGAACGAACTCATCGGAAACCTGGCCGAGAACGCGGTCCGGCACGCCAGAAGCCGTGTGCGCGTCAGTGCGGCGATGCAGGCAGATGAGGTCGTCATTCGCATCGGCGACGACGGGCCCGGGTTCTCCGCCGCTCCGAAATCGGATCTCGGCAGTCCCCGCAAGCGGGAAGACGAATGCGGACACGGCGCCGGACTGGGTCTGGCGATTGCCGGGGATATTCTCGGAAGCGTCAATGGCCGGCTAGAGCTTGACCAATCCGACCTCGGTGGACTGGAGGCACGCATGAAAGTGCCGGTCCATGCCCGCTTCACGGGCCCCGGCTAAGCAGCCGGACGCATCACAAAGACCCAAAACTCTCTCAGGACCAGTGCAATGAAGTTATTACGCCCCTCCATCGGCGCGACCGCCCTTGCCATGCTCGCGACCGCCTGGATCATGCTTGCCGTCAACCCCGTTTTTTGGGGAAAGGTCTCGCAAGGCTTTGGCGATCATCTCGCCGGCATGGCCGCTTTCTCGACCGGCATCGTCGCACTGACGGCGTGTGCCCTAATCAGCGTATCGGTCAAATACCTCATCAAGCCGCTCTATGTGTTCCTCTTGATCAGCGCGGCAGCAGCGTCCTGGTTCATGCAACAATATGGCACGATCATAGATACGAGCATGATCCGGAACGCCGCCGAGACCACACGCTCGGAGGCCGGCCACCTGCTCTCTCCAGCGTTTCTTGTCCATATGACGATTTACGGGCTCCTGCCCGCACTGGCAGTGATGCTTGTGCGCGTCAGGCACCGGCCGATTGTCGCCAAGGTCAAATACAATCTGTTGATCATCGTCCCTCTTCTCTGCCTGACAGGGGTGCTCGCCATCTGGCAGTTTCCCGCAATCGCTTCCACGCTGCGCAACAACAAGCTGATCATCAAGACGCTGAACCCGCTTACCCCTATCGCAAGCGCGGTGAAATATGCGGTCCGTTCCGGTCAGGAGCGGGCGATTGTCGCAGCACCTCTTGATACCGACGCCCGGCTGGGAGACATCGCCGGCAAGGCATCAAAACCCGTGCTGACAGTCATCGTGGTCGGAGAGACAGCCCGTGCACAGGATTTCTCGCTGGGCGGTTACGAGCGGAAAACCAATCCGGGCCTGGAACAGCGGGATATCGCCTATTTTTCCAACACCACGTCCTGCGGGACCGCCACCGCGGCCTCCGTGCCATGCATGTTCTCGAGGTTGACACGCAGTCAATACAGCCATGACAAGGGACTTGCAGAGGAAAACCTGCTCGATGTTCTGACGCATGCGGGTTTGAAGGTGACCTGGTGGGAGAACAACACCGGCGACAAGCGCGTGGCAACCCGCATCCAGAGACGCAACTTTTCGGTTGAAAACGATCCCGCCTATTGTGTGAAGAACGAATGCCGTGACGAGGTGATGGTCGCAGCACTCGGCCAATGGCTTGACGGCTTGAACGCGAACGCAACCCTGGTCATCCACCAGCTGGGCAGCCATGGACCGGCATACTATGCACGATACACCGAAGACGAGCGCGTGTTTCAACCCGATTGCCGCACGGCTGAATTCGCCGATTGCAGCGCGCAGGAAATCCGCAACGCCTACGACAACACCATCATTGCCACCGACCGGATGCTCTCGCAGATCATTGACCAGCTCGATGCGCGCAGTGACCGTATCGCCTCGACGATGGTCTACATGTCCGATCACGGGGAGTCGCTCGGCGAGAACGGTCTCTACCTGCACGGAATGCCCTACATGTTCGCCCCGGACGAACAAACCCACATTCCGTTTCTGATGTGGATTTCGAAGAGTTATGCGAGCATTTTCGGCTTCGATGCCAAATGCCTCAGGGGACAGGCAACCGACGCCTATTCCCACGACAATCTCTTCCATACCGTGTTGGGTCTGATGAACGTCGAGGCGGTCCATTATGACCCCGGTCTGGACGTGACATCACGATGTCGCGCAGAACGCAGTTAGCCTGTCCGGCGCTGACTGCACATATTGCTGCCAATGCTTCCGGCAAAGAAAAAGTGCCGCTTTGGGGCGGCACTTCTAGTCTCTCGATGGAGGCAAAAACGCTTAGTTGACGCGTGGTGCGACGTCCAGACCGCCACGGTCATACGTGGTGAACTGGTCGTCCGAGGCCTCGCCGATGGAAGCGGTTGCGGTGTAATCGATGTCGCCGGTCATCGGAACTTCGGAAGCTGCGGAGCTGATGGCTGCGGGAAACGTGGCGACGTCGAGCGCAGACGAATCTGCGAGGGCGGCGGTGCTTGCGGCGAGGGTCATGCCCAGTGCGATAAGAAGCTTGTTCATGGTCTTGTTCCTTTCAATGTCGGGTCGCGTCTTGGGAGGACGGCTGATGGGGTGTTGGCGGCGGGCGGATCATGCCGCCCCGCCGTATTCGTTGAGGCGATTAGAACCTTGGTGCGACGTTCAGGCCGCCACGGTCGTACGTGGTGAACTGGTCGTCCGAGGCCTCGCCGATGGAGGCGGTTGCGGTGTAATCGATGTCGCCGGTCACCGGAGCTTCGGAAGCTGCGGAGCTGATGGCTGCGGGAAACGTGGCGACGTCGAGCGCCGACGAATCTGCGAGGGCGGCGGTGCTTGCGGCGAGGGTCATGCCCAGGGCGATAAGAAGCTTGTTCATTGTCATTCTCCGTATGTGTCGTTGTTCATTCTCTGGTTCATCTGCGGGAGCGGCGTTGGCCGAAAGGCTGTGATCGCCGCGTCTCGATGACCAACAACTGGGGGCGCAGGATCGGGATTGCCAACCACACTTTTGTGAGAATGCGTGCTGAAACTAATTCTTGAAAAATCCGTCTGGGATTCTTATCCGCCGATATTATATTTTATTTTCAATACCTTAATAGGAGTCGATGGATAGCCGCCTAAGGACATCGGCGCACCCGTTGTGCACAACATGGTGCCCACATCGTTCACCAAACAGCTCTCGAAATCGCCCCTTGCAGCCGGGACGGCACATCATGGAGCAGCTTGCCATGTGCTTTGGAGAGCGGTGCCGGCAGATGCGCGGGTCAGTTTTCGATTTTTCTGCGCATGATCCAGTCGTAGAGATTTGGCGAAACCCGGTTGATGAGCCAGGCAAGGCGCGCAACCCGACCCACCGGCACGAAGCGGCGGCCTTTTCGCCAGCCATCGAGCATGATCGCCGCGGCCTCCTCGGCACGCATTTCGTCGAAGCCGTCTGTTGCAGCCCCCGGCCTGCCGATCCCCTGGGTGCCGAAATCGTAACGCCCGGGATTTGTGGCAACGAACGACGGTGCCGCGACCGTGACACTGACTCCATGGCGAGCCTCTTCGGCTGCCAGCGAAAGAAAGAAGCCATTCATGGCATGCTTGCTTGCGGCGTAGGCGGTGCGTTTGTGCAGCGGCGAGAAACCGGCAACCGATGATACCGCCAGATGCGATCCCTTCGCCGCCCGCACCGCATGCAATAGCCCCGCCGCCATGCGGACCGAACCGAAATGGTTGATCTCCATGACCAGCTGCTGCGATGCCACGGTGGTGGCTTCGAAGAGATCGATCTGGGTGACACCCGCGTTGTGAATGACCAGATCGATCGCGGGGTGGCGAGATACGATGCGCGCGCATTCACGCTCGACAGCGGCTTCATCGGTTAGATCGCACGCCACGCGCTCAACCGCCTCACCCTGTTCGGGCCGGGCATCGAGCGCCGCGGGCAGATCAACCAGCACCACACGCCAGTCTTCCTTCAGAAGTATCGCGGCAAAAGCCTGCCCGAGCCCGCCGGCGCCGCCCGTGATCACGGCAACCCGGCTCACAAGCCCGCTGCCTTTTTCCAGAGCCGGAACGTCTCGGCACTCGACAGCTCGGGTTGGTAGCCGAACACGGACTTGAGCTCCGAATTGTCGAGCACGGGCCGGTACTGCAAAAACCTCACCTGCTCGGGGCCGTAACGGGTCAGCCCCAACGGGCGTGCAACGGCCAATGCCGTCTTGAGAAGCCAGGCGGGCAGGCTCATCACCGGTTTGTCCAGTTCCTTGGCGAGTTCCTGAACCGACATCGATCCGTCTCCGCAAACATTGAATATGCCGCTTGGACCGTCTGTGGCGGCGCGGGTGAGAATGCGCGCCAGATCGCGCGTCCAGATGAACACGAAGGGACTCTCGCTGCCGCGCACGGCAATCAGGCGATCGCGGTGGAACAGTTCGGTGATCTGGTTCTCAAGGCCCTCGCCCAGAACCGTTCCCACCCGGAAGATGACCTGCTCGAGCCCCGGATGCGAGGCACGCGCATCAGCCAACATCTCTTCCACCTGCCGCTTGTGATCCGAGTAGGCGAATTCGCGATTGCCGCGCACCGGGTCACCTTCCTTCAACGGAACCGGGTTGTCGGCATGGTAACCATAAGCCGCCCCCGACGACGTCACCACCAGCCGCCCCACGCCGTGATTGAGCGCTGCATCCAGAATTTTCCGCGTGCCGCCGACATCGACCTTATGGGCAAATTCCCGTGTCATCTCCCGCGTCGGCGAGACGATCGAAGCCAGATGGACGATCACGTCGGGCTTGAACTCGCCGACAATGCGCATCGCATCGCCGCCACGCACGTCCAGGACCTCGAACCCGATCTCCGGCGGCAGAGTGTCCGGACGCCGAATGTCGGTAGCCAGCGTCGCCACGCCGGCGGCTGCGAGTTCGCCAAGAAGTGCCTGCCCCACCGCGCCCGCAGCGCCTGTCACCAGCACGCGGCTCATCGCTTCGCCTCCCGGCGAGACCAGACATGCGCCAGCACCAGACCGCTGATCGCATGCCAGATTCCCCAGAAGGCCGCTGCCACCGCCATGCCGCCCAGTCCGCCGAAGAAGGCAAAGATCAAGACCAGACCGAGGCCGGAATTCTGAATGCCGGTTTCGATGGTAATCGCCCGGCGGTCATAATCCGACAACCGGGCAAGCGTGGCCGTGAGATAACCGCCGCCCAGAGCAAGAGCATTGTGCAGGATCACCAGCCCGGCGACCGCTCCGGCAAAAGAGAGGAAGAAGCCCCAGTTCGCGGCAAGCGCTGCGACAATGAACGCAATGAAGATCGCCATCGACAGCCATTGCATCGGCTTGCGGATCCGCGCGGCGACCGCCGGTCTGTTTGCATTCAACAGCACCCCGAGAATGAGCGGCAGGATCAGCATGAAGAAGACCGTCACTGCGATCGAGACCGGATCCAGCGATGTCTGGCGCAACAGATCCCGGGTCGGCGCATAAAGATTGCCCCAGAGCGCCACATTGAACGGCGTCAGCACGAGCGCCGCAACCGTTGCAATCCCGGTCATGGAAACCGAAAGCGCCGAATTGCCGCCGGCCCGGTGGGTGATGAAATTGGATATGTTCCCGCCCGGACAGGCCGCCACCAGAATGAGCCCGAGCGCGATGGACGGGCGCGGATTCGTTGCGAGCAGCATCGCGAATGTCAGCGCGGGGAGCACCAGAAACTGCGAAACCAGACCGGTGAACAACGGCTTCGGCGCCCGCATCAATGCGCGAAAATCGCTTGGCCTCAGGTCGAGCGCAATCGAAAACATCACGATCGACAGGATCGCGTTGAGCACCATCAGCCCCGCCGGACTGAAATTGAGCATGACACCGTCGATATCGGTCATGCCGCGTCTTTCTTCAGCGCTTCGGTACGGCTGGTCACGGCTTTGCGGTACGTTGCCTTGTCCACGTAATAGGCCATGCGGGGAAGGTCGATATACGACATTCCGCCGGTCGCGCGCTCGAAACCCGCCGCCTTTTCGGCCTTCAGCGCCCGCGCCGCCGCGGTTCCCTTTCGCAAGCCGGCAATGTAGCGCGCGACCATCTCCGCCTGTTCGTGACGCCCCTGCCAACCGAGCCCCGAGGCTTCCACCATGCCCAGCACGAAGAGATCGTCCCGCTCCGGATGCATGCAATTCAGGAACAGGTGCGGCGCATCGCCCTGCCAGTTGAGCAGGCTCTTGTCGATGAAGGGGTAGTGCAGCTTGTACCCCGTGGCCGCCAGAACCAGATCGTAATCGGCCCGGCTTCCATCCTTGAAATGGACAGTGCGGCCCTCGAACCGTTCGATGTCCGGTCGGATCGTCACATCGCCATGTCCGGCATGAAACAGGATCAGCGAATTGACCACCGGATGGGATTCATACAGCGCGTAATCCGGCTTCGGAAAGCCGTATTTCGACGGATCTCCGGCAAACCACTTCAGGATCACTCCGTCGATCCTGCGCTTGAGCCACATCGGCAGCTTTATCGCGCCGCCCATCGTGTCCGCCGGCCGGCCAAATATGTATTTCGGCACGAAGTAGTACCCTCTGCGCATCGACAGATCGCAACTCACCCCGTGATGGATGGCGTCCACAGCGATATCGCAACCGGAATTGCCCGCGCCGATGACCAGCACCCGCTTGCCCGCGAAAATGGTCGGGCTGCGGTACTGGCTCGAATGAATGAGCTCACCCTCGAAGGTGCCGGGGAACTCGGGCATGTTCGGCTCGGACAGTGTGCCGTTGGCGATCAGCAGCCCGGCGAACGTGCCCTCATGCTCATTGCCTTCGCCATCGCGCCATGTAAGGCGCCAGCCCTCACCCGACGCGCCAAGCGGCTTGGCGGAGACCACTTCCGTCTTGAACAGGTAGCGCTCGCGCAACCCGAAATGATCGGCGAACTTCCGGAAATAGTGTTTGAGGTCCCGGTGAGAGGGATATTCGGCAACATCCTCGTCCATCGGAAAATCGGCAAACTCCGTCATCCGCTTGGAGGAAATCAGATGCGCCGTGTCGTACATGGTCGACTTCGGACCGTCGATGTCCCACAGACCGCCGACATCGCTGTGGATCTCGAAACCCTGGAACTCGACGCCCTGCTCGAGCAGCGTCTTGGCGGCGGCGAGCCCCATCGGGCCTGCGCCGATCAACGCAAAGCGCGGATCCACCTTGCCGGCAGATGCCGGACTGGCCAATGCCGGACTGGATTGTGCGGTCAACTGTCCCCTCCCAGAAATCAGTGCTGTTTCATCCTCCGCTTAATGTTGAACGATCGTTCTAATTAAGGCAAGATGAATCATGACCGCCACGAAACCGCCTCCCGCTGCATCCGAACCCACGCGCCGTCGCGCCGCTTCAAAACGCGCCCTTGCCACGGCCGCCAACCTTCTGGATGCAGCCGAGCGGTTGTTCGCGGAGCGCGGCTATGACGGAGCTTCGGTCCGCGACATCGCGGCTGCGGCGGGGGCGCAGGTCGCCTCCGTCAGTTTTCATCATGGCGGCAAGGAAACACTCTTCGAGCGGGTGGTCGAACGCCGGGCATCGGAACTTGGCGAATTGCGCATCGCCGCGCTGGAAAAGGCCAGGGTGAGCGGAGAACAGCTGTCCCTGGAAGCAGTCCTCTCGGCTTTCGTCAGGCCCTATCTCGAAAAAGCCGCCAACGATGCGCAGTGGCTTGCCTATGCGCGACTTGTTGCAATGGTGTCCGCCGACCGCCGCTGGCGGCACATCTCGCAGCGATTGTTCGATCCCACCGCCGGAATTTTCATTGACCAGATCGCCGCACTGTTTCCTGAAGCGAACCGGAGCGCGATCGCAGTGACCTTCGTTTTCTCGGTCTCGGCCATGCTGTCTGTATCCACATCGCGGTGGCGCATCGCGGAACTGGCAGACGATGCACCGGGCGAGTTCCTGGAAATAGATGCGCTGGCAGATCCGCTCATCCGCTACTGCGCATCAGGCATCCGCGCCGCAATTGCCTGATTCCGGCGGCTTCAGAAAGGCCCGGCTCCAAACGGATCCCTATTGCCTGCGAAAGGCGGTTCAGTTCAGCAGGATTTCCCCGTCCACCCGCTTCCACTCGTGCGGGCCGATCAGCCGATTGTGCGTGTAACGCACCGAATGCAGCCGCCCGTCCAGCTTGTCTTCCCAGAAATCGAGAAATTTGTGCATTTCGGGAAAATCCGGGGCCAGATCGTAGTCTTGCCAGACATAGGTCTGCAGCAATGACTGGAAATCCGGTAGCCGGTAAAGAATGTGGGCCGTCGTCAGCCCATAGCCCTCGATCTGCCGCTCGAACTCGGATGAAGTCATGTTCCGTGAAACCTCCTGTTCCGTGACGGTTGAAATGACACCAAAAAACATCCATTCGGGCAAGCGAAAAATAGATTTTAACGCACATTATCAGTATGTTAGCAGCCACGTTGAATGAGTGCTGATTTTTTGAGGCAAAGCTCTTGAAAAGATGTTTCACGCAAACCAAATCATCCGCCGCCGGGCGCTTTGACACACACGAGGCCCGGCTTCCCGGTTCCAGGGTGGGGCCGGGAGTGGGAGTTCAATTTGTGTTTGTCCAGGAGGAAAGCATGAAGTTCAAACCCTTGCACGACCGCATCCTTGTACGCCGCATCGAAAGCGACGAACGGACCAAGGGCGGCATCATCATTCCAGACACAGCCAAGGAAAAGCCTCAGGAAGGCGAAGTTCTCGCAGTCGGCCCCGGCGCCCGCAACGAGCAGGGCCAGGTGACCGAGCTCGACGTCAAGGTCGGCGACCGCGTTCTCTTCGGAAAATGGTCGGGCACCGAGATCCGCCTCGACGGCGAAGATCTGCTCATCATGAAGGAATCCGACGTGATGGGTGTCCTTCAGTCCGACGCCGCAGTGCGCGCTGCGGCCTGATCCGATTGTGCTGATCTCAAAACGTGAAAGGAACAGAAGATGGCTGCAAAAGACGTCAAGTTTCATTCCGATGCGCGTGAGCGGATGCTCCGCGGCGTCGACATTCTCGCCAATGCCTTAAAGGTCACGCTCGGCCCCAAGGGACGCAACGTCGTCATCGACAAGTCCTTCGGCGCGCCGCGCATCACCAAGGACGGTGTCTCGGTTGCCAAGGAAGTCGAACTCGAGGACAAGTTCGAAAACATGGGCGCGCAGATGCTGCGCGAAGTCGCCTCCAAGACCAATGATCTGGCCGGTGACGGCACCACCACCGCAACCGTTCTGGCCCAGTCCATCGTTCGCGAAGGCGCCAAGGCCGTTGCCTCCGGCATGAACCCGATGGACCTCAAGCGCGGCATCGACATGGCCGTCGACGCGGTGGTTGCGGAACTTAAGAAGAACGCCCGCAAGATCTCCAACAATGACGAGATTGCGCAGGTCGGCACCATTTCGGCAAACGGCGACACCGAAATCGGCCGCTACCTCTCCGAAGCCATGCAGAAGGTCGGCAACGATGGTGTGATCACCGTCGAGGAAGCCAAGACCGCCGAGACGGAGCTCGAGGTTGTCGAGGGCATGCAGTTCGACCGGGGTTATCTCTCCCCCTACTTCGTCACCAACCAGGACAAGATGCGAGTCGAGCTCGACGAGCCTTATGTCCTGATCCACGAGAAGAAACTCTCCAACCTCCAGGCCATGCTGCCGGTTCTCGAAGCCGTGGTTCAGTCCGGCAAGCCGCTGTTGATCGTCGCCGAGGATGTCGAAGGCGAAGCCCTTGCAACGCTCGTCGTCAACAAGCTGCGTGGCGGCCTCAAGATCGCAGCCGTCAAGGCTCCGGGCTTCGGCGACCGCCGCAAGGCCATGCTGCAGGACATCGCAGTCCTTACCGGCGGTTCGGTCATCTCCGAGGATCTCGGCATCAAGCTCGAAAACGTCACCCTCGACATGCTCGGCCGCGCCAAGAAGGTCACGGTCGACAAGGAAAACACCACGATCATCGACGGCGCCGGTGCGCGCAGCGAGATCGACGGCCGGATTGCCCAGATCAAGGCCCAGATCGAGGAAACCTCGTCGGACTATGATCGCGAGAAGCTGCAGGAGCGCCTTGCCAAGCTCGCCGGCGGCGTCGGGGTCATTCGTGTCGGCGGCGCGACCGAAGTCGAGGTCAAGGAGAAGAAGGATCGCGTCGACGACGCCTTGCACGCCACGCGTGCGGCGGTCGAGGAAGGTGTTCTGCCTGGCGGCGGTGTTGCGCTGTTGCGTGCCGCAGGCGCGCTGGATTCGCTCAGCGTCGCAAATGACGACCAGCGCGTGGGCATCGACATCATCCGCCGTGCCATCGAGGCTCCGGTGCGGCAGATTGCCGAAAACGCAGGCGCCGAAGGCTCCATCATCGTTGGCAAACTGCGCGAGAAGAGCGATCTCGCCTGGGGCTGGAACGCCCAGACCAACGAGTATGGCGATCTCTTCAAGATGGGTGTGATCGACCCGGCAAAGGTGGTGCGCACCGCACTCCAGGATGCCGCGTCAGTCGCAGGCCTTCTGGTGACCACGGAAGCCATGATCGCCGAAAGACCCAAGAAGGAAGCGGCTGCCCCGGCAATGCCATCGGGCATGGACTTCTGATATCCGACTGGAAAAAGCCGCCCCGCCTCGTGCGGGGCGGTTCTTTTTCCGGAAATTTCCCGACCGTTCAGCCGTCCGAGCCTGGCTTTTTTCCGCTGCTTTCCTCGGCCTTGTCCTCGATCACATGTCCCTTGCGGATGGAACGCACCACCATCCAGGTAAAACCGATGGCCACGGGCACGAAAATCGCCGAGATCATGCCGGACTTGACCGGCAGACCTAGGGCGTCGAGCGGCTTGGCGAGATAGCCGAACAGCCCGACGATATAGTAGGAGATCGCGGCCACGGAGAGACCTTCCACCGTCTGCTGCATGCGCAGTTGCAGCTTGACCCGCCGGTTCATCGAACTCAAAAGGTCGCTGTTCTGCCGCTCCAGTTCGACATCGATCCAGCTTCTGAGCAGCGCCGTGGCGCGCGACAGTTTGCGCGAGAGGTTGGCCTGGCGCTCCTCGATGGACTGGCAGGTGCGCATCGCCGGAGCGAGCCGTTTCTCGAGAAAGGCGCCGATGGTTTCATATCCCGGCTGCGCCGCCTCATTGAGCGAGGCGATGCGTTCGCGCACGATGTTGTAATAGGCCCTGCTCGCGCCGAACCGGTAAAGGCTGAGCGCGGCATTGGCTTCGAGTTCGGCCGCCAGCACCGTGATGTCAGCCAGCAGACTGTCGGCGTTTTCGCGTGCGCCGGACTTCATTCCCTGGGTGATCTTGGTCAGACCGTCCTCGATCCTTCGCATCTCGGGCGAAAGCGAACGCGCCAGCGAAAGGCCGAGAGCCGCGAGCGTCCGGTAGGTCTCGATGTCGAGCAGCCGCTGCACCACCGCGCCGCGCCCGGCATCCGTCATACCCTTGTCGATCACCAGAATGCGGGTCAGCCCGTCGCCGTCCTGTCGGAAATCGGTCGCGATCATCGCCTGACCGTCCTTGACCTCGCTCAGGCACAGACTGGTCGGATCGAAGCTGTCCAGCGCCGCCTTCGTTTCCTCGGACTCCGGCCTGACTTCCAGACGAATCCCGGCAATCAGGTTTCCGGGCGGAGAGAACTGGTCCCCAAAGGGATGAGTGTCGAGTCCGTCTCCGAAGTTCTTCGGTGCGGGCGCGTCCCAGAAATAGGTCGAGAACTCCGTATGCCGCTCCCAGCGCAGCGTTCCCTGCCCCCAGCCCATGGCGAAATGGGCAGCCTCCCGACTTGGCGCCGCCACGCCGCGGGCACGCGCAAGTCCGGCGAGCACCGCATGGTCGACCACCGATCCGCCTTCGGTTAGAAAGGCCAGGTGAAAGATGACACGCGATTTTCCAACCAGTGCGAACGGTCGCGCATGGATCTCGCCCAGGGCCTCAGCCCGCCCCTGAGCCATCGGAAATGAAAACCTGCCCATGCCAACATCCCTGTCCTTGCCGCAACATCCCCGGCGGCTGCACCCGCAAGCCCGTGCACGTCCGCATTAAGGACCGGCACATGGCCTTAGTAAAGCGCTACATGGACACATTACGCAGCCGCAAGGCAAGGGGATCAATTGCCGGTCCCCCGCCGGGACGAAGATCTAGGCAACCTGCTCGATGCTCACAGACCGCCCGCCCCGCGCCGAAAGATAGATCGCCAGGATCACCAGTGCCGCGCCCAAGAGGTTCGCCGTCCAGTTGAGCGGCCAGTAGGATCCGACGGCGCCGGCGATGATCATGACATAAAGCAGTGGCGTAAGCGGCCCTTCGGCATGCCGCTGGATCAGCGCGTTCGTGGCATAGATGCCGAACAGAGCGAAGAAGCCGATCTGCGCGATCTCCGCGAAAGTGCCGGTGAGCAGCGGCGTGTAGGCAAACATCAGCGGCACAATGTAGAGGCCCTTGGCAATCTTCCAGCTTTCGAAGCCCGTCGCCATCGGTTTCGAACCGGCTATGCCCGCCGCCGTGAACGCCGCAAGGCACACCGGCGGCGTCACGTTGCTGTCCTGGCTGAGCCAGAAGATGATCAGGTGGGCGGTGAGCAGGAAGGCCGTCTGCGTGACCGGGTCGACAAGCAGCGGGCGCACCGTGATCGAAAGTTCGAAAGGCATCGCCGCCAGCAGTTCGATCGCCTCCTCGCGCAGCATGCCCGTCGCCACCTTCGCAGCGTGCGGACTGTCGACCAGCATGAAGAACGCGGATTTGGCCGGATCGCTGATCCCCTGAACCAGCTGGTCGATGATGATGCTATCCGCCAGGATGCCCGCCAGCGCAGGCGCGGTCAGGATCGCGAGGATGATATATGCGGCCGTCACCGGAAGCCCCATGCCCAGCACCAGCGAGGCCAGACCGATCAACAGGATTGCGATGACCAGCGAGCCACCCGACCACTGCGCGATCATAAGGGAGAAGCCGTTGCCGATGCCGCTGGTGACGATGGCGTTGTTCATGATCCCGATGGTCACCAGCAATATACCGGTCATGACGGATGACTTGATGCCGATCAGCAAGGCTTCGCTGATCTTTGCCGGCCCCATCTGCACGGGCTCGAAGGTCTGCGATCCGATAACTCTGGCGAGCAGGGAGACCAGCCACGACACACCCACGAGCGCGGCAATGGCCCAGGACGCCGCATAGCTCGGCGTCACGCCGCTCATCAGCAGGTAGATCATCACGCCGAGCGGGATGATGAAGACCAGTCCGCCGGAGACGAGCTTGCCACGATTGACCACCAGATCGATGCCTTCCCCCACCTGATGCTTGACCGCTTCGATCCGCACGATGAAGGCCACCGAGAGGAAGTAGAGAAGCGCAGGCACGATCGAAAGCGACACGATCGTTGAATAGGGGATCGAGGTGTAGCTCGCCATCACGAAGGCGCCCGCGCCCATGATCGGCGGCATCAACTGCCCACCGGTCGAGGCGGCAGCTTCGACGCCGGCGGCAAAGCGCGGGCGGAAGCCGTTCGATTTCATCAGAGGGATGGTGATCACCCCGGTGGATGCGGTGTTGGCGATGGCCGAACCGCTGATGGTTCCCGTCAGCGCCGAGGACAGCACCGCCACGAAGGCCGCTCCGCCGCGGGTCCTGCCTGCGACGACTTTCGACAACTCGATGACGAAATCGCTGGCGCCCGAGGCCACCAGAAAACCGCCGAAGATCATGAACAGGGTGATGTTGGTCGAGGAGATGCTCGCAAGGATGCCGAACATGCCCTCGTCATTGTAGAGCGTTCTGAAAAGCACGTCGTTCAGGGGCAGGCTGGCAGCCCTGAACACGCCGGGAAGGTGGCTGCCGAGAAAGAGGATGTAGGACAAAGAGACAATGACCAGCACCGGGATCACCCATCCCGACACGCGGCGTGAGAGGTCGAGTGCCGCGAAGATCAGCAGCCCGCCAGCCAGCCAGTCGATCCAGGTAAACTGCCAGGACTGCCCGGTCACGGCGAGCGTGCGCGTATAGATGCCGTTTTCCGCATAGGCGACCCAAAGCGCCGCGCCGGCGATTGCCAGCCCATAGGCAAAGTCGAGAGCGATCGCCCAGCCCTTGCCGGCGTTTCTGCCGAACGGGCTGAGGGTCACCGCCGCAAGAAAAGCAAAACCCGCGAAATGGATCGCGTTCTGCCAAAGCCCCGGCTCGTTGAGCCAGAGATTTGTGGCGATGTGCCAGAGCGCGAAGCAAATGGCGAAAGCGACGACGATCATCCGGACCGGATCGCGTTCCCTCGGCAGTGAAGCCAGCCAGAATTCGCGATCATTGTCCGGGGAAAGGCTCTGCGTTGCCCCGTGAGAGTTCATGGTGACGAGGGTCCCTGTCTGCTGCGGGCCGTGATGTCGAAGGCGGGAGAGAGCCTCCCGCCAACGAAGATCATAGGATTGAGCCTACTTGAGCAGACGCTCCGGGATGTCGAGACCGACTTCCTTGTAGTAGCGCGCAGCACCCGGGTGCAGCGGAACCGGCAGACCGGCCATCGCCTTCTCCACGGCCATCGCCTTGGTCGCAGGATGGATGGCTGTCAGGAAGCCGAGATTTTCATACATCGTCTTGGTGAGCAGATAGACGTGCTCTTCATCGACGCTCGCATTGACTGCCAGGAAGTTCGGCTGAGCAATGGTGTTGATGTCGTTTTCCTGACCGGGATAGGTGCCTGCGGCGATGGTGTAGGGAACCCAGAGGTCGCGTCCGCCATCCATCTTCGCCAGCTCCTCGTCGGTCACATCGAGAATGGTGAACTTGCCTTCATTGGACGCCATCAATTTGGTGATCGCGCCGGTGGGCGGTCCCGACGGGATGCCGGCCGCTGCAACCTGGCCATTGGCCATGGCGTCGGTGGTCGGTCCATATCCGGCATAGACCAGGTCGAAATCCTCGTCGATATTGATCCCGAGCCCCTCAAGCAGGACCCTGTTGGACCCGATTGTGCCCGAGTTCTGGCTGCCCATGCCGGCGGACATGCCCTTGAGCGCAACAAGATCGCTGACCGTCCCGGACTTCACATTTTCAGCGGCGACGACGAACTGCTCGACGTTCTGCCAAAGCATGGTCACCGAACGCAGGTTGTCCTGCGGCTCGGTAATCGGGCCCGTGCCGGTCGCGGCATAGGATCCGTAAAGCCCCTGGAGAATGGCGAAGTCGGCTGTGCCCGCACCCATCGCCTGAACGTTGGCGCCCGATCCGGCGGAATTGACCGCTGTCAGACTGAAGCCTTCCTTCGGAAGCAGCTTGACCTTCGTCAGCGTGGAAATCGCCGTGCCAACCGGGTGATAGGTTCCGCCGGTCGACGCGGTGTTGAGAACGTAGTCCTTGGCATCCTGAGCCAGGGTGGCGGTCGCCGAAAGCGCAAGCAGTGCGCCGGCGGCCAGCAATGTGATTTTTTTCATTCTTGTTCCTCCGTTGGGCGCCGCCTCCACGGCGCCAAAATGCATTCCTGGATGTCCGTCAAAATTCATCCGGGACATCAAAACGTCTTGGCACAGGAGTTCCATTTCCCATGCAGGAGTGATTATGCGTTTCGCTCACGGTGTTGCAAGCTTCCGCCCGCACTCATTTGTTAGCAACGCCGAAAATACCATCCCGGCATGACGCCCGGTTTCGGCTCACATCCGCAAATTCAACAGGATTCCATCCGGTTCGACGTCGTTTCAGCCGACAAGAGGCCCATCCGGGCGCCATGGGACGCCCCCAGGCGCTGATAAGCCGGATTCGAACGCCACCCATTTTTTGTGGGTGGCTATCAAAAATCCGGCACCTGAATGATCATTGAGGTTATAACGCCGCATTCAGGGTCACGGTTGATCACCGAGCCGATCAACCAGCAATCGTGAATCACAATCGCGGAACAACCCGAGGTAAAGTCTCCATGCAAACCCGTGACGTTGTCTTCATCGCGCTTTTTGCCGCCATCATTGCCGCACTTGCGGTCTTCCCGCCGATTACGCTTCCCGTCGTGGCGGTGCCGATCACCGCGCAGTCCCTGGGCGTGATGCTGGCAGGCGGTGTGCTCGGCGCCAAACGGGGCGGTCTGGCCGTGATCCTGCATCTGGTCCTCGTGGCCATCGGCCTGCCTCTTCTTTCGGGCGGACGCGGTGGCCTTGGCGTGTTCTTCGGACCCACTGCGGGCTATCTCGTCGGCTGGGTGGTGGCCGCTTTCGTCATCGGCTATCTCACCGAAAAGCTCTGGAACAGGCTCAATTACATCCTCGCCTTCCTGATCTGCATTTGCGGAGGCGTGGTTCTTCTCTACGCAATCGGCATTCCGTGGAGCGCCTATGTCGCGAAGGTTACCATTGCGGCCGCATTCGCGGGGTCCATGCCTTTCATTCCGGGTGACATCATCAAGGCCTTGATCGCCGCCGCGGTCATGGTGACTGTGAAGCGCTCCTACCCGATCATCACACCCCGGAAATGAGGTCGCGGCCGCGACCAGGCTCCGCATGGAAAAGGCCGTCATGATCCGTTTTTCAGACGTTTCGCTCGAAAAGAACGGCCACGTGATCCTGCGCGGCATCAATCTTTCCATCACCGAACGCCGGGTCGGGATCATCGGTCGCAACGGGTCCGGCAAGAGTTCCTTTGCGAGGCTTTTCAACGGGATCGAAAAGCCGAGCCGCGGTGAAGTCCGGTTTGAAGACGCCACCGGTTCCGGTGAGTTGCGCCGGCATGTCGGCTTCGTTTTCCAGAACCCCGACAACCAGATCGTCTACCCGATCGTGACCGAGGATCTCGCGTTCGGCCTGAAAAACCTGAAACTGCCGAAATCCGAAATCAACCATCGGATCGACCAGGTGCTCGAGCGCCTTGCCATCGGGCATTTGCGCGATCGGCTGACCCATGAGTTGAGCGGCGGCGAGAAGCAACTGGTGGCGCTCGCCGGCGTGCTTGTAATGCAGCCGCGCATGATCGTTTTCGACGAGCCCACGACCTTGCTCGACCTCTGGAACAAGCAAAGACTGATGTCGACGCTGGCCGAACTGGATCAGCCGATTGTGGTCGTTTCCCACGATCTGGAACTGCTGGCAGATTTCGACCGCATCCTGCATGTTGAAAACGGCGATATCATCGATGACGGGCAGCCTGGACCGGTCATCGCCGGCTATGTCGACAGGTCGAAATGCTGATCGATCTCTACGTCTTCGGCGACAGCCCGATCCATCGCGCCCGGCCCGCGGTCAAGATCCTTGCCCTGGCTGCATTCTGCACCGCGCTTTTCGTTTTCGAAGGGTGGGCGTTTCTGCTTCTGGCAGCCATGCTCGTGACCGCAGGCTTCGCCGCCGCGGGCCTGCGCCCCGTCCACGCCCTCGGCGCGCTCAAGCCGGCTCTCTGGATACTCGCCGCGGTCTTCGCCGCACAGGTCTATCTCAATGATCTGGCCCTTGCCGGTTTCGTCGTCGGCCGGTTCGCGGTCATGATCCTGGCTGCAACGCTGGTGACCCTGACCACGACCTCTGCCGAATTCGTCGATGGCATTCACTCGGTCTTGAGATATGCGCCGGCCTGGATGCCAAAGGCGCGCATCGCCCTCGCCATTTCGCTTTGTTTCCGCTTCATCCCGCTTGTCAGAACAGTGCTCACCGAGGTCCGGCAGGCCCAGCATGCCCGCGGTCTCGGACACAATCCGCTGGCCGTTCTCGTGCCGTTGATCGTGCGCACCCTGAAGACCGCAGATGAGGTCTCCCAGGCGATCTACGCCCGCTCCTTCGACTGAGGCAGCATGGCCGCCAGGCACCTGCAGGCGTCGCGGCCCGACAAACCCGGATCTTATCCCTTGCCGGGTCCTTCAAGACTGAGCGCTGGCACGCCACCGAGCACCAGATCGGTCACGATATCCGCGTAGGCGTCACGGTCCACCGCGCCGCCGGGCTTGTGCCAGAGATAGAACCAGTTGAGCATTCCGAAGACCGACATCGTCACCGGAACGACCAGCTCCGGGCGCTCGGAGAACCGTTCCGGCGCCACTGCGCGGATGCAGTCCGACATCACGGCAACCATGCGGCGCTGAAGCCCGCGCAAATGCTTCTGGTCTTCCTCCGGCAGAGATGACAGCGCGTCGAGCTGTACCTTGTGCTCTGCATCGGAGTCGCGATAGGCGAGCAGCACAGCACGGATGACGCGGCGCAACCGCGCCTGCGCTTCGCAGTCTTCCACACCCGCCGCATCTTCCACCACTTCGGCCAGTGCCGTCAGATACGTGTCCAGAATGTCGAACAAGAGCGCATCTTTCGACGGATAGTAGTGATAGATCAGCGCCTTGGAGACGCCGCAGGCTTCCGCCAGCTTGCCCATGGAAGCGCGGTCGAAACCATGCTTCGCAAAGAAGGCCGCAGCGGTCTTCAGGATCGCCTGGCGTTTCTCCTCATGGTCCTTGGCAATCGTTCGGGCCAAATGGTCACTCCTTGTTGCGGTTGTCGACCACGCGCTTGGCCTTGCCCTCGGAGCGTGCCACCCGGCCCGGCTCACACACATTGATGCGAGCGGTCACGCCCACGACGCTCTTGATGTGATGGCCCAGTTCCCTGGCAGACGCCGCGCGCGCCTCTTCGCCGGCGGCCTGCTCCGTGCTCTCGACATTCACCGTCATCTCGTCGAGGCGCGCCTCACGCGACAGCTCGATCTGGAAATGCGGCGCGAGGCCTGCGCATTTCAGGATCTGCTCCTCGATCTGGGTCGGGAACACATTCACCCCCCTCAGGATCATCATGTCGTCCGAGCGCCCGGTGATCTTCTCCATCCGCCGCATGGAGCGGGCCGTTCCGGGCAGCAGACGCGTGAGATCCCGCGTCCGGTAACGCACCATCGGCAACGCCTCCTTGGTCAGTGTGGTGAACACCAGTTCGCCGATCTCGCCATCGGGCAAAACCTCGCCGGTGACCGGATCGATGATTTCCGGATAGAAATGATCTTCCCAGATGTGCAGCCCGTCCTTGGTTTCCACGCACTCATTGGCTACGCCCGGCCCCATGATTTCCGAAAGGCCGTAAATGTCGACGGCATGCATGTCGAAGGCCTGCTCAATCTCCGCCCGCATGGAGTTCGTCCAGGGCTCCGCACCGAAAATTCCGACGGCAAGCGAGCTTTCGCGCGGATCGAGGCCCTGACGCCGGAACTCATCCAGGATCGAGAGCATGTAGGACGGCGTCACCATGATCACTTGCGGTTTGAAATCGTTGATCAGCGAAACCTGCCGCTCCGTCATTCCGCCCGACACCGGAACCGTGGTGCAGCCGAGCCGCTCTGCGCCGTAGTGGGCGCCAAGCCCGCCGGTAAACAGCCCGTAGCCATAGGACACGTGAACGATGTCACCCGGCCGGCCTCCCGAAGCCCGGATGGAGCGGGCCACCAGGTCCGACCACCGTTCGATATCGCCGGCCGTGTATCCCACGACGGTCGGCTTGCCGGTCGTCCCGGACGACGCGTGCACACGCACAACCTGCTCCCGGGGCACTGCAAACAGACCGAAGGGATAGTTGTCCCTCAGATCGAGCTTGGTGGTGAACGGAAACTTCGCGAGATCTGCAAGCGATTTGAGATCATCCGGATGCACACCCTTGGCATCGAAAGCCGCTCGCGTATGCCCAACGTTCTCGTAGGCATGGCGCAGCGACCATTTCAGCCGCTCCAGCTGCAGCGCCGCAATCTCGTCGCGCGAGGCGATCTCGATCGGATCGAGACTGGCCCGGTTCGGGGTCAAATCAAGCATGACGTCCTCCAACATTATCGATGGCCGATCCAGGTTCGCTTTCAGCTTTCCCTGAGATCCGCGGGTCCTCACCCACGATCTGGCCCACCGCTCTCCTCGTCGAAATGGGTTCCCGAAACGGTGCGCGACAGGCCCCGGAACTCGGCAATCACCGCACCGTCCTCCCGCGCAACCGTCACGTCATAGACACCGGAGCGGCCTGCCAGCGTCACTTCCCGCGCATTGGCGATCAGTCGGTCCCCCTCGCGTCCGGGCGCCGCGAAAACCACCGAGCACTGCTGCGCCACGGTCAGCGTGTTGTGGCTGTTGCAGGCAAAGGCGAAAGCGCTGTCGGCCAGCGTGAAAATCACACCTCCGTGGCACGATCCGTGGCCATTGAGATGATCCTTGCGCACGAGCATCGACAGCCTCGCCTGTCCCGGGCCGACAGCCTCGATTGTCATGCCGAAGGCCTGGCTGGCGTGATCGTTTTCCCACATGGCGGCTGCCGCGCGTTCCGCACGCTCCTGCCCGGTGACCCCGCTCATTCGCCGCCCACGAACTTCGGCTCGCGTTTTTCGAGAAATGCCCGAACACCCTCGGCATAGTCCGGCGAACGGCCAGCCTCACGCTGGTACCGCGCCTCGATGTCGAGATGCGCATCGAGATCATGACCTGCGGCCTGCTGGATCAGGTCCTTCATCTGACCAAGCCCGAAAGTCGGGCCGGCGGCGAGACGGGTTGCCAGGCTCCGCGCCTCGGTCATCAGATCGGCATCATCGACCGAGCGCCAGATCATGCCCCAGTGCTCCGCCCTTTCGGCGGTGACCGGCTCCGCCGTCATCGCAATGGCCTTGGCCCGCGCTTCGCCGATCAGCCGCGGCAGCATCCAGGATCCGCCGGCATCGGGAATGAGGCCGACCCGGGCAAAGGACTGGATGAATTTCGCGCTCCGCGCGGCCAGCACGATGTCGCAGGCGAGCGCCAGATTTGCCCCCGCCCCTGCTGCAACGCCGTTGACGGCGCAGACGACGGGCTTTCCGAGACCGCGGATGCGGCGGATCATCGGGTTGTAGAACCGCTCGAGCGTCTCACCGAGGTCCGGCGGGCCGTCCATCTTGTCCGGATTGCGCGCATCAAGATCCTGGCCGGCGCAGAATCCCCGGCCCGCACCCGTCAGCAGGACAGCGCGGCAGGCCCTGTCGGTCTCCGCCTGGCCCAGCGCGTCCGCCATCGCGACATGCATTTCATCATTGAAGGAATTCAGCCTGTCGGGCCTGTTCAGCGTGATTTCAAGCACGCCGTCGGCCCGGTTTGTCAGCACCGGTTCAGTCATCTCGATGGTCCTCCCGAAAACAAAGGTTGCATAAGCCGACCGGTTGGTCAATTAATAAAACAGCCGGTTCGGGAGGCGGTTTTCGAGGCAAACCCCTCGACCGCATGGGAGGAAGACATGGGCCTGATCAACGTCAACAGCTTTGTCGCGGGACAATGGATCCAGGCCGATGAAAGCGGCCGCAGGATCGCCAACGCCGTCACCGGAGATCCGCTCGGACTGGCAGGACGGGCCAGCCTCGACACCCAGGGCCTGCTCGATCACGCGCGACTAAAGGGCGGCCCGGCGCTCAGGGCGATGACGTTTCACGAGCGCGCAAAAATGCTGAAGGCACTGGCGCTCGAGCTTTCCAGGCACAAGGACGAACTCTACCGCCTGTCCCACACCACCGGTGCCACCACGCCCGACGCCATGATCGATGTCGACGGCGGCATCACCACCATGCTCGTCTACGCCTCGAAGGGCCGGCGCGAGATGCCGGACGGTCACGTCTACATCGACGGCGAGACCGAGATGCTCTCGCGCGGCGGAACATTCGTCGGCCAGCATGTGGCAACCCCGCTCAAGGGGGTTGCGGTCCACATCAACGCCTTCAATTTCCCGGTCTGGGGCATGCTGGAGAAACTGAGCCCTGCCCTGCTCGCGGGCATGCCGGCCATCGTCAAGCCGGCCACTGCAACCTGTCATGTGACCGAACAGTGCTTCCGCCGCATGATCGCCTCGGGCATCCTTCCGGAGGGCGCGGTGCAACTGGTCACCGGCGGGCTCGGTGATCTGCTCGACCGGCTCGACTATCAGGACGTTGTCGGATTTACCGGCTCCGCGGCCACCGCGCTGAAGCTCCGGTGCAATCCGCGCCTGATCGAAAACAGCGTGCGTTTCGTGGCCGAACAGGACAGCCTCAACGCGAGCGTCCTGGGTCCCGACGCGACAGCCGGCAGCCCCGAATTCGACATTCTCGTCAAGGAAGCGGTTCGCGAGATCACGGCCAAGGCCGGCCAGAAATGCACCGCCATCCGCCGCATCATCGTGCCCGAAGTCCTGCTCGGCCCCGTGGGAGAGGCGATCGCCGAACGTCTTTCAGGGATTCGCATCGGCGATCCGGCGCTTCAAACCACCCGGATGGGCGCACTCGCATCCCCCGAACAGAAAGCCGATGTGCTGGACAAGGCCAGCCGTATCGCTTCCGAATGCCGGGTGCTGACTGGAGATCCGGACAGTTTCGAAGTGGATGGCGCGGACAAGGACAGGGGCGCATTCCTGCCGCCGATGCTTTTTGCCTGCGAGGATCCGGACGACGCAAAGATGGTGCATTCCGCCGAAGCCTTCGGGCCGGTCTCGACCCTGATGCCCTACCGGGACCTCGAACAGGCAGCAGAACTTATGAACCGAGGTCGCGGCAGCCTCGTCGCCTCGGTGATCACCCACGATCCGGAAGTGGCGCGAACACTTGTCCTCGAAGCCGGCGCGGCCCACGGAAGGATCTACATCAACAACCGCGACAGCGTCAGGGAAGCGACCGGTCACGGCTCGCCTCTGCCGCACATGGTTCATGGCGGTCCAGGACGCGCAGGCGGCGGCGAGGAGCTTGGCGGCATCCGCGGCGTGCTTCATTACATGCAGCGCACCGCGATCCAGGGCAGTCCGGACATCCTGTCAGCCATCACCGGCACATGGATCAAGGGCGCGGCAAAACAGAAATCCGCCGCCCATCCCTTCACCCGCAGTTTTGACGAGCTTGCCATCGGCGACACCATCGAGGCCGGGCCGCGCACGGTCACGCTCGAGGATATCGAGCATTTTGCGCATTTCACCGGCGATACGTTTTACGCCCACATGGACGAGGAAGCCGCCAAGGCCAACCCCTTCTTCCCAGGCCGGGTCGCCCATGGCTATCTGCTGCTTTCCTTCGCGGCCGGTCTTTTCGTCTCCCCCGACCCCGGACCGGTGCTTGCCAACACCGGCTTGGACGGCCTCAAATTCATGAAGCCGGTCTCGCCAGGCGATGCAATCTCCGTTGCCCTGACCGTCAAACGCAAGACCCGCCGCACCGACGACTACGGCGAAGTCCGCTGGCATGTCGCGGTGCGGAACCAGGACGGCGAAGAGGTGGCCGAATACGAACTCCACACCATGAACGCCTACGCCGCCTAACGCCCCAGCAGAGCCATCCGGAACGCCGATGGACCTGCGCACCCCTATAAAATCGAGGTGCGAAAACCTGTGACTGACAAAGCACGAACATCTGCTAGGTTGCGTCGGAACTCGGGGGGAGCGACTTGCACACGACACTCAACATCACCCGCGCCGGCACCACTGCGGGCATCATCCTCATGTGTGTGGGGGTCGCCTGCCTTTGCATCAATGATGCGATCGCCAAGAAGCTGACTGCCGGCTATTCGCCGCTCCAGATCCTGTTCATGCGCAACATAATCGCCCTGCCCTTTGCAATCCTGATCGCCTACAGGATGGGCGGCAAGGCGGCGCTCAAGTCGCACCGGCCAATGGCGCACTTTTTCCGCGGCGCATTGTGGATCGGCGCGACCATCATGTTCTTCACCAGCATCATGTTTCTCGGGCTGGCCGAAGCGACCGCGCTCATCTTCGTAGCACCCCTGTTCATCACCGCGCTGTCGGCGATCTTCCTGCGCGAGCAGGTCGGCTGGCGCCGTTGGGTCGCGGTCATCGTCGGCTTCATCGGCGTCCTGATTGCGATCCGGCCCGGCACCGCCGCGTTTCAGACGATCTCGCTTTTGCCGGTGGCGACCGCCTTCGTCTACGCCATCCTGATGCTGAGCGCCCGCTGGGTGGATTCACGCGAAAGCGTGTGGACACTGCTTCTCTACATGACCGGGACCGCAGCGGTTCTCAGCGCCTTCATCGTGCCCCTGGTATGGGTTCCGATCAGACTTGAGGATCTGTGGCTCTTCGTCGCCATCGCGATCTTCGGCACCGCGGGCATGACCATGATGACCCAGGCCTTCCGGCTGGCTTCCGCAGTCGTCGTCGCCCCGCTCGATTACACCGCAATCATCTGGGCCACGCTTCTGGGCTGGCTGTTCTGGACCGAGATACCCGACGGGTTCACCTTCCTGGGTGCGGCGATCATCATCGCCAGCGGCGTCTTCATCATCTGGAGGGAGCACCGGGCCGAGGCATAGAGCCGTCTGTTTCAGCCCAAACACCCTGCGACAAACCGCGCGCCGGCACAAGGAACATAACCCTGTGCGGGTCGTTGACATGCGAAATCTCCAGACAGACCCCAATCCGAAAGAGTTCACATGTCAAAGATCACAACCATTAACCCCGCAACGGAAGAAGAAATCCAGAGCTATGACCTGATGACCGAGAGCGAGGCAACCAAGCGGCTCGAAGCGTGTCACGAGGCGTTCCTGGAATGGAGCAAACTGTCCCATCAAGAGCGTGCTCCCTACCTCACCCGGATCGCTGAAAAGCTTCGCGAACACGCCGATGAACTCTCGGCGTTGATGACCCGTGAAACCGGTAAGCTCCTCAAGGACGGGAAGACGGAAGTCGAGCTTTGCGCTGCAATTTTCGATTACACCGCCAAGACCGGTCCGGAGGCTCTGGCCGACGAGGAACGCACACATGGCGCCGATGGCAAGCGTGGCGTTGTCACCTACCGGCCTGTGGGCGTGATCTATTCGATCCAGCCGTGGAATTTCCCGCTCTATCAGCCCGTCCGGGTGCTGGCCGCCAACCTGATGGCTGGCAATGGCTGCATTCTCAAGCATGCCAGCATCTGCACGGGGTCGGGACTGCGCCTTCGCGAGCTGTGCATAGAAGCCGGTCTGCCCGAGGATCTGTTTCAGGTGATGGTGATCGACCATGACATGAGCGACAAGATCATCGCACATCCGAAGGTTCGTGGCGTGACCATGACCGGCAGCGACGGCGCAGGACGGCATATCGGCGCGGAAGCTGCCAAGGCGCTGAAGAAAACCGTCCTCGAACTCGGCTCCAATGACGCCTATCTCGTACTCGAGGATGCCGACATCGAAACGGCCGTGAAATACTCGGTCATGGGCCGGTTGTACAACAATGCCCAGACTTGCGTATCCGCCAAGCGCTTCATCGTCACCGGCAAGGTCTATGACGAGTTTGTCGAGGCCTATGTCGCCCAGATGCAGGACGCCACGATGGGCGAACCGACCGACGAAAACACCCAGCTCGGACCGCTGTCCAGCCAGGAACAGTTCGATACGGTCAAGAGCCAGGTGGACGAGAGCGTCAAGAAGGGAGCCAAGGTCCTTTGTGGCGGCGAAGCACCGGACCGCAAGGGCGCCTATTATCCCGCAACCGTTCTTGCCGACCTGAAGCCGGGCATGCCCGCCTATGACGACGAAATCTTCGGCCCCGTCGCCTCGATCATCCGCGCCAGGGATGACGAGGACGCAATGAGGCTTGCCAACGAAAGCCGTTACGGCCTGGGCGGCGGCATCTTTTCAAAGGACGAGGATCGCGCGGTCAAGCTTGCCCGCGATCACTTCGACACCGGCATGGTCCGCATCAATTCCTTTGGCGCAGCCGATCCGAACATGCCCTTCGGAGGCGTAAAGGATTCCGGATACGGCCGCGAACATGGCGGCTTCGGAATGAAGGAATTCGTCAACGCGAAAGCCATCTTCCTGCCCTGAGCGGGCCGGCCGCATCCCGAATTTACCGAGCGCCAGACGCTCAGTCGGCCCGTCTGCTCGTGATCAGCAGGCGGGCCGCGAAATCGAACCCATCCAACAGTCAGGAACCCATCATGAGCATGAACATTCTCATCGCCGGCGCGACCGGCAGCACAGGACATTATCTCGTCAGGGAAATCGTGGAGCTGGGTCACATCCCGACCGCGCTCGTGCGCGAAAGCTCCGATACCAGCGGTCTGCCAAACGGGCTCAATCTGCGTCACGGCGATCTGACAGATCTGCAGCCGGACGTTTGCGACGGAATGGACGCCGTTGTCTTCGCAGCCGGCTCGGGCGGATCGACCGGGCCGGAAATGACCGACAAGGTGGACCGCGATGGTGCGAAACGGCTTGTCGACCTCGCCGGCGAGTCAGGCGTTGCCCGTTTCGTCATGCTCAGTTCCATCGGAGCAGACCAGTCCAACCCCGAAGGCAAACTGGCTCACTACCTCAAGGCCAAGCACGACGCCGACGAGCACCTCAAGGCCTCGGGCCTTACCTACGCGATCCTCCGGCCGGTGGCATTGTCCGACGAGCCGCGCAGCGAAGACGTTGTGCTCGGCGATGACGTGGACAAGAGCGCCGAAGCGTCCCGCGCCGACGTCGCGCACCTGCTGGCAGAGGCTGCAGTGACCGGCCGCTTCGATGGCATGGCGCTGAACATGCAGTCCGCCTGACCGGCTCGATTGCGTGGCAGATGGGGCCGACCCGAAGCGGGTGCGCGACACGCGCAGCCGCTTCAAGGTCGACTGATCGGCCCTCTTGAACGGAATATCGAGGCTGATTCGGGCCTCGTTGCAATTCCGCCGGGGTCCCGCGTCACGGAAACGTCATCGTCCTGGGGCATTCCCTACTCTTCTAATACAGTCGGACAGGCTGAGGCTTGCCATCAGCCGCGCGAGTGCCTAAGCCCCGGGGCATGTCCCAGCCAAGAGGAGCATCCCGTTGCTTCAGACGCCCTATTACCTGATCGACAAGTCCAAGCTGCGCGTCAACATGGAGAAGATCGCCCGGTTGCGCGAACTCTCCGGCGCCAAGGCCCTTCTGGCGCTCAAGTGCTTTGCGACATGGTCGGTGTTCGATTTCATGGCCGACTACATGGATGGAACCACATCTTCTTCGCTCAACGAGGTTCGCCTTGGCAACACGCGGTTCGGCAAGGAAACGCATGCCTATTCGGTTGCCTATGCCGACCACGAGATCGATGAAGTTGTCTCCCATGCCGACAAGATCATCTTCAATTCGATCAGCCAGCTCGAAAGATTCGAAAGCCAGTCCGCCGGCATCATCCGGGGCCTGCGCCTCAACCCGGGCGTCTCGTCCTCCACTTTCGACCTGGCAGATCCGGCCCGGCCGTTCTCGCGACTCGGCGAATGGGACATCT
The DNA here is from genome assembly GCA_040216675.1 of Hoeflea sp. Lineage (GTDB taxonomy): Bacteria > Pseudomonadota > Alphaproteobacteria > Rhizobiales > Rhizobiaceae > Hoeflea. Next base: position 1,042,821 of record JAVJOR010000005.1, on the reverse strand, counting down.
CCAAGGTCGAGCCGGTCCTGGATCTGGTTTCCGGCTTCATGATCCACAACAATTGCGAGAACGGCAATTTCGAGCTGTTCGACAGCATGCTTTCGAAGATCGAGCAGGAATTCGCACCCCTTCTCAAAAAGGCCGAATGGGTCAGCCTGGGTGGCGGCATCCACTTCACCGGCGACGACTATCCGCTGGAAAAATTCGCCGAACGGCTCAAGCGGTTCTCAGGCGATTTCGACGTACAGGTCTATCTTGAACCCGGCGAAGCCGCGATCACCAAATCGACGACACTGGAAGTCACCGTGCTCGACAAGCTGTTCAACGGCAAGGATCTCGTCGTCGTCGACAGCTCGATCGAAGCGCACCTTCTCGATCTGCTGATCTACCGTGAAAACGCCAAGGTCCATCCGGATGAGGGACCGCACCGCTACATGGTGTGCGGAAAGTCGTGCCTCGCCGGCGATGTGTTCGGCGAATTCGATTTTTCCGACGAGCTTAAAATCGGCGACCGGATTTCGATCCAGGACACGGCCGGTTATACGATGGTCAAGAAAAACTGGTTTAACGGCGTGCAGATGCCGTCAATCGCCATCCGTGAACTGGATGGCAGCCTCAGAACGGTCCGTGAATTCGATTATGCGGACTACGAACAAAGCCTCTCCTGATTTCGAGAGAACGCTCTGACGATTGGACTTGAAGGAGTTTGTCCCCACCATGAAAAAGAATGTGCTAATCATCGGCGCCGGCGGCGTGGCCCAGGTGGTCGCCCACAAATGCGCACAGAACAACGATGTGCTCGGCGACATCCATATCGCATCCCGCACAAAGTCGAAATGCGATGCCATCATTGCCTCGATCGGCGAAAAGAATGCGATGAAGCAGGATGGCGTGCTTGAAGGCCATGCGCTCGACGCCATGGACATCGAGGCCACCAAGGCGCTGATCAGGTCGACCAACTCCGAGATCGTCATCAATGTCGGCACCGCCTTCCTCAACATGTCGGTGATGCGCGCCTGCCTCGACACAGGTGCGGCCTATATCGACACCGCCATCCACGAGGAGCCGGGCAAGATCTGCGAGACCCCGCCCTGGTACGGCAATTACGAGTGGAAGCGCGCCGACGAGGCCGCCGAGAAGGGCGTCACCGTGATCCTCGGCGCGGGTTTCGATCCGGGCGTCGTCAACGCCTACGCGGCGCTCGCCAAGAACGACTATTTCGACAAGGTCACCGATGTCGACATCGTCGACATCAACGCCGGCAGCCACGGCAAGTACTTCGCCACCAATTTCGACCCGGAAATCAACTTCCGCGAATTCACCGGCGTGGTCTACTCCTGGCAGAACGGAGAGTGGCAGACCAACAAGATGTTCGAGATCGGCAAGACCTACGATCTGCCGGTGGTCGGTCCGTCCAAGGCCTATCTCTGCGGTCACGACGAGGTGCATTCGCTGGCCAAGAACATGGATGGCGCCGACGTGCGCTTCTGGATGGGCTTTGGCGATCACTACATCAATGTCTTCACCGTCTTGAAGAACATCGGGCTTCTCTCCGAGCAGCCGGTCAAGCTCGCTGACGGGTCCGAAGTCGTGCCGCTCAAGGTGGTCAAGGCCTGCCTGCCCGACCCGGCTTCGCTGGCGCCCGAATACACCGGCAAGACCTGCATCGGTGATTTCGTCAAAGGGCAGAAGGGCGGCAAGGACCGCGAGGTCTTCATCTACAACGTCGCCGACCACAAGGACGCCTACAACGAAGTGGGCAGCCAGGGCATTTCCTACACCGCCGGCGTGCCCCCGGTCGCAGCCGCCATGCTCGTCGCCACCGGCGAATGGGACGTGAAGAAGATGGCCAATGTCGAGGAACTCGACCCGCGGCCCTTCATCACCCTGCTCAACGGCATGGGCCTGCCGACCCGCATCAAGGACGAGAACGGCGACCGCGCCGTCGAGTTCTGATCAAGCGCGCGGATTACGCGAATGATGACGAGGCCCCGCCGCATCGATGTGGCGGGGCCGTTTTGACTGCGATGACCAGAGACAACTGATGAAAACCGTTTTTGTTGCCGGCGCCACCGGCTACCTGGGGCGCCATTTGTGCGCGGAATACAAGCGCCGCGGCTGGACTGTCCTTGCACTTGTTCGAGATAGAAAACGCGCCGGCGACCTGGGGTGTGACCGGATGGTGGAGGCCGAGGCCACGGTTCCCGCAACACTCTCCGGCAGCCTGGAATCGGTCGATCTCGTGGTCTCGGCTCTCGGCATCACCCGACAGGCGGACGGGCTGAGTTATCGCGACGTCGACTACCAGGCGAACCTGAACCTGCTTCAGGAGGCATTGCGCGCCAGGGTGCCGCATTTCGCCTATGCCCACGTGCTCAATGCAGACAAGATGAGAGGCGTGCCGCTTGTGGATGCCAAGGCGGAGTTTGTCTCGGAACTCCAGCGCGCCAAGATCGCATCCACGGTGATCGCACCTTCCGGGTATTTTTCCGACATGGGCGATTTTCTCGACATGGCGCGCGCAGGCCGGGTCTGGTTGTTCGGGGACGGCCAGTACCGCATCAATCCGATTGACGGCGCCGATCTGGCTGCGGCAATCGCCGACGCGGTCGATGCAAAGAGAGACTGGCTCGATGTCGGCGGGCCGGACAGTTACACTCACAACGAACTCGCCGAACTCGCCTTTTCAGCACTTGGCCGGCCTGCAAAAATCACCCGCCTGCCCGACTGGATCCGCAAGGCCGCGATTGCCATCCTGCCACGGGTCACGCCGCGCAAGGTTCATGGACCGGTACAGTTCTTCCTCACCGCATTCGGCATGGACATGACCGGCGAAAAGCTTGGGACCCGCCATCTCGCGGACTTCTTCGCCGAAAAGGTTTCCCGCAAAACGAACGACTGAACCAGGGCTTCCGCTGCGCCCGCTTTCATGGACCACTTTCAGGAATGGCCCAAACCGGCTAATGGCAATGATCCATGACCACGCCATCATCCGTTAGGGACCTCATCGATGCCCGGCTCGACGCCCTTCAGGCGGACCACCGCCTGTCCGCCTGGTCGCTGATCGTCAGCTTCATGGGCGACGCGATCGGCCCGCGCGGCGGACTTGTTTCCGCCGGTGCGGTGCAGGCCCTGATGGCACGGCTGGGAATCGGCCATGGGGCGATGCGCACGGCCGTCTCGCGGCTTTCCGCAGATGGATGGATCGAGCGGCAGCGCGAGGGGCGCAACAGCTTCTACCGCCTTTCCCCCGAGGTCACCGAGACCGTGCGCGCTGCCGAGGCACGGATCTACGCCTCAACCTCACTCCTCGCTCCAGACACACCGATGACACTTGTGATCGGCGCGGATCAATTTGACGAAACCGCTTGGGAACGGCTGGAGTCCATTGGGGCGCTGATGCTCACCCCCCAGCTTGCAATGTGCTTTACGCACCTTGACGACTTGCCGCCTGGGCTGCGCCCTCCCGCTGCCACTCTTGCAGCGGCATCATCCGTTCGTCCCGGAGCTGCCACCCGCGAGCGGATTGCCGAGGCGCGGCAATGGGTTGATCTGCAAGCCTTCTGCGCCGCCTATGAACCGGTTCTGCGTGTTCTGAACCGCCAACCCGACCTTGCCGGCAAAGACGACGCGATGGCGCTGAGGTGCCTGCTCATTCACGAATGGCGGCGCATTGCGCTCAAGGTTCTGGCAATTCCCCCTTGCCTGCTCGCCCCGGATGATCCGGAACCCCGCGCCCGCGAGCTTGCGGCGGCCATCTATGACCGTCTGAAAGCGCCTTCTGAAGCCTGGCTTGACGCAAACGCCGGCACATTTGGGGGGCCGCTTCCGCCCCCCGACCAGAGGTTTGTGGACCGGTTTCAGCACGGTTATGTTACCATATAATATTGACACGGGAGATATTTGTAACATATAACACCCTTCAGTTTGGAGGATCCCTGATATGTACAGCCAAGGCCTGATCGGCGCGGATTCGAGCACCGCGGAAACCGAAGAGTTTCTCGAAGCCTTCCAGGCGCGGGTTGACCGCGAGGAGAAGATCGAGCCCAACGATCCGATGCCGGAAGGCTACCGCCGCACGCTTGTCCGCCAGATCGGCCAGCACGCGCATTCGGAAATCGTCGGCATGCTGCCCGAGGGCAACTGGATCACCCGCGCCCCGAGCCTGCGCCGCAAGATCGCGCTGCTGGCGAAGGTGCAGGACGAAGGCGGCCACGGCCTCTATCTTTATTCCGCTGCGGAAACGCTTGGCGTCTCCCGCGAGCAGATGACCGAGGAACTTCTTTCCGGCAAGGCCAAGTACTCCTCGATCTTCAACTACCCGACGCCCACCTGGGCAGACATCGGCGCCATCGGCTGGCTGGTCGACGGGGCGGCGATCATGAACCAGATCCCGCTCTGCCGCTGCTCCTTCGGCCCCTATGCCCGCGCCATGATCCGCGTCTGCAAGGAGGAGAGCTTCCACCAGCGCCAGGGCTACGAGATCATGATGACCCTCGCCCGCGGCTCGGACGAGCAGAAGGAAATGGCCCAGGATGCGCTCAATCGCTGGTGGTGGCCGTCGCTGATGATGTTCGGGCCCTCCGACAGCGACAGCACCAATTCCGACCAGTCGATGAAATGGAAGATCAAGCGCTTCTCCAACGACGAACTCCGGCAGAAATTCATCACCGCCACCGTGCCCCAGGCCGAGTATCTGGGCCTCACCGTGCCGGATCCGGATCTCAAATGGAACGAGGAGACCGGCCTGTACGAGCATGGCGAGATCGACTGGGCCGAGTTCAAGGCAGTGGTCAAGGGCGACGGCCAGATGAACCGGGATCGCATCCGCGACCGCAGGAAGGCCTGGGACGACGGCGCCTGGGTGCGCGAGGCAGCCCTCGCCCATGCCGAAAAACGTGCCAATGCCGCACAAGCTGCCCGGGAGGCTGCGGAATGACCGACAAGCAAAACCTCACGCCCCTCTGGGAAGTCTTCATCCGTCCGCGCAACGGCCTGCATCACCGCCATGTCGGCTCGCTGCATGCCGCCGATTCCGCGTTGGCGTTGCAGGCGGCGCGCGACGTCTACACACGGCGTGGCGAAGGCAACTCGATCTGGGTGGTCCGCTCCTCGGACATCGCCGCTTCCGATCCGTCCTTCTCGGAACCGAATTTCGAGCCCGCGGACGACAAGATCTACCGGCACCCGACATTCTACGACATTCCCGAAGACGTGGGGCACATGTGATGGCGACCGCGGCAACAAATGTGCCCGCCATCCTCGAGATCGCGGACGACTGCCTGATCCTCGGCCATCGCCTGTCCGAATGGTGCGGACACGCCCCGATGCTGGAAGAGGAACTGGCGCTCGCAAACATGGGGCTAGACCTGCTCGGCCAGGCCCGGGCGCTCTATGCCCATGCGGGGGAGATCGAGGGCAAGGGCCGGGGCGAGGATGATTTCGCCTTCCTGCGCCGGGAACGCCAATATGTGAACTGTCTTCTGGTCGAGCGCGAGAACCGCGACTTCGCCCACACCATGCTGCGCCAGCTCTATTTCGCCGCCTTCATGCAGCCCTACTGGCGGGCGATCGCAGCCACATCTTCGGACGAAACGCTGAGAGGCATTGCGGCGAAGGCCGAAAAGGAAATGGCCTACCACCTGCGTCACGCCGGCGAATGGGTGATCCGCCTGGGCGACGGGACGGGGGAGAGTGCGGCGCGCATGACAGACGCCGTCACCGAACTGCACCGCTACACCGGCGAATTGTTTGTCGCCTCCCCGGCCCGCGCGGACGCCATTGCCGAAGGTCTGCTGCCCGATCCGGAAGCGGTTCGCGCCGAGTGGGACGCAACGATTGCCGGCGTATTCGGTGAAGCGAAGCTTGAAGCGCCCGAGATCCGCGTCATGCAGAAGGGTGGCCGCGAAGGCCGTCACGGCGAGGAAATGGGCCATCTTCTGGCCGAACTGCAGTTCATGCAGCGCGCCTATCCCGGGCTCGAATGGTGAGCCCTGTGGCAGTGGAAACGGGAGAAGCGAGCGCCGCGGAAGCGGCGGACGGAACCGCCGATTTCGAGCTGGCCCGCGCACACGCGGCGGCAAGCAACGTGCCCGACCCCGAGGTGCCCTGCGTCACCGTCGCCGATCTCGGTATTCTGCGCTCGGTCACCCGGGATGAAGACGGAAAAATCACCGTAAGGCTGACTCCCACCTATTCCGGCTGCCCGGCGGTGATCGCCATCGAGATGGCGGTCGAGGCCGCGCTGCTTGGCGCCGGCATCGAGGCCAAGATCGAGCGCGTCATCTCGCCCGCCTGGACCACCGACTGGATCACCGAGGAAGGCCGCCAGAAGCTGCGCGCCTATGGCATCGCGCCACCGGCGGGATCGTCCGGCGGCCGCCGGGCCTTCTTCGCCGATGAGGTGATCGCCTGCCCGCGCTGCGGCTCGGCCGACACCGCGAAAGTCTCCGAGTTCGGATCGACTGCCTGCAAGGCGCATTACCGCTGCAAGAGCTGCGCCGAACCCTTCGACTATTTCAAGTGCATCTGAGGACGTATCCGATGGCAGCTCCCCGATTTCACGAACTCGAGATCACCAAGGTCCGCAACGAAACCCCGGACGCGGTGGCCATCAGCTTCGCGATCCCCGATGAGCTTGAAGAGGTGTTCATGTTCACGCCCGGCCAGTATCTGACACTGCGCGCGGACATTGACGGCGAGGACATGCGCCGCTCCTATTCGATCTGCTCGGCGCTTTCCGAACGCGGCCACCGCACCGTCGGCGTCAAGCGGATCGCCGATGGCCGGTTTTCGGGCTTTGCCCAGACGCTCAAACCCGGCGACCGCATCGAGGTGATGCCGCCGCAGGGAAGGTTCACCGCCGAGATCGGCGGGGACCATGACTACCTGCTGCTGGCCGCCGGCTCCGGCATCACGCCGTGTCTTTCGATCGCCAAATCGGTGCTCGAGGGCGAGGCCCGCTCGACCGTCACGCTGCTTTACGCCAACCGCAATTCGGCAAGCGTGATGTTCCGCGACGATCTGAACAATCTGAAGGACCGCTACACCACGCGCTTCACGCTTGTGCACGTGATGGACGAGGAAGTGCAGGACGTCGAGATCATGAACGGCAGGCTCGATGCCGCAAAACTCGAAACGCTGGCAAAGTTGCGCGTCATCGCGCCCAAATCCGCCGATGCCATCTATATCTGTGGGCCCGAACCGATGATCCGGTCGGCGTCGGCTGCAATGGCTAAGCTCGGTGTGGACGAGGACAAGATCCGGTTCGAGCTGTTTACCCCTGCCCCCGGCGCAAAGCCTGCGACCGCGAAAGCCGGAAACGGCGCGAACGGAGCCGCGATCAACGGCAAGAACCACGGCGCTGCCGTCGAGATCATCCTCGACGGAGCACGCCGCACGATCCGGGTCGACGCCACCGCCGACACCGTGCTGACCGCCGCACAGAAGGCCGGGCTCGATCTGCCCTGGTCCTGTGCCGGCGGCATGTGCTGCACCTGCCGCTGCCGGATCGTCGAAGGCGCTGCGACCATGGACGAGAACTTCTCGCTCGAACCCTGGGAGATCGAGGCGGGCTTCACGCTTTCCTGCCAGGCGCGGCCGGACACCGAAAAGCTGGTGCTCGATTTCGACGCGCAATAGCAGCCGAAGAAGCCGGCGGGCTGCAGGCGGTGCAAGTCCGCCGCGGCCCGCCGTGTCCAGCTAGCCGCTGATGCTTTTCGCCGAGGCCATGCCCGGCGCCTCGGACTTGCCGCCGAGCTTGTCGCGTACGCCTTTCTCGATCTTGTCGCCGGTCTCGCCGTCGATGTTGCGCCAGTACTCGAAGGCGCGCTGGAGCACCTTCTCGCTCACCCCGTCGCAGAGGTGACCGACGACGTTGCCAACGAGCCGCTCGCGCGCCGCATCGTCCATCACCTCGCGGACCAGAGCGCCGGCTTGGCTCCAGTCGTCATCGTCCTCGCGCAGCGTATAGGCCTGACGCACCATGTCGCCGTCCGAATGCCACAGGCCGGCTTCCTGGGGCGCAGGCTGCGCCGCAGGCCCGCCGTAGGAGTTGGGCGCATAGACAGGATCCGAAACATTCTCGGTCCGCGCTGCGCCGTCCTTGGAATAGCTGTGAACCGGGCTTCTGGCGGAATTGACCGGGATCTGCTTGTAATTGACCCCGAGCCGCGCGCGGTGGGCGTCGGCATAGGAAAAGCCGCGCGCAAGCAGCATCTTGTCCGGCGACAGACCGACGCCGGGCACCATGTTGTTGGGCTCGAAGGCAAGCTGCTCGATCTCGGTGTGGAAATCGGTCGGATTGCGGTCCAGCGTCAGCTTGCCGACCTCGATCAGCGGATAATCCGCGTGCGGCCAGGTCTTGGTCAGGTCGAACGGGTTGATCCGGTAGGTCTTGGCGTCCTCATAGGGCATGATCTGCCACTTGAGCGTCCAGCTCGGATGGTTGCCCTCATGGATCGCGCCGAACAGGTCGCGCCGGTGGAAATCGCCGTCGGCGCCGGCCATCCGGTCGGCCTCGTCCTGGCTCAGATAGGCATTGCCGTCGCCTTGGTCGGTGTGGAAATGGAACTTGACCCAGAACTTATCGCCATCCGCGTTGACCAGCGAATAGGTGTGGCTCGAATAGCCGTTCATCTCCCGCCAGGTCTTCGGAATGCCGCGGTCGCCCATCAGATAGGCGACCTGGTGGGCGCTTTCCGGCGACAGCGTCCAGAAATCCCACTGCATGTCATGGTCGCGCAGATTGTTGTCGGCGCGGCGCTTCTGCGAGCGGATGAAGTGCTGGAACTTCATCGGGTCGCGGATGAAGAAGATCGGCGTGTTGTTGCCGACCATGTCGAAATTGCCGTCCTCGGTGTACATCTTGACCGAGAACCCGCGCGGATCGCGCCAGGTGTCGGGGCTGCCGCGCTCGCCGGCGACGGTGGAAAACCGCATCGCCACATCGCATCTGGCGCCCGGCTGGAAGATTTTCGCCTTGGTGTAGCGCGAGACATCCGCAGTGGTCTCGAAATGCCCGAAGGCGCCCGAGCCCTTTGCGTGCGGCTGCCGCTCGGGGATGCGCTCGCGGTTGAAATTCGCCATCTGCTCGAGAAGGTAATGGTCGTGCAGCACGATCGGGCCGTCGGGGCCGATGGTCAGCGAATGCTCGTCGCTCTGAACGCGAATGCCGGCGTCCGTGGTGGTCGGTGGTCCGTCCTTGGGATTTGTCATGATGGGTCTCTCCGATTTTGTAGGGCCTGTTGGTGAGGCCCCGGAATGGGAAGTGGTAATGAGGAGAGAACACCGGCTTGGGCGGAATGTTCCCCGGCCGGTTGAAAAGCCCGGTAACCCGATGATCCGGCACGTGAGGAGTTCTGAGCGGCACTGGTCCGGACAGCCGGAAGCGCGCCCGCGCGAAGTTTCCGCCGGGGTATGAACAGAAGAGAGGTCCGGAGGGCCGCGCGCGGGCAGTGCCTTCGGATTGGGTAGCATGGTTGGGTGGCGCTGAACGCGCGCGGCCCGGAATTCGCCGGGCGGTGTCCTCACCCGACAGGCGGTGCCTTGCAGTTCCAGGGCTGTTACGCCCTGCCCGGATTGCTCCGGCCGCGGCCCGGACAGGCCGCGGAAGCTGCGTCTGGCACGGTCCGGCACGGACGCTGTTGAATGCCCAACATGTCCGCCACAGGCCCGGCCCGGTCCCGCCGCCCCCGCCCGCATGTGTCACGGGGTCTGACCGGCGCTCCGGCCCGGTGGCTGGCTTTGCACGGCGATCCTTGAGGAAACCGCCGCCCGCCAGCGGAGCCGTGATGGCTGTCCGCCTCCCCGCGCGCGCCGCGCCACGTCAGCACGGCCCTTCACGGGGCATTCCCTCCCGCCTGGCTCGAAACGTTCGCGATCCATCCGGCAGCGGGAGTGGGACGATTATGGCACGGGGCTGAAGGGTGTGGATGAAATGGGAGGATCTTGGGAAATGTCCGGAAGGGTCGGGAGCGGCTTAACCGGATTGATCTCCGCGCTGCAGACGCTTTCTGGCGCGTTCTCAATGAAGCCTGGCCGGCGCGGCGATTTGAAAGGCAGTGCCGTGAACGGCCTTCACCATTGGGCAGCGTTCGCAAACGCGAACCGATCAAACGGGTCACCGCGTGCCAGTGACCCGAATGCGCTCCGCCCCCCAAGGCAGCAAGGGGGGCGGAAAAGGATGGTGGAACCGGGCGGGAGGGTTGGGGTTTCCTAAAACTCCTGCCAGTCCTCATCGGCCACAGCCGCAGACCCCGACGAGAACGCAGCCTCCAGCTTCCGGCCCATCGCATGCGGTGCGGACTGAACGGACCGTGCGGGAGCTTTCGCATCCGGCCGAACCGCCCGGACCGGTGATGCCTGGACCGCGGCCGCCCTTCTGACCGGTTCGCGGGAAACATTGGCGGCGGCCTGACCACCAAGATTGAACTGGGCCAACCGGTTTGAAAGTGCGCCGACCTCAGCGGCCAGGGTGTGGGCTGCCGCTGTAGACTGCTCGACCATGGCTGCGTTCTGCTGCGTGCCCTGGTCGATGGTGTTGACCGCAGTGTTGATCTCCTGCAGGCCGTTCGACTGTTCGCGGGCCGCCTGGACGATTGCCTGGACGTTCAAGTTGATCTCCTGAACCTCGCCGACGATGATTTCGAGAGAGCGTCCCGTTTCATCGACCAGTTCCACGCCGTTCTTGACATGCTCGCCGGACGTCGTGATCAGGCTCTTGATTTCCTTAGCGGCCTCCGCCGAGCGCTGTGCGAGTTCGCGCACTTCCTGCGCGACGACCGCAAATCCCTTGCCGGCTTCTCCGGCCCGTGCCGCCTCGACCCCCGCATTGAGCGCGAGCAGGTTGGTCTGAAAGGCAATCTCGTCGATCACGCCGATGATGTTCGAGATCGATTCGGACGAGCGCTCGATTTCGCCCATGGCGGCAACCGCGTTGCGGACGATCTGACCCGATTTTTCGGCGCCCTGCTTGGTCCGGGCCACGAGGTTGCCGGCATCCTCCGCCCGAGACGTCGAATCCTTGACCGAAGTTGTTATCTGCTCGATTGCCGCGGCAGTTTCCTCGACCGAAGCAGCCTGCTGCTCGGTGCGCTTGGCGAGATCATTGGCCCCCGATGTAATTTCCTTCGAGCCGTTCTGAATGGTCGACGCGTTTTCGGAGAATGCAAGCATCGCCTCCTGCAGCTTCTCAATCGAATTGTTGAAATCCACGCGGATCGGATCGAGCTGTTCGTCGAACCTGTGCTCGAGCCGCACGGTCATGTCGCCATCCGACAACCGCGAAAGCCCGTCGCCAAGCTCGCTGACGGCAAAGCGCACCGCCTCTTCGTGAGCCGCGCTGATATCGGCACGTTCCCGGCGTTCGCTTTCCTCACGGATACGGGCCGTTTCCGCCTCGCGCTCCAGTTCGACCTTGCGGCGATTGTTCTCAAGCAGCGTCCCAAGCGAACGGGAAAGGTCACCGATCTCGTCCCTGCGTTCGATGTCGGTCAATTCAACATCGAGATCACCCTCGGCGATACGGTTGGTCTGGCCGATGACGTTGGTGATACGCCCGACAAACCGGCGCGAAATCAGCAGGCCGAGCAGCGCCAGCGCCACGGCCGCGACGAGGGCGACAGCCAGCGCGGTCCAGACAAGTTCCGATACCGCCGCATAGACCGTCGCTTCCGGGACAGTCACGATGGCGTACCAGCTGTTGTCCTCGGTCAGGGCAACCGGATAGGCGACGGACAGCACCTCGGCATTGGAGGAATCCAAGCCTTCCATGACCTCACCCGGACGGGAAATCAACTTCTCCCAGCCTGCGGTGGCCTGCCCGCCATCGCTCAGAGGCTTGCCCGCCAGGCTCTGATCAGGATGCACGACAATGTTGCCCGCCCCCGTGACCAGGCTCACCTGACCATCGCCCATGGGTCGAACAGCCGAGAGCGCTTCATTTGCACCGGCAAGCGATATGTCCACACCCGCGACACCGACCGATTTGCCACCAATCTCCACCGGGACAACCAGCGAAGTGATCAGCTGATCGGTCCCGTCGACGGGATAGAGGTAGGGCTCCACCACCTGTGCGACGCCGCTGTCGTGGGCCAGAATGTAATAGTCACCGGCGCCAGGCACGGTGTAATCGAGCAGAACCTCGTTGATGATCTCGCCGTCGCTGCGGACCCAGTACGGCACGTAGCGGCCGGTCTGGTCATGGCCGGGCGCGCCGGCGAACTCCGCATCGCGGCCGTCAAAGGCGTTTTCGTCCCACCCCGTCCACACGCCGAGCACGACGGGATTGTCCTTGAGCAGGTTTTCCTGAAGCCTGTTGGCGTCCTCACGGCTTGGCGCGCCGCCTTCCTTCATTGCAACAAGACCGCTTTCGAGATTTCGGGCAATGTTGAACGCGCGCGACAACTGTGCCTCGATATTGGAGGATTGCAGCGCCGCCGTCTTGCGCATCTCCTCAAGCGCCGAACGCTCCGAATTCTGGTAGGCGAGCGCGATCAGAACACCGGCCGTGGCCAGTGTCGCGACCAACCCCGATGCGGCAATCGCAAAGATATTCCGTGTGGTTGCAGATTTGAAAAGCATGTTCTTCCTCGACGTGAAATGGCCGGCACCATCGGGCTTACCGCGCACAACTAGACGAAGGGAAAAGTGAATCGATTTTGTTAACGAAAGACTCACCTCAACAGGCAAACATTCCCACCAAGAAATTGGTGTGTGCGGCTTATGAAAAGGGAAGGCTCCAGTTATTAAAGAGCTCTAGATTGCATTGCTGCTCAAGGTCGGGCACGCGTTGGCGAGCACCTCAGCAATTGAACGGGGCTAACCTACCAATGGGTGCATTCAAGACAGCAGGTCAATTGGCCGGCGATCAAAGTTACTTCTGAATCAGCATTAGAGGACGGGGGGCTGGGTGTTGGCGAAGGCCCCCCTCACCCGATCGCCTGAACGATCTTCCGCAATTCCGCATTCCGCGCGCCGAGCAGCAGCACATTCCTCAGCGCTGCTTTCGGGTCGGTGGTGCGGAACAGGAGGCCGTTTTTGCGGATATCGCGGTTGATGACGTTGTGGCGGATCTCGCCGTCCTGCTCGTTTTTCATCGCGACCGCGAAATACATCCGCGAATAGCCGGGCTTGACGTGATGGAAGAACTTTTCCTCGCCCTCCACTTCGACGTCGATGTTCTCGCTGATCTGGGCGGAGAAATTGGCGATGTAGAAGCCCCAGCTGACATCCTTGTACTCGGCAAAGTCGGTCTTTGACGCGGTCACGTGGACGTAGCCCAGATGCGGCGCCTGGGAGAGCGTCTTGTGAAAGATGATCTCGGGGAACCTTATGCCCTGGTGGAACTTGTTGAGGCGCTCATGCGCCTTCTTGCCGGCGGTCTCAAGTCGCATGCCGGTGCGCTTGGCGACTTCGGCGGCGCTGAGATACCGCCGCTCCTCCTCGATCCAGTCTTCCGCATCCCGCTGGATCCGGCCGGTTCTGAGAAAGTTGGTGTGGACCGCCTTGGGCGCGACAGGCGCCTCAGGCTTTGGCTTGGCCGCGTAGTATCTGAACATCGGCATGGCAAGAACGAGCCCTGGTTTCCCTTGCCCGATTCTTGAACCGAATTCGTTAACAGTTTCTTTCGGCCGGGATCTGAGAAAACCGGCGAATTCCTGATGTTGCCGGAAGGCTCTCAGCGAGCGGACAGCGCCTGGTAGACCGCATGGGCGATCATCACGTCGAGATGCGCGCCGCCGCCATTCTTGAACACGGTGATATCATCCGGCGACCCACGCCCCGCCTTGCCCTGCACGAGGTCGTGCATATCGCCCAGGATATCCTCGCGCGCGATGGCGCCGGAGGCGAGCGGGATCTCGATTTCGCCGATATGACCGATGGTGGTGGCGCGGCTGTCAACGAAGAGCCGCCCGCGCTTGAGCGCCACGTCGTCCGCCTCGCGCATGTCGGGCGTGAACGCGCCGACAAGATCGAGATGCACGCCAGGTTTCAGCGCCTCGCCGCGGATGATCGGGGTCTTCGTCATCGTTGCCGTGGAAATCAGATCGGCGCGCGAGACCGCCGCGTCGAGATCGGTCACGACCTCGGCGCTGACCCCGGCGTCACCGAGGCTTGCGGCAAGCTCCTCGGCGCGCGGCGCGCTGCGGTTCCAGATCATGACGTGATCGAGCGAGGGCCTGACCGAGCGGTGCGCCTCGATCAGCGGCCGCGCCATCGAGCCCGCGCCGACCATCAGCATGGTCTTGACGTCCTCGCGCGCCAGGCAGGAAGCGCCGAGGGCGGAATCGCCCGCCGTCTTCCAGGCCGTCAGATCCACGCCCTCGAGCACGGCAACCACATGACCCCGCGCTTCGTCAAACAGCAGCACCTGCCCCTGCACGGACGGCAGCGACGGCGTCGCCTGCGGATTGTCCGGATAGATCGTCACCGCCTTGACGCCCGAGGCAAGCCCGGGAACCCAGGCGGTGCGGACCAGCATCTTGCGGCCCTCGTTTTCAACCAGCGAATCGCTGAGTTCCGCGGGCTTGAGCTTGTGCCCGGTTCTCAGCGCCTCCACCGCGAACGGCCAAGTGCACACCGAGCGGATGTCGTCACCGGTGATGATATGCATGATCAGTCTTTCCGTTTTGTGTCAGGCCGCGGTGTGCAGGGCCGTAATCGCCGGGAGATGAGGCTGCCGGCCCCGTCACAGGGCCGGGCCATCCAAGGGGCGGCTCGAAAGCGCAGCCCTGGCGAAACTTACTTCTTGCCCGACTTCGTCATGGCTTCGCGCAGCTCCTGCAGCGTCTCCTGCATGTTGGCCTGCAGCACCTTGAAGCTCTCCGAGCCCGATTTCTGCGCCATTCCGGCGATCTCGCTGGTGTTTTTCAGCGCCATCTCGAAGGAGCGGCGGGCGAAGTCGGCCTGGGCCGACATCATCGTCTTGGGGTCGCCGCCGGTCTTCATCTTTTCCGCCATGTCGGAAATCTCGGCCAGCGCCTCCTGCACCATCTCGCGCTGGCGCTCGAGGATCGAGGTCGCGCCGGTGCCGGCTGTCTTGGTCGCCTCTTCCAGCGCCTGCAGGTTCTTCTGGTGGCGCGCCACCAGGGCCTCGAGGTCGGGCTGCGGAAGGTTCATGTCCTTGCCGAACTTCATGAACATCGATGTCAGATCTTCGGTGCTCTTCTTGTTGGTCATATCTGTCCTCCACTGTGGACGCGCGAGACGCGCCGCCTTCTGCGTTGGACCTGACTATACAGGCCCAGCTCCAGGCTCCAATGGGCAATCTGATCACAAAGTGAACTCCGGCACCCCGGTTGCGGCCCCGCCGATGCGAAAACGTCACGCCAGCCCTGCGCGCCGACGCCTTGCGCGCGGTCGGGAGAGGGACCCGGCGAGCCGGGACGTCTTGCACTCGGCGGATGTCTCATCGGCCTGGTCTCCGGGTGAGGTTCGCGGACTGTCCGTGCAGATCGGAAGAGGATTGGCTCAGTGGGCGGGCAGCGCGGCCGGCGGCAGTCCGCCTGGCCCTGACGTTGCCGCCGGCATCGGCGCGAAAGCGCGACGCCGTCCGGCCAGCCGAAGGCCTTCGGCCACGTTGATGCGGCCGACCGACCGGTCGCCTTCAAACTGCATCTTCGCGCCGAATTTCCGGGCAAGCGCCTTCATGGCGTGGTTCTGCGGCCCTGTCTCGACAATGAGGCTGGAGATGTCGTTTTCGGTCGCGGCCTTGAGCAGCGTCTTTATCAGAAGCGTGCCGAGCCCCTTGCGCCGCCAGTCCGACACCACCGAAAACGCCGATTCGGCCTCGTGCTCGTCCATCGATCCACCGGTGTGCAGTTCCGCAACCGCGAGCAGGTGGTCGCCCAGAAACGCACCAATGCAGATGGCGTTGTCGAGCGACATGGCGATGTAGTTCTCGAGCCAGGCATCGGAGACCAGCCCGTTGAACCGGTCGCGGAAGTCCACATAGTGGAGTTCGTGCAGATGATCGCGGAAGATGGCGGCGTCCTGGGGACCGAGATGCCTGAGGCGGATGTCGCCATCGAGCAGGAATTCAGGTTCGCGCGCCTTGAACAGAAAACGGAAAAACATGTGCGACCTCCAAAGGCCAGTCCTCCCGAATTGACTGAACCGATTATAATTGTGCAGCGCAACAATTACAAGACACGCTTTTGCCGGATCGTTAATCTGCCGTGAGGTCTCCACGCTGGATCGCCCGAAA
The DNA here is from genome assembly GCA_040216675.1 of Hoeflea sp. Lineage (GTDB taxonomy): Bacteria > Pseudomonadota > Alphaproteobacteria > Rhizobiales > Rhizobiaceae > Hoeflea. Next base: position 1,026,623 of record JAVJOR010000005.1, on the reverse strand, counting down.
ATTCACCATTCTCATTTGTGCCCAAAATTGTGGCGGCGCCTGCAAAACGCTGCCCAATGCGAATCCAGCCTCGGTGCGAGCTTGAGATGGCCCTGGCAAAGGTTCCCGGTTTTTCAACACTTTACGCCAACTGGCACGGTTACTGCTTTGTTAAGGGCGTGCAGCGGGCATCTAGGGTTCCGGTCTTTCATCTCCTCCCGAAAGACGCAGGTCCGAGAGGTGCCACCCGGTCAAAACAGGTCGGGAACACGGCGGGGCAAAATCCCGGGAGACACCTGCACAGGTTTGCGCGCGCAGACTGTCTCCCGGCCCGCGCGCTCAAACCCTCACACACTGCGACGAGAGCGCACATGAGAGAGGCGAGAGCAAAATGATCAAGACACTCAAGACCAAGGCACTGGCATTGGCGACAGCAACGGCGCTGTCGGCCACCCTCCTCGTCGGGATGACACCCGATGCAACCGCACAGGAAAAATCCGAGTTCAAGGTCTGCTGGTCCATCTATGTGGGCTGGATGCCCTGGGGCTATCTTGAATCCTCCGGCATCATGGACAAATGGGCCGAGAAATACGGAATTGATGTCGAGATCGTTCAGATCAACGACTATGTGGAATCCATCAACCAGTACACAGCCGGCGAGTTCGACGGCTGCTCGATGACCAATATGGACGCGCTGTCCATTCCCGCCGGCGGCGGGGTCGATACGACCGCGCTGATCGTCGGCGACTACTCAAACGGCAATGACGGCATTGTTCTGAAGGACGGTGACAGTGTGGAGGCGCTGAAGGGCCAGAACGTCAACCTTGTGGAACTTTCGGTCTCGCACTATCTGCTTGCCCGGGCGCTGGACAGCGTCGGCATGAGCGAGCGTGATCTCACGGTGGTCAACACCTCCGACGCCGACATGATCGCGGCTTACGCGACCGACGATGTGACGTCGGTGGTGACCTGGAACCCGCTGCTGTCCGAAATCGAGGCGACACCGGGCTCCACCAAGGTTTTCGATTCCGCCAATATCCCCGGCGAGATCATCGACATCATGATGGTCAACACCCAGACGCTGGCCGACAATCCGAATTTCGGCAAGGCGCTGACCGGCGCCTGGTACGAGGTCATGGGACTGATGGCTGATGGCGACACCGAGGCGCTTGAATCCATGGCAGCAGCTTCGGGCACCGATCTTGCCGGCTATCAGGCCCAGCTCGACACCACCAAGATGTTCTTCGATCCGGCCGAAGCGGTGAGCTTCACCAAGTCCGAGGAACTGCCTGCGACGATGAAATTCGTCGCCGAGTTCCTGTTCGACAAGGGCATTCTGGGCGAAGGCGCGCCATCACCGGAATTTGTCGGCGTCAGCTTCCCCGATGGCTCGGTCTATGGCGACGCCAACAATGTGAAGCTGCGCTTCGACACCACCTACATGGACATGGCTGCCGCCGGCGAGCTCTGATCCGAGGGGCCGACAACGCCATGCGCCTGATCAACAGAAAGCCCGGCAAGCCCTCGGCACTGGCCCTGGCGGCACTCCCCTTCGCGAGTGTCGTCATCGCCTACGCCGTCGCAAGCCATTATCGGCGGTTGGAAAATCCCGCCGACAAATTGCTGCCATCCATCGAACAGATGGCGGCGACCTTCTGGCGCATGGCCTTCGTTCCCGACCGGCGGTCCGGGGACCTGCTGTTGTGGGGTGACACGCTCGACAGCCTGCTGCGGCTGGCCGCAGGCATGGGCGCGGCAACGCTGTTTGCCATCATCGTCGGCGTCCTGATCGGCTTCCTGCCCTATGCGCGCAGCACTTTTTCACCCTTCATTGCCTCGATTTCGCTGATTCCGCCGATCACCATCCTGCCCATCCTGTTCATCATGGTGGGGCTTGGCGAAACCTCCAAGATCCTGCTGATTGCACTCGGGACAGCGCCGGTGATGACCCGCTCCGTGGCCCAAGCCGTGATGGACCTGCCGAAGGAACTAATCATCAAGGCCCAGACGCTCGGCGCGTCCACCTGGCAGATGATGACACGCGTGGTGCTGCCGCAGGTGCTTCCCAATCTGATCATGGCCATGCGCCTTGGTCTCGTTCCGGCCTGGATCTTCCTGATTTCGGCGGAGGCCATCGCCTCGACATCCGGGCTCGGTTACCGGATCTTTCTGGTACGGCGGTTCCTGGCGATGGATGTGATCCTGCCCTACGTGTTGTGGATCACGCTGCTCGCCTATCTGATCGACCGGCTGCTGCTGACGCTGTCGCACCGCGCCTTCCCCTGGAACCACATGCAGGGGGAGAGCCTGTGAGCGGTGAACCAAAAATTGCCGTTCATGGCGTCGGCAAATCCTACGGGAGCGCTATTGTCCTCGAAGGCGTATCTCTCGACGTCGAGGCCGGCTCCTTCTGCACCGTGGTTGGCGCTTCGGGCTGTGGCAAGTCCACCTTTCTGCGGATGCTGCTGTCCCAGGAAACGCCCGACCGGGGCACGATCCTGCTTGATGGCGAACCGATCCCGGCCGAGCCGACCGAAGACCGAGGCATCGTTTTCCAGCGCTATTCGGTTTTTCCGCATTTGAGCGTCGAGGACAACCTCATCCTCGCCGACGAATTCGCCAATGCGCCGAGACTTGGCCGCGTCTTCGGTGCGAAACGGCGCACCCTGCGCAGCAACGTCGACAAAACGCTCGAGGCCATCGGCCTCGCCGGATCCCGCAAGAGTTACCCCGCACAGCTTTCGGGCGGCATGCAGCAACGGCTGGCGATTGCCCAGGCGCTGCTGAAAAAGCCCGACGTGCTTCTGATGGACGAACCCTTCGGCGCTCTCGATCCCGGCACCCGCGTCGACATGCATGCCCTGCTGCTCGACCTCTGGCGCGAGCGCGGCATGACGGTCTTCATGGTCACCCATGACATCCATGAGGCGTTCAAGCTCGGCACGCGCGTTCTCGTCTTCGACAAGCGCCGTCACGACCCGCACGCACCTCAACGCTACGGCGCAACCATCACCTATGACCTGCCGCTGGACCACCGGAAAGCCGCTTCGGTGCCCGACGCGCGTGACCTCATCACACAACCAACCGACACACGACCTGGAGACAATGATGCGTGATCTTTTCAACACCGGCCCGGCACGCGCGCGCAGACGCGCAGGCATGACGAACAAGCCCCTGCCGGGCCGCAATCACCATCCGGATTTCGACAAACTCAACATGCGTGGCTGGCGCGCCGCCGAGAAGGAAGGAAAGCTGCCTTCCGCTGCCTGGCAGCAGGAACGCGCCTGGGCGCTGCGCATGGGCCTGACCGGCTCGGACAGCCTCGAAGACAAGACCATCCCCACCTTCGCGCGCGGCGAGCTGCCGCATTACGCCGGCATCAACACCTTCCTCAAGGCGCCCTATATCGAGGATTCGACGCTGGTCGGCAATTACGATGCGGCGATCATCGGCGTCCCCTTCGATGGCGGCACCACATATCGCCCCGGCACACGCTTCGGGCCGCAGGGCGTGCGCAAGATCTCCGCGCTCTACACACCCTACAATTACGAAATGGGCATCGATCTGCGCGAGCAGATGACCCTGTGTGATGTCGGCGACGTCTTCACTATCCCCGCCAACATCGAGAAGACCTTCGATCAGGTCACCCGCGCGGTCAGCCACGTGGCCTCGTCCGGCGCCCTGCCGATCATGATCGGCGGCGATCACTCGATCGGTTTCCCTTGCGTGCGCGGCATCGCCCAATGCACATCCAAGCGGATCGGCATTGTCCATTTCGACCGCCACATCGACATCCAGGAAAAGGATCTCGACGAGCGGATGCACACCACTCCGTGGTTTCATGCCACGGATCTGGCCAATGTCCCCGCCGTCAATCTGGTGCAGGTCGGTATCGGGGGCTGGCAGGTCCCCCGCGAAGGCGTTGAGGAAGCGCGCAAGCGCAACACCAACATCTTCACCATGCGCGACATCGAGGAGATGGGGCTTGCCGAAACCGCGGCCCGTGCACTGGAACTGGCCTGGAAGGACGCCGACGCGGTCTACATCTCGTTCGACATCGACAGCGTCGACTGCGGCTTCGTGCCCGGTACGGGCTGGCCGGAGCCAGGCGGGTTCCTGCCGCGCGAAGCCCTCGAACTGGTCTCGCTGGTCGCCAAGGAAGGCATCTGCGGGCTGGAGGTCGTCGAGGTCTCTCCGCCTTATGACACCTCCGACATCACCGCGCTGCTCGCAACCCGGGTGATCGTGGATGTGCTGGGCACGCTGGTCAGCCACGGCAAGATGGGCGCACACAAGCATATCATCGACAAGCCCGTGCAGATCCCCGCCGGTCCCGATGTGACCTCGCAGGGATGGGATCTGAAAGCATGAGCCGGTCCCATCATCACACGCATCAAGGCCATGGCCATAGTCATGTTCACGGGCCTGATCACGCGCACCACCACGGGCATGAACACTCTCACCATGATCATCACGATCATGCCCATGGTCCGGGCCACAATCATGGCCACGACCACATGCATTCCCATGTCCATGCGAACCCAGACAAGGAACGTCTCCACAGGCTGCAGGCATTGGCCGCCGCCTTCATCGAGGGGTTCCGCAAGGCCGAAGACAAGCCGGCATTCATTGAGTTGTCGCAGGTGGCAACACGGCGTGAGGGAAGCGACGGATTGACCATGCATCTGGTCGACGCGGCGGTGGAAACCAAGTGGCAGCTGGGAACCGCCTCGCCCGCCTTCGGCTCGCGGGAACTGGTGCACCTGCCCTACCCCGCAGCCATGGTCCGTGAGCGCGAAACCATGACCTTCACCTATGTCTCGCTCACCGAACGCGAGGATGTCGACATCATCACGCTTCTCAACGAAGCCCAACCCAAACGGGAAAAGAAAGGAAAATCCGATGATTAAACTCGCAACCGCTCTGGCGGCACTGCTTCCGGCAACCGGCCAGGCACTGGCGCACACCGGCGACCATTCCCATCTGGCCATTTCCGAGATGGGGGCCCATCTGGCAAGCTGGCCGGATCATCTCGCCATCCTGCTGATTGCCGCATTCGGGGTGCTGATTGCTCTGGGCGCAAAGCGGTTGAGCGCGGTCAAGCGCCGCAAGTAGCATTCAGGACGGGGCTGATTGCGCGACGAGCCGGCAAGCTTCTTGGCAGCCTCCCCGGCCAGCGGCCATGAAAAACCCTCCGGCATTTGCTCCGGAGGGTCTCTTCGCTGAACAGGGCAAGACCCCGTGAGCAAGGTCCGTTCAGGCCGCGCTGCGATACTGGGTGCTTGCTGTCGAGAGCTTGAAGCGCGCAATCAGGTTGCGCAGGGTCGTGGTCTCGTCGGCCAGCGTGTTGGTGCTGGCGGCGGCTTCCTCGACCATGGCCGCGTTTTGCTGCGTCATCTGATCCATCTGGTTGACTGCGGAGTTGATCTCCTGGAGACCCGTCGACTGCTCCTTTGCAGCCGTAGCGATCGCCGTCACCTGATCGGCAATTCCGATCACCTTTTCCTGGATCTCCCGCAGAGCGTCGCCTGTTGAAGTCACAAGGCCGACACCGTTCTGCACCTCGTTCGACGACTTAGTGATCAGTTCCTTGATGTCCTGGGCGGCAGTCGCAGAACGCTGCGCAAGCTCCCGCACTTCCTGGGCGACCACTGCGAACCCCTTTCCTGCTTCGCCCGCACGCGCGGCCTCGACGCCGGCATTGAGCGCCAGCAGGTTGGTCTGGAAAGCGATCTCGTCGATGACATTGATGATGCTGGTGATTTCACCCGATGCCTGCTCGATGCGGCTCATGGCGGCATTGGCGTTCTGCACCACGACCGCGGATTCCTCCGCATACCGCCGCGCATCGGCGACCATCCGGCTCGAATCCTGAGCCCGATCAGTCGAGTTTCGAACCGCGACCGTGATTTCCTCGAGACCGGACGAAGTTTCCTCCAGCGAGGCGGCCTGGGTTTCCGTGCGGCGCGACAGATCGTTGGAGGCGTTGCGGATCTGGTCGGCACCGCCATTGATCACATCGGCGGAATGGCGCACTTCCTCCATCAATTGACGCAGGCTTGCCATGGTGGCGTTGACGCCCGACTGAAGATCGGCAAACACGCCCTGATAGCTGCCCGTCATTTCCTCGGTCAGATCGCCGTCCGCAAGCGCGCCGATGACACGCTGAGTCTCTGCAATGCCGCTATCGACCGATTCAACCAGCGTGTTGACGTTGTTGGCGAAGGCATCCAGATCCGGATTGTCGTAGCGCGCCGTGATCCGCTTGCTGAAGTCTCCGGCCACGGCCGCAGCGACGACGGTCGAGATGTTGGATTGCAGGTCGGTGTTCTTGGCTTGCAGCGCGGCTTCCTGGGCTGTCAGGTCGCGAACACGGATCGCATTCTGCTTGAAGACATCCACTGCCTTGGCCATGTCGCCAATTTCGCTCTTGTGATCGAGGCCCGGGATCTCAGTCTCGAGCTTGTTGTCTGCAAGATCGCTCATGGCGCGGGTGATCGCCTGCACCGGTCGGGAAATCCCCGTTGCAATCAGGAGCGCGAAAGCCAGCGAAAGCACGGCTCCGCCAACCGCCAGAATGCCGGATATGATGACACCATTTGCCATCGTGCCTTCAATCGAAGGCCCAAGCGTATTCTGGGTGGCCTGAAGCCGCGTCTTGAGATCGGTGACCCCCCGCGCAAGCGCCGGCCCGACCACATCGAGGGTCGCCGTGATGATTTCGTTGCGCTGAGCGATGACATCATGCACGTCATTTATGCCAGCCGCATAGAGATTGATTTCGGCGGCAGCGCTTCCGAAAAGTTCCTCGAGCGCCGGATATTCCGCTTTCCTGGCCACGTCCTGGAGACCGGCGATGGCAAGTTGTCCGTACTCGGCAGATTCGTTGAAAGCAGTGTCGTCATTGGTCAGCAAGAAGTTGTTGCCTGCCAGCCGCATATTGGCGACTTCATACTGAACACGGGTCGCAGAGAATGCCGCCGCAGTTTTGAAAACGTTCTGCAGTTCCTTGGCAATTGTTGCCACATCGTCCTGCAACTTTGGCCCGATGACGTTAAGGGTTTCGCCCACGATCAGATTGCGCCTTTCCTGAAGCTCGGCGACCTGGTTGAAGCCTGTGCGGTACTGCTCGACCTGCCCCGCAAAGCTCTCGATCTGAGTTGTGATTTCGGGGTCCTGTGAGATACGCCGCATGCGTTCGATCGACGCCAGCGTCGCATCGAGCCGATCATGAACCTCCTGGGCGATTTCCGGTGTCTGCTGGCTCCGATATTTCATGAAGGACAGCCGGGCCGACTGCATGTTGGCCTCAACTTCAACAGCATCGTTGCTCAACCGAGCCGCAGTCCGGTAACTGCCGAAGGAGTCCTTGTTGCTGAGGTTCATATAGACGGACAAACCGCCGGTGGCGACGAGAATGGCAAGCACCACACCGAAACCGGCATATATCTTGGTACTGATCTTGATATTGTTCAGAGTACGCATGAACTGCATCTGGTGACCTTATCGTTAAACAGGGAAGTTCAGAGCGATATGGCCACAGACTGTGTTAATAAATCGTATTTTACTAATTCAAAGAAATAACAATTTCTAATGTACTCAGTTGATTGAAAACGTCATTTTTTGACCAAACAACCGGCGCCAAAGCTATCAAGCCCGGTGCCGGTCCCTCTGATCGGTCGGGATTGATCAGCTCATGACCGTGACCGACCGCGTGTTGGTGAATTCGCGCATGCCGTACCGCCACCATGTTCGGGACAAAGGGGCAGCAGGCGAACCCGGTCCAGGCTAAAGTCTGGTCAGAAAAACGCCTGGATGCCGGTCTGGGCCCGGCCGAGGATGAGCGCATGCACATCGTGCGTGCCCTCGTAGGTGTTCACGGTTTCCAGGTTCTGGGCATGACGCATGACGTGGTATTCGGCCTGGATGCCGTTGCCGCCGTGCATGTCGCGCGCCATCCGCGCGATGTCGAGAGCCTTGCCGCAATTGTTGCGCTTGACGATCGAGATCATCTCCGGCGCAAACCGGTGTTCATCCATCAGGCGACCCACCCGCAGCGAGCCCTGAAGTCCGAGCGCGATTTCGGTCTGCATGTCGGCAAGCTTCTTCTGGAACAGCTGCGTGCCGGCAAGCGGTTTGCCGAACTGGTGGCGGTCGAGCCCGTACTGACGGGCGCGATGCCAGCAATCCTCGGCCGCTCCCATGACACCCCAGGAAATGCCGTAGCGTGCCCGGTTGAGGCAGCCGAACGGTCCCTTCAGTCCGGAGACGTTGGGCAGCAGCGCATCTTCGCCGACTTCCACATTGTCCATGACAATTTCGCCGGTGATGGAGGCGCGAAGGCTGAGCTTGCCTCCGATCTTGGGCGCCGACAGACCCTTCATGCCCTTTTCGAGCACGAACCCCCGAATCTCGCCGCCGTGGGCCTCGGACTTCGCCCAGACGACGAACACGTCCGCAATCGGCGAATTGGAGATCCACATCTTGGAACCGTTGAGCACATATCCGCCATCGGACTTGCGGGCGCGGGTCTTCATGCCGCCGGGATCGGAACCGGCATCCGGCTCGGTCAGACCGAAACAGCCGACCCACTCGCCGCTGGCGAGTTTTGGGAGGTACTTCTTGCGCTGTTCCTCGCTGCCATAGGCATGGATCGGATACATGACCAGCGAGGACTGAACGCTCATCATCGACCGGTAACCGGAATCGATCCGTTCGACCTCACGGGCAACGAGGCCGTAGGAGACGTAGCCCGCCTCGGCCCCGCCGTAGATCTCGGGAATGGTGACCCCCAGGAGGCCCGCCTGCCCCATCTCCGAGAAGATCTCCCGGTCGGTGTGTTCGTTGAGATAGGCTTCGGTGACGCGAGGCGCGAGCTTGTCGGCGGCAAATGCGGCGGCCGCGTCCCAGATCATCCGCTCTTCATCCGTCAACTGATCCGCAAGCAGAAAAGGATCGTCCCACTTGAAAGAGGGCTTGGTGGAATTGATCGAAACGGCAGCGGATACGGACATCTTGATACTCCAGTTGGACCCGGCTGACTTAGTGCACTTCCACTCGGGGACCACATCTACAGCCCCGGCCAGCCATGGCGCGAATTCGTTATCCCATGTTTAGCACGAATCCGGCAAGATACTATAGGCTTAAAACATTTTCGTCGGCGGCGGAGTTTAACCACCGAACCCTGACAGGATCAGCCCGCTTCGGGCGATTCCATCACCTCCCAGAGGGCGATCAGTTCGCGCCGGTCGCCCGCCGCAAGCGGCGCGACCAGCCGCGCCATCAGGGATGTCCGTCCGCCGTAATACCAGGATGTCGTCTCGAAATAATCCGGCACGCCGCTCACCAGCGTCTCCTGGAAAGAGTTGATCGCCCTTGTGACGCTCATCAGCGGCGGTACGGAGTCAGCCACGGACCGACCCTTTACGGGCGTACGGAACGGCCAGTGGCCGGCCTTGGCGACATCACGCCACACAAGCTCCAAGTCGGCTCCTGCAGTTCCGATCCGCGCAAGCAGGGGATATTGCGCCGACAGAACGCCGACATCGAAATCCGAGGCATCCGGTACATCTTCCGAAGCTTTTTCAAGCCAAAGCGCATGGAATTCACGGATCCGCGCGGGAGCACTATCGGGCAGTTTAAACGCATCTGAAGACATAAGTACGGTCATGCATCAATGGAGTGGACTTGGTCGGCGCCGTCGTGAACACAATAGCTTTGTTCTCGACTCCGTCGCCCATTCCGCATTTACTGAAAATGCCGAATCTTTAACCTTGGACGCCACGTCAATGAAACCGACACTGGCCGACAGTTTCGAAGTCGCCGCAGGTCTGGCCTCCGGAATCAGCAAGTATGCTTCCGGTCTGGGCATCGACGCGGAACCGATTGCGCGGGCTTGCGGCCTGGATCCGAGCCGGTTCAGTGTTATCGGTGAACGCATCAGCCTCGATCGACTTTGCCGATACATGGAAGCACTCGCGATGATCTCGGGTGACGACTGTTTCGGGCTTCAGTCTGCTGAAGCGTTTCAGAAAGGGGCGTCCGGAACTTTCGGCTATGCGATGATGAATGCTGCCACTCTGCACGAGTGCCTGGTCTTCATGGGCCGAAACCTTCACAAGATCAGTGAGTCGAGCGTCGGCACCTTGGAGGTCGGCCCCCGCAAGACCTACTACCAGTGGACCTATTCTCCATTGATCCTTCACCGGACACAGTATGTCGACATGGGGATTGCGCAATCCTTTGCCCACTTCCGAAGCTTTCTTGGAGACGATGTCAGGGATCTGAAGGTCGAACTGGAACGAAAGCCGCCCAAAAACATGAATTTGCATAGAAAAATTCTATCCAGGGATGTGGGTTTCAACGCTCAGGTCAACACGATCATTTTTCCATCGAGCTTTCTTTCGCGGACCAATCCGCACGCCGATGCGCGCCTGTTCGCGATGATGTCCAAATCCATGGACGACATCCCGTCGCGCACGCCGGATGACGGCGATCCCGTTTCGGCAATCAGGCTTCATGTCGCCGAAAATCTCGAGGCCAATACACCGACCCTGACCGGCGAGGCCGAAAGGCTGGGCATGAGTTCACGCACCCTGCAGCGCAGGCTGACCGCCGCCGGAACGAGCATGCAGGCCATCATCGACGAATGCCGCAAGGAAATGGCGGGGAAACTGTTGCTTGAAACAAACCTGACGCTTTCGAGCATCGGATACAAACTAGGGTTCTCCGCGCCCGCCGCCTTCACCCGATCCGCATTGAGATGGTACAATATGACGCCGAGCGAGTTCCGCAGGAAGCATCAGCCCGCGAACCGGAAATGAAGCTCCTTGCGGCGTTTCTTCCGCTGACTGCCCGCCAAGTCCGATAATCAATAGTCGTACTTTTGGCGTCCAGAGTGAAGGCGAACCGATTAGATTCAGGGCATAAGCTGCGCCAGCGTTGCAATCAATTTGAATCAACTTGTTGACTTCTTCCGGCCAGCTTTTCTGTTGCGCCGGAAATTCTGCTTGCAGCCGCTGAGTAGCCAGTACGAAAGGATGTCTTATGGATCTCGGTAAGGATCGGGGGCTGATACCTATGACCAAGACGGAAATGAAATGCCTGCGACTGTGCGCTGAAGGACAAACCGATCAGGAAATCGGTGCGGGTCTTCAACTGACCGCCAACGAGGTCGCGTCCGTTCTTTCCGTTGTCATGCTCAAGCTCAGGGTCCCCAACCGCATGGCGGGACTGGCCAAGGCTGCACGCCTCGGCCTGCTTGGGCCCTTCAAGTAGTTTCAGCTCGGGAAGCTGCTGCTCGTCCGCCTCGGGGGCGGGGCCGGATTTGACGCGCAGCTTTCCCTATAATGTCCGCGAGGGCCGGCGGCGGAGCCCTCGCGGACATTTCATTTTCCGGATCGTCTCTGGTCCGTGTGACCGGTCATCCCCGCACCCCCAAGTCCACCTGAATTCCGGCGGCGCCTCTCCTCACAACGACAGCCACAACTCATAGTCCGAGACCAGAAGGTGTTTCGGTGCGGCGTCCTCGATGATGTTGGAAAAACGCCCGATCGGCTCCCGGAAAACATTGTCCGTCAGATCGTCATTGACCGTCGACACTTCGCCGATCAGCACGTCGCCACCTTCGCCCCAGAAGGCGTGCCAGTCACCGGGCATCAGGGTAACGCTTTCGCCGGGATCGAGCGCCAGACGTGAACCGGCCTTCATCTTTCGCAAAACACCGTCGGTCAGCACTGCGACGTCGGCTTCGGGATCCGGCGACCCGTCTTCCGCGCTTGAAAACAGTTCCAGCACCAGACGGCCACCGCCGCGGTTGATGATGTCTTCCGCCTTGATGTTGTGCCGGTGCATGGGAGAAAGCTGGTTCTCCCGCGAGATCATGATCTTCTCCGCATAGAGCATGCCCCTGCCCCGCGCGAGATCTTCGGCAGATCCATTGCGGACGGTGAAGAGAAACAGGCCCAGTTCATCGAACCGCCCCTGGCCGTAATCGGTGATGTCCCAGCCCAGCCGGTTGGCCGCAATCTGCGCTGAATCCGAAGCGATGCGATTGCGCAGTTCCTCGGGGCTCCAATAGGCGAATGGCGGCAGCACATAGCCAAATGACCGGATAAAACGATCGCTTTCCTCGATGATCTCGTTGATTTCGGTCCGTTCCATTCGGCCCTCCCGCCTCAAACATTCCGGCGCATACACGATTTTGGCAGTACGCGCTCGTCGCGCCGATGTACCGGGTTGGTCCCGGCATGGCAATTGCGCTCGCTGCGCTTTGAGGGTAAGCCGGACACGGAAACCCGTTACATACGCAACAAGTTCGAGGCATTGCCGAAAATAACCTTCCGGGGGCAAACAAACCAATGAGCATCGTTCCGACCGGGATCGCGCCAGTCCAGTCAAGTCCCTCCGGTCAAGCCGATGAGACGCTGGCGCTTGAGAACTTTCTGCCCTACCGGCTGGCCCGCGCCGCCGAGATGGTCAGCAAGCAGTTTGCCGCGCACTATCGCCAGCAATACGGGCTGACACGACCGGAATGGCGCACCCTGGCCACCATCGGCCAGTTCGACCGGATCACGGCTACCGATATCGGCCGGCATTCCTCGATGCACAAGACAAAGGTGAGCCGCGCTGTCCGCGCGCTTGAGAAGCGCAACTGGATCCTCCGGACAGACGATCCCGTGGATCGCAGGATCGAGCACATCGGCCTGACGCGGGAAGGAAAGCGCCACTACCGCGAACTGGTGCGCATGGCCCGGAACTACGAGGCACGGCTTGTGCAGATGCTGGGCACGACCGGCGCCGAGCACCTTGAGGCGGGCCTCGGCGCCATTGAGACCGAATTGTCCGGAGACTGAAACGCGACACGCGCCTTCCCGCGGATCAGAAGCGCATCACTCCCCCCAGGAGCCGTGCTGCTCGCCCTCCATATCCGTCCGCTCGAAACCGTGTGCTCCGAAGAAGTCGCGCTGCGCCTGAATCAGATTGGCCGTTCCGCGCGCACGGCGATAGGTGTCAAAATATCCGACCGCGCTGGCGAGCGCCGGGACCGGAAGGCCGTTCATCACCGCTTCCGAAACGATCCGCCGGAGCGGTGCGTCGGTTTTCTCAAGCATCGCGGCGAACTCGGGTGTCATCGCCAGGTTCGGCGCTTCCGGGTTCTCGGTGAACGCGGTTGCGATTTCATCAAGGAAACGCGACCGGATGATGCAGCCCGCGCGCCAGATCCGGGCGATGGTCGCCAGCGGAAGCCCCCATCCGAATTCCTTTGAAGCTGCCGCCATCACCGCAAAGCCCTGCGCGTAAGCCGCGATCTTGCCGGCCAGCAAGGCGTTTTCCAGATCGCTGATGACCGCGTCGCTCTCCCGCCGGTCGACCACCGGTGGAAGGCCGAAGCGGTCCTCGGCCGCTTTTCTCTCCTCGCGCATCGCCGACAGGCTTCGCGCTGCGACCGCCGCCTCGATAGAGGTGGCCGGAACGCCCATCATCTGGCTTTCAATCACCGACCAGCGGCCCGTGCCTTTCTGGCCCGCGGCATCGACAATCACGTCAACGATCGGAACGCCGGAACTGTCGTCATGGGTCTTGAGGACTTCCGCGGTGATGTCGATCAGATAGGAATCGAGTGGTCCGGAAGCCCAAGCCGAGAACACGCTCGCGATCGAGGGGGCGTCCATGTTGAGATGATCACGCATGACGCCGTAGACCTCGGCGATCATCTGCATGTCGGCATACTCGATCCCGTTATGGATCGTCTTGACGAAGTGTCCGGCCCCGTTCTCTCCAAGCCAGGCGGCACAGGGCTCGCCCTTGTACTTGGCCGAAATCGCGGTCACGACCGGTTCGATGCGCTGCCAGTCCTCCCTGGCACCGCCAACCATGATCGACGGGCCGTGCCGCGCGCCTTCCGCACCACCCGACACGCCCATGCCGATAAGGCCCGGCGCAGTCTCCTGCCGTTGCTTGAATCGGCGCATCGTATCGCGGAAATTGGCGTTCCCGGCATCGATGATGATGTCGCCATCCTCCATCAGGGCATTGAGGGCACTCACCTGTTCATCGACGGCGTCTCCTGCCTTGACCATGATGATGACCGACCGGGGAGCTTTCAGGCTGGCAACGAATTCCTCAAGCGTGGCGCAGCCAACCACACGCTCGGAGAGCATGTCGGCGGCAGCCACGAACGCCTCTGTCCGCGACGCGGTGCGATTGAACACTGCAACCGTATAACCATTGTCGGCTATATTGAGGGCCAGGTTCGCCCCCATAACCCCCAAACCAATAACCCCGATATCCGCCTGCGCCATGCCCGCCTCGTGCTGTTCGTTTTCGACTGGAAGGTGTTTTGGAGCAAGCGGCCCTGTCGGGCAAGCACAACCGACAAGGAGGACCTGCGGGCCGTTCACCATCGAGTGTGGAGAAATCCGCGATCCGGTGATCAGTCTTCGTCGGGCTTGTCGTCGCCGTCATCGAGAATCCGCCAGGCGGCGCCATCGAGATCGTCATATTGCCCGCTCTTCATCGACCACAGAAAGGCTGCAAGGCCGAGCCCGCCCAGAAAGAGTGCGATCGGGATCAGGAAGATGAGGTTGGTCACGACGAGGCCTGCATTCCGGCGGGACCCGTCAATCGAGCCGCTGCCGGTTCTTGTCCGGGATTGGTCTGCGCGAACGCTTCGACCTGAGCCTTGCGACGCAGACGCAGCGAATTCAGCACCACGATCACCGAGGACGACGACATCGCAAGGGCCGCGATCAGGGGTGTCGCATAGCCGAGGATAGCGACCGGAACCGCAACCATATTGTAGAGAACCGCCAGGCCGAAATTCTGCCGGATCAATTGCCCGGCCTTGCGCGAGACCTCGATTGCAAGCGGCACCGCCTCAAGCGAATCGTGCAGGAAAACGAAATCCGCCGCCGTCCGTCCGACATCCGCAGCACTTGCCGGCGCCATCGAGACATGCGCGGCCGAAAGGGCCGGAGCATCATTGAGACCATCGCCGACCATCAGCGGCTTGCCGCCATCACTGGCCAGAGCCTTGACCCTGTCGACCTTCCCACGCGGCCGGACCCCGGCGGTGAAATCACGCACCCCCAGATCGTCCGCCAGGACACGCACCGGAGCTTCCCGGTCACCCGACAGGATTTCCGAACCGATCCCGAGCGCCGACAAGCGCGCGATTGCGCTCGCCGCGCCGCTGCGCAATTGGTCGGAGAAGAGAAAGACCTCGAGAAATTGCCCGTTTCGCGACAGGATCACCTGGCTTGAGGTGTCATCGGCACGGCTCTCCTGCCCAGCGCCATCGAGCGCGAAGTTTGCGCGGCCCAGACGATAGACATCTCCCCCGGGTGTTGTCGCGGCGACGCCCTCGCCCGGCGTTTCGGTAACGGCGAATTCTCCCAAGTCCCTTTCGGGCCTGTCATAAGCTGCAAGCGCCTGGCTGAGCGGATGGCGGGACGAAGCCGCTATGCGGGAGGCGAGCGCCAGATGATCAGGATTGATTGTGGCGGAATTCACCAACTGCGGCTTGCCGCGCGTGAGGGTTCCGGTCTTGTCGAAGACCACCCGGTCGGTTTCCGCCAGCCGTTCCATGGCGGATCCGTCCTTGACCATGATGCCGTGCTCAAACAGCCTTCCCGCGGCAACGACCTGCACAACGGGCACGGCAAGCCCGAGCGCGCACGGGCATGTGATGATCAGCACCGCCACAGCGGTCATCATCGCCATGCGCCAGTCACCCGAAACCATCATCCACCCGATGAAGGTGCCCAAAGCAAGAAGGTGGACAAACGGCGCATAGATGGATGACGCCCTGTCGGCCAGCCGCCGGTAGCCCGCGCGGCCGCTTTCGGCAGCCTCCATCATCGACACCATTTCGGCCAGGAACGACGTCTTCGCGTTGCGCGTCGCTTCCAGCTCCAGCGCGCCGGTCAGGTTGAGCGTGCCGGCAGGCGCAAGAGCGCCGGGCTCCACCCTCTGAGGCGCGCTCTCCCCGTTGACGACGGCAAAATCCATGTCCGAGCGGCCCGAAACCACACGCCCATCAACCGGGATCCTGTCTCCCGGCGCAATGGCAAGCCGCATTCCGGGTTCGATCTCGTCGAGGGCGAGATAATCGCGGCTGCCATCCTCGCGGATGACCATCGCGCCGCGCGGCGAAAGGCGTACCAGGTTCCTGACGGCCGAGCGTGCCCGCTCCCGCATCATGTGGTCGAGCGTCCGCCCGGCCAACAAAAAGAACAACAGCGTTACCGAGGCATCGAAATAGGCGTGCGCACCATGGGTGATGGTCTCATGCAGCGAAATGGCATAGGCCAGAAGCACGCCGAGCGTGATCGGCACATCCATGTTGGCCCGCCCGTGCTTGAGCGCGCCCCAGGCCGAGCGAAAGAAGATGCGTCCGGAATAGGCCAGCGCGGGTGCCGCGATCAGGGCCGAGATCCAGTGAAACAGATCGCGCGTCGCCGCTTCCGCCCCCGACCAGACAGACACGGAGAGCAGCATCACGTTCATGGAAGCAAAACCCGCCACGGCCAGCGCCTTGAGCAGTTCCCGGAAAGCGGGATCGCCGGTCTCGTCGGCGCCACCGGGGAGATGGGCCGGATAGCCAAGGGACTTCAGCCGCTGCCCGAGCGATTCCAGGACGTGGTCCGCATGGCCGCCCCCGCCCTCACCGGAAAACACGACCGACACACGCCGGGTGGACAGGTTGACCCGGGCATGGTCGATGCCGGGCGTTTTCGGAAGCTCGCGCTCGATCAGCGCGATGCAGGCGCCGCAATGCACGCCTGGAACGATCAGGTCCACCTGACGCAGGCCGTTGCCCAGAGCCCGGCTGGACACCCACATTTCTTCGGCAGACGGGCCATCCGATTCGAGCCTCTCGAGATCAGCGGCGCTTTCCGTTCCCGCCGCGCAGCAACTCATGGCCTCATGCTCCCGTCTCCGCCGATGTGAAACCGGCGCCCCTTCTTGTAAATCAGGTCATCGCCGCGCATCGCGGTCACATGGGCAATCCATTCGCCTTCGGCAAGCGCGCCCTCGACACGGTACTTGCCCGGGCCGTCCGGCAGGAACACCAGATCGCGATCGTCATCCGTGCCCACGGGACGGCGCAGCGAAGCGGTCACGCTGCTGGCTTGCGCCGGCTCGCCGCGCGCGTCGGTCAGCACGATGGTGAGCCCGCCCGCGTCAGGTTCGAATGCAACGTCATAGCCGAGGGCTGCAATCGCCCGCGACTGCGCGGCCTGGGTGTTGAATTCCTGGCTCGCAACATAGGTGTTGGGCACGACCAGGCCGCTCCAGGTGGTCACCGCAAAGCGCGCCATCATCAGGTTGACGGTGATGATGACGCCGAAAAAAGCCACCATTGTCAGAAGCATGTGCTTGCCGGTGAATTCCTTCGGCTGGAAGATCGAGCGGATCAGGGTCATCAATTTGTCTCCGGGGCGTGGAAATTGGCGACATAGACATCGCGCTCGGTACTTGCCTTGTCCTCGGCGATGATGCGGAAGGTCGAACTGCTCGAGTTGATGAACTCCTTGGGTTGCAGCACGTGCACCTTGAGTTCGCGCAGCCTGTCCGGTTCGACTTCCACGGCGAAGGAAACGCCCGCCGGCTGGTCGATCCCGGGAATGCGCATGGTAGCACCCGGAAGTCCCTCGATCGAGAGGAAGATGACGCGAGGCTCTGCGATCATGTTGAGAATCTTGACCGAATAGCCGTTGCGGATATCGCCGTTCGATTCCAGCACATATTGCGGATTGCGGTCGTGGAGCACGTTGACCTCAAGCCGGTCGCGCGCCAACAGAGCCACCACCAGACCGATGCCGACCGCCGACCAGACGCCCATGTACAGCAGTGACCGCAGGCGGAAGATAATGCGCCAGTCGAAATGCTTGACGGCATTGACAAAGCCGCCGTCCGCGGTGCGGACCCTGCTCGGGTCGAGCGCGCCGGTTTGAGGATCCGTGGCGAGCGCCATGTTGTCGGCGTAATCGGAAAGCGTTGCGTAGGAAATCAACCCGCGCGGCCGGTCGAGCTTGTCCATGATGTTGTCGCAGGCATCGATGCACAGCGCGCAGGTGATGCATTCGAGCTGCTGGCCATCGCGGATGTCGATGCCCATCGGACACACCGCCACGCAGGCATTGCAATCGACGCAATCCCCCTGCACCAGGCCCTCTGCCGCGGCTTTCTTGGCGTGACGGCCGCGCGGTTCGCCGCGCCAGTCATTGTAGGTCACGACGAGCGAATTTTCGTCGAGCATGGCCGCCTGGATGCGCGGCCACGGACACATGTAGATGCAGACCTGCTCGCGCATCAGCCCGCCGAAGGTATAGGTGGTCGCCGTCAGGATGGCTACGGTGATGTAGGCCACCGGCGCTGCGTTGCCGGTCACGAAATTGACAAGCAATGTCGGCGCATCGGCAAAATAAAAGATCCATGCGCCGCCCGTGGCAACGCCGATGAACAGCCAGATCGCGTGCTTGGTCACCCGCTTGGCCAATTTCGAGGCGCTCCATGGCGCCGCCTCAAGCTTCATGCGCTTGTTTCTGTCGCCCTCGATCGCGCGCTCGACCACCAGGAACAGGTCCACCCAGACCGTCTGCGGACAGGTGTAGCCGCACCAGGCGCGCCCCACGGCCGAGGTGATCAGGAAAAGCCCGAACCCGGCCATCACCAGAAGGCCGGCGACGAAAAAGAACTCCTGCGGCCAGATCTCGATGAAGAAGAAATAGAACCGCCGGTTTGCGACATCGAGCAGCACGGCCTGATCGGGCGCGAACGGGCCACGGTCCCATCTGATCCACGGGGTAATGTAGTAGATGCCGAGCGTCACCAGCATCACCAGCCATTTGAAACGCCGGTATGTCCCTTCAGCGCGCTTCGGGAAGATCTTCTTGCGCGCTTCATAAAGCGGCTTGCGCTTCCACGCAGCATTGATCGGTTCGGCATCAAGCCGTTCGATATCTTCGGGGTTCTGGGTCTTTTCGGGGGCGGTATGTGTGTTCATTTGGGCACCATTGGTTTGGTGTGCACAATGATACCACGTCAGTCCAGTCGCCTTGATCAAGATCAAGCAGCAAAGGCCGCAACCGCCCTGAGGATCGGGGTGCGACGATTCAGCCCACGAGCCCGAGCCGCTCGACCACCCACCAGGCCGCGATTGCCGCGATTGCCAGCGACAACGGGATGGTGATGCGCGTTCGATACCAGGGCCTGTCCGCGAACCAGGCGCCGAAAAGCGCATAGCAGCCGGCGACCACGGCCAATTGGCCGGCTTCAACACCGATGTTGAACCCGACGAGACCACTTGCAAAATGCGCCGGCGACAGGCCGATCTCGTTGAGAACGCCGGCAAAGCCGAGACCGTGCAGTAGGCCAAAGGCAAAAACCACGTAAGGCCGCCAGCGGGTGAGCTTGTCGGTACCGAGATTTTCGACCGCGATGAACAGAATCGACGCCGCGATCAGCGGTTCCACCAGCGAACCGGGCAAGGTGATAACGCCCAGCATCGCAAGCGCCAGCGTAACCGAGTGGGCGACGGTGAAGGCCGTGATCTGAACGAGAAGCGGCTTGAGACGCGGCGACAGCAGAAACAGCCCGACCACGAAGAGAATGTGATCGAGCCCCTTGGGCACGATATGGGTAAAGCCGATGCCGATATAGTCGACGAACACCTGGCCGGCGCTCATCGTAATCACGCCTTCGACGGGTATAGGCGCACTGGGGCTGCCATTGTCGAGATAGGCGGAATAGCTGTTGGCCCCCTCCTCGCCCGGGACCCGGATCACGCTTGGCCCGAATGCGGGGTCGAACGAATAGACCAGCTCGGTTGCGCCCGGCGGAAGTTGGCCGGTCAGCGCAATCCGGCTCAGACGTGCGAAATCCGTGTCCCCGACGGGATCGAGATCAAGTGAGTCGACCTCAAGCGGGATCCGCTCGCCGCCCGCCATCAGCCTTACCCCCTCCAGAAAGCGGGCTTCGGACCGCTCGAATTCGGCCGCGAGCGCGGCCTCATCCAGCAGTCGCAACGAATCGTAACGCTCGGCATTGGGACTCTCGTCGGTGTCGGCATGTTCGGCCCCGACCTCGGCCAGGGCCGCCTCGAGGATAAGCGACATTTCGAGCCGCACGCCACCGTCGGCGCCGATGGTGAGATCGACAATGGCCGGTCGGATTTCATGGGCATGCGCGGGCGTGCCTGTCGGTCCGCCCAAGAGCGTGACAATCGGAAAGATCAGCAAAAACCGGACAAGAGCTTGAATTGTCGGACGGAAACACAGATTCATCATCAAAACCAGCTTGAGGCCTGTTGGAGGTCCGGTGGGAGCCCAATGGGAGGCGAGAAATGATACGACCGCTCAAAAACGGACCGGCATTGGCATTAATTGGCGCTGTGCTGAGCTTTAGTCCAGCCTCGGCGCATGAATTCTGGATCGAGCCGGAGGATTACGCGGTCGACAGCAGCGAAGAGATCCGCGCCGACATCCGGATTGGCCAGGATTTTACGGGCGACGCCTTTCCTTTCATTCCCGCGCGGTTCCGGTCCTTCTCACAGCACGATGCCCGCGGTGTCGAGCCCGTTACGGGCAACATCGGGGATTTTCCCGCCCTCACCGCAATGCCGCGCGCGGACGGCCTGACGCTCTTCACCTATGTCTCGACCGAGCGCAGCATCACCTTTCAGGAATGGGAGAAGTTTCAGTTCTACCTGGATTATGAAGGGCTTGAAAACATCCCGGAACGCCATGAGGCCCGCGGACTGCCACGCGACAGGATCCGGGAAATCTATTTTCGCTGCGCCAAGACACTGGTCAATGTCGGCCCGGTCGTCTCAGGCGAAGACCGCGCGACCGGCATGCCGATCGAACTGGTCGCAAAGGCCAATCCGGCAACGATCAAACCCGGTGAACTGTTGCAGTTCCGGCTTCTCTGGCAGGGCGAGCCCCTGCCCGACACACAGGTCGCGCTGTTTCACAAACCTTCCGACGGGACAGAGGCAAGCCGTGTGACGACGCGCACCGACGCCGATGGCAAGGTGATCTTCACCCTTGATACGGCCGGCGCCTTCATGGCCGCGGCGGTGCACATGACCGAGCCCGAACCGGAACAGGACGCCGACTGGCAGAGCCACTGGGCGACACTGACATTCGCTGTGGAATGAGGATGGTTTGGTGACCCAGAGCGGCAGGCGGACTTTCGCTGCAAGGGAAACCAGTGGCGGCATTACGGACTTTGCTGTTGATCAGTTCATGGACGTTGAGACCCGGACAGCGGACCTACCTGCTGCAGACCCCGTGTGAGGCTCGTTTCGCCGAGAAGTGAAAGCACCCGGACCGGCGGGGTGTCTTTCATCAAAACCTCGCTGCAACGATACGGCAGATCCTGATCTGTCTCGTCCCGGCCCTCGCAGCGGAATATGCGTGAACGCCGCGACGTGAGGAATGGCTTGGGATGGCCCGAAGCAGACCTTTGCCAGCCCCCCGCACTCCCCCAACGAAAAACCCCGCCGGATTCGCATCCGGCGGGGATTTGTCTTCTTTGCACTGAACCTGTGTCAGCGCCTTTTCAAGCCTTACTGGCCGCCGCCCAGCGTGTGGACGTAGACGGCGAGTTGCTTGATCGTCGGTTCGCCGAGCCGGTCGACCCAGGCCGGCATGACGCCGTGCTTGGGATTGCGGATCTGCGAGGCGATCGCGGCTTCAGAGGACCCCTTCAGCCAGATGGCGTCGGACAGGCGTGGCGCGCCGAAATCGGCAAGCCCCTCGGCATTGTCGCCGTGACATGCGGCGCAGTTCTCGACAAAGACCTGGCGGCCATCCTCGACAAGTGCGGGATCGGACGGCTCGCGGCTCAGGCTCGTCACATAGGCGACCACCTGGTTGATCTGCTCGGCTTCGAGAATGTCCCCGAAGGCGGGCATTTCGGAGAACCGCGTATCGGGATCGTCCTCATAGCGGATGCCGTGGGCGATGGTCTGGTAGATCTGGTCGATCTCGCCACCCCAGATCCAGGCGTCGTCATTGAGGTTCGGATATCCGACCGATCCGGCCGCACCCGAACCGTGGCACTGGGCGCAATTGACCTTGAAGGCGGACGAACCGCCAGCAATGGCGAACGACAGCAGCTCCGGATTGCTCGCGATGTCCTCCACCGGAGTGGCGGCAATCTGATCAAGCAATTCGCCCTGTGCGGCCTTGGCATCCGCCAGTTCGGTCACCACCTCGGCGCGGCTCGAATAGCCCAGGATGCCTTGCGTCGCGCCGTTGATCAGCGGAATCGCTGGATAGAGCACCATGTAGCCGATCGCCCAGACGATGGTGAGATAGAACGTCCACAGCCACCAGCGCGGCAGCGGATTGTTCAGCTCTCGGATACCATCCCAGGAATGTCCGGTCGTCTCGACGCCGGAGACTTCATCAACGTGTTTCTCGGACATTTCTCAGTCCTCCTCTTTGAAGGGAATGTTCTTGGCGTCTTCGGCGGACTTTCGAGCGCCGGGCCTCAGCAGGAAGAGAATGACACCAACAAAGACGACGACGAGGAAGACAAGCCCCCAGCTGTCGGCGAATTGGCGCATTGCCGTATAGGTTTCCATTTCAGCAATCTCCTTCCCTAGCGGTAGCCTGCGGCTTCGTCGTAGGTCGAGAAATCGACCAGCGTGCCGAGCATCTGCAGATACGAGACGAGCGCATCCATTTCGGTCAGCGCCGACGGATCGCCGTCGAAATCGCCGATCTTGGCCTTGGGATAGCGTTCCTCGACACCCGAGGTGTCTGCGTCAGGATCGGCCTGGGCCAGAAGATCGGCCTCGGCATTCTCGATCATCTCCTCGCTGTAAGGCACGCCGAGCAGCGCGTTGGCCTTCAGGTCGGCGGTGATGTTGGCCACCTTGAGCGGGGTCGTCGCCAGGAACGAGTAGCTGGGCATGATCTATTCCGGCACCACCGAGCGCGGCTCGATGAGGTGCTGGACATGCCATTCGTTCGAGTAGCGGTCCCCGACGCGGGCGAGGTCTGGCCCCGTCCGCTTCGAGCCCCACTGGAACGGACGGTCATACATCGATTCCGCCGCAAGGCTGTAGTGGCCGTAGCGCTCGACCTCGTCGCGGAACGGACGGATCATCTGGCTGTGGCACACATAGCACCCTTCGCGGATGTAGATGTTGCGCCCGGCAAGCTCCAGCGGTGCGTAGGGCCGCATTCCCTCGACTTTCTCGATGGTGTTCTCGAGATAGAAGAGCGGTGCAATCTCTACGATGCCGCCGATGGAAACCACCACAAGCGAGCCGACCAAAAGCAGGGTTGCGTTGCGCTCGATGATACCGTGTTTGTCTAGCAGTGACATGGTTCTTGTCTCCTTACTCTGCCGGCTGCATGGCGGGTTGGCTGCCAGGAATCGGGGCCTCGTTCCGCTCATGACCGAGAATGGTCATCAGGACGTTCCACCCCATGATCAGGGCGCCGGCCAGATAGAGCAGGCCACCGATCGCGCGGAGAACATAATAGGGGTACATGGCCGCCACGGATTCGGCGAAGGAGTACACCAGGAAGCCCTGATCGTTGTACTCGCGCCACATCAGGCCCTGCTGGATACCGGCAACCCAAAGAACCGCCGCGTAGAGCACGATGCCCAGCGTGGCCAGCCAGAAGTGCCAGTTGACCAGGCGAAGCGAATACAGGCGCTGACGGCCCCAGAGCTTCGGCGCCAGGTCGTAGATCGCGCCAAACGAGATCATGCCAACCCAGCCAAGAGCGCCGGAGTGAACGTGACCGATGGTCCAGTCGGTGTAGTGGCTCAGTGAATTGACCGCCTTGATCGACATCATCGGGCCTTCGAAGGTCGACATGCCGTAGAAGGCAACCGCAATCACCATCATGCGGATGATCGGATCGGTGCGGATCTTGTCCCATGCGCCCGAGAGCGTCATCAGGCCGTTGATCATGCCGCCCCATGAGGGCATCCAAAGCATGATCGAGAACACCATGCCGAGCGTCTGCGCCCAGTCGGGCAGAGCGGTGTAGTGAAGGTGGTGCGGACCGGCCCAGATGTAGAGGAAGATCAGCGCCCAGAAGTGGATGATCGACAGCCGGTAGGAGTAGACCGGACGTCCGGCCTGCTTGGGAATGAAGTAGTACATCATGCCCAGGAAGCCTGCCGTCAGGAAGAAGCCGACCGCGTTGTGGCCGTACCACCACTGCGTCAGCGCATCCTGCACCCCGGCGAAGGCCGAATAGCTCTTGATCCCCAGGAACGACACCGGAACGGCCATGTTGTTGACCACATGCAGCATCGCAATGGTGACGATGAAGGCAAGGTAGAACCAGTTCGCCACGTAGATGTGCGGCTCCTTGCGCTTGAACAGCGTGCCCATAAAGGTGATCAGATAGGCGACCCAGACAACGGTCAGCCACAGGTCCACATACCATTCAGGCTCGGCGTATTCACGGCCCTGGGTGATGCCCAGAAGATAGCCGGTCGCAGCCATGACGATGAACAGCTGATAGCCCCAGAACACGAACCAGGCGAGATCGCCGCCGAACAGGCGTGCGCGCGTCGTCCGCTGGACCACATAGAACGAGGTCGCCAGAAGCGCGTTTCCGCCGAAGGCAAAGATCACCGCCGAGGTGTGCAGCGGACGGGTCCGGCCGAAGTTGAACCAGGGTTCGATGTTCAGGTCCGGATAGGCAAGCTGGAAGGCGACGACAACGCCCACCAGAAAGCCGACAATACCCCAGAACGTTGTGGCGATGACGCCATAACGGACAACTTCGTCGAAGTAGCCCGATTTGTCGTCAGCCGATTGGGCTGCGGTAGTTGTGAACTGGATTCGCCGCAGCAGCAGAATGGTGCTGACGAGAAGAACGAAGAACAGGACCCACATGTGGGCCGCGAACAGATCGTCCTTGGCGAAAGCCACGCCGAGCAACGCCAGGAAGGCGCCTATGCCCACGGCGATTGTTTCGAAAGCATATTTCATTGTTGGTATCCCCCAAGGGTATTAAACGAACCGGAATGAAGACCGTCGCGCCCGCCCCCTTGAGGCAACACGCGCAATTCCTTCAGGCTGGCGCACAAATCGCAGAGCCTGAACGGAAACGCCTTGATCCAGGTCAAGGACGCTTCGTGAGCCCACTACTAACGTTGACAGCGAGAGGGAAGCAAAACGACACAAAACCGCTCCGTGTTTGGGCTCTTTGACTGGGATGAGAAGCGCATGACGAACAATGCCACAATCAAGCTCTCGCACGGAGAGGATCCGATTGCCGCCCTGCGGAAGGCGCACAAGGATCAATTGCTCTTGTGCGACCGGCTTGAGGAAATCGCCGATTCGCTGCCTGACGGAATCAATCGCCAGAAGTGCATGTACGCGGCCCGCGCGCTGGGGCCGATGATCAGAGGCGTGCATCGCTTCGAGGAGGACATCGTCTTTCCGATGAT
The DNA here is from genome assembly GCA_040216675.1 of Hoeflea sp. Classification (GTDB taxonomy): domain Bacteria; phylum Pseudomonadota; class Alphaproteobacteria; order Rhizobiales; family Rhizobiaceae; genus Hoeflea. Next base: position 1,001,201 of record JAVJOR010000005.1, on the reverse strand, counting down.
CGCCGAGCGGCTGTCGAGCGACGACACCATCAAGGTCACCCTCGATCGGTTGCGATTCGAACATTGCGAAGACGAGTGCTTTGCCGAGGAGCTCACCGAGGCTCTTCATGCGCTTGGAAGCGGCGACCAAAAGGTCAACATCGAAGCGGTGGGCTACATGCTGCGCGGGTTCTTCGAGGCCATGCGCCGCCACATCGCCTTTGAAAGCGAAATGCTGCTCCCGATCGGCAAGCCGCTGGGGGCCGGACTGGCCCAGGCAAAGGCATCCTGCGGCACCTTGCAATAAGGCCGCGGCGGGACGAAAGCGGCGAACGCTGACGCAGCCCTCGCCTAGGCCCTCACATCGAGAACGCTGAACCTCTGACGGTAATCGACGGCGCTCAGTCCGGTGACCGACCGGAACACCCGCCCGAAGGCCGAAACATCCTGATAGCCCACCGCCCAGCTGATCGCGCTCACGGGATCGCGGGTCCGCTCCAGCAAACCGCGCGCCTTTTCGACCCTGAGCGCCTGGACATAGGCATTCGGGCTCGTTCCCGTCGCCGCCCTGAAACGGCGCAGAAAGGTCCGTCCCGGCAGGCCCGTGCGCAGGCACAGGGCATCTCCGCCCAGATCCTGCTGCACATGACCCTCCATCCACAACTGCAGCGCCAGAATGGTTTCGTCACCATGATGGAGATTGGGCCGGAAACTGCGGTAGTTGCGCTGCTCGCGCTTGCCCGGATCGATAAGCAAGTGCCGGGCGGTCGCAGTCAGGACGTCCACCCCCTGCCAGCGTTCGACGAAGAAAAGCCCGAGATCCACCCAGGCCATCATCCCGCCCGCCGTGACGATGTCATTGTCATCGATCAGCAAACGCTCGGGCTGCAGATCGGCCTCGGGAAATGCCGAGCGGACCTCGTCCTCCAGCGCCCAGTGGGTGGTGACGGGACGCGCGGGGAGCAAGCCGGCATGACCGAGCCAGAACAGACCGGCGCAAACAGACGCGGTGAGCGTGCCCGCGTCGTGGCATTGCCGTATCCACCGGTGAAGCTCCACATCTCCCTCGCCACGGGCTCCGCTCCGGTTGGGCGGCAGGATGATCGCGTCACAAGCGGCAGAATTCCGGGTCCATTGATCCGGCCTGAGGACATCGACAGCGATCAGTACCCCGTTCTGCCGCTTGCTGATCTGGTTGGCCGTGTCGAGCAGGTCGGCAAGGCCGAGCACGGCGGCCTCCTGAACCCCTTCATAGGCGATGATGGCCAAGGATTTGTCCGAAGAGATCATTTTGGCGAAATCCGCATAGTCTTTGTCATATCCGCCAATTTATCGATGCCCCCGCCCGCTGTAAACCGGGCCCATCACATCATGGAGACCGAAATGACCGATACAGCCCTTATCCTTGTCGACATTCAGAAGGACTATTTCGATGGCGGCCGCTGGACCCTGAGCAAGATGGACCAGGCGGCCGACAATGCCGCCACGATTCTCGACCATGCCCGCAAGACCGGCGACATGATCGTGCACATCCGGCACGAGATCCCCTCGGATGCCGCGCCCTTCTTCCGTCCCGGCAGCGAGGGCGCCGAAATCCATCCCAAAGTCGCGCCGATCGACGGCGAAGAGGTGATTCTCAAGCACAAGCCGAACAGCTTCTTGAACACCCGCCTGCACGACACGCTTGCGTCGCACGGGATTTCCAATCTCGTATTGGTCGGCGCCATGAGCCAGATGTGCATCGACGCCACAGCGCGGGCTGCGGCGGATCTCGGCTACAAGGTCACCGTGGTGCATGATGCCTGTGCCGCGCGCGACGCAGAATTCGACGAGGTCGCCGTGCCTGCAGCGATTGTCCACGCGGCCTTCATGAGCGGCCTGTCGGGCACCTATGCGACGGTGACCGATTGCGCCTCCCATCTTGAGGCCAAGTGAGAGGCCGGTTCCCGATTCGCCGTCCGGCACAACCTTTCCCCGGCGCATTTTTCGATGCGCCGGCACTTTGCCCGCAGCATGCTGTGGACAAGTGTGGACAACGTGCACAACATTAAGTCTTTCGCGAGTCGCTTCGCCGTTGGGCTGGCCACGCGATGACATGGCCAATCACTATCGCTATGCAAGCCTCTGCACGCACCACGTTCAGGACCGACAAGACAATGAATGACGCCGCCCGAAAGCTTCAGCCGGTTCCATCCGGAGCGGAGAAAAGCCCGCTGTTTCGCGAGGCGCCCTCCAACATCGAGGCCGAACAGGCACTTCTGGGCGCCATGCTGGTCAACAATGATGCGTTTTACCGTGTTTCCGACTTCCTCAAGCCGACGCATTTCCAGGAACCGCTGCACCGCAAGATCTACGAGGTCGGCGGCGACATCATTCGCATGGGCAAGACCGCCAACCCGGTGACGATCAAGACCTTCCTGCCCGCCGACGCGAAAGTCGGCGACATGACGGTCGCGCAATATCTTGCCCGGCTTGCGACCGAGGCCGTCACGATCATCAATGCCGAGGATTACGGTCGCGCGATCTACGATCTGGCGCAGCGGCGCTCGCTGATCTCGATCGGCGAGGACATGGTCAACATCGCCTATGACGCGCCGCTCGACATGCCGCCCAGCACACAGATCGAGGACGCCGAGCGGCGGCTTTTCGAACTGGCCGAAACCGGCCGCTACGATGGCGGCTTCCAGTCCTTCAACGACGCCGTTTCGCTCGCCATCGACATGGCCGGCGCCGCCTACCAGCGCGATGGCGGCCTGTCGGGCATCTCGACCGGCATCTCCTCGCTCGATGCACGCATGGGCGGCCTGCAGCCTTCCGACCTTATCATCCTTGCCGGCCGTCCCGGCATGGGCAAGACCTCGCTTGCGACCAACATCGCCTTCAACATCGCCGCGGCTTACGAGGGCGAGGTACAAGCCGACGGCTCGATGAAAGCCAAGAATGGCGGAGTGGTCGGCTTCTACTCGCTGGAAATGTCGGCCGAGCAGCTCGCCACCCGTATCATTTCCGAGCAGACCGAGATCTCCTCGTCAAAGATCCGTCGCGGCGAGATCACCGAGGCCGATTTCGAGAAGCTGGTCGGTTGTTCCCAGATGATGCAGAAGATTCCGCTCTATATCGACCAGACCGGCGGCATCTCGATTGCGCAGCTTTCCGCCCGCGCCCGCCGCCTCAAGCGCCAGCGCGGGCTGGACGTGCTGGTGATCGACTATGTCCAGCTGATGACCGGCTCCGGCAAGTCGAGCGACAACCGCGTGCAGGAGATCACGCAGATTACCACCGGCCTGAAGGCGCTCGGCAAGGAACTCAACGTCCCGATCATCGCGCTTTCCCAGCTCTCACGCCAGGTCGAAAGCCGCGACGACAAGCGTCCGCAGCTCTCCGACCTCAGAGAATCGGGTTCGATCGAGCAGGACGCCGACGTCGTGCTGTTCGTGTTCCGCGAGGAGTACTACGTCAAGAACGGCGAGCCGCGCCGCGCCGCCGACGAGATCGCCGCCGATATCAAGACACCGGAATACCTGGCCTGGGAAGAAAAGATGATGAAGGTGAAGGGAACTGCCGACGTCATCATCGCCAAGCAGCGTCACGGCCCCACCGGCACCGTGCAGCTGGGCTTCCAGGCGGAATTCACGCGCTTCGCCGATCTGGCCGATTCGTCCTACGCCCAGTTCGTTCATGATGAATAGGGGCGGTTGAATGTCGCCGCCGGAAACCGAGGCCGATTCCGGAGCTGCGACGACGCGGCTGTCGATCGACCTCGATGCATTGGCTGAGAACTGGCAGACCATGCGCGATTTGTCCGGCAACGCCCGGTGCGGGGCCGCCGTGAAGGCCAATGCTTATGGTATTGGCGCCGAGCAGGCGGCCCCGCGTCTGGCGCAGGCAGGCTGCGAGGACTTTTTCGTTGCGGACGCCAATGAGGGCGCAAGCCTGAGACATCTTCTGCCGGACGCGCGCATCTTCGTTCTCAATGGCGTTTTCGATGGCTCCTTTGGCCAGACCCTCGCCCATGATCTGATCCCGGTGATCAATTCGCCGGAACAGGCCCAATTCTGGACCGGCCATGCGGGCGGGCGGGCCCATGCGCTGCATGTCGACACCGGGATGAACCGGCTTGGCCTGACGCCGGAACAGGCTGCAGACCATGCCCAGTCTGGCGACCATGCGCCTGTGCTGCTGATGAGTCATTTCGCCTGTGCCGACGAGCCGGATCACCCCCTCAATGCCCGCCAGATTGAGACATTCACACAGGTTCGAACGCTTTTTCCCGGCATCGACGCCAGCCTGGCCAATTCCGCCGGCATCTTTCTAGACCCGCGCGCGCACCACGACCTTACGCGTCCGGGGATCGCGCTCTACGGCGCAAATCCGGTGAACGGGTCAGACCGGCAGATGCGCTGCGTGGTGACCGCCGAGACCCGCATCCTGCAAATCCGCGACGCCAGGGCCGGTGAACCGGTCAGTTACGGTGCCGCCCATGTGCTGAGCCGCGACAGCCGCATCGCTGTCTGCGGCGTGGGCTATGCCGACGGCTTTCACCGTTCGGGCTCGGGCGCCGGCGTGCCGTTGCGCTCGGCGGTCCCGACCGGCGCTTGCGGCGCAATCGCTGGCGTGCGCATGCCCGTGATCGGCAAGATCACGATGGACCTGACCATGTTCGACGTCACCGATGTTCCGGAAGGCGCCGTCAACTCCGGCGACTGGATCGAGGTCCTGGGTCCCACCATTCACTTGAACGAGGCCGCCGATGCGGCGGGCACCATCAGCTACGAACTCCTGACCTCCCTCGGACACAGGGCGGCGCGAAGCTACCGGGGATAGCTGCAACCTGGTCGGAGCAGCCGGCACCGGCCGACACTGCGGATTTCGCTGCCTGAACTGCTTTAAGGGCAGTTGCATGAGAACAGAACAAACAGTGGACAAAACCGTTCGTTCCTGACAAACCGGCCTGAGAAGAAAAGGAAGATCTCTTGGCCAAATCACGCACGCAATTCGTCTGTCAGGCCTGTGGCACGGTTCACGCACGCTGGGCCGGCAAATGCGATGGCTGTGGCGAATGGAACACCATTGTGGAGGACGATCCATCCTCCGGCGTCGGCGGCGGGCCGGGAACCGCCGCCCGCAAGGGCAGACCGGTGGCGCTCGCAAGCCTGTCCGGCGAGATCGAGGAGGCGCCCAGGATTCCCACACGGATCAGCGAGCTCGATCGCGTCACCGGTGGCGGCTTCGTTCGCGGCTCGGCGGTTCTTGTCGGCGGAGACCCTGGAATCGGCAAGTCGACCCTGCTCATGCAGGCCGCTGCCGCCCTGGCAGGACAGGGGCATCGGGTCATCTATGTGTCCGGGGAAGAGGCCGTGGCTCAGGTTCGCCTCCGCGCCCAGCGCCTCGATGCCGCGAATACGGGTGTGCTGCTTGCTGCGGAAACCAATGTCGAGGATATTCTCGCAACGCTCGCCGATGGCAAGCGGCCGGATTTCGTCATTATTGATTCGATCCAGACCCTGTGGAGCGATCTTGCAGGATCCGCGCCGGGCACTGTGACCCAGGTAAGAACCGGCGTGCACGCCATGGTGCGGTTTGCAAAACAGACCGGAGCGGCCATGGTTCTGGTCGGCCATGTCACCAAGGACGGCCAGATCGCCGGCCCCCGCGTGGTCGAGCACATGGTCGATGCCGTGCTCTATTTCGAGGGCGACCGCGGGCACCATTACCGCATCCTGCGCACCGTCAAGAATCGCTTCGGCGCCACCGACGAGATCGGCGTGTTCGAAATGTCCGACAAGGGCCTTCGCGAAGTGGCAAATCCCTCGGAATTGTTTCTCGGCGAACGCAACGCAAAGGCTCCGGGTGCGGCTGTGTTCGCAGGGATCGAAGGCACGCGGCCCGTGCTGGTGGAGGTTCAGGCGCTGGTGGCGCCCTCAAGCCTCGGAACACCCCGCCGGGCCGTCGTCGGATGGGATTCTGCAAGGCTTTCCATGATCATCGCGGTCCTGGAGGCCCATTGCGGGGTGCGGCTTGGCAGCCACGACGTCTACCTCAACATTGCCGGCGGCTACCGCATCGCCGAACCGGCCGCGGATCTGGCCGTGGCGGCGGCCCTTGTTTCCTCGCTTGCCGGGCTTGCCCTTCCCGCCGATTGCGTCTATTTCGGCGAAGTCAGCCTGTCGGGGGCCATCCGACCGGTCGCGCAAACCGGTTTGCGGCTCAAGGAGGCCGAGAAGCTGGGATTTGCCAGTGCGGTGTTGCCATCGGGCTCGGCGGACTTGCCCTCCAATCGGAGTGCGGGACTTGCGCAGATCGAAGGTCTTCCGGATCTGGTGGCCCGCATTGCCGGATCAAAGGCCGCCAGTCTGACCGAAGGTGACGAGGACTAAACTCATTTCGGCCCATCCGGGAGCCTTAAGCGGTGATCGGGGGCGGAGCCCGAACGGAACGCGACTCAATGCCCATTACCCTTCTTGACGGCATCCTGCTTGCCATAACGCTGTTTTCGGCGGTGCTCGCCATGGTGCGCGGGTTCTCGCGCGAGGTTCTGGCGGTCGCATCCTGGATCGCGGCGGCGGCGGCGGCTTACCTCCTTTATGGTTTTCTCACCCCGTTCGCGCTGCAATATACCGACTCCGAGAAGATCGCCATGATCGGCTCGGCGGCCGTGATCTTCATCATCGCGCTGATCGTCGTCTCCTACATCACCATGCGCATTGCCGACTTCATCATCGACAGCCGTATCGGCGCGCTCGACCGGACACTCGGTTTCGTGTTCGGCGCCGCCCGCGGTGTTCTTCTGGTGGTGGTCGCCATGCTGTTTTTCAATTGGCTGGTGGCGGCGCCCAAGCAGCCCGAATGGGTCGCAACGGCGAAATCCAAGCCGATGCTCGATTCCCTCGGCGCGCGCCTGGTCAACATGCTGCCCGACGACGCCGACGCAACGATCCTCGAGCGCCTGCGTGGCGGCAACACGGATGATGAACCGGTTGCCGAAGAGGCACCCGCGACCAGCGGTTGACGGTTTGCCGACCGGAATATTCCGGCCGGCCTGTTGAAAAGGTCCGACGACATGACTGACACTGGATCAACTGACTCTGGTTCACCCGCCGCGCACCATGACGATCCGGGCTCTGCGGACGCCCGCGACGTGACTGTCGAGCCCCGCCGGAATGACATGGCCCCGCTCGAGAGCGAGGCCGACTGCTTTCACGACGAATGCGGTGTCTTCGGAATTTTCGGCAAGCCTGACGCCGCTGCTGTGGTCACGCTCGGGCTTCACGCCCTCCAGCACCGCGGCCAGGAGGCGGCCGGGATCGTGTCGTTCAACGGCAATCAGTTCTCGGTCGAACGCCATGTCGGCCTGATCGGCGATACCTTCACCAAGCGCTCAGTGATGGACAGGCTTCCCGGCGACCGCGCCATCGGCCACACCCGCTACTCGACGACGGGCGGCGAAGGCCTGCGCAATGTTCAGCCGCTTTTCGCCGAGTTTGCCGGCGGCGGTTTCGCCATCGCCCATAACGGCAACATTACAAACGCGCTCACCGTCCAGCGCGAACTGCAAAAGCGCGGGTCGATCTTCTCGTCGACATCCGACACCGAAACCATCCTGCACCTGATCGCGGTCAGCGAGAAGACGCGGATCGTGCCCAAGTTCATCGACGCGATCGGCCGGCTTGAGGGCGCCTATTCGCTGGTGGGCCTGTCGGAAAAAAAGATGATCGGCGCGCGCGACCCGCTCGGCATCAGACCCTTGTGCATCGGCGATCTCGACGGGGCCTATATCCTTGCCTCGGAAACCTGCGCTCTCGACATCATCGGCGCGCGGTTTGTGCGCGATGTGCAGCCCGGCGAAGTGGTCGTGATCACCGGCAAGGGAATCGAGAGCCATTTCCCCTTCGAGAAGCAGTCGCCGAGGCTATGCATTTTCGAGTACGTCTATTTCGCACGGCCGGATTCGACCATCGAAAGCCGCAATGTCTACGATGCCCGGAAGCGGATCGGCGAGGAACTGGCCAAGGAATGCCCGGTCGACGCGGACGTGATCATTCCCGTTCCCGATTCCGGCACGCCTGCGGCCATCGGCTTTGCGCAGCAGGCCAACCTGCCCTTCGAACTGGGCATCATCCGGAACCACTATGTCGGGCGCACATTCATCGCACCCTCCTCCTCCATCCGGCACATGGGCGTGAAACTCAAGCTCAACCCGAACAAGAACATGATCGAGGGCAAGCGTGTCGTGCTCGTCGATGATTCCATTGTTCGCGGCACCACCAGCCAGAAGATCGTCCAGCTTGTTCGCGAAGCCGGCGCGCGCGAGGTGCACATGCGGGTCGCATCGCCACCAACCATGTCGTCGTGTTTCTACGGCGTCGACACTCCGGAAAAATCGCAGCTTCTGGCTTCGCGCATGTCCGTCGACGCCATGGCGGATTTCATCCGGGTCGACAGCCTCGGCTTTGTCTCGATTGACGGGCTCTATCGCGCCGTGCGCGAGCCAGGCCGCAACGCCGAGTGCCCGCAATTTTGCGATGCCTGCTTTACCGGCGATTACCCGACCGTCCTGACCGATCAGGAAGATCTCGACAATGTCCGCAGCCTCTCGCTGCTGGCCAACAACGGATAAGTTTTCAGCATGGCATCTCTTGAAGGACGCACAGCGCTCGTCACCGGCGCTTCCCGCGGCATCGGCTACTGGACGGCGCTCGCACTCGCAAAACAGGGTGCGCATGTGATTGCCGTCGCCCGCACCACCGGGGGGCTGGAGGAGCTCGATGACGCGATCCAGGCCGCAGGCGGCAGCGCCACTTTGGTGCCCATGGACCTGACCGACATGCCCGCCATCGATCGCCTCGGGGGAGCCATCAACGAACGCTGGGGCAGCCTCGACATTCTGGTCGCAAACGCCGCGGTACTGGGAACCATTTCGCCTGTCGGCCATGTCGAAGCCAAGGTGTTCGAAAAGGTGATGGCGATCAATGTGACGGCGACCTGGCGGGTCATCCGTTCGGTCGAGCCGCTGCTTGTCAAATCCGAAGCCGGGCGGGCGGTCGTCATATCGTCCGGTGTCGCCCATTCCGCGCGCGCGTTCTGGGGCCCCTATGCCGCCTCCAAGGCAGCCGTTGAAACCCTGGCACGTGTCTGGGCGCAGGAGACGGAGAAAACCGGGCTCAACATCAACTCCTTCGACCCCGGCGCCACCCGCACGGCAATGCGCGCCCAGGCCATGCCCGGCGAAAATCCCGACACCCTGCCGCATCCGTCCGAGGTCGCAGAGAAGATCGTGCCGCTCTGCATGCCGGAGTGCCGCGAAACCGGCCGTCTCTACCGCGCCGCGGAAGGCCGTTTTTACGATTACCGCCTGCCGGAGTAGTTCCGCAGACCGAAGACCAAGCCCCTTCCCTCCTTTCACAAAGCGCCTTAGGCTTCCTGCCGGGAGACCCGGAGAGAACGGCCCGCCCGTTCCTCCGGCATCAACGGTGAGGAGGCTTCATGACCGGCTTGGCCGCAACACTGGTTGTTTTTGCGCTGGCGGCTTTCCTGTTTGCCGGTTACCGCGTCGCCGCGCACCGAGGGGTATCGTGGCCGCAGGGCCTGGCGTTGCTCAAGCTCAGGGCTCTTTTCCGGCTGGAGCTTCCTGACGAGGACCGGGATGGCGACCAGCCGGCACCGGCGCGAGCGACCATCCACATCTATTCTCGTCAATCAGGCCTCGACGTCGCGGTTCTGTGGAGCCTGCTTGACCGCAGCTGCCTTCACTTTCTCACACCTGCCGACCGCACGTCCGCAAGCTTGTTCGCATTCCGGCTGCTGGCCCGCACTGCGGATCTCGATGCGGCCGATGCACTTGAGAAGGCGCTCGCCAACGGCAGATCCGTGACAGTACCGGTTCCCCCCGATATCGAGCCTTCAGCGGAAACCCTGGAACGCTACGCGGCGCTCGCGGAAAGCGCCCGCAGACACGGGGCTTTGATCAGGGCCTGGCATGTCCGCGGTTCCGTTCATTCGATCTGGTCCGCCCGGCCGAGCGCGGAGGCGCCGAGACGGCTGTTGCCCAGGTTCAGGCTCGGTTGCTCAAGCGCCCTCGATCCGACCGACCCCGCGCCACCGGCCAACGGAGCAGCCGATCCGCAGGATCGGGACCGGATCCACGACCTTCTTGCCGAGGCGCGATTCAAGAGCAACGACCTCGACAAAACCCTGTTTTCAGCCTTCCGTGACTCCGCAGACCGGTACGGGAGTGCAGGTCCGGTGCTCGAGGACGCCCTTGGCGGCAAGCTTACCTATAAGCGCATCTTCGTGGGCGCTCGTGCGCTCGGCAAACGATTCAGCGGCATGAGCGATCCCGGAGAGGCGCTCGGCGTTCTGCTTCCCAACGCCAATGCGGTGATCGTGACGCTGATGGCGATCCAGTCCGCCGGACGAGTGGCGGCGATGCTCAATTATACGGCGGGGCCGGCTGCAATCGTTTCAGCACTTTCCACCGCCCGGGTGCGCACGGTGCTTGCAAGCCGCGCCTTCATCGAGAAGGCCGGGCTTGAAACCGTGGTCTCGGCAATCGAAAAGGCCGGAGTATCCATCGTCTGGCTTGAGGACCTGCGTGAGAGCATCGGGCCTGTGGAAAAGCTGCTCGCTTTAATCAACTGGCGGCGCCCACTCAGCCGGACCGAACCCGGCGACCCGGCAGTCATCCTGTTTACATCAGGCTCCGAAGGCACACCAAAGGGCGTGGTGCTCTCCCACCGCAATATCCACGCCAACGCCGCACAGGCCGAGGCCCGGATCGATATCTCGGTGCGCGACAGGCTGTTCAACGTGCTTCCGGTGTTCCATTCCTTCGGCCTGACTGGCGGGGCGATCCTGCCTCTGCTCTACGGCGTCCGGCTGTTCTTCTACCCCTCGCCGCTGCACTACCGGATCATTCCCGCCGTTGCGCGCGAAGTTCAGCCATCGATCATGTTCGGCACAGACACATTTCTCGCTGGCTATGCGCGGACCGCCAAGGAGACCGATTTTGCAAGTCTCCGGCTGATCGTGGCAGGCGCAGAGGCCGTGCGCGCGGAAACCAGGCGGATATATGCGGAGCGTTTCGGCGCGCGCATCCTGGAAGGCTTCGGCATGACCGAGGCAGCGCCCGTGGCGGCGGTCAATTCCGCCAGCCATTCGAGGGATGGAACTGTCGGGCGCCTTCTGCCGGCCATGGCGCTGCGGCTGGAACCTGTCGAGGGGATCGATGAAGGCGGCCGCCTTTTCGTCTCCGGTCCGAACGTGATGCTTGGCTACATGCTCGCCGGCGAGCCGGGAGTGCTCAAGCCGTTGACCGGCGGATGGCACGATTCCGGCGACATCGTCACTGTCGACGGGGACAGCTTCATTGCCATTCGCGGCCGGGCCAAGCGCTTCGCCAAGATCGCCGGTGAAATGATCTCGCTCGGCGCTGTGGAAATGATGGTTCAGAACCTGTGGCCGGAGGACATTCATGCCGCCGTCGCCGTCGAGGACAAACGCAAGGGCGAGCGCATCGTGCTCGTGACCACACGGATGCCTGCGCTTCGCGAGGAATTGCGGGAGTATTCCCGCCGCTTCGGGGCCACCGAACTGATGGTGCCGGGCGAGATCATCAACGTGCCGGAAATACCCGTTCTCGGTTCAGGCAAGACCGACTATGTGAGCGCGCAGAAGATTGCCGACGAATGGGTCAGCAGCCACCGTGCCGGACGCAAGACCGGTGCTTCCGATTGAGCCGCAATCAGGAAGATCCGTCAGGTTTGTTATCTTCGTCAACGACCGCGCCGCCCTCGCCGGTTTCAGCTGGTTCGGTTGCCGTCTTGGTCGCAGACGAGCCGTATTTCCGGGCCCATGCCCTCGCTCCGAAAGGGAGTGAGACCAGATAACCGATCGCCGTCAGCGTCAGTGTTTCCCAGGTAAAGCTCATCAAAAGCGATACGTAGACGACCGCCACGAGGATGAACGGCATCACCAGATCGCGGCGCACTCCGCCGCCCGAGCCCTTGCCCGAATAGACCGGAACGCGGCTGACCAGCAGGAAGCCGATGAACATCGTGTAGGCCGCCGCGACAAATCCGGTGGTGCGGTCAATCGGCAAGCCGAGAAAGCCGAAATAGATCGGAAGCAGCACCAGCAGCGCGCCCGCCGGCGCAGGCACGCCGACGAAATAGTAGCTTTCCCAAGCCGGCTTGACGCCGCGTTCCGAGATCACGTTGAACCGCGCAAGCCGAAGTGCAGCCGCAATTGCATAGACGATCGCGGCGATCCAGCCGAATGAGCGCGCCTGATCGAGAATGAAGACGTAAAGCACCAAGGCCGGCGCCACGCCGAAATTGACGATGTCCGCAAGCGAATCCATTTGCGCGCCGAATTTCGACTGCGCCTTGAGAACCCGCGCCACCCGTCCGTCAATTCCGTCCAGGAACGCGGCGATGAGAACCATTGCCACCGCCAGTTCGAAGCGGTTTTCAAACGCCAGCCGGATACCGGTCAGACCGGCACAGATCGCAAGCACGGTGATCAGGTTGGGAACCAGCATCCGGAACGGGATTTCGCGCAACCGGGGTCCACGGCCGCTCTGGTCGACTTCCGGTTCGTCGTAGGGTGGAAACGGCGTCTGCATTTTCGAGATCCCTTCCTCCGTTTGCCGGGCTCAATCGCGGCGGCTGACCACAGGCCCCTTGGCGGAACCGAACTCGGCCAACATGGTTTCACCGGCAATCGCGGTCTGGCCGACACTGACCAGTGATCGCGCTCCCGCAGGGAGGAACACATCGAGTCGGGAACCGAAGCGGATAAGACCGAAGCGCTCGCCGGCATCGAGCATTTCGCCCTCGTCCGACCAGCAGAGAATCCGGCGCGCCACAAGCCCGGCAATCTGTACAACGCCGATCTCGCCATGTCGTTCAGTCTCTATCACCATGCCGCTGCGTTCGTTCTCGCTGCTGGCCTTGTCGAGCTCGGCATTCAGGAAAGAGCCCTTCGAGTAGACCTTGCGGACGAGCTGGCCGGCAACCGGCGAACGGTTCACGTGGCAATCGAACACGTTCATGAACACCGAGATGCGCAGCATCTCGTCACTGCCAAGCCCGAGTTCTTCCGGCGGCCGCATCCGCACGACGGACGACACCCTCCCATCGGCCGGGCTGACGACAACATCGTCATCAAGCGGCGTCACCCGCTCCGGATCGCGGAAGAAATAGGCGCACCAGGCGGTCAGTACCATACCGATCCAGAAGAGCGGTTCGGCGATCAGCCCCAGTAGAACCGAAACACCGAAAAAGATGGCGACAAACCGGTAGCCTTCACGGTGAACGGGAACCAGCGCATTGCGAACGCTGTCTATGATGCTCATGATTGGTATCCTTGATGTGTGAGAGAGCACTGCCCTTCATCTGGGCAGTGACTAGCGCAAATTCATCATCAGCGAAAACATTTTGAGCCCGAAAGTGCAACAATCGGGCTCGATGACGCGTCAGGCACTGTCCGGATCCGAAAGGCGACGCCGGTCGAAAATGCCGAATTCATCCGCTTCGCGCATGCGCTTCAATTGCTCTTCCGCCTCGGTGGCCTCGCGCTGGCGATCCCACATGGAGGCATAGAGCCCCTTCTGCTCAAGAAGCTCGCCGTGCCGGCCGCGTTCGGCGATCACGCCGTCCTTGAGAACAATGATCTCGTCGGCGCTAACCACGGTTGAAAGCCTGTGGGCGATGACCAGCGTGGTACGGCCCTTCGAGACGAAATCGAGCGCCGTCTGGATTTCCTGCTCGGTCGCGGTGTCGAGCGCCGATGTCGCCTCGTCGAGGATCAGGATCGGCGGGGCCTTGAGGATCGTGCGGGCAATCGCAACACGCTGCTTCTCGCCCCCCGACAGCTTCAGCCCACGCTCGCCGACCATCGAATCAAATCCTTCCGGAAGGCTCTCGATAAAGCCGCTGATTTGCGCCAGTTCCGCGGCCTTCCGGACCTCCTCTTCATTCGCCCCGACCCGACCGTAGCGAATGTTGTAGGCAATCGTGTCATTGAACAGGACGGTATCCTGCGGAACCATGCCGATAGCGGCGCGCAAGCTCTTCTGCGTGACCTGGGATACATCCTGGCCATCGATCGAGATGCTGCCCGACTGAATGTCGTAGAACCGGTAGAGAAGCCGTGAGATCGTGGACTTGCCCGCGCCCGACGGCCCGACGATGGCGATGGTCTTGCCCGCCGGGACCTCGAACGAGATGCCCTTGAGGATAGGCCTGGCCGGATCGTAGCTGAAGCTTACATCGTCGAACCGGATGGTCCCGCTTTTGACATCAAGGGAAGCGGCGTTCGGCGCATCCTTGACCTCGGGCTCGACATCCAGAAGTTCGAACATATGCTCGATGTCGGCGAGCCCCTGCCGGATCTCACGGTAGACAAATCCGATGAAATTCAGCGGCACGGCCAATTGCATCAGCATCGCATTGATGAAGACAAAGTCGCCGATTGTCTGGTCGCCGCGCTGAACGGCCATGGCCGACATCACCATCATCACCATCATCCCGATGCCGAAAATGACGCCCTGGCCCATGTTGAGCCAGCCGAGCGAGGTCCAGACCTGGGTTGCGGAGCGTTCGTAACCGGCCATGGAGGAATCGAAGCGGCGGGACTCCATGTCCTCGTTGCCGAAATACTTGACGGTCTCGAAATTGAGCAGCGAGTCCACCGCCTTGGTGTTGGCGTCGGTGTCTGAATCGTTCATCGCCCGGCGGATGGCGATGCGCCAGTCCGATGCCCGCACGGTGAACCAGATGTAGAGCCACACGGTGATTGCGGTGACCGCCACATAGGTCCAGCCATAGGCAAAGCCGAAGATGACCGCCGTGAGCGCAAATTCGATCAGCGTGGGAACGGTATTGAGGATGGTGAACCTCACGATGATCTCGATGCCCTTGGTGCCGCGTTCGATGATCCTCGACAGCCCTCCGGTCCTGCGCTCGAGGTGGAAGCGAAGCGACAACTGATGCATGTGCACGAAGGTTCTGTAGGCCAGTTGCCTGACCGCGTGCTGGCCGACACTGGCAAAGAGCGCATCGCGCAACTGGTTAAATCCCCATTGCACCAGGCGCACCACATTGTAGGCGACCACGAGCATGACAGGCGTGGCGAGCGCCATGGGAAGCCAGCCGGGAGCCGACAATTCGCCGTTGAGCGCATTGGTGGCCCACTTGAAGAAATAGGGAACCGTGATCAGGACAACTTTCGACAACAGAAGAAACAGTGTCGCCCACACCACCCGCCGTTTCAGGTCGGGGCGGTCCGACGGCCACATGTAGGGCCACAGGTTCTTGATCGTACCGAAGGGATTGCCCTGTTCGGCAGAGACGGTCTTGGAAGCCAAATCAAATGTCCTTGTTCACGCCATCCGGCGCATTTGTAGCCGTCGGAAAAGACGGGGTCTCGGGGGCGGAACCGCCCACTTCTCTGCCGCAGCAGCCGTGAATGGTCTGGCCGATCTCACCGGCAAGCTCACCCAGCGCGTCCGTATTGATCCTGTAACAGGATCGGGGTCGCTCGGCCCGGTAGTCCACAAGGCCGGCCTCCACCAGCACCTTGAGATGCTGGGAGACGGTCGATTGGGCCATGCCGACCTGGGAGACCATCTCCTTGACGCAGCAACCGTGGGCCGATCCGATGTGCCTCAAAAGCCGCAGCCTGACCGGATGGGCCAGCGCAGCAAGCTTCCGCGCCACCCGCGCGTCGCGGCTTTCACAATGGGAGTGCAGTGCATTCATCGTATATCGGCGATATACGATGAGATTTCCATCGTCAACCATCTCGGCGTACTTCTTGAGATCGTGTCCTGCGATCAAGTCACGCATGGCCGGGGAATGGCGGACACATCTCACTCAGCTTCACCGGGTTCGCGCTGCGGGACACGCACAGACAGACCTGTCGCGTGAAACCGGCAGGAAATGTGAAAGCCAACCAAAAAGGCCGGTGGTCGCGGAGGCGCCGCTCAGTCTCCCAGAAGCCGCTTGCGGTGCAGTTCCTCGGCATTTTCCAAAGGCGCCTCGGGAACGGAAAACACCTGTCCCGGCTGGATCCGGTCCGGATTCTCGATCTGCGAGCGGTTGGCGAGATAGATGGTGGTGTAGCGGACGCCCTGCCCGTAGGTCCGCCGCGAGATCTGCCAGAGCGTGTCACCGCGACGGATGATCACCGCGCCTGGCGCCGACGCCAGCGGCTCCTGCACGATCGTCCGCGGCTCCGCTGACGCATCGGCGCCGGAGGTCGCATCTTGATCGGCCGAGGCGAGCAGCTCTTCCGAAGGCTGAGACAGCGCGGTCCGGGCCTCCCGCAGCATGTCGCGCATTTTTTCCATGTCACCCTGTTGTGCTGCGGTGGACTGGTCTTCGGTGTCGTTATCCGTACCCGCGGGTTCCATTGCAGCCAGAGCGGACCGAGCCTGCATGCGCATCGATCTTGCGATCTCGCGGGAATTTGCATCGGCGTCGGCAGCCAGATCGGCCGAGGAAGCCGCCTTCAGCTTGGCGATGGCTTCCTTGCGGGCCTCGGCGACTGCGACCTCGTCTTTATCCGCCTCGTTCGAGACCATCTGCTCAAGCTTCGACAGGGCTTCGAAAGCATCCTCGCGCATCTGCGAAAGACTGGCGATATCGGGAAGAACCAATGCTTCGGCGGAAGGGCCGTCAGTGCCGGTCATGGGCTCTCCGGAGCCTTCAACGGAGGTTCCGGCAGCTGCCGACGCGGCCTCGGTTTCGGCGACACTGCCGTCTGTGGCGGCGTTTTCCGATGCCGTCGCCGACCCGGACTCAGAGGCCGCATCTTGGCCGGCCACGCGAGATGTCTTCGCATCCGCCGTGGATTGCGTCGGCGCCACAGCCGCCAGCGCCTGCCCCTCGGGGCGGTTGAACGGAACGGTTGCACGCAACAGTATGGAACCGTTTTCCTGATCCATCAGATCGGCGCTGATGATGTGATCTCCGACCGACAGGTCCTTTTCAGCTTCCACAATAAATCTGCCGCTCGCATCCGCTTCTGCGGTACCGATCACTTCGCCATTCGCGGAAACTGTGACCGAATAGCCAGCCGGTGCCGAGCCTGCGATGAAGATCCGTCCACCCTCGATTTCAACCGCATCGACGCGAACCGTTGCATCCTCCGGGAGCTGGGCTCCGGCTGCGCTCCCCGCGTCCGGAGACAGCGCCGCGATTTCCGTCTGTCTGTCTTCCGTTGCGGATCCTTCCTCCGCCGCACTCTCGGTCGCCGCGCTCTCGGTTGCCATGTCCCCTGTCGATGAACCGGTCCCGGTTGCGTCGGCCGTTTCAGCCTGACCGCCGGCCTGCGCCTGATCGGCAGGATCGCCCGCAGGATCCGGCGAAGCTGCCGAATCGCCCTCGGTCCCGACGTCCGGAGCCGTGGTGGTCAGCAGGGACGACACCTCCGGCAATTCAGGGGTTTCGATGCGTGCATCTGCAACGGCATCGGGAGCCGTTGCCGCATTCCCCGAAGACTCACGAGCCGGCTCGCCATCGGCGTCGGTGGTGCCGGACGCAGCGGTTTCGGATTCGGGCGCATCTGTCGCGGCAGCCGTCTCGACGCCACTGTCCCCACCGGAACCATCGGCTCCGGGGTCGGACGCATCCGACACGGTGGTTCCGCCATCGGCCTGAACCTTGTCCATATCCGGGGCTGCCGGTTGCGCGATGATCCGGCTCGCCTCGCCCGGTGTGGTGACCATGGCCAGAAGCTCACCTTCGGCACTTTCCGGAACGGAGACGATCGCAACCTCTTCCGACTCGCTGACGGTGCCGTCATCGCCTGACGTGCGCAGCGTGAGTTGGTAATCCCCGGGTTCGAGTGGCGTGTCGAGGATGGCCGCGAAATCGCCGCTTGGACCCACCGATGCCGCAGCGATCTCGGTTTCGCCGTTCATGATGCTCAGCTTGGTGTTCGGCGTTGCCTTGCCGGCAATCACAGTGGACCCGTCAGGTTCGACGCGCAGGATATCAAAGCTCGGCCGCACCGACGGCTGGTCGAGACTGGCAACTTCAACCGGCCCGTCTGACGCATCGTCGGATGTTTGCGCTGTTTCGGATTCCGGAGCTTCATCGGAGCCGGCGGAAGCAGGCGTATCCGCGGTCTCGCCGGGGCCGGACTCAGGGCCGGACTCGGTGCCGGTCTCCGAGACGGGTTCGGTGATGCTGACCGTATCGCGCTCCTTGAGTTGCGGCACGATAAAGAATGCTCCCACCGCGATGGTGAAAACCACTCCCAGAAAGGCCATCAGCCCGGCATTCGTTTTCATGTCATTCTGCTCCGTCGATCAGGGATTGCCCCGTCTTTCTGGCGAAAACCTATCTGCTTTGCATATTGGGCACAAGAAAAAGCGCGGATCAGCGAAGGCCCGGCCTTGACCCCTCCGCGGCGGTCATGTCTGGTCTTCACATGGACACCAAGACACACCCCATCCGTTCGATATGCGTCTATTGCGGCTCCCAGCCCGGACGGGATCCGGCCTATCGAGAAGCTGCGCGCATACTCGGTCATGCCATGGCCGAGAGCGGGATCGATCTTGTCTATGGCGGCGGCACCAAGGGGATCATGGGAGCGGTCGCGGACGCCGTGCTCGAATCGGGCGGTAAGACAATCGGGATCATCCCGGAATTCCTGATGGACAAGGAAGCATCCCGCCAGTCGCTGGGAAAGCTCAGCGAACTGCATGTCACGAACGACATGCATGAACGCAAGCACATGATGTTCGAGCGTGCGGACGCCTTCGTCACGCTTCCAGGCGGCATCGGCACGCTCGAGGAAATCATCGAGATCATGACCTGGGCACAGCTGGGGCAGCACACCAAGCCGATGGTCTTCGCCAATGTCGCCGGTTTCTGGGATCCGCTCAACGCGCTTCTGACCCACATGACCGGCGAAGGGTTCATCCATACCGCACATCTGGTGCGCCCGATGGTGATCGACCATGTCGAGGATATAATCCCTGCCATCCTGACCCGTGTGTCCGACACCGGGGACCATGACGGCGAACCGGGCGTCATCGCCAAACTTTGACCGTTCCCGCTTGAAATGGTGGATACAGGCAGCGAGATGTCCGGCGAATCATCGCCAGATCTCAGGGGCTCGGGGGCTGTCCGGGCTCGAGCAGCACCGCCGCCCGACGGGCCTTGCGGCTGCGAAGCAGTGATGAGCTGTAGACCGCAAGCGCTGTCCAGATCAGCACGAAGGCGACCAGCTTGTAGGGTCCGAACGGTTCCCGGAACACAAACACCGCGATGACGAAAATCATCGTCGGCGCGATGTACTGCATGATCCCGATGGTCGACAGCCTGAGAAGCTTCGCCCCGTTGGCATAGATCATCAGCGGGACGGCAGTCACGACGCCGCAGCCCAGAAGCAGCAACACGTCGCCAATGCCGGTGTCCCCAAAATGGCCGACGCCGGAGGATTCCGTATAGATGATGAAGGCGATCGCCGGCGGGGTAAGCATCATCACCTCGAGAAAGAAACCCTGATTGGGGCCCACCGGAAGCGACTTCTTGAAGAAAGCGTAGAAGCCCCAGCTCAACGCCAGCCCGACCGACACCCATGGCACGCCGCCCGATTCCCATGCCAGCAGCGCCACCGCGACGATCGCCAGCGCGATGGCAATCTTCTGCCGCCCGTCGAGGCTTTCCTTGAGCAGGACTGCGCCGAGGAAGATCGAGAACAATGGATTGATGTAGTATCCGAGAGCTGTTTCGAGCGCGCGGCCGGCCCCGATCGACCAGACATAGATGCTCCAGTTGACGGTGATCAGCGCCGCCGTCACCACCGCCATCATAAGCGTGCGCGGGGTTCTGAGCGCAATCGAGATGTCGCGCGTCCGCCCGAGCCAGATCAGCACGAGGCCCGCAATCGGAACCGACCACACCACCCGGTGTGCAACCACTTCGACGGCGGGAATATGCGCCACCGCTTTCATGTAGAACGGCAGGAAACCCCATAGAAGATAGGCGGCAAGCGCGAACGCAAAACCGCGCGGCGTATCTTCGTCGACGGGAAGTGGAAGCGGCTTTGACATGGGGACTCCGGTCACCGGGCGTCGCTCCGCGATCCGCCCGACAGCAAAAACCACGGTTAGCCGCCGGCCGATATCAGCGCAACGCCATCGAAGCGATCAATTCATCACAATCGTTTATGAATGCCCCTACTCCGCCGCCACCCGGCCTGCCAGTTCCCGATTCTTCATCAGCTTGAAAGTGATCGAATCCATCAGGGCCTGGAACGAGGCGTCTATGATGTTGTCGGACACGCCCACCGTCCACCAGCGCGCGCCGGTTCCATCGCCCGATTCGATCAAGACCCTGGTCACCGCCTCAGTGCCGCCATTGAGGATGCGCACCTTGTAGTCGACCAGTTCAAGATCCGAGATCTCCGACTGGTAGACGCCAAGGTCCTTTCTCAACGCGATGTCGAGCGCGTTGACCGGGCCGTGCCCCTCGGCCACCGACATCGTTTCCACCCCGTCCACCTCGAGCTTGACCACCGCCTCGGAGACCGTGCGGAGATTGCCCATGGCGTCGAACCGGCGCTCGACCATCACCCGGAAACTGGTGACCTTGAAATAATCCGGCACCCGGCCGAGCGTCCTCAGCGCCAGAAGCTCGAAACTCGCATCGGCGCCCTCGTAGGCATAGCCGGTGGCCTCACGCTCCTTGACCAGCGCAATCAGCCGGTCGAGCTTGGGGTCGTTGCGGGCCACCTCGATTCCGCGTTGCCTGAGCGCATTGACGAAGTTCGACTTGCCGCCCTGATCGGACACCATGACCTTGCGGAAGTTGCCGACACTTTCGGGCGGCACGTGCTCGTAGGTCTGCGGATCCTTCAAGAGCGCTGACGCATGAATGCCCGCTTTTGTCGCGAACGAGAATGCCCCCACATAGGGAGATTGGGCCGCCGGCGACCGGTTGAGCAACTCGTCAAACGCGTGGCTCAGCCGGGTCAAGCCTTCGAGCTTCTCCCTGCCTATGCCTGTTTTGAAACGGTCGGCGAAGACGGGCTTGAGCGCCAGTGTTGCGACCAGTGTGATCAGGTTGGCATTGCCGCAGCGTTCGCCGATGCCGTTGAGCGTTCCCTGGATCTGGCGGACCCCGGCCTCCACCGCGGCCAGCGAATTGGCCACCGCCTGCCCGGTGTCGTTGTGGGCATGGATGCCGAGCTGGTCGCCGGGGATGCCAGCCTCGATCAGCGCCGAGACGATCTCGCCGATTTCGGAGGGCTGGGTGCCGCCATTGGTGTCGCACAGCACGATCCAGCGTGCGCCAGCGTCATGCGCAGCCTTCGCGCAGGCGACCGCATAGTCGCGATTGGCCTTGTAGCCATCGAAGAAATGCTCGCAATCGACCATCGCCTCCTTGCCGGCATCACTGACCGCGCGCACGGATTCCGAGATCGATTCCAGGTTCTCCTCATTGCTGCAGCCGAGCGCCACCCGAACGTGGTAGTCCCAGCTCTTGGCGACGAGGCAGACGGCGTCGCCCGCAGCGTGGATGAGGCCTGCGAGCCCCGGATCGTTGGAGGCGGAAACACCGGCGCGCTTTGTCATGCCGAAGGCGACGAACGAGGCATTGCGCGTGCGCGTCTCCGAAAAGAATGCCGTGTCCGTCGGATTGGCGCCAGGATAACCGCCCTCGACATAGTCGAAGCCGAATTCATCGAGCATTTTGGCGATGGAAATCTTCTCCTCCACCGAAAAATCGATGCCCGGCGTCTGCTGGCCGTCGCGCAGCGTGGTGTCGAAGAGGTAGAGGCGTTGTTTGTCGGTCATGTGTCTGCCTTGCCCGCGAACTTGTCGGTTGCGCGGATGAGTTGGTCGAGAATGCCGGGCTCGGAAAATGCATGCCCCGCCCCCTCGATCAGGTGGAAGTCCGCCCGCGGCCAGGCCTTGTGCAACTGCCAGGCGATGCGGGCCGGGCACGGCATGTCGTAACGGCCATGCACGATTACACCGTCGATTCCCGAAAGCCGGTCCGCATCGCGGAGCAGCTGTCCCTCCTCGAGCCAGCCGCCGTGGACGAAGAAGTGGTTTTCGATCCGGGCGAATGCGAGCGCGAACCGGTCTTCGTGGAACTTGTCGCTGGTCGAGGGTTCGGGCAGCAGCGTGATCGTCTCGCCCTCCCAGCTGCTCCAGGCCTTTGCCGCCTCGATTTGCGCCTTGGGGTCGTCGCCCACAAGGCGCTTGCGGTAGGCCGCCATCAGGTTGGAGCGCTCGGCTTCCGGAATGGGTGCCAAAAACCGTTCCCATTTCTCGGGAAACATCTCCGAGACGCCGAACTGGTAGTACCAGTCGAGTTCGGCCTTCGTGAGCGTGTAAATGCCCCGCAGCACCAGTTCGCTGACGCGCTTCGGATGGGTTTGAGCGTAGGCGAGCGCCAGGGTGGAGCCCCAGGAGCCGCCAAACACCAGCCATTGCTCGAAACCCGCCATCTGCCTGAGCCGCTCGATATCGGCGACCAGATCCCAGGTGGTGTTGTTCTCGAGTTCGGCAAAAGGCGTCGAGCGCCCGCAGCCGCGCTGGTCAAACAGGATCACATCATACAATGCGGGATCGAACAGCCTGCGGTGAACGGGTCCGCAGCCGCCGCCCGGGCCGCCATGCAGAAAGACCGCGGGCTTGCCGCCGCGGGTGCCGACCCGTTCCCAATAGACCTGATGGCCGTCACCGGTGTCCAGGAAACCCGTCTCGAAGGGCTCAATCTCCGGGTACAGTGTCCGCAATTCACTCATCAGATTATCTCCAGTTGACCCAGACGACGACAGCGATTGTGACCACGGCCACCAGCACGCCCTTGCCGATCAGGCCGTAAAGCAGCCATTTCGGCATTTCCGTTCCCGGCTTGCGCTCGCTCACGATTCCCCCTCCGGCCAGTTTTCGGTGTCATGGTCGGGATGCTGATTGGAAACCAGCGTTTTAAGAAACGCCACCGCCTCCGCGTCCTCCATGGTGTGACGTTCGGGCAGGCCCGGCACGGCGTCGCACCAGGGCCGCTTGCCTTCGATGCCATAGGCGATTGTCGGTGGTACCGCGTCCGGGTTGTCGAACGCCAGCACCGAGAGCGCCAGCCCGTCCGGCGCATCATAGGCGAGCGGCGTGCCGCAGGCCGAACAGAAGCCGCGCCGAGCGGCGCTGGAACTCTGGAACCAGGAGGGTTGCCCACGCGTCCATTCGAAGGCCGCCTCGCCCACCGAGACAAGCGCGAGCGCATGGCTTGCGGACGCCTTCTGGCACATGCGGCAATAGCACACGGAGGACGTGCCGGGCCGGCCTTCGAGCCGGAACCGCACCGCGCCGCACTGGCAACCGCCGGAAAGGGAAGCCGCGCTCATGTGCTTTTCTCCACGGGCCATGCGTCGGTGTCATGATCGGGGTGCTGGCGGTTGGTCGAGGCAACCTCGGCAAGCTTGACGCCATCCTCCTCGGGATCGTCCATCGAGACCGTGGCCGGAATGGACAGGATTTCGCACAGGAACGGTATCCGGCTTTCCGCCCCGAACTGGTACGCCGGACGGATACCGAGCGGGTCATCGAGCGACCCGAGCGCCACGTTGGTATTGGCCCGGGTCAGCTGTTCATAGACCAGCGGCGTGCCGCAATTTGCGCAGAAGCCGCGCCTTGATGGCCCGGAGGAGCGGAACCAGGAAATGGTGCCACGCGTCACGATGAAATCGGCCTTGTCGACGCTGGCCAACGCCATGAAATAATTGCCGCTCGCCTTTTGGCACATCCGGCAGTGGCAGGTGTGCGGCAGGAAGGTCTCGCCCTCGATACGGTAGCGTACCGCGCCGCACTGGCAGCCGCCGGTATGGGTCTTGCCGCTCATGGCTTGCCCTCCGCCGGCCAGACTCCAGTGTCGTGATCGGGGTGCTGATGATTGGTCGAGGCGACGCTTTGAAGCCCGCCGGGAAGGTCGTCGCGGTCGACCTGCTTGCCGGGAAGCCCGTCGAGAAGCGCGTGGAAGGACACCCGCGTCTCGATCCCGTCATTGGAAACCGGCGGAAAGGCCTCAGGGTGATCGAGACTGCCGAGCGTCACCGCCATTCCGTCCGACTGCAGCGTGTCGAAGAACAAGGGCGTGCCGCAATCCTTGCAGAAGCCGCGCCGGACCGGATCGGAGGACCGGAACCAGCCCGGTTCACCGCGTGTGATGGTCAGCGCCCGTCCGGGCGCGAAGCCGAGCGGCATGAAGTAGTTGCCCGCCGCCTTCTGGCACATGCGGCAATGGCACAGATGCGGGTATTCGAGATCGCCCTCGATCCGGTAGCGCACCGCGCCGCACTGGCAACCGCCTGTGTGAAATGCAGTCATTGTCCGGCCTCCGGCTCGAAAGTCACGGCCTCAATGTTGTGGCCTTCCGGATCCCTGACGAAGGCGGCGAAATATTCCGGATGATAGATTTCGCGAATGCCCGGCGCGCCATTGTCGGTTCCGCCATTGGCAAGTCCCGCCGCGTGAAAATCGCGGACGGCCTGGCGGGAGGGTGCGCGGAAGCAGATGTGGGCGGAGGGCGTTTGCGGTCCGTCCTCGGCAATCCAGAGCTGCCCCTTCCGCCCGATCCCGAAGCCGGCATAGGCGACCGAACCGGATTGTGCGGCTGTCACCTCGCCGACCATTTCCATTCCAAGGGTGGCCAGAACAGCCGAATAGAATCGCTTCGCCCGCTCCATGTCCGCAACGCTCAGACTGACATGGTCCAGCATCATCGTGAGGTCATTGGTCATTGAGATACCTGCCGATGGCTTTTTCGATTTCGAGAAAAACGTGATCTTCAGCATCGATCAGATCTGAATTGTCAAACCTGAGAACAGTGTAGCCTTGATTTTTCATCCAGGTGTCACGAACCCGGTCATGGGCTCGTCCTTGAACTGTTTCATGACTATCGCCATCCACTTCAATCACGATCTTTTTAGACAACCACGCGAAATCGGCGATATACGGTCCGATCGGCGTCTCCCGCCGGAACCGCGCGCCGCGCGGGCGGAAATCGCGCAGCAAATTCCACATCTTGGCCTCGGCTTTGGTCAGCTCCGTGCGAAGCTTTCTGGCGCGGTCGCGGGTTTCTGTTTTGATGTTTGAATGGGGCATGGGTTCACGATCCCCGCGTGATCGAATTCGGGGCAAGAGAAATCCCCTCCCCAACCCCTCCCCACAAGGGGGAGGGGCTACGAGGCCGCACCATCCCATCCAACAAGCCGCTTCTCACAGTGCTGATGGTTATTTCGGCAGAAGGCAGGTGCACGGAGCCGAGCCCCTCCCCCTTGTGGGGAGGGGTTGGGGAGGGGTCTTTTCCCAAACAAGGGTTCACCGCCTGACCTCCCAGGTCGTCACCCGCTCGCCGGTCTCGGGATCCTTGCCATCCTTGAGCTGAATGCCTTGGGCCAGCAGCTCGTCACGGATTCGGTCGGCCTCACCAAACTTCTGTTTCATTGATTCTTTATCGCCAGCTGCCTTTGCAGCGTCTGCCCCACCCAGGACTTTCAGGCGTTTACGAATTAATGCATCAATGTCCGATGCTTTCAGTCCAACCAACGCAGCTTCGACTACAGCCCTCAGTCCTTGCTTGTTTGCGCGAGCGACCGCAAAATCATCGTCCTCTTTGGCGAGACCGAGCCAAACCAGAGTCGCAGCAAGATCATTCTTAACCTTTGTTTTTCCAACCGATTGTTCACCTTCGTCCGGGACCTTTCTTGATTGGATCAACATGGCATCAATCACCGCCTTTGCGGAGGAGAAATCAAGATCATCGGAGAGTGCCCGAACGACATCGATTGAAACGGCTCCGTCTTCCGGCACTCCACGGCGTGCATGAGGCCCCAACCAGTTTCCCAGGCTTATTTCCGCCTCCTCCAACCGCTTCACGCTGAAATCGATCGGCTCGCGGTAATGCGTCATCAGCATCGCAAGACGCAGCACCTCGCCCGGCCACTTTCGGCCGCCGAATTTTTCGGTCTCCAGCAGCTCCGCGATGGTGACGAAGTTGCCCTCGGATTTGGACATCTTCTTGCCCTCGACCTGCAGGAAGCCGTTGTGCATCCACAGGTTTGCCATCCGGTCATTGCCGTGGGCGCAGCAGGACTGGGCGATCTCGTTTTCGTGGTGCGGAAAGATCAGGTCGAGCCCGCCGCCATGGATGTCGAAGGTGGCGCCCAGATGATGCTCGCTCATTACCGAGCACTCGATGTGCCAGCCGGGCCGGCCATGGATGATGACGGTCTCACCCCCCTCGGTGAATGTCCCGTGCCAGCCGGGTTCGTCGGCAGCCGATTCCTTCCACAGCACGAAGTCCGCAGCGTTGCGCTTGTGATCCTCAACGGCCACACGGGCGCCGGCCTGCTGATCCTCGAGCTTGCGGTTCGACAGCTTGCCGTAATCCGGCATCGAACTGACCGAAAACAGCACCTCCCTGCCCTCGCGGCCGGCGGTGACATAGGCGTTGCCCTTGTCGATCAGCGTCTGGATCATCGCGACCATGCCATCGATATGCGCCGTGGCGCGCGGCTCATGCGTGGGCGTCAGGCAGCCGAGCGCCGCAGCGTCCTTGTGGAAGCGCTCGGCGGTCTTCTCTGTGACTTTGGAGATCGCTTCATTGAGCGGCAGATCGGGATAATCCCTGAGCGCCCGGGCGTTGATCTTGTCGTCGACGTCGGTGATGTTGCGCACGTAAGTGACGTGATCCTTGCCGTAGACATGCCGGAGCAGCCGGTAGAGCACGTCGAACACGATCAGCGGCCGCGCATTGCCGATATGGGCATAGTCGTAGACCGTCGGACCGCAGACATACATCCGCACATTGTCCTTATCGATTGGCCGAAACTCTTTCTTGGCCCGCGTCAGCGTGTTCCAGAATTTGAGCTCGCTCATGTCAACTCCCCGATGCCGGCCCCGGCCCGGGTCGTTTGTCCTGTGCAGTGAAAAGACGAAAACGGCCGAGCCAGCGATACGCTAGCGAATAATGATGCCGCAAATGCAGATGGCGCGTGCGCCGTGTGCCGTTTTCATGGTCGTCTTATCCCCGATTGGCCGGGCCCGGTCAAGATGCTCTGTGCAACCGTCACCCCACCAGAAAACGGTGGACGAGCGAGACCGACAGGGCGGCCATCACCAGCGCGATCAGCCCGTCGAGCACGCGCCACGCCGATGGGCGCGCGAACAGCGGCTCGAGCACCCGCGCACCGTATCCGAGCCCGAAAAACCACAGGAAGGACGCCGACATCGCGCCCATGGCAAATGCCAGTCGCGCCGCACCCTCGTAACGTCCACTCAGGCCGCCGACCAGGAGCACGGTGTCGAGGTAGACATGGGGATTGAGAAAGGTGAAGGCCAGGCACGTCAGCACCGCCGAACGCAAGGACGATGGACCGGTCTTCGCGGCCGTGAGCGCGGAAGGCGCGATCGCCCGTCTGAGCGCGAGCACCGCGTAGCAGGCCAGAAACACAGCGCCGCCGAGCGTAACCACGCTGATCAGCATTCGCGACCCTGAAATGATCGCGCCAAGCCCGGCCACGCCGAGCCCGATCAACACCGCATCCGAAAGCGCGCAGATCAGGCAGAGAATGAAGACGTGCTGCCGCAAAAGCCCCTGTCTCAGAATAAAGGCGTTTTGCGCGCCGATGGCGATGATCAGGGAACCGCCGAGCAGCAGCCCGGCAATGGCAGGGGCCAGCATCTGGGGGAGGTATCCTAGAACAGTTTCATCTGGTCGGACGGCGGCTCAGTGGGCTTGCTGCGCTTCCTTGTGGCTGGCGCGGCGGCAGGCTCCGGTTCGGCATCGGCGACCGGCTTCTGCACCTCCGGACCCGAATTGGCAACCTTGTTGACGAGGTCGGAAACCCGGATCGCCTCGAAGTAACCGTCCCGCGCAGGCGCCATCAGATCGGCGACATGCCGGGGTTCCTGATTGAGGCAATCGAGCCAGCGCGCAAAATCCTGCGGTTCTATGACAACGGGCATCCTGTCATGGATCGGCGCGACCTCCCGGTTCGGGCCGACAGTCAGGATCGCTGCCGTGTCGATCTCGGTCCCGTCGGCGCTGATATAGGTTTCCATCAGGCCACCAAAGGCGACGATGCCGCCCGCGCTCGGGCGGATCCAGTAAGGCGTGGATTTCTGTTTTGTGCCCTTCCCCGGCCGATGCCATTCGTAAAAACCCGAGGCCGCCACCAGAACACGGCGATGACGCATCGCCGCCCGGAACGAGGCCTTCTCGGCTGCTGTTTCCGAACGTGCGTTGATGAGCAGCGGAAAATCGTTCCGATCCTTGACCCAACCTGGCAAAAAGCCCCATCGCGCCAGAAGCGCACGGCGGTTGGTACGGTTGTCGCCTTCGGCGCGCCGGAGGTCGCCGGCGACAATGAGGATCGGCTGGGTCGGGGCGATGTTGTACCGCGGGGGGAACCCCTCGATCTCTGCGAGACCGAACAGTTCCTGAACCTCTTCAGGGGTTGCGGTTAGCGAAAAACGTCCACACATTGCCCACCCATGACTGAGGACGATTACAGGGTCAAGCAATGAGCAATGAAACGCCGGCGGGCAGCAACGGCGCCCTGGCGCTCGCGGTTTCCGTGGCGCTCGAACGCGACGGCAGGTTCCTGCTCGTTCTGCGCGCAAATGCGCCGGCGCAGGATCTCTATGCCTTCCCGGGCGGAGGGGTCGACCCCGGCGAGACGCTCGAGCAGGCAGCACTTCGGGAACTGGAGGAAGAAACCGGGCTCAAGGCCTCCAACCCGCGCCCGTTCGCCACCTTCGATCTCACAACCGACGACCCGGCCGAATCGAACCGCTCGCAATTCCTGCTCACGGTCTTCCGGGCCGATGATCCGGGTGGCGAAGCCCGCGCACTGGATGATGCAAAGGCGGTGGCCTGGTTTACGCCTGAGGAGATCCGCACGCTGCGCACCCCTCAAAGCATGGTCACCTGCATCGACATGCTGGCTGCAGCGCCTGGCGAGAGGCACTAACCAGGCGCGGAGGCGTTGGCTTTTAGGCTGATGTCCGCCGCACAGCCTTGTCGGAGTGCGGCGGAAACGGCTTCAACTTCAAATGACGCTGACGAAATCTTCCTTCGGCCGGCGCACCTTCTTGAGTTTGACCAGCCAGTCACCCTCGGTTTCCCTGTAGCCGAGCGGCACCAGCGTCAGCGACCGCAGACCCCGCGCCCGCAGGCCGAGAATCTCATCCACCTTGTCGGCATCGAAGCCTTCCATCGGCGTTGCGTCGACATTCTCAAAGGCGGCAGCCGTGAGGGCGATGCCCAGGCCGATATAGGCCTGGCGCGCGGCGTGCTCGTAATTGACATCAGCGTCGCGCGTAACATAGGCGCCCAGAAGTTTCTGGCGGTAGGCTTCCCAGCCTTCATTGGTGAAGCCGCGCTCTTCATTGACCAGATCAAACATCATGTTGATGCGGTCTTCAGTGTAGTTGTCCCAGGCGGCGAACACGAGAAGATGCGAGCCTTCGGTCACCTGCGCCTGGTCCCACGCCACTTCGCGGATTCGGGCCCGCTTGTCCGGATCGCTCACAACGATGATCTCGTAGGGCTGAAGGCCGCTTGACGTGGGTGCGAGCCTTGCCGCTTCCAGAATGGCATCGACCTTTTCCTGAGGAACCTTCTTTTCCGGATCCATTTTCTTGGTCGCATAGCGCCAGTTGAGTTTTTCGAGCAGCATGATTGTCTGGCCTTTCGGTGTAACGTGATCGCGGGGAAGGAGCGGCTTGGGAGGCATACGCGTGCCTTCGCGCGACAAGGGTTTCGGTTTGGTCCGCTGCAGATATGGATCAGCCTCCGAACCGCAAGTAGGCACATTTTGTATACCGGGCTCGGAGCGGTTCATGCGTGGGCCGCCAAACCACCGTCATCGATTGTTCACCGTGGCGATCCGGCGGGATTTCATCCGCAGGTCTCTTGGTGTAATGAGCGCCTATGGAACGCACCCTTGTCATTGTCTCACTTGTTCTCGGGCTGACCCTTGGGGTCGGCGGGACCATGATTGACGGCGCCCGCGCGCAGACCGAAGCGGAGGAGGCCGAGCCCGCAGTGCCGCTGGAACCGCCTCCCTACGAGGATCGCCTGCTGCGGCTGGCGGAAATCCTCGGCTCGGTTCAATACCTTCGCAATCTTTGCAACGGCGAAGGGGAAACCACCTGGCGGGAAACCATGCAGGCGCTGCTCGACAGCGAAACCGAGAATGAAGCAGGCCGGCGTGAAGTCCTCACGGCCGGATACAACCGGGGTTTTCGCGCTTTCGCGTCGGTTTACACCTCCTGCACCGATGCGGCGCGGCTTGCAGAGACCCGATACCGTCGCGAAGGTGCAACACTTGTTTCCGAAATCGTTGCACGCTACGGAAATTGAGAATTTGTTAACCTATATCGCCGTGCCCCCGTGCCGAAACCGGTCGCACCGTGCTAACGTGTTAACGACATGGTAAGTAAGAGTTGGTCCGCATGACACAATCCACGCATCATACGCCCGAGGAACTTGACGAGCTGATCGTTCAGGAGAAGCTTCAGGTTGCTCTTGAATTGCAACACGACGCCTGGGCCGAGAGCACCGCGGACGGCATCGAGCCGGAAATCATCGCGGATGCTGCGATGATTACCGCGATCCGCGAAACAGTCCGCGCACTGGGCGAAGACCAGGCCGAAGCGCTGGTCGATTCGCTGCGTGAACGGATTCTGGCGGGCGAATTCTCTCCGGAACGCGTGCTTCAATAGCAACGCAATCGAGGACCACAAACCAGAAGGCGGCAAGACCGGTGGGCGATCTTCAGGTGCGCCAGTCCCTAATCGGAAAAACCGTTGGCCTCGGCCTGCTTTCATTGACGATTCTCACCTGCTTTTCACCGCGGAACGCTGCTGCGCTGAGCGAACTGAAACCTGTCGACCCGCCTGCCGGGGAGGCAGCCGGCTCCGATCCGGCGCCTGAGAGCCAGTTGCCGCCCCTTGAAGGGCCGCTGGATGGCCCGGATGGCGGCCTGCCCTCGGCTGACCCGATCATCCGCGCGCCACTCCCCGCACCGGACACCCCGGCGGCAAACACCCCGATGCCGGGGACGGATGGCGAAGGCGTTGGCGAAGACGCGGGCGAAGTGGTTTCGGTCGAACTGGTTCGGGATATATCCGAGCTTCCCGAACCGGTCGGCCGCATGCGCGAACTGATCATCGAAGCAGCATCAACGGGTGATCCTGAAAACCTGCGTGCCTTGCTCGGTCGCGGACCGTCTGCCACCAGATTGGCGTTTGGCGAGATCGAGAACGATCCGATAGACTATCTGCGGTCGATTTCCGGTGACGGCGAGGGCCTCGAGATCCTTGCAATCCTGATCGATCTCCTGAATGCGGGGTTCGTCAGGATCGATGCGGGCGGCGCGGAAGAGTCCTACATCTGGCCCTATTTTGCCGCGGTTCCTCTCGACGACCTGACTGCGCCGCAGCGGGTGGAACTGCTCAGGATCGTGACCGCCGGTGACCTTGAGGACATGAAGACCTTTGGCGCCTACAATTTCTTCCGGATCGGCATAGCCGCCGACGGAAGCTGGCGCTTCTTCCTGGCCGGTGATTGAACCGGCCGCTTCAAGGCAAGAGAGCCGTCAGCCGTCCTTCCGCCTCTTGCCCGTGCGCTCGCGACCGCCTACCTAACGGGCAGACATCAAGACCTGAAACCACGCGATCAAACCGGAGTGCGCCCAGTGCCAGCCCTCAATCTCACCGATCGGGTTCTCGTCAGCGTCGACGGCGAGGAAGCGGAACACTTTCTGCAAAACCTGATTACCGCCAACGTCGAGGCGCTTGAGGCCGGTCATGCCCAGCCCGCCGCACTTCTGACCCCGCAAGGCAAAATTCTTTTTGATTTCATGATCTCGCGGGCGCCCGAGACCGGTTTCTATCTCGACATCGCCGCCGAATTGGCAGGCGACTTCCAGAAGCGGCTCGCGCTTTACAAACTCAGGGCAAAGGTGACGATCGAAGCGCTTTCAGACTTTCCCGTCATCGCCGGCTGGGGAGGCTCGGCGCCGGAAGACGCATTCATCGACAACCGCTTTCCGGAAGAGGCCGGCGTCTGGCGGCTCTACGGAAGCGGCGCGATGCTGGATGCTGAGCGATCGGAATGGGACGCTGTTCGCGTGACCCATGGCGTGGCGGAATCGGGGACCGATTATACGCTGTCCGATGCCTTTCCCCATGACGTACTGATGGACAAGAACCACGGGATCGACTTCAAGAAGGGCTGTTATGTCGGCCAGGAAGTTGTTTCCAGGATGCAGCACCGGGGCACAGCACGGCGCCGGATCGCGATCGTCAGCGCCGAAGAAGCGCTTCCCGGTCCCGGAACCAGCATTCAAGCGGGCGGCAAACAATCAGGCACACTCGGAACCGTGGCGGGGAACCGGGCGCTGGCGATCGTACGGACGGACAGGATCGCCGATGCGATGACCAACGAACTGCCCATCGAGATCGATACGACGCCCGTAACCATCTCGCTGCCGGAGTGGACCGGCCTGAGCTTCGCCTCCGACCCGCACGCCAGTTCAGACGATTGAAGATGGCCGGTTCGGAAAAATCGCCCCGGGCGTGGCAGCGTATGCTATCGGGCCGCAGGCTCGATCTTCTCGACCCCTCGCCGCTCGATGTGGAAATCAGCGACATCGCCCAGGGCCTGGCACGGGTGGCCCGATGGAACGGCCAGACGCGCGGCGACCATGCCTTTTCGGTGGCGCAGCATTCGCTGGTCGTGGAATCGATTATCGGGCATCTCACCGCTGCCTCGCCGGATCTGAGGCAACTGGCGCTTCTGCACGATGCGCCCGAATATGTGATCGGAGACATGATTTCTCCCTTCAAATCCGTGGTTGGCGACGGATACAAGACAGTCGAAGCCCGGCTTGAAGCTGCAATCCACATCCGCTTCGGCCTGCCTGCGTCACTGCCGAAGGCCACGAAGGCGCTCATCAAGAAAGCCGACCGGATCGCCGCCTATTTCGAGGCCACCGAACTCGCCGGTTTCGCAGATGCCGAAGCCCGCGCTTTCTTCGGCCCACCGCGGGGCATCAACCGGGACATGGTCGATGTCACGCCTTTGCCGGCGGCGCAGGTGGAAAAGCTGTTTCTGGATCGCTTCCAGGCAATCGAGAAACTGCGCCAGAACGGAAAGAGCTGATCATGTCCTATCTGGTCGTCTGCCGCCTCAACCAGATCGCCGAAACCGCGGTTCTTCATGGCGCGCGTGAGATGATCAGCCTGATGGCGCAGGGACAGGAGTTTCACCGTCCTGCGGTGATCGAGGCGAGCCGGCATCTCAATCTTGGCGTCAATGACATTTCCGGCGAGATGGACGGCCTGGTCGCTCCGGCCCACACCCATGTCGAAAGGATCATCGACTTTGCGGGAAGCTGGGACAGGAGCGCGCCGCTCGTCATCCATTGCTGGTTCGGAATATCGCGCTCGCCTGCTGCGGCCCTGATCGCTGCTCTGTCGCTTGCGCCGGACCAGGATGAAGATGAACTGGCCGCACGGCTGCGCACGGCCTCGCCGTTTGTGACGCCAAACCCGCGGCTGATCGCAATCGGCGACGAGATCATGGGCCGCAACGGCAGGCTGGTTCGCGCCGTGGACCGCATCGGACGCGGCGCCGAAACCAGCCAGGGCGAACGCTTCTGCTTCGGCCTGCGCGCAGGCGACAGACTGCCACCCGCCACGCCTGACCGTCGCAAAGAAGTCAGCGATGGCTGAAGTGCCACCAAACAGCGCAAACGCATCCGATGATATCCAGCCGCTCCGTATCGGTCTGAATGCGGCGATCGTCGCGGTGACGAATTCGGACCCGGGCATTCTCGCCGTCCCGTCCACACCGGGTGAAGGCCCCGCCGACGGATTGCCCTTCGGCCCCTTCGATCCGGCGCGCCATCGCACCTTCGAGGCTAGCCTGCGCGATAGCGTCAGACACCAGACGGCTCTGAACCTCGGCTATGTCGAACAGCTCTACACCTTCGGAGACCGCGGCCGGCACCGCCGCGACGACGGCGAAGGCCCGCATCTCGTTTCGGTCGGCTATCTGGCCCTGACGCGAGCGGATGCCGGCGATCCGGACGCTCTGGCTGCGACCGGCGCCCGCTGGCGCGGCTGGTACGATTTGTTTCCCTGGGAGGACTGGCGCAAGGGACGCCCCGCCATCCTCGACACCGCCATCCTTCCCCGCCTTTCGGCATGGGCTTCAGAGCCGCTGGAAGCACCCAGAAGCCCGACAAGGCTCGCCCGCACGAGGCTGGCATTCGGACTGAACGACTTCCCGTGGGACGAGGAACGCGTGCTCGACCGCTATGAGCTGCTCTACGAGGCGGGCCTGCTGGCCGAGGCTGTCAACGACCAGCGAGTGGCGACAACGGGCTTGAAAGCGCCGCTCGGCCGCGCGATGCGGTTCGACCATCGCCGCATTGCAGCCACTGCGGTCCAGAGGCTTCGCGCCAAGATCAAGTACCGCCCGGTGATTTTCGAATTGATGCCGCCCGAATTCACACTGACCGAACTTCAAACCACAGTGGAGGCCATCTCCGGACGGCATCTGCACAAGCAGAATTTCCGCCGGCTGGTGGAGGGCGCCGAACTGGTTGAAACCACCGGCGGCGCAAGTTCGGCCACAGGCGGACGGCCTGCCGCGCTCTATCGCTTCCGCGCCAAGATCCTCGAGGAACGCCCGGTTCCGGGCCTGCGCCTCGGCGGCCGTGGATAGGACCGCGGAAAACCCGCCTCTGAAAGTTTGCATGGTCCGGCCTCTTGCTAAAGTGTGCGCGTCTGCGACAAGAAGGCCTTCCTGTTCGGGATGACCGCCTCCACTGCAACGCCTCGGAAGCTTCGGCTCATGATCCCCATTCTTTCGGTTCTCGTCCCCACCATGGGCATCATCACGGTCGGCCGCGTCTTTCGCGAGCGGCTGAGCAACGACGCCTGGCGCGGCATCGACCGGCTGAACTTCGAACTGCTGTTTCCCTGCCTGATCTTTTCCGCTGCCGCCTCCCGGCCGATCGCGCTCGATGACGCTGCAGTCGTTGGGTTGAGTGTCTGGGCGATCATGGCGCTGGGGCTTTGCCTTGGCTGGTTTCTGCGCCCGTTCGGACCGGAAAAGTTCCTCGATTTCGCAGGCGCGTGGCAGACGGCGTGGCGGTTCAACACCGCGATCGCCTTCGTTGCGGTGAGCGCGGTGGACAACGCCGCCCCCTTGATGTCGGTGGCGGTGGGTTTCGCCGTGCCGCTCGCCAATGTCTTTGCCATTTCGGCGCTCTCACGGGGCAGCGGTCTGGGGCCGCTCGGGATCTTCGCGCGCATTCTCCGCAACCCGTTCTTCATTGCATCGGTGTCGGGAATGGCGCTGGGCGCGAGCGGATACACCCTGCCCCAAATCATCCAGCAGGGCGTGGATTACCTGGCCGGGGCCGCAATTCCCATTGCCCTGATGGCGGTGGGCGCGACGATGGACTGGGGCGCGGTGTTGCGGCTCAACAGTTTCACCGGCGGCATCACGGCCATCAAGCTTGTGGTTCTGCCGGCTGTCACATTCGCCGCGGTCATCCTTGCCGGAATCCCGGCAGCGCAGGCCAATGTGCTGGTGGTTTTCGCGGCCTTGCCGCCGGCCTCCGCGGCCCATGTTCTCGCCTCGGTCTATGGCGCGGACCGCAGGCTCCCGGCCACATTGATCGCCCAGGCCACGCTGCTCTCAGCGATGACACTGCCCTTCTGGATCTATGTCCTGACACTGTGAGATCCGCCCTGGACCGGTCAGGCGATTGCGATGTCGAGACCGATATCCAGCGTCGGCGCGGCCATGGTGATCTTCGAGGTCGAAATGTAATTGACCCCGGTTTCGGCGATGGCCTTGATGGTGTCGAGATCCACATTTCCCGAGGCTTCCAGCGTGATCCTGTCCTTGTTCATGGCAACCGCTTCGCGCAACAGGTCAGGTCCCATATTGTCGAGGAGGCACACATCCGCACCTTCTGCCAGCACCTGTTCGAACTGCTCGAGCGTATCCACCTCGATCTCGACCCTTACGAGATGGCCCGCGAAGGCCTTCGCTGCCCGCAAGGCCTCGGCGATCCCTCCGGCAACGGCGATGTGGTTGTCCTTGATCAGGATCGCGTCGTCGAGCCCGTAGCGGTGTGAAGAGCCGCCGCCGCAACGCACGGCATATTTCTCGACCGCCCTGAGCCCGGGAATGGTCTTCCGGGTGCAGGTTACGCGCGCCTTCGTATGAGCGATCGCATCGGCAAACCGGGCGGTGTGCGTAGCGACGCCGGACAGATGCATCAGGTAATTGAGCGCCACCCGTTCGGCTGAAAGCACCCCCCGCGCCGGGCCTGCGATCCGCGCGATTGCCGCGCCTGCCTCCGCGCGTTCTCCATCGGCCACGAGGGATTTGAACTCAATTGCCGGATCGATCAGCCTGAATGCTGCCTCGGCCAGCGGCAAACCGGCGATCACGCCATCCTCCCGGCAATTCATTTCAGCCGTTGCCGTCCGCTCCGGTCCGATTGTCGCATTCGAGGTGATGTCGCCGGCACGGCCGAGATCCTCGACGAGCGCGGCGCGAACCTGATCCTCGATCATCAGCGCGGGAAGTTCGGGCAGGAAGGCACGGGTCATCAATCGGTCTCCAGAAGGTCGGGAACGATGGCGTTTGCCTGCTCCAGCGTTAAAAGCGTCCGTCGCTTCCAGTCCGGGCTTTCCTCGGGGAAGTCGGTCCTGAAATGCCCGCCGCGGCTTTCAAGCCGGTTGAGTGCCGACACTGCGATCAGTTTGGCGGTGGTGATCACATTGTCAAACCGGGTGGAATGGCTGTTGCGCGCCAGTTCGAGGATGGTGCGAAGCGCTTCGCGCATGCCGTCGCCATCGCGCAGCACACCCAGATTGGCGCTCATGGTCTTGCGCAGCGCCACCATGTTCGGATGATCGTTCTCGGCCAGATGGCTGGCACTCGACACAGAGCCGTCCTGCCAGTTGGCGGGCGCCACCCCGGTCATCTCTGTTCCCAGCCGAATCGCAATCCGGGCAGAGAAGACAACGGCCTCAAGGAGCGAATTCGAGGCCAGCCTGTTGGCGCCGTGCGCACCGGTGGATGTGCATTCCCCGCAGGCCCAGAACCCGGGCAGCGACGAGCGCCCGTCCGCATCGGTCCAGATCCCGCCCATGAAGTAATGCGCGGCGGGAACCACGGGAATCATCTCCCTGGCGGGATCGATGCCGGCATCCCGGCAATAGCCGAAGACAGTCGGAAATTCGTCCGCGAAATCATGCACCGCTGTCCGGCAATCGAGAAATGCCCCGCGCCCGGCCTTCACTTCCGCGAAGATCCCCCGCGCGACCACATCGCGCGGTGCAAGTTCGGCATCCTTGTGAAGCCCCAGCATGAACCGCTCGCCGGCGGAGTTGTGCAGCGTCGCGCCATGGCCGCGCAGGGCTTCAGTGGCGAGCGGTGCCGGGTCCTTGCCGACATTGATTGCCGTCGGATGGAACTGCACGAATTCCATGTCCGCCAACCGTGCGCCGGCACGCGCCGCCATGCCTATGCCGCCGCCGCGCGCTTCGGTGGGGTTGGTCGTCACCTCGAAGAGATGGCCGACGCCCCCGGTCGCCATGACCACGTGGCTGGCGGTCAGCCGGTGCAGATCTTCGCCGCTGCCGGCCTGATCGCGCGCCACGACACCTGTGACCCGGCCATCCTCGGTGATCAGTTCCTCGGCGACATAACCCTCCAGCACCCGGATCGACGGCGTCTTTCGAACCGCCGCGACCAGCGCCTCCATGATGGCGCGACCGGCCATGTCACCTTTGACGCGCACGATCCGGCTTTCCGAATGCGCCGCCTCGCGGCTGACCGAAAGCTTCCCGGCAAGGTCCCTGTCGAACGGCACACCGAATTCCAAGAGGTCGTGGATGCGCGCGGAGGCTTCCGTCGCCATCATCCGGATGATGTCCCCGTCAACGATGCCGTCGCCCGCGATGATGGTGTCGGTGACATGTTTGTCGACCGTATCGCCCGGCCCGACGGCAGCCGCGATGCCCGCCTGCGCCCAGGCGGACGAGGCTCCGCGGCCGATCGGGGCTGCGGCAAGCACGGTCACCGCCCTGGGCGCAAGCTTGAGCGCGCAGAACAGCCCGGCAAGGCCGCCGCCGATGATGATCACGTCATCAAAACCCTTGGACGGCTTTGGTTGATAGGCGGCGACAGCAGTCGTGGCCATGGCGCGCTCCCTTTGCGGGTCACCGGTCATCCCGGCGACCGCGCCCTAGTGCTTGAGATTGATCATCCGTTCGACCGCGAGCCGCGCCCTGTCGGCGATTTCCGGCTCGACCAGCACCTCTTCTGTCATGGTCAGCAGGCTGTCGAGGATCTTGGGGAGCGTGATGCGCTTCATGTGCGGGCACAGGTTGCACGGCTTGATGAATTCGACGCCCTCGACCTCGCTCTGGATGTTCGAGGCCATCGAGCATTCGGTAACGAGCAGCACCCGGGAAGGCCGCGTGTCCTTGACGTAGTTGATCATTCCGGCTGTCGAGCCGGAGTAATCGCAAACATCGATCACATCCGGATGGCACTCCGGATGGCCTATGATCTCGATTGTTGGATCGGCTTCCTTGTAGGCCAGCAGTTCTTCAGCCGTGAACCGTTCGTGCACCTCGCAGTGCCCCTTCCAGGTCAGGATCTTTTTCTTGGTCTGTTTGGCGACGTTCATCGCCAGATACTCGTCGGGAATGCACAGCACCGTGTCTGAATCGAAGCTTTCGCAAACGGCAACCGCGTTCGAGGACGTGCAGCACATGTCGGTCTCGGCCTTCACCTCCGCCGACGTATTGACGTAAGTGACCACAGGAACACCCGGATAGCGCTCCTTCAGAAGGCGGACATCGGCGCCGGTAATCGATTCGGACAGCGAGCAGCCCGCCTTCATGTCGGGGATCAGCACGGTCTTGTCCGGATTGAGCAGTTTCGACGTCTCCGCCATGAAGTGCACACCGCACTGGATGATGATCTGCTCATCGACCAGGGTGG
Source organism: Hoeflea sp. (assembly GCA_040216675.1). Taxonomy (GTDB): domain Bacteria; phylum Pseudomonadota; class Alphaproteobacteria; order Rhizobiales; family Rhizobiaceae; genus Hoeflea. The sequence continues at coordinate 962,139 of JAVJOR010000005.1, read as the reverse complement.
CCTCACGGGCCAGTTGCAGCGAATCGCCGGCAATGTCGGCGACGCAGTGGAAGATCTCGGGAGTCTGGTAGTTGTGCGCGAGGATGGCCGCTCCGCGCTCCTTCTTGATCCGGTTGATCGCATGGATGTAGGGCGCATAGACCGGCCATTCGATTTCCGGGATGTGATCACGGACGCGATCGTAGAGATGCGCGGTTTCGCGCGCCACCGCAGGCGTATATTTGAGCTCCGGACGCTCCATCACGCCGAAGCGCTCGGCAGCGCTCGTCCCGCGGCCAGCGGTCTGACCCGCGGCCTGTTTCCCTGCATCTGTTTCCATTCGGGTCATTGCAAACCCTCCCGTCAAAACGAATTATGCTCATTTTGAGCATAATAACTTCCAAAAGAAACCGGCAATGCCGGTGAACATCTGACATAAGACTTCACAGAAACGATTGCAAGCGAACCCGCAGGCCGGGAATACGCCATGGCCGCGAAGATCGACAATCAGCTCCGGCATCACCCCCTCCCCATTTGTGCGTCAACGATTGCGCAGCATTGCCAATCAAGCCCATGGTCCTTGCTAGGCTCCGTGTCCGGGTCTCCGCCACCATGGGTAAACCATCAATCGCCGTGATCGATAACTTCAATCAATTGCACTTGTTGAATGCTCCCGATGGCCTAAAGTCACCTCACATTTCAGGAGCCCGCCGAGGAGCCCGCCATGCCAGACAGAAGCCCCGCCTCAGCCAGTCCCCCCTTGCCCTGGCTCATCATCATTGCCGGCTGCCTGATATCGTTGATGTCATTCGGACCGCGCTCGGCCATGGGCTTCTTTCAGTTGCCGATGCTTGTCGATACCGGATGGGACCGGACAACATTCGGCCTGGCAATGGCCATCCAGAACCTGTTCTGGGGCATCGGGCAGCCGTTCTTCGGCGCCATTGCAGACAAGTTCGGAACATGGCGGGTGCTGGCGCTGTCCGCCGTGATCTATTCGTCGGGGTTGTTGATGATGGCGCATGCCGACAGCCCGGTCTGGCTGCATATCGGCGGCGGCGTTCTCGTCGGACTGGGCATCGCCTCGGCGTCCTTCGGTGTGGTGCTGGCGGCATTTGCCCGCAATGTCGCACCCGAACAACGCTCGCTGGCCTTTGGTTTCGGCACCGCTGCCGGGTCCGCCGGCATGTTTGTGTTCGCACCGCTGAGCCAGGGGCTGATCGACGCGCTGGGCTGGTCGGATGCGCTGGTCTGGCTCGGCATCATGATGCTGATCATTCCCGTGCTCGCCATTCCGCTTCGCGGCAATTCCTCCTCCGGCAGCCAGAAGCAGACCGACATCGAACAGTCCATCAGCGAGGCCCTGCGCGAAGCCTTCGGACATCGAAGCTTCGTTCTTCTGGTGTCAGGCTTCTTCGTCTGCGGCTTTCAGGTGGCTTTCATCACGGCGCATTTTCCGGCCTATCTCGGCGACATCGGCATCGCCGATTCCTATGCCGTGATCTCGATCGCACTGATCGGCTTTTTCAACATCATCGGCTCGCTTGCCTCAGGCGTCATCGGGCAGCGGCATTCCAAGCCCGCATTCCTGACCCTGATCTACCTCGGCCGCTCGATTGCTGTGACCGCCTTCATTCTGCTGCCGCAGACGCCCACCTCCGTGGTCATATTTGCCATCGTCATGGGGCTTCTGTGGCTATCGACGGTGCCGCCCACCAACGCGCTGGTCGCCATCATGTTCGGCACCCGCCACCTGGGACTGCTCGGAGGAATGGTGTTCTTTTCCCACCAGGTCGGATCCTTCCTCGGTGTCTGGCTTGGCGGCTACCTCTACGACATTTTTGGAACCTACAACCCGGTCTGGTGGCTCGGAGTGGCGCTGGGGCTGTTTGCGGCAATCGTTCACTGGCCGATTCAGGAAAAGGCTGTCGACCGCACCGTGATTCCGGCGCCGGCCGAATAGCGGCACCGCAGGCTGCCGCCGTGTATCGGATCCGGGCAGCAAAGCGCGGTCTGCAAAGCACATAAAATGTCCGGCGAACAAGGACTGTCATAACACTGTAACCGACTGGAGTACATTTGCTGTCATCGGGGCCAACTCAACACGATGGAGACAGCCATGAACGAAATGTTCAAGCCAGATGAAGAGGTCGTCAATCTCACCGAGATCCGGGAAGCCGAGGAAGATGTCGGCCGCAACCCTTCCGACAATCCGACGATGGGTGACATCATCAACCGCCACTTCTCGCGCCGCGGTTTCCTGGGTGGTTCTCTGGCCGTCACGGCCATTGCCTCCACGGTCAGCCCACTGGCGCTGATGATCGCCGACGAGGCCCGCGCCGAGGGCGCCAGCGCGTTTTCCTTTACCGAAGTCGAGGCCGGTGTCGACGAGACCCATCACGTGGCCGACGGCTATGATGCCGACGTGCTTCTGCGCTGGGGCGACAAGGTGTTCGCCGATTCGCCGGAATTCGACCCGATGAACCAGACACCGGAAAGCCAGTCGAAGCAGTTCGGCTACAACAACGATTATGTGGGCTTCATCCCGCTCGATGGCGCTGACGACCACGGCCTGCTCGTCGTCAACCACGAGTACACCAATGCCGAGCTGATGTTCCCCAACTGGGCCTCCATCGGAAAGGATGGCGAGGGCAAGGACAAGGTGATGATGGGCGAGTTCACCAAGGACATCGTCGACATCGAGATGGCCGCCCATGGCGGAACCGTCATCGAGATCCGAAAGGAAAACGGCAAGTGGACGCCGGTCCTCGACGGCAAGATGAACCGCCGCCTGCATGTCGGCACCGAGATGGAACTGACCGGCCCGGCAGCCGGCCACGACCGGCTCAAGACCAATGCCGATCCGTCCGGCACCAAGGTTCTGGGAACGCTCAACAACTGCGCCGGCGGCGTCACCCCCTGGGGTACCTGGCTGATGGCCGAAGAGAACTTCCACGGCTACTTCCTCGGTGAACTGCCGGAAGGTCACCCCGAGGCCGTCAACTACGAGCGTTACGGCGCACCGGCCGGCTGGTACAACTGGGGCACACATCACGACCGTTTCGACGTCTCCAAGGAGCCCAACGAACCCAACCGCTTCGGTTGGGTGGTCGAAGTCGACCCGATGGACCCGAATTCGGTTCCGAAGAAGCGCACCGCACTTGGCCGCATGAAGCACGAGGGTGCGGAAAGCGTTCTCAACAAGGACGGCCGCGTGGTGTTCTACTGCGGTGACGACGAGCGTTTCGACTATGTCTACAAGTTCGTCACCGCCGGAACCTACAATCCGGATGACCGTGCAGCCAACATGGACCTGCTCGACGACGGCACCCTCTATGTGGCCAGCTTCAACGCCGACGGCACGCTGGACTGGATGCCGCTGGTTCAGGGCGAAGGCCCGCTCACGGCCGACAACGGCTTCATGAGCCAGGCAGATGTCGTGATCGAGGCCCGCCGCGCGGCCGACCTGCTCGGCGCCACCAAAATGGACCGCCCCGAAGATGTTCAGCCCAACGCCATGACCGGCAAGGTTTATTGCATGCTGACCAACAACACCCGCCGCAAGGAAGGCGACGAAAACGCCGCCAACCCGCGTGCCGACAACGCTTTCGGCCATATCATCGAGATCAGCGAAACCGATGGCGACTTCGCCTCCACGAAGTCGACCTGGGAAATCCTGCTCAAGTGCGGCGATCCGTCTGTTGCCGAAGTCGGTGCCAGCTTCTCCTCCGCAACCACAAAGGACGGCTGGTTCGGCATGCCCGACAACTGCGCCATCGACGCCGATGGCCGGCTCTGGGTTTCGACCGACGGCAACTCCGCAAAGCGGACAGGACGGACCGATGGCCTCTGGGCGGTCGACACCGAGGGCGATGCGCGCGCCACCTCGAAACTGTTCTTCCGGGTTCCGGTCGGCGCGGAAATGTGCGGTCCGCTGTTCGATCCTTCGGGCGAAACGGTTTTCCTCGCCGTCCAGCATCCGGGCGACGAGGGTCTCGCCACCTATGAGCAGCCGGCCACCCGCTGGCCCGACTTCAGCGACGACATGCCGGTTCGCCCGGCCGTTGTCGCGGTCACCAAGCAGGGCGGCGGCAAGATCGGCATGGCCTGATCGCCAACCCCTCAGATCATGGAAAAGGGCGCTCGCGGGCGCCCTTTTTGTTTCGCGAATAACTGTTGTGTCTCACCGCATGAGCTTCGCGATCGGAAAGATCGCGCAGGTTTCGGTCCCGTGGGCCAGAAGCCTGCCCCCGCCATCGCGCAGATAGGCCTCCGATGTCGCCGTGGTCCTGCCACGGTGAACGATGCGCCCCTCGCAGACAATCTCGCCGCTGTCGGGCAGAATCGGGCGGGTGAGGTTCAGCTTGAATTCCACCGTCGTGTAGCCTTCACCCGGTGCAAGCGTGGTCATGACAGCGCAGGCAAGGGCCGAATCCATGATCGTCGCCGCCCAGCCGCCATGCACGGTGCCAAGAGGATTTAGGTGCTCGCCGTTCGGCGCGCCGGCGAAGGTCACCGTCCCCTCCCCGACCTCGGTCAGCCAGAAATTAAGGGTTTTCGCAATGGTGGCGCCGGGCAACCGCCCGTCGAGAATACCCTGCATCACCGACAGGCCGCCCTCCCGGGCAACAAGGTCGAGCGGGACCACTCCCGGGATTTGCCGGTCCGGAAACCCGGAAGCCTGTTCACTCATGGCGAAATCACCTCGTTGACAGTATCGGACGGACTGGCTTGCGGCATCGCCTTGAGTGCCGCCACGCAAAAGCTATCGCGGCTGATCGGCGGCTCGATCCCGCGCGGCTCGAACACGTGCCTTTCAAGAAAATAGCCCGAAAGCCTGAAACCCTGCGCAAGCATGTCCGCGTCCGCGCAGGGGCGACTCCGGTCGACAAGAAAGCCGGGCAGCGGCAGCATTCGCTCCGCCCAGGGCGCGCCCGCTGCGGCTGAGACCGCCCTACCCGATTTTGGCGACACGTAAACAAGGTCGGTTCGGACGCCTGTCGCAGCACATTCGGCAAGGTCCAGGCCGAAGCCAAGATCCTCCAGCACCGCAAGCTCAAAGCGGACATAGAGCGCACCGGCCTCATCGGGGGTGTCCAAAGTGTCGAGGATAACTGCAAAGGCGTCGTGCAGGCGAGGATGGGCATCGCGTTCGGGCAGCAGCCGCAACAGGGAGGCCATGGCCTGAACCCCGTGAACACCGATGGCGCTCTGCATCAACCGGCCGGCCCGCCCGTCAAGCAGCTCGACCTGGTACTGTCCCAGATGTTCGTCGAGCCGGGCGCGCCAGACCAAAACGACCGCGTTTCCCGGCTGAAGCACCGGCTGCAACCGCTTCGACCGGCCACCCCGGACGATGCCCATGTGGCGGCCATGGGCGCGGGTCATGACTTCCGCGATCACGGAGGTTTCCCCGTGCTTGCGTAATCCCAGGATGATTCCCTCGTCGCGCCACTCCATTGATCGAACTTGCCCGCTCAGTGCGGAAATTCAAGTCCGATCTCGCGATAGCGCTCCGGGTCATTGCCCCAGTTCTCCCGGACCTTCACGAACAGGAACAAATGCGCCTTCTGATCGAGGATCTCCGAGATCTCCTTGCGTGCCGCCTGGCCGATGGCCTTGATGGTCTCGCCCTTGTGACCAAGGACGATCTTCTTCTGGCTCTCACGCTCGACATAGATCACCTGCTCGATCCGGACCGAACCGTCCTTCTTTTCTTCCCAGCGCTCCGTTTCGACATGGGAGGCGTAGGGCAGCTCCTGATGCAGGCGCAGATAGAGTTTCTCGCGCGTGATCTCGGCCGCAAGCTGACGCATCGGCAGATCGGAAATCTGGTCCTCGGGGTAGTACCAGGGACCCTCCGGCAGCGTTCGTGCGAGATAGTCCATCAGATCCGAACACCCTGAACCATTCAGCGCCGAGATCATGAAGGTCTCATCGAAATGCGCTTTCTCGTGAATTGCCGCCGTCAATGCCAGCAAGGTTTCCCGCTTGACCTGATCGATCTTGTTGAGCACCAGGATCAACCCGCCCTGCCTGTCGCCAAGGGAATCGAGCAGTGCCTCGGCGTCGCCCTTGATGCCGCGCTCGGCATCGATCAGCACCAGAACCAGATCCCCGTCTTTCGCACCACCCCACGCCGTGGTGACCATTGCACGGTCGAGCCGGCGCTTGGGCGTAAAGATCCCCGGCGTGTCAATGAAGACGATCTGCGTGCGGTCGTGAATGGCGATGCCGCGCACGATCGCCCGCGTCGTCTGTACCTTGTGCGATACGATCGATACCTTGGCGCCGACAAGCTGATTGACGAGTGTGGATTTGCCCGCATTGGGGGCGCCGATAAGGGCGACGAAGCCCGAACGGGTTGGGGCCTCCGTTGTTCCGGTTTCAGTGGCTTCAGTCATGATCTTGTCCTGTCGGGCGCTGCCAGACGCCTTCGCGTTCGAGGATGGCGGTGGCGGCCGCCTGCTCCGCGGCCCGCTTGGAACTGCTCTCGCCGCGGGCGGGCTTGGCCCCCGCGATCTCGACGATCACCGTGAAGACCGGCTCATGGTCGGGCCCCTCGCGGTCGGCCACGCGGTAGACGGGTGTCACCCCGAAACGGGCATGCGCCCATTCCTGCAATTCGGTCTTGGCGTCACGTCGCGCGGCGTCCTCTGCCAGCGCCCGCGACTTCCAGTGCCTGAGAATGAAGGCCCTTGCTGCTTCCAGACCGGCATCGAGATAGATTGCCGCAATCAGCGATTCCACCACATCGGCGCGTACATTGGCCATGCGCTTGCCGGTGAGTTTCTTGACATCCGCGCCGGTGCGGATGAACTCGTGAAGATTGAGTTCATCGGCGACCTCGCTGCAGGTCTGGGCGCTGACAAGCTGGTTGAGGCGGACGGAAAGCTCGCCTTCGCTGGCGGTGCCGAAATGTCCGAATAGCAGTTCGGCGACGCAAAGCCCCAGAACCCGGTCGCCCAAAAACTCCAGCCTCTCGTAGTTTCCGCCCAGATTGGCGCGGGTGCTCGAATGGGTCAGAGCGCGTTCGAGCCGCTCCGGCCGGGCGAAACGGTGGCCGATCCGCTCCTCGACCCGGGCATTCACCTCGGCCTGCTTTCTCTGTGCCCGGCTCATCGCTGCGCTGATTTGAAGAACCGGTCGAAACGCAGATCGGTGGGCCATTTCCAGATTTCCAGCGGCGAGGCATCCTCGGCGATGGAGAAAAAGATGATCGTTGCCCGGCCGACGAAATTCTCAAGCGGCACGAAGCCCACGTCGAACCGGCTGTCCTGGGAGTTGTCGCGGTTGTCGCCCATCATGAAATAATGGCCTTCAGGCACCAGGAATTCCCGCGTGTTGTCGCCGGGCGAATTCTCATTCAGGTCGAGCGTGGTGTAGGAAACGCCATTGGGAAGGGTCTCGCGATAGACCGGAACATCAGTGCCCCGATTGTATCGGCCTTCAGGCGTATAATTGCCGACCAGTTCACGTTCGACCGCCTCGCCGTTTATGAACAGGATACCATCGCGCACCTGAATCCGGTCCCCCGGAAGTCCGATCACGCGCTTGATGTAATCGAGCTTGGGATTGCTCGGCAGCCTGAACACGGCCACATCACCGCGCTCCGGCTCGTCCGACCAGATCCGCCCGGAAAACAGGTCCGGCGAAAACGGGATCGAGTATTTCGAATAGCCGTAGGAAAATTTGGAGACAAACAGATAGTCGCCAACCAGCAGCGTCGACATCATCGAGCCCGACGGAATGCTGAAGGGTTGGAAAAACAGCGTGCGGATGATCACTGCAAGCAACAGCGCCTGGACAAGCACCTTGACGTTTTCCCACAGGCCGCCTGACTGGTCTTTCGTAGATTCTGACACGCTTGGAATTCCTTGGATTGGCGCGGAAGCGCCTTCTCTAGCGCTTTGCATGAGTCCGGGCAACCATATAGCCGGACCGGGTTGATCTGACCACCAGAAGCCGGTTCAGCCGTCGGCCACGGCTTCAATGATCACGAAAGCCTGCGCCAGTGGATAGTCATCGGTAATCGTCAGGTGAATGGCGGCCGCCATGCCCTCGGGCGTCATCAGCCGGAGGCGCTCGGCGGCCCCGCCGGTGAGGTTCATGGTCGGTTTCCCGCCCGGCAGGTTGACCACCCCCATGTCACGCCAGAACACGCCCTTGGAAAGCCCGGTTCCGAGCGCCTTGGAGCAGGCTTCCTTGGCCGCAAACCGCTTGGCATAGGATGCAGCGCGATTGGCCCGCCGGTCCGAACGGGCCTGTTCGACCTCGGTGAAACAGCGCAACGTGAACCGGTCGCCGTGGCGATCGAGCGTCTTCTCGATCCTCCGTATATCGATCAGGTCGCTGCCAATCCCGATGATCACGCGCGTTCAGCCTTCTCCGCCTGCCGCTTGGCGCGCGCGGCCGTCATTTCCTGGATTCGCGCTCTGGCCCGCGCGGCCAGTTTCGACTTTCGCCGCGTCTGGAAGGCGGTCACCCCCCAATAGGTCAGGGCATAAAACGCGATTGCGCTGAAAAGGCCGGGCGGAAGGCTGCCGATCAGCATCGGCTTGACAACAGGCTCCCACAACTGGCCGAGATCGAGATGCCTCAACAGTGACTGCAGGTCCACATGCCTGTGGCCTGCATCGGCAGGCACTCCGACAAGGAGATTGCCGAGCTTCAACGTCAAGGCCCAGATAAAGGGAAAGGAAATCGGATTTCCGAACGCGGTTCCGAGCGCCGCAGCCACCATGTTGCCCGCCAGAATGTAAGCCAGGGCAAAGGCCAACACGAAATGGAAGCCAAGAAGCGGTGTCCAGGACGCGAAAACACCCGCCGCGACCCCCGCTGCAATGGCATGTGGAGTGGCGGTCAGCCGCAAGACCCGCTTGACGAAATACTGAAACGATCTGCCAAAGGAACGCCTTGGCCAGAGCGCGGTGCGCATCCGGTCAAAAAATCCCTCTGGTCTGCGGCGGCGAAACAGCATGATGGATCGTATATCGCTCTGTTTGTGTCAGCCCTAAGTCAGCCTGAAGTTTTTTTGCAAGCCGCATTCGGCACCGGTCACCCTGGACCGGAGTATATGGGCCAACACCGAAGAACTGGTAAAAGCACGCAGGATTTCAACAGATCCGAACCGGACCCGACTCCGGCGAGACCCATACAATCACTTCGGGCCGGCCTTGTCAGCCTATTCGTATATCCGTTCAACCGTTGAAACCGAATCGAGGCTCTTGAGCTGGGCAATCAGCTGGTTGAGGTGCTTGAGATCCCAAACCTGCAGGTCGACCAGCATCTCGGTGAAATCCGCCGCAACCCGGACCATCGAAAGGTTCTGGATGTTGGTCTCGCTCGCCGCGACAATCTGGGCCACATCGGCCAGCGTTCCCGGTGCGTTGATTGCGGTGACGAGTATCCGGGCGGGGAAGCGGTTCTTGTTGTTTTCATCGATATCCCAGCGGATATCGATCCAGCGGCTGGGCTGGTCATCGAATTTCGTCAGCTCCGGCGACTGGATCGGGTAGATCGTGATGCCCGCGCCGGGCTCGAGAATTCCGATGATCCGGTCACCCGGAACCGCTCCGCCGGGACCAAATCGCACCACCGAATTGTCGTCCATGCCGCGGATCGGCATGGCGTCCGTTTCATTGCCCGCGCCGGACCGCATCGAGGACTTGATCCCGCGCTGGGACTTGTTCAGTCCGGGCAGCTTGAAGATCAGGCCCGCGGCGCTTCGCAGATTGAACCAGCCGTCATCAACGGGCTTGCGAACCGAAGCACGGGTTTCCTGATGATTGGGCCAGACGGCCCGGAACACGTCCTCGGAGCCCAGTTCGCCCCGACCGACAGCCGCCAGCGCGTCTTCCACATCCTTGTGCCCAAGACGATGCAGAACAGGCTTGAGTGTTTCCCGCGACAGGGGTTTGCCGGCGCGGTTGAAGGTGCGCTCGAGAATTCGCATCCCCAGGCCCGAGTACTGTTTTCGCACGGCAGCCTTCGTGGCCCTGCGGATGGCCGCCCGTGCCTTGCCGGTGACGACGATTTCTTCCCATGCGGCAGGAGGGACTTGAACCCCCGACCTCAGGATCTCGACCTCGTCGCCATTGGCGAGCCGGGTTACCAGAGGCATGATGCGGCCATTGATCTTCGCGCCCACGCAGGTGTCGCCGATATCCGTGTGAACCGCATAGGCAAAGTCGATCGGCGTCGCGCCGCGTGGCAGCGCGATCAGCTGGCCCTTGGGCGTAAAGCAGAACACCTGATCCTGAAACAGTTCGAGCTTGGTGTGTTCGAGAAAGTCTTCGGGATTGTCGCCGACCGAAAGCGCCTCGATTGTCTGGCGCAGCCAGGAATAGGCGCGCGAGTCCTTTGACAGCAGCTCTTCGTCACCGTCGCGGCTTGCATCCTTGTAAAGCGCATGCGCTGCAACGCCGCGTTCGGCGATGTCCTGCATCCGGCGGGTCCGGATCTGCAGTTCCACACGCTGCCGCGACGGCCCCACGATGGTGGTGTGAATGGAACGATAGTCGTTCTGTTTGGGCGTCGATATGTAGTCCTTGAATCGCCCCGGAACCACCGACCAGCGCATGTGCACGATGCCCAGCGCCCGGTAGCAATCGGCCTCCGTGTCGACAATGATGCGGAAGCCGAAGACATCCGAGAGCTGCTCGAACGACAGCGATTTGGACTGCATCTTTCGAAAGACCGAATAGGCTTTCTTCTGCCGTCCCTTGACGGTGGCACACAGGCCTTGCTGTTCGAACAGCGCGGACAGCTCCATTTCGATGGTGTGAATGAGATTGCGGTTGCGCTCGGAAAGCTCCGCCAGCTTCTGCGTTACGGTCTCGTAGGCCTCACGGTTGATGTTCTGAAACGCCAGTTCCTCGAGTTCCTCGCGCATCGCCTGCATGCCCATGCGGCCTGCCAGCGGTGCATAGATATCCATGGTTTCTTCAGCGATCCGCGCGCGCTTGTGCGGCGGAACATGCTCAAGGGTCCGCATGTTGTGAAGGCGGTCGGCAAGCTTGACCAGAAGAACCCGGACGTCGTCGGAAATTGCCAGCAAGAGCTTGCGCAGGTTTTCGGCCTGCTTGGCGCGCTTGGTGACCAGATCGAGTTTCTTGATCTTGGTCAGTCCCTCGACCAGACGTCCGATGTCTTCGCCAAACAGGTCATCGATCTCTGCCCTGGTGGCCGTGGTGTCCTCGATGGTGTCATGCAGGAGAGCCACAGCAATGGTGGACTCATCAAGCCGCATCTCGGTGAGAATGGCGGCCACCTCGAGCGGATGGGATATGTAGGGATCGCCACTGGCGCGCGTCTGCTTGCCATGCTTCTGCATCGCGTAGACGTAGGCCTTGTTGAGAAGAGCCTCGTTGACGTCCGGCTTGTATTTCTGCACGCGCTCGACGAGCTCGTACTGACGCATCATGGAAGCAGCACTCCAAAACAGTAAAATGCGCCGAATCGAACGACCGGCGCATTCTATCGCATCGTTTGTCTATCGGCTGAGATCCGGCCGCATCCGAAATCGTCAAGAATTGGCGGCGGGCCGGATACCCTGATCAATAATCGTCGCTTTTCTCAGGCGGCACAAGCCCTTCGATACCGGCCAGGAGCTCTTCCTCCGACATCGAACCGAAGGCAGCGCCCTCGGGCTGATCGTCCTCGACCTGAGCTTCCGCCGCAGCATCGCCGGACTGGATGAACTTCTCCGGATCGGGCTCGGGCTCATCCACTTCAACATGCTTCTGCAGCGAATGAATGAGATCTTCCTTCAGATCACCGGGCGACAGGGTCTGATCGGCGATTTCGCGCAAAGCAACGACGGGGTTCTTGTCATTGTCACGCGCGATGGTGATGCTGCCACCCTGCGAGATCTGCCGGGCACGGTGGCTGGCGAGCAGGACCAGTTCAAAACGGTTTTCAACTTTGTCGATGCAATCTTCGACTGTGACGCGAGCCATTGCCTGTCCTTTGCAAACTGCGAATGGGGAGAACTTGTCCGCCGGATAAACACATTATGCGGCGATTTCAAGTCATTTGGTCCCGCCGCCCGAATGGCGCGGATCGAAACCTGACCCTATAAGGTGAACAGTGCCAATATCATGCCTCACAGAAAATTGCCACCCCTGCCGAATTGCCCCCTTGAAAAAAGGAGGGAAGAGCAACAGGTGCATCTAATGTATGACGTATTGATTCGACGGGCTGCCCCCAATCAACGACATTCTGCAACAACGGTGCATTACCACCACGCAACTGCAGAATAATTCTGACCGCCGGGAAAGCTTGAAATCAGGCAGATAATTGCCGAAGGGAATTTTGTTATGTTTGATCCAAGAGAGAAAATCGCCCTTTTTATTGACGGGGCGAATCTTTATGCCGCATCAAAGGGCCTCAATTTTGATATCGACTACCGAAAGCTTCTCAAGTCGTTTCAGTCGCGCGGCTATTTGCTTCGTGCCTATTACTATACCGCATTGATCGAGGATCAGGAGTATTCGTCGATCCGCCCCTTGATCGACTGGCTCGATTACAATGGCTACAAGGTGGTTACCAAGCCCGCCAAGGAATTTACCGACTCCATGGGCCGCAGGAAGGTGAAGGGCAACATGGACATCGAACTCGCAATCGATGCCATGGAGCAGGCGGAAGTGGTGGATCACCTCGTCATATTCTCGGGCGACGGTGACTTTACCTCGCTGGTGGAAGCCTTGCAGCGCAAGGGACGCAAAGTAACGGTGGTCTCATCGCTCTCGACCCAGCCACCGATGATCGCCGATGACCTGCGCAGGCAAGCCGATTATTTCCTCGACCTGACGAGCCTTAAGTCCGAGATCGGTCGGGACCCGTCTGAGCGTCCGCAACGCGCCGCACCAGCAGCGGATGACTTCGAAGACGAATACGACGACGACTGAAGACCAGGTCGACCGGTATTGCGGACGATGGGGCGAATTGCGAGTGAGCCCGATGACGACTGTGCCCTTTGTCCACGGCTGCACCGTTTCATTGCCGAGACAAGACAGCTTTACCCGGAATGGCACAACGGCCCGGTAAAAACCTGGTACCCGCCAGAAGGCCCGGAGAGCGTCGAGCTCCTCGTCGTCGGACTGGCGCCCGGTCTGCGCGGAGCCAACCGCACGGGCCGGCCTTTCACCGGAGATGCATCCGGCGACCTTCTCTTCACCGTTCTGTTGGCCAAGGGATTTGCCACCGGTAAGGACCTGCAGCTCAAACGCACCGCAATCACCAATGCAGTCCGGTGTGTGCCGCCGGGGAACAGACCGGTCGCTGCTGAAATCAACACCTGCCGCGTCTTTCTTCAGTCAAGCATCGCAGCGATGCCGAAGCTCCGCGCGGTCGTCAGCCTTGGCAAGATTGCTCACGAGAGCACGGTGCGCGCGCTCGATGGCCGACCGGCAGCGCATCCATTCGCGCATCATCAAACAACAGACATCGGCAATGTGCGGATATTTTCGAGCTATCACTGCTCGCGCTACAACATCAATACCGGGCGGTTGACGCCGGAGATGTTCGCCGCGCTTTTCGATAACGTTAGGGCGTTTTTGCCGGATTGAAGCAAAAGGGGGAGTTTGGCTTCCCGCGCGCCCACTAACCCCGCTCGCGCAACAATCTCGTCTTCTGACGGTTCCAGTCGCGCTGCTTCTGGGTCTCGCGCTTGTCGTGCAGCTTCTTGCCGCGCGCCAGGGCGAGTTCCAGCTTGGCCAACCCCTTGTCATTGAAATAGACCTTGAGCGGAACGAGCGTCATGCCGTCGCGCTGGACCGCCTGCGCCAATCGCGAGATTTCGCGAGCCTTGAGCAGGATCTTGCGACGGCGCCGGGGCTCATGATTGAACCGGTTGGCCTGAAGGTATTCCGGGACATGCGAGTTGATCAGCCACATTTCCCCGCCCTCTTCATTGGCGTAGGATTCAGCGATGTTGGCCTTGCCCTGGCGCAGGGACTTCACCTCGGTCCCGGTCAGCACGAGCCCGGCTTCCAGGGTGTCCGTGATCTCATAGTTGAAGCGGGCCTTTCGGTTCTCCGCCACTATGTTGCGATCGGGCTTTTTTGCCTTTGCTGCGTTCATGATCAGTCCGTTACACCCGCATGGTCGAGCGCCGCGTCAAGCAGGGCCGCAGTCGCCGCATCGACTTGCGTCAACGGGGAACGTACCACATTGCGGATGAGGCCCAACTTGCCGAGGCAGTACTTCGTTCCGGCCACGCCCGGTTCCGTGAAGATGGCCTTGTGCAGCGGCATCAGCCTGTCGAGCATCTTCAGCGCCTCGGCGTAGTCGCCACGCAGTGTCGCCTCCTGGAACTCGGCGCAGTGCCGCGGCGCGACATTGGCCGTAACAGAAATGCAGCCCACACCGCCATGGGCGTTGAAACCAAGTGCCGTGGGATCCTCTCCCGAGATCTGCACGAAATCGGCGCCGCAGGCCATGCGCTGTTCCGGTACGCGCGCCAGGTTTGCGGTCGCGTCCTTGACGCCGATGATGTTCGGGAAATCCTTGTGAAGCGCCGCCATGGTCTGTACCGTCATGTCGATGACCGAGCGCGGCGGAATATTGTAGATGATGATCGGTAGCTTGATCGCTTCGGCCACCGCCGCAAAATGGGCGTAGAGCCCCTTCTGCGTGGGCTTGTTGTAATAGGGCGTTACCACGAGCACCGCATCTGCGCCTGCCATCTCGGCATGGACCGCAAGTTCGATCGCTTCGGCAGTGTTGTTGGATCCGGCGCCCGCAATCACCGGAACCCGGCCGTCGGCGACCTTGATGCACAATTCGACAACGCGCTTGTGTTCGTCATGCGTCAGCGTCGGAGACTCGCCCGTCGTTCCGACCGGCACGAGACCATGGCTCCCGGCCTTGATCATCCGCTCGACATGGCGCGCAAAGGCATCTTCATCCACCGCGCCGTCATCGGTGAAAGGGGTTATGAGGGCCGGCATGGAACCCTTGAACATTCTGGTCTCCAAAACTCTATGGTCGCAAGGCGGCAATTCTGTCGCCAATCTGTCATGGGAGGCGATACAGGAAATCAACGCACTGGAAAAGCCTTACCGGTGAAAGCCCGGCGCTTTTGGCGCTTCCCTTCGCCGCCTGGGCAACACGCGGCATCATTCTTGGCAATTTGCCCCCATTATGCCTGAATGCTCGGATTTACAGTTCGTGATAGATTTGCCTCTGGCGCGGCCATCGGGGAGGCCGCCTCTTACCCCAAATCAGGGACACGCAATTTGGACCGACCAAGATGAAGCCACACATCCCATTTGCCGCAGCCATGCTTTGCGTTCTCATCGCCAGCACAGGATCCGCAGCGGCAGCCCCTCTTCCCCAGGGCAAGATCCCGGTTCCCGTCCCGAAGCCCCAGCTTTCGGATCCGGCTCCGCAGGCAGGTGCCCGATCCGAAACACCGGCTTCATCCATACCCGCGAGCGCAAAACTGGTTTCGGGACTTGATGCGCTCAATGACCGGGATCCGGACCGGGCGCGGGCCATCCGCGATTCCATGACGCGGTCGACGATCGATCGCCATATCCTCACCTGGTCCATCGCCTTGTCGGGCCTTGAAGGCGTGCCCTCGGAGGAAATCAGGTCTGCGGCGGCCGAACTCGAAGGCTGGCCGGGGCTCGGGTCGCTGAGCGCACTGGCTGAACGTGCGCTGTTTTCGGAAAACCCGTCCGACGAAAAGGTTCTCCAGACCTTTGGCGACGCCGCGCCGGAAACCGTCAAGGGAGCGATACTGCTGGTTCGCGCGCTGCTTTCGACCGGTCAGACCGACCGGGCCGCCTCGCTGGCGGCAAAGACTTGGCGGACGGAGCGCATGGACCGGGAGGAAACCGCCGTTTTCCTCGACGAATTCGCTGGGATCCTGACCAAGGCCGACCATCTTCGGCGCATGGAGATGCTGCTTTACCGCGACCACCTGAGCGAAGCCGAGCCGCTCGCCAGACTCGCCGAGGCACAATCCCTCTACCGTGCCTGGAGCGCGGTGATCCGCAACCCAGCCCGGGCTGCCGATGCGATATCCCGGGTGCACGCTTCCTGGCACGACGATCCCGCCTATCTCTTCATCAGGATTAGGCATTTGCGCGAGCTCGAGCGCGATCGAGAAGCCGCAAAGCTGCTCGCGAAAATGCCGCGCGACAAAGCCGTCCTGGTTGATCCCGATGAATGGTGGATCGAAGCGCGCGTTGTCAGCCGTGGTCTTTATGAAAAAGGCGAGTTCAGGGAAGCCTATGATCTCGCCGCCGCGCACCTGGCGCAAAGCCCCGCAGACTATGCAGAGGCCGAGTTTCACGCCGGCTGGTATGCGTTGCGCGGGCTGAACGACCCGCAAACCGCATCCCGGCATTTTGCCAATATCCTGAAAGTGGTGGATGGCCACATCTCGACCGCCCGCGCGCACTACTGGCTCGGCCGTGCCGCAGAGGCAGGCGGCGGAGACGCGAAAACCCATTTCGAAAGGGCGGCAGATTATCCGACGACATTCTACGGCCAACTCGCCGCAGCCAAACTCGACCGCAAGTCCCTGACCATTGCCTACCCCTCTCCAAGTGATGCCGAACGCGCGCGCTTTGCATCCCGCGAAGCCGTCGTGGCCATTCACAAGCTGGAGAGCGCAGGCCACCAATGGCGCGCCGACAGCCTCTACCGGGCGCTCGCGGGTCAGCTCGAAAGCCCTGGTGAGCTCGCGATCCTCGCGGCGATGGCGGAACGACGCGGGGACCATCAGATTTCGCTGCAGGTCGGAAAGATCGCCTGGAACCGCGGGCTCGAAGTCGCAGCGCTGGCCTACCCGCTCGGCGCTGTGCCGCCAAGCGCCAACATATCGGGCGCCGGCAAGGCCCTTGCCTATTCGATCGCGCGACAGGAAAGCGCGTTCAACAAGGCCGCAGTCTCGCCCGCCAATGCCCGTGGACTGCTGCAATTGCTACCCGGCACAGCCAAGGGCGTTGCCGCCCGTCACGGCCTGCCCTATTCCAAAGCCCGGCTGACCGCGGACGCCGGTTACAACGCCACCCTTGGCGCCCATTTCCTCGGCGAACAGATCAGCGACTTCGGCGGCTCCTACATTCTGACCTTCGTCGCCTACAATGCCGGACCACGCAGGGTCTCCGAGTGGATCGAGCGTTTCGGCGATCCTCGCGGCAAGCCTCTCGATGAGGTGATCGATTGGATCGAGATGATACCGTTCACCGAGACACGGCATTATGTTCAGCGCATTCTGGAGAACTATCAGGTTTACAAGGCGCGCCTGGGCCAGACCGCAAGCATCGAAAACGATCTGCGTTTCGGGCGGCGCTGAAAACGACAATTCGTGTTGGTGCGGCCGGGCCGGTCCGCCGTGCTTGTCGAACCTCGCATCCCGGAAGTGGCTTGAACCGGAAAATGCGCTATAGCGGTCAAAGCCAATCCGCACGGAGAACAGCAGTATTCATGACCAATCAGGATATCGAGACCCTCGCCCCCGTCACCCATGAGGATGTGTTCTATTCCGCAAGGGACGGGTTGAGGCTTCATGCGGCGGACTATGGGCGCCACGATCCGCTGACCCGGGGGCGCTTGCCGGTCGTCTGCCTTCCCGGCCTGACCCGCAACACAAGGGATTTCCACGATCTCGCAATGATTGTCTCGCGCCATCCCAAGGCGCCACGTCGGGTGGTGAGTTTCGATTACCGCGGCCGTGGGCAATCGGCATGGGACAAGGAGCCGGCTCATTACACGATCACGACCGAAGCCGAGGACATTCTCAACGGAATGGCGGCACTGGGGCTCGAACATGCGATCTTTATCGGCACCTCGCGTGGCGGTCTGATCATGCATGTGCTCGCCGCCACAAGGCCCGGCGTAATGGCAGCGGGTGTCCTCAATGACATCGGACCGGTGATCGAGGGCGCAGGACTTGCGCAGATCAAGGCCTATCTTTCCAGAACGCCCAAACCCGCGGACTGGTCACAGGCCGCCAAGGTGCTCGCGGACGCGCACGGGAAGAGCTTTCCCGCGCTGAGCGATGCGGACTGGGCCGATTTTGCCCGTTCCGTCTACGTGGAGCGCAACGGCAAGCTGACCCCGGACTACGATCCGGCGTTGCTTGAGGGACTCAAGGGGCTTGATCTGAACACGCCCCTGCCAACGCTCTGGCCGCAATTCGAAGGACTGGGCGCGATGCCCTTGCTGGCCTTGCGCGGCGAGCACTCAACCCTGCTGTCGGCTCAAACGCTCGATGAAATGAAGGCGCGCGTGCCACATCTCGAGACCCACACGATCGAGGGGCACGGACATGCACCGATCCTGCACCTGTCCGGAATTCCCGAAATCCTCACCCGGTTCTTCGCCTCTGTGGACAAGACCCGCAGGCACTGACGTTACCGGACATAGTCCCGGCAATGAAATTGCCGGCGCAAAGCGCCCCCATCCATTGCCTAGCGCGACCGGATCCCGTCGAACTCGCCCGACGCTCAACCAGTCAAGGTGTTACGGCATCCTATGCGCTCGTGTTGGATGCACGGGCAGCAATATCAGTTCCCGGATTTGCCGCCTGCGCCGCCGCCGACTGAGCCTTTCGAGCTGGCAACGTCCCCCTTGGCCACGCGCTTTGAGAATTCGGTGTCTTCGCCCTTGGCGAGCACCTTCGCCTGGGCCACCCAATCGTCGCGCTCGATACGGCCCGGAAATGACAGTTGCTCGCTGAAGTCGGCCTGTTGTTTCTTGGTCCACTTTGCAATCTGGGCGAAATTGGTCACACCGATGGCATTGAGCTTGGCCTCAAGTTGAGGGCCGACGCCCTTGATCTTCTTCAGATTGTCAGGACCGGCGGCAGCAGCCGGCTTTTTGCCGGATCCGGACCTTGCCTTGGCAGCGGCCGGTTTGGCCTTGCTTGACGTTGCGGATTTCGGGGTCGCCGCCTTTGTTGTTGCCTTCTTTGCGGGGGATGCCTTTTGGGAAGTCGTCCCCGCAGACGCTTCCTTTGCCGTCGATTTTGGTTTTGCAGCCTTGGCCTTGGGTTTCGGCTCTTTCGGAGCCGCCGGTTCCGACTGGGCGCTGTCCTGCGCCTTGGCGACCGGGGCGGTTGCCGCAGCCGCGACCGGCGGCGCGGCATCCGGCTGGGTGGCGGACGCGGAGCCGGTTGGTTCGGCGGGCGCCGAGCTTGAAGGTCCCGGCGCCGGGGATGAGTCCGGCGCCCCGCTGGTGCCGCCGGATTTGGCATCAGGAGACATCGAGCTGGCCGCCGAGTGCTCCACCGTGCCGCTGTCAACTCTCCGCTTCAGCCAGCATCCGAAAAAACAACCGGCCACAAAGGCGATCGCCATGAAAAACAGGGTCTGCAACACCAACATGATCATGTCTCCCTCTCCTCGTCAGGTCCTGAGCCCGGTCATGCGCGTTTGCCGCCGCAGGTCTTCCAACCCACGACCCCGCCCACAATGAATGCACACAGGATCCAGAACCACATATGCGAGAACACGTAGAACATCGTCACCTCCTGTGGGGCACGGCCCCCTTTGTCATTCAACAATCCGGAACTCGATCCGCCTGTTTGCGGCCTTCCCGGCTTCGGTTTCGTTGTCTGCAACGGGATTCGACTCGCCGTACCCGACCGACACCAGTCGGCTGCGCGCGACACCGGCATCCACCATGTAAGCCATCACCGCTTCCGCCCGTCTTTCGGACAGAGCAAGATTGGCATCCGTCTCGCCATCCGCATCGGTATGGCCTGAAATTTCCAGCCGCACGCCCGGACATTTACGTGCAAGGAAGGCGATGCGATCGAGAAAACCCCATGAATGATACTGAATGCGGGCTTCGCCCGTGTCAAACAGCACCGAGTTTTGCGATGCGATGCGATCGATCTGGTCTTGGCATTCCGTCCCGTTCAGATTTTCGGATGGCAGTGGCAATTGGCCGATCGTCTCGCGCAAGGAAAAGGCCTCCGGCAGGGCCGTACCGAGTTGATCGGCTATTTCCCCTGACGCGGCCGCACTGAACGCGTTCCCCGTGAGGGTCGATTCCATGTCACTGAGTGTCGCGACCCCACCGTCAAGTCGGCTGAGGCCCTGCAAGACTGCATCTGCAGCCGCCGAAAAGCCTTCCGGTGCTCCACCCGCTACCGTCATCCGGTTGTCGATCCGAAGCGATCCAAATTTCAGCCTGGCCGACCCAACCAGGTCGTCGGCGACTGCTTCACTGGGAACAAAACCCTCAAGCAGCAGCCGATCCGGATCCAGGGTGGCCGTCCAGACGAATGGTGAAACCCGGGCAACCCCGATATCCGTGGTGCCAAGCTTCACGCCCCCGGAAAGCCCTTGATCGAGCCTTGCCTGGAATGCGCGGAAGGCCTCGGCATCGCTGCTATCACCGGAGATATCGATCCTGTCATTGCGAATCGACACCCGCCCGTCCTCCATCAAGGAGACCAGCGCGATGGCGTCCCGCGAGGCAGCAAGCCAATCGACACCATCGGGAACTCCCGATGCGAAACGCATCTTGTCTACGACTTCGAGGTCGGGACGGCTTGCCGTTGCTGCGTCAATCAGGGCGCTCCGCATGGAAGGATCGGGAATGTATCCGCGCAGCGTCAAATGTGCGTCATCTACTTCGGCAGACCATGTGTAATCCCCGTTGGCCGGCGCAGGCGAAATCTCGAGGCTTTCGACGCGGCCGTCCCCCGGCGGTGATGCCGACAGGAGCTGCAGTGCGATCTCGTGATCCGCCGGATTGAGCGCCTGCCCCTTTATGCGAATGGCAGGCCCGTTCAATTCCATGAGGCCGGTCGACAACCGGGAAAACACGGACGACCCGTACTCCACGAGAGCCGTGAATTCATCGGGTGCGCCACGCGCCAGTTTCAACTGATCGAGCAACGCGATTCCCGGCAGGGTTTCGCTCAACAAGGTGATCAGCCGCGCCCTCGTTGCCATGTCCGGAGCAAAGCCGTTCAGCACCAGCCCGTTTTCGGTTTTATCGAGGGAAAGGAGGTAGGGCGACTGCTCCGGCAGCAGCCCGGTTTCGTCAATGACGGTGCGCACGCCATAGGTTTGTTGCGCAATTGCGAGGGCTTCCGCCCGGTTCTCCGCTGAGGGAGCAAGCCCTTGAAGGGTCAGATCCCGCCCGTCAAGCGCAACGCCGGCCCAGGCATGATCCGTCGCGAGCGCCGAAGTCGCCCGCTCTTTCAGATCGGTCTCGACCGGGTCGAGATGCAACCAAACCGCCAGCGCGGTGAGACAGGCCACCGTGGCGACGCCGGGCCAGATCCAGGATTTCCAGTTGCGCATGCGTTCTCCGCGAAGCTTTCGGGACCCGAAGCCTAGCATCGCGGTTGACCAATGGCCAAGGCCAAAGGTCCGTAGGCGCGGAGTTCCTCTATTGGTCTGTGAAGGAACCAGCCGAATTATCAATCGCTCTTGTCTACAGCATCCCATGTGCAGATGGGGGCTTCAAGCGGCGCACCGTGCGATCACGGGTTTGGACATTCAAAAAACCCGGCAGCCGAAGCTGCCGGGTTCTGATCAGATCAAACCGAGGTTTGATTAGAACGAGCGCTGAACGCGGAGCGTTGCGCCGAACTCATCGCCACCAGCGACGCCGTTGTCATACCATGCCAGTTCCGGGGTGACCACGAGGCCGGGAACCACAGTGTAGTTCATGTTACCGACAACGCTCCATTCATCGGAAGCAGGGCCACCGGTGTTGGTGTTGGCTTCAACCCACTGGATCTGGGTGTTGAACTTGACCTTGTCGGTTGCCTGGTACGAACCACCGGCGATGACCGAGAAAGTCTCGTCGGTTGCAGCACCGTTTGCCCAGCTGGTGTAAGCCGAGGAGTTCTCACCGTACATCAGCATCGCAAAGATCGAAGCCTGATCGTTGATGGTCACGTCGGCACGGAGCTTACCGGTCCAGCCGCCACGAACCTGAAGACCAACAGGAGGAAGAACAAAGTCGTCACGTGTGTCGAAAGCGACAACTGCGCTCAGGTCGATCATGCCTGCATTGTAGCCGGCACCGATAACGACATGCGGCATGTAGTCGTCAATGCCCCAGCCGCTCGTAAAGTTGGTCTGAGCAGCAGTCAGAACAACCGCCGGGACAGCCGTTGATGCCATGGCGAAGTTGGTGCTGTCGTCACCCTGTTCGAACGCGATACCGGCCCGGAAAGCGCCACCGTTGTAGGTGTAGCTGATCAGGTTGGTGTCGAACGGACCGTAGCCTCCAGCGAGCGTATCGTTGATGACCGACCCGCCGTAACCGGTGAAGGTTGTGAAGTAGGATTCGTCCTTACCGACGCGGAGACCACCGAGCTGGATCCATGCGAAGTTGATCGAGAACTCACCGTCGTTCTGGTAACCATTCGCGGTACCGACGCGAGACGGATTGCCTGCAACGCCCAATGCATTGGTCAGACCGTTGGTGTCGTACTGCCAGCGGGTTTCGACGAAGGTGCGCAGGGTGCCCATTTCGGTTTCCGAAGCGGTCGAGACCTGGAACGAAGCGCGAGCGCGCTTGTTGTAGGTTTCGTCGCCGGTTGCCGAGTTGACGTCGAGCAGATCGCCACCGCTGATGTCGTAACGGACGTAACCGCCGATGCGCAGGCAGGTTTCGGTGCCCGGGATGTAGAAGAAGCCAACGCCGAAAGCGTCGCAAACGCGAACGTATTCAACGGGCTCAGGCTCTGCTGCGATGATGGCGTCGGCGGCACGTGCGCCGGATACAGCGACGAGAGCCGCTGCGGAGCCGAGGAGAAGGCTCTTGATGTTCATTTTCTGACCTCCAGTCAAAAGTAATAAAGGGTCTGGGTTGTTGCTGAAGGACAGCGTTCCCTGCCCCATCCCCACGATGGAAGAAGACAGGCGGATGCCCGCCTCGCTTCGAGATCGAACATACTCGCCAGCCGCTGCGGTGCAACGCCGATCAACCGGGTTCGGACATTCACCCCATGCCTTCCCTTTAGCCTGTTGCACAAATGACACGAAATCACCGACCGGCCCATGATTTGTTTACCTTTCATTAGGCTTTGGCAGCGTTTTCGGCCGGGAAAGCGACGCGATTGGAGCGTGCGACCGGTGATTCCGCCTCTCGCCGCCCCGGGGAGTCAAAGTCTTGCGCGCCCCGCATTCGATTCGATTCGAGACCGAACACACTTGCGCCGGGCCCATTTGGGATTCGGGCATTCAACAGTTCACTGGAATGAGGTGGCAATTCGGAAAGCACCGGGCGGAAGTCCGGACGGGCCACCTGTCGGATAGCCATGTCTTTCTGGAGCCTCTGTTGCTGAACCGTGCAGATCCCAAGTTGGGGCAGCGAATATGCCTTTCCTTGAGGTTCAGCCCACTCCTTTCATTCAGATCGCATCTGGAAAGGCATCGCAGGCGCTGATCCATCCGGCACCACACCATTCTGCCGCTCATGGTCTTGAAATGTGTAAATGCCCGGGAGCCGAAATGGGCTCTCTGCTCACCGATGTGGAAGCCCGTCAGCTGGGTCGGACGCCACTCTTCATTCCGGCGCGCCCGGGAACTGCAGATCAAGGCACCGTATGCCCGCGGTGCGCTTCTCAGGGCGATCAGCCTCAGAGCAAATCCACAGTTGGAAAGCGAGATGACAGGGTGGCGGAATTGCGGTTGATTACGTTGCCCCGCTGCGGTAACAGACGGGCAACGGAGAGGTGGCCGAGTGGTCGAAGGCGCTCCCCTGCTAAGGGAGTATACCGGGAACGGTATCGAGGGTTCGAATCCCTTCCTCTCCGCCATTTTTATGGATAACTGTCTGGAAGTAATAAGACTTTTATTTACGCAAATTTCTAGCCCCACATCCAGCCCCACATTCACATCTGATTGCGCCTCAACCGCCGGATCGGATCAATTGAGACCGAATACGACAGCACTTGATCAATCGCACCGAATCGGGAGATAGATTGCCCAGCGCATGACGTTGCTAGTTCTTATCCTCAAATTGGGGGTGGCTGGTCATGTCACGTCGGAATGCGCCCGAATCCAAACAAACTGATCTTTTCTATGCTGCGAAGCTGCCTTCGGCAGATACATCTGCGCGAAATGACGTAGATCGGATCTCGCAAGCAGTTGCTTCTCCTACGCTCGCTCGGCAAAACTCTGATGCTTCGTCGTTTGGCAATGGCTCCGCATCAAGGCGAGGCAGCAGATCGTCAACATCGATGCCGGAACCTGGAAATGGTTCCTTTGGCGGAGCTTCCGGTCCTTTCCTGACCGTCAAACAGGTAGCTGCGCGATACGCAGTTTCGCCATCCACCATTTGGCGGTGGACTCATGAAAACCCTGCTTTTCCGAAACCAGTGAAGCTAGGCAGTGGCGCCACACGTTGGGTGCTTGCCGAGCTGCTGGTTTATGAAGCCGGCCTGGGGCGAAGCACATGAGAAAGCCTTCCCATAGGCACAGTGGCGAAACGTCATGTGAATGCAATGCCAGAACACCTGATGATTTGACTTTCCATGAAAGCTCCTCCCCGACCGTCCCGCATGCCGAAGAAAATCACACTAACCCATACGCGGAAGCGAGCCAGGCCCGTGAGACTGGCAGGTCGCCACGGCCTATTGAGCACCCCCAGTCCTCGCGGTCCAATCCGCCGACGGGTCCCGGCCAGAAGAAAGAGCCTACAAGAACAGGACCCTTGTCGCCTGAAATTCAACGCCAGCAAGTTGATGCGGACCTAGAGCCCGTTGAAGCCACACCTTCAACAGCAGATAACCATCAGAAGCCAACAGCCCCAGTCATTCCTAGGCCGCTTATGTGCGTCGGTGACGTCGCCGTTCGGCTAAACACCAGCGTCACTGCCGTATGGCGACTGAAGAACAACGATCCGGATTTCCCGCAGCCGATCAAGATTGGCGGTTCAACGCGCTGGGATCCGGCGGAGATCGATTGCTATGTTGATGTCTGCAAGGCGCGAAGGCCCAATGGTCGCTGATCATGCCGCGCAAATACGATCCCACCAAAGCACGCAGGCACTGGGTCTATTCCCGTGACGATCTCAAGGAGATGTACAGTGTAAGCGACAGCACGGTCCTGAACTGGATACGTGCCGGGCTGGAGCCGGTTGACAACAAACGGCCGCAGCTCTTTGCGGGATACAAGGTGCGCCGGTTCATCACTGGGATCCGCTGGCCCGATGGCCGCCCACATAAGGATGGCCGCATTCACTGTCCTGTCTGCCTGGGCTTCAAGCCTGTGATCACCGGTACCATCAAAACTTCTGTGGCTGACACCGACTGCCTCTCGGTGACAGGCATGTGCACGGATTGCCACAACATGCTACAAGCTGACATACCACCTGACGAAGTGCCCGAAATCTTTGCCTCTGCCCTCAACATCCCCGGACACTCATCCGACGAAAGTGATGATGGTGTCTCTGGGGAAACATGGAGAAACGGGGCTTCGATTCCGCCTGAAACCCACAACGGCAATCTTCGGTGGCTTTACGACTACCGTGTCTTCCTTGAAAGCAACCGGGAATTCGACCCGAGAACGGTTGATGAGCACCTGCGTGCTCTTGCCCGGATGACCGCTTTCCTTGGTCACAAGCCGTTCGAGCAGACCAGGATCGCGGATGCCCGCAACTTCAAGGAGGAGCTGCGCAGAAGACGCGCACTGGAAGGTGACATGGGGCTAAGCTGGTCAACTCTCGGACACACTCTTGATCGCTGCGGTACGTTCTTCACATGGTTTCAGCGTCGGCCGGGGATCGTTATGGATCCCGACTTCCCCGGGTACTTCAGACTCTCCCACAAGGAGCGGTCAGCAGAATCGAGCAGTGTCAAAGAGACACGACTTACCTTTGACCAGGCGCTATGTATCTTCTCGGCCATGCCCAAGTCGAACCCAATCGAACTTCGGAACCGTGCCATTATCGCCATGTTCATCACCACAGGCATGCGCGTGAGCGCCCTGATCACACTCCGCGGCAAGCATGTGAACATGCACACCAGATGGATCAATCAGGATCCGCGTGAGGTGAGAACCAAGTTCAGCAAGCACATCCGGACCTACTGCCTTGATCTTGGCTCCGGGCTTCTCGATGCGATCAGGGACTGGGCCAGGTGGCGCGAGGAGAATGGATTTGTCGCGGATGCGCCGTTTTTTCTCCCGGATCGATACATGCAACCGAACGCGATTGGCCTCGGCTACCGTTCGGCAGAAACCGAACCACCTGAATGCTGGAGATCAGATGCTCCGATCCAGCGGGTCATCAAGGATGCCGCCCAGGCTGCCGGCATCTCGGAGGAAGGGATATCGTCACATGGCTTCCGAAAGGTCTTGCATCCGTTTCTGTCCAAACGAGGGAAAATGGAGGGCTTCGAAGAAGTCGCTCTTAAGCTCAATCTCGGTCACACGCCGACCGAGACGACCCACAAGCACTATGCCTTAATGCAAGACAGTGATCGCGAGGAGGCCTTGGATGAGGTTTGCCGGCGGGCACTCTCTAACCGCAGCGAGCTCGAGCTCTACCTGGCTTTCGAGCGCAGAGAGATTAATTCAGCTGATCCCGATTATGAGCGGGCTAAGGGTATCTATGAGCGGAATTCGGTCAGGTGAAGGGCAGGAATGATCCCCTTAGGGCACGTGCGGCCAGCTAAAGCTGATCTTACTTAACGTCTGGAATGGGGCCGGGAGCGGACTGGCAGCTTGTGGGAACGAAGCCGGTTAAACAGACATTCGCCTTTGACTGTCGACGTCGCGTCAGGCCGATTGCAGACTTCCATTCTCTTTGCGGCAAAGGTTCGCGGATGTCCGAAGTTTCAGATGTTGTTTAGTCCGAGGTCGGGTACCCCATAGAGTGCAGCGGTCTGGCAACAGAAACACTATCGGCTGAGCGTCGCGTGTGCCAAGGCCGCATTGAGAACCGGATAGCCGCAATAAACCACAATCAATTCCTGGATGGACCATGCTGAAAAGGCGAGAAGGACGCACTCCGCTGCTGCTGCCAACCAATTCCCGATATGGGTTGGTTCGTCCCACAGCCCTGGCGTTGGCTGGCCTAGCTCATCGTCTGACAGCCAGATTGGCGATTTCAGCAATAAGGTTTGATTAAACTGGTTACCAAAGAAGGGAACCCAAGATACCAACTGGTACCCGTCTTCCATTGCAATGGCCAGATGCGACACGAGTGCAAGCACAAGCAGAGCGGCGAAAGTCTGCGCACTCCAAAGAAGTGGCCTGCGTATGGCCTCAAGAATGAAATGGGCAATCGGAACGACTGGCCCTAATGTGAGAGGCAATGCCGCCAGACAGGCAATTGCGATTGCGGCACGCCGCCTCAAGAGGCTCGCGTTCGTGGCAATCGCCAAGTGAAGCGCCAGGAGACCGGCAATCAGCAGAAACAATCAAGGGCCACCGCGCCACCTGAGCACGTCCATTGGTCCGGCCTGATGGGGATGAGTTGAGCACGAAATCACCCTGGTTGCGGAGAGGTTGTCGGCTCCGCTTCAGAGGGATTCTGCGCTGACAGATCCGTTGGACCAGAGGATGTCCTGATGTGCAGATCGCGCTGCGGGAATGGTATCTCGATGCCGGCTTTGTCCAGTTCCCGGTAGACGCCGGCGAGCAGATCGGACCGGACAGTCAGCCCCAGCCCGACATTGGAAATGAAGCAGCGAAGCTCGAAATCGAGAGCGCTGTCGCCCAACCCCCTGAACAAGACGGCAGGCGCCGGTTCTCGCAGGACATCCGGATGTGCCGACATGATGTCGACGAATATACTTTCCGCCTTCTCTATGTCGCTTCCATAGGCGATGCCGACAGGGACGATCACGCGCCCGGTGATCGTGCTCAGTGTCATGTTCTTTACCGTTCCGGTGATCAGATCCGTATTGGGCACGATGACATCGTCGCGATCGAAGGTTTCCAGGCGGGTAAAGCGTACAGAGATCTTGCGGACGATGCCGCTGTAGCCTGAAACCTCGATCCAGTCGCCTTCCTTGAAAGGACGTTCTATCAGCAAAATGATGCCGCAGATGAAGTTCGAGACGACGGCCTGAAGGCCGAAGCCGAGCCCGACGGAGAGCGCGCCGAAGACGATGGCAAGGCTGGACAGATCGATACCGGCAAAGCCAACGGCCAGCATCAACGACACAGTGGCTCCGAGATAGCCAATCCCGGTCCGCAATGCGGATTGCGCGCCGCTGTCGAGATGGGTGCGCGGCAACACCGCGGATCCGAGGAACCGTTGCAGCCAGCGCGACGCCACCAGTCCGGCAAGAAGTGTGAAGGCGAAGACAAGCACGACGGTGGCTGACAATCGGGTTCCGCCGACAACCACTCCTTCGGTCATCAAACGCCAAAACTCGGAAATGTCGGCCGGACGGGCACCCCAGATGAGTGCGATCACCGGCAACGCGGCGATGCTCATCGTCAGACCGATGGCAATGGACAGGAAACTCTGGCGAGTTTCGTCATGTTCCCGTCCGGATACGCCCGCGGCCAGTCCCAGCGCGGAAACAATCAGTTTGTCGGTGGCCAGCAGAATGCCGATGACGCCCAGCGACAGCGCACAGCCCGAAAGCACGAACCGCGCCAGCGCGGTAAAGCCGGAGAGCGTCAGCACCACAATGGCTATGGCCAACACCTGCAGTGTCCGCGCCAGCAACTGCACCAGCGCTGCTGTGTAGCTTGGGTCCTCGATGCTGTCGCTCTCAGTCTGCGCCTTGGTGGAACGTTGTGCCATCGAGCCGAATACCCACAGCAGGAACGCACCTGGCAGCAGCGCAAACACACTGGCCACGGCATGAGTGCCCGGAAGAAAGGTCATGTCCTTCTCCGATGCTTCAATGGCGAGTTCGACGACGAGAACCAATCCGACGCCCATGACGATCCAGAAGCCCGTACGGGCCTGATGATCCGGCAGTTTCATAAGCCGGCGCTCGGGCGCATCCGGAGCAAAGATGACGTAGCCAAGCCAGTAGCTGACGACCAGAAATGCCCCGATGGCCGGCACCACCCGGATCAGTGAGCGCGCGGCGGTGGAGGAAATGTCCAGTGTGCTGAAGGCCGAATAGGCGAGGATGCCTGCCAGCGAAGCAAGCACCAGCCGCGCAAGCACCGCCAGCAATCCCCAACCTGAATGTGTTGTCTTGGCGTCGACACGTCTGGCCCTGGCATTCATCGAGCGGAGAGTGACGGGCAGGATGATGAACACCACCGCAAGTGACAGCACCAGCAGGAGACCGGCAGCGATCAGGCGGATTTTGAGAGGGGTTGCCTTGGACGGGTTGGCAATGCTTTTTTCGAATTCGACCAGCACGCGTCCCAAATAGTCCTGCATTTCAGCAAAGGCGCCGGCCCAGTTAAATGGGTTGATCGGCGTGGGCAGCAGAGTGGTAAGCTCGACGCTCTCACGCGCCCTGATGACGCTATCAATTTCGCTGATCAGAACATTTGCGCGGTTAAAGGCCTCCCGGGCCGCAATTACAGGTGCATCGGCAACCGCAAGGGATGCATTGAGCTCGGCACGGCGGGCAGCGATGTCCGCGCGTTCGCTGCCGTCACCGTCCGGTGCAGCACCGAGCGCGTCAATCTGTGCCTGAACCGATTTGGATAAAATGCTGCCGCTTTCGGCAATAGCCAAGGCCTGGTCACGCTCGTCAGCCAGTTTCTGCCGCAACACTTCAAAGGCGGAGCTGGAGGCTTTCCCGCTGCGCAGAGCCTCCAGTGCACGTGCCGCAGTCTCGTTCCATTGATCAGCAGGATCGACGACTTCCAAATTGCTGTCTGTTTCCGGGCTCTCTTGAGCAAGGCTTTCGGTGGGTGCACCGGCGAGCAAAGGCAGCATCAACGCCAGGATCATCAGTGCCGCTGAAACCCATGATTTTGCTCGGTTCCCCGTCTCAGATTCCATTGCACACGGTTCCCCGCTCCACTCGTGGCCTAGCCCTGCGGGAGACAGCCAAATCGTTCAAAACACGTCCTGGCAGCTTCTTCGAGAGGCCTTTGTGAAACTGAGTATGGATGAGAGACAGGCCGAATTCAAACTGCTGACCGTGTGCTCGATCACGGCGTGGCCAAACAGGGGCCGGATAGCACACCGGTTGCCCATCAACGGGCCGCAACGTGCACGATGGAGCCACATCTGCTATTCTGACAGAAGCACAACGGCGATCACATCTCTGAGTAACGAGGGTTCGCTCTGAGCTGGAAATGAGTATTATTCTGTGGGCAGGCTAGGCCGTTCGAAGTGGCGTGGTGGGGGCCGGTCACTTTAAAGGACAGGAGCGCAGGAGCATGAAAAAGGGAAAGATAACCCGCAGAGGCTTTCTTGCCACCGGCGGTGTGGCAGCACTCATCGCTGCCAATGGCGGCAGCTCCGCACAAACCGAGAAGCCCGTCACAGATCTCAAGCCAGGGGAGTGGTCCTGGTATCCGGAGCGGGCACCGGGCGGCCCGGTGGCGGTGCTGGTGTCGCTGGCTGACCAGCTTGCCTTTGTCTACCGAAACGGCATCCGAATCGGGGTGTCGACGGTGTCGACGGGGCGAAAGGGCTATGAGACACCGACCGGCGTGTTTTCAGTGCTTCGAAAGGAAAAACTGCATCATTCCAAAGCCTACAACAACGCAGCCATGCCCGACAGTCAGTTCTTCTTCGGCGGCTGCGCGTTGCATGCCGGAGGGCTGCCGGGCTATCCCAGTTCCCATGGCTGCGTGCATCTTCCCAAAGCCTTTGCCGATCTGCTCTTCGGTGTGACCCACAACGGCACCCCGGTCATCGTCACCAATTCACGCTCGGGAATCGGCAGTCTCAGTCATGCCGGGCTGGTGCTGGCCAACTCAGACCTTCAGGCGGTGGAAACCATGACGGGCAACGTTGCCGGCAAGAACCTGCCTCGGGACAAGGATGGTGAACGGGACGAAGCCTTTGCCATAATCGTCAGCAGCGCCGACCGCCGGTTGATCGCGCTCAAGAACGGCAAGGAATTTATCAGTGCCGGTATCGGCATAGAGCACCGGCGTCTGCCGCTTGGCACGCACGTATACCTGCTCAAGGGGATGAATCCGGCAACCCATGTCTATGACTGGATAGCGATCGGCCTTGGAACCGGCGATGAGGCGGCGGTGGATGTGCAGCGCGAAATCGCAGTGACGGCACGGCTGGTGATCCCGCCGGATGTCTACGGCCAGATTGCCCGCAACCTGCATCCGGGCGCGACCATGATGCTGACCGATCTTCCCGCCCATCCAGAAACCCGCTCTTCGACTGATTTCGTGATCATGCGGAATTCATAAGGGAGCGCATAGGACGATTGCTGCTGTTTGTCGGATTGCGAAGGAGTTCGAAGGCAAGTCGCAACGGTCACCCTGAACAGTGCTATCCGAAAACCGCGTACCCCTCCGACAGGCGGAACAAGACGCCAAGGAGGATGAACACGAGTGCGAAAAGGAGGATGGCGCATCCAATGTAAAGCCATCGCCCCAGGCGCATTACTTCAGGAGAGCCGTCGAGTTCCAGGTAAAGGGGTCGATAGGCATGGCCTATCTTGTGCAGTACCAGACCAACAAGGAGAAAAACAGCACCAACCAAAGAGCTGACGATCATGGTCGGGCTTTTCATAGTCCAGACACCGCTGCCGGAAATAAGCAACGCTATGGCGAAGCTGGTCCACGCCGCAATGGCGGTGATCGCGCCCAGTATTCTTGCCATGTTCAAGCCGCCACCCATGAATGATCGATGCTCCTCCGACAGCGCTTTTTGATCGCACAAAAGGTTTCATAGCAAGCGGAGCCTGAATGTTGGCCGTCTGCACACCGCTTTGACCCGATACTTCACTTCGAAAACAAGGCACCGGCAATTTGCGTTCATTTTATCTGCCGACTGTCAAAGCGGTTCCAGTCTGACGATCTGCGGACAAGTACCGGCAGGATTGAAACATCAGCATCAATCTCGCTGTCGGAGCAGCTACAACAAATCTGCTGTCTCTGTTATCGTTAAATTAGAGAAAGCAGAATCTGGCGGCGCGACCATGCTGAACTACGCTTCAAAGCACTGGGATGAAAACGAGAGCCGCAGCTCCGATTACAGATCATTGCTGTTCAGCGCACCCGATCAGTTCAACATGACGCGGGACAGAAACCGCTGCTTGCGTGTAGCATCCGCGCAGTTTCCGGTGATTGGCGTCAGTCTCTTGAGCGTGGTCTCCTCAGGCCATGAAATCGACCTGGCCGACGATGCTTTTCTAACTGTCATGCTGCCAACCAGGGGCGTTGCCAGGGTGCGCATGGATCGCCGGGAGCAGGTTATCGGTGAAGGAACCGCTCTCGCGCTCGGCCCATCTGAAAGATGGACACGTGTGGACAGGCTCGCACACCGCGACTTCAGGGCCAATCTGGCCAAAATCTCCCTGAAGAAACATCAAACAAAGGGGGTTCTTCCCAAGCTTGGCGAGAGCCCTGTCGTTCCCATAGCCTCGACGGCCTTGGCAGGCGTTCGCGGGCTGATGGATTATCTCTTTGCTGACCTCAAGTCTTCTGCGCCGACCCTGGTCCATAGGCCGGCATCCGATCTTTTTGCGGCCCTGGTGCTTGAACATATCCGGTGCCTTTTTGCGGTAGCTACCGACACCCTGCCGATGCGAAGTTCACAGCATGGGCTTGTCGGAAGCGCGATCGATTACATGAATGCCCATTCGAGCGAACCGCTAACTGTACCCATCATTGCCAGAGCCGTTGGCGTCTCAGTCCGCCAGTTGCAGGACGCGTTCCGGATGACCTTGGGGCAGACACCGTGGGAGCGCCTCACCGCGCACCGGCTGGAAAATGCGCGAGCACAACTGCTATCGGGTGGCACAGCGTCGGTTACCAGCGTCGCGCTGGGCTGCGGCTTTTCGCACCTGGGTCGTTTTGCAACGACTTACCGGTCAACTTACGGGGAGCCCCCATCAGCAACGCTTGCCCGCGCACGCAGGGCCTCGTCCGCAATCCGGATAGCGCCAACGCAGAACGGATAGCCCGCATCCAGGATGCTGGATAGTCTCGGATCGTGCCGGCCATACTTGTTGTAAAAACGAGCCCGGAGCATTCGGGTTGCTTCCAGAACCATCGAGGTCGCAGGCATGCCACAGAACGACAACAAGGCCCGCAGTGCCGAATTATTCTTTTTCGAGCGGGCCAATACTGATTTTCCTTACTACCGTGGCGTACCGGTCGGCCTCAGCCCGGTCGGTTGGATAATCGTCCTTGTTGCTGTCGCCGCTGCCTACTGGGTCTTCACCTCGACACAGTTGCGGCTTCACAGCGGATTGGCAGGATTCATCCCGCCGTTTCTGTTGGTTTTGATCCCGCTGGGCGCACTGGCAATCGTTGCGGGGTCAAGGGCTCCGCTGGCTCTCTTCCGAACACCAACGGCGCGCGACTTTGGCTTGATGATCGCATTTTTCGTCTTGAACGCTGTCGTGACGATCACCGTGGGAAACCTGTTGGTCAAATATTTCCATACTGTGAGCAATCCGATCGGCGACATGGTTGCTTCGGCCTCGGCCCCGGAAACTGTTCTGATCTTCGCCTGGAGTGCCGTGCAGTTGCTCGGTGAAGAGATCTTCACCATCCTTCCATTTCTGGCTGTTCTGACGCTGCTGGACCGTTTCGTGTCGCGCAAGCTGGCAGTCTGTCTTGCCGCGCTGGTCGCCGCCATTCCCTTTGCGGCAATTCACTTGCCGACCTACCAGTGGAACGTGGCGCAGGCGTTTATCGGACTTGTGCCTGTCCGGATCATCCTGCTGATGCCCTTCATCATCACGCGCAACATCTGGGCCTCCACGGGTACGCATATCCTGAACGATTGGGCGATCTTTGCCCTGGCCGCGGGTGCCGGGATGGATGCTGCATGAACCCAAACTTAGGAGATAACTCCATGACACTGAGAACCATTTCAATTCTTGCCTGTCTGGTCATGTGTCCCGCCGCCGCTCAGGCTCAGGACGGCCCCACCTTTGACTGCGCCAAGGCCGAGAGTTCCGCCGAAAAACTGATCTGCGACGAGCCCGAACTGGCCGCGCTCGACCGGCGTCTGGCCGACCGCTTCGCTGCAGCCGTCAGCGTCGCCGAAGGCCTGGATGTCGACGCAGAGGCAACCACCAAGACCCTTCGCGCCATGCAGCGCGGTTGGATATCCGGCCGGGACGAGTGCTGGAAAGAGCCCGAACTGAGAGCCTGCGTCGAAACCGAATACCTGCGCCGCGAGGCGGAACTGGTTGCAGAGTTCATGCTTGAACCGCCATCGGAAATCGTCGAGCTGATTTGCGGCCCGCGCGCGCTCACCGTGGAGACCTTTCCGACTGCTCTGCCCGGGGTACGTGTCGAGGAAGGTGACAGCGTCTATATCGGCGCACAACTCGCGCCCGACGCTCCTGGAACCTACTACCTGCGAAGCGCCGGCGGTTTGGTGATGGGCGACGGCGTCATCAGCGTCAGCGATGCCTATGGTGAAGAACACGCATGCCAGGCTCGATGACGCCGCGACGGCTTCGTCGCCCAATCTAGATCTTGTGGAGGTAAGACAATGATGTTTCGCACCTATTCCGTTACGCCGCGTCTTAGATCAGCAGTCGCAGGTGTCGCCCTCGCGCTGACTGCGGGGCTGACACTCCTGCCCGGCAGCGCCAGCGCCCAGATGGGACCCGACTACTGGCAGGTCACCGGCGTGGCCTCGAATGATACGCTAAACGTCCGTTCGGGCCCGAGCACCTCAAACCCGGTGGTGGCTCGCGCGCCCAACGGGGCCGTCTTCAGAAACCTCGGATGTCGCGGCTCGGGCAATGCGAGGTGGTGTCATCTCGAGACGCCGAACGGGCAGATATCGGGATGGGCAGCGGGCCGGTTCCTGCGTGAGAGCGGCGCGCCCACCCACGGCACAATAGCAGGCCGACCCGACATCCCGGAATTGCACGCCCGAAACACCGGGGAGATGGAAGTCCGGTTTGCGAGTGGCTGCACGGTGCTGTTCAACCCGATCGGGAGGGCCATCAACGCAGGCAGTTCCTGCTCGCGCTCGCAACGTTCCAGGGCCCACGATGCCGTGGAGAGCTATCTGCGTGAGAACAGCCCCGGTGCAAATCACAGCGTTTCGGCCTCTGCCGGCAACATCAGCATTTCGGGTTCGGGAATGGTGTACGGAGGTGGCTCGCTGAATGGTCAGATTTTCGGTCACAGGGAAGGCGCTTATGCCTTGGCCATCAACGGCGGCGGACTGACCTGCACCGGCCTGTTCCGGCATGCACCGGGTGTGGTTGGGAGCGAGAGCACGACGGTCCATTGCGTCAATGGAGCGCATGGCACGGCGGTGCTTGCCAGGAACCGCAGTGGAAATGGAAGTACACTGACAATGATGCTCACGAATGGAACAGGCGGGTACGTCATTTTCTGACCGCTTCGAAATCGGTCCACCTCGTCCGAGATGGCGCAGGTGGCCTCTTTCCAGCAGACCCCGGTGTCGTCTTTTCGCGACGGCACCGGTCAGCTGGCCAAAAACAGCGCAGTCTTGATGGAGCCGAACAATGTCGCCAGACCAGATCCTTCCAGTTCTCATTGCTCTGCTCACGGCAGCGACGGAACCGGCTTTCGACAAGCTGAAGGAGGGTGGACACGATGACCGCTATCCGGTCACGGTTGAGGCCTGCCCGCGTCCGCTTGGCCCGCTGGAGGTCGAGGGCAAAACAGTGATCTGCGGACGGGTGGACGTGCCGGAGGATCACAATGCCACAGGCGGCACGACGATCCCGCTCGCTTTTGCGGTGCTGAAGTCACACTCGACCGCGCCGGCACCGGATCCGGTCATCTATCTGCACGGAGGTCCCGGCGGATTTACGGTGCAGAAGATCCCGATGAACGCGACCCTCTTTGAATTCCTGCGTGACCGTCGGGACGTGGTCTTGTTCGACCAGCGCGGCGCAGGCATCTCGGATCGCACAATTGCCTGCTACAATGAGGTGGCTGCGGATTTCCAGCAGTTCGCCGAGGCCAACCAGGAGACGCTGTTCGGTCCGGACGATCCGCTGGCCAAATGCCTGGCGGAAACAGTTGCCTCCGGTATCGACCTGTCTCTCTACAACACGACGCAGAGCGCCCGGGATGTGCGCGCGATCATGGATGCGCTCGGCTATCCCGGCTACAACGCCTTTGGGATCTCCTATGGCACCAAACTGGGGCAGGAACTCCTTCGTAGCGCACCTGAAGGCCTGAGAAGCCTTGTTATCGACAGCATCAGCCGTGTCGACAGCCCGGCCTACGATGCCAATGGCGTTTCACCCGATCAGGCGTTGGGCTGGGTGGTGGATTACTGCATGGCAGACAAGGCCTGCGCTGCTGCCTATCCGGATCTCGAAGAGACGGTGCACGCGGCAGGCCGCCGGTTGGCAGAGGAGCCAAAGCTGACGCTTGCGGGTGAAGCCATAGACCAGGAAGTGCTTATGCAAATCCTCGATGCAAGCAATGGCCGCGCCATGCCCTTTACCGCTTACCTGCCGCAAGTCTTCACGGAACTTGCTGCTGGGAAAACGGCGACGCTGGAAAAGCTGATGGCCGGCGGGTTCAATTTCATTCCCACCACCGGCGCGGTTCTCGCCCGATACGGTGCGGGCCTCGGTGATCTCGACAGGACGATCGCGGAGATCGCCCTGATGGAGATCGATCAAATGCGCAGCGCCGAAGCGGCGGTCGCCAAGCTATTGTCGACCCTGTCGGACAACCTGGCTTCGTCTGGCGCGCTGAATACCGAGGCGCTGCTGGACGACGCCCTGTCCGGGGTCGCCAGGACCATGGACGCGGACACCCTGTTGGCATTGCTGCGGGACTACGCGATGTTCATCGGTCAGACGCCCGACCGCGCAGCCATCGAGACATTGATCGAAACCCATGTGCCGGACATAGAGAAACCTCACCTTCTTGGCCTAGTCGCCGCGATGTCGGACGAAGATGTCGATGCTTTCTACGAGCGGGCGCGGACGGATGCGGCCAACCTGACCGCCCGGTCGCGGATGATGTTCACGCTCGGCATTATTGCATGTCAGGAGGACTTTCCCTTCAACACGCGCGCGGGCTACGCCGCTGTGGCGGCCAAGTACCGTTTCCCGGCCCTCGACGCGGGCGTGAGCAAGTCGACCCTGCCTCTGTACGGCTTCTGCGACCTTTTCGAAAAACACCCGCGCGCGGGCTTCCACGATCCGGTGGTCAGTGACATCCCGGTGCTGGCGATGTCGGGCACCAAGGACACGCAAACCGATCCGGACGCCGCAGAGAAGGTCGTGCGAACTCTGTCGAACGGACAGGCCGTTCTCTTCCCCGAGGCAGGCCACGCGGTCATCCAGTTCTCGCAATGCGCAAAGGACGTGGCCGAAGGCTTCATCGAAGATCCGTCCGTGCTGGTGAACGCGGCATGCGCCGCCGGACTGAAACCCGCATTCTACATTCCGCCAAAGGCGCAGTGACCAGACCGCAAGGAGCCAACCATGACGCCTGAGCAAATCTTTACCCTTATCGCCGCTTTGATCGCAGAACCCGACCCCGAAGCTTTCTCCACATTGAAAGCCGGTGGCGCGGACCCGGCCTACCCGGTCACAATCGCTCCCTGCGCGCGCCCGACCGCGCCCACCGAGATCGACGGCAAGACTGTTATTTGCGGCACCGTCGAGGTGCCGTTCGACCACCGCGCACCGGAAGGCCCCAAGATCAACATCGCATTCAACCTCTACAAGGCGCATTCGCTGACGCCCGCCGCCGACCCGGTGATCTACCTGCATGGCGGCCCGGGCAGCGGCACGGTCCGCAATGTCGCCAAGACGATCAGCTATTTCGAGCATCTTCGCGGACGGCGCGATGTCATTGCCATTGACGAGCGCGGCGTGGATTCAAGCGCCCCCGAGATGGATTGCTATTCGTCTTTGGGCGCACAATTGGGGCCGGTGATCGACTCCCGCATCAAGGGGATCGATGTTCCGAACCTCGAGAAGGAGTTCGTCAAGAGCTGCCTTGACGAGCTTGAGGCCAAGGGTATCGACTATTCGCTCATCAACACCGAGCAGAACGCGATGGATGTCCCCTCCGTGATGTTGGCGCTTGGATATGACAGCTACAATATCTACGGCGTCTCCTATGGCACCAAGCTGACGATGGAGATCCTGCGTCAGAACCCGCCGGGCATCCGGTCGGCGGTGATCGACGGCAACGCGCCGCCCTGGCTGCCGCTGTACTCGATGTTCTGGCAGTCGCATTCGGCGCCGATCCAGTTGAGCCTCGCGCCCTGCGAACGCGACCCGGTCTGTGCTGCGGCC
The DNA here is from genome assembly GCA_040216675.1 of Hoeflea sp. Lineage (GTDB taxonomy): Bacteria > Pseudomonadota > Alphaproteobacteria > Rhizobiales > Rhizobiaceae > Hoeflea. The sequence continues at coordinate 923,873 of JAVJOR010000005.1, read as the reverse complement.
TATCCCGATATCGTCGCCCGTACTTTCGAAGTGTTCGAAAAGCTTGGCGCGAACCCGATCGACGGCCCGAACGGAGAGATCGGCGTGAATGCCCTGCTCGAGGTGATCGACGATCGCGTGAATGTCACAGGCAAATACAACGCCGCGACGCCCTATATCCCCCTGATGGTCACCCAGCTGGAAAAGGGCGACACCACGCTGATGGACCAGCTCCGGTCGGGCGCGCTTCCGCCCAAGCCTGCGTCCTCGAGCGCCGAGGCCGCTCGCGCCGCTGCCCAGGCCGCGAAACTGAGCGAGGCCGAGATGGCCCAGGTCGAGGCGATGCTCTCTGCCGCCGCCCACATGAAGATCGCTGAAGAGACGGTCGCCCGCGCGGCAGCGTTGCTGGAAGGCGACCTCGACGAAGATGCCCGCAGCGCCGACCTGGCCGGGATATTCGATGACCGACTGGCCGCCGCGATCCGCGCCATCCCGGATCCATCCGCGCGGCTCGCGGTCGGTCGCGACTACCTCGACCTGCGGTTCAAGGAGCCCTCTGCGCCATTGCTGATCAAGCTGATCGAAACCCACATGGATCCGGACTCCGCCGCTGATCTGTCGGGCCTGGCCCGGCAACTCTCCCCGACGGAGGTCGCCCGCGTCTTTGCTCTGATCCGGGAGGACAACGAAGGCACGGTGAAGGACGTGGAAGGCGATCTCCAGCTCTACCTCTACGCCTGCCAGGAGGATTATGCAGACGGCTGGAACTCGAGCGAGAAATTTGCCGCACTGATGAAGGAAGAGGGCTCGTGGGGCCCGCTGATGCAGGAGGCGTTAGTCGAGATGGTCGCGCCTTTCGATACGAACTGTCCCCTGTTCGAAAAGCATCCGCGCGAGAACTGGACCACCGTCGGATCGAGCGACCGGCCCGTCCTGTCGATGAACGGCGAGCTCGACACCCAGACCGCCGGGGTCTGGGGAGAGCTGGCGGTTCAGAACTACAGCAACGCTCAAGTGGTTCTGGTGCCCGAGTCCGGACATGGCACGATCCGCTACAGCCAGTGCGCCAAGGACATCACTGCGGCGTTCATAGAGGACCCGGAAGCTGAACTGGACACCTCGTGCATCAGGAACCTGCGGCTGCCGGTCATGCTGCCGGATGGGACCATGCACCCGCTGCCATATTGATCGGCCGCCATGTCCAGTTCGACAGCCACGGGTGGAACGTCGGAATGGAGTGCTGCTCTAGAAGGAGGCGTCGCGAAGTGCGTGAAGCGCTGTGGATGAATAACAAGGCGGATGCCGTAGCGCGAGCAAATCATGACCATTCTTGGCCCGCTTGAGACTTTTTGCATGCAGTAACAAAGCGAATGGCGACTTTTGGGATAGACACCGTAAGTGCTGTACGACCGGAATGGGGGCGCATTCCCGTCCGGCTTGTTTGGGGCCGGGAGGGGACTGGCAGCTTTGGTTGCCAATCCCGCTAAAGCCGCCCTTCGTTCATCCGCCGAATCCGTGCCTTCGAGTATCCGGGGCATCTGGGTCGCGACCCGCTCTCGTTCCAGAGCTTCTCTCGACAAAGCGGATGAATCTCGCTGAAGACAGCTGGCCTCCGAGGATGCACTGCCACCAAAATCGCGCTATGGTAGATTCGAGCGATATCACGCCGGTGAGCGCTCCCGGAGGGATACGTGCGACTGGCTGAAATCAGAATCGAGAATTTCCGAACGTTTGGCGAAGGCGACGCCGGGTTTCGCCTGTCCTTGCCGGCAGGGATCGCCGCTCTTGTCGGTGAAAATGATTCGGGTAAAACCGCGATCATTGACGCCATTCGGCTTGTGCTTGGGACGCGCGGGCAGGAGTATTTCCGGGTTGCAGAAGCTGATTTTCATCAGCCTGCGGATGGAAGCGGGACCCGAAACGAAATCCGTATCCTGCTCCGGTTCGATGCGCTGAGCCCAGGCGACTGTGGCGCGTTCCTTGAACACCTCACATATCTCGACGGTAAGGCATACCTGTTCCTTCACTGGCAGGCGACGGCGGGGTCTCGCGGGCCTTCGCGACGATTCACAAACGTTGAATGCCGTTCCGGCGCGTCAGGCACAGGGCCGGCGCTTGAGGCCGCGGCACGGGCGCTGCTCTGTACGACCTATCTCCGTCCGTTGCGCGATGCCGATCAGGCGCTTTCCGCAGGACGGGGCTCGCGCCTTGCGCAGATCCTCCAGCAAACCGAGGAGATCGCGACCGGCGGCGTCGATTTCGACCCGGCCGCATTTCCGGACGATCCCGCGACCTTGAGTGTCCTGGGCATCGGCGACTTCGCCAATGAATTGCTCGAGCGGCAGCCCGGGATCGGTGGCGCGCGCACACGCCTCAACGACGACTATCTCGCAAAGCTTTCGTTCGAAGGCGACGCCCTCAAAGGTACGATCTCCGTCAGCGGCGCGCGCGGCGACAAAGCCGCCCGGCTGCGGCAGCTGCTTGAGAAGCTCGAGCTCGATCTGCGCGACGATGGTGTCGCGGACCCGCCGCCGGGACGTGGGCTCGGTTCGAACAACCTACTCTTCATGGCCTCCGAGCTGCTGCTCTTGAGCCAGGAGCGCGATGGGTTTCCCGCGCTCCTTATCGAAGAGCCCGAGGCTCACCTCCATCCTCAGCGACAACACCTGCTGGTCGATTTCCTGAAACAGAAGGCGGCCGTGGATCAGGGCGCCGAGCACGGGCTACAGGTCGTTATGACAACGCACAGCCCGTCGCTCGCCTCGTCACTCAAGCTTGAAAACCTCGTCCTCGTACGTGGAGGCCGTGCGTTTCCGATGGGTCCGGAGCATACCTTGCTTGACCCGGCGGACTACGCATTTCTCGAGCGGTTCCTCGATGCAACCAGGGCAAACCTTTTCTTCGCCCGCGGGGTCATTATCGTCGAGGATGACGCGGAAAACATTTTGCTGCCGACTCTCGCCCGGCTGATTGGCCGTGATCTGGCGCGTCACGGCGTGTCAGTCGTCAATGCCGGCGGCACGGGACTCGGTCGTTACGGCCGCATCTTCCAACGGCGCGCGGAGGCTGAGAAGGCGCTACTCAATATTCCGGTCGCTTGTATGACTGACATGGACGTGATGCCCGACTGCGCACCGGCCATGCTTGGACTCAAGGCAGCTGATGGCTCGGTCCCCGCGAAAAACAATAGGAAATGGCGGAAGAAGGATGATTTCGACGCGGACGGTCTCGTTACCTTGCGCGCTTCGATCGAGGCGCGCGCAACGGGGCAGTCGGTCCGCACCTTCGTCGCGGATGAATGGACGCTCGAATATGATCTTGCGCATTTTGGGCTTGCCCGCGAGGTCTGGATCGCAGCTGACCTTGCGGCAGCCGATGCCCGCATCCACGCCGGGCGAGCGACCATTGCAGATGTCGTACGATCCTCCATGCGAAGCTTCCGGGACATTGCTGGCCTAGACCCGGAGCGGCGCAGCACATCGGTCTATGCCAAGTTCCGAGGCGGCGCCTCAAAGGCGATCGCCGCCCAATATCTGGCGGCGCTTCTGGATCGCGCGTCGGCACGCGGGCGTCTTTCCGCAGATGAGCTCCGGGCGGCGCTGCCGCCTTATGTCGTCGACACGATAGATTACGCGACGCGCAATGCTGGGGAAGGGCTCGCGTGAGTGGCATCGCCCAGCTTCTAGGTCAGCCTGTCACCGACGAGGAGATCGGTGCCGCCTGCGCGAGCCTCGGTTTGCCGGTCCAGGCATTTCACGGGCCGGACGACAATGACGCGCGGCTCGACGTGCTTCGCTCGAACGCGTCGATCGACGTCGATGCCTGCCCAGGCAGCGGCAAGACAACACTGCTTATTGCAAAGCTCGCGATACTGGCGAAGCGCTGGACGTCTCCGAGCGCAGGTATCTGTGTCCTGTCGCATACCAATGTTGCGCGGCTTGAGATCGAGAACCGCCTCGGCACCAACCCGACGGGACGCTCTATCCTCTCTTACCCGCACTTTATCGGTACGATCCATGGGTTTGTGAACCAGTTCGTCGCGTTGCCTTGGCTCCGATCGCAAGGAATCGAGTTCGTCGCGATCGACGACGACATCTGTCTTCGCCGACGATTGCACAAGTTGACGCAAGCTCAGCGCTCCAGGGTGAAAGAGAACAAACGTGGTGAAGATCTCCTGCGTATCCAGGACGCCGGATATGATCTTGGCGCCATTCGCTGGGGCAATGGCACGCTCGGCAAGCAGACACCAACGTACCAAGCGTTCATAGCCGCATGCCGAACGACGACCGAGGAAGGGTTCTTCTGTCACGACGACATGATGATTTGGGCCGGACAGGCGCTCGATCAAAACCCTGATCTGAGGGGCGCTGTTCGAAAGCGTTTTCCGATGCTGTTCCTCGACGAGGTCCAGGACAATAGTGAAATTCAGTCCCAGCTGCTCCGCCGCCTGTTCATCGAAGGAGATGAGCCGGTGGTCCGCCAGCGGTTCGGCGACATGAACCAGGCGATCTATGGCCGTGCGTCTGAAACTGACCTGAGCGGCGCGAACAGCGACCTTTTCCCGGACCCTACGATTGCGATCCCAGTGGCTAACAGCCACCGCTTCGGCAGTCAGATCGCGACACTGGCCGATCCGCTGGCGCTGACGCCGCCAGGGCTGATCGGCCTGCGCCAGCATCCCCCAGAGGAGCACGGCAAGCAGGCTGCGATCCTGCTGTTCGACACCCGTCAGCCAATGTCGGTGCTCCCAGCATTTGCCAAACTTCTAACAGCGAGGTTCAGTCCGGCGGAGCGCGCGACAGGGGTATTTGCGGCGGTGGGAGCGATCCATCGTGACACCAGCCGACCCGACGCGCCAAATTGCGTAGCTCACTACTGGTCCGGCTATGATCACCAGCTCGCCCGTATCGAGGGACGGCCCGCCACGCTCATCGGCTGTCTCAGGCGCGGTATTTTTGAGGCCAGTGCAAACGGCGATCTTCGACCGATCGTCCAGAAAGCCGCCGACGCGCTGCTGAGTCTGTCGACGGTGCTCAATCCCGCCGTCCGGCATCCGAATTTCGCCAACCGTTATCGCCAGCTTGTCCGCCTTCTCGAACATGATCCGGCGACGGGCCGGCGCTTCCATGCCCTATGCTGGAAGCTGGCTGAAGGCGAACTGCCAACCGGCCCCGCAGCATGGCAGACGTGGAAGAAGCCGATCACCGACATCGCAACCGTTTTGTGTGCTGGTGTACACGCCGAAAGCGCCGACGAATTCCTGGCGTGGGAAGACGAGCGCATTGTCGACGGTGCCATCGCGAGGACGGACAACGTCTTTTCTTATCCTGTTGCGGAGCCAGCGGTTCGGATCAAGGTCGGCTCGATCCATTCGGTCAAAGGCGAGACACATCTCGCAACGCTCGTCTTCGACACCCATTTCAATGGATCGCATATTAAGCGGATCAAGTGTTGGCTGACGGGCGCGGAGTCAGGGCTGACGGCCAACAAGCCCGAATTGCGCAAGAGCCTAAAACAGCACTACGTCGCGGTAACACGCCCATCGCACTTGCTATGCCTCGCTATTCGCAGCGACGCCTTTACAGACGAAGAGCTTGCGCTGCTGCGCGCGCGGCACTGGAGCATCGGCGATATTGTCGAACAGAGCGTGGTGTGGCGGGCGTAAAGGCACCAACGCTTATGGGTCAAGCACACACCGATTTCCCTAATGGGCTCCGCCAAGGCGTCCGGTCAGGTTTTGGAAGCTGGCGCTTCGGACCCAAAGCCGACCTTTGCACCTCAAGAAAAATACGGCAGCTTCGAGCGCAAAGTCGTCCTTGAACGCCTGATTTGGTATTTAGGCTACTCCCCACAAGAAGGTTTCTCTTGCTCCCAAAGAGCAAGTCGATCATTCGTTATCCCTATCATGGCTAAGCTAGAAACAATCGTGGCAGAATTCCGAGCAAGGCTCGAAAAGAACCGCTGTGACGATGGGTTGTCGCTTCAGAACTTTCCCAGTGGTGCATGCGGTGATGCTTCTATTCTTCTTGCGCATCATCTCGCAGAAAATGGGTTCGGCACGTACCGTTACATCTGCGGTCGACATGGTGATGCTTCCCATGTCTGGCTTTCGGACGGTGAAGTTATCATTGACATAACGGCTGATCAGTTCGACGACTTTAATCATCCGGTATTTATTGCTGCGGCGTCGCCGTGGCACGACGCTTTAAAAGGGGAAGACCAGCACGAAGCGACATTATCGGTATGGGGCTCGAACTGGGAGGCGAGATACTTGGCCACCTACGAGGCGCTAGTCGGCGGTAGTGATAACGAAGTGGGACAATGACCATGGCAGCAGCAAGCAAGGGGCAAGCTCAGGTGCTGTCCGAGGATGAGCTATTCAAATCTCTCGCTACGAGTGCGTTTGAGTTCGTTGAGAAAGCGATTGCGGAGCACACACAATCAGCGAAGTTTTCGACGGTTCACTTCGCCATTGCCATCGAACTGTTTTTGAAGGCTCGTCTAATGAGAGAACACTGGTCTCTCCTGTTAGACAAGCCCGACCAGGCTGACAAGGCCGCGTTCTTCAGAGGAGATGCGAAGACGGTCACTCCGGAGCAGACACTCGAAAGATTGCGCAAGATAGCGGGAATTTCCGTTCCTCAGCACTCGCGAGACGTTTTTTTAAAGATTGCCCAGCACCGCAACAAGATGGTCCACTTTGTTCATTCGGACGACCGGGCGGACGATCCTCAGGCCGCAGCCCAAATAGTTGCGGAACAGTGCGCAGGCTGGCTGTCGCTGAGAGTGCTACTCGAAAGTTGGCAGGAATTTGACGGGTTCAAGCGTGAGATTCAGATCGTCGGTCGCCAAATGGATCGCCATCGCGCATTCCTAGAGGCCAAGTTCAACTCCAAGGCCGACGTTCTGCAAAAGCACCGTGACGAGGGCGACCGTACCACCTCCTGCCCAAGCTGCAAGTTCGACTCTGTCCGGCTGGCTGCGCCTAATGGAGCCATCTCTCAAGGATCGTGCGTGGTTTGCTCGTACAGCGGATCGGAGATAGCCTTTAATTGCTTAGACGGCGCCTGCGGCGGAGAGATCAAATGCAATTCCTATGAAGGCCCGCCCAGCGAATGCCCCCACTGCGAAACTCCGGTCGATGAAGACTTTTTGCGTGAAGCCTTAGACACAGGGGAAGCGTCGACATACGACAACTATTTCGATCTAATCGAAATAAACTGTCCGCAATGCCTTGGGTACCACGCTGGCGTGGAACACAATGACCTCTACGTTTGCGTCCAATGTCTAGAATCGTCTGACCTCATGGAGGTCTGCGAATTCTGCAACGAGGGCCAGATTGGGGGCGTTCCTGATCACAGCTACCTAGTAGGTTGTGAATTCTGTGAAGGAAACGCTGGCCGACACCGCGACGATTGAACTCTGAAAAACCTGCCCCGCGGTTTGACGACCGTCATATCGCCCGATGTTCGCTTCCCGTCCTTTTTACAAGATCAACCCGCACGCCGAACCTTTTAACTTTCCGAAACATTGACCTTTTGCGCCTTCATTAGCAGTGTCCACTTTTAGGATGCGACGTCAGACCGCTCAACGCCCGACTTGGGGGCGCTTAGCGGACACTCCATTAGCGATGTGCGAATCCGGCCGTTTCGCCGGCTTCGCTGCGCCAATTAGTTTCCAATACGTGCATTCAACGAGATCATCCTCATTTGGATGGCTTCCCGCTTAGACAAGTCAACCATGCGACGACGTTCTTCCTCTACGACGGATTGATTTAGGGGATTCATATAGCATATTTTGCCAACGCCCGGGCGTGCCGATCCTTGTACTGAAGTTGGCTGAGTGTCCAAGCGATGTACGCAGCCGCTTGACATAGTATTTTTGGATGAAAGCCGGGGCTTCTTAGCAGCATTATCTCTAGCCTTGAGTGCAAGCGGATAGATACCCTCGACTTTCAATATTTTCATTAGATCGTGCGCGCTCGCGCTGATACACTTGCACCGCCAGTCGAGGCGACGTGTATGATCAAGGTTTTGGGCAGCCAGACGCGCTGTAGACCTTTTCGAGACGGTCATCCCGCTGGAGGTCTAACTCCCGCCGCAGGGCCCGCAGATCTGCAATATAGTTGCTACGCTTCGCATCATCAGGAGTCAGGCTTGCATTCAGAGCCGATGGTGCACAAATTGCGTTCCATTCGTCATCCGGGATCTCCGCCGCATCATCGCGCTGGGCAAGCGAGAGGCAGGCCTGGACAGCGGGTGTTTTTGGTACTCCGGAGAGCAAGTCGCGTAGGCTAGCTTCGATGTGTCCTCCGCCAAAGGTGTTCCAACGTTTTGTCGGCGCCTCGGAGTTCACAGCCGAGAACGTCGCATCAGCGATTGCGGGGAGTTCATCGACAGGGAAGGACTCCGACATAGCTCCGTCCAAAGCCATCCGGAACATCCTTTGCAGCCGCGTGAATGAAACCATGTCCCCATAGATATCCGCATGCTCTTCCGAGTTATCCAGAATCCCAATGATCTCGTGGCCGGTTATCACACCCGTTTCGGGGAACTCCCAAGGGTCCGGGTCCGTGAAGCTATCGCGCGCCTCATTGTCCTCTTCATACCACTCACGTGACATGTCAGCGTAATGGGCGGGGCTGGAGATCGCTAGTTGGACCATGAACCGCAGCGGACCGAGAGCACTTTCGCTACGGCCCGATAGAAAGTCGAGCCCAGCATCTGCCTGGAATTCGCGTTCACGGACGCCTGACCAGATCTGATACTCCACAGGAGGCGCAAACCAATGCGCCCCACTGCGAACGATCTCGCCCGCTTTGGCAGTCGCCCTCTCCTGAATGCAGGCACTATAGGCGTCCAGTTTGTCGGCGTCTGTACATTGCTCCATTAGCTCGACCGTCCCGCTATGGAAAAAGGCAGGTTTGTCCGCGATCACCAACGGGGTAGCTTTGTCGCTCAGCCTGAACTGGGCGGCATCTCCTTGCCGAAAGGATCCGAGTCTCTGCCGCGCGTGGTCAACAAATTCCGAGATGCCGTAGCTCTCCAGAGCCTGCTGACCGACGGGGCTGGATCCGATGGCCAGGAGTTGCAGGTCCTGCGTCAAGTTATAGAGTGCGACCTCCCCCTCGGCACTAAGTGTTTCTATCGCACGCACCCGGGAAAGGACTTCAACCCGCGCCGCGGCTTCGTCCGCGAACTGGTCCAGCCGACGGGCGCGGCAACCAAGGCCCGTATCAACTAAAGCGGGATGGATCAGGATTCGCAGCTCGGGCACTGGAGGTGCCGTGACCATTGTGACCGTCGTTGGCCGGCCATCTGCTGCATAGGCTAGAGCGAGATGGGCAATCGCGGCGTCGTAGGGACCAAACTTCTGTATCGGGCCGCCCTCGACTGCCAGTTCATAGTTGAACGTCCGTCCCTCGACGGTCCAATCGAAATGGTCCACGCGCAAGGGTGGGCCTTCTTCCGCCTCGCGGCCGATCAGCACCCCACCTATCCGCGAGAATCCACGCAAGCGCACGAACGAAGCGGCCCGGCGCGAAGCGACGCGGGACTCGCGAAGTTGGGCGCTCGTCGCGCGCACCCGCGATGGGGGAGCCCCGTCGAGCCCGACCTTGCGGGCAGCGCGGGCGCGTTTGGTTTCCATTTCTTGACCCTCGTGCCCGGGGAAAAGGTCGGCGAACTCGACCAGTGAACCTGCGGCGTCCATACCCCGCCCCACTGAAGCCGAAGCCCGGTTGACCGCGCGTACCGCCATTTCGTCCGAAATATTAAGTGATTGTGCTGTCAAGGTCGGTCTGTTCGCTGTCAGCCGGCGCGTTAGGTCATCGGCGCTGGGGGGCAGCTCAGCAACGCGGCGCAGGGCTGCCACATCACTAGAGGGTAGTGCGCTTACCGCGCTGGAAGCAGCCCGGACCGCTGACCCCGGCAATTCGCCTGTCCGGGCGAAATCCGTCAAAAACGCACGGGAGGCCGCCTGAGTATAGGCCTCGGCGGCCTCGGCAGAGACGTTCGCGCCGAAGCTCCGCGCTTGCTCGGACCAGAACCCTCCAGAAGTGCCTACGTTCCCGGCTATGTTTCCAATCGCTTGGTTGACCACGATCGCCTGTAATCGCTGCGGGGGAGCCGCAACACCAAACGAAGCCCGGTATGCCGAGAACCGCCTGCGGATCTCGGTCCATTGGCCGGGGTTACGCCGCGCCAATTCCAATGCATCTGCCTGCACTTGGCGCCCGATACTGGTCTGTGGACCGAGATCTGGACGGGACAGCCGGCCAAGCAACTCATCCGTATTCTGTGCGAGCGGATTGGTCGGCGCAGATCCGCCCAGCGCGGTCGAAACTAAAGGCGACCTGGCGGCTGCCCGCAACAGGATTGCTTGGCGCGCCTGCTCGCGCTGGAATACCCGGACCGCGGTTCGCGGGACCGTACGACCTGTAATCCGGATGACGGAGCTTGGAACACTATTGGCTTCGAAGACTTGCGCCAGCTCAGCTGAAATCTGTAAATCTTCTTCGGTGGGCTCAGTGTCCTCCGCTGTATCGTCTTGTGGCGCTACCGCGGAAGCCCACGCCTGATTAATCTCCTCTCGCGCAACGACAAACTCAAAGTCCCGGGCATCCTCCTCCAGTGCGATGCGCTTAGTATCCAGACTGTCGAGCGCCAGCGGCCCGGTCAGTACCAGCGAGGCCGGAATGATCGCGAGCACGCAAAGTGCCGCCAAAACCTTGCCGACACCGGATAATGTGTCATGGAACCCGTTCGACACAAAAAACGTGCCGACGCCACGCCGTTGTGGCATCCCGTCCGCGCGCTCGGCAATCTTCTCCTGCACTTTTTTTTCGGCACGGGAGAGGATATCGACCTGAGTGTACAGATCTGCAAGGTTCTGCGCCTCCTTGGCAATTTCAGCGATGCGCGTATCCGGGGCGCCATCTTTCTGTGTCTTTTCGAGCTCGGCCTGGACCTTATCGAACTCGGCCTCGATCAGGAGCATGGTCTCAGTCGGTGACGCCTCCGGCAGTTCGCCGTTCGTCGCTAAGGTTTCCAACTCTGCAATGGCAGCGGACATATCGCGTGCGATCTCTTCTTCGACGATGCGTCTCGTGCGCCGGTGACTGTACCAAAGAAGCCCAAGCGCAGCAGCGCCCGCGCCGAACAAGCCAAGCGAGCCCGTTACCGCGTTCAGCCAGCCTGACCAGTCCCGGACCTGACTAAGCGCCTGTTCAGCCTCTGACAGATTCAGGGGGGTGATCCGATCCAGTAAAGCGAGACCGCCCAGAGTAGCCCCGGCCGAGACCGCAAACCAGAAAACGAGGTTGGCAAATGTTCCGAGGGCTGCGTGGAGGGCAATCGCACCTGGGCGCTTCCCCAAGGACGTCGCGCTTTCGGTACGTCTCTTTGAGCGCGGGACAAGGGAGAATTTGAAAAGCAGGAACAACGCGGAGGCGCCGAGGAAAATTTGTAAGAGTTGTTGCATGATCAACTCCGGATTTTTATCAATATCGGTGATAGTGATCATACACTAATTACATCAGTTTCAGAGTCGAATCTTCTCTATTTATGCAATACTATCTCAGTGCTCTCGGTGAGTGGTCTATCGGATATAGGCTGAGTGATGCGTTTGACCTCTTGAGTAAGCTTAAACGAGGGCTCCGGGTGTCGGAATATGCGCACCTGTGCACCTTCATCTCGTTAGCATGAACGGCCTTTTCGTTCCGTTTGGCGGACTTTTACGCGCGCCGCAGCGGACGACCACTTTCAGGACTGCATTCTATGGCGGCGTACGACCAGTATGGGGGCGCAAAGCAGACACGTTTCCGTTGCGCGGCCTGCAGCTTCCGTCCGCTTCCAAAACTGATCCGAAATAGCTGCAGTTGAATGCGTATCTGCCGATAGCGGCTTACGACCCACATCGGCCATTCAGAAACAAGCTCGACAGTCCTGAAAGCAGCATTAGTGGCGTGCGCTCACTTGGGTCATTAACGCTTTTCGATATTGCCTCAATCTGATGGTGTCACTCAGGGGGGTTCGGCGTAGCGCCGGCGCTCACTTGGCATGGTTGGACTTGGAAAAGTAGCGGAATTGCATTTCTCGGGATGGGAGTTGAACTTCTGTTAACTCGCCACTCCTTTTTTGATCGGTGGCACTCCATGTACAACGCCGCGTTGGAGCCGCACCTTACCAGTCGCTCATACTTTTCGATGAGCGCTGATAGACACTTCATAGTCGTCTTTGCTTCCGCCAATGCGATTTGCATGTTCTCCCTTCACCATTACGTTCGATCTAATGCGTGTCGCTCTTCATGTATTTTTTAACAAGGAACGACGCCGCCGCGCTCACTCACAAAGCCGCGATCGAAACCATCCAGATCAATGCTTGCTTCGATCCTTCCAACGACGATCCGCCGCAGTCTTTTTGAAAAGCGAGAGCGTTTGCTGTTCGTCGTAGCGGAATAATTCCCGAACGAGTTTCAGTGTGTCCGAAGTGGGAGTTCTGCGTTCGAATTCCCGCCGAACGCGCGACTTTATTAGGCTATTGAGCACTGGTGATATGTGAGACATGGCGGCTACAGCTCGCTGTAGAAAGGTTGTGCGATCTTCCCACAATAATGACCTTGGGTTGATTTACAACCAAACCGATTGTCGATGCACACCAATAATGCTAGGTCCAAATCAGGCTTTCCCGGCGCGATCCGATCAGTGTTTCGAAGCGCTTTCCGAATCTCTTGTTGTCATCGCCTCTTGCACGTAGTCGAGATCGGCTGAGGATTCAGCCTCTTCAATCGCCATTGCGATCAAATACTCCAACATTCCATCGCTATCGCGGACCAGACTTTGCGCTTTCCGCAGGTGGCTCAGGATCATTTCGCAGTCTTTGGTCATGGAAACCCCCTTGCTGCCAGCTTGCCGCTGACATGGTTCGTCTGTGCCTAACGCGCCAACAAAGAGCAAAGGGTCGTGATTGTATCGTGATTGCAGGATCGACGGGCTTCTCTTTAATCCCTGATCGCACCGATCAAAGGGAGGCGTCGCAGGGTGATGACGGGATAGTCCTGGTCAAGGAGCCTCGACGGTTCAAAATCAGGCTCCAGCATGCGAAGCCGGACCAGCACGCGCTCCATATCATTCCACCGTCCTTCATGCGTATAAAGCGCGATGAGATAGCGCAACGGCGCAGGAAAGAACGGGCGTAGAACCAAAGCTGCTTCGGCATGATCGATGGCGGCGTTATAATTGCCGAGAGAGGACGCCGCCATGCAGCAGAAAAACTCGACAAAGGCGCGTTGGGAGCCGTTGCCGACCAGATCGAGAGCGGTGAGCGCGGAGCGGTAACTGTCTTGCCGTTCGCCAAGTACCAGCTGCAAATTCGATAAGATGGCGTGATTGACACCGTTGAGCGGATCGCGATCGACCGCGCGCTGTGCCAGCAGCATCGCACTCCGTTGCGACCCGCCCGAGAGATATTCGATATGCGCGCCCATCCCGAGTGCAATTGCGCTATCGGGCGCTTCGGCGATGGCTTCTTGCACGAGTGTCCCGCTATCGACGGGATCACCAAGAAATCCGGTCGTGCGGTGTTGGAACTCGGCCATGCTGCGCACCAGAGCCCGCCAAGCCAGATATTGCGGCTTTGCTTCAAACTGATAGGCACGCAGCAGATAGCGATCCGCCGTCGCCAGACTTGGCTTGTCAAAGCGAAACAGCAAATGCCGCGCTCGATTGACCAGCAAGGCGGAGCACTCCTTGATCTGCAAATCCCCCTGCCATGATTTGAGTGTGGTAAGGATCACCTCAACAAGACCGACGCTCGCCCGGTAAATATCGGCCGTATCGAATCCGAATTCTCGCCTGTTCAGAGGAAAGTGCGACTGTGAGAGCACGCGTCCGGTTTGCAGATTGCAAACAGCGACACGCAATTCAGGTGGCGCGATATGGGGCATGACGGAAACCGACACATGTACGCCGTGTGACGGAAGTGTCGCGCTGTCGTTCTTCCCCGCCAGTCCCCGGTCATGGAAGATCGTAAAATCGGCGATATCCAGAAGAGATGCCGTCGCCAGGGAAATCGCGGTCTGTATCAGCTCGTCGTCAGGGGCGGCGTCCGAGTGGGCGTAAAAAACAATCGCTGGTTCATCGGAGTGAAACACAGGATTGGTAGGACGCCCCGCTTGATCCGGTCGTTGTGTGAACTCGGATCGCATATCCCGAATCCAGCTTTCAAACTCCGGATCGGGAACGTCGAGATTAGCAAATAGTTCGCCGTCAGTATCGCTCCCCGCGACGGCACTCGGCACCTGATAATCAACGCGGAAGCATGCCGAATCCAACGAGACGGTCCGGCGGTTCGTTTGCAAGGCATGTGCTTGCATGCCGAGCGCGCGGCGAACAAGCGTCAGTGTTTGGCGAAGGCTGTCCGCACCGTGCTTGTGATCGGATTCACTCCACAGCTTGTCTTGCAGCCATGCCCGGCGGCGGAGATGATCGGGCGCAAGGGCCAGCAAAGCGATCACCCCGCGCGCCTTCATGCTTGAGGGCGTGATATCTTCGCCCCCATCGCCGGTCAGACGGAAGTTGCCGCGCGCCTTGAGCGTGATCATGCCATTCGCCATGCTCCGGCAATGGGATTGCCATCAAGCGTCAGCCGCATCGGACTACCGGCTGAACATGCCCTGACTGCTTGGATCGGTTTGCTCCTGATCGAACCGATGTCCACCGGCGGTCACGGACAATGATTGCACCATCTTCTCCGGCGCATCCTCCTTGAACGGATAGGGTGGAATGTCGGTGGTGCTTGCCGCGTGATCAGGGTAATTCTTGATCACCCATGTCCGAAACGCCGCCATCCCCTTGGCAAGTTGCAGCGTGTAATCGAGGGATTGCGCGCCCGGCACAGGAGAATCGCTGCCGATATTGATAAAATACGCCTTGGCTGCCTCTTCATCGAAAGGGTCGGACGGCACGTTGGGGAGAAGCTGGGCCGCCTCGGCTGCAGCCGGTGTATTCGGCAGCACGGCACGTCCCCAATCCAGCGCTTGCTGGTGGCAGGTAATGCAAGCCGAGAGCGGGTTATCAACGGGACCGTTGGCACGCCCGTTCAAACCCAGATTATGGCGCGGCAGCGAGTAAAAGCGCTCCGCCACCTTTGGATTGACCCAGCTCTCCTCAGGGACCGCCGCTTTGGAAAGATATGCGCTCATGGTGAGGTCAGGATCGCTGCCCCATATCAGTCCCACCGGCACCAAACGCTCATAGGGATTATCGCCGGGTTGCGTTGCATCATACATGAACGTCCCGAAAAACCAGCCGTTCGGGGAGCGCTTGTCCTTGACCGATATATCGAGCTGCAACATGCGCATGGTGATGATGCTGCCGTCATCATTGGCGGCGACCTGCCATTCCTTCGATCCGGTCAGGAACGGAACCTCGGAGGGGCTTGCGGTTGTGAAAAGCATTTTGACGCCAAGCGCGCCATCGGCAAAGGCGAAATCCTTGGTTTTGGGGAAGGTCGGATCATCCCAAATCTGTCCGACACCATAGCAAGCAACATCGTTATAGATACCGACCGCCCAGTTCCGCTCCCAATCAGTTTGCAGGGCATGCAGTTCCTTGGGACGGGACCACCGCTCGCTTGTCATTCCGTGCAAGGGCTCGCGCAAATCCTGAAACCACGGCGCATCGCACCAGGATTCTTCGGTATTGTCCTGTATGCGCCAGTCGATATCGGGACGCGCGTTCACCCTGGTGGCGTAATGCAAAATCGACAGCATATATCCGCCGGGATCATCAAACGGGTCGATCGCCAGCCACGGAAGAGTGCTTGTATCGGGAAGCTGCTGCGGAAAATCGTAATGAACCTGGAACTTGGGCTCACCTTCGCCGCCAATCAGCGGGCGGGAGCTTGAGCAGTTGAAAAGCGTCGTTGCCGCATCGGCGAAATCATTGCTCGGCGGTTCCGGGCAGGCCGCGAGCGCATTGGTGCTCCAAAAGACAGCAAAAAGGCCGGTGATGCATGCGCTGCGATTGATCATGGCAACCCCCTTAGCTTTGCCAGCAGTCCGCTGTTGCATTAGCATAGTCTTTGCAATCATATATTGTAAACAAGTGAAGTCGGCTTTTGTTGCAATGATCGCGCTAGGCAACCATTAGTCGCTTACACGCATGCGGGCAGCTAACAGAAATGAACGCCTGTTGTTGACACGCCGACACTCCAAAACTGGCGGCAGCCGCAGGCCATTTTCTTTAACCTTGTCCCGACTATCACCATCGTCTGACGAATGACCTTGTTCCCAGATTTTCATCCAACTCGGAGTTCGTTTCTGACTTTGGAACTTTGGGTTAGTGGGCGGCTAATGCGAAGATGGGCGGCCGGGTGTATACGTACTGCACAACGGTAATGTCATATGGCCGAGTGATCCGCCCAATTGTCCATCATCTTCCGCCGTTGATCGAGAAGGTCCGTCCGGTGGTAAGCGGCCTCGGTTGCGCTTGCGATGGTGTGCGCTAGGGCTCGCTCCGCGACATCCCGGGTATAGCCATTCTCCGAGGCCCAGTCACGGAAGGATGAACGGAAACCGTGAGCAGTCGCGATGCGACCAGGTGTGTCACTTTTGACTTTGGCGTCACGTAGCGCCTTGGTGAGTGCCATGTCAGTGAGTGGCTTTCCGTTCCGCGATGGAAAGACGAAAGACGAGAAAGCCTCTTCCTGCTGTCTGAGCCTGAGGATCTCCATCGCACGCGGCGAAAGCGGTACGCGATGGATGACACCTGCTTTCATTCGCTCCTTGGGGACGGTCCAGATTTTGGCCTCCCAGTCGATCTCAGACTGTTCCATGTGCCGAACTTCGCCGGATCGGGCGGCCGTGAGAATGAGAAACTCCAGAGCCAGCTTGCTCATGGTCGGCCTGCCGGTGCGCAGGACACGTTCGGTGAAAGACGGGATATCTCTCCATGGAACGGCTGGATGATGCTGGACCCGTTCGCGCTTGCCCTTCTGCTTCGGCAGAAGCCGATCAACATTCTGCACAGGACTTGCGATCACGTAATCCTGTGCAGCGCACCAGTTCATCACGGTATCGCACCGCTGGCGCACTCTTGATGCTGTCTCGGGCTTACTGAGCCAGATTGGTCTCAGGACATCGGCGAAGTCCGATGCCCGTAGCTCGTTGACAGGTAGACGCCCAATCTTGGGAAACACATAGGTTTCCAGCGTGCCGATCCATTGCCGGATATGCTTGGTGTTCTTGAAACCGGGACTAATCTCTTCAAACACCTTTCGCCCGGCCTGCTCGAAGCTCGGCCTGGTCGTCTCAAGTCGCCTTTCTAGTTCGGCGGCTCGTTTCGCTTCAAGCGGATCGCCTCCTGATGCAATCAGATCGCGAGCTTCAAGAGCTGCTCGTCGCGCCGCCGCGATGCCGATATCCGGATATGTCCCCAATCCCATGTCACGACGTTTGCCGGTGACCGGCGATACGAACCGCAGGTTCCATTTTCCACGCCCCTTGGTCTTCGACGGGATGAGCTGCAGCCCCTGCACCATTCCGTCGCTCCGAGGTTTGGATCCGGGTTCAAGTTTCCGTGCGGCGGCATCGGTGAGCATGGCTGAAGCTCGATTTCTGGGCTAGGGCACAATGATGTTAGCATGCCTGCCCTTATAATCCAGCCCCACATCCAGCCCCACATCTGGAAAGATATAAAATAAGACTGAATGCGACGGCGTGCGATGAGAGAAAGAGTTATTTGTTTGTTTTTATTTTCATAAATGAAATGGATAGCGACAGATTGAAATCGATTGAGACCTTATTTAAGCGGACTTCCTCTCCGCCATTTCTTTTTCACCCCCTGAAATATCCGCTAACACCTTGAACGGACTGGTGGTTTTGGCGGTTCGAAACCCCTGATTCCGGCGGTACGGCAACGGGGCTGCAAATACCAGTTTGATCAGGGTCTTGCGGTGCTCAGGGTTGTCAGAAATCCATAGTTTCCAAGGGTTTGCGAGAAAATTCATCGCGGTTCGAAAACCTGCATCGAAGTCTTGCTTCAAATCAGGCTTTTGCGCCAGATTTTCAGAAATCATGACGCGCTCTGCTTCAAGTTGCTCAAGCTTAGCCTCATAGGCTTTGATTGCGCTCGTGCTTGTCGTTTCGATCAGACGGTCTGTGACATTGCTGATTTTCGCCGCAATGCCCTTCAAGGCGCGCTTCTGCTCGATACGCTTGGCTTCGAAGCCGGACATGCGCGCATTCCAGATCGTACGGAACATCGCTGAGACCGTAGACATGAGGCTTGCATGGGGGCGCATGGATTGAATCAGGGTTTCAAACTCCCCTTCAATCACGTCCTTACGGATGGATTTGCGGCGTTCGTCGCACTCCTTGTTGAAGCACTCATAATACGGATAGTGCTTGTTGCGGCCTTTGGCGTAGTAGGCTGTCAGAGGCCTATCGCAACATCCGCAAGTCACAAAGCCTTTGAGCGGGAAATCGCTCTCTATGTCCGGCCTTGAGCGAATGACAGCGCCTTCATTTAAACGCGCCTGAATACGCTGAAACGTCTCCCACGGAATCAAAGCCTCGTGCTTGCCTTTGGTCAGCGGCACATTCCAAGGCTTGTATTCTAAATAACCCGCATAGATTTTGTTGGTGAGTAGGTTGGCAATGCGCTGCGGATGAATCTCACCCTTCTTATCGCGTGAGAAAATCGGATGCGGCTCAAGAAAGCGCTTTACATCGGCCTGCGTCTGAAAGCGTCCAGAGGCAAAGCCTTCCAGCGCTTCCTGTAAAAGAGATGCTTCGGGTTCGTTGCGGACGATGAATTTGCCGCTATGGCCTTTGACACGCTCATAGCGATAGCCTGTCGGCACCCAGAACGGATAATATCCGTTCAACAGACGTGCCTTCATACGGTTTTCGACTTGCTCTGCATTCTTCTGGCGTTGGTGCTGCGAGACTGATGCAAGCATGTTCTCAACAAGCTGGCTGTCACTGTCATCGCCAAACTCGATGGATGGGCTTTCAAGCTTTGCTCCAACGGAACCGATAGCGGTGCGCAATTTCCAATGCGCCTCGATGCCTCTGGCAATGCGAGAAATGTCATCGATCAGAACGACAGGCTCTTGGTTTCGGTTCTTGCGCAGCCATGCGAGCATGGCCTTGATCGCAGGGCGATCCACAATACCGCCGGATACGCCTTCATCGCGAAACACCTCAACCACTTCGTGGCCTTAATAGGCAGCAAATTCGCGGCAACGCTGCTCCTGAGAGGCCAGACCATCGCCCTTCTTCAATTGCGCCTTGCTCGATACGCGCGTGTAAATGACGGCAATGCTCATAGCTCCTCCTTATGTCTTGTGGCTTCGTTCTCGTGTTGCTCTTGCGATTTTAGCGCAACGGCGTCATCAAGCGCACGAAAGGCATGCGCAGCGATGGCGAATTGCTGCGGATAAGTCGGGGATGTGAAACATTGATCGACCAGCGTTTCCGTGATTGCCCACAGGTCGTGCAAGAGGTCGTCCTCCTGCTTGCGGCTCAAACCGAGCGGCGCGATGTAGCGGCGATACTCCTCGCAATCCAAAATGGCAGGCTGCGCATCAGGGTCATGTGTCATAGCAAATTCTTTCCGGCGCGGTCTCGCGCTGGAAAGCTGCACAGGCGTGCAATCAAGATGAGCGGGAAACCACGCCTTGATCTTGAGTTCAAAGGCAATGGCATAAAAAACGCCCGTCATTCTGGCTTTGGGATTATTCGCGGCGAAACGCGGATCTACCAAGACACCAAAATGCGGGCGCACTTCTAGGTATTTGTTCCTATATTGTTCGCTATTTTGAGAATAGTCAAGACAATTCAATGAGATAACGCTGCACCCCTCTTCAAGCACAGCGGTAAATCACGCTCTGGCCGTTGATTATGGTCTCCGTGTAGTCGAATGCCAAATCTCGGGCGATGGACTCGTAATCGATGTAGTTTGCGAGATAGTCAGGGATGTCACCAAACAGCCCTTCATCGACAAATTGCTCAGCCAGTTCGCGCATGCTCTCCATCTCGTACATGTCGATGTCGACTCCATAAGGGTCATCACAGACGTCTGCGTGATCGAAGCCGCATTCACCAACGGCGATGATGTAACGAGTCTTCTGGTCGTCGCTCCACTCCTCGACCTTCTCTAGAAAGGCTGCGAAATTCCCTTGATGCAGCCCCCAAGCCCTTGCCAGTTCGCAATCAATGCCCTCTCCATCGATAAACTGGATTTCGTACTCTTCGATCGGATCGCCTTGGTCATTGTGGTTGCGTTGAAAGCCCCGAAGGAATTCCTCGATTGACCGGAAATAGAAGCCACCCGCAGTCATGTCATAGGGCTGTGCGTTCAGTGTGATGTTCATTGTGTCCTCGCTCGGTTTGGTGTTGATCCAAACGCGGCGAAGCCAATCAGAAAGGAAAAACTCCCCCGCGCATGAACCTCTGCCAAGCGGCGAGCGTCCGATTCCTATGAGCGCAGCGAAAACAAAAAAAGCCGCCAACTGCGAAGCAGTGGCGACACAAACAGGACGGCTCGATCAAAGGCCGGGGATCGGTCAATCATCTTCTCGGGAGACCGCAGGCCGAAGGACAGCGGCGGCAAGATGATTGACCGACAGCCAACGCGTCCCCGGATTTGATGTAAGCTTGAAAATCAGGTTCTATAAGCGTGATATGTCACGCAAAAAGAGAGAGAAGCTCAACATCTCTATGCAGGCACATGCGTTGGAAGCCCAATGGCGGGACCAGAGGCTCGGTTCATGACCTCCCGTTCCCCCGATTGGGCCCATGTGAGATCTATAGATTTGACTTAATTAAATCGACTGCACTTGGTCGAACGCCATAAACGGATTGAAAGCATTGTTCGGCAAAATCCTGTATCTCTTGATTGGTTCCCTGTTGAGTGAGCCATCGATAATCAAACCGAAACGGTCCGGGCTCTGTAATCCACTGGTGCGTAAGGTCGAAAAGTACGTTGTTCGCGTAAAAGTCGTCAAATACCTCCTGCACATCTCTCTCTGTTCGGCCTGAAACTAGCCTAGGATAAATTCCGTCGTCGTCTTCCTTGTCAACAAACAATGCCCCGTGACGATCAAACAGTTCTGCGGCTATATTTGAAACTCTCTTGCCCGCCATCCAAGCGCCCGGCCAGCAAAAGACCTCCGGGTTTTTCATTTTATCAAGCATGAAGCTGAGAAAGTGTGAGAAAAGAACACGCACAACGACGTTTGCCTTTGAATATCGAAATGCTTGATGTTCAGACATTAGAGGCTGGAACTCAGGTGTCTCGCTCCACCGAACAAACTCTTGTGCGACCCTTAATGGCGGCTCTTCGATGAGCGCGTCACATAGCTTTTGGCTGACTTCCTCATATTCTTGACGCGAGTAGTCATGGATTTTGTCGAGAACTTCGGGGCACTTTAGGCGCGCCAATCTTGACAGACTAACGAATCGTGCGCCGGGGTCAGCGTCGTGAATGAAGGTTTTAAAGTGCACCAACGGGAAGGGAAAACCTGAGCCGGGGTTGATGGCAATGTCGCAAACGAGAAGAAACAGAGCGATTGTTGGATGGTCGAGGGAAGACGGTCTTTCCAATTCGGTGAGGTCAAGAAACGCAGAGAAAGCCTTTCCGTATACACCGTCGAACATCCTTCCTTCCTCTGCTGCTTCCATTCCCAACAATTCACCGGTTGCAAAATGAAGGTACTGAAGTTGCGCCATTCGCGCTTGGCCTTCAAAAATTTCATAAGCACCGATTGGATAGAGTGTTATGGGTGATCCGTAGTAATAGCCCTCTTCTTTAGTCTCTCGCAGCTCGCGAAACGCCTCGCCCCAAGCCTTGGGGTGTGGGATGGTTTTAAATTCGGTGTCTGAAACCGATGACAGCAACGAAATGATGTTGCCGTGAGCGATATGATACGAGTGTCCAAGGTTTTCGAAGAGGGGACTCTGGACAATCTTTTCCGCAGACAGAGGGCTGACAGTCAGACCTCGATATGAATCCATGTCGAAGTGATTGTTGATGATGATGCTGGCAAGCCCACTAGGCGTACCAAAGCCTCCACCCGGCATGCTTTCCGCAATATTTCGAACGGATTTTTTGAAGCCGACTTGGGATAGTAGGTTTTTCAAATGGTCATAGTTGGCGTGTGCTTGCGCCGGATAAGTCATGCTCATCATCAGGCCATAAGTGGAGCCTACATGCTGCCACCAATGGATTGTTTCATGCAGATAGGTCGAAAAGGCTTCAACACCTTCAAGATCAATAGCATCGGAAGTTACGATGCCATCCGGCATTGATGCCAGCTTACGATGCACAACCGGGGAAAGCCGCAAAACGAACTGAAAAGTGTTGTATAGTCCCCGCCCCTTCAGGGTCGCCTTGAAAAGGCCTTGTGAGCTTAGCGGACTGTAGTCATCTAGCAGTTCAGTGTGAGGGACTGTCATCATCCCCCGGATCTGTAAGCGGCGTCTTTGATGTGGCCTTTCTAGGGAAAGGCAAGAGAGAGTGACGCACGTGGATCATTTTTCCACTTGTGGGTCGAGTATGATCGGTCGTGAACCGCTCTACACAGGCAATTGGTGATGCGCTGTCCGGCCCGTTCGTCAG
This sequence comes from Hoeflea sp., assembly GCA_040216675.1. Taxonomy (GTDB): domain Bacteria; phylum Pseudomonadota; class Alphaproteobacteria; order Rhizobiales; family Rhizobiaceae; genus Hoeflea. The sequence goes on along the minus strand of JAVJOR010000005.1, from coordinate 901,270 downwards.
AGCAACCGCATCCTTGTTCGCGGTGATGGCCGCATGCACCCGTCCTTGCGCAAAGCTCAAATCGCCGTCGAGTACATAGCCAAGCATACAGCCAACCGGCAAACCTTCGGCATATTGTTCAGTCACAAAGCGCTTAACCCCCTCATTCACGTACGGTGTCGCCAACGATTGCCTAGCTCCGCTGTAGGAAACGTTCAAGCGTTTACACTCATAGGCCAAATACCGCGTACAGCCTTGATCCAGCAACACGGCCAGATCAATTTGTCCCTTGCTGAACGCCAGCCCATCGGGCGTAAATCCCTCCGGTTCGAATTGGTATTCTAGATAGTAGAAAATGAGGCGCGCTTCCGCATCCTTGGTCAACAAGCTTCTGAGATTAAGCGTGATTTCATCTTCCTCAGGGCTTTCGGGGAGCACTGAGAGACAGTGTGGCCAAAGCGCAATTATTCGGGCGAGCAGCCGGTCATCAATAGATTTGAAGTGATTTGCCCAATAACTGGGGTCGCCCACCATCATTAGCCAACGCCCTGTTTTTTAGTCGGACCTGCATAGTCTTGAAGGTCAAGAGCAACGCTGTAGGCATCCGCAAGCGCTGATGAACGCAACCAAAAGCGTCGTTGCATAGGTTTGACGAGATAGAGATCACTACCCTGAAAGATTCTGAAGTCCGGCATAAGTTGGAAGTTTCCGGGCAGTGGTTGATGCATGTTCGAAAAAAGCTCGGCCAGCAAATCGCGCACAGCAGGATCGCCACGTTCAGTGTACGGGGCTTCCTTATTCTTCGGGCTGAGTTTGAGTCTTAGGATTGCGAGGTCGCTGTTATGCGCCTCAAGGCGAACATTGACGACTTGATCCCGGTCGAACCAATCATCAAGTGCTCGGACTAGTGCCTGAGCATACAGCCCTCTCTCTCTTTCAGTTGTTGTTTTCCAGATTTCGGGAAAGCTGCCCCGATGGGGTTGGACTGATGGAAGGATATATTCGACAGCATCCTCAACGAGGGTAATTTCGTCCGGTGACAAGCAGAAATAATCATATGCATGTTCATCGACTTTGCTAAGGATGCCAGAGTCATCGCTTTGAAGCGTAAAGCCGTCCTGTGCAGAGGCCAGCGCCTCATCGATGATAGAAACCAGTTCCTTCGCGCCTTTGCGTGCACGATCTGGTTCAGGTAAATCTTCAGGCTGCGGGAAAGGTAGCCGCATCAACTCAGCCTGTTTTACCTCCGGCCGGTCTGAGCCAAAAGACGCCGTGCCATGAAAGGCGTACCAAATTGCCACCTTGCTGTTCAGTAGCGCTGCCAGAAGTTTTCCTCGATGCTCTTGACCCCTAGGCAGAACAATTGCTTGAAGAATATCTTGGAACGTTATCGCGTCTTCTACATAAGACGCCCGCAAACGCATCTGGGCCATACTCACACCACGGGGCACCAATATGCGTGGTCCTTGGAAGCCTTCTTGAAAGCCCTTGCGATGCACGTCCCCATTTCGCCACGGTTTGAGGCCGCCGCTCGCCAGTGCAAGCACCTTGAAGTCGCCGATAGCGACATATGGTGTTTGCGCCACCAAGTCACTGTGTTCATAATCATAGTTCGGGTCGGTTAGACGTTCAACGTTTGCTGGCTTGAATCCCTGTCCAATTAGCCAAGTATCGGCGGGTAACTGTCCAGCTCGTTTTGCCGTTCCATATTCTTCGATCAAACTCCCGAGTTTGGGTAGATTGGACAGATAATTAAATAGTTTTGCATCCGGCTCGCTAATCCAAAGGCGACGTTTAAAAACAAGGGGATCGTCGAGAGCACTCCTTGACGTGATAAAGCTCTTGTCTGCGTTGCTGAGCGTAATCAGGCGCTTCACTTTTAAGTTCAGATCTGCTTTCGGCGCCCAGTACTCAAACCTATAGGCAGAGTGCTCCACATCGGCCTTCCCAAAAATTACGAGGGCCGCAGGTCTGATAGCGCCGTCAAAGAGCTGAAACCTCAAATCAGCAAAGTTCACGATACGCTTGATGCGCGTTGTCGATATGAGCTTGTTACGGGCATCAACGGATGTGTCTGCGTGGTTGTGCAAGAAACCCATTGCCGGCAACAGAAAAGCGATCACTCCGTCAGGACGCAGATGACGGATGGATTTCCAAGTGAAAGCCCATGCATCTTCTTTCCCTGGCATTGGAAGGCGATGTTCCGCACACCATCGTGTGGAAGAGCGGTTCGGACCTCGACGGCTTGTCCAAGGCGGATTGCCAATCACAACGTCAACAGGAGCGCCCTCAGGATCGACAGTAAAAAAGTCCTGACATTTGAGCGTGTGCCCCCAAAGCTCAGGCAGGACTTTTCCGCGCTTGATCAACAAGCGTATGTCTGGCGGGCTGACCTGTTCCAGTAAGGCGATATACAGTGAGAAAACGGCGACACGTACCGCACCGCCATTTAAGTCCCAGCCATGAAGTCGCAACAGGATATTCTTGAGGCTATCCCAGCGGATGGTTCGGGCATCGTGTTTTTCCCGCCAATGCTCACACAGGCGTTGAAACGAGCGAACAAGAAAAACGCCTGACCCGCAGGCCGGATCGAGGAAATCACCTTTTCCTTTGATGGTGGGCGGCAAGGCATCCCAAACCTGCGATACAACGGTATCTGCGAGGAACATCGGCGTGTAGTATGCCCCATGTTTGCGCCGCTCAGCCTCGCGTTCTCCAAGAAAACGGTCATAGACCGCGCTGATCAATTCGATGGGAATATGTTTGAAATTGTAACCCCAAAAACGGAGCTGCCCCGCGTTCATTTCCTCTTGTCCGGTACGAAAGCGCGCCAGCACACTCAAGTGGCTGCGATCTATGCGTGGTGGCCTTGCGTTAGGTTCGAATGAACATGGAGCGACAAACAGATCGCCATTAAAATCGTCTCTTAGAGACGCAAAGAGATTATTGAGCGCCGCAACGCTACCCGATTGCAGAAGAGTAGAAAAGTGTCCGCTCTGATTTTCTGATGCCGCTTTGAAATAGTCACCACGGATTATCTGCCGATCCTCAAGATAGGCAATAAACATCGTTTGGATGAGCAAAGCTTGAGCCGCGTCGGACGACAGGTTTCCTTCGCAAAGCAGATCGTGAGAGCTGGTTAGGTTTTCGAGCAAAACCTGATCGACGCGTTCCTTTGGATTAAAGTATTCCGCGTGTTCTTCCCAGAAGCGCCCGGATTCAGCTCCGTAGATAATGTTCTTTAGAGCGAGCGCATCAACCGTTGCGTTCAGAGTATCGATAAGGCAACGGCGCTCAAATTCCTCTCCGGGGTTTGAATAAGGCGTTCGAGAAAGTGAAAAGGCTCGTACGAAGTCATCGGCCATGACCAGTAACAAGCTGGCCAAGCCCTGATTCCAAAGAGCGGCATGAAGACTGACGACCGTGTCTCGTTCATATTCGTCAAGGCTTAGAATGACGATAGTCGGGACACCCTGAACACAAAACACAGCCGATGCGCCAAGTCCTTCGAGCGTGGCTCTAATAGCCCCCGCGTGTGGACTGTTGCGAACAGCATCGACACTCTCGTACAATTCAGGTGCGCTGCGCCCCACCAGATCAAGGCGTGCTTTCCATGTATTATCGAGCGGGCGCGACTGGGCAACCGTCATTGTCCGCCTACTTTCTGCACATGATCGCCTTTGTGAACTGAACGCCCCCCTTTGGCGTCATTTGCGACGGGTGAATTGAGAAGATCGAACTTGAGCGTTTCGATCAACGGAGTGAGCGCGCACACGACGAAAAGCTCGCCCGCAGAAAGAGTTGGATCGTCGACCAAAACGCATGAGCGCTTTTCCAGATCAATCACGAGGCTTTTGCCTCTCAGTTCATCCAATGCCGAATCATTACAGATTTCGAAAATGGCAGGAGCGACTGTCGAAAGATGCCCGATCCGCACACCTACCGTATCAGTGAGCCGCCTCAAAACTGAGGACGCGAGAACATCCCCGGGTGAAAAGCTTGGTGCGTGTCCCCGTCCGTTTGCGAATGCAGGAACAACACGCTTCCAGTGGCGAAAAGCCTCTTTGGAAAGGCCAACTGTGTCTCGAAGCTGTCCCGGTGTGTAATGCATGTTACCCTGCCCCATTTATGGGTGTTGTTAACCCCACTATGGATGAGGGTGTGCCACGGGTCAAGCGTAAGTTCGCACTATATTCCGCAAGTGTTTGCGCACATCGTTCAAACAAATCCACCTAGTGGGCCATTGATGCGGAGCGCTAAAGCAACGCTCCGTTTCTCATATCGGGATACCTGAGCAACAAAACGGGCGGTGATTAACACATGAATGAATGATGGCGTGATGTCGATAGGCCGTGGGAGACGGATGGTGCAGAAATGCTGCGATACAATTCTCGCAGTTCAAATGGCGTACATAGGCTCGATGCCGAAGGATGGCATAAAGCAAGAGGGATGCAACGGGAGAGCGCAGCGTCTCCCTTGCCGGAGGTCATGCAATGATCGGAGTACAAGATGTGCTGTATGACAGCACACATCTTGCCTTCGTTAGAAATGCACAACAGGCTGTATCTGTATCACCGATGACACCTAACTGACCCGGCTCACTGACCCCAATCTGACCAAACCCAAAACAACCCAAAGTTCTGCCCATAAGACCGCCCAACACCACATCATCAAACGCGTTCTCTGTCTTGGCTGAAACTTCTCAGCTCATCTCACAGAGGAGCGCGAAATGCGGATAAAAATACCTACTTGGCTACGCCCACTCATCCATCAATATACATTTGAAAAAAGGGCAAAAAGCCTATCGCAAGGTCTGCTCTACACCTATTGGACCTCAGAGCTGGACAAACATGTCGCCTACCTAATGCACCCGAACTACCGTACCCGGTACCGGGACAAGCATTTTCCAGTTTTATGGCGATTGGCAGAGCACTTTTTTGAATCAGCCACGGAAGACTATCCTCTACCGAAAATGTTTGGGCGGCATAATGTCGGCGAACGTCTCGAAGCCATGCGGTCAATCTTCAATGTCTATGAAGCGTATTGCGAGGTTTACGGCGAGCCGCCAGAAACCAGCCTCATTGAATCCGACGCTTTTAGGGCAATCATCGCTGAAATCGTAGCCTTCGATCCAACATGTCATCTGCCCGAAGGCCTCCTGCCGAAAGTTCATATGCTCAAGTGATAACGCGGGCGATCTTGCCGCTAGTCAGCGTGCAAGGTCGCCCATTTCCTGTTCAAGCCACAGACCGATACAGGGTCATCCGGGAAACACCGAAACGGCTGGCAATTTGCGCTCTGGAATAGCGATTGCCTTTAATCATCCGCTTGGCTTCGATGATCTGCTGATCTGTCATTGCGGGCGGGCGGCCAAGACGTTTTCCGGCCTTGCGCGCGGCCTGAAGACCGCTGCGTGTGTTCTCCGCGATCACCTCGCGCTGCATCTCGGCAATCGCGGCCAGAATGTTGAACACCAGCTTGCCGCTTGGCGTGCTGGTATCAATGCCTTCCGTCAGAGACACAAAGCCGATACCGTGCTGCTCAAAGTGCCGGAGTAACTCCGCGAGGTTCAAAACGCTGCGGCCCATGCGGTCGAGCCGAAAGGTGATTACCGTATCGCCGGGTTTCAGAACGGAAATCATCTGATCCAGCCCCTTGCGGCTGGCCTTTGCCCCGCTCGCTTTGTCTTCGAAAATCTTGTCTACGCCTATGGCTTTGAGCGCATCCCGTTGGGCGCGAAGGCGCTGGTCTTTCGTGGACACGCGCGCATAGCCATAGATGCGCCCTGTCCGGCCTTCCAATGGGTTGATCAACATCGCCGCCCTCCAAATCGATCCCGTTTGGTGGTCGCAATAACGATCCTTTTCGTGACGGCGTGTTTTAAGCGGTGAATGCTGATTTCAGACCGCCAAAAGGGCGGAAATGAGTCAGAACATGCGGTTTTTGATGTATCCATCGGATTTTGCCTTTCTTGTAACAGAATTGATCGACAATGTTACAAGTAAAGACACTAGCGCTGGCAAGCCTGATCGCGTTTTCTGCCACACAAGGGTATGCACAAAGCCAGCCTGAACCCTCAAAGCAAATGGCAGAATTCTTGTCATGGGATGCTTCGGCTCAAAATGCCTACATCGGCAACGGGATTGTGATGATTGGGGTTATTGCCGCGCAAACCCAGCCCGAGATCGCGAGATGTATCGACACGTGGTATCTCGGAAGGGAAGAAAACAGGCGTCTGAGACACAACGAAGCTTTGGAGACGATGCGGAAATTCCCGAATTATTTGCCGGAAGCGATCATTCTCGCGGTCGTCGAGAAGGCTTGTGGGAAGTTTTCGCGCGCGGAATGACTGCTACTAGATCTCCGGGATTGCTGCAGCTGCGGTAGCCTCCGGTCGAACAGCTTCATTGGTTTGCGAAACACTATACCCGTCAATTTGATCAAGCGCGATCTGTGTTTCACGTTGAATGCCGTTGATTTCGTCTTCCAACTCGTGCACGCGCTCGCGGCTCGGCTGATCGGACAGTTCTTCGCGAATATCGCCTAAGCGAATTTCGTTTGTGCGGGCGCGATCCAAAACATCAAGAGCGGCATCGGTTCGATCCTGTTGGGCTTGGATGGTTTCAAGGTCCGGCTCGTTACCGCGCCAGATGATCGTCGCGGCATCTTCGTCCGCGATCCTGCGCCCACTTTCGATGGCATAGATATGACCGTCTTCTGCGCGAGCCACCCGCGTTCCATCCGGCAATTGCGCAGCCTGCGCCTCCAGATCGTCAAGTCGGGTTTGTTCTGCTTCAAAGCGTTCGGTCGCCAGCGTGATCAAGTCTTCAACGGCGGCTTCTGCTTCGCCCAAGCGCCCATAGGTGCGCGAGAGCAATTCTTCATAGGCGATTGTGGTCAGAATGATGTCCAACGCATCGCTGCCCGCATCTTTGTCGCGCTTGTTGATCGGAAGGGCATCCGAGCCAAGGGCAGCCAGTTGCCCCGCATTGCGGCCATTGTCGAAACCAGAGCGCGCAGCGTTCAGACCATCAAGCTCAATGGCTTGACGCTCAGCGGATAGATCGCGTGATCTGTCATTAAAATCAGCAAGATAGCTGCGCATACACCCTCATACAATTTACTTATACTATTTTACAGAAATTTATACTGAAATACAAATTTGATTAAATCGTCAATTTAACTAATTTTTAAACATGTTTTACTATGTTAATCGTATATGGAATTCACGAATAAAGAGAAATATCAAGTTGAGATCGAGCGCGATTCAAAAACCGGGAATATCATTGCCGAAAGATGGTTCAATGAGGGTGGACAACTACATCGCGTCGGTGGGCCGGCGGTGCAGGAGTTTAGTGTAGAGAGCGGCGAGCTGATTGGGCTAACGTATTACAAGGATGACTCAATCAGTTACCGGGAAGATGGCTTAGCAACAATGTCAATCGACCCCGAATCTGGCGTCGTCACCTACGAAGAGTGGAAAGATGGAGCCAATGGCGACCCAGAGGCCCCTTCGACCATTGCTCGTAATGCAGAGTCTGGAGCCGTAACGCTGCAGATTTGGGATGCAAATGAGCGAATGCATCGCGATGGGGATCGACCGGCCTGGTTAGTGATAGACCCGCAAACCGGCGTTGTGGTGAGGGAAGAATATTGGTTCGAAGACAATCTTCACCGGGAGAAAGGTCCTGCCGTCATTCACCGGGATGCACAGACCGGAGAGGTCTATCACGTAGAGTACCATAGACACGGAAAGCCAGACTTGGATGCCTACGAAGAGTTAGGCATTCCGCCTCCAGATTGAAACTGCTATCATCGAAATATCGGTATTTTGCTAGCTGTGAGGCTAATGTGTGCTTCGTCTGGGTTTCCAAGAGTTTGCTACACTTGTAGAGCATATCGACGACAAGAATACACCGCATGAAACTGAGAATCGTCGGACTCTCTTCGCGGCAATCTATAAGCAAGTTCAAAACTACAAGAATCGTAACAGCTTTAGACATCCTGAAGGCCCCGAAATCAAAGGAGAGGCTGAAAAGGTTCACCGCATCTTCGTTTTGGTCGCGCTGGAGACCGGTCTGAATCCAAGGACAAGGCAGAGAGAAGGAGAGGAAGACCCGGTTGGAAGGTCTCTCGAAAGATATAAACAGCTTCGAAAAGGCGATGGTAGGGGCGATTGGGATTTCACAATTGCAATCTACTATTGGTTTCATCGGGACGATACGCGCTTGCCATTTGCCGCCCAGATTGACAAAGCCGTTTTTGGCCAACCTTTCCATGTCCGTTTCAACCTCACGCGCGACGAATACACCCCTCTGGTTCGTGACGAGCGTGACTTCAATATCGGTCCGTTGCTGTTCAGCTGTAATGAAGAGGCAGCAAACCTAGCGACACTCTCCGATCCGTTGGGCTCCATTCTCGATGCGGGGCAACCTAGCCCCGCAAAGGCGCTGTCTTGGCGATATGCTCTGACCGACTTGATAGGCCGCAATGCGGACATGGGAGCTCTGACCGAGTGGGCGAAAGCCTCGCCGGGGGAGCTTTCAATGCGGCTGCTCAGCGGGGTTGGCGGTTCTGGAAAGACGCGTCTTGCCTCTGAGCTTGTTTCTCGGTTGAACGAGCAAGGCCAAAAGTGGAACGCTGGATTTTTGGGCAAAGATTGCGATGGGGTCACCACTTTCTTCACGCCAATGGACGGCGTGTTGCTCATCATCGACTACCCTGAAGAACGCATGGGGTTTGTGCAGGCCCTGATTGACGGCCTGCGCGACAGATCACAGGCCCATGTCAGTGTCCGCATATTGTTGCTGTCTCGCTTGGATGAAACGCACTGGAGGCATGCATCGACAACGTTGGGGCATCGATTTTCGGTTCAGTCAGCCAATGCAACAAGCGCGCTGGTTGTCGAAGACGCCCATGCTCTTGTAAGCCAAGCTTTCAAAAAACTCGTTGAGATCACTGACACGAAAATTCAGTTGTCAGATCATGCGTGGAAGTGGCTAGAGTTGGACGAGAAGCATCGTCTCCCGCTTTTTGCGACTGCTGCTGCTGTCCATGCCTTCTTGATGCCGAATGATGCTTTCGGTCTGAACGGCCCTGAAATTCTGGAAGCGCTGGCAGAAATCGAGATTGATCGGGTTCGCGCTTACTCAAAGAACGTCGGTCTTGGAGAATTCGGCCTTGAGCGGCTTTTGGCGTTGGCCACATTTTCACAAGAGGGTCTGAACCAGTCAGATATAGAAATACTCCGCGACAATGGGTTGCCTCTCGACCTTCAGGGTCAGGCGCTCATTGATGCTCTTGCCAAAACACCGTGGTGGATTGCCGAGGATAATACACAAGACGGCGTCTTGGAGAAGCTCTCCCCCGACCGGATTGCGGTCACGTTTCTGGCGCTCACCCTGATGAACGCCAAGATTTCTCGTCTGCCCGAATGGTTGGTTTTCGTCATGAGCCCGCATGGTGCGGATGTCGGCGCGGTTGTGGGCCGATTGTTATTCGATGTTTCAATTCATGGGGAGCGTTATCGTCAGGCATTGGACCAACTTATGCTGGGGATGCTCGACGCAGACCATGGGGGCGTAGAAGCCTTTCAAGATGCTGCCTACCGTGAACACACAAGCCTGTCTGCACCATTTGCGATCAAGCTTATATCTGCGCTTGTCGAGCAAGCCGAAACTGCCAGAGAGCAAGCGAGGCTGCTGCACAATCTGGCAACCAATCTTCACAATGTCGGGCGATACGAGGAAGCACTCGATACCTACGAGCGTTGTATAGCCTTGCGACGCAGACGTGCTTTTTGGCCTTGGTCAAAAAACGCAGACAAACGCGCGTTGGCTATTTCCCTTGGCAATTATGCGAACTGTCTCAGCGGGGCTGGTCAAACACTGCAAGCTGATAAAGTGAGCCGGGAAGCGCTGAAACTGCGGCGGCGTATCGCCGAAAGTGCAACGGACGAAGAGCATCGTGGGCTCGCGATTTCCTTGTCGAACGCTGCTGATCTCAGGATGGCAAAGGGGCAAACTGAAGAGGCTATTCAATTGGCCGCCGAGGCGGTCGCCATTCTTGAAGAGATACAGAAAAAGGAGCGTGGCAGTGGTTGAGTCTGATCTCGCACGCGCACTGCACAATTTGGGCAAAGCGCAGGCTGTGAGCGGTGAGACGCAAGAGGCGCTGTCGAACATGCAAAGAACTGTGTCGATGCGCCGGAAGCTCTATGCGGATGATGGCCGCGCGCATGGCAAAGACTTTGGGACCGCACTCATCAATCTCTCAACACTGGCCAGAAGCGCCAGAGATTTTGAGCTCGCGAAAAGTGCGGCTCACGAAGCACTGCCCATCCTTGAAGCGTTGTATCGAGCGCAGCCGGAACTTCACAAGCCGTCACTTGCAAAAGCGCATCTGTTGTTCGGTGAAGCGAGCTTTGAAGTTGGCGGTCTACAAGACGCCTATAAGTTCGGCTGCGAGGCCGTTCGTCTCTATAAGTCTTCTGATTGGCAGGGAAAGCGTGAAATGACGGCAGAGCTTGCTGAGAGCTGGTTGCTCATCTCACACTGCTGGGGTGAACTCTCCCAAGCTGCAAAGGCGGTAGACGCTGCCTTAGAAGCGGTGGCTGTCCTAGAAGTCGCCAATGAGCACTCAGACTTGCGGTTCACATACATCAACGCCTTGATGGTTCTTTCGGTGTCTTTTGCCGAGCATGGTCAGAACGACAAATCGGTCTCGGTCTCCGGACCCACTGTGCAAAGACTGCGAGAGTTGAGACTTGAAGGCGTTCCAAATGCCGAGGTAGCTCTGCGTAAGGCTCTGGAATTCCATTTGGAGCAACTTCGGGCAGTTGGAAACGTAGATGACGCCGAACTCGTTGCGCTTGAAATCCAAGCGCTCGACCTTGTCGCTTGAGAAAAATAAATAGACTTATCAGAGCGTTATTGGAATTACCCCCTTTCTACCCTCTCGCTGCATGCCTGTGATCGGGCAGGTTTTCGAGGTCTAGACAGTCCATAGGCCTCAACCCGGAGAGCTCTCCACATTCTGTGGAGCACCCCATGAAAGGGAACCAAAATTTCTTTCTCACAACGCCAACCACTCGAACTCCTGTTTGCCGGGAGACTATCCGCTCTCCTAGCAAGCGCTTCATCAAGAACCCCGCATGGCTTGCCGAGCTCGCGCATTTCTATGTCGATCTCAATCTGTCCGGCGACGACACGGTGGATTGGATTTTGGACCAAATTTATCATGGTCATGATGGTGAACTCATCGACTACAACGGACATCGGATCGACAAGGCAAAATGGTTTGTCGAAGACGAGTTTGGCGAAGAGGCTCGTCGTTGGATCAACGCATTCAAACAACGGGCCTCGTCACCGCAGTCCAATCGCCTGCAGGAAAAATGCGTAAACCGGGTGATGGCGATGTACTTTGCCCGTGACATTTATCTCGCACGCAGTACGTAGCGCGTAGGACTTGCCATAAAATCGAAGACGAAAAGCCCGCTGCACAGTGGGCTTTTCTGCATTGGTTTGGCGGAAATTTGCGCATGAATTCCGCGATTGTTTCCCCTCGTTTTCTCCCAAGCAGGACGGCTTCACCTCTCAAGGTTGGATTACGACCATCGCCCGTTTGTGTATGTAGATGAGAGGTTCTCAATGTTTCTCGACAGCAAAAACAAAGACCGCTTGCGCTCCCTGTTTGTTCGAGCGGTAGAGGGATTTTCGAGTGTTGCTGCACTCGTTGTCACATTTTTCGCGACACCGATTCTAACAACTTGGTCCCACTCATTTGTCGGCCAATTCACGGTGAACCACTACTCGCGCGACCTGCTAGCAGCCGTTGAGATTGCTTGGCTTCTAACAGTAGCCGGGCTCGTCTTTTTCGCCTCTCTTGCAAGTCTTTCGCTCGTGCTGATCGGCTTGGGGCTCAAGCTTTTTATGCGTTTTGTTGATTAGAGTTCGGAGCGGACAATGGCAGCCTTCAATGAAGAACATCGTTTCGGCTCAAGCCGTTGGGCCAACCGGCATCAGATACGCCGTGCGCGTTTGTTTGAGCGCAAGGGGCTGCCGATTGGCTACTTTGACGGCCACCCAATATTCTTAGATGGGGATGCACCGATGATCACCATCGGTGGAGCCGGGTCTGGAAAGTTCCGTGATTTGCTGGGCTATGTGGTTTGCAACGCGCCCGGACAGAACATGGTTGTGCTTGATCCCCGTGGAGAGGCTAACTCGGTCTCACGCGGTGTTCACGGCCCCAATGGAGATTATGCCTACAGCTTCAACCCGATGGGGATTGCGGGTCTTCCCTGTCACGCCTGCAACCCGCTTGACGTTCTTGATCCATCATCGCCGTACTTCCACTCGGATTGTAAAGCCGTCGCCGAAAGCCTGATTCCGCTATCAGGCTCATCGAACGGGCAGTACTTTGAGATTGCGGCTCGTGTATGGCTGGCGGCCATCCTGAAACACGGCATTGAACGTCATGGGGCAATGTCATTGCCTGCGCTCTACCGCATTATCAATCTGATAGAGAGCGACGGACAAGCATGGGCTGCAATTCTTGAAACCATGCTTGCCTCTCAGTTCATGGAAGTGCGCCGGGTGGCTGGTGAAATGCTAGCCAAGCAGCAAGATGCGCCGAAGGAGTTCGGCTCCATTATGGGAGAGATTTATACACATCTGAGCTTTCTGGATGATCCCAAACTGGCTGACGCTTTGTCTCGCTCGGATATTGATTTGCGGCGCTTTGCTGAATCGTCCCCGCTTTACGGGACCAAGCTATTTGTCAATTGCCCGGCTGAATTTCTTTCCCTGTGGTCTCCAGCCATTCGCTTGATTTTCACGGTTGCGATGCAAATCAAATCACGTGCGCCAGCTGCACCGCGTTTAATGCTCATTTGTGATGAGGCAGGGCAGCTAGGTCGCTTTGAAGCGCTTCTAAAGGCCTTCACTTATGGGCGTGGCGCGGGCGTGCGCGCATGGGCCATCTTCCAAGACATCGGGCAAATTATCCGCAACTACGGCCAAGCAGGGCTTTCGGGGTACTTGGGGTCCAGCCAGCTAAGGCAGTTCTTCGGCGCGCGCGATATTGAAACCGCCCGCATCATCTCTGCGATGGCGGGCACGCAAACGCTGACATTTGATGATGAGTTGGCCCAAGGACAAGCCCGCAAGCTCAAGCGCGATTTGATGCAAGCCGTAATTCTGGAGGGCGCTGACCTTGCTCAGGCCGCACACCGTATCGCTCAGGCCGAGAGCGCTGCCAATCATCGTAGCAAGCAAGCACGAAGCTTGATTAGCGCCGATGAGGTTTTGAATGGCCTGTCAGAAGATGAGCAAATCATCTTCATCTCTGGCAAAGACCTGCCGCCTATTCGGGCCAACAAATTCCCCTACTTCACACGCCGCGAGATGGCAGGACGCTATCACAACAATCCGTATCATCCGCCAGCGGACAAGGTGCGCGTACAAGGGCGCTTTGGCCCAAAGTGGGCGTCAATTATCACCGAAGAAGCGCCCGCTGTTCTCCGTTATTTCCCCCAACATGCTGACGGCACTTGGTCATACGTCAAGGGTTACAAACCCAAACTCTAGATGATGGAGACCAACATGGACGATAACGCCACCAGCCAAAACCAGACGCAATCTGGAAAGACATCACAAGCAGAGAAAGAAACCGTCCGTCCTAGCCATATCGCATATCACGTACGTCAAAACGGCGAAGACAAGGCCTATTTCAACCGTGTCGGCTCAGCCTTTCCGCACAAGGATGGCGAAGGCTTCAATATCTTTCTTGATGCCATGCCCGTTGATGGAAGGGTCACACTGCGGACTGCACAAGAACGCTTGCAGACTGCCAAGCAGGGCAAGGCCGAAAACAGCAATCAGCAAAACCTTGAGATCGAGCGATGACAGACAAAAAAGCTTCAAAGAGCTTCGGTCACGCTTCAACTCCGATAGCAACACAAGCAAGGTTGGACGCGCTCAAAGCAGCGCGTCCCAAGCCAACCGTTGAGCGCCATCTGACGCCCGGAGGTGACCTAGAAATTCGATCAAAGCAGGCGGTAAACAGATCGCTTGAGCGCGATATCTCTCAAACTGCTTTGCGTCTCGAAAATGCCCGCCACCGCCTCAACGAAGGACGTGCCAAAACATGGTCCAAAGGCAAAGCAAAAGCGCGCTTCGAGCGAAGCCGCTGAGCCAGCAAGTGAAATCAAGGCAGGGCAAATGGGCCGCAATTGACGTCATGAATCAGCGCCACTTGGTCTGGCATAGTAGAAAAAAGGGAGAGGTACGTCTCGCCCTCAAGCGAGCGTGGAGTGATCATGTGATGCAGAGACTGCGCCACAACTGAAGCCGCTGCCATAATAACTGGCACCGCGTTGAAGAACGCCCTGTCCGCGCTCAATCCGTAGTCTTCAGTATAGGTTTGAAAACGTTCCAAGCCCAAAAAACCTTCTATGCTGACTTTCACCGTAGGCCGGATACGTGTGGATTGCTGCGGACGGGCCAAAAGGTTCTGTAGGTCCTGAGCAGACAAATACAGATCAAACGTGCTTGCGCCCTCTTCTGCTGGCTCGAAGTCTACGAGGACATAGCTCTCCAGCGCACCCGGTCGTGCTAGGTTCGCCTGAACGTCGTAAAGCGTTCTAATGCCATGGCAGTGATTGTGATGTCTTGCATTGCGCAAAACTAACATGGTTGCGGTCGCGGCGTTCCCATACCAATCGACATTTGGAGAGGTGTCCGATTTCGACGCAGCGTCATGCAGACGGTGAAAGGCATTGAGTACAGCAGCGTATCCGCTTTCGATGTTCCCGATAGCCTCATCGCGATCAAGCATCAGCAAGCCCCCGCGGTTTGCTCTCAAATCGGCTTCAAGAAGAATTCTAAGGCTGTGCGCTAAATGATCGAAGGCAGTGCTAATGAGGTCATCCATGAGCAATCAATATACCTAATAGCGCTCGCGAACTGCAACGAAATGTATGCAGAGCTACAACATTGAATTTGAAATCACTTCCACTTCGTTGTCCTCTAGCGATCAAGTTCGGGGGTATCTCGTGGCGGCGAACGTCTCTGATGACATTGTTGTGCCCTGAGTTGTTCTCGGGCGCGTTTCTGGTCATCACGTATGTCTTCCAGCGTTTGGTTGTGGGCCTCTACTAGACTCTGACGTCGCACTTCAATCTCGCGGCGCTCCGCAAGCTGTTTGGCAACAATCTTATCGGTTTCTCGCCTGTCTCGCGCTTGCGCCTGCAAGGCTTCCATCTGATTTTGCTTTTGGATTTTTGCGCGCTTGCCTGTCACCCACTGCCATAGGCCTTTGAGGCCTGAATTCAGGCGCTCCGAGCGGGCTTTGGTTTCTGTCATCCATCGCGTGCGGTGTTGCTCTTCAAGCGCTTTTCTGTCGGCCTGCTGCTGGATAATCATCGCGCTTTGGCGGTCGCGTAATGCATCCATCGCATCATCGCGTTGCGCTTTGGCCTCCTTGGCATGTCGGATAAATGCCTTGCGCATATCCTTAGCCATATCGCGCTTGGCTTCATCCACGCCCGGGAGTGTTTCGTTCGGATCGCCCAGCTTGGCGCGAACGTCCTTTGCCTTCTTGCCAACGTAACGTGAAATACTCAGTACTTCGCCTTCAGGCGTGACGGCGACATGGCCACGCCTGTCGCCCTTGGCGAGTGTATAACCGCGCTCAGACAACGCATGCGCAAAGGCAGCGGCGTTGTCGCTGGTTGCATAGGCGTCTTGAATTGCGCCCTTCAAATCGCGCGGATCGATTTCCATGCGTTTGGCTTGCTGATATTCCGCTAAGCTGTAGTTGCGTGGATCGCCGTGACCTTTGCGGGCAAGACCTTCCGGCATGCGCCATTCATGTTCGTGGTATAGTTCGCGGCTGACAGCCTGTAGTTTCAGCTTATAGTGAGACAGGTTCTTGGCTGTCATGGTTCCGGCGTCAATGCGGGACCAGACCGCATGCGCATGGCGGCGTCCTTCTTTCTCATGAAAGACGATAGCGCGCGGTTGTCCCGTTAGACCGTTCACGTGCTCAACGCGCTCTATGGCGTCTTCAAAGCTCTGTATGTCCACCTCTTCATGCGATGGCGGATTCAAGGACACAGAGAACAGATGCTTTCTGCACTTTGTTCCGCGCGAGATTGCGTACGACTCTTCGAATGCGCCTTCGAGGTCGCCTGACACAAAGCCGCGCAACTCGTGAACTGCAATGTGCTCGTTGCCATCCCTGTCATTCAAAAGATGTGCGGCAAGCTCTTTTGCACTGCCGCGTTCCGATCCGACGATAATCACAGGCTCAGCCTTTCTTCAGGCCAAGCGCCGTAATCAGGATTGTTTTGATTGTTTGGATATCTTCGCACGCAAGGGTGATTTGATGCTCTGTCTCCGGTGAGAACGGGAGCGCACCATGCCTTGCCAGCTCGTGCAATTCGGAAAGTGCGTGTGCGGCACCTGATTGACCCAAAAGCGCAAGGATTCTTGCAAGCTCGGTTCTGGTTTCGCTTGGCGCATAGGTTGCGCGGCTTTTGCGAGATTTCCGTCCGGCGCGCTCCAACGCGCAATCGCGTACGAATGCGCTTACAGACTTATGGCCTGCTGCCTGCTCAATCGCTGCGCGCTCGGCTTCTGTGAAGCGAACAGACAGCGGCTTGGTCGTTGGGCGGTTTGGTTGCGGCATAGGTCGAGGGGTGCGGATTGCGCATTGCGATCCGCTTTGAGATGAAACTGAAGATGTTGAAAACTAAAAAGCCGCGCTCACCGGATTGGGTGAAAGCGCGGCAGAGAATGACCAATAGAAACGCTAAAGATCAGGCGTCAGATCGGGAGGCACGATATCCACTTCGCAGTCCTCCGCATCATCCCCGTATAATTCGGGCATGGTTTGCAAAATTGCTTCCCATCGTTCGAGTTCTTTGAAAACATCAGGGTCAGTAAGGTTCGGACTCTCTCCTCGGAGGTCCGCCACCTACCCCAGACAAGTCGCCTTATTTCCTATTTCTCATAGATAGCGACGTTGTTTCCACGGGTTAGCGGGGGCCTGCATATGGCAGCGACTGCTGTGCGCGCTGATTTCCTCCGAAAACCACGCAAAGTCTCAGTCTAGGATTTCCGGACTTCCAGTTTGCTCCCCGCGCATCAACCAAGCATCTGTGCCTGAGACATATAATTGGCGGATTTGATGATGGTTTCATAGACCGGCGACGATGCGCCGTTGCGCTTGCCAGTCCGTAGGCATGGGATTCTTGGCCAGCCACTGGGCGGTTAATCCCACTAGCTGTTCGCCCTGCGTGATCGACTTGAGGATATCCGGTGCAAGGAAAGCGAGAGCGATCACCTGATGAACGCGACAGATGGAGAGGGTTTCCGTTGCAGCGATTTGCTCGAACGTCTTCCCCTGCTTGATGGCATCATAGTACTGATGTGCCTTGGCGATGTTGCGGATCAGTATTGCGTCCGGTGCTGTGGATGGGCTGGTTCCGATGATCAGCTTGGTTTCAACGCCGCGCTTGCGGAATTGAAAAGGGTTGAGAAGGACAGCACATCCGGATTGATCGCCTGCGGTGAGATGGTCAGCCAACCAGCGATCGCCTCGGCGTCGAGATGAAATTCGATCAGACCCGGCGCGATGGTCGATCGCTGGATGCAGGAAAGAATCAGTTCCTGACCGCGGCTCGTTTCGCTTTGTCCGGCTCCATCAAGAAGCGTTCGGATTCGCCGGATGTCTTCCGCCGTAGGTTCGATTGTTAGGTCTGACGGCAGGTGATCGCGAAGATGGGTTTGGATTGCAGACGTGAGTTGCTGTTCCAACGCCGGCGCAGGAAGTCTCCATCCACCTGCATCTTTCGATCCGTCTGTGCTCCTCTCTCCAATGATCATCCGTTTGGAGACATAGTAGCGATATCGCCTGCCCTTCTTGTTGGCATGGCTCGGCGTCATGCGATCACCGGTCTCGTCAAACAATTTACCTGCAAGCGGTGATCTTCTGGATCCTGTCGTTGACTGCCCCCTTGCCCTTCCTGATGTTTCCTTCAGACGCTCCTGTACATCATCGAAGACAGCAGGATCGATAATCGCTGGGTGCGGGCCCTCATAGGTATCAAAACAAACTACCCGCTAAGAGTGGCCTTCGTTTTTCTCGCCAAGACATCCGCAAACGATTTGTCGACGTCTAGACGTTACCGAGGCAGTAAATTTGCTGCCTGCAACCGATCATAAATCCGGTCAAACATGATTTCGGTGTCCAAACACTCGTGAAAACCATGTTGACGAGCCTTGATCGTCGAGACCAAGGAGTGGTGCGGATAGGTCCGGTCATATCGTAGTAGATAGTCTAGGAACTGCCAAGACGATACAATCTCCTCGTAGGGGATGGGTCGCAGGCCGTGCTTCTCGACGATGCGATCCCAGACCGCACCCTTGTCCGGCATCACACGCGCCATCGAGAAGGCATGATCGATGCCCGGTTCTGCCCCAAACCGCTTTGCGATGCGCGGCCAGAGGTTGCGCCAGGTGAAACAGTCGCCATTGGCGATATTGTAGGTCTCGCCGGCGCAGCGCGACTCCTCGCAGGCCCAATGGATGGCGCGTGCAAGCAGCTCGGCATCAACAGCTTCCTGAAAACAGGCGGGACCGCCGGAAAAGCGCATCGGCTGGCCGAGCTCAGCGCAGATTGCCGCATAGACGCCGATCGCCATCGCCGCGTTCATGGGATTGTTCAGCGCGTAGCCGCAGACAATCTGCGGTCGCAGGACGGTGAAACTCCAGCCTTCCGCCGCCGAGCGCTCCCGCACCAGATCTTCCTGATCGTAGTAGAAATTTGACGCGATGAAGCGGGGATCGGATTCACGCGCCGGCATGCGGTAGGGGCCGTGATGCACGCCGTAGGCCTTGGTGCCCTGCAACAGTATCAGATGACGGCCGGATGTCGCCGGAAGTGCATCGAGCAGATTGCGCAACATTGCCGTGTTGGCGCCGACCTGGTCGGTCGAGGTCCAGCCACTGACGAGTTCAGGTTCTTCCATCAGCGCGGCATAGACGACGTGGGAGACCTGTCCGACACCGGCGAGAGCTGCAGGCAGGGCATCGCGGTCGGCGAGGTCAGTGGAGATCCAGCGTTCGGCGGGAAAATCCGGCTTCCGCCGCGACAAACCGATGACCTGCCAGTCTTCCAGCGCAGAGAAATGCTCGAACGCCGCGCGTCCGACGACCCCCAAGGCTCCGACGATGAGGACTGTCTTGCGGATAGCCTCGGTCATCAGGCGATCGCGTAGCCGCCGTCGATCGGCAGCGTCACCCCGTTGATGTAGCTGGCCGCCGGAGACACAAGGAAACCGACCACCTGGCCGACTTCCTTCGGCTCGCCCCAGCGGGCCATCGGGATGCGCTTCATGATCGGTTCGGCGCGTTCAGGGTTGTTCATCGCGTTGACCGCCATGCGGGTCTTCACCCAGCCCGGCGCGACCGCATTGGTCCTGACGCCGGCCGGGCCCCAAGATGCGGCGAGCGCGCGGGTGAAGGAATCGATCGCCCCCTTGCTGGCCGAATAGGCCGGGTTGCCGGCCGAGCCGAAGATCGACCACATGGAGGCGAAATTGACGATCGCGCCGCGACGGGCTTTCAACTGGTTTTCGAGTGCGAAACAGAGTTGCTGGGTGCCGCGGAAGTTGACCTCCATCACCTTGTCGAAGCCGTCATTGGTGAACTCGCGCCGATCATGAAGGATGGTGCCGGCCGCGTTGACGAGCGCATCCACGCCTTCGAACTCTTTTGCCAGATTGGAAATGCCGGCGCTGTCGGTGATGTCGAAATGCCGTTCGACCAGATCCGGATGGTCGATCTTCTCCTCGACATCCAGACCGAGCGACCAGACCTTGAAACCCTCGGCCAGGAGCTGCTTGACGCAGGCCTGTCCGAGCCCGGTGCCGCCACCGGTAACGACTGCGATCTTCCTTTTTTCAGTCATGGCGTGATTCCTCAGCTGTGATTTCTGATGGTTGGCTAGCCGACGAGTTCGAGACCGCGCGCGGCGAAACGCCCGGCCAGCGGCGCAAGTTTTTCCGCCTCCGAGCCCGCGGCATTGCCCTGCCGGGCCCGCTCGGCGATGCCGACGAAGATGACGGCGAAGCGGAACAGCGCGAAGGCCTCGTGGACTGGTTGGAGCGGGGCCGCGGAAATCGCGTGGCGAATGTAGTGTGCGACGAAATCCTCTCGCGAGGGAATGCCTTCGACGTCCGCACCCAGTCCCCGGATACCGCCATACTCGTCCGGCGTGGTGCGCCAGGGCATGCAGCAGAAGCCGAGATCTGCGAGCGGATGGCCGAGCGTCGAGAGTTCCCAGTCGAGAATGCCGACCACCTTCGGCTCGCTCGGGTGATAGATCAGATTGCCGATGCGGTAGTCGCCATGGACGATCGCCACCTGACCGTCGTCTTCGGGAAGGTGATCGCCCAGCCAGCCGGCCAGACGGTCGAGCTCGGGGATCTCCATGCCTTCGACTGCCTGCCACTGCGAGAGCCAGCGGCGGTACTGCCGTTCGAAGTAGCCGGTGGGCCGGCCGTAATCGCCGAGCCCGACTTCCTTCGGGCGCACCCCATGGAGGCGCGCCAGCGTCTCGGCCATGGAGAGATAGATCTGCCGCCTTTCGTCCGGCTCCAGTCCCGGCAGCGCGGCGTCATGGAAGACGCGGCCTTCGAGGCGCTCCATCAGATAGAATTCGGTGCCGAGGACCGAGGTATCGTCGCAGAAGGCGACGGGCCGCGGCACGGGCACGTTCGTTTCCGACAGCGCCACGAGCACACGATATTCGCGATCGACGGCGTGCGCGCCCTTGAGGATCGGGCCGCCCGGCTTCTTGCGCAGCACATATGCCCTGCCGTCCGCGCGGACGAAGAAGGTCGGGTTGGACTGGCCGCCGGCGACCGCTTCGATCGTATCGAGGTTTCCTAGATCGTTCACGCGCAGCCAGTCGGCGAGAGCGGCGGTATCGATTGTCGAGGTCACTGGCCGTATCCCCTCGCCTGCTCGCGCAGGACGAATTTCTGGATCTTGCCGGTCGCCGTCTTCGGCAGTTCGTTGAAGATGAAGTGTCGCGGCACCTTGAAGCCGGCGAGATGGGAGCGGCAGAAGGTCATCAGTTCCTCGGCCTCGACCTGGGAACCGGGCTTGAGCTCAATGAAGGCGCAGGGGGTCTCGCCCCACTTTTCGTCCGGCATGGCGACGACGGCGGCGATCATGACGGCGGGATGGCGGTGGAGAACAGACTCCACCTCGAGCGAGGAAATGTTCTCGCCGCCTGAAATGATGACGTCCTTTGCGCGGTCGGTAATCCGCATCGCGCCGTCGGGCTCGCGCACGGCGATGTCGCCGGTGTGAAACCAGCCGCCGGCGAAGGCCGCCTCGGTCGCTTCCGGATCCTTGTGGTAACCGGCCATCAGCGTGTTGCCACGCAGAAGGATCTCGCCGGCCAAGGTGCCGTCGGCGGGCTGGTCTGTCCCGGTCTCCGCGTCGACGATGCGGATGTCGCCGGAGGTCTTGTGCCGCACGCCCTGCCGCGCCAGCCATTCGGCTTTGGTCGCGGCATCGTCGCCGGCCATGTCATCGGCGAGTTCGCCGATGGAGGCCGGGCCGTAACTTTCGGTCAGACCGTAGAGATGGACGAGATCGAAGCCGATGGCGTCGAGTTGGCTGATCAGCGAGGCCGTGGGTGCCGCACCGCCGGTGGCCACCGAGACACGCCGGTCGGTGCCCTGGAGCGCCGCGGCTTTCGGGTCGTTGAGAAGCATGTAGAGGACCACCGGCGCGCAGGACATGTGGGTGATGCCGGCCCGGGCGACGAGGTCGAGAATGGTCGCAGGCTCCACCGCGTCAAGGCAGACATGGGTACCGCCCGCCGCAGTGACCGCCCAGGTGTGCGCCCAGCCGTTGCAGTGGAACATCGGCAGCGTCCAGAGATAGCGGGTGCCTGCGCCGAAACCGAGCGAGAGGGCGTTGCCCATGGCGTTCAGAAAGGCGCCGCGGGCGTGATAGACGACGCCCTTCGGGTTGCCCGTGGTGCCCGAAGTGTAGTTCAGGCAGACGGGCTGCCATTCGTCGGTGACCGCGCGCTCGTCGAGACGGGCCTCAGGATCGATATCGCCTGAGAGCAGATCGGGCGTGTCGCCCTGCCCGGCGGCGTCGCTCAGCCGGACGACCGTGACGCCGACCTCGGAAGCGGCTTGAAGCGCTGAGGCCCCGACGGACTCGTCCACCAGCAGCAGCTTCGTTTCCGCATGTTGCAGGATGTAGGCGATCGCTTCGGCATCGAGCCGCGTATTGATCGTGTTGAGAACCGCACCGAGGGCTGGAACCGAGAAGTGCGCGGCGAGCATTTCTGGCCGGTTGTGGGCAATGATGGAGACCACATCGCCGTGCCCGATCCCCTTGCCGCGCATCAGGTCGGCAAGCCGGACTGCCAGCGTGTTGAACTGGCCGTAGGTCCAGCTTCGCTCGCGCCAGATGACAGCGGTGCGTTCGGGATGGGCCTCGTTCTCCCGCGCCAGAAAGCGGACGGGATTGAGCGGCTGGAAATTCGCCTCGCGCCTTGCGAGATGCGGGTCAGTCCAGTTCATCCACCGCTCCCTCGACCCGCCACGACCAGAAATCACGGCCCTTGGCCGCCATCTCGCGGTTGATGACCATCTTGTGGACCTCGTCGGCACCGTCGACCAGACGCGCCTGACGAGCGTAGCGATAGATCCATTCGAGCACGGTATCCTTGGAATAGCCCCGCGCGCCGTTGATCTGGATGGCGCGGTCGACCGCCTGGTGCAGCACGTTGGCGACGTGGATCTTGGCCATGGAGACCTCGGCGCGGGCATATTCGCCGCGGTCGATTGCCCAGGCGGCCTTCATCACCAGAAGCCGGCCGATCTCGATCTGCATGCCGAGATCCCCGAGCATGAGCTGGATGCTTTCGCGGTCGGCGAGCCGGACCCCGAAACCTTCGCGTTTTGCGGCATAGTCGGAAGCGATCTCCACCGAGCGCTTGGCCAGGCCCAGCCAGCGCATGCAGTGGGTGAGCCGCGCCGGGCCGAGCCGGGTCTGGGTGACCTTCAGGCCCCGGCCGAGACCGCCCAGGATCTGGCTTTCATGGACCCGCAGTCCGTCGAAGCGCAGTTCGCAATGGCCCCCATGTTCTTCGGGCCCCATGATGCCGATGCGGCGCTGGATCTCCCAGCCCGGATGGTCCTTGTGAAACAGGAAGGCGGTGAGGCCGTTGCGCGGATCGTCGCTGGTGCGCGCCATCAGGATGAAATGGCTCGCCTCGCCGGCGCCGGTGATGAACCATTTGTGGCCCGAGATGACGTAGTCCTCGCCGTCCTTCACCGCCCTAGTGGCGATCATCGAGGGGTCGGAGCCACCGCCCGGATGCGGCTCGGTCATGGCGAAGGCGGAGCGCACCTTGCCGTTGCGGATCGGATCGAGCCACTGGCG
Source organism: Hoeflea sp. (assembly GCA_040216675.1). GTDB lineage: Bacteria > Pseudomonadota > Alphaproteobacteria > Rhizobiales > Rhizobiaceae > Hoeflea. Next base: position 877,805 of record JAVJOR010000005.1, on the reverse strand, counting down.
TTTCTGCGCCTCGGTGCCGAGCATCGAGAGCACCATCATGTTGCCGTCGTCGGGCGCCGCACAGTTGAAGACCGCCGGCCCGAAGATCGAGCGGTTCATCTCCTCGTAGCAGACGGCCATGCCGGTGCGGCCGACGCCAAGTCCACCGTCCTCCATCGGCAATTGCAGGCACCAAATCCCTTCGGCGCGCGCCTTGGCGCGAAGTTCATCGAGCAGATCGATGCGGATGTTCTCGTGATCGTCGAACGAGCTGGCATCGGCCTCGAGCGGCAGGATCTCGCTTTCGACGAAGGCGGCTATGCGTTTTCTCAGATCGTCGAGTGCGGGGAATATCGTGAAATCCATGGACAGTGTCCTCAAAGTCCTGAGACGAGATGGCCGCCATCGGCGACAATTTCTGTTCCGGTCATGAACCGGCCGGCATCGGAAGCGAGCAGCAACAGCGGGCCGTCAAGATCGGATAGATCGCCGATCCGGCGCATTGGCACGCGCTTGAGCATGGCCTGGCCCTGCTCGCTCTCGAAGAAGCCCTGATTGATCTCGGTGCTGAAATAGCCCGGGCAGAGGGCGTTGACCCGGATGCCGAAGCGCGCCCATTCGAGCGCCATGGCGCGGGTCAACTGAACGAGCCCGGCCTTGGCCGCGGTATAGGCGCCGACACCGCCGGCGACCCGCTTGCCGAGGATCGAGGCAACATTGACAATCGAACCGCCCTGCCCGCGATCGCGCATGCCCCGCGCCGCTGCCTGGGCCACATGGAAGGCGGCGGACAGGTCGACGTCGATGACGCTCTGCCAGTCGTCCGGCGGCAGGTCGATCAGCGCGCCAGTGCGAGAAATCCCAGCATTGTTGATGACAATATCGAGCGATTCACCGGCAAGGGATTCGCGAACCGCCTCGCCGTCGGCGACATCGAGAACCAGCGGCCGGGCCTTGCCGCCATCGACCTCGATCGCGCGGCAGACCTCATCGAGGGCTTCGGCGCGGCGGGCGGCAAGCACCACCGAGGCGCCGCGCGCCGCGAGCAGGTGGGCGAAGTGGCGCCCCAGCCCGCTCGAAGCCCCGGTGATCAGGGCCCGTTTTCCGGAAATGTCGAACAGCGGATCGTGTTGAGCCATCACTGCGCTTCCTCTCCGGCAAGTGTTTCCACCCGCCGAATGGCTGCGGCGAGCATGGCCGGATCGACTGGCCTGTCGAGATTGGCGAGATGGGGCGCGACCATGGTCCATTCGGCCATCTGGTCGATCTCCCGTTCCGTGGGATCGGACATGCCAAGCTCGGGCAGCGATGCCGGCAGCCCGATCTCGCGGTAAAACACCATCAGGTCGAGGATATCTTCATCGGAGCGCTCTTCGGCCGCCCATTGCACCAGGAGCGCCCAGGCGATCTGATAGCCGTGGATCGCATTCATCGCATCGCGGGTCTTGACGATGCCGCGGGTCAATGAGTGCGCCAGCGACAGGCCGCCATTCTCGAAACCGAGCCCGCTCATCAGCACCGCCGCCTCGATGACCGCTTCGAGTTGGGGCGTCACTTCCTTACGCTTGCAGGCGGCCACCGCCGGCGCGCCGTGCTGCCGAATGGTTCGGTAGCAGCAATCGGCAATGGCGATCGCCGTCAGCAGCGGCCGTGTGCCGAACGGCGTGACACCTGAGCCCGCGAGGCAACCATCGGCCTCGAATTTCTTCGAGATTGCATCTCCGATGCCTGCCAGAAGGAAGGTGACGGGCGCCTGGGCAATCAGCGCCGTATCGACCAGCACCAGGTCCGGATTGGCCTCCATCCTGTCGACGGCGATCATGACGTGGTTGTCGTCATACATGGCGATCGCCGCACTGGTGGGGGAATCGTTGGAAGCGATGGTGGGCACGGTGAAGACCGGCTTTTCGATGAGGACCGCAAGCGCCTTGGCGGCATCGAGCGACTTGCCGCCACCGACCCCGATGACGAGGCTGATCTCGCGATCCCCGAGTTGGTCTTCGAGTCTGGCGATCGCCACACGGGTGATCTCACCCTCGAGCGTTAGGCAGAGGGGATCGAGCCCCTCCGCCTCGCAGAGACTGCGAAGCTTGTCCCCGAGCATGGTCATGACGTGGGCGTCGCCGACGACCACGGGGTTCGCCCCATAGGGCCGCGCGCTCACGCCGAGCTGGTCGAGCGCGCCGGGTCCCTGCACGTAGCGCCGGGGACTGCCGAAAATGCGCAGTGCCGGGGCAGCCATCAGCGCACCAGTTCCATGACCCGAGCCTCACCGAGACCGGTCGCCGCGTAGTGGCGGCGCGTGGCCTCAAGCTTGGTGAAGACGTCCTCATAGCCGAGCGCGACGCCCTCGGGATCGACATAGACATAGCCGCCGGTCACGTGGAAGAGCGTGACCATCTCGTCGACGTCATCGGGGACGACCAGCGTATGGGTTTCCCCAGCCGGTTCGAAGGCGTAGCTCTGCGGCACCGCTTCCCAATCGTGTTCGAGATAGCGCCAGCGGCCGCGCAACGTGAACGCATGCACGGGCCCTGCATGGCGATGCCTCGAGAGCACTCCGGAATTGCGCACCCGCAGCAGGTTGACGTAATAGCCCTGGCTCACACACAGAACGAGCGGCTTGAACCAGACGCCGTCCGCCTGCGGCACCCAAGACTTCTCGTCGCCGTCAAGATAGAGTGCGCCCGGGACGAAGACGTCGGCCACCATGCCGAAGGGTTGCGGCCGGGCGTAAGCAACCTTGCTGTTGTCGGTCCTGTTCATCCGGCTCTTCCTCCCATTCCTCTCTCCCTGAAATCAGACGCCGTCGCGGATGGCCGTCATGAAGCGGGGAATGTCGACGGCATATTTGCTTTCGAGATACTCCTGCGAGCCGCATTCGAAGAAGCTGTCGGCAAGCCCGATCTTAACCAGCGGCTTCTGGATGCCGGCCTCGTAGAGCGCCTCGATGACGAGGGTCGCGAGACCACCGGTGGTCTTGTGGTTCTCGGTGACGATCAGCCGCTTGTGACGTTTCGCAAACTCGATGACGCCGGCGGTGTCGAAAGGCTTGATCGTGCCGACATGCAGGACGCCGACATTCCTGCCGTCGCCTTCCGCCATCTTTGCCGCATCGAGGCCGCGCGCGCTCATGTAGCCGGTCGAGATGATGCCGATCTCGCCGTCGCCTTCGCGCAGCACCTTGGCTTTGCCAACCTCGAAGCGATAGTCCTCGGGCAGTTCGACCGGCACCTTGCCGCGCAGGTTGCGGACATAGACCGTGCCCGGGATATCGGCCACTGCGCGGACCACCTGCTTGAACTCGGTTGCGTCGCAGGGGTCGATGATCGTCAAGTCGGCAATGCCGCGCATCATGTTGATGTCTTCGGTCGCCTGATGGGTGGCGCCATAACCGTTCACCAGCCCCGGCATGCCCGCGAAGATCTTCACATTCGCCATCGAGTGCGCACAGGCGATGGCCACGAAATCATACGCGCGCCGCGTAATGAACACCGAATAGGTGGTGCAGTAGGCAATCTTGCCGGCCTTGGCGAGGCCGGCGGCGACCATGATCAGGTTCTGTTCGGCCATGCCGACATTGAAGAAGCGCTCCGGATGTGCGTCCCTGAACGGCAGAATGTCGCTGTAGCGGCCCATGTCGGCGGTCAGGCCGACGATTTCCGGCCGGGTCTTCGCCATCTCGGCGAGCGTGTTGCCGAAGGGCGCGGTCTCCGTCACCTTGCCGGCAACATCGACGATCTCGCCCATCCCGCGCGTGCGGTTTCCTATCGTCTGGCTGTCAGCCATTTTCTCTCTCCAACTCTTCGATGAGCGAATCCCATTCGTCGTTGCCGACGCGGACGAAGTGAGCCCGGTCGCGGGCCATGATGGTGGGCACGCCGAAACCCGGCGTCGTCCGCAGAACGATGGCTTTCGGCTTGCCGTTCTTCTCCCGGCACTTGCCGAGCGCCTCGACGAGGGCCGCCATGTCGTTGCCGTTGATTTCGTAGGTCTCGAAGCCGAAGGCGGTCATCTTGTCGGCGACCGGTTCGATGGCCACGGTCACCGGACCGTCGGCCTGGATGCCGTTGCAGTCGATCAGCGCGACGAGATTGTCGCACTTGAAGGTGGCGGCTCCCATCGCGGCTTCCCAGGTCGACCCCTCGTCGAGTTCGCCGTCGGAGAATTCGCAGAAGATGCGCGCATTCGACTTGTCGAGCCCCAGCGCCAGCGCCATGCCGACCGCCTGGCCGAGACCGTGGCCGAGCGAGCCGCCGACGATCTCCACCCCGACAGTCTCGTCGAAGGTGCTCATCGGCAGCGCCGAGCCGTTGAGGCCATAGGTCGGCAGTTCGTCGTCCGAGAGATAACCGGCCTCGGCGAGCACCGCATACATGGCGATCGAATAATGCCCGGTCGACAGAAGGAAGCGGTCGCGGTCGGGCCAGTCAGGCCGCGTGGAATCGTGGCGCAGCTCGTGGAAATAGATCGCTGCGAGACAGTCGGCGATCCCCAGGCCCTGGGCGATGTAGCCCTCGCCCTTGCCCGACGCCATGTGCATCATCTTGCGCCTGAGATTGAGCGCGCGGGATTTGAGCGCCTCGACGTCAGGCTCGGTCGGTGGATGATTGCGGATGTTCATCGCCTGCATGTCCTTGAATGTTGATGTCAGTTGAGGTCGAGGCCGGGCCGCGCCCATTCCATGCGGACCAGACGTCCGGTGCTCGACAGCGTGATGTAGGCCGTGCGCCGATCGGGGCCGCCGAAACAGATATTGGTGGTGTAGGGATCGGGGAGCTCGATGCGCTCGACGAGATTGCCCTTCGGAGAAACGACGTTGATGCCGCCGAGCCTGAGCGTGGCGACGGCAACATTGCCGCAGTCCTCAATGGCCAGACTGTCATAGCGCTGGAAGCCGGAAAGCCCCGCGAGCAGATCGCCGCCGGTGGGCGACGGCCAGTCCGGTGCCGCCACTTCCCCCGGCGCCGTGACCGCATAGGACCACAGCCGGCCGGAGGAGGTTTCGGCCACATAGAGAGTCTTGCCGTCCGGCGAAAGGCCGATGCCGTTCGGTCCAATCAGCGGGAAAGCCACCTGGTTGATGTGGCTGCCGTCGCGCCTGGCATAGAAGACCGCGCCGAAATCGAGGTTTCGGCCGGAGCGATGGCCGTGATCGGTGAAGTAGAAGCCGCCATGGGCATCGCAGACGATGTCGTTGGGCGCGCGCAGTTCGATGTCGCCGCAAGCAGTGTAGAGCGTCTCAACCTTGCCGGTTGCCGGATCGACCTTCTGGATCGAGCCGCCGACATTGTCCTCGGCGCGGCCATGCGGCTTGAGCCCGCTTTCGGTGTTCCAGGAGAAGCCGCCATTGTTGCAGACATAGAGCATGCCGTCCGGGCCGAGCGCCGCACCGTTGGGTCCGCCGCCGGTGTCGGCGAGCAGGGAGACGTCGCCTTCCATGCTCACGCGCGTCAGGCATCCCTTGGCGATCTCGGTGACCACTATCGAGCCATCGGGCATCACCACCGGGCCTTCGGGAAAGGCGAGCCCCTCTGCCAGGACTTCGAAACGTCTCATGCTGCGGTCCCCCGGAAGGCACCGACGCCGAGTTCCTCGGCCAGTTCGGCGATGGTCGCCGCGATGGCCCGTGGGCTGAGGCCCTCGAGTTCTTCGATCTCGTAGAAGCCGTAGGTGACAGAGATGCATTCCATGCCGCAGGCCCTTGCGGCCAAGATGTCCTGCGGGCCGTCACCGACATAGATGGCGTTCGCCGCATCCGCACCGGCGCGCTCGAGGCCCAAGAGAATGGGTGCGGGGTGCGGTTTTCTCTCGACGGTATCTTCGGCGGTCACGATGGCCGCGAAATGTTCGGGCAAAATGCCGGCCACAGACAGATCCAAGAGTGTCCGCTCCAGCCCCTTGTTGGTCACCAGGCTCGGCTTGCGACCGTCGGCAATCAGATCCCGGATCAGTTCGGCCGCGCCGTCGAAGGTGCGCACATGATCGGAGCAGGTCGGGTAGCTGCGCTGGTAGGCGTCGTAGAGTTCATCCGCCCGGCTCGGTTCGACCTGATTGAACACTTCGACAGGCCGCATGGCGAAGACTTCCGCCGGCAGGTTGGGCGGCGGGAAGTCGCGGTCAAGAACCTCTGCAAAAACCTTGCGATAGCTGCACTCGACCGCTGCGCGGGTATCAACCAGCGTTCCGTCCAGATCGAACAATACGTGACGCGCGGCCCTGGCATTCATGGTGTTTCCTGACGTTTGCCTTGCTGTGAGAGAATGTCGGCGCGCTTGCGCCACAATGGTTCGAGGTCCCGGCCGAGATCGCGGAAGAGCGGATAGGCATCGGCATAGATCGTCGCGAGATCGGCGTCGGGTTCGACATTATCGGCGAGCCGCACCATGGCCCGGGTGGCAGTCGCCAGATCGGGATGCTGGCCGGTGGCGACCGAGGCGAGGACGGCAACGCCGAGCGCGCCGGTTTCCTCCGCCTCGAGCAGGCCAAGCGGGCGGTTCATCGCCGCCGCACAGATCTTAGCCCAGAGGCGGGACCGCGCGCCGCCGCCGGTCAGGCGGATCTCGTCGACGGACCCATCGAGCGCCGCGTAGCAATCGACCATCGAAAGGGCGACGCCTTCCATCACCGAACGGACCATCTGGGCAGAACCGGTGGCGGTATCGAAACCGAAGATCGAGGCGCGGGCCTCGGGAATGAAGCGGGGCGCCGACATGCCGGACGTGTTGAAATAGGGATGGGTGAAGACTCCGTTGGCGAGTGGCGGAACGTTCGCCGCTTCGGCCTCCATCGTCGCGAAGAAGTCTCCTCGGTCCTCGCCGGCCGCCGTCAGACGATCCTGGTCGAAGGCGCGCAGCGCCCAGTCGAGGCAGAGCGAGCCGCCGCCGGTATTGGCCATCAGCTTCTGCCATGCGCCGTCCGGCATGAGGAAGAGGAAGCCGACGCCCGCCGGCTCCATCACCGGCCGGTCGGTGGTCAGGTTGTTCATGAAGCTGGTGCCGATGACGGTGACCGCCTGCCCCGGCAGCACGGCCCCTGCCCCGAGTGCCGCGGAAACCGCATCGCCCGCCCCGGTGACGACTGGCGTGCCGGGCTTCAGGCCGGTGAGTGCGGCTGCCTCAGTCGTAACCTCGCCGACCAGCGATCCGGTCGGCAGCACGTCGGGCAGCTTGTCGGCCACTTCCGGAATCCCTGCGATCTCGAAGAGCCGTTGCGAGAACGCCCGCTTCCGGATGTCGCAGGGGCAGAAGGAGATATCGGACTCGTCGGTGACGAAGCGGCCGGTGAGCCGGTAGTTGATATAGTCCTTGGCAAAGGCGATCCGGTTCAGGGTGGCGTAGCGATCGGGTTCATTGGCCTTGAGCCAGGCGAGAAGCGCGAGCGGCACGCCAGGGATCGGCGCGTTGCCGGAAATCTCGTAGATCTCGTCCGTCTTGCCGTCGCGCGTCCAGCCGGCGACGATCTCGCCGGCCCTTGCGTCAGGCCAGGCGATGGCATGGCCGGCGGGATGTCCATCGGCATCGAGCGCCCAGAGACCGCCCATGTGACCGGAGACGCCGACGCCGGAAATGTCCTCGCCGGTGAGCCCCGCATCGGCGATCGCCGCACGAATGCAGTCCGCGACGCGACCGAAGGTGACCTCCATGTCCTCCTCGTGCCAGCCGGAGCGTGGGTGGAGCGCATGGGTGGCGCGGTTGGCGCTGCCCACGACCTTGCCGGTCGCGGCCTCGAAGACGACGGCCTTGGTGGCGGTGGTGCCCTTGTCGATGCCGACGATGAAACTCATGCGCTCGCCCTCCCGACAGTCTCGGCGCGGCGGGCGGAATAGCTGCGATAGGTTTCCCTCACATCGCGGTAGAGATCGTACCAGCGGTCATAGTCGGCGCTGGCCGTCGCATCCGGTTCGTAGCGAGCCGACACGGAGGAGGTCCTCGCCTGCGCGGTTGCCAGATCCGGCCAGATGCCGACGGCGACACCGGCCATCAGCGCTACGCCGGCGGCCCCGGTCTGCTCGGCCGTGGAAATCTCGATCGGCACCTTGCAGACATCGGCAAACATCTGCGCCCAGAAGGCGCTGCGCGCGCCGCCGCCGGTCAGCGTCAGAACGTCCTGCCCGCCCGGCATCGCCTCGAAGCAGTCGCGCGTCGCATAGGCCAGCGCCTCGTAGACCGCGCGCATCAGATGGTCCCGCGTCGTCTGGTTGCTCATGCCGAAGAAGGCGCCGCGGGCGCGCGGATCGTAGAAAGGCGCGAGCACGCCGGCGGTGTTGACGTAAGGGAGAAGCAGCACGCCGTCCGCCCCGCGCGGGGTGGCAGCGACGCGGTCCTCCATCGCACGAAAATCCCACTTTCCGGCCTCGGTTTTTGACCCGCCGAAATGATCGAGGAACCAGTCCATGGTGATGGTGCCCGAGGTGTTGGGCAGGATGCGTAGGTAATTGTCGCCCGGCATGGCGAAGAGAAAACCGAGCCCCGGCGGCTCGCGGCCCGGCTGATCAACGATGAGGGAATTGAGGCAGGAGGTGCCGAGCACCGTGATCGCCTCGCCCGGGCGGCTTCCCCCTGCCCCGATGACATTGGCGACCGCATCGCCGCAGCCGGTGATTACGGGGGTGCCGGCCCTGAGGCCGGTCGCCTCCGCCGCGGCTGCGGTAATTTCGCCGGCGATCGCATCCGACGCGAGGATCTCGGGCAGGACGTGATCCCAGCCGTCCGCGCCGAGCAACGCGGCAAGCTTGGGCGAATGGGTCTGCGCGTCGATGTCGCCGGGGACGAAGGAGACGTCCGATGGATCGGTGGCGATCCCGCCCGTGAGCCGAAAACGGAAATAGTCCTTGGCCCCGAGCACGGCTTTCGCCTTGGACCTGATGTCCGGCTCGTGCCGGTTGAGCCAGGCGAGAATCATCAGCGTGATGCCCGGCATCAGCCCGTTGCCGGAAATGGCGAAGGCTTCATCGAGAACGCCCTTGTCGCCGAGTTCGGTGAGCATCGGCTGGGCCCGCTCGTCCGGCCAGCAGACGGCATTGCGCAGGGCCTTGCCGTCATCATCAATGATCCAGGCTCCCCCCATATGAGCAGCGATGCCGAGGGCTGCGATCTCATCGGCCCCGATGCCGGCATCGGCGATGGCGCCACGGATCGTCCGGCAACAGGCCTGCCAGCTCGCTTCGGGATCTTCCTCATGCCAGCCCGGACGGGGTGAGAGAACCTCCACCCGTTCTTCGGACGTGCCGACGGTCCGCCCGTCCTCGTCGAAGACAACGGATTTGACCATGGAGGTGCCCTTGTCGATGCCGAGAAGATAGCGCATGACGTCAGCCGACTTTCAGGTCCGCTGTCGGCAGCGGTTCGGCCGCCTCGCCGAAGGCAATGGTTGCCTCGGTCTTGGTGTCGAAGGCATAGAGCGCCGATTGCGGTACCGTGACCATGACCTCCTCGTCGATCGCATAGTCGCGCTTGCGCGGGTCAAGCGCCTGAACGGTCAGATCACCGACCTGAATGGTGACAAGCGTGACCTCGCCCAGCGGCTCGGCGACGTAGACGCGGCCGGTGATCCGGAACGTGTCCGGCGGCGCGGTCTCACCTTGCTTGACCACGACGACCGCGTGGGGGCGACAGCCGACCAGCAACTGGCCGGCGGCGTCGGCATGGCCCGTCGCGGACCGTGGCACGTCGACCCTGGCGTCGTTCACCAGACCCGTGAACGCGCTGCCGCTTTCCTTGAGGCTTTCCACGCGGAACAGGTTCATCGAGTGGAGGCCGAAGAACTGTGAGACAAAGGCGTTGACCGGACGATTGTGGATCTCGTCGGGGCTGCCGATCTGCTGCAGGACGCCGTCGCGCATCACCGCGAGGCGATCGGTCATCGTCATCGCCTCGATGGGATCGTGGGTGACGATCACCGAGGTGGTACCGAGCGAGCGCTGCAGACGCTTGAGTTCGCCGCGCAGGCGGGCGCGCAGCAGCGTGTCGAGATGGGCGATCGGTTCATCGAGGCACAGGAGATTGGGGCGCCGGACCAGCGCGCGGGCAATCGCCACGCGCTGCTGCTGGCCGCCCGACATCTGCGAGGCTCGGCGATCAATCAGGTGGTCGATATGGAGCATCCGGGCGACGTCGCCGACCATCTCGTCCATTTCGGCCTTCGTCTTGCCGCGGATCTTGAGCGGATAGGCAATGTTCTGGCGCGCGGTCATGTGCGGATAGAGCGCGTTCTGCTCGAAGACCATGGCGATGTTGCGCTGCTGCGGCGTCTGGTCAGTGACCGAGGCGCCATCGAACAGGATGTCGCCCTGGGTCACGGATTCGAGGCCTGCCAGCATGCGCAGGACCGAGGTCTTGCCGGAGCCCGACGGGCCCAGCAGCCCGAAGAACTCGCCATCCTCGATCTTGAAGGAAATGTCGCGGACCGCGTGTACGGCGCTGCCGTACCACTTGTTGACGTTCTGAAGTTCGATGGATGCCATGATGGTTACCTCAACGGCCGCCCAGCTCGATGGAAAACGAGCGGATGAGCAGTCTTTGCATGTAGTAGGAAAGCAGGAGCAGCGGGCCGAAGGCGACGATGCCGATGGCGCCGAGCTGGCCCCAGTTGGGCTGCTGGAACAGGAAGAAGCTGGCGAGCGCCTTGGGCAGCGTGATCACCGCGTCGCCGGTCAGCACCAGCGAGAACAGGAACTCGTTCCAGGCGAAGATCATCGCGAGGATGCCCGCCGTCAGCACGCCCGGCAGCGACAACGGCAGAAGCACGTCACGAAAAAGCTGGAACCAGGTGGCGCCGTCAACGCGCGCGGCTTCCTCGTAGGATTTCGGGATCTGCCGCATGAACTCCGCCAGCAGCCAGATCACCAGCGGCAAGTTCATGAAGGTGTAGACGATGATCAGCCCGGTATAGGTGTCGAACAGTGAGAGCTCCTGGAACAGAAGGTAGAAGCCGATGACGGGCACGATCGGCGGCATCATCCGGAGCGACAGGATGGTGAAGCTCAACTGTCCATGGGGCGGAAATCGCCGGGCCAGCGCATAGGCCGCCGGAAAGCCGAGGATGAGGCAGATCACCGTCGAGATCGACGAGACGATCAGGCTGTCCATGATCCCCTTGCCGCCGCCGATTTCCCAGCCCTCGGTGAAGTTCACGAGCGTGGCCGATTCCGGAAGGATGGTCGGCGGATTGTTGAACAGTTCCTCATAGGGCTTGAACGCGGTCAGAAGCAGCCACAGCAGCGGCGACAGGACGGCAAGAAGGATGACGATGAGCGCGAGGTGACGCAGAAAATCGTTGAACAGAGACCGGGACATCAGCGGCTCCCTCCTTCGTTGGCCGCGCTGCGGCGGCGAACAGCCGACAGGATCACGGTGGTGCCGACGATCAGCAGGATCAGCTGGATGATGCTGAGCGCGCCTGCGCTGCCGAACTGGAACCGGCTGAAGCCCATGTCATAGGTGTAGTAGGCCAGGTTCTGGGTCGAGGTGCCCGGGCCGCCCCGGGTGAGAATGTAGATGATGTCGAACACCTTGAAGCTGTCGATGAAGCGCAGCACGAAGGCCACCACCATGTACGGCGCCAGCATGGGAAGGATAATGTTGAAGAAGGTCTGGACCCGGTTGGAGCCATCCACCTTCGCGGCCTCGAACACACGCGCCGGGATCGAACGCAGACCGGCGAGCAGAATGATCATGACCAGCGGCGTCCACTGCCAGATATCGACCGCAACCAGTGTCGGCAGCGCCCATTCCGGAGATTGTGCCCAGGCCGGCGGCTGGAAGCCCAGCGAGCGCAGAAGCGCGTTGAGCGGTCCGTAGATCGGGTTGAGGAACAGGTTCCAGGAGAAGCCGACAATAATCGGCGCCAGCATCATCGGGATCAGGAAGAGCGAAGCATAGATCTCCCGGCCGCGCGAGATCGAATTGATCAGCATGGCGAGGCCAAGGCCGGCCAGGATCTGAAGCGGAACGGCCACCAGCGCGAAGATCGCAGTGATGCCGAGGCTCGACCAGAAGCGCGCGCCGCTCATCAGCTTGGTGAAGTTGTCGAAACCGACCCACTCGATCGGGATCGGGATCGCCAACTGGTAGGATGTGAATGAGGCATACAGCAGGTAGCCGAAGGGCCAGATCGACATCAGCGTCAGAAAGACGAGAGCCGGTGCAAGCAGGATCATTGTGGATCGTCGCTCTGCCGCCCGTTCGCGCTTGGCGCGGTCTCCCGGCGGTGGCCGGCTGATCGTCAATGTGGATGCAATGTCAGTCATCGGAATTCCGCAATGGGTAACAATGGCACTCGGCAAGGAGAGAAAATGGGCGGGGCGACCCTCGCGGGCCGCCCTCACCTTTGCCTTGGGAGGACCTTAGCTCCAGTAGCCGTTGGAGATCATCCGCTGGCGATACTCGTCGTAGTGGGAAATCTGCCGTTCGCGGTTGAAGACCTCGGTGGTCTCCTCGAACTCGGCTTCCATGGCCTTGAGCGCCTCTTCGGAGGTGGCCTGTCCGGTAACAGCCCGCTGCACATGCTGGATCATGGATGACAGATACTGGTTGGTGCCCGGGATGGAGATGTCGAGATAGGCCTTGCTGCTGTCCAGAAGATCCTTGGAGACGGACGCGAAGTTTTCGGCGAAGCCTGATTCCGCCTGGAGCGGGAACGTGCTCGACGGCTCGTTGAACATGCTCATTCTCCACGGATCCATCAGCGACTGCGAGAATGTCTCGGCCACCCAGCGGTTGGCGTTGGCCGACTGCTGGATCCAGGCGATCGCCTGGAAGGCGCCCTCCTTGTTGGAGGAGTTCTTGGCAATGCCCATTGCGCGGCCATAGGGCAGGACCGTGACCTCGCCCCAGCTCGGCGCACACTTGATGTTGTCGGCGACCTTGGAGATCGACGGATCGGCGGCCCCCTTCGGCATGTCGGTCCACCAGTTGGCCTGGGCAACCCGGCCCTCGAAGAAGATCTGGCGACCGACATCCCAGGGCATCGCGTTGGCGAGATCGGACGGCATGAAGCTGGTCATTTCGCGGTAGCGGTCGAGAGCCGTGATCGCCGTGTCGTTGACCAGCTTCGGCCTCATCTGCTCATCGAACAGTTCGCCGTAGCGCTCCCCTTTCTCAGCGCCTGCCTGAACCAGCTGATTGATGAAGAAGGCGTAGACGAAGAAACTGGTTACCTCGACGGCGCCATAGAGATTGTCGTCGGGACGGGTGAAGAACTCGGCGGTATCGCGGTACTGTGTCCAGTCGGCCGGAGCACCGAGCTCGTAGCCGTATTTCGCCTGGAAGGCCTTCATCTCTTCCGGATTCTCGAAAAGGTCAGCCCTGAAGGTGTTGATGAACAAATCCCCGTCGATCATCACGCCGACCGTCTTGCCCTCATAGATGTTGAGAAGCCGGAAGGGTTTAGCGATGTCCGAGAAATTGAGGGCCTCAAGAGAGCCCACCTCTTCGAGCGGCGTCAGGAACGGCCCGAAATCACCGGTGAAGTTGGGCCAGAAATCGAAGGCGTCGAACCGCGCCTCGTCCTGCCGCAACGCCAGCAGGTTCTGATCGTACATGTTCCCGAGCGGATAGGACAGGAACTCGACCTCGGTTCCGGTGGCTTCGCGAAACTCCTTTGCGAACTCTTTCAGGATCGGGGTGAAGGCGCCGCTGTCGAGTCCGACCTTGACCTTGCCCTCGGCCGCCCCTGCCCGGCCGGCTGATCCCAGCACGCCGCCAAATGTGCCCAGCGTAGCCGCCGCACCGAATACGGATGCCCGGCGCATCAGTTCGCGACGGGAAATAAGGCCCTTGGTGTCGATCCCCGACAGTTGATCAAGAGCGTAGGTCTCGGCGCACGTGCGCCTCTTGAGAATTTTCATGTCTATCCTCCCTGAGTGAACGACGCCATCCTCCAACAGCGTCAAGCTTCGACGATTGTCATAGCTCCGATTGCAATTGTCTTATTTCTCAAGTACGGTAAAACAGCTATTGACCTAACACAAGAATTATATTGTCCTACCATGATGATAGCAGACCTGGTACAATCGAACATCAAGCCGCGCTACAAGGCGATCGTTGCCGCCGTGATCGAGGGCGTCGCACAGCGGAAGATCCCGGTTGGCCAGAAGCTGCCGCCACAGCGGGAACTGGCGCATCAACTGGGGATCGCGATTGCCACGGTGGGACGCGCCTACAGCGAACTCGAACAGCTCGGTGTCGTCACCAGCCACGTCGGGCGCGGCACCTATATCTCTGAAATAAAACCGAAATATGCAGCTTCAGAGCCCGATACGGGGCAATCCATCGACATGCAGACCTATCGCGTCCCCGTGGCCGATCTCCCGGGCCTCGTGGCCGAGACGCTGCGGTCGATCGCAGCCGATGATGCGGCCTCCATTCTTCTCGAAAACTGCCCTACGCAGGGCGCGCACGCCCACCGCGAGGCGCTGGCGACCTGGCTCGGCCTTTCCGGTGTCACGGCGGCGCCCGAGCAGATCATTGTCACAAATGGCGGGCAGCACGCGGCCATGTGCGCATTGTCGACGATCACCCATCCGGGGCAGACGATCGCCACCGAGGAACTGACCGATCCCCGCATGAAAGCGGTCGCCGGCTATCTCGACAGGCAGCTGGCGGCAGTGAAAATGGATGCGCAGGGCATGTTGCCGGACGCCCTGGAATCGCTGTGCAAGAGCGGCCGGCGGATCTCTGCCATTTACTGCACGCCGAGAAACCAGAACCCGACCAATTCTATCCTGCCCCATGATCGCCGGCTGGCGATTGCCGAAATCGCCGAGCGCTACGATATCCCCATCATCGAAAGCGACATCTACGGAACGCTGCGGCAGGAAAAGGAACCGCCGATCTTCTCGATCGCACCGCATCGTACACACTTCGTGACCAGTTTGGGCCGGATTGCCGGTCCGGGGATGAAGGTCGGCTGCCTCGTTTCACCTCCGGAAAGCGTGCTCCGATGCCAGTCGGGCGTCGGCATGTCGACCGGTGCGTCCTCCAGGCTGCAGGCGGAAATCGCCGCGCGCTGGATCAAGCAGGGTCACGTCAGCCGGATGATGAGCTGGCAGCAGACCGACGCGCTTCGCCGCGTCTCGCTGCTGTCGGCCTATCCCACCCTGGCCCGGGCCGCCAGCCTGCCCACAAGCCCCCATATCTGGCTGCCGCTGCCGGACCCCTGGCGCAGCGAAGAATTCGTCGACGCCGCCGCCGCCCACGGCATCACCATCGCGCCGACACACAGTTTCGTGGTGGGCCGGCGGGAGGTACCTCACGCCGTCCGGATCGTGCTCGGCGCACCCGAAACGATCGATGTCCTCAAGACCGGTCTCGATCGGCTGGAACGGATACTTCAGAATCCGCCACGGCCCCATGGGAGATCTGCCTGAGCGGAGCAGATAGGAGCCAACACCATAGAACACTGCATCAATCTCAAGATCATCGGATCGCCCTGATTCTTTCTCTTCAGAATGAAGATCCTGTTTACGAGCGAAATCAGTATGATAGCACTCTCCAAAATTGCTTTAGACTTAAGGTTATTCTGGAGGCCAATTGATCAGAAACAAAACTTCCTCGCCCTGAGCGTCCGGATGTTGCCGTCTTTATCGGAGGCTATCTCCAACCTGACCCGCTCGTACCGCATGACCAATTCGAGGATCGCGATGCGGGCATTGGGGTTGTTCATGCGCCACGCATGCTCGGTCATGCGCTTGAGGGCCCGATCGAACCCGTTGCGGTAGCCGTGACCAAAGGCTTCGCGGTCCGAAACAGCCGTGATGCCGCGAAGCGTCTTGATGTCACTTCGGACGGTGGATTCAATGACGCCGACCCAGCGTACAGCAAATTGATCGGACCTGAGTTCCCGGAGCACAAAGGCTGATGTTTCGGCGGCGGTGTAAAAGGCGTCGCTGACCGATTTCGATAGCTTGGGCTCTTTGGTATAGCACTCGGTGGTATGCTGGGCATCACGAAGAGCCTGGCGATAGCCGCGGAAAAAGGGGCGTATTGTCGTCATTGTGCACCTTAGCTCTCTCCACCAAGGCGTCTCAGGCGTCGGGTGGCGGAGCGACAATTTGCGTGCCAATGCGTCGTCATTGCGTCCTGCCCAGAAGACATGCGAGGTATAGTTTGTGGGGCTTCGGGGCGTTGGTTCTTGATCACGTTTCCCCACGAGACATGAACGATCCTGCCGAACACCCGATGCGCGGTTGAGCATCGGAGGTGGTCACTGTTTCAACCGGCGCACCAAGTGTCGCAAGCGGGCCGCGATATCGCGGTCGCTCCTGACCGTGCCATCAAGGACATCTCGAAACAGCTCTCCGCATTCATCCGTGATGGCTTCCAACAGGGTGCGTGTTTCATTTCACCTCACCCAATCTGACTACATTCAGATGCTTGTTCTATCAAACCCTGAAAATCCGCGTCATTTGGCACTTCTACCGAGATCGCATAACGCGCATTTGCACAGTTTTGACTCCAAGTGACACGAGACCAGTTCGCCCAAGAAAATTTGCACCGCCACCTACCCCAGACTGGGCTACTCCCCCATCCCGTGGGCAGATTCTGGCGTACAGGGGCACCAAATTGCCGTTTTGCGTTCAAGTGGACTGCCCTTTTTGCTCTTGCTCTTCCGAGCCTTGTTTTGCATTTTCTTTTCAGGCCGCTGAAAAGGTACCAGGCCGACAATTTCTTGGGGGGCCAACTCAGCAATGCGTTTGTGTTTTCTGGCAGTGACAGTCGTGTGTTTGGTTGCACTCTTTCCTGAAAAATCAGACGCAAAATCCTGTGTTATTTCGGATCCAACAGATCGCGCTTTGAATGTCCGGGAAACACCGAACGGCCGAGTCATTAACAGGCTCAGGAACGGGCGGACGGTGGAAATCACGCAATTTGAGAATGATGCAAAAGGCAGACCGTGGGGTTATGCCACGGGTTACTATAAGGGCCGTTTCCGGAATTGGGGGTGGGTCTTCATGGCAGCGGTCGCCTGCGATGGCGCACAGGACATTTCGCAAATTGATGGCAAATCGTGTGTTGTTGCAGATCCGGTTGATCCAACACTGAACGTACGTGCCACACCGAATGGAGAATTGATCAACCGCCTTCGCAACGGCAGGAAAATCAAGATAACCGAGATCCGGAACGATGCGCAGGGTCGCCCTTGGGGCTATGCCGTTGGGAATTACCAGGGCCAATTCCGAAAATGGGGCTGGGTCTTTCTGCAGAATGTTGACTGTTCAGGTTTTCAGCCTGACCGGGCAGTCGCCGCAGATCCCGGTCGCTCTGAGGCACCAGTCCCGTCACCCATTGAAATCGAAGTCAGAAAGCCGAGCCAGGAGAAGCAGCAGGACTTCAATGCATGGCTGGGCATAAGCTGATGTCGGTGAGCATGAGGGAAGGACGCATGGGCGGAATTGCAAGACTGCTCACATTCAGGTGGCTGTGCGGGTTGATCATGCCTTTTCTCATGGTCCAGCCATCAATGGCCTTTGAGGAAACATTTGGGGGGATCGGCGCGGGTGCGACCGGGGCGCGCGTCACCATGAACAATATCACCTTTGCCTATGAAGCCAGGGTAAGCGTCAAGAGCTTGCTCGGGGAGCCGGTGGTTGCAGCGTCGTTTCGTTGGTTGCTTGATCCCAGTGCCAGCGGTGTGGAATTGCGGGTCCTTTCTGGAGACAAGCTTGAAAAGCGTCCCGTACCGGTAAGCGAGCTTGGTGAAGAGGCAGCCAAGAAACTGGGCATTTCCGATGTGAAATTGCGTCTGGTGGTGCGGGCTGGCAAGAACAGGTATGTCATGTTCATTGACGCTGGCGCGATCGCAAGGGGGGATGGGAAAAGCTGGTCTTACAATGTTGCGGGATCACCGAATTATGACAGGTTCTTGCTAAGCAGCTTTGCGTCTGAAGACGCGCCGAACCTTTATGTTCCTGCAGAAGAGGCAAGGGCGGCCATGAAAAGCGGTTTGCAACCAGAATCCTTGAGTGTTCATTCTTTTTCGGTCTCTGACCAGAAACTGGTTCGGTGGTACGAGAACAACAGTAAGGAACGGAGAATCCCGGGCCGGGTTTCGCTCCTGCGCCGTTTGTCGGACTCCGTTGAGAGAAATTTCGGCTATGACGTTGATGTTGATGCCATGTTGCAAAGCGCGGAACAGGCTGGTCTTGCCATGTCTGGCGACAGGTTGGCCCGGTACCAGACGCAGTATGACACACTCACCGAATACATAGACAAACTGAAAGATATCCCGGAGCGCTTCCGCGAAAACGGAAATGAAATGGCCTATGAGGAAGACGTAGCCAACATCGAAGAAGAGATCCGAAAGCAGGAGGCCGCGCAGGCCGCGAACAACAACACGACCGAACAGGAGCCGTCGAAATCCACTTCCAGTGCGGCGGCGCCGACTTCACGCGATCAAGACGGCTACGCTTTGCACCATGCTTATGTCCGGACATACCGGGCGAACGAGGAGATACCGGATTTCCGAGTGGGTGGAGAGTGCCCGCCTCCGTATCCAAGAAGCAGCCGAGGGCCAATGCGCAAGGTTAAGTGTGTTGTGCGCGAGGTCTATCCTGTGTGGTCGATTCACAGCCTGTGTCATCACAACACCAGGAAAGTAACCCGCGTTGCCCATGACTCCAGAGGGCTGGTTGTTTCTTATGTTCCCGAAGACAGGTTTGCTGCCCGAACCCTTAAGAGATGGGGCGAAGCGGAGGTTTCGGATTACGCGCGAAGTGAGGCCGGATATGCAGGGTTGTTCGATCAAATGTTTGCGCGAATTCAGGACGGCACAAGAGGCAAGGTGATGGAAACCTGGGGGGACACGAGAGAGTTTGCGAGCAAGTGGAATGATCTTGTGAAGTTCCGTGCCGCCATGCGTGAGGTTAACTGCGCCAGCGATGACTATGACCGTTTCAATAGAAAGCCAAACTTGAAATAGTCTGAAATTTCTTTTGGCCAAGCCTGCTGAGCATGAGAATCTGTTTCAATAGCTTACTTCATCAGGTTGAAGTGCGGGGACAGGGCCGACGGTCGCCGAAGCGGTGCGCCAGATCGGCGTGACACAGCAAACGTTTTATCAATGGCGCAAGCTCTATGGCGGCCATTGCCAGAGGAATGAACGCCGATCACCGGAAGTCTGTTGCGGTACTTTCAGCTCGCAAGCTGACGCCATTCGGTCAATGCCAGGCGGATGATTTCGGGCAAGGTCTTAACGTATCGGAACGAAGATCGCAGGGTCATCCCGTCACGTTAAGCGACCGCCCTTCCCGCTCCAGGATTTTGTTTTGACAGTGCCCTTCGGCGAATTTGTCCGGGATCAACGTCGAGAAGGCGCGCCATGTTTTCCCTTCCATCCGAGAGTGGAAGAAAAGGAATTCTGGCCGGATGCCAACTGACAAGGCCCTGCCCACAGAAAGCGGACAAAACCGTTAGCCGCTCTCCCAAATGAGGGAGGCGCAGGCTGGAGGCCGTTGCTACCCGTTTGCAATACGCAAACGGGAGAGCCATCGTGATCCAATCCAAAAGGCGTCATGCGCGGTCCGCTTGCCGGCCAAGGCGCTTTTCCGCCACCAGGCAGGTTCTTGCCGCCACGGCGCTGTTCCTTGCCGGAGCACCGCTTGCGGGCGCACAGGAAGAACTCACGGAAGCCGAAAGGCAAAGGCTGGCCGCTGCCGATGTCGTCATCGGCGCCGAGGTGATCTTGCCCGAGCTGCGATTGCCCTTCCACGACCCGTTCGATGGCCGCGCGCTCGCCGAGCACTGGACGGCCATCAATGCCGACGAGAACAAGTATGTCCTGGAAGACGGTGCGATCTTTGCGCTCCAAAGCGGCGGAAACGCCCATCCGTCGAACGAGGCGGCAGACAATGTTTTCGTCGCAAACGGCATCATGCCGGATCAGGATTTCGACCTGTCGCTGCGCGTCAAACTCGATCCGAAAACAGGCTACGAGGATGTCTGGGTGGGGCTGTGGGCCGACGCCAACAACTATCTCGCGGCCAATCTGTCTGTTTACACCAAGGGCTGCGGCGCCAGCCTCTACCTGAAAGTGAATAACCGCCGCACCCTCTCGGGCGAAGAAAAGCCGGATGAAACCGGCTTCACCAAGAACCTTTTGGACGGGCCGATCGTCAAGCGCATCTGCGACAAGAAGGGCCGTGCCGCAGGTGACCAGGTCATCGCCGTTCTCAACGACACCGGGTTCACCCTGGGCCTGTCGCGTCGCGGCTATCGATATCAAGCCAGCATCACCCTCGATGTCCCGCCTGGTACCGGTGAAACCGGGGACGGTGGAACAGAAACCTACTCGACTTCTTTCGTTTCACGCGTGGAGCCCTTCGGGCAGCCCTTCTTCATGCTCGGTCAGTCGAGCAAGGCCGGCAACGGCGAAACCAGCGCGCTGTTCGAAGACCTCACCATCGTCGCAGCACAATGAAAACGAAGAGGCTTGCGGATATGACGCTTTTCAAAACCTGTTCGGCAGCACTTCTATCGGTCGGCCTGGCGGTCTCCGGCTTCGCCGCGAAACCTGCCATGGCCCAGGACATGGACATTGCCAAGGCCCAGGACCTCGTCCGCCTGCTGTTTGCCAAGCACACCGCACGCTTCCAGGCCGGCGACACGCCGCTGATGAACGAGCCCGGGCTGATGAAGCGCTTCCTGGTCGACTGTCTTGCCGTCGAAGGCCTGCAGGGAAGACTGCAATTCGACCCGATCTACGGGGCGCAGGATGCCGACATCTCCGACCTCCGGGTCTTTGCCGACCCGGATGCGCCGATCCTGCGCGGCGCCGCGCAGATCCATCTCGCCTTCAGCAATTTCGGTACCCCGCGCCTGTTCATCTACACGTTGATCAAGGCGGCCAATGGCGAATGGCAGATCAACGATATCTATTCCGATGATGACGGCTGGACGCTGACGGGGCTTATGCGCGAAGGGGGCATCGCCAATGTCTCCTGTGATCCCGGTGCGGAAGTCACCCTGTTCGATCCGCCGGCAGGCAATACTCAGGCGACAAACGATTCCGGCATGGAAGATGGCGATCTTCCCGCCCATATGGATGGCGGCCAGATGGCCGCCCGACCGACCGGATCCGATCCTGACGCCGATGTCGGCATGGAGCAGGGCGACACACCGGCCTACACCGATGGTGCAGGCGGCAGCGACCTCGTGTTCATCGTCGACGCCTCCGGCTCGATGTGGGGCCAGGTCGACGGAACGGCCAAGATCAGCACTGCAAAGCAGGCGCTCACCGGCCTGATCGGCGATCTGGGCGCGAGCACCAATGTCGGGCTGATTGCCTACGGCCATCGCCGAGAGGGCGACTGCGGCGATATCGAAACCCTGCTCCCGGTCGCAAATCACTCCCCCGATGCGATCGGGCTGGCGATCGACGGCATCACCCCGCGCGGCAAGACGCCGATCGCCGCGGCACTCGAGGCTGCCGCCAGCACGTTCCCCGCAGCTGACCGCCAGGCCAATGTGCTCTTGATTTCAGATGGCCGCGAGACTTGCGGGGGTGATCCATGCGCGGCGGCCCGCGCGCTTTCCGTGCAAGGCATCAAGACCCGGGTTCACGTCGTGGGCTTCGACCTGTCGGAAGAGGAAAGCCGGGCACTGCAATGCATCGCAGAGGAAGGCAACGGCAACTATTACGCCGCCAACAATGCCCAGGAGTTCGTCGATGCGGTCAACAAGGCCGTCAGAGCGACGGAGGAAGAAACCGCGGCGCTGTCAGAGCCCGAACCACGGCCCCTGCACCAGGCAAAGGCCTACTTCATCGAAACCTTTGACGGCCCGGAGATCGACACTGCCTGGTCGGTCACAAACGAGGTCGCTGAGCTGAAGGCGCTCGATGGCAAGGGGGCGCTGTTCATCGCCGCTTCGGGCAAGAAGGACAACTACGATCATGCCGAGGCAATGAACCGGCTGGAACTCGACAAGCAACTGCCCGATGGCGATTTCGATCTCGTGCTCGATCTGCGCATGGCGCTGCAGACCGGCAGGGAACACGTCTGGCTGTCGATTGCAGAGGACCCGGCCAACCAGATCGGCGCCCTGTTCTGGGCCGACTGGAAAGGCTGCGGTCCCGCGCTGCACCTTTCGCTCTCCAAACTCAGCGGCGAAGCCGGCGCCAAACCGGAAAACACCGGTTTCGACATATCGCTCTTCGGAGGCCCGATGGTCGACAATATCTGTAGCAAGGCACCGCGAGCCTATGGTGACCAGATCCTCGAGGCGCTTTACACTGACGGGGCCACGCTGCGACTCAAGCGTCGTGGGCGCAAGGTCACGGCCGCTGTTGAGATGCAACTTCCCGCCTTCGAAGACTACGAGGCTCGCATCGTGACGGTCGAAACCGAGCCGGTAACCGCGCTGCGTCTGTCCGGAAAGCCCGGCATTTTCGCTGGACAATGGTCAAAGGCTGCCCCTGGAGAAAGCCACTACTTCCTTGAGCGCTTTGCCATCGAGGAAATCGCCCAATGACCGCGCTTGGGCGCGCAGCCGGGGTTGTGTTTGCTGCTGCGCTCCTGCTGCCGCTCCAAGCCGGACCGGGACAAGCCCAGCAGCCGGATGTGAGTCTGGAAGCGCTCAGATGTGCGGCCGGATTCGGCTGCATGACCCAATGCGAGATGCTGACCGCTTTGGGCCTTTCAAGCTCTGACGATGCCAGGAATCTCTACGCATCGGACCATCCCGCCGACTATGTACGCGATGTCGAAAAGCTGAAGGGACAGGCGCCGGACAGTTGTGCCACAGGCGAGGCAATGGCCGCCGGCGGCAGCTCTGACAGCAGCTCCGATACCATGGCGGCGGCTGGTGATGCGCAATCGGGGAGTTCAACGAACCCGTCAGAACCGTCCGGCCCCGCACCCGGCTACACGGCCTGGGAAGGCTATTCCGAAACCGGCTGTGCCGGCACCCGGCTCGACGACCCGACATTCGTTATGCAGCGCTCCCTGAAGGTTCTCGCCTGCTTCAAGGGTGAAGACGAAAGCTTCTCCGAATGCGGCATGAACCCGGCCCGCGCGGTTTGCCTGATGAACGGCTATTCCGATGTCGCCTGCTACGGGATCACACGGGCCCAGGCGGCCGCAAACATCGATGCCGTCTGTCAGAACGGCTCGTGCCTGGCCTTCAGCTATGTCGTCTGCAAGTGATTGCAGCGCGGCGACCCAGCGGCAGCACCTTCTCACCCTTTGAACACCTGAGAATACTGACTTCGGATGAGATCCTCACCCATTTGGGAGAGGCATAGGGGCATCCTTCCCAGTCATGATGGGCGTGTCGGTTCAACCCGGAAATCGGAAGGATGAATTATGAAGAGACTGCTGATCGTGTTCGCTCTGGCCTGCCTGTCGCTGGCCTTTATCGGCTCCAAGGATGCCAGTGCGGTAACATTTTGCACCGTCAAGTCCGTAGGCGCCGAAAGCAAGGGTCACAAGACCGCCGCGGGTGCCAAGGCCCGGGCATGGGTCAACTGGCAAGGCAAGATGCGAAATCAGTATGGCAGGAAGTTTTCCCTTGCCCGCGCCCGACCTGTGAGCGGCTACCCGAAAACCTCCAAGCAGGGTCGCTTCAACTTCTCAGCCAGGGTCGCAGCTCAGGGCTGCTACAACGGTAGCCAGGTCTGCACCACGGGTGTCC
This sequence comes from Hoeflea sp., assembly GCA_040216675.1. Lineage (GTDB taxonomy): Bacteria > Pseudomonadota > Alphaproteobacteria > Rhizobiales > Rhizobiaceae > Hoeflea. Next base: position 854,196 of record JAVJOR010000005.1, on the reverse strand, counting down.
CCAACTGCCTGTGCATGACCTACGACGAGGCCAAGCGAAACCGGTGTGATTTCTATGCGCGCTGAGCGCCCGAATGTCGGACTGGCAGGCACGGTTTTGGTGGCAGCCGTTATGGCTGCCGCCGCTTTCAACCCGGCCTCGGCCAATTCCCGTTTGCAAGGCGCGGCCTGCGACTCCAGCCCAGGTGACCTGGATCGACGCCAATACTATTTCAGCCAGCCCAGCGGCCCCGACATGATGCGGGCTGCGAGCTCGGTCTGGCTGTGAACGCCCATCTTGTGAAAGGCTTTCTTCAGGTGTCCGCGCACCGTGGAGACGAGAATGCCCAACTCCTCGGCAATGCCATCGAGGTTCCGTCCCGCGGCGACCGAAAGCACGATCTCGGCTTCCTTGCCGGTCAGGCCGTAGGTAAGTTCGGCAAGAACCCGCCTGCTTTCGCTTGCCGGTTCCGTCTCGTCAGGCGCCCGCAGGATCAGGATGCCCGCCGGTCCCTGCCGCTGCAACCCGGTCTGCTTCAGCGCCTCCGGATAGAAATGATAGCCGACAGGGGATTCGTCGTGCTTGACGATTCTCTCGGTCATTGACGCCCCGGTTTCGGCCGACGGGCTGCCCGACAGCAATAGCCGGGTCGCCCGAACCACGTCGTCAGCATTGCCCGCACTCTGCGTAATCTGAGGAAAAAGCCGCGCCAGCGCTTGGTCGTAGGTCGCGTTCGAATGCAGCAACTCGCCTTCCTTGTCGAGGATGGCGACGCCGATCTGCAGCCGCTCGATCACCCCCTGCAGCAGAACGCCGAGTGTCGCATTCATCATCACCTGGCGGTTGATGTTGAAGGCGCGCTCCCAGTGCGGCATCACCCGGCTGATACGCGCCTGTAGCTCTTCCTCGGAATTGCTTTCCGAACGCTCCGCCTCGTAGATCATCCGGTAGATGATCTCGGCCCAGCGGCTGTCGTCGTCTATGGCATTGTAGCAAAGTTCCACCAGTTCGTCCGGGCTGAGCCTCGTGTTCCGGAAACTGTCAAACCGCGCCAGCATGGCCGAGGCGACCTGCTCGACATCAACCTCCTGGTGTTCGGCAACCGGCCGGCTGCGCCGCTCCGCCCAATCGAGGATCCGGCCGCTGATGTTGAATTTCCGCTCCTCGAGAAACAATGCCGAGCGCGCGCCCTGCACCCGCTCCGAGGCGATGTCGTCGACCCCGATGCCGCGGAGAAACCGTTCAATCGGCGCCAGAAAGCCGCCATCCCGCAGCATCGCGTCTTCCCCGCCGAACATGATCAGGCAGCGGGTACCGGACGCGACCTTTGCGCCGCGCGGCCATTTCCATGCCGACAGCATGCCGTTGAAGATGTTGGCCCAGTAGGAAACCGTAGGCGTAGGCCATGCCAACGGGTCGTCAATCAACTTCTGGATGATATCGCGGTCCGAACTCATCACGTCCGCTAGGTGCTGGCGGTCTTCCAGATGGCTTCCAAGGAACGTGTAGAGGTGGTGCAGTGCCTGCTCGTCCCGCTCGTCGGGTGTCTTGAGCCGAAGTCTGACCTGCATAAAGGTCTTGCCGACCAGCGCCAGTGTCTTCTGGTTCGGCACCGGCGAGATCAACACGATGTGCTGCGCCAGATCCGGCCAATCCTTCATCACTTCGAGCGTCAGCAGCGCGGTGATGTTGGGCACGACGACAAGGCGGTCCTCCCAGGCAATGCCCTCGAAGCTCTTTTCGAGGAAATGGCGCATGTCGGTGATCGCCTCTTCCCAGCCGCCCTTTTCGCTCAGGTGGCCGAGCACGAACTCCTTGGTCGTGCTGTTGCCGTGCCCGCGGATGTCGCCAGAATAGGCATGCCAGCCGGCTTTGCTGAACCCCGAGGCAATGTCGCCAAACATGCCCGAATGGGTCGGCTGGCTGTGGCCGATGAACACGGACCGCTTGCGTCGGCCCGGGTCGAGGCCCGGCTTGCCCTTCCAGGACCTGAAAAACAGTGTCGGCGCGTTCGCGCGCGGTAAATGCTTGTGTTCCATATGTTTTCTCCAGAACAAAACTACGTTCTGGTCTCTGAACCGATCCTGAACGGGCCCGAAGACGAGCTTGCTCAGGGGAAAGCATATAGAGATATCCCGGGATTGGGAGAGGGAGGTTTACTCGACGTAGCGCTTGAGGCTGAATTTCGCCCTTTCGAAATCCTCTGCAATCTCAACGATCAACGCGTCGATTCGGTCCGGCGCGGCGTTGGCGCCCACCAGTTTGTCCTGCGCCATGAAGAACAGGATGTCATCGTCCAGCACGAAGCCGGTGTTGTGATAGCGCTTGTGCATGGCAAGCATGACGTCCTGGGTAGCCGGTGTAAGAACCCGCAGAGTGTCGAGCGTCAGGTCCGCTGCAGCCCTCGCCTCGCCCTTGTACCGGGACGAGATCCGGAACGCCCTGTTGAACTCGATGGATTCGGTCTTCAGGTCCCGGTCGAGCGGCCCCTTGCTGAACAGGTTCTCGGGCATCACAACCGTCCGGATCCCAGTTTTCCGGTCGATCCGGTAGGCGCCGAGCAGCGAGAAGAACTGGCCGTATCCGCCCTTGCCTCCGAACGCATCCCTTCGAAGATCGGAATTGAAGGCGAGCCCGGATTCCATGTTCATGGCCCCGATCGCAAGCCAGAAAGGCAAGCCGTCCTGGCTGCTTTCGCCCCAGAATTCGCCGTCGAACAGGGCGCCCGCAAACGCGCCAACCCGCGTGATGGTGAGTTCGGGCACCCTGGCCTCCACCGCCAGCGCCCGTTCCGATTTGACCAACCGGGTTTCCCGGTCGACGCCGTCGCTCTTGCTGACGCCAGCGAATTCGCGCACCCGGGCCATCAGCTCGCCCGTATAGGACCAGCCCTTGCCTTTGGCGAGCCTGACGCGCCGGATGATCTTGCGTCCGTCCTCGTTTTCAAGCTGGGCAGCGCCGAAGAACAGGCCCCAGACCACGGTTGTGGCAGCAACCGGAACGAACGGAAACGCATCCGTGACAAAGCCCTCGACCATCACCCAGAAAATGCTCAGAAGGGCCGCGCCGAGAAGAATGCGGTTGACCACCGGCGGAATGGCGATGCCCTGCCGGATGGTCGAAGTATCCGGAGTCTCGACCTCGATCGTGCCCGAAATAGGATCCCAATGCGATCGCTTGCCGCTCACGGGCGCGCACCCGGCAGATCGATTTCGGGGATGGCTTGCACGGCCCTCACCTCATCGTCGCCAAGCGCGAACAGGTCTGCCTTCTTCATCCCCATCAGGTAGCCGACCCAGTTCGATGGAATGGCGTCCAGCATCGTGTTGAGGTGCTGGACATTGCCATTGTAGAGCCGCCGCGCCGCACTGATCTGGTCCTCGGACTCCTCAAGCTGCTTTTGCAGCTCGAGCACATTCGCTGTCGAGGTGACCTCGGGATGATGCTCGGCATAGCCGAAGAATTGTCGCAGCGACGCCGAGAGCTCGGCTTCCGCGTCTCGCATCTCGTCAAGGTTTCCATGCCCGACCGCCTCGATGGCCTTTTGCCGAACGGCGAGAACCGCATCGAAGAGCCGGTTTTCCTGGCTGATGGCGCTGCGCACGGAACTTACCAGCTGCGGTACAAGATCGTGCCGGCGCTTGAGCTGAATCTGGATGGTGGAAAAGCCCGAATAGACCGCGTTCTGAGCAGCCGCCAGCCGGTTCTGGATGATGACAAACCCCAATACGAGTACGATTACCGCGATGAAAATGCCCGTCATGACGATACCCAACCTGATCTGATCAGGCTGGTTTTGGCGCGCCACGGCGCCCATGCACTCTCCCATTTGGGAGAGAGGCAGCTCAATCCTTCTCCAGCCGCAGTGCGTCCACGATCTGCAGCACCGCATGGATCTCGCCGCTCACCCGCTCGGCCCGTTCGCGCCAGTTGTCGACCCTTGCGAAAAGATGTCCGGCTTCGAACCGGCCAGCACCGCGCCTGCGGCGGACAGCGAGCAGGAGTTGCCCTTGGCTGAAGGCCAGGCCAATGCCTCTCCCGTTGCCCAGATTGTCGGCAAAGCCCACGATCCGTTCCATCATCAGGGGCGAGAGCAGGTAGCGCGCCTCCAGCTGATCGGTTGAGTAGACCTCGAAGGCATTCTCAAACACGATCCCCTCGAACTGCACCCGCTCGCCTTGTTGCCGCAATCTCTCAACGAGATTGCCCTTCGGCCCCCAGTCAGGTGTAAGCACCGTTTCGCCTTCGAAACGCCGGTGACAATCCACCGCCAGCAACACGCCCGTGAAGGCGGTCTTGTTCTTGGTATCGCTCTTCGCCGACCGGCGGGTGAGCGCGACCTCGCAGAGCTCGAATCCGAGTCCCTTGTGCTTACCTGCAATTCGGTCTTCGAGCTTTGCCTGCCCATAGGGCGGCAGCAGCGCATCAAACCGCTCCAGTGGAAAGTCGAAGCCACCCATCCGGTGATCAAAACCATAGAATTCGCAGATCCTGCCCGTCAGAACCTCTTTGAACGCCTGCGTCAGCCCGCGATACATCAGGAAGGCGGCAACAAGCGGCCCGAACATCAGCGCAAAGACCCCCAAACCCACCGCCTGGTTGTCAAATAGACCGCTCGCCTGGTTCTGCCGCGTGATCGCCTGGAACAGGATCACCGCGAAAAAGGCCAGTCCGGTCGCAAGAAGAATGACAATCAGCCGGATCCGTTTTGCCCGCTTGGCCTCCAGCGCATCGAGCAGCGGTTGCACGGTGAGATCGAAGTACGCATCAAATCCCTCAGCGCTGGCTGGGGCCGGTCGGGAAGGGTCATCCATTTATGGGGCTCTCGTGTACGGCAATCGACGACTGCCCAGTCTGACTTTGCGCGACCGCGACAGCCTCTCCCAAATGAGGGGCACGTGAGACAGCGATAGTGGAAAAACGCGCCGGGCATGAGACATCCATCCGGCTCCGTCCTATTGATGCCCCTGTATTGCCAAGTCTCGCCGCCGCCCGCACCCTTGGCGAACTTTTGGGCATCAGGGCTGCACGCATCTCGGCCTCGGAAAAGGAAGGTCCGCACCGGTGAACTTCGTCAATGCTGCCCATATCATTCTGATCGCCCTCGCCGTTGGCGGGCCCATCACCTATGCGCTGATATCCTCCCGCGGCACCTCGCGCGAAGACTTTATCTACAATTCTGGCAGGACCGGGCTGATTGCCACCGTCGCGGGCATCATCTGCGGCAATATCGGTGTCGGCACCTTCATCGGAATCGGCCTGTTCTCGCTCGCAAGCCCCGTGATCGGGCTCTCGATCGCGTTCGCCTACACGCTTGGGCTCTTGCTGTGCGCATGGCTCGCACCGGCCTTGCGCCGCGTGTCAGAACGTCACGGCGTTCACGGCCTGATCGATCTGCTCGCCGTCGCGCACAAGGTGCGATCACCCGTCCTGGTCTGGATCCCGGTCGCCTTCGTCTTTCTTCTGAGGGCCGCAGTGCAGCTTCTCGCCCTTTCGGCCCTGTTTCAGGCCCTGACCGGTATCTCCTTCGATTGGTCCGTCATGGCCGCAGCGGCGATCACCGGCGGCTACACAGCCATCGGAGGTTATCGCATCGCCGTGAGAACCGACATCTTCCAGGCCGGGCTGATCCTTCTGGGGATCATCGCGATTGCCTCGGCGGCGATGCCCGGACCGAAACTGCCGGCGCGCGACTTCCTCGATCTCGGTCCATACAGATGGCCCTTGCTGATCGGCATCTGGGCCTTCATTCCGGTGAGCGCGGTTCTTGCCGTCGACAATTGGCAGCGCGTCGTCACAGCGCGAGATCTGAATACAGCGCGGACCGGCTATTTCATCGCCGCGCCACTGTGCCTGCTTTGCTATCTCTCGATCGCCTTCCTCGGGATCTCCCAAAAATTCTCAGGAGATCTCACGCAAACCCTGCGCAGTGCCATGCCGGCCGATTTCGGCTGGTTCGCCGATGTCATGCTCATTGCCGTCATCATGTCGACGGTCGACACCTTCATTATGCCGCTAATGAGCGGTCTTGAACGAAGCCGCCTGAGCATGAGAAGGCTGCAATTCCTCGTCCTCGCCCTGTTTGCCGTTCTGGCCCTGGCGGCGATCCTGCTTGGCGACCTGCTCGAGGGTATAATCGCAGCCTTCAGCGCATTGGTCGCATTCCTGCCGGCCGTACTGGCAACATTCGCGAGCAAGACGCCGCGCCCGCGATCCGTGATCCTCTCCCTCAATGCCGGCATCGTGGCGACGCTTGTTTTCATCGCCGTCGACATCAACACCGCGGCCTTCGCAGGCCTTATCTTCGCGGCCTTGCCCTTTGGACCGGCATTTCTGTCGGGAAAGCTGAGACTGAAAAAACGCGACGGAGCCGCCGCACGACAGGAATGAAGACCGCGTGCCATGTCTTCGTCGCCAGCTCCAACGGAGCGGCAAGTCGCCTATGTCTCAAGAAAAAGGCAGAGAGGGTGTTCGCCGTCAACCATTCCAAGAAAGCCTATATCGCTCACGAAGACCTCCGGCGCTTCCCGCCCGCGGTGAGTTTCAGCGCCGCGAATTCCCCAGCCGGGTGGTCCTCCGGAATCTTGATAATCTGTTCGTCCGTAAATCGACCGCGCATAAATGCCTATGTCCTTCTTTGAGGAAAGAGCAGTCAGCAATGGCAATGGCAATGGCAATGGCAATGGCAATGGCAATGGCAATGGCAATGAAGGTCGGCCTAGAGTTGCAGATACCGCAAGCTTTAATGCACACCAGTGTCCGCTCAGGCACGAAGGCGGCCCGGTACCAGCTATTACGCAGCCGGCCCCATCTCTGCCACTCATCGAAATCACAGAATTGTCTGTAGCACCTTATCGCATAACGGGCGTTCCGGAAAATGATCGAAACTCACTGAATAACAACATACCTCTCGGCTTCACATCTTCTCGATCGAAAACCCATTCAGATTCTGGTTGTCGACCGCGATTTCTGCTCTTCACGGGTTTCTGCCAGCTTATCCGGAGGACAAACTCATCACTCGCATCGCTTTTTTTACCTAAGAACGACCAACTATTGACTGTTTCTGATCAGATCACTTGCCTTTTCCGCAACCATTGCGGTGGGAGCGTTTGTGTTCGAGCCGATCAGGCTTGGAAAGACGCTGCTGTCGCAGATCCTCAAGCCCTCGAATCCATGCACTTTAAGTTCCACGTCCACCACACTGCCATCGTCCGAACCCATCCGGCAGGTTCCGACGGGATGATATGACGTGCGGCAATGGTGTCGGACAAAATCCTCAAGCTCGGCATCGGATTTCACTGAATCGTCAGGCAGAACGATCCGCCGCACATATTTAGCCAAGGCAGGTTCCGAGAAGATATCGCGGCTGATCTTCAGGCCGCGGACCGTGGTTTCCACATCCTCCGCGTGGCCCATGAAGTTCGGATCGATCAGCGGCGCCTGCAAGGGATCCGGTGATGCCAGGCGCACGGTGCCTCGCGCCTTTGGCCGCAATCCGTAGCAATTGAGCGTGATCCCGGATCGCCCCGGCGCGACACCGCCGACGCCGTCCTCGGCCGCGGCGCCTGCCAGGAAGTGGAACTGCAGATCCGGTGTCGAGCGGTCCTCTCCCGAATACCAGAAGAGGCCACCTTCTACGACATTGCTGGCCACTGGCCCGGTGCGGAACAAAGCGTATTGCAATCCGGCCCACGCCGCCAAATGCGGCTTGCGGTACCGGTCCAGGCTTTCATGGTCATGTAGTTCGGCCACGAGGTCGATGTTCACGTGATCGGCTAGGTTCGCGCCGACTTCCGGGACATCGGCCCGCACCTCGATACCGAGCGATCGCAAATGGTCCGCCGGGCCTATACCGGAGAGCATCATGAGCTTCGGCGATCCGATCGCGCCTGCCGTTACGATGACCTCACAGGCCGCATTCGCGGTTTGCATCTGGCCTCGATGCAGGTAGGCGACGCCGCGCGCCCGATGCCCCTCAAAGATCAGCTTCTGGCTGAGTGCCCCGGTCACCACCTTCAGGTTCGGGCGGCGTCGTGCCGGATCGAGATAACCGCGCGCCGCCGAGCACCGCCGCCCCTCGACAACGTTGAGCTGGTAGTAGCCGGCGCCGGCCTGGCGAGCACCGTTAAAATCATGATTGTAGGGAATGCCATATTGCTGGCAGGCCATCACGAAGGCACGCGTCATGGGTTGCGGATTGGCAATGTTGGAGACGCCAAGGGGCCCATCTCCCCCGTGCCAAGCATCTGAAAGGGCCGTGTTGCCTTCAGATCGCAGGAAGTAGGGCTTTACGTCCTCAAACGCCCAGCCCGGACACCCTTCCTGGTTGGCCCAGCGGTCGTAATCGGCAGGGACGCCTCGGGTGAAAACCTCAGCATTGATGGAACTGCCGCCGCCCAGAACGCGAGCCTGCGCATAAGGGATGCGGCGGTTTCCGGCGTACCGTTGTGGTTCGGTCTTGTAGCCCCAGGTCATGCCGCTGCCGGTCATCTTGGCAAAACCGACCGGCATGTGGACGTAGGGATGCCAGTCGCGTCCGCCGGCCTCAAGCAGCAGCACATTGTTTGCAGTTTCTTCGCTGAGCCGAGCCGCCAGCACGCATCCCGCGGTGCCACCGCCGATGATGATGTGACTGTACTCAGCCTGCGGCATTTGTCCTCACTGCTCGCAACGCGCGATTTCCTCTTTCGACATCACCGCGCGCATCACGAAGTCGACGATGAAGGCACGGCGCTTCGAGAGCGCCTTTTGGGTCATATGGTCGAAGTTGTAGATTTGCGAGTTCGTGAAGCGATTGTTTAGATAATAGAATCCGAGTCCGGCGACCGAATGGTTGAGCTGCAGCGGGTCGATGCCGGGCCGTATCTTGCCCTGCTCTACACCCTTTTTGAGGATCGCCTTGACCCGCTTCAAGAGCACGCTGGTGCGGCGTTTTACGATGCCGGATTTCTTCAGGTATACAGCGCCAAGTAGGTTTTCCTGATTGACGAGTGCTATAAATTCTGGGTTCGCGACATAGTAATCCCATGTCGACTCCACAAGCTTCCTGATTGCCTCCAGCGGTTCGAGGTCCTCAAGAGGGAGCGCCTCCTCCATTTTTCGGATGCCCATATAGGCCTGCTCCAAGACCGCGACATACAGATCTTCCTTCGATCCGAAGTAGTGGTAGATCATCTTCTTGTTAAGTCCGGTGGGTTCGGCGATTCCTTCGATTCCCGCCAGTGCCAGGCCTTTTGTGGCAAACTCACGCTTGGCCGAGCTCAACAGATCAGCCTTTGCCTGATCCGCATTTCTTCCAGTTCGACGCACTCTCGGCTTTTTGATCGTCGCCGTGCTCATCTCGGTCACCTCCATCATGTCTCTTTGCAACTCAGCCCTTGCTGGCGCCGAGCGTCAGGCCGGCAATAAAATGCCGCTGCATCGCAAAAAACATCATGACCGGCGGGAGCGCAGCGATCAACGACCCGGCCGCAAGAAGGTTGAATGATGAGATGTATTGTCCTTTGAGGGTCGTTAGTCCAAGCGTGATAGGCCGGAGCTCGTCGGACTGGATGAGGATGAGCGGCCAGAAGAAGTCGTTCCAGATGAAGGTGAATTGGAGCACTGCAAGGGCAGCGAGCGCGGGACGCACGAGAGGCACTATAATATGAGTCAGAATGTTCCATTCGCTGACGCCCTCAGCGCGTGCCGCCTCGACGAGCTCGAAGGGCAGATCCGCAATGAAGTTGCGCATGAAGAATGTGCAGAAGCCTGTCTGAAAGGCGATCTGGAACAAGATGACGCCCCAATAGGTGTCATAGACCCCAAGATCGAGGGTCAGTTGACGGACCGGAATCATCAGGATCTGGAAGGGTACGAAGTTTCCGGCGATGAAGAGCGCAAGGATCAGGAAGCGGCCGCGGAACTTGTAGAGCGCAAGCCCGGCGCCGGCCAGGGTCGACAGGGACAGAGCGCCGGCGATCGAGGGAAGCGTGATGATTACGCTGTTGAGCAGATAGATCCCGATCGAGGACGACCCGAAAACCGCTGAGAAGTTCTCGACGAAGGCCCATTCGCTCGGAATCCCCCAGTAATTGCCGTAGTTGAGGTCTGACAATGACCGACCTGCCGTCGCAACGATGGCGATCATCGGAAGGAGCCAAATGACCAGCGAGATCGGCAATGCGATCTTGTACATCAGCTGCCGGCTCCGGCTTGAATCCTGTATCGGGCGCGGGAACATCAGCTTGCTCCTTTTTCGCTCTTGAGGAGCCGCATTAGGAACCAGGCGATATAGACATCCATGATCAGGAACAGGATCGTCGCGATGGCCGACGCATAGCCCATGCGGTACCGGAAGATGGCATTGTCGTACATGTAGTAGGCGAGCACATTGGACGAGTTGTAGGGCCCACCTTCCGTCATGACGGCAACAAGATCGAACGAACGCAATGCGCCGATGACAGTCACGACCAGCGCAATGAAGGTCGCCGCCCGCAATTGCGGCAGGACGATCTTGACGAGCAGCTGCCAGCCTTTGGCGCCATCGAGACGGGCTGCCTCAATCATCTCGGGGTTCACGCTGTTGAGGCCGGTCAAGTAGAGAATCATGCAATATGCTGTCTGCGGCCAGAGCCCTGCGATGATGATGCCGAACGTGGCCCAATCCTCATTGGCGAGGATTGCGGGAATCTTTATCCCGAGCGGCTCAAGCATGGTGGCCAGCAGCCCGAAAGCCGGATCGTAGAACCATGCGAAGATCAGGCCCACGACGATCTGGGATACAACGAAGGGAAAGAAGAACAGCGATTTGACGAGCCGGATGCCGAAGACGTTCTGGTTCAGGAAAAGTGCCACGAACAGGCCCAGAACCGGCGCCAGAAGGAAGAAGACGAGCCAATAGACATTGTTGACCAGCGAGGTCCAGAAGACCGGGTCACCAAGGAGAAGCCGGTAATTGTCCAGACCCACCCATTTCTTCGGCCCGATGCCCTGCCATTCGGTGAAGGACAGGGCGATCGACTGGATGATCGGGTAGATTACGAACAGCGAGAACATGGCGAACGCGGGCGCTATGAAGACCAGCGGCATGATGACCAGCTTGTTCTTGCGGAAGAAGTCCGTATCTCTTCTAAGCCGGTTGCCGGACAGTGTCTGAAGATCAGCCATCGAAACGCCCAAATTTGAAAAGGGGGACCGGCACACAAGGTGCCGGTCCGTCGCATTTGTGATCAGAGTGCGCCGTAGATGCGGGCGCGCTCGGATTCAATCCTCTCAAGGATCTGGTCGATTCGATCAGGATTCTGGAGGAACTCCTGGAAACCCTGCATACCGACTTTCGCCAGCGCCGGATCGGTGTCGCGGTCATAGAACTGCATGATGCCATCGGCCTTGCTCAGCTGTTCGAAGCCGCCCTTGGCGAAGCGGTCATCCTTGACCGAGGCGTTTACGTTCGGCGGCAGCATGTCCAGCGTTGCCGCGGTCTTGGTCTGGACGTCCGCCTTCGCGGCGAAGGCCAGGAACAGACGCGCGTCGTCCTTGTTCTTTGCGTTGACCGGGATGTGGAAGCTATCGGTTGGTGCATCCTCATAGATGCCAACCTCCGGGTCGATGATCGGAAACGGGAACCATTCCACCTGCTTCCGGACATCCTCAGGGAACATCGACACGATGAACGGCGCCAGCAGATACATCGCCGCATTGCCCTGGTTCATGAACGGCAGGGCTTCCTGGAAGGAATAGGCCGGGTGGTTCTCGACAAAGAAATCGGCATTAACCAGCTCGGCCCAGGTTTCGAAAACCTTCTTCACCCGGTCATCGGTATAGGCAACCTTGCCGTCCATCAACTCGGCATGGAAATCGACGCCATTGATGCGAAGGTTCAGGAAGTCGAACCAGCCGGCCGTGGGCCAGAGGTTCTTGGTGCCGATGGTGACCGGCGTGATGCCGGCGGCATTGAGCTTGGCGCCCACCTCCTTGAACTCTTCCCAGGTGGTCGGAGTCTCGGTGATCCCGGCCTTCTCGAAGAGATCCTTGCGGTAATAGAATCCCCAGGCATAGTAGGCGTATGGAACGCCATACTGCTTGCCGTCGACGGACGATGCACCGACAACTGCGGGCATCTTGTCATAGAGCCCTTCCGCTTCCCAGACGTCGCTCACGTCTTCAAAGAGCCCGAGATCGACGAAGACTTTCATCCGGTTGCCGGCATTCCACGTGATCAGATCCGGCGCATCGGAAACGAGAAAGTTGCGCATGGCGACCTTGAACGCTTCGTGGTCGTAAAGGTTGAACTTCACATCAATCTCGGGATAGGCAGCTTCGAAATCGGCAATCAGGCCCTCCATCGCCTGTTTCTGTGCCGGGTCCGAGGTATTGGCGTTCATCACCAGATCGCGTGCCGAGACGGACGATGCGAGCATGGCAATCAGGCTCGCGCATATGGCTGTCTTGAAGTTTTTCATGTTCCTCCCTTTCTGTCGTAGTGGCCGCATGATGCGGACCGGTTTTGGTCTGCCAAGAACATTGGCCAGTCGTTTGCCCAACTGTCGGGCTTTCAGTTTCCTGCGGCTTCACTCACCAGTGAGTTACAAATTAGCCACAAGACCCTATTCCTCAATTCTTCTGCGCATGAGCAGCGCGTTGCGTCCCGACTGGACGATCACGCCATCCTGATTGCCGACCTCGAAGCCCAGATGAACGATGCCGCGCTCACCGGATGAGGTCAGGCGCATCTCCTCCACCGCTATGATGGCGCCGATGCTGTCGCCGGCCACGATCGGGGCCTTGAAGGACCATTCCTTCCAACCCAGCGATGCCACTGCCTGCAATTGTGCTTCGGCACGGTTCTTCAGCCCATCGACCAGGCAAAGCCCAAGAAGTCCGTGCGCGATACGGCCAGGAAAGCCTTGGTCTCGAGCGAATTCATCGTCCATGTGGACATCGAAGAAATCGCCGGACATGCCTGCGAAGGTGATGATGTGGGTTTCCGTCACCGTGATGCGGCCGGTCCGGAAGAAGGCGCCGACAATGAGATCGTCGTAGAAATACTTGCCCGCAGACAGCTCGGATTTGTGCGTGCCGTTCATGCAGCTGCGTCCTGCAACCGGACAGCCCCGGCTGCCGCACTGAGAGCAATGCCGTTGCCATCGAAAAGGTGGCAGTATGCGTCCTTGATCGAGGCCGTGACGGTCATGCCCGATTGTGGCGGCGTTTCGCTTTCAGCCTTGATGATCACATCCTGGCCTGCATTGGTCTTGCCATAGGCAAAGGCGATACCGCCGAGGTTCTCCACGACATCGATGCGGACCTCGAGGCCGGGGCCTCCAGGTGTTCCGAGAAAGTGCTCAGGCCGGATGCCGATGCTGACGTCCTGTCCCGGGGTGACCGAAGCGGTCTCGCGCAGCGGTATCCGCAAAGTATGATCGGGCGCGTCTGGAACCGCGACATGCGCCTCCCCTTCGCCGCTACCAACAATCTGCGCCTTCAGAAAGTTCATCCGTGGCGAGCCAATGAAACCGGCCACAAAGCGGTTCGCGGGTGCGGTGTAGAGCGCCAAAGGAGAGCCGATCTGCTCGATCAATCCGTCACGCAACACGACTATCTTGTCAGCCATAGTCATAGCCTCGACCTGGTCGTGGGTGACGTAGATCATGGTCGCGCCGATCTCGAGATGGAGCTTCGACAGTTCGACACGCATCTGAACCCGCAGTTCGGCATCAAGATTGGAGAGCGGCTCGTCAAACAGAAAGACCTTCGGCTCGCGCACAATGGCGCGGCCGATTGCCACGCGCTGGCGCTGCCCCCCGGACATGTCCCGTGGCTTGCGGTCGAGAAGATGGGTAATCTGAAGGATTTCGGCCGCCCGCTTCACGCGCCTGTCGATCTCATCCCGCGCGGTCTTTGCCATGCGCAGGGCAAAGCTCATGTTTTCGGCAACGGTCATGTGCGGATAAAGCGCGTAGGACTGGAAGACCATCGCTGTCCCCCGATCCGAAGCTTCGACATCGCTCATGTCTTCGTCGCCGATGAGCAACTGGCCCGAGGTGATCTTCTCGAGTCCGCAAATCATGCGCAACAAGGTGGACTTGCCGCAACCGGAAGGGCCGACGAAGACGACGAATTCACCGTGCTTTGCTTCGAGATCGACGCCCTTGATGACATCGACCGCCCCGAAGGACTTGCGCACGTTTTTCAGTACGACGTCAGCCATGGAACGGCCTCGCCACCATCGTCGCCCCCTTGTTTCGCCTTGTACCGTTCATGCGCCTTCCACCCATCGTTCCGTTTGTGGTCCGACCTGCAGATGGACGGATTTCAATTCTGTATATTCCTCGACGCCGTATCGGCCGGTCTCCCGGCCGTTGCCCGACTGCTTGAAACCGCCGAGCGGCATCTCCGGGAATCCCGCCAGCGCCGAATTGACCCAAACGCGGCCCGCCCTGATCCGCCGTGAACAGCTGAGCGCTTTCGACAGGTCGTTGGTCCAGACGTAGGCGGCCAGCCCGTATTCCGTGTCGTTGGCAAGACTGATTGCCTCGTCCAAGGTCTCGAACTGCATCACCGAGACCACCGGACCGAAGATTTCCTCCTTGGCAACAGCCATTCCGGGCTTCACATCGGCCAGAACCGTCGGCGGATAATAGAGACCGGAATGGTTGTCCGGATCGCCGCCGCAAATGATGCGAGCCCCGTCCCGGACTCCGTCCCGGACAAGTGCCGAAATGCGGTCGAACTGCGCCTGGTTGATGATCGCCCCGATCCGCGAAGACGGATCCAGAGGGTCGCCCATCCTCAGGCTTAGCAGCCGCTCGGCGAGCCGGAGCTGGAACGCGTCCGCGATCCGGGCGTCGACGAGGAGGCGGGAGCCGGCAATGCAGCACTCACCCATGTTGATGGTCCCGGCCTTGATGACACCATCAACCGCAGCATCGAGATCGCAATCAGCGAAGACGACTGAAGGCGATTTTCCGCCGAGCTCCAGCGACAGTTTCTTAATATTGCCGGCCGAGGCCGCGATGGCCGCGCGCCCGACCCGGCTCGATCCGGTGAACGCCACCATGTCGACATCATCGCTGTCGAGGATCGCCTGGCCCACCGGATCACCGGTGCCGGCAACGATGTTGCAAATGCCGTCGGGCAGGCCGGCTTCCTTCAGGTAGTGCGCCAGCATCAGGGCCGTACCCGAGGTAAACTCGCTTGGCTTGACCACAATGGAACACCCGGCCGCGAGCGCGAAGGGCAGACGCTCTGAAAGGATCAGCAGCGGAAAGTTCCATGGCGTGATGATGCCGACTACACCGATGGGTTCACGCAGCACCAGGCCGAGCATCCCCTCGCCGAGCGTGTTGTGGCTGTCCCCGGCAAGCATCCGTGCAGCACCGGCCGCATAGTCCCAGAGTTCGGCTGAAAACATCACTTCGCCGTGTGCCGCGTCGAGCGGCTTCGAAGTCTCCAGGGTTTCGATAAGCGCGAGTTCTTCCGCATTCTGCCGGATCAAACCTGCGACAGTCCTCAGCACACGTGCCCGGTCGCCACCATAGGAGAAGGCCCATTCACCAGACTCAAAGCTCTGGCGGGCCGCGGCAATTGCGGTCTCGGCATCCGCCCGTGTAGATGCCGGATAGTGGCTCACCAGCCGCCCGTGCGCAGGGCTTTCGCGCGAGATGACGTTCCCGCCCGTGGCGTCGACGAACTGCCCTGCAATGAAATTCTGATACCGGGTCGGGGTCTCGAAGACGCGATTGGCCTTGTCAAACATTGCCTGCCCCTGTCTTTGCAAATGCTTTGCCTTCGGCTTCTGCAGCATCATCAACAAAGCAGAGCGGATTCATCAGTGCGAGGTCGGAAGCGACCTTCGGCGTGAACGCCATGCGGTCAAGAACGTGCTTTTGCAGATCGATCCCGGGCGCGATCTCAACAAGCGTCAGCCCATTCCGCGTAAGCCGGAATACCGCCCGTTCCGTCACGTACATCACTGGCTTGCCCTGTTTCAGCGCAGAAGGGCCGCAGAAGGTGACTTCGCGAACCTGCTCGACGAACTTCGGGATCCTGCCGCCGCGCTCGATGGCAAGTCGCCCATCGCTGGCGCGAACGGCGAGCCCGCTTGTCTCGAATGTCCCACAAAACACCACCGCCTTGGCGCCTTGCGAGATATCGACGAAACCGCCCGGGCCGACCACATCCTGCCCCAGCCGGGATACGTTCACATTGCCCGCAGCGTCGATTTCCCCTGCGCCGAGGAAGGCAGCATCAACCCCGCCGCCGCTGTAGAAATCGAACTGGTCGGTGGACCGCATGATGGCGCTGGGAGACGCCGCGGCTCCGAACAGTGCTCCGTCGATAAGCTTGCCGTTGTGGATGCCCTGCTCCACTGTCAGCCAGATTTCCGCGAGCCGCCCCTGAGCGGACAGAATGGCGGCGATTCCGCCGGGAATGCCAAAGCCGAAATTGACCGATTGGCCGGCACATATTTCATCTGCTGCGCGCCGAGCGATGATCGCCCGCGGCCCGCTGGGCAAGGACAGTCCCTCGAACCTGGAGCCGAGCGGGGTGTCGGAATCCGGGAGACCGGCAAGGCTTGGTTCGTAGCCGCCGACATGGGTTTGCGGCTGTTCCGGCGCCATGACAACCTGATCAACGAGCACGCCCGGAACCTGAACCAGACGCGCAATACATTGGCTCGCTTTGCGTTTCTCGCGAACTTGCGCGAGGACGCGGCCGCCCGAGTTTTTTGCGCTAAGCGCCACCGCATTGGCGTCAAGATCGCCCGCTTCCTCGGCACAGGAAATATTACCCTGCTCGTCGCAGTAGGTCCCCCGTACGATGGCGACGTTGGGGCGGATCGGCAGGTAACGGATATGCTCCTCGCCACCGATCGTCACGATCTCGCTGACAGGCCCCGCTGCCCGCGCCGCATCGTTTGCCGCGCCGCCGCCAAAACGCGGGTCATAGGCAGTGTTCAATCCGGTTCGCGTAATCAGCCCCGGGCGCTTCGCACCGGTCTCGCGCAGCAGCAGGGAAATCACGCCCGACGGCAGGGTGAAGGCCTCGATCAGGTTCTCGCGCGCCAGTTTCTGCATGCGCGGCGACCAGGACCAGTGACCGCCGACCACACGGCGAACCATTCCCTCATGGGCGAAGCGGTTGACGCCGCGCTCCTGGGCATCCCCGACCCCGAGCGCGTGCACCAGAACCAGGTCGCGAGGATGACCGGTCGCCAGGAACCGCGCCTCGATGGCCGCGAAGATCTCGTCCGCCTCGAGCATGCCGCCACCATTGCCGGTGATTGCGACCGTGTCGCCATCCCTGATGCTTTGAGCGCATTCGCTTGCCGAGACTTCGATCACGCTGACCTCTAATGTGGCTTGTATTAATTCACTCACTGGAGAGTTACAGAGAAACCAGATCCTGTCAATAAAGATTCGACAGACCTGTTTCAGGACCGATCAATCCCAGGTCGGAGCATAGGGAACGACATCCGCATTGCTGATGCGGTAGTTGGCGGCGGTCAAAGAATCGATCTGCCGCATGTCTTCGGGAGGAAGCTCAAAATCCATGATGTCGAAGTTGGCCCGCATGTTCTCAACCCGCGTCGACATGGTGTTCATGGTGACGCCCTTTTGAAGAATCCACCGCAGCGCCACCTGTGCCGGAGTCTTCCCATGGCGCTGGCCGATCTCGGCAAGGCACGGATATTTGAAGATCTCTCCCCGCGCGATGGAGCAGTAAGATGCAAGCGGAATGCCCGTCTCCGCCGACGCCGCCAGCAGCTTTTCCTGGTTGATCAGGGGATGGAACTCGACCTGATTGACGACAATCGGGATGTCCATCACCGACTGCGCGGTTCGCATCATGGCCGTGGTGTAATTCGACACACCCACATGCCGCGCATATCCCAGCCGGTGCGCCTCCTGCAGCAATTCGAGCGACGGCTCGACGGGGCCATCTCCCGGCGGCCAGTGCAGAAGCAGGACATCGATGACCTCGAGATCGAGATCGCGCAGACTCCTCTCAACTGACGGCAGGAAATGCTCCGCATCCATGTTCTCCGGATGCACCTTGGTGGTGATCAGCAGCTCGTCGCGCGGCACGGTGCTCTCTGCCAGGACCGCCCCCAGTTCCGCCTCGTTGCCATACCATTGCGCGGTATCGAAGGCGCGGTAGCCAATCTCGAGCGCATCCCGCACGGCATTGGCCAATATGTCGCCGCGCAGCGGGAAAGTCCCAAACCCGCGCTGAAATACGTCCCTGCTGTAGACCGACATCCTGTTCCGCCTTTCGATCAGATGAATTTTTCTCTTGATAACTCACTCACTGGTGAGTTATCAAGCAGGAACTTCAAAAGGCGGCAAGCCGCAAACGATCAAGGGCATTACCATGATCCGACATCTCGTGTTTCTGAACTATGCCGATGACGTCGCGCAGGACACTAAAGACGCACTCATGCGCGATCTCGCAGCGTTGCAGGACGAGGTCGACGGCATCGAGGCCTTCTCCGCCCGGCCGAATGTCTCGCCGGAAACCGGCTTCATCCATGGGCTAGCCGAGATGTTCTGGTTCGATTTCAGGG
This sequence comes from Hoeflea sp., assembly GCA_040216675.1. Lineage (GTDB taxonomy): Bacteria > Pseudomonadota > Alphaproteobacteria > Rhizobiales > Rhizobiaceae > Hoeflea. The sequence continues at coordinate 835,667 of JAVJOR010000005.1, read as the reverse complement.
ATGCGCAGGCGCGCGACGCCTATCTCGCCAACGAGACACACAAGGCAATCGGAGCCCGCATTATGGCAAGCCTCAAAGGCGGAGCGGACGGTATTTTCGTCTGCGATATCGAGCTTTAGGTCCGAAAGGGAGGTGAAGATGGCCCGACCCGTAGCCCTGGTGACTGGTGCAGGCAGGGGAATCGGCCGCGCCATTGCGCTTGAACTGGCACGGAGCGGCTTTGACGTTGCCGCCAACGATCTCGCGACCGGCGTTGAGCTTGATACGCTCGTTGCCGAAATTTCGGCGGCGGGAGCGGCCGCCCTGGCACTGCCCTTCGATATAAGTGACCTCGCGGCGCAGGACGCGGCGCTGTCACGGATCGAAGCCGAACTCGGTCCTTTGACGACGCTCGTCAACAATGCCGGCGTCGGGGTGATGCAGCGTGGGGACCCGCTCGACGTTAGCGAGGAGAGCTATGACCGCTGCATGAAGGTCAACGCCAAGGCACTGTTCTTTCTCTGTCAGGTCGCAGCCAAGCGTCTTTTGGCACACCCCCGGGATCCATCCCGGCCGCGCTCGATCATCAACGTCACCTCCTCCAACGCCACAGCCGCTTCGGCGCCACGCAGTGAATACTGCGCCTCGAAAGCTGCCGCGTCGATGATTTCGAAATGCTTTGCGGTGCGGCTCGGCCCGGAAGGCATCGCCGTTTATGACGTCCAGCCCGGCCTCATCGAAACTCCCATGACCGCGCCGGTCATCGACAGCTACAGGCAGCGAGCCGCCGACGGCCTTTGCCTTTTCCCCTGGGTCGGCCAGCCAGAGGACGTTGCCGGTGTCGTTACCAGCCTGGCGACCAACCGCCTCCCCTACACCACCGGACATGTCATATCAGTCGATGGCGGCATGCTCCTGCCGAGATTTTGAGAGTTGCTGCCATGAAAATTGCCCTTCCGGATGCCAACGGCCGCATGACTGATTACCGGTTGACCGGCACACCGATCGAACCCGTTCCCATGACGCCGGATGCGGCGCGGGTCGTCTATTCGGCTGCCCATGTGGTGCGCGACCCTTATGCCGATGCGGATCCGTCCGGGCAGGCCGCGATCGACTGGGACGCGACGATGGCATTCCGCGCCCACCTGATCGGGCTGGGGCTGGGTGTCGCCGAGGCGATGGACACTGCGCAGCGCGGCATGGGGCTCGACTGGCCGAGCGCGCTGGAGCTGATCCGCCGCACGAAATCGGCATTCCCCGATGCATTGGTCGCGAATGGCTGCGGCACGGATCACATCAACCCGGCCAACGTCACGAGCCTCGAGGAGGTCACCGCCGCCTATCTCTCTCAGGTCGAGGCCATCCAGTCGGCCGGAGGGCGGATCATCCTGATGGCGAGCCGCGCGCTCGCCCGGATCGCCAAGGGATCCGAAGATTACGCCCGGGTCTATGAAGAGGTTCTGAACGCCTGCGACGAACCGGTGATTCTGCACTGGCTGGGGGAGATGTTCGACCCGGCGCTGGCGGGATACTGGGGCGCCTCCGCCTTCCAGCCGGCCCTCGACACGGTTCTGGGGATAATCAACGACAACGTCTCCAAGGTCGACGGCATCAAGATCTCGCTGCTTGACGCACAAAAGGAGATCGAGATGCGCCGCCGGCTCCCCTCGACGGTCCGGATGTATACCGGTGACGACTTCAATTACCCGGACCTGATCGCCGGCGATACGGCTGGTTATAGCCATGCGCTTCTGGGCATCTTCGATCCGCTGGCCGTGCACGCCGCCAGCGCGGTGCAAAAGCTGACCGCAGGAGACGCCGCCGGGTTTCGAGCCATCCTCGACCCCACCGTGCCGCTGGCCCGGCACATTTTTCGGGCGCCGACCCAGTATTACAAGACCGGCGTGGTGTTCCTCGCCTGGCTCAACGGGCACCAGAGCCATTTCACCATGATCGGCGGTGCCGAAGCGATGCGCTCCCTGCCCTACTTCGTTGAGTGTTTCAAGCAGGCCGATGCCTGCGGGGCGCTCGCCAAACCCGAGTTCGCGATCGAACGGATGCAATCGCTGCTTCGACTCTACGGAGCCTGAGGCGCATGCGGGACTTTTCGGAGGACACTTCGGCGCTCGTGCTCAACACCGCGACACTGGGCCACAATCTCGACGGGTATGGTGCCGGCTGGCCCGTCGAACGCGTAATTGATGCCTGCGCGGCGCGCGGCTTCGGCGGGATCGTATTCTGGCGGCGCGAGATTGGCCGTCGGGCCCTCGAGATCGGCAACCGTGTGCGGGCCGCGGGCCTTGAGGTCACAGGCCTGTGTCGAACCCCCTATCTCGTCGGCTCGGAGCGGCTCGCCAATTGGCTCGACGAGACGCGCGCCAGCATCGACATGGCTGCGGAATTGGGAACGTCCGTTCTGACAGTGGTGACCGGCGGCACTGAACCCGGCACCAAGGGCACACTCGAGACGCAGAAGATCCTCGCGGACCGGCTGGGCAAGTTTGTGGAGTACGCAACAGAGCGCAAGGTCCGCCTTGCCCTTGAGCCCTTGAACCCCATGTTCGGCGGCAACCGCACGTGTATAATGACGGTACGAGACGCTTTGAACATCTGTGAGATGGTTGATCACGACAATTTAGGTATCGCGGTCGATGTCTACCACGTCTGGTGGGACAGCAATCTGCACCAAAGCTGCGCCTCAGCTGGTTCCCGGATCGTCGGTTTTCATCTGTGCGACTGGCTGGAAAACACCACCGACATGCTGCTGGATCGGGGCATGATGGGCGACGGAGTTGCTGACCTGAGGGCCATTCGAAACGCCGTGGAGTCGAATGGTTATTCCGGGCCGTGCGAGGTCGAAATATTTTCCCGCGAAAAATGGTGGAGAATCGATCCAGATATCGTGCTATCTATGATAGTCGAACGGTTTAAGCAGTTTTGCTGAATATCATGCATTTGGCACCCTCCTTACCCAGCAGCGCTCTCGTTCAGCCCCTTGATCAATGCTGGTTGCGGTGTTGAAGGATTGGGTCACAGACACGAAGGATGCATCGGCTGCATCCAGGCGATCGACCAACTTGGCAAAGTCGGCAAGCGATCTCGTCAGGCGGTCGATCTTGTAGACGACGATCTGGTCAACCAGTCCCTCGTCGACGAGCGATACCGGTCTTGGTCTGTGTCTGTACCGGAATTTGGCGGCAACCTCGGACTGGATCTCATTGGTTTGACAGAGACCACCTCCGGACTTGTGTTGGGCTTTCCGACTGCGCAATTCGGTTACTGCGAACGCGATCGTATGAGCGATTGCAGCGTATAGACCAAAACAGCGATGCCGACGGCGCCCAGGGTTGCGACGCCCAAAAGCACAATAAGGTCGATCGGGCCGCCGATGTCGCTGAAGCCGGAGTTGGTCACAAGCTGCACGAACAGGACGGCAGCGATGGCGCCGAAGGGCATCGAAAGCTGCGCCAGTAGGAACTTGCGCATCGACATCGACCGGTCGCGCACGAGCACATAGAGATAGGCGCCGGTGATCGCTACTGCGGCAACCACCATGGCCCAGAACAGGCCGCGGCCGAAGATCTCCTCGAAGACTGCGATCAGGGTTGTGAAGGTCAGATCTTTCATGGCGCTCTCCTCAGGCCTTGCCGCGCAGCATGGCGTTGTAGGTGGCCTTCAGCGCCACTTCCTTCATCAGCCAGCTGATCCACAACTCCTCCAACGGCGCGATGATGCCGGGGAAGGACGGGGTGAGATTGTCCTGGTAGTCGAACTCGATCAGCATGGCGCGACCGACACGGGTGATCAGCGGGCAGGACGTATAGCCGTTGTAGGTCGCGGTGCCTTCCGTGCCGGCAATGGCTGCGACAAGGTGATCCTCGACAACGGGAACCTGCCATTTGACCGACGCGGCGGTCTTGCCCTTGGGCACACCGGCGACATCGCCCAGCGCGAAGATTTCCGGGTAGCGCAGATGCCTGAGCGTCTGGCTGTCGACTTCCACCCAGCCCTGGTCGGTCCATTTGTCGGCCCAGGACAGGCCCGACTGCCGGATCACGTCCGGCGCGCGCTGCGGCGGGATGACGTGCAGATAGTCGTATTCGAGCTCGGTGTCGCCGTCGGGAGTGGTAAATGTGGCACGCTGGCTGCCCGGCTCGATGGATTTGAGCACGTGGCTGTAGGCCGGTTTGATGCCGCGGTCTTCGAACAGCATCCGCACCTTTTCCGAAACGATCGGAACGCCGAAGAGGCTCTGGTTGTTGGCGGCATAGATGATCTCGGTCTTGCCCGCATTGCCTGCGGTGCGGGCTATGTCATCGATCAGGAAGGTGTGCTTGAGCGGCGCGCCGGCGCATTTCATCTCGGTCGCCGGGCGCGTGAAAATCCCGACGCCGCCTTGCTCCGTGTATTTCGAAGCGGCCTGCCAGGTGCGCGCGGCATACTCGGGACCGGCATAAAGCGCGCCGATGCCGTTGGAGCCTACCAAGTCGAGCGAGAAGCCCTCGATGGCGTCGTGATCAAGAACAAGGCCGGGGGCCACAACCAGGAAATCATAGTCTATCGCCTGGCCGCCGGAGGTCGTCACCCTGCGTGTTTCCGGATCGATACCGGCGGCGGCCTCGTTGATGTAGGCAATGCCGCCGGGCAGCCAGTCGGCAGTTCTGCTCTCGGTGTAGGAAGCGGGTTTCAGCCCCGCAGCCACCAGCGAAAGCCCGGGCTGGTAGAGGTGCTTCTCGCTGGGATCGATGATGGTGATTGACGCGCCGTCGAGGCGATCGATCAGCCGGTTGACCAGAGCGGTGCCGCCGGCGCCTGCGCCGATGATCACCACGCGCGCGGAGGTTTTGACCGGCGCCGCGCGCACCGGGCCGCTCACGGCGGCTGCCGCCATGCCACCGGCAGCAAGGCCCAGGAACATGCGTCTCGAGGGTGCGAAAGCTGATTGGGTCATCCGTCCTTCTCCTGAATCATGCCGCATCCTTGCCACATGAATTTCAGGGAAACATTGATATGGGTCAAAATATATTTGTGTATTCATATTCGTTTATGAAGAAGATGCCGCTCGAAGAAAAAGGCGCCCGGTTCAGGTCGCCTTTGACGTTCGGATCACGACAGCTGGATCAGCCGCGGGTTACATCCTGCCTGGGATGGCTGCCCTGGTCATTGATCAGGCGGCTGTCTTCCTGCAGTTCCAGCCACATGGCGTTGACGACGGCGAACATTGCGGCCAGCGGAAGACCCAGCAACCAGGCGAAATACCACATATCTTGATCCTCCTGATCAGTAGACGGAATGGGAATTGTCGGAGACGTCGGCCTCTGTGACCTTGCCCCACAGCACCTTGTAGACCCATGCCGTGTAGGCAAGGATCATCGGCATGAAGATCACGGTCACCACCAGCATGATGAACAGGGTCATGTGCGAGGACGAACTGTTCCAGACCGTCAGCGACGACTGCGGGTCGGACGAGGACGGCATGATGAACGGGAACATCGTCAGCCCGACCGACGAGATCACGCCGAGGATCGCCATCTTGGAGACCAGCAGCGTCGAGACCTCGCGCCCGGCGCGCAGGCCGAGGAAAGTCAGCAGGCCGCCGGCGATGCCCATGATGGGGGCAATGGCGATCCACGGGCGGTCCGAATAGGCGGTGAGCCAGCTTGCCGTCTTCTCCACCTCGAAGTGCAGCGGATTGGACGGACCGGCGGTGAGGTAATCGCCAACGATGCGGTAGCCTTCGATTCCGACGGCCATCCAGATACCAGCCAGAACATAGGCTGCGACGGCGACAAGTGCCGCGATGGAGCCGAAGCGGCGGGCGCGGTCCTGCACCTCGCCTTCGGCCTTCAGGGTCAGCCAGGCGCCGCCATGCATCACCAGCATCGACAGCGACACCACGCCCGCCAGAACAGAGAACGGATCCAGGAGGCCGATGAACTTGGTGTACCAGGCGCCTTCATAGATGGTGTGCAAATCATCGGTGAAATGAAACGGCACGCCCTGGATTACATTGCCGACGGCGACGCCGAACAGAAGGGCTGGGATCGCGCCACTGGCAAACAGCGCCCAGTCCCAGGACGTCCGCCAGCGCGCGTCGTCACGCTTCGAGCGGTACTTGAAGGCCACTGGCCGGACGATGAACGCAGCAAGGATCACGAACATCGCCAGATAGAAGCCGGAGAACGAGACCGCGTAGAGCGGCGGCCAGGCGGCGAAGATCGCACCACCGCCGAGGATGAACCAGACCTGGTTGCCTTCCCAGACCGGGCCCACGGTGTTGATCGCCACGCGGCGCTCGACATCGGTTTTAGCGACGAAGGGCAACAGGGCGCCGACACCCATGTCGAACCCGTCGGTCAGCGCGAAGCCGATCAGCAGGACGCCCAACAGCCCCCACCAGATCACGCGCAAGATGTCATAGTCGATAAGGTTATGAAGGATCATGGTACTTACTCCGCCGGCATGGCGATGGCGTCGGCGTTGCGCCGCCCGGCCAGCCGGTCTGTGTGTCTGACAACCCAGGCGTCTGTTTCCTCGACGTCCTGGAAGGGTCCCTTGCGGATGTATTTCAGCATGAGCCCCATCTCGATCACGAACAGGACCGAATAGAAGGTGATGAACCCGGCAAGCGTCAGCGCAACTTCGGTTATCGATAGTGCCGAGACCGACATGGCCGTCGGCAACACGCCATCCACGGTCCAGGGCTGGCGGCCGAACTCGGCAACAAACCAGCCCAGTTCCGCGGCAATCCATGGCGCAGGGATCATCCACACCGCCAGATGCAGCGCCGGACGGGGGAAGTTCATGCCCTTGAACGAGGCCCGGTAGAAGAAGTAGAGCATCGTCGCGATGAAGCCGAAGCCGAGCGCCACCATGATCCGGAAGGCCCAGAACAGTGGCCAGACGGTCGGAATGGTGTCATTCGCAGCCTGGACAATCTGCTCGGGCGTCGCCTCGCGCGGATCGTCGACGTATTTCTTGAGCAGGAACGCGAAGCCTAGGTCGGCGGAATGGGCCTCGAACCGAGCGGTTTCAGCCGGATCGGCATTGTCGCGCGCTTCGCGGATATGCATCAGCGCGTCATAGGCGATCAGGCCGGATTTGATGCGGGTTTCAGCCTGGCTTTCGAGCTCCTCGATGCCCGGGATCGAAGTGGTCAGCGAGCGGGTGCCGATCAGGCCCATCACATAGGGAACATGAATGGCATAGTGGGTGGTCCGCGCCGCCTGATCCGGAAATCCGAAGGCGGTGAAGGAGGCCGGCGCCGGCTCGGTTTCCCACATGCCCTCGATGGCAGCGAGCTTCATTTTCTGGCTGTGGGTGGCGCTGTAGCCCGATTCATCGCCCAGCAGCACCACGGAGAACGCGGATGCGAGGCCGAAGGCCGCTGCCACAGTGATCGAGCGGCGGGCCAGTTCGATGTGACGTCCGCGCAGCAGGTACCAGGCCGAGATGCCGAGCACGAAGACCGAGGCGGTGACGTAGCCGGCCGAGACGGTGTGGACGAATTTGGCCTGGGCAACCTCGTTGAACAGCACCTCGTAGAAATCGGTCATCTCCATGCGCATGGTCATCGGGTTGAACTCGGCTCCGACCGGGTTCTGCATCCAGCCATTGGCGATCAGGATCCACAATGCCGAGAAGTTGGAGCCGATCGCCACCAGCCAGGCGACGGTCAGGTGTGCCACCTTGCTCAGCTTGTCCCAGCCGAAGAAGAACAGCCCGACGAAGGTCGCCTCAAGGAAGAAGGCCATCAGCCCCTCGATCGCCAGCGGCGCGCCGAAAATGTCGCCCACATAATGGCTGTAGTAGCTCCAGTTCATGCCGAACTGGAACTCCATAGTGATGCCGGTTGCGACGCCGAGCACGAAATTAATGCCGAACAGCGTGCCCCAGAACTTGGTCATCTGCCGCCAGATCGGGCGGTTGGTCATTACATAAACCGTCTCCATGATGGCCACGAGGATCGAAAGACCCAGCGTCAGCGGCACGAAGAGAAAATGGTACATGGCCGTCATGGCGAACTGCAGCCGTGACAGTTCGACGATCCCGAACTCCATTTGCTTTGCTCCTTGGAACGGGGAGCACACCAAGCACCCCCTAAAATACCTATGAAACTTTGAATATATCAGGGCGGAGTGGTTGACATTGATTTGGATCAAAAAAGCTGTATCGGCGATATATCTTATCTGAACGGCTGGAGCTCTTTGGGTCCCGCACGTGCAATGACGCGGGATTGATCCAGCTGAATGACGCGATCCGCCCAGCCGATTTCGGCGGGACGGTGGGACGCGGTCAGAATGGATGCCGCCGGCAAGTAGGCCCGTATCCCGGCGAGCACGGCGAGGGCCGTGTTTTCGTCCAGTCCTTCTGTGGGCTCGTCCATGAGCAGCAGTCCTGGTTGCCGCAACAGGCTGCGGGCGAGAACAAGCCGCCGGGCCTCGCCTCCCGACAAGCCTGCTCCCTGTGGACCAAGACTGCTTTCCAGCCCACCTTTGGAGCGGATGACGGACGTCAGCGAGACGGCCTCGAGCACCTCCCACAGGGCCGCCTCGGATGCATCCGGACAGCCCAGCCGCAAGGCGTCCCCGACCGTGCCCGCCATCAGCGCGCTGCGTTGCGGAACCAGAGCGACAACGGCGCGCAATCGGGATTCATCCCAATCTTCGAGCGGCAATGAGCCAATCGTGATCTGTCCGGCTTCAGGTTCAAGCAGACGGGCGGTCAGTAGCAGCAATGTGCTTTTGCCGGAGCCGCTCGGGCCGGTAATCGCCACGCTTTCGCCTGCCGGAATGGCCAGGGACACCTTGTCCAGGACCGGCTGGAGCGCCTGGTCGCGTCGAAAGGAGAGATCCTTGATCCGCAACTCGGCAGTCTGGCTGGAAAACCCGTCCTCGGGAGCTGGCGCAACAGTGCTCAGGCTTCCTGCAACCCTCTGTGCGGCCACGGTCATCCTGCCCAGATCGGCCATCGCCCGGCGCAAGGGAGAAATGGTTTCCATCAAGGCCAGTGAAGCAAAGAACCCGATGGCCGCCAACGCCGGTGTGATCGTGCCGTCGCGTGCGAGCATCATCCCGATGGCAAGGGCTCCCGCGGCCGTCACGGTTCCGGTCAGTGACAGTGCGAACCCCGCCCGGCGTTCGATACGGTCCAGATCGCTGCGGCGACGCTGCCGTTCTGCATCGGTCGCCAGAACGCTCTCGCCCTGGCGCGTCAGTTGTCCATAGGCCGCCAGATCGTCTCGGGCGCGGATCAGGTCGATGAGCTGCGACCGGAACGCCTGGGCAGCGGCCTCTTCTTCGGCGGAGGAGCGCGCGGCAGCGCGTGCCGCGCGAGCGAGAACAATGGCTGGCGCCACCAGAAAGCCTGCTGCAATCCACAATGCCACGCTCAGATCGACCAGCCACCACAGCGCCGCGAAGCTTGTCAACTGCGCTGCAATGCCGGCCGCAAGTGGCAGGATCAGCCGAAGTGGGATGCCATCCAGCGCATCGACATCCGCCATCAGCCGGTTCAGGGCCTGGGGTCCGCGCAATTGCACCATCGCATCATGCGGGGCGGATGCGGTGGTGGCCAGCATCCGGACCCGGATCGTCGTCAGGGCTCTGAGCGTTGCATCGTGGGTCAGCAACCTTTCGCCATAACGTGCGGCAGTCCGGCCGAGCGCCAGAAAGCGCACCATGGCCGAGGGCCGGAAGACATCGAACACCGCGCCCATCCCGGCCAGTCCGGCAGCCGCGGCGGCGGTGATGAACCACCCAGAAAGGCCGAGGAGCGCGATGCCGGCGATCAGCACGACAAGGCTCAGCGCGGCGCCGCGGATCAACGCGGTTGACTGATCCCCCACAACCAGCGTGAAGACCTTCCACAAGGCCGCACCACCCCGATCGCGATTGTGATTACCCCGGTTCATGCTTCAGCCCCGATCACGATTGTGCGGTCCATCCGGGCGGCAAGCGCCGGGTCATGGGTGGCGACGATGAGGCCGCAGCCTTGCGCGGCGAGCCTGGCCAGTCCGGCCATGACCACACCGGCGGTTTCGGCATCGAGATCGGCGGTCGGTTCGTCGGCAAGCAGAATGTCTGGTCGGGCGAAGATCGCCCGCGCCAGGGTGATCCGACGGGCTTCGCCGCCGGAAATGCCGCCGCCGGTTTCGCCGAGCCATGCCTCTGTTCCACCGGGCAGTGCTGCAATCACCGAGCCTGCCGCGGCGTCCTGCAGCGCCTGTTCCAGGTCGCCGGTCTCCCCGAGGCTGATGTTGTCGGCCAGATTGGCATCGAGGAAATGCGGCGCCTGCGGCATCCAGCCGAGCCGCGCGCGCCAGCCATCCGCTGTCGCCGAATCAAGCCTCTGTCCCGCGACATGGATCACTCCCTCGTCCGGCAGGGCCAACCCGGCAAGCAGCCGCAACAAGGTGGTCTTGCCAGCACCCGATGGCCCTATCAGGGCGACGCTTTCTCCTGCCTGGATCGAAATATCCGGATAGCGGATCACCCGGCCGCCAATTCGCACTGCCACGCCTTCAAGGCTGATTTCCGCTGCTCCGGGGAGACGTTCCGAAGCTCCCCCCTCGCCCACCAGTTCCGGAGTTGGTCGCGCCCGCCATGCCGAAAACTCGCCAGCAACTGCCAACGCCGCGGCCTTGTCGTGCCAGGCCGCCGAAAGATCCCGCAACGGCTGGTAGAAATCCGGAGCCAGCAGCAGCAGAAAGATCCCGGCGGCGGGACTGAGTGATGCTGCATAGGATCCGAACTCGATGGCCCCGAGCAGGGCAAAGCCGACATAGACGGCCATCATCGCCACGCCGATCGCGGCAAAGAGCTCCAGCACCGTCGACGACAGGAAGGCAATCTTCAGCACGTTCATGGTCCGGGCTCTGAGCTGGTCGGCACTGGCGGCGAAATCAGCGATCACGACCGGCCCGGCATCAAGCAGCCGGATGTCGACAAGGGCCGACAGCCGGTCGATCAGCAGATCATTGAGCGTACCGATATCGGCCATCTGTCGTTGACTTGCCTCCTTTGCCGCAAGTCCGACCAGCGCCATGAAGACAGGGATCAGCGGGCCGGTGACAAGCAGAACCAGTCCTGCCGCCCATGAAAACCAGAAGCTCAAGGCCAGGATGACGAGGGGCACTGTCATCACACGCGCCTGCGCCGGCGCGTAGCGGGTCACGTAGGGAATGATGTGATCGAGCTTCTCGCTCGCCAGCACCGCCGTCGATGCAGCGCCGCCGCTGTCCGTCGTGCGCATTTCGCGCCGGACGATTTCCTCCCTTGCGCGGGCCACGATGGTCACGCCGGCCGCAAAGAGAAGCCGCTCCGCCTGGTGGTTCAATACCGCCCTGGCAAGTCCGAGAAGGACAAACGCCGATGCCGCTGTGAATGGTCCCGGCCCCTCCACCGGCCCGAGCAGCCCGGCAATCGCCATTGCCACGACTCCTGCCTGCAACGGCCAGATCAGCGATGCAGCTGCGCTCAACACAGAGGCAAGACGAACTTCCCCTCCCGCAGCCCCTATCATTTGCTCGAGCGCTTGCGCATCCGCTTTCGGGTGGGCGTCTTGTTGTGACGACATTTCCGCCTGCAAAGTTGTTTTCACAATGCGTATTATCTGTTCCCTGCGGACGGGAAAGTGATCTGGATCAACTCGCGCCGGATCAACGAGGTGTATTTGTCAGGTTGGTCAAATCCAACGGAATCATGCCATGCGTCTGACAACCAGAACAAACTTGGCCAGCCGTGTGCTGATGTTTTGCGCCGTCAATGGCGGCCAGGTGGTCCGGTCGTCCGACATCGCCAAGGCCTGCAATGCATCGGGCAATCATCTGGGTCATGTCATTCATCAACTCCAGCAGCATGGCTTTGTCGAGACCATACGCGGTCGGGCAGGCGGACTTCAGTTGGGGCTCAAGCCGTCCGAGATCAGTATTGGAAAAGTGTTCCGCATTTTCGAATCGAGCGTTCCCTTCGCCGAGTGCTTTGCGGGTGAGCAGAATACCTGCCCGCTGACCACCGAGTGCCGGTTGCGCGGATTTATCAGTCGGGCTGTGGAAGCATTTTATCACGAGCTCGACATGGTCACGCTGGATGATCTTGTCCGCGGCAACTGCGGTTTGGAAGCTATTCTCAAACTGGCCCCGCAACAGTCTCCGGCGTGCTCGGCAAAGGACAGTGCTGGCATCGTTGTTGCCTGACTTGAGATGCCTGGCGTTCGTGGTTTTTTAGAATCAGTGAAAACGGGGATTGAGAGTGGGAAGCGATCTTTCAGACAGAGAGTTGATTTGCGCCGCCTCGTCCTGTCTCAAGCCTGTTCATGCGGCGCCAGATGACCGCTGGCCCTGATGTTGTCCGGCTGAACCGATCTCTATCACATTATCGCGTTGTTGATGCGCAACACAACGCCACGGGGTCTTCGGTTCGTGCAGTCCATTCCGCTCTGCTGTCACATCCTACCATCGTCACTCCGCCAACTGTGGTGCTTCCGGAGGCTGTCGGCAGGCAAGTCTGGAGTTTTACGCAGTCCGCACTCAACCCAGCAGGCGGTCGAGCAACTCGGCATGATCAGATGCCATCTCCTGCGCGCCGGCGGAGCGCAATGTTTCGGCGGCCTGGTCTTTCATACCCGCGAAATGAGAACCGCCCGTAAAGCCGATGACACGCATTCCGGCCGCCAATGCGCCCTTGACGCCATGAGATGCGTCTTCGACGACCACACATCGTGACGGCGGAACACCCATCTGTTCGGCAGAATACAGGAAGATGTCCGGCGCCGGCTTTCCCCGCGCCACCAGCTCTGCGCTGAACGCCCGTCCTTTGAAGCGCGACGTCAGGCCCGTGCATTCCAGACCGACATTCAGCCTCTCGACGGCTCCGCCCGTGGCAATCGCGTAGGCGATGCCGGTATCATCGAGTGCATCGAGCGTTGCTCTCGCTCCGGGCACGAGCTGCAGTTCCGTGCGATAGCGCCGATAAAGCATCTCATGCCAATCGGAGCGAAATCCATCCGGACAGGGTTTGCCGGTTCGCTCGGCGATGAATGCCATATGATCGGCGACAGAGCTTCCGAGAAAGCGGGATCGCGTCTCGGCCAGACTGATGTCAACGCCATAGACGCCGATGCAACTGCGCAGCTCTTCAAGGGCTATGGTTTCGCTGTCGATGAGAACGCCATCGAAATCGAAAATGACACAAAGATCGTTGTCGCCGCTCATGATGCTCGCACTATCCCGCCATTTTGCACGGCCTGATCGCCGAAAGGCTATTCGCCGTAGGGCAGCCAGATGTTTTTCACCTGCGTGGCCCTGCGCAGATACTCGCGCCCCTGCCCGCTCTTCATGTCGCGCCAGTCGCGCTCGAGCCCACCATCCGACCACACGGCCTTCAGGTTGCCGGCCGATGCCTTCTCGACCATCCGGCCGCCTTCGGCGCTTCCGCAATACCACAATGCGTCAACACCATCGTGCTTGGCCAGTGTGTCCGCAAGCACATCCCGTTCGCCGGTCACGATATTGAACACGCCCGCCGGAACGTCCGATGTGTCGATCACCTGATAGAGGTTGGTCGCCAACAGCGGATGGCGCTGGGACGGCACGACGACGACGCGATTGCCCATCGCAAGAGCAGGCAGCGTTAACGACACCAATGAGAGCAGCGGCATTTCGTCCGGACAGACGACGCCCATCACCCCCCAGGGTTCGTTCATGGCGATCGTGACATGCTGCGACTGGGTTGCGTGGACAGCGCCGTCATACTTGTCGGCATAAGCCGCGTACCAGAAGATTCGGCGTATGGCGCGGTCGGTTTCTTCCGCAGCCGCCTTTGTCGAAACCCCGGCGGAGGAGCTCAGAAGTCCCGAAAACTCGGCCTTTCTGGCACTCAGGTTTTCGCCGAGATAGTAAAGGATCTGCGCTCGGTTGTGGCCGGTGGACGCGCCCCAACCCGCAGCCTTCGTCGCGGCTTCCACGGCATTGCGAATGTCCTTGCGGTTACCCAGACCGGCATGCCCGATAACAGCGCCGTTGTTTCCGCGAACGGCATAGGAATACCCGCTGTCGGGACGTGCCTGCTTGCCCCCGACATAGAGCTTCGGAGTCCGGTCGATCCCATCATTGGTAGCGATTTGTGCGTCGGCGGACGTATGGCCATCGGCCGCAAGCGGCTCGTAGACGCGCGGTTTTCCGGCACCTTCCCACTGGGGCTTGAGGTACTCGTACAGGCCCTCGCGCCCACCTTCACGGCCGAAACCGCTTTCCCTGTAGCCACCAAAACCGGCGCCGGCGTCGAAGATGTTGGTTTCGTTGATCCAGACGATCCCCGCCTTGACCTGCGCTGCCACGTCGACGGCGAGGTTGATGTTTTCCGTCCAGATCGATGCGGCGAGGCCGTAACGGGTATTGTTGGCGATCTCGACGGCTTCGGCCGGTGTCCGGAAGGTCATGGTCACCGCAATGGGCCCGAAAATCTCTTCCTGGCTGACGGTCGAGGCCGGCTCGCTGCCGGTGAAGAAGCCGGGGCGGCAGAAGCTGCCCTTGGAGGGAACATTGCCCTCATATTGCCAGAGCGTGGCGCCCTCGGACTTTCCTGTCTCGACCAGCGCACCGATGCGTTCGCGCTGCTCGTGCGAAACCAGCGCTCCGACGTCCATCGTCTTGTCCAGCGGGTCGCCCACGCGGAGAGTCTTCATGCGCGCCCGAAGCTTGTCGAAGAACAGCTCGGCAATGCTTTCCTGAACCAGAACCCGCGAGCCCGCGCAGCAGACCTCGCCCTGATTGAACCAGATCGCATCGACCACACCCTCGACAGCCGCATCGAGATCCGCATCGGGAAACACGATGAAAGGAGATTTTCCGCCGAGTTCCAGCGAAAGTTTCTTTCCGCTTCCTGCCGTCTGGTCCCGAATGATCCGTCCGACATCGGTCGAGCCGGTGAACGCGACCTTGGCAATGTCGGGGTGCTTGCAAATCGCAGATCCGGTGCTGCCATCGCCCTGGACGATGTTGACCACGCCCTCGGGAAGTCCGATTTCATGGCAGATCTCGGCAAAGGCGATCGCGGTCAGCGGCGTCTGTTCGGCCGGTTTGAGAACAACCGTGTTGCCCGCAGCCAGTGCCGGCGCGATTTTCCAGGCGAGCATCAGCAGCGGAAAATTCCACGGAATGATCTGTCCGCAGACACCTACCGGCTTGTAGCCCTCGAAGTCTGTTTCCAGCAGTTCGGCCCAACCGGCATGGTGGTAAAAATGGCGCGCAACCAGCGGCACGTCGATATCGCGCGTCTCGCGAATGGTCTTGCCGTTGTCCATTGTCTCAAGCACGGCCAGGAAGCGGCTGTGCTTTTGAATGTGGCGCGCCAGCGCATACAGGTATCGGGCGCGCTCGTGGCCATCGAGGCCGGACCAGGCCGGGAAGGCTGCCTTAGCCGCCTTGACGGCGGCCTCGACGTCAGCCGCGGTTCCGAGCGCCACCTGCGCCAATTCCTCGTCCGAAGCCGGGTTCGTGACTGCAAAGGTGCCGCCCTTCTTCGCCGCCGTGAACTTGCCGCCGATATAGTGGCCGAAGCCTGCTTTCGGTGCGGCGGAAAGCCATTTGGAAACTTCATCGCGGGCTTCGGGAGCCGGGCCGTAATCCATAGTTTTGAGTATGTCCTTGATCTGCAGAGTCATGTGCTTACCTCAAGCCATAGCGTGGCGGTTCAGGCTCGAATAACGGCCTGTAAGATGATGTTCGAGCTGACGCTCAATGTCGGCAAGAAGGGAACTTGCCCCGATCCGAAAAAGATCCGGCTGGAGCCATGGCAACCCCAGCTCTTCCTTCATCAAGGACAGCCAGAGCATGGCGTCCTTCGCCGTTTTCAAACCGCCTGCCGGCTTGAAGCCGACGGTCTGGCCGGACAGCCGGCCGTAATCGCGCAAGGCCCGAAGCATGACGAGACTGACCGGCACGGTGGCGTTCACGCCCTCCTTCCCGGTCGACGTCTTGATGAAGTAGGCCCCCGCCTGCATGGCGATCATGGATGCCTTGTAGACATTGCGAAGCGTCTGCAGGTCCCCCGTTGCCAGGATGGCCTTCAAATGTGCCGGCCCGCAGGCCTCCCGCATCGCGGCAACCTCATCATACATCGCCTGCCAATCGCCGGTGAGGATATGCTCTCGCGTGATCACGATGTCGATCTCATCGGCGCCGTGCTCCACGGCATAGCGGATTTCGGCAAGTTTTTGCGGCAAAGGTACAAGCCCGGCCGGAAAGCCCGTGGCGACAGAGGCGACCGGAACGCCCGATCCACGAAGCGCCTTGGCCGCATGGGCGACCATTGTCGGATAGACGCAAACTGCGCCGGTCGTGATCCGCTCGCCCTCAAGCCCGAGCCCCTTGACGATATCTGCCCGAAGCGGGTTGCGGGCCTTGGCGCACAATCGCGCGACCCTGCCCGCAGTGTCATCTCCTGCGAGCGTCGTCAGATCCATGCAGGTGATGGCCTTGACCAGCCAGGCGGCCTGATACTCCTTTTTCACCGTCCGGCGCGTTCCGAGCGTGGCCGCCCGGCGCTTGGCGGCGGCCGTGTTCACGGCTACGGCCTCGAACCATTCCGGCGTGAGCGGTGTGCCTCTGTTGAGATGCGCATTGGACGTGGCGGCCGTTGGTGAGGGACTGAGCTCTGTCATGATCGACCCTTTCGGATATCGAGGAACCGGTTGAGAAGAATTGCGGCGATGATGATGATCCCGGTCACCGTCATCTGGTAGAACGAGCCAAGCCCCAACAGATTGAAGATGTTGCGCAACACCTGCAGAAGCATCACGGCAAAGAGCGTCCCGACGACGCTGCCGCGGCCACCGAACAAGCTGGTTCCGCCAAGCACGACGGCCGCGATCGCATCGAGTTCAAGACCTTGTGCCGCCGTCGGCTGACCTATCCTCAACCGCGACGTCAGCAGAATTCCCGCCAGCGCGGACATCAATCCTGAAATCCCGAAAACGGCGACGATAATCCGTCGGGTCGGCAAGCCGGCAAGCCGGGCGGCCTCGGGATTGCCACCCGTCGCATAGACGTATTCGCCCAGCACCGTGTAGCGAAGAACCAGAGTGGCGACGACACACAGGAGAATGAAAATCAGTCCCATCGACGACATGTTGAAGCCCGGCAGCAGCGGGATCATGGTGGAACTGATCGCGGCAAAACCGGACGGCAAGCCACTCACCGGGACGCCGTCCGTCAGCAGATAGGTCAGGCCCCTGAAGGAAACGAGCCCGGCGAGCGTAACGATGAAACTCGGGACGGCAGCAATCGCCGTGATTGCACCCATCAGCATTCCGAAACATGCACCCACCGCCAGTGTTGCCAGAACCGCCAGCACGGGATCGATGGCCGCGGCAAGTAGGACGGCAACCAGCATGCCGCAAAAGGCCACCACGCTGCCGACCGACAGGTCGATGTTTCCGGTCAGGATCACGAAAGTCATTCCGACGGCGACAACGCCAACCACGGCCGCCTGCTGAAACAGGTTGCCGATGTTCGTAAACGTCAGGAAGTTGTCCGACAGCATTGAGGCGATCAGGACAACCACCAGAAATATGGCGACGAAATTGTATTGGATGATCGCCTCGACGATCCGTTCTCGCAGCGATGGGGCGTTGCTCTTCCCCGTGCCGGCTGTCGTGTCAGTCATGATGCTCCCCCAATATCTGGGCTTTCAGAATTGTGTCTTGATCGGTAACGGCGGGGTTGAACTGGCTGACATTGCGGCCCTCGTGGAAAACCCAGATCCGGTCGCAATGCGCATGGAGTTCGTCGAGTTCGCTGCTGGCAACGATGACTGCAGCTCCGTCAGCGGCAAGTTGGGATACCAGTTCATAAAGATCGGCCTTGGCACCGACATCGAGACCCCGGCTCGGCTCGTCAAGCAACAGCAGTCTTGACCCGCGGATCACCCATTTCGCCAAGACCACCTTCTGCTGGTTTCCCCCCGACAGTTGCATGGTCTTCTGATCCGGGTGACCGTATTTGGTGGAAAGCTGCGCGAGAACCGGAACCGTCATCGCCTTGCGCTCGGCATGACGCGCCGCCCACGTACCCCGCAACATCGGCAGTGTCGCGTTCACATATATCGGGGCGTCGAGGATGAGACCCTCGGTCTTCCGGTTTTCGGGGACCAGTCCGACACCGCAGGCAATCGCCTGTGCCGGGCTTCGGGGATGGTAGTCCTCCCCGTCCAGTTCGACCTTTCCGTCAAAGCTTCTCACGCCATAGAGAGACCGGAGAAAACTGGTTCTGCCCGAACCGTTCAGACCTGTCAGCCCGGATATCTCGCCCCAGCGCACCTCGTAGCCCGAGATCTCAAGCCCCTCATCGCCTTTGAGCGTATCGACCCTGAGGGCAACGCGCTCCGACAGTTCGGGCCTGTCGTGCCGTTCCAGAAGCGAGCGGTTGCTGCCGACGACCGCTTCCACCAGAGTCTGGTCGTCCGTGCCGGCCACGTCGAAAGTGTCAATCGTCGCACCGCCACGCAGAACCGTCACCCGGTCTCCGATCTCCCGGATTTCACCGAGGCGATGGCTCACATAGATGATTGCTACGCCTTGCGCCGTCAGCTCCCGAATGACTTCGAACACGCGCTCGAGTTCGGACTCGTTCAAGGCGGCGGAAGGCTCATCCATGATGATCACCTTTGCCTGCTTGGTCAGCGAGCGGGCAATGGCGGTGAGTTGCTGGTTTGCGATCGAAAGCGTTTCGACGCGTCTGTCGGGCGAAAACCCGGCTCCGACCCTTTGCAGTGCCTCGATCGCGCCCTTGCGCCGGCCGGCCTTGTCGATGACACCCAAGCGCGAAGGCGTCTGACCCAGATACAGATTCTGTTCCACGGTCAGTTGCGGAACCAGATCCAGTTCCTGGTAGATCATCGATATGCCGTGATCGGAAGCCTCGGCGGGCGATCCGACCTGCACCGGCTTTCCGTCGAGCTCGATCGTTCCGCTCGTGGGGCGAACCGCTCCGGCGATGATTTTGAGGAGCGTGGATTTGCCGGCGCCGTTTGCTCCGAGGATGCAATGGACCTCGCCTCGACGGATGCTCAGATCCGCCTTCTCGAGCGCGACCACATTTGGCGGAAATGTCTTGGCCACTCCGCTCACACGCATCACTTCATTCATGGCCTTTCGCCTCCCGGCGCATTCTCTATTGCATATGCCGCAGTGACCTCATCGGTGATAAGGACCGATACATAACCGGCCTTCAGCGCGGCCAGGGCAATTTCGTGCTTTTCCTCGCCGGACACGATACCGATGGCGCGTTCGGTCTGTCTGAGCTTTTCAAGCGGCAATCCGACAGTGCGGTCATCGAGCGCCGTATCGACAGTGTTTCCGTTGGCATCTATGAAACGCCCCAGGATGTCGCCAACCGCCCCGTGCTCCTGAAGCCTGTCGATATCATCCTCGGTCAGGTAACCAGAGCTCAAGAGCACCGATCTGTGCGAGATGCCGCCCATGCCGAAGCAGATAATCTCGGCCTCGCTCGCGAGGCTCAGAACACGCTCCACGATGGGGTCGGCTTCCAGCGCTTCCCGTGTGCTCTTTTTTCCGACAATTGCGGGAACGGGAAGCAGGGTCGCACTTCCTCCGGCGGTCTGGGCAAAGGTTTCGGCCACCGCACTGGTGCGCGTCGAGGTCAGCCGCAATGCGGTCGAACCATTGACGAGGATGACCTGCAGTCCCGGATTCCATTTTTCAGGCAGGCATCTGGCCACCGCGGACATGGTCCGCCCCCAGGACAATCCCATCAGGTCCGGTTTCGGGTTGAGCGATGCGATGTAGGTCGCCGCTGCTTGTGCAACGGTCTCTATCAACAAGGCTGCATCGGCGACCTCGCCCACGGGCACCACAATGGCGTCTCGCAGATTGTAGAGCTCCTGGAGCTTGACCTCCAGCGCAGCACGGCGGTTCTTGCGCGGCGTGATTTCAATGCGGACAATCCCGGTCTGCTTGGCCTCGGTAAGCAGGCGCCCGACCTGCCAGCGTGTCAGTCCGAGTTCGCGGGCGATGTCCTGCTGAGTGCGCTCGAGATCGAAATACATCTTGGCGACCTGAACCATGAGGTGTTCGCGCTGCTCGTCCAGAGGCAGCCTCACCGACGTCGTGCGAGGCGTCTCCGTCATGAGCGAGACTCCGCCTGCTGACGTTTGGTCAGTGTATGCAAAAGGGGCGTGAGCAGTTCGGTCGCATCCTGATAAAGCGGCAGGGTGTCCTGGTACCAGCGGCTGCGTTCCGCGTTCGGCTGCATCTCGTGTGTCGCCACTCCGATGCCGGATGAAGCCGCCGCAAGGTCCGGCCAGAGGCCGAGCGCCGTTGCGGAACAGACGGCTGCGCCGACCAGCGAAAGGTTGTCCTCGGTGGCCACCGATACCGGCCTGCCGATCGCATCAACCGTGGCCTGCAGCCACGCGGCATTGCGGCAGATTCCGCCGGCCATCACGATGCGGTCGATATCGACGCCCCGCTCGGCAAGCACTGCAAGAACGTTTGCCGTTCCGAGCGCAACAGAATCTATCGCCGCAGCATAGATATCCGCTCTCGAATGGCCCAGGGAAAGGCCCATGATCGCTCCACGCAGATCCGGATCCCGATAGGGCGTCCGATTGCCCATCCAGTAGTCGAGCGCCAGCAGACCGTTCGCCCTCTCGGGCCGCTCGGCCACCTGCCGGATCAGTTCCTGATGCTGGTTGGCATCCAGGCCGAAGATATCGTTGGAAAGCCAGGAAAGAATCGAGCCCGAGGAGACCTGGCCAGCCTCGACAAGCCACTCGCCTTCCGTCAGCGCATTCGGATACGGCCCCCAGAACCCGCTGACGTCGCCATACCCCGACAATTGCGTAAGGTGGACTGTCGAGGTCCCCCCGATCACCAGAAGGCCGCCCGGCCGTACCGTGTTGGCGCTCAGGATACCGATATGCGCATCAATCCCGCCCTGCGCGATGAAGGGCCGGTTGACGATCCCCATGTCGGCGATCAATGAGCCCGAGGCTTCACCGACAACTCCGCCAACCGGAACAATGCGGTCAGGCAGCTTGGCGGGCAGGTCACCGATACCGAGCTTTTGATAAATCTCTGGAACGAACGCGCCGTTCAGCGAATCGTAGTTCCATTTGCAGGCCGCGTTCATGCGGGAGCCGACCCACTCGCCACACAGGTGATAATTGATGAAATCCAGCGCCTCGCAAATCACCTCGGCCCGCGCATAGACCTCCGGCTGGCGGCGCGCCGTCCACATGGCCTTCGGAACCAGCCACTCGACCGCATCCGCGCCACCGCAATAGGCCATGACGGGATGATCGACTTCAGCCGTCAAAGCCGCCTCCTCGGACGCACGACAATCCATCCAGAGAATGGCCGGGCGTACAGGTTCACCACTTCGTGTGCAAAAAGCGACCGTAGAGGCAGTCGTTGCCACACAGATGGAATCGATATGATTTGTCCCGGCAGCAGCGACGGCCTGGCGGCCGGCATCGCGCATTGAGGTCAACCATTGCCGGCTGTCCTGTTCAGCCCAGCCGGTGTGCGGGTAGACGGTTTCGTATTTCGCCTCGGCGCTTGCGAGCATGGCGCGCGCATCCGTGCAGTAGACCCCTGCCCGGACACCGCCGGTGCCAAAATCAAAGCTGAGTAATTTAGCCATTCAGACACCTCCCCATGCGCTGGCCGGTTTCCTATTGTCGGCGGTGCCGCCCGGTCGCGGCAAGGTCAAATCCTAGGGCCGGAACATGATCTTGGAGTAATGCATGGATTTGTCGGTCTTCAGGCGCTCGAAGAAATCCGGCAAATCGCCCAGCGGCAATTCATGGCTGATCATGAACTCCCACTCGAGAGCGCCGGATGCAAGCTTTTCGAGCGTAACCGACCATTGCGGTCCCGGGAAAGGCGCTCCGAATGAATTCCACGCACCGTGAAGAGACACCTCCTGGCGAAGGAAATGCTGGAAGGTCGCGTTTTCGAGCCCGACTTCACCAACCGGGATTCCGATGAACACCGCGTGCCCGCCGGGCGCCGCAAGACGGATCGCCGGGTTGATCGAACTGGGATGGCCGGCAGCCTCGACGATCAGATTGCAGAACGGGAGCTTGGAAAGGTCGTCACCGGCGAGCGCGGTGTGCGTCGCTCCGGCCTTGCGCGCCATCTCGAGCTTTTCCGGAGACACATCGATTGCCACCACTTCGCTCGCGCCCATGAGCTTGAGCCACTGGATGGCGAAAAGCCCGATCGGACCGCATCCCACAACACCGCCGACATCTCCCGCCGTCACGCCACCGCCCTTCCAGATCGCATGCAACGCGATGGATGCAGGATCTGTCATGGCGATGGCGCGGGGATCGAGGTCTTGGGAGGCCTTGATGAGATTTGAAACGGGAATGCTGACGAATTCGGCATAGGCGCCGTCGCGGCGCGAGCCGAAATAATCGTAGTTGCGGCAGCGCGAAAACTGGCCGCGCTGGCACTGGTCGCAGGCGTGGCAGGGAAGCATCGGGGGAACCGCGACGAGTTCACCTTCCTCGAAGCCGCTGACATCGGGCGCCTTGGAGACGATACGTCCGCTGAATTCATGTCCGCAGATCAGCGGCATCTTGTGCGCGCCCTTGATCAGCATGCGCGGGAAATCCGAACCGCAAACGCCCACGGCCTCGACCTTTACGATCACGTGACCATTCCTGGCTTCGGGATCCGGGACGTTTTCAAGACGGATGTCGCCGGGCGCATAGAGGACAGCAGCACGCATAGCGGCACACTCCTTTTGATATTGCAGCAATGGGATTGCCGACGCCTTCAGGCGCCGTAAACAGTGGAAGCAGGGCGGGACGCTTTCGCCCCGCCCTGCAAAGATCGGATCAGTTGAAGTTGATCTCGGGACGGTACTCGGCGAAAAGCCCGTCGCGCGGGAATTCGTCGACATTGTCCTTTGTCACAGCCTTGGAACCGGCGTCGACAAATTCAGGCACATCGGAACCGGCGATTGCCTGGCGCGCCACCTGGATGGTGACATCACCAAGGTACTGCGGGTCATTGAGCGCGGTGGCCACATAGTTCCCGCCGGTCGACATCATTTCAAGCGCCTCGGAGAGGCCATCAACTCCGGCCACCAGGACATCGTCCCGGCCACTCTCCTGCAACACCTGCAGAGCACCGAGCGCCATGTCATCATTGTGCGCGTAGACGACGTCGACATCGGCATTGGCCTGAAGCAGGTCCTGCATGGCGACAACGGCGTTGGCGCGGATGTATTCGGCATAAGGACCGGCGATGATTTCGTGGCCTGAACCTTCCATGGCGTTATGGAAGCCGTCGCGCCGATCCATCATGACAGCGCCGCCGGCATCACCCTGGATTTCGATGATCTTGGCGTTTTCGATTCCATCAGCCGCGAGCCGCGCCTTGACGGCTTCACCGACCATGGACCCCATGGCCACGTTGTCACGACCGATATGGGCGACGACGATGCCTTCGCGAACACTGCGGTCGACGGTGATGACCGGAATGCCGGCCGCATCGGCTGCTTCCAGTGACGGAACCACGGCGTCCGGATTGACCGGGTTGATGATGATCGCATCCACACCCTGGGTGATCAGGTCCTGGATATCGTTGTTCTGCTTGCTGACGTCGCCATTGGCATCAAGGAAGATCAGCGTATCGCCGCCCGCCTCTGCCGCAGCTTCGGCACCGTTCTTCAGCTGAACATAGAAGGGAGACTGAAGGGTAACTTGGCTGAAGCCGATCTTCAGGCCTTCCGCCATTGCCGGGCTAAGACCGGCGCCGGCTGCGAGCAAAGCGGCAGATGCTGCGGTTGCGAACAATTTGAGTGCATTGCGTCGTGTATTCATAACGAACCTCCCTGGGAGCAAACTCCGGTTTCATTGATTTGCCTCCGACAAATCAACAAATGTGCGTTCTCTGCACATCTGTTGATTTATCGGATCAAAACAAGCTGCCGGTGTCAATAGTGCCGGGCGCCATTCGAAGCATGGAGACAGGAGAGGCATTTTTATATATATAATTCAATTACTTGAATTGGAGCCTGCAGACATCGGCGATGTGTGGCGTCACAAAACAAGAGGCTTGGCACGCCGTTTTTCATCGGCAGCAGAAGTGCACATATGTGCAAAAACGTGGTAAAATGCGCGAACAATCTGGCGAGCTGCAATCGCCCATGCATTCACGTGTCCAGCATGAAGATGGATGATACCGACACCATCCAACGCGACCGGGACGGTGTATCCGATCGCCGAGTGATGCCGGTCCCCGTTGCGGTGTTGACGCCAATCTTGCATCTTTGTTGTGGGCATTCTCGGCGAGAAGTCCACCTTATTGCCAAGAGCTGCCCGTTGCCTCGGTAACCACCGGTCCACAACGAGCGGAAAGCGGGCTTTTGATCACAAGGCAAAACGCAATCTTCTTGCTGATACGCCGGGAATTCACTGCATCTGCGCGGTGATCGGTCTTGATTGACAAAAACGCCACTATGCGAGTTTGCCTTCGATCACCCACATCGTTTCCGGGAAGCTCCAAGGCAATGTCAGGCCGTGGTTCATCAGATAACCGCCGCTCACCGTCATGCCCGCCGATTTCAGCAAAGGATCCCCGCGCGACAGACCGGGAGCGTCACCGCGGTTTCTCAATTCGATCCGATACATGGCGCTGCGGTTCAGTCGTGTGAGGCGCAATGGTCGCGGGGCGATCTGTTGCGATGACTGTTGCTTGCCCGCGAACACGACAAACCTGTCGCCATCGCGTGCCAATTGCTGCTCCGCAATCACGGCCGGATCGGCGCTTTCCAGACGCAGGATATCAGCGTTGAACATCCAGTCGCGATTGTCCTTCCACCATCTGGTGACGTCTTTCAGCACGCTGGCCTCCGCTGCGGTCAATTCGCGCGGATCCAATTCGAACCCCATGTGCCGCTGAGCGGCGACCCATGCGCGGAACCGGATGTCGATCGTTCGGCCCGAAGTGTGACACACACGCGGACCGACGTGCGAACCGGTGACGGCCATCGGCAGAAAAATGGCCGCGTTGTGCTGCATTGCAAGCCGCTCGATCGCATCGTTGCTGTCGGAAAGCCAGACCCGGTGGGTGCGCCGCAGGATCTCGAAATCAATGCGCGCGCCGCCGGAAGCGCAGCTTTCGATTTCGGTCAGCGGATAGGCCTCGCGCAACCTGTCGATCAACTGGTAGGTGCCGCGCGTTTGAGCCGCATCCGGCTGTGGCAGGACGCGATTATGATCCCATTTGATATAGTCGATGGGGTGGTTTTCCAGCACCTCGGCGATGCGCTCGAACAGAAAATCGCGAACCTCCGGCAACGCCATATTCAACACCCTCTGCTGACGGCCGAGGATCTGGTCGCCGTCGCCGAGCGCCCAGTCGGGGTGTTTGCGGAACGTGTCGCTGTCCGGGTTGATCATTTCAGGTTCGAACCAGATGCCGAAGCTCATGTCCCGCCGGTGGACATGATCAATCAACGGGCCGAGGCCGTCCGGAAACTTGCGTGGGTCGACATACCAGTCGGACAGCGCGCGCGTGTCGTCATCCCGGTTGACGAACCAGCCGTCATCGAGCACGAAGCGCTCCGCACCCAACTCCGCAGCCTCATCCGCCAATGCCTTCAATTCCGGCAGGTTGTGATTGAAATAAATCGCCTCCCAGCAATTGTAGTGAACAGGCCGCGCGCGACCGGGCTTCGGAAACGTGACGATCTGATCGCGCAGGTGACGCTGGAAGGCCACCGCACAGCCGTTTATCCCGTCACAGGAATAAACGGCATAGAGGCTTCCGGTCTCGAAACGGGTGTCCGGTGCGGTCTCGGTTCCGCTCGCATGGCCGAACTGAACCTGACGGCGACCATCCGGCATCTCCTCGGCAGCCATGCCGTGACCGCCCGACCATGCGTAATGGAAGCCATAAACGTCGCCAGAGGTGTCGGTTGCGCCTCGGCAAGGCACAAGCAAACCGGGAAAGTGTTCGTGCCCGGTGCGTCCCGTCCGATTTTCGCGGCTTCGGATGCCGGGTGACCAAGGGGTCCGGTTCATCTGAAATTCGCCGCACCACCGCCCGGAAAAATCAATCATCTCGTCAGAGAGTTGCGGTGCGGGAAAAACCGGGGACGAGAGCCAGTGCAGATGCGTTGGCTGATCCGTCTCCAACACTGCCCTGGCCTCGATGATATGCGTCGCCGTATCTATCGCAAAACTGGCGGTATAGGTCAGGCCGTTGGCCTCATCGCGAAAGCTCAGGGAAAGGGCATTCTCGCTGCCGGTGTCGGCGGAAAAGCGAAACCTTGGCAGGAGCGGCGCGCCGGACCCGTCACGCAGGACCAGGCCCGGTTGACCGGGAAAGCTGCGTGACGCCTCCGGACAAACCGACAATTCGGGATTGGCGTCAAGCATGCCGCCGGTGACGTCAAGCTCATTGGCCCGATAGATCGTCTCAAGGTCTTCGTTATCGGGGAGCCGCGCCCCCCAATAGACGACCTCTGCAAGACAGTCGTCTCGAGATCCCAGAACCAGCGACTGTCGCGCGTCATCCAGACGCCAGCATCTGATCATTTCACAGCGCCGAGTGTCAGGCCCGCGATGAAATGTTTTTGCATCAGGAAGAACATCGCGACCGGAGGCAGAGCGGCGACGATCGAACCGGCGCTCATCAGATGATAGGCGGCACGAAACTGGCTGTTGAACTCCGTGATACCAGCGGTCACCGGCTGAGAGCCGGGCCCCTGGGTCAGCACCACGGCCCAGAAATAGTCGTTCCAGATAAAGGTGAACACCAGGACGGCCAAGGCAGCGATCGCAGGCTTCATCAGGGGCAGCACGACGAACCAGAAGATCTTCCATTCCGCGACGCCTTCGACCCTTGCCGCCTCGATCAGGGGGAAAGGCAGGGCGCGGATGAAGTTGCGCATGAACAGAGTGCAGAAGCCGGTCTGGAATGCGATATGAAACAGGATCAGTCCGGTCTTCGTGTCATAGAGATTGAGATTGACCGTCAGATCGCGAACCGGAACCATCAGGATCTGGAACGGCACGAAGTTGCCGGCAATAAACATGAAGAAGATCAGAAGGTTACCATTGAACCGGTAAACTCCGAGTGCAAAACCCGCCATGGCCGACAGGCCCACCGCACCGATCACGGTCGGGATCGTGATCAGCAGCGAGTTGACCAGGTAACGCGGCATGTTCGATTCGAAGAACACCTTGCCGTAGTTGTTGAAGAGCTCGAAGGACGACGGAATGCCCCAGAAGTTGCCGGCCGCAAAATCTGCGTCAGACTTGATCGAGAAGAGCGCCACCGCCAGCAGCGGCAGCAGCCACAGGATCAGCGCCAGCGGCAGAAAAGCCTGATAGGTCACCTGCGCCGCGCGCGGGCGCTTTTCAATGGGTTTGGGAAACATCTCAGCGCGCTCCCTTTTCGTCCCGATACATCGACCACAGGAAGTAGGCGATGAAACCGAGCATGATGAAGAACAGAACAACCGCAATTGCCGCGCCATACCCCATGCGGAAGCCGAATTCCGACAGTGATTCCTCGAACATGTAGAAGCTGAGCACACGGGTTGAGCCGAACGGACCGCCATTGGTCATAACGGATATCAAGTCAAACGACCTGAGCGCCCCGATG
Source organism: Hoeflea sp. (assembly GCA_040216675.1). Lineage (GTDB taxonomy): Bacteria > Pseudomonadota > Alphaproteobacteria > Rhizobiales > Rhizobiaceae > Hoeflea. The sequence continues at coordinate 808,037 of JAVJOR010000005.1, read as the reverse complement.
ATCGTCACCACGAAGGCGATAAAGGTGGCGGGTTTCAACTGGGGCAGGATCACGTACCACAGCATCCGCGAGCCCTTGGCGCCGTCAAGGCGCGCAGCCTCGACCTGCTCGGGGTCGATCGCATTCAGGCCGGTCAGGTAAAGGATCATGCAATAGGCCGTCTGAGGCCAGAGGCCGGCGGCGATGATCCCGTAGGTCGCCCATGTCGGATTGCCCAACATGCCGCCCTTGATGTCCAGCCCCACGAGCCCGATGATCTGATCGAAGAGCCCCACATTCGGCAGATAGAACCAGGAAAACACGAGGCCGACGACAACCTGGCTTATGACGAAAGGGAAAAAGAAAAGGGACTTGTAAAGGCGGATTCCAACCACATTCTGGTTGAGAAAGAGCGCGATGAAGAGCCCGAGCGGAATGGCCAGCAGATAGAGCACCAGCCATTTGAGATTGTTCCAGAACGAGGTTTCGAACTTGCGGTCGATCGGCTGATCACCGATGCCAAGGAGCCGCTCGTAGTTATCAGTGCCGACCCAGGTGGCCTCACCGAGCCCATCCCATTCGTGAAACGAAATCCAGAACGATTGCGCGATCGGTATGATCACATAGACCGCGAAAAACAGTATCGCCGGCAGCAGGAAGAGCCATGGCGTGATGGCGATTTCGTTGCGCTTGTACCAGCCGCGTGCTGGCCGGTCGGCATGTGTGCTGGGGACGGTTGCGGTGGTCATGGCCAGCGTCTCCTTGACGGGTCAGCTCATGCAAAAAGCCGCGCGGCTTTTCGGATACGTTGAATGGGGCGGACACGATGGCCCGCCCCGAACCGATTACTCGTAAATCCGCTGCCGTGTCTCTTCGAGACGCGCAAGAATGTCGTCGAGATTGTCGGGGAACACCATGAATTCTTGAAGGCCTTCCATGCCGACACTCGCCATCTCCGCATCGAAGTCACGATCGAAGAATTGCATGACTCCGCCCTGAGCATTGTTCGAAAGCATTTCGAAGCCCTGCTGCAGGAACTTGTCGTCGCCGACTTCAGCATTCGCATTGACCGGAAGCTGACCGAGGGCGTCTCCGCCATTGATCTCGGTTTGCACTTCGGCAGAGGTCACGAACCGCAGAAATTCCTTTCCGGCTTCTGGATTTTGTGCGCCCGCTGCAAGGTGGAATGTATCTGTCGGAGCGTCTTCCGCGTATTCCACATCGGCAATCTTCGGGAACTGGTAGAAATCGAGCTGATCATCCGACAGACCGCCTTCACGCATCGCGGCCACTGCGAAGTTGCCCATCAGATAAGCAGCGGCTTCGCCGTTGACCATGAAGGGAAGGGCTTCCTGCCAGCTGTAGTTCTGGTGGTCGTCGATGAACGCCCCCATGTCAATCAGCTCGCGCCAGTTGGCAAAGGTCTGGCGGACGCGGTCATCGGTCCACGGAACCTCGCCACGGGCCAGTTCCATGTGGAAATCATAGCCATTGGTGCGGGAATTGATGTAGTCGAACCAGCCACCAGCGGTCCAAAGGAACTTGGTGCCGATGGTGTAGCACTTGCGGCCGGAGTCGAGGATGGCCTGGCAATTGGCCTTTTCCTCTTCCCAGGTCGTGGGCTCGCTGAGGCCAAGCTCGTCGAATATGTCTTTGCGATAGTAGACGCCCCACTGGTAGTAGGTGTACGGCACGCCCCACTGAGCGCCATCAATGGTCATCGCGCCCCTGGTCGATTCCAGCGCCTTGAATTGCTCTTCCTCCCAGAGATCCGAGACATCGGCAAAGAGCCCGGCATCGACATAGGGCCGCATCCGGTTGGCGGCATACCAGTTCACAACGTCCGGCGGGTTTGCGCCCAGCGCATTGCGGATCTGCGTCTTCCACGCCTCGCGGTCGACGATGGTCAATTCAATGTTCAGGTCCGGGTGCATCGCGCCGAAATCGGCAACCAGCCCTTCCATCACCGCGCGGGGCGCGGGGTTGGACATGTCCGAAATGATCCTGAGATCGCCCGACAGCGACTCGCCGTGCGACGCGGCAAACGCCGGGCCGGCAAGCATGGTGGATGCGCCAAGCGCAATGCCCGTTATGGTGTTCAGTAATTTCACGGTTTCCTCCCATTGAAATGCGGAATGTTTCACATATTGAGTTTGACATCCCAATTGTTGAGACGTATTCGAGATGCTGATTTGTGTCAATGACACAGTCTTGCGCATCGGGGTCACGGCAGGGGCCAACAATTTGGCGGACGAGACAAGACCACAGGGCGAGAATGAGGGGGCCGGCACGGTTGGCAAGGCCTTGGGTGTGCTCGACATCGTGGCGAGCCTTGGCCGGCCGGTTCGGGCAGCCGAAATACAGGCCGTCAGCGACCTGCCGAAAGGAACGGTCTATCGTTTCCTTCAGACGCTGACCGAACAGAACATGTTAAGCTACGATCCTGATCGCCGTGTCTATTCGATGGGCGTACGATTGGTGCGGCTTGCGCAGGTTGCATGGCGCAATTTCCAGATCGCCCCGGTGTCGCAACCGCACTTGAACATGCTCGCGCGAAAGATCGGGCTTGCGGTGTACCTATCGAAGCTAGATGGCGGACAATGCGTCTCCCTCGAACGCGGCATGCCGGACGTGCGCGCCGGCGTTTTCCAGGATGTGGACCGGGTCTATCCCGCCTATTGCACTGCCGTCGGCAAGGCGATGCTGGCAAGCCTGTCAGAGCAGTCGCTTGACATGGCTCTGAGGCAACAAAGCTTTCAGCAGCTGACCGAACGCACGATCACCGATGCCGAGACGCTTCGCGCGGACCTCGAAACTGTCCGCGCGAGGGGATATGCCATCGAAGACGGCGAGCATGTGCGCGGCATCATCGCGGTCGGCGTCCCCATCCTGACGCGAAGCGGCAGGCTTATCGGCGGGCTTGCCGTCCACGCACCGGACCGGCGGACCGATCTCGAAGAGCTGAAAACGCAGATCCCGGATCTCCAAGACACTGCGGCGGCGATCGCCAAGGATGCCGCGGACTGGAGTTTTCCCGAGACAAACAGAAAACCTGAACAGTGTGGGGAGAGGATATGACCGGAGTAACACTCGACAAGGTCGTCAAGAAATATGGCGATGTTCAGGTTATCCACGGCGTCGATCTGCAGATCGAGGATGGTGAGTTCTGCGTGTTTGTGGGGCCGTCGGGCTGCGGCAAGTCCACGCTGCTGCGGATGATTGCCGGACTGGAAGAGACCACCGATGGCCGAATTCATATCGGCAAGCGCGACGTGACCCACATGGATCCGGCTGAGCGCGGCGTGGCGATGGTCTTCCAGACCTACGCGCTCTACCCGCACATGACCGTCGAAGACAATATGGGCTTCGGCCTGAAGATGAACGGCCACCCGAAGGACGAGATCAAGTCCAAGGTTGCCGAAGCAAGCCGCATCCTGAAGCTTGACCCGTTCCTCAAACGCAAGCCTGCGGCACTGTCCGGCGGTCAGCGACAGCGCGTCGCTATCGGACGGGCCATCGTTCGCGGGCCGGAAGTGTTCCTGTTCGACGAGCCGCTGTCGAACCTCGATGCCGAATTGCGCGTCGAGATGCGCGTCGAGATCGCGCGCCTTCACAAGGATATCGGAGCAACGATGATCTACGTCACGCACGATCAGGTCGAGGCGATGACGCTCGCCGACAAGATCGTGGTCCTGCGCCTCGGCAAGATCGAACAGATCGGCGCACCCCTCGATCTCTACCGCGATCCGGACAACCAGTTTGTTGCAGGTTTTATCGGGTCGCCGTCGATGAATTTCCTCAAAGCCACAATCACTGCAGATGGCAAGGTCGAGATCCCCGCGATGAAAACCGCGATCGCCTTGCCGATCGACCTGCCGGAAGCCGGGACAGAGGTGATCTTCGGGATACGCCCGGAGCACATCGAGGTGGCCGAAGGTGACGACATGGCGATCGATTTGACGGAAGCCTTGGGCGGTGTCTCTTACGATTACATTCAGGCCGATACCGGCGAGCGGATGATTGTCGAAGAGCGTGGCGATCACCGTTCCGCGCCCGGAACCCGCGTATCGCTCAGCTTCGATCCGGCGCGGGCCTATCTTTTCGACGCGGAAACCGGAGCCCGGATCCGCTGATGAATTGATGCAGGTGGATGCGGGGTGACCGGTCGTTGGGTCACCGGAAGCACTCTGCAACCAGACAGCAATAACAGCGCCTTGGAGCAAACGCCGTGAAGCGAACCATCGGGACATGCTATTACCCGGAGCACTGGCCGCGCGAAATCTGGGAGGAAGATGCGCGGCGGATGGCAGAGGCCGGCCTCACCTGGGTTCGGATCGGCGAATTCGCATGGTCGCGGCTTGAACCCGAACCGGGCCGGTACGAATTCGGCTGGCTCGACGATGCCATTGCGGTGCTTGGCGCAGCAGGACTTCGGGTGGTTCTGGGCACGCCCACCGCGACCCCGCCCCGCTGGATCCTTGACCGGCATCCCGACATGTTGGCCGTGGACGCCGAGGGGCGGCCACGCAAATTCGGATCGCGTCGGCACTACTGTTTCAGCCATGAGGGCTACAAGGCGGAATGCGCGAGGATCGTCACCCGTCTCGCCGAAAGATACGGACGGAACCCTCACGTTGCCGCTTGGCAGACCGACAATGAATATGGCTGTCACGACACGACGATTTCCTACAGCGATGCCGCGCGCAAGGCATTTCGGCTATGGCTCAGGACGCGATACCCCGGACCGGGCAATGACGGAGACATCCGCGCGCTGAACGAGGCTTGGGGAAATGTCTTCTGGTCGATGGAGTACGCGGATTTCGATGATATCGACACGCCCAATCTGACCGTCACCGAACCCAATCCGAGTCATGCACTTGACTACCGGCGTTTCTCGTCCGACCAGGTCGTGGCCTTCAACCGCCTGCAGACCGAGATCATCCGCGCCCATTCCGATGCGCCGATTGCACACAATTACATGGGACGGGTCACCGATTTCGATCACTACAAGGTGGGTGCCGACCTCGATATCGCGTCTTGGGACAGCTATCCGCTGGGCTTCCTCGAGGACCGCGTGCCTGCCAGCGTCGAGCGGCAGCGCCAATACGCGCGCCAGGGCGACCCCGATTTCCAGGCCTTTCATCACGATCTTTACCGGGCCGTCGGCCGCGGCCGCTGGTGGGTCATGGAGCAGCAGCCCGGACCGGTCAATTGGGCTCCGCACAATCCCGCGCCCCTGCCCGGCATGGTGCGGCTCTGGTCATGGGAGGCATTTGCCCATGGAGCCGAGGCGGTCTGCTATTTTCGCTGGCGGCAGGCTCCGATGGCGCAGGAGCAAATGCATGCAGGCTTGCTGCGCCCGGACAGTGCGGAGGCACAGGGCCTCGTCGAAGCACGGCAGGTGGCTGCGGAACTGGCTGACGCAACCAAGGTCGGCGCCTCACCCACCTCGGTCGCGCTGATGTTTGACTATGAGGCCGAATGGGCGTGGGCGATCCAGCCGCATGGCAAAGGCCTAAGCTATTTCGAACTTGTCTTCGACACCTACCGCGCGCTTCGCAGAGCCGGCCATTCAGTAGATATCATCCCGCCAGACCACGAACATCTGGAAAGCTACAAACTGATCCTGGCGCCCGGCCTCATGCACATGTCCGGACCATTGAAAAAAGCACTGGCGGAAAGCGGCGCCGTTGTGCTGATCGGGCCACGTTCAGGCGCGCGCGACAGTGCAATGCGCACACCCGTTCCCTTGCCGCCGGCCATCCCGGGTCTGGACGTCACCGTCAGTCACGTGGAGAGCCTCAGGCCGGATTCGCCTGTTCCACTGGCGCCTGGCGGGACAATTCGCAGCTATCGTGAATTCATTGAAACGGTGGCCGAGGTTCTGGAACGAACCGCAGACAATGAGCCTGCGGTGGTCGCCGAAGGCAAGCTTGTCTATGTGGCCGGCTGGTTCGATGCCGATGCAATGTTTCGACTGGTTCGGACAGTCTCCGACCGCGCAGGTCTTGCGACACTGGATCTGCCGGATGATGTGCGTTGTCGTGACACCGGCACCGAGCGGTTCTGGTTCAATTACAGCACGCGCGAACACGAAGTTCAGGGCAAAACCCTGCCCCCCATTTCGGTCACGCGCGAAACGCTCATTTGATCGGAAGCGCTCCGACTTGATCGACTGCGCATGGCTGAAGAATTCCGGGTGCGGTCCAGTGCTGGAATAAAATTCGGAACAGAAGTTGGAGGTGCGGCGCGCTTGCCGTCAGGCCGGGCAATGGACCGGGTGCGGCACTCACTGCCGATCACGTTCTGACGATGAAGCCCTTGGCAATGTGGTTCCTGACAAAATAGATGACGGCCAGACCAGGGATCAGGGACACCAGTGTCATCGCCATCACCAGACCGATATCCGTTCGAAATCCGTAGAGCGTGTTTATCGCCATGGTGATCGGCTTGCCGGCGGTCACGGTAAGAATACGGGCAAAAACGACCTCGACCCACGAGAACATGAAACAGAAGAACGCTGCAACCCCGACCCCGGGCGCGATCAGCGGCAGCAATTGCTTGAGAAAGAAACTTGGCACGGAATAGCCGTCCAGAAAGGCGGTTTCATCGAGCTCTTTCGGCACCGCGGAAATAAAGCTTTCAAGTATCCAGATGGCAATCGGAATATTGAAGACACAGTGCACGAGTGCGATTCCCACCGGTGAATTCACCAGGCCAACCTTGGCAAACAGAATGAAAACCGGCAGCGTCAGGACCACCGGCGGGGTGATCCTGAACGCAATCAGCAGCAGGAACAGGTGCCTGTCGCCGGCAAACCGGTAGCGCGCTATGGCATAGGCCGCGGGAACCGCGACCAGAATGGTAATGATCACATTCAAGGTGACATAAATCACCGAGTTGACGATCGAGCCCGACAGCAACGGTGATGCGACGATGTTTAGAAAGTTGATGGTGCTGAACTGCCCCTGGACAATTCCGTCTCGCGGCAACGTGGAGGTGAAACTCAGGAGAAACATCTGCAGAAACGGCAGCAGGATGAACCCGGCGATGGCTGCCAGGAACAGAGTTGCCATCCATGCTTTCCATTGACTGGCTCGTGAGGTGGCCCGTACCATTAGCGACCACCCTCCGGCGTCTCGTTCTGCCGGATGTTCATCACGGTCTTGAATGCCCAGGCGATCGAGAGAATGATGATGAAATAGATAATGGAGCGCGCCGCCGCCGGCCCATAGTTGAAGGCGGCGATCTGCTCTCCCAGGTCCAGTGACAGAAACGTCGTCTTGTGATCCGGACCGCCGGCATTCACGCGAAATGCCTCGGTGTAGATCATGAAGCTGTCCATGAACCTGAGCAACAGTGCCATCATCAACACACCGCTCATTTTCGGCAGTTCGAGAAAACGGAAAACCTGGAATCGCGACGCCCCGTCGATCGCCGCAGCCTGATAGTAGGCCGGGGAAATGGTGGAAAGGCTGGAATAGCACAGGATGACCACCAGACCGATCCAGTGCCAGGTGTCCATCAAGACGAGCAGAATCCACGTGTGAACGGCGTTGAACTTGTAGTCGAAGTCAACGCCGAGCAGCGCCAGCGCACGTCCTCCGAAGCCCGCCTCGCTGCCGATGAAGCTGACCCACATCGATGGTACGGTGTTCCAGGGCACCATCAGGGGAAGTGCGACGATCATCAGCATCGCTGTTCTGAAACGGCCTTCCCGGGGCAACAGCAGTGCGATGTAGATGCCAAGCGGAAGCTGGATCGACAGAACGATCATCGAAAACAGGAGGCTGCGCCCCAGGCTGTGCAGAAATCTCTCTGACGAGAGAATGTCGCGATACCATTCTGTGCCGACCCAGAAGCGGCTTTCCAGCGTGAAGATATCGAAGAATGAATAGTTGAAGATCGTCACAAGCGGCAGCACACCGACAAATAAGAGCAAGCACAATGAAGGCAGCAAAAACCACCAGGCCGCATTGGATCTTGTTCTGGAATGTGTGGAATTGGTCAAATCACGAAACCGGTATTGTCATGTCTGCGGCAATGTAGAGCTCGCAATCGACAGGGCGCAATTGTCGTGCCGTCTGTTTTCGGCCTGCCCTGAAAAGCTAGGGCCGGAACGATGTGTTCCGGCCCCCGCATGTTCAGCCTGCTGCAGGCAGATTCCGCAGAACCTTACTGCCAGCTCTTGATCAGCTCGTCGTAAGACACGGTCTGCGGTGTCTCATCTTCGTTTTCGAGCTTCGGGTAAGGCGCACCCGGCTGTTCCAGCCAGTAGGACGGGTCCCGCTCCTCGTTGAGCATCGGACCGATGTCGCCCTGAACGCCTGCGCGTTCCAGACGCTCCATGACCTTTTCCTGCGCTTCGCAGAGGCTGTCGAGCGCTTCCTGAGCGGTCTTTGCACCAGACATCGCGTCACCGATGTTCTGCCACCACAGCTGTGCCAGCTTCGGATAGTCAGGAACATTGGTACCGGTCGGGGACCACTGAACACGCGCCGGCGAACGGTAGAACTCGATCAGACCGCCAAGCTTGTCGGCGCGCTCGGTGAAGTGATCCGAGTTGATTGTCGATTCACGGATGAAGGTGAGACCGACATCGGATTTCTTCAGGTCGACCGTCTTGGAAGTGACGAACTGGGCGTAGAGCCAAGCGGCCTTCGCACGGTCCACCGGGGTGGACTTCATCAGCGTCCAGGAACCCGCGTCCTGATAGCCGACCTTCTGGCCTTCCTTCCAGTAGACGCCATGCGGCGAAGGCGCCATGCGCCACTTCGGCGTGCCGTCCTCGTTCATGACCGGCAGGCCAGGCTCGACGGTTGCTGCAGTGAAGGCCGTGTACCAGAACATCTGCTGGGCGACATTGCCCTGTGCAGGGATCGGGCCGGCTTCACCGAAGGTCATGCCTGCTGCTTCCGGCGGTGAGTAGTTCTTGAGCCAGTCAATCGCCTTTTCGACAGCATAGACCGCAGCCGGAGAGTTGGTTGCCCCTCCCCGGTCGACACAAGAACCGACGGGCTGGGAGTTTTCATTGACGCGGATGCCCCACTCGTCGACTGGAAGACCGTTGGGCTCACCGACATCACCCATGCCGGCCATCGACATCCACGCATCGGTGTAACGCCAGCCGAGCGACGGATCCTTCTTGCCGTAGTCCATGTTGCCGTAGACGGGGCCGTCGACGCCAAGATGCGACAGATCGCGCCCGGTGAAGAACGCCGCAATGTCCTCGTAAGCCGACCAGTTGACCGGGACGCCAAGATCGTAGCCGTATTCGGCTTTGAAGTCGGCCTTGTTCTTCTCGTCGTTAAACCAGTCATAACGGAACCAGTAGAGGTTCGCGAACTGCTGGGTCGGCAACTGGTAAAGCTTGCCATCCGGACCCGTAGTGAACGAGGTGCCGATGAAATCGGCGACATCGAGCGTCGGGCTGGTCACGTCAGCGCCTTCGCCGGCCATCCAGTCGGTCAGGTTGCGGACCTGCTGGTAACGCCAGTGCGTGCCGATCAGGTCGGAGTCGTTGACGTAGGCGTCATAGATGTTCTCGCCCGACTGCATCTGGGTCTGCAGCTTTTCGACCACATCGCCTTCGCCGATAAGGTCGTGGGTGACCTGGATACCGGTGATCGCGGTGAAGGCGGGTGCAAGAACCTTGGATTCATATTCGTGCGTGGCGATGGTTTCAGAAACCACCTTGATTTCCATGCCTTCGAACGGTTTGGCTGCATTGATGAAGAATTCCATCTCGGCCTTCTGCTCCTCTTCAGAGAGCACCGAGAGATCACCGATTTCATCTGCCAGGAACTTTTCAGCAGCTGCCATATCAGCGTGGGCTGAGCCCGTTGCCAACATGATCGCGGCACATGCCGTCGTGTTCAGTAGTAGATTTCGCATATTATCCTCCCTTTAAAGATCATGCGAGTTCAAGAGATGCGGAAGACCCGTATCTCCTTTTGGTTTGGACTCACACCGTTCGAAAAACGCCGATGGCGTAGATCAGCGAGAGTCCAAGTGCCCACCACAGGTTGGGTCCGACAAGACCCAGCCATGCGAGATGGATGAAGGCGCTGCCAAGCAGCGATATGAAAAGACGGTCGCCCCGGGTTGTCTCGAAACGCAGGATCCCGACCCGGGGATTCCCGCCCGGCGAGAAATATTCCCAAACCCCCATTGCGATCAGAAGTCCGGCAAGACACACCCAGAAAAGACTGGTGGGCAGGGTCCAGGCCATCCATGACAGGTCCATGATCTTCCTCCCTATACCCGGCCCAGGGCAAAGCCCTTGGCGATGTAGTTGCGAACGAAATAGATCACCAGCGCGCCGGGAATGATGGTCAGCACACCGGCAGCGGCGAGCACGCCCCAATCCACGCCGGACGCACCAACGGTCCGGGTCATGATCGCCGAGATCGGTTTGGCGTCGGTCGTGGTCAGTGTCCGTGCAATCAACAGTTCCACCCATGAGAACATGAAGCAGAAGAAAGCGGCGACACCGATTCCGGAAGCAATCAAGGGCATGAAAATCTTGACGAAGAACTTCGGGAACGAATAGCCGTCGATATAGGCGGTTTCATCGATCTCCTTCGGCACGCCGGACATGAAACCTTCAAGAATCCAGACCGCCAGCGGCACGTTGAACAGGCAGTGAGCCAGCGCCACGGCGATGTGCGTGTCGATGAGGCCGAAGGCCGAATAGAGCTGGAAGAAGGGAAGCACGAACACCGCTGCCGGCGCCATGCGATTGGACAGCAGCCAGAAGAACATGTGCTTGTCGCCCAGAAAGCGGTACCGCGAAAACGCATAGGCCGCCGGCAAGGCCGCACAGATCGAGATCACCGTGTTCATGCCCACATAGATCAGCGAGTTGATGTAGCCGGTGTACCAGGACGGATCGGTGAAGATGACGGTGTAATTGTGCAGCGTCGGCTCTGCCGGAAACAGGGTGAAGCTCGACAGGATCTCCTGGTTTGTCTTGAAGCTCATGTTGATGAGCCAGTAGATCGGCAGCATCAGGAAAAAAATGTAGAGACCGGGGACCAACCAGCGCGAGACGCTCTTCTTCGCAAAGCGATTGCTTGCCCGCACATTGGAGGTGTCGATGACGTTGGCCTGCTTGTTCATGGGACCCGCATTTGCCTGAGTGTGAGGTGTCTGGCTCATCAGTCTTCCACCCTCGCGTCCGGTTTATCGACGCCGACATTGCTCATCACAGTGAAGAAGACGTAGCAGATGGTCAGTACGATCAACTGATAGACAAGCGACATGGCTGCGGCCGGTCCGAGGTCAAACTGGCCGATGGCCTGCTTGACGAGGTCGATCGACATGAAGGTCGTCGAGTTGCCCGGCCCGCCACCCGTGAGAACGAAGGGTTCGGTATAGATCATGAACGAATCCATGAAACGCAGCAGGAACGCGATAATCAGAACGCCGCGGATCTTCGGCAGCTGGATATAGCGGAAGACCGACCATTTCGACGCGCCGTCTATCTTCGCGGCCTGGTAATAGGCCTCGGGAATTGAAACCAGACCGGCATAGCACAACAGGACCACGAGACTGGTCCAGTGCCAGACATCCATCAGGATGATCGTCGCCCAAGCGTCGAAGACATTGCTGGCGTAATTGTACTCAATTCCAATCTGATCCAGCGCGTAGCCCAGAAGCCCGATGTCTGCGCGGCCGAAGATCTGCCAGATCGTGCCAACCACATTCCACGGGATCAGCAGCGGCAGCGCCATCAGCACGAGGCAGACCGGCACCCATATGCCCTTCTTGGGCATCGTCAGCGCAATCGCGATCCCCAGCGGAATTTCGATGGACAGAATGATCAGCGAAAAGATCAGGTTCCGGCCAAGCGCATTCCAGAACCGGTCCGAACGCAGTACATCCTGAAACCATTCTGTACCCGCCCAGAAGAACTGGTTGTTGCCAAAAGTGTCCTGGAACGAATAGTTGACCACCGTCATGATCGGAATGATCGCGCTGAGCGCGACGAGTATGAAAACCGGGATGACGAAGAGCCAGGCCTTGTTGTTGTAGGGCTTGTCCATCTCAGGCTCCTACTCTGACCAGGTGGGAGTTCTGGTACACATTGATCCGGGACGGCTCGAAGGTCATCGTCGGATCGACCGGCACCTCTTCATTTTCCTTGAGCAGCGCGTTGATCGTGTGGCCCTGAAGATTGGCCCGCACGATCTTGAACCGCCCGATGTTTTCGACTGTCTCTATTCGCACCGGCAAGCCGCTCTTGTCCGATGACAAGGAGACGAATTCCGGGCGAATGCCGAGTTCGGTCTTGGACCCTGCGAGGGAATAGCCGTCTGAAAGTTCGATCTGGATATCGCCGACCCGCGCGGTCTTTCCATCGATTTCGCAGGGTATGACATTCATGCCCGGGGACCCGATGAAGTAGCCGACGAAGGTGTGGGCAGGCTCGTTGAACAGCTCTTCGGGCGTTCCGATCTGCACCACTTCCCCTTCATACATCACCACCACCTTGTCGGCGAAAGTTAGCGCCTCGGTCTGGTCGTGGGTGACATAGATCATGGTGTGACCCAGTTGCCGGTGCAGGTCCTTCAGCTTGGTCCGCAATTGCCATTTCATATGCGGGTCGATGACCGTCAGCGGCTCGTCAAACAGGATTGCATTGACGTCGTAGCGCACCAGACCGCGTCCGAGCGAAATCTTCTGCTTTTCATCCGCGGTCAGACCGCGCGCCTTGCGATCGGCCTTGTCGGAGAGATCGAGGACGTCAATCATGTCTTTGACCCGCTTGGTGATCTCGTCCTGAGGCACGTGCCGGTTGATCAGCGGAAACGCCAGGTTCTGCCGAACGGTCATTGTGTCGTAGATCACAGGGAACTGGAAAACCTGCGCGATGTTTCGCTCTTCAGGCTGCAGATGCGTCACGTCCTGCCCATCGAAACGGATGTGCCCCTTCGACGGAACGAGCAGCCCGGAAATGATGTTGAGAAGCGTGGTCTTGCCACAGCCCGAAGGCCCAAGCAGCGCATAGGCTCCGCCATCTTCCCACTTGTAGTCGAGTTCCTTTAGCGCAAAGTCCGCATCGGACTGTGGGTTAGGCAGGTAGGAATGCGCCAGCTTGTCGAGTGTGATGCTTGCCATGACCGCCCCTCACCCGTGACCATTGGAACCTGGCGCAAAAACCAGGCTCCCGTTTCGATCGAAGACGAACAGGTTGTTCGCATCGAGATAGGCGGGAAGCGAATCCCCGATCCCGACGCGATGCACGCCATGCATCAAGGCGACCATGTGGATACCCTCGCTTTGAAGATGGATGAAGCTTTCCGAGCCGGTTATTTCCGTTGTCGACACCTTGCAGTCGAGCTTCATCGACTTGCCGGTCGGCGGTTGCAGAGACATGTGGTGCGGCCTGGCTCCGATGGTGTACTCCTCGTCCCGAAGGCCGGAAAGGGGCGCCGGCACATCGAATCTGCTGGTATTGAAAACGAACTCAGCGCCGGACTTGCGAACCGGCAAAACGTTCATCGGAGGATCGGAGAAGGTCTGTGCCGTCAGCAGGTCGGAGGGCCGGTTGTACACATCGATCGTGTCGTCGAACTGCGTGACCAGACCTTCGTTCAGGGTCGCCGTCTTGCCGCCGAGCAACAAGGCCTCCTGCGGTTCGGTCGTCGCATAGACGAAGATCGCGCCGGTCTCGGCGAAGATCTTCGGCAACTCCACCCGCAACTCTTCCCGGAGTTTGTAGTCGAGATTGGCCAGCGGCTCATCGAGCAGCACCAGTTCCGCATCCTTGACCAACGCCCGGGCCAGCGCGGTTCGCTGCTGCTGCCCGCCTGAGAGGTTGAGAGGGGTTCGCTCAAGATAGGGCGTTAGTTTCATGAGGTCGGCGGCTTCGCGTACCCGCCGTTCAATTGTCGCCTTGTCGACGCCGGCGACCCGCATAGGGGATGCGATATTCTCATAGACTGTCATGGCCGGATAGTTGATGAATTGCTGGTAGACCATCGCAACATTGCGCTTTTGAACCGGCATGCCCACAACATCTGTACCGTTCATGAGTATTTCACCCGACGTCGGCCGATCGAGCCCGGCCATCAGGCGCATCAGGGAGGTCTTCCCGGACAAGGTTGGTCCGAGCAGAATGTTGACCGAGCCCTTTTCGAGCGTCATCGACACATCTTTGATGTGCCAATCCCGTCCGAACTTCTTGCTGACGCTTCTCAATTCCAGCATCTGAAATCCCTATTCCGCTGCAAGGTTTTGCAGTTGCTTGTGCTCACGCATGTATTTCTCCAGCCGCTCACTCTGCTCTTGTGTGAAGCGAATGCCAAGCTTACTCCTGCGCCAGAGCACATCGGCAGAAGTCCGGGCCCATTCTTCGCTCATCAGGTAGTTGACTTCGGAGCTGGTCAATCCGTGCCCGAAATGCTCGCCCAGATCCTGGTAGGACTTAGCTTCCCCCAGGAATTCATGACATTTCAGACCGTAGGCGCGAACCAGCCGTTCGCGGTTGGTTGCTTCGAGAAACGGATAGGCGGAGCTGATTCTCGAAAGCACGGCGTCGTAATCGCCGACCTCGAAATCGCCGCCCGGCAAGGCGCTGTCTTTCGTCCACGGTGCGCCCCTGGTGCCGATGGCGTCTTCAACCTTGGCCATCAAGGCCTCCGCCAAGCGGCGATAGGTGGTGAGCTTTCCGCCGAAGACATTGATGATCCTGGAGTCCTTGTTTCCATCAGCGCGCAGGACATAGTCACGCGTCGCCTCCTGGGCCTTGGAAGCGCCATCGTCGTAAAGCGGGCGCACGCCGGAAAACGTCCAGACGATGTCGTCCCTGGTCACCGGATCAGTGAAATACTGGCTGGCGCCATCGCAAAGATATGAAATCTCGTCCTCGGAGATTTTCGCGTCGGAGGGATCACCATCAAAATCGCGATCGGTAGTGCCGATCAGCGTGTAATCCTGTTCATAGGGTATGGCGAAGAAAATCCGTTCGTCCGAATTCTGAAAAAAGTACGCTTTTGGATGATCGAATTTCCGGCGCACCACGATGTGACTTCCCTGAACAAGGCGAACATTGGCAGCCCTGTTCTCTCCAGCCGCCGCTGTGAGGATCTCGTCAACCCATGGTCCGCCAGCATTGACGATCAGCTTTGCAGAGACGTCACGAACGGTGCCGGTTTCCGTCGACTGAAGCTGCAACGCCCACCCATCCCGGCTCTTTCTTGCGGAGATGAGCTTGGTCCGCGTGAAAATCTCTGCGCCCTTGTCGCGTGCATCCATCGCATTGAGAACGACCAGACGCGCGTCGTTCACAATGCAGTCCGAGTACTCAAAGGCCTTGCTGAACTGTTTCTTGAGAACCCGGCCGGCCGGGTCCGAGGCCAGGTCCAGGGTCGTGGTTGCCGGCAGGATCTTGCGACCGCCTAAGTGGTCATAGATAAAGAGCCCAAGGCGCAACAGCCATGCCGGCCGCAGTCCCTTGTGATGGGGCAGCACAAAGCGCATCGGCCGAATGATATGAGGTGCCATTTTCAGCAGGACTTCGCGCTCAAAAAGCGCTTCCCGCACAAGACGAAACTCATAGTGCTCAAGGTATCGCAAGCCGCCATGAATCAGCTTGGTGGACCACGACGAAGTTCCCGACGCGAGATCGTTCATCTCGGCCAGTCCGACGGAATACCCGCGGCCCGCTGCGTCGCGTGCGACGCCGGATCCATTAATGCCTCCGCCAACAACGAAAACATCGTAAACCTTGGACAAGAAATTCCTCCCGTTACACGTTTGGCTGCCTCCTAAGCGAAACGCTTTCACAAGGAAAACGAAACCATAGTGAATGTCAAACGAAATTTCTCGAACTTGGCAAGGTCTGCTACGGCGGGCCGGAAAACCAGCACCACTGCGCAGGCTGATCGATGGTCAGTCCCGACCGAAAGTGCGCTCAGCCGGTTGAATTGAATCACCCCGGGCTTGTCACCACCATTCGGGACAAACATCTGGCAAAGGAGTTTTCACACGACGCGGCGATAAAGACGCGTCCGTTGATTGCCTCCACGCCTGACGCGGAGAAGAGTCCTATGCCTCCGGACAGGTCAGGTGAGAGCACGGCTCCATTCCGGTTCCGGCTTTTTTGTTTCCTGTTGCCCAGAGCAGCGGTTCGCTGACGTTGGCCACAGGTTCGCAACGGATCGGAAGCCGACTTTTTGCGGCGGACCGACCCAGGCTCAACCATACGAACCTGTCTGCCGCTTGACTTGCTTCGAATGGGGCTCATCGACCGACGGCAGGCTTGTTGGTTGCAAAAACCAAAATTATGATCCGCACATGAAAATTGTTCTTTATGTCTTTGCGGTTCTGACCGGTGTCGGTCCAATCGCGGGCTGGGCATACCTTGTCGGTCTCGCCAGCGCCTACAACACCGGTTCTCACAGCCGCGGCATCAGCCTGGCAGATTATTGGGATACGGAATTCCTGATGCTGGCAGCTGTGCCTTGGCTTCTTAGCGCCGTCAGCCTGTTCTTTGCATCAAGAATGCAGTGAATGAAGATCGGCAAAGTTGTCTTTTGCCGAAAGCCGCCATGTTCTTTGGGCGGCCAAAGCTCCATCACTGGCGAAAACGGAAATCGGTCCCGGTGAAGCAAGCCGAACTGAATATTTCGGAACACGGGTTCATGGCCTCACGCGGGATGCCCGGGTCTCCGACCATCAGGCCGGTTCGGGGACCGCCGATCGTTCCTTGCTCGGAGCCATGCCGAACTTGCGCTGGTAGTCACCGGCAAAATGCGTGGGGCTTTCGTAGCCCACTTCGAAACTCGCCGACGCCACGCTGTGATGCCCCGCTCTCAACAGGTCGCGCGCCGCAATCATGCGCAAATCCTTCTGGTATTGAAGGGGCGTTGTGCCGGTCACCTGCTTGAAGTGGCCATGAAACGAGGATTGGCTCATGCCCGCCAACTGCGCCAGTTCCGGAATCGACAGGTTCCGGTGGAAATCGCGCTTGATATGCAGGATTGCCCTCGCGACGCGGCTTGCATGGCTGTCGATTGACAGCAGGCTGCGCAACATGCCGCCAATCGGGGACATGAGCAGGCGAAAATGGATCTCCCGCAAAACGGACGGTCCGAGAACTTCGGCTTCCAGAGAACTGTCCGCCAATGCGAGATACCTGCCGATAGTCTCGATCACCGCGGCGTTTGCAGGACCTGCCGAGAGCGAGCGCAGCGACGGCAACTCGTCGGACACGGAGCCGATCTGTTCATAGAGGCTTCGCAAGACGCCATGCTCAAGCGACACGATCACCGCCAGGTAGGGCTCGTCCGGAGATGCGGAGACAATTTTCGATTCGACGGGAAGATCGTGGCTGACAATGAGCGCGCTTCCGGCCTGCAGTGTCACCGACTGGTCGCCAATCGTTGTCTCCTTTGCGCCCTGAAGGACCAGACACACCACCGGCTTGTAAACGACCGCATTGAATTCGCTGACCTCAGTGGCCTGCAGAACCGTCAAATTCGGCAACGCCAAGCCAGTGCTCAGTTTGTTGCGGTTCATGTAGGCGCGTGCCGGCGCAATCAGGCCTGTATACTGCATGTTTTCATCCTGTTTGGATGTTTTGTACCATTTGCGCGGCCCCCTTGCATCCATCTCTCCTATCAATTGGAGGAATTGGCAGACTTTTCGAAGGAAGTGGCAGGCCTCGCCGTTCCGTCTCCGATAGTCTGACCCGACCGCTTAACCGCAACCGGAGACGACCATGGCCATCATGACACGCACTTTTCCACTCAACGGCAGCGTCGACATTCCCGCGGTGGGATTCGGCACCTATCTGGTTTCAAACGAGGATGCGCCCAAGGCAGTTCAGGCCGCGATCGAATGCGGCTACCGCCACATCGACACGGCATCCGGCTATCGCAACGAGGCGGCGGTTGGCGAGGGCATCCGCGCAGGCCTGGCAGCCACCGGCCTCACCCGTCAGGACATTTTCGTGACCACAAAGCTCTGGCCCGGCAATCCGGCCTGGGGTGACGCGCCGAAGACCCATGAGCAAACGCTTGACGAGTGCGAGACCAGCCTGCAACGGCTGGGTCTCGACCATGTGGACCTCTACCTGATCCACGCCCCCTCCGGCGGAACGGAACGGCTCAACCAGTGGCGCGCACTGATTGAATTGCAGAGAGCAGGCAAGGCACGGTCGATAGGCGTGAGCAATTTCAACCAGTCTCACCTCGAGGAAATTCGCAGCACAGGCCTGCAGACGCCGGACGCAAACCAGATCGAACTGCATCCCTGGTCGCAAAAGCCGGAGCTTCTTGCCTACATGGCCGAGAACGGCATTGCGCCGATCGCCTATAGCAGCCTCGTGCCGCTTTCCACCTGGCGAACCGAAGAGGGGCAGGCGAGCGCCAAGACGGAAGCGATGAAAGCCGACAGTGGTGTCTTCACTGCCATGGCCGCGAAATATGGTGTCACCGAAGCCCAGTTTCTTCTGCGGTGGGGCGTGCAAAACGGATATGCAGTCTTGCCAAAGAGCCTGAAACCGGAACGAATGAGGCAGAACATCGATCTTGAGGGATTTACGATCGACGAAGCGGACATGGAAGTCTTGCGGGCAATGGATCGCGGTCAGGGTGTCGCCTGGGCGAGCGGCGATCCAAGCGTCGCGGAATAAGACGAGAGGCGGTTGTTTCCTGCCGGGGCAACCAAGGATCAAGTCGAGGAACGCAACCGCACTCGACACCACCATTGGGGAGAGGCCATGACCGCCGAGTTCATGTTCATCACATTCACGCTGTTCCTGGCCGGGATCATCGCCGTTCCACTGGCCTCGCGGTTTGGTCTGGGCTCAGTCCTGGGCTACCTGATTGCGGGCATCGTCATCGGTCCCGTCCTGCACGGGGCCGGAGTGGATGTTGCCGCCCTTCAGCATTTCACCGAGTTCGGCGTGGTGATGATGCTCTTCCTGATCGGCCTGGAAATGCAGCCCAAGGTGTTGTGGGCGATGCGGTCCAAGATTTTCGTCATGGGTGGTTTGCAGGTCGGTATCACCACGCTGGCGGTCATGGCAATCGCCATGCTGTTCGGGCAGGCATGGACCATCGCGCTCGCAATCGGACTGATCTTCGCCCTGTCATCGACGGCTATCGTCACCCAGACACTGAATGAAAAGGGATTGATGCGCAGTGATGGCGGGCAGGCAAGTTTTGCAGTGCTGCTGTTTCAGGACATTGCGGTCATCCCGATGCTGGCCCTCATTCCGCTGCTTGCGATGAAGGAACTCAGCGATGCGCTTCATACCGGTGACGATCATGGCGGAGGGCACGGCGACTCGGTGCTGAACCTCAACCTAGTCGAGGGGTTGCCGGGCTGGCAGACCGCGCTGATTACGGTGGCCGCCATTGCATTGGTTGTTCTGGCAGGCCGCTATCTCACAGGTCCGATTTTCCGCTACATCGCCCGCGCCCGGCTGCGCGAGCTCTTCGTCAGCACGGCCTTGATGATGGTCGTTGGCATTGCGCTGCTGATGACGATGGTGGGCCTGTCGCCCGCGCTTGGCACCTTCCTCGCGGGCGTCGTCATGGCCAACAGCGAATATCGGCACGAGTTGGAAAGCGACATCGCGCCGTTCAAGGGCATTTTCCTTGGCGTCTTTTTCATCACCGTCGGCGCGAGCATCGACTTTGCGCTTCTGAGCGAAAACCTTGCGCTCGTCATCGGTCTGACGCTTGGCCTGATCCTGCTCAAGTGCTCCCTCATGCTGGTAATCGGGCATGTCTTCAAGCTGGCGGGCGGTGACAAATGGCTGTTCGGGCTTGGCCTCGCTCAGGCCGGAGAATTCGGCTTCGTGCTGGTGTCCTTCACGGTCGCCAATGCCGTGGTTCCCTCGCCGATCGCCGACCTTCTGTTGCTGATCATCGCACTGTCGATGCTTCTCACTCCCGCGCTGTTCATTCTTTATGACAAGCTGATTGCGCCGCGCTACTCGCGCCAGCAGGAACGCGAGGCTGACGAAATTTCCCAGGGTTCGGGGATCATCATCGCAGGCCACGGCAGATTCGGCGGCATCGTCAATCGTGCATTGCGGGCGGCCGACTACGAACCGACGGTGGTCGATTACAGCAGTGACCAACTCAAGATGCTGCGCAGGTTCGGCCTCAACGCCTATTTCGGCGACGCGACACGCCCCGATCTTCTCCATGCTGCAGGTATTGAGAATGCCAAAATTCTGGTGATTGCCATCGACAACAAGGAAGCCGCAACGGAGCTGGCGCGCTACATGCACGAACATCATCCCCATGTGCATGTCATTGCCCGCGCCATCGATCGATGGCACGTCTACGATCTCTGGTCTGTCGGTTGCCGCGACATCATCCGGGAAACCTATGACAGTTCCATCCGAGCGACACGTTCGGCTTTTGAAGCGCTTGGCCATACACGCGAAAAATCGCAAGAACTGGTCGGCGTGTTCGAGGCGTTCGACCGCAAGACGATGCTTCAAACAGCGCAGGCCTTCATCAACAGCGAGGATCCGCATGCAGATGACAGCGAATTCTTCCTCCTGGTTCGCGACAACCTCGAAGACTGGGAAGCGCAATTGAAGGCAAGCATGCAGGATACACTGAAAGCGCCATAGGTTGCGCCACATCGACCAAGGCGCAGTCCAAACCGCTCATGTTTCGGCGTGCAAAGCGCCGAAAGAGCCTGTGATTGGCGATGAGAAAAGTTGCCTGTCGCGCTGGCAAGCCAGCGAGGGCCGCACTCCCGTCCCTCCCCATTCTGTCCGCAAGAGCGCTATCGGAGATAGGTTAGAGCGAAGAAAAGAAGCCGGAAATGCGCTTCATCACCGCGCACACCAAAAGATAGTCTCGGCAGCCGCAAGCTTTTGCATTTGCCGCTTAACGGATTCTTGAAGCAAGCCGATCAAGAATTAGAGACCCGTTGGAGACAAGAGCCGTAGGCGGACATCGGACGATGACTAATCCAGACACTTCATTCGTGAACGACACCGAGAGGTGGCAGCGGGCGCTGGAAGCAGCCGGGCTCGGTGTATGGGATTGGAACCTGAAAACCAATGTCTGCATCTACTCCGAATCATGGTGCCGGATGCTTGGATACCGTCGCAGTGATTTTTCGGAGACCGACGATCTTTTCCTGCTGCTAATTCATCCCGACGACCGGGAAAGGGCTATCGAGAGTGGCGATCGTCATCTGGCGGGCAAGACCGACGGGATCGAAACCGAACTGCGCCTGCAGCACAAGGCCGGACATTGGGTATGGGTTCTAGACCGAGGCGCCGTGATCGAGCGCGACGAGGACGGCAATCCTGTCAGGGTGATAGGGGTCCAGACCGACATCACGCAACAAAAGCAGGTTGAGCGGGACACAAGCTTGGTAAACGAGCGATTCAGGCTTGCCCTGACCGCAGCGGAAATCGGCATCTGGCATTTCGATGTTGCGCGAGGGCGAAGCTTCTGGGACGCGAAGACCTGCGAAATTTTCGGATTGGATACGATCTCAAAGGAGATCGACGGCGACACCTGGCACACGTTCCTACATCCTGAAGACAGGCATGAAGCTGAAACCAAGCACTTTCAGGCCCTTAGCGAAAAGAGTGAAGTCAAGGTTCGCTACCGGATTGTCCGGCAGGACGGTGAAATCCGGCATCTTGAAACTCTCGCCAAGTCTGTCCCGAACCAGGGTGGAGCGGGATATCTTGTCGGCACGATTCGGGATGTGACTGCAGAGGTGGAGGCTGCGCGGGCGCTACAAACTGAAAAGGAGCGCTACGAGATCACGCTCGGAGCGATCAATGATGCGGTTGTCAGCACCGATGTCGACGGTGTCATCAATTTCGCCAACCCATCCGCCGCAACCATGTTTTCAATGAATGAGCAGGACTTGATCGGCACCAATGTCGATTCAATCCTTCAGGGCAAGGGAAAGATCAGAAGCGTTCAATCCGGGAAGCAGAGCGGCTTCAACGACGACGTGGTTCTCGAAATCGACGGTTCATTTTACCGGTGCCGGAGAAACCCGATCCTGGACACCGCCGGAGAACGCATCGGGCAGGTCTACACCTCTCACGACATAACCTCGGATTACAACCGGCGGCAGCAGCTTGCCTACGCCGCTCATCACGATTCGCTGACCGGGCTTTACAACAGGGTTGCTTTCGATGATGCGCTCGAGGAAGCGATCCAACAGGCCGGTGAGGCACGCCTTGCAATTTTCTATCTCGACCTCGACCACTTCAAGGCGCTCAACGATTTCGCAGGCCATGCCGCAGGCGACAAGGCGCTCAAGGCAATCGCCGAAGGCATCACGGCTCTGTTGCCCGAAGGAGCATTCTTTGCAAGGCTGGGCGGAGACGAATTCGCAATCCTGCTGACCGACTATGACCGGACATCGGCGGAAAATTTGGCCACCGAGACAATAGCGGCCGTTCGCGACGTGTCGCTGAGCTGTGCCGTGAATGGGCCGCGCCTGGGTTGCAGCATCGGGATTTTTGTCATCGACGACGCTTCCATCGGGGCTTCCGATGCCTTGGCGCGAGCCGATGATGCCTGTTACGCGGCCAAATCCGCCGGAAGGAACCGCCATGCCTTCTTCATCGAAAACGGATCGACGAGAACGTCAGGCCTTTCCGCCGCAAGGGAAGTTGCGGATCTGACGGAGGCGCTCGAAGACCAAAGACTCATCCTGTTCGGACAGGAGATCCGATCGCTTCAGCGCCCCAACGAGCAATGCGGACGCTTGGAAATCCTCGCGAGACTGAAGGCCAGGGACGGACGCATTGTCGGGCCCGGTGCATTTATTCCTGCCGCCGAGCGGTTTGGAATGGCAGCGATGCTCGATCGATGGATCATCAGGAAAGCACTTTCGGAACATGGCCAGCGCCTGAGTTCGGTCAACCTGAAACTTGGTTTCAATCTCTCCGCCCAAACCTTATGCGATCCCACCTTGTGGCCCTTTGTGAAGGAGGTCGCTGAAGAGAATTGCACACCGCTGTCCCAGATCGCGTTTGAAATCACCGAAACTGCGGCTGTCAGTTGTTTCGAAACAGCGGAGCTTTTCGTCCGCAGCGCTCGTCGGCATGGCTGCACGGTATCTCTGGATGATTTCGGCTCGGGTCTGAGCTCGTTTGACTATCTGCGACGTTTTCCCGTCAGTTGCATCAAGATAGACGGTGCGTTCGTCGAGAAGATTGTCGATAGCAATGTCGATCGTGCAATCATTGCTTCGATCATGGAACTCGCCCGGAACCTCGGATTTGATGTGGTGGCCGAGAAGATCGAGAACGAGAAGGTTGTCACGCGACTGCGGCAATTGGGAGTGGCCTACGGTCAGGGTTTCCACCTGCACAAACCCGAACCATTGGACGACATCATCGCTCGCCGCTCGGTTGAGAACGGGCGCATGGCGGCTGGTATTGCGGTGGTCGGCAGCTAACTCTCTTTGCCGTCACTGCGCTTTTCGATGATCCCGAAATCGCTCGACTTTTCGTGCGCTTCGGCAATCTCCACTCCCTCGGAACGAAGCCCGCGCCGCAAGAGTTCGCGCACCGCGGAGGCCCGGCTTGGCATACGCTTGAGAAAGCGCCAGTCGTCCAGCGCGCGGAGTTCTTCCGGCGAGACCATTATCTGAAGACGCTCATTTCTTTCGCGGTACATGGCAATAATCCCGGAGACAACTTTCTCCTGCATTAAGTTAGTAAGTGACTGCCTTTTTTCAAGTTGCTGAATATGAGCAAGTGACGCTGATTAAGTGCAACGCTCAATCGTGGCCTTTATACTTTTCCTGTTTCAATTATTTTGGGGGACATGAACGTGTGCTTTCAAAGTACGCGCTGTTTTTTCGCCAATCGCCAAGCTTGCGAGCCTCGATTGCCCCCACGGAGGACCACCAATGGATAGGACCCCGAGAATTCTTGTTTTTGCCAATGAACCCATACTCATCGTCGATATAATGTCCGAACTCGAAGCGCGCGATTTTGAGGTTGAACCGATGAAACCGGGCGAGCATGACGGCGCGCGCCCGTTCAAAAGGGTCGATGTCGCGGTGCTCGATATCAATCGTTCCGACGAACCGTCCCTCAATCTTGTATCCGATCTACTGCATTTCGACATTCCCCTGATCGTGCTCGGCGCTTCAGACGACATGTCCCGACTTGGTGTGAACACGCACATTCTGCCAAAACCCGTCGACTACAATCACCTGTCGGACCTGCTGGCGACGTTGACCGCGTCAACAGACCCCGCGCCCAATCGGCGGAGCGGCGAACAGCCCGAGGCGCTCATGCCGGGTTAACTGGCGAGGGTCATTGAGACTCTTTTCAATTCGGAACACCAGAACCTTTGGCGGATCCGGTTCCTCAAAGCGTTGCAACGCCACTCGCATTCGGTGGACAAGGTCCTCGAGGCCCGAGGCTCCACAAGAGCTTCGGGTTTACCTGAATTACGACAGGGCCACCCTGACGGGTGCCGATGTTGAAGATCGGGAGGTCTTCCCGGCATGGCGCGCAACGGGATCGCGCGCGCATACGCTGGCTCGCGACCCGTGGGCATCTGTGTTCTTCCCGGCAACAAATTATCGGCCGGGAAACGCCCGGTTTACCAGCGGCGCGGACGTCCCGTCGGGGCCATAATCGCTCTCACCGCTCACTGTCAGCAACTCTTGGAGTTTCACCCGTGCCCGGTTTACGCGGCTCTTGATGGTTCCCACTGCGACGCCTGCAATTGCGGCAGCTTCCTCATAGGCAAAACCGGATGCGCCGATGAGAACGATCGCCTCGCGCTGATCGTCAGGCAGTTGGTCCAGCGCGCCCTTGAAATCGGCCAGATCCATTTTGCCATACTGCTCGGGGTGGCTTGCCAGATTGTCGGCGAAGAGGCCGTCCGGATCCGGCAGCTCGCGTCCCTTGCGCCGCATCTGGCTATAGAATTCATTGCGAAGAATTGTGAACAGCCATGCGCGCATGTTGGTTCCGGGCTGGAAACTTTCCTGCTTGCTCCAGGCTTTCATCACCGTTTCCTGAACAAGATCGTCCGCGCGGTCATGACGGCGCGAAAGCGAAACGGCAAAGGCGCGCAGGCTCGGGAGCGCCGCCAACATTTCGCGCTTGAAGGAAAACGCCCCGGTGACGTTCGCGGAATCGTCGATACCCGTCTCAAGCCGTGCCATTGGAGCCACCCGAACGTTCGGCCTGATCCAGCTTTTCGAGCAGGTCGAGCAGATGGTCGGGAACCGGCTCCTGCTCGACGGACTTGTAGTACTGTTTCAGCTGCGAACCGATTGCATCGCTCGCATCACCCTTGAAACCCTGGGGGGGCTCACTGCTCGGATCCTTGGTATCTTTAGTCATCATGCACTTGCTAGCCCGTTGAAAATGAACACATAGCCTACTGAATGCACGGGTTCAAAAAAAGTTCCCTCGTGTCGGAACTTTTTTTGAACCCGTGCGTTTTGAAGTCTGTTACCACGCCGAGTGGTCTACCAAGGGGTACCATATGACGACACTATCCATGCGCATCGCGCCGCACCTTCCCTACCTTCGCCGCTTTTCGCGCGCCGTAACCGGATCGCAGACTTCGGGCGATGCTTTCGTTGCCGCGACGCTTGAAGCGCTGGTTGCCGATTTGAGCATCTTCCCTGACGCAAGCAGCGACCGGGTAGGTCTGTACAAGCTTTATTCACAACTCTTCGACAACCTTTCGGTTCCACTTCCCGAGAACGTAACACCGTTTGGCTGGGAAAAACGGGCAGCCGCAAACCTCGAAGCGGTCACTCCGCAGGCACGCAAGGCATTCCTGCTGATTGCGGTGGAGGGCTTCAACGAGGACCAGGCTGCAGAGATCCTCGACGTCGACGATGCGGGCTTTTCGAAGCTGGTGGAGACCGCCAGCCGCGAGATTTCCCAGCAGGTTGCAACCGATATCATGATCATCGAAGACGAACCGTTGATCGCAATGGACATTGAGGAGATGGTTGAGGCCCTCGGCCATCGCGTCACCGGGATTGCCCGCACGCACAGCGAAGCGATGGAGCTTTACCGGACGACTCGCCCCAAGATGGTTCTTGCCGATATCCAGCTCGCGGACGGAAGCTCGGGAATTGACGCCGTCAACGACATCCTGAAGGACGAGACCCTCCCCGTCATCTTCATCACGGCGTTTCCGGAGAGGCTGCTGACGGGCGAAAAGCCTGAGCCTGCTTTCCTGGTAACAAAGCCGTTCAATCCGGACATGGTCAAGGCGCTCATCAGCCAGGCGCTGTTTTTCAACGGCGACCATGAAGAAGAGAAAATGACCGGAACCAACTAGTGACTGGGGCGTTTGTGGTTCATCGAATGAAAAAGGAGATTTTCGATGCTCTATTACGCTCTCGTATTTCTAGTCGTCGCCATTATTGCAGGCGTTCTCGGGTTCGGTGGTATTGCCGGCGCTTCCGCTGGTATTGCCCAGATTCTGTTCTTCCTGTTCCTGGCGCTTCTGGTCATCTCACTGGTGATGAACTTCATGAGGAAGTCACGCTAACCAACGCCGGATTTTACAACACTCCGAGACCAGCGGGCGTCGGCTTTTCTGACGCCCGCTCCGTTTTTCCCACCTACCCCACGTGACATGGAAATTGCACCTTCACTCCCTTGCGAACCTTTCATGAGCCGGAAAGTCGATCCCTATGAAATCGATTAAGAAATCCGACAGATTGAGGTTCATGTTGGCGGGTCTCCAGCACGCGAGCGTCTCGATGCTGTATCAGGACGCGGATCTGGTGATCCGGTTCAGCGCTAACCTGCCGGAGGATTGGCCTTCCGACACCGAAGTCGAAGGCAAGACGGACGACGTTCTTTTCTCTGCCGCCCAGGCCGCCAAAGTTACAGCCTCCAAGCAGCAGGTTCTACGGACCGGGGAACCGACAAAACTCGAGATCCTCCGGGAAGCTGATCGCGAGCGGCATTGGTTCATGCTTCATATCGATCCGGATGTCGAAGCCGACGGCTCCGTCATCGGCGTGTTCACGACAATTCTCGACATTGATGATCTGAAATATCGCGAGACCGTCCTCAAGACCTTGCTTCGCGAGTTGAGCCATCGCTCGAAGAATCTTCTGGCAATCATCCAGTCGGTTGCATCCCAGACAGCGCGATCAGCGGATGGTCTGGATGATTTCCTCCTCGCCTTCCGCAACAGGGTCCAGTCGATGGCAAAGTCACAAGACTTGGTCACCGCGTCGGACTGGCGCGGCGCGGAGCTTTTCGAACTGACCAGATCCCAGCTCAATCCGCTGGTCGGAAAGCTGCCGCAGAACTTCTCGGTCGCTGGCCAGGATGCATATCTGCTGCCCAATGCCGCCTTGCATCTGGGCCTTGCGCTTCATGAGCTTGCGATCGATTCACTGGCACATGGCGCACTCGGACCGGCCGGCGGCGACATCGTGCTCTCCGCGCGCCATGGCACCGATGACAGCGGTGCTCCCGAACTGGAAGTGACTTGGCACGAGACATTCGCCCAAGCCCCGGAAACTCGAACTCAATCGAAATCCAGCTTTTCACGCACCGTGCTCGGCCGCATCGTGCCGCAGGCCCTCTCGGCACAGGTCACCTACGAAACCGATGACTCGCGAATGATCTATCGGCTGATGATCCCCGCTTCACAGTATGAAGCAGATCAAAAGTCGAGATCATAGCCAACCTACTCGGGCAACGCCTTAATCAAAAACGTTGTTTCCTGCGGCTTAGAACATCAATCGATTTCACAAATGGAACTTCCACGAGCTTCCAGAGTTCTATCTGCAAGGAGAAGAACTATGGAACATATCGCGGCATTCATGATTTTGATCGCCTGTAGCGAGGGCCTGAGCGCCTGTTCAGAGCAGCCCGCACCGGCAACCGCCTTCGAATCCATGCAGCAATGCGAGATGGATCTCTCGCCCTCGATCCGTATGCGAGCTGGTGACGCTTCGAGGACTTTCGGACGGTGCATCGAGATTGATCCGGCGCTTCTCTACGAGGATGCCGAGATCGTCTGGGATGTGACGGAAGAACGGGGTCTGGAAGTGACCGTCGAACTGATCAATCCCGAGATGAACATCCGGTCAATTGCGCAGGCGCCATCGAGTGGTCCGGAAATTCGCCTGAACTAAACATCACGTTACGGACAAGAGCAGCCAGCATGAATTACCCGATGACCAGTCACCATCCCTGTCGATGCACGCAGATTCTGTTCGTAAGCGGGAGGCCGGAATGAGCATGACTTCACTCGACAAGGCCACTGGTTCGGTTTTCGATGCCATGCAGTCTACGACCGAGGCGCTCATTGATGCTGTTCACGGGTTCGATGTCATGCTCGAAAAATCCGAGCCGGACATCAAGGCAACTCTTTCGGACGTCCGGGATACCGATCAGCGGCAGGCCGACGAACTGAGATCATTTCTGACTTCGCATGGCCGCGATGCACCGGACGACGGCTCTTACATGTCTGCCGTCCATGAAGGCGTCGTGCGGGCGCGGTCATTCTTCACCGACATTGACAAGGGCGTCTTGCCTGCCGTGGCCGATGGGCAACGTCGTCTCGTTTCATCCTATGACGATGCGCTTGAACAACTTGCGAAACGTATGGATGAACTGCCGCGCGACATGTTCGACGGTATGCACACGATCCTGACCGTCCATCGCGGCCAGCTCGAGGACACGGTAAACCGACTTGCGGTCAAACATCGCGCGCTCGACACCTGAGCGTTGCGAAGCCCCGGGCACTCGCAAGCCCACCCCCGCTGAAACGGGTGTCCGGGGCGAATTTGGCGGAAAGTCAGGACGCCGTATCGAATTCGAGCCGTTTTTCCAGAAAATCCATGTCCGAGCGGATCGGGCCGCTCGACTTGACTGTGTCCATCAGGGCTTTGCCATGTTCCTCGATCAGCCGCCTGGCATCCGGTCCCGCGATTGAATAAAGCGAATTCAGCACTTCACCAAGATGATCCAGCATCAGGATGTTTCCCTTCGCAGCCTGGCGCAGCGGATGAATCGTCGTGTTGAGCAGTTCTTCAAGCGACAGGCCCGGCACCTTTAGACGCGGCACGCCTTCACCGTCGCACAGCACATCATCCCGCAACCCTTCCGAGACCGGCTTGACCAAAGCAGCCGCAAGCCGGTCCGCACAGGCAACCGCGGTGAAGGTGTCGTTCACCCCCGGAGACAAGGCACGCAGTGCGATCTCAAGCAGGATCCGCACTGAAAAGCGGATGTCGTCCACGGCTCCACGATAGGGTTCAAGACTTATGGCTTCCCGCACTTCGCCGATCAAGCCATCCCCGTCATCCGGCACGCTGATGCGGGCAAGAGGCTGGCCGTGCAGAACGAAATCACCAGGCGCCACACGAACCTCGACCAGCAGATCGCGACTGCTTCCGAGCTTCACCAGGCTCGTCTCATCAATGATCGTGACATAGCCGGACTTCTCCGCTTTCACCACCGTCTCGAGACCGGCTGCGTCGAATTCAGCTTTATTGTCATTGGCTTTGGCGACCAGCGAATTGACCTGCCGCTCAAGTTGCTTCGAGATTGTCGCCACCTCGGCGTCGATCGTCACGCTGCGCGAAACCGAATGGACGAAATGGATCACCTGCAGCACCGAAACCGCCGCCAGCGCAAAAGCCAGGGCAATCGACACTTCAGGCCGGAAATCAGGTCCGGTCACGCGCAACACCGACAGCGAGTACAGGAAGGTACCGCCCAGGATCCCCGCGGTGACCTGATTGACGCGGTCGCGGGAGAACCGCTGCAGCAGCCTTGGCGCGATGTTGCCCGCGGCCAGCGTGAAGACAACCAGCATGATCGAGTAGACAAGGCCCAGCGTGGTGATCGTCGCCGATGCGATGGTGCTCAGAAGCGATCGCGCTGTATCCGTCGAAATCGCCAGCCAGAACGGAACCGGATTTCCGATTATGCTGACCTGGCTGTCCACCCATATCAGGGGTGCGGCCATTGCCCAGATTGCTATGCAGATACCACCGGGAACTCCGAGCATCCCGTTCAGCGTGACCAGCGATTTCAGTTTTAGTTTGAGTTTCATCCAGCAAGCTTTAAAGCATCCTATTGGAAGCGCCAGTGGCAAATCCCCGCCGAAGAGAGGGTGGTGCCAATGCCCCTCGGAAGCTTTGGAAACGGCGCCGGCCGGAACCGATTGACCGACCGCGCATTCAACAGCGTGTTCCCAACCTTTGAAGAACGGGCGAATATATCCTATGCGCATGATGATACTCCTCAACAAGGACGGCGGAACGATCCGGGGAATGGAACCGGAAGAGTTCGGCGATCATGTCGCCTCTGCCCTTGGCGGCGGCGCTGATCATGCGACCGTGCGGCTGGTGCACGGGCCCGAGCTCATCGACACCCTCAACGACGCGGAAGCGGACGAGGATATCGGCACGATTGTCGCGGGAGGAGGTGACGGCACGATTTCGGCCGCGGCTGCGGCGTGTTTCCGTTCGAACAAGATCCTCGGGGTGCTGCCGCTGGGAACCATGAACCTTTACGCCCGCAGCATCGGCCTGCCTATGGATCCGCACGAAGCCGTGGATGCCCTGGCGGCGGCTTCGCCAAAACCTGTCGATATCGGCACGGTCAACGGCCGGCCGTTCATTCATCAGGTCTCGATCGGGCTCCACGAACAACTGGTGAGCCTGCGCTCCCGGCTCGACACGTCGACGCGATTTCGCAAGATCACCTCGACGCTCAAGGTTCTGGGCGACGTCATCAAGGATCCGCCACGGTTTCCTGTCGAAACGCTGGTCGGCGACAGCAAGCGCCAGTCGGTTGTCTCTGCGGTCTCCGTCTCCAACAATTTGTTCGGAACCAGTCCGGTGCCCTTTGCACCGGTCATCGACGCAGGCGTTCTCGGGGTCTACCACGCAAAGGCCATCAGTTCGCCGAGGGTGTTTCGTATGACCCTTGACGCGGCGCGCGGCGCACTGATGACAAATCCCTATGTCGACGTGGAATCAGCAGCCAGTGTCACGCTTCGCTTCCCGAAGAAACGGCGCAGAAAGCACGCCGCGATCGATGGTGAGATCGTCGATCTTGAAGGAGAACTCGAGTGCATCTGTCACGCCGGCGGATTGCGAATTCTCGCCCCCGCAACAGCCGGTGACGATGGCTGACAACAGCTTGATTTGACGGGAACCAGACTGATTGGCGCGCGTTGTCTTTTCGAAAACCGAAAGGACCTCCAATGACCAATCTCGACAAAACACGCAACGAACCGATCGAACAGCTTTTCGAAAAGATCGATGACACCCACGCGGTAATGCTGGGGCTGAACCAGACCGGGCACACGATGCAGCCCATGGCTCCGGAGGTCGACAAGGACAGCCGGACGGTCTGGTTCTACGGCAAACGCGATTCCGAAATGGGCGCGAGCATCGCCAAGGCCAAATCGGGCAAGGCGCGCATGTGCATCGTCGGCCCGGATCATGACTACCACGCCTGCGTCACAGGCACTCTGACAGAGGATACCGACCCGGAAGTGGTCGAGAAATTCTGGTCCTCGGTGGTCAATGCCTGGTTCGACGAGGGCAAGAAGGACCCCAATCTGATCATGCTGCGC
Organism: Hoeflea sp.; assembly: GCA_040216675.1. GTDB lineage: Bacteria > Pseudomonadota > Alphaproteobacteria > Rhizobiales > Rhizobiaceae > Hoeflea. The sequence goes on along the minus strand of JAVJOR010000005.1, from coordinate 776,484 downwards.
TTCGATGCCGATGAAGCCGATATCTGGGCGTCTTCGGGCAGCGCGGTGCGCTTTGCCTGGGAGATCGCGATGGCCAATCTCAGCGGCGACGAACCAGATCTGGGCGTCAAGACACATGTTGTCTTCCCGAAGGGAGCAAGCAGCGTCGAGGCTGCAGAATGATCCCGGTCGGGTTCTTCAAGGCATGGGCGGCTTCGGCCGCCTTTTTCCTTGTCATCGATGCCATCTGGCTTGGGCTCGTCGCGAAGAGTTTCTACAGGGATCAGCTCGGCGGACTCATGGCCGATTCCGTCAACTTTCCTGTCGCGGCCATATTCTATGTCATGTTCTCGGCTGCGGCTGTCATCCTGGCGTCAGCCACCGCCTTGCGGACCGGTGGCGGCTTGCTGGATGCCGCCCTGTTGGGTGCCATCCTCGGCTTTGCAGCCTACGGAACCTATGATTTCACCAATCTCGCGACACTGAAAAACTGGCCGGTTGCGGTCACTGCGGTCGATATCGTCTGGGGGACGGCGTTGACCTCGGCCGCTTCAGCAGTGGGTTTCTGGGTGCTTCGTGCGGTTCAGGGTCAAAGCTGATCGCGGCATTCTCAACTCCGCGCCTGACAAGCAACGTGGCGCAAAGCAAATGCGCTGAACCAACGGCAACACCAAATTCACTTCACGCCGGCGGGAACCAAACAGAAGCTATCGCGTTGATTTTGCGAGACGCCGTGGGGAAACACCACGGCTCGATCAAGGGTTATTATTGTCACAATACAGAAAGGGCATCACCATGAATTGGGATATCGTTGAAGGCAAATGGACTGAATACAAGGGCAAGGCACAGGCACAGTGGGGCAAGCTCACCGAGGACGACATCGACCAGATCGAGGGTCGTCGCGACGAACTTGCCGGCAAGATTCAGACCCGGTACGGGAAAAGCCGGGAAGAAGCCGAGCGTGAAATCGACAGCTGGCTCGGCAACAGCTAAGGTCCGACATCAAGGCCTACAAATCAAAGGCCCGGTGGATTTCTCCGCCGGGTCTTCATCTGTCGAAAGATCCGTTGATGACATCGAACAACAAGAGCGCGATCCCGGAAAACGCCAGCCCCCTGGTTCGGCGTCTGGGCCGCACTGTTCTGCTGACTTCCGAGGAAGTCGAATACCTCGAAACAATGCAGGTCAATCAGGCTGAAATCGCCAAGGGCGATGAATTCATCCACGATGGCGAACCGATGCGGATCACCTTTCTTCTGCGCCGCGGATGGGTCATCCGCTACAAGATCACGCCCGGCGGACGACGGCTGATCATCGGCGTTTCCCTGCCGGGCGATTTTATCGGCCTTCATACAAGCTTCAGTCACCAGTCAATCTATTCGGCATCAGCGCTCACAAAAGTCTCCCTGGCCTTGATCGAGCCTGTAAGAATTCTTGAAATTCATCGCCGGTTCCCGGTGCTCGCGTCAGGCCTCGACTGGATGACCGTGCGTCATTCGAACATTCTGTCCGAACACAAGGTCTCGTTGGGCGCACGCAGCGCGGCACAGCGTATCCTCCATTTTCTTTTGGAACTTTGGACCCGCCTGGAGCAGGTCAGCATCGCCAACTCGAAGGGTTTCGAGCTTGAACTCACGCAGGAACAAATCGCCGATTGCATGGGACTGTCGACGGTCCATGTGAACCGCTCGATCAGCTACCTTTCGAAGGAGAACCTCCTGAAGATCGAGAAGGGTTTTGTCTCCTTCCCGCAGCTCAGCAGGTCTGTCAGCTTTGCAGACTTCGAGGAACGATTCCTGATGGAGTTCTCTGACGATTCAACCGGAAGCCGCGACGTGGCCGAGCGCGTGACAAAAAAGTAACTCCGGGCGGTGGATCTGCTTGAAGGGTCCCGTCGGTCCCATGTCGGCAGGTCGCGTTTCGGGCGGAGGCCCCACCAAAACTCTTGGGATCAGGTTAACCTGGTTAATAGACGCACCACCTCCGTGCGCCTACCGTGCTTTCAGTTTCACAGTCGATTTTTGTTTTGTGCCTTCTCAGCCAGAGTGGTGGGTTTTCACTTCATGCGCCGATTTATCCGGTTTTTGAACGAGGCGAAAACGGCTTAGCGGACAAGGGACTTTGCGTTTTTGATGAATTTCGGATTTTTATATCGAATACAACCTTTGCTGGTGTTTTTTGTCGTCGCCTTTGTTGGCTTGATGACAGCCGCCGCATCGTGGCTAACGATCGAGCATACCAATCAGGTGAGTTTCGAGGCCACCGCCCAGGAGGCCGTGCGGCGGATTGGCGAACGCATTGAAAACCATATCATTTTGATCTCATCGACAAAGGCGCTGTTCGAGACGACCGGTGAGGTTCCCACCGCCCAACAGTTCAAGACCTTTGTCGGCCATCTTCAGGAGGCTGACCAGTTTGACGGCATACAGGGGATAGGCTTCGCAAGGTATGTCCAGTCAGGACCTTCTTCCAACGCGATGATCGCTGCCGAACTGGCGCGCAACTACGGCATTTCACGCACGCCCTGGCCCCAAACAACCGAGCCAAACCGGACACCCATCGTGCTGATCGAACCATTGACCGATCGCAACAAAAGAGCCCTCGGATTCGACATGTTCTCCGAACCCGTTCGCCGCGCCGCCATAATCACCGCAATGAAAGAGCAGAGGCTGCGTGCCACCGGTGCAGTGAAGCTGGTTCAGGAAAACGGTGACAATCAACAATCCGGATTTCTACTCTACACCCCTTTCATTGCGATCAATTCGGGAAGGTTGCTCGGGTTCGTTTACGCGCCATTCCGCATAGCGGACCTGTTCGATTCCGCTCTTAACCGCGTCCCGGTTCTACCGGTCCATCTCACCGCCTGGGATGGGGATCCTCTTGATTCGTCAATGATCTACCAATCCATCCAGGAGCCCCGCCAGGACGCGGAGTCCTATTCCGTCACCTCCACACTGGAGGTCGCCGGGCGGACATGGACCCTGACCGTCAAACCCTCGGCAACCTACGAACCATCGGCCGATCAGACCAGATCCATTATGCTGGCGATTGCGGGCTTGTTGCTCGCGGCGGCGCTTGCAGCATCGTCACGTGCCCAGCAGCATGCCATCGAGGTCGGCGAAACTCTGCGTCAGGAATCCGAACGCGCCCTGTCGGATCGCGAGCTTCTGCTGCAGGAAATGAAACACCGGATCAAGAACATGATCGCCCGGGTGATGGCCATATCGCGACAGACTGCCCGAAACTCGGAATCGCTTGCCGAGTTCAGCGACTCCTTCGGCGCGAGACTGCATGCGATGGCGGCATCCCAGGATCTGCTCGCGCGAACGTCCTGGCAGGGCGCCGATTTGCGCACCCTTCTCGTCCAGGAACTCAAGCAGCTCTTCGGGGATGATTTTGACGAGAAGGGTCTCAACGGTCCCGAAGTCCATCTCAACGAACCGGCCGCCCAGGCGTTCGGCCTGGCCTTCCACGAACTCGCAACCAACGCACTCAAATACGGTTCCGCCCGGTTCGATACCGGCAAACTTGAGGTTTCGTGGTTCATTCAGGATGCGCCCGGCGAGGAAGAACAGCTGGTCCTCAAATGGTCGGAACTCAGCATCGACCGGCTTGAGGCCAAGGAAGGCGCAGCACCCGAGAAAGGAAGCGGGTTCGGCACCAGACTGCTCGATGCCACCATGCGGATCGAGCTTGGCGGCTGGATCGAAACAGTGCGGAACGATCATGGGATCGATGTCGCAATCCGGGTTCCCTATGAGCGTGTGAAATCGACCACCGTCCGTCCCGCCGCATCACGTTCCAAAGCCACAAAGCGTTGATCGCCGGCACGCAGCCGATCTTCGTTGCACTTCCTGCTGCGCTCCAGCTTGCCTCATGAAAGGCACGACAGGCCACTTCGGGAACCAAGTTCACCAGCAGGCGTTGAACGGTCTTTTAAAGGGATTTCAGGATGAAGAAGGCCTTGAAACGCGCGGAACCGCCAATTGTTCGTGTCGCGCCTCGAACCGGCGTTGACGCCAGCCTGAATTCACTGTCCCGGCTTTCGATCATTGCAATCGGCTTGATTGCCATATTCACTGCGCTTGATCAGACGCAATCACTTCTGGCGCCATTGAGCCTTGCATTTGTGACCGGACTGATGGCGTCGCCGGTCTCCAACGTGCTCGAAAAACTGATGCCCGCGCCACTGGCCGCGGCACTGGTCGTTTTGCTGTTTCTCGCATTCATCGGCTCGGTTATCACGCTCTTCTCAATGCCCCTTTCGATATGGACCGACAGGCTTCCGGAGATCTGGCAGGAAATGCAACGACATCTTCTCGACTGGCGCACGGTGTTTGATACACTTGGCGGGGTCCAGGAGCAGATCCGCACCATATCCGGCGGCAAGGCGCAGATGACCGTCGACATCGCGGACACGTCGACAGTCGAGGAAATCGCCACTCTCGCACCTACCATTGCCGCCCAGATCATCCTCTACCTTGCCAGCCTCTACTTCTTTCTCGCCACAAGGAACACGATCCGTGCCAGTATCCTGTCGCTGTGCGCGACCCGCCGTACACGGCTTCATACCGCGCGCATGTTTCGCGATGCGGAGTGGTTCGTTTCGCGCTATCTGCTGTCAATAACGGTCATCAACGCCGGTCTCGGCCTTGCGACCGCCCTGGCCATGTGGGCCCTTGGCGTTCAGCAACCCTATCTTTGGGGAATGCTCGCCTTCCTTCTCAATTACGTGGTCTATATCGGCCCTGCACTGATGGCCTTCATCCTTTTGGGCGTAGGCTTGGCAACCTGGGACTATCCGCCTGCCATTTTCTTTCCGATGGCCTCATTCCTGGTGCTCAACATGATCGAAGCTCAATTCGTCACACCAAGTGTGATAGGGCGCTCGGTCACGCTCAATCCGTTTTTCGTTTTCCTGTCGCTGGCTTTCTGGATCTGGCTTTGGGGCCCGATCGGCGGTCTGCTTGCCGTCCCGTTTCTGCTTATCGGTTTCGCCGTGTTGCGAAATACCAACGTTCTGGCCAAGCGCTGACGGCCTAACCTGCAATCGATAAAAAAACGAACCTGTCCGGAACTATTGACAGTGGCCGGGCGTTTTAACCCCGTACACTCCGCCGGACCGACCCAGCGCTCTCACACACTCGGACCAGCCCGGCGGTCACCTTTCGATGAAAGAGGAATTTATCATGTTCAAGACCCTTTTGGCCAGCACTGCGCTGACAGCACTCGTTACCACTTCGGCCATGGCCGCAAGCCATTCCGAAAACAAGGAAATGCAGAACGAAGCTTCGATGCAGAACGAAGCGACAATGGAAACCGACGCGACAGAGATGGGCGAAAACACACTCTACTCGCGGTCATCGCTCGCAAGCGATCTGATCGGTTCCGCCATCTACTCCTCCTCAGCTGAAGACGCTGACATGATCGGCGACGTCAACAACATCGTGATTGCGCCGAATGGCGAAGTTTCATCGGTGGTCGTCGGTGTGGGCGGCTTCCTCGGAATCGGCGAGAAGGATGTTGAAGTCGAATACCGCACCATCGAGTGGGTCGATCGCGACGGCGAACGTTGGCTGATCGCCAACATGTCACGCGAGCAGCTCGAAGCCGCCCCGACCTTCAATTACGAAGAAGTCTACACCGAGGCACGCTCGGATGCCGGTGCCGGCGATATGGATGACGCTGGCGACCAGACAGCCGCAGTCGGCACCGACAACATGGATGCCGCAGACCAGACCGCTGAACGCGTCGAGCAGGGCGACAGCGCTGTCGAGATGGCCGAAAACCAGACAACCGGTATCGACCGTGAATCGATGACGCGCGTTTCCACCGATCAGCTCAGCGCCGAAAACCTGATGGGTCAGTCGGTCTACTCCGCAGATAATGAAGATATCGGCGACATCAGCGATGTTCTGCTGACCAGCAACAACGAAGTCGAAGCCTTCATCATCGACGTCGGCGGTTTCCTGGGCATGGGCGAAAAGCCGGTCGCGATCTCCCCGGAGAATCTGGACATCCGCTCCGACAACAATGGCGAGATCGTCGTTTTCACACCGCTGACTGAAACCGAGTTCGAAAACCATCAGGAGTATTCCGAGGAAGAATACGAAGCGAACCGTGACTCGGTCATCATGATTGTGCCCGCCGGCTAATCATGTCCCCGTCTGAATACGGAAGTTGGGTCGCCGGATGTTTCCGGCGGCCCTCTTTTTTATCATTCGGGAAAACTTTGGAACCGAACCTTGCTTCGCGCGTTTGTGTTGTGAATTTGAAGACAAAGGAGACGACCAATGGCCACTACGAGCAAATCGACCTCTTCCAATGGCAAGAACCCCGCTATTGACGAGATTGCTGAACGCACCGACCGGATCAAGAAAGAACTCGCTGCATTGGGCGAGGCGCTTGCCGGCGCTGGCGCGGTACAGGCAGGTGTGGCCCGCGAAGCTGCGGAAACGCGTGTAGACGAGGTCCTGCGCAGCGGAGAACGCCTGGTGGCCGACATGTCCAAGCAGTACTCCAACGCCGAGCAGCAGGTGTCCACCACCGTTCGCGACAGGCCGCTCCAGTCTCTCGGCGTCGCGGTTGCCGCGGGCTTTCTAGCGGCAATCCTGCTGCGCAGGTAACCGGCATGAGCACGGCCTTTCCCTTCAGTTCGATCATCTCGGCCTATGCGAACGCCAAGGCTCGCCAATACAAGCGGGACGCGGTGTTCGCTGGCTTCATAGGGTTGATGGTTGTGCTGGCCTGCGTGATGCTCACACTCGCCTTCGCCGCCTACGTCGCCCAGACCTACGGCACTGTGATGGGATTGCTGGCAGCCGCCGGCCTTACGATCCTTCTGGCCCTCGTCGCTCTGGCGATAAGGTCGTTCCTGAGAGCGCGTGAAAAACGCCATCAGCGTGTCCTGAAAGCAAGCACTGCCTCGACCCTGGCGGCCTCCTCCGCTGCCGGGTTGATCGCCCAGAACAAGACAACGGCAATCGTAGCCGGCCTTGCTTTCGGCCTGATTGCGGGATCGATCGTCCGCCCGGGACGCGACTGATCCCGGCCAGGCTCAAGGCGCCAGTGTGAGCCACAACAATCATGATTTCTTATCAATAGCTTGCGTTTCCCGTCGGGCACGCACCCTGACATTCGGAAGCGCAGGCTCTTCTCCAGACCCGTAAGGAGCAGTCCATCCAATGAACGAACCACTCGATCCCGTTGAAGCACGCCAGGCACGACAAGGCCGACCGGTGCTGATCATCCTCGCCGTGAGCATGGTGCTCGCAATAATCGCGGCCGGTGTATTGTGGGGTGCAGTCGCGGACAATGACACAAGCGCCGTCACAGATCCGGATCCGGATGTTTCCTCGATTGGATCCGGCACAGCGCCGCAGCAAGCTCGGTTTCCCGGGCCGCATTATGCAAACGCGGTTGTGTGATTTGCCTTGCCCCACCAAGGCGAGCTAATTGGATTTGCCCCTGAAGGTTGGAGATCAGCTTTTGGGGGCTTTCTCGTTTCAAAGAGCACATCAAGTTTCGCAGGCGGCAGGTGATGGCGCTTTATGTTGCCTGCTCTGTCGGGCGGGAAGCGGCCGGACCGGCGCAACGAGCCAAGGCTCATGAATTCGAAACACGAACGCAGTCAGGCCGCGCGCAATCATGAGGTTCTCGCCCCCTGCCCTCCACTCATCCGCTATTCGATTGGTCTCTTGTCGCTCAGAAGGTCCTCCTGTGCGCCCCGCGCCCGATCTTCTGCCACCTGCTTCAGCACGACTTCGTCAGGGCTGACATCGATGTCGGCTGAATGTTCTCTGTTCGGAGGATGCGAAGGCGCTCTTGGCTCCCGGGCCGGCCTGGCCGGGGACGGCGCACTCTTCTCCGGTCGTTCAACCGATGCGATCCCGGGAATGCCCTCCACCTTCACCCGGTAAATCGGCTCGGGCAAGGAGAAGCCCTTTTCCTCGAGCACGGACTTCACCGCACTGATTGCGGCGCTGCGAGCCTTCAAGAAATCCGTGACCCGCTGGTCCACCCAGCCCGTGAAGCAAAGCACGATATTCGAATCGCCCACTTCCTCGATATAGGCCGAGGCATGCGGATCATTCAGGATGAAATCCAGGCTCTGCAACGCTTCCAGACCCACCGTATAGGCATCTATGGGATCGTCATTTGCGTCGACGCCAAGGGAAAAGCTCAGCCGGCGTTGCGGATTTGTGGTGTAGTTCAAAATGACACCCTTGAAGACATCCGCATTGGGAATGCGCAGATGGTTGCCTTCAAGTGTCATCAGGATGGTCGCGCGCGACGTGAGCCGGACCACGACGCCTTCATACTGGTTTATCACCACGTGATCATTGGCTCTAAAGGGCTGGCGAAGGCTCAGCATCACGCTGGCGATGTAGTTTTCAATCGTGTCCTTGACCGCGAAGCCGACGGCAAGGCCCACCAGACCTGCCCCGCCCGCCGCAGCGCCAAACAGCGCCATTGCGTCGAGAATGCTGAGAGCCAGAAGGATACCCCCCAACACACTGGCGATCCTGATCGACTGGGCGATCAGCCGCGCAATGAAGGGATTTGGCGCCACCCAGCGCCAGAACCGACCGGCAGAAGCGATAAGATGTCCGGCAAACGCCATCACGATCAATGCGACCAGCGCGATCAGGTAGAGTGGCCAGGCCCGGCTCACCGTATCGATCGCATCCTCGGTCCGTTCGAGCAGCGGATTGAGGTTTTCCTCGACGCTCAGCGTCCGGGCGATCTCGTCCTCGACTTCGACCGCCCCTTCGATCCTCTGGGCAAGTCGGATTGCACGCTCGGCTGCTGCCTCGTTCGCCACACGGCCTGAAAGGACCACCACGCCCTCGCGCACCCATACGGTGACCTGAGAAAGCGTATCGATTTCATCGTAAATGGCCTTGAGCCGCTTACGGATCTCCGCATCCGCCTGAATTGTCTGCTCACGCGAAATTGGCGCTGACGGCGCAGATCCGGCGGCATCCTGCGCGGGTGCCGGGGCTGCGGCCGCAAGCCAGATCATCGCTGTCAGCGCAGCCCATGCGGTTTTTCTCATCGCCCGGTCCCTCGACTTGTCTACTCGCCACTGCATCATTCCTTATATCGGGATCGATTTCAGGCAAAAATGATGCAGCAACTTCAATACGCTAAAGCGTCCTATATGCGTTTGATCAAACACATGGCGCTTTAGGTAATCAGTGCCCTGCGCAAATGGCAATTGCCTTGATGCGCCTGACTCAAGCCGGGAACGAGACACGCCGCTGGATTGCCGTGAAGGGGGGGACCGGAAATGATCCTCTCCTGAATTGCCCGATACAGGCTCTGATTATTCGGCCGGCTCGGCGGCTCCGCCGGCATCTTCCCCCTTGCCAAGGCCGACCTTGGCTTTCACACGTTGCCACCACGCCGTTACCCGGCTTTCCTTGGAGCGCGTCACAATCATCAGCAACGACGGCGTCACCACCAGCGTGAGCACCGTGGAGAATGCGAGCCCGAAGACGATGGCGCTCGAAAGCGAAATCCACCATTGCGTGGACGGGGCCCCATAGGTGGTCTCGTGAGCAAGCAGCTCGAGGTTGAAGCCGAAGGCAATCGGAAGAACGCCAAGAATAGCGGTGACAGCCGTCAGCACCACCGGGCGCGCGCGCTCCCGGCAGGTTTCGAGAATGGCGTCGAGCTTGTCCATGTCCCGGTCACGGCGCAGATGGTCATAGGTGTCGATCAGAACGATGTTGTTGTTCACCACCACTCCGGCCAGCGCGATGATCCCGATACCGGTCATCACAACGCCGAAGGGTTGGCCCATGATCAGCAGTCCCAGGAACACGCCGATGGTCGACATCACGACCGCCGACAGCACGAGGCCCACCGAGATGAACCGGTTGAACTGGGCCAGAAGCACCACGAAAATCAGGAATATCGCAGCCCCGAATGCCTTGGAGAGAAACTCGCCGGCAGCCTTCTGTTCCTCGTCTTCGCCAGCCAGTTTCCAGCGTATTCCGCTTGCTTCAAGGTTGGCGTCCTCCAGCTCGGCAACAATTCCCTGGCGCACCGCATCAGCCTGCAGACCCTCGCTGATCCCGGCCTCCACCGTGATGGTCCGCACACCGTCGATCCGGTTGAGCGTGCCGACGCTCGGGGCCGGCTCGCGGCTGACAAAGTTGGAAATCGGAACCGAACCCTGCGCAGTTTCGATCCTGAGATCATCCAGTGTCGACAGCGTGCGCCGGTCCTCGGGCAGGCGGAGACGGATGTCGACCGCGTCGTCAACGCCCGCCGGACGGTAATCGGTCAGCTTGAGGCCCGAGGTGACCAGTTGCACAACCGTGCCGACGGATGCCGGCCCGATGCCGTAGCGCGCCGCTTCCGAACGATTGACCTTGATTTCCCAGTCCACTCCCGGAGGGGGCAGACCGTCCGAGATGTCGATTACACCCGGGGTCTGCTCAAGTTGTTGCGCAACCTTGCGGGCAACATCAGGCAGTCCCGACGGCTCGGTGGCAGACAGCTGAATCTGAATCGCCTTGCCGGTGGGCGGGCCTCCCTCCGGCACCCGCACCTCGATTTCGACGCCCGGAAAGCCGGTCAGTTCGCGCCGGAAATCATCGAGGATCTCACCCGCCGGCTTGCGCTCGCGCCAATCGACGAACTCGTACTGCAGGACACCGACGACATCCTCGCCGACGTCGTTGCCCCCGCCGGCAACGCTGCCGACACGGGTGTAGACATTTTTGAGCCCGGGCCAGCCGATGACCCGTTCCTCGACCATCCGGACAGCCGCATCCTTCTCAGCGAGCGAGAGATTTCCGCGCGCATGGACATAGAGAAGACCGTATTCAGGCTCCACGTCCGGGAAGAATTCGACACCGGAGCCGTGTTTGCCATAGGCCACAGGCACTGCCACCAGCGCCGCCAGCGTGAAGAAGACAACGATGAAAGGATGGCGCACCGCTCGCCCGACGAAACGCATGTAAAGCCCGTCGCGCTTGGGGCCATCCTCGACCAGCGGCTTTGCAAACATCGCGCCAAGGGTGGGTGTAAAGACAAGTGCGTAAAGCATCGAGGCGGAAAGCGTCGCAATCAGCGTGATCGGCATGTATTTCATGAACTCGCCGACGATTCCCGGCCAGAACAGCAGCGGCGAGAAAGCAGCAACACGGGTAAGCGTCGCCGCAACAACCGGACCCGCCATCCGTTTGGCTGCGAGCGAGAACGCCTCGCGGCGCTCCATGCCTTCGGTCATGCGCCGTTCGGCAAATTCGGTCACGATGATTGCATCATCGACCAGCATGCCCACAGCGAGGATCAGGCTGAACAGGACGACGATGTTGACCGTCAGCCCTGCAAGTGACAGGGCCAAGATGCCCATCAGGAACGAGGCGGGAATCGCAAACCCGATGAGAAGCGAGGCGCGGCCCGAGAGCGCATAGAGTATGACGATGAAGACAAGAATGACCGCGGTCAGCACCGAATTCTGCAGGTCAGCCAGCAATTGCCGGATCGATGTGGATTTGTCCTGGCTGAAACCGATTTCTGCGCCTTCGGGCAGCAATGCCTTGAAATCGTTGGCCACGACCTTGACTGCATCGACCGTTTCGACAAGGTTCGCCCCGGTTCGCTTGGACACCTCGATGGCAATGGCCGGTTTGCCATCAAGACGGGTGATGGTTTGCGCGTCCTTGAAGGTGGACCGGATGGTCGCAAGATCACGCGCCCGCACGACCGCGTTGGGGCCGGCGATGATCGGCAGGTTGGCGACATCTTCCACGGTTTCGATCAGCAGCGGAACCTTGACCGCGTAACGGCCCTCGTCGCCTTCAAGCGCGCCGGCGGCAACCAGCGAGTTGGAGGCGTTTACCGCTGCGATCATCTGGTCGAGTTGCATGCCGTAGGACGACAGCTTGACCGGATCGATAATCACTTCCACGAGGTCGTCGCGCGCGCCCTGAAGCGAGGCGTCGAGAACGCCGGTGACTTCCTCGATGCGATCCCGGAGTTCGCGTCCCGCCCTGGTCAGCGCACGTTCCGGCACATCGCCCGACAGCGTGACCACAAGCACCGGAAACTCGGAGATATTGACCTCGTTGACCGTCGGCTCATCTGCCCCTTGAGGCAGGTCGGCCTTTGCGTCGGACACCTTGTTGCGAACGTCATCGAGCGCCTTGGCGAGGTCCGCACCGGCCATGAATTCGATCACCACGTTGCCGCCGCCCTGATAGGCCGAGGACCGCATTTCCTTGATCCCGGTGATGGATTTGAGCTTGGTTTCCATCGGCCGCAACAGCAGCCGCTCGGAATCCTCGGGAGAAATCCCGGAATAGCTCAAGCTCACATAAATGATCGGGATCTTGATGTCCGGCTCGGCTTCCTTGGGGATCGAGATATAGGACAACGTGCCCGCCACGACGAGGAACAGCAGCACGGCGATCGTCAGCCGTGCATTGCGAATGGCAAGATCGACGATGTTCATTGCACCGGACCGGAGGCTACGGCATCCGTCGAGGCGACCAGACCGTCATCCACCGGCACGGAGTTGACGGTTTCCCCCTCGCTGACCAGGTCCTGGCCGGCAATGATGATTTTCGCATCCTCGGGCACTCCACCAAGGATCAGGCCTTCCGGGGAATCGTCGATCAGGTCGATCGTCACGAAGCCCACGGTGTTGTCGGCACGCAGGATGCGCAGCCCCAGATCGCCGTCCTCGTCCAGCGTGACCACCGATCGGGGCAACTTCACCGCTGTCACCGGCTCGGACTTGATCATGATCTCGGCGGTCATGCCTCCAGGTATCTGATTGTCGGGATTGGGAATGACGACCTCGATGGGGAAAGTCCGGGTTCCTGGTGTGGCTTCCCGGCTGATATGGCGCACCTCGCCGGTTACGACATTGCCGCTGATCAGCCGGACGCCGGCTTCGCTGCCGACTTCGACATAGGCGATGTCGCGTTCGCTAACTTCGCCGCGCGCAACCACCGGATCAAGCTGCAGCAGGACCGCCGCAGGTTCTCCGGAAGGAAGCCAGCTCCCTTCTTCAACCATGACCTGATCGATCACGCCCGAAAACGGCGCCTCCACGGCAAGCCGTTCCACGTCCACCTGAGCGGCCTCCAGTTGCGAGCGCGCCGATGCAAGCGCCGAGCGGGCAGTATCGCGCTGCGTGGTCGGCGCGATACCGCTTTCCACGAGCCTTTCTATATTCTCGGCCTCTTTTTCGCGTTGATCGAGGAGTGCACGCGCGGTTTCCACCATGGCGCTTCGCTCTGTCCCCTCGAGCACCAGGATCACATCACCGGCAACAACCTTGTCACCCTTTTCGACCTTCAGTTCACCCAGTATTCCGGCGCTGCGCGTGGCGAGCGTGCTGCGCTTGTCGGGTGCCGTAACCCCAGAAATGCGGATAATGCGGTTGTGATCGATGAAATCCGGTTCGATGACGCCGACAGTCCGTGTGGTTGTGGTCGCTTCCGGCGCGGGCGCCTCAACCTCAACCTCAACATTTGCGTCTCCGGCATCATCCGCGGCGCTTCCGATCGAGGAAAATTCACCCGTCAGCACCCAGGCCGCCGAGACTGCAAACACCACGAAGGCCGCAACGGTGTGGAACCTTGGCATAGCCATGTCGAACCTGCTTTCCTACCCAACTTCAACCGGGGACATGATCGTAAACGGGCAAGTCGGCAACGATCATTGCGCCCGGCTCGGCCGATCTTTAAGGCCGCTATATAGTGGCTGGACGGAATTAGAAAAAGACCGGTTGTGATGATTTGGTTCATCGCGCGTGTTTCCTTGGCCGTTGGAGGCTTTGGCGCAACACTCATCCGCATGCCCCATTTCAATCCAAATGATCGATTTCCCGAAAATTGCACGCGTTCCGCCGGATTGGAGCCAGAAAACAGTCTGGCTACGGCCTCACGATGCAGTTTCGATCAACTCCACATTGCATTGACGGCAGATTTCCCGAATGTTTTCATCCGGACACCGATCGGTCACGAAAGTGTCCACCTGCTCAAGATGGCCGATTCGAACCGGCGCCATCCGTTCGAACTTGGTCGCATCGGCAACCAGCACCACCTGCCTTGCATTGGAAATGATCGCCTGGGCGACTTTCACTTCACGAAAATCATAGTCGAGCAGCGCGCCGTCCTGGTCGATTGCCGAAGCGCCGATGACCGCGTAATCGACCTTGAACTGCCGGATGAAATCAACCGCCGCCTCGCCCACGATGCCGCCATCCGTCGGGCGCACCACCCCGCCTGCGATTACCACCTCAAACTGCTCGAAGGGCCGCATCCGGTTGGCGACGTTGATGTTGTTGGTAATGATCATCAACGGGCCGTGACGCAGCAGGGCCTGGCTGACGGCTTCCGTGGTGGTGCCGATGTTGATGAAAAGGGATGCGTGATCCGGGATGAGCGCCGCTGCGGCAGCCCCGATGGCGCTTTTTTCCTCCGAAGCGATCTGGCCGCGCTGCTCGTACTCCATGTTCTGCATGCCCGACGGGACGATGGCGCCACCGTGGATCCGAGTCAGCAACTGCCGCTCGCACAGATCGTTCAAATCCTTGCGGATTGTTTGCGGAGTTACGTCGAACCGGCTGGCCAGGTCATCGACCAGGACGCGGCCTTCGAGCTTGGCGAGCTCGATGATCTCTGAGTGGCGGGGAGGAAGAAACATGAAAGCCTTGGCCGTCTCGCAGGTTGATCTAACGCCTCATTGTAAAGCCAAGCGGACGCGGCTCACAAGCCAGTCTCTGCACGGCGCTGCATTGCGCGCACCGTTTGCGAATTTCAGCTTTGGGCGGTCCGCCGCCGCAAGATATCGGCAAAGAACGCAGCCGCATCATGTCTCCGCTCGGCCTCCCGCGAGATCAGGCCGACAGCGCCGAGCGTGGAGCCTGTGTCGATCGGCAACGCAACGAATTCTCCTGATTCGATCTCCGCGGCAACCACGCCGCGCGAGATGATCCAGATCGCATCACTCGAGCGGACAAAAGCACGCCCGAAGCTGTCCGAGACGGTCTCGACGGGTTGTGCCGGGCGCGCCATGCCCTGCTCCAGCATAACGCGTTCCACATAGGGGTGTATGATCGACCCCTCCGGCGGCACCAGCGACGGATATCTCGAAAGAATGTCTGCCCCGACCTGACGCAAGCCGGCCAGCGGATGGCTGGAGGAGACCACGAAAACAACCCGGTCCCTGTAAAGCGGCTCGAAGCGCAGGCTCTCCATCATTTCCGGTGCCGGCATTCGGCCCATGACCAGGTCGAGGTCGCCTTTTCGCAACTGATCAAGCAGCACACGGTTCTCGCCGGTGATCACCCGGAGCGGGCTCTTGAGGCCGGAAGCCAGGAAATCCGCAACTGCGCCGGGCATCACCGTCGCCGAAACGGTTGGCAGCGCACCAACCCTGACCGGAGGGCCCGAAACGGTGGCGACATCGGCAAGGGCTGCAATTCCGCCCCTCACGGAAGCGAGTCCCGAGCCGGCGTGAGACAGGAAGACTTCACCCTGATGCGACAGCCTGATGCCCCGGCCTTCGCGTTCAATCAGCGGGCTTCCGACAATCTGTTCGAGTTCGCGGATCGTTCGGGTGACCGCGGGCTGAGTCAGCGACAAGGTGATGGCGGCGCGCCCGACGCTCTTTTGACGGGCGACTTCGACAAAGGCTTCCAAATGGCGGATCTTGATGCGGCGCGAAATATCCATAGCAACTTCGGTATCATTTCGGCATTCAAAAATCATTATTCATTTCGAAAGCAATATGCATAACTCGTGCGATATCGCAAAAGCAGAGGAAAACTCCATGGCGAATTTCCTGCCATTATCCGAGGCCGTCGCTCAGAACCTCAAATCCGGCGACATGGTGGCTTTTGAGGGTTTCACCCATCTCATTCCCCACGCGAGCGCCCATGAAGCGATCCGCCAGAATGTGAAGGATCTCACCCTTGTGCGCATGACACCGGATGTCATCTACGACCAGCTGATCGGCATCGGCGCAGTGCGAAAGCTGATCTTCTCCTATGCGGGCAATCCCGGTGTCGGGCTTTTGCGCAGACTGCGTGATGCGGTGGAGAACGGGTGGCCGAACCGGATAGAAATCGAGGAACACTCCCACGCTGCCATGGCCAATGCCTACGAGGCGGGTGCAGCCGGGCTGCCTTTCGCGATGTTCAGGGGGTACAAGGGCGCCGAACTGGCGCGGGTCAACCCCAACATCCGGACGGTCACGTGCCCGTTCACCGGAGAAGAACTGGCGGCTGTCCCGGCGATCCGTCCGGACGTGACGTTCATTCACGCCCAGAAAGCCGACCGCAAGGGCAATGTTCTGATCGAAGGCATTGTGGGCGTCCAGAAAGAAGCAGTGCTGGCCGCAAAACGCGCCGTGGTGACCGTTGAGGAAGTGGCGGACGATCTTCACGCCCATCCCAACGCCTGCGTGCTTCCCTCCTGGACGGTGAGCGCGATCTCTGTTGTGCCGGGTGGCGCACACCCCTCTTATGCGCATGGCTACTACCCGCGCGACAATGCCAGCTACATCGCCTGGGACAAGATTGCCGCGGACCGGGAGACCTTCCTCGACTGGATGAAGCAAAACGTGCTTGACGCTTCGCCCGAGGATTTTGCGGCACGCACCAAACATTTGAGGAGCGCGGCATGAGCGAGCTCGATTTCACCCCCGACGAAATGATGACCATTGCCGCGGCAAGGGCTCTGAAAAACACCGATGTGTGCTTTGTCGGGATCGGCGCGCCGTCGGCCGCCTGCAACATCGCCCGGCTGACCCACGCGCCGGATGTCACGCTGATCTACGAGAGCGGCACCATCGGCACGGCGCCCTCGGTGCTGCCATTGTCGATCGGCGACGGCGAGTTGTCCGATACGGCTGTGACCACGGTGTCGGTCCCGGAAATGTTCCGCTATTGGCTGCAGGGTGGACGGGTCACCGTCGGCTTCCTCGGCGCTGCCCAGATCGATCGTTTCGGCAACATCAACACCACCGTAATCGGCGATTACGATGCCCCCAAAACCCGCCTCCCGGGCGGTGGTGGCGCTCCGGAAATAGCCTCGTCCTGCGGTGAGATCTTCATCACGCTGAAGCAATCGAAACGCTCCATGGTCGAGAAGATCGACTTCTTCACCAGCTTCGGCCATGGCGACGGCGGCGATCACCGCGCCCGCCTGGGCCTGACCACAAAGGGTCCGACGCTCATGGTGACCGATCTTGCGGTGTGGAAAGCAGACCCGGAAACATCGGAATTCACCGTTGTCTCGTTGCATCAGGGTGTCACTCGGGACATGGTTCAGGAGACCTGCGGCTGGACGGTTCGCTTCGCTGACGAAGTGTCCGAAACCCCGCGCCCCACAGAGACCGAGCTGAGCACACTGCGTGATCTCAGAGCACGTACAAAGGCCGCCCATTCCGGCGCCAACAAGGGAGACGCCGCCTGATGGCCGAAGCATTCATCTGCGATTACATCCGCACCCCCATCGGCCGTTTCGGCGGCGCGCTTTCGCCTGTCCGCGCGGATGATCTGGGCGCGGCCCCCATCCGGGCGCTCACGGACCGCAACAGCAATGTCGATTGGGACGCGGTGGACGAGGTCTATTATGGCTGCGCCAACCAGGCCGGCGAAGACAACCGGAACGTCGCACGCATGGCGCTGCTGCTCGCCGGTCTTCCCGTCACGGTTCCGGGCACCACGTTGAACCGGCTTTGCGGTTCGGGCATGGACGCAATCCTCGCGGCTTCGCGGGTCATTCGCTCCGGCGAGGCCGATCTCGTGATCGCCGGCGGTGTGGAAAGCATGTCCCGCGCGCCCTTCGTGATGCCCAAGGCCGAGACTGCGTTTTCACGCTCCGCCGAAATCTACGACACGACGATCGGCTGGCGGTTCGTTAACCGCGTTCTCAAGACCCAGTATGGGGTCGATTCGATGCCGGAAACCGGCGAGAACGTGGCCGAGGATTTCAATGTCAGCCGCGCCGATCAGGACGCGTTCGCGCTTGCAAGTCAGACCCGCGCTGCGGCCGCGCAGGAGTCGGGCCGTCTGGCGAAGGAGATCGTGGCCGTGGAAATTCCCCGCCGCAAGGGCGATCCGGTGGTCGTCGACACCGACGAACATCCCCGCCCCGGCACCACTGCCGAACAACTTGCCAAACTGCCCACGCTGTTCCGCGAGGGAGGCAGTGTAACGGCCGGCAACGCGTCGGGCGTCAATGATGGCGCGGCCGCACTGATCATCGCGAGCGAAGCGGCCGCAAAAAAGCATGGCCTGACGCCCATCGCCCGGATCATGGGCGGCGCCACCGCCGGTGTCGAACCACGCATCATGGGAATCGGTCCCGCACCGGCGACCCGGAAACTGTGCGAGCGTCTCCGCCTCGAACCCGCTGATTTCGGCGTCATCGAGCTCAACGAGGCCTTCGCGAGCCAGGGCATCGCGGTCTTGCGGGAACTCGGTCTCGATCCTTCAGCCCCGCACATCAATCCGAATGGCGGTGCGATCGCGCTTGGTCATCCGCTGGGCATGTCCGGCGCACGGATTACCGGCACCGCAGCCCTGGAGTTGGGAATCCGCAACGAAAAACGGGCACTTGCCACCATGTGCGTCGGCGTCGGCCAGGGCATTGCCATCGCGCTCGAGCGGGTCTGACATGCCGGGCGAGCAATCGGGCTGGTTACGGGGGCTGACCGGGGATCAGGAGATTGCCGCCCGCTTCAGCGACCAGGCCCAGTTCGAGAGCTTCGCCCGGTTCGAAAGCGCCCTGATCGCAGGCCTCGCCAATGCGGGTCTGATCGACGTTGGTGCCGCGTCAGACCTTGAGTACAGGATCCTGAAATTCAAGCCCGATGAGAAGCGGATCGCCGCGGCCGCGGTCATCGACGGGGTTCCGGTGCCGGAATATGTCCGGCAACTCCGGCGAACGCTGTCCGGGCCGGGGAGTGAACTGGTCCACCACGGCGCGACGAGCCAGGACTTGACCGACACCGCAACTGTAGAGGCGCTTCGAAAGGTCGTCGATATCGCCTCCGCCCGTCTCGATCTGCTGATCGCGGATCTCGATGCGCTCGAGGAACGTGACGGCAGAAGGCCGCTCAAGGCCATCACGCGGATGCAGGAAGCGCTGCACATTCAGGCATCGGCCCGGATCCGGATCTGGTCCGATTCGCTCAAGGCGCTTTCCGAGCGAGCCCCATCGCTGCGGCTGGAAACAGGCAAGCTGCAATTCGGCGGCGCGGTCGGCGATCTCCAGGCGCTCGGAGAGAACGCGGAAACAGTGGCGGTTACCATCGCGGACAAACTCGGCCTCGATTGGCCCGGAAACGGCTGGCACACCACGCGCCGTCCCTTTCTGGCCTGCGCGGGCTGGTTGACCGAACTGAGCGCAGCGCTCGGCAAGATAGGCCAGGACGTCGCCATGATGGCACTTCGCGGTTCAGTGGATATCGCGTTTAGTGGCGGAGGCAGTTCGTCGGCCATGCCAAACAAGCAGAATCCCGTCGCGGCTGAACGCTTGGTGGCGCTGGCGCGTTTCAACGCGTCGCTCATGGGCGCCATGCATCAGGCCCAGATCCACGAGATGGAACGCTCGGGCGCCGCAATGACACTGGAATGGATGGTGCTGCCGCAAATCTGCGAAACCACCGGATGCGGGCTTCTCGCCTGTCGCGAACTGATCGGGTCCGTCACACGTATGGGCCGGGAGACCTGAAGCCGTAAAGCAAAATCATCCATGCTTTCAATTGAGTTACGGGCCACGCACCGATTGAGGAAATCCGCGCTGCGGCTTCATTCTGGTCATGTGCGATCCGCAGGCACCTTTCACTCACCTGCCTTACTCATGCCGGTTTTGTTCAGCTTACATTCACCATGAATTCGCAATTGTATGTGTAATGTCGCTTTCCCTGACGCAGGTACTCCACGATGTCGACCCGATCCATTCTCCGCCTGACCGCAGCTCTGCTGGCTTTTTCCGTCGTTGCTCCCGTTGCTGGCCATGCGGCCCCACGCGACGATCAGCAGATGGTGCTGGTTACAACTGATGGGCGCCTGATGCGCGACATCCCGGAAGCAGGCGCCGTGCGCGTGGTGGTGGACAATCAGGGCAGAAGGCTTCTGATCGACCGCTGGGATATGGTGATCGGTTTCGAGATGCCTCTGTGGCAGTACCGGGAACAGCAGGGGCTTGCCTCCCCCCGGGTCCAGCCGGACCGGGATTTCAGACGCGGTAGCGCAGATTGGGACGATCCCCTCTGGGGAGATGACTTTGGCCAGGACGCATTTCCTGATGCGCCGCCCCCGCCCCGCAACCGGGATTTTAGGCGCGACCGCGACAGGTTTGCCAATACCGACCGCTTCAACGGGATCGAGCGGCGCGATCTCAATCCGACAACCGGCACGGTCCCCCGTCGCGATGGCGAGTCCTCCATCATTCGCCTGCCGCGGGAGAGCAAACAACAACCGCCTGTGGCAGAACCGGCGCGGCCGCCCGAGCCGGCCAAGGCGCCGGACCAGGCAAAGACACCAAAACTGAGCAAGGCTCAGGTCGCCACGCTGCAGGTCTATCTCGACCGCAATGGCTTTTCTCCCGGCGTCATCGACGGCCGTATGGGATCCAATGTCCGCAAAGCGCTCGACGCATGGCGCGAAGCCACCGGTGAACGCCTCGATCCTGCCGACACCGACCTTGTCTTGAGCCGCCTCGCGACCCGCGGACTGGCATTTACGACCTACACCATCACCGCCGAGGATGCCGCTGGCCCCTTCATAGCCTCGGTCCCGACGGATTACGCAGAGAAGGCGCGGCTCGACAGGCTGTCCTTCACCTCGACGCGGGAAATGCTGGCCGAACGCTTCCACATGGATGAGGACTACCTTCAGGAGCTCAATCCGGAGGTCGACTTCAACCGTCCGGGCGTGCAGATAAAGGTGGTCGATACCGGCCCCAAGAAGTCCGGCACGGTGACCCGCATCGTCGCAGACAAGGGCCGGAAGCAGATCCGCGGCTATGACGCCAGCGGCAAGCTTCTGGCCGCTTACCCGGCAACCATTGGTTCGTCGTCAACACCCTCGCCCACGGGCGAAGTCATCATCGAACGCATCGCCCGCAATCCGGGCTATACCTACAATCCGAAAATCAATTTCAAGCAGGGCGACAACGACAAGATCCTCCAGGTGCCCCCCGGGCCGAACGGGCCTGTTGGTTCGATCTGGATCGCACTTTCCAAGCCAACCTACGGCATTCACGGCACGCCCGAGCCGTCCAAGATCGGCAAGACAAGTTCCAACGGCTGCGTAAGGCTGACCAACTGGGACGCCGAAGAACTCGCGGGCCTGGTTGCGCCGGGGGTCACGGTTAGTTTCGTCGAATAAGGCTGACGCGGCGCGCGGTGACCGATGCTGGTCGGCGAGGATCAGCTTGTCGTCCGGATCGAGAATGACAAAGCTTTCGGAACCCGTGGGGGTGTCGGCCTCGTTTTCGAAGGCGACATCCTTGGCCTTGATCCGTTGGAAAGGTGCCGTCTTGCCTGCCTGGAGCCGATCATCTTTGGCTGGAAACGTTTGAACGCAGGGATTTCGTGATCTGCTTGGAAGCGCGGGGCGACGCGCGACGCAGTCCAGGACGCAAAAGACCGAGTTCAGACGATTGCTACGGGCTGGTCTTGGCCTGACTGCCCGCTCCGCCGGGCTTGTACGTCTTCTCCGCGCCAGCATCGTCAAAACCCTCGCAATATGCGCGGCATCGTGCTTGCGGCTTTTCCTTGCTGACACGAAAAACCCTGTCCATCCAATCGCTTCCCGCCAAATATGATCGGCTCTAGCTCAGCGTCCGCCGGACCGCATCATGCCAACCCTTGAGCTTGGCCTTGCGCGTCTTGTCGTCCATTTTCGGCTTGAAGGTGGTTTCCCGCGCCCAGGCCTTGGCGAACGCCTTCTGCTTGGGCCAGACCCCGGCGCGTTGACCGGCAAGCCAGGCGGCACCGAGCGCCGTGGTTTCCAGGATCACCGGACGGTCCACCGGCGCGTCGAGAATGTCGGCCAAACGCTGCATGGTCCAGTCCGAGGCCACCATGCCGCCATCCACCCTCAAAACAGTGTCGCCGTTGGCACCTTTCCAGTCCTTGTGCATGGCATCGAGCAGATCGCGGGTCTGATAGCAGACAGCTTCGAGCGCCGCGCGCGCAAACTCGGCCGGTCCGGTGTTGCGGGTCATGCCGTAGATCGCGCCCCGTGCCTCCGCATCCCAGTGCGGCGCGCCCAGCCCCGTAAAGGCCGGCACCAGATACACCTCCTGGGTCGGATCGGCTTCGGCAGCCAGTTCGCCACTATGCTCGGCCTTCTTTATGATCTTGATGCCGTCGCGCAGCCATTGAACCGCAGCACCCGCAACGAAAATCGATCCCTCCAATGCATAGGTTGTCTTGCCGTCGAGCCGATAGGCAATCGTGGTCAGCAAGCGGTTCTTCGAGCGGACCAGATCGTCGCCGGTGTTGAGCAGAGCAAAGCAGCCCGTTCCATAGGTGGACTTGAACATGCCGGGCTCGAAGCAGGCCTGCCCGATGGTGGCGGCCTGCTGATCACCGGCAACGCCGAGGATCGGGACTTCCGCCCCGAACAGCTTGGAATCCGTGACGCCGAAATCTGCAGCGCAATCCTTCACCTCCGGCAGCATTTCCGCCGGCACTTTCAGGGTTTCCAGAAGATCGCTGTCCCACTCCTCAGACGAGATGTTGAACATCAGCGTCCGCGAGGCATTGGTCACGTCGGTGACGAAGGACTTTCCGCCTGTCAGCCGCCAGATCAGGAACGTATCTATGGTGCCGAAGCAAAGTTCACCGCGCGCAGCCCGCGCCCGGGACCCCTTTACGTTCGACAGCATCCAGGAAAGCTTGGTGCCGGAAAAATACGGATCGAGCAGCAACCCGGTCTTTTTGGTGAAGGTCTTTTCCAGCCCCTGGCGCTTGAGTTTTTCACAATAGGAGGCGGTGCGTCTGTCCTGCCAGACGATGGCATTGTGGATCGGCTTTCCGCTGTCGCGCTCCCAGACCACCACCGTCTCGCGTTGATTGGTAATACCGATCCCGGCCAAATCGGAAGCCGTGATCCCGGCTTTCTTCAGGGCCTGCCGCACCGTCGCGACGACACTTTTCCAGATTTCCTCGGGATCATGCTCGACCCACCCCGACTGTGGATAGAACTGGGTGAATTCCTTTTGCCCGACACCGGCAATCTGCATGTTGGCGTCGAACACGATCGCCCGGCTCGATGTCGTCCCCTGATCAATCGCCAGAATGTATCCCGTCATGCTGTCCTCCCTGCACGCCGCCATTTGAACCGAATTCTGCGGCCACGAAAACCCTTCGCCGTTCCGCAGCCTTTTCAGGCTGCACTCTTGCCCGACATATAGGTTTGAAGCGCGGCTGCCTGGGATGCGTCAAGCCGCAAGCCTCGTTTCGTCCTCCGCCAGAGCACATCGTCGGCTTCGCGCGCCCATTCCTGCGCCATGAGATAATCAACCTCGGCCGCAAACAGGTCATGACCGAAATCCTGCCCGAGATCCTCCAGGCTCCTCGCATCTCCCAGGAGCACCCGTGCGCGCGTTCCGTAATGGCGCATGTAGCGCCGCGCCTGCTTCTTCGAAAGGAACGGGTAATCGCTCTTCAGCCGGTCCACTTCGGCTGGAAAAGCATCAACCGCGAAGTCGCCTCCGGGAAGGGCCGCCCTGTGGGTCCATGCACCGGACTTCTTGCCGAGCTTGTCCTGGACATACTCCATCATCGATTCCGCAAGCCTGCGGAAGGTCGTGATCTTGCCTCCGAAGATGTTGATCAAGGGCGCGCCCCTGGCCGGATCCGGCTTCAGGACATAGTCACGCGTTGCTTCCTGCGCGGCGCTGGCGCCGTCATCATAGAGCGGACGCACGCCGGAATAGGTCCAGACTATCGACGAGCGCTCCACCGGCTTTTCGAAATACTCGCTCGCCGCCGCACACAGATACTCGATTTCCGGATCGGTGATCGCGACGTTCTTCGGATCGCCCTCGAAATCCTGGTCCGTCGTGCCGATCAGCGTGAAATCCTCCTCATAGGGCAGCGCGAAGATGATCCTGCCGTCGGAGTTCTGGAAGATATACGCCCGGTCGTGATCGTGGAGTTTCGGGACCACGATGTGGCTGCCCTGCACCAGCCGGACATTGTGCGCATCGTTGCGACCGACGACGCGGGCCAGAATGCGGTCGACCCAGGGGCCACCGGCATTGACGATCAAACGCGCGCGCACGGTTTGGCGCTGTCCGCTGTCGCGGTCCATCACGGTGACTTCCCAGATGTCGTCTTTGCGTTCAGCGCCCACAACCTCGGTCCGTGTGCGGATCTCGGCGCCCCGGTCTGCCGCATCGCGCGCGTTGAGCACCACCATCCGCGCATCATTCACCCAGCAGTCGGAATACTCGAACCCCTTGGTAAACTCGGACTTGAGCGGCTTGCCAACTTCCGAGGTCCGCAGATCGACGGTCGTGGTTGTCGGCAACAGTTTGCGCTTGCCGATATGGTCATAGAGAAAAAGCCCCAGCCGCAGCATCCAGGCAGGCCTGAGACCGCTGTGGTGCGGCAGCACGAACCGCATCGGCCAGATGATGTGCGGCGCATTGGCCAACAGCACCTCGCGCTCACCCAAAGCCTCCCGCACCAGGCGGAACTCGTAATGTTCCAGATAGCGCAGTCCGCCGTGAACCAGTTTCGATGACCAGGACGAGGTGCCGGACGCCAGATCGTTCATCTCGGCCAGAAACACGGAGTAGCCCCGCCCGACCGCGTCCCGGGCTATTCCGCAACCGTTGATGCCGCCGCCGATGACGAACACATCATGGATCCTGTTCTCGGGCATTGGCCTCTCCGCTCCCAGGGCGCCGTTTCGAATTTAGTAAATCGAACCCAATATGAATGTCAAAAGAAAACAAACGAAAGTTCCGCAGGCACCCCGCGGGCATTCGAGCGCTTTACAACACAGCCTCTGCGATCGCCAGCCAGAGCCCCGTCGTAAGTGCGGCGAGCGCCGTGCCGATGGTCATCGAGGTTGCGGCCAGTCTTTGGCCGGTCCCCAGCCGGTTGGCAATCAGCCAGGAATTCACCCCTGCAGGCAGCGACGCCGCGGCGACGGCGATCTTCGCCTGGAACTCGGGCAAGCCCAGAAGCAGCGCCATGAAAAGCGCAACGGCTGGCATGATAAAAAGTTTCAAGGCGACCAAAGAGAGCGCCTGACGCACCTGCCCGCGAATGCCGTAGCCGAACAGCGACACGCCCATCGCGAACAGCGCGACCGGACCGGCCACCCCGGCGAGGCTCGCAATCACCCGGTCCACAACGCCGGGGATCGTCAGTCCCGACAGGCGCATCGCACTTCCGCCGAGAATGCCGATGATCAACGGATTGGAGAACAGCTGTTTCAGAAAGCCGATGACCAGCTCCGAAACGCTTTCGGACTTGTCCGCAGCCCCGTCCCGGCGCAGCGCCCATTGATACAGGATGATCGAGGCCGCCATCATGATCGGCAGATGGATCGAAACCAGCTGCGCCAGCACCGCCAGCCCGTCGTCGCCATAGAGCCCGGTCATGAACGGAACGCCGACGAGCACGAGATTGGAGAAGCCGGCGGTGACCCCGGCCACCACCCCGGATCGCGCATCCCGCCCGAAACCGGCGCGGATCACCAGATGCGCGCTCGTCCAGGTGATAAGGATGGCCGTGAAATAGGTCACCCACAGCATCCACGGCGCGCCATGATCGAAGCTCGCGGTCGCCAGCGTCCGGAACAACAGCAGCGGCACGGCAATCGTGAAAACAAAATCCGCCAGCCCATCACCTGTTTCGGCCCGGATCAGCCGCAGCCGGGCGGCGGCAAAGCCGATGGCAATCAGCGCAAAGACGACGAGAATGGTTTCGATGAATGGGGGCAAAAGGGCGGGACTCGGAGAGGACTCGTTTGGGGCGCGGGACCTTGTTCATAAACGGTGCAGGCCAATGCGCAAAGAGTGGCGCCCGCCCGCTTGAAGCCGTGCCCCATTGCGATTAGGGATTTCGGGCCATTGACCGAGGATTGAAACCGCCATGCCCGCTTTCCCGCGCTTCACGCCGCTTGCTGAATCCCTGCCGCCCACGGTGCCCTTTGTCGGGCCGGAAACCCAGGAGCACGCGCGGGGCGAGAGTTTCCGCGCCCGGCTTGGCGCCAATGAGAGCGGCTTCGGCCCCTCGCCGGCCGTCATCGAGGCCATCGCCCGGGAAGCCGCGATGAGTTGGCGCTACGGCGACCCCGAAAACCATGATCTCAGAACAGCACTCGGTGCGCATCTCGGCCTTTCGTCCAAGGCCGTCGTGGTCGGCGAGGGCATTGACGGGCTACTCGGCCTCATGGTCCGGCTGATCGTTGAGCCGGGCACGCCGGTGGTGACGTCGCTCGGCGCCTATCCGACCTTCAATTTTCATGTGGCAGGCTTCGGGGGACGGCTGGTCACGGTGCCCTATTGCGATGACCGCGAGGATCTCGAGGCGCTTGCCGAGGCCGCCGTCCGCGAAGACGCACCGCTGGTCTATCTCTCCAACCCGGACAATCCCATGGGCACCTGGCATTCGGCCGATGACATCGTGGCCTTTGCCCGGTCCCTGCCGGAGACCACCATGCTGGCTTTGGACGAGGCCTATTGCGAAACGGCGCCCGCGGACGCCATTCCGGCGGTTTCCGCCCTTGCCCAAATGCCCAACGTGGTGCGCTTCCGCACCTTCTCCAAAGCCTACGGCCTGGCGGGCCAGCGCGTGGGCTATGTCTTCGGCGATCCGGAGACCGTGTCGCGCTTTCACAGGGTGCGCAATCATTTCGGCGTCAACCGGCTCGGCCAGGCCGCAAGCCTTGCAGCACTTCAGGATCAGGCATGGCTCGAAACCGTCATTGCGCGGGTCTCATCGGCGCGCGAACGCATCGCCGAAATCGGGCGGGCAAACGGACTTGCTCCCATCCCCTCGGCCACCAATTTCGTCACCATGGATTGCGGCGGCGATTCCGACCGCGCCAAGGCCGTTCTTGAAGGCCTGGTAAGCCGCGGCGTGTTCATCCGCATGCCCGGCGTCGCGCCCCTCAACCGCTGCATCCGGATTTCCGCGGCACCCGAACCCGAGTTTGCAATCTTCGCGGAAACCCTGCCCGAGGTCATCGCAGGGCTCGAGTGAAAAGAAAAAGACCGCGTCCAACCTTTGCGGTCAGTCGCGGCCTTTGCTGAAAGCCTCGCCGCGTCGCCCGGCGTTGCGGCCCCCGCCCCGTTCCCCTCGAGGCAATTCGATGTAGGTCCGGTGTCGCCGTGCAAACGGCATCCGACCCCGGATCAATGCATGGTCATCCATTCGCGGGCGGCGCGAAGCGCTGACGCGAGTTCGGCCTTGCTCATGCTTTCGGCCAATTCGGCGCGCAGCGTGGCGGCCCGGTCCGAGCCCTTGATGGCGGCGATGTTGAGCCACTTGTGGGCTGCGACATAGTCGACTTCGCATTCGCGTCCGGTGGCGTACATCAGCCCCATTTCGCAGAAGACGTCAGCCTTGGCTTCGCCGCCGATGCTTGCCTGATCCTGATCGTGAATTTCGTAACGTGCCATTTTCAAGTCCCCGTAAAGGTTAGATTTTCGTTGTCCCTGTCAGCTCCCGAGAAGCCGCTTTGCTCATGTCGGCGTCCGGTTTGTCCCGGCGCCTTATCGTTGAGTTGGAGTGTGGGGGGGATCGGTTGAAAGTCGCGTTAAACGGCATGCTTAAGAGGAGACGAACAAAGTTCAAACGCTTGGTAAATTTGCGATTCCGTTAAACATCAAAGGCCTTGGAAACCGGACGATGCAGCTCGAATGACCGTTTCAAGGCCACGGAAAAAAGTTACGGACGGCTAACCAAACTTTGATCGCATTTTCTGAAAATCTTTCCGGCAGGCACGATTTGACCGTCATCGGCAGCGGTTCCAGGGCCACCCCAAGCCAAGCCGCGAGAAGACCCTACCCCCCATTTCTGCCGGTTTACCTTTACGTAGCTCTGGGTTAAGTAAGAAATCGGCCTGCATGCAGGCCTCAACCTGGGAGGAACACATGATCCGCAAACTGATCGCCGCAGGCGCGCTTGTCGCCGCCATGACGGCCCCCGCGCTCGCAGATCCGATCGAGGGCAACTGGAAGACCAAGAGCGGCGAAACCGCAGCAATCTCCGCCTGCGGAAATTCATTCTGCGTCAAGCTGAGAACCGGCGCGCATGCCGGCAAGCAGATCGGCAAGATGAAGCCCGACGGCAACAAATACTCCGGCACCATCACCGACCCGGCCAAGGACAAGACCTATTCCGGTTCGGCCACACTCTCCGGCAGCACGCTGAAGATGCGCGGCTGCGTGCTCGGCGTTCTCTGCCGCTCGGAGAACTGGGCCAAGATGTAAAGCCCCGAGGCCTCAGACTGGCCAGACTTTCAACCCCGCGCCGCTGATCCGGCGCGGGGTTTCTTTTTTCGGCAGACAAGGTAGTGCGCCCAGCGCGAAGCGCAGACCGGCGGCCCCCTATCGCGCAGTCTGTCCGAAAAGCACCTTCTGCGCATCCTTGTCATCGGCAATGTTTTTGCGGTGTTCGATTCCCACTTCACACCCGCGCGCCACCGCCGGCCGCGCCATCATCGTTTCGAACCAGCGCTTGAGATTTGGGAAGTCGTCAAGGTTCTGCCCCTGACGCTCATAAGACTTGACCCAACCAATCGATGCCATGTCGGCAATCGAATAATCACCGGCCAGGAACGCCCGGTCCGCCAGTCTCTGGTTCATGACGCCGTAAAGCCGGTTGACCTCCTTGGTGTAGCGATCGATCGCGTAATCCACCCGCTCCGGCGCATAGTGACGAAAGTGATGCGCTTGTCCCGCCATCGGGCCGAGCCCGCCCATCTGCCAGAACAACCATTGATCCACTTCCATCCGCGCCCGCTCTTCCGAAGGATAGAAGCGACCGAACTTTCTGCCCAGATACTGAAGGATCGCGCCCGATTCAAAAACGGACAATGGTGTGTTGTCCGGTCCATCCGGGTCGACAATCGCCGGCATTCGGTTGTTGGGCGAGATCGCCAGGAAAGACGGCTCGAACTGCTCACCCTTGCCGATATTGACGAAATGGACCTCGTAGGGAACCGCCAGTTCCTCAAGCATCACGGTGATCTTCCAGCCGTTGGGTGTCGGCCAGTAATAGAGCTCAATCGGGCTCGGCTGGGTGCTGGGCATGGGGCATCGGTCCCTTTCTCGGTGTCAAGCGCCAACTATGGCGTGGCGCCCCCAATTAGGCCACCCCTGCCCCGCCGGGTAAACCCTCCCCACCTGTGACTAGGCCGAGCGCGGACGCATTTCCGTTAACCTGTTTGAACCGGACATGAACGCCCGCCTCAGGCGGGGTTCAGACCGGGGATGCCAGTATGTGTCCATCAACTGAGGAATGAGACGCATGGCAACGCTGACCCGCCGCTTCATTATCATCTGCCTGGTTTTCGCAATCTTCGCGATGCTGATGGCAGCGGCCGTCGCCAATTCAGACCGTACCTCGCGCGGCTGGAACGGCGGCATGATCGACGCATGCGCATTCCAGATCAGTCCCCACTGCCAGCTTGACCGCTGACTCCAACTCCCAAGGACCCTGTACCATGCGTCTCAAGATCCGCCGCTCGCTCTCGACCTTCCTGCGCATCACCGCCTTCACGGCCTTTCTGGTCGGGCCCGTCGGCGCATTCGCCTATGCCCAGACCGGTGACAAGGGACCCGGCCTCTCGGGCGCGGGCTTCGTGCTCTATATGAGCCTGCAGCGCAACGGCTGACATCAATTGCATTGGCTAGCACGAAAGACCTTTCAGCGGCTTCGTCTTTTCCTTGTCAAGTTTTCTCGTATATAACGGTGCATGGACCAACGAATCTCTTCACACACCAGCAACGGCTTCATCACGCCAGATCCGATCGCTCCGCAGGAATTCTCCAACGCGGCAGATGCGGTGGCGGCGCTAGAGGCTATTTATGAACGCAACACCAGGTTCTTGTGCGAGGCCTTTGAAAATCTCGCAACGGAGAAGCCAAAGGGCCGCTACCGGGCATTCTACCCGCAGGTCAGCCTGGCCACGACCTCCTTCGGGATGGTCGATTCCCGGCTGTCCTACGGGCACGTGGTTTCGCCCGGCCATTACGCGACCACCCTCACCCGGCCGGCGCTGTTTCGCTCCTACCTGACCACCCAGTTCGAACTGCTGCTCAAAAACCACGGCACGCCGCTGACGATCTCGGAATCCGACACGCCGATCCCGCTGCATTTTGCCTTTGGCGAGGGCGCATATGTCGAAGCGGCCGTTGCCGACAAGCTCGACATGCCTTTGCGCGATCTTTTCGACACGCCCGATCTCGCCACCACCGACGACGAGATCGTCAACGGGCTTTACGAACCCGGTCCCGGCGAGCTTCTGCCGCTGGCCCCCTTCAAGGCGCAGCGCATCGACTATTCGCTTGCCAGGCTGTCCCACTACACCGCCACCGCGGCGCACCATTTCCAGAACTTCGTGCTGTTCACCAACTACCAGTTCTATATCGATGAATTTTGCGAACACGCCCGCGCGCTGATGGCAGAAGGGAATTCCGGGTATGAATGCTTCGTCGAGCCGGGCAACCTGATCACCCCTTCGGGACAAAGTGCACCCAGCGAGGGCGTGGCGCCGCCGCGCCTGCCGCAGATGCCGGCCTACCACCTCAAGCGCAAGGACAATTGCGGCATCACCATGGTCAATATCGGCGTCGGCCCATCCAACGCCAAGACCATCACCGATCATGTGGCCGTGCTCAGGCCGCATGCATGGCTGATGCTGGGCCACTGCGCCGGCCTGCGCAACAGCCAGGCGCTCGGCGACTACGTGCTGGCGCATGCCTATGTCCGCGAGGATCACGTGCTCGACGACGATCTGCCGGCATGGGTGCCGATTCCGGCGCTGGCCGAAGTCCAGGTCGCCGTGCAAGAAGCCGTCGCAGATGTGACCGGCCTCGAGGGCTACGATCTCAAACGAATCATGCGCACCGGCACAGTCGCCACCATCGACAATCGCAACTGGGAGCTCCGCGACCAGCGCGGCCCGGTGCAGCGGCTGTCACAGTCCCGCGCCATCGCGCTCGATATGGAATCGGCCACCATCGCCGCCAACGGCTTCCGCTTCCGCGTCCCCTACGGCACGCTGCTCTGCGTCTCCGACAAGCCGTTGCACGGTGAATTGAAACTGCCCGGCATGGCCTCGGCCTTCTACAAGACCCAGGTCAATCAGCATCTCAAGATCGGGCTGCTGGCCATGGAAAAGCTTGCCGCCATGCCCCCCGAACGCCTGCATTCGCGCAAGCTCCGAAGCTTCTTCGAGACGGCGTTTCAGTAAAGCGGGTTTCGTTCTGCTTCAAGGCTTCCCAGAGCAGGACGTAGACCGCGGCAGACAACGACATCGGCTGCCCCGCGACAGACAAGAACACATGACGGACAACCAGGATCTTCGCACCCCCTATGACGGATCGGCGCCACCATTCGCAATCGGATTGGCGCGGCTTGATCCCGACACATGGCTCGACATCGACAGTGATCTGCAAGCCTACCTTGAGGAAAAGCGGCGACTTACCCGGCAACGGTACGAGGACATCTTCGTAGCCGAACTGAATACCGAAGAGGCTCAGCGCGAAGTCCACGGCCTTGTGCGCGCCCATCTCGAAAACCGCTTTAAGTCTTCAGATACCGCAAGCATGAGATTGAGCACACCGGACGGGGGCACTCTTCCCATGCTGCATCAGGCAGCATTGCACCTGCAGGAGGACCTTGTTCTGATGCGCAAGGGAGAAACCGGGTGGCGGCTTGCGGCTGCCTCTGTCTGCTTTCCCTCATCATGGAACCTGCGTGAGAAATTCGGCCGACCGATGCACGAAATCCATGGGCCGGTTCCCGGCTTCGAAAAGGGAACCCGCAATGCCGCCCTGATCGAACGTATGTTCGACAACCTCCGGCTCGACATGCCTGTGGTGCGCTGGAACTGGTCGCTCTACGGCGACGCGGAGCTGTTTCACCAGCACGCGCACGAGACAGGCGAAGGCCGCTTCGGCCTCGGAACGGTTGCGCGAAATGTTTACCTGCGGCTCGAACGTCAGACCTTGCGCAAGTTGCCGGAAAGCGGCGACATCATCTTCACCATCAGGACCTACATTGATCCGCTGGAAGCCCTTGAAAACCATCCCGAGGGCGCGAGGCTGGCCTCAGCCATTTCAGATCAGGTCAAGGCCCTCAATCCTGCCGAACGCGCATACAAAGGCCTGGCCACGGAGCAGGACAGGCTATTGGCCCGGCTGGCAATGATTGGACAATCCAACCCGGAGTAACCGGCATTCCGCCCCGCGCGAGTGCAAACGGCCGCACTGGTGCGGCCGTTTGTTAAAAAACCGTGCAGCTGGGCTGGAACCCACAGCACCGCCCCATACTCAAAGATTCGTATAGACCGGCCCTTCGCCGCCCTGCGGCGGCACCCAGTTGATGTTCTGGTTCGGGTCCTTGATGTCGCAGGTCTTGCAGTGCACGCAGTTCTGCGCGTTGATGACGAAGGTCGCATCGCTTGCGCTGGTCATCTCGCCTGCCGGAATTGCATTGCCTTCGCTGTCGACCCATTCATAGACGCCGGCCGGGCAATAGCGCGTCGAAGGTCCGGCGAACTGATGCAGTTCCGATGCCTTCTGCAATTCGCGGTCCTGAAGCTGCAGGTGGACCGGCTGGTCTTCCTCGTGATTGGTGTTGGACAGGAACACAGAGGACAGACGGTCGAAGGTCAGCACGCCATCGGGCTTCGGATAATCGATCTTCTTGTGCTTCGAGGCTGTTTCCAGAGCAGCGTAATCCGCCTTGCCATGCCCCATCGTGCCGAAAGGCGAGAAGCCAAACAGCGAATTCATCCACATGTCGATACCGCCAAGCGCCACGCCGCCGATGGTGCCGAGTTTCGACCACAACGGCTTGACGTTGCGGACCTTCTTGAGGTCCTTGCCGATTTCCGAGCCGCGCCAGGCATCGTCATAGCCCTGGAGCGTATCCTGGGCACGGCCCGCGGCAATAGCTTCTGCGGCGTGATCCGCGGCCAGGATTCCCGAGAGCACGGCATTGTGCGAGCCCTTGATGCGGGCGACGTTGACGAAACCGGCCGAGCAGCCGATCAGCGCACCGCCCGGGAAGGCCAGCTTCGGAACCGACTGCCAGCCACCTTCGGAGATCGCGCGCGCGCCATAGCCGATCCGCTTGCCGCCCTCGAACACGGGAGCGATGGCCGGATGCGTCTTGAAGCGCTGGAACTCCTCGAACGGCGAGAGATAGGGGTTTTTGTAGTTGAGGTGGAGGACGAAGCCGACCGCCACCTTGTTGTCTTCGAGATGATAGAGGAACGAACCGCCGCCGGTTTTCATGTCCAGCGGCCAGCCGAAGGAATGCTGAACCAGGCCGGGCCTGTGATGCTCGGGCTTGACCTCCCAGAGCTCCTTCAGACCGATGCCGTATTTCTGCGGCTCGCGCCCTTCATCGAGATTGAATTTGGCAATCAGTTGTTTGGCGAGCGAGCCCCGGACGCCTTCGCCGATGAAGACATACTTGCCGAGCAGTGCCATGCCACGCGCATAATTCGGCCCCGGCTCCCCATTCCGCTCGACCCCCATGTCGCCGGTGGCGACACCGATCACGGAACCTTCATCGTTGGTCAGCACTTCGGTCGCTGCAAAGCCGGGATAGATCTCGACACCCAGCGCCTCGGCCCGACCGGCCAGCCACTTGGTCACGTTGGAAAGCGAGACGATGTAATTGCCGTGATTGTTCATCAATGGCGGCATCATGAAGTTCGGCAACCGGACCGAACCCGCCGGTCCGAGAACCAGGAAGTGATCGGCATTCACCGCCGTCTTGAACGGATGGTCCGGATCGTCGCGCCAGTCGGGGATGAGCTTGTCGATTCCGATCGGATCGACGACGGCTCCGGAAAGAACATGCGCACCGACCTCGCCGCCCTTCTCAAGAACAACAACCGTAAGGTCCGGGTTGCACTGCTTCAGGCGGATCGCAGCGGACAGGCCTGCCGGGCCCGCGCCAACGATCACCACGTCGAATTCCATGCTCTCGCGTTCGGACGGCTCAATTACATCAGTCATCTAAGATTTCCCTCACCTCGTGGCTTCGGCGATTTCGCACATCTGGCCAATGCTTGCAAACCGTCGCCTGCCTGATTCATGCGGTCGAACATGCACGAATGGACGCCGATACCATCCGACCCCGCATCCACTGCGGCAAGCTCACCATCTCATGTCAAAGGACGCTGGCGGAGTCGAGATGACAAGATACGACTGTTCATCCATACAGTTTATTGACGTTAACGTAAACGTCAAACATTGAATGGCAAACTTTTGTCTTTTCCCTGCACAACATCGATTGGCGGAAGGAGCAGCGCGGTCTGTTTCGGCCTATCCGACCCGCGCGAGTGAAGGATGCATGTTCAGAACGATTACCGCCCCGGCAATCTTGCTGTCCGGCCCGAGAAAGGGGGTCATTCTGCAATTGACGTCATAAATCCGACCCATCAAGTCCGCGATCCGATAGTCATACTGAACCGTTTGACCGGAAAAACACTTGTCGAGCTTTGGCTTGGCACGATCATGAAACCGGTCCGCCTCGATCATCTCCCCAAGATGTTTGCCGACAAAGTCGGAGGGGGACTTTGCGTGGAACTCGGCATTGCGCTTGTTGGTGTAAATGTATCGATAATCGAGCCCCACGACAGCGATGCGCTCACCCAACGAATCAAGCAGCAGCTCATGCGAAGAAGGGTCGTAGCCTTCCGCCAAAGGACCGCCCGTTTCGCGCGCCGGGAACGGTTTCGACCGATCCGGCGAATGAGCAGACGATTCCTGAAAGCCTTCGACAGGATCGAGGTACCGGTGAAACAACTCTGTCATCATGTCGGTGTAACGGCTGACACTGTCATCGTCTTCGCAATTGCGAACCGCCAGACGCGCAAAAAACTGCAATTGCTGAATGGCTTCATCGCTGCTGCGCGCTCGAAAACGAAAGATCCGTTGCAGGCTCGGCTGGATCTCGGCGTCAATCCGATTGACCACGTTCTCGTCGCCCCGGCGCACAGCCGAGAGCAATTCCGAACACAGAGTCTCAAACTCAACAATAAGCGCCTGAAGCATGTGGCCCACCGGGGTCTTCTTGCGAACGGCAATTGTAAGAAAACATCTTACCAAGGCCTAGTTATCGGT
Source organism: Hoeflea sp. (assembly GCA_040216675.1). Taxonomy (GTDB): domain Bacteria; phylum Pseudomonadota; class Alphaproteobacteria; order Rhizobiales; family Rhizobiaceae; genus Hoeflea. The sequence goes on along the minus strand of JAVJOR010000005.1, from coordinate 741,172 downwards.
CATGATCGAAAATAATGCAATTCCACATTGGTGTGTCAGCACAACTTTACGGCCCGCTATGTAAGTATCGTTAACAGTCGCGGCAACAGATTTTCCGGACAAGCAACTGCAGGGCAGAGGTGCTCCTGCCCCTGACAAGTGCCCTACTGCAGCGCCCGCTCTGCGAGTGCATCCAGGTCGGGGACCTCGACATGCCGGTTGTTGACGATCAGTACCACCCTGTCCTTGCGCAATTTCGTCAGTTGCCGGCTAACCGTTTCAATCGTCAATCCAAGAAAATCCGCAATGTCCGACCGCGTCAACGGCAGCTGAAAACTGACCGAATTGGACTCTGAGTCAGGGTTCACATGAGTGGCGATGAGGTACAGGAAACTTGCCACCTTTTCCGATGCAGTCTTTCGCCCGAGTGTCAGCATCCAGTCGCGCGCCTCGTCGAGTTCCTTCAGGGTCTGCTCGAGAAGCCGGTGCTCGAGCTCAGGCGATTCCTTGATCATTCGCTCGATCACGGTCTTCGGAAAGCTGCACACATTCACATCGGTGGCCGCGTCGGCGGAAATCCCGCTGTCAATGCGGAATGGACGCCCCAGAAAGTCCGGAGCGAATTGCAGTCCGACAATCTGCTGACGGCCGTCGGACATCATTTTGGTGAGCTTCACGACACCGGAAATGATATTGGCGTAGTTTTTCGTTTCCTGACTTTCGCCAATCAGCTCCGTCCCGGCTTCAACGCTCTTGCGGGTGGATTGCTTGTTCAGGCTGACCAGCTGTGACGGGGACAGGGCGCCGCATACGCCGCGGTGTCGCGCCTCGCACGCCCGGCAGAGCACCGGAAGCTCGGAATTGTGAATGTCTTTGCGATGCGCGTCCATTCAATCCTCAATGTCGGCGATCGGACCATTTCCCAGGGCCTCCGGCGCCCCCGATCACGAGCGGTTGTCGTCAAAGAACAGACGGGATTGATCAAAGTCAAGGCAATAGCGCTCCGTTGCGTCATTCTGGGCCGCAAACCGGAGTGAAATTCACATGCAAAGAGCGTTCGTCCTCAAACACGCTGGCCCGGCGCCGCGCTACACCAGCTATCCCACCGCCCCGCATTTTCATGCCGGCATCGATGGGGACGTTTACGCACGCTGGCTGGGTCAATTGAAGCCGGGCCAGAGCCTCTCGCTCTATGTGCACATACCCTGGTGTGACCGCCTGTGCTGGTTTTGCGGCTGCAATACAAAACAGACCCGCAAGTATGACCCGCTGGAGACCTACCTCTCCGCGCTCGAAAACGAGATAGAGACCATTTCCAGTCTTGTTGATCCGGGTTGCCAGGTCACGGCACTGCATCTTGGAGGCGGCTCTCCGACCATGCTCAAACCTGAGGACATGGTCTGGCTCGACAAGGCGTTGCGCAGCCGCTTTCAATTCGCCGACGATGCCGAGATCAGTGTCGAAATGGATCCCAATGATCTGGACGAGGGCAGATACGACGCCCTGGCGGAAATCGGCCTGACCCGGGCCTCCATTGGCGTTCAGGATTTTGACGAGCGGGTTCAGCAGGCAATCAACCGTGAACAGACCTTCGAACAGACCCGGGAGGTCGTCGAGCAGGTGCGCAAGCGCGGTGTGCGCTCGGTCAATTGCGATGTCCTTTACGGACTTCCGCACCAGACCCGCGCCTCTGTGGACGACACCATCGGCAAGGTCATTTCGCTCAATCCCGACCGCATCGCCCTGTTCGGATACGCCCATGTCCCCTGGATGAAGACCCACCAGAAGATGATCGACGAGACGGCCCTGCCCGATGTAACCGAGCGTTTTGCCCAGATGAACCGCGCCAGCTCTTTACTGACCGCGGCCGGGTACACCGCGATCGGCTTCGACCATTTTGCCCTCCCCGCCGACAGTCTTGCCATTGCAGCCGCTTCGGGCGAGATGCGCCGAAACTTCCAAGGCTACACCAGCGACACCGCCGATGCATTGATCGGCCTTGGCGCATCCTCGATCGGACAGCTCCCGCAGGGCTACATTCAGAACCAGCCCTCCACCGGGGAGTACCAGCGCCAGGTCAATCTTGGCCGGTTGCCCGTCGTACGCGGTTTCGAACTGTCTGAGGAAGACCGGCTTCGCGCCAGGGTCATCGAATTGCTGATGTGTGATTTCGCATTTTCATTCGCGGCCATCCGGCAGGAATTCGGTCCCGCCGCAGAGGATGTTCTCGACGAGGCGGAATACCTTGCCAGCTGCGACACGGACGGCATGGTGGAGTTTTCAGGCGGACTGTTTCAGGTCACCGCCAAGGGACGCCCCTTCGTTCGATCCATCGCATCGGCCTTCGACAGCTATTTTGAGAACGGGACGGCGCGCCATTCACTGGCGGTGTAGAAGCCGGAGACCCAGTTCACCGCACCCTGCCGGGCAAGGCAGGACGGGGCACGCGGATCGGGAAGCCGATTTGCGTGCAAAGAAGCCATTGGCTTTTGCAGCGGATTTTTCTATAGCTGCGCGCAATCTGTTATCCAATGAGGTATTGAGCGTGACCGCAACATTCGACAAGGTCGCAGACATCATCGCCGAAACCAGCGAGATCGACCGCGACACCATTACTCCTGAAAGCCACACCATCGATGACCTCGGCATCGACAGTCTCGATTTCCTCGATATCGTTTTTGCAATCGACAAGGAATTCGGCATCAAGATTCCGCTTGAGCAGTGGACCCAGGAGGTCAATGACGGCAAGGCTTCAACCGAGGAATACTTTGTGCTTGGCAATCTCTGCGCCAAGATCGACGAACTGCGGGCTGCGAAGGCTTGACGCCCGGAACGGCGGTTCCCTGTCATGCATCTTGAATATTTTCAGATGATAGACCGCATTGAGGCGCTTGACCTCGAGGCCGGGACCCTGACCGCTTCGTCGACCGTGCCGATGGAAAGTCCGGTATTCGAAGGCCACTTTCCGGACATGCCGCTGGTTCCCGGAGTTCTGCTGATTGAGACCATGGCGCAGGCCAGCGGATTTCTCGTGCTTGCAAAGACCGGCTTTGCTGCGATGCCTTTCCTGATGTCGGTGGACAGCGCCAAGATGCGGGATTTTGTCGAACCGGGCGCTGAGTTGACCGTTTCAGCCGCGCTCGAGCACGAAGGGTCGGGCTATGCGGTTGCAAAGGGCCGCATCCAGATCGATGGCAAGCGTGTTGCCGATTGCCAGATCAAGCTCAAGACCCTGCCCTTCGATCAGGTTCCGCTCGCCAGGATCGTTCGTGCCCGGTCCGAGGAAGTCGGGCTGGTGGCTGCAATGGATACCGCCAATGGAGGCCGTCAATGACCAACCGCAACCACGAGGTCGTCGTCACAGGTGTAGGTCTGGTCACGGCTCTCGGCGTCGGTGGCGACCTGCACCGTACCGCGCTCACCGAGGGCGGATTTTCACCCGAAGCCATCAGTGACAGCGAGCGTTTCGCCCCATACACGGTGTTTCCGCTTCCCCAGATCGACTGGTCCGAACAGATCCCGCGCCGCGGCGATCAGCGGCAGATGGAGAACTGGCAGAGGCTCGGCGTCTTCGCCGCGGGGCTCGCGCTTGACGACGCCGGCCTGAAGGAAGATGTCGAGGCCTGCGCGTCGATGGACATGATTGTGGCGGCCGGTGGCGGCGAACGCGATGTGGCGGTGGACACCCTGATTGTCGAGGAAGGCCGCCAGCGCAACGACCGCGAGCAACTGCTCAACGAGAAACTGACGACCGAACTGCGTCCGACCCTGTTCCTGGCCCAGCTTTCCAACCTGCTGGCCGGCAACATCTCGATCGTTCACAAGGTCACCGGGTCGTCCCGCACCCTTATGGGTGAGCAGGGAGCCGGCATCTCCGCCATCGAAACCGCTCATGCGCGGCTTGCTGCCGGCCAATCGACCCATTGTCTCGTCGGAGGCGCCTTTGTGGCTGAACGCCACGACATGCTGATGGTCATGGAAGCCGTCCATGCCCTGGCCAGGAACGGGCTCAAGCCGTTCTGGAACGAGGACGGCACTGCGAACGGAATGAACCTTGGCACTGCGGGTGCATTTCTGGTGCTTGAGACCCGGGAACACGCCGAGGCGCGCGGCGCCCGCATCTATGTAAGGCTGGACGGCGTTCTAGGTGACCGCGGTTCTCGCGAGGAAGACCGGCTGGAACAGCGGCTCGCCAGACTGTGCGATGAAACGGTTCCGGCGGACGGAGACAGTGACACGGTGATCTTTTGCGGCGCCGCCGGCACTCCCGAATTGAGCCGCCGCGAGCGTCAGTTTCTTTCAAAGCGCTATCCGGACAGCCCGCTGCGAACCTGGGGCGCCGTGGTCGGCCATTCCCTCGAGGCTCAGTTCACGACCGGGCTTGCCCTTGCATGCCTTGCGATCGACGAGGACCGTCCTGTCAAACCCATGGCACAAGGGGCCGACGCCGAGATAGCGAAGCCCCCCCGCTCGGCCATTGTGACAACCATAGGGCACGTCCGCGGCGAAGGTGTCGCCCATTTGAGCAAGCTGTCCTGACCCGGAGGCCACAATGACCAAAGCCGCATACCTAGATCACCTCGGTCGCCCGCTGGTCGCAGTCACCGGCATGGGCGTCGTCACCTCGCTCGGACAGGGGCTGGAGGACAATTGGGCGCGCTTGACCGCCGGAGAATCGGGAATTCACGCGATCACGCGCTTTCCGTCGGACAACCTTTCCACCAAGATCTGCGGCACCGTGGATTTCATTGATATCCCCTCTCCCACTGCGGTTGAGCGCTCATATGCATTCGCACGCGAGACAACGCTGGAAGCCCTGGCCCAAGCCGGCCTCTCCGGAGATTTCGGCGGTCCGTTGTTTCTGGCTGCCCCGCCCATCGAACCCGAATGGAGCCAGCGCTTCGAACTCGGTGACCGGGTTCGACCCGATCAGATGAACGGCAATGCCTATGAGCAGTTTCTTGCCGTCCTGCGCGAGAAGGCCGATCCTGCCTTTCACGAGACGATCTTGTTCGGATCGATTTCGGAACGGCTTGCCGACCGGTTCGGAACCCGTGGCCTGCCGGTCACATTGTCAACGGCCTGTGCGTCCGGTGCCACGGCGATCCAGCTTGGCGTCGAGGCCATTCGCCAGGGCCGGGCAGACCGTGCGCTTTCCGTTGCCACCGATGGCTCGGTGAGCGCCGAGGCGTTGATCCGCTTTTCGCTGCTTTCCGCGCTTTCGACCAACAACGACCCGCCGCAAAAGGCCTCAAGACCCTTCACAAAGGATCGCGACGGCTTTGTCATCGCCGAGGGGGCAGCAACCCTGGTCTTGGAATCTCTGGAAAGCGCGGTCGCCCGCGGAGCCAATGTGCTGGGCATTGTGAGCGGCTGCGGCGAGAAGGCAGACCATTTTCACCGGACCCGTTCCTCCCCCGATGGCGGTCCGGCGATCGCCACGATACGTGCCGCACTTGAGGACGCCGGGCTAGCCGCCGAGGATATCGGCTACATCAATGCCCACGGGACATCGACACCTGAAAACGACAAGATGGAGTATCTCGCGCTTTCGTCGGTGTTCGGTGAGCGCATGCCGCAGGTTCCGGTTTCGTCAAACAAGTCGATGATCGGCCACACGCTGACGGCCGCCGGTGCTGTGGAAGCGGTTTTTTCGCTCATGACCATCGCAACCGGGGTGATCCCGCCGACCATCAATTACGACACCCCGGACCCGGCGATCGAGCTCGACGCGGTTCCCAACATCAAGCGCGATGCACAGGTTACCAGCGTGCTGTCGAACTCTTTCGGTTTCGGCGGCCAGAACGCATGTCTTGTCATGTCGGCTGAACCGGCTTAATGCAGGGCCGCCGGACGGTAGGTTCCGGTGGGATATCTCCGGAATTCAATCAGTTTCGAACCGGACCCGCCGGTAGCCGCTGGCCGGACACCAGTCAGGCGGACCGACCGGGAAGGGCGCTGAGCGGACCGGCACGGCCGCGCCTCGCAAGAAGGGACATAAATCATGCGCGCATTGCAGCTCATCGAGGATCGCAAGCTCGAAACGGTTGAGCTGGAGCCGCCCTCAGCTCCCGGCATCGGAGAGGTCACGGTCTCTGTCAAAGCCGTTGCACTCAATCACATTGATGTCTGGGGCTGGCGCGGCATGGCCTTTGCCAAGCGCAAGATGCCGCTGGTGATCGGGGCGGAAGCATCCGGCGTCATCGATTCGATCGGCCATGGCGTGGCCGGGCTTGTTCCCGGTCAGCTGGTTTCGATATATGGCGCCAGGACCTGCGGCCTGTGCAGACCCTGCCGCGAGGGCCGCGACAATCTTTGCGAACATGTCAGCGGCGTCCACGGATTTCATCTCGACGGGTTTGCCCAGGAGAAGGTCAATCTTCCCGCGCGGCTTCTGGTCCCTGCCCCTCCGGGCGTCAATGCCATTGCAGCGGCTGTCGCCCCCGTGACCTTCGGAACGGTCGAACACATGCTGTTCGACAACGCCAGACTGGAACCCGGCGAGACCATCCTGATCCATGCCGGCGGATCGGGCATCGGTTCGGCCGCCATCCAGCTTGCGAAGAAGATCGGCTGTACCGTCATCACGACTGTTGGTTCGGATGCAAAGATCGAGAAAGCCAAGGCCCTTGGCGCCGATCACGTCATAAACTACCGCGAAGACCGCTTCGAAGGCGTCGTCCGCAAACTTACCAAAAAGAAGGGCGTCGACGTGGTCTTCGAGCATGTTGGCGCGGACACATGGGCAGGCTCGATGCTGTCCCTGCGCCGCGGCGGCCGTCTGGTCACCTGCGGATCCACCTCGGGCGTTTCCACCCAGATGAACCTGATGATGCTCTTTCAGCAGCAATTGCGGCTTATCGGCTCGTTCGGCTGTCGAATGGAAAACATGGCCGACGCAATGCAGAAGATGGCCGCGGGCCATGTCAGGCCGGTCATCGACACCGAAGTGGGATTCGATGACATTGATAAGGCGCTCGCCCGCATGGAAGGCCGTGACGTCTTCGGCAAGATCATCCTGAACATGAGCTGAGATGAAACACACCCTGCGAATGGCGCTCACGCGCGTGGTCATCGCGCTCAACCGCGCAAAGGATTGGCTGGTCGCCACTTTGGTGCTGTCGCTGCTCAAGCTCATATCGTTTCTGCCCGCGGACAAGGCGATCGGGTTTGTGGACCGCGTCGCCCGGCGTATCGGCCCGATGACTTCCCGCCATCGACTGGCTCTCGAAAACCTGAAACGGGCCTTTCCGGAGAAAAGTCCGGCGGAAAGAGAGAAGATCGCGCGCGACATGTGGGGCAACATGGCGCGCCTTGCCGCAGAGTACGTTTTTCTCGACCAGATCTTCGATTTCGACCCCGATGCCAGCGAACCCGGCCGGATCGAGGTCGAGGGAGCCGAGACCTTCTTCGAACTGCGCGACGGCAATCGGCCCTTCATCGTGTTCACCGCACACACCGGCAACTTCGAACTGCTTCCGGTGGCTGCGGCCGCCTACGGGCTTGACGTGATGGCGTTGTTCCGCCCGCCGAACAACCCCTACATCGCCCGCCGGGTGCTGGCCGCGCGGCGCACGTCGATGGGCCATCTGGTTCCCTCGCGCGCGGGCGCTGCCTTCACCCTCGCACGTCGGCTGGAAGTTGGCGGCGGCGTGGGCGTGCTCGTTGACCAGAAATTCCAAAAAGGCTCGAAGACGCAGTTCTTTGGCCTTGAATCCCAGACCAATCCGCTTCTTGCCAAGCTCGTCCGCCAGTTCGAGTGCGAAGTCTACCCGGCACGCTCAATCCGCCTTCCGGGCGGACGTCACCGACTTGTGGTCGAGCCCGCGGTCACAATTCCGCGCAAACCGGACGGCGTTGTCGACGTCGAGGCAACGGCGCAACTGCTCAACGACAAGGTCGAAAGCTGGGTCCGGGAATATCCGGGGCAATGGCAATGGTTCCACGATCGCTGGAACATCAAGCACACGCTCAAATAGGCAATCTTCGTACAAAAAACCAAATCGGCCGATCCCGCACCTTCGATGATGCGGGATCGGCAACAACTGTGTCATGGCACCATGTCGCGCCCCGGGATGCCCCGGGGCAGCTTGCATCAGTGCTTGACCACGATACGGGTGTTCCGCTTGCCTGTCCTCTCGACCATCGAGTAGAACTTCGCCGCGTGCTCGGGCGCCAGTCTGACGCATCCATGAGACGCTGGACGGCCCAACCGCTTGGTGTCACGCGTTGCGTGGATCGCGTAGCCGCCGTGATAGAACACGGCATAGTGCATCCAGGCATTGTTGTATTTGCGCGACCGGTGATAGCGCGAAAGCCATTTGGCCGAGTAGCTGCCCGTCGGTGTCGAATAGCCCTTGCGCCCGGTGGACACAGGCCAGCGGTACTTGACCACCCCGTTCTGCTTCACGACCATTGTCTGGTTGGACAAATCGATGTCCGCGATAAGCTTGGCCGCCAGTGCCGAAGCCTGGGAAAATGGCATTAGAGCAAGAGCAAGCGCCCCCACAAGAAGCATGTTTCGCATGATTACTCTCCCGAAAGACCCTGATATTTTATTGATCTGGAAATCTTACTGTAAACGCCACTTTTATTTCGTAAAGTTAAAATACTCCATAAAATCACCACAAAGCTCTCAAGTCTTTGATTTTATTGGAAATTTATAATGAGATCGCCAACAGCAAAACCACCACGGCAAGACATTCACAGGATTTTCTGAAGACGATCAGGGCCGACGCAATGTCCGCAGCACCCGCCTGACCTCGTCCGCCGGCGTTGAGGCTGGCTTCCATCACCAGTTCGCCTCCGTAGCGCCTCGGCCCTGCCAGCGCCAGGTTGAGTGCCCCTGCCATCGTTGCCTCGGGCCATCCCGCATTGGGCGAGCGATGCAGCCCGGAATCCGACAAGGCGGTTGCCATCGCGCGCTTCATCGCCGCTCCGCCTCTGGCGAGACCTGCACCGGCTGCGATCAAGACCGCAGAGAGGCGAGAGGCCGGCCAGTTGGCCGCATCATCCAAAAGCGCAGCTGCGCGCCCGAAGTCGCGATGCCTGGCATTGAGGTGGCCGATCATAGAGTCGGCAGTGTTGAGCATCTTGTAGGCCAAAAGGCCCGGCAGTCCGAAAACAGCGTACCAAAAGGCTGGCGCCACGACGCCATCGGAGAAGTTCTCAGCGAGGCTTTCAATCGCGGCCCTTGAAACCCCGGCTTCGTCGAGCGTTTCCGGATCTCTCCCGACGATCATCGACACCGCCCTGCGCCCACCTTCCAGTCCGCTTTCGCGAAACCCTTCCACCACAGCGCCAACATGGTCTGCGAGACTCTTCTGTGCCAGGAACACCGCGACAATGACGACCTCGAACATCATCCCAAGCAGGCCGAGACGGTCTGATATCTGGTTCAACACCAGACCAGCGGCCACAGCCAGAGCCAGGAGTGCGAGGATCGCCATCACTCCCTTTTGCCTGCGCTTCGCGGCGCTGTCGTCGGCCTTGTTGAAACGGCGATCCGCAAAGCCGATCAGATTTCCGAAGACGACCACCGGATGCGTCACGCGCCGCCACAGCCAGTCCGGATCGCCAACGATGCGGTCGAGGACAAGCGCCGCGAAGAGCATCATCAGGTGGAGGGTCATTGCGGTCGGGGGTGGACGAGCCGCAGGGTCTCGCGCAGCCGGACGGCAGACAGCTCATCGGGAACCAGCCCGATGCGGATCATCTCAGGAGTGTGGTCAAAGCTGCGCACCAGCACATGGTGCTCCGCCAGTGCTTCCCGCACCTGCCCGCCATTGCCGACATCGCAGCAGAAAAACAGCGGCGTCTCCCCGAGGATCCTGACGCCGGCCATGTTCAGGGCCGAACGCGTTTGTCCATGTGCCTTGTCGATCTTGTCGCGAAGCTCTGACACCAGATCCTTGCGGCCGAAGGCATGATCGGCCATCGCAAGCGCCGGTCCAGAAACCGCCCAGGGTCCGAGGCGGTCAGCCAGAAGACCGAGAACTGCAGGCGTTGCGAACACAAAGCCCAGCCGGAGCCCGGCCAGGCCAAAGAACTTGCCGAAGGATCGCATCACGACGAGGTTCGGTTCCATCCCGGCAGCCCCCACCATCGACAGATCCTGGCGCAGGTCGGCGAAGGCTTCGTCGATGATCACCAGCCGGTCACGGTGCGACCTGATGAAACCGAACACATCGTCGCGAACTGTCTCTCGGCCATCGGGATTGTTTGGATTGGCAAGCACCACGATCGGCGCACGGTTCGCCGCCGCTGCATCGAGCGTTGCGACATGTTCAATCTTGATGCCTGCGCGCCGGAAGGATTGTTCGTATTCACCATAGGTGGGCGACACGATCGCCACGCGTTCCGCATCCGGCCGCAACAATGGAAGCAACTGTATGACGGCTTGCGTGCCGGGAACCGCGAGCGGCCTGACCGAACCACCGTAATAACGCATCGCCAGATCACCGACCCTGCTCGCCTCTGCGCTTTCCGGAAGACGTCGCCAGGCGGTGGCCGGTATTTCCGGCATGGGCAGAATGAAGGGGCTGATCCCGGTGGAAAGGTCGAGCCATTCGCCCGGTTCGCCGCCATGGCGGGCGATGGACTCAGAGAGCGCCCCGCCATGGGCGATTGGTTCAAGTGGTTCGGTCATGACGTCAATCAATCCGGTCGATGATGTGCAGGAACGATCCCGCAACCCTGCCGCGCTGCAGCCCGGCTGGCTGTAAAGTGCTTCCCAGCGCGTCGCGAGCCTCGAACACACGGTCCGCATCGCCTTCGGAGACTATGCTCGCATAATGAAACTCGTGCGCGGACAATTCCATGTCCCAGAAAAACCCGGGCTTGGGCGTCACACGCCGGTATCCGAGATGCCGCTTGCGTTCGGCAAAGCTGGTTACGAGCGGCAATGCGCCAAGCATTTCGTGGCGCACGCCATCCGCATCGATCAGCCCGTCACCGAGCACCATGAAGCCGCCGCACTCGCCGTACACGAGGGCACCGCGCTCAAACGCTGCGGCCATGCCAGCCCGGAACCTGCCAGCCGCAGCGATCCTGCCCGCATGCAATTCCGGATATCCCCCCGGCAGCACGATCGCGGCGCAGTCGTCTGCAGGTCCTTCATCCGCAAGCGGCGAGAAGAATGAAATCTCGGCGCCGCGCCGCCTCCAGCCAAGCAGCATGTGCTCGTACATAAAGGCGAAGGCTTCGTCCTGCGCCACGGCGATATTTTGCGCCGGCGGCGGAAGCCGGGAGATGTTGCCCGGCGGGACCTTTCCGCTTGTCCGCTTCGCCAGCCGCTCGAGCTTGGCGAAATCGATCCGCGCTTCCATCATATCGGCCGCATCATCGATTACGCGGGCGAGCTCGGGGTGTTCCCCCGCCTGCACCAGTCCGAGATGGCGATGCGGCAATTCCAGCCGGGCATCGCGCGGGATCACGCCGACGATGTCGATCCGGGCCTTTTCGAGTGCCTGGCGCAGCATGCCTTCGTGGCGCGCGCTCGCCACCCGATTGAGAATGACACCGGCAACCAGCACGTCGGGATGGAAATTCGAAAAGCCCTGCGCCAGGGCTGCAACGGATTGCGACATGCTGGCACAATCGATCACCAGAACAACGGGAAGCCCGAGAAGCCCTGCGAGATCTCCGGCTGAACCCGAGCCGTCGGCGGCCCCGTCGAAAAGGCCCATCATCGCCTCGATCACCAGCATCCGCCCACCCTGTGACTGCAGCGATGCGTTGGCGAGAAGCAAGTCCTCGCGCATCGCCCAGGGATCATAATTCAGGCAGGTTTCACCGCTCGCAGCGGCATGAAACGCGGGATCGATGTAATCCGGCCCGGCTTTCCCCGGAGCAAGCGGCACACCGCGTCTCTTCAGCGCGCGCAAGAGACCCAGCGTCACCGTCGTCTTGCCCGAGCCCGACTGCGGTGCCGCAATCATGAAACCGCTCATGCGCTGTCCTTCTGGGGGTTGGTCCGATGCCCGAGAGGGTCTGCAGCGAGCACGCGGCCCGATGCCGCGCCCAACCAGTCGAGCGCCGGCCTGAGCCGCACCACCTGCCCGACCACCACAATGGCCGGCGGGTTGAGGCCTGATGCGGCGACATCCTCGGCCGCGCGAGAAAGAGTGGTTTCGAGCACTTTCTGCTCGTCGGTAGACGCATCGGTGACAAAAGCGACCGGTTCATCGGCGCTGCGCCCGGCTCCGATCAACCTGGAGGCGATGGTGGCGATGTGCTTCATCGCCATATACATCACGATCACCTGGCTGCCACGGGCCACCCCGTCCCAGTCGATCCGATCGGGGACCACGCCTGTAGAATCGTGGCCGGTCAAAAAGGTGACGGTATGGTTCGTATCGCGGTGGGTGACGGGTATGCCCGCATAGGCAAGTCCGCCAATGCCTGCAGTCACTCCCGGCACGATCCGGAACGGAATGTGGTGTTCGACGAGAGTGAGCGCCTCTTCGCCGCCCCGTCCGAAGACGAAGGGGTCGCCACCCTTGAGCCTGAGCACGCGCTGACCGGACCGGGCGAGTTCAACAAGCCTCAGCGAGATGTCGCGCTGTTTCGGTGACGGCTTTCCGCCGCGCTTTCCGGCGAATTCCAGCATGGCACCCGTACGGGCGAGATTAAGGCAATCCCGGTTGACCAGCGCATCGTGCACGATCACGTCAGCCTGGCTCAGCGCATTGGCCGCATGGAGTGTCAGAAGGCCCGGATCGCCGGGGCCTGCCCCCACCAGCCAGACCTCGCCGGGTTTCATTTCAGGCAGATTGTCGCGCCAGTCGGCCATGCCGTCTCATTCCCTCGAATAGGCTTACACCCGTAGCAATCGCACTCTATAACGGCAACACCAAACACACGCACCGGACTTGCGACATGAACGCCGGCGAAAACGAAATCCGGATGGAAAAACCGGCGACGGCGCTGCGCCGCGGCTGGACCACCGGCGCCTGCGCGACGGCCGCGACACAGGCCGCTCTAACTGCACTTCTTGGTGGTAATTTTCCCGACCCGGTGACGATCACCCTTCCCAAGGGGGAACGCCCGGCCTTCCCCCTCGCACGCGAGGTTCGTGGTGAAGGTTGGGCACTGGCAGGGATCGTCAAGGACGCCGGCGACGATCCGGACGTCACCCACGGCGCTCTCGTCAGCGCGCGGATCCGCCGTATCGATTCGGGAAGCGGAATTGTCTTCAAGGCCGGTGACGGTGTCGGCACGGTGACCAAGGCAGGACTTCCGATCGGCGTCGGCGAGCCGGCGATCAACCCCGTCCCGCGCCGGATGATGAGCGAAGTGGTGCACGAACTCTGCGCGTCATACGGAATCGCGCCTGACATCGAGATCGAGATCTCGATCGAAAACGGCGCGGAACTCGCAGAAAAGACCTGGAATCCCCGGCTTGGCATCGTCGGCGGATTGTCGGTGCTCGGCACCACCGGCGTGGTGCATCCGTTTTCCTGCTCTGCCTGGATCCATTCGATCCATCGCGGCATCGATGTCGCCCGTGCCGAAGGGCTCCCCCACGTACTCGGCGCCACCGGCTCGACCTCCGAGAAAACGGCGCAGACCTTCTACAGCCTGCCGGACATTGCCTGTCTCGACATGGGGGATTTTGCAGGCGGGCTTTTGAAGTACCTCCGGGCTCATCCGGTCCCAAGGCTGACCATTGCCGGCGGTTTCGCCAAACTCACCAAGCTCGCCCAGGGCGCGCTCGACCTTCATTCGGGACGTAGCCAGGTCGACATGCAATGGCTCGCCGACCGCACCTCCGGGCTTGGCGCGCAATCCGACATGACCGGACGCATACTGCAGGCGAACACGGCCCTGGAGGTTCTGCAGATCACCTCCGCCGCTGGATTGGATCTGCCCGCCGAAGTCGCCTCCGCCGCACGCGCGACCGCCCTCGCGACCCTGCGCGGCGCGGCGGTCGAGGTCGATGTCATGGTCACCGACCGGTCAGGGACATTGCTTGCCCATGCCCGCTGACCAGCCAAGGGAGACAGTTCTTATTCTCGGCGGCACGCGCGAAGCTGCGGACCTCGCCCGGCAACTTGTGGCCGACAGGCCGCATGCGCGCATCATCACCTCGCTCGCCGGCAGGACAAAGGAACCCGCGCCGCTTGCCGGCGAAGTCCGAACGGGGGGCTTTGGCGGCGCGGAAGGCCTGGCGCGTTACATCAAGGAAAACGGCATCACCCAACTCATCGATGCGACCCACCCCTTCGCACGGCAAATCAGCGCCAATGCCGTTGAAGCCGCACGCCTCGCGGGTGTTCCGTTCGAAATCCGCACGCGCACGCCTTGGGCGAAGCAGCCGGGCGACAACTGGATCGAGGTGGAAACGCTCGAGGAGGCCCGGGATGCAATCCCTGAAGGCGCACGGGTTCTGTTGGCGCTCGGCTCCCAGCACATCGGGTTGTTTTCAAGCCGTGAGGACGTGCACTTCGTGGTCCGCATGATCGACCAGCCTGAAGAGCCGCTTTCGCTGCCCGATCATACGCTGGTGCTCGGCCGTCCCGGCGGCAGTGCCGCCGTCGAAACCATGCTGCTCATTGCCCATTCCATCACCCATATTGTCTGCCGCAACTCGGGCGGCAAGGCGGCCTATGCCAAGATCGAGGCGGCGCGACAGATGGGACTGCCGGTGATCATGGTCAAGCGGACACCCTGACCAAAAGGCAGAAAGCTGGAGAGTGGGCTGCGCCGCCTGTTGCTCCTCCGGGGCAGAGGTGGCAGCATGATCGCGCATCTCCGGAGGTCACAATGAGCCGCGAAACCGTAAACTCCATCTGTGCGAGCTTTCCCGGCGCGGAAGCCTCCGATCCATGGGGTGGCGGTCATGATGCATGGAAGGTCGGCGGCAAGATGTTCGCCTGCATCGGCACGGTGTCACCCGGAGTGGCGATCAAGACAGACAGCATCGAAACCGCGACCATGCTGATCGAGATGGGTGTCGGCGCGAAAGCGCCCTATTTCCATCGCTCGTGGGTGCTCTTGCCTTTCGACATGGACCCCGATGAACTTCGCGAGCGGCTGTTGAGCTCCTACAAGCTCATCCGCTCGGGTCTGACAAAAAAGGCGCAAGCCGCCCTGCCCGACATGGCAGAGAGGTAAATCTCAGACAGCCTTCGCCTTCTTCTTCTTGCCCACATTCCTGAGCACGTGGGAATACTCCGCATTGTAGAGATCGCTGTCGCGGAAATTGACCTCGCCGAACACCTTGCCCACCAGGATCAGCGCGGTGCGGGTGATCTTGTGCTTCCGGACCTCTTCCTTCATCCCTTCAAGCGTGGTGTGGATATAGAGCTCATCCGGCCATGTCGCCCGGTAGGCGATCACCACCGGGCAGTCCGCACCGTAGAACGGTTCGAGCGACCGGCGCACATAGTCGAGATTGCGGATCGACAGGTGGATGGCGAGCGTGGCCCGCGACTGGCCGAGGATTTCCAGCTGTTCGAATTCAGGCATGGAAGACGCCTTCATGCCCGTCCGGGTGATGATCACCGTCTGGGCGATTTCGGGCAGTGTCAATTCGGTGGCGAGCTTCGCCGCAGCCCCGGCAAAGCCCGGCACGCCGGGCACCACTTCGTAATCGATCCCCAGCGCATCGAGTCTCCGCATCTGCTCGGCCACCGCGCCATAGATCGCCGGATCGCCCGAATGCACCCGCGCCACATCGCGGCCCGCATCATGGGCGGTTTTCATGTCTGCGATGATCTCGTCGAGATGCATCGGCGCGGTGTCCTTGACCAGCGCATCGGCAGGCGCCGCCTGCACGATCTCTTCGGGCACCAGCGATCCGGCATAGAGGCAGACCGGGCACCGTTCGATCAGCTTCAGACCCCGCACGGTGATAAGGTCCGGCGCGCCGGGACCGGCGCCTATGAAATAGACGGTCATGCCGCATCTCCTGAAAACGTGTTGGTCATGACGGTGCCTTCCTTCCGGGCATAGCCGCGCGGCGTATAGACCCAGGTCTTGCCATCCCCGGTTTGAACCGTCGACGAATTGGACGATCCGACCACCACCACGGTGAGCATGTCGACATCGTCGACATTGAGATCTCCGAGCGGCACGACACGGATCGTCTCGCCCTCGCGGCCCAGATTGGTGGCAAGGATCACCGGACTGGAAGCCGGCCGGTGCTCGAGCAGCTTGTCGCGCGCCCAGGCCAGTTGCGTCCGGCGCTTCCTGGAGACCGGATTGTAGAAGGCGATCACGAAATCCCCTTCCCCGGCCGCGGTCACCCGGCGCTGGATATCTTCCCACGGGGTCAGAAGATCCGACAGCGAGATGGTGCAGAAATCATGCCCGAGCGGCGCGCCGGCACGGGCGGCAGCCGCCTGCAGTGCGGATATGCCCGGAGACACCGCGATCTCGATGCGCCGCGCGCCATCGCTCAGACCCTCCGGGCCATCGGCCTTGTCGAGGAGTTCGAAGACCAGCGTCGCCATCGCATAGATGCCCGCATCACCCGAACAGACCAGCGCCACGGATCGTCCCTCGCCTGCCAGTTCCATGGCATGGCGCACCCGCGCCTCTTCCTTGCCGAGATCGAAATCATGCCGCGCCTTGCCACTGGCCAATGGTCCGAGCAGATCGAGATAGAGCGAGTAGCCGACAAGATCGGTCGATTCCGAGACCATCTGCGAGACTTCCGGAGACCGCCATCCGTCAGACCCCGGCCCGATGCCCACAACGAACAGCCGTCCCCGCGCCCGCCCGGGCAGAGTGCCTACGGTGAACGGGTGTTCCGCACGACCGATGGCGCAGGTGGCGCGCCGGCTCTTGCGCTTGCCAGAGATCAGTTCCCCCGACGAACCGGCGGAAGCCAGGGCCGCGCCTTCGGCCACACCATGGCAACCGACCTCCTCAAAAACGATGTCGGACGGATTTTCCAGCCGCGGCGTTTCGGCCTCAAGCATCGCCGCATCGAAGAACCTCACCGGGCAACCCAAATGCCGCGCCACATGATGAAGCGCCGCCTCGTCGGCCTTGACGTCGATGGAGGCCACCAACCCCACAGCCTGCGGCGAAAGGCCCGCTTCCGAGAGACTTTCTATTGCGAGCGCCAACACTTCCTCCGGCTCGCAACCGCGCTCGCAGCCGATGCCGAGCACCAGCCTTTTGGGGCGATAGAGCAGCCCACGCCTGGGCACGGCATCGGCTGCATCAGAAACCACGAGAACGATCCCGCCATCCTCTGAGAGCGGCAGCGAACTGTCTGCAAGCCACGGTGCTTCGCCCTCAAGTCGCGCGGATTCACCGGCGACCAGATCCGCCATCACCCGCTTTGCCGATTCCGGATTGCCAAGTGCCCAGCCTTCCGGCGGCTGATCCAGCGCCACGCCAAACCGGATATCGCCGGCGGTGGTGATGGCAGCGAAGCCGTTGACCAGACCGGCAATCTGCCGCGCCATGTCATTGGCGCCGTGATGACCGCCCAGAAGTGGGACGACGACCGAGCCGTCCTCGGCCAAGGCCACAACCGGCGGCTCGACTGCTTTGTCACCCAGTTGTGGCGCCAACAGTCGGATCAATGCACCCGTAGCCATCACTGCGACAATGGGCCTGCCTTCCTGGAAGAGAACCGCAAGATGCGCTGCCACATCGTCAAACGTCACATCGGCGCCGTCAGTGACTCGCTTGCTGAAGCCGTGGACCTCCCCTCCAAGCTCCGACGCCACGCGTTGCGCCATTGTCAGCGTCGAGGCGGACAGAATGATGATCGCCGGTTTCGTACTCATGTTTGGCTCCCCGGCAGCGCGTGGATCCAGTCCTCGCCGCCTTTGTAGATCAGGATCATCGAAAAATAAGGTGCGCTGCCCTCACTGACCTCGGCAAGCGGCATCCGCTTCTCCGCGTCCAGCGAAACCCGCTCGACATAGATCGCCCGGTCGGTCAGTCCCATCTCTTCGATCAACGCGCGGATGCGCGCGAAATGCCGCCCCACCTTGATGATCGCCGCCGCATCGGCAAGGCT
This sequence comes from Hoeflea sp., assembly GCA_040216675.1. GTDB lineage: Bacteria > Pseudomonadota > Alphaproteobacteria > Rhizobiales > Rhizobiaceae > Hoeflea. The sequence continues at coordinate 723,207 of JAVJOR010000005.1, read as the reverse complement.
CAACCGGTCCCTGAGCGCCGCATCCGACAGCGGCCCGGGCAGGACCGACAGCGCATCGTTGCGCGCAGCCAGCGGACGCCCGACCACGCTTGCGGCGGCCATCATCGACGACACGCCGGGAACCACCTCGGTCGGATATCGGTGCGCAAGCCGCTCGAAGAGATACATGAACGAGCCGTAGAAGAAGGGATCGCCCTCGCAGAGAACGGCCACGTCCCGCCCCTCGTCGAGTTGCGCGGCGATTTCATCGGATGCTCTGTCATAGACATCACGGGCCGGAAAGCGTTCGGTGCGCATCGGCACCACGATCGGGATTTCAACCTGCCCGCCCGGCAGATGCGGCGCAGCGATGGACCGCGCGAAACTCGCACCCGTGTCCGGCGCGGGCCACGCGATGACGGGCACCTTTTGCAATATGCGATGGGCCTTCAATGTCACAAGGTCGGGATCGCCGGGTCCGAGACCCAGCCCGTAGAGTTTGCCGCTCATTGCCCAAACCCTTTCGTGACCGACCAGACCGTCACCGGCATCGAGGGCTTCCAGCCAAGATACCGACCGACCGGTTCCGCACGGCTTACCTGAAGCCGCACCAGCTCTCCGCCATGGACCGATTGCAGCGCGAAAATCCGTGCTTCGCTTTCGACGGTCACCGCATTGGCAACCAGTCTGCCCCCGGGTTTCAGCGCTGCCCATGCCGCCTCGAAAACCCGGTCTCCGGAAATCCCGCCGCCGATGAACACGGCATCAGGTGCGGCCAGCCCGGCGAGCGCTTCAGGAGCCCTGCCGGCGACGACCTCGATCGACGGCGTTCCCAGCGCCTCGGCATTGCGAAAAATCATCGCCCGGCGTGTTTCAACCGGCTCGACGGCAATCGAATGGGCGGAACGCGCTGCCCGCATCCACTCGATCCCGACCGAGCCGCAACCCGCGCCGATGTCCCACAGCAGCGCGCCGGGCACGGGGCCAAGCCGTGCGAGCGTCGCAGCCCGGATCTCGCGCTTGGTCATTTGCCCGTCATGTTGGAAAGCCTCGTCCGGCAGACCGGGAACGGCAGGCAGCAGCGCGGTGCCCGGCCCTGCAACGCAGTCGATCGCGAGCGTGTTGAAGTCAGCAAATGCGGGCAGCTCCGTTGCAACTGCATCTGCCCGCATCCGGTGGATCCGTTCACCCGGACCGCCCATATGCTCAAGCACCGTCATTTCGGAGGCTGCAAACCCGCGCGCCACCAGAATGTCGGCGGCTTCCAGAATGGTGCTTCCATTAGAGGTCAGTGCGATGATCCTGCCTCCAGGCTGAAGGTGGGCCGAAAGCCCATGCACTGATCGGCCGTGAAGCGAGATCTGCGCCACGTTCTGCAGCGCCCAGCCGAGCCGCGCCGCTGCAAGCGAGAAGGCCGATGGCGACGGGATGACGCGCAGCTCGGACGGATCGAGGTCACGCATCAGCGTAGCCCCTATGCCGAAATGCATCGGATCGCCGGTCGCCAGGATCGTGACCGGCGTTCCCCGCCGCGCCATCAGCAGTTCGATGGTCTTCGGTACGCCGAAGCTCCAGGCGATCACCTCGCGGTCGCCGCACTCGATTCGCTCGAGAACACGCGCCGGCGCAATGATGGTCCGGGCCTCGTCGAACAGTTGCCGCGCCGGCGGCGCGAGACTGTCGAGGCCGTTGTCGCCGATCCCGATCAGCTTCAGCCATGGCTGCCCGTGGCCGGTCTCAGCCATGACCTTCAAGCCCCCCGGCAAGCGCATTGACCGCGGAGCCCGCAAGCGCGCTTCCGCCGCGACGGCCCCTGACTGTCAGGAACTCGACACCGCGCGGATCGGCAGCAAGAGCCTCCTTGCTCTCCACCGCTCCGACGAACCCCACCGGCACGCCGATGAGAGCAGCGGGTTTCGCCGCACCCTGATCGAGCAATTCAAGAAGCCGGAAAAGCGCGGTCGGCGCGTTGCCGATGGCGATCACTGCGCCCTCCATGCGCTCGGCCCAGAGATCAACCTGCGCGGCAGACCGGGTGGTGGCGTCGCGGCTGGCAATCTCTCGCACCCGGGGATCATTGAGCAGGCAGAGGACCTCGTTGCCGGCGGGCATCAATCGCGTGATAATTCCGTGGCGAACCATTTCGGCATCGCAGATCACCGGCGCACCCCCGGCAAGCGCCGCTTTCACCGCGCCTGCGAAACCCGGCGAGACGACAATGTCATCTGCCAGATCGACCATGCCGCAGGCATGGATCATCCGCACGACGACCGCCTCCGCGCCCCCATCGAAACGGTCAAGATCTGCCTCGGCCCGGATGATGGCAAACGAGCGCCGGTAGATCTCGGCCGGATCTCGGATCGGGACGAACACGCTCACCACACTCAGCCCTTGTTCTTTTCCATCGAACGCGGCCCGTGCGGATGATCGGCATGGGGATAGGGATGATGGTGATGATCATGCCCGTGGCTATGGTCGTGGCCAAGACTGTGCCCATGTTCATGATCGTGGTGGTGATGGTGATGGTGACCATCGCCATGTTCGTGATGGTGATCGTGACCATGGTCATGAACCGGCTCCAGCGGCGCCGGACTTGCATGACTGTGCACAGGCGTCCATGGCAAGCCGTGTTTCTTGCAGAACTCCTCATCCCTGCAGGATGCATCGCAATCGCCGTTGCAGGGACAATTCTCGAGCCCGCCGCCGATACCTTCGACGTGGTGGTGGTGGCTTTCCTGCGGAAGTCCGACTTCGGCCTCGAAGCCGAGCACCTGCTCGCGGTACTTGCACATCTGGCAGTTCATCAGCGCCTGGCCGTCGAGGATCTCCTGAACGCGGTCCTGAAACGTGTCGAGCACTAACGCATGGTCATTGAGATAAGGCGCCTTGATGAACTGGATTTCGGGATGCGCAGCAGCGACCTCGTCGGTCTGCGCATAAATCCGTTTCACAAGCACGCCCGTGAAAAGGAAATAGGGGAACACGATCACACGCTTGTAGCCGAGCTTCGCGGCATGGGTGAGGCCGGGGCCGACCAGCGGGAACGTGACGCCTGAATAGCAGGTCTCGGCCCAGCCGAAGCCGAAGCCCTCCCACAGCATCCGCATGACCTTGGAGACATTCGAATTCGCGTCCGGGTCGGACGACCCGCGTCCGACAACCATCAGCATGGTGTCGTGAAGGCCGATCTCGCCGTGCTCGCGATTGGCCGCATCCACGGCCTCCTGGATGCGCGCGCCCGCGGCGCGGATCATTTTCAGGTCGATACCGAGTTCCCGGCCGTAATTGATCACGACACCGGGGTTTTGGGCCTGATAGGTGTTGAGCACCGAGGGAATGTCGTTCTTGGCGTGACCTGCGGCGAACAGCATGCCCGGCACGGCAAGAACACGAGTTACCCCCTTCTCGCGCAGCCGGTCGAGCCCTTCCGAAATCACCGGATTGCAGAACTCCAGATAGCCGTATTCCACCGGCACATCGGGGTATCGTGCCTTCAGCCCCTCCGCGACCGTGGCAAATTGGCGGGCCGCATTCTGGTTTCGGCTGCCATGGCCGCAGACCATGATGCCGGTGTTTTCCGGAAAGCCTGAATTTTTCATGGATCAGGCCTCCGCCGGTTCGGGGCTCTGCTCGCCATCATCCGCGGCGGTGTCCTCTTCAGCCTCGGAGTCCGCCTTGTTGCCGCGCTTTGCGGCCCAGGCGGCAAGTGCGGCCGCAGCCGCCGCTGCTGCCCATCCCACCCAGTGCGAATGGCCGGCCAGTTCACCCACGTGCCCTCCATGGGCAAAAGCCATGGTCGGCATGGCGGCAGCAAACACTGTGGAAAGGAAAACGGACTTCGGCATGACGGACCTCCGGACAACGTGACAAGATCAGCACGATACGCCGGATGGATGCGTTGCACCTGCAGGGACACGCCACATCTACCGAACCGGACAGCTCCGGGTTTGGCTCTTGAGTTAAGTCAGCCGCACCGGAATTTCTCGCAGCCTGTCATCAGGCGCCGTCGCACATTGCCTCACGTCATAGGTGTTCAGCTTTTTCACGTCAAACCCGGATTGCGCCACGTCCACGCCGATCTGCGCCAAACGCATCGGAAGGCCTTGTTTCATCGACACCTTCGAAAACATGCAACGGCGCGACCATCCAAATGCGCCAGCACGATCCGGCCATATGTCATAGAGTGAAACCGAGCCGCTGCGCCGTTGCTTCGAGCAATCGGCGTTCCGGCTCGTCAATCGCGCCGTCAGCCTTGGCGATGATCGCAAGGTGGTCGAGAATCTCACGCTTGCGCGCCTCACTCAATCCGGCCAGCATCTCGGCCGCCTGCTGGTTGGTCGTCTCATAGCCGAAATCATTGATGTATTGCAGGATCTTGCCCAGTTCATCGGCATCGAGACCCAGCATCTTGGTGCAGATGGCCGCAAATGCGTCGGCCTCGGCCGGATTGACGGTTTTGTCGGCGAATGACATGCGGACAAGAAGAAGCAATTCCGCAGTCAAAGCGGGATCGTGGGCAACCTGATTGATCGATGAATGCCTTCCAAGCAGCTCGCGAACCCATCCGGTCAATGAGGGTGTTTTCTCGGCGCCATCATTCATGGCATCTTCCTTCTCTGCTTGAATATCGAAATCTGCCGGATCGAGCCCCAACAATCCCGCCATTCTGAGAAGCAGCTTTTCCTCACTCGCAACCAGTTCGGCGTTCGCGTTTGCGATCCGGACCATGTTGCCAAGAAGAACCCTTCGCTCGGCAGTGTCAAGCGAACGGATTAACGTGAAAGCCTCCGGTTCCGAAAGTTGTCCCTGTCGGGAATCGAGCAGCGCATGAAGCTGATCCATTTCGTCCGGCTTGACGCCGAACTGGCGTTGGCACACCCGCTCGAACGCGGACAGTTGCGAAGGATGCACGACGCCGTCGGCCAGGACGATTCTGAAAAGAAGCAACACTTCGGCAAGCGCCACAGGTTCATCGGCAATTTCGGCAACGGCACCGGACCAGGGGGCTTCACCTGAAAAAAGCTGATTGAAATAATCCCGAAGGCTCATGCTCATCGTGCGCCCCCAAGTGCAGCATGATTCTACTTAAGGAAAAACTTAAGCGCAGCAATTCAATTGTCCAGTGAAACAGAACATGCAATAGCCCGCCCAAGCTGCCGCCCTCGTACCGGCCCCGCCCTCTTGCCGGCCCCGTCCTGGTCCGGCTCAACCCATAATGAAAGCCGTTTCATGGAAGACCTGTCATTGACGCTTGCCCTGCTGCTGATCGCGGCGGCGTTCCTCGCAGGCTTTGTGGATTCGATCGCCGGTGGTGGTGGGCTGATCGCGGTGCCTGCGCTGCTGCTGGCCGGTTTCACCCCGGTTGAAGCGCTCGGGACCAACAAGCTTCAGGGCCTTTTCGGCTCCGCCTCCGCGACATTCGCCTATGCCCGCAAGGGCCATGTCGACCTCCAGACGCAGCTGCCCTGGGCGGCACTCTCCGCAACCGGCGCAGCCCTCGGGGCCCTGCTCGCCACCGTGATCCCCGGCGAACTGTTCCGGGCGTTCCTTCCGTTTCTGCTGATCGCGATCGCACTTTACTTTGCCTTCAAACCGAACATGAACGACATCGACCGGGCCCGCCGGCTTTCACCGTTCCTGTTCGGATTGATCATCGTCCCGCTGATCGGTTTTTATGACGGCGTCTTCGGTCCCGGGGCCGGTTCGTTTTTCATGCTCGGCTTCGTGGCCCTCGCCGGCTACGGCCTGCTCAAGGCCACGGCACATACGAAACTGCTCAATTTCGCTTCAAATCTCGGCGCCTTCATCATCTTTGCCTTTGTCGGCGTGATCTCCTGGAAAATCGGCCTGATCATGGGCGCCGCCCAGTTCGCAGGCGCGCAAGTCGGTTCGCGACTGGCCATGAAAAACGGTGCGAAGATCATCAAGCCGCTGCTGGTGATCACCTGCGTCGCCTTGGCTGCCAAGCTGATCGCAGACCCGGCAAATCCTGTTCGGATGTGGTTCGGGATCTGATCGGGGTCAAAAAATCGCCAGCAAGATTGCGCCTGAAGCAATCAGCGCAACGCCAAGCCAGTTCATCGACGACAGATGTTCGCCCAGAAACAACACGCCGAAGATCGCCACCAGAACGATCGACAATTTGTCCAACGGCGCCACCCGCGCGGCATCCCCAAGTTTCAGCGCCCTGAAATAGGCGAGCCAGGAAGCGCCCGTGGCAAGCCCGGAAAGCCCGAGAAAAAGCCATGTCTTGACCGGGATGGTTTGCGGGTTTCGCCATTTGCCCATCGCCGTCAGCATGGCGCCAAGCACCAGCATGATTACGCAGGTGCGGATGAAGGTGGCCAGATCGCTGTCGATATCGCTGATGCCGATCTTGGCGAAGATCGCGGTCAGCGCCGCGAACACCGCCGCCAACAGGGCCCAGAACTGCCAGCTTGCCGAAAGGCTCATAGCGACCCCCGTTGTCAGAACTCCACGCCGATCTGCGCCTTCACGCCCGAGCGGAACGGGTGCTTGACCATCTCCATCTCGGTTACCAGGTCGGCATACTCGATCAGTTCTTCCTTGGCGTTGCGCCCCGTCAGAACCACGTGGGTCATCGCCGGTTTTTCAGCCTCCAGAAACGCAATCACCTCATTGACGTCGAGATAATCGTAGCGAATGGCGATGTTGATCTCGTCCAGAAGCACCATCGAATTGCGCTCGTCGCGGATCATTTCCTTGGCTTTTTCCCAGGCGGCCTGTGCCATCTCAACATCGCGCGCCTTGTCCTGCGTATCCCAGGTGAACCCCTCACCCATGGTGTAGAACTGGCAAAGATCGGAAAACCGTTCGAGGATCAGATCGCGCTCGCCGGTCGACATCGCCCCCTTGATGAACTGCACCACGGCGCTCGGCTTGCCATGGGCGATGTGCCGGAAGATCATTCCGAAGGCGGCGGAGGATTTTCCCTTGCCCTTTCCGGTATGAACGATCACCAGCCCCTTCTCGCCCGTCTTGGTGGCCATGATCTTCTCGCGCGCGGCTTTCTTCTTGGCCATCTTTTCCGCATGGCGGGCGTTGAGTTCTTCCTCGCTCATGCCATCGGTGATCTTTTCACGTTCGCTCATTGCCTGTCCCATCCTGTTGTCGTCTCGCCCGGCAAGCGGCCGAGCCGCCACCGTTTCCCCTATTGCGTCCTGGCAGTCCCCGCCATGTCAAAGGTCTTGGCAAACCAGATCCGTTGCGGTGCGCCGCCATGGGCGGGCAACCGTCCGCACTCAGTGTACCCCAGGTTTTCATAAAACCGCGGTGCCTGAAACTCGAACGTATCGAGATATATCCCGACAAGCCCGCGCCGCTGCGCGATGTCTTCTGCCCGGGCAAGAAGCTTTCGTCCAATCCCGCTGCCGCGCTGCTCTTCGGCGACACCCAGCAGTTTGATGAAGAGCCAGCGCTGGATCGAATAAGCCGTCAACCCTCCAAGCAGTCGCCCATCGTCACCAACCGCCTTGAGATGCAGCGGCACGGGGTCAAACGGGTGGCCCATCCGGGCGGCTGGTTCGTCAACAATGGCCTCGACCGTTGCGGCAAATTCGGGGTCACCGCTTTCATCCACGGTGATTTCAATTTTCATGCACTGTCCTCATCCGCTCACGCTTCCGTATGTTCCAGCCGGTGACCGCCGGCACGGCAGGTTCATCCCTGTCCAGCCGCACCTCCGCCAAGTTCGCCAAGCGCGAACTTGGCGGAATTCGACTTCGGGGTCCACAGCCCGCGGTCAATCGCCTCTTCGAATTTCTCGGCCATTTCCCTTAATGCATCAGGGTTCTTCTCCCGGAGAAACGCAAGCGTTTCCTCATCAACGAGATAGGCTTGGTAAACCGCCTCGAAATGCGCATTGCGAACGGCGCCCGTGGTTGCGGCGAACGCGAACAGGTAATCGACTGTCGCCGCCATCTCGAAAGCCCCCTTGTAGCCGTGCCGCCTGACGCCCTCGATCCATTTCGGATTGACGGCACGGCCGCGCACCACCCTGGCGATCTCCTCCTCCAGAGACCGGATCACCGGGCGCTCGGGGCGGGAGTGATCGTTATGGTAGATCGCCGGTCGACCGCCCCGCGCGGCCTCCACGGCAGCCGTCATTCCACCCTCGAACTGGTAGTAGTCGTCTGAATCCAGGAGGTCGTGTTCACGATTGTCCTGATTCTGCACCACGGCTTCGACGGTGGAAAGGCGCTGCTCGAACAACTTATGTGCCGCCTGCCCCTCCTCGCCCGCACCATAGGCATAGCCGCCCCACACCACGAACGCCTCGGCCAGATCGCCGCGGTCGACCCAGCCGCCCTCGTCGATCAGCGCCTGCAACCCCGCGCCATAGGCCCCGGGCTTGGAGCCGAAAACCCGGAACGATGCCCGTCGGCGGGCCTCCGTCGCATCGACACCGCTTTCGATGAGCCGAAGCTGCTCACTGCGTGCGCGCGCGGCAATCGGGTTGTCCGTCTCGTCTTCCTCAAGCTCTGCTACCGCGCGTACCGCCCGGTCGAAAAGCGCGATCTGGTCCGGGAACGCATCCCGGAAAAATCCCGAAATCCGCAAGGTGACATCGACACGCGGCCTCTGCATCATCGCCATCGGAATGATCTCGTAGCCGGTGACCCGGCGCGAGGCCGGATCCCAGACCGGCTTCGCGCCGATCAGCGCCATGGCCTGGGCGATGTCGTCACCGCCGGTGCGCATGTTGGATGTGCCCCAGGCGGTGAGCGCCATCGAGGTCGGCCATTCGCCATGGTCCTGGATGTGGCGGGTGACCAGCATCTCGGCCGATTTGCGTCCCAGCTCCCATGCCGCGGGCGTCGGCACCGCACGGCTGTCGACCGAATAGAAGTTCCGTCCTGTCGGCAAAACGTCAGGGCGTCCGCGCGTGGGCGCGCCCGAGGGCCCCGGTGCAACGAACCGCCCGTCCAACCCGGCAAGCAGGCCATCGATCTCGGCGGCGCCGCAAGCCTCCACCGAAGGCCCGATCTGCGAGCGGATCATGTCCATCACCGCAGTCGTGGCCTCCCAGCTATCCGGCACCGGGGTGATGCCCGAGACCAGTTCGATCGCAAGCAGTTCGATCCGTTCAACCGTATCGCCATTGCTGCGCCAGGGCTCCCCAGAGACAGCCTTAAGAAGTTCGGGCCTGACCCCGTCCCAGCGCTCCGCCATCGGGCAATCAAGGGGATCGAAGCCAGTGAGCCCGGCATCCCGCGCGATTGCCCGATGCAGGCTGTCATCGCCCGGGCCTTCGCCGCGCTTGATCCGCGACAGCGCCACCACGAGATCGGTGAGCAGCCCGCCCTCGGGAGACTTGCCGAAAATATGCAGCCCGTCACGAATCTGCATTTCCTTCAAATCGCACAGCCAGGCATCGAGCTTTTCCAGCGCCAGATCATCATCGTCGCCCTCGGCGATGCCCGCATCCTCGGTCAGTCCGATGTCGCGAACGAGATTGAGGATCTGCCCCTTGAGGAGTTTCAGGCGGCGCGGATCGTGACCGGCCGCCTGGTAGTATTCGTCGACCAGCGCCTCGAGATCCTTGAGCGGACCGTAACTCTCCGCACGGGTCAGCGGCGGCGTCAGGTGATCGATGATCACAGCACTGGTGCGCCGCTTGGCCTGCGTGCCCTCGCCCGGATCATTGACGATGAACGGATAGATGTGCGGCATCGGCCCGAGAACGGCCTCCGGATAGCAGGCACTCGAAAGCGCCAGCGCCTTGCCCGGCAGCCATTCGAGATTTCCATGCTTGCCCATGTGAATGACCGCATGAGCGTCAAACTCTGTCCTCAGCCAGGCATAGAAGGCGAAATAGCCGTGAGGCGGCACCAGATCCGGCGCATGGTAGCTCGCTTTCGGATCGATATTGTAGCCGCGCGCGGGCTGGATCCCGACGACCGTGTTTCCGTAACGCAGCAACGCCAGGTGAAACACGCCGTCCCGGAAAAACGGATCATCTTCCGCTGGCCCCCAGCGCTCAACGACCGCATCCCTGATTTCGGGGGCAAGTTCGTTGAAGAAAGACCGGTAGCAGTCAATCGGCAGTTCGACACCGCCGCTCCGGTCCGGCTTGAGCGCATTGGTCGGCCCCGCCTTCAGCGCTGTCACCAACTCATCACCATCGGCAGGCAAATCACCCATCAGGTACCCTGAAGCAGCCATTGCCCGCAGCACTTCCACAGTGCCCGCAGGCGTGTCGAGCCCGACACCGTTGGCGATGCGTCCGTCTCGGTTCGGATAGTTGGCGAGAACGATGGCCACGCGCCGCTGCTCAGACGCGGTCCGTCGCAGCCGCGCCCAGCGCGCTGCGAGCTCCGCCACGAAGGCAACCCGGTCCGGTTCGGGCTCGTGCGCCACGATGTTGGTCTCGACCAGGTCATCATAGAGCGCCGCCGTCTTGAACGAGACCGCCCGCGTGAGCACCCGCCCGTCGACCTCGGGCAACGCCACATGCATGGCAAGGTCGCGCGAGGAGAGACCCTGCTGCGACGCGGCCCAGGCCTCACGGCCGCCACTTGCGAAGACGGCCTGCAAGACCGGCGCGCCAGTGGCTTCGAGGACTGTGCCCTTTGTCTCGCCGCCCGGTGAAGACACGGCAAAGCCGGTGGCATTGATCACCACATCGGGAGGCACGTCTCCAAACACGGCCTCGACCGTTCCGACCGAAACCGGGTCTTTCAGACTGGAGACAAAAACCGGCAGCGCATTTACGTCCTGATCGGCAAGTGCCGCACACAACGCCTTGACCGGTGCGGTCTGGCCGCTTTGCACCAGAGCCCGGTAAAAGCAGATGGCCGCGACCGGCGCGCCGGCGATCCAGGCCTGTCTGATGTCGTGGAGCGACGGATTGCTTCTCTCGGGATGCCAGAGCCCGGCCTTCAACAACGGAATGGCAGGTCCGGGTCGCTCGGCGCCGGCCAGAAGTGCTTCGCAGCAGTCGATGAACGCCCCCGCATTCGCCCCGCCACCTTCACACAAATAGGACCAGAGAACATCCAGATCAGCTGCGGGGAGCGTCGAAAACGGCGAAAGCCCCGGGTCCAGCTTGTCGTCCCCCGGCAGCGCCGCGAGTTTGAACCCGTGTGTTGATGCCGCAGCGCGCAAGCTCTCCAGCGCATAGGAGAAGTAGCTCGCTCCGCCGAGCGCGCGCACCACCACCAGCTTGGCCTTGGGGGCCATGCGTGCGACGAAGGTATCCACCGACATCGGATGCTTGAGATCGCTCAGACTGGCAAGCCGCCAGGACATCCGCCCGGTCGATTGCCGCGCAGCGGCGATTGCCGCGAGTTCCGTGTCCGCAGCGCTCAAAAACAGGATGTCCCCGGGCGACTGCCCCAGGTCGACGGCTTCATCGCCCTCGCTCAGCGCCCCTTTCTGCGCGACCAGAAGATGCATCGAGGCTCTGCCTCCCTATCGGTCTCAGCCTGCCAGCTCGGTGAGGCTCGCGCGGATTGCGGCTTCATCGATATCGTGGATACCGATCACGACGAGCCGCGTCTCACGCTTTTCGCCCGCGCTCCACGGCCGGTCGAAATGGGTGTCGATACGGCTGCCCACCGCCTGGATCACCTGCCGCATCGGTTTGCCCGCCACATCGGCAAAGCCCTTCAGCCTCAGGATGTCGTGCGACACGATCAGCGATTTCAGCCCTTCGATGAAACCGGCCGGATCGCCGATAGATCCAAGGGTGACCACGAAGCTCTCGAACTCGTCATGATCGTGCTCATGGCCGTCTTCATGGTGGATTTCATGGTGCGATCTGCGATTGGCGATGTCGTCCTCGGTGCCGACCCCCAGGCCGAGCAGCACTTCCGGCGCAACCTCGCCATTCCGGGCTTCGACGAACACCGGCTTGCGCGCAAGGTGGCCGGAAATCCCGGTACGCACACCATTGAGTGCATCCCCGTCAACGAGATCGGCCTTGTTGAGGACGATCAGATCGGCTGCCGTCAGCTGATCCTCGAAAAGCTCTTCCAGCGGGCTCTCGTGATCAAGCCCTTCATCCGCCAGACGCTGGGCGTCGAGCTTGCCGTGATCATGGGCAAAGCGCCCGGCGGCCACGGCGGCACTGTCGACCACCGTGACGACGCCGTCCACGGTCACCTCGGTCTTGATGCCGGGCCAGTTGAAGGCCGCAACAAGCGGCTGCGGCAGGGCCAGGCCCGAGGTTTCGATCACGATGTGATCCGGTCGCTTCTCGCGTGCCAGCAGCTGTTCCATCGTCGGGATGAAATCATCGGCCACGGTGCAGCAGATGCAGCCATTGTTGAGTTCGACGATATCGTCTTCCGAGCAGACCTCATCGCCGCAGCCCTTGAGCACATCACCGTCGACGCCCAGATCGCCGAACTCGTTGATGATCAGCGCGATCCGCTTGCCCTTTGCATTGGCAAGCATATGGCGGATCAGCGTGGTCTTGCCGGCGCCGAGAAAGCCGGTAATCACCGTTGCCGGAATCTTCGAACCTGTCATGGTTTCATCCCTTCATTTTGAGTGGCAGCCCTGCGGCGACGAAGTGGACTTCGTCGGCCAGGCTTGCGATTTGCTGGTGGAGGCGGCCGGCATGGTCGCGGAACGCGCGCGCCATGGCGTTGTCCGGCACGATGCCAAGGCCGACTTCATTGGAAACGAACACCACCGGTCCCTCGAGGTCCGGAAGCGCTCTGGCAAGTTCGTCGAAGGCTGCTTCGATGTCGTGTTCGCCAAGCATGAGGTTTGTGACCCAAAGGCTCAGGCAGTCAACCAGGACGGGCCGGTCCGAGCGCGCGCTGGAAGCAAGCGCTGCGGTCAGTTCCAGTGGCGCCTCGACGGTTTCCCATCCCTCTCCGCGGCGGTCCTGATGTGCCGATATGCGCGCGCGCATTTCATCGTCCCAGGCCTGGCCGGTCGCAAGATAAAGCCTTGACGCCGAGGCGCGCTCGACGAGCCCTTCCGCGAAGGCTGACTTGCCCGATCGCGCACCGCCCAGCACCAGCGTCACCTTTGGCAGCAGGCTGGTCACGCCTCCGAACCTTCGGGGACACGCGACATGAACAGACCGAGCAATCCGCCCAGCAGCAGCCAGAAAAACAGTGTCGTCGCCAGCGAAGCAGCCGCATAGGCCGACGCGATGTAAGCCGGAACCGCGCTGAAAATATCCTCGGGAACCGGCGCTCCCCACAGATGCGGCATGACAATCAGAACCACGCCAAGCGCCTTGAGCAGCATTTCCGGCCGCAAGGCGACCAGCCACAACCCCGCGCCGGAAACCACAACCGTGATCATCCACCAGTTTTGCCGTGCCTGGAGATCCGCATAGGGAAAGCCCGGCACCGCCGGTGGAAGGCTGAACGATGGCGCAAGCTGAACGCAGAACCATGCGCCCGCTCCGAGCAGCAGCCCGCGCATCAGCCCGTCCCGCCCGGCCGGAAACTCGACGCCGGTCAGAAGTGCAACGGCGGCAAGCATCAGCGCAAAACCGGCGCCCGCAACCAGGTTGGCGAGAATGGTGTCCCCGAGCCGGCCAAGGCCGAGCATGGACTGGTCTTCGTGGGCATGGGCGCCTTGATCGTGACCGGCTTCTTCGGAACCGCTCGCAGCTGTGCCATGGTCATGGCCGCCGCCCTCATAGCTTTCCGCCTGCATGATCAAAGGAACGGTTTTCACATACTGGGCGGGCGTCATCGCCAAACCGGCGATGAGCCCGGCGGCAAGCGCCGCCAGGAGCAACCTGACAATCATGAGATCAATCCCTTAGTGGCAGGGAAAGCCGTAGGAATGCCGGGTGTCATGCGCCGCATCGTGCAGCGTCTGCGAGTTGGCCAGGCCAACTCCGAACACCAGAATGGAACCGATGACAAGCGCCATCAGTCCGGCGACCGTCCGTGCGCCGATGCGATCCGTGAGGGAAAGTGTTTCAGATTTAACAGCCATGACAACCTCCGTGAATGGCTCCGGAAGAACACCTCTTCCAAAGGTCCGGCTCTCAACCGGTGCGAATGGCAGGTCTCCTGGCTCGCGGATTTCATGCGAAGTTGTCTTCGCACAGCAGCGAATGCCGGCCTTCCCGACGTATGAGGCGGTCATGAAAACGGGACGATTCGTAGACAAAGAGGCGTCCGCGCCGGTTGATCATGCCGCCACGTCAGTGGCTTTTTCCGGCTGGAAGATTCGGGTTGCGGACAAACACCATTGTTCCCCCGTCACCCTGGCCTCCCGTGCCGGTGACATTCGCCTAGCCGCTCTACAGTCGCGGGGTCGGCTGCGATAAGGACGCCCGGCTTGGGTCCATCCCGTCGCATTCCCTTTTGATCCTGAAAGACCGTCTGTCTTTCTGGAACCATTCAGAATCCAAGTGATAGGCTTGGGCCGCCAAAGTGTCAATCTTGATTGCGCCTTGAGACAGCCCGTCCACGACCATCCACCGCCGCGTCTCGTCAGGCGACAAGGCTACTGGCGTCCAGCATGCGTTCGAAGCCCACCAGCCGGTCGAGCTCGGCGGCGATGTCGTCGAGAGCTGCATCCACGTCAGCCCGGTAATTGAGGGATCCCCCGGTCAGGCCGAAATCCCTGAGAAGCTGGGTGCGATAGGCGTCGGATCCGAAAAGACCGTGGAGATAAGTGCCGAAAACCCGCCCGTCGACGGATGTTGCCCCGTCCGGCCTGCCGTCCAGAACCGTCACAGGTCGCGCGCAATCGGGTCCGGCGCTGACCCCGAGATGGATTTCGTAGCCCTCCAGCGGCAGATCATCTCGGGCCGATCGCGCCGCAATGTTGCGCACCGTCTTTTCCGGCGCCATCACGGTTTCGATGTCCAGCAGGCCAAGCCCTTCGGCAACCCTTTCACCGCCCTCGATCCCCTCGGGATCGCTGACCGTGCGGCCCAGCATCTGATATCCGCCGCAAATCCCGATAATCCTGCCGCCGCGACGGCGGTGCGCATCGAGGTCGCGGTCCCAGCCCTGGGCGCGAAAGTCGGCAAGATCGGAGATCGTGGATTTCGAACCCGGCAGGATAACGAGTGCGGCGTCGTCGGGAAGCCGTTCGCCGGGCTTGACGAAAACCAGTTCCACATCGGGTTCGGACTTGAGCGGGTCGAAATCATCGAAATTGGCGATCCGCGACAGCACCGGAACTGCGATCTTAAGCGCCCCGGCCTTGCCCCGCGCCAGCCGTTCGAGCGCCACCGAATCCTCCGCCGGCAACCGCGCGGCGGATTTGAGCCAGGGCACGACCCCAAGGCATGACCAGCCGGTGAAGCCCTCGATCGCAGAAATGCCGTCGTCAAACAGACTGACATCGCCGCGGAACTTGTTGATCAGATACCCGGCGATCATCGTCCGATCTTCTTCTGGCAGAATGGTGTGCGTGCCCGCAATGGAGGCAATCACCCCGCCCCGGTCGATGTCGCCGACAAGCACCACCGGCACCTTTGCCCGCGTTGCAAATCCCATATTGGCGATGTCGCCCTGCCTGAGGTTGATTTCCGCGGGCGAACCGGCTCCTTCCACCAGCACCAGGTCGGCGCCGTCAGAGACGCGCGTGAAACTGTCCAGCACGGCCGCCATCAGTTCCGGCTTGAGCGCCTGGTAATCGCGCCCGCGGGCATGACCTCTCACACGCCCCTGCACCACCACCTGGGAGCCGGTTTCAGATTGAGGCTTGAGCAACACCGGGTTCATGTGGACGCTGGCAGGTGTCCGGCATGCCATGGCCTGAAGCCATTGCGCACGGCCGATCTCGCCACCGTCATCGGCGACTGCTGCGTTGTTGGACATGTTTTGCGGCTTGAAGGGCCTGACATTCAGGCCACGATTTGCCGCAAGCCGGCAGAAGCCCGCCACCAGCACGGTCTTCCCGACATCCGAGCCGGTTCCCTGAAACATCAATGCCCTCGTCATGCCATGCTCGATAGCACCCCCTGAGGGTCCGCAAAAGGCTGAAAAAGACCCTTTGTTAACCGACGCTTAATCACGATTTCAAAACACCGCGCAAAATCTGTTCCGGCATTTGAAATGCGACACGCCGCGGCGTGTTCGAAGCATCGCATAATGAGGGATGGGCATAGAGCAAACGAAGGATGGCAGGCGCCGTTCATTTGGAAACCACACAAACGGAAGGACATCGCGATGCTTTACGTATTCAATTCTGCAGACACCGTGCAAATCGCATGGAACAACGTGCTTCCGTCGGAGAAGACGGCTTCCAAGCGCAAATTTCGCGGCCTGAGCAGGTTCATCAGGACGTCTTCGGCAGGCTGAACGGGACCCGGACACCGCCGTTTTCCAAATGGCGGGAATGGGAGAAGCTCAAGGCCGGGCGGCACACCGCTCGGCCTTTTCGTTGTTTGATTTGAAACTTGCCGGGCCGGTTTTCTGGCTTGCGACAAAGCACCCGCACGGTGTGCAACCAGGTCTTCACCAGTGCCCAAATGCGAAGGCCGCCCGGATTTTAGATCCGGACGGCCTGCCAAAAATACGCTTGGCGGCCCCGCAGTTACGCGCGAGGTTCGCTCCATCCCGGTACGCAGTACCTTGGCCGGGATGTTCGGCGGTTGTCCCCCGCCATGATTGAAGGTGTAACCCGGACATCGTTACCGGAGAGTTATTGAAACCCTAAGCAATCGTGAATCTGGCAAATTATTGCAGGTTCCGGCCCGCACGATGTCGCACGCAAACTTACGTTACGGCAGCCATGCCGCATTGCACCATGATTTCCGTTTTCTTGCCGTCACAGTTGATTTATCGCGCCATATCCTTACGCTGTCGGCAGGCATTTCGGAGGACAGGCGGCAGTGCGACAGAGTTCCGCACGGCGCTTGAAATCCGTTTTATGTCGCGATTGCGTCGTTCCTGACGCAGGAAATTGTCTTTAATCGACGCGATGCGGCATGCCTTCAATTCCACGGTTGTCCGGTAGAAGCAGTGACCGGGCTGACCGATTATCGGAACAACCACTGCAAGATGAGACTGGGAGGTCTTACATATGAAGAAGCTTCTCGCTTCCACCGTTCTCGCCGTCGGCCTTATGGGCTATGCAGGCGCTGCTCAGGCCGCATCGCACAGCAGCGAATGCGGTCGTGTCACCGTGGCCAACATGAACTGGGCCTCGGCCGAAGTGCTGGCCAATATCGACAACATCATTCTCTCGCAGGGTTACGGCTGTGACGTGGAGCTCGTCCCGGGCGACACCATGCCGACACTGACGTCCATGATGGAAAAGGGCGAGCCTGACGTTGCTCCCGAAGCATGGATCAACGCCGTGCGCGAACCGCTCGACGCAGCCGTCGAAGAAGGCCGCCTGGTCTACGCAGCCGAATCGCTATCGGATGGCGGCGTTGAAGGCTGGTGGATCCCCAAATACATCGCCGATGCGAACCCGGACATCAAGACGATCGATGACGCCCTTGAGCGCCCCGACCTGTTCCCGGCTCCGGAAGACGCTTCCAAGGGCGCTGTCTACAACTGCCCGTCGGGTTGGAACTGCCAGATCTCGACCGCCAACTTCTTCAAGGCACACGATGCCGAAGAGAAGGGTTTTGTGCTGGTCGACACCGGTTCGGCAGCCGGCCTCGATGGCGCCATCGCCAATGCCTACAACAAGGAAGAAGGCTGGCTCGGCTACTACTGGGCTCCGACCGCAATCCTGGGCAACTATCCGATGACGCTTCTCGGCTTCAACGCCGAGCACGACAAGGAAGCCTGGGACAACTGCATCGTCGACGCCGAATGCGCCGACCCGCAGAAGAACGCCTGGCCCAAGTCGGAAGTCTACACGGTCGTGACCGCATCCTTCGCTGAACGCGCAGGTCCGGCGCTCGAATACCTCGAGGGCCGTTCGTGGAAGAACGAGACCGTGAACGCACTGCTCGCCTGGAAGGACAAGAACCAGGCAACCGGTGAAGACACCGCTTACTACTTCCTCGAAAACCACGAGGACATCTGGGGCGAATGGGTCTCGGATGAGGTGGCTGCAAAGGTCAAGGAAGCCCTTTGATCAGACTGAAACAGAAGGGGCGGTTCAAAACCGCCCCTTCCTTTATCCGGTGCAGGTTTTCACGTTCAGCGTGACCCGGAATCATTCAAGCAGGCACCCAATGAAAAGACATGACAGGGGATAGGCCAATGGAATGGCTTACAGAGTTTCCCGATCTGGGAACAAGTACCTTGCGCAACATCCGCCTGACGGTGGATGGCGCATTTCGCGAATTTACACGCGCCTATGGCGAGTCGATCGAACTGCTGTTCGAGCCGGTGAAATGGTTTCTGATCAACTCCGAAGACTTCATGACTGACACGCCATGGCCGTTGATCCTGGTCATCGTCGCTGTTCTTGTCTGGCTTGCCAGCCGGTCCTGGAAGATCGTCGCAGGATCGATGATCGTGCTCGTTGCCATCGGCCTCTTCGGCATGTGGGAAGACACGATGAAGACCATCGCGATGACTTTCGTCGCGACTGTCCTGGCGATCATCTTCGGCATCCCGATCGGGATCGGCATGTCGCGCTCCAACCGCGTGCAGGCCGTTTTCAACCCGATTCTCGACATCATGCAGACGATGCCGAGCTTTGTTTATCTGATCCCGGTGATCATGCTGTTTGGTATCGGCAAGGTGCCCGGCCTTATCGCGGTCATCATCTACGCCATTCCGCCAATCATCCGCCTGACCAATCTGGGCATCCGGCTGGTCGACAAGGATGTTCTGGAGGCTGCGGACGCGTTCGGCTCTTCCAACTGGCAACGGCTCAAGAACGTACAGATGCCTCTCGCGCTGCCGACCATCATGGCCGGCATCAACCAGACCATCATGATGGCGCTGGCCATGGTCGTTGTGGCCTCCATGGTTGGCGTCCAGGGGCTTGGCCAGCAGGTGCTCAGGGCAATCAACAACCAGTACTTCACCCTCGGTGTCCTGAACGGTATGGCCATCGTTGGTGTCGCCATCATTTTCGATCGCGCCAGCCAAGCCTACGGCAAGCGTCTTCAGCGTCATACGGAGGTGGTCCATGGCTGAGCAACACACCGGCATCGGTATCAGCATCAAGAATCTCTACAAGATATTCGGGTCCAATCCCGCTGCCTATATCGACGACGTCAAGGGCGGCATGACCAAGGCCGAGCTCAACGACAAGCACAATCATGTGCTCGGTCTCAAGGATATCAACATCGACATGCCCGGTGGCGGCATTCAGGTCGTCATGGGGCTTTCCGGCTCCGGCAAGTCAACCCTGATCCGCCATATCAACCGGTTGATCGACCCCACCGCCGGCGAAGTCATCGTCGGTGATGAGGACGTGGTGAAGATGAATGACATGGAACTGCGGGAGTTCCGTCGCCACCGGACCGCGATGGTGTTCCAGAAGTTTGCGTTGCTGCCGCACCGTACGGTTCTGGAAAACTCGGTTTACGGCCTTGAGATCCAGGGCGTCCCGCGTGAAGAGCAGGAAAAGCAGGCAAGGCGCTGGATCACCCGGGTCGGTCTCGACGGTTTCGAGGACAACTACCCCAACCAGCTTTCGGGCGGCATGCAGCAGCGTGTGGGTCTTGCCCGCGCACTGACAAATGACGCTCCGATCCTGCTCATGGACGAGGCGTTCTCGGCTCTTGACCCCCTGATCCGCATGGACATGCAGTCTGTGCTTCTCGATCTTCAACGCGAGATCCGCAAGACAGTGGTGTTCATCACCCACGATCTGGATGAAGCTCTCCGCCTCGGAGACCGGATCGCCATCCTGCGTGATGGCGAGGTGGTGCAGCAGGGAACCAAGCAGGAAATCGTGCTGCATCCGGCGGATGAGTACATTTCGAGCTTCGTTCGCGAGGTCAATCGCGGCCGGGTTATCTCGGTTGAAATGGTGATGACGCCATTGTCGGCCGAGCCCCAGGGCATGCCGGTCTCGCGGGACACGGTCCTTGAAGTGGCCGCCAAGAAGATGACGGACGGCGGAGCGCCCATGGCCCACGTCGTCGATTCATCGGGCAAGCCGATCGGCAATCTCGACATCAACCAGGTCATTGCGGCCATGGTGACGCCGGTGGACCACGCCGACGCAGCCTGAACCCTCTGTGCCGATGCCGTTCCGTACGGCGTCGAAAAACCGCATATCTCACCCCGCGGCCGGCGCCAGCCGGTCGCGGGGTTTTTTGGGTCACGATTCGCAAGCCTGTTGCATTGACATAAAGATATCTTTATACGACCTCCAACCAACAGGAGAATTCCATGTTCGCTTCCAACCCTCTTGCCGACCTGCTTGCAGAAAAGGGCGTACTTCTCGCCGACGGCGCGACCGGGACCAACCTGTTCGCCATGGGCCTCGAATCCGGTGAGGCGCCGGAATTGTGGAACGAGACGGCCCCGCAAAAGATCACCAAGCTGCACCAGGATTTCGTCGATGCCGGCTCCGACATCATCCTGACCAACAGCTTCGGCGGAACCCGCAACCGGCTCAAGCTGCATCAGGCCGAAAACCGGGTTCATGAGCTCAACAAGAAGGCAGCCCAGATCGCGCGTGCCGTCGCCGACAAGGCAGACCGCAAGATCATCGTGGCCGGCTCGGTCGGCCCCACCGGCGATCTTCTCGTTCCGCTTGGCGCAATGACCTATGACGAGGCAGTCGAGTCGTTCTCCGAGCAGATCGAAGGCCTGAAGGCGGGCGGCGTCGATGTGATCTGGATCGAAACCATGTCGGCGGTTGATGAAATCCGGGCCGCCGCGGATGCCGCATCGCGCTGCGGGATGCCCTACACCTACACCGGCTCATTCGATACCGCCGGCAAAACCATGATGGGACTGCATCCACGCGACATTCATGGCGTGACGAAAGACATGGAGCAAAAGCCGTTTGCCGTCGGAGCCAATTGCGGCGTCGGCGCTTCCGACATCCTGTCCTCTCTGCTCGACATGACCGGCGCTGATCCGGACGCTGTGGTCATCGTCAAGGGCAATTGCGGCATTCCGGAATTCCGCGGCACCGAGATCCACTATTCAGGGACCCCTCCGTTGATGGCCGACTATGCCCGGATGGCGATCGACAGCGGCGCCAAGATCATCGGCGGCTGCTGCGGCACATCCTGCGAACACCTCGCCGCGATGCGCCAGGCCATTGATGGCCACACCAAGGCGGCGCGCCCGACAGTCGAGGAGATCGTTGAACGCATCGGTCCGATGCGCAACACGGTCGCCACCGACAATGCCGCCCCCAAGCGCGAGCGCCGTGGCCGCAGAAGCTGACAATTGGCGCACTCAGCCGAATTGAGCTGAGCGAAACAAGGCAAGCATTCGTTCCCACCGACCCAATGTCGTTCGCGGATGCGGATGGATCCGTGGCGTGGGATTTCACAAAAACGCCGCCATGTGAAACCGGGTCTGGGCGTTGCTGTAGCGATATGTGCGACCGACCGGACATGCGTCACGCGCCAGGCAACCGCGGTCCATGCACGCCCTGCTTCCCTCCGGCGTTTCCAGATGCGCTCGGCAGTCGCCTGCAGCAAATCCATCGGCCGTAAAAGCCTCCACCGGACAGGCACTCAGGCAGGGCCTGTCTTCGCAACTGTCGCACGGATGATGCGTCCGGGCGATGCCCCCGCTTTTTCCCTGCGCCAGATCCGAAAATCCCGGCGCCTTTGCCGCCTCTGCGCCAAACAGGATCGCGCCGCGATAGCCGTGCCACAGCCCATATTCGGGATGTATCAGCAGTCCCAGCGGCGAAGGATGGAGACCCTCCGCAGCCATTGCCCATCGCTGGAAAGGCTGCCACGGCTTGTCGGAGGGAAACACTGCTTCGCCCGGCAGCCTCGCGGCAATCGGCCGGATGATATGCCTGGACCAGGTATCGAGCGGATCCGCCGCGTCGGGATGCAGCTTTCGCCAGAGATCGAAGACCGGCCAGAAAGCCCCTCCGGCGTGACCGACCAGGCAAATCAGAGCGGCCGGCTCGCCACCGGCAAGAACCGGCGCGTCGTTAGTCTCCGGTCTTAACCAGCCGCGCGGTTCAAGGCCGCTCGGTTTGAGCAGACCGGCAACATCCAACGATGAATGCGGGTTACTCACTCCCTCCCCCGTCGCGGAACGCGGAGCGCCAGACCTCCTTGTGAATGAGGCCTGCCACCCGATCCCGTGCGCCTGTCTCCCTGGCTTTATCGGGCTGTGCTCAGGTGAAAGCGTCCGGCATCTCGTCCTTGCGGCGAGCGACGAACGCGGTCAGAGCTTCGTCGATTGCCGGATCGAGATCAGGCGCGACATAGCTGTCGAGCCAGGAGCGGCACAGGGCACGTGCCCGTTCCTCGACGCGCTTCTCGCCCTCGGCGAGCCACTGCTCATAGGAATTGTTGTCAGCCAGCGACGAACGGTAGAACGCCTGCTGAAAATTGGCCTGGGTGTGGGCGCAACCAAGGTAATGGCTGCCCGGTCCGACCTCGGCGATGGCGTCGAGCGCCTGGCCGGTCTCCGACAGATCGATGCCCTCGGCAAAACGCTGCTGCATGCCGAGTTGATCGACATCGATCATGAACTTCTCGTAGGAACTGACCAGTCCGCCTTCGAGCCAACCCGCCGAGTGAAGGGCGAAATTGGTGCCCGCCAGAAGCGTCATGCTCAGTGTTGACGCGCTCTCGTGCGCGGCCTGCGCATCGGGCACCTTGGATCCGCACAGCGACCCGCCGGTCCGGAACGGAATCTTCAGCCTGCGGGCCAGTTGCGCAGCCCCGTAGGAGACCAGCGAAGGCTCCGGCGTCCCGAATGTCGGCGCTCCCGACTGCATCGAGATCGAAGCCGCGAAGGTTCCGAACAGCACCGGTGCACCGGGGCGGATCAGCTGCGTGAAGGCCGCGCCGGCGAGCACTTCTGCAAGGATCTGGGTCAGCGTACCGGCCACGGTCACCGGGCTCATGGCGCCGGCCAGGATAAAGGGCGACACGATGCAGGCCTGGTTGTTGCGCGCATAGACCTTGAGAGCACCGACCATCGTCTCGTCAAAGACCATCGGCGAGTTTGCGTTGATCAGGTTGAGCGTAACGCAGTTCTGGTCGACGAAATCCGCACCGAACAGGATCTTGCACATCTCGATGGTGTCTTCCGCGCGCTCGGGCGCGGTGACCGATCCCATGAAAGGCTTGTCGCTGTATTTGATGTGACTGTAAACCATATCGAAATGGCGTTTGTTCACCGGCACGTCGACGGGTTCGCAAACCGTCCCGCCGGAATGATGCAGGGAGGGCGCCATGTAGGCGAGCTTCACGAAATTCCGAAAATCCTCGATCGTTGCATAGCGACGCTCTCCGTCGAGATCGCGGACGAAGGGAGGGCCGTAGACCGGGGCGAACACGGTGGCCTTGCCGCCGATCTGCACCGAACGCGCCGGATTGCGAGCATGCTGGGTGAAGACCTCGGGCGCCGTTTTGAGCAGTTCACGGCACAGGCCCTTGGGGAAGCGCACTCGCTCGCCCTTGACGTCGGCGCCCGCGTCTCTCCAGAGCTGCAGCGCCTCGGCGTCGTCCCGAAACTCGATCCCGACCTCTTCCAGCACCTTGTCGGCATTGTGTTCGATCAGGCTAAGGCCCTCCTCGTCGAGGACGTCATAGGTGCTGAGTCGCCGCATGATGAACGGCATCGACTGGCCGGGGCCACCTCCCGAACGCTGCGCCCGGCGCGCTGCCGCACCACGACCGCGTCGGCCCGAAGCGCCTTCGGCCGGAGCCTCCGGTGCCGATTCTGTCAGGGAAATCGTATCTGGATCTTCCATTTTAAGCCTGCATGATCTGATTTGACGCCCAATCGCGCCCATGACGTCATGCTAGCCGAAACCAACCCCCACACCTGTCTTTATGCGCCAAGCCTTGGCGTTCAAGGAATATCGAGCCCGGACGCGCCGTCGCAATTTCTGTGTCCGGCGTCGCTTTCAAGGAACTTTTTGCAAACAAACGCCTATATCGCTATGCAGACTGGGTCTGGTACACTTGGCGGCCGGTCAGGATAACGAGGGAGAAACCCATGTCTGACGATGAAATCATCCTCTCCGAGCTTTCCGATGATGAACTTGTCCAACAGATGCATGACGATCTGTATGACGGACTTAAAGAAGAGATCGAGGAAGGCACCAATATCCTTCTGGAGCGTGGTTGGACACCTTATGAAGTCCTGACCAAGGCGCTGGTCGAAGGCATGCGGATCGTCGGCGAGGATTTCCGCGACGGAATTCTCTTCGTCCCCGAAGTTCTCATGAGCGCAAACGCCATGAAGGCCGGCATGTTCATCCTGCGGCCGCTGCTCGTTGAAACCGGTGCGCCGAAGCTCGGCAAGATGGTCATCGGAACGGTCAAGGGCGACATCCACGACATCGGCAAGAACCTCGTCGGCATGATGATGGAAGGCGCGGGCTTCGATGTCATCGATCTGGGTATCAACAATCCGGTCGAAAACTACATCGAGGCGATCGAGCGCGAGAAGCCCGACATCCTCGGAATGTCCGCGCTTCTGACAACCACGATGCCCTACATGAAGGTCGTTATCGACACCATGAAGGAAAAGGGCATGCGCGATGACTACATCGTGCTGGTCGGCGGCGCCCCGCTCAATGAAGAGTTCGGCAAGGCAGTCGGCGCCGACGCCTATTGCCGCGACGCCGCCGTGGCTGTCGAAACAGCCAAAGAACTGATCAAGCGCCGCCACAATCAGATGGCCGCCGACGCGTAAGTCCGGCGATTCGCGCCGCCGGCAACATCCGGCGGCGCCCGTCCAGAAGGACGCAGCGATGAAACCTCAATCAGACGAAGCCCCCGGCTCCGGCAAATCTGACCGGGCCAAAAAGGTGCGGGTAATCGCGTGCGGCATGATCGCACGCGAGGTTCTGGCCGTGAACGCGCAGCTCGGCCATGACCATGTCGATCTCAAATGCATCGACGCCAATTATCACCACCATCCCGAGCGCATTGCGCCGGCCGTTGAACGCGCCATTCTTCGGGCCCGGCAAGAGGGCTATGAGCACATCTTCATCGGCTACGCTGATTGCGGTACCGGCGGCGCGCTCGACAGGGTTTGCGCCGACCACGGGGTCGCCCGCATCGAAGGACCCCACTGCTTTTCGTTTTACATCGGCAATGCGGAATTCGAGGCAGAAGCCGATGAGATGATGACGACTTTCTTCATCACCGACTTTCTGGCGCGGCATTTTGAGGCCTTCCTTGTCAAACCCCTGGGTCTTGACCGGTTTCCGGAATTGCGCAGCACCTATTTCGGCCATTACGAGCGCGCGCTCTATCTCGCCCAGACCGACGATCCCGACCTGGAACGAAAGGCGCGCGACGCCGCCTCCCGTCTCGGCCTGCCCTACCAGCGGCGCCTGACCGGATATGGCGACCTTTCGGCGGCTCTCGCCGCACTCTGACGACAATTCGTGCTGCGGGACCGGCAACGGTCCGAAAAAAATATATTTCCCCGTGCCATAATCTTTAAGCAATCCGTGCTTAAATATGATCCGTTCTTATTCAGGGTCATCCACGTGAGTTCGCAGTCAAGAGCCTCCCATATTCCTTCCATATCCAGTAGTGCAGCCAAGCACCCTGAGAAACTGTCAGATCTGCTCGAACGCCTCGCGCGCGACGCGCAGGAGCGAATCAGCATGCGGGAAATCGCCACCGCGCTGGATGACCGCTCCTTCGGTGCCTTTCTTCTGGTCTTTGCGCTGCCCAACCTGATCCCGCTTCCACCAGGCGCCACGATGGTGCTCGGGTTGCCGATGATCTTCGTCGCCTGGCAGGTGGTTATCGGCTATCCCAAGGTCTGGCTGCCGCGGGTGATCGCCGATTACTCCCTCGACCGCTCCACATTCCAGCGCATGGTGGCCAGGGTTGCTCCCTGGTTGCGCAGCGCCGAAAACTGGGTGAGGCCACGCAACTGGCCGCTTGACGGCGCCCTGCGCGAGCGGCTGTTCGGCATTTTTGCGCTTCTGTTGTCGGTCATCTGCGTCCTGCCGATTCCCTTTGGAAACTGGCTCCCAGCCTTTGCCGTGGCGGTGCTGGGCGTCGCCCACACCGAACGGGACGGCAATTGTCTTGCGGTCGGGGTGATTGTCGGACTGGTCTCGATTGCCGTCGCGGGTCTTGTCCTCACAGCCACGGGCGCCCTGCTCGCGACCCTCTTCTAGCTCTCCACTAGCCGCTTCTTAACCGGTTTGCGCCTATGCTGGCGGGCGAACCCCAGGAGGCGCTTGCCGGAGGAGCTTTCATGGCCGAACGGAAGAAGATCATGGTCGTCACCGCGGGTGGCCCCTACCCCTGGGTCATCATCAATGCCCTGGCGGAGCGGTTTGACGGCGTCGAGGTCGTGCTCGAACAATCCGAATCCAAGGCCCTGTTTCTCAAGCGCCGCGCGCGCAAGATCGGTTGGCTGCAGACCGCCGGCCAGTTTTTCACGATGATGGTCTCGCGCTTCGGCAAACGCTTCGCCCGAAGCCGCGAGGCCGAAATCGTGGCCACACACGGGATCAGCACAACGCCGTCATCCAAGGTTCCCGTCACCAAAGTATCTTCAGCCAATGGCGACGACTGCCTCGACCTGATTGCCACAAGGTCCCCTGATGTGGTCTTCCTCGCCAGTTGCCGGATGCTCAACAGAAGCACGCTTGCAGCGATTCGCTGCCCGGTCCTAAACTACCATTCCGGCATCAATCCCAAGTATCGCGGACTGGCCGGCGGCTGGTGGGCACGCGCCAGCGGCGACGATGCGAACTACGGCACCACCGTTCATCTCGTTGATGCCGGCGTCGATACCGGCGACACGCTCTACCAAGCCTTTCTCAAGCCCGATCCTCGCGATTCGCTTCTGACCGACGCATTGATCATGGCGGCAGGGTCGCGTGACATCGCCATTCGGGCGGTCGAGGATGCGCTTGCCGGGCGGCTTGAACCGAAGGGCAGCGATATGCCGTCGGTCCAGCGATTCCATCCGCCGATCTGGACTTATCTGTGGACCGGGCTCTCGCGCCGCATCTGGTAAGCCGTCCGTCCAAGCCGCTATACCATCCCCGCATCGAACACCGATTCTCGTCAGGTCGTTTTTGACGCGCCGCGCGTCGTCGTGAGCGAAGCGGCCCAAAATCACCATGCGCATTGTAACTTTCAAGGAGACCTCCATGGCCAACCGCATCATCGTTTACTGGCGTGACATTCCCGCTCAGGTGATCGTCAAGAAAGGGCGCACTTCCGCAAAGCGGGAACTGTCCTTGCGCTTCACCGAAGCGATCGACATGTGCGCCATGCGAACCGGCGCGGCCGAAACCGACGACTATCTCGCCGACTGGCGCAGGGCCGACCCGGTGGAAGTTTCCGATGACCTTGAAGCCGAGGCCGAGACGGCCGCGGCCGAACTGGAAGCAGCCTATGACAAGGAGCGGCTCGTCGCCCTGGTCAAGGGCGGAGGCAGGGAGAGCCATGGCTGACCAACCGACCAAAGCGACACAGGCAAGCCTGAACAAGAAGGCTGCGACAAAGACGGCCTACAAACCGGCCGGCGTTTCCGCGACCGGCCGCAAGGCGCGCAGTTTTGCGATCCGGCTGTGGGCAGTTCGCCAGTCCCGGGCGCTGGAGTGGTTCTACGCACGTTTTGCCAACGCCTTCCTCATGCTGCACCCGATGTGGAAGACCATCGGGTACCAGCGCGCCGAAGGTCCGGTGAAATTGGTCGAAAAGCACGTCAAGGGCTTCCTGTTCGACTGCCGCATGTGCGGCCAGTGCGTTCTGTCGTCGACCGGCATGTCCTGCCCGATGAATTGCCCAAAGCAGCTGCGCAACGGTCCTTGCGGCGGCGTGCGCGCCAATGGTCACTGCGAGGTCGAACCGGACATGCCGTGCGTCTGGGTGCAGGCCTGGTCGGGCGCGCAGAAGATGAAAGGCCGTGACAATATCCTCAATGTGCAGAAGCCGGTCGACCAGTCTTTGCGCGAAACATCGTCCTGGCTGCGGGTCACCGCCGTCGCCGCGGCCGAGCGCGAAGCCGCAGCCAACCCGGGAGCTGCGCAATGAGCCGCAACGATTTCAACCCGTTCGATCCCAACGATCAGTTGGAGCCCTTGCCGGGGCATTCATCACTTGGACGGCTGGAACGCATCTTGCGCCGTGGCGAATTCGCCGTGACCGCCGAGCTCAATCCGCCCGACAGCGCCAATCCGCATGATGTTTATGAACGGGCGGCAATTTTTGACGGCTGGGTAGACGGCATCAATGCGGTCGACGCCTCGGGCGCCAACGCCCACATGTCCTCGGTAGGCATCTGCGCCCTGCTCACCCGGATGGGCTACGCACCGATCATGCAGATTTCCTGCCGCGACAAGAACCGCATCGCCATTCAGGGCGACGTACTCGGCGCATCCGCGATGGGCGTGCAGAATATCCTGTGCCTGACCGGCGACGGCGTTCAGGCGGGCGACCAGCCTGGCGCCAAGCCGGTGTTCGATCTCGACTGCATGTCCCTGCTCGAAACCATCCGCATCATGCGCGACAATTCGAAGTTCCTCTCGGGCCGCAAGCTGACCAGCCCGCCAACCGTCTTTCTCGGCGCTGCAATCAACCCCTTTGCGCCGCCCCATGATTTTCGCCCCCACCGGCTGGCCAAGAAGATCGCCGCAGGCGCGCAGTTCGTTCAGAGTCAGTATTGCTACGACGTGCCCATGTTCCGGAAATACATGCAGCAGGTGCGGGACCTAGGACTCGACAAGGAATGCTTCATCATGTGTGGAGTGGGGCCGCTGGCTTCCGCGCGAACCGCAAAATGGATGCGCTCGAACGTGCCGGGCGTGCATATTCCCGACGAGATCATCAAACGCCTGGAAGGCGCCGAGGACCAGAAAGCGGAAGGGAAGCGCATCTGCATCGACATCATCAACGAGGTCAAGGAGATCGAAGGCGTCTCCGGCATTCACGTGATGGCCTACCGGCAGGAGGAATTCGTGGCCGAAATCGTCCATGAGTCAGGCGTGCTGAAGGGCCGCCGGCCCTGGACCCGCGAATCCAGCCCCGTGGATGAACTGGTTGCGGCCCGTATGGAGGAGATCCTCGAGGATCCGAAGTTCCTGCCGCATGAAATGGCAGGCGCTGCGAGCGAGGCAGATCCCTCCGTCTAGTCCGTCGGCTTGCAATGCCGACGAAAATTGGATAACCACATAAACAAATCTTTATATCCTCAGAGCAAGGATCGAACATGACACGCACCATCGTCGCCTCAGCCACCAAAGAAGTGATTATCGGCTTTGACCAGCCCTTCTGCGTGATCGGCGAGCGCATCAACCCGACCGGCCGCAAGAAGCTCGCCGCCGAGATGATCGAAGGCAATTTCGAGACCGTGAAAGCGGACGCACTGGCCCAGGTCGCCGCCGGCGCAACCATGCTCGACGTCAATGCGGGCGTGACATCGGTCAACCCGAACGAGACCGAGCCGGGCCTGCTGGTCCAGACCATGGAAATCGTCCAGGGCCTCGTCGACGTGCCGCTGTCGATCGACAGCTCGGTCACCGCTGCGATCGAAGCCGCGCTGAAAGTCGCCAAGGGCCGCCCGCTGGTCAATTCGGTCACCGGCGAGATGGAAAAGCTCGAGGCCATCCTGCCGCTGTGCAAGAAATACGACGTTCCGGTGGTGGCGATCTCGAACGACGAGTCCGGCATCTCCGAGGATCCGGACGTCCGCTTCGCTGTTGCCAAGAAGATCGTCGAACACGCAGCCGATTACGGCATCAAGCCGCACGACATCGTGGTCGACCCGCTGGTCATGCCGATCGGCGCCATGGGCACCGCAGGCCAGCAGGTCTTCGCGCTGCTGCACCGCCTGCGCAATGAGCTGAAGGTCAACACCACCTGCGGCCTCTCCAACATCTCCTTTGGCCTCCCCCACCGCCACGGCATCAATGCCGGCTTCATCCCCATGGTGATCGGGGCCGGAATGACATCGGCGATCATGAACCCCTGCCGTCCGCAGGAAATGGAAGCCGTACGCGCCGCCAACGTGCTCAAGGGCAACGATCCCAACTGCATGACCTGGATCAAGACCTACAAGGACTACCAGCCGCATGCGCCGGGCGGGGCTGCGCCCCAGTCGGCAGCGCCATCAGGCGAAGGCGGCGGTGGTGGAGCGGGCGGTCGCCGCCGCGGAGGCCGGGCAGGACGGTCCGGCGGAGCGTAAGCAAGCCCATGACCGACCATCTCGTCCTGTTCATGCCCTCGGGAAAGCGCGGCCGCTTTCCCAAGGACACGCCTGTTCTTGAGGCAGCGCGGCAACTCGGCGTGCATGTCGAGAGCGTGTGCGGCGGACGCGGCATCTGCGGACGCTGTCAGGTCGAGGTGCAGGAGGGTGTGTTTGCCAAGCATGGCATTACCTCCTCCAGCGACCACATCTCGGAATTCGGCGGCAACGAGGTGCGCTACGCCCAGAAACGCGACCTGAAACCGGGTCGCCGTCTCTCCTGCTCGGCCAAGATCCTCGGCGATCTGGTGATCGACATCCCGCAGGATGCCGTGGTCAACGCACAGGTCGTGCGCAAGGATTCCGACGGTCGCGTCATCGAGCGCAATCCGGCAGTTCAGATGTGCTATGTCGAGGTGGAAGAGCCCGACATGCACAAGCCGCTTGGCGATCTCGACCGGATGCTTGCCGCGATAGAGGCCGACTGGGGCTTCAAGGATCTGGCCATCGACGCCTATTTGCTCGGGCAGGTTCAGCAGATCCTGCGCAAGGGCGACTGGAAGGTCACCGCCGCGATACACGAGCCTTTCGAAGGGCGGCCGGCCACACTTGTGGCGCTCTATCCCGGCCTCAAGAACGAGGCCTATGGCATCGCCTGCGACATCGGCTCGACCACCATCGCCATGCACCTGTCCTCGCTGCTCTCGGGTCGCACGCTGGCCTCATCGGGCACCTCCAATCCGCAGATCCGTTTCGGCGAGGATCTGATGAGCCGCGTTTCCTACGTGATGATGAATCCGGAAGGCCGGGAGGGCATGACAACGGCCGTACGCGGAGCAATCAACGGGCTTATCGACAAGGTCTGTGCCGAAGGCGAGATCGACCGCGCCGACATCCTGGACGCGGTCTTCGTCGGCAACCCGATCATGCACCACCTTTTTCTCGGCATCGATCCGACCGAACTCGGCGGCGCGCCCTTTGCGCTCGCCGTTTCCGGCGCGGTCAATATCCGTTCCTCCGAGATCGGCATCCCGCTCAATCCCGGCGCAAGAACCTACATGCTGCCCTGCATCGCCGGTCATGTCGGCGCCGATGCGGCAGCCGCAACCCTGACCGAAGGGCCGCACCGCCAGGACCAGATGATGCTGCTCGTGGATGTGGGCACCAATGCCGAGATCGTACTCGGCAACGCCACCCGAACCGTCGCGGCCTCCTCCCCCACCGGCCCGGCCTTCGAGGGCGCGGAGATTTCCTGCGGACAGCGCGCCGCCCCCGGCGCGATCGAACGCATACGCATCGATCCGGAAACGCTCGAACCGCGCTATCGGGTGATCGGCATCGAACCCTGGTCGGATGAGCCGGGCTTCGACGAAGCAGCGGAAAAAGTCGGCGTCACCGGCGTTTGCGGCTCAGGCATCATCGAGATCATCGCCGAGATGTATCTTGCGGGCATCATCACCGAGGATGGCGTCATCAATGGCGGCCTGGCATCGAGAAGCGACCGGATCATCGGCAATGGCCGCACATTCTCCTATCTGCTCAGGGACGGCAAACAGCGGCTGATGGTGAGCCAGACAGATGTCCGTGCCATCCAGCTCGCCAAGGCAGCGCTCTATGCCGGCGTCAAATTGTTGATGGACAAGCAGGGCATTGATCACGTTGACCGCATCGGTCTTGCCGGCGCCTTCGGCTCTTTCATCGACCCCAAATATGCGCTCGTGCTGGGTCTCGTGCCCGATTGCGACCTCGACAAGGTCAAGGCGGTCGGCAATGCGGCCGGAACCGGCGCGCGCATGGCCCTTTTAAATCGCGGCTACCGCCGCGAGATCGAGAAAACCGTGACCCGCATCGAGAAGATCGAAACGGCGCTGGAGAGCAAGTTCCAGGAGCATTTCGTCAATGCCATGGCCTTCCCCAACAAGGTCGACGCGTTTCCCAAACTGACCGAAGTGGTCAAGCTGCCGGAGCGCTCCAAGGACACCGATGCGGCGGATGGGATCGAGCCTGGCGCGGGACGCCGGCGCGGCGGGCGGCGGCGCGGATAGAGACTGCCCCCAGCGGCGGCCTGATCAACGCCTCTTTGACCGGCAGCCAATCCGATCCCGTCCGGTTTGAACCGAAACAGCAGTTGCCTTCGGTTCGGAGAGTGCGAGCTTTACGCGAATCGCCGTTGCGTCTACGGCATCGGTCATGCCGCTGTTTCTCCGCTCCCCCTTGTTTGTCGTTCTCGCGCTCTGGGCCGCCGGGCTCGGGGCCGCCGCGCAATTTGCGAAGATCGTCGTCATCTTCCCGGAACTTCAGATCCATTACGGCGAAACAGGCGCAGCTTCGGGCTATCTTGTTTCGCTGATTTCCTTTGTCGGCATGGGCCTGGGGTTGGTCGCGGGCGTCATCGCCATCCAGATCGGGCTCAGAAAGCTGCTCCTTTCCGGATTGTGGCTCGGTGCCGTGATCTCGGCCGGGCAGGCGACCCTGCCCGGTTTCGAATCCATGCTGTTGAGCCGCTTCGTCGAAGGCCTGTCGCACCTTGCCATCGTGGTTGCAGCTCCGACGCTGATTGCCCAGACGTCGACACATCGGCATCAAGGCGCGGCATTGACGCTCTGGGGGACATTCTTCGGCGTCGCCTTCGCCGCCGTGGCGCTTTTCGCCCCGGCCTTGATCGCGACCCATGGCCTTGGCGCACTGGCCTTGGTTCATGCTCTCTACATGGCGGTTTTTGCGATTCTGCTGACCTTTGTGCTGCCTCGGCCAAACCGGATCGGCGCACCCGCATGGCCCTCGATCGGCGACATCGCGCGGCGACACATAAGCGTCTATTCCTCGCCCTTCATCGCAGCGCCCGCGCTTGGATGGCTTTTCTACACTCTTACCTTCGTTTCCCTGCTGGCGATCCTTCCACCGATGCTGGACCCCGCCGAGCGCACCTATGTGACGGCGGCCATGCCGCTTGCGAGCATCGCATCCTCGCTGAGCATCGGGACCTGGCTGTTGCGTTACATGCCCGCGGTCGGTGTTATCATCGCCGGGTTCGGCCTCGCCATTCTCATGGCCATCGCGCTTATCGTCTTTGGCGTCAGTGGCGGATTGGCCATTGCCCTGTTCGCCTGCCTCGGCCTGGTTCAGGGCGCGAGCTTTGCCGCGGTCCCCGAACTCAATCCCGGCTTGCCGGAACGCGCGCTTGCCAATGGCGGCCTGGCCCAGATGGGCAACATCGGCAATGGGCTCGGCACCCCGGCTGCGCTCGCCATCCTGACATTGGGCAACGGTTTCGGATTGCCGCTGTTTCTGGTGATCAGCTACAGCGCAGCCATTGCCCTTCACCTGTATCTGGCACGCCGACGCAAGCTGGCGCAGCAGGACTGAAGACGGAAGAAGGGCGATCACAGCCCCGAGGGCAATGCAGAAGGGACACCCTTCCGCTTCCTCAAATCGGCCGGAGGCCTCATTCAGGCCAGATGTATTTTCCCCGTGCCCAGCCAAGCTCGGCGTCGTCGGTCATCACCTGACACCAGACGTAAGCTTTCTTCATCTGTGCGTATTTCCAGCTGGCACTGCCATATCCGTCGATCCGGAAGGAAACATTCGTTGTGATGTCCTTGCATCGACCCGTGAGGCTGATCGGCGCATTGAGCGGATACGCATCAATGATTTTCGAAGCCGTGGAAGGCCATTTGCGGATATTGAGCGCATCGTCCGGCGCAATCGCCGTGATGGTTCCCCCGGTGAAGGCAGATGCCTGCGCCGGCACGGAAGCGGCAGTGGCTGTGGCGGCTGCAGCGGCAGCCAGTATGAGACGGAAAACTGTTTGCATGATCTTTGCTCCCCTTGATGGTCCACCCGACGGCGACCGTGTGAAGACTATGCCATGGCGTTCCTGTGCCTTTGTTGAACCTCCGGTTCATCCGCCATTCATTCATTCACCCCCTTGCCGCGGAAGCTTGGCTGGATGGCGTGCATCCGGCAACTCCGGCCTCAGGCACCGGTGAACGATCCGGTCTGACGGAAGCGTTCGAAGCAGGCCCTGAAATGATCACCGAGTGCCGCAACCGGCGCACTGGCGTCTTTTCCCATCTTCAGCACAAGATCATAACTACCCGGCGAGGGCAGTCCGCACTCTTCGCCCAGAATCTGGACGTCGTCGAAGAGGAAACTCCGCCCCATCGGAGCGACGGCCATGTCGGTCTTGATCGCAGCCTTCTGACCCGACGAATGGGAGGTCATGTAGGCGACGCGATAGGACCGGCCAGCCCGCTCGAGGGCTGCGATCGCATTCTTCCGCCATACACAGGTTTCCTCCCACATCGAAAGCGGAAGCGGATCCATCAGATAGGCCTGACCGCCCTTGGCGCCGGCCCAGACGATCTCGTCCGAAAACACGACTTCTCCACCACCCGGTTCCAGATCCTGCACACAGCTCATCAACGCGATATCGAGATGCCCGGATTCAAAGCGCCTGACCAGGTTCGATGACTGGTCGATGACCACGTCAACGGCCACCGCCGGATGGGTCTTGGCAAACCGCTTCAGCACATCGGGAAGAACCGCCTCGCCGTAGTCCGACGGCGATCCGATCCGCACGATTCCCGACACGTCCGAAGAAACGAATCGGGAAATGGCTTCGCGATTGAGCGCGATCAGCCGTCGGGCGTAGCTCAAAAGCACTTCGCCATCCTGCGTGAGCGACACATTCCGGGCATCGCGCAGGAACACCGAAACGCCGAGTTGCTCCTCAAGCCGCTTGATCTGCATCGAAACCGCCGACGGGGTCCTGTAGATCCGCGCAGCGGCTGCGGTAAAGCTCCCGGTCTCCGCTATGGCGACGAAACTTCTGAGCACATCTGGATCCAGCATCATCAGGGGATGGTTGATCGGGGCGTTCATATCATTCAATTCCATTCAACATATAGGTCAATTCATTTCGTTTGATTGAATCATGGCTTGGAACGATGCTGTTGTCAATCCAGCAGGACTGGTCAACCGCAGCAAAGGAGTTACCGCTATGTTTGGAATGGATTATCTCAGCCGCCAGGCCCGGAAATGGATCCGCGACCGTGAACGCCGCAGCCTCGAGGGCACCATGCTCGACCTGCCATTGGAATTGCAGAAGGATATCGGCTGGCCGGCCCCCCAGAGCCCGCGTTCGTTGGGCGGATTGGGCAGGGAGCACCGTTCCCCGCACATCTGGTGAGCGCCCCCTCCCCTGGCCTCCAGGCCGAAAAATTCTCTTGCGAGCCGCCGGAAAACCGTGTTTCTGTTGCCTGATCGCGACATGGACCCCGGCGGCGCGCAATGAGGTTTGGGCATGCCCTCAGAGAAGAAACACAAGCGTTCAATCGTCTTCTTTTTGGCGCCGGACTTCTCGATGATCGCATTCGCGATGGCGATAGAACCCTTGCGCCTCGCCAATCTCATGCTCGGATACGAATGCTACAAGTGGCGCCTGGCCTCCCATGACGGAGCTCCGGTTCAAGCATCGAACAGGGTCGAAGTGGCGGTGAATACCTCCCTCGAAGACGAGCGTCGCAATCTCTCCGGCGAAAGCCGGCCCACCATGGTGTTTGTCTGTTCCGGCGTGAATGTCGAAACCTTCAACAACAAGTCGGTCCTCGCCTGGTTGCGCGAAGAGCACAATCGCGGCGTATCCGTCGGCGGGCTGTGCACAGGCGCCCATATTCTCGCCAAGGCTGGCCTGCTTTCCGGCCGCCGCTGCGCCATTCACTGGGAAAACCTCCCGGGCTTCGCCGAGGCCTACCCCAAGGCCAAGGTGTTTGCCGATCTTTATGAAATTGATGGCGGCATCTACACCTGCGCCGGCGGAACCGCAGCCCTCGACATGATGCTCAGCCTCATCGGCGAAGACCATGACGACACTCTGGTCAATAGAATCTGTGAAATGGCGCTGACCGACCGAGTACGCTCCGCCCATGACCGTCAGCGGCTGCCGCTGCGGGCCCGTCTGGGCGTCCAGAACGCCAAGGTGCTGTCGATCATCGAACTGATGGAAGCCAACCTGGCCGAACCGCTGTCGCTGATCGAGATTGCCGACGGAGCCGGCCTCTCCCGCCGGCAGATCGAGCGTCTGTTCCGGCAGGAGATGGGCCGGTCACCGGCCCGCTACTATCTTGAAATCCGGCTCGACCGGGCACGGCACCTGCTGATCCAGTCGCCGATGCCGGTGGTTGAAGTTGCAGTCGCGTGCGGT
Source organism: Hoeflea sp. (assembly GCA_040216675.1). Lineage (GTDB taxonomy): Bacteria > Pseudomonadota > Alphaproteobacteria > Rhizobiales > Rhizobiaceae > Hoeflea. Next base: position 686,859 of record JAVJOR010000005.1, on the reverse strand, counting down.
TTTGTGTCCGCGTCGCATTTTTCGAAATGCTATCGCGAACTTTACAACCGCTCTCCGCAACAGGAACGCGCCGACCGCAAGCAATACCAGACCGCAGCCTGATTCAGCGGTGAATTAGGCTGGAATGGCGGCCGGCTGCAACAGTGCCGCAGCCTTCTTCAGTGCCGCCATCTTCGTCAAGATTCCGATGTTCTGGGCAATCCGGCACTGAAACTCTTCCTGCACGAACGGCCGGTAGAGAAAATCGCTGGCCCCGGCCTTCAGAAAGCTCGCCGAAAGCTGGGGGTCGTTGGAGTTGGAAATGCCGATGATCCGAAGCACGTCATCCGAATGGGAGCGTCTGAGCTTGCGGGTGAGTTGATAGCCGTCCATGTCGCCCATGTGATAGTCGGTCAAAACAAGCTGAATGTTCGGATCTGCCTCAAGTGCTGCAAGCGCCTCACTGGCCGACGCAGCCTCCACGACCTGGAATTTCTGCGCCAGAAGCATGGATGACAGGATGCTGCGCTGGGTCTTGGTGTCATCGACGACAAGAACCTTGTACCGGCGGTTGGCGATGATCCTGTCGACAGCCTGAACGATTTCATCGAACGCCCGGTCCGTGTCCTTGATGACGTAGTCGAGCACGTTCTTGTTGAGGATTTTCTTGCGCATGTTGAAGTCGAACTTGCCGGTGAAGACAATGGTCGGTAGGTCGATCTCCACTGCGTAGTCGAGCGCTTCACAATGCGGCGAGTCGGGCAGGTTGAGGTCAATCACGGCAACAAAAAAGCCGTGGTTTTCGTCCGCGGCAGCCATGCGCAGTTCGGCCAGCGACTGGCAGGTAACCACATCGACATTCAGGTCCGTTTCGAAGCGGTACCGTAGGGCGGATGTGAACATCCTGGAATCCTCGACCAGAAGCACCCGCAGTCGTTCTATACCGTTATCGAATGGGGCGCTGCCTCCGGATGTCCTCGTCTTTGCAGTCATGCGAGTCCTCCTTGATTTGCGCCCCGAGCCGCCGGTTGCGGCCAGAACGTCTCGCGCCTAGGCGACTTTGGCTTGGCCGGCACCGATCAGGCGCCGTGCGGTTCTGATCTGGTCCAGCGTATCGAGGTTCTGATTGACCCGGCAATAGAATTCCTCGTCCACAAACGGACGTAGCATGAAATCGTTACCGCCGGCTTTAAGGAAACGGGCCGAAAGTAGCCTGTTGTCCGAAGACGACACACCGATAATGCGCAATTCATGGCTTCCGCGGACGGACCTGAGCCGCCGCGTCAATTCGAATCCGTCAATATCGGGCATGTTGTAATCGGTAATGACCAACCCGATTGATGGGGTCTTCTTAAGAATTTGAAGGGCTTCGGCTCCACTCTCGGCAACGCTGACCTGAAAATTGAACCGCTCAAGCCGGCCGCGCAGCAGCGCGCGCGCCGTTGCACTGTCATCGACGATAAGAACATGATGGCGATGATTGGTCAGGAACCGGCATACGGACTCCGCAAGCAGGTCGATCGCCAGCACGGTATCCTTGATGACATAGTCGACAATGTCACGCGCCAGAATGCCCTCGCGGGTCTTTTCATGAAACGTACCTGTGAAGACGATGATCGGGATGGAGAGGTCGGCAAGATAGCTCAGCGCCTCCCCGTTTTCCGCGCCCGGCAGGTTGACGTTCGAGATCGCCAGCGTGATCGGCTTCTCGCCATATTCGAAAGCCAGTTGCAGTTCCTCGAAATTGCGGCAGACCTCGATATCGATATCGAAAGCCTCCTTCAGCTTCTGGCCGATCATGGATGTGAAGACGTTGGAATCCTCGACCACGACAATCCGGTGGTCCGCAAGAGATCCACCCGAATACTGCATTCCTGAAATACCGATAAACATGCAAAAAGCCCCCGTGATTTTTGGAGTATTAGCATTGCCGAAATTGAATTTGGGTTAACACTTGAACATGGTGAAAATGAAAAATGACGGGTGAAAGTCAGGGTGGGACACGAATGAATCATCCTGTCGCGACAGGCGCTGCGCACCCGTGTCAGCATTCTCCGAAAGTGAGCTTTTCTGTGCCGATACAGGACTACGGCTCGTCGAAAATCCAGCGGCGCTGTTCCCAGATCTTCTCACCGACAAGACAATCGTAAGGCTCGGCTGAGGTTTTTGGCGAACCGAAATCGAATGCCTGAGCCAACCGGATGGAAGGATGCTCTGGCATGGTCCCGCCGATTTCAAGGATAAGCTTGCGGCGGATTGCTTCGGGAAACTGCTCCCATTGCGTCACCGGCACCAGGAAGCTGCCGGGCCCTCCGATCACACAATTCGTGTAATAGGCATCAAGATCGTCGATGTTGAAACCGCCGCCCGGACCGTCGCTGGTCATCAGAGGCAATCCATTGATGACGACCCGCTGCTCAAGCGCCTTCGCACGCGCGTCCAGCACCGGGTTTCCCTGATTGTTCGGCCCGTCCCCCGAGATGTCGATTACCTTGCGAAAGCCCTCCCAGGGAGAGGCTTCAAGGCGCGCCAGAGCATGTTCGATGGCCCCGGAAATCGAGGTCCGGCGCTGGGCACGCGGTTGTGATTGCCCCACCTGTTCCGACAGCGCCTGGGCATCCGCAGCAGTCTCGAGCAGCGTCCAGTCAAAGACCTGACGTATCGAACCGTTGCCCGCCCACTCGAACATGGTCACTGCGATCCGGCCGTAGGCACCCTGGCCGATTGCACGGATGACATCGGGATGCGCAAGGGCCGCGGCATAGCCGTCTCGCTGGATTTCCAGTTCGCGCGTCGACATCGAGCGTGAGACGTCCACGGCCAGAACCAGTGTCACATCCACCGGCTCGCGCGCCGATGCGGGCTGGAACGTCAGAGCCAGCCCAAGGGCAATCAAGAAGGGTCGCAACCATTCTGCCATGCCGTAAGGTTAGCATGGCATCCTTGGAGGCAGAACCTGTGATTGCCGCTGCCTTCGAACCAGATTGCCGCGGACCTGTGCCCAAACTGCGGGAAGGATCAGCTGCGTGGCTTGAGATTCTCCGGATCGTAAAGCGGCTTGTAGCCGACGGCCGCCACTTCCACGGGGAAGCTTTCCGCGAAGTACTCGACATTCAACTTACGCCCGACCTTGCAATAGTCCTGCGGCAGATAGGCCAGCGCGATGTTCTTGCCGATGGTCGGACCGAAAGCCACCGATGTGGTGTAGGAGCGACGGCCGAGGCTGTCCACCAGCACCTCGCCGCTGGCGGGATCGACAACCGGCATGATTCCGACCGGATAGCGCGCCACTCCCGAACTGTCGACATTGTCGGTCATAACAAGAGTGCAGAGCATCGCCGGCTGCTGGTCCCGCGCCTTATATTCAAGGTGCTTTTCCTTGCCGCGGAAATCGGCGTCCTTGACCTTGGGCCGCGCCAGATCGGCTTCGATCAGGTTGTACTGTGTCAGAAGATCGGCGTTTTGCAGCCGCAGGCTTTTTTCCATGCGGCGGGAGTTGGCGTAGGTTTCGACACCAACCGGCGTGACGCCAGTCGAACGCAGCGCGTCCCAGACCGCGAGGCCGTCCTCATATTTCATGTGCAGCTCCCAGCCCTGCTCGCCGACATAGGAGAGGCGGAACGCCGATACCGTCTTGCCGGCAATCTCGATTGGCTTGATGGCGGCAAAGGGGAAGTTCTCGATATCGAGGCCCGCCGGATCGGCCACGACCTTTTTGAGCGTCTCGCGGGCATTCGGACCCCATATGCCGATGGTGGTGAACTTCTCGCTCACATCGGTAATGGTGACGTCATAACCCTTGTCCTCGGCAACGCGGCGCATGTAGTGGAAATCGCGCGGGCCCGCATCTGCGCCGTTGATCAGCCGGCAGCGATCCTCCATGCGGATGACGGTGAAATCCGCGCGGACCATGCCCTCGTCATCGAGGAAGTGGGTGTAAATGCCCTTGCCGATGTTGTTGTCGCCGCCGATCTTGGCGGCGCACAGCCATTCCAGCATGGCAACGTGGTCCGGCCCCTCGATGTCGACCATGTGGAAATGCGACAGATTGATAATGCCGCAGTCTTCGGAAAGCTGCAGATGCTCGGCATTCGACACACGCCAGAAATGGCGGTTGTCCCACTCGTTCTCCCGCACCGGAATGCGATCGCCGTATTTTTCCAGCAGGTGCTCGTTGGCCGCGTAGCCATGGGCGCGCTCCCAACCGCCAAGCTCCATGAAATGACCGCCGAGTTCCACTTCGCGGTCGTAAAACGGCGACCGCTTGACACCGCGACTCGACGCATAGGGCTCGCGCGGATGAACGGCCGGATAATAGACCTTCTGGGCCGCCTCGTAGCAGCGTGTTTCGATGAATTCCTCGGTGAGCTGGTGTGGATAGAAACGGGCATAGTCGACAGGATTGTGGTCGATCTCGGTCCGTCCGTCCGTCATCCAGTCGGCGATCAGCTTGCCGTAACCGGGGCCGTCCTTGACCCAGATCGCAACGCAATACCAGAGCCCGCGCACCTTCTGGCTTTCGCCGCAGGAGGCACCGCCGGCGGCAGACACCTGGAGCAGGCCGTTGAAGGAGTGGCTTTCGTTGTAACCCAGTTCACCCAGGATCGGGGTGAGTTCCATCGCGCGCTCGAGCGGGGTGATGATCTGCTCCATGTCAAGATCGCGCTGCGAGGGTGAAAGCCGCGCCTCGTGCTTTTCGAGAAGTTCGCGCGGGTGGCAGAGCCGGGGATTGTCGGTCTCGTAGTAACCCCACTCGATCTGTCCGCCCTCGGCGGTCTTCGGATCGCCCGTGTCGCGCATATAGGCCGAATTGCCCTGATCGCGCAGCAGCGGATAACCGATGTCCTTTCCGGTCCCTTCGAATTCATTGTAGGGGCCGAAAAATGTCAGAGGATGATCAATCGGCATCACCGGCAGATCCTCGCCGACCATCTCGGCGATCAGGCGCCCCCACAAACCGGCACAGACAACGACATGGTCGGCCATGATCGTGCCGCGATGGGTCACGACACCGGTGATGCGTCCGTTTTCGACGATCAGCGATTGCGCCGGCGTATTGGAGAAGGCCCGGAGCTTGCCGGATTTCTCACCGAGATCGATCAGCTTGCCGGCAACAGTCTGCGAGCGCGGAATGACGAGGCCGGCATCGGGATCGAACAACCCGCCCATGACCTGATCTTCCTCGATAAGCGGAAACTTTTCCTTGATCTCGGCTGGCGAAACATAATGCGCCCTGGTGCCGAAAGCCCTCGCCGAGGAGAGCTTCCGCTTGATTTCCTCCATCCACGCGTCGTCGCCTGTCCGCGCCACTTCGAGCCCGCCGATGCGGGCATAGTGACCCATCTTTTCAAAGAATTCGATCGAATACTGGGTTGTCCAGACCGAGAGATAATCGTGACTGGTGGTGTAGCAAAAATCCGAAGCGTGCGCCGTCGATCCGATATCTGTCGGAATGCCCGACTTGTCGATTGCGACGATATCGTCCCACCCGCGTTCGATCAGATGGTGTGCGATCGACGCGCCGACGATGCCGCCAGCACCGATGATGACTACCTTCGCCTGTTTCGGAAATTCTGCCATTGTCTCGAACCCTGTTTGCACTCGGAGCGGAATTTAGAATCTGCCGCATCAAAACCAGAGCCTGTCTACGACATTCTCTCAATGCTGCACGACCAGCGGCACAGCGACCGGCGATTTCGGATTTCGGTGACGGCAAGTCAGAAGCGCTGCCATCGAACACTCAGATCTGCCGATCGAGGGCCTCGGCAAGCAGTTCGATCTGGTTTTCGGCGAACACGGCAATTCCGTTTTGCGACAGAAGTGCCGCGACCACGCCTTTTCCCTCTCGTGAAACACCGTCAAAGCGCCCGCTGTAAACGAATGATGTGCCGCATGACGGACTTCCATCGGTCAGCAGCGCAAAACGGCAATCATGGGAACGTGCTGTTGCAAGGGCGATGTCGGCGCCCGACCGGAACTGGACGGTCACATCCGCGCCGGATCGTTCATGGATCCGCGCATTGCCGGCAAGCACATCTTCCGCCTGCTTGCCGGGTTCTATTTCGGCAGGCGGGCGCGGTGTCGGGAACCCCGCGGCAACTTCGGGGCAAAGAGCAACGATGCGCCCTTGTTCGCGCCAGAGGTCGAGCAATGCGCTTTCAACCCGCTTGCCGGCGCCATTGTAGCGCACGGGACGCCCCAAGAGGCAGGAACTGACGAGTATCTTGTCCATGGTCGACACCTGGCCCAGAGCGGATGCCTAGGATTGCACCGCCGCTGAGCTTCCAGGATCTGAACATGGACGGTCTGCGGCGGAATGTTTGAACCGGCGGGATTACTTGATGACGGCGCTGCCGTTGATGATCTCGATCGTCTCTTCGCCCGAAAGCGTTTCACGGTCACCGGACGGCATGGTGATGAAACACCCCGCCGGGCAGAGCAGAGTGGTGGCGCCGGCATTGAGAACCACTTCAACCTTGGTGCTGCCTTCGGTGACGATGAGAATGTGGGACTGGTCGTCCTTGTTGATCACAGTCGCGGCGGCCGAGGCCCCCACCATAGCAAGGCTCAACGCGATCGCAGCAAAGATTGTTTTCATCGGTCTTCGACGGCATCTGCCGCCGCTCCCTGTTGAAGAATTCCGGTCAGCTCACTGCCCGGTTTGAGGTGACTTCTATCATTGCGAAACTGAATGCAGTCTGAACGGAGATCAGCGGTCTCCCTCGCCTGAATCCGGTTCCAGTGAATCGGCCCTCTGCTTTCCCCGCCTGCCTCTGTGTGCTGGTTTTTCTTCCGTTTCGGACCCCGCCGACCTTTTGCGGCCGCGCGCACCAGTCTTTCCAGGCTTCGGCTGTCCCGCATCCGCCCCGGACAGTCTCTCGGACAGAACGCCCAGTGCTTCGCCGTTTTCGCCGATCTTGATGTTGAGATCGCGCTGCGGGAACGGGATCTCGATGTTTTCCTCGCGAAGCCGCTCGAACACGCGCAGGCTCAGCTCGGTCCGGACTGTAATTCCATCCAGAACGTCGGCAACGTGGCACTTCAGCACAAAGTCCAGCGAGGATTCGCCGAAACCCGAAAAGTGGACCACCGGTTCCGGATTGCGCAATACAAGCTCATGACCGTTGGCAATTTCTATCAGGATCGAGATAAGTTGTCGCGGATCCGAATTGTAACTCACGCCAATCGGCACATCGACGCGACCTAACTTGTTCCGGTGCGTCCAGTTGCCGACCGGCGAGTTGATCAGTTCCGAATTGGGCACGATGATCGACTGGCGCGTGAAGGTCTCGATCTCCGTGGCACGCACCGAGATCCGCTTGACGAACCCTTCCGTGGTGCTGGTGGACACCCAGTCGCCCACCTTGAAGGGTCGCTCGACCAGCAGGATCAACCCGGAGACGAAGTTGCTGACGATGTTCTGAAGGCCGAAACCGATACCGAGAGACAGCGCACCGGCCACAAGCGCAAGACTCGACAAGTCGATGCCCGCCGCCATCACGCCGATAAGCCCGGCAATTGCCACTCCGAGATAGCCGATCCCGGTCTTGATCGAGTTACGCACGCCGGTATCGAGGCGGCCGCGTGACATTACGCTGCCATCGAGCCACCCTTGGAACCAGCGCGTGACCACCAGGCCGACCATGAACAGCAGGATACCGATGACTATGCCGACCAGCGAGATGGTGATCCCGCCGATACGGATATCGGTCATCATCCTGTAGAACCACAGTTCGATGTCCTGAACCTGAAAGCCCCATTGCAGCAGGATCAGCGGCACACCAAGCATCAGGACGAGAAGATTGATCAACAGGCCCGCGGCGAGGCCCGCCTGGTCGAGCGAAACGGCGCCCAGATTGTAGCGAGCTTCGAGCCACCGCCCGACAGCGGTGTGGGCAAAGGCATCTGGCGCAGAGACGGCCTTGCCGGAGAGATAGCCGATATACATTGTCGTCAAGATTGCGCCTGTGACAACAATCTGGGTGGCGACGAACCGCGCCAGCCCGATGTAACCGAGCAGCGCCGTCACGATAAGGCCGATGCCTGCGACCAGAAGTGTTGCCGAAATCACCCTCGGCCAGCGCTGGCCGCCATCGGAGGGATCCTTGGAAGGCGCAACCATGGGTTTGCCTGCCGCCATGCCAATCAGGATCAGGGCCATGATCAGGACCGAGACAAACCCCTTGGCGACGGTCAGAACGACCGGTGAATTCAGTGTCTGGCTCACCGCATTGAGGACGTAATCGAGCCCGTTCACCGCAACCAGCGCTACGACCAGCGGATAGAGCAGCCGTGCCCCGCCATTGGAAAGGTTCACCAGCCGCCAGGCCGGCATGCGCGGAGCAAGGATCCCCCGCGCAAGCTTGCTGACGAAATAGACGCCGGCAAGTGCTGCCAGAACCGCCGAGATTACCGGCGCGACATCCCGGCGAAGCAGGGTCAGGCTGTCGAGCAGAAGGTAGACGACGAAGGCGAGCGCCGCCATCGCCAACGAGGGGATCACCGTGGACCAGAACGCCACCGACATGCGGCTCGTATAGGGCGGATCCTCGTCATAGGGATCACGGTTGATGAGATTGCCGAACAACCGGTAAGCGCCCGGTACCAGGATCAGCGCGGCGAGAAGCGAAAAGAAGCACCAGGCAAGCAGCGCTTCCCATTTGAACGACCAGACGAACCGGAGCCACGAGCCGTAGATGCGCTGGAACTGGCTAATCTCCTCTTCAACGGCATCGACCGCCTCGGCCATCAGGCCTGGGCCTATCTCCGTGCGCTTGAAAAGTGTCTCGGCAAACAGATCCCGGCGCAATCCGCTGATGGTGTCGCCGATTTCACTGGCGCGAACCGACACGGCTTCCGCGCGGCCCGTCAGTTGGTTGATCGCCGCGCGCTCCTCGGCCAGCCGCGCACGTTCCTCCGCCAGCGCCTCGGGTTCAGCGGGTTCCCCCTCCCCGGGAGGAGGTCCCAGCTGATCGATCCGCGCCTTGATTTCGGTCAGCCGCGGCCGCAAGCTCACGCCGATGTCAAGCATGGACCGGGCCAGGGCCTCGGCCTCCAGCTTGAGATCGATCAGCCTGCTGTCATTCTCCGCGTTGTCATCGACCCGTTCTTGCAGCCGCCCCATGTCGGCTTCAGCCGTTGCCAGGCTCTGTTCAGCCTGCACGATTACGGGGGAAACGGCCGGCATCGCCGTGCTGGCTCCCGCCCGGTCCGAATTCGGTGCGTTGCTGTTTCCGGAAGCGGCTTGCCCGCTGGTCGCGGTCTCGGCAGAAGCGGCCGGGGCTTCGGTGCTCCCACCGTCAGTGGCAGTCTGGGCATGAACAGGGGCAAGCGGCGCGGCCAGAAGCAATCCGGCCAGCAAAAAGGCGGTCAGGCGGTCAAAGCGCATGGCGTCCCTGTTCTCAACTGTCTCACGGCTTTATCATTAGATCACGATCGGGAAAGTGGAAACCCGCCTTGGAAGCCTGCGGCAAGCGGCCAATCTCACCACCGAAGCCCCGGGTTCTCGGCGGCGGTCAGGAAGACTGAGCGGAACAAGCCGGTACGGCGACAACGAAAAATCGCACCGCCTTCATGCCGGAAATCGCGCAGGCAAGCCGGATAAACCAGCGCAGGAAGCCCTGTCGCAGAGACGAAGCCTTCTAGAAGCCGGCGCCGGGTTCGGAAAGATAGGCTTCCTCGGCGGGCGTCGATTCCCGCCTGAAGATCGGGTTTCGATGCGGAAAGCGCCCGAACTTGGCGATTACATCACGATGCCGATGTGCGTAATCGAGGTAGGTCTCATCCCCCAGAGCCTCACAAAGAGCGACGCACATATCCTGATCGGCAAGGTCCTCGGAATGCTCGAACGGCATGTAGAAGAAGATCCGCCTGTCTTTGCTCACCCGCGCATCGGCGCCTGCCGCGATTGCCTGTTTCGCCTCGCGCAGCGCCAGCCCGTCGGTGGCAAACGCCAGCGGGGTGTCCCGGTAGATGTTGCGCGGAAACTGGTCATAGACGATGGTCAATGCCAGCCAGGCTTCGGGTGTGGCGCGCCATGTGTCGGGGACTTCACGCGCAAGCGCTAGGTGCAGGCCGGTAAACCGCTCGGCGATCTGCCGGTCGATGGCATCTTCCTTGACAAACCACTGTTTTGGCGTGAGCTCGGAAAACCAGAATTCGAGCACTGTCTCGGGCGTTTCGGTCATGATCTGTCCCCTTCTCGGCCGATCGCGGAAGCCGATCTTCCGCCCACGCCATGTGGGGCTTCCACGCCCCGGTTCAAGCGCCGCCCGTCAACACGGATCAAGCGGCGCGGGCCTCCTCCGCCAGTGTTGCCAGCACGGCGCCGTCGGCCACCTGGCTTCCGGCGGCGACCATGACCTCCGCAACCGTACCGTCGCGTGGTGCGGAGAGCGTCATTTCCATCTTCATGGCTTCCATGATCACCATTGCGTCGCCCGCGCGGACTTCCTGCCCCGGCTCGACCAGCACCTGTTTGATGATACCCGGCATCATTGAGACGACCTGATCGCCGCCGGCCGCAAGATCGTCCGCGCGCAGGCCCCTGGGCCGTGCGAAGCGATGGGTGAGCCCCTCATGGAAGACAACCACTTCGCTTTCACTCAAGATAAGACGGCAGCGCCGGGTCACGCCGTCTGTGCTGAACAACCAGTCGTCGCCGTTGCGGCGAACGGCATCGAAGCGCAAACCGCCATCCGCAAGGGTGTCGCCGGAGACCATCCAGGCGTCCTTGCCTTCGCGCGCCACATGGAAAACCGTATCTGTTCCGTCAAGCTCCATTCCCACGGTGCGGGCGGGCATACCCCAGGCCTCGAATGGACCGATCTCCGCAACCGAAACCGGCTTTCCGCTACTGGCGGGAACCATTCCGGACGCCGCAAGCACTGCCAATACGGTGATCGGTTCCGGTGCGGGCACCCGCGCTGTCAGGCTTTCCAAGTTGCGGTCGATCAGGCCGGTGTCGAGCCGTCCCGCGGCAAAATCCTCATCCCGGCAAAGCCGTGCGAGAAACGCCGTGTTGGTTACGGTGCCGGCAATCTCTGTGCGTCCCAGCGCTCCGGCAAGCTTGCCCAGCGCTTCGGTGCGCGTCTTGCCGTGGGCGACCATCTTGGCGATCATCGGGTCGTAGAATGGTGTGATCTCATCGCCGGACCGGACACCGGAATCCACCCTGATATCGCCTCTGGGGAAAGCCAGATGCGCAAGCCGCCCGACCGCCGGAAGAAACCCCTTTTCCGCATCCTCGGCATAGATCCGCGCTTCAACCGCATGGCCGTTGATCGACAGCTGCCCCTGCGCCATCGGCAACGGCTCGCCCGAGGCCACGCGGATCTGCCACTCGACGAGATCGAGCCCCGTGATCATCTCGGTGACCGGATGCTCGACCTGCAGCCGGGTGTTCATCTCCATGAACCAGAAGCGGTCCGCCCTCAGACCCTCGCTCGCGTCGACGATGAACTCGACCGTGCCCGCGCCCGCATAGTCGATCGCCTTGGCAGCCTGCACCGCCGCAGCCCCCATCGCTTCACGCATGTCGTCGGGCATTCCCGGCGCAGGGGCCTCCTCGATCACCTTCTGGTGCCGCCGCTGCGCCGAGCAATCCCGCTCGAACAGGTGAACCGCATTGCCGTGGCTGTCGCCGAAAACCTGGATCTCGATGTGCCGCGGCGTGGCGACATATTTTTCGACCAGCACCCGGTCGTCACCGAAGGACGCCTTGGCCTCGCGCCGCGCAGAGGAAAGGGCTGCGGAGAAGTCTTCCTGCCGGTCGACCTTGCGCATGCCCTTGCCGCCGCCACCGGCCCGCGCCTTGATCAGCACCGGAAACCCGATCTCGTTGGCTTTGCCCGCAAGCACCACCAGGTCCTGTGCCTCGCCATGATAGCCCGGCACCACCGGAACCTTGGCCTTCTCCATCAGCGCCTTCGCCGCATCCTTCAATCCCATCGCCCGGATCGCCCTGGCCGACGGCCCGATAAAGATCAGCCCAGCCCTTTCGACCCTTTCTACAAATTCCGGATTTTCCGACAGGAAACCGTAGCCGGGATGAATGGCATCCGCGCCCGTGACGTTGGCCGCGTTCAGCACAGCGTCAGAATTCAGATAGCTATCGCTCGCCGCAGCTGGCCCGATCAGCACCGCCTCATCGGCCATTTCCACATGCAGCGCGCTGGCATCGGCATCCGAATACACCGCCACCGTGGCGATGCCCATTGTCCGCGCCGTTCGGATGATCCGGCAGGCAATCTCGCCCCGGTTGGCGATGAGGATCTTGGTGATGGTCATGTCAGTCCCACATTCTGGCTTTTCGGAATTCCGTTTCTGCCGCGAGCGCTTTCGGCGCCCAATCCCCCAAGGGGAGATTGGTCGATCACATCCTGAACACGCCGAACTTGGTATCTTCCACCGGCGCATTCAGCGCCGCCGACAGGCTGAGCGCCAGGATCTCGCGGGATTTCAGCGGATTGATGATGCCGTCATCCCACAACCGCGCCGAAGCGTAGAGCGGGTGCGACTGCCGCTCGAACATCTCGATGGTCGGGCGCTTGAACTCTGCCTCGTCCTCGGTTGACCACTCACCGCCCTTGCGCTCGATGGCATCGCGCCTGACGGTGGCCAGCACGCCGGCCGCCTGCTCGCCGCCCATCACCGAAATCCGGCTGTTGGGCCAGGTCCACAGGAAGCGGGGCGAATAGGCCCGGCCGCACATGCCATAGTTGCCGGCCCCGAAAGAGCCGCCAACAATCATGGTGATCTTCGGCACCTTGGTGGTGGCAACGGCGGTCACCATCTTGGCGCCGTTCTTGGCGATGCCGCCGGCCTCGTATTTCTGACCGACCATGAAGCCGGTGATGTTCTGCAGAAACACCAGCGGCACCTTGCGCTGCGAGCAGAGCTCGATGAAATGCGCCGCCTTCACGGCACTTTCCGAAAACAGCACGCCGTTGTTGGCGACGATGCCCACCGGCATGCCCATCACATGGGCGAAGCCGCAGACAATGGTGGTGCCGTAGCGCGCCTTGAACTCGTCGAACCGCGAGCCGTCTACGATGCGGGCGATCACCTCGCGAATGTCGTAGAGCTGGCGCGTGTCGGCGGGAATGATGCCGGCGATCTCCGCCGGATCGTAGAGCGGATCTTCCATCGGCAGACACTCCATCTGGCACAGTCCCGCCCGGCCCCGGTCATTGAGATTGGCCACCGCCTGACGAGCCAGTTCGAGCGCGTGGGCGTCATTGTCGGCCAGATGATCGGCCACACCGGAAAGCCGCGTGTGCACGTCGCCGCCGCCCAGATCCTCGGCGCTGACCACCTCGCCTGTTGCGGCCTTGACCAGCGGCGGGCCTGCCAGAAAGATCGTGCCCTGGTCGCGCACGATGATGGTCTCGTCGCTCATCGCAGGCACATAGGCGCCGCCCGCCGTGCAAGACCCCATCACCACCGCGATCTGCGCAATGCCGGCGGCACTCATATTGGCCTGGTTGAAAAAGATCCGGCCGAAATGATCCCGGTCGGGAAACACCTCGTCCTGGTTCGGCAGGTTGGCGCCGCCGGAATCGACGAGATAGACGCAAGGAAGATGGTTCTCAAGCGCGATCTCCTGAGCGCGAAGATGCTTCTTCACGGTCATCGGGTAGTAGGTGCCACCTTTCACCGTGGCGTCGTTGCAGACCACCATCACGTCCCGGCCGTTGACCCGTCCCACCCCCGCGATCACCCCTGCGCTGGCAATATCCCCGCCGTAAAGATCGTGCGCGGCGAACCGCCCGATTTCGAGAAACGGCGAGTCCGGATCGATGAGCCCCGCCACCCGGTCTCGCGGCAGCAGTTTGCCACGCCCGACATGGCGCTCGCGCGAAGCCTCCGGCCCGCCCTGCCCATGCAGCGCGGCGGCCGCCGAAACCTCTTCGATCTGCTCCGCCATCCGAGCCGCGTTGTCCTTGAACGCCTGCGAGTTGGTGGAGATTTTGGATTGGATGACAGACATCAGCGAATAAGCTCCACTTCGCAGGGCAGGTCGAGATCAGCCCAAATGCGATCAGCGGTCAATGCTCTCCCGTTTTCGAGAGCGGCGGTGGCGATGCAGGCCCGATCAGCGAAGGAGAGCTTCTTCCGGGTCAGGTTCGTGCGCAGCCGCGCCGCCCGATCCGCATGCGCTGACTCGAACGGCAGGATGCGCAAGCCAAGCGCCAGAAGCCATCCGATGGCTTGGTCCGGCTCGAACCCCTTTTCAATCATCTTGGCGCCGGCTTCTGACAGATTGACGGCGCTCACCGCAGCTTCGTCAAGGACGGACGCGACGATGTCCGCGCCTGGTTCGTTGAAAGCCAGGGCCAGCACAGCAGAGGCATCGAGCAAGGTGCCACTCATTCCTGCTGCGCTTCCAGCCGGCGGTCAGCGATCAACTCGTCCGAAACGAGGCTGGTGCCGGGCACCAATTCGCGGGCTTTTTTCTGCAGGCGCCGCACCGCCGCCATCGGCGAGATCACCATGAGTTCTCCATCCCGCACATGCACCGTCACGCGGCCATCCTTGTCGAGCGCCATCGCGCGGCGGATATCGGCCGGCAGCACCAATGCGCCGTCGGCGCTCACGTTCAACGCCCTGAAATCGACCGAGCCCGGCTCAAGTGGATCCGCCCCATTCCCGGCGCGCGCCTCCTGCTCTTCGGCAAGCGCCTTCTTCCAGTGAGAATATTGGGTGAACCCCGTCCCCTCGTTTCCACCTTCGGACACGTAGATGTCAGCGACTTCGCGCCCCGAAGGGATTACGCCGCGCTGGGCGAACAGTTCATCGCAAATCTGCCAGATGCGCGCCTTCTCCGATCCGGGACGAATGCTCTCATGCAACATAACAGTTTCCTTTATGTTTATCGATAATAAACATAATATACAGATATTTTACGTTATTTCAAACCACATAACATCACGCCGTCTCCGCCATCATCTCGCGGCCGATCAGCATCCGGCGGATCTCACTGGTTCCCGCGCCGATCTCGTAGAGCTTGGCGTCACGCAGCAGTCGTCCGGTCGGGTAATCGTTGATGTAGCCATTGCCGCCGAGTGCCTGGATCGCCTCAAGCGCCACCTGTGTCGCCTTCTCGGCGGAATAGAGAATGCAGCCCGCAGCATCCTTGCGCGTGGTCTCGCCCCGGTCGCAGGCCGCCGCCACCGCATAGACATAGGCCCGACAGGCGTTCATTGTCGTGTACATGTCGGCCAGCTTGCCCTGCATGAGCTGGAAACTGCCGATCGGCTCGCCGAATTGCTTGCGCTCGTGGCAGTACGGAACCACCACATCCATTGCCGCCGCCATGATGCCGAGCGGCCCGCCCGAAAGCACCACACGCTCATAATCGAGCCCGGACATCAGGATCCTGGCCCCCTGACCTTCCTCGCCCAGCACATTTTCGAATGGCACTTCGCAATCCTCGAACACCAGCTCGCAGGTGTTGGAGCCACGCATGCCGAGCTTGTCGAGCTTCTGCGCAGTCGAAAAACCGGCCATGCCTTTCTCGATCAGGAATGCCGTGATCCCGCGCGATTTGGCTTCGGGGTCGGTCTTTGCGTAGACCACCAGCGTATTGGCGTCAGGCCCATTGGTGATCCACATCTTGTTGCCGTTGAGCACATAGCGGTCATTGCGCTTTTCGGCCCTGAGCTTCATCGAGACAACGTCCGATCCCGATCCCGGTTCGCTCATCGCCAGCGCGCCGACATTTTCGCCCGAGCACAGCGCCGGCAGGTATTTCTCCTTTTGCGCCTGGTTGCCCCAGCGGTTGATCTGGTTGACGCAGAGATTGGAATGCGCGCCATAGGACAGGCCGATCGAGGCGGAAGCGCGGCTGATTTCCTCCATTGCCACGGTGTGTGCAAGATAACCCATGCCGGTTCCGCCGAAATCAGGATCTGCAGTCATGCCCAAAAGGCCCAGTTCACCCATCTCCGTCCAGAGATGCATGGGGAACTGGTTGTCCCGGTCGGTTTCATCGGCAACCGGAGCGATCCGCTCCCGCGCGAACCGCGCAACGGTGTCGCGCAGCGCATCGACCTCTTCACCGAGGCCGAAATTCATGCTTGTTGAAAACATCTCAACCTTCCTCTCGTTGTCCGACCAGCCGCGCCACCAGCCGCACATAGACCGCTTCGATCTCGTCGAGCGACAGCCGTCCGCTTTCCCGGTACCAGGTCGTCATCCCGTTGAGCATCGCAATGATCGCCATCGTGCTGACCTGCGGATCAATGATGTCGAATGACCCATCCGCCGCTCCGCGCTCCAGAATGGCTCTCGGCGCCTTTTCGTACTGACGCCGCAACCGCTCGATTTCGTGAAAGTTTCCATCCTCGAGGCTTCTAAGTTCCATGTAGGAGATGAAAACCTCGCGCGACCGGTCAAGGTGATAACGAATGTGAAAGCGCACGAATTGCTCAAGCGCATCCGGGGGAGCCAGCCCGGGCGTCTCGGCCTCCTCCCAACTCGACAGCAGCGTCTCCATGTGAACCTGCAAAAGCTCGTTGAGCAGGTCCTGCTTGGTCGGGAAATGATTGTAGATCGCGCCGGCCTGAACCCCGGTCGCAGCCGCGATTGCCCGCATCGAAACGGCGGCGTAACCTGATTTCGCAAACAGCTCCAGGGCCGCGTTGCGCAGCTTCTCCGCCGTTTCCGCTCCCGTTGAACCCGCCCGTCGCGCCATGCTTCACACAATTAAATGAACGTTCGTTTAATTTATCCGCTTGTGCCGGGGAAGACAAGTCCCGGTGAAACAATTCAGTCCCTGGCGCGGCTCCGGCTCCCGGTCTCCTGGCACGCCACTGCGAGGCATGTTATGATCGGCCCGCCTCAAACAGGATCGCCGCGTCAGGCCAGCCAGCGCTTGCGGCGTTTGTAGTGCTTCACGTTCTTGAACGAGCGTCGGCCCTCGCCGCCTACTCCGAGGTAGAACTCCTTCACGTCCTCGTTCTCGCGCAGATCCTTGGCGACACCGTCCATGACGATACGCCCGGATTCGAGAATGTAGCCATAGGTGGCGTAACGCAGCGCGATGTTGGTGTTCTGTTCCGCCAGCAGGAAAGAAACGCCCTGCTCGTGGTTGAGCTGCCGGACGATCTCGAAGATCTCCTCCTGCAACTGCGGCGCCAGCCCCATCGAAGGCTCGTCGAGCAGAATCATTTTCGGCCGGCTCATCAGCGCCCTGCCAATCGCCGTCATCTGCTGTTCACCGCCGGATGTGTATCCGGCCTGGCTCGACTTGCGCTCGCGCAACCGCGGAAAATAGTCATACACCATCTCGATGTCGCGCTTGATCGCCGCATTTCCGTCGCGGCGCGTGAAGGCTCCGGTCAAGAGGTTTTCCTCGACCGTCAGGTGGCCGAAGCAATGCCGGCCTTCCATCACCTGGATACATCCGCGCCGGACCAGTTCATTGGCGGTCTGCGCCTCGATCCGCTTGCCCTCGAATTCGATCGATCCCTTCGTCACCTCGCCGCGCTCGGAGCGCAACAGGTTTGAGATCGCTTTCAGCGTCGTCGATTTTCCCGCGCCGTTTGCCCCCAAAAGCGCAACGATCCCGCCCTCGGGCACCACCAGCGACACGCCCTTGAGAACAAGGATCACATGATCGTAGATGACCTCGATATTGTTCACCGACAGGATGTTCGGCTTTGTCTGCGGTTCGGCGGAAGCAGCTGTCGACATGATGAGGAGCCTCGATCTGGAAGTCGGACGATAGACCTGCCGCGCAAGATATGCCTCGCGCGGCAGGCCGGTTCTTGTCAGCCGGTCAGTTGACGCAGGCCTCGGTGCGCTCAGGCCACGGAGCATTGCTCTCCGCATAGTCCTTTGCAGCCTGTTCCAGGAGCGGCTTGACCAGGTCGACGTCCGGCGAGAACCAGTCGCCGGACTTCTGCCAGTCCTTGCCGTCCCATTCGACCACATAGACCTTGTGATGGCCCGAATGATCCTCGCAAGAGAGCTTCATCGGCAGGGCAAATCCTTCCATGCCCATTTCCTTGAGCCGCTCCTCGGTGATGTCGAGGTTCTCGAGGCCCACACGCATGTCCTTGGCGTCGATCACGGTCTTGCCGGTGATCTCCTGTGCCCGGCGGATGCCCTCGGCGATCAGCATCGAGTTGTAGACACCGCGGTTGTAGAGGTTGTCGGCGAACTTGGCCGGATCGACCTCGCTCTTGCCGGCGTCAACGACATGTTTCTTGATGTCGTCCATCACCGGATAGTCCGATCCCACGCCATGGAAGTTGAGCGTGCGGTAGCCCTTGGCCGCTTCGCCGCCGGCTGCCGCATCGTCATTGCCGCCCGACCACCAGATGCCGTAGAACTTGTCCATCGGATAGCGGATCTTGGTGGCTTCCTTGACCGCGGTCGGGCTCATGGCGCCCCAGCCCCACATGATCATGTAGTCGGGGCGGTCGCGGCGGATGTTGAGCCACTGGGACGACTGGTTCTGCATTTCCTTGCCCGGAACCG
Organism: Hoeflea sp.; assembly: GCA_040216675.1. Taxonomy (GTDB): domain Bacteria; phylum Pseudomonadota; class Alphaproteobacteria; order Rhizobiales; family Rhizobiaceae; genus Hoeflea. Next base: position 668,394 of record JAVJOR010000005.1, on the reverse strand, counting down.
GGTACTGCAGCAGCTCAAACCCCATGTCGCTCGCCATCTTTTCAAGCAGCGGGATCGGCTCGCGGCCATAGCCGGCGTCGAGGAAGATGTAACCAATCTTCTTGCCCTTGAGCGCGTCATCGCCGCCACCTTCGCGGCGTGCAATGTCGGTCACGATTGCCGAAGCGCCGTCCCAGTAGGTGTTGGGCGGATTGAAGACCCAGGGGAAGGTGTTGCCTTCAGCCGCGGCCGAAAGACCATAGGCCATCGACAGAACCGGGATCTGGTCAACCGATGCCTTCGGGATCACCTGCAGCGTGATGCCGGTCGAATAGGGGCTGATCACCAGCGCGCCTTCGCCCTTCACCTGCTCGTAGCACTCCACGCCCTTCTGCGTGTCGTAGCCGGTTTCGCATTCGGCAATGCGCAGCTTCACACCGTTGATGCCGCCGTCGCGCTCGTTGAGCATGGTCAGGTAGTCGTGCATGCCGTTGGCGATCGGTATGCCGGAGCCGGCGTAGGGGCCGGTCCGGTAACTGAACAGGGGTACGTACAGCTCGTCGGCGAAGGCCGGCAGCGCTGCGCCTGCGAGTGTGCCGGCCAGAACGGTCCCGGCAATCAGACTTTTCAGTCGCATTGTATTCCTCCCATTGGGTGCGGCGACCGCACCACTCCGGGGACCCTCGACCTCCCGACATTGACGGTCCGGACGGGTCCCGTGCCCGGACAATGCCGATTTCCAGCCTTGTCGCGACGCCTCCTCCGGCGTCACGCCAGGCAATGATCCGGATCAGGCGTATGGAAACGGCCAGACCCTGAGCTTCTCCTTGCCGAGCGACCAGAGCCTTGCCAGCCCGTGCGGTTCGACAATGAGAAAGAAGATGATCAACGCACCAACCACCATCGTGGCGATGTGGAAGACCGTCTCGGCACCGATATCCATCCCCAGGGCGGGCAGACCGGCGCGCAGCACGATCGGAAGCCCCCAGATGAAAGCGGCGCCGAAGAACGAGCCGACCAGGCTTCCAAGTCCGCCCAGGATCACCATGAACAGGATCTGGAACGACAGCGTGATCGAGAACGCGGAAGGCTCGGCGGCTCCGAGATAGAAGAAGATGAACATCGCGCCGGCCACGCCGCAAAGGTAGGACGACACCGCGAAGGCGGAAAGCTTCGCGGTCAGCGGCCGTACACCCATCAGTTCGGCTGCAATGTCCATGTCGCGGATCATCATCCATTGCCTGCCGATGCGCCCGCGAACGATGTTCTTCACCGCCAGCGTCAGCACCACAACGATGCCGAGAACCACAAAGTACTGTGTCATCGGCCCGGCCGAGGGACCGGTCAGGATCACGTCGCCGAAGCCGCGCCGCTCCGGCACCTCGATCGCGCCTGAGGAATTGTAGTTGTAGAGCCAGGGAATTCGGATGAAGCACCACTCGAGGAAGAACTGCGCCGCAAGCGTCGTGACCGCCAGGTAAAGCCCCTTGATCCTGAGCGACGGCAAGCCGAATACCACGCCGATACCGGCCGAGAACACGCCTGAAATCAGCACATGGACAATGATGTTCACGTCCGGAAAGATCGTCGTGAGCTTGTAGCAGGAATAGGCGCCCACGCCCATGAACGCGCCGGTGCCGAGCGACAATTGCCCGGCATAGCCCGTCAGGATGTTCAGCCCGATCGCCGCCAGCGCGAGGATCAGGAACGGCGTCATGATGGCGTTGAGGAAGAAATCGCTCGCCACGAACGGAATGATCAGCGCCACCGCCCCGATGAGCAGAACGCCGATACGATCCTCGCGGATCGGAAAGATCGCCTGGTCATCCACATAGGTCGACTTGTACTGGCCGGACTCGCGGTAGAGCATCAGTCGACTCCCCAGACATTTCCGCCCGCAGGCAGCCTGTGCAGTTTTGATGCCGACACCCGGAACCTGTGCCCGGTCGGGGCTTCCATGATGACGGCATGATCGACGACCGAAACCTTGGTGCCGCCAAGCGCCTCGATGCGCTTGATCTCGGCTGCCAGATCGTCGGTCTCGATGTCGAAATGGATGCGGGCCTCGTCGTGCACGGCTTCCACGATCAGCGAAACACCGCTGTCGGACGCTTCGATCGTTGCCCGATGCCCGTCCTCATCGGCATGCGCGGGCTGTCCGAGAAGCTGCGACCAGAAACCCGCCGCCTGCTCGATATGATCCGTGTGGCAGTCGATGACGATGGCCGATAGCCTGCTCTTGTGCATCGCTTACACCCTTTCGATGATACGTTCGCCGAACAGGCCCTGCGGCCTGAACAAGAGGAAGATCAGTGCGATCATGTAGGCGAGCCAGCTCTCGATACCGCCGCCCACCAGGGGCCCCCAGTAGATCTCGCCGATCTTTTCGCCCATGCCGATGATCAGTCCGCCGACAATCGCGCCGGGTATCGAGGTGAAACCGCCGAGAATGAGCACCGGAAGCGCCTTGAGCGCGATGATCTCGAGCGCAAACGAGACGTCGGAGCGCGCTCCCCACATGATGCCGGTGGTCAGCGCCACGATGCCGGCGGCAAACCAGACGATGGCCCAGATCTGGTTGAGCGAAATGCCCACCGACAGCGCCGCCTGGTGATCGTCGGCCACCGCACGAAGCGCCCGTCCGATCCGGGTCTTGTTGAAGAACACGCCAAGCGCTGCAACCATGATGATCGCGATGACCGCTGCAGCGATGTCGATGTGCTGCAGGATCAGCAAACCGCCGTCACCGATCTCGAAGGCGGTCGATCCGGTCGGAAGGCCAAGCTCGGTGGTGATCATCTGCTTCGGTTCGCCACCGAAGATGAACTCGCCGAAACCGATCAGGAAGTAGGTCAAGCCGATGGTCGACATCAAGAGGATGATGTCGGGCTGGTTGACCAGGGGCCGCATCACGAAGCGTTCGACCGCAAGCGCCAGGATCCCCATCACACCGATGGTCAGGATCAGTGCGAGATAGGCCGGAACGCCCTTTTCATGCAGGCCCACCAGGGTGAGGCCGGCGAACACCACCATGATTCCTTGCGCGAAATTGAACACGCCCGAGGCCTTGAAGATCAGCACGAACCCGAGCGCAATCAGGGCATAGAGCACGCCCGCCACGAACCCTTCCCACAGCACCTGCAGAAAGAAGTCGGGCAGTTCCACCATCTGGACGAAGGGGTCGATCAGGATTGAATAGAGAAAGTCCATCAGTGTGAAACCCCCAGATAGGCGTCGATGACATCCTGGTTGTTCTTGACCTCGTCGGGCGTGCCGTCACCGATCTTGCGACCGTAATCGAGAACCACAACGCGGTCGGAAATGTCCATCACCACGCCCATGTCGTGCTCGATCAGCGCGATCGTCGTCCCCATCTGGTTGTTCACGTCGAGGATGAAGCGGCTCATGTCCTCCTTCTCCTCGAGGTTCATGCCCGCCATCGGCTCATCCAGCAGCAAAAGGTCGGGCTCCATCGCCAGCGCCCGGCCAAGCTCGACCCGCTTCTGCAGACCGTAGGGCAGCTTGCCCACCGGCGTCTTGCGGATGTGCTGGATTTCCAGGAAATCGATGATCTCCTCGACCTTGAGCCGGTGCTCGATCTCCTCGTCGCGCGCCGGGCCGACATTGAGCACCTGCCAGAAGAAGTTCTTGTGCATCTTCAGCGTCCGCCCCGACATGATGTTGTCGAGCGTCGACATCCCCTTGAACAGTGCCACGTTCTGGAACGTGCGGGCGATGCCCGATGCGGCAGCCTCATACGGCTGCATTCGCGACCGCGCCTTGCCGCGAAAGGTGATCACCCCCTGCTGGGGATGATAAAAACCGTTGATGACGTTGAGCATCGAGGTCTTGCCGGCGCCGTTGGGCCCGATGATGGCGCGGATCTCGCCTTTGCGGATGTCGAAGGAGATGTCCGAAATCGCCTTCACCCCGCCGAACGACAGCGACACGTTGTCGAGCTTGAGCATCACCTCACCGGGCGCGAGACCATCATCATCGGCATGCAGCTCGACGTGTTTGACACGGGCGTTCATTCGGCGGCCTCCGGCAATGTCTCGACGGCTGGATGTGTTTTCGCATCCGCCACTTTCACTGTGGCCCGTATGACGCCCTTGCGGCCGTCTTCGAATGTCATGTCGGTCTCGATGAACTGTTCGGTCGATCCATTGTAAAGCGCCTCGATCAGCGGTTCGAAACGTTCGGCGATGAAGCCGCGACGCACCTTCTGGGTCCGCGTCAGCTCGCCGTCATCAGCCTCGAGCTCCTTGTGCAGGACCAGAAACCGCTTGATCTGCGCACCCGCCATCATCGGCTCGGCGGCGAGGTCCCTGTTCACCTGGTCGACATGCGCCGCCATCATCTCATAGATCTGCGGCAGGCCGGCCAGCTCCTGATAGGAACCGTAGGAGATGTTGTTGCGCTCCGCCCAGTTGCCCACCGCGGTCAGGTCGATGTTGAGAAACACCGCGACGAAATCGCGGCCGTTGCCGAAGGCCACCGCCTCCTTGATGTTAGGGAAGAACTTGAGCTTGTTCTCGATGTATTTCGGGGCATAGAGCGCACCGGTGGTGAGCTTGCCCACATCCTTGGCACGGTCGATGATCTTGAGATGCCCCTCGGCGTCGAAGATGCCGGCGTCGCCGGTCATCACCCAGCCGTCCGGCGTCATTGTTTCCTTCGTTTTTTCCTCGTCCCCGTAGTAACCGGTAAACATTCCCGGCGATCTGAACTGCACCTCGCCGTTTTCGGCGATGCGGATTTCCACATCCGGCGCCGCCGGCCCCACCGTGTCCGGCCGGACATCGCCATCCTTCTGTGCCGTTACGTAGAGAAACGCCTCGGTCTGCCCGTAAAGCTGCTTGAGGTTGATGCCCAGCGAACGGAAGAAGGAAAACAGGTCCGGGCCGATCGCCTCGCCGGCCGTATAGGCTGTGCGGATGCGGGTGAAGCCGAGAACGTTTCTAAGCGGGCCGTAAATCAGCTTGTCGCCGAGCCAGTAGGAAATCCGCGCCGAAAGCGGAACCGGTCGTCCTTCGAGGATTCTCTCGCCATGCTTCTTTGCGACGGCGAGATAATGATCGAACAACCACTTCTTGATCCGGCTGGCGTCCTCCATGCGGATCATGACGCTCGTCAGCAAACCTTCAAAGACGCGCGGTGGCGCGAAATAGAAGGTCGGGCCAATCTCACGCAGGTTCTGGGACACCGTTTCCGGGCTTTCCGGGCAGCTCATGCACAGCCCTACCGCATAGCCCTGGGCGTAGTTGAGGTAATGGTCGCCCACCCAGGCGAGCGGCAGATAGGCCAGCACCTCGTCATTCTCGGTCATATGGTCGAATTTGGCGGTGTCCTCGGCAGCTTTCACCGAAGCCGCCGCCGTCAGCATCACGCCTTTTGACCGCCCGGTCGTCCCGGATGTGTAGAGGATCGCCGAGATCTCGCTGCCGTCGGAGGCGCGGATACGCTCTTCCCAGTCGGTCACCAGGGCCTTGTCCGAGGCCGACGCCTGCCGGCCCTTTTCCTGGATCGTTGCGAAATCGTGCAGATGGGTGTGGTCGTAATCGCGAAGACCGCGTGGTTCGTCATAGATGATGTCGGTTAGCCCCGGGATGTCCTCGGCCACAGACTGAAGCTTGTCGACCTGCTCCTGATCCTGAACGATGGCGAACCGCACACCGGCATGGTTGAGCACATAGGCGATCTCGTCGGCCACGGAATCGGCGTAGACGGGAACCGGAATGGCCTTGAGCGACTGGGCCGCACAGAAGGCCCAGTAGAGCCTCGGGCGGTTGGAGCCGACAATGGCGATGCGGTCGCCCTCTTCAAGCCCCATCGCCTGCAGGCCCAGCGCCAGATCGCGGATCTCGTCGCGCTGCTCGGACCAGCTCCAGGTCTGCCAGATGCCGTAGTCCTTGATGCGCATTGCCGGTCGTGTAGCGAAACGCTTGGCGTTCAGCAGCAGATATTGCGGAAACGTCACCGGCTTGCCGCCGGCGGTCACGCCTGTGGCTTCCATCCTCCACTCTCCTCCCTGTCCGGGCGGCGTTTTGCCGTGCCCGGGCGCAGGCCCTCCAGCCCACGTTTCCGGCCGTTCCCGATGGCCGGTCTTCTGACGCAAACCCGGCAGCTGTCCTCTCAGCCGCCGCGCTCAGCGCGCGTTCATGAATTAAATGAACGCTTGTTTACCTTATCCCTCCCATATGCCTTTGCAAGTGCTGTTTTAGGGATTCCGCATCCTTTTTCTGATCCGAGATCACCCCAGTTCCGCTATGCGGTCCACGAGCGAGGCAACACCGAAACGGATAGGGTCGGTGGCCGGAACCCCGTAGGTTGCCGATAGCTCTTCGAGCAGCGTTCGGGCATCCTCCTCGGATAGTTTCTGCGTGTTCACCGCGATGCCCGCGCAGGCAATGTCCGGATTGGTCAGCCGCCCGCACGTGACGGTCAGATCGATCACGTCCTGGATGCTCGGCAGTGGATGCCCCACACCCCGCATGGTCGTGCGGGTCGGCTCGTGACAGACGATGAAGTAGTCGGGCTGTGCCCCGTGCAGCAGACCGAGCGAAACCCCGGCGAAACTCGGATGAAACAGCGACCCCTGCCCTTCCACCAGGTCCCAGTGGTCCGGTTCGGCCGCCGGTGCGATCCATTCCACCGCACCCGAGATGAAATCCGCAGCCACCGCGTCGATCGCCGCACCCCGTCCCGAAATGAACACGCCGGTCTGCCCGGTGGCCCGGAAATCTGCATTCCAGCCGCGGTTCCGCATCTCCTTTTCCAGCGCAAGAGCCGTGTATTTCTTGCCCACCGAGCAATCGGTCCCGACCGTCAGAACCCTTTTGCCGGGCCGCTTCGTGCCCTTTCCGGTGGCGAACCGGACATCGGAAAACCGCACATCATGCAATCCGGCTCCGCCGCGTGCCGCGGCCTCAGCGATCTCTGGGATCGAGGCCAACCGGGTGTGCAGCCCGGTGGCGACATTCAGGCCCGCCTCAAGTGCCTCGACGATGGAGGCGACCCAGTGATCGGGGAGCACGCCCCCCGCATTGACTGCACCGACGACCATCGTCTGGACGCCCTTTTCCTTGGCCTCCGCGATGGACAAATCGGGAATCCCGGCATCGGCCTTGCAGCCTTCAAGCCGCAACTGACCGATGCACCATTCGGGACGCCAGTCGACAATGCCAAGACCGGTTTTTGCGGCCAGCGCATCGGGAACATCACCAAGAAAGATCAGATAGGGTGGTTCAATGACCATCATGCACTCCAGACAATTGCATCGGGTTTCAGGGGGGCCGTGTTGAAATCGCCGGCATCACACCGGCAACTTTCCGCCGCACCTGCAAAAGGCGCGGTCGACCCTGTGGGCACACTGTCCTGCGCCTTGTTCCCACCGTCAAGCCGAGAGTTTGGTGTTTCCGCAGTTCCTTGTCATGCGCCGGTCAGGCTCAGGGGGCCGCCCGGCGAAGATAGGCCTCGAAGCATGGCGTGAGTTCGATTTTCTCATGGCCCGCAAGGGCTTCGGCGTAATGAGCCTTGAGCAGATTGCGCGAGTGCAGCACCGGGCAAACCGGCGCAAGCACCAGATCGGTCTCAGTCACCGCCTTGAAGGTTTGGTCAGTCATCGGCGGCAGCGCCCGGTAGGGATCGGCGCCGATCGCCACATGATAGCTGCCCTTCATGTCGAGAATGAACGGAAAGGGATTGGCGAAATCAAGATTGAGCACGGTTTCGAACCGGCTTCCACGACTGTCCTCAAGCCGTTTGACTGCCGCTGCCGCCGCCTGTATTTCCTCAAGCAGCATGTACTGGTAATCGTGATCCGAGAACTGCAGGAAGGATGGCAACGCCTCGGTCTCGGCAATCGCCTCATAGGTGTCGCGGTGGTCGATGTAGATCTGCCGCTTGCGCTCGGCCTGTTCGGCAAACACGTCCTTGACGGAGGCCTGTCCGATCGGCCCCAGATCCGGCCCATCAACCTTTATGTATCCCGGCGCCACCGCGGCCGTGCGGGCGGCCTTGTGCAGCATGGTGCTGATATCAGGCACCGCAGTGAATGCGGCGAGCGCCAGAACCGGAATTGCAAAGCGCCCGTAGCCAGCCATCGGCTTCAGAAGGATCGCAAGCAGCGCCGGCCAGACCATGATGAAGGCGTGGCTGCCGGTGTTCTGGGTCTCGTAGAACAGGCCGGAGGCAAGCAGCAGCCCCACCCAGAACCAGTCGGCATCAAAAACCCGCGCCAGCCTGTTGCCCTCTTCCCGCGCTTCCGCAGCCGGCTCGTAAGCAAGCGCCGCGACCAGCAGAACACAGGCCAGAATTGCCCCGGCTCCCAGCACGTTGAAGTGCTGCGAGGCCGCCGTCAGGAACCGCGGCAGCAGCGCGCCAGTGTTCTCCGTCGCAAGCACAATGATGTCGCGCACATAGAGGCTCACCATGCCGGTCACAAGCTCCACAGCCCCGGCCACGACGAGACAGATCAGGGCCGTGGCGACGGCTGTCGAAACCCGGATCCGTCCGAGCAGCAGAGCAAACAGAAGGATCGGTCCGGCGGCGAGGAAGGCGGTGATCTTGCAGAAGGCCGCAGACAAGAGCACCACGCTCAGCACGATGGTCTGGATCACCGGGCTGCGCACGAACAGCACGGTCGCAGCCACCAGATAGATCAGGTGCGCCCCATGCCGGTTGTAGATGCCGAATGCGTCGGTGCCCGGATAGGGATAGAAGTCTATCACATTGAACGGCAGCGCCGTCACCATGAGGAACGGCAGCAGCAGCCCGAGCCCTGGCTTCATGCCGCGCGCCGAGACGTCCCACAGGATCAGCGCCATCACCGGAAAGGTCACCGGAACCCAGAGCCATTGGGTCAGAAGCACCGGCTGCGCCACGGGGAACAGCGCGTTCGACAGGGCCGCCAGGTAGTATTCGAGCGGTCCGACCGGAACGAAGAAATCAATGACCGGGTGCTGACCCTGGGCGATGCGCCCGATGGCGTCGTAATAGATCAGCACGTCCCAGTACATCGGGCCGATCGGCAGCACCAGAGGCAGGCTCTGGAGCACGAAAAGCAGCCCCGCGAATCCCAGCAGGATTGGATAAAGCCACACAAGCGACCGGCGGCCCGAATGTACGCCGTCCGAAACGAAACTGTCCGTGGCCATGAAAAGATCCCGATGGTGATTCCCGTCAGCATGCATAGTGGGCGATCTGCCGCGATCCGGTCAATCGGAACACAAAGCCTTGTGTCCGAATGGTAAACCGGACCGGCGGGATTTCCGCTGGCCATGATGGTCCTAGGGTTTGGGGGTGCCCTGCCTGTCAGTCAACCGGCAGTCGTTCCGCCATGGCGGGCTGCGGGATTCGCCCCTCCTCGACGCCGTGGCAGGCGGTGACTCCGGTTCCTGTCTTGGTCCAGCCGGGGACCTCGCGTTTGCAGCGGTCATTGGCAAAGGGACAACGCGGATGAAAGGTGCATCCCGACGGCGGGTCGATCGGGTTGGGAATTTCCCCTTCAACTTCCTTGCGCTGCCGGCCGGTCATTTCCAGGTCAGGAACAGCATCCAGCAGCATCCGCGTATAAGGATGCTGCGGCGCCTTGAACAGTTCCTTGCTGTCGGCAATCTCGACCAGCGCGCCCAGGTAAAGAACGCCAATCCGGGTGGCCATGTGGCGGACGACGGAAAGGTCATGGCTGATGAAGAGATAGGTCAGGCCCAGCCGGTCCTGCAGATCCCGCATCAGGTTGAGGATCTGCGCCTGCACCGAAACGTCTAGCGCCGAGGTCGGCTCGTCGCAGACGATGAATTCCGGGTTTGACGAAAGCGCTCTCGCGATCGCGATGCGCTGACGCTGCCCGCCCGAAAACTCGTGCGGAAACTTCGATCCGTCGGCGGCGGAGAGCCCGACAAGGCCGAGCAGTTCATCCACCCGTGCCTTTATCCTCGCGCTGTCCTTTTCCACGCCGAGCACGATCATCGGCTCGGCGATGATATCAGCCACTTTCCAGCGCGGATTGAGGCTTGCATAGGGGCTCTGGAAGATCATCTGGAAGCGCTTGCGCAATTCCATCATCCGCTCGGAACTGTCCATGATCATCGGCTGGCCATCGAACAGGATCTCGCCTTCGCTTGGGTCCAGCAGGCCTACGAGCATCTTGGCGATGGTCGACTTGCCGGAACCGGACTCACCCACCAGCGCCAGGGTTTCGCCCTTGCGGATCTCGAAGGTCACATTGTCGACCGCGCGCAGGAACTGCTTGGATTCGCGTTCGATCAGGCGGTTCAGCCACGGCTTTGACACATCGAAGGCACGCGTCAGGTTCGACACCTGAAGCAGCGGAGTGGCGGCCTCTGCGGGGGAGTTCGTCATCGAGCAACCTCGCTCGCTTCGGCTTCCTCGTAAAGCCAGCAGGCCACCTCGCGGTTGTCCACCGGGATCAGCACGGGGCGCTGCACCCGGCACTTGTCGAAGGCATGCTCGCAGCGGGGATTGAACGGGCAGCCCGGCGGAATGTCGGACAGGCGCGGCATCGCGCCTGGAATTTGCACCAGACGGTCTTCTTCCTGGGCAAGTGTGGGGATCGAGCCCATCAGGCCGCTGGTATAGGGATGCTTCGCATTCTTGATGATCTCGCGGACAGGTCCGATCTCCGCGATGCGGCCGGAATACATGACCGCCACACGGTCGGCGGTTTCGGCGATCACGCCCATGTCGTGGGTGATGAGAATGACCGATGCGCCATGCTGGGTGCACTGCTCCTTCAAAACGTCGATGATCTGCGCCTGAACGGACACATCCAGCGCCGTGGTGGGTTCATCGGCAATAACAAGCTCGGGCTCCGCAGCGAGCGCCAGTGCAATGACCACGCGCTGACGCATGCCGCCGGAAAACTGGTGCGGATAATCATCGATCCGCCGGCTCGCGGCCGGAATGCCGACGTCGTCGAGCAGGCCGATCGCACGCTGGCGCGCTTCGCGCTCGGACAGGCGCAAATGCGTGCGGATGGTCTCGATGAGCTGATCGGCAATCGTGTAAAGCGGGTTGAGCGATGTCAGCGGATCCTGAAACACCATGCCGATCCGCCTGCCGCGAATGGCGCGCATCTCCTCAGGTCGCAGATTGTCGATGCGCTCGCCTTTCAGGTAGATCTCACCCGAGGCAATTCGTCCCGGCGGGTCCAGCAAACCGATGATGGCCGAACCGGTGAGTGACTTGCCGGCCCCCGATTCGCCGACCACACCCAGCACCTCGCCCGCTGCCAGATCGAAGCTCACACCGTCCACCGCCGTCAGCGGACCGTGGCGGTTGGGGAACTCGATGACGAGATCACGTACGGAGAGGAGTGGTGTGGTCATGTCTCCGCCTATTTCAGTTTCGGATTGAGCGCGTCGCGCAACCAGTCGCCCAGAAGGTTGACCGAAAGCGCAAGCGCCAGCAGCGTCAGCGCCGGGTAGAGCAGGATCCAGTATTCACCGGAGAACAGGAAACCCTGACCGATGCGGATCAACGTGCCGAGCGAGGGCTGCGTCGGCGGCGCGCCGACACCGAGGAAGGACAGCGTGGCTTCCGCGATGATTGCCAGTGCGAGCGAAATGGTTGCAATCACCAGCACCGGCCCGAGCGTATTGGGCAGAATATGCTTGAGCATGATCGCCATCGGCTTGCGGCCGATGAGCTTCGCCGCCTGCACATATTCCTTGTTGCGCTCAACCAGCGTCGCGCCGCGCACGACGCGGGCAAACTGCACCCAGTCGGAAAGCCCGATCGCCAGAATGAGAACCCAGATCGCCACCTCGTTGCGATAGGATGGCGGGGTGATGCCCTTGGCAATCCCGAAAATCAGCAGCGCGACAAGGATCGCCGGAAATGTGAGCTGAATATCGGCAATCCGCATGATGATCGTGTCGGTGCGGCCACCGGTGTAACCCGCAATCAGGCCAAGCACGGAGCCAAGCACCATCGCGAACATGACCGCGGAAAAGCCGACAAACAGCGAAATCCGCAGACCGTACAGAATGGTCGAGAAAACGTCCCTGCCCTGATCATCGGTGCCGAGCATGAAGATTTCGCCGGTGAACTGGTTGGGTTCCCCTGGCTTTGAAAAGCCGTTCATAAGGTTGAGTGACCCGGGGTCGAAAGGGTTTTGCGGCGCAATCAAGGGCGCAAACAGCGCTGAAAGCACCAGCAACGCAGTGACAATGAACGCGACAACCGCGACCGGCGATTTTCGAAACCGGTAGAAAAGATCCGACGCCAGGAAATTGGAAACCGCTTCCATCACCGCCCCCTAATGCCCGCGCGCCGACGCGTCGGCGGAAAGCCGCGGGTCAATGGCGAAATACAAAAGGTCGACGATCAGGTTGATCATCACGAACATGACCGAGATCAGCATGAGATAGGCCGCCATGACGGGAATATCGACAAACTGGATGGCGTTGATGAACAGCAAACCGACGCCCGGCCACTGGAACACCGTCTCGGTAATGATCGCGAACGCAATGATTGAGCCGATCTGAAGGCCGGTAACGGTGATCACCGGCACTAGCGTGTTCTTGAGCGCATGCCCGAAATTGATCGCCCGCGTGGACAACCCTCTCGCCCGGGCAAACTTGATGTAGTCCGTGCGCAGCACTTCCAGCATCTCGGCGCGAACCAGCCGCATGATCAGGGTCATCTGGTAAAGACCGAGCGTGATCGCGGGAAGAATGATTGCCTTCAGGCCGCTTTCAGTGAGGAATCCCGTGCTCCACCAGCCGATCTTGACCGTGTCGCCACGCCCGAAACTGGGCAGCCAGCCCAGTTCGACCGCAAAGACGTAAATCAGCAGGATGCCGATGAGGAAGGTCGGCAGCGAGACCCCGATCAGCGATGTGGTCATGATGAAGTTCGCCATGAAACCGTCGCGGCGAATGGCAGTGAACACGCCGAGCCCCACCCCGAAAACAATCGCCAGGAGGGCTGAAACACCGGCCAGTTCCAGTGTCGCCGGGGCCCGTTCGGCGATGATCTCCGAAACTGGTCGCCCCTGCCGGTAGCTCACACCCAGATTGCCCTGAAGCGCATTGCCCAGAAACTTGATGTATTGAACTGGAAACGGGTCGTTCAGACCCAGCTGATCACGCACGCGCTCGATATCGGCTTGCGTGCGTTCCTGGCCAAGCAGGTTTTCCACCGGATCGCCGACAAAGCGGAACATGGAAAACGCCACCAGACCGACCATCAGCAGCACGAAGATCGATTGGAATACGCGGCGGATCACGTAAGCGAGCATGGGCGAGCCTTCAAGAAAAGGAAACGGACGGGGGCCGTGGCCCCCGCCCAGGAAATGCTCTCACACATGCATCAGTTAAACTTCAGGAACTTGAAGTGCGGCTGATCTTCCGGCTGAACCGGAAAGTCGATGTTTTCCTTCATGCCCCAGTTCAGGACCTGGTTGTGGACCGGCAGATAGATCTGCTCATCCTGAACGATCTCCCAGATCTTGGCGATGGTTGCGTTGCGCTTTTCGAGGTCGACTTCCGAACCCAGCGACTGGATCATCGCGTCAACTTCCGGATTGGAATAGCGCGAGCCGTTCCAGGAACCGCGGTCATCCGTGGTGGAGTGGACCAGGAAGTTGAACACATACTCGGAATCAAACGTCGGAACGCCCCAGCCCAGCATGTAGAAATCGGTTTCCTTGCCCGAAATCAGCGGGAAGTGGTTGGCCTTGGTCTGGGCGACCAGATTGGTGGTGATGCCGATCTTGCCCATCATGCCGACGACCGCCTGGCAGATCGCCTCATCGTTGATGTAGCGGTCGTTCGGGCAATGCAGGGTCACCTCGAAGCCGTCGCCGTATCCCGCTTCCTCCATCAGGGCGTTTGCAGCCTCGATGTCAGCCTCCGGATAAGCGTCGAGTTCCTCGGTCCAGCCATTGACGAATGGCGGGATGATCACCCCGGTCGGTGCCGACTGGCCGCGCATCACCACCTGCTTGATGGCGTCACGGTCGATCGCCATGTTCATGGCCTTGCGGACGCGGACATCGGCGAACGGGTTCTTGCCCTCGACATTGTCATTCTCGAGGTCTTCATCGCCCGAATTGATGCCGAAGAAGATCGTGCGGTTCTGCGCGGCATTACCGACCTTCAGCCCGTCGGCGCCGGAAACCCGGTCGATGTCCTGCACCGGAACATCCTGGATCAGGTCAACTTCGCCCGAAAGCAGCGCGGCCACGCGGGTCGCAGCGTTCTGAATCGGCGTGTAGATGATCTCGGTCACTTCGAGCGGGAACTGGTCCTTGCCCCAGTAATCCGGGTTCGCCTTGAGCACGGTCTTGGTGTCCGGCTCGCGGCTTTCGAGCATGAACGCGCCGGTGCCGTTGGCATTGCGGACCGCATAGGTTTCCTCGCCATCGTCGAATTCGGCCGGCTCGGTCACGTCGTTGGCCTCTGCCCAGCCCTTGTCCATCATGAACAGGTTGGTCAGGTTGTTCGGCAGGATCGGGTTCGGACCTTCCGTTTCCATTTCGACGGTGTAGTCATCGACGGCCCGGACGTCCTTGATGGAAACCAGAAGCTCCTTCATGTCGGAGCTTTCCGCCTTGGCGCGGTTGATCGAGAACACCACGTCCTCGGCGGTAAAGTCTTCGCCGCCGTGAAACTTCACGCCTTCACGAAGCTTGAAAACCCAGACATTCGGATTGCCTTCCTTGACCATCCACTCGGTCGCGAGCGCGGGGATCGGCTTGGCTTCCATATCAGGCGAGATCAGCGGTTCGTAAATCTGCTGCGAAAGCGCATGCGTCGGTCCTTCATTCTGCGAATGCGGGTCCAGGGTCAGGCTGTCGCCCGCGCGCGCCCAGCGAAGGGTCTCCGCAGAAGCGAAAACGCTGGTTCCGGCAAGCATTGCGGTGGTCAGCACCACAGTTAGCAGTTTCGATTTGGATGACATCAGTTTCTCCCTCTATTGATATTGTATCTGTGTCGGTTCCTGAAAAACCGCCCCGCCCGCAGGCAAACCACCTTGCCCTCACACAATGGCCGCGACGTTTGGCGGTCAATATAAGTGGCCGATAGTGGATGTCTACACCGGAGGCGCGCGTTTATCCCCAGCTGCCATTGAACCTTTGTCCAACTGCAAGCGAGGCCTTGATCGTTGCCGCAGCTCGACCAGCCGTGCGGAGTTCGCCTTTGTCTTGAAGCAGGCTGAGGACGCAAAAGCTGTTGGCGAAGTCTGCCGAAAGGCGGGAACATCGGAAGCGACCTTCTGAAAGTGGCGCAAGCGCCATGCCGGGCCGATGCCGTCGGAGGACGCCGAAAGCTGCTGAGGCGGGGGACCATCTCCCGCTGCTCTTCCGAAAATTTTGAAGAAACCAATGACTTGTTGGTTCAATTCAAGGCATTTGACGCACCCGGACTATCGGCGCAACAAGGGGGACTTGTTCGGAAGCGCTGTTGCCGCTCAACCAGATGACACTTCACTGAAAAACGAGCTGTCTCGTAAAGGTGAGCCCCTCGCCGGTTGGGACAACGGTGATTTCGGCGGTCTCGCCTGTTTGGGGCTTTCGCGCCTGGACCCGGTACTCCACCCCCCTCGTCAGTTCGATCACGATCTGGTTCTGGCGATGGCCTTCGACCACCGGACCATCGGGTCCGAAGATCGACCATTCCAAGGTGCCGAATATTATCCCGTTGGCGTCTTTCGAATCGAACTGTGCCGTGATCGGCTCTCGCACGGGCGCTTGCAGCGGCGCAGGTTCGGGCGGGGCCTTGACTGGCGATTGGGCAACACTGACCAGCGCCGCGGAAAGCTCGTCCGCACTATCTGCCGTGAGGAACTTGCCTCCTGTCACATCGGCAAGGCACTGCAATTCAGGGGTCTCAATTTCGCTCACGTCGAAACCGATCACATGGGCCGTGAAGTCAACGCCTGCCTTTTCGAGACTTTGTGCAAGCGCGCAGGGATCGCGATCGCAATTCTCGACCCCGTCGGTCACGAGAATTACCGTGGCGGGGGCCTCTGTGAATTTCAGGACATCTGCCGCGATCAGGATCGCGTCGCTGAGAGGGGTCCTCCCCTTGGGTTTCAGCGCGTTCACCGCTTGCCGGATGGCTTCGTTGGACCCGACCGCCGGGGCAACCAGTGTTTCGATATCGGCGCAATTGCCTTCAACCCTATGACCGTAGACAGTCAGGCCCAGCGATTGCGAGGCAGGGATATCGTCCAGCAAACCGCCAACCACCTGCCGCGCGATGACGATCTTGGCAACTCCATCAATTTGGCCCCACATCGAACCGGACGCATCAAGAACCAGCATGACGGAAGGGCGTTCTTGGCTATTTGCCGGAAGCGCGGCAAAAAGCACTAAGAACAGCGGGATGAGAAGCCGTGCCATGGACCCAATCCTTTTAGATTTGTTGAAATATACCATAAGCAAGCCCAAACTGGCCACCCCGAGCGATCCTTCGGCCTTGCCGGCTGGAACCGCCCTATTGGCGCATTGCTCCGCGTTTGGTACCCTGTTTTGTGCGCAACATCTGACGCGCGATGCTATATGGCGTGCGTTGAGCCAAATCCACGGAGGCCCAGATGCGTCGAACCGCAGGCCGCATCCACCTTAGCCG
The DNA here is from genome assembly GCA_040216675.1 of Hoeflea sp. Lineage (GTDB taxonomy): Bacteria > Pseudomonadota > Alphaproteobacteria > Rhizobiales > Rhizobiaceae > Hoeflea. Next base: position 651,811 of record JAVJOR010000005.1, on the reverse strand, counting down.
TTGGGGCAGTGCCCCTTTCCTGGCTCTCGTGACATTGGTCTTCAGTCTTGCAGTCGTCCAGCCTGCATCGGCGCAATCGGATTTGCATGATCTTCGATCGATCAAGAGGATCACGGATTACTGGCTGTCCCGCGAAGGGAGTGACGCCAATCCTTTGCTTCTTGGCACGAAAGAAGAATATCTGGACGCACTTCGTAGAATGCGCGCGAGCCAATCCCAGATTGTCGGCGGTGCCGAACTTCCTTCGGCTGATGCGGAAATTCGTGCCAGCGAATGCACGAGTTGCAAGCTGATCCTGGAAATGATCGCGTTCTTTCAGCATTCCCTTGACGAATTGAAGACCGAAGCCGAGACGCTTCGCATGGCATCGCTTGAGAGCGGCTCGGACGAGGCGTCAAAGGACCTTGCCGAGGCCGAAGGCGCGGTCCGGGAGATGGAAGCGCATCTGCGGACCTTGGCTCAGCAGGCGGCAAGATGCTGGGATGAATGCGTGCCGCCCGACCGTGCCGCGCGCCTTTTCATCCCCACGCCGTTCGAATTTCCCGTTTCAACCTATCCCGGGGAACCTGTGACATGTTTAGCCTGCCAGCGCCTGATCAACGAGCTTCGCAAGGTGAATGCAAGCCTCTTCGAGTCTCAGGCGGAGCTTGACGAGTTGGAAGCGTTGGACCGCTACTACAGGTCTCGATTCAACATGTGGGATATCTGGATCGAAGACGCTGACGTCGAGGATCTCAAAGCCATGCGGGCTTTGGCAGATGCGCGCGCTCGGTTGATGATGAACGAACCTACCGGCGAGGACCGCTCTTGGCGCGGGCAATCACCTCGGGGACCTTTGCCAGATTACATGTTTCCCAAGGGGTGGGACGATCTGAATCGTGCCGATACGATTGGCGGGCGTGCAGCCATCATGATGGAGTGGTCCTATGACTGGATCCGCAGACAGGCCTTCAAGATCAGAAATCTCCCCAACACACTGCCTGCCGATATCGCCAACATGGAGGCGGTGTTGGATGACGAGATTAGTGCCAACAACAACATCACCAGCTTTCTCCCGGACATCACGGTCGCCACGCTGTATTCCTGGCTTTATGGCGCTCCCTACCAGACCCCGGAAGAGGTGAGGCAAAGCGCAGTCCCGGATGAAATGAGCCCCGCTCAACAGGCCGGCCTGGAAAGCCTCGTCATTACCGCCACGATCGCATTGGCCGAAAAACTGCCGCCGGCACAAAAACGCGTCAACGAGCTCAGGCAGCAGCGCCGCGATCTTCTCGCCCAGATTTTCAACTGCCATCGTCGGCTTTGCCGACCGGGCGGAACGGGTACCGGCGTTCCTGTCGAACCGGTGGCTCCACCCGGCGTTGACACAACAGGCCTAATCGATGGCAGTGGTATCGCCTCCCCGGACGAGGGGTCAGAACGCCCGGTCGACGGTGCCGGCGTGATGGACGAAGATCCCGAGGCGGGAGCCTATCCCCAGGACGCTGACCGCACCGACACCGATGACGCGGAGATGTCGCCCGCGGATGGCTCCGGGTCAGATACCGCCGTTGACGGCAATACACCGCCCACAAGTGAGCCCATAATCGGACTGGTGCCGCCGCCACAACCAATGGATCTGTCCCCCACTTTCGAGGAAGGCGATGCAATCATCATTTCAGAAGGCGTACGTCTCCTTCCCGATGGCACATTCGTCGATGAGGAAGGAACCACCCTGTCACCACAGGACTTGGCTGGACTGACAGCTCCTGACGCGAACAGGGCCGGCTTTGATCCGGAGGATCCAGAAATGGGTGCGGGCGATGAAGCTGACGTCCAAGCACAGGAAGACGCAATCGCCGCAGAGTTGGCCGCAGCCGCTGCGCCGCCTGAAAGGATCGTGACAAAGAGGATCCAGCCTCTTCCCCCGGTCCCGCCGGTTGCCTCGCAATGCGATGCCGCCGCGCCGGCAAGTATCGCCGCTTGCAACCGCTTGCCCGAACCGGAACGCGCAACCTGCAACGCTTTGGCGGGAAGACGCGACTGCCTTACGGACCTGTTCAACAGGCTCGGTGGCGCAACCGAGAATTCCTGTCTTGTATCTTGTGAAGGCACTGCCGCACAGCAATCCCTGAACCAGTTCATACTCGACACCGGTCGCCGTATTGCGGGCCAGAACTTTCAGCAAACCCTCGCCGCGCTTACCGTTCCGCCGAATGAAGCGGATCGGCTTTTTGCGCGGATTGCAGAGCTGGACGAGCTCATTGCCGACATGGAGCGGGGCCGATTGGTGCATTACTACGAAAACACCAACACCGGAGAGGTGGTGGAACACTTCGGAGAACAATTCGAGCCCGTCCCGCCGCTGGTCTATCGCGGTGACGGCCGGTTGCCGCTCAATGCAGCCGAACGCGCGCGCTTGTCCGAGCGGCGCGCAGAAAGACAAGATCTGCTTGCGCAGCGCGAGGCAATCCTGAACCAATCGCAAGCCCAGGCAGAACGCAGCGCGGAATTGAACGCCTGGTATTCGAAAGCCCTTGGCGAGGTCTGGGAACTGCCGCCAACAGCGGCGATGTGGTGCACGCGCGACATGGCGGTCGATCGCTACGCAGCGTGCCGCCGGGAATGCGTGACGCGAGGCTTCAGGGATTCCCGCTGTCTCGCCCAATACAGCGACAATCGGCCTGAACTCGATAGCTATTATCAGAACGAAGGCTTGTATCCGCCCGGCTTCGAAAGATCCCCGGACTAGCGAACCGGGCCGGACGATTCCTTGGTCGTGCTCGGTCCGCTGTTGTCGTGCTCGGCGTCTCCAGCCATCTGGCCTCGCTAGGGGCCGGAAGCCAGCTCGGCGCAATCGCGACCGCTGGCGGCGGACAAGAAACGGTCTTTTCCATTTCTCTGACCGGCTTTTAAAGCGCGCATAACCGGAGAACCGGATGACCGAGCTTGCACGTCAAGATGGCGTAGTGCGTTTCTATCATGACGCGGGATGCCCATCTTTCGGTCATCACATCGCATGTTTTGCGCCTTGGGTTGCACTGTCACTTTCCGGCAGGCTACGTTCCCACCGTTGGCTTATGTTGGAGACAATCATGATCGGATCAGCAAGGAGCCTCGTTCACAAAGCAGCCATTGGCCTTGCCGCCTTGGCGGTTTGCGGAACCGCTGTGGCACAGGACAGCGACGACAATCACGTCATGTTCATTCTCGACGCGTCCAATTCGATGTGGGGGCAAGTGGATGGCCGTGCCAAGATCGAGATTGCCAAGGAAGTTCTGGCCAACCAGTTTGCCGCGCTGCCCGATGGCACTCAGGCAGGGCTGATTGCCTACGGGCACCGGTTTGCCCGGGAACTCAACGAATGCACCGACATGGAGCTTGTGGGCGGATATGGCAGCTATGCGGCGAGCGACGTTCAGGACATGCTCGACTATATCGTGCCGAAAGGGCAGACGCCCATTGCCGCCACGCTGGAGGAGGCCGTTGCCTGGGCCACAGTCGACAGCAACAATGAGCCGGTTTCGAACCCTACCGTTGTCCTGATCACGGATGGCGTTGAATCGTGCAGTGGTGATCCCTGCGCGGCGGCGGCGGCGCTGGCCGATGCCGGGGTGAACACGACCCTGCACGTGGTCGGGTTCGACCTCTCCGCCGAGCAGAGCGCCGAGGTTCAATGCATCGCGGAAAATGGGGGCGGGCGCTATTTGGACGCCAGCGATTCCGCCGGTCTTGATGAGGCGCTTAAGCAGGTGGGGGTCGAGATCGTTCAGGCCGAGATCGTCCCTGAGCCCGAGCCTGAGCCGGCACCACCAGCCGAACCCGTGCGCCAAAGCGTCTATGTTGAGAATTTCGATGGGGCGAGCTTTGTAGAGAACTGGACGGTGAAAAACGAAGCGCTCGACTCCTATATTGTCGAAGCTGGCGAATTGCTTGCGATCAACACGGCGGTCGGCGGGTTCGATGTCGGGGATACACGCAATCTCTTCACCCTCGATAGCCCGCTGCCCGATGGCGACTGGGATGCCGAGGTCACCTTCACCACCGAGTTCAAAACCGGGCGCGACCGATTCCAGTTCGGCTTATGGGCTGACGCGGAGAACAGCCTTGTCGGCACCTTATGGACGGAGCGCGCCTCGGGTTCTCTGCTCAATGCTTGCTCATTTATTGCCCTGAGCAACACCAAGCAGAGCGGTGGGGAAGCGACGATGTTTGACATGCCGGTGCGCGGCGCGGTCAAAACCGGGTGCGGAAACCGGGGCTCCGGGTTCGACTACGAAGCGTCGGTGGAGGCGCTTACCGGAACCCCCTTAACCATGACCCTGCACAAGCGCGGGCGTGCCTATCACATCTCGGCCAACCTTGGTGAACTGGACGAGAACGACGAGCCCGTCATCTATGAAACCGAGCCGCTGACCTCACTGCGCGCGCCCGGAACCCTCGCATTTGCCGTTGGCAAGTGGGAGGATGCGCAGGGCGAAGTGGCCGTCATGGTGGACAAGGTGGAGATATTCACCGTCCCGCAATGAGGCCTGAGGGAGGGCGTGAAGGTGGTAAGGTCCCGGTTTTCCGTTGCCGTATTTACGGCTTGCCTGATGCTGGTTGCCCCTTTCGCCGCCCTGGCGCAGCAGACGCAACTCATCACAGATGAAAACCGGCAGGACTATATTTCCGTCATCCAAGGGCGCCTGGCCGGTTTGGAGCGGCTGGACAACCTTGCGGCGGAAAGCCGAAACTCCGGCGCCAAGAATGTTTATCTGCCACAAGGTCTAGGCGCCTATATCGAAGACAATACGGTCATCTTCGAAGATGCGCTCGAAAAGTTGCGCGCAGGCCGCCCGGTCAGTTTGGCCCGGATGAAGACGTTTTTGGACGCGCAGTACGAAGCCGGCGGGAGCGGCATGGCAGAATTGCTCACCCGGTTTGCGGGATACCGTGTCCCTCACATACTGTCCGATGCTCTGCCTGACAGCATAACAATCGAATTGCCGGACGGGCCGGCTTCCATCCCGATAGGCAAATCGGCGCCCCCTGCCGAGCCTTTCATCGTCACGACCTTCCTGCAGGACGCCGATGGCGTCTGGCAGCGCACACAATTGTCCCTGCCCGACATGGCATCCGCCGAGCAATATCTCGACAAGGCTGCCGAATGGCGTCAGCCGTCGCTGCGCGTCGGTCATTTGCTTGGCGCAGTCACCGTGCAGACCCATGAGCGCGATGAGGCCCGCAACGATCTGCTGGAGCAGATCGTTGCCGTTGAGAACGAAATTGCATCCACGCAGCGCATCCTTGGCAAACTGGATGCCGAAATCGCGCAGCTTCAGGCAGAGTTCGAAGTAGAGGCCGGTGCCGAAGAAGACCGGCTCGCGCCGTTCGAGGCGGCGGTGAGGGAAGCGGAGGCTCGACTGGCACCCAAGTCACAGCCATCGCCAGCCGAGGCATCCGATCCGCGCGAAGAGGATCGCGCGATGCTGCTTGAACAGCAACGGCGGCGGCTCACGCAGATCAGGGAGGCGCTGGCCTATCTGTTCGCCGAGGAAAATGAAAACGGGTCTTCCGAATTCACCCGTGCGCGCATCGCAAAACTCGATCTTGAGCGGGCGGAGATCAAGGACCGGATGGATGCGGAGAACGCGGACCCTATTGTGGCAGCGCCTTCCGCCAGTCCCGAGGCACGGGCACGATATGAGGAGGCGCGGGCTCAATATCGGTCGGAATCCTTCATCAGCCATGCGCGGTTTAGGAGCCTCGCCATCGGATTTATCGCCAAGGAAGAGGTCAGGCTCGGGCTGCTGGACGACCTGGCGGCTCATGAAGCTGATCTGGCGCAACTTGAAGCCCGACTGGCTGCGATGGGCGGCGAGGAACTGCCGCGCTTTTCCAGCCTTGAGACAGCCGATGCGCGGTTGCTGTTCGACCCCGGCGCGCGCGACGAAATTGCCCGGCTCAACGAGTTGATTGCAGCGCAGATCAAGCGATTGCGGGATGCCGAACGACGCCACCATAAGGCCAGTGTCAATGTCTTGCGCCACGCCAACACCGTGGCTGAGACCTCGCTCGACGAACGCAACAGTGTGATAGGGTCATATGTCGCGCAAGCGCTCTTCCAATGGTCGGTTCAGACGTTGGATAACCTCGAAGCTTCGGGAGGTCATCCGGTCGTGTTCTTTGCCATGGCTGCAAGCCAGATGGTGGCGAACCGTGTCAACATTCCCAAATTTTACGATGCCGATATCGACCGGGAAACCGGCGAACTGTTCATCGCCAACATGCCGCCCGATCGTGTGCGAGCCACCCAGGATACTGCAACGAGTGCGGGCACTGCGGTTCTGCGCCCTGTGGGCGAACAATTGGGAATCGATGCGCTCAAAGCCGCACTCGGGAAGGCAGGCGGATCTGCAACGATGGCCGAACTGGCGGCGCTGTCTTCCATGCGGTCAATCGTTGGCGACATGGCGGCGAAAACGCCCGCATCGGCGAAGGGTGCATCTGTCGTTCGCGCTGTACTGATCGACCATCTGACCGAGGCAGGCAAGGCACGGCTTGCCAGTTTGCTCCAGGAAGAGGACGTAAGCGCCCATATCACCGCGCAGGAGGGGCTGTCTCAGGCGCTGGCGTCCAGGACGTTATGGTCCGATATGCGCGACGTGGACCGCGAACTTCTCGACCACTTGCTGGAGGCGCGCGCACAGTTGCATCCGGGTACCGCACCGACCGGTCGAGTTCAGCGGCCCGGTGTGCGTATTGACCACAATAATCACTTCGATCCGGTTGCGGGTTACGCCCTGACGCTCGATATCGAGGGGGAGGGCAAAACCACGCTCTCGCAAATACAGCTCCAGCTTGCCGGGATCGATCTCGAACCCGGTACGGCACCGGGCCGATTCTTGATCTCCGCCGCCGCCGCAGAGGCGCTTCAAGCCGATGATACGCCCGAGGCGCTTCCGGTGACCATTAGACTTGAATGGGAAAGGCACTGAGGGGCATCGCCCTTGAACAAATCGAGATGGCATTGCCAGTGTTGCCGGCCAAGCGGGCAGGTCGTTTGTGATGGTCCGATTTGGCGGGGGGCACGTCACCTCTGGTCGATCTTCTCAGTCAGGGCGCGGAACACACCCTGCCTTGTCCTTGGATAGCTTTAGGAACGCCAGCGGTCCTTGTACCTCTTCTGGAGTATCCATTGGAGACCACGTGTCCCTTCGATGAGGCGGCATGTGTGATCGATCAGCATTACGATCTTGGCATAGTTATCTGAGCGTTCTTGGTTTGATGTCATTGGTTCCTTTCGTTTGTGCTTCTTTCACCCATAGGGTGCGCCCACAGTGCGTTGAGCGACTTTCATGGAGAATGATCCACGAGAGCCTCAAGGCAACTCGGGGCAAGGGCTGAATGGGGTGTGTGCGGCGATAGGCAAAGCTCGCCTATACGCCATGAGTGACAAGCGGGGGTATTCTGGCGTGATCCCAAAGGATGCACCATTAGGAATGCATCTGAATGAAATCCACCGCTACGTCCCCAAGTGCAACAGAAGCCGCCGGGACGCGACACAAGGAAGGACACAGGCAAGCCCAAAGGGAAGCGTAATAGAAGATTGCCGGGCATTGACGCGAGAAATCACAAGAAAATTCTACGCAGGACTCTTCTGGCGAGCGGAGCGACATTGTTCATGCTACGCTCAAGAAATGGACGCGGAGTTTGCAACGTTAGTAAGCGGTTTCGGTGGCGCACTACTGGGCGCGGTGGTCGGAGGCATGATCTCTTGGGTACTCGCTCGGCAATCGGCCGCCAACACAGCAAGAAGAGACAAAGAAGCTAGAAACCAAGAACAGAAAGCACACGCGCTAAGACTCATGGTGAAAGCGTCCTTGGTGTTGTCCGATGTGGTTGCGATCAAAAACTCAATCGATCAGTCACTTTCAGAGGCCAACGAAAAGGGTTTGTCCCACTATCCATTTTGGCGTCGCGTGCTGCCAATAGTATCGAGCTACCAAACTTACCCAATAGAGGCTTCAGAATTGGCACCGCTAATGGAGGCAAAAGCAAATGAAATTGTCTACGCCGCGACTGACATGCTCATGAAACACAGCATACTAGTTGCCGCTCTTGAAAGGTATTCTGAGAAACGGGGAGAGCTGAAAAAAATAATGAAGCGCCATACGGCCACCGAGGACGGTGTACTGACTTCGGCACTCACCGAAGATGAAGTTGCTGAAATGGCACCTTATGAGATTGAGCTTGAAAGCTTGATCAAAGAAGTTCGCTCTCGGTTAGAACCTATCCAAAATCTAACTGAGAAGGTGACGTACGGGATAGGCCCTGCAATACAAACGCATTATGGGGACAAGGAATTTCCTGTGTTTGTAGCGGCTGAAACTGGGCAAGAAGCACCTGCCGCGTCCTGAGAAGGTTTACAACCCTACAGCTAATGCGCGCGGCGCTCCACGGAAGACCAATGGGCTAATCGTGGATCACGGCAATTCATGTCCCCATGGGGTCCCGACACAATCATCGCAGGGACCGCAACCGCATAAACCATTGAAAGAAATGGTGGGTGAGCACGGGCTCGAACCGTGGACCCGCTGATTAAGAGAAAGCGAGATGCGTCTTTATTAGGCATTTTCTGACTATCGACGTCTAGTCGTGTCTTGTATTTTTATCATTAAATTTCAATATCTTGCGTATTTCTTGTTGTAGAGCCCGTCACTTAGGCTTATCTGACTCTAGTAGGCATGGATCAGTCATGATCTTTCCATGCCTACTAAATCCCTTTTTTTGAGGAGGTGATGGTGGCGATCAAAGCACTCACAGAGAAGACAGTTTTGGATCTCTCTCCAGGCGAACACGCCGACGCCGGCGTCGGTGCTGTCGGCGGCTTAAAGTTGGTTGTCACGCATACCTCTCGAACATGGTACCTTCGCTACTCGTCACCCGACATCATCGACGGCGCAGGCAAGAAGAAACAACGTCGGATGCGCCTAGGTGTACATCCCGCTATGTCTGTTGCAGATGCTCGTCGCACTGCCGTGGCGACTCTCGCGAAGATCAACTCCGGGGTCGACCCGATGGAGCAAGTCAAACAACGCAAGTCGGACATCGTCACTGTTGCAGACATGGTCGAGCGATACCGTGCGGTGCACGTGTCGAAGCTCAGACCAAAGACAGCCGACGAGATTAACCGTCAACTGGATCGTCACCTCCTCCAACCGTTCGGCGCGACCCGCGTCGAGAAGATGAACGAGTCCATTCTGCGTCACGTCTGGGAAGAGATCGAGGCTGACGGACACGCGGCGATGGCGAAGTCCGTCTTCGGCACATTACGCCACCTCTTCAAATTTGCGCGTGGTCGAGGGTGGATCACGTCGAACCCAATGATCGAACTCACTTTTTCGGCAAAGATTGTGGCCAAGGACCGCAACCTGTCGCCGAAAGAGATTCGGGCGTTCTGGCATGGCTTAGATAACATCCCGATTGACAAGTCGACGCGCATTGCTTTGCGACTCTTGCTACTCACAGGCCAGCGATCCGGTGAATTGCTAGGCACGAAGGAGGAGGACCTCGACCTCGACACAGACTTGCCTGTGTGGCGGATCTCGAAAGAGCGAACGAAGAACAAACAACCTCACGAGGTGCCCCTGACGCCGATGGCCGTCGAACTGTTCCGCGAGGCAATCGCCCTCGCCCGGCGGAAACATGGTGGCGCGTCAACTCTGATATGGCCGTCACGCCCACGAACGAAAGTAGGCAACCGTGATGAGTTCGTCCCAACAGACGGCACCACGTTGCGCCGACCGATGGCGCGACATCACGAAGCACTAGGTCTCGATGTAAAGGCCACTCCGCACGACCTACGCCGGACATTGGCAACAAGGATGATCGAGATCGGCATTCTGCCGCATGTGGTGGAGTATGTCCTAAATCACATCTCAGGCGCTCGCGCCGGCGTTGCCGGCACATACAATCGAGCGCAGATGTCAGAGCCGATGCGGGCGGCGATCATGGGCTACGAGCGCGACTTACGCCGGATCTGCGGCTTGCTTGAGGAGGAGAGCAACGCGGTGAAACTTCATGTCTAACCTGTTCGACACTCTCCGCATCAAGGACGATCTAATCAAGAACCGAACCGACCGGACGTCGCTCTGCAATGCGCTGCGCGATCTCGGCGATCCTGTCGCCGAGATGGTGGCTGACATGCTCGACGGCACCGATGGCGACCTCTCCGTGACTCTCACGCTCAAGAAAGCAACGGTTGTCGATGATAACGCGGTGCGCCGCGCTGGCATCCGACAGCAGATCGACCGGCTCATTGAGACGGGTCACTCAAAGACGAAAGCGCGGGAATTGATTGCCGAGCGTGAGGGCCTGACCATCGAGCGAATCCGAAAAATCGACGAGGACCGCGAAAGGGTGGAATAGGATGACGCCAATGGTGTTCCTAGTTTGATGTGAATGACAGCGAGTATCGTGGGCCGACATCAACAGTCACGAGGAGTCGACACACATGACAGATCTACTGACCAAAGCCGAGCTTGCTAAACTGCTTCGCGTCACCGAGCGCACCATCGACCGGCAAGCAGGTAATCCGGTTTTTCCACGGCGGTTTCGTGTTGCGGGCCGAGCCATCCGCTACCGCCGCGACGAGGTCATGGCGTTTCTATCTCAAACCACCGATCAACGCGTGAGTGCGTAATTCAACAGAGATCCTGACATACAAAAACCCGGCGGTGATGGATCCGCCGGGCTTTTCGTTTTCACTTGGCTGCGCCCACACTACGTACGCCAGCGCAACCGATACACTCGGAGTAAAGATTGTTTAAAAACATTATATTATGCAGACAGTCGTCAAGCCCTTTTTCACTCGTCGCGCCGGCGCTCGTCGAGCAGGGACACACGCCGATCCCGATCTGTCCGGGGGCGAAGGCACCCGGCGTGTACGTCGGCGAGTTCACTACAGATGCAGCGTTCACCTACCGAGCAGCACCGTTTGTCCAACAACGCGGCCGACGACCGGCATATGGCGAACCGATCATCAAGCCGATGGCCGCGTGGCAGACACTGGCACTCGCGGACTACGCCGAAGGAGGCACTCAGCAAGAGTCGTTCAATGCGTGGCTCCGCAGCCCACTGACCGGCGTAGGCGTGCTGCTCGGCAATGGCCTGGTCGCCGTGGACGTCGATTTCTCGGACCAATCCATGACATCTGCTGTCGCGGACGTTCTCCATCGCCTCCCAGGTGTGGTGGTTCGCCGCGTCGGCAAGAAGGGTTTTGCGGCATTCATGCGTCTAGACCCAGACTGCACGCCGCCCGCCGCGTTCCATGTTGACGGTCAGAGGGTCGAGTTCCTCGCCGCCGGTAAGCAAGCCGTGCTGCCTCCATCCATCCACCCGGACACCGGGCACCCCTACTACTGGATCACAGACGACACGTTGGAAGATACACCGCTCGACAAGCTGCCGGTGCTCGACGACGAAGTACTGGCCGCGATCCGGCTGGCGCTGGAGCCATTCGGTGACGTGAGCGATCACGCCGCAGCTAAGCCGCGGCGTGATTATCAAGGTGACAATGACAACGCATCCACCGCCTTCGTCCAGCGCGTCAACAGTTATGCACTTGCCGCGCTCGACGCGTGGGTTCCTGCCCTCGACCTGTACGTTTGCCAGGTAAAGCGCGACGGCTATGTCGCCGTGGCACACTGGCGGCCATCGTCCACCGGCAGGGCACTCAGCAAGCGCAATCGCAACTTGTCGATCACGCCGCACGGCATCAGAGACTTCGGCAACGAAGAAGGCTTCACGCCGACCAGACTCGTCATGCGGGCGCTCGACATGGGCTTCAGCGCTGCACTCGGATGGCTGATTGAGCATCTCGGAGGCCCTGACGGACTCGGGCTGCCGCCAGCGCCAGACTGGAGTGCAGCACCGCCTGAAGAAGCCCCTGAGCATACCTCAGGACAAGCGTCAAGAGTGCGGGATAGGCATACCCCGCGCATCACGCTCGACGCCGCCAGTGACGGGCTAAAGCAGCTTTCTGACGAGCTCTGGAATCAACACGTCAATCATCAAATGAATATCGTAGGGGCTCGCGCAGTTGGTGAGGATCTCGACGATCTGCCCGCGCAACTTTTCAAGATCGAGGCGGGGGCAGGCAAAACGAATTGGTTCGCGATCGAGCGCGTCATCGAGGCGGTCGAACGCGGGGTCAAGGTGGTGATCGCCGCGCCTGAGCACTCTCTATGTTCCGAGATCGTCGAGAAGCTCAAGTCATGTGATGTGTCTGCGGCGGTGTGGGAAGGTATCGAGCGACCCGGGCAGTGCCTGCGGCCGAGAGACCTGAAAGCCTGTACAACAGCGGGTCTGTCGGCGAAGACGACGATATGCGGGCGATACGTCACCGCCGACAACGGCGGGGCTCACTACAAGGTGACTTGTCCACTGGCCGGGCAATGCGGTGCGATGGCGCAACGGGCGCTACGGCCGGATGTCTGGGTCGTCACTCACGCCAGCTTGTTCTCAGCTCGACAGGCTCTGTTCACCGACGACGAGTCGGTCGATGTTCTTGTCATAGACGAGTCGATGGTCAGCGCCGCGATTTCGGTTGAAAAGAGGAATGCGGAGGACGGCCTCGACCTCGACGCGCTGCTAGTGGATGGTGTCTGGCCGTCACCCCCCGACAAGGTGGTCGAGATCTGGAATCGGATCTCGACTACGATCGCCGCCAGCATTGGCGAACGTGGCGACGATCGTGTGCGGCATCCGGTCAAGCGATCCGCGCTCGCCGAGGCCGGTGTCGAGGCCGAAGGCTTGCAAGCCGCCACCGAGTGGCACAGATCAGAACTCAACATCACGGCGCCGAGGCCGGGACTGGTCGGAGCTGTATTCCAAGAGGAAGCAAAACGGCTGGCACCGATCCGGCGGGAGTTGCTCGACAGGATCGACCTGCTGGTCGAACTGCAAGACATCCTCGCAAACGAGGAGTGCGATCTGTCTGGACGTGTCGTCATTCGCACTGCGGGCAACCGCGCATACGTCCACACAACGCCGTTGAAGACGATTCACCCCTCTTGGCGGGCAGGTGCGGCAATCGCTATCCTCGACGCCACAGCACCCGCTCCGGCGATCCTGGAGCCTATCGTCGGGCGCAAGGTTGAGATGGCCGGCGAGGTCGCGGTCAAATGGTCAGACGACATCGAGGTTGTGCAGATCATCAATGCGCCCGTTCGGGCTTACCAGCAACGCTGCCGTGAGGGTGAGAAGACGACGAAAGCACACAACGCGATTGTCGGCGCGGCGAAGCTCAAAGCGCTTCAAACTCAAGGCCGTGCAGACGACGAGCGAGTGTTGTTCGTGCCGCGCAAGCAGACAGCGGACCTCGTCTGGCCGATGCGTGAGCGTGAGGCCCGCGACCGCCCCCGCGGACTGCCGACAAACATGGAAATCGAAACGACAGGCAGGATCACCGGCAAAAATGCATGGTCGGACGCCGCCGGCTGCATCGTCACAGCGTCTGCCGACGCCGGGGTTCGCGAATTTGAGCGGATGGCGGGCGTACTCACCGGCCGGATGCCTGAGCGGATGCCGCTGGCAGACAAGAAGGATTTCGACGTTGCATCATGGCTCACAGAAGACGAGATCCGCGAGGTCGGCGGGCAGTTCTTCAACACCGCCGCCGCTAGCCACCCTTCCGAGGTTGTGCAGCAGCTCCATACGCATATTGTTCGCGGCCAGTATGAGCAGATAGTCGCCCGCCTGCGCCCCGTGCGTCGTGATGGCAGGCCTGGGTTCGTTTGGATCTTCACGGATTGGTCGCTCGACATCCCTGTCGCACGGATAGTCGACTGGAGCGAGGTGGATCTGCGGTATGCTGCTCACATGCTCGCGGCGAAAGGCATATTCACAAACGGCGCGGCGTGTTGGGCCGCTTATGGCGGTGGCGAGGAGTTCCCGCTCACCGAGGCAGGTTCTGCAAACTGGACAGTGACAGAGCTTCCGAAGCTGTTTCGGCATGACATCCCGTCGTTGTGGTGGTCGGATGTCGTCGCCTGGCAACCCCGGATGGAGATGAGCGGCGGACTTGTGCCGCGCCTCGTGCGTTTTGATTATCAGATCGAGGGATCGAAGAACCGCGACACGCTGTGGTTTATCGAGGGCGGGATCGAGAATCCTGTCGGGCATGTGGCATCAATCGTCGGTCGTCCGGTGGCGTGGGCCGTGGATGGCGTCGAGCGGATGCGGCAGCAAGGCGTCATCTGGACGAGCCCCGCGCTGGCCTACGCAGCCACTTCGCTGACAGGGGAAACGGATCACGAAAACGCAATAACATACTCTCTATTGGGAAATGGTGATCCGTTTCCCCTGTCGTGGCCGTCATTGGACGCCTGCAAGAAGTCGCTCGGGACATCGCCGCCCGAATGCCCCCCAGGCTGGCAGACATGGAACGTCCGCATTGCTAGATCAAGCAAGGCCGTCGAGGTCTACGCCGCCCCCCACAACACAGCTGCCGATATCACCGCCCGTGTCGCCGCGCTGGACCGCAAGGTCAAAGAGATCGACCGTGCGTGATGCGCGACATTTCGACACATATCATCCAAAATGACAGAAGTAGATTCACACAACTAATTGAATTTTCTATCATCACCGACGATTATTTGAGACACATTCATAGAATGTAAAGATTGTCAACCTATAATTTGACAAATTTTCGAGGCCGTGGTAGAGTTAAAAAAGATGAGCGAGATCCGCACCGCCTCGTCGCTTTTCACTGATCAGCCGCTGCAACAAGCCGCCGCCGATCATCTGCGGAAAACCTAAAATAGAGGAAACCCCTCATGAACGATCTGCTCATCACAGCAGAAGAAGCCGCACGTCGTCTTGACGTGTCTGTCGCGACCCTTTCCCGTTGGCGTCGTTTGCGAAAACACTTGCCATTCTTGCGCGTTGGCAACTCGTACCGTTACCGCCCCGAAGATGTCGAGGCCGCAATCGAGCGTGTCGAGGTGGCGGCATGATGGACAATGCAAAAGCGACTGTCGATAAGGTGCTCAACGCTCTTTTCGATCGCAAGAAGCCGACCGAGGCCGAAAAGCAGACCCCGCATGATGTCCTTTCCGACGCCCGCGCAGAACTTGAGCGACTGCGCGATAAGGCAACCACTCTCAACGCTGAGATCGAGGCGCTGAGCAAAGAGGCCGACACAGCCGCCATCGACGATGCCCTTAGCGTCAAGGGCGCAGCCGACAAGATCATCGAGATCGAGTCAAAGCTCGCATCGCTTACGAACCGCCGTGCCGCAATCGAAAAAATGATCGGTGCGCTGGAGTCCCCAGCCGGGATCTCGGCCCTTGAGGTTGAAGCCGAAGAATACGACGCGGAACTGAAGCGAGAGGCTGACAAAGCGACCGCCCGCGATGCGTTGAAGGTCGCCAAGGCCAAGCACAAGGCCGCTGTCGTCGCCTTGGACGCCGTCAGGAAGGCCGTCGAGGCGATCGATGACGACATGGCACGGACAATACTCGGTGGCGCTCTGCGTGACGCTGGCGAGGCCCTTATCGACCGCACCGTCCGGCACGCCGTGAACGACTGGCGGGTCGATTCAGCATTGCCGGCGGCGGAGGCTCGACTCAAGCTCGCGGCAGAAGGCAAGGCCTCGTCGTCGTGGCTTCAGCCTTATGCGCCGGCCGAGCCGTTTGATTACTTTGAAAACATGACGCCAACAGGCCGCGCAATGTGGGAGAGTCGTCAATTCCAACGTTCCATCAACTCGGAGCCGCACACGATACCGCCGTCGAGCGATGACTTCTCGTCAGGTGTCGAGCAAATGAGGGCCCGCGGTCTGACGGAAGAGCAAATCGAGGCTGCCTGGCAGTTACATCAACAGAGCAAAGCAGCGTGATCGGCGCTGCAAGACAAGGGATTAGGAAATGGAAAATGCGGACTACACCGCTTTCCGCGCAAAATGTGCGGCGAAGGGCTTGAAGAGGGCTGAAATCGACGAACTTGTTGCAGCCGACAAACTGGATGCAGCAAACCGCGCTGCTCGAAAGCGAGCAAATGGGATCGACCACGATGCTGTCGCCGCCGCCCGGAGTATCGGTCAAGGACTTCGCCGACTGCGGCAGATACAGGCAGGGCGAGCCTGATTCAAACGACAAGCCCCGTCGCGATCATCGCGGTGGGGCATAACTCAACCGCGCAAAGGAGAGAGAGAAAGCGAATGAGAAAAGATGAATAAGAAGAAATCCCTAAGCTCCGCACAGGGGGCTATCGCCGGTGGTGTGTTGGAGGAACGTGATTTTGTGATCGCGTTGTTTGCACCGGCCAAACCGCCGGCCTTCGATGGTCATGGCGATTGGTGGACGCGATTGCCGCTTGATGTGATCCAGAAAAAGCTGAAGCCAGCAGCAAAGCGGCTGGGTTGTTGCATTGATGTAATGGCGACACGCGCCGACAGATTTCACCTTGGTTTCCCGCATGGTCGAGATCCGCGGCCAGTCTTGCGCGAGGCCGCAGGACTCGAGTGATGAAGCGAGGCCGGGAGAGATCCCGGCCTTTTGAGTCAGTTTGTCATTTGAAGTGCCGCCTCGACGCAGGGGCATTTTCCCGAGAGGCAATGGACCTTGTTCTCACCCAGTCTGCATCGGCTAACGCAGCATTTATTGCTCCTGAGAGCGAAAGGCTAGAAGGTATAAGAAGCGCGACACACCCACAGGTTAATGTCGGCTGACAAGGCAGCCTTTGGTATGTATCGTCCCTTGGCCATTGTCATCGTTCTAGAGTGCAGAGCCCGTTCATGACCGAATCCCTACGCGACCTCATACTCGCCCACGTTCCTGAGGATGGGTCGGCTGTCGGCCATCAAGCGCTACTCACAGAACTGAGGAACCATTGGCCAAATCTCGAGGACTCCGAGTATTTCGCGGCACAAGAGGCGCTCGTCGCGGAAGGGCTGCTGGCGAAGGGGCGCGGCCGGGGTGGTTCGGTCGCCCGCGCGGATGGGCAGGCACCGGCGCCCGCGGCCTCCGCGTCGGCGAAGCCCAAGCCAGCTGCCATGCCGGCCGATAACGGGTCAGGCGCCTATGCTCATGCGGATGAGGCCATATTGCGGCCGGACGTCGGGGTCGAGGCGCAGTTCTCGCATCGTAAGCCGCCGAAGACCTATCGCTACGATTCCAGCCTCGCGCCGGAGCTGTCGTGGGATGAGAACGGCGAGCGGCCGTTTGCAGAATGGCTGCTCAACTTGGTCGCCGAGGCCGCGGAGAAGGGAGAGGCCGTGGTATTTGCCGAGCCGCAGGTCTGGCAGGGCACGGAGGAGCGGTTCACTTCGCTCTCGCAGTGCGCGGCGCGGCTGCGCAGCCTGACGAAGCCCTTCCTGAACTGGGCGGGCAAGGCCGAGCGGCAGCAGATCAGCGTGCCGACGCTGCCCTTGTTCGTGCACGAGCGGCATTCGACGCAGGCGATCCTCGAGACGCTGAAATCGCACAAGGCGCGCGGGCAGACGCTGGACCTGTTCGGCGATCTGGACCTCGACATCGCTGATCGGCTGGACGCCTACGAGCACAAGGGCCCCTGGACCAACCGCCTGATCCTTGGCGACTCGCTGCAGGTCATGAACTCGCTCACCGAGTACGAGGGCATGGGCGGTCAGGTTCAAATGATCTATTTCGATCCGCCCTATGGTGTGAAGTTCGGCTCGAATTTTCAGCCTTTCGTGCGAAGCCAGGCCGTAAAGGACAAACACGGGAACGACGAGCATATGAGCCGTGAGCCCGAGATGGTGAAGGCTTATCGCGATACTTGGGAGCTCGGGCTCCATTCCTACCTCACCTACTTGCGAGATCGCCTCAATCTCTCGAAGGAACTTCTTCATCAGAGCGGGAGCATTTTCCTCCAGATTTCAGATGCAAACCTTCACTATGTTCGACAAATCCTCGACGAAGTATTTGGCTCTGAAAATTTTGTAAGCCTCATCAGCTACGTTACAACTAGTGGCTTTCCGACGAAGACAATATCTCGAGCTGGCGACTATATCCTCTGGTACGCAAAAGACATTGATGCGCTGAAGTTTAATCGCCTCTACAATTTCAAGTCGCTTGGGGCAGACGGCGCGTCGGAGTACAAGTGGGGATATCTTCCTGACGGAACGACTAGAAAACTGACTGATGAGGAAGTATCCGGGGCAGTCCCGCTCCCGGAAGGAACCCGAGCTTGGCGCTACGGGCCGCTCACGTCATCTGGGTTTTCAGAAACTGGATCGAAACACTTTGAATTCGAGGGGAAAATCTACGATCCAGGACAGAACAATCACTGGAAGATTAGTCACGATGGCTTGCGGAGCATGGAAGAAAAAGGTCTATTGATTGCGCGCAAGAATAGCATTGCTTACTATCTCTTTCTTGATTGGAACCCACTGATACCCATCAATAATGTATGGGTGGACACGAAATGGGGCTTTGACGCCGGGGACAAATCGTACGTTGTTCAAACCAATGAGAAAGTTGTCCAAAGATGCCTTCTCATGGCAACCGATCCTGGCGACCTCGTTCTGGACATCACTTGCGGTTCGGGGACTACAGCAATTGTCGCTGAAAAGTGGGGACGGCGCTGGATTACGGTCGACACTTCCCGCGTGCCAATCGCTTTGGCACGACAGCGTCTGCTGACCAATACTTTCCCATGGTTTAAGTTGAAGGAACCATCCAAGGGGCCTGCGGGCAGTTTCGTTTACGAAAGACGGAAGAACAAGCGAGGTGAGGAGATTGGTGGGCTGGTCCCCCGGCTCACGCTCAAGACGGTCGCATACGATGAAGATCCTAAAATGGAGATTTTGGTCGAGCGCGCCGAAGTGAATAAAAAGATCACTCGCGTCTGCGGTCCCTTCACGGTCGAGGCGACTATCCAGGCCGCTATGAGCATGGAAGATGATGCCAAGGGCGGCTCTACGCAGCCGCGATCTTCCAGTCCGCGCGCATATCTCGACCGGATGATCGAGGTGTTGCGGCAGAGCAAGTCGCTCAGCCTGCCCGGCAACGTGACCCTGCAACTCGACAACGTCCGTCAGCTCGCGGACCGCGAGCATCTGCATGCGGAGGCCGTAGCGAAGAACGGCAGCGAGAAGACCATCGCCATCGCCTTCGGCCCTGAGGACGGAGCCATCGGCTCAGAATACGTGTTCAACGCGGCGATGGAGGCCATGCAACAGGGCTTTGGCCAGCTGTTCCTGTTCGGCTTCGCGATCCAGGCCAAGGCGCGCGAGATCCTCGAGAAGATGAAGATCCCGACCGCCTACATCTCGATGACGCCGGATGTTGTGATGTCAGACCTGCTCAAGACGACGAAGGGCAGCGAGATCTTCTCGATCACCGGCCTGCCGGATGTGCGGCTGGAGAAGGCAGGCAGGCGCGACGACGGCACGCCGCTCTATCGCGTGGTGCTGCGCGGTCTCGACATCTTCCTGCCGCATCTGATGGACACCGACCACATCGATGCCGAAAACCTGCCCTGCTGGATGCTCGACACCAATCACAACGGTATGGCGTTCTATGCGAGCCAGGTGTTCTTTCCCAAGACGAGCGCCTGGGACAACCTGCAGAAATCGCTGAAGGGCCAGTTCGAGGACAGCGTCTGGTCACACCTCGCGGGGACGGCTAGCGAGCCCTTCGCGCTCGGTGAAAAGAAGCGGATCGCGGTGAAGGTGATCGACGAACGCGGCAACGAGCTGATGGCGACCTGTAGCGAAGAGGATGCTGTCTAATGCCCGAAGCCGCACAGCAGGACGCCCCGCTCACCGTTGCCGAGGTCGAGTCCCCGATCATCAACTCGCCGTTCGCGGAACCGAAGTGTCACTGGAAGATCGAGAAGGCCAAACCGCCCTACAAGGCTGAGGGGCGCCGCCGCGCGAGCTACTTCTACCGCGTGCCAGAACACGCCGGTCGGGGGCACGCGAGTCGCGGCCAGGCCGAGCTGTTCGAGAGCCAGGCCGGCGAGGAAGTCGAGCTCGAGATCGTAAATGCGATCCGAGGGCGGGTGAAAGACTGGCGGGCGGGCGCGCGCAGCGGCGGCGTCCCCTATGACGGCGCGTCCCCGGTGACGCGCGAGCTTCTCGAGCTCTGGCGCGGCGATCAGCGCATGCAGCGGCTGTTCTTCGCCCAGATCGAAGCGGCCGAAACGATAATGTTCCTCGTCGAGGCTAAGGGCGTCTATCGCAAGGGTCTTCCCGAGATCCCCAAGGATGAGCCGGGACTGGAGGCCAAGGCGGCCGGTGTGCGCGCCTTCCTGCGCTATGCCTGCAAGATGGCGACCGGCAGCGGCAAGACGACCGTGATGGGCATGCTGGCCGCCTGGTCGATCCTGAACCGTGTCGCGTCCCCACGGGATGACCGGTTCTCGGACACCATCCTGATCGTCTGCCCGAACGTGACGATCCGCGAGCGGCTGCAAGAGCTGGACCCGGCGCTCGGCGACCTGAGCCTTTACCGGACTCGGCAGTTGGTCCCGCCGCACCGGATGGAAGAGCTGCGGCGTGGCGAGGTCATGATCGCGAACTGGCACCGGCTAGCGAAAAAGGAGACCAATTCGGTCAACGGTGACAGCGCCAAGGTGGTGAAGACCGGTGAGCCGGTCGAAGTGGTGAAGAACGCGGGCAAGGCCAATGAGAGCATCGAGACGAAGTACTTTGAGTCCGACCAAGCCTGGTTCAGGCGCATTCGGCGGGAACTTGGCAGCGGCAAGGGTCGGAGCCCCCACTGGCTGATCTTCAACGACGAGGCGCACCACGCTTACCGCCGTGGCGACACCGCAACCGAGGAAAGCCTCGACGAAGACAAAGACCTCGCGAAGAAGAACGCCCGCGAGGCCACCATCTGGATCGAGGGGCTGGACCGAATCAACATGCTCGCGGGCGGCAGCCGGCGGCGTGGGGTCAACCTCTGCGTCGACCTGTCGGCGACACCTTTCTATATCCAAGGCTCGGGAAACGAGGTAGGCAAACCGTTCCCATGGGTCGTGTCAGATTTCAGCCTGCTGGATGCGATAGAGTCCGGACTTGTAAAGATTCCGCAGCTACCGGCCCGGGATGTGTCGGGCGCCGAGGAAGCCGCCTACTTCAACATCTGGCGCTGGGTTCAGGCGAAGGCCAAGGAGGATGGCCTCAGCACAAACATCACGCCCGAGATCGTGATGAACTATGCGTCCGCGCCCATCAACCTGCTGGCGCAGGAGTGGCATGAGCGCTTCCTAGAATGGGAACAGCATTCCAAGCAGCAGCAGAAGCATCCGGTGCCGCCGGTGTTCATCGTGGTGTGCCGTGACACCGCTGTCGCCAAGGAAGTCCATGACTGGCTGGCGAATGGGAACGACAGCTACGGGGTTTCTCCGGCCTGGTTTCGGAATGCTCCCGGCCAGGAGGTCACTGTCAGGATCGACTCAAAGGTCATGGAGGATATCGAGGAAGGCGGATCAAAGGACGAGACGAAGCGGCTTCGCTTCATCCTCGACACGGTCGGCAAACCAGAATGGCCAGGCGGCAAGACCCCCGAGGACTGGTCTGAGCTGGTGCGAAAGCACAACGACAAGGTGGCCAGCGATGACAACGACGAATCGCTGAAATGGATCGATGAGCGCATCCCGCCGGGGCGAGATGTCCGTTGCATCGTTTCTGTCGCGATGCTGGCGGAGGGCTGGGATGCCAACACGGTCACGCACATTGTCGGGCTTCGCCCATTCGGATCGCAGCTTCTGTGTGAGCAGGTCGTCGGACGCGCGTTGCGGCGCAAGAACTATGCGCTCGACGAGGAAACCCAGATGTTCGCCGAGGAGACGGCCAAGGTCTTCGGCGTGCCGTTCGAGCTCATTCCGTTCAAGGTGAAACCGGTCGGTCCGCAACCGCCGCAGCCAGATCCGAATCACATATACTCCGTCCCGGAGAAGGCCGAGTTCGAGATCACCTTTCCCATCGTGACCGGCTACCACCAGTCGGCTCAGTTCGATGTGCTTATCGACTGGAGCAAGGTCGCCAAAGTGACTATCGACCCGATGAAGATCCCTCAGGTGGTCGAGCTGACCCCGCTGACAACACCTGACGGGACATTGGCGGCATTCGGGCCGGGTGAACGCCCGATCCTCTCGTTGAAGGACTGGCGCGCCCGGTTTCGGGATCAGCAGGTTGCATTCAGGCTGGCACGTGAGATCTGCGACCGCTGGCTCGCGGACAACGGCGCCGAAGCAGTTCCAGTCCAGCAGCTCTTCCCGAAGGTCGCATTCGCAGCGAAGCGCTTCCTTGCAGAAAAGCTTGATCGAAAGGGCGACAGTCGTCCATGCGACGTGCTGCTGGTTGGCGAATACATGCAGGCTGCGATCGGCTCCCTGCTCGAAGCCATCAAGAAGGGGGCAGCAACAGGCGGCGGCGAGGTTGCCATCATTCCCCAAGGTGCCGCTGGGAGTGGGAGCACGCTCTACGTCGATTTCCACACAACGAAGCCGATCTACCCGGTCACGCGGTGTCATCTGAACGCGATGGTGGCTGACACAAAGAAGTGGGAGCAAAGTGCCGCCTTCCTTCTCGACAGCCATCCGGGCGTGAATAGATGGGTCAAGAATGACCGGCTGGGGTTCACGATCCCCTACCGGCACCGTGGCCTGCTGTCGCGCTACATCCCCGATTTCCTTGTTGTTACGGATCGGGACGAGAACGTCATAGTTGAGATCAAGGGTCAGGTCACTGACGATGCCGATGCCAAGGCGAAGGCTGGTGTGCGGTGGGTCGAAGCCGTCAATCGTTTGGGCCAGCACGGAAAGTGGGTGTATCTCCTTGTCGAGGATCCGGGGCGGGTCGGCATACAGCTAAATCCATATACCGTGCACGCATGGCAACAAGAAGATCTTGCACTTTCTTGATTTCATGTCAGATATCTAGAGAAATAATCCGGCACATGGCAGTCCTGTCGCAAGAGAGAATTGTGGTGACTACAATATTCCAAATCGTTTTCGATTCAGGTCAATTGAATCGGAGACGGACGAGCATTGATCGAATTGAACGGGTACCTGCGGCTGGGATGTCCAGCTTGGATCGTAGGCTGTCTGCCTTCTTCGCATGCGACCGGACGAATCCCTTTCAGCCTCATTTCGAACACCAAATCGCACAAGCCATACGCAATCAGACCCAACACCAAAATTCAGTTGTTGGTTTCTGGGCGCATAAGCGCAAGACTAATATTGTCGGGAGCCCCAAGCTCAAAGCAACGGGCGATCAACCGGTCCAGCGCGAAAGTAGGTTCATGGTCGGCGATGATGCGTTCGATCTCGGTATCTTGGACGAGGTCGGATAGGCCATCTGTGCAGAGCAGAATACGATCGTCCTCTGCAATTACTAGTTCCCCGTGCGAGGGGAATATCTCCGTGAAGAATCGAGCACCTCCCAAGGATTGGGTAATCGAATGGTCGTATCGATTATTTCCGGATCTGGATGGGACGTGATCTTGGGAAATCTGGATCATCCTGCCGCCCCGAAAGAGATACGCTCGTGAGTCCCCGACGTTGAACCAGTGGCATCTTTTGTCATCGATGGCGACGCCTACGATGGTGGTTCCCATACCAAAGAGGTCGCGGTTCGATACAGCGGCTTCGTAGATCGCCCTATTGGCCGCTCGCAATGCTACTTTTATGCCCTCATCCTCAAACAAAAGGTGATGCATCGCTTCCAACTTAGTCAACGCGATATCGCTGGCGACCTCTCCCCTGGCGTGCCCCCCCATTCCATCCGCGATTAAGGCGTACTGTCGCGCGTCCTCGGTGCGCCACTCGGCAGCCGGCCCTTCCAGTGTCCTCCGACCTGCGATCGAAATACGGTCTTCGTTTCTCTCCCGCACGAGACCGGTCGATGTCGCTGAAGCTATCCGCAACATGGCGCCCTCACTTCGCGACGCGTGAGAGATAGGCGCCAACGCTCTCGGCTTCATTGATGACGAATCCAGCGAACTGCTCGAACGACCTGATGCGTCCGTGATTGCTGAGCATCGGACGGTTCGCAACCAGCGCGACCTGATTGTCCCAGGAGATGTGGTAGTATCTTCTCTCTCTGTTCTCCCTGACCACGAGGGCAGCAGGGTATTCGATGCTGAGTTTTGCCAGGGCGTCGAAAGCTTGGATCCAATTCTTGCCGCGCGAGCGCCACTGGTTAGCCTCCTCGTTCAGGAGAATGGTCACTTGGACCCCGCGCCTCAGCAAACGCTCGAGCGCACCGAGGAAGTCGCGGTCCACGAGATGCGGTGCAAGGCCTCGTGTGCTTATGGAGATCGAGGTTTTCGCCTCCGACAGGGCTCGGCGAAGGAATTCGGCCACCTCGTAGACGGCAGCTGGACGCGCCGGAGCTTGGGTCAGCGAAAGCCGCGCTTCGTGCTCCACTTTCAACGCAGCCTCGATCTCTTCTGCAGTGGGTCGCTGATCCTCGGAATTCTCACCGCGATCCACGGCACACTCTCTTCTTCGGATGGCGGCCACTTTCAACGCGGCAAGCGACACCGCTCTCTGTCTGACAAGGTAATCGTCCTGGTCAAGCACCCGGCGCGCCACGTCCTGACCAAGGTGAGAGCGCACGTTTGATTTGATGTAGCCATCCGAGAAGGCCTTCACGAGCCCTTTGCGAAGATTTCCACCATGCTCCGCGAAGCGCTGCTCCAGGTTCTCGTCCGGAACGCCGTTGGCGATGAAGCGCGTCCTGATCTCGCCCTTCCTTGACCTGAAGATTAGGACGACGACCTTGCGGAACACCCGCTTGTAACGGTCTATGCGTTTAACGCGCAGGACATCGCGGCTGGCGTCCCCGCGGCCCGGTTGGTCGGACAATACCTGATCGATCTCCGGCAGGCTGAGATCGTCAATTGTCGGCTGCACGGGTGGAGTTGCAGGGATCTCGGCAATCGCTCCGTCTTCCACTTCCTTCGGGAACGCTAGGTCTAGGGCAAGGGACGCAATGGGTTTGCGCGTTATGCCGTCGAAGAGAATTGTAAGCACTTCTTCCGATGGCGTTGAAATGCCTTCGGTCAAGGCCTTCCGGCCTAATTCCGTGATGGTGATCTCCTCACCGTATGCAACGAACTTGTCGGATGCCAAGTCGGCCAAGGCACCACGTACGATGGACTCCTCGAGGCCGAGGAAACCTACGAGATCGTCGGCATGGAGACCTTCCACCAGACTCCGGAGCACGAACTCCCTGATGGGTTGCAGCCCTTTACGAATGACGCTGACGGCCTCCACGTTCAACTGCCACAGCGGGACGCCTGCCTCCGCAAAGTCGAGCAACTCGAAACCTTGAAGATCCTCGTATCGACGGGCGATCTGATCAGGCGTCATCGAGTGTCCTCACTTCGCAGTCCAACGGGGTACGTTCGATGTAGTTCACCACTTTGTACATGGGATGGCTGGTGGGCAGACGCGTGCAGAAGGCATGGTCGCCCACGATGAGCAAAAGGCTTCTGGCTCTAGAGAGGGCCACGTTGAGACGCGGCGGTTCGCTGAGAAAGCCGGCGTCGCCCCGGTCGTTCGATCGCACGACGCTATAAATGCAAATGTCCGCTTCAGATCCTTGAAAGGCGTCAACCGTGTTAACGCGGACCGTCAGGTTCGCCCAAGTTGCTCGATAGTCCCGGATCGCATCCTCCAGCGATCGTACCTGCGCTGCGTACCCCGCAATCACCGCCACCTGATAGTTCTTCCGTCGATTTCTCGCGACGAAATCTAGTTGTGCCAGCTGGCTCTTGACGATGCGGCATTCGAGCGGCGATGCCCAGCTGGTGCCTACTTTCTTCTCTGGGTCCCCGGCAGTCAGGCGGGATGTGTCCAACCAGGTAACGAGCTTGGGATACGTCGGGAAGGAAATCTCCGGCTTCATAATCGGGCTTTTCAGCTCGCCACGGTAAAAGACCTCACTGACCAAGTCGCCGATTGGACGAGCCATTCTATATTGGTGGAGCAATTTCGCCTTCGATTCGGTCGGCAGCGTTCTGAGGAGCCGATCAAATACGTTCTCCCGGATCTCTTCCTCCGTATACTCGGCCAGCGATTCCGCATTCAGTATGTCACGTTCGAAAAACGGCGGGAGCTGCTGGGGATCTCCGACCAAAATAGTACGTCGGCTCCGCGTCATCGGGATGAGGACCTCTGTCGCAGTCGCCTTGGATGCCTCGTCGACGATGCATAGATCGAAGGCGACCTCGTTGACGCCGCGAACGCCCGCTAAGGCGACGCAGGTCGACGCAACGACTTTTGCCGAAGCGAGCATCGCGGAGTGGAAGTCGGACGAACGACCCACGCGCTCGAGCCACTCCTCCTGCAGGTGCATCAATCGAAGATGCGCCTTGCCGTCCTCGCCTTCGCCTACCAGCAACCTTGCATATTGCTCAAGCTCATCCGGCTCGTTGGACGTGGCGAGATCGTTCGCGATACCAGGGAGGGCTGCCAGCTCTGCCCTAGTTGCATCCTCGTCGTGGAGGAGCGAACTCAGTCTGCTCTTGATATCGACGGCCTCGTCCAGTGCGGCCTCGGTCCGCCGTCGGGTAGACACCTCTTCCGTCAGGTCTGACGGGTCGGGGTTAGACGCTGCCAGGGCGCGGGCCTTGGCAGCCTCCTCGACGGCAATCTCCAGCTGCTTGGCCTGCTGCCGGTCTCGGATTAGTAGCGCCAGCTTGATGGCAAGCGCTCCGGCGCGCAGTTCATCCGCGTCCAGACCTTTTTCGGCGGCTCGTTGCGCCAGCCAAGGTCTGGCGGCCTTTCGCACGCCAGCCGCCCACGTCTCAGCCTTTCGCTCAAGCAGGAAGTCGGCGGCGGCGGGAGCGATGCGGTCGTTGTCGATGCGTCCGACGCGCACTAGATTTAAGTCTTTACTGCGCTTGGCAAGCCGCTCCAGGATGTTGTCCAAGGCAGCATGGGTCTGTGACGATAGCAAAACACGATGACGCGGGTTCGCATCTAGGTATTGAGCGATAATCTCTTCGATCAGCCTGGTCTTTCCGGTTCCCGGCGGGCCTTCCACGACCATCAGATCCCTGACGCCCAGCGCTTTCCGCAGTACGTGGACCTTGTCGTCGTCGAACTTGTCGCGTGGCTTCGTCCAAGGCACGTTCGCAAGTGGCACTCTTGCCCCTTTTCCGTTGAAGACTATCTCGCCCAGTTCAGGATTAATGGCCCTGTCATAGGCGAGGTCGTCGAGCGCCCTACGCTGCTTCTCGACGGCGCTAAGCGCACGTCTGGTGTTCACTTCCAGCACGCCGTGCGTCGGCACACGATCGGCATCGCCAAACGTCACGCGCATCGTCACCTGGTCCCCCAGAACGGCCATGACCTCCATTGCGATGGCAGTGCCGTTGGAATTGATCAAACGATCCTGTCCCAAAAGATCGGATGGCGGCGGAGAATTAAGGATGACTGTCACCTGATTGTTGTTGACCGTGCCGTCAGAGTACTTCAAGGAACTCGAACGTCCCGTCTCGAAGTCGGATCGAGCGCGCAGATATCCCTGCCAGAGCCTGTACACCCGGTCGCGCTCCGATACCCTGCGCTCGCTGCGAGCCACCTCGGAATGCGCCGCCAACGCGAAAATCTCGTCGATGGCGGCCTCGGCGACCGCTATGTCGATCGGGATCGCGCCGCGCAAATCAAGGTCAGTCTCGTCTGTGTCCTCACGCTGCTTTTCGGCGGCGGCGGACCCTATCTTGATAGCTTTCTCAATGAGCAGCCGACCCGGCCGCGTAGGTTGCCTTTGTGCATGGAGCACCCACTGCTCGCCTACGATCCGGATATGGTCCTCGCCGTCGGATGACGCTCTCACCCGTGCAATAGTCGCGAAGTCCTCCAACAGCGCCGCATGAGGGTCTGCGACCTCGTCGCCGAAATGACGCTCAAGACTGAATGAACTCGAATCGGAGAAAATCACGTGGCAAGTCAACCTGGGACGCTCCGTACCGACCCCCCGAGCCTCCAACCATTGCTCGATATCCGCGAGCAGAATATGCGCGAAGCGAGGTCGGTCGGCCGGGTCGTCGCTCACCGCCCTCGTGAGGGTATCGATGGGCCCATCCGCGATGGTCGTCAGAAGCGCCCTCACCTCGCCCAAATTCTGAGGCAGCTTTCCTGTTAGGCAGCTGAGTGCCATTACCGCCCAAGAGTAGCTGTCGCGAGTGTACGAGTGAATTCCGTCGTCGACTTCCGGAGGCGTGTAGGGCGGGCTGCCGTGGTGCTTGAATGTGCGTCCGTTCTGGAGTAACGGCTCGTCCTTCTGATAGCTCTTGCTGATGCCGAAGTCGGCAAGCTTTGGCTCGCCCTCGTCGGTGAAGAGAACGTTCTTGGGCTTGATATCCCGATGTGCCAGATGCTTGCTTTGTGCCCAGCAAATCGCAGCAAGTATGGGCTTGCCGATCGTGCGCCAGAACTTGGCCCATGTCATTGGTCCATTGCGAGTGATCAAATCATCGAGGTTGCCCTCGAGCCATTCCATCGCGATGTAGGGTTGACGGTCTGCATCCAAACCATAGTCGAGAAGCCTCACGACGCTGCGGTGTTGAGCTAATTCCAATCCGCGGTACTCGCGATCAAAACTCTCTCTCATGAGCAGCTCATCGGCCCCTGACTTCAAACGCTTGACCGCGCAGAACTCGTCGTCGCTGTGCTGGTCCAAGGCCTTGTAAACCAACGCCATGCCACCAATGCGCGGTTCGGCAGCAAGCAACCTGAACCGATCTCCCACCAACTCTTCGAGTACGGCCACCCCCACACGCTTCGAGTCCATAGTTCCCCCTAGTCAGCCGAAAGCCGTCCGACTCCACAATCTACACGCATCGACTGGATTGTAGCGAATGCCTTGCAGAATCCTAGCGGTCGAATGCAATCGAAGATTTAGGCTCTAACTTGCACTCTACCGGAAGCGAAATACAATTCACAAAAAGTTAGGGTAGCGACCGATCTACTACGCACCGGTTAAATGGAGATCTATTTGATCATGGTCGCTGTTGGCGCAACGCAACCAATTTGTTGGTTCAAGACAACTTCTCGTCTTGTAGCTTTGGGTTAGATGTGAAGTTTCATGGAGAGTCCGACATTGGGGGCGCAGTCCTGTGCAGCTCATCTAGAACCGTATTCTGGTTGTTGGCTTCGGGCGTTGGAATGGAAGGCCCCGACTCAATCGGAAAGATGTCGAATTAGTTCCCGCTAACCATGGTACTTTGGAAACGTTTTTCTTTAAATTTGTCTTTTATGTAATTGAACAAATTTGCGATGCACGACCAGAATCGAATTTGTATTTGTGAATTTCTTCATTGTTGCACGTTTTATTCATTTTGATCGCCCATATTAGATAAAGTAGTTTGCGAACTTGATTGCAACCGCAAGCAGGTTATGATTAGCTTACTAGCTCAACCGCAAATCGGGCTGCAAAATGAAGCAAGCCATTGTGATCATGCATGGAATGGGCGAGCAGGTCCCAATGTCGACCTTGAACTCCTTTGTTCATTCGGTCTGGACCACGGATGACAATCTGGTTGATCAGGGCAAACCCGATCCCAAGACCGGAGGGGCGCGGGGTGGAAATGCGTCGTGGGCAAAGCCTGATAGCCGCAACAACTCCACTGAACTTCGTCGCGTAACAACAGAGCGAGACGCATCAGGCCACTACACCGACTTCTACGAATACTATTGGGCCCATCTGATGCAGGGCAACACCTGGGAACATGTGAAGAGCTGGATCCAGGACTTGCTACTACGCAATCCTTTTACCCGGGTCCCCGCACGCGTTTTTCATGCTTGGGTGGTCTTGTGGCTGATCGCTTTGGTCGTCATCGCGGTCACTCTTTATGGCATGTGGCCTAAAGAGGATGCGGTGGAACCATGGGTTAGCTTTGTCGTACCACTGTTGGGGCTCGGGTTGGCTGCGTTCGTCTCGAACGTTTTGATCAAGCGCTTTGGGGACGTAGCGCGTTATGCCAAAGCTTGGCCGCCCAACGTGGCCAAACGTCATGCGATCCGGCAGGCAGGGGTTGATCTGCTGATCAGGTTGATCGATTCAAAGGATTCCAAAGGCAATGAGGAATACGACCGCATCGTCGTGGTCGCTCATTCGCTTGGGACAATCGTGGCCTACGACATCCTTGCCATGGTATTCGATCATTACAACGGCAAGTTCGACAGCTCAAAAAGCCAGCCTGAGCGCGACAAGCTCGAGCAGATGATCGGCGATGCGCTGACCTCCGGGAAATTGGACATTGATGCTTTTCAGGTCCAGCAAGCCGCCGCTCTGGCCGAGGCGCGCGACCACGGTGCGCCGTGGAAGATTACCGATTTTGTCACTCTCGGGTCTCCGCTGACACATGCGGAGTTT
This sequence comes from Hoeflea sp., assembly GCA_040216675.1. Taxonomy (GTDB): domain Bacteria; phylum Pseudomonadota; class Alphaproteobacteria; order Rhizobiales; family Rhizobiaceae; genus Hoeflea. The sequence goes on along the minus strand of JAVJOR010000005.1, from coordinate 621,480 downwards.
CTGATGGCCGAGAGCCCTGAAGACTTGCGCGCGCGCCAAGCCCGGCGCAACCTCCCGACCTGTCCGCCGGTTATGGAATTTGACGGAACGACCAAGCTGCATCACTTCACATATTCTGGCAAAGCTGATAGGAAGCCATCCGACCCCCGCACGCCGCACCACGCGGCCCCGTTCGCTTATACGCGGTGGACCAACCTCTTCTCCCCGGAAAAGTACATCTTAACAGGCGACCTTATCTCCGGTCCCGTCGGCGAGACCTTCGGCTCAAATGGGAAGGGCGGCCTGATCCAGGGCATCCGCGATATCGCGGTGCTTCCTCGTCTCGATCTGCAAGGGCAGATCGCGCCGGGGCACCGACGCTCCGGTTTTTCGCATAACAACTATTGGAACATGGGAAAGGGAACCGAGACCGACACCGTCGTGGTTCCTCACCACATTGAAGAACTACGCAAAGCGGTCGGAATCTTGAGGTAAGGCGATGCGGTTCATTGATCGGAAAGTCCTCACTCCGCCGAAGCTCCTGTTTGACAAGCGAGCAGACAAGGCGCGGCGCGAGATCGACTTCTGGATAGAACAATCAAGGTCGAAAGGCGGGACACGGCGCCCGCCGTCCTCGGAGTGGTTGGACGAGGAACCGGATTTCCAATATCAAGTGGCAAAGGAGTTCCACGGCTGTTGCGCCTACTGCGAAAGCAACACACCTTTCGACGACGAAACCCGCCGAGGTCTGATCGGCCGCCATCGACCCAAAATGCTCGCGCAAGATGAAGACGGGCGCACCAAACTGACGGCCTATGCATGGCTGACCTATGACTGGGAGAATATCATTTGGGTCTGCTCCGTTTGCGCACGATCCAAGGGGAACAGTTTCTTTACGAGAAGTATCCTTCGCCCGATTGGCTTGCCACTAGAGACGCTGCGCGAGATTGAGGGGGCGCTCATCCTCGACCCGACTTTCGATGATCCTACCCCCCACCTTCGTTTCCATAGTGACGGACGAGTATCTCCCGAAAGCCGAGAAGGCGAGGCAACACTAAGACTACTTAATCTCAACCGCGATGACCTTTTAAATAGGCGGCAAAAGGCCTTGCGCGCGTTCGCGCATCAGCTGATCTCCGGGGATATCACCACAGGACAGGGCGTCCTTTTGACCGGGACAATGGGAAACCCGTTCGCCCACTCGGGTGCCGTAACGCAAGTCGTACGCCTGCTTCTTGTTGAGCGTTTGTCGGCGGAAACGCGTGTCGAGAAGCTTGCCGAGAAACTCAACTCGATGCAAAGTTCGGTGCGCCAAGCGCTTGCTGATGAGTTGCTCAGCGGCATCTCGCCGATGCATCAGCTTTTCCGTGCAAGCCCCGTCCCCGAGAGTTATCCGGCTTCTACCGCAACCGGCCGTCGGACACCGGACATTCGTCAGCTGCTGAACGCGGAGCATCCCATCACGCGCGTCGAGATCACCAATTTCAAAGCTCTCAGCCACATAGAGTTCAACCTGCCAAAGCGCTTAGCGGACGAGGAAAACTCGCCTTGCATGCTTCTCTTGGGTGAGAACGCGACGGGTAAGTCGTCAGTGCTGGAGGCGATGGCGCTCGCCGTGATTGGCGCGACTGAAGCGGGGGAACTCGATCGCACGATCAAGCACGAAGACCTTTCACCCCGGAACCTGATTCATCGGCCGGACCCCTATCACTGGGATCAAACGGCCGATGCGATGGCAGTGAAGCTCTCGTTTCTTGACAGCGAGCATGAGATTGAGTTGACGGCAGAGGCGGGGGACGAACGGTTTTGGGGCATCGACCATTGTTCCAAAGTGGTGCTCGGCTACGGCCCCCGGCGCTTCTTCACTTCTCGAAAGACGCGACGTCTGCGCGCACCGGCCAACCGTGTGCGTTCGCTGTTCGACCCAATGGACATGATCGCAAATCCAATCTTCTGGTTGTCTGATCTGGACGACGAGGCTTTCTTTGCGGCAGCGCGCGCCTTACGGGAAGTCTTGATGCTAGACGTCGAAGATGACTTCGAGCGCGACAACGATCCGGACACGCCGGGTCAGATCTATATCCGCCAGGGCGATCAACGGGTGGCAATGAAGGACGTGTCGGTCGGCTACAAGTCCGTCATCGCGATGGTCTGCGACATCATCCGCGAGTTGCTCTATCACTACGACAACCTCGAATATGCCTGCGCCGTCGTGTTCATCGACGAGATCGAAACTCACCTGCACCCGCGCTGGAAGATGCAGATCATGCAGTTATTGCGCCGGGCCTTTCCCAAGGTGCAGTTCATCGTCACAACCCACGATCCCCTCTGCCTGCGCGGCATGTACGACGGGGAAGTTTTCGTCCTGCAGCGTTCGCCTGCGGACAATGTTGAACGTGTCGAAAATCTGCCCTCGATCAAAGGTATGCGGGCAGAACAAATCCTGACGTCAGAGTTCTTTGGTCTAGGTTCAACCGATCCGGAGACCGATGCACGACTGATTCGCTACAACCGATTGGCTGCCCGGATCGAAGATTTGAGTGAAGACGAGCGGGCTGAAATGGCGCGCTTACGCGACGAGCTAGACGATGGAATGGTTCTGGGCTCGACTCTGCATGAGCAGGCCTACGCCGAGGCCCTGCAGGCCCGTGTGAAACAACGCAATGTCAGCCCCACAAAAGCTCCTTCGCCGGATCGTGCGGAACTGAGAAAGACCTTTTCGGCCCTTTTTGAAAGCGGTTCACGATGATTCGGGTTACGCGCACGGACTGTCCGCCCTCGTTGGATCCCAACGACCCAGACGCAAGTGGCCCCAAGGAATTTCGCAAAATCCGGGACATGCTGGCCAATGGTGATACGGTGAAGAGCGATGACTTTAGTGCCTACGGTAACCGCGCGGTGCGCGAAGCACTGCGCGAAATGTTCCATGGAAAGTGCGCCTATTGCGAAAGTAAGATCGCAGGTAGCCAGGATACCGATGTCGAGCACTATCGACCCAAGAAGGGCGTGACCGAGGCTGAGGAGGCCGGCGTCGCGCACCCTGGCTATTGGTGGCTGGCAATGGTCTGGGAGAACTTGGTTCTGTCTTGCCAGCACTGCAACCAGTCGCGTTCCTATCACGTAGTCATCCCAGACGATCTCGAGACCGAGGACGAACTCATCGAATTTCTCCAGAATCAGCGCACCAGCGGAGCAGGCAAGCAAAATGCGTTTCCGACCGAAGATAGTGCTTGGGCGCTTGGCCCTGAAGACGACCTAACCGTCGAGAAACCATTGATCTTGAACCCAGTGGACACCGACCCCGACAACCATTTGGACTGGGTGTTGTTTAGGGGCGCCTCCACGGTTCGTGCCCATAATGGCAGCCCGGTTGGTGAAGCGACACTCAAGATCTTGGGCCTAAACCGTCGCTGGCTAGAGGAAGATCGCCGTCGTCATCTCCTTGAGATGCGTGAAGATCGCAATGACATCATCTATGCAATAAACAATTGGTTGATGGCCGATGATCAGAACCAAAAGGACGACTGGAAAATACAGGCCGATCGTTCTATAGATAGGCTTGTTAGGCGCACAGCGGCAGAGAAGCCATTTGCGGGCATGGCGAGGGCTTTTCTCGCGTTGGTACAAGAAGAGGTTATCGGTATGCAGCATCGATAGTCGGAAAACGATAGCAAAACGGTGGCGCGTCGTTCAGAAAAACATATAAAGTATGCACGTGCTCTAAAATTATAGTCCCAGAGAACTGATTTAAGCCTTGTCGCTGAGCCGAGCCCGGCGGACTGTCTACTGCATATGTCGAATGACATACGCTGCTTGACGAGGTGAATGTCAGCTATGGGGACATACTCGTTGGATCTCGACGGTCCAACATGAAGGCGTACAACCGTGATCCAAAGCGCGCGTTTCTTTGTGCGGCGCTCTGTCCTACGGCTAGCGTCTCCGCACTGACTACCAAATGGGAGCTTTTCCTTCTGAATCCAAGCTGCGTAGAAGATAATTTCCCATGATAGCTTCTCCAAATAATCACAAGCAGGGAGCGTAACTACACTCACTTCTGGGCTGTGAAGACCGGCTTCATAACGTGCAGAGAAGACTTGTTCTCCTCTGGCAATTGGGTTTCTATATCGGCGAAGGAGACCCGGGCGTGTGTAATCTTTACAACATCAGCATCGGGCCGCAGGCCATCCTCGAATTCACTAGGGCGGTGACGAACAACGCCGGGAACCTGGAGCCGGGCAAGATCTACCCTGACTATGAAGCGCCGATCGTGCGCGCGAGCGAAGACGGGAAGCGCGAGTTGGTCAAGGCCCGCTGGGGTATGCCGACGCCGCAGAAGTTCCTGGAAGGCAAGAAGGTCGACAAGGGTGTAACCAATGTCCGCAACGCGTCGTCGCCGCACTGGCGCCGCTGGCTCGGCGTTGAAAGCCGATGTGTGGTCCCTGTCACAGAGTTTGCAGAGCCGGATCCGGCAAGCAAGGAAGGAGGCGGCCGCACGCCGAACGCCTGGTTTGCCCTCAACGACGAGCGACCGCTTTTCGTCTTCGCCGGCATCTGTACCCGATGGACAAGCGTACGGAAGCTGAAGGAGGGGGAGATAGAGGCCGATCTCTATGCCTTCCTTACCACTACGCCGAATGCGGTGGTTGAGCCGATCCACAAGAAGGCGATGCCTGTCATCCTGACGACGCAGGACGAGATCGATACATGGCTCCGGGCGCCATGGGATGAAGCGAAGGCGCTCCAGCGACCTCTAAAGGATGATCAGCTGCAGATCGTGGATGTTGCCTGACGATCACAGCCCCTTCGGCGTCTTGCCGGGGTCGGGGGCATCGCCCAGCAAACGGTTCCCCCATTCGGAGACGCTTCGGATTCGCAGCAGTCGGCGGATCGTGAGGTGGCCAAAGTCGCCCGCAGAAGGCGTCTTCACTTTCACACTCATATAGTCAGCGGTACCGCAGCGCGAACACGCGAAATGCGGCGCATCAACTGGTCGGGCGGGATTGAGAACCTGCACCATGTCGGTGGCCAGGTAATTGATCTGGCGCCTGCAGAGCCCGCAGCGGACAACGATGATCTGCTCGTCATTGGCCGCGTCCTCTAATGTTCGAACAGGTTTGGCGGGATGTCTGTGAAACTTGTGATATGATTCTGGCATGTCGGAACAAAATAGGAACATATCCCGCGAGCGCAAGTCCTGATACGCCGGGAACGATCTCCAACCGCATAGAGGGACGAAAGCCGCGGCCTACTTGAGCATCTATGAAACCAATAGGAGGCCCCTTAGCGCAACGACCCCGAGGCATATCATGCGGTCGCACGCACTCGCATGGGGTCAGAACTCTTGGGAGGACCCGCTCTTTTATCACATTTAGCGCTGCATTCGATGAACGCGCAGCGGCTGTGACGCTACGCCCAAGCCGACCGCCGCAGCCGACTCAGGTAGGCATAGATTAGGCATGAGTGCGATCTGGTCCCGATTCGCCGCTATTGGAAAATCGCCAAGCGATTGACATTTTTGAAATAAATGGTGGGTGAGCACGGGCTCGAACCGTGGACCCGCTGATTAAGAGTCAGCTGCTCTACCAACTGAGCTACACACCCACACGCCCCGCGCGGAAGCGGGACGAAGGCGCGTATAGACCGTATGGGCCGGCTTGTCCACACCGATTTTCACAAAGCAGGCCCGATCCGTGCAAACCGCATTACCGGACGACTCCGCTGGCTGCTTCAGACCAGCAAGCGACCCTCGGCAACGCGCACTGCCTCGCCGCCGATCCGGGCATGAGTGAGCTGACTGCCCGTGCAGTCGAGATGAAGATGGATCAGCGACGGGCGGCCCATTTCCACGCCCTGTTCGATCACCAGCGCATGATTGCCCTCGCGCAATCCGTCATGCCAGTGAATGGCGCCCGACAGCGCCGCCGCGGCCGAACCGGTGGCGGGGTCTTCCACGATCCCCTCGGCCGGCGCGAACATGCGGGCATGAAAATCGGCAGTATGGTGCACCCCGCCCCGGCAATAGACATAGGCGGAGGCCAGTTGACCGTCGGCCATCGGCGCCACCCGCTCCCACAAGGCGGGATCGCATTCGGCCTTGGCCGCTGCCGCGAGGTCGTGCACCGGCACCAGCACGAACGGAACTCCGGCGCTCCACAGGGACACCTCGTGGTTTTCAAATCCGATCTCGTGCGGATCGAGCCCCAGCGCCGCACCGATATCCTCGCGCAGGATCTCGATCTCGGACCGCTGCGACAGCCGCGGCAGATCGAACTCGGCGAAGCCTGCGGTTTCACGATCCATGCGGACCGCGCAACGCACAGGGCCGATGCCTTCCTCGAGCATTTTCACGATATCGATCTGGTTGCCCGCCAGGGACGCTCCGAGGCGCCGATGTGCCAGCGCCACGGCGGCTCCCACTGTCGGATGCCCGGCGAAGGGCAGCTCCCGTCCCGGAGTGAAGATCTTGAGCTTGGCGGTGTGGGCGGGATTTTCCGCCGTTTTGACAAACACGGTTTCCGACAGATTGAACTCGCGGGCGATCGCCTGCATCTGCGCGTCATCGAAGCGGTCGGCATCGAACACCACCGCCAGAGGGTTTCCGGCGAGCGCCTTGTCGCTGAAAACATCGTAGATCGCATAGTCCGACATGTCTCTTCCCCGTTTCCGTCTACCCCGCCGCCACTGCGGGAACCGCCTGCACCGTCATGGCCGCGAACCAGTCGGCTCACATCCTAGCGGGATTCGCCGCCTTGCCAATTGCCAATCAACCGCCGGAGCCGGAACCGAAATGATGCGCCAACAGCGCTTTCATGTAGGCTGGCGCCGTGGGCCCGGCATCAGCCGGCGTGCGCACCACCACCACATCCTCGATCTCCTCCTCCGCGCCGGTGCGGATATGATCGGCGATCCGTCGCGACAGCACGGAAGCGGTCTCATCCATGTGGAACCGCCGGAAGATCGCCACGAGGCTGCCCTGACGCCAGCACAAGAGGCTTGTCTCCGTGCTGACGCGCGAAAGGTCCAGTCCGGTTTCCTCGCGTGCCTCGCGCCGGATCGATCCCTCGACATCGATCCGCCCATCCGAGATGTCGGACGGATCGAGCGAACCGGCAGGTGCATAGACCTTGCCGGAATTGGCGGTGTTTCTGGCCATGCGGATCAGGAGCATGGCCCCGTCGCAGGACAGGACAATGGCCGAGCCGAACAGGTGCGCGACATCGGCGCGAGGCTTCGTCGCCACCAGATGAAGCAGCGCGGCATAAGGCGCCCTGTGGCTCACACCGCGGATCACCCGATCCTCCCTCAGCAGGCCCCGATGCAGCATCACCGTGCCGTTGAACAGCCACGGCCGCTCGATCTCCTCGCGCGCCCAGTGCGCCGCGATCGCAGCGCTGTTTTCGGCCACCCAGGGGTGTTCGCTCTCGTCGAGCTCAAGCCGGACGGAATCGAGTTCAAAGACGCGAGCTTCGGGTATTTCCGCCATCGCGCTCACACCAGATCGAAACTCATCGCCACCGGGCAATGATCCGAGGCCTTGGGCCGGTCCCAGCCGGTTCGGGGATAGCGGTCGACCTCCTGTCCCGGCGGAAACGGCGTGCGCCAGGGCTGACCGGCGCGGATGATGTCGGGCAGCCGGTCGCGGCTGGTGCGGGTCAATGCCGGCGAAGCCAGCAGATAATCGAGCTGGCACAGATGCCGCTCCTGCGGTCCGCGCGTGTGATACAAGGTCCAGCGGTCGAGGTCGTGCCGCCGCCGCACCACGTTCTCTGTGAACCCGCCGTCGGTGAGCGCCTCCACCGCGCCGGCTTCGGCAGGCGTGGGGGTGAAATCATAGCCGTTGCGCCGGTCACCGGTGATCACCAGGCGCTCGCTGTAATCATTGAAGTCGCCGGCAATCACGTAGCGCTTGCCGCCGCCGCCGGCGCCGAAACGGTCGGTTATGATCTTTCGAACCGCACGCGCTTCGGCCAGCCGCACCGGCATGGAATAGTCGCGTCCGTCAATCCCGTCGCGCGGGCCGCCCATCGACTTGAAATGCACCACATAGACGGTGAGCCTCTTGTTGCCGATCTTCAGGTCGACCTCGAGGCAATCACGCTTGAACACGCGCTCGTTCGGGTGCGCCAGCCCCTCGAGGTCAGGCGTGTAGACCCCTGCCTCTTCATAGCTCAGATAGGCGTGGCTGGTGGTCTCGAGAATCTCGATCGGCGCACCGTCAAGCGTCTGCTCGCGCGCCATCAGCGCCAGGTTGATGCCGCGCCGGTCGTTGCCCTCGACCAGCACCTTCTGGCGGTAGCCGTCGCCGATCATCTTGAACAGGTAGCCATATTCGAACCGGTGCAGCGTATCGAGGCTTTCCACTTCCTGCAGGCACAGAATGTCGGCATCGGCCTCGGCGATGGCCAGCGCCGTCATCTGCCGCGTGTCGTCGGTCAGCGAGACGGCGCGTGCAATCTCGGCCTGACGGTACTGCGCTTCGGACGCAAAGTCGTAAAGCTGCGACACCCGGTCCTGCCTCAACTCGTTGCGGAAACCGGAAAAATCAAACCGGCTCAGCAGGTTCTCGGCATTGAAGGTGGCGATGCGGACTGACATGCGGGGTCCTGATTCTGCGCTGTTCGGGATCGATCGGCCGGAGCCTATTGCGCCACAACGGAGGATGCAACGACATCAATCGGCGGACTTCGGCCGGCCGCCGGTCATTCCGGATGCCGCCTCAGCGTCCGGTCAGGAGCCCCAGCACCAGCTGCTGCACATTGCCGCCATCGCCCATCTCCACCCGGTCGAACGCACGGCCCCTCGCCCGCTGCTCGTCCGACAGCCGCTTGAGATGGGTCTGCAGCTCCGCACGTACCTTGTGGCAGCCCGGATCAGCGGGCGCGCGCAGCCCGACGCTGACATCCTGGATCGCCTGCACCATCTCCTTGATATGCTGACCATGGACCGTTTCATGCGCGGCGAGCCCTTCGTAGAACCGCTTCCAGCTCGAGGCCACCGAGGGCGGCACCGGTCCGCGCGGTTTCGGCAACGTGTAGGTGATGATCAGCTTCGGGATGTTGACTGCGATGACACAGCTCCCGTCAGCCTGTTCCCGGTAGTCGCGCCGCCAGGTGAGCTTGAAGGTGGTGTGGGCGATGGTGCGCCGGTTGCCCGAAATCACCGGCCCGTTCTCGCCGATGGACTGGTAGAGTTCCGCCCCAGTGCTGCCCGACACCGGATAGGTTTTCACCTGCTCGACGGCGGTCCAGGCCCGGGCAGGCAATGATCCCGCGACGATAGCGGCAGACACAAAAGCGAACAGGACGAGGAATCGTGACATCAGCATGCGGCCTCACTTGATTTCGGTGAGATAGACAAACCAGCCCGCAAAGGCCAGCGCAAACCCGGCAAAGCCGAAAATTGCGGCGCCGATGAGACGGCGCCGGGGGTGGTTGCCGCCCCGGCCCCCAACACCGATCCAGGCGCCCAGACCCGCGCCGATGACAAACCCCGGTGCGCAGCCGACCAGCACGAGCAAGATCATGTCGAGAGTTGAGAAAATACCGATATCCGACATGGCGGCTGCTCAGGGTGAGGGTTGGGGACCGGATCCGAGGTTCGGGACAGTCTAGCTTCGGGCGGCCACCTGTCCAGAGTCCCGCGATCGGCCGCTTGCCGGAAAGCAGCCGGGTCGCTTCCCTACTCCCGCTCGGGTTCCGGCAGCGCAGCCGCCAGCATGTCCCAGAAATCAGGGCCGGATTCGGGCCGCGAGATGGTGGCTGTGTAGGCAAAGGTGGTCTGGCTCAGGTCAAGCAGGTCCTGCGCCAGGGTGATGGCGCCGGGCGACGGCCAGACCGGCAGTCTGAACGGTGCGGGCGTGCGCGCGGCAGGGACCGGATCCGGCGATGGCGCCGGCGCGTGCGCGGCCTGCATGCCGGCACGGGCAGCGGGCGCACCGGTGGAAGGCGCGCGAAACTGATCGTCCACGAGGCTGCTCAGGGGAAGCAATAGGGGGCCATTGATGGCGCTCATGGGCCGCGCTCTCCTTCGGGCGCTTTCAGATTGCGGATCGGTCCGCAACGCTAGCGCCGCAAGCCTTGGCGACGGGTAAACCGGATCGTACCGATTTGCCTCAAATGCCCCGGTTCGGTGACCGATTTTTCAACGGGCTTGTGAAAGAGCGGCGATGGATCCGCCAAATGGCCCCCAAAAACCACTGCAATTTATCGCGTTTCACATTAGCACTCGCTTATCTGTTTCCCGACAAAGTGTTGCCGTCGGAATTGACCGCCCGACCGGTCGTCTGAATCGGGTTCGGCACGGGACAGAGTGATGGCATGCTGCCATCGTTGAAATACCGGCAGTTGTCACTCTGGCTGGTTTGAAATGCGGGAATTCTTGCACATGCTTCGAACAACCCTCGACCCTCTCGGCAGCAGGTGCCGCTCATGACTTTCCCCATCCCGAGGAACGAAATCGATCGTCTGGCAGCGCTGAGCAAACTGAGGATTCTCGACACCCAGCCGACCGCCGAATTCGACGCCGTGGTCGAGATGGCCGCGGCAATATTCGACGCGCCCGTTGCCCTGGTTTCCTTCTTCGACCAGACCCGCCAATGGTTCAAGGCCAAAAAGGGCATCGCTGTCAGCCATACCTGTCGCGAGATCGCCTTCTGCAATCACACCATCTTCGAAAACCGGCTATTTCAGGTTGAGGACGCGAGCCGGGACGAGCGTTTCAGGCGCAATCCGCTGGTCACCGGCGAACCGCATGTCCGCTTTTACATAGGCGTCCCGCTGTCTCTCGACGGCCGAACCAACGTTGCTTCGCTCTGCGTGATCGATACCGTGCCGCGCAGGGCCACGGAGACCCAGATCGCGCAATTGCTCAAGCTGCGCGACGTGGTCGTCAGCCTCATCCGCACCCACAGGATCGCCATCGATGCGCGGACAGCGGAGAAAAATGCGCGCCAGCGCGGCAAGCTCCTCTCCCAGGTCGAGCGCATGTCGAAGATCGGGGCCTGGTCGCTCGATACAGGCAAGCTCACTACGCGGTGGTCGCCCCGAACCTTCGAGATCCACGAACTTGAGGGCGATGAGCCCCCGAGCCTGGAAGGCGCGATCGCGTTCTACCCGGAATATGAACGTCAGCGGCTGGCGGACGCTGTCCGCAAATGCATGGTTGATGGTCTGGCCTATCAGATCGAGTGCGATTTCATCACCGCGTTGGGCAACCGGCGGCGCGTGCGCACCAGCGGCGAGATGGAGCAGGCGGAGGATGGTACCAAGCACCTGATCGGCATCATCAAGGACATCACCGACCAGCATGAGCACGAACGGCAATTGTGGCACGCTGCCCATATCGACGCCCTGACCGGCATCGCCAACCGCCGCAGCTTCCATGAGGAGTTCCGCCGCCGGCGGTCTGACCCGCCCGCACTGGCCCACGGTCCGGCGCAAATGGCGCTTCTGATGATCGACCTCGACGATTTCAAGGAGATAAATGACGGGCATGGCCACCTGGCTGGCGACAAGGTGCTTTGCGCCGTTGCCGAGCGCGTGAGCAGCACGATCTCCGAAGATGCGTTTTGCGCACGGCTCGGCGGCGACGAGTTTGCCGTGCTGCTTTCAACCGCCAGCGATGTCGCATCCGCCGAAGCGCTTGCCGGACGTCTGCTCGAAGAGATCGGCCGCCCGATCGTGCACGGAGCGCAGGCATTCACCACTGGCGCCTCGATCGGTATCGCGCGGCAGGGCCAGGCCGATGCAAGCGAGGACACCCTCTTCGCGCAAGCGGATCTTGCGCTCTATCACGTCAAGCAGAACGGTCGCGGCAGCGTGAAAACATACGAGCCGGCGATCACCGATGCGCTTGAGGACCGGCGCCGGGCGATCGCCCGGGTCAGATCGGCCATTGCCGAGGGACGGCTCGAGCCGCATTTCCAGCCGATCGTCGACATCCGCACCCGGAAAATGCGCGGTGTCGAGGCGCTGGCGCGCATCCGCAATGCCGACGGATCCGTCTCCGGTCCCGCCCGGTTCTGGCAGGCGCTGCACGAACCGCAATGCGCCCACGAGATCGACCGGGTCATCCTCGACCTGGCGCTGCGCAATTTTGCCCGCTGGAAGCAGGAGGGCCTCGACATCGGCTTTGTGAGCGTCAACGCCTCCTCGGCCTGCATTCATTCCGATGGCTATGTCGAGCGCGTCATGGATGGGCTCGACCGCCACGGACTGACCGCCGCCGACCTGAAGATCGAGGTGGTGGAGAGCGTCTTCCTCAATGAGGACAGCGTCGACGTGCGCACCGTGCTCGAACGGCTGTCGGCCGAGGGCATCGGCATCGCACTCGACGACTTCGGCACCGGCTTCGCCTCTCTCAGCCATCTGCGCGATTACCCGATCAGTTGCATCAAGATCGACAAGTCCTTCGTCATGGGGCTTGGCGAAAACGACAACAACACCGCGATCGTCAATGCGCTGGTGACGCTGGGCAAATCCATGAGCCTTTCTGTTGTCGCCGAGGGCATCGAAACCGAGGGGCAGCTCGATTTCATCGCTGCCCTCGGCAGCCAGTACGGCCAGGGTTACCTGTTCTCCCGGCCGATGGATGCTACGCAGCTCGCGGACTACGCCACCGGCGGCGATCAAACGGAACCCGCCGGGTTGCCAGGCAGCCGGGCTCAGCCATAAGGCGATTTGCCGCCGGGCACCCAGGCTTTCATCCCGTACAGGGATCTCAGCTGACCGCGGGCTTCGCGGCCCGGCCTGGTTGTCGGAGTCTACGTGATCGGATTGGGATCGGCGAATGCCGCTTCAGCGCCAGCGCTCGTCGCGGTCCTTGGGCTCGAGCGCGCTCATCAGCATGTCCCACATGTCCATGCCGGTTTCCATCACCGCCAGATTGGCCTCGTAGCCCATCTTCGCCTCGATCATGCCGGTGAGTTCGGTGGCGAGATCGATGCCGCCCGCGCCCGTGTCCTCCTCGCGGACCACGGCCTGCACCCCTCCCCCCCCTACCCCGTTAATGGGCCCCGACACCATCGACACATCTCGCCGCGCATAGCCGGGTGTGTCGGCATTGGCGACGTTCGAGGCGATCGCCTCCATCCGCTTCTGCTGCGCGGCCATGCCCGAAAAGGCGGTTGAGATGATGCTGGAAATCATGACGCAATACTCTCGCTTTCGCGCGAAAGGATAGCGTCAGGAGATGAGCGCGGGGTTAGGAAACCTGGTTAGCGGCGGGTTAACGATGGCGCCGGGACAGCCCGCGCGATGCACCCGCCGCCCCTGCAAACACCTGGCGGCCGGCGCCTCATTCGGTTTCGACCGAGACGCCGCTTTCGCCGATGTTGATTTCCAGCCCCGACGGCTCCTGCTGCTCCTGGTAGAGCTGGTAGCCGATCACGGCGACGCCGACTGCGAGCACGGCGATGACGATATAGAGCGTGTTGCGGGACATGGGGTACTCCTGGTGGTGCTGGCCGGGTGGGGGCGGCGCCCGCCGCGATGAAAGCCGCGCCGGATCCGCAAGGTGGGGCCGGAGCTTCCTGGCACGGTCTGGCCGTGCGGAAAGCCGGGTCTGCGTTCCCTGTAAAACTACGTTGCCGGCCTTTGGTTCCCTACCCTCGTCTGTCCACCCGCCTTTTGCCCGGTCTCGCGGCACCCTGCCCCCGCCTGCGGGGATTTTTGCGCGGGGCCAGCACCAGACCCCCGGCAGCCGTGCGGCTCCGGGCTTCGGGGTCGTCCTGTCATCATCGCCACCCGCGCGGGGTGGCTGGGGCGTTTCGAGCGCCGCATGAGAAATAGTAATGATGACGCCCGAAGCGCCCCATTTCAGCATTGCTGCTCCGCGAGCTTGGTGATCAACGCCTGGTTCTCCCTCCACCCGGTGGGCTTCGGGACGGTCCGCGCATTGGCGGCAGCGCCTCGGCCTTCCGCCTCGGCACGGCCTGCGCGGCCCGGGCAACGAACCATGTGTGAGCTTATGCAGGGCCAACCTGCGCGTCGGGGGGAGCCTGTCCTGCTCCTTGTCCCGCCGGGTCACCGTTTTACGCGAAACCCCGGCAGCCTTTCCTCAACGGAATGACCGATGCCCGCCCGAAGGCGAACAAATCCGAAAGGCTGCGTCGGCCTTAAGAACCCGGAACCGTCCCCGCTCGCCGCCACGCCTGGCGGTGTATCCGTGCGGGACCGGGGGAGTATGGCATGGGGGTGGAGGGTGTGGATGAAAATGGGGGGGGGAAATTTGCGGCAGCTTTCCTCTCTCCTTGGGAGAGAGGACGTGATTTCAAAGGCTTGGCGCGCAAGCGCCAAACTTTAGAAATCACTGGCGAGGGGGAAGGCGTCCCCCACCTCGTGCTCCGATTGCCCTCTCACCAAGCGCGTCCATGCATTCGGCTGCGCCTCATGCGGACTTGTTACCCTCTCCCATGAGGGGAGAGGGAGTGGATCGCGCCCGCAGGCGTTGTGCTAGAGAAAGTTGATACCGTTCAGCGCGACACGGCGACAACCCAAGAAACAAAATCGGCGACGAGAATAAAATTGTGTGTATAGCTCAATCGAAGGCAAAGAATGCAGTCTATCAACCAATCAGAAAAAACATATATATAAAATATATTCTACATTATGCTCTTGCTTACTATTTTTAGACCTACCTTCGTCATTGCCGCACGGAAAGAATTTACAACATGGACACCTTCAAGAAAACCGTGTCGACAATCGCGATACTTTACGTACTCGTCCTTGGATGTTTTTGGCGTATGAGCAGCTGTATTCCTATACGTGCCAACAAAGGCTCTAGCTCTACTCAACTCTTGATGAATAGCCGAAAAATAATTTAACTCCATCATTGTTTTAAGCACATTGGCAACGGACGCAGATGCCTGCGAAGCATTAATTATCCCTTGCGTCTTCGCGACCAAAGCCGCCGAATGGACCAAAGACTCAACGATTTCGCCAACCTTCATAACGCCTGAAGGCGGGTTATTTTGGTACTGATCAAACGCGTGTCTGACGTTTGTGAGCGTAACGCCCTTAAGGTCCCTAGCTGCTGTCCGAAATTCACCTTCACCAATTACCTGGATTAAAGGAACAGGCTTTAAATGCTCGACCGCATTTCCGCTCGCATCGACGGTTATTAATCCAAAGCCCTCAGATCGTAGCGCCTTAACGTCCTCTTGGCCGGCAGGCGTTTCAAGCAACTCCGACGGGCAAACTGCGTACGCCGATATTAACTCCTCGGCATCCATAATCTCGTTCTTCTTCCGTCCCATAATCGGTGGATAAGCATAAGTCTCAGAACACTCCACCACCACAGTTAGGTGCTTGCCCTTCTTAAAGCTCAAAGATGGTCGCCAACTTATATCGCGCCGCAACTCTGAGTCTCTTCGAAATTTTTTAATAGCATAGCGATCCTTGAAGTACCCCTCCACGGCCAAATTTAGCCAATCAATATTTTGAGTTAATCCAGCGCTAGACACGTTTCCGAATCACCCGTTGCAGGTTCTGGATAAGAGCCTCTACGGAGACATAGAACTCCTCTTCGAGCTCCTCAAAATATTCTTCCTCCAATATTAATTGAACGAACTCATTCACATTGTTAATATTTCTTAATACTTGTTTTTCGTCATACAGAAAAGCCACTGTATCACCATAGGCATCAGAAATATTATAATCTTCGTTATCAAAGAAAAGCTTGTCGAGTGACTTCCGTGCGGCATCTTTCTTCAAGTCTAGATTGTCTACCCCTGTGGCAATCTTAGCCAACATCCGGAAATCGGTCACTGCGCGAATAGACCCTGACCTATATTTTGATATCAAGGCACGCCGGATTGAATCGATCTTTCGATCGTATTCGGGAAACCTTCGAATAACCGACTTAAGTGATCTCTCCATTTCAATGAAGAAATCCTCCGACAGTCGCTGATGAATCTTGGGCTTATGAAGCTCTTCAAGTAATTCGACTTTGAAGTCATCGGGCAGATCGATCAACAGCCTACACCGCCGAATCTGCCCTCGAGTAAGGCCCGTTGCAGCACTCAAATCTGCCTCGGTAGGTCGGGAACCAGCTTCCGCAGCCATCAACTCCTCGACCTTCTGAAGCTTTGAAGCGATAGTAAAGTAATCCCATTGCTCCCTAAGAGCATGGATATTATACATTAGAAGAAGATTCTCCAATGGAGACGGCTTCTCCTGCACGAGACAAGGGACTTTCTGGAGATTCAGTTTTTTCGCGCACCTCCAACGCCGCTCACCGTCAATAAGAAAAAATCTATCTCTGTCACGGTAAACGGTTAGAGGCACCTGAATGCCGATAGATTCAATTGAAGACAATAGTGCATCCATCTCCTCCTCCCGAAAAATCACACGAGGATTCTCCGGATTTCGTTGGATGCTATCTGGATTGATTTGCTGGAGTTTACCCGCCGCCCTAGGACCACTCATTACAGTCTTCCAATTAATAGATTCTCTTGTACCGTATTTCTAGAGCTGCCCTTCGAAGCACCCATTGTGGAATGCGCGTAGTCAAATGTAAACACCTCAGTTCGCGCAAACACTTGAGACACTAGGGCTATACACTTCTCAATCCCACCTGGAATTACACCGTTGGAAGGATAGCTCAAGAAAAATGTGGAACCAAGCGCGGCAGCGTTTGATACTAAATTCGATAACGCGACTTCCGCTTTGGTTTTGATGGAGAAATCAGAAGAAAACCGACCTTCACGATAACGTCCCTTTCCAGATAGATTAGGATAATCATACTTTATAATCGTCTCAAAGACGTGATAATATCGCGAATAATGATCACTCGTATAGGGAGGATCTGCGTAAATAGCACCCGGTGATTGACCAAGCGCCCTAAAGTTGGAAAGCAATTCATTTGCCTCTGCACAGAATACTTTATTCTCTTTAAATACAGGTGAGCCCCCCCTTAACTCTGCAAGAGCGACCTCAAAAGAACTCAAGACATCTCTGCGCCACTGCGAGATTACTCTCCTTGCGTTTCGCGAATTTGGTGTGAGATATTGAGCGAAATGACCGGTACTGTTGGAAGTCTTAGAGGCGGCGACGCACAAAGCGGTCAAATATTGACTTAGGCAAGTCGAGCAACCAACGCAACGGCGAATACATTTATCAATTGCATACCTTATAGAATCGATCTGAATGCACTGCGAAAGGCTAAAATACGTTCCAGAATAACCTATCGAAAACAGATTATAATCATATTTATTTAGCCATGAATCATGAAGCTCATTGTTTGCCTTATAATAAGGCATCTCTGATTGGAGAGCTTCAATTATTTCTAAATTACCCTCCGACAACAGGTAACATTCTAAATCATAGATACGCTGAAACCGCGCTTTTAGTCTTCTGCAATGTGTTTCATAATTTTTATAAAATATTTTATCACCGAAGTTACAATGCTCGCATTCATTCTTAACATACAACGCATTTGCGACTGTCGCGCCAAATGCTGATACATCATTAAGCCAAACAGCGCGATCATTCGCAAGCTGTCCGGCAACCGTGCCCAGTCCGGAGAACACATCCAAGAATGGACCCGTCGATCTATCTCGAATGATGGAACCAATTTTAGGAGCAAGCTGCCTCTTGGTCCCCATATACCTTATTGGTAATGTATACATATCGGAGCCTTTGCCTCAGCGCACTCCTATTCGTGTTATTAGTGTATAGTTAATTTATCACTACATTCTCGCTAGCGACACAATTATGCCAAGAAGAATCGCCCCTCACCGCCCCGGCTTGCCCGTCTTGCCCGGACGCCGCTTGCGGCGCGCCTCCTCGGCCGGGTCCTCGTAGGAACCCGCACCCGGCTTGGCGCGCCTCACGGGTCCCGGATCGTCGGGCTTCTTCGGCGTCTTGCCGGGCATCGGCTTTTCGGTGCGGCCGACGGTCATTTCGTCGAGATCATTCTTGCGGAAGTAGGACCGGCGCTCGCCCGCCGGCACCGCGTGGTCGCCGGAGGTGCCCATTTCGTCGAGGTCGGGTTTGCGGAAGTAGGAGGGAGCCTCCCCTGATCTCCCCCCTTGCGGGGGAGATGCCCCGGCAGGGGCAGAGGGGGGTGACGCGCCGCTTGTGCTGGAGGAGAGATTACCCCCCTCTGTCTGCTTCGCAGACATCCCCCCCGCAAGGGGGGAGATTGACCCGGACCCACCATCGCGGCCATCCTTGCCCTTGCCCTTCCCTTTGACCGGCTTGCCGGTCGCCGTGGCCTTGCGGGAGGCCCTGGTGTTTTCGATGCCGGCGTCGCGGGCCATGGGGTCGTCCATCAGTTCGAGCTCGACGGCCTTCAGACGCTTGACCTCGTCGCGCAGGCGGGCGGCGGTCTCGAAATCGAGATCGGCGGCGGCATCGCGCATCTGCTTTTCCAGCGCCTCGAGATGGGCCGCGAGATTGCCGCCGACCATGGCGCCGTCGCCGCCCTTCTTGCCCTTGCCCGCAGGTCCCTCGATCGGCGCGCGGACATGGTCGCGCTCATAGACCGAATCGAGAATGTCGGAGATGTGCGCCTTGACCGATTCCGGCGTGATGCCGTTGGCCGCGTTGTACTCTTCCTGCTTGGCGCGGCGGCGCTGGGTTTCCTCCATCGCCCGCTCCATGGAGCCGGTGACCTTGTCGGCATAGAGGATGACCTTGCCGTCGACGTTGCGCGCGGCGCGGCCGATGGTCTGGATCAGCGAGGTTTCCGAGCGCAGGAAGCCCTCCTTGTCGGCATCGAGAATGGCGACCAGCCCGCATTCGGGAATGTCGAGGCCCTCGCGCAAGAGGTTGATGCCGACCAGCACGTCGAAGGCGCCGAGGCGGAGATCGCGGATGATCTCGATGCGCTCCAGCGTGTCGATGTCGGAGTGCATGTAGCGCACGCGAACCCCCTGCTCGTGCAGGTATTCGGTCAGATCCTCGGCCATGCGCTTGGTCAGCACGGTGCAGAGCGTGCGGTAGCCGGCCTCCGCCGTGGCGCGGATTTCGCCGAGCACGTCGTCGACCTGGGCGCGCGCCGGGCGCACCTCGACCGGCGGATCGATCAGCCCGGTGGGGCGGATCACTTGCTCGGCGAAGACGCCGCCGGCCTGCTCCATCTCCCAGGCGCCGGGCGTGGCCGACACGGCGACGGTGGAGGGACGCATCGCGTCCCATTCCTCGAAGCGCAAGGGCCGGTTGTCGAGGCAGGAGGGCAGCCGGAAGCCGTATTCGGCCAGCGTCGCCTTGCGGCGGAAGTCGCCGCGGTACATGCCGCCGATCTGCGGGATCGAGACATGGCTCTCGTCGATGAACAGAAGCGCGTTGTCGGGGATGTATTCGAACAGCGTCGGCGGCGGTTCGCCGGGCGCGCGGCCGGTCAGATAGCGCGAATAGGTCTCGATGCCCTGGCAGACGCCGGTGGCCTCGAGCATTTCCAGATCGAAGCGGGTGCGCTGCTCCAGCCGCTGCGCTTCCAGCAGCCGTCCCGAGGCCTCGAGCTCGGCGAGCCGGTGCTTCAATTCCTCGCGGATCGACTTGATGGCCTGGTTCAGCGTCGGGCGCGGGGTGACGTAGTGCGAGTTGGCGTAGATCTTGACGCTCTTCAAATCGCCGGTCTTCTTGCCGGTGAGCGGGTCGAACTCGGCGATGCTCTCGATCTCGTCGCCGAACAGCGAGATCCGCCAGGCAGCGTCCTCAAGGTGGGCCGGGAACAGCTCGATCGTGTCGCCCCGCACCCGGAACGAGCCGCGCTGGAAATCCATGTCGCGGCGCTTGTACTGCTGCGCCACCAGGTCGGCCAGAAGCTGGCGCTGGTCGATGCGGTCGCCGACCGCCATCTGGAAGGTCATGGCGGTGTAGGTTTCCACCGAGCCGATACCGTAGATGCAGGAGACCGAGGCCACGATGATGACGTCGTCGCGCTCCATCAGCGCGCGGGTGGCCGAATGGCGCATCCGGTCGATCTGCTCGTTGATGGTGGATTCCTTCTCGATGAAGGTGTCGGTGCGCGGGACATAGGCCTCGGGCTGGTAGTAGTCGTAATAGGAGACGAAATACTCGACCGCGTTGTCCGGGAAGAAGTTCTTGAACTCGGAATAGAGCTGGGCGGCAAGCGTCTTGTTCGGCGCGAGGATCACGGCGGGGCGCTGGGTCTCCTCGATCACCTTGGCCATGGTGAAGGTCTTGCCCGAGCCGGTGACGCCCAACAACACCTGGTTGCGCTCGTTCTCGTTCGCGCCCGCGACGAGATCGGCAATCGCGGTCGGCTGGTCGCCGGCGGGCTTGTAGTCGGTCGCCATGCGCAGGGCCACGCCGCCCTCGGACTTGTCGGGCCGTGCGGGACGGTGCGGCGTCCAGGTCTTGCCGTTCTTGAACAGCGGGTTGCCGCTCTCGATCAGGTCCGACAGCGCCTGCACGGTGGCGGTGTTGGCGGATGTCGCGCCCGAGGCCTCCGCCTCCTCGACCGAGATGTCGAGCCCGGCCACGGCGTTGAGACCCGCCGCGGCGCGGGCGCGCGGATCGTTGCTGGAGCCGATCGAGGTCCCGCGGGCGGTCTTCTTCGCCTTGATCTTCTCGACTTCCGCCGCCTCGGCCTCCGCCGGTGACTTGCCGGCCGCCTTGCGGTGCTTACCGGCGGCCGACCGGATCGCGCGGTTTTCCTCGCGGCGGCGCTGCTTCACCGCCTCGCGCTCGGCCTCCTTCGCCAGATCCGACGCCCAGTCGGAGATCGAGCCGGAGGACACCGGCGCACCCGAAAGGGGCGCCTGCGGCGCTTCGCCGAAGCCCTCGAAATCGCTGTCGGAGGGCGCGCGCCCCTCGCGTGAAGACGTGTCCCGGCGGGATGATTTTGCGGAAGATTTGGCCATGGGGCCAATATGGGCAGAGTCGATGGCGAAAGAAAGAGGGCCCGGGGGCAAAAGGTGAACGCATGGGCTTGCTGCTGACAGGGGGCTGTCAGGATGGATCGCTCCCGGCAACATGAACCCCGCATTAACAGCCTGTTAACCAAACATTCAGGGTTGCCGTGTTTCACAGGGTGATGACCGCAGCGCGGAGGCCTCCGCTTATTGGCAACATCACGACAGGAATTTCAAATGATCCGCAGATTTTTGGCTCTGGCATCGCTTTCCGTGCTCCTCATTGCCTGCAGCGACGAGAAAAACGAAGAGGCCGCCACGGACACGGGAGCGGCCCCCGCGGCAAGCGCCACCCAGGCGCCGGAGCCGACGGAAGCCGAAAAGGCGGCGGCCGCTGCCAAGGCGGAAGCCGAGATGAAGGCCAAGGCCGAACGCGAGGCGCGGATCAAGCTTGAGGCCGAAGAAAAGGTCCGCGCCGAACTGGAAGCCGAAAGGAAGGCTGCTGAGGAAGCAGCCGCCCAAGCCGCCGCAGATGCCGCAGCGAAGGCGGAAGCCGAGGAAAAGGCCCGCCTGGAAAACGAGAATTTCGAAAGGCTGCAGCAGGAAGAAGCCCTGCGCGTACAGGCCGAACGCGAAGCCCGCATCAGGCTCGAGGCCGAAGAAAAGGTCCGTGCCGAGCTGGAAGCCGAAAGGCAGGCCGAGCAACAGGCCGAAGCCCTGGCGGACGAAGCAGAGGCGGCCCGGGCAGCCGAACAGGCGGAAGCCGAGAGACTTGCCGCAGAAGAAGCCGCCCGCCCCAAGACCGAAGCAGAGCTTGAGGCCGAACGGGTCCAGAAAACCATCGACAATGTCAACAATGCGGTCAACGCCGTCGGGGAATTGCTGAACCAGTAAGGCCGCATTGACCGGCGTTTTCCGTCGCCGTCAATGGCGGAGGGCTTGCGGTCCTTTCCGGCGGCCGACCGCAAGGCGCGGTTTTCCGGGCGGCGGCACGGCCTCACCGCCTCGCGCTCGGTTTCTTGGGATTAAAAGGGAACGCGTGGGCTGCTGCTGACAGGAGCATTAGGATTTGAAGACATGCTCCCTATGCCAACCCATATATTCCGGATGCGGCCTTAACTCCGGCTGGTGGGGAACCTTGGCTTTGAGATCCTTGTTAAGAAGATGGCTCACGTCCGAATTCAGGTGCCGCGACCGCAGGATCGAAAAGTCATCATCAAGGGACAAAAGCCCGCGGTCGAACATCCAATGAACTGTACCTGAAAGCGCAATTCCGTTTCTGACCCAGTCATTGCCACCTTTTCCAACCGGGCGAATATGCGCGGCCTCGACCTCCGGGCGACCTTTCCCATTGATAAGACGAAGGCCAGTAAAAGCGCAGGTGCGGTCGTAAGCGATGCGAACATGCTGTTTGAACTTCTTGTCGCGCCATTTACGCCTCAGCAGTTGCTCAACAATTGGTCTTTCGTAATCGGCGGCGATGAAGCCAGGCTGCGGCGGTTCTCCAAAACCCGGACTGATATCCTCATGCCTTTGATCGTCGTCGTCAATTTCCGGATCCACGCGGTCTGGCCATTGATCATCGTGAGATAGGCCTGACTGGACAATGGAAGCAAACTCTTGCTCCGAAAGCTCCCTTACAGCCTGCACCTTATATCCGTTGTTGATCGTCCCATCGGGTTGCACGAGCCGTTTTTCAAAGCCCCCATTTTCCTTGTATTCCACCGGCCGATCAAAATCGATGAAGTCGATCAGGTCTGCGTAGAAGTGCTTTTCTTCGTTCATATCCGGCCGAACTGCCAAAACTCGAGCAATACCCGAATAATAGCGGCCCGGAGTGTTTTTTAGCGGCCCATAATAGACCATCCAGTCGCCGATAACCTTTTCAACTCTCGAAAGGTAGCTTTGAGGAAAATGATAGCGCTGCCCGGTAACGTCGTCGTAACGGCTGTCCGGCTTGTGGTAGAAAACGGCTTTCATTGACTGAGGTTACGACAACCATCAAAGAACGAGAAGATGTATTTCCCGGCCAATCAAAGATTTGAATACCCCCCTCACCGCAGCACCCTTATCCAGCGCGCGAGATTGAGCAGGCTCGTCAGGGCCGCGGCGACGTAGGTCAGGGCGGCGGCCTTGAGGACGCTGCGGGCGGAGGCGAGGTCGTCGTTGGAGAGGTAGTTGCCTTCGCGCAGGATCGGCAGCGCCTTGTTGAAGCTCGCGTCATATTCCACCGGCAGCGTGACGAGATGCACCAGCACGCGCACACCGAGCAGGCCGATGCCGATCAGCGCCATGCCGAACATGGCTGCCGGCGTGCGCAACAGCACGGCCAGCACCGGCGCCGCGATGAAGAACACCGAGGCGATGCGGTCGGTCTGCATGGCGAAGGTGACGAGCGACTGGCGCAGCTTCAAGCCCCGTTCGCCGCGATGGTGCTGCAGCGCATGACCGACCTCGTGCGCGGCAACGGCGACCGCGGTGAGGTTTGATCCCCGGTGATTGGCTTCGGACAGGCGCACGGTGCGGCTTTCCGGATCGTAGTGATCGCCCTTGTCGGTCATTTCCACGCGGACGCCGTCGAGCCCGAAGCGCTCGACAAGGTGCTGCGCCATTTCACCGCCGGTGCCCGGGAAGTCCGCCCGCTCCTCGCTGTGGCGGCGCATGGTGTGTCCCACCCAGAACTGCGGCGCATAGACCAGCGCCAGTACCAGCAGAACACCGAGGAGCCCGAGAATTGCCATGTCAGTTGCTGTCCACGCCGGAAGTGATCATGCTCTGTAGATAGGTGCGGCGGCCGCCCGATAAAGGGCCGGATTGAACAGCCTGCCGGACCCGACGGCCCGAACCGCATTTCACGCCGGCGGCGCTCGTTGCCCGTCTGCCCTCACCGGTCGATCAAACTTTCCAGATAATGCTCGCCGATGCCGAACGTCGCCTTGATGGCGCCGATCTGCGAAAGCACCGCATCGCGGTCGCGGCCCATCCGGCCGTCCTTTTCGGCAACGATCAGATTGTTCTTCGGCGTGTGGGCGTCGGAGACGAACTCGAACACGCGGGTCTTGTAGCCGTTGAGTTCCAGAAGCAGCGCGCGCAGCGTGTCGGTCACCATCTCGGCCTGGCGCTCGACGAAGATACCGTGCCTGAGCAGCGGTTCCAGCGTTTGGTCCGGCCGGCCCGCTTCCATCTGGCGGCGGATCTGCTTGTGGCAGCACGGCGCCACCGCAATGAGCGCCGCTCCGGCGGAAATGCCCTTGTAGATTGCGTCGTCGGTGGCCGTGTCGCAGGCATGCAACGCGATCACCGCATCGGCGCCCGACGCGTCATAGTCCATGATGGCGCCCGCCTCGAAGCTGAGACCGTCAAAGCCGGAGTCCTTCGCCGTGGCGTTGCCGTCCTCCACCAGTTGCGGGCGCATCTCGACGCCGACAATGCGCACCGGCCGCTTCACCACCGTGGCGAGATAGTCGTAGAGCGCAAAATCGAGATAGCCCTTGCCCGCGCCCATGTCGACGATCAGCGGCGGCTCGGCCTTGAGCGACGCCACCAGCGGCGCAAAGATCTCGACCATCTTGTTGATCTGGCGGAACTTGTCCTGCGCGTCATGGCGGATGGCGCCATTCTTGCCCGAAAGCCCCAGCGCCTTGAGCCATGGCTTGCCGGTTTCGCTGAGCGGCCGGTTCTTGGCGCGATTGTGCTCGGTCGACGGCGCCTCGCGGCCTTCCGCTTGCGCGCGCTTCAGCCGCTGCTTGGCGCCGTTGCGCTCATACATCATGTCGAAATCGGTGGTCGCCAGTTGCGCGCTGCGGAACTCGGTGGCGAGGCCGTCGCCGAGCAGCGCCAGCGCCTCGTCTTCGGCATAATTCTTGATCGTGTCGCGCGTCTTGTACTTGTAGGTGAAGGAGTATTTCTCACCTGCCTTGGTCGCGATCTTCTTCACCTCGACCGCCTTCAGCTCAGGCTCCGCACCGTGATAGCCTCCGAGTTTCAGCCGGATGAGCGAGCCGCCGGCGAAGGCCTCTCTCGTGGCGTCGAGCAACTCTGCGATGCGGTCGGGCGGAGTGTTCACGGACAGTCCTTCGGGATCATACTGAAATTCGGGCAATTCCGATTCCTCAAGGCCCTTCTACCCGGATGAACCGCAGAAGCAAATTGGCTAACTGAAACCATGGCGTGGGCGGGCCCCATTCGTAATCTGCGCCCCGGAGCGGGCGTCGTTGACATGGCCTGTGACAGGCCAATATATGCCCCATGAATGATCTTTCGACCCGAATGCTGGATGAACTGAGCGTCGATGAGGCTGCGCGGCCCAAAGCCCCGCCGGTGCCCGAGGCAACAGACATGCACCGCCGCCAAGGCCGACAACTGGCCGCAATCCACAGTCATTATCTCAGGGAAATGGGCCAAATCGGCGCGGTCCTTGTCAGGATCGAAGCGGGAGACGCCCCGCCCGAGCATCTGAAGCAGATCGTGCTTTCGCTCGATATGGCTGAGAATTTTCGAGCCTTCGGATCGCTTTGCGGCCGTGAATGCCAGGTGCTCAAGTTCCACCACGACATTGAAAGCACCGACATGTTCCCCCGGATCGAGGCGGCGGGCGGCGGCAGGTTTCGCGAGGTCGTGGCGAAGCTGAAGGCGGAGCACGAGGTCGTCCATGAGCTGATCATCCGCCTGAGTCGGGCGGCAGATGAATTGGCGAAAGACCCCTCGGAGGCAAATTTCGTTCAGGCCGGCAACACATTCCGAAAACTAGAAGAGGTCGTGCGCTCCCATTTCGGCTATGAGGAAACCGAATTGGCGGAGGCCATCGGATATTACCTCGGATCGATCTGACGCCGCCCCTCGGTGAGACTTCCTCTGGGTCTTGAAGTGCAGAAATGATCTCTTTTTCAAAGAAGATGTCGTTGACCAGACAGGCGGTCCGCTGGCGAAAATTCCGGCAATCTCGCCACGTGTCGGCTTTGTCCGTTCAGCAGACTCTGGTGCAATCCTTAGCGAATATCCGCTTTCCGACCACAATGCCCCGGGAGGCTGCGCGCGCGGAAACTCGAATATCCGCGGTGCGGTGATCCGTTACCCGCTCATGTCCGGATCCGGCGCCCGATTGCGCGACCTTGAACGGGTACCGGGAATCGTCTCGACCCGCATACACCACGATCAAACAGCCCCCGAAGATCAACCGGCGCCTTCATAGACATCGACATGGGTCACGCGCCCGCCCTGCCCCATCACCCGGACATAGACATAGTGCCCGCGCCCGCTCATCACATCCCTGCGGATGTAGGCCTCGACGGTGCGCCCGGCCTCGTAGAGTTGCGGCAGTTTGGCCCGCATGTCCCGGCTTCCGAAAACGGTGTCGCCCGTATCCAGCTCCTGCCGAATTCCGAAGCGGTGGTAATTGGCGCGATCCTGCGCCAGCACCTGACCGAATGAACCGAGCTTCACGCCCTTCGAATTCACCGTGTCCCGGGCATCGAGCCAGGCCAGATACTCGGCGATGACCTCATCGGCCAGAACCGGCGTGGCGAGCAGCGATGAGAGCACGACAACCAGACCCGCAATCTTCTTTCCAAACAACGGCTTTGCCTCCAAGACAGAACACCCCTTGCATGCAAGCATTCTTCACATTTCGGCGGAAAAGCCAAATCGTGAGAAGGGTCGGCGCTCAAATGCATGCTAGTGTAATTTCAGGACACACAACGGATATCCATCCCGAAAGGACAGCCCGATGATGCGCACCCTCACCTGTATCGCAAGCGCAAGCCTGATCGCGCTCGCACCTGTTGTGGCAATCGCACAGGAAGCCGCGATCTACAGCTCGATGGACGCCGTTCATCCGGTCTGGGCCGACAATGCGATGGTCGCGGTGCAGGAGAAGGTGGCCGCCGGAGTGGGGCTGCAGGTGCTGAAGGACGGCGGCAACGCGGTGGACGCCGGTGTTGCCGTGGCGCTGGCGCTGGCGGTCACCCTGCCCCGCGCGGGAAACCTTGGCGGCGGTGGATTCATGATGGTGCATGACGCCAAATCCGGCGAGACCAGGGCCATCGAATACCGCGAGATGGCGCCGGCAAGCGCCACGCGCGACATGTATCTCGACGCGGACGGCAATGCCGACAGCAGGCTCTCGCGCTTCACCGGACTGGCCGTCGGCGTGCCTGGCACCGTGGCCGGCATGCAGCTCGCGCTCGACACCTACGGGACCAGGACGCTGGCTCAGGCCGCAGCCCCCGCGATCAAACTGGCCGAGGACGGCATCACCGTCACCGCCGATCTGGCCGACAGTTTGAAGGCGCTGGAAAAGCGGCTCAAGAGCTCGCCTGCCTCCGCGGCAATCTTCTACAAGCAAGATGGCAGCTTTTACGAACCGGGAGATGTGCTCAAACAGCCCGATCTGGCTGCGACACTGAAAAAGATCGCTGAACAAGGCCCGGACGGCTTCTACAAGGGACGGGTGGCCGAAGCGATCTCTCAATCGGTCGAGGAAGCCGGCGGAGCCATGAGCCTTGAAGACCTCGCCGGTTACAAGGCGGTGATCCGCGAGCCGGTGACCGGAACCTACCGCGGCCACGAGATCGTCTCGATGCCGCCGCCGAGCTCCGGCGGCACCCATATCATCCAGATCCTCAACGTGATGGAGGGTTATCCGATCGGCTTTCTCGGGCATAATTCCTCCGACACCATCCATCTTATGGCGGAAGCCATGAAACGCGCCTATGCCGACCGCTCGGAATATCTGGGTGACCCCGATTTTGTTGATGTCCCAGTCAAGGCGCTGACTTTGAAGGACTATGCGGCCAAGATCCGCGAGGGCATCAGCCTGAACCGCGCCACACCATCAGCCGAGATCAAGCCCGGCACACTGGCGCCCTATGAGAGCGACCAGACCACGCATTTTTCCATCGTGGACAAGGACGGCAACGCGGTGTCCAACACCTATACGCTGAACTTCTCCTATGGCTCGGGGATCACGGCGGCAGGCACCGGCGTGCTGCTCAACAACGAGATGGACGATTTCTCCGCCAAACCCGGCGTGCCCAATGCCTATGGCCTGATCGGTGGCGACGCCAATGCGGTGGAACCGGGCAAGCGGCCGCTGTCCTCCATGAGCCCGACCATCGTGCTGAAAGACGGCAAGCCATTCCTGGTGACCGGCAGCCCCGGCGGTTCACGCATCATCACCACCACGCTGCAGGTGATCTCCAACATGATCGACCACGGCATGAATGTGGCTGAAGCCACCCACGCGTCGCGCATCCACCACCAATGGCTGCCCGACGAGATCCGCGTCGAACAAGGCGGATTGAGCCGCGACACGGTGGCAGCGCTGGAAGCCAAGGGACACAGGATCGCGGTCAAGAGCGTGATGGGCTCGACCCAGTCGATCCATGTCGACACCGGGAAGGGCCTGCTGCTGGGAGCATCGGACCCGAGGCGGACGGGATCGGCGACGGTGGGGTATTGAGGGGGCTGAGATCTTCTAGCCCTTTCCATGTCCGGCCAGCACCAGCCACGCCTGCCCCAGCAGCAGCGGCACCAGGCTTGCAGCGGCCGCCAGCGCCAGCCCCTGCGGGCCCGGCCAGGGCAGGCCGAGAAGGTCCGCCAGCGACGGAAGCCCCACCGCCAGGCCGATCAGCCCAAGGCAGAGCACAAGTGCGCCCCAGACGTAAGCGTTGCGGGTCACGTCGTTGCCGATGAGCCCGGCATCGGGATCGCGCATGTTGAACACGTTCCACAATTGCGCCAGCGCCAGCGTCAGGAACGCCACGGTGACGGCAGCCGCGGGCGCCAATGCCAGCCAGGTGAGCGCCAGCAGGAACGCGCCGAGCGTGGCGATTGTGATCAGCGCCCCGAGCACGGCGATGAGCCGCCAGCGCGGACGATCCAGGATCGGTTCTTTCGGATCGCGCGGCGGCCTGCGCATCACCTCCCCGTCGCCTCGCCCCAGCCCCAGCGCAAAGGCCGGGAAGACGTCGGTGACCAGGTTCAGGAACAGGATCTGCAGCGGCAGGAGCGGCAGCGGCAGGCCTATGCCGATCGCCAGGCCGACAACCAGCACCTCGCTCACATTGCACGACATCAGGTAGACAACGAACTTGCGGATATTGTCGAAGATCACCCGCCCCTGCCGCATCGCCGAGATGATGGTGGCGAAGCGATCGTCGCGCAGCACCATGTGCGCCGCCTCCTGGGCAACCTGGGTTCCGCGCCTGCCCATGGCGATGCCGATATCGGCCTTCTTCAGCGCCGGCGCGTCGTTGACGCCGTCGCCGGTCATCGCCACCACGTGACCGGCCTTCTGAAAGATCGAAACGAGAACCAGCTTGGTCTCCGGCGCCACCCGCGCAAACACGTCGGCGGACAAAACCCTTTGCCGCATCTCTTCACTGATCGCATCCGGGTCGATGCCAGCGACCATGTGGCCTTCGTTTACACCCAGATCGCCGTCGCCAATGCCTGCCTGTCTGGCGATGGCCGCAGCAGTTTCAGCATGGTCACCGGTGAGCATGACGACCCGGACACCGGCGGCCCGGCTGGAGCGGATTGCCCGCGGCACATCCTCGCGCACCGGATCGTTAAGACAGACGAGCCCGACCAGGGTGAGGCCCGCATAGGGCTTACCGTCGTCGGCTTGACCGCGCCGCATCGCCAACCCCAGCAACCGAAGGCCTTCGCGGGCGGCTTTCGAACTGCGCTCCTGCCAGGCACGCCGCACGGTGTCATCCAGCGGTTGGGGACCATCGGGGCCAAGAACGCTCACGGCACTGTCGATCACCGCTTCCGGCGCGCCTTTCACCGCAACGAGACAATGATCACCATCCTTGTGAACCGTGGCCATCATCCGCACGGAGGGATCGAAGGCATGTTCCCGGATCTCTGGAAAATCCCTCTCAAGTGCCAGGCGGGACAGCCCGGCCTGATCAGCCACCTGCAGCAGCGCCAGTTCCATCGGATCGCCGGCACGCCCTTCATCGCCACCATCGCCGAGGTCCGCATTGGTGCAAAGTGCCCCGATCCTGATGGCCCAATCGAGCCTGTCATCTTCGCCGGAATCAGGCCGGATGTCGCCGCCCGCGAAGATCTGGCCCGCGCCGCGCGGCGCAAGGCCGATATTGCGCCCCTCGAGCAAGTAACCCACAACCGTCATCCGGTTTTCGGTCAGCGTTCCGGTCTTGTCGGTCAGGATGACCGTGGTCGCGCCCAGCGTCTCGACCGAGGACAACCGCGTTATCACCGCGTTGCGCCGGGCCATCCGCCACATTCCCCGGGCCAGGCTGAGCGTGGCGACGACAGGAAGCCCCTCGGGCACCGCCGCCACCGCCAGCGCCACACCTGTCTGGATCATCGCGACCACCTCGTGCCCGCGAAGGATGCCGACGCCTATGGTCAGTGCCGCAAGCACGAAAGTCAGCCAGACCAGCCGGTGGCCCAGCCTGTCAAGCCGCCGCTCCAGCGGGGCCGCTTCGCTTTGCGCAGCCTGCACGAGATCGCTGATCCGGCCGATTTCGGTGGCCATCCCGGTGGCCACCACCAGCCCCTCTCCGGTCCCTTGCGTGATCGCGGTGCCCTTGAAGGCCATTGATGTTCGGTCGCCAAGGACGGCCTCGCCGTCCGTTGCAGCCTCGGCCTTGACCACCGGCACCGATTCACCGGTCAGCACGGATTCGTCGACCTGAAGATTGGCAGCTTTGCTTATCCGCAGATCCGCCGTCACCACGTCGCCCGCCTCGAGAACGACGACATCGCCGGGCACCAGCTCGTGCGCATCGATCGACCGCGCCTGTCCGTCGCGCCGCACGCGGGTCCTGATCTGGGCGATGCGCATGAGCGCTTCCATCGACCGCGCGGCCTTGAGTTCGGTGAAAAAGCCGATGGCGCCGTTGAGCACGAGCACGACGATGATGGCGCCGGCTTCCGCGACGTCACCGAGAAGGAAAGACATCAGCGCCGCCGCTGCCAGCAGCCAGACGATGACACTGTTGAACTGATGGGCGAAAATGGCAAGGACGCTTCGGGTCTGCTGCCGGCGGAGCTGGTTGGGCCCGTAGGTCTTCAAGCGCTGACGCACGTCCCCACTGCTCAGCCCGGCTTTGGGATCGGTCTCCAGCCGGGCGACCACATCGGTCACGGAAAGCGCGTGCGGCTTTTCAGGCCAGCTTTGTGGCATGTGAACGTCTGCCTTTGAAATCGATGCGGTTCCCTCGCCCACAAAGGACGAAACACGATAGACAGAACCACAAGATCAGTCACATCAGCATGACCGAGATCAAATACCGGTCAAGCGAAGGACCGGGCGGCTACGGCCTGCCGTTGTCCCACACGACTTCCTGGCCGTAGAGCGGCACGGTGGAGATGTTCATCTTGGCCGAGCCGTCCTGCACTTGCTGCGAATTGACAAGGTAGATCAGGGTATCATTGGCCTTGTCGTAGATGCGGCGGACAACAAGGGATTTCCAGACCAGTGAGCGGGATTCCTTGAACACGACATCGCCGTCTTTATCGAGATCGATGTCGCCGATGGTGATCGGCCCGGTCTGGCGGCAGGCGATGGAGGCATTCGACGGGTCCTCGAACCAGTTGCCTTTCGACAACCGGTCGATGAGACCGCGATCGAAATAGGCGACGTGACAGGTCACGCCCTCGACTTCGGGATCGGCGACGGCATCGATGACGATGTCATTGCCGGTCCAGTCCACGCCGACTTCGCCGACCTGTTCGGCCTGCGCGGGAAGGGTCAGGGCCATGATCGCGGCAATGGCGCCGGCGGAAAGAGCGGATCTCAAAGGTGAGAAAATGGTCATGAAATGTCTCCTTGTTTCGCTAAACGCCGGCTGCCGGGTTCCGTTCCCCGCATCACGCCCGGCAGAATGCCGGTTGCAGGCCCCTGACTGTTCCGGCGCCCAAGCGATGTGGCAGGCTTCGATATGGCAATTCCATGCCGCATTTGAAAGGTCGCGCTGTGCGAATAGCGAAGTCCGGCGTCCGGAGGACGGCCCGCCCTCGGGCCCGCGACCCCCGAACGCATCGACCGCTTGGCATCGCGTGCGCCGCGCGCTAAATAGGGTGCATGTCAACATCCTTCGCGACGCAGCAATCCGGCATTGAGTCCCAGGCCCGGCCTCACGGGATCCGGTCCCGTGACGTGCTGAGCCTTGCGGCCGCAGCACTTGGCATGATCGTGGTATCGATGCTGACCGGGCTTGCCTTTGCAGCGTGGACCTCGAACGGCCCGGCCTTGCTCAATGTGCTTGCCGCCAGCGGCCTCTCGTGGTGCCTCTGACACTCTGACAACAACCAATTTCCCCGAATTGCGCGGCCACGAGGCCCGGCGCTTTCGGCACCAAGCTGGAGACACCGATGAAAGCCTTCCGCACCGTGCTCTGGATCCTGATCGCCGTGATGGCGGTCGTGCTGGGCTGGTTGACCTTCGAATGGCAGCGCAGCAATCAGGAGATTGCCGGCAAGCCTTACGGCGTGCCCTTCGAACTGGTTGACCAGGACGGCGAACCGATCACAGAGGCTGCCTTTCGGGGCCGTCCGACCGCCCTGTTCTTCGGCTTCACCCATTGCCCGGAAATCTGCCCCACGACGCTTTACGAACTCGACAGCTGGCTGAGCCAGGTCGACCCCGGAGGTGAGCGGATCGGGGCCTATTTCGTCACCGTCGACCCCGAGCGCGATACCCCGGAACTGCTTGGCGATTACGTATCCGGTGTTACCGACCGGGTGACCGGCATTTCCGGGGAACCGAACTCCGTTGAAGAGGTTATCAGGGGATTCAACATCTACGCCAAGAAGGTGCCTCTCGACAAAAACGATCCGGACGGCGACTACACCATGGACCATACGGCCTCCGTGTTCCTTCTGGACGAGGAAGGGCGGTTCAAGGGAACCATCGCCTGGGGCGAGAACCCGGAAATTGCGGTCGAGAAGCTGGAAAACCTGATTTCGGGCTGATCCGGTCAGGAGACATCGCGGCAGGGGGCCAAA
The DNA here is from genome assembly GCA_040216675.1 of Hoeflea sp. GTDB lineage: Bacteria > Pseudomonadota > Alphaproteobacteria > Rhizobiales > Rhizobiaceae > Hoeflea. The sequence continues at coordinate 588,695 of JAVJOR010000005.1, read as the reverse complement.
ATGGAAGACATCGTTCTCAAACTTGCCGTCATCGGAGCCGCAGGCATCGCCGCGCAATGGTTTGCCTGGCGGCTGCAATTGCCGGCCATCGTGCTTTTGCTCGCCGCAGGCTTCATTGCCGGGCCGGCAACCGGGTTCCTCAATCCCGCCAGCGACTTCGGCGACATCTACCGCCCGATGGTCTCGATTGCGGTGGCCATCATCCTGTTCGAGGGCGGGCTGACGCTGAACTTCAAGGAGATCCGAGAAACCTCCACCGCCGTCCGGCGGATCATCATGTATTCCGGTCCCATGGTCTGGGGGATGGGCGCCCTGGCCGCCCACTACATCGGCGGCCTGTCCTGGCCGACCGCCATCGTGCTGGGCGCGATCCTTGTGGTCACCGGACCCACGGTGATCATGCCGCTTCTGCGTCAGGCCCAGCTTGATTCACGGCCCGCCTCGCTTTTGCGCTGGGAAGCGATCATCAACGATCCGATCGGCGCGCTTTTCGCAGTGGTCTCCTTCGAGATCATCCTTGTCTATGTCGGACTGCATGACGCCGACAACCTGCTCATTCTCCTGCTCACCGGCTTCGCGCTGGCGGTCGGCAGCGGCTGGCTCGCCGCCAAACTGCTGGTCTGGGCGTTCATCAGGGGCCACGTGCCCGAGTATCTCAAGGCGCCGGTGCTGCTTGCCTCGGTCGTCACCAGCTACGCGCTCACCAACATGGTGCTTGAGGAATCGGGCCTGCTCACTGTCACCATCATGGGCGTGGTGCTGGCCAACAGCAGGATCGCCTCTCTCGCCGACATGCGCCGGTTCAAGGAAACGATCACGACGCTGCTGGTCTCCGGTGTCTTCATCATCCTGACCGCATCGCTGAGCCTTGAAGACATCCGCTCGCTCGACATGAGCGCCGCGCTGTTCGTCGCAGCGCTGATGTTCGTCATCCGTCCGGTGGCGATCATGATCGCCACCATCAAGTCCGGAGCGACGATGCCGGAACGGATCCTGACCTCCTGGATAGCACCGCGCGGTGTCGTTGCCGTCGCCATTTCCGGCCTTTTCGGAACGCTGCTGGCCGACGCGGGCGTCGAAGACGCCGGCCGCATGGTTGCCTTCAGTTTCGCGGTGGTGGTGACAACCATCGTGCTGCACGGGTTCACGCTCAAGCCGCTGGCGACATTGCTCAAGCTCAAGAAGGACGCCAAGCCGGGCATTCTCATCGTCGGCGGATCGCGCTGGTCGACCGCGCTCGCCGCCAAGCTCAAGGAAGCCGATGTGCCGGTGATGCTGGCCGACCAGAACTGGAACCATCTTGCCGAAGCGCGGCTCGCCAATATCCCGGTCTATTTCGGCGAGGTGCTTTCCGAATCCGCCCATCACGCCATCGACCCCAAGCGGTTCTCCTCGCTGATCGCCGCCGGCGACAATGATGCCTACAACGCGCTCGTGTGCACCGATTTCGGACCGGAACTGGGCCGCAGCCACGTCTTCCAGATCGGAAGAACCGATGACAAGGCGCGTCAGTCGATCAGCTTCACACTCGGCGGGCGGTCCCTGACCAAGGAGCCGGCCGGCTTTCTGGACCTGCGCGAAAAACTGCTCAAGGGCTGGACCTTCCAGCTGACCCGTCTCACCGATGAATTCGGCTGGAAAGCCTATCAGGCCACGCGCCCCGAGGGAGCGATCATCCTTTTGTGGGTCAAGCCGAGCGGCGCGCTGGTGTTCGCCGTCTCCGCGTCCACCAGCCCGGGCCCGAATGACAAGATCCTCAGTTTCGCCACGCCCAAGGACGAGGTGCGTACAGAAGCGGCGAGCAAGACGGCGCGCAAGGCCGAAGCCACGGCCGCGGCAAAGACAGCCGAGAAGGAGCCCGGCAAGGCCGGGACCGCCATCGCCGAGTCCAGCGGCGGGACAACCGGGTCGAAACCGGCAAACGGAAAGGACAGCGGCAAGTGAGCGACCACCGCTATTTCATCGTCACCGACGAGGCCGGCGCAGCCGGGGCCCTCGCGCTTCTGGAACCGGTTTTCGAGGACGAGGGCTATCCCATCGCCACCATGGAAGTGAATGAGGACAAAGGCGTCTGGGAGGCCTCGATCTACGTGACAGGCGATCCCGATCCCGCGTTCCGCGAACGGGTTCGCCTTTGCCTCATGCCCGCATTCCCCGACGCAACCATCGAAATCGAGGAATTCGGCGACGTGGACTGGATTGCGCGCTCGCTGGAAGGGCTGAAGCCGGTGCGAGCCGGCCGCTTTCTGGTGCATGGCGCACATGACAGCGGCGCCGTCAGGGCACACGACCTGGCAATCGAGCTTGAGGCCGGTCAGGCCTTCGGCACCGGACACCACGGCACCACCGCCGGCTGCCTCGAAATGATCGAACGAGTGATGCGCGCCGAACCGGGCGGCCCGGCGGGAGCCGGACCGGTACTGGATCTGGGGACCGGCTCAGGCGTCCTTGCGATTGCCGCTGCAATGCTCGGGCCGGTGCGGGTGCTGGCCACCGACATCGATCCGGTCGCAACGCGCGTGGCCAAGGCCAATGTCCGCCACAACCGGATGAGCGCGCGGATCGATTGCCGGACCGCCACCGGTTTTCATTCCACTGCCTTCGGCAACGCCGGGCCGTTCCGGCTGATCATCGCCAATATCCTCGCCCGGCCACTGATGCGCATGGCGCCCGATATAAAGCGGAATCTTGCCCCCGGAGGATCCGTAATCCTGTCCGGCATTCTCGAAAGTCAGCGCTGGCAGGTGCTGGCGGCCTTCAACGGCCAGGGCCTGCATCATGTCAAGACGCTGTGGCGCAACGGCTGGGTCACGCTTCACCTGAAATAGGCAAGCGCGCGAAGAAGAGCTTCCCTTCATCTGGACGGAGCCGTTTGCAGGCGGGCCGATGCGGCGTCCGCTAAACGAAAACGGCTCCCGAAGGAGCCGTCAAGGCAATATCAATCCTGTCATGCTGCGGCTTCGGCCCCCTGGAGCCGATCCGGTCTGATCAGAACATGTAGGCCTGTGCGCCTTCGCGCCTCAGCTCTTCACGTGTACGGCCGAGCGCCGCAAGCTGGGAGTCATCCATGGCCATCATCGCGCCATTGATATAGCGGCGAGCCTGGCGCTCGCGGGCGGCAACGAGACGGTCGAGGGCGGTCTGGAAGAATTTGCTGGACATTGTTGTGTTCCCTTTGGTCGAGTGAATGATCACTCCTCCTGCCAGTCAAGATACGTTGTTCCGTGCGGATTTGGAGAGCTTATGTTGCAGTGCAGCTATGCATGTAGCGCATGTGCTGCACCGCACCAATGCAACATGCTCATCAATTGCATAAAATTTGATCCTGCACGCGTTTTCATCGGCGCCTGGCAATTTGAACCCAGCGTCTCCCAAAAGTTTCAGGTCTTGTGATAAGATGCGCGAACACCTGCAAACCACGACCGCGCGGAACCTCCATCATGCTGCAATCCTTTGACGTCCTCTCCTCCCCGGAACAGGCCGCTGGCCGCGTTGCGCGGCTGCGCGCCCGCTTCGACGAGTGGGGCGTCGATGCGATTGCCGTTCCCCGATCGGACGAGTATCTGGGCGAATATGTGCCCGAATGCGCCGAGAGGCTGGCCTGGCTGACCGGTTTCACGGGCTCGGCCGGTCTTGTTCTTGTGCTCAGGGACAGCGCGGAAATCTTCGTCGATGGCCGCTACTCCGCACAGGCCCGCGCGCAGACCGATGCCTCCGTCTTCGGATATCAGGACATGGTCGCAACACCACTGTCGGCCTGGCTGGAGACCCATGCTCCGGACGGGATGCGTCTCGGCATCGATCCCTGGACATGGCCAACGGGATCGGTCCGGCGCATGGAAGCCGCCCTCGCCAAGACCGGCGGATCCCTCGTGATGCTGGAGCACAATCCGGTCGACGCGGTGTGGAACGACCGTCCGCATCCGCCGCTCGGCGAAGTCACCATCCAGCCGCTCGACTATGCCGGCCGGCCGGCGCGCGAAAAACTGGAGACCATGGCGCAGGCTGCAAGCGATGCAGGCGTCCGCGCCGTGGTGCTGGCAGACCCGTCCTCCGTGGCCTGGACCTTCAACATTCGCGGCCAGGATCTGCCTTCGACGCCGCATCCGCTTACGCGCGCCATCATACCCGCAAAAGGCCGCCCGGTTGTTTTCATCGACAAGCGCAAGACCGGGATCGAGGCCGAAGCCTATCTCACCCAGCTCGCCGATCTGAAGCAGCCATCGGACTTCGACGATGCGCTCAGAGCGTTGAGAGCGTCCGGGTCGGTCGTCATGGTCGATCCCGACGCCGCGTCCCACGCGATCCCGATGCTGATTGCGGAAGCGGGCGGCACCGTGAAACAGGCGCAGGATCCGGCCCGACTGCCCCGCGCGATCAAGAACCCGGCCGAGATTGCCGCGAGCGCATCCGTGCATTGTCAGGACGGCGCGGCGATGGTCCGGTTTCTCGCCTGGCTCGATGCACGGGAACCGGGCAGCGTCGATGAGATCAGCGCCGCGCAACACCTCGAAGAGTGCCGCCGCCAGATGGGCGAGACTCTCCAGATGCCGCTCAAGGCGCTCTCCTTCGACACGATTTCCGGCAGCGGTCCCAATGCTGCAATCATTCACTACCGGGTCAACACCACAACCAACCGCCGCCTGCAACCGGGGGAGATGCTGCTGGTCGATTCCGGAGGCCAGTATGTCGCCGGCACCACCGACATCACCCGCACGATCGCCTCGGGCGAGGTGCCCAACGAGCAGAAGCGCTTCTTCACGCTCGTGCTCAAGGGCATGATCGCAATCAGCGAACTGCGCTTTCCCGAAGGCACTCGCGGCATGGACATCGATCCCTTCGCACGTTTGGCGCTGTGGCAGGCCGGGGCGGATTTCGCCCATGGCACCGGGCATGGAGTGGGGAGCTACCTCTCCGTTCACGAGGGCCCGCAATCAATCTCCAAACGCGGCATGCAGGAGCTTCTTCCAGGCATGATCCTGTCGAACGAGCCGGGATATTATCGTGACGGCGCGTTCGGTATCCGTATTGAAAATCTCGTGACCGTGCACGAGCCACGCGAAATCGAGGGCGGCGACAAACCGATGCTCGGCTTCGAGACACTGACGCTCTGTCCGATCGACACCCGTCTGGTGGTGGCTGAGATGCTCAATTCATCCGAACGCGCCTGGCTCAATGCCTACCACGCCCGTGTTCGCAGGGAACTGGCGCCGCTGCTTGGAGGCGACCCCGCTGCTCAATGGCTGGATCAGGCAACCGCGGCGATCTGACGGTCAGGCCTGGGGAGATTGGTCCTGCCGGCCGCCCGCTCGTGACACGGGCCTCATCTGGGCCATGGCGTTTTCAACCCGGTTGGCGGCCGGCGCCAGAGCCGTTTCCCTGCCGAACCCGAGCCGGTAGATGAACGTGCCAGATCCAAGCTGCCGCTCGGCATTTCCGCCCAATTGCCGGGGAATGATGGTCGACAGCAACATCGTTCCATACCCGTTGCCCTCGGGTGCGCCGTCGGTTTGAAGCCCTGTCTCTTTCCATTCGAAACAGCAGCTGGCTCCCTCATCCCCTTCCCAGGTGATTTCAACCTGTCCGTCCGGATTGCCGATGGCGCCGTATTTCATCGAGTTGGCGCCCAGTTCGTAGACCGCCATCGACAGGGCCTGCACCTGCAGCACCGAAAGCGCCAGATCCGGCCCCCTGACGGCGATCCGCTCGCGAACATCCTCGGGAAACACACTCAGTTGCCGGGACATGATCGAACTCAGATCGCCGGCTTCTGCGGCATTGCCGAGCAGCCCCCGGTTGACTGTGACCAGAGCCGAAACGCGTTCCTGAAAACGGGGCATGAAATCAGCGACCGTCTCCGAGGTACGGGCCGTCTGCCGCGCAACCGCGCCGACGATCGAGAACAGGTTGCCGATGCGATGCTGCTGTTCGGCCATCACGGCATTCTGCATTTCCCGCATCCGGACCTTTTCGGTGACGTTTTCGCTGTACTGGACCAGATATCGGGTCTCCCCTCCGCTCCCGATCACGGGGACGTGGCGCGCGGTCCAGAATTGCTCGACCACCGTCCCGTCTTTCTGGAGGTGAAAGGGGACTTCGACAAATTCGGCTTCCTCGCCGCCCAAAACCTTGTTGAACACCGATGTCAGGCCTTCGATGCGCTCCTCGGTCTCCGGAAACACGTCGAAAATGTACCGGCCCATGATCTCCTCGGCACGCTTGCCCACCATTTCCAGATAGGCAGCATTGGCGGCGAGATATTCGAGACGCCGGTCCAGCGCCATGGTCGGCGTGGGGGAGTTCTCGAAAATGGCGGTAAAATCGAGGCTCATGGAAAATCCAAGTCAAATGCCGATGACGGCTTGAACCAGAAAAAGGCATGCTTGTTGGACGGAGTATTTCGGCACGACCGGAAATTGTCAAACGGCGCAGCCGATGCACGCTTGAGTCTTGACCAAATCACAAGCCGTGTAAAGCTAAATTCCCGACGCCCGCAAGGCGACGATGAGAGCCCACCCGATAGCAAACATCGCCATCATCGGAATGCGCAGCCCGATCACCAGGCACGCCGCCAGGGTCAGCGCCTCCGCGGTTCCGTTGAACACCGCCGCAGGCGCAACAAGCGTTGCAAGAACCGCGGCCGGCACCGCGTTCAGTGCGGCATCCACCCTCGGCGGAATCCGCCTGAACCGCGACAGCAGGAGGTACCCTCCGCAGCGTGTCAGATAGGTCACCAGCGCCGAGGCGAGAATGATCCAGATATTGACGGGCACGGCGCTCATACCGGCATGTTCTCCGCCTCGCCCGAATCGGGTTCCGGGCGTACCGGCATGACGACGGCCACGGCAATTCCGGCAAGCGCACCCAGACTGACATGCCAGGGGGAGCCGACGAAGAAGTATGCGCCAACCGACCCGACGCTGGCCGCCAGCACAACCGGTAGCCAGTTGGCCCGGCCGCGGAAACCCAGAACAAGACCGAGAAAGTAGATCGCAAGCAGAAAATCCAGCCCGTAGATCTCGGGATTGGCAATCAGGCTGCCGAACAACGCGCCAAGCCAGGCTTCCAGGATCCAGAAAAGGTAGATCGGCAACGCCATTCCCATGAACCAGGCCATGGTCAGCGGATGGCCCTTTTCGGATCGCGCCTCAGCCGCTGCGAACTGCGGATCGATCAGGAAGAAGAATGCGACGGCCTTCCGCCAGCCGGGGATCAACCCCATCTTGCGCCCCAGGGCGGCAGAATAGAGCACATGACGGAAATTGACCGCGAACACGGAGAAGACGATCAGCCAGGGCGCCACCTCCGAACCGAACAGCTCGATGCCGACCATCTGACTGGCGCCGGCATAGACGGTGGCGCTCATCAGCACCGCTTCGCCGACGCTCAGGCCATTGTCGACCGCAAGCGCACCAAACAGCAGTCCGAACGGCGCGGCCGCAGCCACGATCGGAAGGCTGTCGCGAACGCCTCGACGGAGTTCACTCCGGGGACGAATTTCATTGTCGGAAAGAGGCATCTCAGCTCCAGATTGGGGCCAAGGGGTAGGTCAGCGATACTGACGTGTCAATTGAATAGGACTGAGCCTCTGCATCAAGTCTGTTGATGCTTTGGCATGGAGCGGCAGCCGGCCTTGCGGGCCAGATAGACGGTCTGGGTGAACGGCCGGTCCTGGAGCGGATTGTGGAATGTCACCGGTTCGGCCCAGGCTTCGGCAAACGCGCCTGCCAGCCGTTCGGTGAAAGCACTGTTCTCGCGGTCATCGGACCACAGGCCGAAGATCCCGCCGGGTCTGAGATGCGCCGCAAGCTCCGCAAGACCTTCGGGCTGGTAGAAACTCGTGCTGCGCGGATCAAGCAACGCGTCGGGGGAATGGTCGATGTCGAGAAGAATCGCATCGAACTGCCGCCCCGGTGCGCCGGCATCAAACCCGGTTCCGCTGCTCGCCATGGCAAAGAAATCGCCCTCAACGAGCCGACAGCGTTGATCGCCGGTCAGCTCGGGGCCAAGCGGGAGAAGCCCGCTTTCATGCCAGTCGATCACCGCTTCGAGATATTCGACCACCAGGAGAGACCTGCAGCGTTCACTCCCGAGAACCGCCCTGGCGGTATAACCGAGCCCGAGCCCCCCAACGACGACATCGAGGCTTTCGCCTTCGCAGGCCGCAAGCCCGAGATCGGCAAGCGCGATCTCCGAGGCGGTGAAAAGATCGGACATCAGGTGTTCGTCGCCGAGCTTGATCTCAAGCACATCGACACCCAGACGCAACTCATGCCGCCGCCTCAGGCTGATCGCGCCGATCGGCGTGGGACGGTAGTCGAGTTCTTCGAAGAATCTGCTCATCACGCCTTATCGGCGGTTTGGCGCAAGCGCACAAGATGAACACAATTGCTTTGCCGGCCGACCTGGCCGTCCAACGGGGTGGCTCTCAAGAACACTTACCCGGATTTCGGGCATCGGATTGGTCGAAAACCCGTTGAAACGCCGCCCTGATCCTTGACGCATTGACCGCAGACGTCCATCCACACCGCAACGCGCGTCACAAAACTGTCACACAAGCCCTGGTGCCGTTCGCCGGGGAGACGGGAAACCGATAGAGACCATGGCCGAGACATACCGCAAGCCCACGCTCGACAAGGATCTTGAGAAACTCTCGACGATGGAAGAGGCCACCGGCCTCATCAGTCGCCGTTTCGTCACTCCCGGCCTGGCCCTGGTCTTCATCTTCCTGTGTGCGGTGATCGCCGCTGTCTTCGTCACCGGGCAGCCGGGCGCAGTGGTCATCATCGCCGCGGCGGTGATCGGGGCCTACATGGCGCTCAACATCGGCGCCAATGATGTGGCCAACAATGTCGGCCCGGCGGTCGGCTCGCAGGCAATGACGCTGGGTGTGGCGCTGGCAATCGCTGCCGTTTTTGAAAGTGCTGGCGCGCTGATCGCCGGCGGCGATGTGGTCAACACCATTTCAAAGGGCATCATCGATCCGGTGGCGGTCTCCGACCCGGCAGTGTTCACCGCCGCGATGATGGCGGCGCTGGTTTCCGCGGCCATGTGGATCCACCTCGCCACCTTTCTGAGCGCGCCGGTCTCGACCACCCACTCGATCGTCGGCGGCGTGATGGGGGCGGGCATTGCGGCGGCCGGCGTCGACGCGGTCAACTGGCCGACCATGGGCTCCATTGCCGCAAGCTGGGTGATCTCGCCCTTTCTCGGCGGCGTTATCGCCGCAGGCTTTCTCGCCTTCATCAAGACCGCGATCATCTATCAGGATGACAAGATCACCGCCGCCCGCCGCTGGGTGCCGGTGCTGATCGCCATCATGACCGGCGCTTTCGCCGCCTATCTTTCGATCAAGGGCCTGAAGGCGCTGGTCTCGGTGTCGATCGGAATGGCGCTTGGCGTCGGAGTGGTCGCAGCATTTGTGGCCTGGCTCGTCTCGAGACCGCTGATCGCCCGGCAGTCGCAGGGACTGGAAAACCGCAACCAGTCCCTCAGAAAGCTCTTCGGCATTCCGCTGATCTGCTCGGCGGCACTGCTTTCCTTCGCCCACGGCGCCAATGATGTGGCCAATGCCGTCGGCCCGCTGGCGGCGATCGTCCATACGGCCGAATTCGGCGAAGTGGCACCGAAGGTGGTTATACCGCTTTGGGTGATGGCGGTCGGCGCCGCCGGCATCTCGGTCGGTTTGCTGCTGTTCGGCCCGAAGCTGATCCGGATGGTCGGCAACCAGATCACCAAGCTCAATCCGATGCGCGCCTACTGCGTCGCTCTTTCCGCTGCCATCACCGTCATCATCGCCTCCTGGCTCGGGCTTCCGGTGAGTTCCACGCACATTGCGATCGGCGCGGTCTTCGGCGTCGGCTTCTTCCGCGAATGGTACACGGAGAAATCCTCGCGCCGCGCCGACTATGTCGCCCGCCACCGCGGCAACTCGCAGAGCGATACCGACACAAGCGTCCGCAAGGGCGATCAGCGCCGGCGCAAGCTCGTCCGCCGTTCGCACTTCCTGCAGATCATTGCCGCCTGGATTGTCACCGTTCCCGCCGCGGCAATCCTGTCCGGATTCCTGTTTGTGGTGCTCCGCGCCACGCTGAGCTGAGCGCTAGGACCGGTCTTCAAAAGCAGGGTCAGACCACGCAATTCCCTGCTTTTTGTTTGATGTTCACGTGACAAGCCCTACATTGGGGAGGTCAGGATGGCTCAGGCCAAACCTGTATCTTCGATGCTCCGCGGGGTCTTCGCAGACACGGGAAGCGCCCTCACCGAACAGGAAGGACGACGGCAATGACCACGGAAAAGACGACCACCGAGGCACGGCAGGGAACGACCACGAAGGGAACCACGCGCAGGGTCCTGTTCATATCCCTCCCGCTCGCGATCATCTGCTTAGGCCTCGCCCTCTACTTCCTGACATAGCGTTCCGCTGAAGCGCCGGGCATCCTGCAGGCAGCATAAGGGCCGCCCCTGAGGGGCCTTTGCAGACCTGAACGGGGCCCTGCAGGGTTAGCCACGACGGCCATGGACACGCCCGGCTCTGCCCCTCACCCGCCCGGCGTGACGCCGACAAGCTCGAACCAGCCGTCCTCGTCCATGGTGCGCACACCCAGCTCCCGGGCCTTGGTGAGTTTCGATCCCGCGCCGGGGCCGGCCACCAGGATGTCGGTCTTCTTCGACACGGAACCCGCCACCTTCGCGCCCAGCCGCTCCGCCATCGCCTTGGCCTCGTCGCGGGTCATCTTCTCGAGCGAGCCGGTGAAGACCACGGTTAGCCCCGCGACCGGCGAATCCTGTGACGGCTTTTCGGCTTCCAGGATTGTCAGCTCGGCCGTGAGCCTGTCCACCATGTCGACATTGTGCGGCTCGCCGAAAAAGCGTCCGATGGCTTCCACCACTGCCGGGCCGATGTCGTCAAGCGCGTCCATTTCCTCCATCGCCGCCTTGTCGCCGCCGGCAATCGCCAATGCCGCCTCATGCACCGACGGCCAGTCGCCATAGGCGCGCGCCAGCGTCTTGGCGGTCTGCTCGCCGACATGACGGATGCCGAGCGCGAAGATCAGCCGGTCGAGCGCGATTTCACGCCGCGCCTCGATGGCATCGAACAGTTTCTGGGCGGAGGTCTCGCCATAGCCGTCGCGGTTTTTCAGCCGTTGCAGGCCGTTGGCCTCATCACGCGCCTCGAGCGTGAAGATGTCGGCGGGCTGGCGGATCGGCAGGCTCTTGTCATCGTAGAAATACTCGATCTGCTTTTCACCGAGCCCGTCTATGTCGAATGCCTTGCGCGAGACAAAGTGCTTGAGATGCTCCTTGCGCTGGAACGGACAGGCAAATTCGCCCGAACAGCGCCGGATGACGCCTTCGACCCCGCCGGCGGTTTCTTCGCGCACCACCGGCGTCTTCAGATCGCACGGGCAGGTCGCGGGGAATTCGAACTCGACGGCATCGTCGGGCGACGACACAACGCCAAGCACCTGCGGAATGACGTCGCCTGCGCGCTGGATCTGCACCATGTCGCCGATCTTCACGCCAAGCCGTTCGATTTCGCCGGCATTGTGCAGGGTCGCATTGGTCACCACCACGCCGCCCACGGTGATCGGTTCGAGCCGGGCCACCGGTGTGAGCGCGCCGGTGCGGCCGACCTGGATGTCGATGGCGGTGAGCCGCGTCGCGGCTTTCTCGGCCGGAAACTTGTGGGCGATCGCCCAGCGCGGGCTGCGCGAGCGGAAGCCGAGCCGGCCCTGCAGGTCGAGCCGGTCGACCTTGTAGACGACGCCGTCGATATCATAGGAAAGATCGCCGCGGGCGAGCCCGATCTCGTTGTAATGGTCGATCAGCGCCTCGATGCTTTCGAGGCGCTTCGTCAGCGGGTTGACCGGAAATCCCCAATCCGAGAGCACGTCGATCATGCCGTGCTGGGTGTCGGCAGGCATGTCCGACATCTCCCCCCAGGCATAGGCGAAGAACCGAAGCTTGCGGCTGGCGGTCACCGACGCGTCGAGCTGCCTGAGCGATCCGGCCGCGGTGTTGCGCGGATTGACATAGGTCTGCTTGCCCTCGGCCGCCATGCGCTCGTTGAGCGCCAGGAAATCTTCTTTCGCCATGTAGACTTCGCCGCGCACCTCGACGACCGATGGCGCGCCTTCGGGCAATGTGTTGGGGATTTCGGAGATGGTTTTGACATTTGCGGTGACGTTTTCGCCGGTGGTTCCGTCACCCCTTGTCGCAGCCGAAACCAGCTTGCCGTCCTCATAGCGGATCGACATCGACAGCCCGTCGATCTTCGGCTCGGCGGTAAACGCGATCGACTGGTCGGGAAGTTGTCCGAGAAACCGATACACTGAATGAACGAAATCGCGCACGTCCTCGTCGGAAAACGCATTGTCGAGCGAGAGCATCGCCACCCGGTGGGTGATCTTGCCGAAACCTTCCGCCGCCGGTGCGCCGACCTTGAGCGACGGCGAATCGGCGAGCCGGAGATGCGGAAAGGCTTCCTCGATTGCGAGGTTGCGCTGTTTAAGCGCGTCATACTCGGCATCCGCGATGACGGGTGCGTCCTTTCGATGATAGGCCTCGTCATGACGGGCGATTTCTGTGGCCAGCCGTTCGAGCTCAGCCTTCGCCTCGGCCTCGCTCAACGCGTCCACGGGTTTGGTCTCATTTGTCATCGATGCCACTCCGGAATTGCAAACCGGTTCTACAGCGCCACACATCCGATCGGATGCACAAAGGCCGCCGTAACGCTTTGAAGCAATGCATGTACTTTATCCCTCAATTGAATCCAATTGAGCGCGATATGCATCGGGGCAAATCCCGCGAAAAAAGACGGCTGTCCCGGCTGCGCACGTTCCGGTCCGCGCAGTTGCCATCAACCTGCAATTAAGCAGGCTGTGGCATGGTGCTATCCGTCAAGCCGTGGGCCCGTCGGCCGATGAGGAACCGATCCATGAATGTCGGCGCGTTTGTATCTGCCGTCTCAAGACCGCCCGCCGAGCGCGGACCATCCGCCGCGCCAGTCGCGGAGCCGGCACGCGAACCGTCCGATCCGCTAAGCGTCCTCGAAAATTTCGTCGAGTCGGCCAACGAGAGCCGAAAGGCCTTTGCCCGGGAACGGCTCAAACACCTGAAGGAGCAGATAAACACGCTGATGCTGTTCGATCTCGCGCCCGGTTTTCTCGTCAGTCACACAGAACGCATGACCCGCGAACTTGAAGCGGCTGCAACCGATTTCGCGGCCGCCACCAAGGCGCTGGGGGCCGGTTCGAAAGCAGCTGCGCGCCCGGAAGTCGAAGCCGGGCTTTCGTCCGAAACCGCGGAGCCCCCCGTTCAGGGCGGATCCGGATTGCCTCCGGCCTATCTCCAGGTACTTGAAAGTGGCGACCTCGTAGACGGTGGACTCGCAGGACCGGCGCCCTTCCTGTCAGCGGAGGACGCCGAAACAGCTGGCGGTTTCGCCAGTGCCGCCCATCACCTGCGGTTCGTGATCGAACTTGCAACGGACGGCTCCGACCGCAACGGGCCGTCGGATCCGACTGCGGACGCCGCCCGCAAGTCCGCATCGCGGGTGATCGATACGATGGCGCGCCTACAGGGACCGTCAGGCGCCGGTTCCATCTATCTTTAGAGTTGCGGCATTCCCGCCGGGCGCGGAACCCGCTATTCGGCGCCCTCAAGCAACCTCCCGGCCGCCGCCCGGGCCTCGGCAGTCACGTGTACGCCGGCCCGCATGCGCGCGCTTTCATCGCGCCGGTCTTCCGCGGTCATGGTGTTGACCCGTGTCGAAACCGTAGCACCGCCCGCCTCCGAAGGCCCCTTGGCGATGAGCAGATGCGTTGCCGCGCGGGCGGCAACCTGCGGCGCGTGGGTGACCGATAGCACCTGGACGTTTTCCGACAGCCGCTTGAGCCGTTTGCCGATCGCATCGGCAACCGCGCCGCCCACGCCGGTGTCGATCTCGTCAAACACCAGCGTCGGCGCCGATCCGCGATCGGCCAGCGCCACCTTGAGCGCCAGCAGAAAGCGCGACAACTCGCCGCCCGACGCCACCTTCATGATCGGACCCGGCCGCGAACCGGGGTTCGTGCGCACATGAAACGCCACCTGATCGATTCCGGTCGGCCCGGCATGGTTTGGATCGCTCGCTATCTCGACCAGGAACTCCGCGCGTTCGAGCTTCAGCGCCGGCAGCTCCGCCATCACCGCCCCGGCCAGCGCCGAACCGGTTGCATGACGGCGTTCCGAAAGCGTGCGCGCGGCATGCAGGAAGGCGGCTTCACTCTCGCTGACCCGCGCTTCAAGCGCGGCCAGGCGTTCCTCGCCGGCGTCGAGATCGGCGAGATCGGCCACCATCTGCGCCGCAAGTTCGGGAAGCGATTCGACCGGGACATTGTACTTCCGCGCTGCACCCCGGAGCGCGAACAGACGTTCCTCGGTTTCCTCAAGTTCACGCGGGTTGAAATCGGCCGCGCGCAACGCTGCCTCCACCGCCGTCTGCGCATCGGCCAGCGCGTTGAGCGCCACATCAAGTGCGGCCACCGTGTCATTGAGAAGTTCAGGGGCCTGTTCGGCCTTGCGCTCGAGCCTGCGCAGCAGGCCGCTGATCACCGGCACGGGAGAGGCCTGGCCGCTCAAAACCTCGTCGGCCTCGCTGATGTCGCTGGCCATTTTCTCGGCCTTCATCATCGCAGAGCGCCGCTCGGCAAGCTCCTCTTCCTCTCCTTCGACAGGGCTGAGTTTTTCAAGCTCTTCCACGGAAGAGCGAAGCCAGTCGGCCTCGCGGCGGGCGTTCTCCACCTTGGTCCGGTGTGCCGAAAGCGCCGAGCGCGCCGCCCGCCAGGCCTCGAAAAGGGCGCCAACTTCGGCGGCACTGTCGCTCAGGCCGCCGAAGGCATCCAGCAGCGACCGGTGGGCGTCCATGTCGACAAGCGCCCGGTCATCATGCTGGCCGTGAATTTCGACCAGGTGGAGCCCGGCCTGACGCATCAGCGCCACGCTTGCCGGCTGGTCATTGATGAAGACACGGGTCCGTCCGTCTCCCGACTGAACCCGCCGGAACACCAGATCGCCATCGTCGTCTATGCCGTTGTCGCGCAGCAGGATCCGGGCCGGATGATCGGCGGCGACATCGAAGACCGCAGTCACCTGTCCCTTGTCGGCGCCATGGCGAACCAGGCCGCCATCGCCGCGGCCGCCAAGCGCCAGCGAAAGGCTGTCGAGCAGAATCGATTTGCCGGCGCCGGTCTCGCCGGTCAGCACCGAAAGACCGGCGTCAAATTCGAGATCAAGCCTCTCGATCAGGACAATATCTCGGATCGACAGCTGGATAAGCATCGCGCCCTGCTTCAGGCGCCGACGAGGCGGGCCCCGGCGCGTGATATCCAGGAGCCCTTGTTCTCCCGCGGCTCAAGCCCGCCAGTCCGCAACAGGTTGTAGGAGTCCGCATACCACTGGCTGTCGGGGAAATTGTGCCCGAGAACCGCGGCCGCTGTTTGCGCCTCGCTTTCAAGGCCCATGGCGTAATAGGTTTCGACCAGGCGCGCCAGCGCCTCTTCAACCTGCCGGGTGTTCGGATACTGCTCGACAACGCCGCGGAACCTGTTGGCCGCAGCCACGAATTCCTTGCGCTCGAGATAGTAGCGGCCGACCTGCATTTCCTTGCCGGCAAGCTGGTCGCGCGCATAGCGCAGCTTGGCCTGACTGTCCTCGACATATTCGGAATCGGGATAGCGCTCGATGACCTCGTTGAACGCGGCGATCGCGCGCGCCGAAGTCCTCTGGTCGCGCGTTACCTCGGGGATCTGGCGATAATAGGCAAGCCCGACGATGTACTGGGCATAGGCTGCATCCTCGTCATTCGGATAAAGGCTCAGATACCGGTTGGCGGTGCTGATCGCCTCGGTGTACTGGCCCTGCCGGTAGAAGGTGAAGGCACTCATCACCATCGCCTTTCGGGCGAACTCGGAATAGGGATGCTGCTTGTCTACCGCCTCGAACTTGCGCGCGGCCTCGGCCACTTGCCCGGCCTGGAGATTGGCCAGACCCTGATTGTAGAGCACGTCGGCCGGCTCGATCGTCTGCGCATAGGCGGTGATGTCGATGTCGGGATCGGATTGGCAACCGCTGACAAAAGACGCGACGCCGGTCAGTCCGGCGACAATGAGCGCAACTCTTGCCGCGCGCCCGCGCCCATCCTTGACCGATGTAATCATCCTGCAAAACCTCTCAACAGCCGCGGATGCATCCATCCGCGGAACCAGACCCGCGTTTCTATCCGGAATTACCCGGACTTCGCAACGTCATGAAGACGCTTTGCCGCAATTTTGTGGCAGATGTCTTTGGAACAATGGCGTTAAGCCCGGTTTGCCCGTCTCTTTTGTATTTGGTTTTCCCAGGCTCGACGCCGGAAAACCTGCCGGTCAAAGTGCCCAGGGCGCAAAAGCCGCGGCATTGACCGCAACCAGTTCGCCGTGACGGACCGTATCGCGGCGCGCCGGAGCCTCGACGACCTCGTAGGCCGAGCTGTCGGCAAGAAGCGCGCGCAATGCCAGTGCATTGAGCTTGTGCCCGCCGCGATAGCTGCGGTAGCAGCCGATGAACTGGGCGCCCGCGAGAGCCAGATCGCCCACGGCATCGAGCGTCTTGTGACGGACGAATTCGTCGCGGAAACGCAGTCCCTCGACATTGATCACCTTGTCGTCGTCGCCGATCACCACCGAGTTCTCAAGCGAAGAACCCAGCGCGTGACCGGACGCCCAAAGCCGCTCGACGTCACGCATGAAGCCGAAGGTGCGGGCGCGGGCAAGTTCGCGACGGAAGCTGTCGGCGGTGACTTCGCCCTTCCAGCTCTGCCGGCCGATCAGCGGGGTGTCGAAATCGATGTCGATTTCAAACCGCGTGCCGTTGTGTGGGGTGAATTCCGCCCAGGAACCGCCCATTTCGATACGGACCGGCTTGATGACGCGGATGTAACGGCGCTTGACCGAATGATTGACCAGACCGGCACTGTCGAGGGCTTCGATAAAGACCGCGGCGCTGCCGTCCATGATCGGCACTTCGCTGCCGTCAATGTCGATGCTGATGTTGTCGACGCCAAGCGCGTAGAGCGCAGCCATCAGGTGCTCGACGGTGGCGACCGAGCGGTCGGGCGCAGTGCCCAGAAGCGTACACAGGTCGGTCGAGCCGACTTGCGACGAGACCGCGCGCACGCTGATCACATCGCCGCAAGGAAGGTAACGGTTGAAGACGATTCCGGTATCGGGATCTGCGGGATGGAATGTGATGGAAACGTTCTCGCCCGAGTGGACTCCAACGCCTGACAATGAAATCGACCCCGCAATCGTGGTCTGAAGCCCTACTACATCACTGCTCATCAGATCCGCCGTTTCCCGCTTGCTTGCCGAAGCCCCCCTGAAGGCTTGGCTGTCCCCAGTCTTGGTGAAGCGAGCCCGCGCATTCATTCGCGCAGTTGTTCGCCCCTGTCCCATTTACGGTCTGCAAGATACGGCGGTGATCGGTAGTTTCCAAATCACGCTTTTTTTCGTTCTGTTACGAAGCAGCAACATTCGAGTAACCTTAATTGCCCTTGATTAACAGAGTCTTAACAAAACCGGTCCGGCAACGCCTGAGCTGCCGGACCGTCAATGTTACAATCTGCAACACCCGTGTTACTTGGCCTGGCGGCGAAGGAAGGCGGGAATCTCGAGCTGGTCGTCTTCATGAGTCGAGCGCGCCTGTGGCGTCACGCGGCCCTGATCGTCCAACTGCCCGCGGCGCGGCGCATAAATGCTCGCCTCCGGCGTGAGCGGACGGCGCTGCGGCTGCTGCGTCGAGGCACCGGCAAGAGAGGCTTCCTCCTCTTCGCGGCGACCGAGCGAACTCGACAGCCGCTTGAGCAGTCCCATCGGCCCGCGCTCGTCGCCCTGGGCCTGGGGCGCACCGCGCTGCTCCATCTCGGCCTTGACCACCGGCGGGAAGTCCTCGATCCGCGGCATCCGGGCGACCGGCTCGGCTTCACTTGGCGCAGGCGCTGCGGAAGGTGCGGCTGCCTGTGGCGCCTGGGGGGCAGGACGGCTCACCGGAGCCTGCGGCGGGGTCATCGCGGCGCGCTGCGGCTGGGCGGCAGTTTCCGGTGTCCCTGCAAACAGACGGCTCTGCGGCTGGAATTCCTGCTGAGCCGATGCGGCGGGCGCAGAAGCCTGGGTCTTGGCGGCAAGGTCGATCTCGCTGGCGATATCGAGTTCACGCTCAAGCTCAGCTTCTGCCGATACGATGGCCTCGCTGACCGGGTCCTTCGCCGCGGGAGCAGGCGTCTGTGCGGCCGGTTGCGCCGCTGCAGGGCGCGATGCCTGCGGCGACTGCGCGGTGGTGGCAGGACGCGGGGCGGTACGCTGCGACGACATTGCCGGACGCTGCTCGTATTCGCTTTCCACACGGTCGATGCCGGTGGCAACGACCGACACCCGAATGAGGCCTTCCAGCGCCTCGTCGAAGGTGGCGCCGAGAATGATGTTGGCGTCCGCGTCGACTTCCTCGCGAATGCGGGTCGCAGCTTCGTCGACCTCGAACAGGGTCATGTCGCGGCCGCCGGTGATCGAGATCAGCAGGCCCTGAGCGCCCTTCATCGTGGTCTCGTCGAGCAGCGGGTTGGCAATCGCAGCTTCTGCTGCGGCCATTGCCCGGCCTTCACCGGAAGCCTCGCCCGTTCCCATCATGGCGCGGCCCATCTCGCGCATCACCGAACGGACGTCGGCGAAGTCGAGGTTGATCAGGCCTTCCTTGACCATCAGGTCGGTGATGCAGGCAACGCCGGAGTAGAGCACCTGGTCGGCCATCGCGAAGGCGTCGGCGAAGGTGGTCTTGTCATTGGCGATGCGGAACAGGTTCTGGTTCGGAATGACAATCAGCGTATCGACGCATTTCTGCAATTCCTCGATACCCGATTCCGCAAGCCGCATGCGGCGCTGGCCCTCGAAGTGGAACGGCTTGGTGACGACGCCGACAGTCAGGATGCCCTTGTTGCGTGCCGCCTGGGCCACGACCGGGGCTGCACCGGTGCCGGTGCCGCCACCCATGCCGGCGGTCACGAAGCACATGTGGGTGCCGCTCAGGTGATCGACGATCTCGTCGATGCATTCCTCGGCGGCCGCGCGTCCGACCTCGGGCTGGGAGCCGGCGCCGAGACCTTCGGTCACGGCCACGCCAAGCTGGACCAGACGGTCGGCCTTGGACATGGTGAGCGCCTGGGCGTCCGTATTGGCGACAACGAAGTCCACGCCCTGCAGACCCGCATTGATCATGTTGTTGACGGCGTTTCCGCCTCCGCCGCCGACCCCGAACACCGTGATGCGGGGCTTCAGCTCGGTGATGTCCGGCTTCTGCAAATTGATGGTCATGGCACCCGTTCCTTCCTTTGGCATGGCCGCACCGCCGCGTCGGCCAATTCGGTGAATTCAAAAACTTTCCTTGAGCCACTGCCCCATCCGGGACAGGCGGCCGCCGGCGCCGGCCATGGCGGCAAAGCCGCCCTCGCCCGCACCGTGGGATTCAAGATGAGCAACCTGCGGATAGATCATCAGGCCGACCGCAGTCGAAAATGTTGGCCCCTTGGCGGCCGCGGGCAGTCCGGAGACACCCAGGGGCCGTCCGACGCGGACATTGCGCGCGAGAATCCGGCGCGCCGATTCCGTCAGGCCCGTCATCTGGCTTGCGCCGCCCGTCAGCACGATTCGCTTGCCCACAATGGTCGAATAGCCCGACTGCTGGATCCGGTCGCGCAGCATCTCCAGCGTCTCCTCGACGCGGGCGCGCACGATGCGCGAGACCAGCCCGCGCGGCACATGGGTCGGCTGATCGCGGTCATCATCGCCGATCGGCGGCACCGAGATCACGTCGCGGTCCTCACCGGCCTGCGGCAGCGCCGAGCCGTGCACGACCTTGATCCGCTCCGCATCTTCAAGCCGGGTCGAAAGGCCGCGCGCAAGATCCATGGTGACATGCTGGCCGCCAAGCGCGATGGCGTCGGCGTGCACCAGGCGGCCTTCGTAAAAGACCGAGATCGTGGTCGTCCCGCCGCCCAGATCGATGGCCGCGCATCCCATTTCCGCTTCATCCGTCACCAGTGCTGCAAGCCCCGATGCATAGGGTGTGGCAACCATGGCTTCCACGGTGAGATGGGCGCGGTTGACCGAAAGTTCGAGGTTTTTCAGCGGCGCGCGGTCGGCTGTCAGCACATGCATGTCGACCCCGAGGACGTCGCCATACATGCCGCCGGGATCGCGGATGCCACGCTCGCCATCGAGGGTGTAGCTGGAAGGCAGGGAGTGCAGGATCGCGCGCTCATGCTGCTGGCTTTGCCGGGTGGCGGCATTGACGACCTTGTTCAGATCCCCGGCGGCGATCTCGTGACCGCCGAGATTGACGGAAGCCGAATGCGTCTCGCTCTTGAGCCGTCCCGCCGTGACGTTGATGATCAGGCTTTCGACGGTCACGCCCGCCATCCGCTCTGCCGCATCGACTGCAAGCCGGACCGAGCTTTCCACCGCGTCCATGTCCGAAATCACGCCAGCCTTCAGGCCTCGCGATTTCTGATGGCCGATACCGAGTATCTCGATCTTGTGGCTGCGCCCGGCCAGGATGTCGGCGCCCTCGACCGGCGTCAGCCGACCGATCATGCACACGACCTTGGACGAGCCGATGTCCAGCACGGTGACAATGCTCGAACGCTTGGAAGACAGGGGCTTGAGCCGCGGCAACATCGATGACGGACGGAAGAAGCTCATGTGTTCTTCTCCGCTGTCTTGATTTCCTTCGCCCGGGCTTCAAGCGCTTCCTTGCGGCGCTCGAGCGCGCCTTCGGTCAGCCGCAGGGTGATCCGGTCGTCGAGACGCAGATCGACCGCAGCGATATCGCGCTCCAGCACCTCGCGTCCGGCGTCAAACGCCATGAAACGCTTGAGGGCGTCCCCGACATTGTCTTCGGGAAGGCTGAGCGTCACACCATTGTCGAGCCGAAGATCCCAGCGCCGGTTTGCAATGCGGATCGCCGCCTTCACCCGTGCGCGAAGGTCGGGATAAAAGAGAAGCCTGGCTTCCAGTTCGTCGGAGTGCCGGTCGGCGCCAAGGCCCACGTAAAGCGGCAATCCGGCATGCCGGGTGCCGGCCAATGGCGCGATCACGTCGCCGCGCGCGTCGATCAGCGACAGGGCGTCGCCATGCTGCCAGATGCCTGCAGCCTTGCGCTCGACCAGATGCACCCTCAGGCCGCGCGGATAGATCTTCTCCACATGGGCGTCGGTGACCCAGGGCAGTTCGATAAGCTTGGCGCGCGCCGCATGGGCGTCGATCGCCACAACTGAGGTCGAGCCGTCAAGACCGAGTTGCTGAAGGATATCGATGTCCGATGTCTCGACATTGCCGCTGACCTGAACGTCCTCAAGCGCAAAGCCGACGCCGCTGGTCAGGGCCTGCGTGACGAAGGCAGTGTGATCGCCGAGCTTCATGCCATAAAGACCGGTGGCGGCCAGAAAGGCGAACGCCGCGACGGACCCCACATGCGGGCGAATTGTAACCCGACCGCTGGCCAGCGCGGCAAAGGCCCTGACCGGCCGCCGCAGAACCCGGGGCAGGACGAAAACGCCCGGAAACGCCTTGCGTCCGGACGGATCCGCCATTTGGGTCTGATCGACCCCTGCCCTTGGTCTTGTCATCGGCGACACGAAGCGTCCTCTACCATCCAGCTGACAAATTCTTCGAACGAATGGCCTGCCTGCAGGGCCATTTCCGGCGCAAGCGATGTCGGTGTCATGCCGGGCTGGGTGTTGATTTCGAGCCAGATGACCTCCCCGTTTTCGGAAAACCGGTCATCGTAACGGAAATCGGACCTGCTTACGCCGCGACAGCCGATCGCTTGATGCGCCTTCAAAGCCAACCTACGTATTTTTTGGTAAACAATTGGTGAAATTTCCGCCGGACAAACATGTTTCGAGCCCCCGGCGACGTATTTTGAATCGTAATCATAGAAGCTATGGCCCTGCGGCACGATTTCGGTGACCGCGAGCGCCACGTCGCCCATGATGGTGCAGGTGAGCTCACGCCCGGGGATGTAGCGTTCGACCATGACCTCGTCGCCGTATTTCCACTCCTGCGAGGTGATCACCTGCGGCGGATGGCTCTGGTTTTCCTGTACGATGACGACCCCGAAGCTGGACCCTTCATTGACCGGCTTGACCACATAGGGCGGCTGCATCGGATGGGCGGATGTGAACTCGTGACGGTTCATCACCATCGAATCCGCCACCGGGATGCCGACCGCCTTGGCGACGATCTTGGACAGCCGCTTGTCCATGGCAAGCGCGGAAGCCGTCACACCCGAATGGGTATAGGGAATGCCGAGATATTCAAGCACGCCCTGAATGGTGCCGTCCTCGCCATAGGGGCCATGCAACGCATTGAAGCAAACATCGGGCTTCAGGTCGGCAAGCACCGTGGCCACATCCGGACCGACATCAACGCGTGTCACCCGGTAGCCCGCGGCTTCCAGTCCCTTGGCGCAGGCTTCGCCCGAGGACAGGCTCACCGGCCGCTCCGAGGAAAATCCCCCCAACAGAACAGCCACGTGTTTTTTCGATGTCTCAGCGATCATGCCGTTTCCCTGTCTTTGCCGCCTGTCGGACCGCACGCACTGCTTGCGAACAGCCGCGTGGCGCTGAATCCGCTGCATCTGGAACGCAGCCCTACCCCTCAAGATACGACGCGAACATTGCGCCAAACCGTCCGATTGGACACCCACATGTCCGTTCAGGAATCGTTTTGAGGACTTCGATGTCGATTTGAGGGCATCAACGAGCAGAGGAATAACGGGCTGCCATTCGCTCTTTAAGTGCAATGGCAAAGAAGGCGTGATCGCAGTATTAGCGTGAAGAATCAAAGCGAAAGTCGCGCTCAAATAACATTACTTTAATGTTTCTTGTATTTAAGATTGTTCTCGGAAGAGCGGTCAGCCTCTCCGGGGGAAACATCCTCCGGACCAGGATCGTCTGAAATCACCAGATATCATTTTTGGTGGGATTCGCTTCAGTATCGTTCGGGAACTTCCATGAAGGAACCTCGAATAACCAACCAAAGAGCATGACAGTGATGTTTTTTAGTAGGCTCTTGGATATTCACAGGAAGTTTGTCGATCCGGTACGCCAGCATGCGATGGCAAAAGCCTACACGCCCATCATTCGGTCGATACTCATCCCCGGCTGCGCCTATTACGCCTTCATTACATACCGGCATTTTCAAGACGACAGCGGCATGATTCTGGCCATGCTGGCCACCATCAGCACTCTGACAAGCTTGAGTTATTACTTCGTTCGACAGCATGTGCTCGCAGGCCCCGAGGTTTCCCTCAAAAGGCTTGAACTTTCGGGGTTGCTGGTCAACCTGCTGATGTATCTCAACGTTCTGAGCTACCTGCTGGTCCATTTCGAGCAAACCAAAATCATCTATTTCGCCCTGATGGCGGTCATCTTCTCGACCACTGGAATCACCCTCAGGGTCACCCTGTTCAGTGTTCTGCTGTCTCTGGTCACTCTCTATCTGTTTGCATCGAGACTTCCCGGCGAACTCTTCACGCAGTACGTTTCCATCGGTATCGCCACCGCCTTTGCATCCATCAGCATGACAACTCTGCTGCGGCAGGCGATCCTTCGCCAGATCGATGCCAGGCTGCTTGCTGACGAACTGGCCACGAAGTCCCGGCACCTGGCCGATACCGACATGCTGACCGGCGTTCCGAACCGGCGTGCAATGTTCGACAAGATTGATTATCTCGTGCAGCAACGCCGGCCGTTCTGGATGGGCATCATCGACCTCGACGGTTTCAAGGGCATCAATGACGTGTACGGCCATATTGTCGGTGATCGGTTGCTGCGCGCAGTTGTCGAGCGCGCCAAGGCAATGGATGTGGAGGGCGTGACCTTCGGACGGATCGGCGGCGATGAATTCATCGCCATTTTGCCCGGAAGCATGAACGAGGACGAGGTCCGGCAGATGGGCGACCGGTCAATCGAAACCATGAGCGCGCCCTATCTGATCGACTCTCTCGACCTGACGGTAGGCGCCTCGGCCGGCTTTGCCCATTTCCCGAGCATGGGCAGTTCGTCCGCCCAGCTCTACGAGAAGGCCGATTTCGCGCTCTACAAGGCCAAGTCGCAGTTCAGGGGTCAATGCATTGTCTTCGACACGGCCGAAGACCAGGAAATGAAACAGGCAATTGCCATCGAACGCGAACTCCGTGAGAGCAACCTGGAGAACGAGCTCTACCTTCTGTTTCAGCCGCAATATTCGCCATGCATGAAACGGGTGGTCGGCTTCGAGGCTCTGGCGCGATGGCAGAATGCAAATCTCGGCCTGGTTCGCCCCGACCATTTCATCCGCGCGGCGGAACGCGCCGGACATATTCGCAAGGTAACGGATATCCTTTTCACAAAGGGCCTCGCCGAGATTTCCAACTGGCCCGAGGATGTAAGTCTCTCGTTCAATCTTTCGGGACAGGACATTTCAAATCAGGCCTTCATCATGTCCCTGCTCGGCAAGATCATGGCGTCAGGGATTTCCCCGTCGCGCCTCGAGTTTGAAATCACCGAAACCGCGGTGATGTCCGACCTCGAGGAATCCAAGGCAGTTCTCGAGAGTTTGCGCGCCAGCGGATGCAAGATCGCGCTCGATGACTTCGGGTCGGGCTATTCGAGTTTCGAATATCTTGACGAATTGCCGCTCGACAAGGTCAAGGTGGACCGCAGTTTCGTCCGCAAGGTCGCTCACAGCGAAACATCACGCGAAATCGTCGCCGGCCTGATCGGGCTGTGCCGCAAACTCGATCTTCGCTGCGTCCTCGAAGGTGTCGAAACCGAAAGCGAAATGGCGATCCTCACGCCCATGGAGCCGGACCTCATCCAGGGCTATCTGTTCGGCAAACCCATGCCCGCCGACGAGGCGCGCAAGCTGGTGCTTGATCAGGAAGACATCCCGATCAAGGTTCGTGCGGCAACCCGGCATTCAGCCTGAATCCCTGCGGCTGACGCTTTCCCGATCCGGAAAGCCTTGCGCTTGAAAGATGTAATTGAAGGTATCATGGGAGCTTCGCGGCCATTTGACCTGATGCCCCGACCCGCTGTGCCCCCGTATGATCGGCCCGGAGAAGGCTCAGGCGGTCTGGCGCCCGGAAGCCTTGTCGCCGGCTTGATCCCGGGTTTCGTAGTGGAATTGGATCCTGTCCCGGCCACCTGACTTGGCCGCATAGAGCGCCTTGTCCGCGCGCGAAAAGACCGCCCCGAACTCTTCATGCGGCAAGGCCCGTGCCATACCGCCCGACACGGTGATCGAAAACTCACCGTCCTTCGTTGCAATCCGCATGGCAGCGATTTTCCTGCGTGAAAGCTCGCCAAGCGCGGCGAACTCGGCGAAAGCCATGTCCTGGCAGAAAACCGCAAACTCCTCGCCACCGATCCGGGCACAAACGCACCGGTCCGAGAACACCTTCAAGAGCATGGCGGCAACCCGCACGATGGCTTCGTCGCCGGCAAGGTGACCGTAAGTGTCGTTGACGGTTTTGAAATGATCGATGTCGAGAACCAGCATCGCCTTGTCCCGGTCACAACGGTCGAACTTTTCGAGAAAGGCCCGGCGATTGGACAGACCGGTCAGAGTGTCCGTGCGACTCAACCGCTCGAGTTCGTTGCGCGACACGCCAAGGTCATGGATCGCAAACCCGATCACCATATAAGAAGTCAGCGCCAGGGAAAAACCCAGTGCGGGCGTCAGGACGGTGGCAATGATCAGAGATGAGACCAGACTGTAAGGCAGCAGACCGAACGCATCGAGCATGATGTGGGAAACGACATCAATGACATAGGCAAGCAGGCCGATCTTGACGGCCATCACTGTCGATTTCCGCCAGACATCTCTGTGAGAATCGAATTCTCCCAGGGAAAGCTGCCTGATAATCCAGTTGCGGGTCATGCCCACCATTCACTCACTCCTGCTTGGTGGCGCGGACCATAGGCAGGGCGCGTTAACATAATGTCTCCTGAGTCAGACGAATCCCGCGCACAAACCGGACCAAAATTCACATGCGCTGGATACACTCATGCTGCAGCAGGTCTTGGATGAACGGAAGGTCAGGCTGCCGACCGAGCAACGCCGGTTTCGGAGTTGCCGCATTCTTTTGGCGACGAATGGTCGTTGCAGGACAGGACAATCCGGTTGCGACCTCCGGCCTTGGCCTCGTAAAGCGCCTTGTCGGCACGCGAAAACACCTGGCTGAAACCTTGGTCGGGCAGGCCGTTCGCGACGCCGCCGGACACCGTGATGCCAAACGTTCCATCGTCCCCGGCAATCCGTTCCCGTGCAATCCGCCTGCGGGCGAGCTCGCAACAGGCCGCAAATTCGCCAAACGGCATATCAGTGCACAAAACGCCGAATTCCTCGCCGCCGATGCGGGCACAAATGCAGTCTTTCGTGAAGACAGATGACAGGACCGTCGCCACGCGAACGATAGCCTCGTCACCCAACGAATGACCGTAGGTATCGTTGATGACCTTGAAACGGTCGATGTCGAACATCGCCATGGCCTTTTCGCCATGAGCTGCTTCGAACGCCGTCTGGAATGCCCGGCGGTTCGCGATTCCCGTCAGCATGTCGGTGTGGCTGAGTTCTTCAAGCCGTGCCCTCGAAACACCGATATCGTGGATCGCACAGCCGAAAATCACATAAAAGAAGACGGCCAAGACGAATGTGATCGGCGGCGTCAGCAAGGTCGCCACGATCAGCAATGCCTTGAGATCATAAGGCAGGAGACCGAGCTGGTGCAGCACCAGATGGCACATCAGGTTGATTCCGTAGGCGAGCAGGGAGACCTTGAGCGCCACCGTGACCGACTTACGGTACACATCGCGATAGGACTGGAATTCACCCAGCTCAAGTTGCTTGACAACCCAGTTCCGCGCCACGGAAATCATGAAACACTCCACGTTCGGCGCCAAACCTAACAGCGGCAGTTTAAGAAAGTGCTCCATTTCCATGGAATAAAAAAAGGTACGCCGTCGAAATCCGGCCCCCTATGCGGAAACCGCTGATCCGCAGCCCCTGCGCGCCAAGCTCCTTCAGACCAGTTGACCCTGAAACTCCTGGACCATCCTGTCGGGTTCAAACAGGCCGAGCCGCTTGATTTCCCAGTGGAGACGGATGCCCGAATTTTCAAGCACCCGAGCGCGCACGGTTTCTCCAAGGTTCTCAAGCTCGTAACCCGACGCGTTGCCGGTATTGATCATGAAGTTGCAGTGCATCGGCGACATCTGGGCGCCGCCAACGGTCAGCCCGCGGCAACCGGCCTCGTCAATCACCTTCCAGGCCGAATGGCCCTCGGGATTCTTGAAGGTCGAGCCTCCGGTCTTCTCCCGGATCGGCTGGACCGTTTCGCGGTGATGCTGAACCGCGTCCATGTCGGCCCGGATCTGTTCGCGGTCCGCGGGCACGCCTTCAAACACCGCGCGGGTAAAGATCAGATCCTCGGGCGCCGAGGAATGGCGATAGGCATAGCCCATATCCGCATTGGACAGAACGTATCGCTCGCCCTTGCGATCCAGAGCATGCACCTCGACCACCCGCTCGCGGGTTTCGACCCCATTTGCGCCGGCATTCATTCTCAGGGCGCCACCGATGGCGCCGGGAATGCCGTGATAGAAGTGGAATCCGCCAAGCCCGGTTTCGAGCGCACGAGCGGCAAGATGCTTGTCGGGGCAGACGGCGCCCGCCTCGAGCCGGGTGTCGGAAAGCTGCCTGACCTGGCCAAACCCTTTTGCCGAGAGCCGGATCACGACCCCGGGAATGCCGCCATCGCGCACCAGGAGGTTGGAACCGATGCCCACCGGCAGCACCGGAACGTCTTCGGGCAGCGCCGCGAGAAAGGCTGACAGATCGTCATCATCGACCGGCTGGAACAACAGCTCTGCCGGCCCGCCGGTGCGGAACCAGGTGATCTTCGACATGTCGGCGTTGGGCGTGAGCCGTCCCCGAACGTCTTTCAACTTGCCGTCGAGCGATGCCAGCAGTTTTTCACCATCGACCTGAAGCTGCTTCATGCGGAACCTCCCGCATCGGGCTTCAAACTCGCAAGTTCCTTGGGCAGTTGATTGGCCCATTGGGTGATGGTACCGGCCCCCAGGCACACCACGTAGTCGCCGGGTTTGGCGATCTCCGCGATCATCGGAGCCAGCGCCGTCGGACCGTCGATCAGGCGGGCATCGCGGTGGCCGCCGGCTTTCAGGCTGGACACCAGGTGGGCCGAATCGACCCCCTCGATCGGATCTTCCCCGGCCGAATAGACCGGCGCCAGGATGACCGTGTTGGCATCGTTGAAGCATCCGGAGAAATCGTCAAACAGGCTTGAGAGCCGCGAGTACCGGTGCGGCTGGTGCACTGCGATGACGCGGCCCGGACAGGCATCGCGTGCGGCGGAAAGCACTGCCTTGATCTCAACCGGATGATGCCCGTAATCGTCGAAAATCTCGGCACCGTTCCAGGTGCCGGTATGGGTGAACCGCCGCTTGACCCCGCCGAACTGACCCAGACCCGTCGCGATCTGTTCGGGGGTCAGACCCAGTTCATAGGCCACCGCAATCGCGGCGACCGCATTGGAGACATTGTGCCGACCCGGCATCGGGAGCCGCAGACCCTTGAGTTCCGCCCTGGCTCCGGTCTTGCGGCTGTTGATGACCACGTCGAACACCGAAACAGGGCCGTCCATCCTGTGGTTGGAGTAGCGCACGTCCGATTGCGGGTTCTCGCCATAGGTGATGACGCGCCGGTCCTCGATACGGCTGATCAGCGCCTGCACTTCCGGATGATCGAGACACATGACGCCAAAGCCATAGAACGGAACGTTCTCGACGAACTGCCTGAACGCGGCACGCACCGCTTCGAAATTGCCGTAGTGATCGAGATGTTCGGGATCAATATTGGTGATCACGGCGATTTCGGCCGGAAGCTTCAGGAATGTGCCGTCGCTCTCGTCGGCTTCCACCACCATCCATTCACCCTCGCCCATGCGCGCATTGGTGCCGTAGGCATTGATGATGCCGCCATTGATCACGGTCGGATCAAGTCCGCCGGCTTCGAGCAGCGTCGCCACCATCGAGGTGGTCGTGGTCTTGCCATGGGTGCCGCCGATTGCAATCGCGTTTCGGAAGCGCATCAGTTCGGCCAGCATCTCGGCGCGCCGCACCACCGGCAGAAACCGTTCGCGTGCCGCTATGAGCTCCGGATTGTTTTTCTTGATCGCAGTCGAGACCACCACGACTTCGGCATCGCCCAGATGCGCCGCCGAATGGCCGATATGCACCTCGATGCCCTGGTCTCTCAGCCGCTGCACATTGGCGCTCTCGGACTGATCCGAGCCCTGCACCTTGTAGCCCAGATTGTTGAGCACTTCGGCAATGCCGCTCATGCCGATGCCACCGATACCGATGAAGTGAACGAGGCCGATGGTTTGCGGCATTTTCATGCGGATGTGCTCCTGAACTGTTCCGGGCTGATGCCCTCCGAGATAGCCTCAGCCAGATTGGCAAGCAAGCGCGCGGCATCGGGTTTTCCCGTCGCCTGCGCCGCCGCGGCGGTTGCCGACAGGCCGGCGGGATCTTTCATCCGTTCCGCGATCATGTCCGAGAGAACCTGTGCGGATAGCTCCGACTGCTTGATCACGCTGGCTCCACCCTTGGCCATCAGCGCGGCTGCATTGGCAGCCTGATCGTGGTCGAGCGCATATGGATAGGGAACCAGGATCGCAGAACGGCCGATCACCGCGATTTCGGAAACCGTGGAGGCCCCGGACCGTGAAATGACGAGGTGCGCGGCGCCGATGCGTTCGGCCATGTCCGTGAAGAACGGCGAGACGTCGGCCTTGATGCCGAGTTCCTCAAGCCGCGCGCGCAAGTGATCTTCGTCCTCCGGACGGGCCTGCTGCGTGAGTTCGAGACGTGTGCGCAGCGCATCCGGCAACAGCGCGATCGCCGAAGGTACGGCGTCGGAGAAAAACTGTGCGCCCTGGCTGCCGCCGAAGACGACGAGCCGGAACGGCTCGCCCTCCATGGAGGGCGTGTAGGGAATCGCTGCCGCCGCAAGAACCTCGGGGCGGACGGGGTTGCCGGTAATCACCGTTTTCTGCCCGTGGGTGCCCTTCCCTTCCGGAAGGAAACCGCCCGCAATCGCCCTGACGCGCGACGCCAGCGCCTTGTTGGCCCGTCCCATCACCGCGTTCTGTTCATGGATCATGGTCGGCAAACCGGCATTGGTTGCAGCCAGGAGCGGCGGAATGGTGGGATAGCCTCCGAAACCGATCACCGCGTCCGGCCGGATCTTTCGGATCAGGGCGCCCGCCTCCCGCACGCCCTTGAACAGCGTCCAGAGCGCCTTTGCAATTTTGAGCGGGTTCTTCGATCCGATGGTTGCCGAGCGCACCACATGGACCTCCGAGGCCGGGAAGGTTGCCGCAAACCGTTCCGCACGGCTGTCGGTAACCAGGTGCACCTGGTGGCCCCGGGCGACAAGCTCATGCGCCAGGGCCTGGGCAGGAAACAGGTGCCCGCCGGTGCCGCCCGCCGACAGCAGGAACAGTTTGCGCGCGCTCATGACCCCGACTCCGCCGGCACATGTTGCGGCATCCGGTAGACCGGCCGCGACTGCGCCCTGCTTTCGGGCCGGCGGCGGGTCAACGCCAGCAGGAAGCCGGCAGTGATCGCAACCGCAATCATCGACGATCCACCGTAGGAAACCAGCGGCAGCGTCATGCCCTTTGCCGGAAGCAGTTCCAGATTGACGCCGATATTGATGAAGGACTGGAACCCGATCAGCAGCGCCAGACCTGCAACCGCAAGCCGCGTGAAATCATCCTGCAATCGCCCGGCACGGGTCAATCCACGCAGCACGACGAAGGCAAAGAGCGCCACCAGCACCATGCAGAAGACGATGCCGAACTCCTCGGCCGCGACCGAAAAGACAAAGTCGGTATGGCTGTCGGGCAGGATCCGCTTGATGGTGCCCTCGCCCGGGCCCTGGCCAAACCAGTCGCCGCGAATGATTGCCTCGCGGGCGGTGTCGACCTGGAAACTGTCTCCCTCGCCGAACAGGAAGCCGTTGATGCGCTCGGCAACATGCGGAAACATCGCGTAGGCGGCGAGGAAGCCGGCGATCGCAAGGCCTCCCAGAAGCAGGATCCAGAACCAGCTCATTCCGGCCATGAAGAACATTCCGCCCCAGACGGCCGCTGTCAGCATCGTCTGTCCGAGATCCGGCTGGGCCACCAGAAGCGCCGCCACGATGCCGAACAGGATGATGGCGAAGAGGTTGCCCGGGATTTCCGGGTGACGCGAGCGCTCGGAAAACAGCCAGGCGCAGATCACCACGAAAGCAGGCTTCATGAATTCCGACGGCTGCACGGAAATCCCGGCAATCGACACCCAGCGTCGCGACCCCTTGATTTCAACGCCGAAAAACAGCGCCAGCACCATCATCGCGATCGATCCCGCCAGGATCAGCAGCGCCAGCCGCCGCACCTGGCGCGGGCTCAGGAACGATACGCCGATCATCACCGCGAGTGCCGGCAGGAGAAAGATGCCGTGCCGTTCGACAAAATGAAAACTGTCGAGCCCGAGCCGTTCCGCCACAGCGGGACTGGCGGCAAACGACATCATCAGGCCAATGCCCATCAGCGCGACGAATGCTGCGAGAAACAGCCGGTCAATGGTCCAGAACCAGTCCGCGACCGGTCCGCGTTCTGCACGGCTAACCATCGTTGTCTCCTTTGCCCGGGGTGTCCACAAGCATCTCGATATCATTCAGCCCTGATACGAGGCTGACGAAGGCGTCGCCGCGCACTTCAAAATTCCGGTACTGATCGAAGCTGGCGCAGGCGGGCGACAACAGCACAGCAGGCATTTCGGACCGGTCGCTGGCCGCGTCACGCGCGGCATTCAAGACGGCCCTGTCCAAAGTGCCGGAAATCTCGAACGGCGCGCGCTCACCGATGCTGGCGGCGAATTCAGCCGCAGCCTCCCCGATCAGATAGGCCTTTGCAATCCGCGGGAAATATGGCTCGAGAGAGGCAATTCCGCCCTCTTTCGGCAATCCGCCCGCAATCCAGTAGATCGGCTCGAAACTTTGCAGCGCCGGCGCCGCCGCCTCGGCATTGGTTGCCTTGGAATCATTGACGAACACCACCCGGTCGCGGCGCCCGACCGGCTGCATCCGGTGCTTGAGCCCCGGAAAACTCGAGAGCCCTTCCCGGATTTCCTCGTCGCTCAGTCCTGCGGTCTTGCAAGCGGCGATGGCCGCGGCGGCATTCTGCGCATTGTGCTGGCCCCGCAGTGTCGGAATTCCGGCGAGATCTGCTATCTCGCTTACGCTGCCGTCGGCGGCGCGGAAGATCCGGCTGCCGTCCGCGAAATAGCCGTTGCGAAGCCGAGTGGCCTGCGAGATCGGTTCCACGCGTTTGCCCTCGCCGGTGAGCCTTTCGGCAATGTCGCGGCACCAGTCATCGTCTACGCCGACCACGGCCACGTCGCTTTGCCTGACCAGCCGCGTCTTGACCTCGGCGTAATGCTGCATCGAACCGTGACGGTCGAGATGATCGGGCGTCAGGTTGAGCAGCAGACCTGCGCTCGGATCGATCGATGGCGTCAGGTCGATCTGGTAGGACGAACACTCGACAACGTAGAACCGGTCATCCCTTGGCGGCTCCAGCGTCAGCACCGCGGTGCCTATATTGCCGCCGAGCTGGGCGTTGCGGCCGCTGGACGCGATCAGATGCGCGATCAGCGCCGTCGTGGTCGACTTGCCGTTGGTGCCGGTGATTGCGATGAACGGACAATCGGGCGCATGGGCCCGGCGCTCACGCACGAAAATCTCGACGTCGCCGATGATTTCAACGCCGTGCATGTTGGCGAGATCCGCGGTCCAGTGCGGCTTGGGATGGGTCAGCGGCACGCCCGGCGCCAGCACCAGCGCGCTGAGACCGGTCCAGTCGATGTCACGCAGGTCACCGGTCGTGATGCCGGCGCTGCCCGCGGCTTCCACCTGCGCCGGATTATCGTCCCAGGCGATCAGATCGGCCCGGCCGGCCATCAGCGATCGCGCCGTCGCGAGGCCCGACCCGCCGAGCCCGAACAGCGCAACCTTCTGCCCACTGAATGTCGACGCCTCGATCATGGTCTATCTCAGCTTCAATGTGGCAAGCCCGATCATGGCGAGCCCCACGGAGATGATCCAGAACCGCACAACCACCTGGCTTTCGGTCCAGCCCTTCTTCTCGAAGTGATGGTGGATCGGCGCCATCAGGAACACCCGCTTGCCGGTGAGCTTGAACGATGCCACCTGGATGATCACCGAAAGCGCCTCCATCACGAACAGCCCGCCGATGATCGCCATGACGATCTCGTGCTTGGTGGCCACAGCCACGGTGCCGATCAACCCGCCCAGAGACAGCGAGCCCGTGTCGCCCATGAAGATTGCCGCCGGCGGCGCGTTGAACCACAGGAAGCCGAGACCGGCACCGATCACCGCGCCCAGAATGACGGCGAGTTCACCGGTACCGGGAACGAAATGGATCTGCAGGTAATTGGCAAACACCGCGTTGCCGGCCAGGTAGGCAATCGCCCCGAAGGAGGCCGCCGCGATCATCACCGGCACGATCGCCAGTCCGTCCAGCCCGTCGGTCAGGTTGACCGCATTGCCGGCCGCGACAATGACGAAAGCGCCGAAAACCACAAAGAACCAGCCAAGATCGACAAGCAGATCCTTGAAGAACGGAAATGCCAGCGATGATCCGAACTCCGCCCCGCCGGCATTCCCTGCCGCCATCGAGGCCTTCATGATGAAAAACACCGCAACGCCCGCGATCAGGAATTCGATGCCCAGCCGCGCCTTGCCCGAAAAGCCCTTGTGGCTCTGCTTGGTGACCTTGAGATAGTCGTCATAAAATCCGATCGCGCCGAAGCCGAGAGTGACCAGAAGGGTCGTGACCACATAGACACTCGACAGATCGGCCCACAGCAGTGACGACCCGACAATGCCCGCAAGCATCATCAATCCGCCCATCGTCGGCGTGCCTGCCTTCAGGAAATGCGTCTGCGGCCCGTCTGCCCTGATCGGCTGGCCCCGGCCCTGCCGAACCCTCAGCGACGCGATGATTCGCGGTCCGAACAGAAAGACGATCAGGGCCGCGGTAAACATCG
Organism: Hoeflea sp.; assembly: GCA_040216675.1. GTDB lineage: Bacteria > Pseudomonadota > Alphaproteobacteria > Rhizobiales > Rhizobiaceae > Hoeflea. The sequence continues at coordinate 554,434 of JAVJOR010000005.1, read as the reverse complement.
CGGCCCCCGTCCTGAAGGTGATATACCTGAAAAGATTGAAGAACTGGACCGTGTCCGCCAGATCCACCAGCCAGATAAGCATGTATTCCAGTCCCCCAGATTTGTTCAGTCCCGGTCGCTGCTGTCAGTCAGGACCGGATACTTGTCAAGAAGCGCCTTGACGATACGGCCGGAGCCGATGCCGAGCGAAGACTTGATCATCACCACGTCCCCTTCACGAAGTACGGTCTTCAAATACTCGGCGAGATCATCGGCGGTTTCGCGCCAGACGGTCTCGATCGTCGTCCCGAGTTCGTCGCGAAGGGCTTTCATCTCGGGGCCTGCAAGACACACCAGGTCCGTGTTGGCTTCGCGGACAGGTTCGGCCAGTTCCCGGTGCACGCGCTCGCTGAACTTGCCCATTTCCAGCATGTCGCCCAGCACCGCGATGCGCCGCCCCCGCAGCCGCGCCGGAGTGTCGCGCAGCAATTCGAGCGCCGCGCGCATGGACGCCGGATTGGCATTGTAGCTTTCGTCGATAAGGATGAAGCCGCCACTGTCGATCTTCAGTTCGTGGCGGGCGCCGCGCCCCTTCTTTGCCGAAACACGCGCAAGCGCATGTGTTGCCTTGGCGAGATCGGCTTCAAGCAGTTGAACCGCGCCCAGAACCGCCAGTGCATTCTGCACCAGATGCCGGCCCGGCGCGCCGATCTTGGCGGCCACTTCATCCTCACCGATCCGGGCGGTGATGGTCGAGCAGTCGGGCAGCAGCTTGCAATTGAGCAGCCGGTAATCGGCCTTGGCGTTTTCGCCAAAGCCGCGCACCGTCCCGGTCCCCAGTTCGGCGGCGCGCTTTTTCAGCCAGCCGAATTTCTCGTTGTCCTGGTTGAGCAGGATGTGGCCGCCCTCGACGACACCCTCCATGATCTCGGCCTTTGCAGCGGCGATCTCGCCCAGATTCTTGAAGTTGCCCAGATGCGCCGCGGCAATGGTCGTGATGATCGCCACATGCGGGCGCACCATCTTCACCAGCGGACGGATCTCGTCGGGATGGTTCATGCCGATTTCGAAGACGCCGTATTTGGCGCTTGCCGGCAGCCGCGCCAATGTCAGGGGAACGCCCCAATGATTGTTGAAGGAGGCAGCCGAGGCGTGAACCTCGCCCGATGGCTCCAGCGCCCTGCGCAGCATCTCCTTGGTGGTGGTCTTGCCCACCGAACCTGTGACGGCGACGATCCGGGCATCTGAGCGCGCGCGTGCCGCCCGCCCGAGATCCTCCAGCGCCGCCAACACGTCATTGACCACGATCATCGGCACCGTCAGCCGTCCCAGCGCCGGCAGCTTGGCCTCCGAGACCACCATCAGCGCAGCTCCGTTGGCAATGGCCGCACTGGCGAAATCATGGCCGTCGAACTTGTCGCCCTTGATCGCAAAGAACGCGTCGCCCTCGCCAAGGGTGCGGGTGTCGATCGAAATCCCCTGTACGCCCTTCGGCAGGTCTCCGACCGGTCGGCCATCCATGGCCTCGATCATGTCGTTGGCGGTCCATAGAAAGCTCATCAGTGCAGTCCCTCCAGCGCCTTGCGGATTTCCGCGTGATCGGAGAAGGGCAGCACCTTGTCGCCCACTGTCTGCCCCTCTTCATGTCCCTTGCCCGCCACGATCAGCGTATCGCCCGCATCCAGCATGCCGACAGCCGTGCGGATCGCTTCGGCCCGGTCGCCGATTTCCCGTGCGCCTGGCGCGGCGAGCATGATCTCCGCCCGGATCGCATCCGGTTCTTCCGAACGCGGGTTGTCATCGGTGACGATCACCACATCGGCGAGTTTCGTTGCGATCGATCCCATGATCGGACGTTTGCCGCGATCCCGGTCACCGCCGCAACCGAACACCACGATGATCCGGCCGGTGGTGAAAGGGCGCACCGCATCGAGCACGTTCTCGAGCGCTTCGGGCTTGTGGGCGTAGTCGACATAGGCCGGCGCCCCGTCCGGGGTCGATCCGATCAGTTCAAGCCGCCCCGAAGCGCCCTCGAGATGTTCGAGCGCCGCCATCACCTGATCGGCGGCCGTACCGGTGGCAATTGCCATTCCCGCAGCCACCAGGGCATTGAAAACCTGGAAGTCTCCTGCAAGCGGCAGGTCAACCTCGAAGATCCGGCCGTCCAGATGGATTTCGGCGATCTGCTTGTGCCTGAGATGCTCGACACGCTTCAGCGCCAGAAAGCCGCCTTTGCGCCCGACTGTCAGCACCCGCGAGCCGGCCCGCTCTGCGGTTTCGACGGCACGCTCGGACCATCCGTCGTCGGCGAATATCACAGCCGGGGCGCCCTTGGGCAGCAGCGTGTCGAACAGGCGCATCTTGGCGGCCATGTAATCTTCCATCGTCGGATGGTAATCCATGTGATCGCGGCCGAGGTTGGTGAATCCGGCGACACTCAGCATCACGCCGTCAAGCCTGCGCTGGTCGAGCCCGTGGCTCGAGGCCTCCATCGCGGCATGTGTCACGCCGTCACTGGCAAGCTCCGCAAGCAGGCGATGCAGCGCCACGGGGTCCGGCGTCGTCAGCGAACCGTGGGTCTTTCGGCCCGGCGCGGTCACACCGGTGGTGCCAAGCATCGCGGCCTGCTCGCCGGCATGGGCCCAGATCTGGCGCAGAAACGAGGCGACTGAGGTTTTCCCGGCGGTTCCGGTCACCGCGGCCATGACGCGCGGTTGCGGACCGAAAAAGGCCGCCGCCATTCGCGCCAGCGCCTGTCTCGGGTCCTCCGCGCGAAACACCGGCACCCGGGTCTCGGGTATCTCGGCCCCTTCGGAGGCGACGATCCCGACAGCTCCCTTCGAGGTTGCTTCCTCGACAAAGCGGGCGCCGTCGGTCTTGACCCCGGCGAGCGCGAAAAACAGATTGCCCGGCGCGACCTCACGGCTGTCGGCGGTCAGCCCGGTGACCGGAAGACCAAGATCGGCCGAGGCAGGCGCTACGATGGTTCCATGAGGCAGGGCCGAGATCAGCGCGGACAGTTTCATCGAATACTCGGATCTTTCATTATTGCTGCGGCGGACAGAACTGCCCGCCGCTTGTGTTTTCAGTATGACAATGAGAGTGCCTGGGCACCATTTCCGAAATGCGGCTTTACATTGAGGAATGCGGCGGACCTTCGAACGATCGCGCCCACCGTCGGCGCGGCGTTGAGGCCCGCCGTCGCGGAGTGTTTGCCTTCCTCGGGTTTGGGCTCGTCGATGACAACCAGAACCACATACTGGGGGTCGGAGATCGGAAACGCCGACAGGAAGGCGTTGAACCGCACAGCCGACGAATACCGCCCATTCACAACCTTCTCGGCAGTGCCGGTCTTGCCGCCGACATCGAAGCCCTCCACCTGTGCCCGCCGGCCAGAGCCCTTGGCGACATTCAGCGCCATCAGTTCACGCATGCTGTCGCTGGTCGAAGGTTCGAGCACCTGCACGGCGATCGCATCCGCTTCTTCCCGGCTTCGCGGCAGGAATGTCGGGTCGATCAGTTTGCCGCCATTCATCAGGGCAGCCGCGGCAACCGCGGTCTGAAGCGGCGTCGTTGACACGCCGTGGCCGAAGGAAATCGTAATCGAGTTGATCTTCTTCCATTCCCGCGGCTGCGAAGGCATTGCCACCTCGGGCAGTTCCGTGTGCATCCGGCTCAGCAGACCAAGCCGTGTCAGAAATTCCTTGTGCCCTTCGATGCCGACCAGGTCGGCCATGCGGGCCGTGCCGATGTTGGAGGAATAGATGAAGATCTCCGGCACCGAGAGAACGCGGTTCTTGCCGTGAAAATCGGAAATCGTGAAACCGCCGATGCGGATCGATCCGCGCGCATCGAAGGAATCGGACATCGTCACCTTGCCCGAATCCAGCGCCATCGCGGTGGTGAAGGCCTTGAAGGTCGAGCCCATCTCGTAGGTGCCGGCCGACATCCGGTTGAGCCGGTCCTTCTGAAGCGCCTCGACAGGATTGTTCGGGTCGTAATCGGGCAGCGAGGCCATCCCCAGAACCTCGCCGGTATGAATATCGAGTACCACGCCGGCTGCGGCGATGGCCTTGTAGCGATCCACCGCCGCCGACAATTCATCGCGCAGCACGTGCTGCACTCTCAGATCGAGAGACAGCCGCACCGGATTGATGTCCTCGTTGACGGTCAGCCCCGCATCGGCGAGATCGCCGAAGCCCTGCCCATCAACGTATTTTTCCATGCCGGCGATGCCCTTGTTGTCGATATTGACATGGCCGACAATGTGCGAGGCGGTCGGACCGCCCGGATAGAAGCGCCTTGTCTCGGGCCGGAAGCCGACCCCGGGAATACCGAGTGACAGGATCTGGCTCTGCTGTTTTGGCGTCAGCTGCCGGCGCAGCCACTGAAACCGGGAGTTTGAAGACAGCTTGCGGTGAATGCCCTTGAGATCGAGGTCGGGAAGCACGGTGGCCAGCAATTCAACGGCTTCGTCCGCATCGACAATCTTGTGCGGTTCGGCGAAAAGCGAGACGGTGCGGATATCGGTTGCCAGCACCTCGCCATTGCGGTCGAGAAGATCCGGGCGCGAGGCCATGAGCTGGCTCGCACGTCCGATTGAGGCCACCGTTTCGGGCGCCTTCATGCCGTACTGGACGAGCCGCCCGCCGATGACCGCATAGAGCAGCCCGAAACAGGCAATGGCGATGATGATGCGGTTCTTGGCCTGGTCGCCCTGTGCCTTGCGAACGCCCTCGAATTCGAGATGGGTGCGCCCGGCCGGATGCAGGGGTGCGTTGACCGGAGCGAGTTTCCTCAGAATCTTTCCCATTCTGCTCATGGCTTCACCGATCCTGTCGTTATCGATGCATCGCTTCCGATTTCGCTTTCCGCCACCAAAGGCTCGAAGTCTTTGGCATATCCTGGCAATTCGTCCGGCGCGGCCATCTGCTCAGGTTCGATCGGCTTGAGCTGGAGCTCCTCCTCGAAGGCCTCCGACAAACGCTGAAGCCGTGACGGCTGGGTCAGCAGGCTCCAGTCGGCCTCCAAGAGGTCGATGGTCTCTTCCTGTAGCTTGATCGCCGCCTCCAGTTCACGCACCTTGGCAAGCTTTTCCTCGGCATTGTGCTTGATCTGATAGGTGATCGTGGCCGCCGTGATCATGGCGCCGACGAGTACGAGATCGAGAGTTCGCAACATGGTTCAGCCTCCCAGCGCAACGAGATTGGGGACGGGAAGGATATCGGAGCCCGCAGGACCGGCAGCCGCATCGGTTCGAAGGCCAGCCCTCAGCTTGGCGGAACGGGCACGCGGGTTGATTTCACATTCCGCCTCCCCGGCCGTGACCGGCTGTTTTCCGATGGGTGTGAATGTGGCCTTGCGCTCGATCGTCTGCGGCAGGTGCCTTGATCCGGAGGCCTTGCCGGAACGGTCCTGAAAGAAGCGCTTGACGATCCGGTCCTCGAGCGAATGGAACGACACCACGACCAGCCGCCCCCCGGGTTTGAGCGCCCGTTCGGCCGCGAACAGCGCGCCAGCCAGTTCGCCGAGTTCGTCGTTGACGTAGGTCCGCAGCGCCTGGAACACCCGCGTTGCCGGATGGATCTTGTCCTGCGGGCGGCGCGGCGACACCTTCTCGATCAGCCCGGCCAGTTGCCGCGTGGTCGAGAACGGCTGTTTGGCACGCTCGGCCTCGATGGCCCGTGCGATTCGGCCGGAATGCCGTTCCTCGCCCAGGATACCGAAGATGCGCGTCAGATCGGAAGCCTTGGCGCGATTGACGACATCGGCGGCGCTGATGCCTGACTTGGCCATGCGCATGTCGAGCGGCCCGTCGCGCATGAAGGAAAAGCCGCGCTCGGCCTCGTCGATCTGCATCGAAGACACGCCGATATCGAGCACCACGCCGTCGAGGCTTGCCTCTTCGACGTGGTCAAGGAGTTGAGAGAACCGGGCGTGAACCAGCTTGAGGCGTCCCGCTGAGGCCGCCGCCATTTGAGCTCCGGCGGCAATGGCTTCGGGATCGCGGTCGAAGCCGATCACCGAGGCGCCGGCATCGAGGATCGCAGAGGTGTAGCCGCCGGCGCCGAACGTGCCGTCGACGATTGTCTCGGAGGAGGCAGGGCCGAGTGCCTCGAGAACCTCGCGGAGAAGAACCGGAATGTGGCGGACAGGTCCGCCTTGGGCGTCAGAATCTCCACCGCCCATGTCCACCATCATTCCGTTTCTCCATCCGTGATGAACCGTCAGGAACTGGCCGTCCGGTCTTTCCGGGCCTGCGACTGCATGTCCTCGAATGCAGCCGGATCCCAGAGCTGAAAATGATCGCCGCGCCCTGCGAACGTCACCCTGTCGGTGATGCCCGTGAAATCGCGGATGAAGTCCGTCACCAGAAGCCGGCCTTCGCCATCGAGCTTCATGAACACCCCGCCGCCGTGAATGAGCAGCGACATCTTGTTGGCCTCCAGCGAAAACGGATCCTGCGATCCGATCATCCGCTCGAAGCGTTCGAGCACGTCCGGTCCCGCCATCGAAATCGCCGGGAACACGAAATCCTGCCAGACATAGAGCTCTTCGACCCCCGAACGGGCCAGGACAGCACGAAACATCGAGGGCACGGAAACCCGCCCCTTCGCGTCGATCCTGTTTGTCGCATGCGACAGAAACCGGTTCATTACGCTCTACCGCCGCTTCCGCCAAAAGGCTCCACGCCATCGGCCCTCCGCCATGTCCCCGCAAGTCGCCCCATGCAGGTCCAGCGGCGGCGCAAACCACCTCGGCGGTTCCGGTACGGAACCACGGTCCTGATAGGGGAAAATCGGCGGACCCCCGCCTGCTTGCCTTGGGCATTTGGGATACCATGGGCCTGTTTGGGCGTCAATGGGAACAACTCCCATCTCAACCTGCGTCTGCTCGTTAATAACCCGTCAATATTAACGAAGGGTTAGGAATGGTGGACGGAGTGTGAATGGCGGGAGGTGCCGCCCCTTTTTGGTTCGGCAGGCGCGGCAGGAGTTGATGGCGGCAGGAAGTTTCTGACGTCCAGACGGTCATCACCCGCCGGAACAGGCTCCACGAGTCCGGTGGTGGCGAGCACGCCGCAATGGCGCGCCCTTGGACCCCAGTCCTCATTCAGGAAATCAGTACCGGACCGGCTTCGACTCAGGCTTCCGGTTCGAGATTCGGACTACGCCTCACCCAGCATCGTCAGAGTGCTCTGCTTCAGAGTTCCAAGCAGCCGTGCGAGATGGGCCTCATCCTGCGCGGTGAAATTGAAACTCGACGCCGTGGCGTAAAAGAACTCGGCCAGCTCGGCCGGGCTGCTGCCCCGGGAAGCGAGCACCGCTGCATAGGGTGCGAACATGTCCGAAAGCAGTGCGAGCTTGCCGTTCTCGGCCGCGACCTGGGCCGCCCTGGCGCTGTCGCCGTGACCTGTGAGAATATCGCTTGCATCCGGCATCCGCCGGATCTGGTCGAAGAAACGGACAACGGCGCAATCGAGAAAGATGTCGAGCCGTTCGCCGATGTCCTGCGCAGCCCCCCAGCCCTGGGTCACCTCATGGCACACGCGCTCGGCAATCAGCTTCATGGCCGCCGCCATGATCTCGTCCTTGTTGGAATGCCGGGCATAGAGCGTCTGGCGCGAAACGCCCGCCTGCTCGGCAATGTCGCCCATTGTCGCCTTGCGCAAACCGTAGCGCGAAAACACCGCGATCGCCGCATCCAGAATTCGGTGATCTCGATCCGTCATTACAAACAACTTGACATTTTTTGTTGATTTGTCAATTTAACCGGACCCGGTGATGATGGAAAGCGGGATGGGACCGCCTATCTTTGCTTCGAAGCCAGCCGAGGCCGGCAAAGAGGACTTATCGACCAGTCCGGGGCAGGAGGCAAGCGCATGAAGATTTCCGTAAATGGCCAGACCCACGAGGTGGATGTCGAACCGGACATGCCGCTGCTCTGGGTGCTGCGTGACGAACTCGGCATCACCGGCGTGAAATACGGCTGCGGCATAGCCATGTGCGGCGCCTGCACGGTTCACATCGACGGGGCCCCGGTTCGCTCCTGCCAGCAGTGGGTCGGCGATGTCGAGGGCGAGGTCACCACGATCGAAGGCCTCGGCACTCCCGAGACGTTGCATGCGGTTCAAGCCGCCTGGATCGAGCACCAGGTCGCGCAATGCGGCTATTGCCAGTCCGGCCAGATCATGTCTGCCGCAGCGCTTCTGGCGGACAACAGCAATCCGAGCGATCAGGATATCGACGACGCCATGAGCGGCAATCTGTGCCGCTGCGGCACCTATCCGCGCATACGCGAGGCCATCAAGGCCGCCGCAAGAACAATCAGGAGCGCATGAGATGGGACGCTTGAAGACTTTCACTCGCCGCGCCTTTCTGGTCGGCTCGGTCGCGGTCGCAGGCGGCGTCGCATTCGGCGTCTACACCGTCCGGAAACCGCATGCCAATCCGCTGCTCGACACCCTTGACGAGGGCGAGGCGGCACTCACCCCCTATGTGCTTATCAATGCGGAGGGGGTTACCCTGATCACGCCCCGCGCCGACAAGGGCCAGGGCGCCTATTCGGTGCAGGCGGCCTTGATCGCAGAGGAACTCGACATCGATCTGGACCAGATCAACGTCGATCCGGGTCCCCCTTCCCCGGCCTACTGGAACCAGGCGCTGGCCGACGAAGCCGCCAGTTTCATGGCGCCCGGCGACGGCATTGCCAATCAGGCCGCCTACGGTGTCATGTCGTCGGTGATGAAGGTCATGGGCATGCAGCTCACCGGCGGGTCCACCACGGTCCCCGACGGGTTCGTCAAGCTTCGCCAGGCCGGCGCCTCGGCGCGCGAAGCGCTCAAGCTCGCCGCGAGCCGCAAGACCGGCATCGCTGTGGACGAACTGACAACCGCATCGGGCGCGGTCCAGCTGCCCGACGGCACCGCGATCCCGTACACCGAACTTGCAGCCATCGCCGCCGACATCGAGCCGCCTCAGGATGTTCCGTTGCGCGAGCCGTCCGAATGGCGGCTGATCGGCAAGCCGATGCAGCGTGTCGACATCGTCGCCAAATCGACAGGCACACAGACCTATGGCATCGACCACAAGGTCGAGGACATGGTGCATGCCGCGATCGCGCTAAATCCCGCACAGTCCGGACCGCTCAACGGTTTTGACGCCACCGAGGCGCTGAAAATGCGCGGAGTGCTCGATATCGTTGAGATTACCGGCGGCGTCGGCGTGATCGCCGACAACACCTGGCGCGCTTTTCAGGCCGCGCAAGCCATCGAATTCGACTGGGGCACCGCGCCCTTCCCCGCCGCCATGGAAGATCACTGGCAGGCGCTTACCGACAGCTTCAACGACGATGCGCTCGACAGCCGCAAGCGTGACGACGGCGATGTGGACATTTCCTTTGCCGAAACCGGCGACATCGTCAGCGCCGAATATCGTGCGCCCTATCTGGCGCATGCGCCGCTCGAGCCGATCAGCGCCATCGTGCGCATCGATGACGATGGCGCCGAGGTCTGGACCGGCACCCAGATCCCGCGGTTCGTCCAGAACAATGTCGCCAAGATCGCGGGAATAGAGCCCGATCAGGTCAAGCTGCATGTGCTCTACATGGGCGGCAGCTTCGGCCACCGGCTCGAGGACGAGGTCGTCAAGCAGGCAACCGAGATCGCGGTTCGGATGAAGGGCACTCCGGTCAAGCTCACCTATTCGCGAGAACAGGACATGACCCACGATTTCGCCCGGCAGATCGCCATGGCGCGAATGCGCGGCGTGGTTCGTGACGGCAGGGTGGAAACCTATGATCTGGGCATCGCCATGCCTTCGGTCATCGCCTCGCAGATGGCGCGTCAGGGTCTTTCCGTGCCCGGGCCCGACAGCCAGATCGTCGCCGGAGCCTGGGACCAGCCCTTCGCCATCCCCAACCATCGGGTGACCGGTTACCGCGCACCCGAACTCGCCCCGATCAGTTCATGGCGTTCGGTGGGAGCCTCCTCCAACGGCTTCTTCTACAATGCCGGGCTTGATGAACTCGTCCACGCCGCCGGCGCCGATCCGCTGGAAGAGCGCTTGCGGCTTTGCAACAGTGACGAGGCCCGCAAGGCGCTAGAGGCAGTGGCCGAAATGTCCGGCTGGGACGGCGTGCTCGGCAACGGCCGCGGTCGCGGCGTGGCCCTCACCCAGTCCTTCGGCGTCCATTGCGCCCAAGTCATCGAGGTGGCCGACACGGAGTCCGGCATCAGGATCGAGAAGGTCTTCGTCGCCGCTGAAGTGGGCAAGGTCATCGACCCGGTCAATTTCGACAATCTGGTCAAGGGCGGCGTGGTGTTCGCACTTGGGCACGCGATGAACTGCGAGATCACCTACACTGACGGTATGGCCGACCAGGACAATTTCCATGTCTTCGAGGGCATGCGCATGCACCAGTGTCCGGAAATCCAGGTCCGCGGCCTTGAGAACGGCGACCGGGTGCTTGGTATCGGCGAACCGCCGGTGCCGCCCGCAGCCCCGGCCCTCGCAGCCGCCATCTTCGCCGCCACCGGGACGCGGCTGCGTGAAATGCCGTTCAGCAAGTTCGTGGATTTCGCCTGAGCGGCGACGAGATCGAAAAAGCACCGCGTTGCCGGACCTGAAGCTCAACGGCGTCCTTGAGCAGCCGTTCGACGCTGCTTGAAGCGGCGACGAAGACTGACGCAGGCCCTTGTCGACGCAACACGGGATCACTTCGATCAAGGCACTGCGCTAAAGCTGACCATCGCTCCGGACTGACCCGCGAAATTCCTGGGGGGATCGAATTCTCCCGGCTTCCCGCAGCCAATCAGACGTGTCCCGTGCTACATTGAAGTCAAGCAAGGATTCATCGGGATCGAAAACGCGAAATGACTGATTACACTCTCCACTACTGGCCCATTCAGTTTCGCGGCCAGTTCGTCCGTGCCGTCCTCGCCCATGTCGGTGCCTCCTGGAACGAGACGGGTTTTGATGACATCGTCGCCCGGAAATCCGCAAAGCCTGCCCAGCAACCGATCCCGCATATGGGGCCGCCCGTGCTGACCGATCACGACCGCGAATTCAGCATCTCCCAGATGGCTGCAATTCTCGTCTATCTCGGTGAAAAGCACGGGCTTGTTGCCGATGACCTGGCGTCCAGGGCGATGACCATCAAGCTCATCGATGACGCCAATGATGTGCTTTACGAAATGACCCGCCACAACGGCGCACAACAATGGACACATGAGGCCTGGACCGGGTTTCAGCCAAGGCTTCAACGCTGGATGGTGATTTTCGAGGAGACCGGCCGGCGCAATGGCCTGACCGAGCAGTCCGGTTTCATTCTTGGAACGGACGTGCCGGGCCTCGCCGATCTGGTGACGGCGACCTTGTGGGGCACCATGACCAGCAAGCTTCCGGCCTTGAGGCCGATGCTCGAAGCCCATGCGCCGGCGATCACCGGGCTCTGCGACCGCGTCGGGGCGCTGCCCTCCCAGACCGAACTTCGCATCAAAAGCGATGAAGATTTCGGCGATGCCTGGTGCGGCGGCGAGATCGAGGCTTCCCTTCGCGCAGTCATCCAGGAACCGAACGCACCGGGTTCCTCCTGACAAGTATCCATGCATGAAGACAGCAGGTGACAAGATGCCGACATCAGATGCAGCCAACACCAACTTCCCAAATCTGGAAGGTGCCCTTCGCAACCCCGCAAACCCGAACCATCTGATGGTCGTCAGGCCGATCAAGCGAACCGTGCGGGTGTATGTTGGCGACACCTTGATTGCTGAGACCCAAAGTGCACTTCGGGTCATGGAGATGGGCAAATCCCTCTATGATCCGGCAATTTACGTCCCTGCATCCGACGTGGTGGTCAGTCTGGAACCGGTCGACAAATCCACCCATTGCCCGCTCAAGGGCGATGCCGACTATGTCAGCTTCGATGGCGATGAAATCGCATGGGCCTATAACCGTCCGTTGGAAACCTCGACGCAGCTGGCCGAGCACTTCGCTTTCTGGCCGGACAAGGTCAGGATCTCGGAAGGCGATTGAACACAAGCCCGCTGCAGCATTGCAGCGTATCTGGACCAGGAATGAAAACGCCAGTCGGCCTGTAAGCCGGGTTCTGTATGGCCTTGGCCCTTGCGGGCCAAAACGTGGCAGCCATTCCTCTGGGCCACGCATTGCTGCGCACCTCAAGCAACCTACCCGGATGATCAACCCCGGAAAAAGGGCCGGGCTTGCGCCCTGCGTCATCCCTATTCGGTCTTGCTCCCGGTGGGGTTTACCGTGCCGCTTCCGTTGCCGGTCGCGCGGTGGGCTCTTACCCCACCCTTTCACCCTTACCCCGCCGCCTCATTGCCGGATGAGCATCAATCTCGTCTTCGGCAGTCAGGTGGCGGGGCGGTTTGCTTTCTGTGGCACTTTCCCTGGGGTCGCCCCCGCCGGACGTTATCCGGCACCGTTTATCCGTGGAGCCCGGACTTTCCTCACCCTGCGGCCTTTCGGCGATTGCAGGCTGCGGCTGCCCGGCCGACTGGCGGGCTCCTCTTAGACCATGATGCCGGCGATGGCCAGACAAATGGCCGCCGGACCATCGCAATGATCAATTGACAAGTCCCGCGCGGCGGAATAACTCCGGCTTCAGGGTGAAGACCCCTGCCGCTCGCTGGCTCGTCCATGGTGAAGTCCTTCGCAACACCTCTCATCCACCGGTTTCAGTTGAATGCGGTCTGATGGAAACGCGAGCGTCCTCTTCCTCCGCATCCAGACCCTGAACGAGATGTGTGATGACAGGATTGCCTGAACCCGAATCCAATATCTATCTGTCCGGCCCGCTGACGCGGCTCTTCGCCCGCGCGGCGACGCCGATCATCCTGGTCATGGGCGTCAACGGGCTTTTCACCGTGGTCGACGCCTATTTCCTCGGTGCCTATGTCGGTGCGGATGCGCTGACGGCGGTAACGCTGATGTTCCCGCTCTACATGTTGCTTGTCGCACTTTCGACGCTGGTGTCGAACGGCTTTGCCAGCGTTTTCGCGCGCCGCATCGGCGCAGGCGACAGCCAGTCGGCGCACGCCGTCTTCATTCAGGCCAATAGTCTGGCCCTCGTGGTCTGCGCGGGGCTGATCGGCCTGTTTCTGGTCGCCGGCGAAACACTCGGCCGGATGGCGGCAGACGGGGATCCCGCGCTTGCGGCCATGGGCCATACCTACCTGTCGATCCTGGTCTATTTCTCGCCACTGGTGTTCCTTCTGGGCATCAATATCGCGGCCTTGCGCAGCCGCGGGTTGCTCGGCCCGATGACCGTGATCACCGTCCTCTCGGCGCTTCTGAACATCCTTTTCGATTATCTGCTGGTCGCCGAACTTGGTGCGGGCGTTGCCGGCTCCGCCTATGGAACGGTGGCATCGCAGTTCTGTGCGATGTCGGCGGTTCTCGTCTACCGGGCGCGCCGCGAAAGCGGTTTCCGCCCCTGGCGCGAGCTGTTGAGTTCGAGCCGGGCGCATTGGGGCGAATTGCTTGCACTCGGCGCGCCGACCAGTCTGGGCTATGTCGGCCTGGCGCTCTCGGCAGGGCTCACGCTCTATTGCCTGCAGCTCTGGGCCGGGGAAAGCTACGCCGCGACCGCGGGCGCCTTCGGCATCATCACCCGGCTGATGACATTCTCGTTTCTGCCACTGCTCGGCTTGAGCATGGCGTTTCAGACCATCGCCGGCAACAATTACGGTGCCGGGATGAAAGCGCGAAGCGACCGCTCGATCCTGATCGCCGCAGGTCTGGCGCTCGTCTATTGCGCCGTGGTCGAGACGCTTTATCTGGCCACGCGCGCAGACATCGGTTTCATCTTCGTGGATGACACCGAAATCACCGGTGAGATCGCACGGATCCTGCCATATGCCGTGGTCACGATGATCCTGTTCGGGCCGCTGATGATGGTTGGGGCATATTTTCAGGCCATCGGAGACGCGCCGAGGGCGGCGGCTCTGGGCTTGTCGCGGACCTATCTGTTCTCGCTTCCGCTGACTTTCCTGTTGCCGTTCGCCTTCGGTGAACCCGGTATATGGTACGCAGGCGCCGTCGCCGAACTGCTGGTGCTCATGCTCACGCTGACGATCCTGTTTCATCGCAGGAGGTCAACCGGGCACCCTTGGGGGTTACTCGAAACACGGAGCTGAAAATCGGCCGGTCCGGGCATGGCGCAGGCATAACTCGGCAACCGATACGTGTTCCGCACCATCCCCGGGCCGGATCGCCCGATCACAAAAGCCGTCCGCGGGCACGCATATTATCATTCAATGCTTATCGAAATTACTAATATTTCAACAAGTTATCAACGGAATCGATTACATTGCGGCCTGTCGCTTCACCGAGCCTTCGGATTTTCGCCCTATGGTAGAGAGAACCGAATTTCGAAGGAGACGACAAGTGCAGCCTCAGCGCATGATATTCAAACACGATCGCGAACTGGCACGCTTCGCACGGGCGCGGGAAGGAAACTTCGGCATCCTGATGTCGTTGCTGATCCCTCTGGTGATGGTTGCCGCCGGCGGTGCGGTGGACATCATCTATGCCCTGGGCACCAAAACCGAATTGCAGGACCAACTGGACGCTGCGGTCCTGGCAGCCGTTCACGAAACCGATCCGGACAAGCGGCTGGATATTGCCAACTCTTACTTCCCCGAGGCCGCAGGTTCCGGCGCGCTCGAAAACGGCATCTCTCTCGCGCTTGTCGACAATCCGGACGGGAGTGTGACGGGCACGCTGCAGATGCAGCATCCGACCGCGTTCCTGTCGATCATCAATCTGAACCGGATCCCGATCGGGGTGCATTCAACGGCCATAAGAACCGGAGGCGCCGCCTCCGCGCCCGGGTGCATCTATGCGCTTGGCAACAGGAACCAGGCTGTGCTGATCAACAGCGGCGTCAATCTCGATGCGAAGGCTTGTGAAGTCCACGTTCACTCCTCCTCCTCCCCGGCCTTCATCATGAATGCCGGGTCCACCGTGGACACCGCAAAGTTCTGCGTGAAGGGAACCAGCTACATCCGAAACGGCGGCACGCTGACAAATCTCCAGGTCGCCTGTGACGCTGAAGACGATCCCTATGCCGGCAAGATCCCGGAACCCGTTGTGCCGTCAAGCTGTTCCACCCAGGGCGCGCTCAGCGGCACCAGCTTCACCCTCAATCCCGGTGTCCATTGCAACACCACCTTCAATGGCAACCCGACCATCACCTTCAAGCCGGGCCTGCACATCATCAAGGGCCGCATGATCATCAATTCGGACTCGACAGTGATTGCCGAGGGCGTGACGTTTTACTATCCGGACGTCTACAGCGAGATCCGCGCCAATGGGGGACTGCGGTTTACCGCCTCCGCGCCGCAGACAGGTGACTATGCCGGTGTGCTTATGTTCGAGAAGACATCGGATGCCGCCAACAACGCCAACAAGCAGCAATATGTCTTCAACGGCTCTGAGGGCGAAACCCTGACGGGCATCATCCACCTGCCCAACCGGGACGCCACCTACAACTCGACAACCAACCAGACCAACAAGATGTCGCTGGTCGTCAACACGCTCATCATGAACTCGTCGAACTGGAAGGTCACGCCCTATGACGGAGCCGGACCGGCCGGTTCCGGCGGCGGCGTCGGAATGGCCCGGCTGGTGCGCTGACTTCGGCAATGAAGCCGAAAGAAATGCTGACCTGATGGCCGACCATTGCCGGTAGGCCATCAGGCAGTTCCTGTGGCAGAGCGCTACTTCATGATCGCGGCGATCTTGCCGCAATAGCGCTTCGACACGGGGTTCATGCGCTTTGCCGCATGGCCCGCATTGTATTTGAGGATCGTGCCGCAGGTGGAGCCGCCGCCCAGCTGATGGGCCTTGGCCAGGTAGAGCATGCCATATTTGATGTTGGTTTCGGGATCGTAGAGGCCCTTTGCCGAACCGCGGTACCCCATCATACGCGCTGTGGCCGGCTTGATCTGCATAAGCCCGATTTCGCCGGCCGCGCCGCGCGCATTCGCCCGGTAATTGCTCTCCACCGAAACCACGGCATGCGCGAGCGCTTCGGGAACGCCGTTCGATTTCGCATATTTCGAAATCAACTTGCCGTGCGGCCGGCCCGCATAGCCATATTCGAGTGTCGTCTCGGATTTCGAAATGGAACCGGTTGTTTCGCCCGACGTTCCAGTGGTCTCGCAACCCGTAAGCGCAAGTGTAAGCAAGGCCGCCGAGGCAGCCGTCAAAAATCGACGCATTGTGTAACTCACTCCGATAGCGCTTCTGCCCGTCCATTCATGGATGCGGGCGGGGCTTCCTGCCCCCGGCGCGTTTCAAACCTGGCCCGGTTCCGCCCCCTGGGCGTGATGCCCTGGCAGGTCCGTGCGTTGGAAGCACCCCAATCGCGGCAGGACCCGGCCAATTTATGACCGCCAAGGACATAATTGCTGCGGCGCAATAAAATTGCGTGTCAGCCTGTAACAATTCTCACGGAAATCCTAATGGACGTCAGGCGACGCCCGGAAGCTCGCTCAGAAGCTTGTGCAGCGTGCCGATCGTGGACGCATCGGCAATCCCGTCAACGCGCGCCGGCCGGAAATGCCGCTGGAACGCGCGCACCACGGCGCTGGTCTCCGAGCTGTAGACGCCGTCCACCTCAAGTCCGTATCCGTAAAGCGCCAGCATGGTCTGCAGCGCCTCGACCGGCTGTCCAGAGTCTCCCTCCTGGAAGAACCGTCCTCCGCCGACGGGCAGCGGTTCGACCCAGTGTCCGACCCCCTCCGCATGCAACCGGTCCCACGGAAAGGTTTCGCCCGGATCCTGCTTGCGCATCGGAGCAATGTCCGAATGCGCCAGAACACGCTGCGCGGGGATGGAGTATCTGCGGATAATATCCCGGCTCAGTTCGATCACTGCGTTGATCTGGGCATCGGGGAAACCGGGGGTTTCGTCATCGCGATGTCCGACATGGGCGATCTCGATACCGATCGAGGCGGAATTGGTGTCGGTCTCGCCCTGCCAGTTGCTCTCGCCGGCATGCCATGCACGCACGGACTCGGGCACCATCTGGGTGATCAGGCCCTCTTCGTTGACGAAATAATGCGACGACACCTGGCTCTCACCCGAGCACAGCCAGTCGAGCGCCTCCTGCGCTGTCGCCATGCCCGTATAATGCATCACCAGCATGTCCGGACGACGGCCGTTGCGGCGTTCGCCGCAATTGGGAGAGTCGCGAACCTGCGCGCCCTTGAAATCTGGCTCGAATGCACTCATGCCGCCGCGCGCGCCTTCTCGATGGCGGCAAATGCGTCATTGAGCGCAGCCATGCGGTCATTGGCGATGGTGAGAAATTCCTCCGGCACGCCGCGCGCCCTGAGGCGGTCAGGATGACTTTCTGCGGCGAGCATGCGGTAACGCTTCTTCACCTCGTCAAACGGGGTGGTCTCCGGCACGCCGAGCACGGCATATGGATTTATGCCATCCGGGTGCACATGCCGCGCCAGAATGCGGTCGAAGTGAACCTCGTCGACCCTGAAGATATCGGCCACATTGGCAATGAACTCGAGCTCTTTCTCATGCACCAGACCATCTGCCTTGGCGATGTGAAACAGCCCGTCGAGCACGTCCTCGAGCATGGCGCAATTTTCCCTGCCCGACCCGCACATGCCCGCCACCCGTTGGGCGTAGGCTTCGTAGCCGGCCACATCCTGCTTGGCCAGATTGTAAAGCCGCGCCACGTTTGCGGCCTCTTCCTGAGGCACCGCGAAAATTTCCTGAAAGGCTTCCACCTCTTCGGGCGCAACGATGCCGTCCGCCTTGGCCATCTTGGCCGACAGCGCGATCACGGCGACGGAAAACGCCACCTTGCGGCGGGTTTCCGGATCGCCGGCAAAAACCGTGCGCACGGCCTCGACAATGCCGGAAAAGGCAGTTGAGGCGGTTCCCCCAATGGATTCAAACAGGCGGCTGAACATCGACATGATAAAGTCTTACGATATTCGTCGCGAAAAATCGAGCATGGCGCGACGCACAATTCGCCCGTCCCGATCACATTTGCCGACCCATCATCCGAACCGATCCCATCGATCGCAGAATTTTGCTGGACCCCGGTCAGACGCGACGGCTAAGGCTGGGCGATGACAGACACATCCACACCGTCTTCGCGGGCAACATCACATCCGTCGCATTCCCCTGTCCACCATCCGCTCGCCGGTCTGGCCATCGGCTTCATCGGCGTGCTGATCTTCGGGGCAACGTTGCCAGCGACCCGCATCGCGCTCGACGGCTTTTCCCCCGCCTTCATCACCTTCGGCCGGGCTGTCGTCGCGGCCATGGTGGCAGGTATTGTGCTCCTTGCGCTCGGCAAGCGCTTTCCGCGCCGGGACGCCATGCGGCTGCTCGCCGCCGGTGTGCTACTGGTCTATGGCTTTCCGGGGTTTTCGAGCGTCGCCATGCAGACCGTTCCCGCAGCCCATGGCGGCGTGGTCCTTGGCGTGCTGCCGCTGATGACGGCTGCGTTCGCGGCCCTGTTCGGCGGCGAGCGGCCGGGCCCTGCATTCTGGGCCTGGAGCATTGCCGGAGCCACGCTGGTCGTGGTGTTTTCCCTTTCGGGCGCCGACATCGAGCCCGGCTTGGGTGACATCTGGCTCGGCTGCGCCGCACTTTCGGCGTCCTGCGGCTACGTGATTTCCGGAAAGCTGGCGCGCACCCGTCCCGGATGGGAAGTCATCAGCTGGGCCCTTGTCATCACTTCACCGCTGTCACTGGCAGGCGCGATCTTCTGTTGGGACAGCGGCGTGCTCGAACCCGGCGGCGCGGCCCTCGCGGCCTTCGCCTATCTCGCGCTCGGCTCGATGTATGCGGGCTTCGTGTTCTGGAACTGGGGCATGGCGATCGGCGGCATCGCCAAGGTCGGCCAGGTGCAACTGTTGCAAAGCTTCGTCACGATCGGGCTCTCCGCCCTGCTTTTGGGGGAAACCGTCACCCCGGTCACAATCGGCTTTGCCCTGGCGGTCGCCTTCGTCGTCTGGTGCGGCCGCAAGGCCAAGGTGGGGTAACCTAAGCCGGGAACCCTTCACCAGACCTGAGCCGATCAGCTGTGCCCGGCCACATCGCGCGTCTTGTAAGGCGCTTCGAGCGACCGGATCGAAGCCGCGTCAAGCTTCACATCGAGCGCCCCTATCGCCTCTTCGAGCTGTCCGATCCGGGTCACGCCGACAATCGGCGCGGTGACGAAGGGTTTGGAGAGCACCCAGGCATAGGCCACCTGTGCGGGCTTGACCCCGAGCTTCTCCGCAACTTTCTCCACCCGGGCCAGGATCGCGTAATCCTGAGCCGAACCGAAATAGCCCTGCGCCATCTTGTCGGTGGCAGCGCGTTTCGTGGACTGTCCTTCCCTGGGCCGGTTTCCCGCCAGAAAGCCCCGCGCGATCGGCGACCATGGCACCACGCCCACACCTTCCGACGCGCAATAGGGCATCATCTCGCGCTCTTCCTCGCGATAGGCGAGATTGTAGAAATTCTGCATGGCAACGAATTGCTGGTAGCCGCGCGCCTTCTGCATCTCTCTGAGCTTGGCGAATTGCCAGGCCCACATCGATGACGCCGCGACGTAACGCACCTTGCCTGACTGGATGACGGCCTCCAATGCATCGAGCATTTCCTCGTGCTCGGTGTCCGGGTCGAGCCGGTGAATGTAAAGCAGATCGACGTAATCCATGTCGAGACGGGCGAGCGACCGGTCGATCTGGTCGAACACGTGCTTGCGGGAAAGCCCCCGATCGTTTGGCCGGCCCTCGCTCATGCGCAAGCCGACCTTGGTCGCGACCACAACCTCGTCACGGCGGGCATAGGCCTTCAGCGCCTTGCCGGTGATCCGCTCGGAATCGCCGAAATTGTAATGGTTGGCCGTGTCGAAGAAATTGATCCCACTCTCGATCGCCTTGGTGAAGAAGGGCTGGGCCTCGTCTTCGGGCAGTACCCAGGGATGCGTCGGGCCGCCCGGCGTGCCGAAGCTCATGCAACCCAGGCAAAGCTTCGAGACCTTCAGACCGGTCTTCCCCAGCCGAACATATTCCATGCCACTCACCCCGTTTTTCATTTGCACGTGATCATCTTGCCCGTGATCACTTTGGAAGCGGCGCGACGATAGGCAGTCCCGGCCTGTGCGGTCAATAGCTGGCCGCCGCCCGCGCCGCCTGATCATACTGACCCGACATCACCCGCATCAGCGCTGCAATCTCGCTGACGCGCGCCTGATCGAGACCAAGTGATTTGACTGACTCTATCAAGAGCTTTTCCCGAAGTGCCCGGTAGCGCAGGCACAGCCCCGCGCCTTTTTGTGTGATGCGCGCGGTCTTCTCCTTGCCGCGCCGGCCCGGCTCCACCAGACCGAGGCCCGCAAGCTTCTTCAGCGCATAGGCAACGACATGCGTGTCCTCGATGTTGAACATCATGCACAGTTCCGCCTGGCTCTTGTCGCGCTCACGGTGGTTGACCGCATGCAGGATCTGCACCTCCATGCTCGAAAGCCCCTCCCCGCCGGCCGCAGCGGTGCAGCGCGTGA
This sequence comes from Hoeflea sp., assembly GCA_040216675.1. GTDB lineage: Bacteria > Pseudomonadota > Alphaproteobacteria > Rhizobiales > Rhizobiaceae > Hoeflea. Next base: position 533,899 of record JAVJOR010000005.1, on the reverse strand, counting down.
TCCAGCGCTGGAAGGCGTTTCCCGCGACCACCAGCGCGAATTCCAGTTCCGACAGCGCCGGCAGGCCGCCATCGGCCAGATGCGCCGCAGAGACAATCGGACCGATCTCGGTTGTCTCGTCGTTATTCCGATGGGTCATTGACATTCGCTCACATTTTATCGACAAATTATCGACGTTTTGTCATTGATTAGCAGTATACGCGGACATCGGACTTTGTCCATCACCGCCCTGCCATGTCATTATCCGTCCAACCGCAACCGCCGGATCGAAGGAGCACACCATGAACGAGACCTGGGATTTCTGGATCGACCGCGGCGGCACCTTCACCGATATCGTCGGCCGTGCGCCCGACGGCGCGCTGCACCAGCGCAAGCTGCTTTCGGAGAATCCGGAAGCCTACCCGGACGCCGCCATCCAGGGCATTCGCGACCTTCTCGGCGTGAGCCAGTCCGATCCGATCCCGGCCGGCCGGATCGGTCACGTCAAGATGGGAACGACGGTTGCCACCAACGCCCTGCTCGAGCGGAAGGGTGACCGCACCCTCCTCGTCATCACCAAAGGCTTTCGCGATGCGTTAAGGATCGCCTACCAGGCCCGGCCCGATATCTTCGCCAAGGAGATCATCCTTCCCGAACAGCTCTACGAACGCGTCATCGAGGTCGATGAGCGCATCATGGCCGACGGCAAGGCGGTCCGCGGCCCCGACCTCGATACTCTCGAGCCGCAACTGGCAGATGCCCGCGATGCAGGCATCGATGCGGTTGCCGTGGTGCTGATGCATGCCTGGCAGAACCCGGTTCACGAAGCCATCGTCGAGGGCGCCTGCGAACGCGCGGGCTTTTCCCAGATTTCCGTCAGCCACCAGGTCTCGCCGCTCGCCAAGCTTGTCGGGCGCGGCGACACCACCGTGGTCGACGCCTATCTCTCGCCGATCCTCAACCGCTACATCGACCGGGTGGCTGGCGAACTCGGGGCAAGCCCGGCTGGCGAACCCGGTCCCAATCTTCAATTCATGATGTCCTCGGGCGGCCTGACCGCCGCCGAAATGTTCCGCGGCAAGGATGCAATCCTCTCGGGCCCCGCAGGCGGCGTCGTCGGTATGGTCGAAACAGCCGCCCTTGCCGGTTTCGACAAGGTCATCGGCTTCGACATGGGTGGCACCTCCACCGACGTGGCCCACTATGACGGCGACTATGAGCGCGCGTTCGACACCGAGGTGGCAGGCGTTCGCATCCGTGCGCCGATGATGCGCATCCACACCGTGGCGGCGGGCGGCGGCTCGATCCTGCATTCGGGTGAAGGCCGCTTTCGGGCCGGGCCCGACTCGGCCGGCGCCAATCCCGGCCCCGCCTGCTACCGGCGTGGCGGCCCGCTGACGGTGACCGACGCCAACGTGATGCTCGGAAAGCTGCAGCCCGATTTCTTCCCGGCAATCTTCGGCCCGGACCAGGACCAGCCGCTCGACCGCGAGGCCGTCGCGCGGGCCTTCGAAGACCTGGCGGCGGACCAGCCGGACAAGTCGGCCGAGGAAATCGCCGAAGGATTCGTGACCATCGCCGTCGAGAACATGGCCAACGCCATCAAGAAGATCTCGGTGCAGCGCGGCTATGACGTCACCCGCTATCTGCTCAACTGCTTCGGCGGCGCCGGCGGCCAGCATGCCTGTCTCGTCGCCGATGCGCTGGGCATGGAATCGATCCTGATTCATCCCTTCTCGGGTCTGCTTTCGGCCTATGGCATCGGGCTCGCCAGCACATTCGCCAGCCGCCAGCAGGCGTTGATCAAGCCGCTTGACGAGGACAGCCGCACCGAAATCAAAATGCTGATCGACCAGCTGTGCAAGGAGGTTTTCGAGGAACTCGCAAGCCAGAGCGTGCCCGATGAGGCCATAAGCTGGCGGCCGATGCTGCAGCTGCGCTACGACGGCACCGATACGACCATCCCGGTCGCCTTCTCGGACTTCGATTTCGAGGCCGCGCGTAGCGAATTCGAAACCGCGCACAAGGCCCAGTTCGGCTTCGTCTATGACAACAAGACCATCATCGTCGAGGCGATCTCGGTCGAAGGCATCGACGACCGCCAGGACAACCGGCTCGAGCCCGAACAGGAGCTCGTTGAAGGCCGGATCGAGGACGGCGAGACCCGCAAGGTCTATTCCGGCGGCGTCTGGCGGGATGCGCTTGTGGTCCGCCGTGATCGGCTCAAACCCGGCCACAGGATCAAGGGCCCGGCTCTGATCATCGAGCCAAACCAGACCATAGTCATCGAGCCCGGCTGGGAAGCCGCCATCAACGCCCGCGATCATGTGGTGCTGACCCGCTTCGAGAAGCTCGACCGGGCGCTTGCCATCGGCGCCGATCAGGCCGACCCGATCATGCTCGAAGTCTTCAACAACCTGTTCATGTCGATCGCCGAGCAGATGGGCGTGACGCTGCAGAACACCGCCTATTCGGTCAACATCAAGGAGCGTCTGGATTTCTCCTGCGCGGTGTTCGACCGCGAGGGGCGGCTGGTCGCCAATGCGCCGCACATGCCTGTGCATCTTGGTTCCATGGACCGGTCTGTGGAAACCATCATCCGGCTCAATGAAGGCGACATTCATCCCGGCGACGTGTTTGCGTTGAACGCGCCTTACAATGGCGGCACGCACCTGCCGGACATCACCGTGGTCACCCCGGTGTTTTCGGATGACGGCAGCGAGATCCTGTTCTGGGCGGCCTCGCGCGGCCACCACGCCGATGTCGGCGGCACAGCGCCCGGCTCGATGACGCCGCTTGCCACCACGGTGGACGAGGAAGGCGTGCTGATCGACAATTTCAGGCTTGTCGAGCGCGGCCACTTCCGCGAGGCCGATCTGATCGAGCTTCTGACCGGTCACCCGTATCCAGTCCGCAATGTCACCCAGAACATCGCCGACCTGAAGGCCCAGATCGCGGCCAACGAGAAGGGCGTGGCGGATCTCAGGAAGATGGTCGCCGATTTCGGGCTCGATGTGGTCGAGGCCTATATGGGCCACGTTCAGGACAATGCCGCCGAAAGCGTCGCCCGCGTGATCGAGACCCTGTCGGACTGCGAGTACGAGTACCCGACCGACACCGGCCAGGTGATCAGGGTCAGGATCTCCGTCGACCGTGACAAACGCGAGGCGACCGTCGATTTCACCGGCACCTCGGATGCGATGGAAAACAATTTCAACGCGCCGGAACCGGTCACCCGCGCCGCCGTGCTCTACTGCTTCCGGGTCATGGTGGAAAAGCCGATCCCGATGAATGCGGGCTGTCTGCGCCCCATCAGGATCGTCATTCCGGAAGGCTCGATGCTCAAGCCCGCCTATCCGCGCGCCGTGGTCGCCGGCAATGTCGAGACCTCGCAGCACGTAACCAACGCCATTTTCGGCGCGCTCGGTGCGCTCGCCAACAGCCAGGGCACGATGAACAACCTCACCTTCGGCAACGAGACCTACCAGTACTATGAGACCATTTGCTCGGGCTCGCCGGCGGGCTATGAAAACTCGGGCCGCGGCTTTGACGGCACCTCCGGCGTTCACACCCACATGACCAATTCCAGGCTCACCGATCCCGAAATCCTCGAAATGCGCTTCCCGGTCGAACTCGAGGATTTCCATATCCGAGAAGGTTCGGGCGGCAGGGGCCGGTTCAAGGCCGGTGACGGCACCCGCCGCACCATCCGCTTTCTCGAGCGCATGGATCTCGCCATTCTCTCCTCGCACCGCAACCGTCCGCCCCTCGGCATTGACGGCGGCGGCGAGGGCGAGGTCGGCCTGACCCAGGTGCGTCGCCGGGACGGCACAGTCGAGACGCTCAAGGCCTGCGACCAGACCATACTTGAGGCCGGCGAGGCGGTGATCCTGACCACGCCGACCGCGGGCGGCGCCGGCAAGGCCTGATCCGCCCGGCAACAGCGGCTGGCCCGCAAGCAAACGCCCGGGCGATCGATCATCGCGCCCGGGCGTTCGTGTCTGATTTGACCGCGTTCTCCCGGGTCAGCCCGCGAGGCGCTCCTGCGTGCCCGAATACATCGCCGCGATCTCGTTTTTGTTGAGTGCCGGACCTGCAATGCGGCCCTCGACTTCGGTGGCCCCGGCGGCTCTCGCACATTCGAGATCATCTGGCGTGTGCACGCCCGTGACTGTGACGGCCGTTTCAACCACGCCCGCAAGCTGCAGGAACAGACCGAGCATATTGGCCAGCCGGTCCTCGCCGGCAATCGCCCTGATGTGGGCGAGATCGAGCCGGACACGATCGACCTTGTGCGGGCGGGTCATCGCCAGCCCGGCGATCCCTGCCGAGAACTCGCTCACCGCGATTTTCACGCCCGCTGTGCGCAGCCGGGCGATGGCTGCAAGCGCAGCCACGTTGCTTTCGGGAATGGCGCTCGTGCAGACATCGCAAACCAGGCGATGCGGAGCGATCCCGGTATTGGCCAGCATCGAGGTGACGAGGTCGGAAAAGCCGGGTTCGGAAAGCTGCGCCGGCGACACGGGCACCACCACCTCTGTGGTCTTGCTCCAGGATTGCGCCGCGAGCAGCACTTCACCGAACATCCATTTGCCGATCATCAGGATCAGGCCGCTTTCTTCCGCCACCGGCATGAAGGTTTCAGGCAAAATGATGCCGTGCTCAGGATGATGCCAGGTCAGCCGCGCTGTGAAACCGCTGGGCCGCATCATGGACGGATTCGCCATGCCCGAGCGATAGGCAGGCGTGTATTCCACGCCGAATGCCCCCGAACTCAGGCCTGCGCGCATGTCGGCTTCCAGATCACGCCGGATCCGGTAAGCGCTGTCCATTTCCTCGCTGAAGAAGGAATGGCTCAGGCCGGGCGTCTCCTTGGCCCGGTAAAGCGCCAGATCCGCGCGCTTGAGCAGATCGGAAAGCCGGAACGATCCGGCATCCGACAGCGCGATGCCGATGCTTCCCGAGGTGTCGAGCGCGCCCTCGCCGAAATCGACCGGGCGGAACACTGCGGTGGACAAACGGGTGCAGAAGCGGCCGATTGCGGCCGCGCAAGGCGCGTCCTTCCACATCACCACGAACTCGTCCCCGCCCAGCCGGTAGACCAGCTGGTCCGGTTGGCACGCCTCGGCGATTCGCGCGCCGAGCACCTTGAGAACCTCGTCGCCCGCGGCATGCCCGAGCGTGTCGTTGATGAGTTTGAAACGGTCGAGATCGAAAAGCAGCACCGCAATCTGCTTGCCCGCAGCCCCTTCATCCGCGGAGAGCGCAGCTGCGTCTTCGCTCAAGGCGTGGCGGTTGCGAAGCCCGGTGAGACTGTCGTGATACGCGGCATGATGCAGTGTTTCGGCCCGCGCGCGCTCCCCGGCCAACTGCCTCGAAAGCTTGGCATGCCGGAAGCCCGCCACTGCCAAAAGCAGCGCCAGACACGATGCCGCGGTGGCCAGCACCCGGGATACGGTAAATGTTGCGCCACCGAGCGCACTCTGGATAGACGATACGCCTGCGAAGACGTCTCCGGCATACATCGCCAGAGTTGTCAAAAGTCCGATTGCCAAACCAGCGAACGCATATCGCCGAAAACGGTTTGGCGCATAAGAATTCAGCATCATGCCAAATACTCCTGTTCCACCCCGACAGCATGCACAACAGGATTTAACAAAGAATGACTGGGACTTTTTGCAGTCATGTCGGAATTGAGCTTCTTTTTAATTATTTAAGGATTCCGGCATAGAACGGGTGAAAATCGAGCCTTGGCTGTACCCCGGCGACGGGATTCACACGCATGGCCCGAGCGTGTAGCACGTTGACACCGAACCGATTCACCCGAAGGCAGAACCATGCGCCGCCCCCGCCCGTTCGCCCGCTTCATGACGCGTTTGACAGCGCGCATGTCTGCGCGCCCGATTGCCGCCGCCCTCATCCTCGGTGCCTCCCTTGGGCTTGCGGGCTGCAATTCCTCGAGCCTGACCGACGGGCTGCAGCCGATCGGCAATGGCTCACGCGCGGCGGCGACCGCCCCCGATCGGCCCGATGTGAAGAAACTCGATCCGCCCGGCCCCTTGCGCTACGGCGACCACAAGCCGGTCGATTTCGGCCGCCGCCACCCCGATCTCTATCCGGTTCACGGCATCGATGTGTCCAAATGGCAGGGCGACATCGACTGGAACAAGGTCAAGCGCGCAGGCGTCGCCTTCGCCTTCATCAAGTCGACCGAGGGTGGCGATCACAAGGACAGCCGCTTCGAGGAATACTGGCGCCAGGCCCGGGCGGCCGGGATCCCGCACGCGCCCTATCACTTCTATTATTTCTGTCGCCCGGCTGCCGAACAGGCCGCCTGGTTCATCGCCAATGTGCCGCGCGAATCCGTCCAGATGCCTCCGGTTCTCGATGTCGAATGGAACCACCATTCCAAGACCTGCACCAAGCGCCCCGACCCGGCCACCGTGCGCGCCGAAATGAAGACCTGGATGGACATCGTCGGCCGCTATTACGGCAAGCGGCCGATCATCTACACCCCGGTGGACTTTCACCGCGAGAACCTCGACGGACACTTCAAGGGCCACCAGTTCTGGCTCCGTTCGGTCGCCGCCCATCCGCAGGACATCTATCCGGACCATCCCTGGACCTTCTGGCAGTACACCGGCACCGGCATGATGGACGGCATCAAGGGACACACCGACATCAACGCCTTTGCAGGCTCGAAGGCGCAATGGCGCGAATGGCTCGGCAAATACGCGCGCTAGGACATTCGTGGCCGCCGGAAGCATCGGATTATCCGGCGCGGATCGAGAACCAAGCTGGCCGAAGAACAGTGCCATCCCGCCAGCTTTCCACGTCGGACCAACAGGTATAGACCGTACCTTCATCGCCGTTTGAGAAGGGAGCGGAACGCCATGCCCGAGATCGAAATCGGCCCCTTTGAGCGCGGGCCACTGACGCCTGTGGATGCGGCGGCACTCGAAGCCCTCTATGAAGCCGCCTTCCCCGATGAAGACCTGTTGCCGCTGGTCCGGCGTCTGCATGCCGAAGTGCAGGATCTTGTTTCGCTGAAGGCGACGGTCGACGGGACCATTGCAGGGCACATCATCTTCACGTTGGGTACGATCGAGGAACTGCCGCAAGACCGCCAGCCCGATCCGAAGACCGATACCGCTTCCCCCGCCCGCGCTACGCCCGCAGCACTGCTCGGACCGCTCTGCGTTGCCCCGGAACACCAGCGCCAGGGCATCGGCTCGGCCCTGATCCGCGCAGGACACGAGAAGCTCAGATCGCTTGACGTGGCCCAAGTCCTCGTCCTCGGCGACCCCGCCTATTACGGACGGCTTGGTTTTGTCGCAGGCGCAGACGTCGAGCCGCCCTGCCCCCTGCCGGAGCACTGGCGTGAAGCCTGGCAATGGCTCACCCTCGACCCAGCCCTGCCCGCGCCGCACGGCATTCTCACCGTCCCGGAACCCTGGCGGGACCCGGCGCTCTGGACCGAATGAGCAGCCCGGCAGGAAAGCCAACTTGGTTCCCGTCGGGAATCACCGCATCATTGCCGCAATTCGGGGCTCATCTGCGGGCCTTTCAGGGAGCACGCGCCATCATGATATCCAAATTGTCCTTCGCCCTCCTCGCAACCGGCCTCGCCGCCATCACCGCAGCCATCCCGGCGCGCGCTCAGGGTCCTGCCTGCGGCGGCGACCTGACGAGCTTCCTGAACGGCGTGAAGACAGAGGCCGTCGCACGCGGCATCAGCCCGGAGGTTGCGGACCGCGCGCTCCGCAATGCTGCAATCGACCGCAAGGTGCTCTCGCGCGACCGCGCCCAGGGCGTGTTCCGGCAGACTTTCCTGGAATTTTCGCAGCGCTCGGTCAGCTCCAACCGCATGCAGGTGGGCGCCAAGCGGATGCAACAATATGCCGACACCTTTGCCCGCGCGGAGGCCGAATATGGCGTGCCCGCCCCGGTGATCACCGCCTTCTGGGGGCTGGAGACCGACTTTGGCGCGGTTCAGGGCGATTTCAACACCATGAACGCGCTGGTTACCCTGGCGCATGATTGCCGCAGGCCGGAACTCTTCCGCCCGCAACTGCTGGCCGCCATCGAGATGGTCGGCCATGGCGATCTCGACCCGGGCAGCACCACCGGCGCTTGGGCCGGGGAAATCGGACAGGTGCAGATGCTGCCCGAGGACATCATCGAATATGGCGTTGACGGCGACGGTGACGGCCATGTCACGCTCAAGACCTCGTCCGAGGACGCGATCATGACCGCCGCCAACTTCATCCGCTCGCTCGGCTGGCGCGCGGGCGAACCGTGGCTTGCCGAGGTAAACGTGCCTTCGGGATCCTTTCCTTACAAAAAATCCGGCCTCGACCAGGGCATGACGCTCAACGACTGGACCTCGCTCGGGGTCAGTTTCCGCAATGGCGCGCCCACGTCACAGAACCTGCCGGCGGATCTTCTGTTGCCGCAGGGGCGCGGCGGACCGGCCTTCCTGGCGTTTCCGAATTTCGGGATATATCTCGAATGGAACCAGAGCTTCATCTACACCGTGTCGGCGGCCTACTTCGCCACGCGGCTGGGCGGGGCGCAGCGTTACGATGCGGGCAATCCCGCGCCGGGGCTCGGCGATGCGGCCATGAAGCAGTTGCAGGAAAAGCTTGCTGCCCGCGGGCATGACGTCGGCGACATCGACGGAATTCTGGGTGCCGGAACCCGCGCCGCGACCCGGGCCGAACAGTTGCGGCTCGGGCTTCCGGCCGATGGATGGCCGACGGCAGAGCTGCTCAATCGTCTTTAGGCGGCTTTGGGGCGGCCTTCGAGGCGCGTTTCCGGGGGGATGATTTCCCCGAACGCCCGGCAGTCGCCGGTTTGGTCTTGCCCGGTTTGTCCGCGCTTGGTTCGGCCGCGCTCGGTTTGGTGGGCTTTGGCTCGGCAGAAACAGCGCTTCCGGTCACGGGCTGCTGTTTGGGCGTCGCCAATTGTCCCGTCTTAGCCTTCGCAGATCGTGAGCGGGATGCACCGGTTTTGGCTTTTCCGGTCTTGGCCTCGGTCGTACCGGTGTTTTCCGCTCCGTTCTTGTCCGCTGCGGTCTGCGCTGACATTTCTTCGCCGGAGTCTGTGACGGGTGAAGGCGCTTCAGCAGCCCCGGCGTTCACATCCGCATCCGTCTTCCGGTCCTCCTCGTCTTGCGAGGCGTCGGCAGCGGCATCGGGATCCGTCTCAACCGGCCCGGAACCGTGCGGCTGGACGGGTTCTGCGCCCGCGCGGCGTACGCGGCGCTGATACAGCGCAAACCGCGCGGCCCGATAGCGCGCCCGGATCGCCCAGACCACGTTTTCCACACCGTCAATCTCGCCCTCATAAGCGTTTGCCAGCGCCTCCTTGTAGGATCCCAGCCCCTCGCTCGCCATGTTCTCGACCCGCTCCATCAGGTTGAACCAGACCGGCGAGACCAGAAGCGAGATCGCCGTCACCGCGATCGCCAGCCGGTAGATGTCCGACCCCAGCGCACCCGATGCAAAGCCGGCCGCCGCCAGCACGAAGGAGAACTCGCCCACCTGGGCCATCGAAAGGCCGGCAATCAGCGCCGTCTTCGGCTCCGATCCCGTAACCCGCAGCAGCAGGATGTTGAGAACCGTTTTCAACACCACCACCAGGAGTGCCGCGGCAAGAACCAGCCAGATGTTGGCGGCAATAAAATCCAGGTCGATCAACAGCCCAATGGACAGGAAGAACACCACCAGAAGCAGGCTCTGGATCGGCTCGATCACCGGGATCACCTTGCTGCGCAGCGTCGAATTGCCGACGATGATCCCCGCCAGGAACGCGCCATAGACGGGAGAAAGCCCTGCCAGACCCGAAAGGGCTGCCGCCGAGAAGCACATCGCCAGCGACCCGATGGTCAGCAGGTCGACATTGTTCTCGATGGTGCGCGCATAGGGCAGCTTGAGTTTCGGATTTCGCCCGAACCACCACAAAAGCCCGGCCAGGAGCGCCACCGCGACGATCACCTTGAGCGCGACCGAAACCAGATCGATGCTTTCGCCGCCCAGGCTCGAGACGAGGATCAGCATCGGAACCACGGCGATGTCCTGTGCAATCAGCACGCCGATCGCAATCCGGCCCGACTCGGAGCGCAATTCGCCCATCTCATCGAGCATCTTCATCGCCACGACCGTGCTCGACAGCGCGATGATGAAGCCAAGGATGATCGTTTCCGAAAAGCTCGCGCCGATGGCATAGGCCAGCACGGAGGCAAGCACCATCGCCGCCAGCAGCTGCCCGCCCGCCACGATCACGGCCTGATTGATGCTGCGCACGAAGGCCTTGATCGACAGTTCCATGCCGATGAAGAACAACAGCACCACCACGCCCATCTCGGCAAGCAGCGAGACATTGTCGGACGTGGAAATCACACCCAGCCCGGTTGGGCCGAGCAGAAGCCCGGCGAGAATGAAGCCGACCAGTGGGGGCTGCTTTAGACGCATGAAGCCGAGCCCGAGAAGTGCCGCCACCGCGATCGCAAGCGCAATCGAAATCAGCGCATCGGCATGGTGCCCGCCCTGCTCCGCCGCCTGTTCGACGACCTGCGTCACCGCACTCTCGACCGCCTTGACGGCGTCGACGATCTCTTCTTCCATCAATCGCTCCTTGCTCACAGAGCCTAGTGTGCTTCGCAGCAAAAGGAAAATGAACTTAACGGCAACCCCCATAAGATTCTGAAAGACAAGGGAAAAGCCGGTGAGCTGGCCACAACCGACGACATCTCGGGTTCACGTTTCAAGAACCAGGATGCTTCAACGCATCAAAACCCGGAACCGCCAGGGCGACCGCGTTCTCATGGACATGAGTTGATTTGATGTTTGCCACAAGCGGCGAGCAATGCAGCCGCCTCGCGAACATCATAACGCGCCCGATGACGCTCACCGTTTGCACCTATTGGGTGTTCTTCTGGCTCATGAATGGGCTCGACAAGTTTCCCGCCCGAACCCGTCTCGGCCTTTTCCAACGGTGGGGCGATGACCGCATCGAGAAGTTCGGCATGTATTTTGAACGTCTCTCCTTCAATGAGGGCCTGACCTGGCCGGCACCCCTGTTCAGCTCGGCTCGCCGAAGCCATTGATGTTGAAATAGAACCGCACTTCCGTCTCACTTCGGCTGCGCTTGCCGTCATGTGCCGTGCAGCAAGAGTGGAACCGTCGGACAGCAAGCTGGAATTAGGCGTGGACAGCTTGCCATTATTCTAGAATATCAGTATGAAATTGGCATCATGTGGTTGAGGATCCGTGTGATATCGAGGAGACTTGGTAATCGGCCCGTCACAGGGTCATGACAGTTTTGGGAGGAACTTTCGATGAAATTTCAGCACATTGCAGTGGCCGCACTGGCATCTACGGCATTGGTTGCAGTCTCCGGGCAGGCCTTCGCTGCACCGAAGACGCTCAAATGGGCTCACGTCTACGAAGTCAGCGAGCCCTATCACACCTGCGCCGTGGCGGCGTCCGATCTGCTCGCCCAGGCGACCGAGGACCGCTACAATATCGAAGTCTTCCCGGCTTCGTCGCTGGGCAAGGAAGTTGACATCAACGAGGGCCTCGGGCTCGGCACCGTGGACATCATCTACACCGGACAGCTGTTTGCCGGACGCTCCTACGGCCCCATCGCAATCGGCGGCGCGCCCTTCATGTTCCGCGACTATGATCACTGGGACAAGTATCGCAATTCCGATCTCTTTGCCGACATGGCCAAGGGCTATGAGGATGCGTCGGGCAACCACATCACCTCGATGACCTATTACGGTCAGCGCCACGTCACCTCCAATGTCGAGATCAATACGCCCGCCGACATGGAAAACCTGAAAATCCGCGTGCCCAATGCACCGCTCTACATGATGTTCCCGCAGGCCGTGGACGCCAACCCGACCCCGATCGCCTTCGCCGAGGTCTATCTGGCGCTGCAGCAGGGCACCGTCGACGCCCAGGAGAACCCGCTGCCGACCATCCAGGCCAAGAAGTTCTACGAGGTGCAGGACTACATCACGCTCACCGGCCACATCAGCGATGCGCTGATGACCATTGTCGGCGGCCCCACCTGGGGATCGATGACGCCTGAGGACCAGGAGGCCCTCGACAAGGTGCTCGATCAAACCGCCGAATGCGCCAGCGAGCAGATCATCCAGAAGGAAGCCGACCTGGTGCAGTGGTTCAAGGACAATGGCGTGACCGTCAACGAGGTTGACCGCACGCCGTTCCGGGAAGCCACGATGAAGCTGCACAACGGCCCGGACGCCACCTGGGATCAGGAAACCTACGACCGCCTGCAGGCCATCAAATAGGCCACATGGACAGTTGCGTTTCGCGGCGGCCCCGGGCCGCCGCGTCTCAGTCCCTTCGGAGGTTGCCCGATGTCCCGAGACGACAACAACGAAGACACATCCTCGATCGCTGATCTCATCCACGAGGACGATGAGGATCTTTCCGGATTCCAGCGGGATGACGGTCTGGTTATCGCCGTCTTCTGGGCGCTGGCCTTTGTGGTCTTCCTGCAATTCTTCACGCGCTACGTTCTCAACAATTCGCTCGGCTGGACCGAGGAAATTGCCCGCTTTCTGTTGATCGCGGTCACCTTTCTCGGCGTGGTCATGGCGGTCCGCCGCGAAAGCCAGATTGCGGTCGAGCTCGCCTTCCGCTGGCTGTCACGGCCGCTGCGCAAGGCGCTGCAATATGTCATCGATGTCGTGTCGATCGTTTTCTACGCCTTCATGGGCTACCTGTGCACGCAGGTTGCCGCGAGGACGCAGCAGAAAATGGTGTCGATCGATTTCCCAAAATCCTCGGTCTACTGGTTCATCAGTGCCTGTTTCCTGGCCATGACCATCTACGGTCTGATCGTGTTCTGGCGACATGTCCGCACCGGTTCCAGCCGGTTGATCGACCCCGAAACCGCCAAGCTCACCGGCCCATCACTCTGATCCGCGCCACTCTTCTGATCCCCGATACTCTGATCGAAGGCATGCCATGCTTCTGACCCTCCTCTTCGTCATGGTTTTCGCCCTGATCGCGCTTGGCATCCCCGTGGCCATCGCGCTCGCCGGCTCCTCGCTCGTCTTCATCCTGCTCGACGGCAGTGTTCCCGGCCTTGTCGTCGCCCACCGCATGATCAACGGCGTCGATTCCTTTCCGCTGCTGGCCGTGCCCTTCTTCATCCTGGCTGGAAACCTGATGAACACCGCCGGCATCACGGAACGCATCTTCGATTTCGCCAAGGCGCTGATCGGCTGGCTTCCCGGTGGACTGGGCCACGTCAACATCGGCGCTTCGGTGATCTTTGCCGGCATGTCGGGCGCAGCCGTGGCCGATGCCGGGGGCTTGGGCTCCATCGAAATCAAGGCAATGCGCGATGCGAAATACGATCCCGGCTTTGCCGTGGGCGTGACCGCGGCATCCTCGACCATCGGGCCGATTATCCCGCCCTCCTTGCCGATGGTGATCTACGGCGTTGTCGCTGGCGCATCCATCGGACAATTGTTTGCCGCGGGTTTCATTCCGGGCCTGCTCATGGCCGTGGCGCTGATGATCATGGTTGCCTTCTACGCCCGCCGTTACAAGTACCCGCGCGACCAGGCATTCCGGGTCTCCGTTCTGGGCCGGGCCTTCGCCCGTGCATTCCTGTCGCTGCTCACGCCGGTGATCATCGTCGGCGGCATTCTCTCCGGCGCCTTCACGCCCACCGAGGCGGCCATCGCGGCCTGTGCATGGGCGCTTGTCCTCGGTCTGTTTGTCTACCGGACGCTGACGGTGCGCCGCTTCCTCAAGGTGTCGCTGGATACGATCGAAACCACGTCCGTGGTGCTGTTCATCGTCGCCGCCGCCTCGATCTTCGCCTGGATCCTGACGTCCAATCGGGTGCCAGAGCACTTTGCCAGCCTCATCCTGAGCGTGTCGGACAGTCCGATCGTAATCCTGCTCCTGATCAATCTCATCCTGCTGGTGGTCGGCTGCTTCATGGAAACCGTTGCCGCCATTACGATCCTGGTTCCGGTGCTCCTGCCGATCGCCCTCCACATCGGCATCGACCCGGTGCATTTCGGCGTGATCCTGGTGCTCAATCTGATGATCGGCCTGCTTACGCCGCCCGTCGGCATGGTGCTTTACGTGCTCTCGCGGGTCTCGAAAGTGCCGTTCGAACGCTGTGTTTCGGCGACACTCCCGTTCCTGGTTCCGCTGTTTGCGGTGCTGATGCTGGTGACATTCTTCCCGATCGTCACCATGTGGCTGCCGACCCTGATCTACCGCTGAGCCGGAGACACGGTGGAACGAGTCAGGACCCGGCCATTCCGGGTCCGGAAGTTCACAGCCGGAAAATTCACAACTTGTCGAATTCATCCTTGTCGACAGGCATCAGCATCACCGCAGTGGCCATCACTGCAAAGCCGAAGGTGCTGCCGAAGGACACGAGCAGGATGAAGATCGCGGCAATGCGGCTCGAAGAACCGAGGATCAGATCGCCGAAGCCGTTGATGTTGAAATAGACCACAGCAGCCGCCACGACCCAGCCGATCAGCACGCCTGCCAGCGTATTGACGATTACGAAGCGGATCAATTTCGGCATGAAGGGACCTCCTTGTGGTGGTCGTGCTACACTTATTCTACACTATCGCGAACCGCACGCCAAAACCGCGTGACACATCGGCGCGGGCGAGTTTTCCGATTGTCCCCGCCCGGGGCCGCGCTGCTCAGTCCGCCATCGTCTCGAGACTGGCATAGCTGTCGGGGGCCCCCTCACCGTCGAAGGGCGTCGTCACCTCGACGAAGTCATCGGGATAAAACCCGTTGAAACGCGTCCGCAGCGACAGCGAATAGGCCCCGATATGACCGATCTCGATCCAGTCCCCGGTGTCGATCGTCTCGGGCAGCCAGAACGGCCGTGACAGGATATCAACGGAATCGCACGTCGCCCCGCAGACCCGGAACGGAACCACGGTCTCCGGGTTTCCGTTGCGGATGCGCCTCGCCGGGTCCGGAATGAAGCGCGCCGGAAGCGTGATCTTGCCGGTCCAGCTGTCCGACAGCGAGGCCCAGATCCCGTCATTGATATAGAGTCTCCGGCCTTTCCGGAGAAGGACGCGCACGACGAGCGAAAACGCCCGGGCCACCACCACCCGGCCGGGTTCCGCCACCAGCGGCATGTCGTCGAAGGCCCACTCTTTGATGTTGTCGCGGAGATCGCCCATCAATTCCTCGAGCGGCGGCATCGGCTTGGCCTTGCGGTTCGGGTCGTGGCCATAGACCGCCGGAAACCCGCCGCCGACATCGAGCCCCACGAGTTCCACGCCCGCGCGGTTGCGGACCCAGTCCGCGGATTTGAGCGCCTGCTCGTAGGATTCGGGCTCTTCCACCTGGCTGCCGACGTGGAAACACAGCCCCACCTTGAAACCGATCCGGTCGAGCCGCCGCACCAGTTCCACCGCATGGCCCGGGGCCGCGCCGAATTTCTTCGACAGCTCGTACATCGCATGACCCTTGGTCTGCAGCCGCACGAAGATGGTGATCGATGCGGGATCGAGATCCAGCGCGCGCACGATCCTGAGCACCTTTGCAATCTCGTCCTCATGGTCGAGCGACATCACCCGGATATTGTACTTCTCCAGGGCCAGGCGGATGTCCGATTGCGCCTTGACCGGATGCATGTAGAGCATTTCAGCATCGGGTGACGCGGCGCGCACCGCCTCGAATTCACCGGGGGACGCCACGTCGAAAATCCGCACACCGGCCTCGACCAGTGTCTTGAGCACCATCGGTTCGCCATTGGTCTTCACCGCATAGGCGGTATCGCCCGGAAACAGCTTCATGAAGTTGACGGCATCCTGCTTGAGGACCTCGGGCCGGAAGCAATAGAGCGGATGATCGGGCCTGAGCTCGAGTGCGGCCTCGGTGCCGGTGGCGAATCGTTGCATCTATGTCTCCCGTTTGTTTTGCGGCGACCCTATCAACGCCCGTGAAGCCCGGCAAATGGCTGATTTGTGACAAGTCGCCGGATTCGGGTGGCGCCCGATGGCCATTCGGGGCATGACAGCTCCGAACTCGCATCGCACAGGCCTGAGACAATGACCGCATCGCTCCATCGTTCCATGGCGCCCGCCACCTGGGGCCTCCTGATCCTGCTCGGCTTCATCTGGGGTGGCTCCTTCTTCTTCGCCCGCGTGGCCGTGCAGCACGTGCCACCGATGTCGCTGGTGCTGTTTCGCGTGGCACTGGCTGCCATGGCGCTGCATCTGGTGTTCGGACGGATGCCGGGCTTTTATCAGACCCTTTCCGCCCGCTGGCGGGAGCTCCTGGTAATGGGGCTGATCAACAACGCCATCCCCTTCACCCTGATCTTTGCCGGGCAGACCAAGATAGGCGCCGGTCTCGCCTCCATCCTGAACGCCACCACGCCCTTGTGGGCGGTGCTGGTCGCCCAGGTCTTCACCACCGACGAGAAGATCTCGACCGCCAAGCTGATCGGCTGCGCGCTCGGACTGGCCGGCATGGTGCTGCTGATCGGCCCCGCAGCACTTGGCATCGCCGACAGCCCGCTCTGGGCCAAGCTTGCTGTGGTCGGGGCCGCGGTCTCCTACGGGTTCGCCGCCTCCTTCGGCAAGCGTTTCCGGGATATCTCTCCGCGCATCACCGCCACCGGCCAACTGACAGCGTCGAGCCTGATCATGTTGCCGCTGGCTCTGGTGGTGGACCAGCCATGGACCATGGCGATGCCGCCGGCACCTGTCATCGCGGCGATACTGGCCCTGGCGTTGATCTCGACGGCTTTCGCCTATCTCGTCTTCTTTCGCGTGTTGAGCATCGCCGGCGCCACCTCCGCCTCCCTCGTCACGCTGCTGGTGCCGCCTGCGGCAATCCTACTCGGAATCGTCTTTCTCGGCGAAACGCTGACCCTGATGGAAGCCATGGGCCTGGGGCTGATCGCACTTGGCCTCTTGTCACTCGACAATCGCCTCTCCATAAAGCGTTGACGCAGGCACGGGCCGGTTCGATTTCAAGTCCATCCACCGCCTGTCTTTTCGCTAGGAGACTGTGATGGGCGAAAACCGCATGATGAGCCTCGGGGCGCTTGTCGCCGCCCGGGATGCAGGCAAGGCCTCACCGGAGTTGATGGTCGCGCTGTGCCGCGATGCCATCGCCCGCAAGGACACGGCGATCAGGGCGTTCAGCCATGTCGCTGCCGAACCGGCCATCGCCTTCGACGGGCCGCTCGCAGGCGTTGCCGTCGGCGTGAAGGATATCTTCGACAGTTTCGATCAGCCAACGTCCTACGGTTCGCCGGTCTATGCCGGTCACCGGCCGCTTGCCGACGCGGCCATCGTGGACCTTGCCAGGCGGCAGGGCGCAACCATCATCGGAAAGACCGCGACCACGGAATTCGCCTACTTCCAGCCCGCTGACACGGTCAATCCGCACAATCCCGCCCACACGCCGGGCGGGTCCTCGTCGGGCTCGGCCGCCGCGGTCGCCGCGGGGATGGTGCCGGTCGCCATCGGTACCCAGACAGGCGGATCGGTGATCCGCCCGGCAGCCTTTTGCGGGGTCGCCGGTTACAAGCCGAGCTTCCGGCTCCTGCCCGCCACGGGAATGAAACATTTCGCGCCATCGCTCGATACCGTCGGCCTGTTCGCAGCCTCCATCAGCGATGTCGCCCTGTTCGCGAACCTTCTGACCGGCCGGGACTTGACCGTGGAACCGGTTGAGCCGGCACAGATTCGCGTCGGCCTCTACCGGTGCGCCGAACTTGGCAGCGCCGATTCCGAGATGCAGGACGCCCTGTCGGCTGCGGCCGACCGCGCCGCCGATGCCGGTTTCGATGTCGGCGAGATCGAGGAACCGGCAGCCCTCACCGAAGCCCGCGAAGCCCATTCGATCATTCAGGATCACGAGGCCGGACTTGCCTGCGGGCCGGACCTCTCCCGCTTCCGCGATCAACTAAGCCCCCGGCTCGTCGAGGTCATCGAAGGCGGCCAGGCAATCTCCCCGCAGGCCTACGACCAGGCCCGCAGGCTTGCGAAACGCGGTCGCGCCGCCGCGAAGCTGATGTTCGGCGAGGTCGATATCCTGCTGTCACCTTCGGCTCCCGGGGCAGCGCCGCACGGGCTTGAGAGCACAGGCGATCCTCGCTTCAACAAGCTCTGGACGCTGATGGGCGGACCCACTGTCAACATTCCCGGATTCAGGTCCAAGCAGGGATTGCCGCTGGGCATTCAGGCCATCGCGCGGTTCGGCCGTGACCGGCAGGTGCTGTCGGTTGCCGCCGCTCTCGAGCCGCTGTTTTCGCGCTCTCCGCATGATCGGGATCCGCAGTGAAACGGTTCACGAACGGTCCTTTTGCATGAGTGCTATCCGGTCTCTTTCCAGGGCTTGACCGTTTGAGACCCGCAACAGGCAGATCGGATGCAAGCCGTGCACACCTCGCTCCGAGTTTGACCAAAAAATGGCATTTCACCGAAGTGTACCTATTCTGAAAACACGCCTTATGGCTGTATTTGACAGATTCTTAACAGAATTTTAATTTACTAATAAGTCTTTAAGATCAGAAACTTGATAAGCGTTCCGGGATCATTATTCCCAGTTCGCGTTGCATTGCAGCAACGATTTCCCTTTTCAGCCGCCCGATCCCGTGCCTATCATTCGAAGGTATAACGCCAAGGAGGACCACCATGGGATTTACGCAATCGCTCAATGCCCTTGTGATCTGTGCAGCGTTCATATTTGTCGGCGCAATGGTTTTCATCTGACCCGGTAACGCGCCTTCACGATGGGAAAAGTTCAATGACGGGAGCGTTTCGGCGCTCCCGTTTTTCATGGTCTTTACCGTTACAGATGTGATCCGTGGAAGACGCCTGGCTCAGGCAGCCGCCCCCACTGCGGATGCCTCGTTGCCGCGCAAGCCGAGAAGGTGGCAGATCGCGTAGACAAGCTGCGCCCGGTTCATGGTGTAGAAGTGGAAGTCGTCCACACCGCGTTCAACCAGATCGGTCACCTGATCGGCGGCGATGGCGGCTGCGACCAGCGCCCGGGTTTCGGGATCCTTTTCCAGACCGTCGAAACGGCGGGCCAGCCAGTCCGGCACCGACGCGCCGCAAAGTTTCGAGAACCGCGCCACCTGGCCGAAATTGTGAATCGGCAGGATGCCCGGTACGATCGGAACATAGATCCCGGCCTTGCGCACCCGCTCGACATAGCGCTCGTAGACATCATTGTCGAAAAAGAACTGGGTGATGGCCCGGGTGGCGCCGGCATCGACCTTGCGCTTGAGCATGTCGATGTCGGTGGCGAAATCCGGGCTTTCGGGGTGACGTTCAGGATAGGCCGAAACCGAGATCTCGAAATCGTCGATCGCCCGCAGTCCGGCAACCAGTTCCGCGCCGTTGGCGTAACCGCCCGGGTGCGGTTCATAGGCGGCGCCCACGCCCTCCGGCGGGTCCCCCCTGAGCGCAACGAAATGCTTGACGCCGACTTCCTTGAATTCGCGCGCCACAGCGTCGACGGACGCCTTGTCCGACCCGACGCAGGTCAGATGCGCTGCCGGCGAGAGCCTGGTTTCCTTGGAAATCCGCGACACCGTGTTGAGCGTCGGCTGTTTGGTCGATCCGCCGGCGCCGTAGGTCACGGACACGAAATCGGGCTGAAACGGCGCAAGCCTGGAAATGCTCTCCCAGAGCTGGGTTTCCATGTCGCCGTTCTTGGGCGGAAAGAACTCGAAGGAGACCTTGATCCGCTGGGACAGATCCTCGGCGCTGGCGCGGGGGGAGCTTGGCATATCAGGCAATTCCTGTGTTTGAAGAAGATGGTTCGGATGCAATGAGCAGGCGCGGATCACGGGCCAACCAGATTGTGACGGTCAGCGCGCCGGCGGCGCCGGTGTCCGCCGGCAGGTCGACGATCTTTTCGACCGTCAGGCCGCATTCCTCGAGCCATTCGCCCATTTGGGCATGGCTGAATCCGAGCCGCGCATGGGCGTGGTCGGTCCGCAGAACCTCGTGATCATGCGGGGCGAAATCGACGATAATGGCCCGGCCGCCGGGCCTGAGCATGCGCGCGGCCTCGCTGATGGCGGGCAGCGGGTCGTGCAGGAAATGCAGAACCTGGTGGATCGTCACCACATCGAAGCTTTCGCGGTCAAGCGGCAGGTTCAGAATGTCGCCCTGCCTGACCGAGGCATGGGTGATGCCGGCTTCATCGAGCTGCGCCCGGGCGATCGCCAGCATGTCACGGCTTGAATCGATGCCGATGGCCCGACGGTAGCGCTCGGACAGCAGCTCCAGCATGCGTCCCGTTCCCGTGCCCAGATCCAGAAACCCGTCGAACGGGGTCCGGCCGATGAGCTTGAGGATCTCCGCCTCGACCCGGTCGTCGGAAATATGCATCTGCCGCAATTCGTTCCAACTCGCCGCATTGGCGGCAAAATAGGCTTCCGCCCGGCTGGCGCGGGCCTGCTTGACGGTGGACAGCCGCGCCGCGTCACGGGCCAGATGAGCATCGGACGGGGACGCCGCGGCGAGCGCCTCTTCCATCAGCCTTGCACGGAGCCCGTCGCGCGACAGCCGGAAATAGGCCCAGGCCCCCTCCTGGTAGCGTTCGACCAGTCCGGCCTCGCCCAGGAGCTTGAGATGACGCGAAATGCGCGGCTGGGACTGCCCCAGAACCTCGGTCATTTCACTGACCGTCAGGTCGCTGTGGCTCAACAGTGCGATGAGCCTCAGGCGCGTGGGTTCTCCCGCAGCCTTGAAGACTTCGACACACTCCTCCAGCGACAATGGTGACACGGACAACATTCGAACCCCAAAAATGATATAAAGATATGTTTATATCGCTTTCGAGCCGAGCGCAAGCTGAATGTCGCTTGCGCCTAAATTCGTGTCGCAACGGCATTGGGATGCGGTATCGCCCGCCGGAAACAGAATTTGAACCGGAGCCTCAACCGGGAGGGGAGCCAAGCCCGGGCGTTCCCGGCCAAGACAGCTAGCCCGCCGGATAGATCCACTGTTCCCAGATCCGGGCCGTGACCGCCTCACCGCTTTGGATCGTCCCCGGCTTCTCCACCCATGCCACCACGCCGCGTCGACGCTTGGCGGCGGAGACGAAACTCAACGCCAGCTCCGTCTGGTCACGCTCGGGAAAATTGCGGGCGATCTCGTCGCCGGCAAAACGGCATGGATTGTTCTCCCCATCGACCCGCAAGGTAACGCCGCCCTCGAAGAAAAGCTGGGTGCGCGGCGGCAGCATGGTCAGCAGCGGAATGCCCTCGATCACCATGTTGGCGCCGATCCAGCCCGGTTCGATCCGGTCGATGCCCATGATGCGCGCAGCAATCGCCAGTTCGTCCTCGGCAACGATCGAGACCTGACGCTCGTTGCGGATCTCCGTACCGCGCGGATACCAGGGCTCACGCCCACCGGATTTCCGGGTCGAGCCGGCATGGAAATCATCCTTGATGCCCTCGAAAGTCAGGCTCAGGCTTTGGCATTTATCGCTCGGGAACCCGTCGCCACGTGCGTCAAGCAAGGCACTGACGCGGCCCTCGATCTTGCGCCCCTTTGTGATCTGCGGCAGCGCATCGGCCTCGTCGGCAAATAGAGGAAGGGTCATTGCGGGCTCCGGCAATTGATGACTGTCGAGACCTCAGCCTATGCCAACCAAGCTTGATGCACCAATCAAAAGCGTGAAAGCTTTGGCAGATCGATGGGCCCCTCGGGGGCTAGCCGGTTTCGCGAACCCGGCGCCCGGCAAGGGCCTGCCAGGGGAGCGCATTCTCGGGCAGCCGTCGCACAAGCGATTGCATCGCAAGCATCAGCAAGCAGACCAGCACTGACGCCGTAACCGCGACGGCCGCGGCCTCCGAGCCGAGGCCCGAATCCTCCAGGCTCAGCAGAGCCACGCCGAGCGTCTCGTTGCCGGCCGACCACAACAGCGCCGACACGGTCAGTTCGTTGAAGGCCAGCAAAAACACCATCAGTCCGCCTGCGAGCAGCGACGGAAACACCAGCGGCAGGATGATGAACCTGAGCCGCTGACCCATTCGCGCGCCATCGCAGACCGCGGCCTCCTCGACGGAGGAATCCAGCGTCGCCATCGCCGCCAGCACCGGTTTGAGTGCAATTGCCAGAAAGCGCGCATGATAGGCAAACAGGATGATCCACGGCGTGGCATAGATCGAAAACCCCAGCAGCGGCAGCGGCCGGATGAACAACAGGATGCAGGCGATCGCCAGCACAATGCCCGGCGCGGCATAGGGCAGCTCGATCAGCGCCAGCACGGGGGTCCTGACCCTCACCGCTGCGCGATCGAGCAGATACGCGAAGACGAGTGCGAGACAGCACAGGCTCGCTGCGGCAGCCCCGGCAAACAGCATCGAATTGCGGAATGCCCTGACTGTGAGGTCCTGCCTGAACAGCACCTCGCCATATTGCGCGAAGGTCAGGCTGTCGAGCGACAGCCGCACGCCATAGGCCGGCACCAGCGAGGTCGCGATCAGCGACATCAACGGCAGCAGGATCGCCACCGCAATGAAACCCCAGACCGCCAGTTCGAGCGGAAGCCGCGCCCTGCCGAGCCGCCAGAACGGCTCCAGTGCGAAATCCGCCTCGAGCCGGCTTTGCTGGCGCGCCAGCAGCCATCCCGCGGCAATGACCCCACTTGCCGCGATCGCCGCGATCAGAACCGAGATCGCCGCAGCATCGTTGATCGATGACGGCCCGAAGCTCGCAAGCTTCTGATAAAGCAGCGTCGGCAACGTCAGGTAGCCGACCGGCATGCCGAGCAATGCCGGAATTCCGAAATTTCCGGTTCCCGCAACCAGCACCAGAAGCGCGGCGGAGAGCAGAAACGGACCAAGCAAAGGCAAAACGATGCGGCGGATGATCTGCAAGGGGCCGGCGCCGTCCAGAAGGGCCGCCTCGATCAGCGGCCGCGGAAGCCCCGACAGACCCGCCGCGAGCGTGATCGCGACCAGCGGCGCATGGTGCAGTCCCATCACCAGAATGATGCCGAATTCACCCAGCATCGGGTTCGGTGTGCCCGGCGCGGGCGCAAGTCCGACCAGCTTCAGAAGCGGCGAGGCCGGTCCGGCCAGGGTCTTGAAGGCAAGGGCCGAGATCTGCGGGGCGATCATCAACGACAGCACCATGATGAACGCCATGGCGCCACGCCCGCGCATGTCTGTCACCGACAACACCAGGGCGAACACGAGCCCCACCGCCATTGCCACCGCGCCTGAGCCGAACGCGACCGTAAGGGTGTTGAGTGTGGCACGGCGCACCTCGGGCGTGTCCAGCACGGCCCGGAACTCTGCAAATCCGCCTTCGAGTGCGGCTGAAAGAAGCCGCCCGACAGGCGCAATCGAGAACGCCAGGATCGACACTGCAAGCAGCAGCACCAGACCCGTGCCCTCGCGCCAGCGCAAGGCGGGATTGGCCGGACCGCGCAGCGTGAGGCGCGGTCCTGCTGTTTCGGAAAGGGTCAAGCTGGCAGCCTTACTGGCCGAAGATTTCGGCGAACCGCGCCTTGTTGCTTTCGGCTTCCTCAAGCGCCTTTGCGGCGTCGAACGGCATCACCTTGATGGTGCTGCGATCAGGAAAACCGGCAGGGACGTCAACTTCGGGATGGGCCGGAAGATAACCCTGGCTCAGCGCCAGTTCCTGGCCTTCGCGGGACAAGAGGAAGTCGACGAAAGCCTTGGCGGCTTCCGGGTTCTGCGTCGAGGACAGGATCGCCACCGGCTCGGAGATCGCCGAGACCCCTTCTTCCGGGAACACGAACTCGACCGGCGCACCTTTGGCCTTCTCGCGGATCGGGAGGAAATCGACGACCATGCCGTAGAGCTTCTCGCCGCCTGCGACCTGCTTGAGCACGCCGCCATTGCCACCGGAAGCCTGCGCGCCATTGGCGGCGAGACCCTCGTAATAGCCCCAGCCGCTTTCGAGATTGTCGACCAGCGTGGCGGTGTGAATGAGCGCGGCACCCGAGGTTAGCGGCGACGGCATCGCGATCTGCCCCTTGGCCTCATCCTTGAGGAGATCCTGCCACGATGCGGGCTTCATGTCGGCGGCGGTGTTGTACATGATGCCGGTGGTGATCAGCTTGGTGCCGAACCAGGTCTTGTCGGCGTCATGGGTGCCGTCCGTATAGGCCGAGACGTCCGCATCGGGATGGGCCATCAGCAGGTCGCGCGCCTTGAGGCCTTCCATCGTCACGCTGTCGGCGATCAGCAGCACGTCGGCAGGCGTCGATCCGGCGGCGAGTTCGGCCTCGAGCTTCGCCATGATCTTGGTGGTGCCGTCACGCACGAAGGTGACATCCACATCCGGGTAGGCTTCCATGAAGGCGTCGATCGACTGCTGTGCGTCGGTGTTGGGCTGGCTGGTGTAGAGCGTGAGCGTGCCATCAACGGCATGGGCGGAGGTTGTGACGACGGCGAGCGAGGTCATCAGGCCGAGCGAGAGCGAAAGCAGGCGGTGCATGGGGCAACTCCGAGGTTTTGACAGAAAACAGGTGAGCCGCCGGAGTAAGCCTGTCAGGTGACACGCCGATGACAAACCGCCCTCTGTCATGTCCCGCCAGACAAACATTCGCCGGACCGCCCGGATTGCTTGCGGGACACCCCGCAGGGCGGCGGATCAGTCCCCGCTCGCAGCTTTGCCATGGATGTGCTATGATCCCCGAGCTTGGGGGCGCGCAACTGGATCAGGGAGATATCCGGATGTCAGCAGCCACGTTTTCGACACCACCAGAATTCCCCGTCACCGCGGCCGTGCTGCGAACGGCCCGCATGGGCGGGACCGCGCCCGCTTTGATGCTCGCCGCGGCTCTTGTCACCCCGAACATCGCGACTGCGGCCGATATGTCCTGCAACCGACTGCTCGAACCGGGGCAGAAAATGATCTGCTCGGGCTTCGAGCCCAACTGGGCGCTGGAACTGACCTGCAATGGCGGCATGAACGCGAACTTCATCGATGCCTTCTCGGGCGACGGCATCGAGACCACGCCGGGCAGCATCGGCTTTTCGAGCGAAGATCCCTGGCAGCTTGGAACCAGCCATCCGGTGCGCGGAACCATCGCCTACACGCCGGGCGGCTGCACCGACGAGAGCGACAGGGTGAGCGATTTCACCTTCTCGCCCACCGCCGCGCCCGGCCTGTCAGAGCCCTTCTACCCGTTCTGCTGCCGGATCGAATGAGGCGACCGCAACGGCTCCTCACCAGTCCCCGATGGTGCCGTCCCAATTGAAGAACGAACCGGTGCGCTCAAGACTGAGCGTCTCGGCGAGTGCGAGGATGCCGCCGGCGCTCTCGGCGGGCGCGACATCGGCGTTGCTGCCGCCCATGTCAGTCCGGACCCAGCCCGGATGCACCAGCGCCACGGCTATGCCCTGCGGCTCGAGATCGGTGGCGAGCCCCTGCATCACCTTGTTGACCGCCGCCTTCGAGGCCCGGTAGGCAATCCGGTCGGACTTGGCGTAGGACATCCGCCCCATCTGCGAGGACACCGTAAGGATGCGCGGATTGGCGCTGCGCTTGAGATGCGGCAGGAAGGCCTGCGCCACGGCCAGCGGCGCGAGCGTGTTGACCGCAAACGTCTTGGCGAAGCCGTCGAAATCCATGTCGAGCGTCGATTGGCGATCCGGCCCGATGATGCCGGCATTGTTGATCAGAATGTCGATCGGTTCGCTGATGGAGGCCGCCGCCGCACGAACCGCCTCATAGTGGGTGACATCGAAGACCAGGTCATGAAACTGCGGATGATCACAGATATGCGCGTCGGTGTCGGTCACGGCCTGGCGCGCGGAACCGTAGACCGTCCAGCCCTTCTCGAGCGCCTGTTTGGCAAGTTCAAGTCCGATGCCGCGATTGGTTCCGGTGATGAGAATGGTGGTCATGGCGGGATCCTTCTTGAACCGTTCCGGGATCCTTGAACAGACTCCCGCCTACCCCGTCAACCTGGGAAAAGGCTCATTGCGTGGAGACGAGCCCGCAGTCCTCAAGCCTCAAGCCTCAAGCCTCAAGCCGGCAGCATGGTGTCCAGCATGCCGGCAATTTCATCTTCGGTGTAGGGCTTGGGCACGACCGGATGATGGGCAAGGTCTTCACGGATGCCGCTCGCGCCATATCCGCTTGCGAAAAGCAACGGAACGCCAAGATCCGCCAGCCGGCGGGCATAGGGAAAGATGTGCTCGCCCGCGATATTGACATCGAGGATTGCCGCATCCGCCCGGAAATCGCCGTCCAGAATTTTCTCGAGATCCTTCAACGTCATCACCGGGCCGATCACGAAGTGGCCGAGGTCTTCCAGGATCATTTCGAGGTTCATCGCGATGAGGCTTTCATCCTCGACGACAAGGATGGACAACGGTTTGCGTGCGTCAGCTTTCATATCCGAACTTTCGCGCCGCTCAACAGGGCGGCTTCAAGGGTGATGATACAGGAGAACCCCTGTTCACTAAAGGAGGGTTCGAAGGTGCCGCCGAATTCGCCGGAGACGATGCTTTGGATCAGGCGGGTGCCGAACCCCTTTCCGTCGGGCTGAACCGCGGGCGGCCCGCCGGATTCCCGCCAGGTGAGTTTCAGTCCCACTTCCGGCTCCTCGTGCCATCGAACGGTGACATGACCGGCGTCACTGCTCAGGGCGCCATATTTGACGGCGTTGGTCGAGAGTTCATGAACGAGCATGGCAAGCGAGATAGAGGCCTTCGGCGACAGGGTGAAGCGCGGCCCGTCGAGGCTGATGCGCTCCGGATCGAAGACAGAGACTTCCTGTTCGATGATCTCGCAGAGATCGGTGCTGGTCCATTCCTGCGCGCTCAGAAGGTTGTGTGCCTTGGAGAGCGCTGCGAGCCGGGCGCCGATGTCGTGCCGCGCCGTCGCCGGATCCGGCGCCGAACGCAGGGTCTGGGAGACGATGGACTGAACCGAAGCCAGCGTGTTCTTGACCCGATGATTGAGTTCCGCGAGCAAAAGGCGCTGGCGGTGCTGCCGTTTGACGTCCTCGGTGCGGTCACTGCCCTGCACGAAGACGCCGGTGATGTTGCCCTTCGTGTCGCGGATCGCATCATAGGAAAAATCGAGGAAGGTTTCCTGCAGCTCATTGGTCTCCGTGTTCCGGATCATCAAGCGCCTGGACTCGGCCTGATATTGCGTGCCTGTCCGGTAGACTTCGTCCAGAAGATCCATGATCCCCTGCTCGCTGACTTCCGGCATGGCCTCGCGGACGGGCTTGCCGATCAGTTGACGCTCTCCGACGAGGCGCATGTAGGCGTCGTTGGCAAAGGTGAACACATGGTCCGGACCGGTGAGCACAGCAAAGAACCCCGGCGCGAGCTGGAACAGCCGCCGGAATTCTGCGCTCTCGGACATCAGCGCCTTGTGCTGCTCCTCCGCTTCGCGGGCCCGCTCGAGCAGCTGTGTCTCGGCCCTTCTGAATGGCAGGCTGGCCGCCTGACGCAACCTGACGATGTCGGTCACATCGACGGTGTTCTGCATCACGTATCTGTCGGTGCCGGACTTGCCGGAAACAGGCGTGTGGACCGCCGTCCAGTAGCGCTGCTCCATGCCGCCGCCCTTCTCGGGCGGTCGCGGGATATCATAGGGAATGTAGGCGAGCGTATCGGCTTCTCCGGTCTCGATGACACGGTCAAAGGAATCACGCAAACGCTGGCCGCTTTCCCCGTCATTGGGAAACAGATCGAACAGGTTGCGGCCGATCAGTTCGTCCCGGCCGCGCATGACGACCTTTTCATAGGCCTTGTTGACGGCCACGTAGCAATGATTGCGATCGAGAACCATGTGCGGACTGGGCAACCCATCGAAGATGTCACCGAAGTCAATCGCGCAGTCACGACCGTCATTTCTTTTGAGCAAGACTCATACCCCCAGACGTTGCCCCAGACGCGTAAACGCGGCTGAGGCAACAAGGTTCCACGCCCGGGGAGATTTTTTTATCCTACCGAGTTAAAGGCTTGTAGGTCACGCGCCTGGGGTTGACCGATTCCGCGCCGAGGCGGCGGATCTTGTCCTTCTCGTAATCCTCGAAGTTGCCCTCGAACCATTCCACATGGCTGTCCCCCTCGAAGGCGAGAATGTGGGTGGCGAGACGGTCGAGGAACATGCGGTCATGCGAAATGATGACGGCGCAGCCGGCGAAATTTTCCAGCGCCTCCTCAAGCGCGCCCAGCGTCTCGGTGTCGAGATCGTTGGTCGGTTCGTCAAGCAGCAGCACGTTGCCGCCGGATTTGAGCAGCTTGGCCAGGTGCACCCGGTTGCGCTGACCACCCGAAAGCGTGCCCACCTTCTGCTGCTGGTCACCGCCCTTGAAGTTGAAGGTCGAGCAATAGGCGCGGGAGTTCATCTCGTGCTTGCCGAGCTTGATGATGTCGTTGCCGCCGGAGATTTCCTCCCACACGGTCTTGTCGCCATCGAGTGAATCGCGGCTCTGGTCGACATAGGCGAGGTTGACGGTCTCGCCGATGGTGATGTCGCCGGAATCGGGCTTCTCCTGTCCGGTGATCATCCGGAACAGCGTGGTCTTGCCCGCGCCGTTGGGGCCGATCACGCCGACGATGCCGCCGGGCGGCAGCTTGAAATTGAGGTCGTCGATCAACAGCCGGTCGCCATAGGCCTTGGACAGACCCTCTGCCTCGATCACCACCTGGCCGAGCCGTTCGCCGGTGGGAATGACGATCTGCGCCTCGCCCGGCCGGCGGTCGCTGGCGGACTTGACCAGTTCGTCATAGGCCCGGATACGCGCCTTCGACTTGGCCTGGCGGGCCTTCGGAGACGAGGCAATCCATTCCTGCTCGCGCGAAAGCGTTTTCTGGCGGGCGGCGTCCTCGCGGCCTTCCTGCTTCATGCGCTTGGCCTTGGCTTCCAGATAGGCGGTGTAATTGCCCTCATAGGGAATGCCCCGGCCGCGGTCGAGTTCGAGAATCCAGCCCGTCACATTGTCGAGAAAGTAGCGGTCATGGGTGATCATGATCACGGCGCCGGGATATTCGCGCAGATGCTTTTCAAGCCACGCGATGCTTTCGGCGTCGAGATGGTTGGTCGGTTCGTCGAGCAGGATCAGGTCCGGCTGGCGAAGCAGCAGCGCACACAAGGCGACGCGGCGCTTCTCACCGCCCGAAAGCCCTTCGACCGAGGCTTCGCCGGGCGGGCAGCGCAGTGCTTCCATCGCCATCTCCACCTGGCTGTCGAGATCCCACAGGTTCTGGGCGTCAATGATGTCCTGGAGTTGCGCGCCCTCGTCGGCGGTCTCGTCGGAATAGTTCATCATCAGTTCGTTGTAGCGGTCGAGGATCGCCTGCTTCTCGGCCACGCCTTCCATCACGTTCTCGAGCACGGTCTTGGACGGATCGAGCTGGGGCTCCTGCGGCAGGTAGCCACGGGTCGCCCCTTCGGCCAGCCAGGCTTCGCCCGTGAACTCGTTGTCGAGCCCGGCCATGATCCTGAGCACCGTCGATTTACCCGCGCCATTGGGACCCAGAATGCCGATCTTGGCGTCCGGGTAGAACGACAGGTGAATGTTTTCGAGAACCTTCTTGGCGCCATAGGCCTTGTTGAGACCTGCCATGTGATAGATGAACTGCCGTGCCACGATGTGCTCCAGACTAAAATTTCGGGTGGTTTTGAGCGCTATCTATGCGAATCGAAGGCCAAGGGCAATGCAGACGGCAAAGACTGACCGCCCGCTCGACCGGTTCCTCAGTCCCCGCCGGTCGCTTCCACCTGGCTGATGCGAAACGCCTGGCGGTTCGCATAGGCTGTTTCGGGCACGTGGTTTGTCATCTCGATGTAGCGCGGATGCTCGGCAACCTCGCCCGCCGATATCGGCGTCAGGCGCCAGCGCTCTGCAACGAAGCTTCCCGGTTCGGCCACCTGCCTGAGTTGCTGCAGAAATGTCTGCTCGAAAACGATCGCGCCTTCGAGATCCAGCGAGAGCAGGCTCGCATTGTCGAACACCGTGTCGATGATCATGGCATTGCGAAAGCTCGCGCCACCAATGCTGGCGGCCGTGAAATCCGCCATCGCCACCGCGGCATCGTCGAACACCGGCGCGATGCCGTGGATATCCCTGAAGTCGGCGCGGTAGATGACGCTCTTGCGAAAGCTCGCCCCGGCCATGTTGGTGCGCAGGAAATCAAGGTCTCTGGCAGTAAACGGCTCCTCGACGTCCTCCGCGGCAATCGAGGAGAAATCGCTGGTTCGGATGACAGCGTTGTCGAACCGCGCATGGTCGAGCTGGGCTCCGCCGAACCGGCAATCGCGCATCCGCGTCCAGGAAAAATCGGCATAGGCCAGCCGCGCATGCCGCATCGACAGGTCCAGCGCCTCCTCGCGGCGGAACTCCGCATAGGAGAAATCCGCGCCCAGGAAGGTCAGGGCCTCTGTCTGGTGGACCGAGTTCGCCGTCAGCATGGTCAGCAAGTCGCCCCGCTCCGGACTGACGGCGCGGTCGACCAGCCGCTCCCGGTTTGTGGGGTCCTCGCGGTCCAGCACCGACGGATCCGCCAGCACCGCCGGCCGCCGCGCCAGCGCGCTCCGGATAAGGCCGTCAGTATCGCGCGGATTGGCATTCGATGGCGCCAGGTAGCGGTAGGGGCGCGCCACCAGGCTCGCCGCAATGATGCGGCCCCGGGTCGAACTCCTCAGGTCGGAAAGATCGAAATCATCAATATCGCCACCGCCATCGAGGAACGCCTGCCGCTCCGCTCCGATCAGCGAACCGATCTCCACCACCTCCGGACCGATCTGCGCGCTGCGCTCGGCCTCGGCCAACTGGATCTGCGTATCGATCAGGCTGTTCTGGAAGTCGATGCGCTGGTTCTGTTCGACCAGAAGCCCCGATTGCGCCCTCAAAAGCTTGTTCTGCTCGAACAGGAGGGCGGACCCCGCCAGAGCCGCCATGGCAGCAATCAGTCCGGTAATCGACGCCACCAGCCAGCGCCGCGAGCTGACCCAGGCATATCGCGCCAGTGCGATCTCGGCGAAATTCCGCGCCGCCTGCGTCGCTTCGTCGACCCGCTGATTGGCTGCATAGCGCGCCACATCCGCCAGTGGCCCGGCAAAACGCGTGACCTCGATCTCAGACCGACGGAACAGCCAGCGCCAGAGCGGCTGCCGGAACACGAAGACCAGCGACAGGATCACCAGCACGAACAAGAGCGCGCCCAGAATGATGCCGAGCACCACAGCCCCGTGATCGCTCAGGAACCCGGGCATGAAGATCGCCGCGGGAATGCCGCAGGCGATGCCGAGTACGAAGATCAGAAAGCCGAGGCCCGCACGCGCGCCGCCGAACCGGACCTCGGGTTCCGGTCTGTCGCCCAGCAGCGTCGCCGTGTCGGCATCCGCCAGCACCTCATCCAGATCGCTGGCGTCGATTTCGTCCTTGCCCGCCACTTGTCCCTTCCCGCCTTGCGCATGCCACCGCAGACATCCGGTGGTTCGGCACACAGTGACCGAAAGCGCCCCCGGTCGGATAAACCCTACCCAAAGCTGCGCAAAAGAAAAGTCTCAGGCCGGCGGGAGCGCCAAAGCGGGCGCGGCGTCAGGAGGCGAAGCTGACCTTCACGCCCTTCTGCCGGAAATAGGATTGCATGATCTTGCGGCCCTGGCGGTTGGACTGCGCCAGCTTGCCCGGATCGAACACGGCCTCCTTGACCCCTTCACGCGCCATCGCGGCCTTCAGCGCGGCGATATGACTGTCCAGGTCTTCATTGTCGTTCTGAATCGACGCGTAGATGTTGTCGATGGCTTGGTTCAGGCTCAGATCGCTCACGTCTTGCACTCCATGTCTCGTTGCCACTCACCTAGCGATTTTTTGAGCCGGGGCAAGCGCCGGTTTGATTGCACGCTTGACGGTCGAAGCAACGCGGGGTCATGTGATTGCCATGACAGAGCAGGAATTCTCCCCCTTCACCCTCGAAAGCCCGACCGGTGCGGCCTTGGCCGTAAGGCACATGCCCGCAGCCGATCCGGCGCGCGGCGTCGTGCAGATCAATCACGGGCTGGCCGAGCATGCCGCCCGCTACCGGTCGTTCGCAGGCTTCCTCGCCGAACGCGGCTATCATGTCTACGCTCATGATCACCGCGGCCATGGCGCGACCCGCGCACCGGATTCCATCCCCGGCGCTTTTGCCGGGTCAGATGGCGCCGACAAGGTGATCGCGGACGTGGCCGCCGTTCACGCCCACATCCGTAGAAAACACCCGAACCTGCCGGTGATCACCTTCGGCCATTCCATGGGCGGGCTGATTGCGCTGAATTTCGCCGAAACCCATCCCCGGGCCAGCCACGCGCTCGCGGTCTGGAACTCGAACTTCAAGGCCGGCGCCGCGGGCCGCGCGGGACAGGCGCTGCTCGCCGTCGAAGCTTTCTTCAAGGGATCCGACACGCCGAGCGCGATCCTGCCCAAGCTCACCTTCCAGGCCTGGGCCAAGGCGATGCCCGACCGGCGCACGGATTTCGACTGGCTGTCGCGCGATCCGGCCGAGGTCGACGCCTACATCGCCGATCCGCTCTGCGGCTGGGATGCCACAGTCAGCATGTGGCGCGACGTTTTCGATCTGATCTATCGCGGCGGCGGCAGGGAACAGCTCGAAAAGCTGCCGAAAGACCTGCCTGTTCACCTGCTTGGCGGCGGCGACGATCCCGCCACCGACAAGGGCAAGGCCATCGAATGGCTGGCGGACCGGATGCAAAACACCGGGCTCGAAAACATCGAAAGCCGGGTGTTGCCGGACACGCGTCACGAAACGCTCAACGAGATCAACCGCGACGACGCGATGAGCCGCTTCGCGGACTGGCTCGATCGATACATCCCCGCACCGTCCTGAACCCTGCCATACGCCGAAGCCATGAATGTGGCCTCAGGACAAGCCCTGATATCGGCGAGCCCGCACGTTCAAGCCCCGCCGGTGCGGGCGTGACACAGTCCGGACAAACCTGCTAACAGACAATCCCGAGATGGCCCGGTCTTGCCACCCAAAGCGGCTCCTCGCGAAGAGCAGGCGCGAAAGCCGGAAATCACTGTGAGCAGATTATGACGCAAGAGCAAAGCTCCACTCCCCGCCCGCCGCTTCACGGGGTCCGGGTCATTGAACTGGCGCGCATCCTGGCCGGTCCCTGGGCCGGTCAGCTGCTCGCCGACCTCGGCGCCGACGTAATCAAGATCGAACACCCCGAAGGCGGCGACGACACCCGCCGATGGGGTCCTCCCTTCGTCACCGGCGCCGACGGAGAAAACCTTTCGGCCGCCTATTACCATTCGGCCAATCGCGGCAAGCGCTCGATAACACTCGACATCGCCAGTGCCGAGGGAGCCGCCGCCGCGCGCGATCTCATCGCCACCGCCGATGTGGTGATCGAGAACTTCAAGGTCGGCGGGCTGAAGAAATACGGCCTCGACTACGAAAGCCTGAAACAGGCCAATCCGGCCCTTGTCTATTGCTCGATCACCGGTTTCGGCCAGACCGGCCCCTACGCGCCGCGCGCCGGCTACGATTTCATCATCCAGGCCATGGCCGGCATGATGTCGATCACCGGCGAGAAGGGCCGCGAACCGCAAAAGGCCGGCGTCGCCATCTCCGATATCTTCACCGGGCTTTATTCCGTCATCGCCATTCAGGCGGCGTTGCGCCATGCCGAGAAAACCGGCGAGGGCCAGATGATCGACATGGCGCTGTTCGACACCCAGGCGGGCATTCTCGGCAACCAGAACCTCAATTACCTGATCTCCGGTGAGGCCCCGGTGCAGATGGGCAATGCGCACATGAACATCGCGCCCTACGAGGTGTTTCCCGTCAGTGACGGCCATGTCATCATCGCGGTCGGAAATGACGGACAGTTCCAGCGCTTCTGCAAGCTCCTGAACAACGACGCGATGGCGGCGGACCCCGACTTCCAGACCAACCCGTCCCGTGTCGCCCATCGCGACCGCTTGCGCGAGGAGATCATCGCCGCAATGCGAAGCTGGACCAAGGCCGACATGCTGGCTGCCTGTGAAAACAATGCCGTGCCCGCGGGGCCGATCAACACCATTGCCGAGATGTTCGCCGATCCGCAGGCAATATCGCGGGAACTCAGGATGGACCTGAGCGACAGGGCCGGCACGGACATTCCCTCGGTGCGGGCGCCGATTCTGCTCCCGGCCTCGCCCCTTACCTACACCCGGCCAAGCCCGCGTCTTGGCGAGCATACCGAAGAGGTGCTGGCCGAGCTCGAAGACATCCGATCAAGAGGTCCAAATAAATGAAAACCGGCGGCGAACTCGTAGTCGACACATTGAAGGCCAACGGCGTGGAACGGCTTTTCTGCGTTCCGGGCGAAAGCTATCTCGCGGTGCTAGACGCCCTGGTCGATTCCGGTGTCGGCGTCACCGTGTGCCGTCAGGAAGGCGGCGCGGCAATGATGGCCGATGCCTGGGGACGGCTCACCGGCAAGCCCGGCGTCTGTTTCGTCACCCGCGGCCCCGGCGCGACCAATGCCACGGCCGGGCTGCATGTCGCCCGGCAGGATTCGATCCCGATGGTGCTTTTCATCGGCCAGGTGCAGCGCGATGCGCGCGAGCGCGAAGCTTTCCAGGAGGTCGAGTACCGCCGCGCCTTCACCGAATTCGCCAAATGGGTGGCCGAGGTCGACGATCCGGCCCGCATCCCCGAATTCGTCAACCGCGCCTTCTCGGTCGCCCAGTCCGGTCGTCCCGGGCCGGTGGTGCTGGCCCTGCCCGAAGACGTTCTGCGCGAGGTGGTCGAAACGCCACCCGCCGAAATCCTGCCCAACCCGGTTGCTGCGATCCACCCCGGCCATGCGCAGATGACGGAGTTCGCCGAACACCTGGCAAGCGCCGAGCGCCCGATCATGATCCTTGGCGGCACCAGGTGGAACGATGAGGCCGTGCGCCAGATCGAGCGCTTTGCCGAGCGCGCGCAGATATCGGTCGGCTGCTCGTTCCGCCGCCAGATGCTGTTCGATCATGCCCATCCCTGCTATGCGGGCGATGTCGGGATCGGCATCAATCCGGACCTGGCCGAGGCGGTCAAGTCCTCGGACCTGGTCATGCTGATCGGGGGGCGCTTTTCCGAAATGCCGTCGTCAGGCTATACGCTCCTCGACATTCCCTTCCCCAAGCAGACGCTGGTGCATGTCCACCCCGACAGCGCCGAGCTCGGACGCGTCTATCGGCCGAGCCTTGCCATCAACGCCGATCCGGCCTCCTTCGCCGCTGCCCTTTCATCGATCGATGTCGACCCGATGCCCGGCCGTGCCGACGATGTGGCGCGCCTCCACCAATCCTATCTCAACTGGTCGACGCCGCCCCAGTCCGGACCCGGTGATGTGCATATGGGCCCGATCATCGACTGGCTCCGCGAGCACCTCGCCGAAGACGCGATCCTGACAAACGGCGCGGGAAACTACGCCACCTGGGTGCACCGCTATGTGCGCTTTCGCAAATACGCCACCCAGGCCGCCCCTGCATCCGGCTCCATGGGCTATGGCGTGCCCGCGGCCGTGGCTGCAAAGCAGGCCTTCCCCGACCGGCTGGTCGTCGCCTTTGCCGGCGATGGCTGTTTCATGATGCATGGCCAGGAATTCGCCACTGCCATCCAGCATGATCTGCCGATCATCGTCATCGTCGTCAACAACGGCATGTACGGCACGATCCGCATGCATCAGGAGCGTGACTATCCCAACCGGGTCAGCGCAACCGCACTCACCAACCCGGACTTTGCCGCCCTCGCACGCGCCTATGGAGGTCATGGCGAGACGGTCGGGAAAACCGCTGATTTCGCCGCCGCCTTCGAGCGCGCACAGGAAAGCGGCGTCGCCTCGATCATCGAGATCAAGCTCGATCCCGAAGCGATCACGCCGACCCGCACGCTGTCCGAAATCCGTGGTTCAGGGGCGACAAAGCCGCGCAGCTGATGCGGCCGGACTTGCAAGCGCTTGGTCTCACCCCAAATGGCGTCCATGCAGAAACCGAACCGGCAGAAACAGAGCACAGAATCCGCGCCTGACACTCCGGCAGGGTCGAACCCTTTTGGCGTTCTCCCGCTGACCGTCTGGTATGACGAGGAATGCCCGGTCTGTCGTCAGGAGGTCGCGCTCTATCGGAAAATTGACCGCCATGGGCTGATTGAGTGGGTGGAAATCGGCGGTCTGGACGACGGGGAACTGCCGCAAGGCAAGACCCGCGAGGATCTGCTGGGCCGGTTTCACACCCGCCCGAGCGGCTCGAACACCATCAGCAACGATGACTACATGATCGGAGTGGATGCCTTTGCGGCGATCTGGCGCAGGCTGCCCTGGCTCAGGCGCATGGCGTTCCTGTTTCACACGCCCGGCATACGCCAAGTCGTCAAGCTCGCCTATCTCGGGTTTCTCAGGTGGCAGCGCCGCAATCGCGCCCGGCGCGAGGCCGTCGCCAAGGTCCTGACCTGACGTTAAGGCAATCAGGCCTTTAGTCGGGTCGTCTGCGCGTTTAGCCGCGCAGATGCGCCGTGTGCTGGTACACCGCCGTCGAGCGCGCACCCGAGCGGCAATAGCCGAGCATCGGCTTCGGCAGTTCCTCGATCGCATCGACCATTTCGCGAACCGCGTCGGCGGTCACGCCCATCGGGCCGATCGGAATGTGGCGTGTTTCCAGACCCATAGCCTCTGCGGCCTGACGGATCTGATCAAAATCCGGCTGATCCGGCGCTTCTCCGTCGGGGCGGTGGCAGACCACCGACTTGAAGCCGGCAGCCTTGATGGCCTCGAGGTCTTCAGGCGAGATTTGCCCGGCCACAGAATAGGATTGGTCGATGGGGCGAAGGTCCATGAAACTGTCCGTTGTCTTTTCTTTGAGGCCGCTGGGTTACGTCGCGGCAATGACTGCGGTCAGGTTTAGGCAATGACCCGGTCCGCGTCAATGTGACCACCGGCCGGGCATGCCCGGGATGGACCGGAATGGCGGCCCGGGTGCGGCTGTTGACGCTAAAACCTGCATGAATTACTCCACAATCCGAAGCAAGGCCGGAGCAGGCCCGGCCCGATGCCTCTCGCGCTCGAGGATTTTCATCTGAGAGGTCGCGCGGATGCATCACGTCAACAGGTTACGGCGACCTTTGTGCATCACCACCGGTGCACGGCGCTGCAGGAGACAAAGGACATTCCGCCCGTGGGCGAACGCGCACTCAAGACCATGGCCTGGATCGTCTCGCTTCTCTGCCTCGCGCCGATTGTCGCGGTTGCGGTGACGGCGGCTTCCGGCACGCTGGACACCTGGAACAGCCTGATGGCGACGGTGCTGCCCCGCTACGCCTGGACCACCGTCAAGCTGGTCGTGCTGGTGGGCTTCGGAGCGGCGGCTGTGGGCACGGCCACGGCATGGCTCGTCACCACCTGCGCGTTCCCGTTGCGCCGGACCTTCGAGATCATGCTGGCGCTGCCGCTGGCTTTCCCCGCCTATGTTCTGGCCTATGCCTATACCGACCTGCTCGATCACCCGGGCGCGGTTCAGACAGCGTTGAGGGCCATCACCGGCTGGGGACCCCGGGATTACTGGTTTCCCGAAATCCGCTCGCTGGGCGGGGCCGCGGCAATGCTGGTCTTCGTGCTCTACCCCTACGTCTATCTGCTCGCCCGCGCAGCC
Source organism: Hoeflea sp. (assembly GCA_040216675.1). Taxonomy (GTDB): domain Bacteria; phylum Pseudomonadota; class Alphaproteobacteria; order Rhizobiales; family Rhizobiaceae; genus Hoeflea. The sequence goes on along the minus strand of JAVJOR010000005.1, from coordinate 496,262 downwards.
TTCCTCAAGCAATCGCCGACCGCCTATTTCGCCGCCCGCACACTGGGGCATACGCCCTGGTCTGCCTTCTGGCGGGTGAGCCTGCCGATGGCGCGCCCTGCAATCGCCGGCGGGGTGATCCTGGCGCTGATGGAGACGATCGCCGATTTCGGCACGGTGGCGCATTTCGGCGTGCAGACATTCGCCACCGGCATCTATTCGGCCTGGTTCTCGATGGGCGACCGCATGGCCGCCTCGCAACTGGCGCTCTGCCTGCTTGCGGTCGCCCTGGCTTTCGCGCTTCTCGAACGCGCCCAGCGGGGTGCGGCCAAGCGCTTCCCCGCAGGCTCGCGCAACGAAACCATGGAGCGTCATCCGCTCAAGGGCTGGCGCGCCGCAGCGGCCTTCGCGGCCTGCGCCTTGCCGGTGGCAGTGGGCTTCGCAATCCCGCTCGTCGTGCTGTTCGACATGGCAGTGGATGCCGGCCGGTCGCCCTTTTCCGGTCGCTACCTCGGCTTCGTCGAAAATTCGCTGATCCTGGCAACGGTCACAGCCCTCGTCACCGTCGCCGGCGCCATCGTCATCGGCTTTTGCGCCCGCATCGCGCCCAGCCTTGCCGCACGCTTTTCCGCAGCCGCGGCGGGTATCGGCTACGCGGTGCCCGGCGGCGTCATCGCCGTGGGCCTGCTGGTCCCCTTCGCGGCACTCGACAACACGATCGATGCCTGGGCACGGGCCAATTTCGATGTCTCCACGGGGCTGTTGTTCACGGGCTCGATCGGGCTGCTGGTGGTGGCCTACATGGTCCGCTTCATTGCCGCAGCCCTCGGCGCCTTCGACACCGGCATCTCGGCGATCAAGCCCAACATCGATGCTGCGGCGCGCACGCTGGGGCGTGGATCCGGCCGCATGCTGTTCGAGATCCACCTTCCGCTGCTAAGACCGAGCCTGCTCACCGCACTGCTGATCGTCTTTGTCGACGTGATGAAGGAACTGCCCGCCACGCTGATCATGCGGCCCTTCAATTTCGACACGCTCGCCGTCCAGGCCTACCGCCTTGCGTCCGACGAGCGGCTCCAGCAGGCGGCGCTGCCGTCGCTGATGATCGTCGGGTTCGGCCTGTTGCCGGTCGTGCTGCTGTGCCATACGATCGGCAGGTCGAGCCAGCCCAGAAAGATCATCCGGCCCCGGGCGGACGCTTTGCTGCCCAGCGCGTGATGCCACATATCCGGCCGGCCGAGCCGGGTCATGCGTCTGCCGCACCCCTTGCATAGCGCGCCGGAGGACAGCCCACGTGCCGCGCGAACGCACTGCTGAATGCACTGACAGAGCCATACCCGGTCTTCTCCGAAATCTCCGAAATGCTCATCCTGGTCGAACTGAGCCAGTGCCGCGCGAGCGTCATCCGCCAGTTCAGAAGGTAGCCGATCGGCGTGACGCCGAGGATCTGATTGAACCGGGCAATGAAGGCCGAGCGCGACAGCCCGGCCTCGTTCGCAAGCTTCGGCAGGGTCCAGCTCGCTTCGGGCGCCGCATGCATGGCGCGCAAGGCCGGGCCTATGCGCTGATCGGCGAGCCCGCGGCACAACCCCGGCGTGGAGTCTGACAGGGTGGTCGAACGGAACGCCTCGATCAGCAGCACCTGCAACAGGTGCTCGACCACGACATCCCGCGCCGGGCGGTTCGCCCTCGCCTCGTCGCGCACCAGTCCCGCCAATGCAGCAAGGCGGTTTTCGCCCCGCACGACGACCATGTCCGGCAGTAGCGACACCAGAAGCTGGGCATTGGGACCCGAAAAGCTGCAACGGCCGATCAACTGCTGAACCTCTGCCGGCCCCGAGGTTGGGCCGATCCGGAAGATCCCGTCCTCGCAAAGCACCGGACGGCTGCTGAGCCCGGGCGGCGGAGGCGGATCAAGGCTTGAAAGCGTGAATGCGGATGCAACCGGAATGAGAACAAAGTCGCCCTCCGCCAGTTCCATGGGCGCCTTGCCGTCAATCTCCAGACAGGCCCTCCCGGACAGCATCATGGAATAGAACACCTCGGTCACATCGTCGCGACGCACCCGGAAAGGCCCGGAGGCGTGAGCGAGCTTCGAAAAGGGCGCGGTGGGCCTGAGAAGCGATATCACTTCGGAGAGCGGATCAGCCATTTCGTACTCTCGATAAAATTCTTAGCACTCTTGATGATAGATAGTCCTGTCATTCCTGTCGATATAGCAATCATCCACAACAAGGAGATATCGACATGCCCACAGTGATGATCACAGGATGTTCCTCGGGCTTCGGGCTTGAGGCTGCGCGCCATTTTCTAAACCAGGGCTGGTCCGTCGTGGCCACCATGCGCACACCGGACGAAACCCTGCTTCCACCCTCGGATCGTTTGCATCTGCTGCAGCTTGACGTGACCGACCGCGACAGCATTGCCCGGGCCGTGCAGGCAGCGGGACCGGTCGACGCGCTCGTGAACAATGCCGGGATCGGCTGGCTGTCGGCCTTCGAGGCCACCCCGGACGAGACCGCCCGGATGATCTTCGAGACCAACACCTTCGGAACCTTCGAGATGATCCGCGCGGTCCTGCCGCAGATGCGGACCAGGCGGGCGGGTGTCATCGTCAATGTGTCTTCGAGTGTCACGCTCAAACCGCTGCCGCTCCTGCAGCTCTACACGGCCAGCAAGGCCGCCGTGAATGCCTATACCGAATCTCTTGCGCTGGAGCTCGCGCCATTGGGCATCCGGACGCGGCTGGTGCTGCCGGGCCAGGCCCCGTCGACCCGCTTCAGCGCCAATGCCAGGACTCTGATGGCGGATGCACCCGAAACGCCTGCGGAATATGCGCCCTTCACCCAAGAGGTGATGGATGCGCTGATGGCAAACGCCGGAAAGGAACCGACCCGGTCGGAGGACGTCGTCAAAGCCATATGGCGCGCGGTCACCGATTCGGCTTGCCCGCTGCGCCTGCCCGCAGGCAGCGACGCCGAGGCACTGGCCGCCTGATTCAGGTCGCGCTCAATTGGAGTCAATTGAGCGACAACTTACTGCATCATTTGAAAGCGTTACAGCGCCTCGGTCCGATCCGGTACCATCGCGACAAATGCCGCGCCGCGCACTCGCTTGGATGCGCGGCGTTGCCACCCCTCGAAACAATGTATGTACGGTATCGTTCACAGGATTTCGGCTGAATAGGGCGGGGCCTTAGTAGAGCGATTTCCGGTAGTCTTCCTCTAACCCCTCGTCGAGCTTGCGCATCTCGTCTTCGTCGTCGGGCGCACCCGTGGTCTGATCGAGGATCATCTTGACGAGAGACGGCATTTCGGTCCGGTCCTGATGGTGCTCCGGGTCCCACAGATGCGAACGGCGGAAGGCCTTGGCGCAATGGAGGAAGGTCTCGCTGACCTTGACAACGATGGCGATTTTCGGAGCCCGTCCATTGACGCTCATGCTTTCGAGAAGCTCCGGGTCGTTGACAATCGTCGCCCGCCCGTTGACCCGAAGCGTATCGTCGTAACCGGGAATGATGAACAGCAGTCCGACACTCGGATTGGCGACGATATTGCTCAAGCTGTCGAGCCGGTTGTTGCCGGGCCGGTCCGGGATCGCCAGCGTGTTCCGGTCGAGAATACGGACAAAGCCGGCATGATCGCCGCGCGGGCTGACATCGGCCCGGCCGTCGAGATCTTGGGTCCCGAGGCACAGGAACGGTGACCGGCTGATGAAGTCGCACGCATGGGGATCAAGCGCACCGAGCACCTTCTTGACGGCAAGTTCGTGCGTCTCGGGGAACAGGGCGCGCAACGCCGTCTCGTCTTGAACCGCAAACTCCGGCCTGATCTCGAAATCGCTCATTGTGCCCCTCCCGAACGCTACGGCGCCGGGCCGTAAACCGCCCGGTCGCCAAGCCGAAGTGTTAGCGCGTCCGGGGTTTGAGGTCCACCGGAACGGGTTTGCAACCGGGACTATCCGGCCTGACGCAATCCCTCGAGCCAGCGCACGCTTGCGGGCAGCCTTTCGGTGTGACGGCGCACCTCGAGAATGAGCCGCGGCGTTTCCTCAAGGTCTTCAAGCGCTGAAAGCAGCGGCGACCAGCTGATACGGCCCTCGCCCGGATGCCAGTGACGGTCAGCGTAGCCATCGAGATCCTGAAGGTGAACATGGCCCAGATGTCCTGCTGCCGCGGCGATGAAATCGGTCACCGGCGGGGCGGTGTACCGGCCATGCGCCAGGTCCGCGTGGCCCGTGTCGATCGACACTTTCAGATTGGGGTGGCCGATCTCGCGCACAAGATCGACCCGTGTCGCGGGATCGGTGTCATCGATGTTTTCCAGCATCAGCGTACAGCCGACATCGGCTGCGCGCTTGAGAACCGGCTCCAGGCAATCGGCCGCAGCCTTGAACATCGACGGCATGACTTCCGGGAAGTTGTGCCGGTTGAGCACGTTCCAGTAGGTGAACGGGCTGTGGATCACCATGTGCGTGGCGGAGAGGCTTTCGGCAATCTCCAAACCCTTGAGGAACCGCTCCTGGATGACGGCGCGGATTGCCCGGTCCGGATTGGACAGGTCGAGCCCGAAGAACGGGCCGTGAATGCCGCGCTCGCCCCGGTGCGGTTCAAGGACACTCTTGTACTTGGCGACCAGGTCCGAGCAATCGCCGGCGATCACCTCGGGGAAGACGAAATCCTGGATCTCGATCGGGCGGTCCGCCTCGCAGATCCAGTCCTCAAGCGATTGATAGACATCCAATTTGACGGCGGCGCCGAAGGTCGAAAGGGTCATCCTGGTATCCTTTTACTTGATGCCTGCACGCATAAAGCTTTGCACGAACTGCCGCTGAAACAGCAGGAATCCGATAAGAAGCGGCGCGGAGGTCATGAGGGTGGCGGCATTGATGACCGCCCATTCGGTGCCGCTGTCGGTGGTCGCGAAGATCGACAGACCCACGGTCAGCGGCCGGGTTTCAACGGAATTCGTGATGATCAGCGGCCAGAGGAAATTGTTCCAGTGATGGCTCACCGACACGAGCCCGAAGGCGAGCATGGCCGGCTTGCCGAGCGGCACATAGACCCGCCAGAGCAGCCCCAGCAGGGAACAGCCCTCGACCCGGGCCGCCTCGTCGAGTTCCTTCGGGATGGTCATGAAGGTCTGGCGCAGCAGGAAGATCGCGAAGCCCGAGGCAAAATAGGGCAGCCCGATCGCGATGATCGTGTCGACGAGGCCGAAGGCGCGCATGGTCTTGTAGTTCTCGACCAGCAGAATGTCCGGCATCACCAGAAGCTGCAGCAGGATCAGCGTGAACAGGATCGACTTGCCCGGAAACTCCAGCCGGGCAAAGGCGAATGCGGCAAGCGTGCACAGCACCAGTTGCACGCTCAGCACCATGGTGACGAGCAGGATGGTGTTGATGAAATACCGCGCGAACGGCGCCTGCGACCAGGCCGAGGCGAAGTTCTCGAGCGTCAGCGGGGCCGTCAATTCGAACCGCGCCTCGAAGGCCGGCGGGTGAAACGCCGCCCAGACCGCATAGGCAAGCGGTGCGATCCAGATCAGCGCCAGCAACACGCCGCCACCGCGAAAGAGCACACGGTCGAATGCGGTTTCGCGGATCATTTGTAATGCACCCTGCGGTCCGCCAGAAAGAACTGCCCTATTCCCGCAATCGACAGGATCACGATCAGCACGACCGTCAGCGCTGCCGCATAGGCGGTGTCCCAGAAACGGAAGCCGGTCTCGAAGATGTAGTAGAGCAGAAGCATGGTCGCGCTGTCGGGCCCGCCCTTCGTCATCACGAACACGTGGTCGACGAGCCGGAACGCGTTGATGACGGCATTGACCGAGACGAACAGCGTTGTCGGCATGATCAGCGGGAGGGTCACCCGCCGAAAGAAGGTCCAGCGCCCGCATCCCTCGATCGCGGCGGCCTCGCGCAGCGACTGCGGAATGGTCTGAAGGGCTGCCAGATAGAAGATCATGAAGAAGCCCGCCTCCTTCCAGATCGTCACGGCGGCCACGGCATAGAGCGCAGTGTCCGGCTGGCCCACATAATTGGCCGAAGGCAGGCCGAAGAACAGCCGGATCTGGTCGATCAGACCGAAGCCCGGCGCATAGAAGAACAGCCAGATATTGGCGACCGCGATCAGCGGCAGGACGGTCGGCGTGAAAAATGCCATCCGGATGAAGCCCACACCCCGGAAGCTCCGGTGCACCAGAAGCGCCATCGCAAGCGCCAGAGCCATCGAGGCCGGGATTGTGATCGCCGCATAGATCGCAGAATTGATCATCGCCTTGAGGAACACCGGGTCCGCAAGCATCTTTTCATAGTTGCCGAGACCGGTGAACACCGCCGGACGCCGGCCCTTCGCCGTGGTCCAGAAGCTGTCGATGACGGTGGTGACGGCCGGCAGATGCGTGAACGCGATCAGGAACACGAATGCCGGCAGCAGCATCAGCCAAGCGTGGATCCATGTGCGACTGTTCATGAGGCGGGTCCAGACGGAAAATGACGGGGCGCACGTGCAAAAACGGCGCCCCGCCACAGGAGATGAGGATCAGCGGTAGGCTGACAGGATCGCGTTGGCTTCCGCCTGGGCGCCGTCAAGCGCTTCCTTCGGCGCGGTCTGGCCGGTGATGGCCGATTCCAGCGCCGAGTTGAGAAGCTGGGTGACCTTCGGACCTTCGAAGGTCGAAAGCTCGGCGACCGCATAGTCGAGCTGGTCGCGGGCAACCAGCGCCTGCGGGAAATCCGCGACGTATTCCTTCATGGTCTCGGTTTCCCAGACGTCCGGACGCGGCGCGACATAACCGGTGGCGATCGTCCACTTGGCGGCCTGTTCCGGCGCGGTCGCCCACTTCACGAAGTCGGCGGCTGCCTGAAGCTCTTCCTCGGTCGAACCCTTGAGCAGGTAGAAGTTGCCGCCGCCGGTGGGCGCGCCGTTCTGCTTGAGGCCCGGCAGGAAGCCGACGCCGAAATCGAACGGGGCGTTGGTGCGCACATTGGTGAGGTTGCCGGTGGTCGTCCAGATCATCGCAGCCTGACCTTCGAAGAAGGCCTTCGGCGTACCGCCCCAATCGAGGATGCCGGGCGCCATCACGGCGTCTTCGGCCGAAAGCGCGACCAGCGCCTCGAGTGCGCCGACGGCAGCTTCCGAGTTGAAGGTGACGTTCTTGCCGGTGTCATCTGCGAGCTTGCCGCCATTGCCGGCAACGATGCCGGTCCAGAGCCAGGAGGGGAAGCCCGAGGACGGAATGTGCACGCCCCACTGGGTGACGTTGCCGCTGTCGTCCTTGACGGTCAGCTTCTTGCCCATTTCGACCATCTCGTCCCAGTTGGCGGGCGCCGCATCGGGGTCGAGGCCGGCCTCCTCGAAGGCTTCCTTGTTCCAGTAGAGCACAGGGGTCGAGCGCTGGAACGGAATGCCCCAGGTCTTGCCCTCGGTCTGGCTGTTGGCCATGAACGCCGGATAGAAGCCGCCGATCCAGTTTTCCTGTTCCTCTTCGGTGACGTAATTGTCCCAGGCCACGATCATGTCTTCGTCGATGAAGGTGTACATGTCCGTCGACAGCGAGATGATCAGCTGCGGGGCGTTGCCACCGCGAACGGCGGTGATCGCCTTGGTCGTGGTGTCCGCATAGGAGCCGGTGTAGATCGCGTCGATCGAGACATCGGGGTTGTTGGCCACGTATTCCTCGGTCAGAGACTGGATGGTGTCGGCGGCAGCGCCCCCGACAGCGACCGGGAAATAGAACTCGAGATCGACGGCATTTGCCTGGCCCGCGAACAGGGTCAGCGCCGAGGTCGCCAGAAAGACGTTAAGCAGTTTCATGGGTAGGATCCTTCTTGGTGGTGGACGTGGAAAGTGGGTCGAACTGCGTGAGCCGGGCGCCGGTCGCAACATCGAAGATGCTGTGGCAGCCTGCGGCCCAGCCGAGGGCGAAGCGCGCAGGCGGCTGCGCGGCGCTCGCGGGCATGCGCATGATGAAATCCGTTGCGCCCAGACGGGCGAATACCAGCCGGTCAGCGCCGAGATACTCGATGCCGGCAAGCTCGGCTTCGGGGCCGTTTTCAGCGACGAACAGGTCTTCGGGCCGCAAGCCGACCAGGTGACTGTCGGTCACGCCGCCGGGCAGCAGGGAGGAGCCCGCGAGAGCGCGTGCCGGGAACAGGTTCATCGGCGGCGTGCCGATGAAACCGGCCGTAAAAGTGGTCGCAGGACGGGCATAGACCTGTTCCGGCGTGCCGACCTGCTCGATCCGGCCCTGGTTCATGACGATGATCCGGTCGGCCATCGTCATCGCCTCGATCTGGTCATGGGTCACATAGACGACCGTCAGGCCGAGCTTCTGCTGGATCGTCCTGAGTTCCACGCGCATGTCGGCGCGCAGCTTGGCATCCAGATTGGACAGCGGCTCGTCCATCAGGCAGATCGGCCGCTCGCTGATCACCGCGCGGGCGAGCGCGACGCGCTGCTGCTGCCCGCCCGAAAGCTCGGACGGCTTGCGCGAAAGCAATGGCGTGAGCCCCATCAGCGCCGCCACCTTCTCGAGTCGCTCCTGACGCTCGGCCTTGCCGACCCGGCGCACCTTGAGGCCGAAGAGGATGTTCTCGCTCACCGACAGGTGCGGAAACAGTGCGTAGGACTGAAAAACCATCGACAGGTTGCGCATGCTCGGCGACCGGTCGCCGACATCGGCGCCACCGATCCGGATGGTTCCGCCGGTTTGGCTATCGAGCCCGGCAATCAGTCGCAGGAGCGTGGACTTCCCGCAGCCCGACGGTCCGAGGAGGACGGAGAAGTCCCCCTTTTCGAGGCGAACGGAGATGGCATCGAGAGCCGCCGTAGGTCCGAAAAAGCGCGAGACATTTTCGACCTGTATCTGGGATTTCGTTGTGTCCATACGGCAGCAGGAACCACTGTTGCATGAACGCGCGATGACAGATCTGCGAAGCTTTTATGTAAGCCCCTGAAATGGCTGCAAAGCTGCGCACGCCATGGTCCGCCGCCGGGTTCGGCGGTCGGTCATTTCAACACCCCTGCACCCGGTTTCGGGAGCAAACCTGCCAACAAAACGAGTGTCTTGTTGTTGGGAGCGGGCGAAAACGCAGGCTCGATGGACTGGCCCGAAGCTGCCACCGAACGTCTTCAGTTCATCACTGTTGATGCGGGGTTTCCGAAGCTCTTGTCGACGGAAGCCAATCTGTAGTGAAATCCAGTGCGCATCTTGTTGTGCGCCAACCGACCCGCCTCGACGACCGCGGCATCTATCGACGCGAATTCCACCCAGCGTCTTTCACGCAATTGGTGCGATCTGTAGGTTTCGCAAAGAATTCTGGCGCCCGGCTTGTTTCCGGCTTCAATCGTAATTGTGCACACCGTCAATGCCGTCTTGAAAAACCGCTCCAGAATGATTGTCTCGAACACTTCCAGAGCACCACGGTTCTTCTTGTCATCCGAGGACGGCATGATCATCTCGTAGAGATTAACCGGATACCCCATTTGAAGTTCTCATCGAATCAGTTGCAAACAACGCCCAACGCCAACGTTATTTAAGCTTTCTATAACTTTCTTAATCTGGTCAATTGACCAGAAGTGCTCATTGAATTTTCGCAGGCTCGGTGATCGCAATGCGCTGGGCCTTTGGTGAGACCACTCTCCCTCGCTGCGGAACGCAAAAAGGCCCGGACGCCAAATGTCCGGGCCTCTTCATGGCTTCCGGGGGCGAACGGTCATTTTCCCCGGAAGTGAACTGTCAGACGCAACGGCTTACTTGTAGCCGACCTCGTTGTAGATCTCCTGGGCGCGGGCCTGGTTCTTGCCGAGCTCGCTGAGATTGAGATCATCCGCCTTGAAGTCGCCGAGACCTTCGACCGCGGAATTTGCCTCCACGCCATCGACCACCGGATACTCGTTGTTGCCGTTGGCGAAATAGGACTGCGCCGATTCGCTCGTCAGATATTCCATGAACCTGATGGCATTCTCCCGGTTGGGCGAATTCGCGGCCAGCGCCACGCCGGAGATATTGACGTGCGCGCCATTGCCGTCCTGGTCCGGAAAGACGACGCCGATCCGGTCGACCGCATCGCTCAGGCCGTCAACGTCGCCGGTGATGGCCCGCACGAAGTAGTAGGTGTTGGCCAGGGCGATCGTGCATTCGCCTGATGCAACCGCCCTGAGCTGATCGGTGTCGCCGCCCTGGGGATCACGCGCGAGATTGTCCTTGAGACCTTGCGCCCAGGCCTTTGCGGCCTCTTCGCCATTGTGGGCGATCTGCGAAGCCAGCAGCGAGAGCATGTACATGTTCGAGCTGGAGCGGGCGCAGATCTGGCCCTTGTATTTCGGATCGGCAAGGTCCGCATAGGTCTGCGGCGGCTCGCTCACCTTCTCCTTGTCATAGAAGATCACGCGGGCGCGTGTGGAGACGCCGAACCAGTGGCCGTCGGGGTGGCGCAGCGCTTCGGGGATCCGCTCGTTGAGCACCTCGGACTGGACCGGGGCCAGAACGCCCGCCTGATCGGCGCGCCAGGCGCGGCCGGCATCAACGGTGATGAACACATCGGCCGGGCTGTTGGCGCCTTCGACCTTCAGCCGCTCGATCAACTCGTCGGCGTTGCCCTCAATGAGATTGACCTCGATGCCGGTGGCATCGGTAAAGTCACCGAAGAGCTTTTCGTCGGTATCGTAATGCCGCGACGAGTAGATGTTGACTTCACCGTCGGCCTGGGCCGGAGCGGCAAAGGCCGCGAATGCAGCGACGGAAGCAAGAAGCGCGATAACGCGCGGTGCCGAAATGGTCATTGAAAACCTCCCTTGGGTCAAAACCGGGTAAACCTGAGTGTTGCAATCATGATTATTAACGGTCCCAATCACTGTCAAGCACCGCGCCGCAAAAACATGATTGTTTGAAGAAGGTTTTTTCCATGAGGATCGGGCATGGCCGCATGGCGGCGTTTTCCGCGTCTTCCCGCGAGGGTTTCCGCAGGCTGCGTCACAGCTTGCAACCCGAGCGCCAAGCTGAAACACTCTGGCCTTTCATCTGTGTAACAGTCGGCTGCGGTTCCTGCCCGGCCACCCCTTTTTCCGGAGACCGAAATGACGCAAGAAACTGAAACCGTTGGCTTTGTAGGCGCCGGCCTGATGGGCCACGGCATGGCGAAGAACATTGTTGAAAAGGGCTATCCGCTCACGGTCATCGCCCACCGCAACCGTGCGCCCGTGGACGACCTCATCGGCCGCGGCGCGACCGAAGCCGGATCGCTTGAGGAGATGGCCGGGGCCTGCTCTATCATCTTCCTCTGCCTCACCGGATCGCCGCAGGTCGAAGCCGTCGTTGCAGCGTTGAAGCCGGAGCTCAAGCGCGGCAGCGTGATCATAGACTGCTCGACCAGCGACCCCACCTCCACGCTGCGCCTCGCCGCAGACCTTGGGGAGATCGGCGTTGGTTTCGCAGATGCGCCGCTCGGGCGCACGCCGAAGGAAGCCTGGGAAGGCGCGCTCGACTGTATGGTGGGAGCGAGCGAGGAGACATTCACCCGCATTCGTCCGATCATCGACACATGGGCCGGAAAGATTGTCCATCTCGGGGACGTCGGCGACGGTCACAAGATGAAACTGCTCAACAACTTCATCTCGCTCGGCTACGCAGCACTTTACTCGGAGGCCCTCGCCCTGTCGCAGAAGGTCGGAATCCCGATCGAGAAGTTCGACAGCGTGATCCGCGGCGGCCGCATGGAATGCGGTTTCTACCAGACCTTCATGGGCTACGCCCTGGAGGGCAACCGCGAGGCCCACAAGTTCACGCTCTCCAATGCCTACAAGGACCTCCGCTACATCGAATCGATGGCCAATGCAGCAACCGTGGCCACACCGATGGCGAGCGCGGCGAAGAATTCCTTTGCATCCGCGGTAGCCGGCGGCGGCAGCGGGCCCGAGGACTACATTCCTCACCTGACAGATTTCGTCGCCCGGGCAAACGGACTCGACAAGTAGGGGCGGCCGAAGCCCGAACGCGCCTTCCCATACAGTCTCAAGCTGCCTTGCCGTCCGGCCGATGCTGAATTTCGGACTGACGGCAAGGCATTCTTTACGACTGATCCGTAAGGTACCAGGAGAAGATCAAGATCAGATTTCCCGTTGATGACTTATGCGCCCGCCCCACCCGGATCCGGCGCGATATCGAGACCCAAGAGACATAAACCGACATGCGTATTGCCGAACTCTGGAATCCGTTCACGATCGTCGGCAGGGAAATCGCGTCTCAACAGAAACTCGACCAAACGCTCACCGAACTCTTCAACGCGCGGCCGCATGTGATGGCGGCGTTTGCAATCGGTCTCGCCGCCTTGAGCGCAGGGCTTTCCGGCCACTTGGTTGCTGCGGCCGCCGCCGCCGCGATCACCATTGCCTACGTGTCGATGCGCATCGTTATCGAGCGCCGTTTCAACAAACACAAGTCGGGCACGTTTGATCCGAGCTGGATTCGCACCTTCGTCATCGGGTCGCTGGTCTCCGGTCTGGCGTGGGGCCTGTGCGGGGCGATCTTGATCCACAACACCTCGCCCGGTACCCAGATGATCACCCTGGCGGTCATGAGCGCGATCCTGCAGGGCGCAGCGGGGCGCGCTTACATGATGCCGGGCACCGCGCTCATCAATATTGTCCTGGTGATGGGACAGATCGCGCTTTCCGCGCTCTTCACCGGCGCCTATGTTCTGCTTCCCGCCTTCGTGATCTATTTCTTCTTTCTCAGATCCTTCATCCTGCAGATGATCGACAACCGGCTTAGCCAGATCGAGGCGGAACAAATCTCCGCCCGGCTTCTCGAGGAGATTACTGCCAAGAACAATCTGTTGCGGATTGCCAATGAGGCCCTTGCCGCCAAAGCCTACGCCGATCCCCTGACCGGGCTTGCCAACCGCCGCAAGTTCGACATCGTTCTTGACGAAAGCCTTGCCGCCGCCAGGCGGGACGGGTCCGACCTGTCGCTTCTGATGATCGACGTCGATCACTTCAAGGCTTTCAACGACACCTATGGCCATCAGGCCGGCGATGAATGCCTGCAGCGCCTGTCCATGGCGATCGAGCACATCCTTCCCGACAACGGCAGTCTGCTGGCCCGTTATGGCGGTGAGGAATTCGTCGTGATCGTTCCAGACCACGGGCCCTCGGCTGCAGCCAGCATCGCCGAACGCATCTGCGTTGCGGTGCGCCTGACCTCGCTCGAAACGCTGCCCAACTCGCCGCCCCGCCAGACCGTCAGCATTGGCGTCGCGAGCCTCGGCCACCGGACCGGATCGAGCCCGCAGGCCGTGCTGGAGGCAGCCGATACCGCGCTCTACGAGGCCAAGAACGCGGGCCGTAACCGCGTCTGCGTGCATTCGGGAGAGACTGGTAGGCCTGGAGGGATTCGAACCCCCAACCAAGCGGTTATGAGCCGCCGGCTCTAACCATTGAGCTACAGGCCTTCGCCGGGGATCCGCCTGCGGCGTAACCGGCCCGAAGGGTGCGGGCGAAGCCCGCGTTCAGGCCGGAACGGACAGCGCATCCCGACAAGAGGCGTTTAGACCAAATCAGGTTGCTTCACAAGCATCGCGACAGAGCCATCGCACCGCGTGCCTCCGGGGGAAAATCAGCTGCAGCCCGCGTGCCGGGGAGAGCCGCAATCCGTGTCCGGCCGTCAGACCACCTCACGGGATTCATCGCCGGATCAACAAACCCGAGGATGGATCCTCCGCCGCCTCAAGGTTGATCCTCCGCCCCAATGCGCCCACAATCTCGCGCCAGACAGGAGATCGCGAAATTGACACTGAACCGGAGATTTTCATGACCTTGCCCTTGCGTTCCCGCCGCCGCGCCCTCGTTACCGGCGCCTTCGCCGCCAGCGTGTGTGCGGCAGGCCTCATCGCGCCGCTTGCCTCCGCCCGCGCTGATGATGCCACCGCCACCAAGCCGGGCGTAATCACCGTCTCGGCAGAAGGAATGACGGCAATCGCGCCCGATATGGCGGTCATCTCGCTCACCGTCCTGCGTGAGGCCGAAACCGCGCGCGAGGCGCTCGATGCCAACAATGCCGCCATGAACGAGGTTCTCTCGGCCATGAAGGAAGAGGGCATCGCCGAACGCGATCTTCAGACCGGCGGGTTCTCGATTCAGCCACGCTGGGTCTATCCCGACAGCAACACCACACCACGCGAGGCCCCGTCGATTGTCGGCTACCAGGTGCAGAACACTTTGACAGTGCGGGTACGCAGTCTCGACCGCCTCGGCGCCATTCTCGACACCTCGGTGAGCCTCGGCGTCAACCAGGGCGGCAATATCGTGTTCACCAATGACGATCAGGAATCGATCCGGGATCAGGCCCGCGTCGACGCCATTTCCCGGGCCCGCGCCAAGGCCGAGCAGATGACCGAGGCGCTGGGTGTCGGTCTCGGCCGCATCACCGAGATTTCGGAAAACCAGCGTTCGGGACAGCCGGTGCCGATGATGCGCGCCGAGATGGCCGCGATGTCGGCGAAGGGCGCCGACTCGGTGCCGGTGGCGTCCGGCGAGAGCGAATACCGCGTCACCGTCAGCGTGACCTGGGAAATCGACCAGTAACGCCTTTCGTCAATGGTCCCGCCGCGAGCCGGGACAGTGACCACAGCAAAGCCCCGGAGACCATCTGTCTCCGGGGCTTTTGAATGGCGCCGATGGATGCTGCCGGCTTAGCGGCGGCGGACGGCGATCACCGGGCAGCGGCGCTCATTGGCGAAGACCACGCGCACCGGACGGCGGTGCTTGAAGCCTGCGACGACCACGCGGCCGCGGCCTGCGCGAACCACATCGGCGCGGCGGACGCCCATGTGGCGGGCCTTCTGCACGGCGCGGTGCGGCCGGCAAACGTCCCGGTGGCCGCGATGACGTTCGAAACGGTCCCAGCCACCGCGATGATGCCGGTTGCCGATGACGATCCCGCCGCTGCCGCTGCCGATGGACAGCGAGAAGCCGACATCGCCGGCGGTTGCTGCGGGGGCCGATGCGGCGAGGCCGGCGGTTGCGACGATGATGGCTGCGAATGCATTGCGGATGGCGGTTTTCATGGCGGTTCTCCTGGTTCGGCTTCTCACGAGCCTGAGCGTTGATCCTTTGTGGGCTGCTGTCCCGACCGGTTGACCCGATCGATTGAGACCACCCTAGATCCGCCCGCCTGAACCGAAGCGGAACCCTCCATTCATCCTGCATTCAGGCAGTCCGGCCTTGCCGGCACCGCCCTCATTCGGGATCAAAGATCGCGGCCCCAGACCTGCAGGGCCTTCACGGTTTCAGCGTCATCGCCCTTGTCGCGCCAGGAAAATTCCGCCTTCAGCCCCTCGACCGGCCGGTAGCCGAGCCGCTGCCAGAATGGATCCAGCGGCACATAGTCATCCGGCCGCGCCGGATGATCCGCGGGGCGGATCACCGAGGCAAAGACAGCCTTGCCAAACCCCTGCATCCGGCCCGCCTGCTCGCGCATCTGAAAGAAGACGCGTCCCGCGCCCTGCCCGCGCCAATCGCTCAGCAGCACCGATTCGGCAAGATAGAAATAGTCTTGCGGATCGAGGCCGGCACGCGCGAACGGCTCGGCAAATTCGTCGGCGTGATCGGAGAGCGGCGCGGCGGTGGCAGCCCCCACCATCTGCCCGTCCGGCGCGCGTGCCGCCACGATGACAGCACCCGGCGACGCCGCGAAGGCCCCGAGATAGCGCCGCTCGTAGCCAAGATCTCCGTCATAGAGATAGGGCCAGTCGGCGAACACCGCGATCCTGAGCCGCGCCAGATCGTCAAGCGCGGCTTCCAGATCGCTGCCGCCCAGAACGCTGTAGGAGAGTTCGCCGCCGCTCATCGCATCCTGCCTCAGCCGGCTTTGACCTGCGCGATCCAGTCCGTGAGATTGTAGCACATCGTCACCCGGCTGATCAGCGCGTCGTCGACCTCGAAGAAAATGCCGGCCGGCAGCGAATAGCGCTGTCCGTTGGCCTCGGGCAGCCCCTCGTCGGTGGAGAGATAGGTGCCGCGCACGGTGAACTCTGCCGCGGCCCGGTTGCCGCCCTCGTTGACCATGATGGCGATGTCGCCCAGTTCCTCGTCGTAATGGCGGGACATCCTGGCGTTGAACCAGCGGAACTTCTCCTTGCCGATCTCGCGTTCGCCCTGGTTGATGTCATGCGCCACATCCTCGGTGAGGCAGGCGAGCATGCCATCGGAATCCTTGGCGTTGAAAGCATCGAGATAGCGGCGGACAAGGGCGATGGTGTCGTCTCGGCTCATGGCGGGTCTCCGGAAGGGAATTTTGGTTGCAGCACTGGTGCCACAGCCGGGGCGCGGGTGGCAAGGGCGAGAGGCAAGCAGCGAAGGCAGCAAACGATTTGCCGCAGGTACGGTGGTCAACCCGGGCTCTAACTCCGGAACGGGTGATCCAGTTCCGCTTCAGAGCGACGCACAAAAACCCTCCGCGCGTTTAGACGCCGTAGTTTTGCAAAGAACAATCCGGAGGGCCGCGCGCAAGCTGTGCCGTTCGGAAGTGGGTTGATGTGCATGCCCCGTATGAAACGGAACATGCGAGGGGTGGCGCAGATTGCGCGCGGGCCCGAAATTCGCCGGATGATGTCCCGCATCCGACAGGCAGTCACCGCCTCGCTCAACAACCCCGGACAAGGGCCGCGACCGAAACATGTCCTGGTGGTTTCCGGCACGAAGCATTTGACCGTCTTTGGACTGCCTGTACGTTATCGTTCAAGCGGACCCGCTTGAACGCGACAGGCAGGACGAGCAAACCTCCGCCACAGGCCCGTTTCGCCGTCCATCCGCTTGCTTCGCTCACGCGAAACCCGGATGCGAGGGCGGCCCGGTGGCCGGCTGAAGCCGGTTTGTCCGCCTGCGGGAAATCCCGCCCGCGCGACAGCCAGGAACGCCGACGGAGCCACACTGGTCTCCGCCTCCCCCCAAAGCTCGCCGCACGTTACGGCCAGATTCGAGAGGCCTTCCTCCCGCCTGGCTCGAAACGTTCGCGATCCATCCGGCAGTGGGAGTGCGGGCATGATGGCACGGGCTGCGGGAGTGGGGATGAAATGGGGGAGATTTTTTGAGAAAACCGGCTGCGAAACCGCGCAACTCTCGTCATCCAAGGCCTCCGAGCCGAGGATCCATTCCGTGATTTATCCACATCTGCATCGTTGGGAGAGATCCCGGAGTGGATCCCAGCGGCAACGACGTCGCTACGCTTGTCTTGGTCAGGGTCCTGGGATGACGAAATTGGGGATTCGGGTCTGGAAGCCGAGAAAATGCACGCTGCTCCATACCCCCCCGCGAATGTGGAAATCAAAGCAGCCGCCGCCCCTTGCACCTCAGCCGGAAGAGCCGCCCTGCAACCATGCCAGCAGCCGTTCGGACGTGCCGATATCATACTCCGCCCCGGCCTCGCGATAGACCTCGAGCGCATCCTGAACCGCCCGGAGCGCCTCGGTGTGGTTCTCTTCCTTGCCTGTTTTGCGAAAAAGCGCCTCAAGCGCCAGCGACATGTTCTCCCTGGTCTGTGCCCACCTGTACGGAACCCGGTCGCGGGTCCGCTCCTCAAGGGCCGCCCGATAGGCAGCAACCGCCTGCTCCAGCCGCTCCGTGCCGCCGTCGCGTTGCCCGAGATTTAGAAGCGCAGTGCCGAGATTGTTCTGCGTCGCGGCCCAGTCAAGCGGAACCCGGTCGCGGGTCCACTCCTCAAGCGCCGCCCTATAGGCCGCAACCGCCTGCTCCAACCGCTCCGTGCCGCTTTCGCGTTCCCCGAGAGTTTGAAGCGCAGTACCGAGATTGGTCTGCGTCTTAGCCCAGTCTAGTGGAACCCGTTCGCGGGTCCACTCCTCAAGCGCCGCCCTATAGGCCGCAACCGCCTGCTCCAGCCGCTCCGTGCCGCCGTCACGTTGCCCGAGAATTGCAAGCGCATTGCCGAGATTGTTCTGCGTCGTCGCCCAGTCAAGGGGAACCCGTTCGCGGGTACACTCCTCAAGGG
Organism: Hoeflea sp.; assembly: GCA_040216675.1. Taxonomy (GTDB): domain Bacteria; phylum Pseudomonadota; class Alphaproteobacteria; order Rhizobiales; family Rhizobiaceae; genus Hoeflea. Next base: position 478,275 of record JAVJOR010000005.1, on the reverse strand, counting down.
CGGCGCTATAGGCCACAACCGCCTGCTCCAGCCGATCCGTACTGTTCTCGCGTTCTCCGAGAGTTGCAAGTGCCGTGCCGAGATTGGTCTGCGTCTTCGCCCAGTCGAGGGGAACCCGTTCGCGGGTCCACTCCTCAAGGGCCAAGCCATAGGCCGCAACCGCCTGCTCCAGCCGCTCTGTGCCACTGTCGCGTTGCCCGAGAGATTGAAGCGCATTGCCGAGATTGTTCTGCGTCTTCGCCCAGTCAAGCGGAACCCGTTCGCGGGTCCACTCCTCAAGGGCCAAGCCATAAGCCGCAACCGCCTGCTCCAGCCGATCCCTGCCGCTGTCGCGTTCACCGAGTTGCCAGAGCGCTGTCCCAAGGTTGAACTGAATTCCAGCCCAATCAAGAGGCGCTCGCCCGCGGATATCATTTGTCAATGCTCGTTCATATACTTCGATTGCCGCTTCAAAGCTCTCTGCACCTTTTTCCCTGCGACCCAGTTCGGCAAGATTTCTGCCCATCGCAACAGAAGCATTTGCCCGAAAAGCATCAGGAATTTCAGGTCCAAATTCATCGATCATTCCACGCAACACATATGTCGCCTCGTGTAACGATTCAGTGTCTTTCTCCCGTCCCCCTAGTTCAGACAGCGCGTTGCCAAGCAGGAGCTGGCATTGCAATTTTTCAGACATTATAAATTTGGAATGATCATCTCTCAACAAATCGCGGAGTTCATTGATACACTCCTGCAGCTTATCTAAGTTCGCGGCTCTTTTGCCCAACTCGAAATTGATCTTCGCACGCCGTAAACGAATTTTATATTCACTTTCGGGGTCCGGTGTATTCCCGCTCTGTAACCGTCGTTGAATTATAGTCAATGCATTCAAAAGCTTGTCCGAATTTGCTGACGATTTTCCGGCGGCGATGAGACTGTCAACCCGGTTGAGCAGCTCATCATCCGGCTCAGAGTCTCCAGCCGATTCCAGTGCCCTTTCGGATTCGTCCAAGTCGCCGCGAAGCCGGGCTTCGCGTGCACCAGCGCGTGACTTTTCCTGGAAAGGCGCTTTCTTGGCTTGCTCGGCCTCGCAACTCCGCAAATTCTCAAGCCGCTTCTTAAGCGCATCAATCTCTTGAGTGATGTCCAGCAACTTGGCTTCATCGGGCCGGGCCATTAGCTCCACACCACGCATGAGCAAACCGACCGGATCACGGAACATCAAGGGGGAACCCACCCCGAGTTGCTTGCAAAGTTCAAGGAAAAACAGATCGGCATTTTGTCCAATCAAAAGCCGTGCATTTGGATTCCCTGAAAGAAATTTTCGCGCTTTTTCACTAAGATCAGCTGGATTTTGGCTATAGAGACACCAGAAGACATGCTTGTCCGGGTATGCTCTTGCCGCGTTGATAAGAAGATCCATGATGGGCGGTTCACGACCTGCATATCCGACAACCACAAACGCCCGTGATGACTGATAGAGATTTCTGAAACAGGAAACTGCGGCATCATCGTGCCTCAATTCTTCCAGTTCATCCGGCCGGTTCCTCAAACGATAGGTGTGAACCGACCCGTTGATTTGCAGGAGCTGCGGATATTCGGGATTTGAATCAATACGGTCGAGCGATTCAAGGCCGTCTGAAACAACCGGAATCACGCCGGCCCGTGCATATCCTTCAAGCGCGAGCAGATCGAAATTTGTGGAGATGGTGGTGGATATCCAGTTTTGCGCTGCCAGTTCTCCCAACGCGAGATGCGCCCAGTTTATTTTGGGATTGTTGTCTCGAATGATGGTCTTAAACACACCTCTTGCGTCATCGGGCGCAGTCAGAACATCGCCAAATATGGCATCATAGACCTTGCCCCAATCAAATTTCGGCTTACCGGCCACGTCGCGCCCGATAGCCTTGGAATTGACGAGAGCATCAACCGCTTTCTCCGCATCGCCCGAAGCGCCAAACTTTCCAAGCCCATATTGTTGGGCAAGTATGCATGCCTGATTTCTGGCTATTTCAGCACCGGAAGGAACACCTGCAGAAACGGAACAGCCCGCTCCGATGAAGAATGTCACCGGTCTCAGTCCAGACCCATTGGAAGGGGCACGTTGCATAGCTCGCGCAACTTCTTGGATTTCCCCGATCTGCGGCTCTTTCGGTTTATCTAACATTTTCCCCCGCACAGATTGACCGAACCTTTGGTCAACACCATCACCCGTGCTCTGTTGCAAGCACACTATGTGCAAGGCGGGTGATGGACGCAAGGGTTGTGGCAAAGCGCTAAACCTGCTCGTTTGAGGGGCGGAGGCTTGGGGATGGGTCCTCGCCTCAAGGGCGAGGATGACGACGGAGAGAGCCCCACATCCCCTCAAAACTCCGGAAAGCCTCGTGCCGCCCAGTCCTCGCGCGGAATGGGCTCGCCCACGGTCAGTGCGAAACCGATAACCCGGAGAGCGCCGTCATCCACGGTGCAGCGGAAACTGAGATTGTACCACGCGCCCTCCGCGCGGAAGGCCGCATCGGGCACCGCGAGCACATTGCCCGCGTCAAGCCGGTAAGCGGGCAGCATCTCGGGCCGGTAGGCGGGGGTTCCATACCGCAACTGCTCGCGCAGTTCGGTGGTGCAGAGCTGGGTGGCGCGCAGTTCGCGCGGCAGGTCGCCCATCGCGCTCATCGCGGCGCGATCTTGTGTCAGGTCAGGCGAGAACAGCCGGTCAGCTTCCGCGAGGTCGACCGGGGCCGGATCGCCGGACGCGGCAAGGTCCACGGTCTCGGCGGCGTCGGGTTCTTCCGCGGTATCGGGCACGGTGTCGGGCACTGGGTCGACTTCAGGATCCTCCCCGGGTGGCGGCGGCGTCCCGTCGATCGGTTCGGTTTCGGCGAGCGGCAGCCCGGCCACGGCGTCGCCATCGGGTTCCCCGGAGTCCGGGACAAGGGTATTTTCCGGCAGCGCCAGGTCCGGCAGGTCGAGCGCTGGCTCCTGAGCTTCCACGGGCCCGGTTTCAGTCGGTGCGGCGGTCGTGTCCGGTTCGGTCCCGGATTGCTCGACAGCGGGCGTCTCTGTTGTCTCCGCGGCCTCGTCTGAAACGGGAGCGCCGTCCTCCGGCGGGGTTTGCGGTTCATCCGCCCGGGGCTCGGCCTCCGAAGATATCCGGCCGCCATCAAGGGACTGGTCCGGCCCGCGATCCTCCTCGCCGAATTCGAACACCGGCCTCAGCGTCGGGATCGGCGCGGCCTCGCCGGGTCCGGGTTCCGCCGCTTCCGTGTCAGCCTGCGGCGCTTGCTCTTCTTCAGGGCTCGGCTCTGCCGGGGCCGGTTCGGGCTCCGGCTCGGGTTCAGGCTCCGGCGCTTGCGGTTCCTCGCCGGACGGCTCCGGGACCTCTTCCCCGGCGGGTTGTTCCGGGTCTTCCCCCTCGTCCTCAGGAGCTTGCTCTTCTTCCGCAGGCTGCTCTGCAGGCTCGGGTTCGGGCGGCGGCGGAACCAGCGTGACCTCGACCACCTCCGGTTCCGGCTCTTCAGGGCGGTCCGGCCAGGGAACATCCAAGAGCAGTGCTGCGACCACAAGACCATGAATGCCAAGCGAGATCAGCAATCCCCTTGCAAACGGCCTCTCGCGGATTTTGCGCAGCATCTCCATGGCGCAATCCATAACAGCAAATGCGCGGCTTTGAGGGCGGTGCAGCATGGCCGGGCGATCACATTGATGTTTTTCCCCAATCGGCCGTCAATCGCGGATGGAACACGATCTGTATTGAGACGTTGGCTTGAGGAAGTTCAACGGAAATACCCCATCCGGTTTCAAACTCAAATTCACGGAGTTTCGTTTCATGACTGCCAAAACTCTTTTCATCACCGGCGCCTCAAGCGGTATCGGCGCGGCCACCGCAAGGGTCGCCATTGCGGCGGGCTGGAATGTCGGCCTGTTCGCCCGGTCCGAACACAAGCTGAGATCGCTGTCCGATGAACTGGGCGATCGGGCCATGGCGTTCAAGGGCGACGTGACCAGCCTCGACGAGCAGAACAAGGCGCTCGCCAATCTGCGCCACACCTTTGGCGGCGTCGACGCGGCATTCGCCAATGCCGGAATGGGGCTCGAAAATCCGGGCACGGAAGGCGGCGACCCGGAGGAATGGCATGAGATGGTCCATGTCAACATTCTGGGCCTCTTGCACACCGCCAAGGCGGCAATACCGCATCTGCGCCAGCGCAAGGGCCATTTCCTGATGACCGGGTCCGCAGCCGGCCGGGTGCACATTCCGGGCTCGGTCTATGGCGCCTCGAAATGGTTCGTTCACGGCTTCGGCGGCAATCTGGCCGAGGAGATGAAGGAATGGGGCGGCCGCTGCACGGTGATTGCGCCGGGCATGGTCAACACCGATTTCTTCGACGAGGAGAAGCCCGACAAGCTGCAGCCCGAGGACGTGGCCGACGCGGCGATGTTCGCGCTCAACGCCGATCCGCGCAACGCCGTGCGCGAAGTGTTCCTGATGCCGAACGATTGAACGGCGGGGCGCAGGGGCCAGGGTCCCGGCCCCACGTGAACGCGCTGCCGCTCATGCATGCCAAGCCGACGGCGAAAGCTGAGCGCCCACAGCAAAGGACGTGAAGAAGCGGCGCATTTGAAGGCCCTCACCGTCATGCCGGGCTTGATCCGGCATCCAGCGGCGAGCATCCGCGAGCCGAAGATTCGTCCAAGACGCGGACGCGTCGTGGCCGGAGTCCGGCCCGATGGCCGGAATGGCGGGATCGGCGGGCATTTTGCGAGACAATGATCCCACGCAACAAAAACCCGGCACGATGGCCGGGTTTTTCGATTTCGATAATCTCGATGGACGCCTAGCTGTCCAGGAAGCTCCGCAGCTTCCGCGAGCGGCTCGGGTGCTTCAGCTTCCGCAAGGCTTTCGCCTCGATCTGACGGATACGTTCGCGGGTGACCGAGAACTGCTGGCCGACTTCCTCGAGCGTGTGGTCGGTGTTCATGCCGATGCCGAAGCGCATGCGCAGCACGCGCTCTTCACGCGGGGTGAGCGAGGCGAGCACGCGGGTGGTGGTCTCGCGAAGGTTCGCCTGGATCGCCGCGTCGATCGGAAGGACCGCGTTCTTGTCCTCGATGAAATCGCCCAGGTGTGAATCCTCCTCGTCGCCCACCGGCGTTTCGAGGCTGATCGGCTCCTTGGCAATCTTCAGGACCTTGCGCACCTTTTCGAGCGGCATGGCGAGCTTCTCGGCGAGTTCCTCCGGGGTCGGCTCGCGGCCGATCTCGTGCAGCATCTGGCGCGACGTCCGCACGATCTTGTTGATCGTCTCGATCATGTGGACGGGACTGCGGATGGTCCGCGCCTGGTCGGCGATCGACCGGGTGATGGCCTGCCGGATCCACCAGGTGGCGTAGGTCGAGAACTTGTAGCCGCGGCGGTACTCGAACTTGTCCACCGCCTTCATCAGGCCGATATTGCCTTCCTGGATGAGATCGAGGAACTGCAGGCCGCGATTGGTGTATTTCTTGGCAATCGAAATCACCAGGCGGAGGTTGGCCTCGACCATTTCCTTCTTGGCGATGCGGGCCTCGCGCTCGCCCTTCTGAACCATCTGCACGATGCGGCGGAACTCGGAAATCGAGATGCCGGTTTCCTGCGCCAGATTCTGGATCTCGGCGCGCAGGTCGCGGATGCTGCCCGATTCGGTCTTGGCGAATTCCTTCCAGCCCTTGGCGGAAAGATTGGAGATCGACTTCATCCAGTTCGGATCGAGCTCGGCGCCGGAATACTGCTGCAGGAAGTCTTCGCGCTTCACGCCATAGCTCTCGGCCAGGCGCAACAGGCGTCCTTCGTTCTGAACCAGGCGCTTGTTGATGTCGTAAAGCTGCTCGACCAGGCTGTCGATGCGGTTCTGGTTGAGCGACAGCGACTTGACCGCCGCGATCAGCGCTTCCTTGAGTTCCTTGTAGCGCCGCTCCTGGGCGGGCGACAGCGTGCCGGTGGCGGCAAGGCGCGCCTCGACCTGCTGGTCCTGGAGCTTGCGGAGCTTCTTGTAGGTTTCGGCGATGGTGTCGAGCGTCTCCATCACCTGCGGACGGAGTTCGGCCTCCATCGCGGCAAGCGAGAGATTGTTCTCGTCGTCATCCTCGTCGTCTTCTTCGTAGGACTGCCCTTCGCCGCCGACATTGGTGATGTCGTCGGAGGCGGCACGCTCCTTGCGGGCCTTTTCCTTTTCCTCGGCGGCCTTGCGGTCGGCCTCGATCTTCTCCGGGCTCTGGAACTGCGGCGCGGCCTTGGCTTCCGGGCCGGAATAGGTGGTTTCCAGATCGATGATCTCGCGAAGAAGCGTCGCGCCCTCGTTGAGTTCCTCGCGCCAGATGATGATGGCCTGGAAGGTCAGCGGGCTTTCGCAAAGGCCCGCGATCATGGTCTCGCGGCCGGCCTCGATGCGCTTGGCGATGGCGATCTCGCCCTCGCGCGACAGAAGCTCCACCGAGCCCATTTCGCGCAGATACATGCGCACCGGGTCGTCGGTGCGGTCGGTCGGCTCTTTCTTCTTGGTGGCGGCAACGGCGGTGCCGCTGGCGGTGGCGACTTCGCCACCCTCGCTCTCGGACTCGGAATCGTCATCGGCTTCCTTGTCCTCGCCGGCCTCGTCTTCCTCGACCACATTGATGCCCATGTCGGAGAGCATCGAGAGAATGTCCTCGATCTGCTCGGAGGTCACCTCCTCGGACGGCAGCACCGCATTGAGCTCGTCCATCGTCACATAACCCCGTTTCTTCGAGGTCTTGATCATTTTCTTGACGGCATCATCCGACAGGTCGAGCAATGGACTGTCCGGCCCACCGGACTCGCGTTCATTCTCGGTGTCGTCTGCTGCTTCTTTAACCTTGCTTGCCATGAACGGTCACTTTCCCCGGCTCTCGATCTGTTGATGTCGGCCTTGCGCCAGCTGACTGGCGCCTTTTTCCCGGCGACACCACGCGCCTATCGCGAATCATCCGGCTTGTTGTGGCGTGCGGATGCTTAAAACCCTGTTAACCATGCCGGCCCTTGTGAGCCTGCCATCCTCTGGATGACCGCACGGCGATGCCCAACCTTCCGCCTTTCAGGCTCCGCGCTCGCGCGCCTGCAGCGTCCGGCCTTCTTCGTGACGCACCGGCAGAAATTTCCGCGGGAGACCCGGCACGATCCCCCGATCTGCCACCCGATGAATTTGTCAAACCTGCCAAGCGCGACACGCACTAGGTGATTCCCACAAAAAACCTATCCGTCAAGGCTTAACGGGCAAAAACCACGCCATGGCGGCGATTCCTGTCCGATTGGTTCATATGTGGGTCCGATGCCACTATGTAGGCGCGCGAACCGCCCGCACAAGTGCAGCGGCAATGAATCTGACCTGGCAGGTTCAGCCTGTAGGTCCCCGGCCGCCCTTGACCCGTCCCGACAGGACCCCGAAGCCGTCGATGATGGCCTCCTGATTCTCGAGCCGGGCGATTTCGAGTTGCACCTGCTGCAGCGCCGCCATGATCGGGTAGCTCGCTTCGGGATCGTCGCACTCGATGATGTCACGCTCCAGTTCGGCCTTCTGCCATTTGAGATCGCGGGTCCGCTTGTGCAGGGCAAGCGCCTGCTGATACCCCTCGCGGGCATCTTCCGCGGCAGCCTCGACGGTCGCGGTCCATATACGCGCGTTCCGGACCTGGCCTTCAAGCCGCTCGATCAGCGGCCCCTGCCCGTTTTCCTCCAGGGCCGCATGAAGCCGCTCGCGGTCGAACCGTCCGCCGCGGGAGGCGGCGTCGAGCATCACCTGCCAGACCCGCATCAGCCCCTTGTTCTCGAATTCCAGCGCGGACAGTTCGTCGAAATCATCGTGCAGCATTTGCGGGTGATTGGCGACCGTCATCACCAGCACCGTTTCCCGCAGCGACGGCATCTCGCCGTGACCGCGGACAATGCCGGACCGGGTCAGCCGTTCGGAGACAGCGACGTTGCTTGCCGATTGCGGACCTGCGCGCGCACCGGTTCCACCGCGTGCAAACCCGCCGCGCTCCTGCCCACCCCGCTGCCCTCCACGGGGCTGGCCGTTGCTCCGCGATCGCGAAAAACCGCCGCCAAAGAAGGCATGCATGCGCTCGCGCATGTCCTGCTGGTAATGCCAGCGCACGCTTTCGTCGCCGATCTGCGCGGTCACCTGTTTGAGCCGCGCCTCGAGCTCGGCGCGGCTTTCAGGCGTTTCGAAAACGCCCGACCCGGCCTCGCGCGCCCACACCACATCGGCGAGGCCGCGTGCCTGCGCTATCAGCTGATCGAAAGGCGCCCGCCCATCCTGGCGTACCAGATCGTCCGGATCCTTGCCCGGCGGCAGCACCGCAAACCGAAGCGACCGGCCCGGGCCGATCAGCGGCAGCGCCATGTCGGCCGACCGGTTGGCCGCGCGCTGCCCGGCCTCGTCACCATCGAAGCACAGCACCGGCTGCGGCGTGACCCGCCAGATCAGCTTCAGCTGGTTTTCGGTAAGCGCCGTGCCGAGCGGCGCGACCGCATTTTCGACGCCGGCCTGGGCCAGCGCGATCACATCCATGTAGCCCTCGACCACCACCAGCGTTCCGTCCTGACCGCTGGCCCGCCGGGCACGGGCGAAATTGTAAAGAACGTTGCCCTTGTGAAACAGCTCTGTCTCGTTGGAGTTCAAGTACTTGGCCGGCGCCGTGGGAGACAGCGCCCGCCCGCCGAATGCGATCACCCGCTCACGCGAGGACAGTATCGGAAACATGATCCGGTCGCGGAAACGGTCGTAGGACACCGGGATATCGGGACCGTGGACGACAAGCCCGCAAGCCTCGATCTGGTCCTTGTCGACGCCTCGCGTAGCCAGATGCTCCTTGAGCGCGCTGCGGCTGTCGGGGCTGTAACCAAGACGGAAGCCAGAGATCGTCCGGCCCGACAGGGCGCGCTCGCGCAGATAGGCGCGCGCCTTCGCCCCGTCGGGGCCCTGAAGCCGGCTTTCGAAAAATTCAGCCGCCATCTCCATCACGTCCTCGAGGCTGGCGCGCTTTTGTTCGCGTCGCGCGGCCTCCGGATCGGGCGCGGGCATCGGAACACCGGCCATGCCGGCAATCCGCTCCACGGCCTCAGGGAAACTCAGGCTTTCAAGTTCGCTCAGAAACCGGAAGTGATCGCCAGATACGCCGCATCCGAAGCAATGGTAGCGGCCCTTGCGGTCCTCGCAGTGAAAACTCGGGGATTTTTCACCGTGAAACGGGCAGCACGCCCACCAGTCCCCGCGCGAGGTGTTGGTTTTCTTGCGGTCCCAGGTGACATGACGGCCGATCACGTCCGAGATCGGGACGCGCTCTCGGATTTCGTCGAGAAAGGACGGTGAAAACCGCAAGATCCGATAGGCCTCCGGCGCCGGTGTCATGGTTGCTGAACGATCCCTTTATATAGGATGCGCGATGCGGACTGGCAAAGGGATTGAGGGTCTCTCCCGTCTTTTCGCAACAACCGATGTCGCCGAAGTGGCGGGGCACATCGCAGCCCTTCGCGCGGCCTTGATTCGGACCGCGATCGGCGACTTCGGCACCGGATACTCGAACCTGATGCAGTTGACCGGCCTGAAATTCGGCATTCTCAAGGTTGGTCGCTCGTTCAATTGCCCCATCCAGAACGAGGGCGCCGCACGGGAAGTCTCGCGGGCGATCATTCAGCGCGGCCCTAATCTCGCTGCAGGTTTGTCGCCAGAAGGGCCGAAACGCCGGGACAGGCAACCATCGCGTCAAGGCTCGGTTGCGAGGCGATTCAGGGGGGCACTTTTCGCGCCCGCTCAGCCGGGCTGACTTCGAAAGCTGCCGCGCTCTTCGCAACGGCAAGCCGGTCCCCTGCTTGACGAATGGCCAGGCCGGTCCGGAACCGGCGGCAACCGCTGCCCGGGAACAAACGTGAGGCTGAGCAGCCGGGCGCCGGTGCGGGGCTTTACTCGAATATGCCAAGCCTTATGGCACGAACGACCGCCTGGGTCCGGTTGGAGCAACCCAGCTTCTGCGTGGCAATGGTCGCGTAGTGATTGACCGTGTGTTCCGAAAGGCCGGTGATCTGTGCAATTTCCGCACTCGTCTTGCCTTCCGCGATCCACTGCAGCACCTCTATTTCCCGGGGATTGAGATCGGTCTTGCTTGAGTTTTCGGTGGCGGAAATCTTCGATAGCTGTTCCACGATCAGGGTCGAAAACATCGCCAGCGTAAGCACTTCTTCCGACGTCAGAGCGTCCCGGTCGCCCATGAAGGATACGGAAAACCTGTGTCCGCGGCTGTCATAGACCGGATAATAAACGCCCATTGTGAGCCCGTACCGCCCGAACAGCTCGGACGCGCTTTTCACGGAATCCGTGGTCGGACGCATATTGTTGACATCATCGACCTTGAAGACGAGCGGCGCAATCCGCGTTCGCAGGCGCGTGAAAACTGGGCTGTCGGTGCCGAGCCCGAGCCGATCATACTCGCAGATCATTTCCGGCGGCCAACTCGAGATCACTGCCATCCGCGACAGAAGCTCCGGTGCACCCGGTTTCGCATTTGGCAGGTTGAGGACCGAAAAGATCGAAAACCCGTAGAGATTACAGGCCTTGCGCATCACCTGCATGGCATCGAACACGGTTCGGATATGACCGATGGGTTCAAAGAATGGATCTGCGGCCAAAGTTTCCGGCAACATGTCTGGCTTTATTGTAATCAAGACTTTCACCACTGTCGTAGCAAGGCGGCTAAAACCCGCCAGGGATTTTGAGCCGGTGTCCAATAAGGCAACATACACCAACTGTTGGCGCATGCACTGCAGTTCGGGATGTTTTTAGAATTTTCTTGAATAATAGAATTCTAAAATGACCTTTTGGCGCGGAACCACAAACACAAGCCGCCATCCGGCCTGGTTCCGTCTGCAGAAAACCGCATGCAGTGGTCCAGTTTGAGAAAAGAGAGTGTTCGCCGACAAAAGGACGGCACACCCGGTGTCCGGGGTGTCGGGAACCACATCGGACCGGCATCCACCAGAGAAATATGGCGGAGCTATGGCCGATTAGGCCGAACAATGGCGAAACACATGATGGAAAACGGGGGTTGACCGGCAAAGCCGAAATAGCCCCCACCCTCGCCAGAATCAGACCGGCTCTATTGCAGAAGTCCCTTGACCATCCCGCTGGCCTTGGAGAAATCCATCTGCCCCGGATAGCGTTCCTTGAGCACGTTCATGCACTTGCCCATATCCCGCAGCCCCTGTGCGCCGGTCTCGTTGATCACCGATGCACACAATTCACGCACTTCCTCTTCCGGAAGCTGCTTGGGGAGAAACTCGCGTATCACGGCAATTTCCTCACGCTCCTGCTCGGCAAGCTCAAGGCGCGCGTTTTCTTCATAGATCGCAGCCGATTCCTCACGCTGCTTGATCATCTTGGTCAGGATCTGCAGAATCTCGTCGTCACTGACGGGATCCTTGCCGGCGCCGCGATTGGCGATGTCACGATCCTTGATCGCCGCCTGAATCAGCCGAACCGTGGAAACACGGACGGTGTCCTTGCTGCGAATGGCGTCCTTGAGCGTTTCAGAAAAACATTCACGCATGATAGCATTTTCTCCGGCGGTTCTTGCAGCCACTTGAAGGCGCCCGTCTGAAGGGCCCCGCCTCCACGAGCGCACAGGATTACTCCCAGCCCCGCAGTCTGTTCAAGCGAATTATTGCCTGTATCCCGCAGACGGCCTGATTGACCACAGGCAGCATGTTGTCTATCTACCGGCATCTGCAAGACAGGACAGTGACCTCTGTGAACGCGGGAACCGTTTTCCGCGTCGGGTCCTGATCCTGCGTGAAATGGCTATGGCCATGACCGATATCAAGGGTGCGTCCGGAAGACGCCCAGGAAGACACTGACAGCCCTTCCCAGCCGAACGGGCCAAGCCGATGGAGTGGACATGACCGCAAGTCCCTGGACCAAGACCAAGCCGACCGCCGTTCTGGTTTTCGCGGACGGCACAGTGATCGAGGGCCAGGGCGTCGGCGCCACCGGCAAGGCCCAGGCCGAGGTCTGTTTCAACACCGCGCTGACCGGCTATCAGGAAATTCTGACCGATCCGTCCTACATGGGTCAGATCGTCACTTTCACCTTCCCCCATATCGGCAACATTGGTGCCAATGACGACGACACCGAGGATCTGACGCCGGCGGCCCGGATCGGCGCGGTGGGCGCGATTTTCAAGGCCGACATCACCGAGCCGTCAAACTATCGCTCCGCCGGTCACTTCGATGCCTGGCTGAAAGCGCGTGGCATCATCGGCCTGTCGGGTATCGACACCCGTGCGCTGACCGCATGGATCCGCGAGAAGGGCATGCCCAACGCGGTGATCGCCCATGACCCGGACGGCAATTTCAACATCGCCGCGCTCAAGGCGCTGGCCGCCGACTGGAGCGGCCTTGAAGGCCTCGACCTCGCAAAGGACGCAAGTTCCGGACAATCCTCGAACTGGACCCAGGGTCCCTGGGTGTGGGACCAGGGCTATTCCGACGGCGACGGCAAGGCAGCCCACATCGTTGCCATCGATTATGGCGTCAAGCGCAATATCCTGAGGCTGTTCTCGGGTCTCGGCTGCAAGGTCACGGTGGTGCCCGCAACCATGTCCGCCGATGACATTCTGGCGATGTCGCCCGACGGCATTTTCCTGTCGAACGGTCCCGGCGATCCGGCCGCGACCGGTGAATACGCAGTCCCCGAGATCCGCAAGCTAGTCGACAGCGGCCTGCCGGTGTTCGGCATCTGCCTGGGACACCAGATCCTGGCGCTGGCGCTCGGCGGACGCACCACCAAGATGCATCAGGGGCACCACGGCGCCAACCATCCGGTCAAGGACCACACCACCGGCAAGGTGGAGATCGTGTCGATGAACCATGGCTTTGCGGTCGATTCGGACAGCCTGCCCGAGGGCGTCGAGGAAACCCATGTTTCGCTTTTCGACGGCTCCAATTGCGGCCTGCGCCTGGTCGGAAAGCCGGTGTTCTCGGTCCAGCATCACCCCGAGGCCTCGCCCGGCCCGCAGGACAGTCACTACCTGTTCCGCCGTTTCATCAATCTGGTGCGCGAGCGTCAGGGCCAGCCGGCACTCGCCGAACGCTGATGGCTCCGTGCCGGACCTGGACCTGACCCGAATCGTGGTCGATGCACTGTGTGAGGCCTTGATGAAAGGCGCCGGCAGGTGGTCGCGGCCTCAAGAGATGGAGAGGCGCAATGATTGGCTATGTCTCGGTCGGCGCCGATGATCTGGAGCTCGCCGAAAAGTTCTACTCGGCCTTTCTGCCAAGACTCGGCTACCGACTGGATGTCTCCCGTGAAGGTCTGAGCTACTCGATCCCCGTGGCGGACGACAGCGGTTTCCTGCCGCCCGATTTCTACGTCAAGCCGCCCCATGACGGCGGCCCCGCTTCCAGCGGCAACGGCGCCATGGTGGCGTTCGAGGTGCCGACGCAGGCAATGGTCCATGACCTGCATGCGAGCGCGCTCGCGGCCGGCGGGCGGGACGAAGGCGCGCCGGGCTTTCGCGCGGACTACAGCGCTCATTTCTATGTCGGCTACCTCCGCGATCCCCAGGGCAACAAGATCGCGCTCTACTGCAGCAGCCGCAGCGAACCCGGTCGCCCGGACTGAGTGCCGCCGGCGCACACGCGACGGCTCCGGAGTTGACGACCAAGGCCGCGGCAGCAACCGTGCGCCGCGACCCTGGTGTTCCCGAGGATCGCTCAGGCATGGACCTCGCGCCGCTGCCGGAAGGCAAACAGGAACAGGGCCACAAAGCTCATGTTGAAGACCGCATTGAGCGGCACACCGGCTGCGATTGACGCGATGGAGTCCACCGTGAACCAGCAATACAGCCCGGTCATGATGATCGAGCGGACGGCATTCGGGTGTTCGGCCAGCAGATGCTCCGCCATTTTCCAAAGTGTGACGCCCCAGCCGACCATGACGCCGCCGGATATCGCCATGAAGACGCGGGTCTCCGGCGCGCCGAGCGTTTGCAATCCATCGAGCGGCCAGATGATCAGGTCGGCCAGGAAAACAATCGGTCCGGCCAGCGGCGGCCAGGCCCCGGCCGCCAGAAGCACACCGATGGCGATGACGGCGGCTGAAGCGGCCTTCGGCCAGGTTTGCGAAAGTGCGATGTCCATGTCGAAACTCCCTTGTTGACCACCCCATGAGAGCCTTCCGCGTGACGTGCCGCAATTACCTGCCAGGTAAGTGACAGGCCGGGCCGCCGCTCTATGATGGCCTGCCTGCCGGCAATAGGGAGTGCGCCCCAGGGGCGAAGGAGACGGCGATGACAACGCAATTCGGTGACTTGCTCAGGCACTGGCGCGAGGCGCGGAAGCTCAGCCAGCTTGAACTCGGTCTGAGCGCCAATGTATCGGCGCGTCACATCTCGTTTCTGGAGACCGGGCGGGCGCGGCCCAGCCGGCAGATGGTGCTCAACCTGGGCGATGTTCTTGACGTGGCGCTGGGCTCGCGCAACGCCATGCTGCATGCGGCGGGTTTCGCTCCGAGCTACCGTGCAAGGGCGATGGACGAGGCAGAGATGGGTCCGATTGCAACGGCGCTTGAGTGGATGCTCACGCGGCACATGCCCTACCCGGCCATGATTCTCGATCGCCGCTGGAGCATCGTCCGGGCCAATCCGATGGCGCAGATGATGCTTGACCAGCTCGGGCTTTCCGAAAACGCGAACCTGATAGAGGCGCTGATCGGGCAGGAGCGGCTGCCCTCGATCATCGAGAACTGGCAGGAGGTGGCGCGGCATCTGCTTCACCGCCTTCGCGCCGAATCGGCGCATCTGGGCGGTGAGCCGTATCTCGACGAGATGGCCGCCCGGCTTTCGGCACATCTGGGCGACGAGTTCCGGGAGAGCCCGCCCGGTGGCCAGGCCGTCATTCCCACGCGCTACAGGCTGGGCGAAACCACCCTCTCCTTCTTCTCCACCATCAGCCAGTTTTCGAGCGTCGAGGACATCGCTCTGGCAGACTGGAAGATCGAGCAGCTGTTTCCGGCTGACGAGAAAACGCGCCAGGTCATGGAAGGGTTTGCCGCAGGTGGCTGAGTAGGGTGATGGTGAAGCGCCCTGGTTATGGTTGGAATGGGCGGGGAGCGGTCTTTCGCTAGGTCGCTTCCCAATGTCGGTTGCATCAACTTTTTGGAACTCCATCGCTGTCGCAAAACTGATGGTTTTAGCGACAGTTCCTTGAATGGCAGCTATGCGGACAAAACGCCCAATGCCGAAGCTATGGCGTTTGTGACGTTGGACACCCAGTTGCATATGGAACCGAGTAGCCTAACGGGTTGTCGTTGCCGGGCTTGGTTAAACTAAATTCAAAAGCGCCAGCCTAAGAATCTTTCGAGACATGTCGCGATCATCGCCTCTTGCATCTCGCATCATGGTCAAATTCATCTGTGCGTCGATGTAGGCTGCCAGCAATTCTGTATCTGTGTCGCTCATTAGCGTGCCATTCTTTTTGCAGCGATCAATCCAGTTGGCATATGCGTTCAACTTCCAAGCATGAACGGTGTTGATCGCCTTTGCAGTTTCTGGACCGATTTGGCTCACTGCGCTGCGCATTTTCACAAGCAGGCAGCCTTCGGGAATGGCTTTCTCTACCCTATCACCGGTCATCTCTGCTGTGAAGTTTTCCAAGGTGACCTGAAAGGGTTCATCGCTTTCAAGCGTTTTGAAAATCGGCACAAAAGCGACCTCGAAATACTTTTGGAGGCTCGCCGCTAGCAGACCGTCTTCACCACCAAACTCACGATAAAGGCTGGGCCTGGACACTCCCGCGCGCTTGCAAACGTCGTTCAGGGAAATAGCTTCCGGACCTTCCTGCCAAAACGCCATCATTGAAACACGCATCACATGCTCGCGTTCAAACGTCTTGGGACGGCCTCGTTTTCGTGACTCTTGTTGAGACACCATAATATAATACAAGCCTGTCCATTATTGCCTTTGCTATTTTTATAACATAGCGTCCGAAAATAAACCATGCGGAACGCAAGATAGGAAGTTGCGATGACCAAAGAGACGATTGCCGTCATTGGGGCCACTGGTCTGGTGGGCCGCACGCTCTACGATATCGTTGACAAAACACGCTATGAGATTGCGGTCGTTGGACGCTCGGTGGAGAAGGTGCGCTCCGTTTTCCCCGAAGCGATCAACCATATGGACTGGGACGGCTTCAAGGATAGCGAAGCCAAAGACTATGCGGTGATCATAAATCTTGCTGGCTCTGGTGTGTCGGAAGAGAAATGGACGGACGCCTACAAGCAGGTGATGATTGATAGCCGGATTGGGGCGACAGAAATATGCGTCAACCTCTGTGCAAAGAACCCGAACATTCACCTGATAAACGCCTCTGCGGTCAGTGCCTACGGGTTCTACACCGAGCCATTCATCCGATTTACCGAAGATGACACCGATGCGCGCAAAGGCACCGCGTTTCTTCAGTCCCTCATCGACAACTGGGAAGCAGCTGCACTGAAAGCAGAGGCGACTGGCAACTCGGTTGTGCTTCTGAGAACAGGGGTAGTCTTCGATGCAACTGAAGGACCGCTCCCTCAAATGATGAAGCCCTTCAACATGTTCATTGGCGGCAAGATCGGCACCGGGCGTCAGATGATGTCCTGGATAAGCGTTGAGGATGAAGCGCGTGCGATCAACTTTTTGCTGGACAATCGGCGCATTACCGGACCGGTCAACTGCACCTCACCCGGAGCGTGTACGAATGCAGAGTTTGCTAAGGCGCTCGGCAAAGCCTTGGGCAAGCCGAGTTTCTTTCCGACGCCTGCCTTCATAATCAAGGCCGCCATGGGGCAAATGGGAGACGAGTTGATCGTAAAAGGCCAGCATGTCTTTCCAAAAAAGCTGCTGGATGCGGGGTTTGAGTTTAAGCACCAAACGATCAAAGCCTACCTAGATGAGGCAGTCGCAAAGGGCTGATTTGGGCTCAAAGCGGAGTTTCACCAATCATTTTGCAATATAGTTTTGCGACAGCTAAGCCTCTTCACTGAGGGCTCGGAGCAGCTATTTGCCGCGCCTCGGCCAAATGTCAGCTCCGGGCCGAAAACCACCGACCCGCACCTTCCTCGCCCGTCATCACTCCCCCTGCCCCTTCCAGCCTCACCCCTTCGCCACATCCAGAAACCTGTCCCGCCGGGCAAAGCGCAGGTTGAGCAGCACCGCCGCCACGCCGAGGCCGAGCGCCAGCCCGCCCCAGATGCCGGGACCGCCAAGGTCGAGCCCAAAGCCCAGGCCATAGGCAGCCGACAGGCCAATCGCCCAGTAGCTGAAGATCGCGTAGACCATCGGCACCCGCGTATCCTTTATGCCGCGCAGCAGCCCGGCGCCGATCGCCTGGATCGCATCGACGAGCTGGAACGCCGCCGCAACCAGCAAAAGCGGCACAGCCACCCGCAGCAGTTCATCCGAATCGACATTGGTCTCGTCGAGAAACAGGCCGATCAACTGTTCGGGAAACAGCCAGAACACCGCGCCCGAAGCGACCGCAAAGACCGCAGCAAGCCCCATCACCGCATGCGACGCACGCGCAAGCCCCTCCATGTCACCCCGGCCATAGGCCTGCCCGACGCGCACGGTGGCCGCATGCGACAAGCCGAGCGGAATCATGAAGCTGATCGAGGCGAGCTGGATGGCGATCCCGTGCGCGGCCAGCGGCAGGGTGCCGAGCCAGCCCATCATCACCGAGGCGGCCATGAACAGGCCGACCTCGGCCAGGATCGTGAATCCGATCGGCAGGCCCAGGCGGAAGACCTCGAAAAAGGCGGGCCATTCGGGACGCCAGAACCGCTGGAAGATCCGGTATTCGACGTGATCGGGATGCAGCGCGCCCCATCCCGCCATGATCAGGAACATCACGGTCGCACTGCCGACCGACGCCACCGCCGCGCCGCGCACGCCCATTTCCGGCGCACCGAAATTGCCGAAGATCAGCACATAGTTGAACATCGCATTGACGACCGTGCCCACCAGCGCCGACCAGAGGACGACGCTGGTCTTGGAGCGCGCCGCAAAGAACGACCTCAGCCCCATCACCATCAGCGCCGGGAACATGCCCCACTGCGCAATCCGGATGTAATCGCTCGCCAATGCGGCCAGTTCGGGCTTCTGGCCGAGCACAATCAGCAATGTTTCGAGATGCCAGAGGATAGGCAACACCGCAGCCGAGTACAGCAGGAGGATCCACAACCCCATGCGCACCGATCGGCGCACATGGGTGGCGTCATTGCGCCCCTCCGCCTGGGCGGCGAGCGGAAGCACGGCATTGGCGAAACCGGCACCGAAAATGTAGAAGACGAAAAACGCCTGCGAGCCAAGCACGGTCGCCGCCAGTTCCTCGGTCCCGTACCATCCGAGCATCACCACGTCGGTGGTCGCGATCGCGATCTGCGCGATCTGGGTGCCGACCAGGGGCAGCCCGAGCGTCAGTGTCGCGCGGATATGCGCGTTCCAGCTCTGTCCGTTCCTGGCAATCATTGCACCCGCACTCATCGCTTTCACCCTGTTCGAACCTCTTGTTCAGGAGGCACGCTTATGCGCCGGGGTCCCTGAGATGGCAAGGTGCGTGTGGCCGGCGGCGGAAGCCCTGCCGGGATTCCGGTCGCAACTGTTGCATTCGGCCCTTCTCAAGCCCGGTCTCGCCTTCCATAATGCGAGCATGAACGAGATCGACATTCCGGACCTATGGCAATCACTGACCGATCAATGGGTCTGGGCAAAAGCCTACCTCGCACAGCCCTGGACCTTCTACCAGATCGGCATCATCGCGGTTTGCTTCATCGCCGGCCGGGTGATCGGAGGCCGGGTCGAGCCGCGGCTTGAGAACTGGGCCCGTTCGATCAAGGGCGCGCCGGGGGTGCTGCGGGTGATCGTGGCGGTGATGCGCCGCACCAACTGGATCATTTTCCTACTGCTGCTGGGCGTTGCGCGGACCGTGGCGCTGGAAATGACGTGGCCTTCGCGGACCTACCTGCTGACACTGGCGCTGGCGCTGGGTTTTGCGTGGCTGACGATTTCGGTATCGAGCCGGATCATCCACAACCGCACCATCGCCAGGCTGATCGCGCTCGCTGTCTTCACCTATGCCGCGCTCGGCATCCTTGATCTGCGCGAAGAAACCGCCCTGTTTCTCGACCGGGCGGCGTTGCAGGTCGGCGACCTGAGAATCTCCGCGCTGTTCGTGCTGCGCACCGTCGTCATCACCGCAGTCTTTCTCTGGCTCGCCAACCTGCTGGGCAATTTCTTCGACAGCCGCATCCAGTCCATCGACGATCTCTCGCCCTCGTTCCGGGTGCTCGCGGGCAAGGTCGCCAAGATCAGCCTGATCGGCATCGCCATCCTGATCGCGCTGAGTTCGACAGGCATCGACCTGACCGCACTGACGGTGTTTTCCGGCGCGGTCGGCGTCGGACTGGGCTTCGGTCTGCAGAAGGTCGTCTCGAACTTCATCTCGGGCGTCATCATCCTGGTCGACCGCTCGATCAAGCCGGGCGACACCATCGCGCTTGGCGACACCTTCGGCTGGATACGCGAATTGCGCGCGCGCTTCGTCTCAGTCATCACCCGCGACGGGCGCGAATTCCTGATCCCGAACGAGGATTTCATCACCCAGCAGGTCGTCAACTGGTCGTTCTCGGACAAGCTGGTGCGCCTCGATGTGGATTTCGGCGTCTCCTATGACAGCGACCCGCACGAGGTGACCAAACTCGCCATCGAGGCCGCGACATCCGTGAACCGTGTGCTCTCCACCCGGCCGCCGGTGTGCTGGATGACCGAATTCGGCGCATCATCCCTGGATTTCAAATTGCGGTTCTGGATCACCGATCCGCAAGCCGGGCTGACGAATGTGCGCGGCCAGGTGCTGATCGCGCTGTGGGATGTGTTCAAGGAAAACGGCGTCAAGATCCCCTTCCCGCACCGCGAGATCCTCATGCGAACCCCGGTCGAGGTGGTCTCGCGCGACGCACCGGAGGCAGATTGAGCATCCTGAGAACGGAAATGCCGGAAGCCCGCAAAGGCTCCCGGCATTTTTTTGCTCCACGGCCCGATAGAGGCGGTTCCAACAGTCCCGATCAGAACTCGGACCATTCCTGATCGACCGCGGCAGACCCGTTGGAACTGAATGCCTGGCGCACCTTGTTGATCATCGACTTCGCGGGCGACGGCCGGCCCGATGCAGGCGCATCCTTCGACACAGCGCGCGGAGCGGTTGCAACGGACCCTCTTGAACCCGTGGCAACCGTGGCCGATCCCGAAAGCCGGAACCGCTGGACCATGGATGCCAACTGGTTGCTTTCCTCGGAAAGACGGTGGGTGAGCGCGGTTGCCTCTTCCACCATGGCTGCATTCTGCTGTGTCACCTGATCCATCTGGCTGACCGCTGAACTGACCTCCTGAAGACCGGACGACTGTTCCTTGGCGGCCGTTGCAATCGAGCGGATATGCTCGTTGATGTCGGTGACGTGACCGGCAATTGTCGTCAGCGCCTCGCCGGTGGCCTTGACCAGATCGACGCCGTTTTCGACGGCACCGGAGGACTTGCCGATAAGCTCCTTGATCTCGCGCGCCGCGGTGGCCGAGCGCTGGGCGAGTTCACGAACCTCCTGGGCGACGACGGCAAAGCCCTTGCCTGCCTCACCGGCACGCGCCGCCTCGACACCGGCGTTGAGGGCCAGAAGGTTGGTCTGGAAGGCGATTTCGTCGATCACCCCGATGATCTTGGAAATCGCATCCGAAGCTTCCTTGATGTTGCCCATCGCATTGACGGTATCGGACACGATGCGTGCGGAAGCATCGCTGGCCGATTTCGCTTCCGCCATCTTCCGCGATGCTTCCTGGGCCCGGTTCGAGGAATTGGCGACCGTGGAGTTGATCTGCTCCAGTGCCGCGGAGCTTTCTTCCAGCGCAGCCGCCTGGCGCTCGGTCCGGCTTGAGAGTTCGGAGACCGCGCTGCGCATCTCGTCCGAATTCGACTGGATCCCGTCGGTGCTTTCCCGCACCGCTGTCATGGCTTCGGCAAGCTTCACGATGGAGGTGTTGAAGGAGGCGCGCAGGGTGTCGAGTTCGCCGACAAAGGGCTCGGAAATCTTCGCGGTCAGATCGCCATCGGACAGCCTGCCGAGCGCATCACCGAGCGCGGAAATTGCCGTTTCGAGATTCCGCTTCTGCTCGGCGTCACGGCGCGCCTCTTCGGCAAGTCTTTGCCGTTCGCCGGCTTCGCGGGCATCCGCTTCCTCCTGCTCGCGGCGGGCCTTGTCGACGGCAAGCTGCTGGCATGCCTTGAACGCGCGGGCGATCTCGCCGATCTCGTCTTTCCTGTCCCGGCCCTCGATTTCCACGCCGGTCTCGTCGCGCGCGAGCGCCTGAAGCGCTGCGACGGTGGAGGCAAGCGGCTTGCCGACCGAACGTGCAACCAGCACCGCAACGACGGCGATGACAATGATGGCGCCGAGAGTGACCAGCACCACCATCCTGAAGATATCCGCCTGTGCCGCGGCAAGGTTTGCCGCCGTGGCGTCACGGCTTTCGAAAACGAAGGCTTGAATATCAGCGAGCGCGGGCTCGATACCGGCGTAGGTCTCGGACAGTTCGGCACGAAGAGCGCGCTCTTCCAGGGTGGCCTCGGCAAAAGCCTGGAAATCCGACTGGTAGGTGTCCATCAGACCGAAAATCGCGGCCTGGTTCCCAGCGGATCCGAAATAGCTCAGCGGAAACTGCTTGAACTCGGCAACACGATCGTTCAGGCGGCCGACATATTTCTCGTCGACACGCATGATGAAGTCCTTCTCGTGGCGCCGCATCATCAGCATCTTGACCGTGAGTTCGGGCTGACCGAGCGTGTTGATGACCTCTTCGGCCTCTTTGACCGCGGATCTCAGCGAACCCTGAAGGCCGCTGTTTTCGTCGAGACCAAGCTGACGGTTCTTGTCCGCAAGAGCCGCGAAGCCCGACACGTAATCGGCAAAGCCGCTTTTCAGCGTCGCGATCTGGCTGTCGAGCTCGGACGGGTAGGATTCCGCCGCCAAGCGCTGTAGCAACTCTATGCGGGCGGCGACGGTTTCGGTCACCTCGGCATGACGCAAGGCGTCGCTCTCGCTGCTGCGCAGCAGAAAGTCCTTCTCGGCCCGGCGCGCCTGCAAGAGCGACAATTCGATGTCCTGATCGAGCGCGTAGAGGTCCTGGATCGTCGCCAGTTCCTCACGATGCTGCTGCTCAACGGTGTTGCCGAAATAGAAGATCGATCCGACCAGCAGCATGCCGATCACCGCCAGGGGGGCGAGCAAAAAAATACGTGTCTTGAGCGTCATCCGGAGAGCCTGTCTGTACAATACAAAGGGGGACCGTTCATCGGCCGGGGTGCAGATCTCATGCTGCGGCGCAACAGGAGTGCCAATCCTGCCGGGTCAGTTACCAATTCTCACCGGATGCCTTCAGGATGCGTTAATCCCACCCCGCATTTGTACAGGGTGATTATTTGCAGGACCTGTGTGTCGCGCCCGTTAGGAGCCGGAGCAAAGGTGAGCAGGCGACAATGATTGCAACCAAGACCAGCTGCAGCAATCAGACCGGATTGTTGAAGGTATCGCAGGCTTCCAGACGGCCGCTTTCGAAGCCGCGGGCGAACCATTCCTTGCGCTGCGCCGAAGTGCCGTGATTGAAGCTCTCCGGTACGATGAAGCCCTGTGTCCGGCGCTGGATCGTGTCATCGCCGATCTGCTGCGCCGCGTTCAGCGCTTCCTCAAGATCGCCACGCTCGAGAAGCCCGCGCTGGGCGGTGTAATGGCCCCAGATGCCGGCAAAGCAATCGGCCTGCAGCTCGACCCTGATCGACATCCGGTTCTGCTCGCTCTGGCTCATCGAGGGGCGCCGGCGGTTGAACTCCGGCAGCACACCGATCAGGTTTTGCACATGGTGTCCCACCTCATGGGCAAGCACATAGGCCTGCGCAAAATCACCGGATGCCTTGAAGCGCTGAGCAAGCTCGTCGAAGAAGGACAGGTCGATATAGACCTTCTGATCGGCCGGGCAGTAAAACGGCCCGGAGGCAGCACTCGCATTGCCGCAGGCCGAACTCACCGCACCTGAAAACAACACCAGTGTCGGCTCCGGATAGGTCCGGCTCTGGGACTTCATGATGCCGTTCCAGACATCCTCGGTCTCGGCCAGCACTGTGGCCACGAACTGGGTCATCTCGTCCTTGCGGGTCTCCGACACCTGGCTTGCCGGCGCCGAGGGCCCACCGGTCAGCACGGTGCCCGGACCGCCGCTCAACAATTGCAGCGGATCGATGCCGATCAGCTTGAGAACAAGGAAAACCACACCGATGATGACGATGGTCTTGAAGCTCAGACGCGAGCCGCCGCGCATGCGCCCGCCGGTGGGCAACCGTATGCCGCCGCGCCCGAAGGGGTTGCCGCCGCGTGGAGCCCGGCCGCGCCTGTCCTCGATATTGTCGCTCTGGCGGCGGCCCTTCCAATCCATGCTTTCGACTCCCGGCGGCTTCAGCCCTTGCTTATGCAGCGTTTGTATGGGCCGCTGCAACCAGTTTCAACACTGCGTCTCGCCGGTCAATTGCCGGCCTCTCAGGCGGAGCGGATTGAAACCGGCCTGCGCCAGGGCACGGGCGGGCATCAGCGCCGCGAAGAAAACCGGGATCAACACGAAAAGTTCCGCCACGCCCGAAAGGTCAGTCAGGGAGGAGCCGGTTGCCTCAAGCATGCCGGCGGCAAAGCGGGCGGCGAAGATCGCCAGAATGGCAATGAGCGAGACAAATTCGCCCCTCACCCTGACCCGGTTGCCGGGAAGCCGGTCCGCCTCGACATCGCGCATCGTCCACCATCCGGTCATTGCGCCAAGGGCCATGCCCGCGGTCAGCGACAGCAGCGCCGCCGCATCGAGCCCGTCGAAGGCAGCCGTGATCACCGAAATCGAGACCAGGATCACAGGCAGAAGCAGCAGCCGCCAGACCGGCATCTCCCGGTCGCGCATGCGGCTGATCCCGAGCGCAATCAGCGCCACCAGCAGGGGCCAGGTCCAGACAGGGATACCGGCAGCACCTGCTGTGGTGGATGAAACCTCTGCGGCCATTGCAGAGTCGACCAAGGTTTGGGCGAAAAGCGTTTCGTGCATGATCCGTCCCGGCAGCAGCGCGAACGCCCCGGCAATGCCGATCGCCCCGAAATAGAGCGACTTGACCAGACGCTGATGACGGACGAAATCGCGGCGCCGGGCCGACCGGACCACTTCGAAAGCACTGACCAGAACCACCAGCGAAAGGATGTGGATCGGCGAGAAGCCGCCGACGAGATTGATCGTGTGAATGAAGAAGGACGACAGCGCCGTAACCACCATGAGAAACAGCCAGATCCTGCCGAGCAGACGGTGGAGCGCCGTTCCCTTCCTGGCCCAAAGAACGTAACCGCCGATCAGCGCGGCCGGGATGACGGCAAGGACATGGATCTGGATTGCGGGACTTGCATGAAGGAGCGGCTCAAGGGTCATGGGATCGGTTCCGTTTTCTCGTGGATCGCCGTGAGGATCGGGTCCGGGCCCGGCGACCGGATTGCAAAAGATGCCTCCATCGGCCATGGTCGCCGCCGATCCTCAATGCCCGATGCGCCTTTGAACCGGAGAACTTCGTGAGCGACACGATGCTGCAATCCACGCTTCGTGAACTGCGCACGCTGCTGGTCAATCCGAGGCTTTGGACGGTGTTCGCCGTCGTCGTCGGCCTGTTCGTGCTGACCGGGCCTTTCGGAACCTATGAGCGTCTCGCGCTGCCGACCCGGCTCGGCTACTGGCTGATCCTGCACGCCACGACCTGGACCACCGCATTGGTGTTCGTGGCCCTGTTCGACGTGATGCTGGCAAACAGGATGAAGAACCGGCTTGGCCGCATGCTGCTCGGCGCCGTCATCGCGTCGGCTCCAATCGGCCTGGCCATAACCCTGATCAACGCGGCGATGCGCGAGACACCGCTTACGTTGGCAAGGATCGGCGACAACATCCTGATCGCCGCGCCGATCGCGATCGCATTCTGCCTGCTGACATGGCTGAGCCTGAGCGGCACGCCGACGCACGCCGGATCCGGCCGGGGTTCCGGGATGTCCGGTCCCGAAGCAGACGCCCCATCGACCGGCGACGGCACCGCCATGCCTTCAACGGGTGAACCGGAGAATACCCAACACCCCGCTCCGCGCGCGGCCCTCATCGACCGGCTGCCGGTGGAAAAGCGCGGCCCGATCCTCAGGCTGGAAGTCCAGGACCATTATGTCCTGGTGGTGACGGCCCGGGCGAGCGAGCTGCTGCTGATGCGGCTTGGCGATGCGATTGCCGAGACCGCGCCGGACAGCGGCGTCAGGGTGCACCGGTCGCATTGGGTGGCCGACGAGGCGGTGGACAGGATCCTCCGCCACGGCGGCAGCAACCCGCGGCTCGAAATCACGACGGTCGACGGCGCCACCATACCGGTCAGCCGCAGCTTCACACCCGATGTGCGCAGCCGCTGGGGTGACCGGATTTCAAAACCGCAACCGTGAAGGATTGATCGGCGTCATGGCGCTCTGGCGCAACGTGTCCCATGATGGCCGGGATAGCCAAAACCAAAAGGGACAATGCCAGCATGAAGACCGCCAACCCGAACCGCAGATCGGCCCGAATTCGAGGCCTTCTGGCCGTGATCGGCGCAGCGATGCCGATCGGTCTCGCAGCCTCGCCCGCCATTGCCGATCAGGCCGCCGTTCAGCGCGGCGAGCAGGTGGTGGAGGAATGGTGCCGTGACTGCCACGTCCGCGATGGCGAGGAACTGAGCGCCGACATGGCGCCGCCCTACGAAATGATCGTCGCCGTGCCCGGCCGCGACCGGGCCTGGTTCGAAAAATTCCTGCACGAGGATCACTTCCCGATGACGACATTCCGCCTTTTTGAAAACGAAAAGGCCGATGTGGTGGAATGGCTGCTCGACCTGCAGAAACGCAGGAATTAGCAGCCTCAGACCGTCCGGGCGCGTGGCTCGGGCGCAGCCCCCGGGCCGCGCAGCAGCCGGCGCATGACAAAATGCCCCGCCGTCACCACAACGATCGAGACAAGACCGTCAATGGCGTAGTGCCACCCGAGATAGACCGAACTGAACAGGATGAACGCCACATAGGCAAATGCCACAAGACCCCACCGCCGGGATATCTCCAGCACGAACAGCGCGTTCATCGTCACCAGCGCCACATGCACGCTCGGGAAGGCTGAGATGCCGCCGCCGATGCCGAGCCTGCCGCTGTCGTGCAGGCTCCACAGATAGGACTGGTAGGAGGCCGCCGAATTGCGCCACTGGCTTTCAGCCAGGAATGCCAGTTGATCCGCAAAGCGCAGATGATCGCCGGTCACCTCGCCGTAGAATGCCGGACCCGCCGACAGGAAAATGCCGGCAAGAATGTTGCCGCAGACAATCCAGGTGAACAGGAACATCGCGACGTAGCGCGTGCGAATTCTGTCCGCCAGCGGCGATGTCGCCACGAAAAACAGCGCGCCGTAACAGGCCGCGAACCACACCACATTGTAGTTGAACTCGACAATGGTGCGCACCACCCAATTGCCGCCAAACGCATGAAAGACGCGCCAGGGATCGGTGCCGAAGAACACCATCGCATCGATATCCGCCTGCACCCGGTCATAGGGAAAGCCGCCCCAAAGTTGCGGCAGGGCGGTCTTGATGGTGGTGAAGGTGCCCTGAAACACCGTAAGCCCGGCCATCAGGAGGATCCCCGCAGCAAGGCCTGCGAAGCGTTCGGGGGTCAACACCCGGCTGAACGCCAGCCGCCGCCGCCGGTCAACCCGGATCACCACCCGTGACGCGTCATAGCCAAGCGCCACGAGCGGCATGAAGATCAGGAAACCCTTGATCGCCGGCAGGATGTAGACCGCATGCGACGAGCCGCGCAGATCGCCTGCAACCAGCAGGAACAGCATGCCGAGCACGGTGTAACCCAGCACCGCATAATAGAGCCACGCATCACGCTGCAGCCGCGCCCGCACGCCCGAAAGAACCGGACCTTCCAATCCAAGAGGGGAGATCTGAACAGTCATGGTCACACCGGCAGTTAAAAGACCCGCGCCCACCCTGCCGCCACAAGTTTAAGATAGGGTTTCGGTAGGGGGGATTTGCGGGGTAAACTCGCGTGAAACCGACAAAACGATTGCAACTCAGGCGCGGCGAATTTACCTCTGTCACGAGGAGATTTGCCGCATGCCGCTGCGCCACGAACGCCCCAGTCTTGAATACATGCGAGAGCTACGGGCCGTGGCGCGGATAACAAAGGGTATGCAAGGATGAGCGCCGATCACCTGTTCAACGACAAGGAACTGGCGGTCTTGGCGCAACTGCGCGCAAATCTTATCAAGGCAAGTTCAGGCCTGAGCAAAACCGAGCTCTCGGTATTGCCAGCAGAGGCAGATTGGTCGTTTTCGATCGAGCAGAACGGACCAGTGGAATGGGAGGCCTATGCTCGTAGTCTAAGGCGCGCTGCGTACACCTATCAATGCGATCCCAAAATTGAACTGAAGGTGCAAGCCGCCCTTTCCCAGTTGGCAATGCCAATTCATGGGCGGTTGCTCCGCGACAATACGATTCCCGTTTTTGATGAAGCGCCAGACGATCTGGTTTTTCCAGAAGCCGACGCGGAACTCTACAAACAGGAGCTCGCAGCGCTTCATGACGAATTGTCCAGGCTGCGGCAGCAGAAGGAAAATGCGGTTGATGAGAATTCCGCCTTGCTGGCGCAAATTGATCAATTGCGGAAAGATTTGGCTGACGAAAAGGCACGGGTCGATAGGCTGATCGAGCAGGGGCGCGGTTGGCAGATCGCAATTCTGAGCAATGTTCGCTTGAAGATCGGCGACATCAGCATCGGCGGCGAATGGTGGGACTCCGCCATCACGCTTATTCGCGACAAGGCCATTCGCGATATCTTGATCGGCAATCTGAAAAGGACCGCAAAAGCGGGAAAGCAACTTTTTTCCGCCGTGGCAAAATGGGGCGCGCGCTACTCCGCCGAGAGCATCGAGCGCGGCGCGCATGACCGTATCGACAGCTTTCATCAACTCCAGAAGAAGCTGGATGCCGAAGCGGAGGCCGCAGCGGACGGAAACCCCGGCCCCCCGCCCCCCGATTTCGACTATGCCGAAGTCTATGAACGGCTCCTGTCCGGCCAACCCGTTCCGGCTGCCTGGGCGCCCCATGTGACCCGGCTGGATTTCGGTCTCCGTGAACCGCACCATTTGGACAGTGACGTATTGCAGCGATTCTCCGGGCAGGAAAACACATTTGCGCGGGTGGACCTGCTCGAAAACCTCACAAGCCTGCAATCCCTCGACCTCTGGGGCACACAGGTCACCAATATCGCGCCGCTCGCAAACCTCACGAGCCTGCAATCCCTAAACCTCAGAGGCACACTGGTCGCCGGTATCGCGCCGCTCGAAAACCTCACAAGCCTGCAATCTCTGAACCTCAGGCGCACACAGGTCGCTGATATCTCGCCGCTCAGGAACCTCGCAAGCCTGCAATTCCTCGACCTCATGGATACAAAGGTCGCTGATATCGCGCCGCTCGAAAACCTCGCAAGCCTGCAATTACTCGACCTTGACGGCACACAGGTCGCCAATATCGCACCGCTCGAAAACCTCACAAGCCTGCAATTCCTCGACCTGGAGGGCACAAAGGTCACTGATATCGCGACGCTCAAAAACCTCCCAAGCCTTCAATCCCTCGATCTCACGGGCACACAGGTGACGGACACCTCGCCATTGGCGCATCTGGTGGAGGACGGCTTGGAGATCATTGGGCCGTGAGGCAAATTGGGAGACAGGGCAAGATCGCCCCCACTTTCCCCTGCACAACGCCCGTTTTGGGGTTTCGCCGCATTCAAGATTTCCCTATAAGCCGCCTCTAGCCTCATATCGCGCGCGTGGCGTCTCCCGGACGGTGGTTCCGACGGGGGATTTTTTGGCGCGAAGCCTGCACACAGACCCTCGCCTACAAGGGACCCGGACCATGCCAAAACGCACCGATATCAAGTCGATCCTCATCATCGGTGCGGGACCGATTGTCATCGGGCAGGCCTGCGAGTTCGACTATTCCGGCACCCAGGCCGTCAAGGCGCTGAAGGAAGAGGGCTACCGGGTTATCCTGGTCAACTCCAACCCGGCCACCATCATGACCGATCCGGGTCTGGCGGATGCGACCTATATCGAGCCGATCACGCCCGAGGTTGTGGCCAAGATCATCGCCCGCGAACGCCCCGATGCGCTGCTGCCGACCATGGGCGGCCAGACCGCGCTCAACACCGCATTGTCCTTGAAGCGGATGGGCGTGCTGGAGCGCTACAATGTCGAGATGATCGGCGCAAAACCCGCGGCCATCGACATGGCCGAGGACCGCGCGCTGTTCCGCGAGGCGATGGCCCGCATCGGGCTCGAGACGCCGCGCTCGTTCCTCGCCAATGCCACCGAGATCAAGGACGCCGACCGCAAGCTGCACGAGGCCGAACGCGCCCGGCTGCGCGGCGAACTCAAGGGCGACGAGCTGGACGCGGCGCTCGACGCGCTTGAAAACACCTGGAACCTTGGCGAATCCGACCGCAAGCAGCGCTATATGAGCCATGCCATGGCCCAGGCCGCCAAGGCGCTCGACGAGATCGGCGTGCCCGCCATCATCCGCCCCTCCTTCACCATGGGCGGCACCGGCGGCGGCATTGCTTACAACCGCTCGGAATTCTTCGACATCATCGAAAACGGGCTCGATGCCTCGCCGACCACCGAAGTGCTGATCGAGGAATCGGTGCTCGGCTGGAAGGAATACGAGATGGAGGTGGTGCGCGACACCGCCGACAACTGCATCATCATCTGCTCGATCGAGAACCTCGACCCGATGGGCGTGCATACGGGCGATAGCATCACCGTGGCCCCGGCGCTGACGCTGACCGACAAGGAATACCAGATCATGCGCAACGCCTCGATCGCGGTGCTGCGCGAGATCGGGGTGGAGACCGGCGGCTCCAACGTGCAGTTTGCCGTCAATCCGAAGGACGGCCGCCTGGTGGTCATCGAGATGAACCCGCGGGTTTCGCGCTCGTCTGCGTTGGCGTCGAAGGCCACCGGCTTCCCCATCGCCAAGGTCGCGGCCAAGCTCGCCGTGGGCTACACGCTCGACGAACTTGAAAACGACATCACGCAAGGCGCAACGCCCGCCTCGTTCGAACCCTCGATCGATTACGTCGTCACCAAGATCCCGCGCTTTGCCTTCGAGAAATTCCCCGGCGCCGAGCCGCTTCTGACCACGGCGATGAAATCGGTCGGCGAAGTCATGGCCATCGGCCGGACATTCGCGGAAAGCCTGCAGAAGGCGCTGCGCGGGCTTGAGACCGGGTTGACCGGTCTTGACGAGATCGAGATCCCCGGGCTTGGCGAAGGCGACGACGACAACGCCATTAAGGCCGCCATCGGCACGCCGACGCCGGACCGGTTGAGGATGGTGGCGCAGGCCATGCGGCTTGGCATGAGCGCGGAGGAAGTCCACGCGATCTGCAAGATCGATCCCTGGTTCCTCGCCCAGATCGAGGAAATCCTCGCGATGGAAGCGCGCATCCGCGAACACGGATTGCCGGCCGACGCCGAGAACATGCGCAAGATCAAGTCGATGGGGTTCTCCGACGCCCGGCTCGGCTCGCTCACCGGCAAGCGGTCTGCCGACATCGCCAGGGCCCGCCGCGACCTCGGCGTGCGCCCGGTCTACAAGCGGATCGACACCTGTGCGGCCGAATTCGCTTCGCCCACCGCCTACATGTATTCAAGCTACGAGACGCCGTTTGCGGGTGCGCCCGCCTGCGAGGCGCGCGTCTCCGACCGGACCAAGGTGGTGATCCTCGGCGGTGGCCCGAACCGCATCGGCCAGGGCATCGAGTTCGACTATTGCTGCTGCCATGCCGCCTTCGCCTTGAAGGATGCGGGCTATGAGGCGATCATGGTCAACTGCAACCCGGAGACCGTGTCGACCGATTACGACACCTCCGACCGGCTCTATTTCGACCCGCTGACCGATGAGGACGTGCTCGAGATCCTGACCAAGGAGCAGGAGGCCGGCAAGCTTCTCGGCGTCATCGTGCAGTTCGGCGGCCAGACCCCGCTGAAGCTCGCCGACGCGCTGGAAAAGGCCGGCATCCCGATTCTGGGCACGGCGCCGGACATGATCGACCTCGCCGAGGACCGCGACCGCTTCCAGAAGCTGTTGACCAAGCTCGACCTGATCCAGCCCAACAACGGCATCGCGTTCTCGGTCGAACAGGCGCGGCTGGTGGCGACCGACATCGGTTTCCCGCTCGTCGTCCGCCCCTCCTACGTGCTCGGCGGCCGCGCGATGCAGATCATCCGCGACGAGACCGGCCTGTCGAACTACCTGCTCGGCACCGTGCCGGAACTGGTGCCCGAGGACATCAAGGCGCGCTACCCGAACGACAAGACCGGCCAGATCAACACGCTGCTCGGCACCAACCCGCTGCTGTTCGACAGCTACCTGACCAATGCCATCGAGGTGGATGTCGACTGTCTGTGCGACGGCACCGACGTCAATGTCACCGGCATCATGGAGCACATCGAGGAAGCCGGCATCCACTCGGGCGACTCGGCCTGCTCGCTGCCGGTGCACAGCCTTTCGGCCGCGATGGTCGACCGGCTTGAAGAGCAGACCATCGCACTCGCACGGGCCCTGAATGTGGGCGGGCTGATGAACGTGCAGTACGCCATCAAGGATGATGTCATCTACGTGCTCGAGGTCAATCCGCGCGCCTCACGCACGGTGCCCTTCGTCGCCAAAACCGTGGGCTCGCCGATTGCCAAGGTCGCGGCCCGGGTGATGGCAGGCGAAAACCTGGCAACGGCCTTCGCCGCCTATGGCGACGTGCCCGATCACCGCAAGCTCAACCACATCGCCGTCAAGGAAGCCGTCTTCCCGTTTGCGAAGTTCCCAGGCGTCGACACCCTGCTCGGCCCGGAAATGCGCTCGACCGGCGAGGTGATGGGGCTCGACCGCGACTATGCGCTGGCCTTCGCCAAGGCGCAACTCGGTGCCGGCAACGAACTTCCGCGCTCGGGCACGGTGTTCGTCTCGGTGCGCGACGAGGACAAGCCGCGCGTGGTTGAAGCGATCACGCTCCTGAGCAAGAACGGTTTCGGCATCATGGCGACCTCCGGCACCGCCGACTATCTCACCGAACAGGGCTTCGAGGTCGAGCGCGTCAACAAGGTGATGGAAGGCCGCCCGCATATCGAGGATGCGATCCGCAACCGCCAGGTCCAGATGGTGCTCAACACCACCGAGGGCGCCAAGACGATCTCGGATTCCAAATCGCTCCGCCGCGCGGCGCTGATGCAGAAGGTGCCCTATTTCACCACCATGGCCGGCAGCCTCTCCGCCGCCAGGGCCATCGCCGCACTCAGGGCCGGGAACTTGGAAGTGCATCCGCTGCAGAGTTATTTCTGAGGGCGGCCTGAGGTGAGTTGATGCTGAAAGACAGCCGCGATATCATCCGACGATTGAAGTCTGATGGTTTCGTGCTGGTCTCGACGCGTGGATCTCATCACAAGTTCCGTCATCCTTCGGACGGCAGGATCGTGATAGTCACCCATCCGCGCAAGGACATCCCGGCAGGGACCGTTCGCTCGATCTATGCGCAGGCACGTTGGCCGAAGGACTGAAACCATGGCTTACTACATTGCCCTGATCCACAAGGAGCCCGACAGCGGCTACGGCATTTCCTTTCCAGATGTGCCGGGCGTTACCGCTGTGGCTGATACGCTTGACGAGGCGATGCAAGAAGCCGCGACGGTTCTCGGCTTCGCCTATGAAGATTGGGAAGATGCACTTCCCGCGCCGCGCACGCTCGATGCTCTTCGGCAGGACCCCGAGTTCCTTGAACGCTCAGCTGACGCCGTGGTGGCTGCCGTGGCACCCGCCGGGAATTTGGCCGACGCAGCGTAAAGCAACAGCTGCGCTCCCAGGTCTCAGGCAGCCAAGGGCCTGTTCGTCAGATCCCCGACAAGGGTCCTATCCACTCGCACCGAAGCGATGCTTTATGGCCGCCGAACGCAGCAGATAGGCTGACAGCGCAATATAAAGGGCGAATTCACCGAGCATGATCGCCACGCCGGTCGCACCGCCGCCGAAAGCTCCGAAATCGATTGTCTCGACGAAGCAGAGCGTGGCCAGAACCGCATACATCGTGATGGTTGCATGCGGCGTAGGGGGCCAGCGTCCGATATAGCCGAACACGTAAATCGCCCCGGTCAGCACGAGCGCCAGGAAATGCAGGAATTGCAGACCGGCCGGAAAACTCTCGTTCTGCAAACCGAGACCCAGTTCGGGAAACACATATTCCAGAAGCCCCAGAATGCCCCAGCACAGAAGGACGGCCGAAATGGCGAGCAATGTCCGGGGGAGAAACCTGTCGAGCCTATCCAATGGACCACACCTCAAGTCGCTTTCGAATTCGAACGGCATTGAACGATCGGAACCCGGCGGTCAAATGACCCGCACGCCCGGACCCGCCTGGCGGTTTGCATAGAACCAGCTTTCCGCATCCACCGCCAGATTTGTTGGCGGGGTTTTCCTCCGGAAGGGTGTCAATTCGGCGGTCTTGATGTATGCCGTCCCGCATCATTCCCGCCTCGGGGCAATATGACCCGGGAATTTGCGGCAAACACCGGGAGATGGCCGTGAACGACAAACTCGAGATTCGCAACGACCGTCTGTTTGCCACGGACCGGACCACCCTGTTCGACGCCTTCGCCGACCCAGACAAACTGGCGCTGTGGTGGGGGCCGGAAGGTTTCACCAACGTAATTTCGAGGTTCGATCTTATACCCGGTGGCGAGTGGCTGATCACCATGACAGCCGACAACGGAACCGACTTTCACAACCGCTGGACATTCGACAGCGTGGTCGAAGGCGAATTGATCAGAATGACGCATCACGAGCCGGTCCACGTCTTCACGCTCGAAATGCGTTTTTCCGATGAGGGACGCGGCGCACGCCTGTCCTGGCACATGCTGTTCGACCGGACCGAAGATACCGAACTGCTGGAAAAGTTCTTGCACGCAGCCAATGAGCAGAATTTCGACCGGCTGGAACGGCTGCTCGACCGACAGGACGGCGAGCGATAAAGGTCTCCCGCCAAGGCACGAACCTCATCTCGCATACGCAAGACCTCTCCCTCTGATTGCCGCATTTCCGCGTTTCGCGTATCCTCCTTCGTGTGGAGGGCCGCGCGATGGCCAAGAACATTGTCATCCTGCTCGATGGCACGTCGAACCAGATCTCCGGCGACCGCACCAATGTGCTCAGGCTCTATGGGTCTCTTGAGCGTTCGAAGAAGCAGCTTGTGTTCTACCAGCCCGGCGTCGGCACCTTCGGGCTGACAGGCTGGTGGCGACAGTTGCGTTCGAATGTCCGCATCTTCATGGGGCTCGCCACCGGCGCGGGCATTTCCGACAATGTGATGGAGGCCTACGCGTTCCTGGTCGAAAACTGGGCGTATGGCGACAAAGTCCATATTCTGGGCTTTTCGCGCGGGGCCTACACCGCGCGGCTCTTGGCCGGTTTCATTCGCATTTTCGGGCTGGTGCGGCGCGAGCAACTTCACCTGCTGCGCTTTGCCTGGCGCGCCTACACCCGGCTCGGCCAACCCGGCAGCAAGGATTTTTCCGCCGAGATCGGCCATTTCCAGAAGGTACTGGGCGGGCACGGCCTGCGCATCGAATTTCTCGGGCTGTGGGACACCGTCGCCTCGGTGTTCGATGCCAAATCCGGGTTTCCATGGCTCACCACCACCCAGAAGGCCTACACCAACCGGAACGACCGGGTGAAAATCGTCCGCCACGCGGTCGCCATCGACGAACAGCGAACCTATTTCCAGCCGTCATTGTGGGAACCCGGGCAGGATTACGAGGAATGGTCGCGGCGCAAGAAGAGCTTTGTCAAGAAGCCACAGGACTTCGAGGAGGTCTGGTTCGCCGGCTGCCATGGCGATGTCGGCGGCGGGTATCCCGATGAAAAAAGCGGGCTTGCAAAGATCCCGCTCGAATGGCTCTACCGCGAGGCCCAGGCCGCCGGGGTGATCGGAAACGAGGAGGTGTTCGAGCTTCTCGTCCACGGCAAGCCGCTGACCGGCGATGCCGCACCGGATCCGGACCTGGCCCGCGACGAAGCCGCCAAACGCTCAAAGGCTTATGGCGCGCCCGATCCGCTGGCCGACATCAACCAGTCGATGCGCGGCGCCTGGCCGATCGCCGAATTCCTGCCGCGCAAGATCCCCGCCACCGCATTCCGCATCCGCTTCAGGCTCGGCAAGGTCTACCTTCCGCTGTTCGATCATCGCAGGATCCCGGAGGGAGCCAAGCTCCACGAGGCGGTGATCGAACGGCTGAACAAGCGCCCGGATTACAAGCCACCCAATCTGCCGGGAACCTACGAGGTGGTGAAAACGCGCGCCAAACCTCCGGCGAATGAGGCCGGACCAAACGAGCCCTGAGCCCGGTCGCCAGACCTCAGAGCGCCGGGCCCGGCTCAAGCTTGCTGCCGTCGGTAAAGCGCGAGAAGCGGAACCGGCTCATATCGTATCCGGTCGGCCGTCCGGCAGCCATATTTGCCACCACCTTGCCAAAACCCGGAGCGATGCCGAAACCATGACCGCTCATGCCGGTGGCAACGATGATGCCGTCATGCCCGGGCACCCGGTCGACCACCGGCACCACATCGGGCATTGCGTCGATCATGCCCGCCCAGGAATGGGTGATGTCCGGCTCGCCGAGCGTCGGGAACCGGTCTGCGAAGCGGCGTTTGAGAACGCCCATCCGGTTGGAATTGGGTTTGGGATCGAGCACGCGGCAGCGCTCGAACGGTGTCTCGTCGTCCTTCGTCCATGACCGCCTTGTGCCCCAGGCGTCGGGATAGCCCTTGGGAGCCGCGGGCAGGAAGCGCGTCTGGCCGAGCACCTTGGAGGCGATCGGAAGCCAGGTGGCGAGATGACGCAAGGAATCCGGCCCGATCAGGAGATCATGCGCATCGAGCGCGGATACCGTGTAGCAGCCGTCCTCGCGCCGCCGGAACGCCAGTTGCTCGTCAAGAGCCGCGCCGGTGTGCATTTCAGGCATGGGGCCCGTGCGCATCACGGTCGAGCGCACCGAAAGCTGCGGCAGCGAGATGCCGTGATTGCGCAACAAAAGCGACGTCCATGCGCCGCCGGCAACCACCACCTGGTTCGCGGCAATGAAGCCGTGCTCGGTGTGAACGCCGGACAGCTTCCCGGCCTTGGTCTCGAAGGTTCTGACCGCGCAGTTTTCGCGAATGCCGACACCCCCGTCGCGCACAAGTTCGGCTACCGCAGGGACCGCGATCCAGGGCTCGCCGCGCGCGTCGTTGGGCGACCAGATCGCCCCAACCCAGCGCTTGCCGCCCGGCCCGGTGTCGACGAGTTCGGCAACCTTGTCGCCATCGATCGCCCGCACGTCGAGCTGATGGCGCTTGGCAACATCGAGCCAGCGCAGCCGCTCCTCCATGTCCTTCTCGGAACTCGACATGTACATGATGCCGGTGCGCTTGAAGCCGGTGCGGTACCCGGTCTTGGCGTCGATGTCTTCCCAAAGGCGCGAGGCTTCCATCATCACCGGCAGTTCCGCCTCTTCGCGGCCGAGCTGGCGGATCCAGCCCCAGTTGCGCGACGACTGTTCGCCGGCAATGCGGCCCTTCTCGACCACGAAGGCGGATAGCCCCAACCGGTTGAGGTAGAGCGCACTCATGATGCCCACGACGCCGCCGCCAACGACGACGACATCGACAGCTTCGGGCAGCGGGTCGGAAAACCGGATCGGGGTGGCCTCGGTAACCGGCCCCGCGGGATGTGGTGTCATGATTGCTCCGGAAACAGATGGACTCAGGCTGAAGGATCAGCCTGAATCTCTAACCTGTTTCAGCCGAGCGCGCCATTGTACCAGTCGTGAAACCACACCTCGGTGGAGGCGCCGGCTTCCTCAAGCAGGCGCGCAAATTCCTGCGGATCCTGGGTGCCGCCGTCGCGGCCGCGATAATGGTACGGCATCACCATGGCGGGCGCGAATTCGGCGACCCCGTCGGCCGCCTGCTCGGCGGTCATGGTGAAGGGCAGGTTCATGCACACGAAGGCAAGGTCGATATCTTCCAGCGCCCGCATTTCCGGCGTCGCTTCTGTATCGCCCGACACGTAGACCCGTGTGCCGTCGATGGTCAGCACAAAGCCCAGATCGCCGCGGTCCTTCGGGTGAAAGTCCGTCCGGCCTTCGGTGATGTTGTAGGAGGGGATTGCCTCGATGCCGAGACCCATCATTTCCGTGCCCTCGCCGGGCGCGATGACTTCCGTGCGGGCCTGCAACCCTTCAGGCATCATGCCCTTCACATCCGCGTTGGTGAGGATCGGCGCTTCCGGGAGTGCAGCGAGAAGGTCGGCATTGTAGTGGTCGCCGTGCCGGTGGGTGATCAGGATCAGGTCCGGGTCGGGCATGCCCTCATACTGGCTGGCCTCACCGACGGTGTCGACATAGACCACGCCGGCCGGCGTCTCCATGACGAAGGACGCGTGGGACACCGGATGAATGGTGATCTTGCCGTCCATCAGGGTGAAGGTCGCCCCGTGCGCCGCTGCCATCGAAATCGAGGGCAGGATGGTGACGGCTCCGAAAGCGGCCGCGCCGCCGATCATGAAATTGCGTCTGGTCGTCATGATGGTCTCCCTTTGAGATGTGCCGCGTTTTCACGCCGCGTCGAATTGCATCCTGGCGGATCTGACGGTGCATGCCTTACGGCCTGGCTTTCATATGCCGGTTCCCTGGACCGGAATTCCGCCAGCATTCTGCGGCCAGCAGATCTTCACGACCATTGACCGCGATGCATGGATCGCAGGCACCGGTCATCGCACGCACCGATTTCACTGGTTAAAGCTAGGCCACCGGTTCGGGTTCGCAAGTGCCTGGGCCGCGATTGGCCTGAAGCACCCCGATCAATAGCCGGGGATTGAGATGCGCGCGCACTCGGTCACCAACATGCCGTTCATGGTATCGGCAGTCGTGTGAACCGTGATCTGGACGTAGCTCGACGCGTCGCCGATCATGTTTTCGATTGTCATCCGGCACTCGTCGAGGAAACCGTCGGATTCGAATTCGATGGTCTGCGGATCCGGCCCGTCACCACCCAGCTCAACGATCAGCAAGGCCGGGTCCTCGACTTGCTGCGGTCCCATCCGGACCGCCAGGATTTCACTGCCAAGGATTCTGTACTGCTCGAATTTCTGCAATGCGGACACCTGGCTCACGGGCATTGCCGCCATCGCGGCGAGCATCAGGACCAAAATCGTTCGGCGCACGGGGCTCTCCTCTTCATCGTCGAACAAACCGGGACGCTACCCGGCGACGCTGCCGATGGTCGCGATCACCGGCGCATGGTCCGATGAACGATCCTTGGCCAGGCCGTCGGCGAAATGGTTGTCATAGACTTCGAGCTTGGTCACCTCGCCCCGCCGGCGGGGATTTTTCGAATTGAGCCCGTTCGAGACGACCACGTAATCGAGCGTCGAGCCGGAACCGACGCCGCCATGGGTATTGGGCCGGACCAGCCCCTGCATCGGGACGAGATTGAAGGCGTCATAGAGCTTATAGACATGCTTCAGATAGGCGAGATCCTGCGGAACGCCGTTGCTTGCAACACTGCCCCAGGACCAGACGCGGTCGGCCTGGGTCAGGATCGAGATCGTGTGAGAGGCCGGGTCCTCGTTGAGGTCGCCCAGCAAAACCAATGCGGCTTCCGGATCGGCATCGATGCTCTGCCGGAAGATGCGATAGATGACGCCGGCCTCCGCGGCGCGTTTGGCCACCTGGTTCACGCCTTCCATGGCGCGGCGCATGTAGGTGGCGCGGATCTTGTCACCCCAATCCTCCAGCGCATCGATCTCGTCCTCGTCGACAAATGCGCCCTGGGACTTGAAATGACACACGATGATGCGGGCCTCGCCGATGCCGGGCAGGTCGATCGTCGCGTCGACCGGCATGCGCGAAAACCGGAAATCCTCATCGATCACCGTATCGCCCGGAACGCCCGCGAGGCCCTGCAACGCTTCGGCCCGGACAAAGGGAAAGCGCGAGGCGATCGCCACAGTGGCGTTGACATAGATCTCCGGATCGTCGTCATCGAAATCGGGCCTTGCGGGAAAGAACACATGCGGATAGCCGTTTGCGGCCAGAAGCGCTGCGAGTTCGTCCTGGGAGACCACTTCCTGGAAGCCGATGACATCGGCATTCATCTCGCCGAGCATGGCCGCAATCCAGGCCTTCTTCGCCTCCCATTCGGGGACTGTATAGGTGGACCCCTGTTTTCGCTGATGCCAGTAGATGCCCGGCGCGGCGAAATGGTAAAGATTGAACGTGGCGGCCCGAATGATGGTCATAGCCCTCTCCTCAGAAGCCGGAACAATACCCGCTCATCATGACATCAAATTTGCAATCCGCAAGAAACCCGGCAACCATGCCGCGAAAGCGCACACATGGTCGGAAGATTTTTTTCTGGTGAATTTTTCCGGGGGATTTGATAAGTCTGATTGCGGGAAACATTGGAACGCCTCCGAAGTGTCCGCTTCGGGGTGCGTTTCATTATTGTGTCTTGCCCCGATTCGACAGCGCGGGCCGGAAGCGCAGGGCAGCAAAATTGGACAAGGAAAAGACTGATGGTTGAGAAGGTTCCGATGACGCAAGGAGGCTACGCCAAACTGCAGGAAGAACTGCGCTGGCGCCAGCAGACCGAACGTCCGCGTATCATCGAAGCGATCTCCGAAGCACGCGCTCATGGCGATTTGTCAGAGAACGCCGAGTATCATGCGGCCAAGGAGGCTCAGAGCCACAATGAAGGCCGCATCGGCGAGCTTGAGGACTACACCTCGCGCGCCGATATCATCGACGTATCGAAGATGTCCGGCGACACCGTAAAATTCGGCGCCACCGTCAAGCTTGTAGATGAGGACACCGAAGAGGAAAAGACCTACCAGATCGTCGGCGACCAGGAAGCCGACGTGAAGGCAGGCCGGATCTCGATCTCCTCGCCGATCTCGCGCGCCCTGATCGGAAAATCGGTGGGTGATTCCATCGAGGTTGTCGCACCAGGCGGCTCCAAGGCCTACGAAATCCTCGAGGTGAAGTGGGGCTGACCGCACTCGGCCTCAAGACCCGGAGCGCTTCATGAGCACAGGCCCAGACGCCCGCCATCCCGCTGGTGCGGACCGGCGGGATCCGTTGTTCGTGCTCAACATGCACCGGAATTTCACCGGCGTCTCCGCCACAGCCGCCGCCGTGACCAGCAAGCAGCAGGAGCAATACGCCCTGAAACTTGTCGGCGGCCCCCTGCCCGGCTGCCCGGAGCCGATCGGTTTCCGGGAGGCGGTCAGGCTCACGCGAACACCGCCGCCGGGCCGCCCGTTCCACATCTGGCACGTGCGCCGCAATCCCGAAATGCGCGCCGGCATCTTCGCGCGCGATGTGCTGCGGCTCCCGGTGAAGCTGGTCTTCACCTCGTCGGCCCAACGCCGCCACAGCCTGCTGCCGCGCTGGCTGATCGCCAGGATGGACGCCATCGTCGCGACCACACCGGCCGCGGCCGATTTCGTTCCCAATGTGCACGCGGTCGTGCCCCATGGCGTCGACATCGAGCGTTTTCATCCGGCCGAAGACCGGGCAAAGGCATGGGCTGCCTCCGGCTATCCGGGAACTGCCGGAATTGCCACGATCGGGCGCATTCGCCCCGAGAAGGGCACCGATCGCTTCGTCGAGACGATGATCCGCGCCTTGCCGCACCTGCCTCGCCACACGGCGCTGGTGATCGGAAAGGCGACAAAGGAGCATGCCGGCTTTCTCGAACGGCTCAAACAGAACGTGACCGAGGCGGGGCTCGACGACCGCATCCTGTTTCCCGGAGAACTGCCGGCGGAAACGATGCCCGGCCTTATCCGCGGCCTCGGCCTGCTTGTGGCGCTGCCGCGCTATGAAGGCTATGGCGTCACTCCGCTCGAGGCTATGGCCTCCGGGGTGCCTTTTGTCGCAAGTGACGAAGGCTGGTTCGAGACCTTCTCAGGGGAAGGCGCGTGCGGCGACATCATCACGGACGGCAATCCCGAAGCCGCGGCCCGGGCCACGGTCGCGATCCTCTCAGACGCGCGCCGTCACGCCGATCTGGCCGCGGCGGCACGCCTTCGGGCAATCGAACATTTCAGCGTCTCCGCCGAAGCGGAGGCCATCAACCGGATCTATGAAACGCTCTGGTCCGAGGCCGCGCAGGCGCGCGCCTGATCCCGGACCCGGGCCTGCCGGTCCGCAAGATCAGATCGCCACCAGCCCCTCGTCCTTGACCTGACGGATGGTCAGCATGGTGCGGACCGTATCGACATTGTCCGCTGAAGTCAGTTGTTCGATGACAAAATCCTGGAATTGGGTCAGATCGCGGGCCACGCAGTGCAGCAGAAAATCGCTTTCGCCCGACACCATCCAGGTTTCGCGCACGATCGGCCACTCCTTCGTCATCGCCGCGAAGGCCTTGAGGTTTGCGTCCGACTGGTGCTTGAGCCCGATCATGCAGAACGCCACGATATCAAATCCCAGGCTCGGCGCATGCAGCATGGCGCGGTAACCGCGGATGAACCCGGCCTGTTCGAGCTTGCGGACACGCCGCAGGCAGGGCGGCGCGGAGATCCCGACCCGCTCGGACAGTTCGACATTGGTGATGCGCCCGTCCCGTTGCAGCTCCCTGAGGATCTTGAAATCGATCGTGTCGAGCTCGGCCTTGGTGGTCATCTCATGTTTCCTGTTGCGGAACCCGCCCCGTCGCGGAATCGGTTCGACCCGAGCCTGCGACGAAACTTTATTGCGCACACACAACGTTGCTGTAAAGACGCAAGAGGCCGCCCGCATGTCGAAGTTCTGTGCGTAACCGCACCTGCGAGCTTGAAACACGGTACGCGCCAACCCTAAATGGCATTTGCTGTCGCCCGCCGCATGCTCGGCGGATACCTGTCAACTCTCGGCGTTGCCGCGCCGGCATCGTTGAACCAGACTGCGCCTGAAAGATCTGCGCCTGAAAATCGCCTTCGAGGATTATGCCATGACCGACCGCCACGCTCCCGTCCTCATCATCGGCTCCGGTCCGGCCGGCTATACGGCTGCGATTTATGCGGCGCGGGCGCTGCTCAAACCGGTTCTGATCGCCGGCATGGAACAGGGCGGTCAGTTGATGATAACCACCGATGTGGAGAACTACCCCGGTTACGCCGATCCGGTTCAGGGTCCGTGGATGATGGAGCAGATGCTCAAGCAGGCCCAGCATGTGGGGGCCGAGATCGTCAACGACCTGGTGACCGATGTCGAACTCTCCCAGCCGCCCTTCACCGTCAAGACCGATTCCGGCGCGGTCTGGACCTGCGATTCGCTGATCATCGCCACCGGCGCCCAGGCAAAAT
The DNA here is from genome assembly GCA_040216675.1 of Hoeflea sp. GTDB lineage: Bacteria > Pseudomonadota > Alphaproteobacteria > Rhizobiales > Rhizobiaceae > Hoeflea. The sequence goes on along the minus strand of JAVJOR010000005.1, from coordinate 435,667 downwards.
GGCTCGGCATCCCGACTGAAAAGGATTTCATGGGTTTCGGCGTCTCGGCCTGTGCCACCTGCGACGGTTTCTTCTATCGCGGCAAGCACGTGATCGTTGTCGGTGGCGGCAACTCGGCTGTGGAGGAAGCGCTGTATCTCTCCAATCTTGCGAGCCAGGTAACCGTGGTTCACCGCCGCGATGAATTCCGCTCCGAGAAGATCCTGCAGCAGCGGCTGTTCGAAAAGTCCAACATCAATGTGATCTGGGACACAGAAGTGGTCGAGTATCTCGGCGCACCGGCCCAGCCGCCGATGCCCGCCTCGGTCAACGGCGTGAAGCTGAAGAACCGCAAGACCGGCGACATCACCGAAATGGCCATCGACGGCGTATTCGTCGCCATCGGTCATGCGCCCGCGGTCAGCCTGTTCAAGGGCAAGCTCAAGCACAAGCCGAACGGCTACCTTTGGACGGCGCCGGATTCGACGGCCACCGATGTGCCCGGGGTCTTTGCCGCCGGAGACGTGACCGACGACATCTACCGGCAGGCGGTCACGGCCGCCGGCATGGGCTGCATGGCCGCGCTCGAGGCCGAACGCTATCTTGCGGGAGTGATCCGCCACGCGGAAGCCGCGGAATAAGGTGCAAACGCGCCACATCGATGCCAAGCAAGAACCGGCATCGGCACAAGACCGGACAACCGGTCAGAGGGGACGAGGATCGCCATGATGCCGCTCGACTGGGACAAACTGCGCATATTTCACGCCGCCGCCGAGGCCGGTTCGTTCACCCATGCGGCTGAGAAGCTGCACCTGTCGCAATCGGCGATCAGCCGCCAGGTGTCGTCGCTCGAAATGGACATCGGCGCCAAGCTGTTTCACCGTCATGCGCGCGGGCTGATCCTCTCCGAGCAGGGCGAGATCCTCTACCACACGGCCCACGAAGTGCTGATGAAACTGGAGGCGGTGAAGAACCAGCTGACCGAAACCCGCGAACGGCCGACAGGCAAATTGCGGGTGACGACGACGGTCGGCTTTGGCCAGGGCTGGCTGACCGAAAAGGTCCAGGAGTTCCAGTCGCTCTATCCGGAAGTCCAGGTGCAACTGCTTCTCGACAACGAAGAGCTGGATGTGAACATGCGCCAGGCCGACTGCGCCATCCGGCTGCGCCAACCGCAGCAGCCGGATCTGATCCAGCGCCGCCTGTTCACTGTGCATTTCCACATCTACGCCGCGCCATCCTACCTTGCGCGTCATGGAGAACCGAAGACACTCGAGGATCTGGACAATCATCGCATCATCACCTTCGGCGAGCCCGCGCCGAACTATCTGCGTGACGTGAACTGGCTTGAAGTGGCGGGGCGCAGCCCGGACAATCCGAGAACTGCGCAGTTGCAGATCAACAACATGCCTGCGGTCCGTCGCGCCACGCTCAACGGCGCCGGCATCTCATTGCTGCCCGACTACATGATCAACCGCGATCTGGCGCTGGTCCAGCTCAACATTGCTGCCGACATTCCGTCCTTCGACACCTATTTCTGCTATGCCGAGGAAATGAGAAACGCCGCCAAACTCAAGGCATTCAGGGATTTCCTGATCTCCAAGGCCCGCAACTGGAGTTTCTGAGCAGGACCGGTCCACCGTCCGCGAAGACCGAAACGACGCGGGCAAAAAATTCCCCGGAAGTGCCGTCTGGATGGGCAGACCAGCGCCCGGCGAATAGCGAAAGCCTGTTTTTTCAACCGATATGCGCAAAATGCATGGCTGACATGCGAACACCCCACTTGCCGAATGCTTAAGAAAGCATCATATCGATTACAGCTGATGCACCTTTGGCGGCCTACTCCTCCCAGTGCCGCCGCATGAGCTGTTCCCCTCTGGAGGTTTTTGACCTTCATACCTATTGGGCCCGAGAGCAATCTCGCGGCCCATTTTTTTGCCTTGCCGACAGGCGCCTCGAACAACGCCCTGCACCGGCTTTGCCAAACCCTCCACCTGGTCGTACAACTTCCCCGTGCCCTCGGAGCGCCTCGTTCCAGAGCAAACCTGCACCGTACCAAGATTGGAATGCAGATGCCGATATTCGAGTTGACCAGCGCCTCAATTCGCGCTCTCCGCCCAACCACATTCGCGCAGATGCAATTGCGTGAACGGGATGATCTCCAGCGGCTGCTGCGCGAATCCATCGATGTTGTTGCCCCCGGCCTGCTGGTCATCGCGGAGGAATTCGGCGACTGGGACGACTCCCGGCGCCGCATCGATCTTCTGGCGGTTGACCGCGATGCAAATCTGGTCGTGATCGAACTCAAGCGCACGGAAGACGGCGGGCACATGGACCTGCAGGCCATCCGCTATGCTGCGATGGTCTCGACGATGACTTTTGACAAGGCCGTCAACGCCTTTTCGCGTTACCTCGCGTCCATCGGCAGGCCTGATCTGGATGCAGCAACAGAACTCCTCGACTTTCTCGACTGGGCAGAGCCCGACGAAGACGCGTTCGCACAGGGTGTCCAGATCGTGCTGGTCTCTGCGAACTTTCATCCCGAACTCACCACCGCCGCCTTGTGGCTTGGGAAGCAGGGCGTCGACATCCGGTGCGTTCGCCTGCAGCCCTACGACATGGACGGGAAAGTGCTAGTCGATGTCCAGCAGATCATTCCGCTGCCGGAAGCTGCGGAGTACCAGGTGCAATTGCGCGAAAAGGCGCGCAAGGAGCGAGAGGCCCGATCCGGTGGTGCAGACCACACCCGTTTCGACATCACCCTCGGTGATCGCCGGTTTGAGGCGGAGCCCAAGCGCCGCGCGATCTACCTCGCCTTCCGTTACCTGGCAGAGCAGGGAATCGCGCCCGAACACATAGCCAGCCATTGCGGCCCCCGCGCCAACCGCGCCCTTGTTTCCGTTGAGGGAGAAGCCGAACGGGATAAGTTCATTCGGCTCGCTTCCGAGGCGCGCGCGGCCGAAGGACGGCGCTTTGATCCGAAACGCTATTATTGTGATGACGCCGACCTGCTGATACGGAACGGCCGGACCTATGCTTTCTCCAATCAGTGGGGCGGAGACGACTGGATTGCCGCAATGACAAATCTCAGGGAGGCGTTCCCGGATCAGACCATCGAATTTTCGCCGTCCCGGGAAACCGCCAGCTGAGAGGCCCCACCCTATCGGTTCTCCAGGCACCCCAGGCCGGTCAGCGTTTCCGCCACCGCCATGTCGATCGGCGTGTGCGGCTCGGCGCCCAGAAAGGCCACGAGCCTGTCATTGCGCAGGTGCAGCGGCTCGCGCCACAGGTAGCGCATCTCCATGATTTCCCGGAATGTCTCGTTGAACGGTGCGGCAAGCTTCACCAACCACCAGGGAAAGCCCTTCACCGGCAGATCCGGCTTTCCGGTCACACGCCTGATCGCCTCGGCAAGCTGCAGGCCGTCATGGTCCCAGAAGCCTTCCATGTGAAACCGCGCGAAGACCGGCAACTCGTCCGCCCGTTCGACAAGCCGAACCATGGTTTCGGCCACATCCGGCAGATAGGCCCATTGATGGCCGACCCCGGGAGCGGCAGGATTGGTGACCGCCCTGACCGGTTTGCCCGGCTTGACGACCGCCTGGGCAAACCAGTTGTTCCCGGCGCCGGGGCCGAAGAAATCTCCCGCGCGGACGATCAGCACCGGCGTCCCTCGCCCTGCCGCGCCCTCGAGACGCTCTTCGAGCGCGACGCGGATCCGGCCCTTGCGGGTCGTGGACAGCTGCGGACTGTCCTCGTTGATGCTCGCGAAGGTTTCAGGGGCGTAGTTGTAGATCGTGCCGGGCATCAGGATGCGGGCGCCTGTCGCTTCGGCCGCCGCAATGGTGTTGTCGATCATCGGCAGGACCAGCGTCTGCCAGTTGCGGTAGCCGGGCGGATTGACGGCGTGCACGATAAGGACCGCACCCTGGGCCGCGTTGAGCACATCGGCCGCAACCATCGCGTCACCGTCAACCCAGTCATATTCGGGTGCCTTGCGCGCCTGTTCCCGCGCGTTCCGGTGCATGGCACGGACTTTGTATCCGCGCTCGTGAAGCTTGCGCGCGACTGCGCCCCCGATCCCGCCGGTTGCGCCCAGCAGCAGGGCTACACGGTCGCCGTTTTCAGTCCCGTTATCATGTGAATGTGTCATCTGCCATCTCCTTGAGTTCCACTGACCTCAAGATGAGGGACACAGCCGATAAACGTAATTGCCTAATATCTTTCATCTGCTATACATTTTTGCATGAGCATTGACCCTCTGAGCTGGGATCACTACCGGACCTTTCTCGCGCTGCTTGATCACGGTTCGCAGTCGGCGGCTGCGCGTGCGCTCGGCCTGACCCAGCCCACCGTCGGCAGGCATGTCGCGGCGCTGGAATCCGCCTGTGGTCAGCCCTTGTTCCTGCGCTCTCACCAGGGGCTGCTGCCAACGGCGACCGCGCTGAGCATGCGCGGCCATGCCGAAGCCATGGCTGCTAGTGCAACCGCCCTGGCACGGGCAGCATCCGGTGACGGCGACGAACCGGCAGGGACCGTGCGTATCAGCGTGAGCGAAGTGATCGGACTTGAGGTCCTGCCGCCGATCCTGGCAGATCTGCAGGACCGCCATCCGCGGCTCGTCATCGAGCTTTCGCTCTCGGACGCCGTCGAGGATCTGCTGCATCAGGAAGCGGACATCGCAGTCCGTATGGTCGAACCGGCCCAGGACGCTCTGGTCAGCCGCAAGGTCGGCGGCATTCCGCTCGGCATGTTCGCCCACCGCCGCTATCTCGACCGCCACGGCATCCCCGAAACGCCCGATGATCTCACAGAGCACCGGCTGATCGGCTATGACCACGACCTCGCCTATGTCCGGGACCTGGCGAAGGGCGTTCCGGACTTTTCACGGCTGCGCTTCGACTTCCGCACCGACAGCAATGTCGCGCAACTGGCGATGATCCGGGCGGGCGGCGGCATCGGAATGTGCCAGAAGGCGCTGGCCGCGCGAAATCCGGAGCTGGTCCCGCTGCTCGAGAAGCACTTCCACCTGGAACTGCCGACCTATCTTGTGATGCACGAGGATCTTCGGCATTCACCCCGCTGCCGCGCAGCCTTCGATGCGCTGTTCGAGGGCCTCAGGGCCTATCGTGTGGGCGAGCTGTAAACCCGGCCGTTGCCCCCAACAAAAACGGCCGCCCCCGAGGGACGGCCGCTTCCTGTCATTGGTTGAGCCGGTCCTTCCGGCTCCAGCGTCAGCGCAGCGCGGCGCAAAAGCGCTGGATGCGCTTGCAGGCTTCTTCGAGCTGCTGTTCCGACGTCGCGTAGGAAATCCGGAAGTTGGGGCCGAGGCCGAAGGCCGAACCATGCACCACGGCGACGCCTTCGCTTTCGAGAAGTTCGGTGACGAAGTCCTCGTCGGTCTCGATCACCTTGCCAGATGGCGCGGTCTTGCCGATGCAGCCTTCGCAGGACGGGTAGACATAGAACGCACCTTCCGGGGTCGGGCATTTTATGCCCGAGGCCTGGTTGAGCATCGAGACCACGAGATCGCGGCGGCCGCGAAAGATTTCCTTGTTGGCCGGAATGAAGTCCTGCGTTCCGTTGAGCGCCTCGACGGCTGCCCACTGGGCAATCGAGCAGGCGCCCGAGGTTTGCTGGCCCTGGATCATGTCCATCGCCTTGATCAGTTCAATCGGGCCGGCCGCATAGCCGATGCGCCAGCCGGTCATGGCATAGGCTTTCGAGACGCCGTTCATGGTCAGCGTCCGGTCCTTCAGCGCGGGCTCGATCTGGGCCGGGGTGGTGAACTTGAAGTCGCCATAGGTCAGGTGCTCGTACATGTCGTCAGTCAGCACCCAGACCTGCGGATGACGCATCAGCACATCGGTCAGCGCCTTGAGCTCGGCCTCGGAATAGGCAGCTCCGGAGGGGTTGGACGGCGAGTTGAAGATCAGCCACTTGGTCTTCGGCGTGATCGCCGCTTCCAGATCCGCTGGCGTCAGCTTGAAGTCGTTCTCGATGGTGGTCGAAACGAAAACCGGCGTACCGCCGCAAATCGCCACCATTTCCGGATAGCTCACCCAGTAGGGCGCGGGGATGACAACTTCGTCGCCCGCGTTCAGTGTCGCCATGAAGGCGTTGAACAGGATCTGCTTGCCGCCGGTGCCGACAATGGTCTGCTGCCAGTCGTAGTCGAGATTGTTTTCGCGCTTGAACTTGGCGGCAATCGCCTTGCGCAATTCGGGAATACCCGAGACCGGCGTGTATTTGGTTTCGCCGCGATTGATCGCATCCACCGCTGCGGCCTTGATGTTGTCAGGCGTGTCGAAGTCCGGCTCGCCCGCACCCAGACCGATGACATCACGGCCTTTGGCTTTCAGTTCACGCGCCTTCTGGCTGACGGCGATGGTGGCTGAGGGTTTGACCCTTGAAAGGGCGTCGGCGAGAAAGGCCATGGAACTGCACTCCAGTGCTGCGGATGAAACGGACGGACGCGTCAGGCGTCCGGCACTTTCTATGTCGCAACACCGCTGGCGATGCAAGCCGTCAAGGCGCCCGCCCGCCAGGCTTTGACCCATTATCGGCACAAGGCCGGAGAAAGCTCTGGCCGCTAATATGCGCGATGACGAAGCGCCAGACCCGGAGACCCGAACACCATGGCAGGGCGTCGCAAGCCGCATTTTCTCAAGGATGAAAAGGGGTTTTACACGACCTCCTACGGTCCCTTCATCCTGCGCTCGGCATTTCAACCGATCTTCAGCCAGGATCCGAATGGCCGCCTGACCATTGAGGCTTTCGAGGCGCTGATCCGGGCCAGCAGCAATGGCAAACCGGTATCGCCCTGGCATTTCTTTTCGATGGTTGAGCCCGAAGACGCGGTCTTTGTCGATACAGCTTGCCGGGAATTGCACATTCTCAACATGGGCGCACTCGGGCGCGGGAAAGCGCGGCTGTTCGTCAATTTCAATCCCTCACTCTTCGATGCGGTGGCCGACATCGAGGACGAAGCCGACCGCATGGTCGAAGTGACGATAGAGGCGGGCCTGAGGCCAAGCCGCATCGTCTGCGAGATCACCGAACAGGGCAGCGGCGACAACGCGGTGCTGCACAAGCTGGTTTCCAGCCTGCGGGCACGAAATTTCAGGATTGCCGTCGATGATTTCGGGGCCGACGATTCCGACATCCAGCGCGTGACCGAACTCAATCCTGACGTTCTCAAATTCGATGCCGCCTGGGTGCGCCGGTTCACCGAGACCAGCGCCGGCATGGGACTCTTGAAACTGATGGTCGACCAGTTCATCGACAAGGGCATTACAGTTCTGTTTGAAGGGCTTGAGGAGGATCACCAGGTCGAGTTCTGCAACCGGGTCGGCGTACAGCTGATGCAGGGCTATGCACTGGCCCGGCCTGAAATCGTGCCGACCACCTTCGACGAGCGGTTTCCCGAAACACGCGACACACCGCAAGCTCCGGGCGCGACCGCCGCACCGGCACCGACACCGACGCCCGCCGTTGCTCCCGATCCCGGGCATGCCGTACCGACGTTCGCCAGGCCTCGTCGCGCTGCGGCTTTCGGCAAGCGGTCCCGTTAATCCGAAACACATTGTTGACATGACAAATACCTCACCGCGCCACAATGTGGTCCGAATGGCGTCGCTTTGAACGGTCTAAGTAATCCCGATGCAATCAAAGGGGTTACGAGATGCTTCCCGAAGACGATGATCTGTGGCTCAGACCGGCACGCGCCGAGCACAAGGCAACCCGCAGGATCGCTTTGATGGCCCTGATGGGCTGTCTGGCTCTGCTTGGAGCACTGGTGGTTCAGGCGCCCGCAGCCCAGAAGCACCCGCTCGACGTCAAACAACCAGCGCCGGCAACGCAGGTCACCGGGGACCGTTGATCATCGGCTCGACGCTCCCGCGACCACTGCCCGAAAAGACTGCAGAAATTGCGTTGCCCAGGCCCTTCAACAGCGGCCGGAGTTCCTCGTTCATGCTCCGGGGAAATCGGTAGACCCCTTTTCCCGCGCTGAAGACGCACCATATCAATCGCGTCAACAAAGAGGTGTCCCATGCCCAACGCTTCACGCATCCAAACGTCCAAGCGCCACAGCAGACCTATCCTTGGCCTGTGCACGGCACTGGCGCTTGCAGGTTTCGCCGCGCCGTCCATCGCGCGCGACACCATACCAACCCAGGAGGTTCGTGTTGATGTGGAAGTTCTGGCCAGCGGCCTCGATCATCCCTGGGGTGTCGAGGTGTTGCCGGACGGCGCGCTGATCGTCACCGAACGCAGCGGCGCATTGCGGCTGGTGCGGGACGGATCGGTGTCAGAACCGGTCGGTGGACTGCCGCAGATCGCTGCCAGGGGCCAGGGCGGCCTTCTCGATGTGGCGCTGGCACGCGATTTCGCCGACACCCGCACCTTGTTCTTGAGCTACAGCACAGATGGACGGAACGGGCTCGGCACGGCGATCGCCCGGGCACAGTTGTCCGAGGATGGCAGCACCTTGACCGATGTGGAGGAAATCTTCCGCATGAACCGTTTCACCGGGGTGGGCCGCCACTTCGGTTCGCGTATCGCCGTGGCGGAAGACGGGACCATTTACTTCAGCATCGGCGATCGCGGCGATTCGGAACGCGCTCAGGATCTGGGCGACCATGCCGGGTCCGTGCTGCGGATCAACCCCGACGGATCGGTCCCGGAAGACAATCCGTTTGCTGATGGCGGAGGCGCGCCGGAAATCTGGTCGGCAGGCCATCGCAACCCGCAAGGCATGGATTTCGATCCCGAGACCGGTGTGCTTTACACGGTCGAACATGGCGCCCGCGGCGGCGACGAGGTCAATCGCCCGCAGCCCGGTCTGAACTATGGCTGGCCGGTGATCTCTTACGGACGGCATTATTCCGGAGGAGAAATCGGAATCGGCACTGCCGCCGAAGGCTACGAGCAACCCATCCATTACTGGGATCCCTCGATCGCACCGGGCGGAATGGCCGTCTACCGCGGCGAGATGTTTCCCGAGTGGGACGGCGACCTGCTGGTTGCCGCGCTCAAGTACCAATTGCTGGTGAGGCTTGACCTCGATGCCGAAACCCGCGAAGTGATCGGCGAGGAACGCATGCTCAAGGGCGATTACGGTCGCATCCGCGACGTCATCGTCGCACCGGACGGCGCCGTGCTGATGCTCACCGATGAGGACGACGGCATGGTGCTCCGGATGTCGCGGACGCCCGAGGCCATCGACTGACCGTTCAGGTGCGATAAGCAATCGGCAGGCCGGGTCATGCGGCCCCTCACGATACCAGCCGGCCCCGCAGGCGCGCCAACTGGCCTGGTGACCTGACAAGGCCTGACCCGGAATGGAAGCAATGCTCAAGACCACACTCCTGTCCCTTCTTGCAGTCCTGGCGGTTGCGGCCCTGCTGTTTGTCGTCGTGATCGGCCGGGAGCGGACCTGGGAAATTGTCGCCGGAAAGCACGATCGCGGGCCCTATGATTTTGCCCAGGCCAGGCGAAGCCCGACCAGCAATGACGCGCTGGCCTGCAGCGAAGGTCTATGCGCAGAGCCGGATTTCACAATCTCCCCATTCGAGGACTCCCCGGAAGCCGTGATCGAGCGGTTCACGCAGAAGCTTCTGTCCACCGACAAGCTGGCGCGGCGCGTAGATGACGGCAACGACCCGTCTAGGGCCCGCTTCGTCACCTATTCGCCGGTCATGCGGTTTCCCGACACGATTGATCTTGCCGCACGGAAACTTCCCGATGGCCGCACCGGCCTCATGGCCTATGCCCGCGCGCAACTGGGCAAGAAGGACCTCGGAAAGAACCGCGAGCGGCTCGAAGCTCTTTTTGCCGGGTCCTGACCGACACCGCCGGAGGCTGGGAAGAACGCTTGCCGGAAGCGGCCTGTGCATCGCTCGCCGGGGTTGCCCTTGATGCTTGCCCGAACGTGCCGCACCTGCTAGCCGTCGGGCCTCAAGCCTGCCGCATGCGCTCCCGGATTTTTCATGCCACGCCCCATCGCCAATCTTCTGCTGCTCCTCGCCGGCGCCATCTGGGGCATGGGCTTCGTCGCGCAATCCACCGCAATGGACAACATCGGGCCGTTCCTGTTCATCGGGCTCCGGTTTCTGGTGGCGGCGCTGGTGCTTGCACCCTTTGCCTGGCGCGAAACCCGCCGGGCGGACAGCCCGGTATCAGTACCGCACATGCGCGGGTTCCTGCTGATAGGTCTTGCGCTGTTTTCGGCCATGGCGCTGCAACAGGTGGGCCTGACGGTCACGACCGTCACAAATTCGGGCTTCCTCACCGGCCTCTATGTGGTCTTCGTGCCGTTCATCTCGCTGCTCGCACTGAGACAGAAACCGCATCCGGTCATCTGGCCCGCTGTCCTGATGACCTTCGCCGGCATCTCGATGCTCGCGGGCGGCAGCCTCTCGGCGCTCAACCACGGCGATCTGCTGACAATCGGATGCGCGGCCATGTATGCCGTTCAGGTGATCCTGGTCGGGCTTTATGTCGAGCCAAGCGGGAGACCGCTCACCCTCTCCTTCGTCCAGTTCGCGCTTGCGGCGGTGCTCGGCCTCGCGATTGGCATCGTTCGTGAGCCGGTCATCGTCGGTCAGATCATTGCCGCCTTGCCCGAGATTCTGTTCGCGGGCGTGATGGCGACGGGCCTCGCCTTCACGCTTCAGGTGATCGGACAGCGCTACACGACCGCCCCCCAGACCGCGATTTTCCTGTCGACCGAATCTCTTTTTGCGGCTCTCTTCGGCGCACTCTTCCTCGGCGAGCGGATCCCCGCGATCGGATATGCGGGCGGACTGCTGATATTCCTGGCGATCCTGCTGGCCGAAATCGGTCCGATGCGCTGGCGAAAGACCCCGGCCAATTCGGCCACCCACTGATCCCCGCAACCCGGATGTGATCGACCGGATCGGGCGCTGCCCCGGGACCGCCCCAATCATGGCGGCAAAGCGGCGCGCGAAATGTCGTTGTAAATCCGGTCATTCGCTTTTCCTCAAGCGCCACTCGGAGGCCGGATGACAGGCTGACGGCGCGCATTATGGCGTAATTATGTCATTGATATTGTTCGATTTATTCACAGCAAGTGATTTGCTGGCGGGGCGGCATGCGCATAGCTTTTTCCGGCAAGCGCCACTTCCGGCGCTGGCTGAAACAGGGAGACAATCCAATGTTCAAGTCACTTATCACGGCTGCTTCGCTGGTGACGCTGGCCGGAACGGCCTTCGCAGGCGAAGTCGAGGGCATCGTCACCAACTACGATCCCGCCACCAGAATGATCGTGCTTGAAAGCGGCGAAGCCTTTCGCCTTGCCGACGGGGTCGAACTCGACGGTCTGCAGCCAGGCGGCAAGGTGACCATCACCTTTGACGACGGCACCACCGACGCCACCTCCGTTGCAGTGATGGAGTAGACCGGACGCCGGACACTTCTCAACGAACCGTTGCCGGCAGAACCACCAGGCAAAAACGGTCCGTTGTCACCGGCTGATTCAAGCGCAAAACCATCATCGATCCGACCCGATCATGGCGGAATTGTGCCAGTTTCAGCCTTGAAAAATATATCTTTTCACCGCTTGCACGGCCAATTGCGCAAGCGCATATCACAGCCGCTCAGCAGTCTCCGACATTGCCCGGCAATCCTGCCGGCCGGCGGCTTTGAGTGAACAACCAATGGAAAAACCAATGAACAAGTTCGTTGCACTCGCATTTGCATCCACCGCCATGATCTCCTCGGCCTTTGCCGGTGAAATCGAGGGCATTGTCAGCACAGTGGACGCTTCCACCCCCGCCATCTCGCTCGAAAGCGGTGAAACCTTCACCGTTGCAGACGGCGTATCCCTGGAAGGCGTCGAAGCCGGCAAGACCGTGATGATCATGTTCGAGGACGACACCAACGTCGCCAACGAAATCGCGATCGTCGAATAATCGCACTCCCTGGCCGGGACGCCCGCAAACGTCCCGGCCAGTCGGGCTGAGGCACCAGCAAAGTTTTGCTTGCCAATTTCAGACAAAACAAGCATTCTTGGCACGTTCGGGCAATTTGCGAACACGGGAAGACCAGAAACATGCGAGCCGAAGGCGCACAAAAAACTTCGGGCGGCTGGGATGATAACCGCTTATCCAAGAGATATGCTGGCGCAAAGCCGATAAAATCAGGACCTTTCCACACACTTCAAGAACTGCCTGCCATAACCCCCGCGCCAATGCGGGATATGACATGACGCTCGCCGACCGGATTTTCCGTGCGGACCCCGGAAGGCAATCAAAGGACCTGACAGCATGGCCGAAACTGGTACCGTAAAATTCTTCAATGTCGACAAGGGCTTTGGCTTTATCAAGCCCGACAACGGCGGCGCAGACATCTTCGTGCACATCTCCGCAGTACAGGCTTCAGGCATGACCGGACTGGAGGAAAACCAGAAGGTTTCCTTCGACACCGAGCCCGATCGCCGCGGCAAGGGCCCGAAAGCAGTGAACCTTCGTCTGGCCTGATCGCCCTTGGCTTTCAATTGAATGAAGGCCCGGCGACCCTGGTCGCCGGGCCTTTTCGTTACAAGCCAGCGCGACGGCCGCAATGCGGTTGGTTCGGCACGAAAATCGCCTTATGGTTTTGTTCAGCTACGGTTCAGCTTCAAAGCGATAGGGTACTGATATGGCCGGTTTGACGGCTCAACCCATTCGGAAAACCGGAAAGGACTTGCAGATGAATGCCTTTGCCAAGACACTCGGGATCACGCTGCTTACCGCCGCCACCGCCATCGCGCCCATGACCACAACGGCCTACGCGGGCGGCGACAGCGACACCCAGTATCGCCACAATCCGAACAATGTCATTTCAGGATCCCAGGTCTACCAGCCGCGGCACTACCGTGGACAACGGCATCACCGCGTACCGCGGCATGTGTATCGCGGCCATCGCAACAACAACAATGCAGCCGCCGCGGCCATCATTGGTCTTGGCGTCGGCGCGATCATCGGCGGCGCGATTGCCAACAGCCACAACAACTCGCGCGTGATCCACCGTCCCGCACCGGCCCCGCGTCCCTATCGCCAGCACCGCGTCAACAGCGGTGGCGGCAGCTTCGAGCCCTGGACCAAGTCCTGGTACCGCTACTGCTCGAACAAGTACCGCTCGTTCAACGCTTCGACCGGCACCTTCCGGGGATATGACGGCCGCGACCACTTCTGCGTGGTCCGCTGATCGGATCTGAACGGCATGACAAAACCGGCTCCGCGCACGCGGCAGCCGGTTTTTTTGTCTTCACGGCATTTCGCCCTCAAGCTGATTGGATTGGGCGCTCAGGCTCTGTTCAAAGGCCCTTCAGGAACGGATTGCTGCGCCTCTCGTCGCCGATCTTGCTGCCAGGCCCGTGACCGCAGATGAAGCCGATCTCGTCCCCCAGCGGCAGGACCTTGTCACGGATCGAGTTCAACAGGGTCTGATGGTCACCACCCGGAAGATCGGTACGTCCGACCGAACCGGCAAACAGGACGTCGCCGAGATGTGCGAAGCCCTCCTCCCGGTTGAAGTAGATCACGTGACCCGGTGCATGTCCGGGCGCGTGATAGACCTCGAAGGTCGATGTGCCGAAGGACACGGTATCGCCGTCCTCAAGCCACTGGTCAGGCGTGACATTGCGCACCTCCATGTCCAGTCCGAACATCCGCGCCTGTTCCTCAAGCCCCGAAAGCAGGGGCAGATCATCCTTGTGCGGGCCGACGATCTTCACGTTGAGCCGCTCGCGCAATTCATCCGCGCCTCCGGCATGATCGATGTGGCCGTGGGTGAGCCAGATCGCTTCGATCGTAAGCCCGTTCTCCTTGACCGTCTGCAGGATCACGTCGACATCGCCACCGGGATCGACCACGACGCCGGACTTGGTGTCCTCGTCAAACAGCACCGTGCAGTTCTGCTGGAAGGGGGTGACCGGGATGATTCCCGCACGCAAATTTCCCATTATCTTTCTTTCCGTTTATCGACTCGCTGCTTCAAGAGTGAACGCGCGGCCCCTCAATGTCACGAGCGGGGAGCCACGCATTTGTTCGGCTTGGCCCGCCCGGCGGCTTCCCCGACGCTTGCCGGTTCCGCCAGGTAACATGCCGGGCAGGATCGAGCCCCATCCGGCATGAAGCCGGTTCAGGTGTCTTCCGTTTCCTTTTCCACGGCCAGCGATCCCGAATAGGTGACCTGCGGGAAGGGAATCGAGATCCCGTTCTCGTCAAAGGCGATCTTGGCGGCCTTCGTCATCTCACGGCTGGTGTTCCACCAGTCAGACGACTTGGTCCAGTAGCGCAAGGTCACAGATACGGCACTGTCCCCGAGCTCGGAGACATAAGCCCAAGGCTCGGGGTCCGGGAGAACGCGATCATCCGCCCGCGCCAGATCCATGAGAACGGACTGTGCCTTTTCGATGTCGTCTTCATATCCGATGCCGATGACGAGATCGTAACGCCGCTCCGGCAGCCGCGAATAATTGGTGACCTCGACATTCCACAGCTCCGAGTTGGGCGCCATCCGGTACAAACCGTCCAGTGTTTTCAGCTCGGTCGCAAACAAACCGATCTCCACGACCGTCCCGGTGACGCCGCCCGCATCGATGTATTCACCCACGCGGAAGGGCCTCAAAACCATGAGCATGATGCCGGCAGCGATGTTCTGCAGCGTGCCCTGCAAGGCCAGACCGATCGCCAGACCGGCGGCGCCGAGCGCTGTGATGATCGACGCGGTCTGCACCCCGAACTGGCCGAGCACCATGATGACGACGACGACGAGGACCGCGTAGCGGACGAAGACCGAGAAAAATCCGGCGACTGTCGCATCGATACGCTGGGTCCGGGACATGAGCTTGTGCACCCAACTGCCCAGGAGGCGGGCCACGATCCAGCCGACAATCAGGATCACGATCGCACCCATCACTGAAAACGCGTAGGTCACGATGAGAGCCTGAAGTCCCTCGAAGGCGTTGCTCCAGGGACCGAGCATTTGCGCGAGTCCGGATGTGGATTGATTTTCCATCGGCTATTCCATTCTGTCTTGATTTCATTCTGGCGAGAATTCAGGCGGCTTTATCACAGCCATCCCATCTCGGGTACGGGCGAATCCCCAAATTGGTTTCAGACCTGAACGGCTGTCCGCAGCCTGGGTTCCCTCTTTACGCAGCCGCGGGCCTGCAAATCGTCTCACACGGGAAGTCCCCCGCCCTCCTTGAGGGTGTCGAGAACAATGGCTGTCTTGACATGCTGCACGGATTCGTGCGGCAGCAGCACATCGCTGACGAAAGCGGAAAGCCCGCGCAGGTCCGGCGTGACCACCTTGAGGATATAGTCCATTTCGCCTGTCAGCGAGTAAGCCTCGAGCACTTCCGGGAGACCGCCGATCAGGCGGGCGAACCGCTGGGCATTGTCGCGATTATGGGTCGCCAGCGTCACCGTGATGAGATTGACGATGCCGACGCCGAGCTTTTCCCGATCTAGATCGGCCCGGTACCCCCTGATGAAGCCTTCCTGCTCAAGACGGCTGCGGCGGCGCGAGCATTGAGAGGCAGACAGATTGATCCTCTGCGACAGGTCATTGTTGGTCAGCCTGCCGTCTTTCTGCAGGAGCCTGAGCAGCTTCCGATCAAACTCATCGAGATGCACGAATTTCCACCTTTAAAGTGAATTTATGCACAGATCGTGCATACAGATTGACTCAAGCGTTACATATGCACGCACATTGTGCCGAATATGCTCCATCATGCGCAACAGTCAACCGTCGTGGGCAAGCAGGATCCGCGCGGACACCAACAGAGGAGAGACAGGATGGGACCGTTTCCGCACGATGCGCCGCGCGCCGAGATTTCGGCCGACAATCCCGCCGGCACCAACGGCTTCGAATTTGTCGAGTTCGCACATCCTGAGCCCGAAGCGCTCGAGGCACTGTTCGAGCGCATGGGCTACGCTCCCGTCGCCCGCCATCGCAGCAAGGCAATCACGGTCTGGCGCCAGGGCGACATCAACTACATCGTCAATGCGGAAAAAGGCTCCTTCGCCGATCGCTTCGTCGCCACCCACGGCCCCTGCGCGCCTTCGATGGCCTGGCGCGTCGCCGACGCCCGCAAGGCGCTGGCGCATGCGGTCGCCAAGGGCGCCGAAGAATACACCGGCGATGACAAGACGCTGGATGTCCCGGCCATCGTCGGCATTGGCGGATCGCTGCTCTATTTCATCGACACCTGGGGTGACGAGGGTTCGGCCTATGACGCGGAGTTCGAATGGCTTGGCGAGCGCGACCCGAAACCCGAAGGCGCGGGCTTCTACTATCTAGACCACCTCACTCACAACGTGATCCGCGGCAACATGGACAAGTGGTGGGATTTCTACCGGGACCTGTTCAACTTCAAGCAGATTCATTTCTTCGACATTGAAGGAAAGCTCACGGGCCTCGTTTCGCGCGCCATTACCTCGCCCTGCGGCCGGATCCGGATTCCGCTCAACGAATCCACCGACGACAAGAGCCAGATCGAGGAATTCCTGCGCAAATACAACGGCGAAGGCATCCAGCACATCGCTGTGGGCACCGACGACATCTACGCGGCCACCGACCGCATTGCCGAACAAGGCGTCAAGTTCATGCCCGGGCCGCCCGAAACCTATTACGAGCAGTCCAGCGCCCGCGTGTCCGGCCATGACGAGCCGATCGAGCGGATGAAGAAGCACGGCATCCTGATCGACGGCGAAGGCGTGATCGATGGCGGCATGACCAAGATCCTGCTGCAGGTCTTCTCCAAGACCGTCATCGGACCGATCTTCTTCGAGTTCATCCAGCGCAAGGGTGACGAGGGGTTCGGCGAGGGCAATTTCCGGGCCCTCTTCGAATCCATCGAGGAAGACCAGATCCGCCGCGGCGTGTTCAACGACGCCGCCGAATAAACGACCATCCGAAACGAAAACCGCCGGCGTCATGGTCTGTGACGCCGGCGGTTTTGTGTTTCAGGACAATCGCGGCCTTACTCGGCAGCCGCCTTCTTCGGTTGCACCTCGGCCATGTAGTCATTGACGAGGTTTTTCGCGATTTCGCCCACCGTGAACGAATACGGACCAATTTCAGAAACCGGCGTGACCTCGGCTGCGGTGCCGGTGAGGAAGCACTGCTCGAATCCCTCGAGTTCGTCGGGCATGATCGCCCGCTCGATGACCTCGTAGCCGCGCTTCTTGGCAAGGCCGATCACCGTGCGGCGGGTAATGCCGTCGAGGAAACAATCAGGGGTCGGCGTGTGGATCTTTCCGTCCTGGACGAAAAACACGTTGGCGCCGGTGGCTTCGGCGACGCGCCCGCGCCAGTCGAGCATCAGCGCATCGGCGTAGCCGCGCGCTTCGGCGCGATGCTTGGACAGCGTGCAGATCATGTAGAGACCGGCGGCCTTGGAGCGCGAGGGCGCCGTCATCGGATCGGGGCGGCGATACTCGGCCATGTCGAGGCGAATGCCCTTCATCCGCTGCTCGGGATCGAAATAGCTCGGCCACTGCCAGATCGCGATGGCGAGGTTGATGCGGTTGTTCTGAGCCGAAACCCCCATCATCTCCGAACCGCGCCAGGCGATCGGGCGGACATAGGCGTCCTCGAACCCCTGACGGCTGAGCAACTCGATGCAGGCCTGGTCGATTTCACCGACGCTGTAGGGGATCTTGAAACCGAGGATTTCACCGGACGTGTGCAGCCGCTCGGTATGCTCGGTCAGCTTGAAGATTTCACCGCCATAGGCGCGCTCGCCCTCGAACACGGCGCTGGCGTAATGCAGGCCATGGGTCAGCACATGAACCTTCGCATCCTTCCACGGCACGAATTCGCCATTGTACCAGATTTCGCCTTCAAGCTGATCAAAGGGCACGGACGCCATCGGGTCTCCTCCAGGCGGCTGTCCGCCATTGTCTTGGTTGTCTCAAGCCGGTGTCGGTGACCGCGGAGCCTGACGCTCATGTGAGCGCCGGAGACGGGCAAAGGCAAGCCGGCGGGCGGGGCAATCTTGCCGCGCGCGCAATTCAACGCTAGCAATCGCGCCAATTTATGTCAACATAACTGACATATTCGAAAGGAAAAGTCGCAATGAGCCGACCCGGCGCAATTCACACCGTCTCCGACGGCGTGCTCGAAACCCCCATGGGAGACGATCAGGGGATCGACTTCGAGATCATCGAGCTTCTGTTCTTTGCCTATCGCGATTTCATTTCCGATCCCGACGCGATCCTGACGAGGTCGGGCTTCGGCCGCGCCCATCATCGCGTGGTCCATTTCGTCAACCGTGAACCCGGCCTGACCGTCGCAGCCCTGCTCGACACGCTCAACATCACCAAGCAGTCCCTGGCGCGCGTCCTCAAGCAACTCGTCGATTCAGGCTATATCACCCAGGTGGCGGGACCGGAGGACCGGCGTCAGCGCAAGCTGTACCCGACCGAGCAGGGACGTGAACTGGCGCTGGCGCTGGCCCGGCCACAGTCTCGCCGCATCGCCGATGCACTTGCAAATCTCGACGCCGGGGGGCGCAAGGCTGTGGTGGCATTCCTGAACGGCATGATAGATCCGGAGACAGGAAGCGAAATCGGTCGGCGGGACGGCCGGCAGGAGGGAACGAAACCATGACGACGCAATTGCCCGGCGACGACGCCGCCCATCTCCTGGTTGTCGATGATGATACGCGAATTCGTGATCTGCTGTCCCGCTATCTCTCCGAACAGGGTTTCCGGGTCACCATCGCGGCGGACGCCGACGAGGCTCGGAGGAAGCTCGAAGGCATAGATTTCGACCTGCTGATCGTCGACATCATGATGCCGGGAGAAAGCGGCCTGTCGCTGACCCGCTCGCTGCGTGAACTCAAGACTGTGCCGATACTGATGCTGACGGCACTGGCCGAGGGCGAAGCCCGGATCGACGGGCTTGAGGCCGGAGCAGACGACTATCTGGCAAAACCGTTCAATCCGCGCGAACTGGTGCTCAGGATCAACAACATTCTCAAGCGCGGCGGCCAGCCCGGCATTCCGAAAATCGAGCAGGTCGTGTTCGGCCCCTACACGTTTGTCATCGCGCGCCGCGAACTCAAGAAGGCGGGAGAGCTGATCCGCCTCACCGACCGCGAACGCGAGATCATGGTCACATTCGCCGAAAAGGCGGGGGAGACCGTGCCGCGCCACGAACTGGCGGGCGGCGACACGGAGATCGGCGAACGCACCATCGACGTTCAGATCAACCGTCTTCGGCGCAAGATCGAGGAAGACCCCGCAAACCCTGTCTGGCTGCAAACCGTCCGTGGCATCGGCTACCGCTTGAGCGTCGAAGCCACAAACTAGCAAGGACAGCACTGCAGCATACGGCCATCTTGAACCGATTGTACCGGCCTTGGACAACTTCACTCAAATCCGGCGAAGGGGTCTCAGGCGGTTTGAAGCTGGTCAATGTGACCAACCAGCAGACCGTCGGCCTGAGCGATCGCGCCTACCCCCCCCAACATGTGACAAGAACGTCCCGGCCGTTCTTCGTTGAGCATACCGAGCACCTGCCAGATCGCCGGCCCGATCACATGCCGGCCACTTGGCCCGACCACTTGGCCCGATCAACGGCAGCTCCGCTATCCATTCTGTTTCAGCTTGTTTATAACCGGTCGCGAACACCGATGATGGCTCAGCACGGGAGGCTGAGAGCATGGCAAGCATGGAGTCCATCCGGCGCGAATACGAGCGCTACCCTCCGGGAGGCTTTCGACGCTTCACGCGCTGGTTTGCCAAACGCATGCCGACGCGCCTTTATGCCCGCGCCCTGCTGATCATCATCATTCCGATGGTGCTGCTGCAGTCGGTGATCGCATTCGTGTTCATGGAACGGCACTGGCAAATGGTCACCCAGCGGCTCTCGATGGCGGTGACCCGGGACATCGCCGCCACCATCGACATTCTCAGCACCTTCCCCGAGCCCGCCGAACGCGAGGAAATGATCCGCATTGCCCGTGAACGGCTGGATCTGTCGATCGCCGTCGAGCCCGCGGGGGAACTGCCGCCGCCGCGGCCGAAACCATTCTTCTCGATCCTGGATCAAACCTTGTCCGAGGAAATCACGCGCCAGATCCAGCTGCCGTTCTGGATCGATACGGTGGGCAACTCCAACATCGTCGAAATTCGCATCAAGCTCGAGGACAGCATCCTGCGCGTCTTCGCCAAGCGCAGCCAGGCCTATGCCTCCAACACCCACATCTTCCTTTTGTGGATGGTGGGCACCTCGATGGTGCTGCTGGTCATCGCGATCCTGTTCCTGCGCGGTCAGATCCGCCCGATCCTCAAGCTCACGCAGGCCGCGGAAAGCTTCGGCAAGGGCCAGCGCATGCCCGACGACTTCCGGCCGCGCGGAGCCGACGAAGTGCGGCGCGCCGGGGTTGCCTTCATCAAGATGCGCGAGCGCATCGAACGCCAGATCGAGCAGCGCACGGCGATGCTGTCGGGTGTCAGCCATGACCTGCGCACCATTCTGACCCGGTTCCGCCTGCAACTGGCGCTGGCCAGTGACGGACCGGAGCTCGATGCGCTCAACAAGGACATCGACGACATGCAGTCGATGCTCGACAGCTACCTCTCCTTTGCCCGTGGCGAGGCGGAAGAGGATGTCGGGGTCATGAGCTTGAGATCCATCATGGAGAAGGTTGCGACCGACGGCCGGCTGCGGGGCGCCAATGTCGCCGTTGCCGTTGAAGGCGATGATGACATCAATGTCCGGCCCAATGCCTTTGAGCGCCTGATGACCAATCTGGTGTCCAATGCCAGCCGCCACGCAGATGAAGTGTCCATCCACGCGCAGAACAAGGGCAAATGGCTGACCATCGCCATTGACGATGACGGTCCGGGAATTCCCGAGGACGCACGCGAGGACGTGTTCCGTCCGTTCTACCGGCTGGATGCGGCGCGCAACCAGGATGAGACCGGATCGGGACTAGGACTGGCCATCGTGCGCGACATCGCCCGCAGCCATGGCGGCGACGTGACCCTTTCCGACAGCGAAATGGGCGGACTTCGCGCAACCGTGCGCCTGCCCGCCTGAGCCGACGGGCGGCAACTCAATTACATCAGCCGCGCGCCATTCGGCGCCGGCTTGTCGATACTGGCAAGCACGATCGCGCCGTCTTCATCGGCAAAGCCGAGCGTCAGCACTTCCGACATGAACGGACCGATCTGGCGCGGCGGAAAGTTGACGACCGCCATGACCTTGCGTCCGGTGAGTTCCTCCGCCGTGTAATGCACGGTGATCTGGGCGGATGATTTCTTCTGGCCGATCTCGGGTCCGAAATCGATGACCATCTTGTAGGCGGGCTTTCGCGCCTGCGGGAACGGCTCCGCCGAAACCACGGTCCCGATGCGAATGTCGACCTTCTCGAAATCATCCCAGGTGATGGTAGTGCTCATGATGAATTCCCGTTTTGCGTAATCCGGCAGGTTTACCGCCCCGTAGCGCTCGCGGGAACCCCGGCGCGCAACCGCGACGCAGGAATTCATTTTCGGTGGAAGCGAAGCGGAGCATTTCCGGAGGAAAAAACTGACCCCGCTTTCGGTGGAAGTGCTTGAGAATAGCTCACACCGGAGCAAGTGCAGTGCCGGTCAGCCTGCGAGTTCACGCGACCGGGCGGCTGCCGCTGCAAGCGCCTCGTCAAAGATCGGCTGCAGGGCCTCGTCGGCCATCAGCACATCAAGTGCTGCGGCGGTGGTCCCGTTGGGCGAAGTCACGTTCTCGCGAAGCTTCCCCGCGCCGTCAGGGGACCGGTGCATCAGTTCACCGGCCCCCGTGACGGTCGCGCGCGCAAGTCGCATGGCGAGGTCCGCCGGCAGGCCAAGTTTACGGCCTGCCTCTGCCATGCACTCGACGAGATAAAACACATACGCCGGGCCGCTGCCCGAAACCGCGGTCACCGCGTCGATCATGGCTTCATCCTCAAGCCATTCAACCGGACCGCAAACCGACAACAGCCGGTCGATTTCCGCTTTTGCCTCGGCGCTCACGGCCGCATTGGCCACCGCGCCGGTGATCCCGCGCCCCACCATCGCTGGGGTGTTGGGGATGGTTCGAACCACCGCCCCGCCGAGAAGCTCTTCGAAGAATGCAATCGTCTTGCCCGCCGCCACCGAGAGCGTGACGGTGCCGGGACCCACCAGCCCGCGAAGTCCGCCGGCGACAGCCTCCATGACCTGAGGCTTGACCGCGAGCATGAGAATGCCCGCCGTTATGTCCTTGGGGGCCGAAGCCTCATGGCGCACGCCGGCGTCCTTGAGACGGGCGGCCATGGCATCGGACAGTTTCGGATCGATGACGACAATTGCCGACGGGTCCGTTTTCGCATCCAGCCAGCCATTGAGCATCGCGCCGCCCATGTTGCCGGCGCCGACGAGAACAAGGGGGTTGGAAGCAGAAATCACATCAGGCCTCGCCGCGGGTTTCGAACATCACGGCCTCGATTGCCGAGCGCGCATCCATGCCCGACCAGACGACGAACTGGAACGCCTGGAAATAGGCCTCGCAGGAATCGAGCGCGTTCGACAAAAGCACTTCGACCTGTCGGTTGGTCGGCTCCGCACCGCCCGCGAGCAGCAGCGATTGCCGGAAGATGATCACGCTTTCCTGCTGCCAGAGATCGAAATGCCCCATCAGAACCTGTCCGTTGACATGGGACAAAAGCCGCATGACCTCGGTGACACGGACGTCGGGCACCTTGATGTCGAAAGCGCTGGCAATATGCAGGGCCTCGCAGTCCTCCATCCAGGAGAACGAGACATGGTAGTCGGTCCAGTGACCCTCGACCGTCATCGCGATTTCATGCTCGCCGGAACGTTCGAATGTCCAGTCGTTCGCGGCTGCGACGAATTCGATCATGTCCACTGGATTGGACTGCCGGTCGAATTCGAAATTGCTAAGATTCATGCCCCACCTGGTCTGCTTGAGCATCCTCGAAGCCGCGCCTGATGGTGCGTCCCGGGATGGAAATTTCATACGGATGGCCCGCTGCCGATGGGCGCTCGCCTTGGCGACTCCCACCGGGGCTGTTCGTTGCCCGATCCGAATCATCATTTAGAATCAGTGTATAAATGCAGAGTCTGAGCGCCAGTCCCCTCGGCGCATTTTGTCAGGCGGGGCCTGTGGACCAAGCTGCGAAAATGATTCCGCCGTGACTCATAACTGACTCACTCAAAAGGCTTTTTGAGATCCGGCCGACGGTGGACAACCTGTGCAAAAAAAATTCTGCAAAACCGGCCCGGGGGCCTGCTTCGGCGACGCCGGTCAGGATGCCGGTGATTTGGTCGCTGTTCCGGACTTCGAACCGGCCTTGGAGCCCGCCTTGGAAGCGGTCTTTGCCGCAGGTTTTGCAGCCAGCTTTTTCTCGAGCTCGTCAAGCCTGGCCGAAAGCGCATCATTCTCTTCACGCGCCTTCGCCGCCATCTCGCGGACGGCCTCGAATTCCTCGCGCTTGACCAGGTCCATCGAGTTCAGCAACCGCTCGAGCTGCGCCTGGATCGCGGTTTCGGCCTCGCGCCTGACACCCTGCGCCGCGCCGGCGGCGTCGGTCATAAGCTTGGCGAGTTCATCAAGTAGTCGGTTGGGTCCGCTGGTCATGATCCTGATCCCTGCATTCGCACAGTTGGAAGCGATGGTTCTTCACTTCAGGTAAGTGTTGCCGCGCCATGTTGCAAGCTGCCCATTGCCGCAGCAGTGGCGCAAGGCTTGCGCAAAGCCTATATGCCATGCAACAGGGGCACGCACGCGTGCGAAGCGAGTCCGGGACGTTGCCGCCGCCCCCGCGCGCCGAAAACCCGGATCAAGGCCGCGTGCGGCTGACCTGACAGGGAGGACCGCGCATTGGATTACATGGCTGCTTTGCTGTCATTGATCAGCTTTCCGGACATCGATCCGGTTCTGATCACGCTGGGTCCGCTGCAGGTCCGGTGGTACGGCATCGCCTATGTTGCCGGTATCCTGCTTGGCTGGCGGTACGCCCGGCGGCTTGCCGGCAACGACCGGCTTTGGCGGGACGGCCGATCCCCCATGACGCCGCTCGACCTTGACGATTTTCTGCTCTGGGCGACGGTGGGCATCGTTGCCGGCGGGCGCATCGGCTACATCCTGTTTTACGATTTCACCGCCGTCGCCGCCAATCCGCTGCGCGCATTCGAAATCTGGAATGGAGGCATGTCGTTTCACGGCGGTTTGCTCGGAACGCTCGTCGCCATGATTCTGTTTGCGCGCAGCCGCGGCATTCCGGTCTTCAGCCTCTTCGACATCGTCTGCGCCGTGGTGCCGATCGGCATCTTCTTCGGCCGCATTGCCAATTTCATCAACTCCGAATTGTGGGGCAGGCTTGCGGATGTGCCCTGGGCGGTTGTGTTTCCGACCGGCGGGCCGTTTCCCCGCCATCCGACTCAGCTTTACGAAGCCGCCCTGGAAGGGCTTGTGCTTCTGGCCGTGCTTGCGGTGCTGATCTACAAACGTCGGGCGCTGGCCTATCCGGGGCTGGTGTCGGGCTGTTTCCTGATCGGCTACGCGCTGGCACGCATTCTGGTGGAGTTCTACCGCGAACCCGACGCTCATATCGGCTACCTCCTTGGCGGATGGCTGACCATGGGAATGGTGCTGTCGCTTCCCATGATCGCCGTCGGCCTGTGGGCCGTGGCCTCGGCCCGGTCCCGGGCCTGAGCGAAAGGAAGGCCAGCGCCATGACCCTGCCCCCCAATCCCATGAGTGTTCCGCCGATGACCCCGCTGGCGCGGAAAATGGCGCGCATCATCGAGGAAGCCGGTCCTCTCAAGATCTCGGATTTCTTCGCCCTTTGCCTGGCCGACCCCGAGCACGGCTACTACCAGAGCCGCGAGCCGTTCGGCCGGTCCGGTGATTTCATCACCGCGCCCGAGGTGTCGCAATTGTTCGGCGAACTGATCGGCGTGTTCCTGGTTCATGCATGGCAGGCCCATGGCGCGCCCGAAAAGGTGCGCATTGCCGAGATCGGCCCCGGCCGCGGAACCCTGATGTCCGATGCCCTGCGGGTCGTCTCGAAGCTCGCGCCGGAGCTCTACACCGACGCCAGCATTCATATGGTGGAGACCAGCGAACGGCTGCGGAACGTTCAGCGCCAGACGCTGGTGCGGATCAAGGACCGGATATCCTGGCACCAGTCTTTCGAGGACATCCCGGACGGCTTTACGCTGATGGTGGCCAACGAGCTGTTCGATGCGATCCCGATCCACCAGTTCGTCAAGACGCCGCAGGGGTTCCGCGAGCGGATCGTCGGGCTGGATCCGGAAGGCCGGCTTGCGTTCGGCATCGGCGCGGGGAGCTTCGACCCATCGCTCCTCCCCGTCGACGAGACCAAGATCCCCGATGGCGAGATATTCGAACTCGCCCCGGGCCGGTCTGCGGTAATGCAGACGGTCGCGGCGAAACTCGTGCGCGATGGCGGCACCGCGCTTGTCATCGACTACGGCCATCTCGTCACCAATTTCGGCGATACGCTGCAGGCGGTCTACCGGCATGAATATGATCATCCGCTGGTGCGTCCCGGCGAAGCCGACCTTACAAGCCATGTGGATTTTCAGGCCCTGGCCGAAGCCGCGGTCGCGATTGGCGCACATCTCCACCGCCCCCTGACCCAGGGCGAATTCCTCGTCGGACTGGGGCTGGTCGAACGCGCCGGCGCGCTTGGCTCGGGCCGCGATGCATTGACGCAGGCGGCCATCCGCGATGCGGTCAACCGGCTCGCCGGAGAGGGCGAAGGCCGCATGGGCGCCCTGTTCAAAGTGCTCGCCATCAGCGGCACAGAGGTTAGGATCGAACCGTTTGATTCGGCGACGCCGTAGCTGCCGGATTTGACAGACGCGTCTCTGATGGCCACCATTTGTCCACGAACGAGCATCAGGTTGCGGAATTCGGCATCCCATGCAACCGACGGGAGGATCACATCATGACGCTTGACCGTCACGGACCCGAGCCGGTCCGAAGCTCGATGCTGGACGACGCCTCTGCGGGCGGGCGGATCGCCCATGGTTTCTTCAGCCGGGCGGGCGGGGTGTCGGAAGGCATGTACCGCGGCCTGAATGTCGGCCTCGGATCTCGCGACAACCGCGATCACGTCATGGAAAACCGCGCCCTTGTTTCGGGCTGGTTTTCGCAAACGCCCGACCGGCTGGTCACGGTGCATCAGGTGCATTCACCGGAGGTCCATATTCCCACGGCCGACAACATGGGCGAACGCCCGAAAGCCGATGCCATCGTCACCCGCACACCGGGCCTGGTCATTGGTGTGCTGACGGCCGATTGCGGTCCGGTGCTCTTTGCAGATCCCCAGGCGGGCATAATCGGTGCGGCGCATGCCGGCTGGCGGGGTGCGATCGACGGTGTGCTCGAAGCCACAATCGCCGCCATGGAGAATATGGGCGCGGCCCGCCAGAACATCGCCGCGGTCCTCGGGCCGTCGATCAGCCAGGAGAATTACGAGGTCGGACCGGAGTTCGTCGATCGGCTCGTCGCGCGCGATCCCGGCAACCAGATCTATTTTGTCCCCTCCGAAAAGCCAGGTCACGCAATGTTCGACCTCAGGCGCTTCACGCTCGACCGGTTGAGCCAAAGCGGCGTCACGGCCGGCATGGTCAGGGATTGCACCTATGCCGACGAGAATGCCTGGTTCTCCTATCGTCGCGCCACCCACCGCAACGAACCCGATTACGGACGACAGATCTCCGCCATCGCCATCAAGGAGGACGCCCATGGCCCTGCATTTTGAACGCGAGGAATACGCCGCCCGTTTGAGCAAGCTGACTGCGAGCATGCAGGAAGAAAAACTCGACGCCATGCTGCTGTTTGCGCAGGAAAGCATGTACTGGCTGACCGGCTACGACACCTTCGGCTTCTGTTTCTTTCAATGCCTGGTGGTCACGTCCGACGGAGAGATGACGCTTCTGACCCGTTCCGCCGACCTTCGCCAGGCGAGGCATACCTCCACGATCGAGAACATCGTGGTGTGGACCGACCGCAGCAAGGCCGATCCCACCATGGACCTGAAGGACCTGCTTTCCGAACTCGACCTTCTGGGAGCGCGGATTGGGGTCGAGTATGACACGCACGGTCTGACCGGCGCCAACTGCCGCAAGCTCGACAATCAATTGCAAAGCTTCGCGGAACTGATCGACGCTTCCTACCTGGTCAGCCGGCTGCGACTTGTCAAAAGCCCCGCCGAAATCGCCCATGTCCGCCGTGCCGCCGAACTTGCCGACGCCGCCCTCGATGCGGCCCTGCCGCTGATCAAGCCAGGCGCGGACGAGGCGGAAATCCTCGCAGCGATGCAGGGCGCGGTCCTTGCCGGCGGCGGCGACTACCCGGCCAACGAGTTCATCATCGGCTCCGCTGAAGATGCGCTGCTGTGCCGCTACAAGTCAGGCCGCCGCCAACTTTCCGGCAACGACCAGCTGACTCTCGAATGGGCCGGCGCCTACGCGCATTATCACGCAGCCATGATGCGCACCATCATCATCGGTGAACGATCCGCCCGGCACATGGAGCTCTATGCAGCATCCCGGGAGGCCATGGACGCGATCACCGCGATCCTGAAACCGGGGACCACGTTCGGTGCAGTGTTCGACGCACATGCCGATATCATGGACGATCACGGCCTGACCCGTCACCGTCTCAATGCCTGCGGTTATTCACTCGGCGCGCGCTTCACTCCGAGCTGGATGGAACACCAGATGTTCCACGCCGGCAATCCGCTCGAAATCGCACCCGACATGACCTTGTTCGTTCACATGATCATCATGGATTCGGAAGCGGGCGCCGCGATGACCTTGGGGCAGACCTACCTGACGACCGATGACGAACCGGTTTCGCTGTCCGGCAAATCACTCGATCTGATTGCCGTCCCCGGCGGAAAGGGCTGATCGCCGCGCCGCCGCCCGCCTCCCCTTATACGGGGCAGAAGATTGACAGCTCCTGCCTCAAGATTTCATAACAACGGGGAACAATCGGGCGAAATACATGACGCATGGCATCAAGATCATCGGCGCAATGGGCCTGGCGGCGTTGTTCGTTGTCGGCTGCAACAGCACCGAACAGACCCTGGCGCCGATCCCCGGCGACGGTTCGACCGCGACAGAGAACAGTGCCGCTCCGATCTTCAACGGCCTTGGGCAAGGGACCGCGTCCGATCCTGGATCCCAGCCGTCCTTTGGCCAGCCCTCCGCAAATCAACCATCCGCCGCGAGCTCGGGCAGGGCCGTGCTGCCCGCCGGCGAGATCCGCGGCCGGATCCGCTTCATGCCGGTCATCGGCGCTCCGGTAAACGCAGTCACGCCACTCTCCCGGCAATTGGCTGCCGAAGCGCGCAACCGCGGCCTGGCGATCCTCAGCGCCGCAGACCCCGGCGGCGACCATGTTCTCAAGGGCTATTTCTCCGCCGAGACCTTCGATGGCAGAACGACGGTGTTCTATGTCTGGGATATCCTCGATGCCTCCGGCGCGCGGCTGCACCGCATCCAAGGCCAGGAGGCGTTTGCCGGCGGTGGAGGCGGCGATCCGTGGGCGTCCGTTCCGGCCGATGTCATGGAGCGCATCGCCGCCCAATCGATCGCCGATTACGTCGCCTGGCGCGGTCTGTAACGGGCACAAAAACTTCGCAGCAGTGGTTTGCCGGCTGTGAAAACCACCGCCGGTCAACAGAAAAATTAACCGCCCCGCAGATGCGCCCTTGCATTCATCACACGCGCCGCTAAAACGCGGGCCAACGGGTTGGCGCCCCGTCCGCATGGGCACTGGTGCGCATGCCGCGACGCGGCCGGAAAAACAGGCGGTCCCAAATGAAGGTTTTCGCGGGAAACTCGAACCGGCGTTTGGCTGAATCCATTTGCAACTACCTCAACCTGCCACTGGGCAAGGCAAGCGTCCGCCGCTTCGCCGACCAGGAGATTTTTGTCGAAATCCAGGAGAACGTCCGCGGCGAAGATGTCTTCGTGGTGCAGTCGACCTCTTATCCGACAAATGACAACCTGATGGAATTGCTGATCATGATCGACGCCTTCCGTCGCTCGTCAGCCAAGCGCATCACCGCTGTCATCCCCTATTTCGGCTACGCCCGTCAGGATCGGCGCGCCTCGGGCCGCACACCGATCTCGGCTAAGCTGGTCGCCAACCTGATCACCGAGGCCGGCGCCGACCGCGTGCTGACGCTGGACCTCCATGCCGGTCAGATCCAGGGCTTCTTCGACATTCCCACCGACAACCTGTTTGCCGTTCCGCTTCTGGCCCGTGACGTCAAGGATCGTTACGCCAAGGGATCGCTGATGGTGGTGTCGCCCGATGTTGGCGGCGTGGTCCGCGCGCGGGCGCTGTCCAAACGCATTGACCCGCAGTCCACCCTCGCCATCGTCGACAAGCGGCGCGAGCGCCCCGGCGAATCCGAGGTCATGAATGTGATCGGCGAGATCGAGGGCAAGGATTGCCTGCTGATCGACGACATCGTCGATTCCGGCGGCACGCTCTGCAACGCCGCCGAAGCACTGCTCGACAAGGGCGCAACCAGTGTGACAGCCTACATCACCCACGGCGTGCTGTCCGGCGGCGCCGTGGCACGCGTTGCGTCCTCGAAGCTCAAGGAACTGGTGATCACCGATTCCATCCAGCCCACGCAGGAAGTGCTCAGCGCCCCCAACATCCGGGTCATTTCCACCGACACGCTGATCGGTGAAGCCATCAACAGGACCGCGGCCGAGCAGTCCGTTTCCAGCCTTTTCGACTGATCCGCCTTATCCCAGAAGCGTGACCGCAACGCCAGCAAGCGTCGCACCGCCCAGCACCCAGAACAGGTTGAGGCGATAGCGCAGCAGCGCCACGCCCGCGCCAAGCGCGATCGCAAGCGCCGCGATATTCAGCGTTGCCAGATCGGGAACCGGCAGCGTCATGAATGCGGCCTCCCACGAGCCGACCTTCGCAAACAACACGTTGAGTGCAAACCAGACAGCCAGATTGGCGATGACGCCGACGACGGCCGCGGTGATCGCGGCCAGTCCGGCCGAAAGCCAGGCGACCGAACGCAGCCGCTCGATATGCGGTGCGCCGGCAAAGATCCACAGGAAACAGGGCGCGAAGGTGAAGAACAGCGCCACGGACGCGCCCGCGATCCCGCCAAGTGTCGGATCGAGCCCGGCGTCACGCGCACCACCCAGAAAGCCCACGAAGACCAGAACCAGGATCAGCGGCCCCGGCGTGGTTTCGGCCAGCCCGAGACCCGCGAGCATGTCACCCGGCACCAGCCAGCCATGCACTTCGACCGCCTGCTGTCCGACATAGGCAAGAACCGCGTAGGCGCCGCCGAAGGTCACGATTGCCGCCTTCGAGAAAAACAGCGCCATTGCGGCGAGTGCATCGGGAATCCCGGGCGTCACTAGCATCAGTGCCAGCGGCACAAGCCACACCGCTCCCCAGATCAGGAGGGTCCGAAGTGTCGGCCCGGCAAGCGATGGCAGGGCAATTGCGGTTTCGGACGTTTCTGCGGCATCTCCGGCCGGGCTCCGGTCAAGCGCGGACCGGACAATGCCGGCGAGGCCCGCGGCGAGCACGATGAGCGGAAAAGGCAGTTTGAGGAACGCGATTGCCACGAATGCGGCCATGGCGAGCCCCCAGGCGAAGCGGGATTTGAGCGCCCGCTTCGACACCTTGATCAGCGCCTCGACCACGATCGCCAGCACCGCGGCCTTCAGTCCGAACAGAATGCCGCCGACCACCGGAAGGTCACCAAGGTGGAAATAGAGCGCCGACAGTCCCATGATCACGGCAAAGCCCGGCAGCACGAACAGGAGGCCAGCCATGAGGCCGCCCGCAACACCGCGCAGAAGCCAGCCCGAATAGGTCGCAAGTTGCATCGCTTCGGGCCCGGGCAGCAGCATGCAGAAATTGAGCGCATGCAGGAACCGCGCCTCGTCGAGCCAGGGCCGCGCCTCCACCAGTTCCCGGTGCATCAGCGCGATCTGACCTGCCGGTCCGCCAAAGGACAGAAGTCCGATTCGCCCGAAGACGCGGAACATTTCCCCCAAGGAAGGCGTCCCGTCGTGTCGCTCAGTCATCCGACGACTCCACCGGTGCGACCGGAAGCCCCGCGCTCCGCCACGCCTCGAAACCACCCTCGATCAAGCGCGCCTCTACTCCGCAGTCTTCAAGAAATCCCCGCACCGCCCGGCTCACCTCATGACCGTGCACGCAAAACACCGCAACCCGCCTGCCCCTGAAAGCGTCGGCCCAGTTCACCGCATCGAAAGGATGCCGCCAGATCGAACCCGGAATTTGCAGGCCGGAGCTTGCCCGGGCCGCGGGCTTTCGCACATCAACAATCACGATAGCCTCCCCCTCGGCAACCAGATCAAGCGGCGATACAGATGTTTCATTGTCGATTTGTGACATGGTTTTGCTCCGCAAGGTTGTTGCGTTTTTCGCGGAGCTTGGAGCCGGTCAACAGGGTGTTGGGCTCTCGACGGGAGGTCCGGAATTCCCCGTCCGGAAAGACTATGCGGGGTTGCCGTGCGCGTCAATCAAGCCATGATGCGAAGGCCTGATGAATGCACGAGCGGCCAAGGCTGAAAGGCTGTCCTTGCACCTGTGCCCGGCGGAAACGCACGACCGCCCGAAACACCGGGCTTCCCTGCGCCCAAAGCCTTGCAATCCCGCGGTTGCTCGGCTATAGCGGCCACGTCCGTGCAGACACCCTTGGAGGCAACACGGATGAGGCGCCGCCGATCTCTCGCAGTAGGCGGCGTTTGATGTTTCTCGGGACCGATGCAAACGAGCCCGGCAAGCAGCCTTTATTAGAACCTCGAAAGGAAATGCCATGAGCAACACATATGAGCTCAAGGCCGAGGCGCGCGCACAGGTCGGTAAGGGGTCCGCCCGTGAACTTCGCCGCAACGGTTTGATTCCCGCTGTCATCTATGGTGACAAGAAAGACCCTGTTTCGATCACGCTGTCTCGCAAGGACATCACGCTGAAGATTTACGGCGGCGGCTTCATGACAACGATCGCCACGATTGACGTCGATGGAACCAAATACCGCGTCCTGCCCAAGGACTACCAGCTTGATCCCGTCCGCGACTTCGTGATGCATGTCGACTTCCTGCGCATTTCGAAGAACACCCAGGTGACCGTCGAAATTCCGGTGCACTTCGAAAACGAAGAAAAGTCCCCCGGCATCAAGCGCGGCGGCGTGCTCAACGTCGTGCGTCACACCGTGGAGTGCAACTGCCCTGCCAACGCCATCCCCGATGCATTGATTGCTGACCTCACCGGTCTGGAAATCGGCGACGGCATCCACATCTCGAATATCACGCTGCCCGAGGGCGTGGAGCCGACGATCACCGATCGCGACTTCACCATCGCCACGGTTGCATCGCCTGCCGGCCTGAAGAGCGACGACAACGCCGCTTCGGAAGATGATGCCGAGGACGAAGCGGAAGAGGCTGAAGACGACAGCGAAGAATAAGCCGCTTTGCGGACTAGTGTTGAGGGCCCGGCTCCATGTTGCTCATCGCAGGACTTGGAAATCCCGGCCCTCAATACGCAAAGAACAGGCACAATGTCGGTTTCATGGCGGCGGACGCAATTGCCCGCCGCCATTCGTTTTCCGGATTTTCGAAGAAATTCCGCGGCGAGATCGCCGAAGGCATGCTGGCCGGCGAGAAGGCCCTGATCCTCAAGCCCATGACCTTCATGAACCTGTCGGGCGACAGCGTCGGCGAAGCCATGCGGTTCTACAAGCTTTCGCCTTCCGACATCATCGTCATCCACGACGAGCTCGATCTCGCACCGGGCAAGCTCAAGCTGAAGACCGGCGGCGGCAATGGTGGCCATAACGGTCTGAAATCGATCGATGCCCATTGCGGCAAGGACTACAAGCGTCTGAGGGTCGGCATCGGCCATCCCGGCCACAAGGACCGCGTCAATCCACATGTGTTGGGCGACTTCTCCAAGGCCGATCAGCAATGGCTGGACCCGCTGCTTGACGCCATCGCCGACAACGCCGACCTGATCGCCAAAGGCGACGATGCCGGGTTCTTGAACCGGATCGCACTGGCAACCGGCAGTTCCGACACGGCGCCCGCCAAGCCCGAAAAAACCTCCGCAACGAAGGCTCCCGGCGGCAAGCCCGCAGCCACCGGAAAATCCCATATCCGCCAGGCGCGGAACTCGCAGCAGCCCGGCAAGCTGCCGCCTTCCGGCCCCATGGCCGACATGCTGAAAAAGCTGTTTGGCGACGGCAAAAAGTAACAGCGCCCGCGCGCAACGCGGGTTCTTCTGACCCCCCGCCCGGAAACGTTGCCGAACAACGATCCCGCAATCGCACCCGTTTCACGCCATCGTCATTCGCTCTTGATCACCGAGCAGGGCAGAATGCGCTCATCAGCCAATCGGCGGCGCGGCACTGCAACCGGACGCCGCATCCGGAATCAAGGAGGCAGGCATGCAAGAAGCAATTTACACCCGTAGAGCCGTCTTGGGTCTTGGCATCGGGTTTGCGACCCTGATGCTGATCAAGTCCGCTCCCGCGGTAGCCGCCGCGGTAAACACTTCCGAATCCGGGGTCGCCATAGAGGGGCATGATCCCGTGGCGTATTTCACCATGAACAAGCCCGTTCCGGGCGACCCTGCCATCACCGCGACCCATGAGGGCGCAGTCTACCGCTTCTCGTCGGAGGAAAACCGGGCGCTGTTCGAAGCCGATCCGGCAAAATACGCACCCCAATATGGCGGCTACTGCGCCTATGGCGCGGCCAAGGGCTACAAGGCCCCTGTCGAGGTGGACAAGTTCTCGATTGTCGACGGCAAGCTGTACCTGAATTACAACGGGCAGGTTCAAAGCACCTGGATCAAGGATACCGCCGGCTACATCGACAAGGCCGATGCCTGGTGGAAGGGGCAGTAACGCCCGCCAGGGGCGGCTCAGCGCGTCAGGTCCTGAGGTCGGCCACACGCTGCCAGAACAGGTCAATGAAGCCTGTAATACCCAGTTCGATCCAGTAGGCGAAGACCTGCGCCGCCTCGGCCGAAAACAGCATCACGGCAAATCCGCCCAGCACGAACGAGACCACATAGAGCCTCAGGTTCTTGAGGCTGTCGAGGCGGTAATAACCGGCATCGTCAAACTCGACACCCCATATGTAGTCACCCCAGCTGTAGTCGCCGGACACCAGAATATTGACCGCCGGGGTATCGGAGAGTTTGTCGGGAAACACGTTGAACACCGCCCGGCAGATATGCGCGATGAGCCCCAGGAACGCGAAGACGATCCCGGCAACGACGAAATGCCATGTCGCTAACTCGGTTTCCATGAGATCTCCCGCATCTTGCTGCTCCCACACCATCCCAGCCAAAGCTTTCCAACCGGTTGATTGCGGCAAATCAGTGCAGGGCTTGACCATGCAGGCCCTTTCCCGCATAGCCAGCACAATTCCTGATCAGACACGAGACGAGAGTATCCATGGGTTTCAAATGCGGTATCGTCGGCCTGCCGAACGTCGGCAAGTCCACCTTGTTCAACGCGCTCACGCGGACCGCCGCGGCTCAGGCGGCGAACTATCCGTTCTGCACGATCGAACCCAACACCGGTGAGGTCGCGGTTCCCGATGGGCGCCTGAAGAAGCTGGCGGCGATCGCAGGCTCGAAGGAAATCATCCCGACGCGGATTTCATTTGTCGACATCGCCGGGCTTGTGCGCGGGGCGTCCAAGGGCGAAGGCCTCGGCAACCAGTTTCTGGCCAACATTCGCGAAGTCGACGCCATCGTTCACGTGCTGCGCTGCTTCGAGGATGACGACATCACCCATGTCGAGGGGCGCATCGATCCGGTCGCCGATGCCGAAACCATCGAAACCGAACTGATGCTCTCCGACCTCGAGAGCCTCGAGCGCCGCACCGACCAGATGCGCAAGCGCGCCACCGGCAAGGACAAGGAAGCCCAGACGCTGCTCCCGATGATGGAGGAATCGCTCAAGCTGCTGCAGGACGGCAAGCCGGTCCGTCATCTGCTCAACGGAATTGCCGCCGAGGACCTCAGGATCCTGCGGTCGCTCAACCTGCTGACCTCCAAACCGGTGCTTTATGTCTGCAACGTTGCGGAAGGCGATGCCGCGGAAGGCAACGAACACACCCGGGCGGTGCAGGCGATGGCCGAGGCGCAGGGCGCCGGCGCGGTGACGATTTCTGCCGCGATCGAAGCCGAGGTGTCGCAATTGCCCGATGACGAAGCGGCGGAATTCCTCGAATCGATGGGACTTGAAGAGCCGGGCCTCGACCGGCTCATCCGCGCCGGCTACGAATTGCTCGACCTGATCACCTATTTCACCGTCGGCCCGAAGGAGACGCGCGCCTGGACAGTCGTCCGCGGTGCCAAGGCTCCGCAGGCCGCCGGTGTCATTCATACCGATTTCGAGCGCGGCTTCATCCGCGCCCAGACCATTGCCTTTGGCGACTACGTGGAACTCGGCGGCGAGGTTCCGGCCAAGGAAGCCGGAAAATCACGCGACGAAGGCAAGGAATATGTGGTCCAGGACGGTGACGTCCTGCATTTCCGCTTCAACACCTGATGCTCAAGCCGAGACCCGGCATGCTCGCGGTGTGCCGGGCGACTTGATGTAATCCGCCCGCGCGGCGAGACCGGAACGAGGACGCGACCTCAGGCCCGCTTTGCCGGGCAGGTCGACAGCCCCAGGATCGAATAGAGCGGGCAGGTCGAGAGCAGGCCCGTCAGCAGCGGCACGACGCCGATCAGCGTGAAGTAGCGCCAGGAAGCATCCGGGTAGAGAAAGAACAGCGCGAGCAGCACCAGGCCTGCGACGATACGAAGGATGCGGTCGATACCGCCGACATTGGTTTTGAACATTTGGGGCTCCTGTGAATGGCGAACCGGCCGTCTGGCCGGAATATATTCACGATACACCATATATAAATGACCGAATTGATCGGTATCAAGTCGCGAACGGATTTTCTTTCATACTTAAAGGAACTCGATTAGATTGGGTCCGACCCGCCCATGGAATTCAATGCCGCAGGAACCCGTTTCAACATGACAGCACAACAGGATCTCATCCATTTCGAGGACATGAGCCCGGGAACCGAATATCCGCTCGGACCGAAACAGGTCACGGCGGAGGAAATCGTCGAGTTCGCCCGCGAATACGATCCGCAGCCCATGCACCTTGATGCGAGCGCCGGGGAAGCCACGATCCTGGGCGGGCTAGCTGCGTCCGGATGGCACAGCTGCGCCATGATGATGCGGATGATGACCGACAGCTATCTGCTTCGCGCGGCCGCTGAGGGCGCGCCCGGACTTGATTATGTCAAATGGAAACGCCCAGTCCTCGCCGGTGACGTCCTCTCCGGAGAGACCCGCGTGCTCGACCGGCGTCAGTCGAAATCAAGGCCCGCGATCGGTATCGTCAACCTCCGTCACGAACTGCGAAACCAGCGCGGCGAGGCGGTTCTCGTGTCCGAAAACCCCGTGATGATGCGCCTTCGGGCAAAACAGGAACACTGAACGATGGCTGCAGACGAATTTTTCAGCCCCGGGTCCCGGATCGAGATGGGCAGCCATCTGTTCACCGCCGAGGATATCATCGATTTCGCCAGCCGCTTCGACCCGCAGCGTTTTCATGTCGATCCCGAGGCCGCCCGCGAGAGCGTATTCGGCGGGCTCTGCGCTTCCGGTTGGCACACAGCCTCTGTCTGGATGAAGCTGAATGTCGCCGCAATGACCCGCCTGCTCGACCAGATGCGGGAAGAGGGACATCCGCTTCCCGAATTCGGCCCTTCACCGGGCTTCCGAAATCTCAAATGGCTCAAGCCGGTCTTCGCCGGAGACGAGATCCGTTACGGCCACACCATGACGGGCATTCTCCCGATGGCGTCCCGTCCGGGCTGGTCAATATTGGAGGGCGACGCGGAAGCGCACAATCAGGCCGGTGAACCGGTCATGAGTTTTCAATCGGCGGTCATGGTGAAGATGCCCTGAGAAGGGCAATCAAATACGCTTCCTGGTAGCGGATCAGACTGCCCCCGGAACGCCCGTCAGTGCCCGGGATACTCGATCAGCGTGCGCACCTGAACGCCGAGATCCTCGAGCTTTTTGCGCCCGCCCAGATCCGGCAGGTCGATGACGAAACATGCCGCCACGATGTCGGCCCCCATCTGCCGCAACAGTTTTACCGCGCCCTCTGCAGTGCCGCCGGTCGCGATCAGGTCGTCGACGAGAATGACGCTCTCGCCCTTGCTAACCGCATCCTTGTGCATTTCCATTTCGTCGACGCCGTACTCCAGGCTGTAGGCCACCCGCACGGTTTCATGCGGCAGCTTTCCCTTCTTGCGGATCGGCACGAAACCGGCCGAGAGCTGATGCGCCATGGCGCCGCCGAGAATGAAACCCCTCGCCTCTATCCCGGCGATCTTCGAAATTCTCTCGCCCGCATAGGGATGGACCAGCTCGTCGACCGCACGCCGGAAGGCGCGCGGCGCTCCCAGCAGAGTGGTGATGTCGCGAAAAAGGATTCCGGGCTTCGGATAATCCTTGATCGTTCGGATCGAGGCCTGCAGTTCATCGGTCAGATTGGACATCAGGTTTTCCTGTTGGCTGGGCAGATATCGTTGAGCGCACTTTGCGATGCAGCCCTCAGCTGTGCAAGCGGGATTGTGGCGGACATGAAAACGCCGCCCGGAGGCGGCGTTTGCAACGGTTCATGAACTGGGCGGACAGGTATCAGTCCTTGTTCGAGAAGATCGACTTCTTGGTCAGGTAGAGAAGCGACGAGAAGATCAGCAGGAACAGGATCACCATGAAACCCGTCTGCTTGCGCTCTTCCATATGCGGCTCGGCGGCCCACATCATGAAAGCGGCAACATCCCGCGCATACTGATCCACGGTCTCGGGCGACCCGTCATCGTAGGTGACCATTTCCTCATAGAGCGGCTGCGCCATCGCGAGCGACGGACCTGCAATGAAGTAGGGGTTGTAGTAGGTCCCGTCGGGCACTTCCACGCCTTCCGGGGGATCCTGATAACCCGTCAGCAGCGAATAGATGTAGTTCGGGCCGCTCTCGTTGTAGGCGGTGAAGATGTCGAAGATGAACTGCGGGAAACCGCGCTCGACATAACGTGCCTTTGCGAGAAGCGAAAAGTCCGGCGGAACTGCACCGTTGTTGGCTGCGGCAGCTGCTTCCGGGTTCGGGAACGGTGACGGGAAATGATCCGTCGCAACCGCCGTGCGGGTGAACATCTCACCGTCGCCATTCGGTCCGTCCTCAACCTCGTAATTGGCTGCGAGCGCCTTGACCTGATCTTCGGTGTAGCCGAGGTCCTCGAGAGTGCGGAATGCCACCAGGTCCATCGAGTGGCAGGCCGAGCACAACTCGACATAGACCTTCAGACCGCGCTGCAGCTGGGCCTTGTCGTAGGTGCCGAACACGCCGGAGAACGACCAGTCGAGCTCACGCGGCTTGTTGATCGGGTAGTGCGGCGTGCCGCCCTCTTCCTCTGCTGCCGATACCGAACCCGCGCCGATGGCGAGCGCCATGGCGAACGGAACGATGCTTGCGAGAAGCTTTTTCATATCTTCAGTTCCTTTCCGTCGCGCGCCGCTCAGCCGCGTGTTTCCGGTGAAGCCGCCGCAGATGCGGATGCTCCGCCACCGCCGCCCTTCTTGGCGAGTACGGCTTCCGTGATCGAGTTTGGCAGACGCTTCGGTGTTTCCACGAGCCCCAGCACCGGCAGGATGATCAGGAAGAACGCGAAGTAGTAGAGCGTCGAGATCTGAGCCAGCGTGGTGTAGACGCCTTCCGCCGGCTTGGCGCCAAGCCAGCCCAGGAAGATCGCGTTGGCGACGAAGATCCAGAAGAACAGCTTGTACCACGGACGGTAGACCGCCGACCGCACCTTCGATGTGTCGAGCCAGGGCAGCACGAACAGCACGGCGATCGAACCGAACATCGCCAGAACGCCGCCGAGCTTGGAGTCGATCGGGCCGATGTTGAAGGTGATGGCGCGAAGGATCGCGTAGAACGGCAAGAAGTACCATTCAGGCACGATGTGAGAAGGCGTCTTCAGCGGGTCGGCCATGATGTAGTTGTCGGCATGACCGAGATAGTTCGGCATGAAGAAGATGAAGTAGGCGAACACGATGAGGAAGATGCTCATCGCCAGCGCGTCCTTCACCGTCGCATAGGGCGTGAAGGGCACGGTGTCGGTCTTGCTCTTCACTTCGACGCCGGTCGGATTGGTCTGACCGGTGACGTGCAGCGCCCAGACGTGCAGGATCACGACGCCCGCGATCATGAAAGGCAGCAGGTAGTGCAGCGAGAAGAAGCGGTTGAGCGTCGGATTGTCCACCGCGAAGCCGCCGAGCAGAAGCTGCTGGATCGGTTCGCCGATCCCCGGGAAGGCGGTGAAGAACCCGGTGATCACTGTCGCGCCCCAGAAGGACATCTGACCCCAGGGCAGAACGTAGCCCATGAATGCGGTTGCCATCATCAGAAGCAGGATGACCACGCCGAGGATCCAGAGGATCTCGCGCGGCGCCTTGTAAGAGCCGTAATACATGCCACGGGCAATGTGCAGATAGACCGCGACGAAGAAGAACGACGCGCCGTTGGCGTGCATGTAACGCAACAGCCAGCCGGAGTTGACGTCGCGCATGATCTTTTCGACCGACTGGAAGGCGATTGCCGTGTCGGCCGCGTAGTGCATGGCGAGCACGACACCGGTGAGGATCTGGACAACCAGCATCACCATCAGGATGCCGCCGAAGGTGTAGGCGTAGTTCAGGTTCCGCGGAACCGGATAGGAGACGAAACTGTCATGCACCAGCCGCGGCAGCGGCAGGCGCGAATCGACCCATTTTCCAAAACCGGAAGTGGGCTGGTAGGTCGAGTGATCGCTGCTCATGGTAAATAGCCCCCTCAGCCGATTGTGATGACGGTGTCAGACGTAAAGGCGAACGGCGGCACCGGGAGGTTCTCCGGAGCCGGGCCCTTGCGAATGCGGCCGGCCGTATCGTAGTGCGAGCCGTGGCAGGGGCAGAACCATCCGCCAAACTCGCCGGCCTGGCCCAGCGGCACGCAACCCAGATGGGTGCAGGAGCCGATCATGACGATCCAGTTCTCGAGACCTTCGCCGGCAGAGCGTGCCAGGTCGGTTGCCTGTGCCGTACCATCCACATTGGCGTTGCGCGCGATCGGGTCCTTGAGCTCCGCGATCGGCACTTCCTGCGCCTCGGCGACTTCCTCTTCCGTCCGGTTGCGGATGAACACCGGCTTGCCGCGCCATTTCACGGTCAGTGACATGCCCGGCTCGAGATTCCCGACATCGACATCAATGGAGGCAAGCGCCAGCGTCGATGCATCCGGACGCATCTGGTCGATGAACGGCCAGGCAAAGCTGCCCGCGCCGACCACACCGGCCATTCCGGTGGCGATGTAAAGGAAATCGCGGCGGGTAGGTTCGCCCGCGCCTTCGCTCTGTGTCATTGGCTCACTCACGGCTCAATATCCTCTCAAGCTGCGTCTGGACCAGCATTCCGTCCCACCGCCCATGGCAGATCCGCCAGATTTCTCCGCTTGGACAAATTTTGACGGTGCCGACAATGCGGCGGAATTCTGTCAATCGCGCGGTTTCTATGCGGGATGGAAGGTAAAGTCCAGACCGGACAGGGGGAGAAGGGCACAATGTCGCGGGAAAAACGTTCGCCTATTCGGCAGCATCCTCGACACCAAGAAAACCACCGGACTGCCGGGCCCACAATTCCGCGTATAAACCGCCCTTTGCAATGAGTTCGACATGGCTTCCGGCCTCCAGAATCCGGCCCTGATCCATCACGATCAAGCGGTCCATCCTGGCAATGGTCGACAGCCGATGGGCAATCGCAATCACGGTCTTGCCCCGCATCAGTTCCTCAAGGTTTTCCTGAATCGCCGCCTCGACCTCCGAATCAAGCGCCGACGTGGCCTCGTCGAGCACCAGAACCGGCGCGTCCTTGAGCATCACACGGGCGATCGCGATGCGTTGCCGCTGCCCGCCCGAGAGCTTGACGCCGCGGTCGCCGACATGGGCGTCGAAGCCCTTGCGGCCCCGCTGGTCCGAAAGACCCTCGATGAATTCGAGCGCTTCGGCGCGGCGCGCGGCCTCGCGCACGGCCTGTTCATCGGCCTCGGGACGCCCGAAGACGATGTTGTCGCGGATAGAGCGGTGCAGCAGCGATGTGTCCTGGGTCACCATGCCGATGGCCTGGCGCAGCGATTCCTGGGTCACTTCGGAGATGTCCTGCCCGTCGATCTCGATCCGGCCCGACTGCAGATCGTAAAATCTCAAAAGCAGATTGACGAAAGTCGATTTGCCGGCGCCCGAACGTCCGACCAGTCCGATCTTTTCGCCGGGGGCGATGGAGAGCGTGAGATCGCGGATCACCGGAAGCGCCGGATCATAGGCAAAAAATGCATTCTCGAAACGGATCCCGGCCCTGTCGACCGTCAGTGGCGTGGCGTCCTCGCGGTCATTCAGACCCACCGGGCGCGCCACCATTTCAGCCGAATTCTGGACCGTGCCGAGATTGCGCATCAGGCTGTTGAGCTGGGTCATCATCCGTCCCAGCAACATGTTGAGCCTGAGAACCAGCGACAGGGTGAAGGCAACCGAGCCCACCGAAATCGCGCCTGCGAGCCAGAGATTGATCGAGAATGTGGCAATGACCGCGATCATGATGCCCGAAAGCGCCGCCAGCGAGGCCCGCACGCCGGTCAGATGCCGGGTGAAAGGCACGATCGCGGCGATGAACTGGTCGAAACCCTCGCGGATATAGCGGTCATTGTCGGCCGCGCGCGCATAGAGCTTGACGGTCTGGATATTGGAGTAGCTGTCGGTCAACCGCCCGGTCAGCATCGCCGAGGCTTCCGCGCTGGCCCGGGCGTAGCGGCGGATCCTCGGCACGAAGTACCGCGCCAGAATTCCGAACAGCGTCACCCAGACCAGAACCAGCGCCGACAGCCGCCAATCGAGCTGGGCGACCAGCGCCATCGTGGTCAGGGTGTAAATGAAGATGAACCAGGCGACCTGCAGCAGCGAGACCATGAAATCGCCGGTCGCCTGCCCGGCGGTCCACACCTTGTTGACGATCCGCCCGGCGAAATCGTTCTGGAAGAAGCTCAGGTCCTGGCGCGAGACATGGGCATGCGCCTGCCACCGCACCAGGTTGAAGAAACCGGGCACCACCGTCTGCTCTTCCACAAGCGCCGCCAGCGTGACGACGAGAAACCTCGCCAGCACCACCACGAACAGCATGAAGGCAAGCGTCGGGCCGTGGGCTGCGATCAGGCCGTCCCAACCGGCGGATGGTTCGGCCGAATCGAGCACGTCCACCAGTTGCCCGACAAAATAGAACAACGCCGCTTCGAGCAGCGCAACCAGACCGCCGAGCGCCAGCATGGCCGCAAAGGCGCCCTTGGCCTGCCGGACATAATGCGTCAGGAACCCCAGCGTGGCCGCGGGAGGACGGTAGTCCGAACGCCGGACAAACGGATCGATCCAGCGTTCGAACAGCGCGACAACGGGGCGAAAAATCATGATCGCAAGAATAGGGCCGGCCGGCCGTTTGGCAACGACATTCGGCCCTACTCCGCCGCAGTCGCGTCGTCGAGCGGCGCATCGATGAACCCGCCGGACTGCCGCGACCACAGATCGGCATAAATGCCGCCCGAACCGATCAGGTCGTCATGCACCCCGGTTTCGACGATTTCACCGGCATCGAGCACCACCAGACGGTCCATCTGCGCAATGGTCGACAGGCGGTGCGCAATGGCGATCACGGTCTTGTTTTCCATCAGCGCGAACAGGTTCTCCTGGATGGCCGCCTCCACTTCCGAATCGAGCGCCGATGTCGCCTCGTCGAGCACCAGGATCGGGGCGTCCTTGAGGAACACCCGCGCGATGGCGATCCGTTGGCGTTGACCGCCGGAAAGCTTCACCCCGCGTTCGCCGACATGGGCATCGAACCCGGTGCGCCCGGCCAGATCCTCGAGACCTTCGATGAAATCGAGTGCATTGGCCTTGCGCGCCGCCTCGATGATCTCCTCGTCGCTGGCGTCCGGACGGCCATAGGCGATGTTGTCGCGCACCGAGCGATGCAGCAGCGACGTATCCTGGCTGACCATGCCGATCTGCGCGCGCAGACTGTCCTGACTGACCTTGGCAATGTCCTGACCGTCGATGAGCACGCGCCCCGATTCCAGATTGTAGAATCTGAGCAGCAGATTGACGAGCGTGGTCTTGCCGGCGCCGGAACGGCCGACCAGGCCGATCTTTTCACCCGGCTCGATGGCGAGCGAAAGATCCTCGATCACACCGCTCTGCTTGCCGTAGTGGAAGC
Organism: Hoeflea sp.; assembly: GCA_040216675.1. Classification (GTDB taxonomy): domain Bacteria; phylum Pseudomonadota; class Alphaproteobacteria; order Rhizobiales; family Rhizobiaceae; genus Hoeflea. Next base: position 392,254 of record JAVJOR010000005.1, on the reverse strand, counting down.
GGACGTTTTCGAACCGGATCGCTCCCTTCGATGTGGCGATCTCGCTCGCATCCGGCCGGTCGACCACGTCATGCGGCTTGATCATCATGCCCATGCCGTCCTGCACGACGCCGATGTTTTCGAAGAAGCCGGAAACCTCCCACATGATCCATTGCGACATGCCGTTGATCCTGAGCGAGAGCCCGATGACAACGGCGATGGAGCCAACCGAGACGATGCCGGTCATCCAGAATCCGATCGACATCGCAGCGACGACGAAGACCAGAACCGAGTTGTTGAAGTAGATCAGCGACTGGAACATCGTCACCAGGCGCATCTGCCGGTGCACGGTCTCCAGGAACATGTCCATGCTTTCGCGCGCATAGGCCTCTTCCCGTCCGGCATGGGAGAACAGTTTCACGGTGGAGATGTTGGTGTAGCTGTCGACCACCCGGCCGGTCATGGCGGAACGGGCATCCGCCTGGTCGGCCGAGATGCGCTTGAGCCGCGGCACGAAGTAGCTGATCAGTCCGACATAGATCGCGATCCAGACAACAAGCGGCAGCACCAGCCGCCAGTCGGCGCTCGCCACCATGCCGATCATGGCGATGAAATAGACGGTGACATAGACGAACACGTCAAGGATCTTCATCACCGCTTCACGGATCGACAACGAGGTCTGCATCACCTTCGTTGCAACCCGGCCGGCAAACTCGTCCGAGAAGAAGCTCAGGCTCTGGCGCAGCAGATAGCGGTGCATCTGCCAGCGCGCGATCATCGGATAGTTGCCGAGAAGCGTCTGGTGGATGATCAACGAATGGATCAGAACGATGGCCGGAAGCCCAATAAGAACCAGGCCGCCCATCCAGGCAAGCTTGCCGGCTTCCCGGACGAGGAACCCTTCCGGGTCCGAGTTGGCCAGCCAGTCGACGATCGAGCCCAGAAACCCGAACAGCAGAACCTCGCCGATCGAAATCAGCGCGGTCAGGATGCCCATCGCGATCAGCCACGGAGCCGCGTCGCGGGAATAATGCCAGCAAAAGGCAATCAGACCTTCCGGTGGCGCGGAAGGCCGGGTCGGAGGATAGGGATTGAGTCGACGTTCAAACCATCCGAACATGGATGACTCCTGAAACTGGGCAGCCGGTTCGCTCATTCGCGATGCGCGCACCGGAGCTGTGAAGACATGACAGCCGCGCGATCACGCGCCGCTAGATAACGAGGGCTTGCAAACCGAACCGAAAGACAGGAGCCGCGAAAAACCCTTGGGACTCAGTGGCCGATGGCCGCCGGTCGAAAGCTGTCGGGAATGATGTGCATTGCAGCCTCCGTTGGGTTCGCGTTGAAGATCACCTTTTTTAGACCAGAATGGCGCGAACAGCCAGACCGCCACGTTCTGTTTTCGCCGCCATCAGCTGTTTCAGGCTTGAACCAGTGGTAAAAAGACCACAGACAGTGACGATGACCAAACCGCTGATCGCCCTTTACCAACCCGACATTCCCGGCAACACCGGTTCCATCCTCAGGCTCGGCGCCTGCATGGGAATCGGCATCCACATCATCGGACCTGCCGGTTTCGATCTGTCCGACAGGGCGCTCAAGCGCGCCGGCATGGACTATATCGAAATGGCAACCCTGACCCGTCATGACGGCTGGGAGGAGTTCGAGCAATGGCGCGCGTCGATGGGTCTCCGTCTGGTGCTGATGACGACCAAATCCGACATCTCCTATACCGACGACACGATCCAGACTCTCAAGGTCCAGGACGTGGTGCTGTTCGGCCGCGAAAGCGTCGGTGCGCCGCAAAGGGTCCACGACGCAGCCGATCTCCGCCTTACCATTCCCATGGTCGAAGGACGGCGCAGCCTTAACCTCGCCATGAGCGTTGCCATGGTGGCCGGCGAGATCAACCGGCGGTTCGGGCTGTAGGCCCGCAGTTCCATGATCGCGTCAGTCATAGCTGGCGACCTCGTATTCGATCCCGTCATCGTCATTGTAGTAAAACCGCCGGCCCGGCTCGTAGTCCGCGTGGCTGTGGGTCTTGAAGCCGTGTGCCTTCACCTTTGCCTCGACGGCGTCAAGATCGTCGACAACGAAACCGACATGATTGAGATTGCCGATCGCGGAGCGGTCCGTGAGATCCCGCGTGCGGGTCTCCGCGGGGGAATAGAGCGCCAGATAGGCGTCGTCATTGCCCACATGAACCGCATATCCGCCAGCCAGCGCCGGGCCCTCCCAGCGGATCGACCAGCCATAAATGTCGCAAATGACCCGGGCGGTCTTGGCTGGGTCGGCGACCGTGAAATTGACATGTTCGAGGCCTGATGCAGCCATTGTCGATTACCTCTCTGTCTCGTTTTTGATTTCCGATGAGACCATGTTACTTTCTCAAGTGAACTTGAGATCAAGAGGTTTTTTCACCATGCCCGTTTCAGCCTCCGGCAAGCTGCTCACCATCGGCGAGGTGGCCAGGCGGACAGGCCTCGCCGTCTCCGCCATCCGCTACTACGACGATGAGGGCCTGGTCTCGGCGCGGCGCACCTCCGGCGGACGGCGGATGTTCATCCGCTCGGACATCAGGCGGCTGTCCTTCATCCTGATTGCCCAGCAGATGGGCTTTTCACTCGAAGAGATCCGTGCGCAACTCAAGGAATTGCCGCTCGAACGCACACCCAACAAACGGGACTGGGAAAAGATCAGCCGCGGCTTTCGCGCCCAGCTCGACGCCCGCATCGGCATGCTCGAGCGGCTGCGCGACAGGCTTGACGGCTGCATCGGCTGCGGCTGCCTGTCGCTTCAGACCTGCAAGCTCTACAATCCCGATGACCGCGCAGCACGAACCGGCGCGGGGCCAAGGCTGGTGGTACAGCAATCCATTGAACCCGCGGAAGGTTAGCCGGTGGACGGGCGCGTCAGTCGGCGGTGGGCAGCCGCCGCATGGTGAACTCGATCGTGTCGTCCTTGCCGGGCAGAGCCCGCCAGCTTTCCACTTCGGTCCAATAGGCCGCTTTCGGCCATGTGGAAAACCACTCTTTCGCCTTGGCGCGTGCCTCGTCGCGGTTCAGCCTGTAGGTCTCGCGCACAAAGCCGCCCGGCTGGCCTTGCGCCTTGCGGTCCCGCGCCCGGGCGATCTCGCGGCGCAGGCCTTCAAGCGGCGGTGGTTGTTTGAAACGGCTCACGGCTCTTTCCTTCCAGACGGGCCTTCCACTGGAGAATTTAGCGCATTTCCTCCCGCCCGGCGAGTCTTTCGGTTTTGCAGGAAAACCGCAGCGCGCCGCACGCTCGGCCTTGCCCAAACGCGCCAGAACACCATTGGTTTCCGCGTCTGCCACACCAAAAACACGAGGTTACATCAGCCTGTCAGTGCTGTTATGACAATCGAACGCATTGAACGAGGATTGCTTATGGAACGCCCCAGCCTGCCCGTCGGCCTGCCTGACGACATCGAAGAGAAAAAGACGAAGGCCAGAGAATGGTTCGAACACCTGCGTGACCAGATCTGTGCGAATTTCGAAACCCTGGAAGACGAAGCCGAACATCCCCAGTCGGAGGGGCCGGCGGGCCGGTTCGAACGCACCCCCTGGCAGCGCGACGAGGGCGCTGGCGGCGGCGGCACGATGTCGATCATGAAGGGCAGGCTGTTTGAAAAGGTTGGCGTTCACACATCCACCGTGCATGGCGAGTTTTCGCCAGAATTCCGCAAGCAGATCCCGGGCGCGGAAGAGGATCCGAATTTCTGGGCCTCGGGCATTTCCCTGATCGCGCACCCGGTCAGCCCGCATGTTCCGACCGTGCACATGAACACCCGAATGGTGGTCACGTCGAGCCAGTGGTTCGGCGGCGGCGCAGATCTGACGCCGGTGCTCGACAACCGCCGCACCCAGACCGACCCGGACACGCTTCTGTTTCACCGCGCCATGGAAATTGCCTGTGATCGCCATGCGGTGGCTGACTATCCCCGCTACAAGGAATGGTGCGAAGAGTATTTCTACCTGCCGCACCGTGACGAACCCCGCGGCATCGGCGGCATCTTCTATGACTGGCTGCACACGCCGGATGAGGAGGGCGGCTGGCAGGCCGACTTCGCCTTCACCCAGGATGTCGGCCGTGCCTTCAATGTCGTCTATCCGAAGATCGTCCGGTCCAACTTTCTCAAGACATGGACCGAGGATGAGCGGACCGAGCAGCTGATCCGCCGCGGCCGCTACGTCGAGTTCAACCTGCTCTATGACCGAGGAACGATCTTCGGGTTGAAGACCGGCGGCAACGTCGCCTCGATCCTGTCGTCGCTGCCACCCGTGGTCATGTATCCCTGAGGCAGATCGGCACACCCCGGGCAAGCGCTGCGGGCGCCCCGAAAACGGGCCTGCGGTTCAACGTCGGTTGAGTGCTGCCGCCCGGAGTGCGTCATCGGCCAGCCGGTTGGCGGTCTTCATGCGGACCGTGGCAGCCGTCCGCCACTGATCCGGAACCCGGTCGGGATGATTGAGGCGGGCAAAGGCGCGGCGCTTGGCCCTGATCTCGACCGGTGTGTCCGAGCGCTCAAGGTTCAGATCGGCGCCGATCTCTTCGGCCGACAGCCTTTGAAATATCGTTGGTTGAGGCTCGCGCTCGGGCGCGGCCTTGGCTTCTGCCACTGGCGGTTCCGGATCACGATCCGGGACCAGCGGCTCCGGGTCATGCAGGAACGCGAAATAGGTTTCATTGAAATAGTCCTGCGCGTCCGCATCGGGATCGTGTCCGGCCCGGCCGAAGGCAGGATTGCGGGACGCGGGAGCAGCAAACAGGCCTCCCAGGCTGCGCAGGCTCATGCGCGGCGCAGCCGCCGGTTCGGAGCCAGGGGGCCTCTCCCGGCCGACCCGTTCGAGAACCGTATCGAAGAGGCTCGCGCCCATGATCATCGTTTCGTCCCGCACTTGCCCGAAACCGGATCAGCCTCGCGCGATGCGCGCGCAGTCGGTTACAGCGCTCATGGTAGGGCTGAAATGGTTAACAAGTTCGGATCGCCCGCCGGAGCCCTGCCCTGCCGGGTTCAGAGATGGGCGCGCCGCTGGTGGGCAGCAGGGGGTGGTTTGTGATATGCTTCGTATCCGTTGGCCGGAGTGCCGACAGGTCTGGACCTCCGGCTTTCGGTTTCAAGCAAGAGGAGAAAGCCATGAAGACATTTTATTGCGGATCCCTCGTACCGGGCTGCCAGTGGCACACCCGGGCGGAAAGCGAAGCCGAAATCGTCTCGCGCGCCGTCGATCATCTGCGCGAAACCCACGGCGAGACCGTGATCAGGCCCACGATCGTCGAACAGATCAAACAGCGCATCATGGATGAGCAGCCCGCCGCCTGAGACATCAGCGCTTGCTCGGCGGCCTGGCCGGACGACATGAAAACCGGGGCTGCCCGGCCCGGCCGCACATCGAACCTGAAATCAATCGGAACCGGCGTCGAGCAGCGCGGTCTTCGAAAGCGTGAAATTGCTCTCGATCCACCGCTCCTCAAGCGCCTGCAACCGCTCGCCCACAGCCGGGCCGGGTTCCATGCCACTGGCAAGCAAGTCGGCGCCTGCAACGGGAAACTCGGGCCGCGACCACCCTTGGGCATGGGCGAGATGACGGCTGTGGCCGGCGGAGTCCGTCAACGCCACCGGATCCGCTTCCGCGCGCCCTCGCGCCGAGACGAGAGCCAGACGGATCCGGTCGCAGACCGGTGTTACGCCATGGCGGTACATCAGCCGATCGAGGATGGTCGTCGCGGCCGTCGGTTTGAGCGCCGGCGCCTCGGCCCATTGCCTGAGCCTTCCTGCCTCCGCGCGCGACATCCGCAACCGTTCGCCGAGCGCCCGCACCCGCTCGGGATCGGGAGGGATGATCGCCATCAGCCGCAGCATCGGATCGGGCGTCCAGTCCAGCGCTGTTTCCGTCGCGACCAGGCCGGAGATCGAATCGATGCCCCATTTCTCGGTTTCCGGCAGCACCGCCGTCAGCACCCCGGTCTGGCGCATCCACAACAACGCCCGGCCCGGATCGGACGCCGACAGCAGCAGCTTGATTTCCTTCCAGATCCGTTCCGCCGAAAGCGTCGACAACTTGTCGCGCGCCCGGGTGCACGCTTTCAGGGCAGCCGCATCCGGGCGGCCCGCGCCATAATGGGCATAGAAGCGGAAGTAGCGAAGCACCCTGAGGTAATCCTCGGCCACCCTTTCGTCAGCCTCGCCGATGAACCGGATCGTCCCTGTTTCCAGATCCTCGAGCCCGCCCACGAGATCGATGATGGCACCGTCCCGGTCGGCGTAGAGCGCATTGACCGTGAAATCGCGGCGTTCGGCATCCACCTGCCAATCGGCGCCGAAGGCGACAACGGCGCGTCGGCCGTCGGTTTCAGCGTCATGGCGCAAGGTGGTGATCTCAAACCCCTCGCCTTCGACCACAAGCGTCACCGTGCCGTGATCGATCCCGGTCGGAACGGCGCGAATTCCTGCGGCATGCGCCATTTCGACAACCTCTTCCGGCGCCCATGTCGTCGCCATGTCGACATCGGTGACAGCAATTCCCATCAGCGCGTTGCGCACCGCGCCGCCCACCACACGAACCTCGCCACCGTCCCGGTTCAGGAGTTCGAATATGCGCGTGAGAGCCGGCGCCTGAAACCAGTCCTCGTCCGCAACGCTTGCCGGAGCGCTCATGCATAGAGCCTTTCATACATTGTTCTGATAATGCCCGCGGTCACGCCCCAGATCTGGTGCTCCCCGAACGGCATGACGAAATAATGCCGCTCGACATTCTCCCAGACCCGGCTTTCCTGCCGATGGTTTGCCGGGTTCATCAGGAACGACAGCGGCGTTTCGAACACCGCATCAACCTCGTCGGGATTGGCCACCAGATGATAGCCGGGCTTGACCAGGGCCAGCACGGGCGTGATCCGGAACCCGGTGGTGGTCAGGTAGACAGGCAGCCGCCCGACTGTTTCGACGAAACTGCGGTCCAGCCCGATTTCCTCTTCGGCCTCGCGCATGGCCGCGGTCTCGGGGCTCCCGTCCTCCGGGTCGATCGATCCGCCGGGAAACGCCACCTGCCCCGAATGCTTGCGCATCTTGGCCGTGCGCCGGGTCAGGATGACGCGCGCCTCGGGCCCGTCATCGGTCACCGGCACCAGCACCGCCGCCTCGCGCAGCCTGACGCTTTCCAATCCCGAAACCAGGTCCCGATTGAGCACATGATCACCATGGGCCAGATGGGCGGGAAGAGATCCGGATGTGCGCAGCGGGTCATGCCCCTGCGCCCGCGTCTTGAAGTCGCGCGCGTCGAAAACTCCTGGCAGCGGCGCCGTGCCGGCCATGTCCCCGGTCAAATCCCGGCCTCGAGTTCAGCCATCGGCATGACAGGAAACACCTCGCCGCCGGAGCGGATCGCAAACATCTCTTCGCCATCGATCTCCACGGGCCCGCCGAGCGCCAGCAGATCATAGGTCACGGCCCGGTTGACCAGCGCCTCGAGCCGACCGCGAATAAGAATGTAGGGCTTGAGCTGATCCGTCTCGCCCATCCTCTCGAAGCGAAGCGGATGGTCCTTTCCGGCGCTCACCACATCGCCGACATTGGTCCGAAATGTGAGAACCTGACCGCTCTCGTCCTCGCCCGCGGTCATCTCGACAGCCAGGAATGGCGCGTCGACGACGCGAATTCCGATCTTTTCCACAGGCGTGACGAGATAGGTGTTTCCGTCGTCATCGCGGCGGAGAACCGTGGAAAAAAGTCGCACCAGAGCCGGCCGGCCTATCGGTGTTCCCATGTAAAACCAAGTGCCGTCCGCCCTGATTTCCATGTCAATATCGCCGCAATACTCGGGATTCCAGCGCTCAACAGGGGGCAAACCGTCCTTTCCGGCATTCCGGTCGGCCTGCGCGCGAGAAATCAGAGCCGCCAGATCAGCCGCGCTGCCGGGTGCATCTGTTTTCGCATTGGTCCTTGTTTTTGCCATTGTCCTGTCCAGTTGTGAAGTCAGGTAACCAGATAGTCAACACGGTGGCCCTTGTCAGCCTCCCAGCCTGCAATAAGCTATCTATCAAGGCCGACAACGACAAAGCGGAGATTCCCATGGGACGCATCGACACCAGCGCAGAGCCGTTTGACGAAAAGGCCGTGATCGCTGCAGCCGAACAGGCACTGGCCGACATTTCAGAGGTCAAAAAGGCCGTCTCGGAGGTCATCTTCGGCCAGGAGAGCGTGGTCGAGCAGACGCTTCTCGCCGTACTTTCAGGCGGCCACGCATTGCTGGTGGGCGTTCCCGGGCTGGCCAAGACCAAGCTGGTGACGACACTGGGCGCAGTTCTGGGGCTGTCGTCCAACCGCATCCAGTTCACGCCGGACCTGATGCCTTCGGACATTCTCGGCTCGGAGGTGATGGATCAGGACGAAAGCAACCGGCGGTCCTTCCGTTTTCTGCCGGGACCGGTGTTCACGCAACTGCTGATGGCCGATGAGATCAACCGCGCCTCGCCCCGCACCCAGTCGGCGCTGCTGCAGGCGATGCAGGAATATCACGTCACCGTCGCCGGCGCCGCCCATGACCTGCCGCGGCCGTTCCACGTTCTCGCCACCCAGAACCCGCTCGAGCAGGAGGGGACCTATCCGCTTCCCGAAGCCCAGCTCGACCGCTTTCTTCTCCAGGTCAACGTCCCCTACCCCGAAATGGCCGCCGAACGGCAGATCCTGCTCGATACCACAGGCGCTGCCGAGGCGGCGCCGCGTGCGGCGATCACCATGGAACGGCTCGCCGACATCCAGGCGCTCATTCGCAAGATGCCGGTGCCGGAAACCGTTGTCGACGCCATCCTCGAACTGGTGCGGTCCGCCCGTCCCGGCCATGGCAATGCCCGCGTTGATGAAACCGTGTCCTGGGGACCCGGACCCCGCGCCGGTCAGGCGATGATGCTGTGCTGCCGCGCCCGCGCGCTCTATGACGGCAGGCTGGCGCCCTCGGTTGATGACGTGCGCGCGCTTGCCGAACCGATCCTGCAGCATCGCATGGCGCTCACCTTCGCCGCCCGCGCCGAAGGCATCGGCATCCGCGACGTGATCACCGGGCTCGTTGCCCCGAAGGCCGGGTAAACGATGGCGCCTGTCGGCCAGCTCACCCAACCGACCGCTCGGCTTGATGCACTGGCCCGGGCACGCCAGCGCGCCGCCCTTCTGCCCGACTGTCTTGCCGAGGCGCGCCGCGTTGCCAACACCGTGATTGCCGGCTGGCACGGACGCCGCAAGCGCGGCATCGGTGAAACCTTCTGGCAGTTCCGGCCCTATACCGAGGGTGAATCGCTTTCCCGCATCGACTGGCGCCGCTCGGCCCGCGACGACAGCCTCTATGTCCGCGACCGGGAATGGGAGGCCGCCCATACGATCTGGCTGTGGGCCGACCGCTCGCCCTCGATGCTCTACAAGTCCGACACCGCGCTGGTCGGCAAGGAAAGCCGTGCGCTGGTGATCATGCTTGCGCTGGCCGAGATCCTGTCGCGCTCCGGTGAGCGCATCGGCTGCCCGGGCATCATGGAACCGGTGGCCTCGCGCAACGCCGCTGAAAGACTGGCGCTGGCGCTGGCACACCAACCCGGCAAGACCGGCATGCCCGACCTTGGCCGGATCGGGCGGATGAGCGACGTCGTTCTGATCAGCGATTTCCTCGACGAGGCGGAAGCCATCGAAACCGTTATCGGCCCGGCAGCCAAGCGCGGCATTCGCGGCCACGTGATCGAGGTTTCCGATCCCGCCGAGGAAAGCTTTCCCTTCTCGGGCCGCACGGAGTTCAGGGATCCCGAAACCGGCGAAAAACTGGTTGCAGGCCGGGCGGAAACCATTGCTTCGGATTATCGCCGGGCATGGCTCGCCCGCCGGGAAGTGCTCTCGCAGAGTGTGCGTCGGCTGGGCTGGAGTTTCCTTTCGCACAGCACCGACCGCCTTGCATCCGAAGCGCTGGCGGCGGCGCACGGGCGCCTGTCGGGTATACCGGCCGCTAGCAGGACGGGTTCGGCATGATCGCCGGCCTCCCCATCGCCTTCGGCGCGCCAGCAATCCTGTTCGGACTGCTGGCCCTGCCGGTGATCTGGTGGCTGTTGCGGCTGACCCCGCCGCGGCCGGCTGCAGAACCGTTCGCACCGCTTGCCGTCCTCGCCCGCGTGCTCAAGCCGGAGGAAACCCCGTCACGCAGCCCCTGGTGGCTGACGGCACTCAGGCTTCTGATTGCTGCACTGGTGATCCTGGCGCTCGCCGAGCCGGTTCTCAACCCGCCCGAGAAGACGCTCGATCAGTCCGGACCGCTGGCGCTCGTCATCGACAATTCCTGGGCCAGCGCCTCCGATTGGGAGGAACGGGTCGCCGCAGCCGATGCCCTGATCGACGAGGCTGAATCACGCGATCTGCCGGTTTCGATCGTTTTCACCGCCGAACGCCGTCACGACGCCACGCCCAACACTGTGGAACGCGCCAGAGACCAGTTGCGCGCCGCAGGCCCGCGTCCGCTTCGTCCGGAACGCGACTCCGCGGTCACCGCGCTCGTCGCAGCTTTCGGGCAAACCGCACCGGGAACGGTCGCCATCCTGTCCGACGGGGTCGACACGGCTGACGCCACTTCGGCTTTTGCGCGCATCTCCGATCTCGGAGCAGGCGCAATCCGGATCATCGGCGCCGAAGACAGCTCCGAACTGGTTCTGACCGGCGCCGACAACGGGGCCGAAGCGCTTCGTGTCACGTCCAGCCGGCTCGGAAGCGAAACGGCCGAGAGCTTTCGACTTGTGGCGCGCGACAGCAAGGGGCGTGAGATCGCCGGAGGCCCGCTTGACTTTGAAGCCGGCGAAACAACCGCCACCGGCACCATCAGCGCGCCCTTTGAAATTCGCAACGACATCGCCCGGATCGACATCGCCGAGCGCCAGAGTGCCGCCATACAGCTGCTCGACGACAGCTTTCGGCGGCGTCGCGTGGCGCTGATCTCGGGCGAAGCGGCCGACATCGCGCAACAGCTGCTCTCGCCGCTCTACTACATCAACCGGGCGCTCGCGCCCTATGCCGATCTGATCGAGGCGGAAACTGCGGACATGAGCGCGGCCGTGCCGGAACTGCTCAGGCTCTCGCCCGCGGTCATCGTCATGGCCGATATCGGCACCCTTCCCGACGAAGTCACCGAACCGCTGGTCGAATGGATCGAGCGCGGCGGCACGCTGATCCGCTTTGCCGGCCCCCGGCTGGCCGCAGCCCCCGCCGAAGATCCGCTGGCGCCGGTGCTCCTGCGCAAGGGCGAACGGGAATTGGGCGGCGCGCTGTCCTGGATCGAGCCCCAGCCCTTGGCCAACTATCCCGCAGGCAGCCCCTTTGCCGGCTTGCCGACCCCGCGCGACGTGACCGTGAGCCGTCAGGTGCTGGCCGAACCCTCCGCCGATCTTGCGGAGCGCACATGGGCAAGCCTTGCCGACGGAACCCCGCTCGTGACGGCAACCAACCGTGGCAGTGGCAGTATCGTGATGTTTCATGTCACCGCCGAAGCCAGTTGGTCGACGCTGCCGATTTCCGGTCACTTCGTCGACATGCTCAGGCGCGTGGTGCAACTCTCCCGCGCCTCGGCGGGCGGTGGCGAAGCCGGCTCCGGCATCCTCGCGCCCTGGCGGCTTCTCGCCGCGGACGGCGCGCTCGTGCCCGCCAGCGGCGATGCCAAGCCGCTCGACCTGAGCGGCGGCGCCACTCCGACTGCCGGGCATGATAACCCGCCGGGCCTCTACGGCACGGAGGACGGCTTCGTCGCGCTCAACCTTTTTGAGGAGGGCGACGCTCTGTCACCGATCGCGATCCCCGAATTCGAAGCACCCGTGACCCGCGCGCCGCTGAGCCAGGAAAGTGCCGTGGACTTCAGGCCATGGCTGTTTGGTGCTGCGCTTGCAGCCCTGATTGCCGACACCCTGATCGTACTGATCCTCAATGGCGGTTTCAGGGGGCGCGCCAGGGTCGGGAACACCAGGCGCGGCGCAGCTGCGGCCACATTCCTGCTGGCTGCGGCCCTGTCTCTGGGAACAGCCTTTGGTACGAGCCCCGTTCAGGCGCAGGATTCGCAGCCCGGTGACGCCGAACTTCTGGAAAGCCTGCAAGAAACTAGGCTCGCCTATGTGATCACCGGCGACGACGCCACCGACGAGACCAGCAGGCGCGGCCTCGACAGCCTGTCGGAGTTTCTTGCCAGCCGCACCGCGCTCGAACCGGGGGCCTCCGTCGGGGTGGACATCGAAACCGACCAGCTTTCGCTTTATCCGCTGATCTACTGGCCGATGAGCGAAGACGCCCGCGACCCGTCCCCATCAGGTGTCAGCCGCATCGACGCCTACATGAAGAGCGGCGGCACGGTTCTGTTCGACACCCGAGACCGCATCGCCGAGCTCGGTGGCGGCTCCAGCGCGCTCACCCTGAAGATGCAGCGCATCCTTTCCGGTCTCGACATCCCGCCACTTGAGCCGGTGCCGGCCGACCATGTGCTCACGAAGTCGTTCTTCCTGCTCGACACCTTTGCCGGACGCTATGCCGACGGTCCGCTCTGGGTCGAGGCAATTCCGGAAACCGACGACCCGGCGACCCGCCCGGCGCGCGCCGGTGACGGTGTCTCCTCGATCCTGATCACCGGCAACGACATGGCCGCCGCCTGGGCACTCGACGAGCGCGGATATCCGCTTTACTCCACCGTGCCGCCGGATCCGTGGCAGCGGGAATATGCCTTCCGCGCCGGCGTCAACATCGTAATGTACATGCTCACCGGCAACTACAAGGCCGACCAGGTGCACATTCCCGCCCTGCTCGAAAGATTGGGGCAGTGACATGAACCTTGCCTTCAGCCCTCTCCTTCCCCTGCCCCTGATCATCGCGCTTGCCGCCGCCGCGGCGCTGCTCGTCGGCTGGGCCGTGTTCCGGCGCATGCGCGGCGCGCTTCTCAGGGCGCTCGCGCTTGCCGCGCTCGTGCTGGCGCTGGCCAATCCGGTCGCCAATTTCGAGGAGCGCGAGCCCGTCAGCAGCATCGTCGCCATCGTCGTCGATCGCAGCCCCAGCCAGATGAGCATGGACCGCACCGCGCGCACCGACGCGGCGCTGAGCGCATTCACGGAACGGTTGGCGCGCTATCCCGGTTTCGAGGCTCGCATCATCGAGGCCGTGACCGACCCCGATGCCGAATCCCCTTCGACCCGGCTGTTCGAAGCGCTTGCTTCCGGCATTCGCGATGTCCCAAGTTCACGCCTCGCCGGCGCCGTGATGATCACCGACGGCCAGGTCCATGATGTCCCCGACACCCTTGCGGCCCTTGGCCTCGATGCGCCGCTTCACGGGCTCATCGTGGGCGACGAGGACGAAATCGACCGCAGGGTCGACATCGTCCGCAGCCCGCGCTTCGGCATTGTCGGCGAGGATCAGGAAATTGTTTACCGGGTCAGCGACGATGGCGCCGGGACCGCTTCGGGACCGGTCGCGGTCACCGTCCGCGTCAATGGAGAGGAAGTGTCGGTCGAGACCGTCACCACGGGTGAGGAAAGCTCGTTCTACCTCGACCTGCCGCGCGGCGGCGAGAACATCGTAGAACTGTCGGTCGACGTGATCGACGGCGAGGTGACGCCCGCCAACAACCGGGCCGTCGTCCTGATGGAGGGCATCAGGGAGAACCTGCGGGTCCTGCTGGTCTCCGGCGAGCCGCACTCGGGCGAAAGGGCATGGCGCAACCTGCTCAAGTCCGACGCGACGGTCGACCTGGTGCACTTCACCATTCTCAGGCCGCCGGAAAAGCAGGACGGAACGCCGATTTCGGAACTGTCGCTGATCGCCTTTCCGACGCGCGAACTGTTTGTCGAGAAGATCGACGAATTCGATCTGATCATTTTCGACCGCTATCAAAACCGCGGCGTGCTCCCCGTTCTCTATTACGACTACATCGCCCGCTACGTCGAAGAAGGCGGCGCGCTCCTGGTCGCGGCAGGTCCCGAGCTTGCCGGAATTGAATCGATTGCCGATACGCCGCTCGCGCCCGCGCTCCCGGCCATGCCCACGGGCGACGTGACCATGACCGGCTTCTATCCCCGGCTTACCGAGGACGGGCGACGGCACCCGGTCACGCGTGACCTGCCAGGCAGCGCCGCGGAACCGCCCGGCTGGGGCCGCTGGTTCCGCACCGTGAGCGTGCGCGACACCACCGGCGATGCAGTGATGCAGGGCGCGGACGGCGAGCCTCTCTTGGTGCTCAATCGCTTTGAAGAGGGCCGGGTGGCGATGCTTCTGTCCGATCACGGCTGGCTCTGGGCGCGCGGCTTCGAGGGCGGCGGCCCCCATGTCGCGCTCTACCGGCGTATCGCCCACTGGCTGATGAAGGAACCCTCGCTGGAGGAAGAGGCGGTGCGCGCCACGGCCGTCGGCCGGACGCTCAGGATCGAGCGCCAGACGATGGAGGAGACCACGGGTCCCGCCACGGTCCGGCTTCCATCGGGCGAAATGCGCGACGTCGAGCTTCGACAGGCCGATGATGGGCTCTTCGTCGCCGAACTCACGCTCGACGAACCGGGCCTGGTGGAGGTTACCTCCGGAGATCTTGATGTGCTCGCCCATGTCGGAGCGGTCGATGCGCCCGAATTTCGCGCAACCGTGTCCACGCCGGACATCCTTTCCGGCGTATCGGAGGAAAGCGGCGGCATCGTTGCAAGGGTCAATGCGGAAGCAAGCAACTTGCCGCAGATCCTGCCCACCCGCTCAACCGCCGCCAGAACCGGCGAGCGCATGGGTCTTCGCGCAAGCGATGAAAGCGTGCTCAAGGGCGTTCGCGCCATACCGTTGTTCGGCGGATTCTTGGGTCTCGCGCTGCTGATCCTCGCCCTGGGCGGAACCTGGTTCCGGGAAGGCCGCTAAAGACAAAAAAGATCCGGGCACCAACGGTGCCCGGATCTTTTTTTTGTTGAATTTCAACAGTCGCTGAAAAAACCCGCGGGCCTTCAGCTCGCCTCGGAGAGGACATCGCCGACGTCGCCATCGGTGAAATAGCTCATCTGGTCTTCCGCCCACGCCTTGATGCCGTATTTTTCAACCGTCTTGCGCATCATTGCCATCCGCTGACGGCGTTCGTCCTCGGGCATGGAAAGTGCCTGCTCTATGCCCATGTCCATCGAACGGTGCGAGAACGGATTGGTGATGACCGCGGACGACAGCTCGACTGCAGCACCGGCGAATTCCGACAGCACCAAAACCCCGTCACCGTCGACCCGGGCCGCCGCATATTCCTTGCACACGAGATTCATGCCGTCGGCCAGCGGCGTTATCCAGCAGACATCGGCCAGCTGATAATAGGCAATCAGATCCTTGAAGGGCACGGCGGTCGAAATCAGCGCGACAGGCTGCCATTCGAACGAACCGAAGGTGCCATTTATCCGTCCGACAACCTGTTCGATCTCGCTCTGGATCTCGTTGTAAGCCGCCATGTTGCGGTTGGCGCCGACCGAGACATGCATCAGCCGAATCTTCCCGTGCAGATCCGGGTTGGATTGCAAGAGCCGCTCGTAGCTTTCCAGTTGCTGGACGCCGCCCTTAGTATAGTCGGTCCTTCCGACCGACAGGATCAGCCTGCAATCCCCGAGTTCCGACCGGATCGCGCTCGCGTTTTCCCGGGTCTGGTCCGAGGCCGCGAGATCCTGAATGAAGTCCCAGTCGATCCCGACGGGCGCGCTCGATATCCGGATCTTCCGCCCCTTGTACATCACCGCCTCCGGCACGCGCCGGTCGGAGAGTGCCGTGCCTTCCCAGATGAAATCGGAATTGACGTCCTTGCGCGTAACCGGGCCGACCTCGAGAAGACTCTGCGAGACATGCACGAAGTTGACCGCGTAGCGGGGGATGTGAAACCCGACCACATCGCAGGCCAGAAGACTTTCGACGATCTCGCGACGCCACGGCAGCACGTTGAACATGTCGGCAGAGGGAAACGGCGTGTGGTGGAAGAAGGATATCTTCACGTCCGGCCGCAATTTGCGCAAGTAACCGGGCACCAGCCAGAGATTGTAGTCATGCACCCAGACCACCGCACCGGGGGCCGCTTCCGCTGCGGCAGCCTCGGCAAACGCCCAGTTCACCTCACGAAATGTCGGCCAGTCGACCGGGTCGTAGTTGTAGCGTTCCTTGAACGAATGGAGGATCGGCCAGAACGCCTCTTTCGATGTGATGTGGTAGAAGCTCGAAACCTGGTCCTGGGTCAGCGGCAGACGGGTGACGGAATATTTTCCGTAGCTGTCCTCGATCTCGATGACGCGTTCGAAATCCGGGTTGGCGGCATCTTCGGCAAGCTTCCATGCAACCCAGGCGCCTTTGTCCACCCGCCCGAAGAAACCCTTAAGCGTCGGCACGATGCCGTTCGGGCTCTTGTTTTCCTTGAAAACGATCTTTCCGTTTTCTTCAACCTCTTCATAGGGTTGGCGGTGGTAAACGATGACGAGATCGCTGGCCATTGATCAGTATCCTTCAGGTAGGTCGTGCATGCCAAACGTGCGAATGGCTTCCATGATGCCCGCAGCGCCATGCGCTTGCGCCATGTGGACATGCTCAAGATGAGCAACGCGCTCGACGAGGGAAGGTTCCGAATTTCCCACAGCAACCGCTGGAAGCCCGCATTCCAGCATGGAAAGATCGTTCATCGTATCGCCCGCACACAGGACACGGCTCGGTTCAATGTCGAGATATTTGACAAGGCGCAGGATCGACGGGCCCTTGCTTACGCCCTCGGGAAGAATGTCAAAAAACTTGTTGTCGGAGATCAGCCATTGATGCCCCATCTCCTCAACGATAGCGCAGGCAGACTCATCGAAGTTTGCGGAATCAAGATCGTAGCTGACCCGGTAGCGGAAATCTGTGGGCTGCAGGGCGA
The DNA here is from genome assembly GCA_040216675.1 of Hoeflea sp. Classification (GTDB taxonomy): domain Bacteria; phylum Pseudomonadota; class Alphaproteobacteria; order Rhizobiales; family Rhizobiaceae; genus Hoeflea. The sequence goes on along the minus strand of JAVJOR010000005.1, from coordinate 375,371 downwards.
GACCGGGATGTCCGTCCAGACGCTCTTTGACGCGGTCTCCCGCATTGCCCCATGCCTGTGAGATTTCTTCTTCCAGATGCCCAATCGGCGCCACGCCGGTCTCGGGCGAAACCGTTGCGATGGTCGTGCCGACGTCGCCCACGGCATAGTCGGGCCACGGAACGCCGCGCTCACGGCAGAGTTCACCTATGAATTTCGGATCACGGCCCGTCACGAAGATCAGGCCCACCGTATCACGATTGTCCTCGATCCATCCGTAGAGGCGCGCGCGATCTTCCTCGCTTCCCCCCAGAAATGTTCCATCGAGATCAGTGGCCAGCACGAATTTGCGCGCGCTCAAATCAGCGGGCGCGGCTTCTGTCATGGTCATCAGGAAGCCTCCGCATCCATTGAAATGGGGTGATCGATGGAGATCGAAAGTCCACGCCGCTCGCCCTCGATCGGGCGCGCCCAATACTGTGCGAAGGTTTCTTTCACCTCGGCGCCCTGGTGCAGGATCCGGTAGACACATTCACAGATCGGCATCGTGAGTTTCATCCGCCGCGCCAGATCCATCACCGAGACCGAGTTGACCTCGCCCTCCACGACCACCGGCTTTCCATCGAAGCACTGGTCGCGCGGGATGCCCTTGCCGAGCTGAACGCCCAGCGACATGTTGCGCGAAGTCTGCGACGAGCAGGTGAGTGTCAGGTCTCCCGCACCGGCGAGCCCCGTGACCGTTTCACGGCGGCCGCCGAACACATCGGCGAGCGTCTTCATTTCGTCCATCCCGCGCACGATCAGGGCCGCACGGGTGTTTTCGGCGAAGCCTGCCCCCGTCATCATCCCGCAGGCGATGGCGATGACGTTCTTGACCGCGCCGGAGACTTCCACGCCGACGAGATCATCCGAAATATAGGGCCGGAAATACTCCGACCCCAGCGAGACCGCAAGCCGCGAGGCCGGGCTCGACTCCGGCGCGAGCCGGTCAGCATAGGAAAACTGGAAGGCGACGGTAGCCGCAGTCATGTGGCCCATTGCCGTTTCGGTGGCGAAAGTCGGGCCCGAAAGCGCGCCGATCTGATGATCGGTCAGGATCTCGGCGGCAACCTCACTGAGCAGATATCCCGAGCCGGCCTCGATGCCCTTGGCACACAGCGCAACCGGAACATTCTCACCCAGATGCGGGCGCATCTGGATGCAGATATCCCGCAAGGTCCGCGACGGCGTGACCAGAAGCACAGCCCCCGCGCCGTCAAGCGCTTCGGCCATGTCGGTTGTTGCCCTGATGCCGGGCGGAAGCGGGATGCCCGGAAGGTATTTCGGATTTTCGTTGCGGGTGTTGATGGCGTCGACCGTCGCCTGATCCCGTCCCCATATCGCCGTTTCCCGGCCGGCGCGGCGCGCCACCGAGGCCAGCGCAGTCCCCCAAGAACCCGCGCCGATAACGCAGATTTTTGCGTAAGGAAGTGGAGAGGAAGACAGATCGCCGACTTTTGAGTCCAAATATGTCATGCAGTGTATTTAGGGCGAGTTGCGCCGCAGTGCAACTTTTCTTCTACCGCAGCGCAACATAAACATCCGGCAACCCGCATCCCGCAAGGATCGGCGCATGGAAAACGGCTTCGAAGAATCCGGCTCGGAGCGCCCGTCTATCCGCAGTTGCGATGACGAATCATGCCTTCCAATTGCATCGGATCGACATCGCCGCGGCAGGCCGCCAGCATCCGGTTCGGATCGAACGGTCCGGGCATCTCGAGCGCGCCGGGGCGCGTCCGGGCGAAACCGAGCGGCATGTAATAGGGCGCGTCACCGATCAGAAGCACCGCCTTGCTCGGGGTCTTCTGCGCGGCGGCAAGCGCGATGCGCACCAGTTCTTTGCCAATCCCGAGGTTCTTGTGCGAAGGCCGAACAGCCAGCGGACCGAGCAGATAGGCTTCGGTCGGCCCGGCGAAGACCGGCGTCATCCGCACCGAGGCAATGATCTCGCCCCCGTCGCTGCCCACAAAGGACAGCGAGCGGTCATGCGGCCCCTGTTCGCGAACCCTTTCCGCGGCGCGGACGAAACGGCCCGGTCCGAAAGCTTCGGCATTGATCAGATTGATGGCCGCGTCATGAGACGCGTCTTCGGTGAGAAAGACAATATCCTGGCAGGGCATGGACAATTTCCGGATAAGAACGACTGGACATGGAAAAGCGCGCACTGAAAGTGCGGGAGAAGTGTTTTCAGCGTCGTCGCAAGGCCGTTGCGGGCATCCGGATTTTCCTTTTTACAGTTTGCCTTTAGCAAAGCCGGCAATGAGCGTCCAATACAAAACGCACCGTTCACAGTGATTTTCTTCGCTTTCGCGCGTTCAAAGCCTATGTCATTTGAAAAGGAGATTGATATGGGAATGTTGGTTGAAGGCGTCTGGAAGGACGTATGGTACGACACGGACTCGACTGGCGGTCATTTCAAGCGGTCGGAATCGGCCTTTCGCAACTGGGTCACCGCGGACGGCTCGGCCGGACCTTCGGGCGACGGAGGCTTCAAGGCTGAAGCGGGGCGCTACCATCTTTACGTCTCGCTCGCCTGCCCATGGGCGCACCGCACACTCATCTTCCGGAAGCTGAAAGGCCTTGAAGACGCGATCACGCTCTCGATCGTCGATTACCACATGGGCGAAAACGGCTGGGAATTCCACGAGCGCGACGGCGGAACCCGCGATCACATCCACAACGCCGATTATCTCTGGCAGGTCTATGTCGCGGCCAAGTCGGATTACTCGGGGCGCGTCACCGTTCCCGTCCTGTGGGACAAGAAAACCGGCACGGTCGTCTCCAACGAATCTGCCGAAATCATCCGGATGTTCAACTCGGAATTCGACGCCATCGCGAAACCATCGCCCGATTTCTACCCGGAAGAGCTGCGAGACGGCATCGACGAGATCAATTCGCCCATTTACGACAATGTGAACAACGGGGTTTACAAGTCCGGCTTCGCCACCACCCAGGAAGCCTATGAAGAGCATGTCACGGAACTTTTCGACACGCTCGACATGCTGGAAGAGCGTCTGACCGAAAACCGCTACCTGATGGGCGACACGCGGACCGAGGCCGACTGGCGTCTGTTCACCACACTGATCCGGTTCGATCCGGTCTATGTCGTACACTTCAAGTGCAATGTCCGCCGCATCGCCGATTATCCCGCGCTCTCGGGCTACCTGCGTGAACTGTTCCAGATGCCCGGCATCGCCGATACCGTGAACATGATGCACATCAAGCACCACTATTACGGCAGCCACAAGAACATCAATCCCACCGGGATCGTCCCTGTCGGGCCGGAACTCGACCTGACGGCCCCGCATGGCCGCGATCGTCTGGCAAAGGCGGCCTGACGCCCCCTGCCGGGCGAAGGCACCGCCAAAAACAGATCTATCCCGACAAAAGAAGGCGCTCCCGGTTCTGGCCGGGAGCGCCTTTTTTATTCGCGGTGATCGCAATTGTCAGGTTCTGATCTTGTAGCCGGTCTTGAAGGTCCAGCCGATAATGCCGAGACAGATGAACATGAACACCGCGATCATCGCCAGGCTCACCCCCACATTGATATCCGCCATGCCGTAAAAGGCCCAGCGGAAGCCGGAGATCAGATAGAGCACAGGATTGAACAGCGTGATGGTCTGCCAGAACGGCGGCAGCATCGAGATCGAGTAGAAGCTTCCGCCCAGAAACACCAGCGGCGTGATCACCAGCAGCGGAACCATCTGCAACTGTTCGAAATTCTTCGACCAGATGCCGATGATGAAGCCGAAAAGAGAAAACGAGATGCAGGTCAGCGCCAGGAACGCCAGCATCGCGAACGGGTGCAGGATCTCGAAATCAACGAAGAACTCCGCCGTGGCGAGAATGATCAGCCCGATCAGCGCCGACTTTGTGGCAGCCGCCCCGACATACCCCAAGACGATCTCGAAATAGGACACCGGCGCGGTGTGCAACTCGTAGATTGATCCCAGGAACTTTGGAAAGTAGATCCCGAACGAGGCGTTGGAGATGCTCTGGGTCAGCACCGACAGCATGATCAGGCCCGGAACGATGAAGGCGCCGTAGCTCACGCCCCCGATTTCGTCGATCCGTGAGCCGATCGCGGCTCCGAAAACGATAAAATACAAGGACGTCGACAGCACCGGCGAGACCAGGCTTTGCGACAAGGTGCGGAAAAACCGCGCCATCTCGAACGAGTAGATGGATTTGACGGCCTGAAAATTCATGACTTGTCCTCTACCAGACCGACGAAAATATCCTCGAGCGAGCTTTCCCGCGTTTCCACGTCCCTGAGCACGATGCCCGCCTTGCTCATGTCGGCAAACAGCGACGAGATGCCGGTCCGCTCGCCATTGGCCTCGTAGGAATAGATCAGCGTCTGGTCCTCGGCGCTGTAATCGAGATCGTATTTGGAGAGCGCCTCGGGGATGGCGTCAAGCGGCTCCATCAGTTCAATCCGCATCTGACGCCCGCCCATGCGCCGCATCAGCGCGTTCTTCTCCTCGACCAGCAACAGCTCGCCGCCGCGGATGACGCCGACACGGTCGGCGATCGCCTCTGCCTCGTCAATGTAGTGGGTGGTCAGGATGATGGTCACCCCATCCTCCTTGAGCTGCCGGACCACCTCCCACATCTCCTTGCGCAACTCCACGTCAACGCCGGCTGTTGGCTCGTCGAGAAACAAGACACGCGGCTCATGGCACAGCGCCTTGGCGATCAGAACCCGGCGTTTCATGCCGCCGGAAAGCTCCATCGTCTTGGCGTCCTTCTTGTCCCTGAGCGACAGCTTTTCGAGAATGCTCTGAAGCAGCGCCGGATCGTGGCGTTTGCCGAACAGGCCCCGGGTGAACCTGAGCGCATCATAAACCTTCTGGAACGGCTCCAGCGAAATCTCCTGCGGGACCAGTCCGATCAGCGACCGGGCTTTCCGGTACTCATCGACCACATCGAACCCGCCGACCTTGACCGAGCCGGAACTCGCATTGACCAGGCCGCAGATGATCGAGATCAGCGTGGTCTTCCCGGCGCCATTGGGACCGAGAAGCGCCAGAATCTCGCCTTCCCTGATCTCGAGGTCGACGTTTTTGAGGGCCTGGAAACCGCCGGCATACTGTTTTGAGAGGTTCTGGATCGAAACGATTGATGACATGATCTGCTTTTCGGGAAATCGAGGATGTCGGCCGGATGCCGATACGAAAATGTGGTGACAACGTGGCACAGGTAAGCCCGAACGCCGATCATTCAAGTGTAGCGGACCATCGCCCTTTCATTTCCTGTCAGGTGAACCCTCGCTGAAGCAGGCATTTCCGTCCTTAAGAACCCGGTGGACACCGGCCTGTCGTCTCCGCGCTTTCCGCCCACGCCCAGACCCGCAACGCACCTACCAGTGTTCGCTCACCTCGCTCCCGCCAGCAAGTTCCGCCAGCCGGCGTCTGGTCGCCGCGGTCACGCCGTCGGGAAGCGCATCAAGCGCGAAGAAGCCCGATTCGATGATTTCCGAATCGGCCAGCTTCGGCGTCGTCTGGCGCACCGAGCACCGGTAGAAGGCGACATGGTCGCGCCGGCTGGTGCGGTTGTTGAAATAGATCGCGAACAGCACCGGAGCTTCGAGAAGCTCAAGATTGCCCTCCTCGCTCAGTTCCTTGATGAGCGCCTGCCCCATGGTCTCGCCCCGCTCCACGCCACCGCCGGGCATGTGCCACCCGGGCACGTAGGAATGGCGGACCAGAAACAATCTTCCCTCACCGTCGAAAGCTGCGGCTCGAACCCCCAGCGTCATGCTCCGGGTCATAAGGAACCAAACGTGAATAAGCCTTGTGACCAGCCGTGCCCGCCAGTTGCGAAGCTCCGGCGGAGGCGAAGTCTCGTCCGCTGCGGCTTGCGGACCGCCCGGGCTGTCGTTATGGCTCACATGATGTTTCGTCTCGCGCATATTTCCGACATCCATCTTGGGCCGATGCCCCGGGTCAGCCCGGCCGAGCTGTTTTCCAAACGGATCACCGGCTATGTGAACTGGCAGCGCAATCGCCGCAAGCATCTGTTTGGCAACACGCTCGAACAGGTCCTCTCAGGTGTGCGCGATGCCCGGCCCGATCACGTGGCCATTACCGGAGATCTGGTCAATCTGGCAACCCGCGCCGAGATCGAGGCGGCGCGGTTGTGGCTCGAAACCCATTTCGACCCGGCCAACACAACGCTGGTGCCGGGCAACCACGACGCCTATGTGCCTGGCGCGCTCGAACGGTCCACCTCCGCCTGGCAGCCCTGGATGCTGTCCGACCCCGGATCACGCCAGACCGCGATGTTCCCGGCCTATCGCCAGCGCGGCCCCGTTGCCCTGATCGGCCTTTCAACCGCCAACGCCACCCTGCCCTTCATGGCCACCGGAACCTTCGGGAACACCCAGGCCAAGGCGGCGGGAAAACTGCTCGATCAGGCGGGACGCGACGGGTTGTTTCGCGTGGTGATGATCCACCATCCGCCGGTGCGCAACGCCGCCCGCTGGCACAAGCGCATGAAAGGCATCGGCCGGTTCGCCAAGATGCTCAAGCGCCACGGCGCCGAACTCGTCCTGCACGGACACACCCATCTCGACACGCTGAGCTACCTGCCCGGCAAGGATGGCCGCGTGCCCGTTCTGGGCATCGCCTCGGCCAGCCAGGGCCACGGCTCGCACAAGCCGGCAGCCGGATTCAATCTTTTCGAGATCGACGGCGGCCCGGGCAACTGGAGCCTCGTTCACAAGCGCATGCGGCTTGCCGAGGACGGCGCGGGACTGGGAGAGATTGAGGTCGGACTGGTCGAAACCGTCAACGTCAACTCATGAGCGCGGAAAGCCGGTCCCAGAAAGCGCCCACCAGGGCCGCGGCTCCGGCAACGCATCCGAGGATGAACCACGACACGCCGAGCGCAAAACCGCCGCCGCTGCTTTCACGCTTGGGCGCGATCGTTTCTGGCTGAGACTTGGCGGACGAACCGGCCTCGGCAGACCTGACCGGTTCGCCGGCCGCAGCCGGCTTTTCGGCGGGACGGGGTGAGTCCGCGTGCCTTGCAGCACCGCCCGATGCGGAACCGGACCCGGCGTGACCAGCCTGCTCGGTGCCTGACGCGCTGTCCCCGGCTTCGCCGCGTTCGCGCATGGCCTCGAAATCCCCGGCAAGGATGCGCTCGCGCTCGATCACCCTTTCCGCGATATAGCGGGCCACCGCATCGGCCGTCGCCGCCATGTCGGCGGTATCGGAGACCACCTTCCGGCCCAGCCGCGTGTCGCGCACGAACCGGTAGACCCTCCGGTCGTGCCCCATATGCACATGGGCCACCGCATCCACCCACAGCCTCGGCTGCAACCCGGTCGACAGCCCGAAATCGAAGCGGTCGTCGGACGGGTCGATATCGGCGATCACCGGTTCGAGTTCCTGGGCCAGCAGTTCCAGCCGCGCCCGGTCGGCATCGCGCATGTCGACGACGACGTCGGTGCGGTCTGCCGCGGAAATCTTGACGTCGCGGACGATGTCGGACAACCGCCGGTCGGGGGTCTTCGGTTCTGTGTGATCGGTCATGGCGTTGATATCTGCTGGTTTGAGCCGGGCTTGACTGGTTAACAATTCCTTAGCACAGACCACGGTTGATGGCGACAAGGAGGCGATGCCGCTTTTCCACATGGTAAAGGGCCGTTCGGGCCTTAAAACTAGCCCCGGGCATCAAGATCACAGCCGTCAGGATTTGGGCGGGGTGACCGCCTGGATCAGCATGTGGGCCACCATCTCCGGCGTCTCCTCGGGCAGCATGTGGCCTGCTTCCGGCAGCACGCTGAATGCAAACGACGCGGGCAAGGCCGCCGGCGACGGGCACGGCAGCACCTTGTCCGCAAGGCCCCAGATCACGAACACCGGCATGTCGAGCGCCGCCAGCGCATCGGCCGGCAACACCCCCTGCCCTTTCTCCGGACCGTCCGGAAACATCGCCTGATAGGTCGCGGCAAGCGCTTCCATAGCGCCGGACCGCGCACGCTGCGCGACGAACTCGTCGACCACCGTCTGGGGCGCGGCGAAACCGGGCGCCGACATCTCCGCCAGGCAGATGCGGATCTCCGCCTCGTTTTCAGCCTTGGCATATCGGGCGAGCAGATCGGCATTGATCTCGCGCGCCATCCCGCCGGGCGCAACAAGGCTCAGCGATTTGACGCGGCCTCCCGCCCGCATGGCGATCAGCGCCGCCACCGCGCCGCCCATAGAGTGACCGGCGACGTAAAAATCCGCGATCCCGATCTCGTCGAGACCGGCCAGGATCGCCTTCGCCATCCGCCCCGCGCCGCCGCGGCCGTCCGCATGGAGCGAACCGCCATGGCCGGGAAGATCCACGCGGATGACCCTGAGGTCGGAAGGAAGACACGCGAGCACCTGGTCCCAGGACGACATCGAGCCGCCGAACCCGTGCAACAGCACCAGCGGCGTTCCCGAGGCCGCCCCCGAGACGATCATGTTCAGTCCGCTCATCCCGTGCTCTCCCCGGTTCTTGCGCCTCGAAACACCGCGTTCGCATAGGCGATGCTGCCGCGCCGGTCGGGGCGCGGCGGCAAGGCTCGGCTGCTCAGTCGCCGGAAGCCTGAAGCGCGCGGTTTGCGGCCGACACCACTGCCGCAAGCGAAGCCGCAACGATGTTGGTGTTGATCCCCACACCGAAACGCTTGCCCGTCGGCGTCTCCATTTCCATGTAGCAGATCGCCGCCGCGTTGGAACCGTGCTGCATCGAGTGCTCGGAATAGTTCGCCACCGTCATTTCGATCCCGAGATAGGTCGAAAGCGCATTCACGAACCCGTCGATCGGACCGGTGCCCCGCCCTTCGATGCGCCTGGTTTCGCCCTTGTCGGTGATCTCGGCGGAAACGATGCGCACGCCCTTGGTGTTCGGGTCCGTATGGGTATGGTGATCGACAAAGCCGAGCCGTGCGTCGGGCTGGTCGACATAGATCTCCATGAAGCTCTCGTAAATCCGCGCCGCCGGAAGCTCGCGCCCCTCCTCATCGGTGATCCGCTGGATCTCCTCGCGGAATTCCACCTGCAGCGCCCGCGGCAGGTTGAGCCCGTAATCCTCCTGCAGGATATAGGCGATGCCGCCCTTGCCCGATTGCGAGTTGATGCGGATGATCGCCTCGTAGGTGCGGCCCACGTCCTGCGGGTCGATCGGCAGATAGGGCACCTCCCAGTCCGGCTTGTTGGCCTGGCGGATCGCCTTCATGCCCTTGTTGATCGCATCCTGGTGCGAACCCGAAAACGCGGTGTAGACCAACTCGCCCACATAAGGGTGCCGCTCGCCGATCGCCATCTGGTTCGAATACTCGTAGACCGCCTTCATCCGCTCGATGTCAGAACAGTCGAGCTTCGGGTCCACCCCTTGCGTGAACATGTTCAGCGCCATGGTCACCAGATCCACATTGCCGGTGCGCTCGCCATTGCCGAACAGCGTGCCCTCGACCCGGTCGGCGCCCGCCATCAGACCCAGTTCCGCCGCCGCCACGCCGGTGCCGCGGTCATTGTGCGGATGCAGCGAGATCAGCACGCTGTCGCGCCTGTCGATGTTGCGGCACATCCACTCGATCTGGTCGGCATGGATGTTGGGCGTCGACATCTCCACCGTCGACGGCAGGTTGAGGATCAGCTTGTTGTCGGGCGACGGCTGCATCACCTCGACCACGGCATTGCAGATCTCCAGCGCCACCTCGAGCTCGGTGCCGGTGAAGCTTTCCGGCGAATATTCGAACCGGTAGCCGCCGCCCGCCTTCTCGGCCATGTCGCGAACCAACTTCGCCGCATCCACGGCAATCTGCTTGATGCCCGCCACATCCTTGCCGAACACCACCCGGCGCTGCAATTCGGACGTCGAATTGTAAAAATGCACGATCGGCTTGTGCGAGCCCTTGAGCGCCTCGAAGGTCCGCGTGATCAGCTCGGGCCGGCACTGCACCAGCACCTGCAGCGACACATCTTCGGGTACATTGCCTTCCTCGATGCACCAGCGGGCAAAATCGAAATCCGTCTGCGAGGCCGACGGGAACCCGATCTCGATTTCCTTGAACCCCATGTCCAGCAGCAACTGGAACATCCGCGCCTTGCGGTCGTGGCCCATCGGGTCGACCAGCGCCTGGTTTCCGTCGCGCAGGTCGACCGAACACCAGATCGGCGCCTCGGTTATCTGCTTGGACGGCCAGGTCCGGTCGGGCAGGTTCACCTGCGGGTAAGCGTGGTACTTCTCGGCCGCCGTCGGCATGCCCTTCTGTCCGGATGAAGAATGTGCGGTCATTGGTATCTCTCGTTTCCTGGCCCTGGCCCCCGGTGCCGCCTGCCCTCGGCATCCTTCGCGGGTTTTCACGCGTCAGACCCGCTCTGGCATTCTGGGCTGCTGCATGGCTGATCCCGAAATCGGGAAATTCATGCGGCAGCGGCGTCAACCGGCCCCAGGCCGTCATGTTGCATTGTGGAAAAAATGTAAAGTCGAGAGAGGAGCTGTGTCGCGCGTCAGCGGCGGTTTCGACCGCCGGACGCTCCTCAACGAGCCCGGCGATCGCCGCTAAGTGCGAGAAGAAGCAGGCCGCCAAGCCGCGCATGCAAAACCGTCGCCGCCGCAAAGCGGGCGAAAGAAGACGGAGACTTGGGCGCGTTGGAGTTCATGGCAAGGGTGATAGCGCGGGTTTTTGGGGATGGCAAGGGGGATGTAGGAACAGAAGTCCAGAGTTGCTGGATCTACTCAACTTCGCTATTCGCGATAATCTCGAAAATCTCCTTTATCTCAATCGGACAAATTTCTGGGTACTCAGACAATACATGCGCACTCCCGCTGCCGGATGGACCCTGAACGTGTCGGACCAGGCGGGAGGAAGGCCTGTCGGGATCTGGCGTAACGTGCGTCGGGTCGCGGCAGGAGGCGGAGGCCATCTTGGGTCCGCTGGCGGGCGGGCGTATTCGGCCGTGCAAAGCGAGCCACCGGGTCTGCTCTGGCGTATCCCAACGCCCTGCACCTATGGCGCAGCAAGGTGAAAGCTCATCACCGCGTCGCGGATTCGTTTTTCGCCTTCCCGGTCGCCGAGGAAGTGGTAGCCGACCACCGTGTAGCCGCGTTTGCCGTTGACCACGAAAGCCGCAACGCTGCGCACGGTCGCGCCGTTCATCGCACCCTGATATTCGCGCAGGATCACCGGTGTCTCTGCAAGCCCCACACCCGGGTGATCGATGGCAGGCACCGCCAGCCGCTCGGTCATGAAAAAGACCTCCCTGGCCAGCACCGCCTCCCAGGCATCAGCATATTCCTTCACGCCGGATGCGGCATCCATATCGACCACCCAGACGATCACGCCCTCCACGCGCTCAGGATGCTGCATGTCAACCGAATAGGGTTCTTTCGGATCGATCGTTTCAGACCATATCTCCGGAATGGCGATCCAGAACGCACGGTCGTCATTGTGCCGCCAGATCAGCGTCTCTTCCGGGCCTGTCGCCTTCGCGCCACCTGTCTCTGCCGGTGCCGCCTCATCCCCGGTACTGCCTGTATTTTTGGCTGGCGGCGCTGGCGGCTCAGCCGCATCAATCTCGAGGGTCGCCGAACAGTTCTGAAACACCCGCATATGCGCATCAAAGATATCGTCCGGCGCGGAAAACGACATCAAGAGAAAAACCCGCGGCGCGGCAACAGCCATCTGGACGTGCCGGAAAAGGTGCTGCTTTCCGTCACTATCCGCAGCCTTGTACCCCGCGATCAGGTAGGGCGCTTCCTGTCCGGCAATGGGTGCAACGCCTTCATTGAGAATTTCACCACTGGGCGCGTTGAGAAACTCGGTTTTGAGCGCACTGAGCTGCGCTTGCGCCGTCTTCTCGGTTGTGATCGCTCGGTCGATCACCTGAATGATGATCGTCGCATTGGGGGCGCTGGCGCTTGTAAAGATCCGGTCGGTGTTTCTGGCCTGGGCAAACGACCAGTCCGAGGGGAACTCACAGGAAAACCCCGAGACATCCTTGTAGGTCCGGAAGGTCACGTCCTCGCAAAACGCCGCTTGCAGCCCCGTAACGAAAAAGAGCGCCGCGGCAAGCAGGGAAATGAAACTCCGGTTGGTGGCAGTGTGCATCGGTCATGCGCCTTATATTGCAATATGCGCATATTATAAGGACTGAGTTCCGGACGGCATTGATCAAAGTCAACGGCTTCATGCCCGGCCCAGCGGGAAAGCCGCAGTGCCCGCTTCACGCTTTGTGCGGACAGTAAACACGGGAAACAGCAGGGATAGCTCACCTGTGCGGCGGCTGATATGTCTTGCTGTGCCGGACAATGACGCCGGTGAGCGGAAACAGAAATCGATGCCACGCGACATTTCAAAATTCACGCTGCCCGGCGCAGACGATACGGGCAAAACGCCCGCACTTTCCGAACTGCAGGAACTCGGCTGGCAGCCCTTCTTTGCGCAGCAGACCAGCGTGGACGAGCTGGCGATCACCCCGCCGGCGCGCGTCACCGAGGTGCATCGCAGCGGGTTGCGGGTTCTGGGCGACGGGATCGACATGGTGGTGCCACCGCGCGCCGATGCCACCGTGGGCGACTGGCTGCTGATCGATCACGAACTGCCGAGCGCAAGCCGGCTTCTCGAGCGCAAGAGCGTCATCAAGCGCCGCGCGGCAGGCCATGATGTGAGCGTCCAGCTGATCGCCGCCAACATCGACACCGCCTTCATCGTCACCTCCTGCAACGACGATTTCAACGTCGCCCGGCTCGAGCGCTACGTGGCGCTCGCCTTCGAGGCCGGGGTCACCCCGGTCATCCTTCTCACCAAGGCGGATCTGTGCCGCAACGTCGCCCCCTATGTCGCTCAGGCCGACGCGATCTCCGCTGCCGTGCCGGTGCTCACGCTCGATGCAAGAGGCGACGATCCGCTGACATTGCTCGCGCCCTGGTGCAAGCCGGGCCAGACGGTGGCCTTCCTGGGCTCTTCCGGCGTTGGCAAATCGACGCTCACAAATGCCCTGTCGGCACGCGAGGTCGCGGCGACCAAATCCATCCGCGAGGATGATTCCAAGGGCCGCCACACCACCTCGCACCGGCAACTCCACATCATTGCCGGCCGCTGCGCCGTGCTCGACACTCCCGGCGTGCGCGAACTTCAGCTCACCGACGCCGAATCCGGCGTGGCCGAGGTGTTTTCCGATCTCGATGAGCTGGCGGGAGACTGCCGGTTCAATGATTGCACGCATATCAGCGAACCCGGCTGCGCCATCCTCGCCGCACTCGACAAGGGCGTGATCGACGAGGCGCGGCTCGCACGCTGGCGCAAGCTCGCCGCCGAAGAGCGGCACAATACCGCAAGCATCGCCCAGCGCCGCTCCAAGGACAAGGCCTTCGGCAAGATGGTGAAGCAGGCCAAGAAGCACAAATCCCGCTGATGCATGGCGCGCTCGATTGGATGCGCGGCGCTGCAGCCCGAACAAAAACCCCGCCGGTTCGCACCGGCGGGGCCTTTTAAGTCAGTCGACTCAGTCAGGTCAGATTTCGCTCTGACTGGTGATGATCTTGCCCACCAGGCCGTAATCCTTGGCTTCCTCGGCCGACAGCCAGTAGTCGCGGTCGGTGTCGGCAGCGATCTTTTCAACCGTCTGCCCGGTGGCCTTGGAAAAGATCTTGTTGAGCCGTTCGTTCATCTTGATGATCTCGCGCGCCTGGATCTCGATGTCGGAGACCATGCCGCGGGTGCCGCCCGAGGGTTGATGCAGCAGGAAGCGGGTGTTGGGCAGGCACAGGCGCTGCTCCTTGGGCACCGATACGTAGATCAGCGCGCCCGCGGAGGCGACCCAACCGGTGCCGATGATCCAGACCTTGGGCTTGATAAAGCCGATCATGTCATGGATCGAATCGCCCGATTCGACATGGCCGCCGGGTGAATTGACGAAGATGCGGATATCCTCGTCGCTGGCGGCTGCCAGGGCTGCGAGCTGGGCGCAGACCTTGTGCGCCAATTCCTGGGTGATCCCGCCATAGATGAAGATCGAGCGCGATTTGAAAAGGTTGGCTTCCGCCTCCTTGCCCAGCGGCAGTTCGGTTGTCTTGTCGTCTTCGTCGCTCATCAGCCAGTCTCCGTGTGTGTGTCTTGTTCGCAGATAGTACGAACCGGCGCGCGAAACAATGGCGCGGCCCGAAGGAAGCGCTCAACAGAAATCCGGCGCGGGCGAAAAACGCCCGCGCCGGGGAGACTGTGCAGTGCTGTGGTTGGCGCAGCGTTACCGAAAATCCGGTTCAGCCCCAAGTCCGGTTGGTCAGCCCTGGGCGGCAGCGCGGGCTCCGCCCTGCGCCGGAGCCTGCCCGCCTTCAACGTTGCGGCGACGACGGCGACGGCGCGGCTTGGCAGCCGGCTGATCGCCATTGCGGCCCGCTGCGGCTGCCGGCGCATGCCGATTGGCCGCGGGCTTGCCGGCCTTCTGATCGTCGGCAGGCTTTCCGCCGGAGCGGTTGCGGCCCTGGCCGTTGGCGGGCTTGTTGCGGCCCTGTCCCGCGGGCTTGGCGCCCTGGGGGCGCTGTCCCTGACGCGGGCGCTGGCTGCGGTTGAGCGGGGCGAAATCGCCATCGGGATCGGCCAGCGCATCGACATAGGTGCCTTCGGGGGCGTTCTCGACCGGGATCGCGACCTTGAGCATCTTTTCGATGTCCCGCAGCAGCGACCGTTCGTCCGGCGCGCAAAAGGTGACAGCCGTGCCTTCGGCGCCGGCGCGGGCGGTCCGGCCGATTCGGTGAACATAAACCTCCGGCACGTTCGGCAGTTCGTAATTGACCACCAGGCTGACGCCCGGCACGTCGATGCCGCGGGCGGCGATGTCGGTGGCGATCAGCACCGGCACGGTGCCGGCGCGGAAACCGGCAAGCGCGCGTTCACGCTGGCCCTGCGACTTGTTGCCGTGAATGGCGGCCGCCGAAATGCCGTCGGCTTCCAGCCGCTTGGCAGCCTTGTCGGCGCCGCGCTTGGTGCGGGTGAACACGATCACGCGCTCGCCCTTGCGGTCGCGGATCAGGCTCGCCAGCGCGCCCATCTTGGCGCCGGGCTGCATGTGCATCACCGAATGCTCGACGCGGTCGGCTGTCTTCTTGGCCGGGATCACCGAAATCTCGATCGGGTCCGTCAGGTGACGGTCGGACAGCTGGCGGATTTCCTTGGGCATGGTTGCCGAGAACAGAAGCGTCTGCCGCTTGGCCGGCGTCATCGCCAGGATCCGCTTGATAGCCGGCATGAAGCCGATGTCGAGCATCTGGTCGGCCTCGTCGAGGACCACGACCTCGATTTCGTTGAGCGAAACCGCGCGCTGCTCGATCAGGTCCATCAGACGGCCGGGCGTGGCGATGAGAACGTCGACGCCCGAGGCGAGCGTCTTGATCTGCGGACGGATCGAAACACCGCCGACGACAACCGCCGAGCGCAGATTGAGCTTGCGGCCCAGATCCTTGATCGTCTTGGCGATCTGCGCGGACAGTTCGCGCGTCGGCGACAGGATCAGCACCCGCGCCTTTTTCGGCGCGGCAGGCTTGCCCTGCGCCAGGCGATGCAGGATCGGCAGCGAGAAGGCAGCCGTCTTGCCGGTGCCGGTCTGCGCCAGACCGATGACGTCACGGCCTTCCATGACGGCCGGGATGGCCTGGGTCTGGATCGGGGTTGGCTTGGTCAGGTGCAACTGGTCAAGCGTGTCGAGAAGGGCCTTGGACAGGCCGAGTTCGGAAAACAACATGATATGTCTTTCAATGGGGGCAGGCATCGGGGCGTGCGCTTTAGCGCCGCCATGCGCGGACCATGCCCGATAACAAAAATTCCGCCGTCCGCGGATTGATCCGCAATCGGAGGAGTTCGGGTTGGGCGCATCGCCGCTGGCCGACGCGAAAATTTCAAGGTGGATCTTAGGGGAAGTCAGAACACGCTCAGCATCATGGCGGCGTGCAGCGGCCGAAAGGGCCCCTATCCAGTTGCACCCCTTAGGCCTGACAAATGCGGCCGTGTCAAGGCGCGGCATCGAAATTCCGCTGCATTGCAGCAAATGCGCTCACCCGTTCCCGCACTCGCGACCGCCCACTGCGGCATTGCCGGCAATGCTCCTGATGGGTTTGCCGGGCGTGAGCACAATGGCCGCAATCACCATGGCGCAGGCAGCCCATTGAGCCAGGCTGACAGGCTCGGCAAAGGCGAACCAGCCAACCAGAAACATGGTCGGCAGCTCAAAGCTTCCGGCAATCGACGTTCGCGCCGTTCCAATCACCGGGGCACAGACGGTGAAAAGCATCTGCGGCACCAGCGCCGAACCCAGCGCAACGCCCACGACCAGCCACCAGCCTTCGACAGTTGCCGGACGTAAAGCCTCGATCGGCGTCGCCACGAGCAGGGGCAACAGCCCCAGCACCGAACCGAGACTGACGCATGAAATCCGCGCCAGCGGCTTGAGACCCGAAAGCCTGTGCACCAGCACATTGATCCCGAAACCGAACCCGAGCGGTGCGGCCAGAGAAAGGACAAGGACAGGCAGATGCTCGGCCGGCACCGCAGCGGGCGACGAGGCCAGCGCCGCCGCGGCAATGATCATCAAGGCTGCGAGCACGGCCCGCCTGCCTGGCCGGTCGCCAAACACCAGCCAGGCGATCAGCAGCGTGAACACCGGATAGGTCATGTAAAGAACGCCAACCGTCGAAACCGGCGCGACCTCCACCGCCCGCACATAGCCGATCCAGCCAACCCCCATCGCGACACCGGCAACCAGACCCCACAGCAAGGCTCTCCACTCCGCCCGCGCCTGCCAGACGAACGGCAGCAAGACAGTTGCCGCGATGGCATACCGGAAAAAGGCAACCGCATGCGGCGCCATGCCCTCGGAGGTGAGCCCGCGCGCAAAATACGGCACCAGCCCGAAGCCGACGGACGCCATGATGATTCCGACGGTCGCAACCCCGGTGCCCATCACATCCAACCTGTCTGAAGCGCGCACTGCCATAAGATCCCGGTATTAGCCGCGGAAATCTTCGGCAATCAACGTCTTG
Organism: Hoeflea sp.; assembly: GCA_040216675.1. GTDB lineage: Bacteria > Pseudomonadota > Alphaproteobacteria > Rhizobiales > Rhizobiaceae > Hoeflea. The sequence goes on along the minus strand of JAVJOR010000005.1, from coordinate 358,331 downwards.
CGAAGTTTCCATCAACACCGGCCATGATGCAGTCATTGCAACCGGAAAATTCCTCAGCCCCACGCCAAAAACCGTCGCTTTTGACAATTGCGAAACTGAAACCGGCGGCGTAGCTTGCAAGGATTCGGGTTCCGTGAAGGCCAAGCCTTCGGGATGAAAAGGGAACACGGTAGGGACGACCCGAGAAAGGGGCCTGATCCGTGGCTGCCCTCGCAACTGTGAGCGTGAGCCGCATCCAGAATGCCACTGGGACACTCCCGGGAAGGCGGATGACGGTGACAAAGCGCGAGCCAGGAGACCTGCCCGGACCATGGGCGCCGCATCCCGCGGCGATCCGATCCAACCTCTTGCACGATGGGTGCAGAAAGGGCTTGAACATGCATATTGAACCGGGCGTCGTCGACGGCGCCAAAATCGTCCTGAGTTACGCAACGGCAGCCGCTGCCGGCGGCCTTGCGCTGAAAATGTCCTGGGACACGATCCGCAACGATGGGGGCGTCGCCGCTCTTGGCCTGCGCTCCGTATTCACCACGCTTTTGGTGTTCTGTTTCTTCGAGGTGTTTCCGCACCATGCGGTCGGCGTCTCGGAGGTCCACCTCATTCTCGGCTCGACGCTCTATCTGATATTCGGAGCAGGACCCGCCGCAATCGGCCTGGCTTTGGGATTGCTCTTCCAGGGCGTACTCTTCGCGCCCTTCGACCTGCCGCAATACGGCATGAACGTCACCACGCTTCTTGTGCCGCTTTATGCGATGTCGCTGATCGCAAAACGCATCATTCCGGCAGGCACCGCCTACAAGGATGTGAGCTACAGCCAAGCGCTCGCGCTGTCGACCAGCTACCAGGGTGGGATCGTTATGTGGGTTGGTTTCTGGGCGCTCTACGGCCATGGCTTCGGCGCCGAGAACCTCTCGCAGATCGCAGCCTTCGGCGCGGCCTACATGCTGGTGATCATTGTCGAGCCCGTCGCCGATCTCGGCGTGCTGGCGCTCGCCAAGACCTTCAGCGGGCTTCGCGGCAGCCCGGCCATCACCGGCAGGCTCTACGCCCAGGCGGCATAACCACCGGCACTTTCAGAGCTTAGCTGAACGCCGCGCGATTGATTTCGCGCGGCGTTTGCCGTTGTGTAGCCCTCGACGAGGCATTGGACGGGAACCGGCAGAATGAACATCGAGATGATCCGCGCGGCGCAAAAGCGCTTTGAAGGCCACGCCCGGCGGACGCCATTGCTGAACTCGCCGTTCCTCGACGAGATCGCCGGCCGGCGCGTCTGGGTCAAACCCGAATGCCTCCAGCACACCGGAAGCTTCAAGTTCCGTGGCGGCTGGTCGGCGGTCTCGGCGCTTGACGGGGAGGTCCGCGCTCGCGGCGTGATCGCGTTTTCGAGTGGAAACCATGCCCAGGGCGTGGCCCTTGCGGCCGCCCGGCACGGAGTTCCCGCCGTCATCATCATGCCCTCGGATGCACCGCGCATGAAAATCGACAACACCCGCGCCCTCGGCGCCGAGGTGGTGCTTTACGATCGCGCAAACGAGGATCGCGACGCAATCGGTGCGCGGATTTCCTCCGAACGCCAACTGACCCTGATCAAGCCGTTTGACGAGCCCGAAGTGATTGCCGGTCAGGGCACCTGCGGCCTCGAGATCGCCGAGCAGGCACAAGAGCAAGGCATTACGCGCGCCGATGTTGTGGTGTGCTGCGGCGGCGGAGGCTTTGCCTCGGGCATCGCGCTGGCACTGGAGGCAGACGCCCCGGGCCTCAGGGCGCGGCCGGCCGAACCCGAACGCTTCGACGACATGACCCGCAGCCTGGCCTCGGGTCGCATCGAGCGCAACGAAAGCCGGTCCGGGTCGCTCTGCGATGCGATCATCACCCCGCAGCCCGGAGAGATCACCTTCCCGATCCTGTCGCGCCTTGCAGGTCCGGGGCTGGTTGTGAGCGAAGACGAGGCGCTTCAGGCCATGGCGCTGGCTTTCGCGCGGCTCAAACTGGTGGCCGAGCCCGGCGGCGCGGTGGCGCTCGCAGCGGCGCTGTTTCACGGTGACAAGATAGAGGGCGACGACGTGATCGCCACAATTTCCGGCGGCAATGTGGATGCGGATGTCTTCGCGATGGCGCTCGCGCGACACGGCGCCTAGAGCCAATCTTCAGCCGAGCTGCACGCCCTCGTCCTTGGCCTTGTGGGCGGGCTCGACATGGATGATCACCTGAACGCCCTCGACCTCGCGCCGCAGCACCGCTTCGAGACGGTCGCAGATGGCGTGTGACTGTTCGACGGTCATGCTGCCGTCGACCACCAGGTGAAATTCGACGAACGAGACCCGCCCGGCCATGCGCGTCCGGATGTCATGGGCTTCGATCGCGCCACCCGCTTCGGCCTTGATGATCTCGTGAATGCGGATCTCGTCGGCCGGGTCGACGGCCCGGTCCATCAGCCCGTCGACCGACGATGCGATCACCTTCCAGCCCTGCCAGAGCACGTTGATGGCGACAATCAGCGCCAGAAGCGGATCGATCAGCGGCTGGTCGAACAGGATTGCCAGAATCAGACCCGCGATCACGCCGACGGATGTGACCACATCCGAAAGGATGTGGTGGCCGTCCGCGGACAGAGCAGGCGAGCGGTAACGGCGGCCGGCGCGAATGAGAACATAGGCCCACCAGCCATTGATCGCAGCGGCCAGCCCGTTGATCGCAAGACCCGGCGCAGGCGCATCGATCCGGACCGGCGCAAGAAGCCCGCCGATGGCTTCCTGGACGATCAGCAGCGCCGCGCCGACAATCAGCACGCCCTCGATCACGGCGGAGAAATACTCGGCCTTGTGGTGGCCGTAGGGGTGGCTGGTGTCGGCCGGTTTCTGCGCATAGCCCACGGCGATGAAGGCTGCGAGTGCTGCGATCACATTGACGGTGGATTCAAGTGCATCGGAATAAAGCGCGATCGATCCGGTCAGCAGATAGGCGACAAACTTGAGACCCATCACGCCAAAGGCGAGCGGAATGGACCAGAGCGCCAGCCGCCTTACCGTTTTCGCGCTTTCGGGCATTCCCGGTCAGCCCTGCAGGGACGCGATATAGGTTATGATCGCATCCACCTGCTCGGGAGTTGCAATAAACTCGGGCATGTCCGGATGGCCGGAATAGATCCGGTTGTCGGAAAATGCCTCTTCCAGCGCATCGATCGGAAAACTCTGCGACAGCGTCCGGAACGGCGGCGCATCGGGATGAGGGCTTGCGTCGGCGCGGCCGACCGCATGGCACCCGCTGCAATTGGCCTCCACAAGCCTGCGACCTTCGGCTTCGAATGCGCTTTCAGCCGATGCGACAGCCGTTCCCGCAAGCATCAGACACAGGGCCGCCACCGGTCCGGCAACCACCGCGCCGTGCATGCCGCTTGCCTTGTCGAACCGCGAACTCATGGCGTCCTCATCTTTCCCGGCGCGCCAGATGCGCAACCACGTTCTCGATTATACGCATTCCAGCGTCCTGCCCCAGTGTCATGATCGATTCGGGATGAAATTGCACGGCCACAACCGGTTCGCTCTGATGTTCGATGGCCATGACCACCCCGTCATCGGTTTCCGCCGTGACGCGGAATTCCTGGGGAAGCGTCGCATAGTCGGCGAAGATCGAATGGTAACGGCCGACGGTCACCTCATTGGCAAGGCCCGAGAAGATCACGCCATTGGACGACACCCGGATCCGCGACGGCTTGCCATGAACCGGAATCGCAAGTTGGCGCAGCCCCCCGCCATAGGCCTCGGCCAGCGCCTGCAGTCCGAGGCAGACGCCGAAAACCGGGAGCTCGCGGGCGCGGATCTTCTTGACCGTCGCCGCGCAATCGAAATCACTGGGACTTCCCGGCCCCGGTGAAAGCACCACAAGATCAGGCGAAACACGATCGAACACCTCGTCGGGAACCGGCGAGCGGACCGTGGTCACCTTGGCGCCGGTCTGGCGCAGGTAGTTGGCCAGCGTGTGCACGAAGGAATCCTCGTGGTCGACCAAGAGGATCGAAACGCCATCGCCGACCCGCGCCGTCTGCCGGACCGTCGATCCGGAATTGCCGAGCCGCGCATCCCGGATGGCCGAGAGCATGGCCGAGGCCTTGAGTTCGGTCTCGGCTTCCTCTTCCTCGGGATTTGAATCGAACAGCAATGTGGCTCCGGCGCGAACTTCGGCAATGCCGTCCTTGACGCGGATGGTCCTGAGGGTCAGCCCGGTGTTCATGTCGCCGTCGAAACCGACCATGCCGACTGCGCCGCCGTACCAGCCGCGCGGGCTCTTCTCGTTGTTTTCCAGAAACCGCATCGCCCAGAGCTTCGGAGCACCCGTCACGGTCACCGCCCAGGCGTGGCTCAGGAATCCGTCAAACGCATCCATGTCATCGCGAAGACGGCCTTCGATGTGATCGACGGTGTGGATGAGCCGCGAATACATCTCGATCTGCCGGCGACCGATCACCTTGACCGAGCCCGGTTCGCACACCCGGCTCTTGTCGTTTCGGTCGACATCCGAACACATGGTCAGCTCGGATTCGTCCTTCTTCGAGTTCAGCAGCTTGAGGATCTGTTCCGAATCGCCGATCGCATCTTCGCCGCGCCGGATCGTCCCCGAGATCGGGCAGGTCTCGATCCGCCGTCCGGTTACCCGGACAAACATCTCGGGCGACGCCCCGATGAGATACTCCTGATCGCCCAGATTGATGAAGAACGAATAGGGCGACGGGTTGATGGTCTTGAGGCGGCGGCTGATCTCGGAAGGCCTGGCTTCGCAGCGCTCGAAGAAGGTCTGACCAGGAACCACTTCGAACAGGTCTCCCCGCTTGAAGCTTTCCTTGGCGCGCTTGACCAGTTCGGCATATTCGCCGGGTGTGTGGTCTCCCTTGGCCGGAGCGTCGGCGGCGGGCTGAAACGCTTCGGTGACCACGGCTGAATCGCGCCCTTGGGTGGTCACCCCTTCGGCCTCGAAATCATAGCGGTCGATCCAGGCCTTGGCGGCATGATTGTCGACGACCAGGATCTCGTCGGGCAGGTAAAGCATCAGATCGCGTTGATCGTCCGGGCGGTCTATCTTCAGCGGCACGGAATCGAACTGGAATGCCAGGTCGTAGCCGAACGCGCCGTAAAAACCGATATTGCCGTCTTCTCCGGAATAGAACAGGTCGACGATGACACGCAGCACCGAGAACACCGTCGGCACACGCGAGCGTTCCTCCTCCGAGAACACCCGGTCAGGCTCATGGACATCGATCTCGGTCCGGCGCGCGCCGCGCGAGGAAATGGTGAAATCCTTGTGGCCCTCAAGTCGTCCATTCAGGATTTTGATCAAGGCCTCGCCGCGCCCGTTATAGGCTTCGATCGTCAGCCTGCGGCCTCGTGAGGAAATCCCAAGCGGAGGATCGACAATGGCCGTATCCCAGCGCGTGTACCGTCCGGGATACTCGTAGTTGGACGAAAAGACCGCGCCGCGGCGGCTGTCGAGCGCATCGATATAGTCGGATATGGCATCGGCATAGGGCGTCTCGCGCCTTCGCCGGGTGATCGCCACCCCTCCCCGGGTCACGTAATGTTCCGCGCCCTCATCCAGTCCCGTCGTAGCCATGTCCCGTCTCCGTCTGCGCCGCCTGGGGGACCTGCTCCGGCGGACAAACAAAAAGCCGCCGGACCTTTTCGGTCCCGGGCGGCTTGTTGAACTCAGACGCGCATGCGTGGTCAAGGCCGCCTAAAAGCGAGCCCACCACCAGTTGATCTGTGCAACATGCGTCATCATGGTTCCTCCATAGCCCAGCACATCATGCTCTTCAAGGGCCGATGACGCCCTCAGGCGTCTTCGACGTTGATGCGCCGCCAAATCGCCTCAGAGAAGGAATAGAGAGAAAACAGGAAGAGACCTGCGCCCATGGCGCCCAGCAACCAAGATCCGAATGGCAACCCGGAGATAAAGTCCAACGCATCGCCGGTGCTCGCCTGCCCGTCATCACCGGAGGAAAGGCCTGACCGGTAGAACAGGAAGGCGATCACAAAGAAGATCAGCCCCCTGGCAACAAGTCCGCCGATTGCGGCGACGTCGATCCATGCCATCGCCTTGTCCGATGCCTTGATGTGATCGCGGTACTTCTGGGTCGCAGCCTTGTACATATGAGCGCCGCCGACGATAAGGAAGATCGATGCCAGGATCAGGGAAACAGGCGTAGCGCCCAGAAACGTGGCCGCGTACTGGGCGAACCCGCCACCGCCGCCATCGCTGCCGCCCTGCCCTTGCCAGAGCGAGTAGGAGTAGAGCATCAAGAAGCCATAGGAGACCGCAGATCCGACGAGGCCAACCCTGGTTCCCAGTCCCACCGCACCGGTGCCGTGATCATCGGTGTCGAAAATCGCCTGCACAAGGCGCCAGAGACTGTAGCCCGCAAGCGAGACGATGAGCAGCGGCGTCAGAACTTCACTGATCCGGGACTGTGTGAGAAACCGGATGGCGGATTTCGTGTCGCCGCCGGAACCGGTGGTCAATGCCGCGCTGATGACGAAGAAGGCGATTACGAGATAAACCAGACCCCGCGCGCCATAGCCGAGACGGGCGAAGGGTTTGAACCACTCCTTCCAGCTTTTGTTGCCCATTGTTGAGGATGTCATGATGATGCTCCGGTTTTTCTGCGACCGATAAAGTGAACGACCAGCCAGGACAGGCTTGCCCAAGCTGCTCCGAGCGCCCAGCCCGCGGCCACGTCGGTGGGCCAGTGGACCCCGACATAAACACGGCTGACGCCGACGATGACGGCCACGAAGACCGCGGAGGAAAGGACGTAGATCCGCGCTCGCCGGTCATCTAGAAATCCGACGACGATCGAGGCCAATGTGAGGTAGGTGACGGTCGTCACCAGCGCATGACCGCTCGGAAAGCTCATCGTGTGCACGGTGTCGAGATGGTCCACCAGATCGGGACGCGGACGGCCGTAGTAATTCTTGAGGGTCTGGCTCAGCAGCGCCCCGGTGCCCACCGACAGCACCGCATAGGCAGCGGCTCCGTAGCGGCGGGTCACAATGAAAAAGCCCGCCACGGCGGCGAGCGTGAGGATGATGAGAGGATACCCGCCGATCGCGGTGATTTCGACGGCGGTTTCCTGAAGCCAGGCCGGTCCGATGGGAATGTTGCTGTCAGTCGGAGATCTCAAAATAAGAAAAAGGCTCTCGTCAATCTTGCGCAGTTCACCCTCGGCCAGTTCGTCGGCAATTTCGATGAACGCATAGACGCCAAGCGTGACGATGGCGAACAGGGCCACCGGCAGCCGGTTGGCATTGCCGGTCTTGAGCCCGCGCGCGAGCCAGGTAGTCAGGCGCTTGGCAGCGGAATTTTCTGTCATACGAGGTCTGCCCCCAGTGAAATGTTGCAAGCTCAACCCGCCGTGGGTCGATGGGTTCCATCGAAAAGTGCACGCGGCTTCATGACCAAACCGTAATCAACCCGTCACGATGCGGAAAGCTAAAGCCCACCAGATTGGGCAGGTCAAAAGCAACTGGAAACAGAACAGGGGAACACCATGAACCGGAAAACCATTCGCTCGACCTTTGCCTGTGCAGCAGCCTTGGCATGCGCTTCGAACGCTCTTCCCGCCGCTGCCGCTTCCGGATCGGTCACCATCACCAAGAGCAGGGGCGAGATCTGCATGGTCTCGAACGGCCTGCCCGACCACCCGACCGGGACCTTTCCGAACAGGGGCAATCCGCACCGCATGTCCGCTCAGTACATCGAGGTCTGCGTTCCGGAGAGCCCGGTCCGGACCGCGCGTGCCACACCCTTGCGCGGTGCCACGGGCTTTGCGCTCAACGGCGTGATGATAAGGCCCGGGACCGCCGATTATTACGATCCCTCCTCGCCGCGCGGCTTTAGCCGCAATCGCTCTTCGGGCTGGAAACTCGACGGCATGGGCGCAGGACAAAGGCTCGGGCTCGACATGAACAACGCCCATGTCGACCATCGTGGCCTCTATCACTACCACGGCAAGCCCACGGGTTTTCTGAAAGGCGCGAAATCCAGCCTGGTGGGGTTTGCCGCCGATGGTTTCGAGATCCATTACGTCGGGGCCGGCGCAATTTCCGGCTATTCACTCAAGCCGGGGAACCGGAACGGCGGACCCGGCGGCAGACATGACGGCACCTACGTTCAGGACTGGGAGTACACTGGAGGTCAGGGCCGGTTGGACGAGTGCAACGGCGGCATTCTCAACGGAACCTTCGTCTATTTCGTCACCGACACCTACCCCTATTTCCCCCATTGCGCCTGGGGCAAGGTCAGTCCGGATTTTGGCAGGCCGTGACCGGGCAGGAACGCCGCCAGCCGGCAAGATCCGCAGGGCGTCCGCCGCGATGAAAGCGGTTGGCGGCGGCCATGGCGTTTAACGAAAAGTTGGCAATTTGCCGTTTGCCATGCATCCTTTCGGGTTCTTGAGCGTTCTGATCCCAAGCGCCGGGCCATTTCTGGTCCGGCATGAAGGCTCAAACGGAAAGACGACCGATGGACGTGATCCAGACCACACTCCTCATAACCGCTGCGGCGCTCGCAGCCGTAACAACGGTAATCGAAGCGCGGTCGGCGCCCCTCGACCCGGCTTCGATCAACTCTGCACGGTATGCCGGAACGGATCTCCCCGAAGGACAAAGCGCGGTTGCCGCCAAGACCCAGGTGCTGCTGGACCGGGCCGGGGCATCACCTGGTGTCATAGACGGATATGCCGGAGAGAATGTCCAAAAGGCAATCCGGGGATTTGAGGAAGTCAACGGTCTGCCGGTCGACGGCGTTCTTGACGAGAAAGTCTGGAACACGCTTCAGGCGATGGGTGGCGATGTCATCGTCACCTACACCATCACCGAGGACGACGCCTCGAAGCTTTCCGAAGAGCCATTGCCGGAAGACTACGCCAAGCTGGCCGAGTTGGACTGGCTCGGGTTTACGAGCGTCCAAGAGAAACTGGCCGAGCGGTTTCACATGGATGTCGATTTCCTTGGTTCGCTCAATCCGACAAGCGATTTTTCAACCGGGCAGACAATTCACGTCGCAGACCCAGGTTCGGACATGCGTGCGGAAGTCGATCGCATTGTAGCGCTCAAACAGGCCGCACGACTTGAGGCATACGACGAGGCGGGCGACCTCGTCGCCGTTTATCCGGTTACCATCGGAAGCTCTCAGACGCCCTCACCTTCCGGCACACATCAAGTCGAGGCGGTGGCGATAGACCCCACCTATGCCTACAAGCCCGATGAAAACTTCGTTCAGGGTGACAACCAGACGCAACTCACCCTACCGCCCGGGCCCAACGGACCTGTCGGGAGCGTCTGGATCGATTTGTCCAAGCCGACCTACGGGATCCACGGCAGCGCCGACCCTTCGGAGATCGACAAGACGGCGAGCCATGGATGCGTGCGCATGACCAATTGGGATGCAAAGGAACTTGCGCACATGGTCAGTACCGGCGTCCCGGTTGAATTCAGGGACTGATACTATGAGGCGCCTTGTTCTTCTTCCGTTTCTAGTGCTGACACTCGCAGCTTCCGAGCTCCCCGAAAACGGCCCCGTGCCAGTGGAAAACCCTCGCAAAGCCGATGACGCGGGTAGCCTGTCCTCGCCCGAAAGCACCGCGTCCGAGGAAGCCGCGACCGAGGAGGCGCCCGCGACGATCTCCACCCCGGAACCGGAACTTGCCGAGCTGAAGACCTGCGAAGCGCAACTGAAGCGGCTTGACGTCGTCTACAAGCGCGAGGAAGCCATCATCGGCGAGAACGGCTGTGGCATCGTCGCCCCCTATTCCGTCTCTTCTGTTGGGCAGAATGTCAGCATTTCTCCGGCAACGTCAATGCGCTGTGCGACAGCTCTCAGCCTTGCACGATGGGTCCGCGATGTTGTTGTGCCGTCAACCGACGCCTTCCCGGATGACATCCGCCTGAGCGAGATCAGGCATGGGTCGACCTATGTCTGCCGACGCCGCAACAATTCCTCCACCGGCAAGATGTCGGAGCACTCGATCGGCAATGCAATCGACATCATGAGTTTCGGATTTGAAGGTCGGGAGCCGATCCCGGTCTCGCCGCGAGCCGGCGACGGCACCATGGAAGAGGCGTTTCAGCGGTCTGTACGTGCGGGGGCCTGTCTTCATTTCACAACGGTTCTCGGCCCGGGCTCGGACAGCAATCACAACGACCACCTGCATCTCGATATCATCGAACGCAGCAGCGGCTATCGGCTCTGCCAATAGCGATCCGAGCGCTGGGCAAGCCCATTTGGCTGTCCGGGGTTGGCTGGCATCACGACCGCTCTGTCATCATTCGTTCACACCATCGCGATACCTCCGGCGCGGAAAAACGACCGGATTCGCAATGCCCTACAAGAGACTCCCCGAATTCCATCGCGCATTTTGCGGCGAAGGCCAGGATGCCTCGCCCGCAATGCTCGGCACCCGCTTCGACCGCAGGGGAACCTTCCTGCAGGAGCCCGGAAACACCATCGTCTGTCATGTTCGCGGTGGTTCGCGGACACAGGCCGCCATGGTCAAGCTTCGCGATCGGCTGCAGGCGCTCGATGCAGGCAGGCATTTCACCTGGACGCCGGTTTCAAGCTATCACATGACGCTGTTCAACGGCGTGATCGAAAGCCAGAGAGAGCCCGGTCATTGGCCGGCGGATCTGCCTCTCGACGCATCGATCCCCAAGGTCACCGAGTATCTGGTCCCTCGGCTGTCGGGGTTTTCAGGCATGGCTCCGTTTTCGGTGAAGCTTGAAAGTGTAACCCCTCTGGGCCTTCTCGTGACGGGCGCCACCGCTGAAGACGAAGCCACCATCCGCCGCATCCGTGACGAACTCACGGTGCCATTCGGCTACCGGAAGCCCGGACATGACACCTATCCGCTCCACCTGACGCTCGGCTACATCGTTCGGTGGCTTCCGCGCGACCTTGCCCCGGTCTACATGCGCGAACTCGAAGAGATGGGCGAGACATTCCGCCAGGAAGTCCCCGTGCTGGAACTCGGGCCGGCAGAGTTCTGCACCTTTCAGGACATGAACCATTTCGAACCGGTTCTCAGGCTTTCCTGAGAACCGGAGTTTTTCGCATAGCCAACAGCCTGTCGGCTAGAACAGGCCTTCGATCTGGCCCGCGTCGTTGAGGCAAATCTTCTCGGAGGACGGTGTCTTGGGAAGGCCGGGCATGGTCATGATCTCGCCGGTGATGACAACGATAAAACCCGCGCCCGCCGACAGACGGACCTCACGAACCGCCACCGTGTGATCGACCGGCGCACCCCGCAGGTTCGGATCGGTGGAAAAGGAGTACTGGGTCTTGGCCATGCAGATCGGAAGCTGGCCGTAGCCCTGCCCTTCCCATTGCTTGAGCTGTTCGCGCACCGACTTCTCCGCAGTCACCTCGCCGGCGTGATAGATCGACTTCGCGATGGTCTCGATCTTTTCGAACAGGGACATGTCGTCGGGGTAGAGCGGAGCAAACTGCGCCTGACCGGAATCGGCCAGTTCGACCACCTTGTGCGCCAATTCCTCGATCCCCGCCGAGCCCTGCGCCCAGTGCTTGCACAGGATCGCCTCGGCGCCAAGCGTCGCCACATAATCCATTACCGCCTGAACTTCGGCGTCCGTATCCGTGACGAAATGGTTGATCGCGACTACCACCGGCACACCGAACTTCTTCACGTTCTGGACGTGACGGCCCAGGTTGGCGCAGCCCTGCTCGACCGCGGCGATGTTCTCCGCGCCGAGATCCTCCTTCTTGACGCCGCCGTTCATCTTCATGGCCCGCACGGTGGCGACGATCACCGCCGCATCGGGCTTGAGGCCGGCCTTGCGGCACTTGATGTCGAAGAATTTTTCCGCGCCCAGATCGGCCCCGAAACCGGCTTCAGTCACGACGTAATCCGCAAGCTTCAGAGCTGTGGTCGTCGCCACCACCGAGTTGCAACCATGCGCGATGTTGGCGAACGGCCCGCCGTGAACGAAGGCGGGATTGTTTTCAAGCGTCTGCACCAGGTTGGGCTGCATCGCGTCCTTGAGGAGAACCGTCATGGCGCCGTCGGCCTTGATGTCCCGGCAGTAGATCGGCGACTTGTCCCGGCGATAGGCAACGACGATGGCGCCGAGCCGCTCCTGCAGGTCGTCGAGATCCTTGGCAAGACACAGGATCGCCATGACTTCCGAGGCGACCGTGATGTCGAACCCGGTCTGTCGCGGAAAGCCGTTGGCCACGCCGCCGAGATTGACGACGATGTCGCGCAGTGCGCGATCGTTCATGTCCATCACCCGGCGCCACACCACCCGGCGCGCATCGATTTCAAGTGAATTCCCCCAGTAGATGTGATTGTCGATCATCGCCGAGAGCAGATTGTGGGCGCTGGTGATGGCATGGAAGTCGCCGGTGAAATGAAGGTTCATTTCCTCCATCGGCACCACCTGTGCCTGGCCCCCGCCGGCAGCCCCGCCCTTCATTCCGAAGTTCGGTCCGAGTGAGGCCTCGCGGATGCAGATCATCGCGCGCTTGCCGATGCGGTTGAGCCCGTCGCCGAGACCCACGGTCGTGGTGGTCTTTCCCTCGCCCGCCGGGGTCGGGTTGATGGCTGTCACCAGGATAAGCTTGCCATCGGGCTTGCCGCTCTGCCGGGCAATGAAATCCGCCGAGATCTTTGCCTTGTCGTGACCGTAGGGGACAAGGTCCTCGGGCGGAATCCCCAGCTTGCCGCCGATCTCCATGATCGGCTTCTTGTTGGCCGCACGCGCGATTTCGATATCTGTCTTGAACTCAGCCATGCTGTCGATTCCTCTTCCCGATCCTGACCGCATCCCCTGTGCAGCCATATGGCGGAGAATAGAAACCGAAACCGCCGCGCATGCTTGCATGAAACGGGACGCGCAATGCGCCAATTGCGACACGCGCCCCATTGGGCGTCAATCATGCATCTCCGATGTCGCGGGCAGGCCCCGAGCCATGGCCCTCACCCGTCTCCCATCGCGATCAGTCCCGCATTGCCGCCCGCGGCCGCGGTGTTGACGGAGACCGCCTGCTCGACGGCGAAGCGCATCAGGTAGTGCGGTCCGCCGGCCTTGAAACCGGTGCCGGACAGCCCGGAGCCCCCGAAGGGCTGGGTGCCGACGACTGCGCCGATCATGTTGCGGTTGACGTAGACATTGCCGGTGTCGAGCCGGTCGATGACCTTCCTGACCAGAGCCTCGATCCGCGAATGAACCCCGAGCGTCAGGCCGTAGCCGGTGGCGTCAATGGCGTCGAGAACCTGGTCGAGCTTCTTGGCCTTGTAGCGCACCACATGCAGGACCGGGCCGAAGATCTCGCGGTCGAGGGCAGCCGCATCCTTGAGTTCGACGATATGCGGGGCAAAGAAGATCCCCTGTTTCGGCGTGTCACCGGCATAGACCAGCTTCTGGCTCTTGCTCACCGCAGCGATGTGCGCGGCCAGCATGTCGCGCTGGGCCTCGTCGATGACCGGCCCGACATCGGTGGAGGGATGCGCCGGATTGCCGAGCCTGAGTTCCCGCGCGGCGCCCTCGATCATCTCGATCATGTGATCGGCGACATCGTCCTGAACGAACAGCAGCCGGAGCGCCGAGCAGCGCTGGCCCGCAGACCGGAACGCAGACAGCACAACATCGTCAGCCACCTGTTCGGCGAGTGCAGTGGCGTCGACGATCATCGCGTTGAGACCGCCGGTTTCCGCGATGAAGGGAACGATCGGCCCGTCCTTGGCGGCCAGCGTGCGGTTGATCGCATGCGCGGTTTCCGTCGAGCCCGTAAACGCCACACCGCCGATCTTCGGATGTGCGGTCAACGCAGCGCCGACATCACCCTCTCCGGGCAGGCACATCAGCACGTCGGCGGGAACGCCTGCCTCATGCAGTAGGCTGACGGCTTCGTGGGCCACGAGAGGCGTCTGCTCGGCCGGCTTGGCGATAACCGCATTGCCGGCTGCCAGAGCGGCGGAAACCTGCCCCAGGAAGATGGCAAGCGGGAAGTTCCAGGGCGAGATGCAGACAAACACCCCGCGCCCACGCCAGCCGAGCCGGTTTTCTTCGCCGGTCGGCCCCGGCATCTGCTTCATCGCGCCGAACATCTCGCGCGAACGCGCCGCGTAGTAGCGCAGGAAATCAACTGCTTCGCGGATCTCGGCAATGCCGTCGTCGAGCGTCTTTCCGGCTTCCGCCGAAAGCAGCGCCATGAACCGGTCGCGCCGCTCCTCAAGCATGCTTGCGGCCTTGTCGAGAGCCTCCGCGCGGCGCACGGGATCAGTCCGGGACCAGCTTCTGAAACCCTTCAGCCCGCTTTCGACGGCCTTGTCGACATCCTTGGGGTCGGTGAAGCGGACCGTGCCGACAACATTGGTCGGATCCGACGGCGAGGCGATGTCCTGCGCCCGGCCGCCTTTCAGGCCCGGCGCCAGCGGCCCTGCCTCGACCCGCGCGTTGGAACGGGCCATCCCGGCGATCAGCGATTCGAGCTCAAGCCGGTCTCCGAATTCGATGCCGCGCGAATTGGTCCGGTCCGGATAGATTTTCAAGGGCAGTGGAATCTGGCTGTTGCGGGCGGACTGTCCTGCGGCGAGACCCAGCTTCGCATCGGGGCGCGTGAGCAGATCGGCAATCGGGACATTCTTGTCACCCGCGACGGCGACAAAGGAGGAATTGGCCCCGTTTTCCAGAAGACGGCGCACCAGATAGGCCAGAAGATCGCGATAGCCGCCAACGGGCGCGTAGATGCGGCAGGGCACGCGGTCGTTGCTCTTGCTCAGGCTGTTGTAGACCGCATCTCCCATTCCGTGGAGCCGCTGAAATTCGAAGCCGCTGCGATCCTGCGCCATCTCGATGATGGTGGCGACGGTGAGCGCGTTGTGGGTTGCGAATTGGGGAAAGATCACATCGCGCAGATCGAGCATCTGCTGCGCGCAGGCGAGATAGGACAGGTCTGTCGCAGCCTTGCGGGTAAAGACGGCATAGCCCTCGAGCCCGCGCTCCTGCGCCCGCTTGATCTCGGTGTCCCAATAGGCGCCCTTGACCAGTCGAACCATCATACGGCGGCCATGCTTGCCGCATAAGCCGGCGATATGGTCGATCACCTGCGGCGCGCGCTTCTGGTAGGCCTGGATTGCCAGGCCGAATCCGTCCCAGCCGGCGAGCGACGGATCGGCAAAGGCACGATCGATGACGTCGAGCGACAGTTCAAGACGGTCGACCTCCTCCGCATCGATGGTGAAATTGAGATCATGCGCCTTCGCCATCTGAGCCAGGCGGACAACATCGGGCACCAGGTCCTCGAGCACCTCGTCTCGGTGGGTCGGGACATAGCGGGGATGCAGCGCCGACAGCTTGACCGAAATTCCTGGCCTGTCCGGCAACTTGCGCCCTGCCGAGATCTTGTCGGCCGATTTGCCGATCGCGGCAATGGCGTCGGCGTAGGATTTGAAATAGCGTTTCGCGTCGGCCCGGGTCCGCGCCCCCTCACCCAGCATGTCGAAGGAATGCCGGTACCCCCTGGTCTCGTTCTTGGCAGCCCGCTCGAGCGCCTCCCCGATCGTCTCGCCAAGCACGAAATGATGACCGAGAAACCGCATCGCCTGTCGGGTCGCGGTGCGCACGGTGGGCATGCCCATCCGCTTGACCAGGCCGCGCATGACGCCCTCCGGCGTCTCCCCGGGCTTGATCACACGCGCCGACATTCCCAGTGCCCAGGCGGAGGCCGACACGAACCAGGTGTCGCCATGGCTTTCGTGATCGCTCCAGCCACCTTCCTTGAGCTTGTCTTCGATAAGCCGGTCCTGGGTCAAAGCGTCAGGCACCCGCAAAAGCGCCTCCGCCAGAACCATCAGGGCGAGCCCCTCACGGGTCGAAAGACCGTACTCACGCAGGAAATCGTCGACACCCCCAATCTGGCCGGAATCGGAGCGAATGGCCTTGATCAGCTTGGTCGCCCGATCATCAATGGACTGGTTCTGAGCCGAGGTGAAACTCAGTTGCTGGCCGAATTTTCGGGCCAGCCGGTCGTCATCCTGCACATGTGGCGCGTGAAAGGCTGTAAGGTCATCGGATCGGTTTGTGTCGGTCATTGATCTCTCCCGTAGATATCAAAGGATACATCTTGATGGGCCGGTTTATTCACTATATTCTGAGCCAGAACCTTTATTTTTCTCTTCAAAAATGAGGAATTGCAGATTAAATGAAACCACTCGACCGCATAGATCGCAAGATCCTGCGCGCGGTACAGGATGACGGGCGCCTGACCAATCTGGAACTGGCCGAGAAGATCAGCCTGTCTCCCACGGCCACGGCCGAACGCCTCAAACGCCTCAACCGCGAAGGCTACATCACCGGCTACACGGCACGCCTGTCCGCCCCTTTGCTTGGCCGGGGCATGCTGGTTTTCGTCGAGGTCAAACTTGACCGCACGACACCTGAAGTTTTCGATACCTTTGCCGCAGCCGTACAAAAATCGGATGATGTCATGGAATGCCATATGGTTGCGGGCGGATTTGACTATCTGGTCAAGGCGCGAGTAAACGGCATGGAGGCCTATCGCTCTTTTTTGGCGGATGTTATCCTCTCACTTCCCGGCGTTCGCGAAACACATACCTATCCGGTCATGGAAGAAGTAAAGAATACAGGGAAAATACCTGTATAGACAATCATACTGAGTAATTATTTGGTTACTGATAGACAATGACATTTGGTTCAGTTGCGAATGACATATGGCGCAACACAGGCTTTGACGATAATGTGACGCTACGTAAGGCGTGAAAACAATGATGACGGATTGCGTTGAATGAATTCTCAGGACACCCTGTTTGAAAGGCTGCGATCCGTTCAGACAGAGCAGGAGCTGGCACGCTTCTTTGCCGATCTGGCACGGGCGTTCCGGTTTATCTGCTATGGCATCCTTGACATTCCCGCAGCGTCCAATGACCGGTTGGGCAACCAGATTGTACTGACCAACCTGCCCGCCGAGTTCGTTTCCGATTATGATGCCCTAAAACTTCTCAGGAACTCTCCGACGCTGGCCGCATTGAAGCGATCCACAGCCCCGATAACCTGGGATCTGGAGATGCTTTACAGGGAACGTCCCAAGCAGGAGGTCGAGCCGCTTAAGGAACTCTATGAAAGGCATCGCCTCGTCATGGGCGTGTATTTTCCGGTGCACGGCCCGAACGGCCGGCGTGCGGCGGTGGTCTTTGCCGGCGACCGGGAGCAGCTGGTCCACACGGAAATGGGCGAACTGGGTCTCTATGTCCTCCATGCCTACGACGCCTATTCCAACCTTGTGAACAGGGAGAAGAGCCAGTCAAAGGGGATCACTGCGCGGGAACTGGAAGTGCTGCACTGGGCGGCGCACGGAAAGACTTCGACGGAGATCGCCGCCATCCTGTCCCTCTCGGACCACACGATCAACGCCTACATGAACAGCGCCATGCGCAAGCTCGACTGTGTGAACCGCACACAAATGGTCGCCAAAGCGCTCAGGCTTCACCTGATAAGCTGATCCGTCCGGCCAGCCGCAAGGCTTGCGGCGAAGCCGATCGCGGCGACCGGCCCGAGCGCAACCCTCAACGATCCAGAATGTCACGCATCTCCACGAGGTTGGAGCGCACACGCAGCAGGTAGAACCCCATCGTCGCCAGATGCGAAGGCATGATCCAGCTCGATTCATTGCCGTTGGAGATGATGAACGGTGTCATGTCGAGAGCACTGCGCAACTGGTCTTCCGCGATCTCCGCCACATTGGTAACCCGACGGTCATTGTAGACGGTCCGGAAATCGGAGCGGGTGGCGCGCAGGATTCCGTAATAGGCGTAAAGCTGGCCGTAGGTGAACCAGAAGCGGTCATCCGCACGCGGGTCGAACCAACCCAGATCGCTGGCCTCCATGCGCGAGCGCAGGATATCCGATGTCGAACCGATATCACCGGTGACGCGGTCCAGAAACTGGAGAAGATTGTCCGACCGGGCATCGAACTCGCCCCGGCATTCCGTCAGTTCCTGGTTGAACTCCGCCAGTGCCCTGATCGCGGCACGGTGGCGTTCCGGCGTAGATGGCTGAATGAAGGGCGGTGAAAAGGTCAGCCACCAGGCGTCTTCGTTATAGGCCATCGCCTCCTTGGCATCCTGGAGGTTCTGGTTGATCTGAGAGGTGCCGCGCACCCGTCCCAACCGGTCGGCAAGTTCGATGGTCGTCCGGCGGATCACCGTGTTGATGCCAAGCTGGAATGCGGCCTTGTTGTCGAGGAACGGCGTGTTTTTCCAAGGTATCCCGAACAGGCCTGCCTTTGAGAGCGGAAGCGACGGGACCCAGCTGTTCTGGTTGACGTTGAAGTCGATGAGGTCATGTGTGACCTCGACAATCGCGGAGCCCGCGCACTGCGAACCGGAGGCTTCCGACAAAGGTTCGCCCGGCGCCGAGGTTGTCTGCAGGAATTCGTAGCTCTCCGGATAATCTGGATTGTAATTGACCCAACGCTCGGCCTGCCAGATGAAATAGCCGTAGGAACCGACCAGGAGCAGAACAAAGGCGCCGACAACCGCCTTGAGGATAAAGCCGCGCTTGCGATACCAGCCAGCCATCGTGACGAACGGCCAGAGCAACGCCGAAATCACGATTCCGATGCCGCGTCCGATGGCGTGAAAGATTCGCTCGAAGAAGGCGATCACGGGATCAAGCATCGTCTCTGTTTCCTTTAAGTCCGTAAAGCCGCGCCCTGAGCGCAGGCTTGTCCTTCAGATAGGTTTCCGACAGTACCTTCACAACATGCGCACGGTAACCCTCGGAATATCCCTCATAGGCTTCATAAAATCCCTGCTTGTCAAAAACAAACCGGGAGACGAAGTCGAACGGGGCAAGTCTTGCCAGCAATCGGTTGACCAGCCATTGGTCCGGATGATCGGGCTCTGCGCGGCAAAGCATAAGCCGCCGGTCTTCGCGCACCTCGCGCATCTTGATCTGGCCGGTGGCCGAAATCTCGCGAATCGATTCCTGCAGGAACGGGTAGATCCGCTGCTCGGCAATCAGCCCGGCATTGCGGTGCATCCAGGTTTGCAGCCAGACCCGGTCGGCCCGGTCCAGACCCGCCTCGGGATCGACCCTGCCGATCAGATCGAAGACCGCCATTTCCGCGCGATGCTCGAAATAGCCCGAAGGCTCGACCCAGGAGGCCCGCGGCAGCTGAAGCCGACCGGACTTTGAAAGGTAGTCGAAGATGCGGGCATGATCGCCGGCATCGATGTAGCTGACCTCCCACGGCCGTGAGCGCCTGAACCCGGGCGCGTGGCTGTCACAGATCACCGTCGTCGTCCGGTCGTCGCGGAAGATGAACACGCCACCGAAATGATTGGCCCAGTAGGACTGATGAGGAAAGACAAGCTTGTCCGGCACCAGCGCATTCTGCCTGATGTCCCCGGTCTGGCGGGCCAGTTCCACCATCTGGTTGAGCATGGCATCGTCACGCCAACCGTCCTTCGAGGTCTTCAGACGGTCGACAAGCGTGCGCAACTGCGCGGCCTTGCCGAGAATATCCTCGGCCGAGAGAACCCGGAAACGAACCTCCTCGATCCGCAACAGATCCTCTATGTCATGGACCTCGGCGACAGGATCCTCGATCTCGCCGAACAATGCATCCTTGATCGTGATTGCATGCACAACACGGCGGTTGCCGTCGAAGAACTCGTGCATCAACCCGGCGGTGTTGGAAAACTGGGTATGAACGACGGGCAGGTTTTCCTGCTCCGGCGTCAGGATCACGAAACGGCGATTGACCCCGTTGGGATCGAGATACTGCACATCATCGAGTTCCTGGGCGATCTCCGGCGAGAAGCCGGTCATGTCGATGCGGAATTCATCCAGCGCCGTTTCCGGCAATCCGAACGCCTTCAGCGCCTTGTTGTAGCGCGCGATCAGATGTGGTTCGCGCACCGGCAGCAGCCGTCCGTAGATCAGTTCGTTTTCGATGAGACGTTTCATTGGCGCCAGCGCCCGTCCTGTTTCATCGCCTCGATTTCGCCGATCGCACGCTCGCGCTGCCGTTCGCGCCGGATGATCTCCTCGACAGCGGTCGCATCTGAGCGATCGGTGTAGCGGAACTCGGAATCGGCGTAGCGGTTGATCTCCTGCATGACCATTTCGATCGTGAACGGCTGCCTGAGCTCCGATATCATCGCCAGTTTTTCGTCATAGGGCTTGTGCATGAAGGCGTCCGCCGTCTCGAACCATTCGTCCGGCAGATCGATATCCATCGCCCGCATCTTGATCGCGTCGGTGATGTTCTTGATTGCCCGGCCCGTAAAACGGGGCTCGGCCAGCTTGATCCGGTGCAGATAGGCGCCGATATCGGCCAGGCTCCGGACGGGGCCGTTCTCCTTCTCGAACGTTTCCCAGACCGAAAGAAGTCCGTCTTCCTGCGGCCGGTCGTGGCCGTCATAGGATCGCGCCACCGCCTGCCTGATCTCCTGGTTGGCGTATAGCGCGTGGTCGCCGAGCGGGATCGAATGGTTCTTGCCGGCCAGAAGCGCGAAGATGTCGATATAGTCGTCGAGGGTTTGCGGCCCGTCGACCAGCCAGCGCGCACCCGCACGTTGCCTCAGTGCATCGTCGACATTTTCCGGGTAGTTCGAGAACATGCCGAAACTGCAGTTTCCGCGGACAACGGTGGAAGCGCCCGCGAAGGCTTCCATCAGCACGGCGGTAACTTCCTGCTGACCTGCCGAAGCGCGGTCGTCCGAACGCTTGGCCGCCACCTGGTCGATATCGTCGATGGTGCCGAAGCCGATGGCGCGCGGATTGACGATATTGTCCACGAACGCTTTGCAGTTCTGTCCGGATTTTCCCTGATAGGAGGAAATCTGGTCGACGCCAAAATTCTCGTAGTGAAACGGATAGCCGGCAACCTCGCAGTAATCATTGATCATGCCGGCAAGCATCTGGATCAGAATGGTCTTGCCGGTGCCCGGCGCGCCATCGCCGATGAAGGTGAAAAGAAACCCGCCAAGTTCGACAAACGGGTTGAGCTGGCGGTCGAAATCATAGGCCACGATCATGCGCGCCAGACGCATCGCCTGATGCTTGGCCAGATGGTTGCCGATGATCTCGTTCGGTTTCTTGAATGTCATCACCAGCGGCTTGCGGCGCTGGCCCGGCGCGACGTCGAACCCGTCGAGCGTGAAGTTGTCGCCCTCGAGCCTCAAATGCATCTGAGCGAACTCGCCAAGCGCATCGAACCGTGCGCGGCGGCTGATCAGGCCTTCGATCGCAACGCGCATGAGCGCGCGGGCGCGAGCCGTCATCGCCGTTTCGTCAGGCGCACCTTCGATCGCACCGCAGAGACCCGCGATCATCGATTTCAAGGCATCCTGCGGCGTGTCGAACAGATAGTCGGGCTCATCCGTATCGTTGGCCGGCTCGCTCTCGCCGTCGATGGTCTGAAGGATGTAGGCGGCGAAACTGAAGGCGGCGACATAGGCCGATGCCGACAGGAGCCGCTTGAACCGCTCGGCGTCCCCACCCTGCAACGGCGCGCCGGCGTTGCGGGCCTGCAGGCTTTCGAGATCAGTCTGCCGGCCGAACATGTCCGCCACCGCCAGCGCCACCGCCACACCGCGCCGGGCGCGGAACAACAATGTGTGCTGCGCAATCGAAAGCATCTGGTCGTCGGGCCGGATCGCCTGAACCGCCTTGGCCAGTTCGACCTCGCGCGTGCGCCTGACCCCGCTCGTCGACACCGTCGAGACGAACCGCCGGTTGGTTCCCGCAAGTGGTGTCGACGACTTGCCGTCCTGCCGCTCAAGCACGACGAAGCGTGTCACCATCGATTGGGCCACGGCCCGATGCCCGGCAATGTCGTCCTCGGAGATCGTCGTCAGTCCCGGCGCCTGGCTCATTCGCTCATACCTCGCTGATCACCTGGTTGCCCGACACGACATGCACGGTGAATCCTGAAAAGATGCTCTCGGCCTCGCCGGATGCATAAAGCGCCTGATAGGCATCGTGCGGCACAAGCGCATGTTTCTGATAGGCGCTCACACCCTGACGCGTCGCCTCGAGATCGTCGGTGTCGATATGATACTCGTCGCGGGCGGGCTCCGAACTCCACAGGCCATGCTTGGCCGGGCGCTCGGTCTTGGAAAACACCTCCTGCATGGTCCAGGTCAGCAGCCAGGCGTTTTCGTCCCTTCGCACTTTCGACAGGATTGCCGAGATGCGGTCGCTGTTGTCGGTCACACCTGCGGAATAGAACGGTCCAAGCACGAAGCGGCGCAACTGCTTGGGATGGAGATGCTCGAAGTCCTGGTCGAGATTCTGCGCAATGGTCACCGGTGAAAGCGAATAGGCCCCGTTGCGTTCCACCGAGGCGTCGAAGGCACGGGCAAACTCCGGATTGAGCAGGCCGCCCACCGGCAGCGGGATATCCACATTGGGGTCGAGCTTGCCGTCCTTCGTCACAAGCATCTTCGCGATCGCCTCGCTCGAATCCTCAACGGTCGCCATGTAGACCATCGGCAGCGTCTGGCTTCCGTCAAAAACGCCCCAGTGCACCACGTAGAAGGGCCGTCCGTTTTTCGGATTGACAGAAACCCGGATCGTTTCGGGAAGAATGAAGGGACCGAAGACGGCGTCCCGTCCGATATCCTCGAGATAGAGCCGTTCCGCCATCTGCTCCTGCAGGGCCGCGGGAAACTGGCGATGGCGCAGGATGAAATCAGCCATTTCGGCCTTCAGCGTCGCTGCATCCGGCATGGTCGAAAGGCGTTCTTCTGCCGTGGCCCGGTCATTTTCCAGAGTCAGCACGTTCTGGAACACCGGAAAACCGCTGTCGGCGCGGCTGATGCGGAAACGCTCCATGAACCCCACGCGATTTTCCCAGGCCGAGAACGTGGCCTCGAGCCTGTCGACATAGGGAATGATCACCTGGCCGACGAGGCCGTGCGCATAGAGCGGCGACTTGTCGTCCGCCAGGTAGATCCGCAAGCCCCTGAGCGCCGCCCGGATCGAGCGGAAATAGGCACTTGCAGCGCCCGTATCAGCGCGCATGACCAAGCCTCATCATGACGCTGCCCAAGTCAGGGTTGGACATAATTGGCAGAATTGTGCTTCTCCAGAACCTCGGAAAAACGCCGCGCGAAGGCATCGTCGGCGAGTTGCTTGCGGCGCTGGATGTCCTGGGTCGACAGCATGTTCTTCTCGTGCATCTCCAGAAGATCGCCGATGTGCTTCTGGGCGGCTGCGCCGATGCCCGCCATGGTCTCCTCGGCGGCTGTGTCGACGCGGCTGCCGAGCGTGTTGATCTTGTGCGCAACATCCTGCTGCGCCGCCGTCTTGAGCGAGTCCTCGAGCGCCTTGTAAAGCACGATGCGCTGCTCCGTATCGATGGTCAGCTTGTTGATCAGAGTGTTCTGCGCCGCGATCTGGTTGTTGAGCGAGTCCACGAAGGTCTGGAACATCGAGGTGTAGCGTTCCAGCGTCTGGCTTTCCGCGAGCAGCTCCTGCTCCTTGGCCTGCTGCTCATTGTATTCGGTCGCAAGTTTGGAGCGTTCGCTCTCAAGGTCGGTGCGTGTCTTCTGATCGGTCGACGCCGCAATCCTGTTTTCGATGTCGAGAAGCTGCGGGTTGATTTCCTCGATCCGCTGCTGGGTGGCTTCGAGCCGCGCCATCGTATCCTTGCGGCGTTCGATCACCTTGATCAGGCTCGCCTCCGAGGTCTTGTAACGGCTGTCGAGAATGGCCTTCTGATCCTTGAGAATTCCGGTGATCGTGTCGGACTTCTTCAACAACTCCTGCAAATTGCCCGACAGCGACATGTTTCTCACCCGGTCGGAGCGCATCCTCTGGGCCCGTGCCTTGGAAAAGATCGCAACGAAACTCTCCATGCCGGAGTAGCCCTTCATGCTCTCGAATTCAGAGCCGAAAACATTTGTCGCGTCCTCAAGGCCGACGATCAGGTCGGCGATATTGGTTTCCATCACCCGCTGCTGGCGCAGGACATCCTGGATCCGGGCGTTTTCGATATCGAATTGCGGATCACCGAGTTCTGCGTCGGCCTCCGACATTTTCTCAAGCATCACACCCGATGCCTCGATCTTGGAACGCATATCGTCCACCACGGAGCGTGTTTTCTCGATCTCCGCGTCAAAACTCTTGATATTGGCCATGCCCGACTTCCCCGTAATATCGCGCCCGACAGCCGGCGCCCTGACACCTTAGCCCCTCGTCGACAGGTTTTAACCTGTTTTTCGCTTCGGAACCCCGGGCCGCAACCAAAGGCCCGTCAGGCAACGTAAGCATGACAGCACACAAAAAAAAGGCTGCCCCGCAATGGAGCAGCCTTTTTGTACAGCAATCGGGTCGCGCTTATTCAGCGGCG
The DNA here is from genome assembly GCA_040216675.1 of Hoeflea sp. Classification (GTDB taxonomy): domain Bacteria; phylum Pseudomonadota; class Alphaproteobacteria; order Rhizobiales; family Rhizobiaceae; genus Hoeflea. The sequence continues at coordinate 333,941 of JAVJOR010000005.1, read as the reverse complement.
GACGGATCCTTGAGGTAGGCGATGACGTCGGCCACCTCTTCGTCCTTCTTCAATCCGGCGAATGCCATCTTGGTTCCCTTCACGACGCCGCGCGGATCGTGCAGGTATTCATTCAGGGCTTCCTCGGTCCACTCCGGCACTTCGTTTGCATGCTCGGTCATGGCCTTGGAGTACTTGTAGCCTTCGACGGAAGCGACAGGACGACCCACGATGTCGACAAGATGCGGTCCGACGCGGTTCTTGGCCTCGTCCGCCACGTGGCAGGCGGCGCACTTCCTGAACACCTTTGCGCCTGCAACAGCGTCGCCATCGGCAAATGCTGCGGTCGGTGCTGCAAGTCCCGCCGCCATCACGGCTCCGAACAACATGGAATGAGTAATGCGCATTGACAGTCTCCGTTCGCGTTTTGAGATAAGAGGGTTATAGCGCACATGTCGGCGAGGGCAATGCGCCTGTTTTTTAATCATACCATCTAACGTGCGGTTTCTGCATTGGTTCCCAAACTCCGAAGAGCCGGTTGCGCCAGGAATTACAGCTACGTATCCACGTCAGGGTTCATCACTTCATCCCAGTGACGGCGGCAATAGGACACATAGCGATCATTTCCGCCGACTTCGATCTGTGCGCCCTCGCGCAGCACCTTGCCGCTCTCGTCGGTCCGGGCGACCATTGTCGCCTTTCGGCCGCAGTGACAGATCGTGCGCACTTCCCTGAGTTCGTCGGCGATGGCCAGCAGCGCCTGCGAACCCGGAAAAAGCTGGCCGCGGAAATCGGTGCGCAGTCCGTAGGTCATCACCGGGATCTTCAGCCGGTCGGCCGCCCGCGCCAGTTGCCAGACCTGGGTTTCGGTGAGGAACTGCGCCTCGTCGACGAAGGCGCAGGCTATCTCGCCATCGGCCTGAAGCGCCTTGAGCGATGCATAAAGATCGTCGTCCTGACGGAACGGGATCGCCTCGCAGTCCAGCCCGATCCTTGATGCGATCCGGCCGACACCGGCGCGGTCGTCCAGGCTCGCAATCAGCAGGACCGTCCGCATGCCGCGTTCGCGGTAGTTGTAGGATGCCTGCAGCAGCAGGGTCGACTTGCCTGCGTTCATGGTCGAATAGCTGAAATAGAGCTTGGCCATGGCGCTCTGCGCTCCTTGAGCAATTTGGGAACCGGGGTTGGCGGGACCGCTCCGCTTCGATAGGAAGTCTATTGCCAACCCCAAGCTGCGATTTCCAGCCCGGAAACGCCGCTTTCAACAACCGTTTATGCGTCGCCGCGCCATCCCGGCTGCTTTGACGCTTGAGTTGACCGCCCATAGGTGGTTTTTTCATCGAACGGAACACGGGAGATAACGAACATGACAAACAAGATCACTTTCGCACTTGCCGCAATGCTGCTGGCGGGAACCGCCACCGCGCAGGCTGCCGATCCTGAGGCTTGCCAGACCGTGCGCTTCGCCGATGTCGGGTGGACCGACATCCAGGCGACCACCGCCGTTGCAGGCGTTGTGCTCGACGCACTCGGATACGAGCAGGAAGTCCAGGTTCTCAGCGTGCCGGTGACCTACCAGTCGCTCAAGAACAAGGACATCGACGTTTTCCTCGGCAACTGGATGCCATCGATGGCCGCCGATGTGCAGCCCTTCCTTGATGACGGCTCGGTCGAAACGGTCGCGCAGAACCTCGAGGGCGCCGGTTACGGCCTCGTCGTGCCGACCTATGTCGCGGAAGCCGGCGTCAAGAGCCTCTCCGACATCGGAAAGTTCAAGGACGAATTCGACGGACAGATCTACGGCATCGAGCCGGGCAATGACGGCAACCGCATCGTGCTCGAGATGATCGAGGATGATGCGAACGGCCTCGAGGGTTTCGAACTTGTCGAAAGCTCGGAAGCCGGCATGCTGTCCCAGGCCGAGCGCGCGCTCAAGAACGAGGAATGGATCGCCTTCCTTGGCTGGACCCCGCACCCGATCATGGGTGAGATGGACATCACCTATCTCGACGGCATGGGCGATTCCGGTTTCGGCGCGGCCACCGTGCACACCAATGTGCGCGCGGGCTACACCGAGGAATGCCCCAATGCCGGCACCTTCGTGAAGAACCTCAAGTTCTCGCTGAGCATGGAAAACCAGATCATGGACGCGATCCTCAAGGGTGAGGATGCGGACGAGGCGGCGATGACCTGGCTCAAGGCCAATCCGGATGCGATCGAGCCCTGGATCGACGGCGTGACCACCTTCGAGGGCGGTGACGCAGCCGAAGCGGTTTCCGCCAAGCTCGGCATGTAATGAAAGCATCGTAACCCGGCGGACCGTTGTGTCCGCCGGGTTACGGTCAATGCGGGGGCAGATGCATGGATGGCTTGTCGGACATTCTTACCGCCTGGAAGATACCAGTCGGGCAATGGGGCAGGAGCTTTTTCGACTTCCTGACCGACAACTTCGAATTCGTTTTTGACGCCATCGCGGATACGCTCAAGTTTCTGCTCGACGCCATGATCGACGGGCTTCTCTGGCTTCCGCCGCTGCTGATCGTCGCCGCCATCGCACTTCTGGGCTGGCGCATACAGCGATCATGGAAACTTGCCTTGGGCATCGCGCTCGGGCTGACTTTCATCATCAATCAGGACCTTTGGGAAGAGACCATCGAGACGCTGGTCCTCGTGATTTCCGCCGCATTCTTTTCCATGGCCATCGGCGTTCCGATCGGCATCTGGCTGGCGCACCGCCCCAGATTCTATGCCTATGTCCAGCCGATCCTCGACCTGATGCAGACCATGCCAACCTTCGTCTATCTCATTCCGGTGCTGATCCTGTTCGGTCTCGGGCTTGCGCCCGGTTTGCTGGTGACAATCATATTCGCCTCTCCCGCACCCATCCGCCTGACCTATCTCGGCATCACTTCGGTCCCCAAGCCGATGATTGAGGCCGGTCAAGCCTTCGGGGCGTCTCCGGGCCAGTTGCTCCGGAAGGTGGAATTGCCCGCAGCCCTTCCGACGATCATGGCCGGGCTCACCCAGTGCATCATGCTGTCGCTGTCGATGGTGGTCATCGCTGCGCTGATCGGGGCCAACGGTCTCGGGAAACCCGTGGTGCGCGCACTCAACACGGTCAACATTCCGCTCGGGCTTGAAGCCGGCATCGCCATCGTCATTCTCGCCATCATTCTCGACAGGATCTGCCGGGTGCGGATGGGAAGCGCTTCATGAGCACCGAAACCTATCACGGCTCCGTCCGCATCGACAATGTATCGATCATATTCGGCGACAAGACTGCCGAAAGCCTTGCTCTTGCGGATGCTGGTCATTCGCGCGCCGAAATCCAGGAACAGACGGGCGACGTGCTCGGCGTGCACAATTGCACTGTCGACATCGAGGAAGGCGAAATCCTGGTGCTGATGGGTCTTTCCGGCTCCGGCAAGTCAACGCTTCTGCGCGCCGTCAACCGTCTGAACCCGATCAGCCGCGGCCAGCTCCTCGTCAATTGCGGGGAAGAGACGGTGGACGTGAGCACCTGTGATGAAAAGCGGTTGATGCAACTGCGCATGGACACCGTGTCGATGGTGTTCCAGCAGTTCGGCCTGCTGCCCTGGCGGTCGGTGGCGGACAATGTCGGCTTCGGGCTGGAACTTGCGGGCATTCCGGACACCGAACGCCGGGAACGGGTGCGCGAACAGCTGGCCCTCGTCGGCCTTTCGGACTGGGCCGACCGCATGGTGGCGGAACTCTCCGGCGTCATGCAGCAGCGCGTCGGGCTGGCGCGGGCCTTCGCCACCGGTGCTCCGATCCTTTTGATGGACGAGCCGTTCTCCGCGCTCGACCCGCTTATCCGGACACGCCTGCAGGACGAATTGCTCGAACTTCAATCCCGCCTGGGCAAGACAATCCTCTTCGTCAGCCACGATCTCGACGAGGCCATGAAGCTCGGCAACCGGATTGCCATCATGGAGGGCGGCCGGATCATCCAGTGCGGCACGCCGCGCGAGATCGTCAATTCGCCGACCAACGAATATGTCGCCGATTTTGTCGCCAATATGAACCCCATCGGCATGCTGGCGGCACGCGACGTCATGACCCCCGGCAAGCCGGACGAAAAGCGCGGCCAGTCCCCGCTCGCGGGATCCGTCACGCCGGACACGCCGCTTGCCGAGGTCATGGACGCCTTGGCGAAACGGGACGGGACAATTGGCGTCATCGACAAGGGCACGATAACCGGTTCCATCACCGCGGAAGATATCGTGCGTGGATTGACCAGGCATCGCCGCTAGCTCGATTTTTTTACCGTCACAAACATCGCTCGATCGAGCGCAAACGAGGAGATCCGACCATGGAAGTGAAGGGCAAGGCAGCCATTGTGACCGGCGGTGGCTCTGGGCTGGGAGCTGCGACCGCGCGCGCCCTCGCCGCAGCCGGCGCCAAAGTATCGTTGCTCGACGTGAACCTGGACCAGGCGGAAGCGGTTGCCAAGGAAATCGGCGGACGCGCCTTTGCCTGCGATGTGTCCAAGGCCACGGACGGGGAAGCTGCGCTGGCTTCCGCCGCAGAAGCCTTCGGCGAAGCCCGCATTCTGATCAATTGCGCCGGGATCGCACCGGCCGGCCGCGTGGTCGGACGTGAAGGCCCGCATGATCTCGATGCCTTCCGAAAGGTCGTGGAAGTCAACCTGATCGGCAGTTTCAACATGCTGCGGCTTTTCTCGGAACGTGCGGCAAAGCTTGACCCGCTTGCCGATGGCGAACGCGGGATCGTGATCTCGACGGCGTCGGTTGCCGCATTTGACGGACAGATCGGGCAGGCCGCCTATTCCGCCTCCAAGGGCGGCGTTCACGCTATGGCTCTGCCCATCGCCCGCGAGCTTGCACGGTTCGGCATTCGGGTGATGACGATTGCACCGGGGATCTTTGCAACTCCGATGCTGTTGGGCATGCCGCAGGAGGTTCAGGACAGCCTCGGCGCGTCGGTGCCGTTCCCCTCCCGCCTTGGTCAACCCGAGGAATATGCGCGGCTGGCCATGCACATCATCGACAATGTCATGCTTAACGGAGAGACCATCCGTCTTGACGGCGCCATCCGGATGGCGCCCAAGTAGAACCATGGCCGAGAGCGTAAAGACAATCCGTGACACCGATGACGAGGCCCGGCTTCTTGCGCGGCGCCTCGTTCGTGGTGCGCGCTATGCGGCCATCGGCGTGCTGGAACCGGGCACAGGCTTCCCGTTCACAAGCCGGGTCCTGACCGGAACCGACACCGACGGTTCACCGGTCATTCTGATTTCCGCCCTTTCGGCACACACGACTGCCCTGACCGCCGACCCGAGAGCTTCTCTTCTTTTCGGTGAGCCCGGCAAAGGCGATCCGCTCGCTCATCCGCGCATCACCCTTCGCACCCGCGCCCTCAGGATTGCCCGAGAGGATGAGCGCCACGGCCAACTCCGTGAACGCTTCATCAGGCGTCACCCCAAGGCCGCGCTTTATGCCGACTTTCCGGATTTTGCCTTCTTCCGGATGGTGCCCGAATCGGCAAGCCTCAACGGTGGCTTCGGCAAGGCCTACGCTTTGGAAGCCGGTGATCTCATCATCCGGTCCCCGGCCATCGCCGGCTTGGCAGCGATGGAGACCGGCGCCATCGAACACATGAACACTGATCATAGCGAAGCCGCCGATGCTTACGCGCAAGCCTATGCCAGGTCGAAGCGAACCGGTTGGACCATCTGCGGAATCGATTGCGCCGGATTGGATCTGCTCAATGGGGATGAGCTGATCCGAATTGAATTTGATGCACCCCTCCACGATTCCGCGCAACTTCGCGCAAAACTTGTTGAAATGAGTCGCTTCGCCTCTCAAAAATGAGGGTATACAATCCATATTTCATAGGTAAAACTTTAGTACCTTCAAATTTTCAGAACGACCGGCCGTTTCCCAAGGCGGCCAACCTCGGAAGATCCAGATGATTGACGCACCCACTTTGGAACGCCACTCCGGCGAGGCTTCGGAATTGCTTTCGGCCATGGCAAACCGAAAGCGGCTTCTGATCCTGTGCAATCTGGCTCAGGGTGAAATGCAGGTTGGGGCGCTGGCCGAAAAGGTCGATCTGAGTCAGTCCGCACTGTCCCAGCATCTTGCCAAACTGCGCGGCATGCATCTGGTCACGACGCGGCGTGAAGCTCAGACGATTTACTATACGCTCGAATCGGCCGCAGTCCGGCAAATGCTCAAGGCGCTCGTAGCCCTCTACAGCGACTGAACGGTCTGGCAGGAACTTGCCGTCGAAGGCGTGTGAGATCTGCGTTCCAGCATCCGACCAAAGAACGCATCGCCATACCAGGCCGGCCGACTTTCGCGCGAACCGGCGTGCCCCACGCAAGACGCCCAAGCGCGTTTGGAAGAGGTCCTTCTCCACCAAGCCTGCCATGGAGTGATGCATGTTGCGCCCAATTGGATTCAATTGAGCGATAACGCACATGCATCATTTCAAAGCGTTACAGCGTCGTTCGCGCATCCGATTGGATACGCGGCGCCGTAAGACAAGCCCCCGCCCCCCGGACTCAATGCAAGGACGCCCGCTTCCTTGGAGAAGCGGGCGTCCCGGATTTCTTCAGCAGTTTGCGTTGGGATCAGAATTCTTCCCAGTCGTCCTGCGCAACCGCGGCATTGCCGTGGCTTTGGGGCCTGGGAGCCTTGGCCCTGGCCGGCGCCGCTGCGCGCGAACCCGAATCGGCTGTCGCCATGGTCTTCGCCGTTGCCCTGAGGCTGGCCGACTGCATGGACACGGACTCGTTGATCTGGAAGTTCGAGATCAGTTCCCGCAGTTTTGCTGCTTCATTGGCAAGTTCGGTCGACGCTGCGTTGGATTGTTCCACCATCGCCGCATTCTGCTGCGTGGTCTGATCCATCGAGTTGACGGCCTGATTGACCTCGTTGAGCCCGGTGGACTGTTCCTTCGCAGAGGTCGCGATCGCGTCCATATGCGTGTTCATCTGAGTGATGAAACCGCCGATGGTGCGTAGCGCTTCGCCGGCCTTGCGGACCAGGTCCACCCCGCTCGAGACCTCCGTTGAGGAGTTCTGGATCAGATCCTTGATCTCCTTGGCCGCATTGGCGGACCGTTGGGCCAGCTCGCGGACCTCCTGGGCGACCACGGCAAACCCGCGGCCGGCCTCACCGGCTCGCGCCGCTTCGACACCAGCGTTAAGGGCCAGGAGGTTGGTCTGGAAGGCGATTTCATCGATCACACTGATGATGTTTGAAATCTGCTTCGAGCTCTCCTCGATCCGGCGCATGGCATCCTCGGCGCGGTCGACGACCTCGGAGGATTCGATCGCCGACGAATTGGCCTGCGATGCGACACCGCGGGCTTCCTCGGTCCGCTGCGTCGAGTTGGCGACGTTGGACGTGATTTCCTCGACTGCCGCCGCAGTTTCTTCAAGCGCCGCGGCCTGACGTTCGGTCCGCTTGGACAGATCGTCGGTGCCGTTGGCGATTTCGCGGGTGCCGGTTTCCATCATCGACACACTTTCGGTGATCGAAGCCATGGTCGCGCCGAGCTGCTGCACGGACTGGTTGAAGTCGTGACGCAGCGCCTCGAAATCAGGGGCAAACGCTTCCTCCAGCTGGAAGGAAAGGTCGCCCGCTGCAAGGCGCTTCAGGCCGACTGCGAGACCGGAAGTGGCTTCCTTGAGACGGGCAGCAGCATCAGCTTCCGCCTTCTCCTGGGCAGCGATGCGGTCGGCTTCCGCCTGCTTGCGGTTCTGCTCGGCTTCGGCCTGCAGTTGCCGGTTGGCAATCGCGGCTTCACGGAAGATCTGCATCGAACCTGCCATGCGGCCGATTTCATCCTTGCCGCCGGCGTCGATACTGACATCGAGGTCGCCGTCGGCCAGCCGCGCCGTGGCATCAGCCAGCTTGCTGAGCGGGCGGGACACCAGCTGGAAGTTCAGCAGCCCCATCAGGCCGGCAAACAAGGCAACAATCACCGATGCTGCAAGGCTGATGAATTCCACCGCCTCAAGCGAAGCTGTCTGAGCTTCCGCGGCCTCGGCGGAACGTGTCTGAATCACGTCATTGATTGCGCCGATTTTCGCGTCAAACTGATCAAGCGTATTGGTTCCCCTGCCGGTCAGTTCGAGCGCCCGGGCCAGTTCCACCGTAAGCGGATCGCGCATCAGGTCGATCTGATTTGCAACCACATCGTTCCGCCATGTGTTCAAGATCGCTATTGCATCAGCCAGGGCTGAGGCCTGGTCTGGTGCATTGGCCTCAAACGTCTGCTCGAGCTCGGCAACCTGCTTGTCGATGAGTGTGTTGTTTTCTTCATAGAGGGTGACAAAATCTCGGTTGCCAGTCAGCAGGAAGTTCTTGAACGCCGTGTTCGCAAAGGTGACCTCGCTGTCAAGGAGCACAATTTCTTCACGCAGCTCGGCCATGACCTGGCTGTGTTTGACGAGTTCGGTTGTCGTGGTTGCCCGCACATAGATCAGGCCGGAAGCGGCGATGGCGATGAGGGCAAGTATGGCAAATGCCATAAATCCCTTGGCTGTAACGGATATATTGTTGAGCATTGTCTCAATCCTGTTGCGTCTCAGACGCTCCCGGCCGGACTGATCCGGCCAGAAGCATTACGTCGAGCGTCCTATGCGCCTGCGGCGGTTCGGCGTTGAAGTTCGGTGAGATTGACTTCCATGGTCACAGCGCCAATCGGTTTGCCATTGTCAGTCAAGGTGAAATTCACCTGGCCACGCCAGATCTTCGCACCATCGTCCCATTCAGCCTCGTCGATGAAGACCGCATCCGGCCCGACATCATAGGTCTTCTGAAACTTTCCTTCGTCGCCCTGCCAGAAGTCGCTCGTGATCGAGCTCTGGCCGACATTGAGACCATTCTGATCCATCACGAAGATCTCGGCATACATGCCGAGAGAGCGGCCCTGAAGCCGCGCGAGGTAAACCGAAAGCGGATTTGAAAGCGTTGCTGCGATCAACGGCTTGTCGTCGCTCTCGCGTTCGGCGACCCATTGCGCATCAAGTGCATCGATCTCCGCCTGCGAGAGCTTCTTAAGGCGATCGTTTTGCGCCTTGACCGAGATCGTAACAATTTCGGTTTCGAGCCACTGGCGCATTTCCTTCATTACCGAAGGCGTGATCAAAGCGTTGATGTTCGGCTTGAGCGTCTCCGCAGAAACCGGTGTGCCGAAGGCGCCCAGGACAAGAGCAACTGCGGCGGATTTGAAAATAGACATGGGAAACCTCCGTTGGTCGCCAACTTTTTCGCCTGTCCTGATTAAGTCGTGGTTAATGGCGCCTCAGGTTCCCTGCTTATTTCTACCCCCTGCTTTTTAGGGGCTCTCCGTCGATAGAAAACATGAAGGATCGATGTAACCATCTGATTTTAAAGAATTTATATATAGAAAAATTACGATTTTTGCACCATGGAGCGCCAGTTCTGAAACGTGTCGCTATCGGGCAACTTCGATGGTCAGACGGGCGCCATCCAGCGGGAATGGCGCCCGTCTAGCGACGACGGAAATTTCCGCCATGCCGCCGGTCGACTTCAACAATGCATGGATAAACTTGCTTGGGCCTTGCGCATCTTGGATTTGCTTGCAGCAGTTCTGTGCCCGTGGCAAAGCACTTCACCGACACGCCAACGGCAAATCCTGCCTCGTTTCAGCCGCAAACCACAGACCTCGCCATCGATCGGAGATGCATGCATGCCTCAGAAAATCATCATCGACACCGATCCCGGCATCGACGATGCGATGGCCATCGCCTACGCCATCGCCCACCCGGACATCGAGTTGGTGGCCCTGACAACGATTTTCGGCAATGTCCGCACGCGTGAGGCCACCCGGAATGCGCTGGCGCTGCTCGATCACTGGGACGCACGGGTCGACGTCGCAGAAGGCCAGAGCGCTCCGATTGCCATCCCCGCCAATGAACCGAGTTATCTCGTCCACGGCCGCAATGGGTTTGGCGGCGTCGAGATTCCCGCATCGAGCCGCTCCGCTCATGAACTCGATGCCGCCCAGTACATGATCGAAGCCACGCGCCGCCATCCCGGCGAAATCACCCTGTGCGCCGTCGGACCGCTGACCAATCTGGCACGAGCGCTCGAGCGCGATCCCGCAATTGCCTCCCGGGTCAAGGCAGTGGTGGTGATGGGCGGAGCGGTTCACCGCAAGGGCAATGTCACGCCGGTGGCAGAAGCCAATTTCTGGAATGATCCGCATGCCGCCGATGCCGTGCTCGGCGCCGATTGGCCGCTGGTGCTCGCCCCGCTCGACTGCACCATGCCGGTCCTGTTTACGCCGGATTACATGGAGGCGGTGGCCCGCGAGAACCCGAAGCTCGGCAAACCACTCTCGGAGATGGCGACGGCCTATTCACGATTTTACCGCTCACATCAGGGGCTTGGCGGCTGTGTGCCGCATGATCTGATGGCGATCGCCTGGTTGACGGTGCCCGGCGCCTTCCGGCTGCAGAAGGGTGCGCTTGCAGTGATCACCGACGGACCTGCAATTGGACAATGCATTTTCCAGCCCGGCGGCACGAAAAGCCGCGCCGCGGTTTTCGACGGACGGCCCGACCACCTGGTCATGGTCGACACCGACCCGGCGCTGGTCCTCGCCGATTTCATGACGGTTATGACACGCCACGCGGCCTGACGATCACCCGTCATGGCCGCCATCGACTTCGGTTCGCACAGCGCTAGGTTCTTTCGCATTCAACATCTGGAACCGGGTGAAGGACAATGCGAATGCGGAGCTTGGGCAATGGCGGACTGGCCATCGTGGTCGGCAGCAGCGGCGGCATAGGCTCTGCAATGAACCAGGCCCTGGCCGGTTCCGGCAGCTTCACGGAGGTTCGTGGCTTCTCCCGCCGATCCGACCCCGCTCTCGATCTGCTTGATGAGGCGAGCATCGAGAGGGCCGCGCACGCCGCGAAAGAGACTGGCCTGGGTCTCCGCCTTGTCTTCGATGCAACCGGTTTCCTGCATGGCGACAGCTTCGGGCCTGAGAAGTCGCTGTCCGCGATAGACCCCGCCCACATGGCGCACGCCTTTGCAATCAATGCCGCCGGACCGGCACTGTTGATGAAACACTTCCTGCCGCTGCTGCCCCGGACAGGCAAGTCGGTCTTCGCCACCTTATCGGCGCGTGTTGGCTCGATCGGCGACAATGGGCTCGGCGGCTGGTACAGCTACCGTGCCTCGAAGGCCGCCCTCAACCAGTTCGTCCATTCCGCCGCCATCGAACTCAAGCGCCGCGCGCCGGAATCCTTGTGCGTGGCACTCCATCCCGGCACCGTCGACACCGGCCTGTCCGGTGGTTTTGCCAAGCAGGGCCTTGAGGTTCGACAGCCGGCGGAGGCGGCAGCCATGTTGATCGATGTTATCGACGAATTGTCGCCTGATCAGTCCGGCGGGTTCTTCGACTACAGCGGTACATCGATCCCCTGGTAGCCAATACCCACCTCAAGACCGGATCGCGGCTCTTTACCGGGCCTTCATCCTGTCCACGCTAGAAAAGGCGCATGACAAAATCCGGGACCATCCGCTGGGGCATCTCCGGCACGGGCAGCATAGCCAGACAGTTCGCCGCCGACATTGGCCATGCGGCAAATGCCCGGCTGACCTCGGTTGCCGGCCGATCGGCCGACAAAGTCGAGGCTTTCATCGGCCCGCTGCAGGGTGTCACCGGGTTCCACTCGCTCGATGACATGATTGTCTCCGGCTTAGTCGATGCCGTCTATGTGGCCACCTCCAACACTGTCCATCTCGACCAGACGCTCGCCTGCATTGGCGCCGGCATGCCGGTGTTGGTGGAGAAACCGCTAACCGCGAGCCTTCCGGAGGCGCTCGAAATCCGGAGCGCCGCCCGTAGCTCCGGGAGCTTTGTCATGGAAGCGATGTGGGCGCGCTATCTGCCCGCGTTCACCGCAGCCCGCAATGCCATCAGGGCCGGCGCCATCGGCAAGGTCAGGCACTTTCAGGCCGACATCGCCTGGAAGGTTCCCTATGATTCGGCAAACCGGCTCTTCGACCGGGATCAGGGCGGCGGAGCCCTGCATGACATCGGCGTCTATCCGCTCTCGCTGGCGCGTTGCGTTCTGGGCACCCCCCGGGCCGTCGAAGGCAAATGGCGCGCCGCACCGTCGGGCGTCGACATCGGTGCACTCATTTCTCTGAGCTTTGCCGACGCGACAGCCACCATCACCTGCGGCTTCGACCGCGACGGCACCAACCAGCTTGTCATCGAGGGAGATGATGGCGTCCTGGTGCTCGGACCGCTGTTCATCAATGCGACCGGATTTGCGATCTGCAAATCGAGAGCGATCGCCAATCTCGCGGTTCCCGGCGGCAGCGGCATGCAGGCGCGCATCCGGCGGAAGCTGTTCCGGCATTTGCCGCTGCCCGGCGTCGCGCACCATCAGCACCCCTTTCCAGGCAGCGGCTTGCAGTTCGAAATCGAGGCGGCGTCGAAGGCAATCCTCTCCGGATTTGCCGAGGAACCGGGCAACCCACTCGATGACACCCTGGCAGTGCTCGAAATGATCGATGCAGTTCTCGCGCGGCAAGCAGAAACCAGCGCGACTTGACGCATTCAGAAGCGGGATTTTGGTTCGAACGCGCCTATCCCGTCATTGAGAGCCAGCGCCAGCTCGGTCAGGTGCAATGCACGTCGGCCTGAAAAGAACGGCGCCTCCCCTTTTCCGATCGCCTCTGCCATGGCGACGATGCCGCGCGCGAAATCAATTTTTGACGGAAATGCCGAGAGCGCCGATGCGGAGGGCGGAAAGGGATAACGGACCGCTTTGCCGTGGGTAAGCCGGATCGGCAGAACGCGCCCCCTCTCCCGCTCGAACCTCCCGGCAAGCCGTTGGATCAGAGGCGGCTTTTCCGCAAACCGGCTGAGATGCACCGCCGACCGGTCATCCCAGAGATCGCGTACCACGATCGTTCCCTCGTCACCGACGATTGTCAGCGACCGGTCGCGCGGCGCCGCAAGCCCGCAGGTCAGGCGCGCGGTCACTCCACTTTCGAAGGAAAGGCACCCGACAGAAAAATCGGCGGCCAGCGAGAGGCCCTCGGTTCCCGGGCCCTTGTCGGGAAAAGCAAGCGCTGAGAACGCCTGACCGCCGGCAACCGGTCCGAAGAGCGCCACCAGCCATGAGAGGCCGTAACCTGCGTGTTCGAGCGTGCAGCCGATCTCGAACTCGTGCAGACCCGGCCACTTGGCGCCCGAACGGGAGCGCCAATCCCGCCAGTTGTCCTTGAAGACCGGCCCGTCCTCCATCTCGGCATAGGCAAGGCGCGGAGTACCGATTCGCCCCTCCCCGATGAGCTGCGCGGTGAGTTGCTGCGCATCCGACAGTCCGTTGGCGGGCGCGCCGCACACCGTGAGCTTCTTCTCCTCGGCAAGCTCAATGACCTTGACCGCTTCGTCGTAGGTCATCCCCAGCGGCTTTTCGCAATAAACATGCTTTCCGGCCTCAAGCGCCGAACAATTGAGCGCGAAATGGCTTTCCGGGTTTGTCAGGTTGACGACAATGTCAACATCGGGCTCGGAAAGGCATTCCTCAAGCGAACGGTAAGCCCGCATACCATGAAACGCAGAGAACTGTTGGAGACGGGACGCATTGAGGTCCCAGACCCCGGCCAGTTTCAGCCCCGGATGGTTGGCGAGTGTCGTCATGTAGTAATCGGCGACGAAACCTGTGCCAATGAACGCAATCGTGGCCATGGGCCCTTTCCCGGGTGATTGAAGTAACCGGGAGACTAGCGTGGCCGCGTTAAGATGCGGTTGCCTGAACCTCTTGTCCATCCGACGCCCGCGGGCCGATCACTCCGTGTCCGCAAGAAACGCGGCGATCCAGACCAGCGGTGCATTCCAGTTGATCGCGATCTCGTTGGTCGAAAAAGACCGCGGATCATCGACATAGCAGGCCTGCGGCGCGCACCCCGCAAGAACGGCAATCGCAAAGTCGTCGGCCGGCTGGCTGTTGGGGCCGCCGGCCATGACGCCCTTGGGCGGACGCGGGAACGACGGGTCCGTGGCATGGGAGAAGATGTTCGAATACTGCCGTTCCGCGTAGTAGGACCCGTAACCGGTCACATAGGAGATTCCCAGGGCGTTGCGCCCGAGCAGGTAGTCCATGCTTTCGCGCACTGCCTGCAGATAGCGCCGGTCGCCGGTGATGTCATAGGCCGTGGCCACCACGATCATGTTCTGGATGACCGAATGGTTCGAGCCCCAGCCGAAGCCTTGTGGCGGATTGTACACCACGCCAAAGGCCTCACCGCGCTGCTGCATGACATAGCGATCGGCGGCGTCCACCACGGAGGACCTGACCCTTTCCAGATCTGCCTGACCGAGCTTTGACGGGAGTGAGGCGAGATGAAGCCGTCCCAGTGCGGCGGTGCTGCGCCAGTTGAAACCATCGGGCGCGAACACGGCTCCATCCCAATGCGACGAGGCCTTCAACCTGTCGAGCCAGGCCCGGTCGCCTGTCGTGATGAAGAGTTCCGCCGCGGCCCAGTAGAACTCGTCCGAAACATCGTCATCCTGATAGTCGCCGCCGCCAAACAGACCGGTTGTGGCCGGCGCATGGAGATCGGGATGGGCTTCCGCAGCCTCAAAGGCACGGATGGCGGCAGCGGTCAGCCTGTCCGCATAGGCAGGGTCGAACTTCGAAAACAGCCGCGCGCCCTGCGCCGCAGCGGCGGCAAGATTGAGGGTTGCCGCCGTGGACGGCCGATGCAGAACGCGCTCGGCACGGTCCCGGTGCGGCAGGATGGCGCCGGTGGTCCAGGTGTTGCCATGCATCTTGTGGTGCGCCATTCCGGCATAGGGTTCGCCTTCGGGCACGATCATCGACATGAGGAAGTCGAGCTCCCATCTTGCCTCGTCGAGAATGTCCGGTACGCCGTTGCCCGTTTCCGGGATTGGGCGAGCAGCCTCGCCCAAGGCGGCCGATCCAGCGCTGCCGTGGTGCAGCGCGCGCTCGTAGGTTGCAAGCAGTTGCGCTGTTGCGATCCCGCCATTGACGACGTACTTGCCGAAATCCCCGGCATCGTACCAGCCGCCGGAGACATCGAGCCGATAGCTGCAACTCCACGCCTCGCCATAGACTTCACGTGCGGTGCGGGCTTCGACACAGCCGACCGACGTATCTCCCCGGTTGGGCCGCTTGCCCATATGGCCTGCCGGCCGGGCATACTCCTCACCGGCGAACTCTGCGCGTATCTCGATGCCGCTGCGGACCTTGTAGAAATAGGAAAGCGCATCGGCATAAAGGCCGGGATAGATTCCGTCCGAGATCGAGAATGGATGGCTCTGGGCGTTTTCCACCTTCAGAACGAAGTCATCGCCGGTTCCGTTGAAATCGCTGAAATCGATCCGGTGCGTGTTGAGACCGGACGCCGCATCCCACCCCTCGGGACGGGTTCGGCCTGACGCAACCTCGTTCCCCGATGCCGAGAGCAGCGACCAGCCCACCGGTTCGCTCTCCGACCGCACCAGCGTCGCCCGCTTCGGTCCGTCGGGCAGGTAGACCACCTGGTTAACCCGGATGGGCGTATCGAAATTGCCTTGGACATCCGGCAGGAATTCATTGCCGGATTTCAGCGAAACCGAATGCAGGCAGAACCGCCAGGGCTCGTCCGACCCGCCGAGTTGAAACACCACCTGCGCATTCTTCCGCGTTGCACCCGACTGGAAAAGCATCATGGCATCCTGGCGTTCGGTGGAGAGGCTTCGGACGAGTTCGCCTTCCGGCCGCCACGGTTCGACACCCTCCTGCGCGAGCGCACGCACGCGGCCCTCCGGATCAGCCGAGACGCTGACGGCCAGCCGGTATCCTTGACCGCTCGAAAGCCGCATCCCGTTGATGCCGATGATCGCGTCCCATGGCTCGACGGTCCCGCCCGGCACGGCCGCGCAGAGCGCACCCGGCTGGTACTCGAGCGTGACGTTCGGGGTCGCCCACCACTCGCCTTCAAGGCCCGAGCCGGACCAGTCCGGATCGGGCATCTGTTCTTCCGCCCTTGGCGCGGCCTGGGAAGCCAGAACCGCAAGACAAACCGCGAGGCCGGCAAAAAGCTTCATCTTCGACATGGACGTATCCGCAATGCATGCTGCATTCCCCGTCATGTACGGGGAATTTCCTGCAGGCCTTCCGGGATCACGGCCTGATGCCCGATTGTCGACCGTCGCGGGTCAAGAAAGACTTAATTCCGCGCCGAGCGCGCGCTGCATGCTCAGGAGGCTGCCCCGACGACCGCCCGGCAGAGGCCGTGGGATGGATCGGCGAGGCCGTCAATCACGTCGAAGTGGTGCTTGCCCGCTTCCTCGACCATCGTCATCGGCGTTAGGAAACCGCGCCAGATTTCGTAGAGGATCCGGTTCTGCCGAACGAATTCCGGCCGTTCGTCCGCCCCGACCCAGGCCGTGACCGGGATTGCTAACGCCGGCTGGAGCAAGGCCGGGCTG
Organism: Hoeflea sp.; assembly: GCA_040216675.1. GTDB lineage: Bacteria > Pseudomonadota > Alphaproteobacteria > Rhizobiales > Rhizobiaceae > Hoeflea. The sequence continues at coordinate 317,471 of JAVJOR010000005.1, read as the reverse complement.
TGCGCGAGGGCTTCGCTCGCATCGATGCAAAGAACATCGTTCATGGCGGTCCGCATCACGGGCCTCAGGTCGTGGACCCCCGAAATGGAAACCACGCCGGAAATGCGCGCCAGCACTGAATCCGGCAAAAGCACGTCATCACTGATCATCCGCGTGACCAGATGCCCGCCGGCGGAATGCCCGGTGAGATGAATCGGACCTTTGATCTCGGAAGCGCAGAATGAGATTGCCGTGGCGATTTCCCCGCTGATCTCGCTGATACGCGCGTCCGGGCACAGCGTGTAGCTCGGCATTGCCACGGCAAAACCGTGCCCCAGCGGACCCGCTGCCAGATGCGACCAGACGGACTTGTCGAAAGCCTTCCAGTAGCCGCCGTGCACGAACACGACCAGGCCTCGCGGGTCCCCTTCGGGAAGGAAGAGATCGACCCGCTGCCGCGCTGTGCTTCCATAGGCCAGATCCAGCCGCGCCTTGCCGGCAGTTTCCAGAGTGCTGCGAAAATCTGCCGCAAGGGCTGACCATCGTGGTGGATAATCTTCTGCGCCGGCAATATGGGCGCCGTTGGCATAGGCATCGTCGTAGTCGCTGATCGGGTAGTCCGTCACGTTTGGCTCCTTGCTTTTGCTGCATATTTACCGGGCTTCACGAGAAGCGCAATCTTGACTTTAAAGGTCAAATTTTGATCATTTGATAAAAAAATTGACCTTTTGATAAAACGGCTTCATTCTTTCGAAATCGCGGCGATGGCGACACTGAGGAGTTGCGCCAAAGAGACCGCAAATGATCTCGACAACGAGGGGTCCAGAGAATGACAGCTACCGACATCAAACCGGGTCGCCTTTCCGACGCGGAGTATGCCGAAAACTTTTCCGATCTTCATCCGCCGCTCGATCAGCACGAAGCGCTGGTGGAGGCGGACCGGTGCTATTTCTGCTATGATGCGCCGTGCATGAATGCCTGCCCGACCTCCATCGACATTCCGATGTTCATCCGGCAGATCCAGACCGGCAATCCGGTCGGCGCGGCAAAGACGATTTTCGAACAGAACATTCTGGGCGGCATGTGCGCCCGCGTCTGCCCCACGGAGACGCTCTGTGAAGAGGTGTGCGTGCGGGAGGTTGCGGAAGGCAAGCCGGTCAAGATCGGCGAATTGCAGCGCTTTGCCACCGACACCTATATGGGACGGGACCTGCCGCACCCGTTTGAGCGGGCCGCCTCGACCGGAAAAAAGGTCGCGGTGGTAGGCGCCGGACCGGCCGGACTTTCCTGCGCCCACCGCCTTGCCATGCAAGGCCATGACATCACGATTTTCGAGGCACGCGAAAAGCCGGGCGGCCTCAACGAATACGGCATTGCCGCCTACAAATCGACCAATGACTTTGCCCAGCGCGAGGTTGACTGGCTCATGCAGATCGGTGGAATCGAACTAAGGCTCGGACAGCGCCTCGGCAGCAACTTCCAGATCGACGACCTTGCGAACGAGTATGATGCGGTATTCGTTGGCATAGGCCTGCCGTCGGCCTATGCGCTGAACATTCCGGGAAGTGACTTGCCCGGCGTTGAGGCCGCGATCGATTTCATCGCCCGCCTGCGCCAGACGGACGACAAGTCGACACTGCCCGTGGGCCAGGATGTCGTGGTGGTTGGCGGCGGCATGACCGCCGTCGATGCCGCCGTGCAATCGAAGCTCCTCGGAGCGAGGACTGTGTCTCTGGTCTATCGCCGGGATCGCGCACGGATGCCGGCCAGCCGCTACGAGCAGGATCTTGCAGCAGCCCACGGTGTGCATCTGGTGTTCAACGCCATGCCTTCCCGGATCAACGGCGCCAATGCCGTCGAGAGCATCACGTTCGAATACACGACAAGCGAGGGTGGCAAGCTTTCCGGAACCGGCGAGACCTTCGAAATCCCTGCCGACCAAGTGCTTGCAGCCATCGGCCAATGGATGCAGGAAGATACCGGCGATCTGGAACTTGACGGAACCACGCTTGGCAGGGCGGCCGGCAACCGAAGCCTCTCACCCTTCAACAATGTCTGGGTCGGTGGCGACTGCGCCCATGGCGGCGAGGATCTTACGGTCACGGCGGTCGAGGACGGCAAGATTGCCGCCGAGAGCATTCACAACACGCTTGCGGGTTAAGGAGAACGGACATGGCTGATCTTTCGACCAACTTTCTCGGCATCAAATCCCCGAACCCTTTCTGGCTCGCCTCCGCGCCACCCACCGACAAGGCCTACAACGTCGAGCGCGCCTTCGAGGCCGGTTGGGGCGGCGTGGTCTGGAAGACCCTCGGCGAAGCCGGCCCGCCGGTGGTCAATGTCAACGGCCCGCGCTACGGGGCGATCTGGGGTCCCGACCGGAGGCTTCTCGGTCTCAACAACATCGAGCTGATCACCGATCGCGACCTCGAAACCAATCTTCGCGAGATCACCGAGGTCAAGAAGCGCTGGCCCGACCGGGCGATGATCGTCTCGATCATGGTGCCCTGCGACGAGGCAAGCTGGAAGGCGATCCTGCCGCGCGTCGAAGACACGGGCGCGGACGGCATTGAACTGAATTTCGGCTGCCCGCACGGCATGAGCGAACGTGGTATGGGGTCGGCCGTTGGCCAGGTTCCCGAATACATCCAGATGGTGGCCGAATGGTGCAAGCAGTATTGCCGGCTTCCGGTGATCGTGAAGTTGACGCCGAACATCACCGACATCCGCTATCCGGCCCGTGCGGCCAAGGCCGGCGGCGCCGATGCGGTCTCGCTGATCAACACCATTTCCTCGATCGTTTCTGTGGACCTCGACAATTTCGCGCCGACGCCGACCATCGACGGCAAAGGCTCCCATGGCGGCTATTGCGGCCCGGCGGTCAAGCCGATCGCGCTCAACATGGTGGCCGAGATCGCCCGTGACCCGGAAACTCACGACCTGCCCATTTCAGGCATCGGCGGTGTTCAAACCTGGCGCGATGCCGCCGAGTTCATCGCACTCGGCTGCGGCACGGTGCAGGTCTGCACAGCGGCCATGACCTACGGCTTCAAGATCGTGCAGGAGATGGCCGACGGTCTGTCGGACTGGATGGACGAGAAGGGCTACAAGACGATCGCCGACTTCCAGGGCCGCGCGGTCCCCAATGTCACCGACTGGCAGTATCTCAATCTCAACTACATCACCAAGGCGCGGATTGATCAGGACCTGTGCATCAAATGCGGCCGCTGCCACATCGCCTGCGAAGACACCTCGCACCAGGCGATCACCTCGATGGTGGACGGCGTGCGCCACTTCGAGGTCATGGATGACGAATGCGTCGGCTGCAATCTCTGCGTCAATGTCTGCCCGGTGGATGACTGCATCACCATGGTTGAAATGACAGAGGGAACCGACCCGCGCACCGGTCGTCCGATCCAGGACGATTACGCCAACTGGACCACGCACCCGAACAATCCGATGGCCAAGCAGGCCGCTGAGTAGCTTCGGGTTGGATTTGGCGAAAAGGCTCCGCTCCCGAAGCGGAGCCTTTCTCTTTTTTGCGGTCCTTCCTGCCTTCTCTTGCCCTTTGTCCAAGTCTCGACCGACGATACACCTCGGCCGGAAACCGCACCCCCACGCCAGCAGCCTCCTGCAAACCGAATTGCAATCAGGCCTTCATCTGGCTAAGAAAGTTTCAATGATCTGACGTGTTGGGGGTGTCGGAATGTTTCGCGTTGTTTTGCTGATCTGCTTTTGTGCCGTCTTGGGTTCCTGCCAGACGATGTCCAAGGAAGAATGCGCGGTCGCCGACTGGCGCGTCATCGGGGAACAGGACGGAGCCGCCGGTCATGAGCCGCAGAGCCGGTTTGCACGCCACGTCAAGGCCTGCGAGCGCGCCGGGGTTCTTGCCGACCAGACAGCCTGGTACCAGGGCTATCAGCAGGGGCTTCCCCGCTACTGCACGCCGCTGAACGGGTTGACGGTCGGCCGCGAGGGAAAATCCTATGCCAATGTCTGCCCGCCCAATCTGGAGCCCGGTTTCCGCGACGGCTACGAGCTCGGCAGGACGTATCATCGCAAATCAACCGAGATCCGCAATGCGGAATCGCAGATCCGAAGCCTCGAGAGCGAAATCCGTCAATACGAAGAACAGATACGTAATGGCCAGACGGACCAGCGCAGCGCCGAACGCCTGATCGACAACAATCGCTGGAAGATCCGCGATCTGGAGCGGGATATCGGCCGCATGCAATCCGAGTTGCGCGGAATCGAGGCCGACATGGACGACTTTCGCTATAGCGCCTCCTACAGGAGCTGACCGGTCAGATCGAGCGCTGGTTGACGCGTTTCGAAAGTTCTTCGGCGCTCTCCACACGCTCGGAGTAGCGGTCGACTAGGTAGTCCGAGCGTCCGCGGGTGAGAAGCGTGAACTTCATCAACTCCTCCATGACGTCGACCATCCGGTTGTAGAATGGAGATGGCTTCATCCGACCTTCGTCGTCGAACTCCGCAAAGGCCCTTGGCACCGAGGACTGGTTGGGGATGGTGATCATCCGCATCCAGCGGCCCAGGACCCGCAACTGATTGAGCGTATTGAAGCTCTGCGAGCCGCCACTGACCTGCATCAGCGCCAGTGTCCGGCCCTGTGTCGGCCGAACGCCGCCGATCGGCGCCAGCGGCAGCCAGTCGATCTGTGTCTTCATCACACCGGTCATGGCGCCATGCCGCTCCGGCGAGCACCAGACCTGGGCTTCCGACCAGAGCGACAACTCACGCAGTTCCAGCACCTTGGGATGTTGGTCGGCATCATCGGAAACCAGCGGCAAGCCTGAGGGATCAAAGAGCCGGACCTCTGCGCCCATCGCTTCCAGAACCCGCCTTGCTTCGTGGGTAAGAAACCGCGAATAGGACCGCCTCCGCAAGGACCCGTAAAGCATCAGCACGCGCGGCGGATGATCCGGCTCACCCGGCAGCGCCAGCCTGTTCACGTCCGGCAGGTGAAAGCTTTCCCGATCGAGATTTGGCATGTCATTGCTCATGGAGCGGTCACCACTTCGCCGTCTTCCTTCGTGAAAGAGGTCCCGGACGCGACATCGAGAAGGGCAAATACCTTCTCCGAGGGCCGGCAGAGGGCAACGCCTCTCGGCGTACAGACGATCGGCCGATTGACCAGCACCGGATGCTCGACCATCGCATCGAGAATGGCATCGTCGCCGACCGCCGGATCGGTCAGGCCCAATTCCTCGGCAGGCGATTTTGAAATCCGCAATGCGTCGCGCGGCGTCAGTCCTGCGGCCGCGAACAGGGCGACCAACTGCGGTCGCGTCCAGCCGGTCTCAAGATACTCGATGATCGTGGGCTCCCCGGCAAGGCCACGGATGATCTCAAGCACATTGCGGGATGTGCCGCAGTTCGGATTGTGATGGATGACGATGCTCACGGTTTGGCTCCTGCATCTTGGGCGTTCGATTCCCCCCGCTTAGCGCAAGCTGTCGCCTGATGCCAGCAGTGTATCAAGGTTTCTTGATTTGTGACGCGCCGTGACCCCAAAAATGTGGATCATGCAACGCCGCCGTTATCCGCCTAGCGATTTCATTCCATCGTATAAGAAGCGCCGCGTCTCACCTTGATTGCGGACGGGATCAAGCGCAAAAGGAACACCAGCATAAAGGAGTCCAGGATGAGCATTGATCTGAGCGGCAAGACGGCCTTCATCACCGGCGCAAGCCGCGGCATCGGCGAGGCCGCAGCGCGCATCATGGCGGGCCACGGCGCCAATGTTGTGCTTGCTGCCCGGTCTTCCGGCGACATAGAACGCATTGCTTCGGAGATCGGCGACAAGGCGCTGGCGGTCACGTGCGACGTTGCACGCTACAGCGATTTCGAGACCGCCATTGGCAAGGCTGTGCAGCATTTCGGCAGCCTCGATATTCTCGTCAACAATGCCGGCGTCATCGACCCGATCGCACACATTGCGGAGTCCGATCCCGAGGCGTGGGGCCAGGCGGTCGACATCAATTTCAAGGGTGTCTATCACGGTCTTCGGGCATCGATTCCGCTCATGAAAGACAATGGCGGCGGTGTCATCATCAACATCTCCTCGGGTGCTGCGACAAATGCGCTCGAGGGCTGGAGCCACTATTGCTCGACCAAGGCAGCGGTCCTGTCGCTGACACGCTGTGCCTACCGGGAGTACCATCCCGACAATATCCGTGTGGTCGGACTTTCACCGGGCACCGTGGCGACCGACATGCAACGCGCAATCAAGACATCGGGCGTCAACCCGGTGAGCCAGCTCGACTGGTCCAAGCATATCCCGGCAGAATGGGCTGGCGAAGCCATTGCCTGGCTCGCAACCGATGCAGGACGGCCCTATGACGGCGACGATTTCTCGCTCAAGACCGACGAGGCAAAACGCGCCGTGGGCCTGATCGGCTAGACGACTGATCGAGTAGACACGAGCCATCGCGCAGCCTTGTGGCATGTGCCGGCCGGAGAACGCGGAAGACCCTCTACAGGCTTGTTACCTTTGGCTGAGGTTTCCCGACCCCGGCGGGCCGCAATCCGTCCAGGAACAGCGCTTCGAGGTATCTCGCAGCATCCTCGAAACGCCCGTCTCCGCCGCGATCAGGACCCAGGATGACGCGAACCTGGATGTCGAAATCCGCGTAATGTTGGGTCGTGGACCAGATCGAGAAGATCAGATGCCGCGGATCGACCGGATTGATCACCCCCTGCTTAACCCAGCCGCGGATCACCTCCGCCTTGTCGTCGACCAGCGGCTTGAGTTCGGTTTCCAGAAGCTTGTGAATATGCGGCGCCCCCTGCAGGATCTCGTTGGCGAACAGGCGGCTTTCGCGCGGGAAGTCGCGCGACATTTCAAGTTTGCGCCGGATGTAGGATTGCAGTTCGGGCAGCGGGTCTCCGTTGCCATCCAGCTCCCGCAAGGGCTCGAGCCAGGTGTCGAGCAGACGCGTGATGAGGGCCTCATACATGTCCTTCTTGCGCCTGAAGTAATACAGCAGGTTGGGTTTGGACATTCCCGCCTGCTCAGCGATCTGGTCGATGGTGGCGCCGCGAAATCCCCGCTCGGAGAAGACCTCCAGCGCCGCATCAAGAATCCGTTCCTGGTTTTCGATCTGAATTCGCGTCTTGCGCTGGGTCTCCATGGCCCGTGCCCTCAAGTTTCATCCCCCGCGCCTGACGCCTTTCGGCGGTGACAATTGACCTTGACCGGACAGTTCGCCCTGATAGAGTTTTATCAAACAGTCAAGAATTCGCAACACGGCTTTGCACTGACGGTCCGAGGGGCGAACGGGCCATTGACTGAATGATCGGGAAACCACGCGTCAGGAGGCGCACCACCAATGTCGAACCGGCTCAACACCACACCGAATGACCTTCGGGCGTTCTGGATGCCTTTTACCGCCAACCGCCAGTTCAAGCAGAACCCGCGGATGATGGTGGCCGCAAAGGACATGCATTTCAGCGCCGCCGACGGTCGCCAGATCCTCGACGGCACTGCCGGTCTGTGGTGCGTGAACGCCGGCCATTGCCGTCCGTTGATCACCGAGGCGATCCGCGAGCAGGCCGGCGAACTTGACTACGCGCCGGCATTCCAGATGGGCCATCCGAAGGCCTTTGAACTGGCCAATCGCCTGATCGACATCGCGCCGGACAACATGGCCAATGTGCTGTTCACCAATTCCGGATCGGAGTCGGTGGAAACCGCGCTCAAGGTGGCGCTCGCCTATCACCGCGTCAAAGGCAATGGCTCGCGCTTCCGCCTGATTGGCCGCGAACGCGGCTATCACGGGGTCAATTTCGGCGGCATCTCGGTGGGCGGCATCGTTGCCAACCGCAAGATGTTCGGTACGCTCCTGACCGGCGTCGATCACATGCCGCACACACATCTGCCGGAAAAGAATGCGTTTACGCGCGGCGAGCCCGAACATGGCGGCGACCTGGCGGATGAATTGCAGCGCATCGTCACCCTGCACGATCCGTCGACCGTGGCCGCCGTCATCGTCGAGCCGGTTGCCGGATCGACCGGCGTGCTGATCCCGCCGAAAGGCTATCTCAAGCGGCTGCGCGAGATCTGCACCCAGCACGGCATCCTGTTGATCTTCGACGAGGTGATCACCGGGTATGGCCGGCTCGGTTCCGCCTTCGGCGCCCAGCATTTCGACGTCCAACCCGACATCATGGTGACCGCCAAGGGGCTGACCAACGGCGTCATCCCGATGGGCGCGGTGTTCGTCACCCAGGAAATCCACGACGCCTTCATGCAGGGCCCCGAACACATGATCGAGTTCTTCCACGGCTATACCTATTCGGGCAATCCGATCGCCTGCGCGGCGGCACTCGGCACGCTGGAAACCTACAAGCAGGAAGGCCTGTTCGAACGCGCCAATGAGCTTGCGCCCTACTGGGAAGAGGCGTTGCATTCGCTCAAGGGCGAACCGCATGTCATCGACATCCGCAACATCGGCCTGATCGGTGCCATCGAGCTCGACCCGATCGCCGGGGAGCCCACCAAGCGGGCGTTCTCCTGCTTTGTCCGCGCCTGGGAAAAAGGCGCACTGATCCGTACCACCGGTGACATCATCGCGCTGTCGCCACCGCTGATCATCTCCAAATCGCAAATTGATGAACTGATCGACTGTGTGCGCAGCGTTCTGAACGAGGTTGACTGAAATGCAGATTATCGAAAACGCCATTGGCGGCAAACTCACCGTTTCAGCCTCCGAGCGGCGCTCGGGCGTCTTCAATCCGGCGACAGGCGAACAGATCGCCGAGTTGCCGCTTTCCACCGTCGACGAGATCAATGCCGCCGTGGCCAACGCCAAGGCGGCACAGCCGGCCTGGGGCGCGATGCCGCCGTTGAAGCGGGCGCGGTTCATGTTCAAATTCAAGGAACTGCTCGACCGTCACGCAGCCGACATCGCCCGCGAGATCTCGCGCGAGCACGGCAAGACCCATGACGATGCCTTGGGCGAAGTTACCCGCGGCATCGAAGTTGTGGAATTCGCCTGCGGCATTCCCAACCTCTTGAAGGGCGACTTCTCGCGCAATGTGGGCCCGGGCGTCGATTCCATCGCCGACCGCCAGCCGCTGGGTGTGGTCGCCGGCATCACGCCGTTCAACTTCCCGGCCATGGTGCCGATGTGGATGTATCCCATCGCTATCGCCTGCGGAAACACCTTCGTGCTCAAGCCCTCCGAGCGCGACCCGTCGGCGCCGATGCTGGTTTGGAAACTCTTCGTTGAAGCAGGCTTCCCCGAGGGCGTGCTCAACGTCGTGCATGGCGACAAGCTCGCCGTCGACACGCTGCTCGATCACCCCGACGTCAAGGCGGTGAGCTTTGTCGGATCGACCCCGATTGCCGAATATGTCTTTTCACGCGGCACCGCCAACGGCAAGCGCGTCCAGGCGCTGGGCGGCGCGAAGAACCACATGGTGATCATGCCCGACGCCGACATGGACCAGGCCGCCGATGCGCTGATGGGCGCAGGCTACGGATCCGCCGGCGAACGCTGCATGGCGATCTCGGTCGCGGTTCCTGTTGGCGAGAAAACCGCCGACGCGCTGGTTGCCAAATTGAAGCCCCGCGTCGAGGCGTTGAAGATCGGACCATCGACCGACGAGGCCGCAGAAATGGGTCCGGTCGTCACGAAGCAGGCTCAGGAAAAGGTGCTCGGCTACATTGATCAGGGCGTTAAGGAAGGCGCGGAACTGGTGGTCGATGGCCGCGGCTTCTCGCTGCAGGGCTATGAAAACGGCTATTTCGTCGGCGGCACGCTGTTCGACCGCGTGACCATCGACATGAAGATCTACAAGGAAGAGATTTTCGGCCCGGTTCTGTCGGTTGTCAGGGCCGATAGCTTCGATGACGCCGTACAGATGATCAATGAGCATGAATACGGCAACGGCACCGCGATCTTCACCCGCGACGGTGACGCCGCCCGAGCCTTCTCCGATTCCATTGAGGTGGGCATGGTCGGCGTCAATGTGCCGATCCCTGTGCCGGTCGCCTACCACTCCTTCGGCGGCTGGAAGCGCTCGCTTTTCGGCGATCATTCGATCTACGGGCCTGAAGGCGTGCGCTTCTATACCCGTCTCAAGACCATCACCTCACGCTGGCCCAACGGCATCAAGTCCGGGGCGGTGTTCAACTTCCCGACCTGAGCGGGAGTCGACCCTTCATGCCCCGGAACTGATCCGGGGCGATCAGAAAGACCACAAAGCAGACCAGAGGAACCGATCATGTCCACACCCGCTGCAAATCTTCGCATCAACGCCGACAGGCTGTGGGATTCGCTTATGGAGATGGCCAAGATCGGGCCTGGTGTTGCCGGCGGCAACAACCGCCAGACATTGACCGACGAGGACGGCGAAGGCCGGCACCTGTTCCGCAAGTGGTGCGAACAGGCCGGCCTCACCATGGGCGTCGACACCATGGGCAACATGTTCATGACCCGCCCCGGTACCGATCCGGACGCGCTTCCCGTTTATGTCGGCAGCCACCTCGACACCCAGCCCACCGGCGGCAAATATGACGGTGTGCTGGGAGTGCTCGGCGGGCTGGAGCTGGTGCGCACCCTCAACGATCTCGACATCAAGACAAAGCACCCGATTGTGGTAGTCAACTGGACCAACGAGGAAGGCACGCGCTTTGCGCCCGCCATGCTTGCCTCGGGCGTCTTCGCCGGTGTGCACGACCAGGACTGGGCCTATGACAAGACGGACGCCAAGGGCAAGCGCTTCGGTGACGAGCTCGAGCGCATCGGCTGGAAGGGCGACGAGGAAGTTGGCGCCCGCAAGATGCATGCGCTGTTCGAGCTGCATATCGAGCAGGGCCCGATTCTCGAAGCCAAGGGCAAGGACATCGGCGTCGTCACCCACGGCCAGGGCTTGCGCTGGATCCAGTGCACGGTGACCGGCAAGGAAAGCCACACCGGCTCGACCCCGATGCCGATGCGGCTCAATGCCGGCCGCGGACTTGCCCAGATCACCGAACTGGTGCACGAGATCGCGATGGACAACGCCCCCAACGCGGTGGGCGCCATCGGACACATCGATGTTTATCCGAACTCGCGAAACATCATTCCCGGCAAGGTGGTCTTCACCATCGACTTCCGCAGCCACGAGCTCGATACGTTGAACGGCATGGTCGACCGCCTGATGGCGGAAGCCCCCAAACTCTGCGACGCGCTCGGCGTGAGCTTTGAAGCCGAGATCGTCGGCCAGTTCGATCCGCCGGAATTCGACCATGACTGCGTCAAGGCCGTGCGCGATGCTGCCGAGCGCCTTGGCTATTCCCACATGGACATCATCTCGGGCGCCGGCCATGACGCCTGTTGGATCAACCGCGTAGCGCCGACCGCCATGGTGATGTGCCCCTGCGTCGACGGACTGAGCCACAACGAGGCCGAGGACATCTCCAAGGAATGGGCCGCCGCCGGCACCGACGTGCTGATGCATGCGGTTGTCGAGACGGCGCAGGTGGTGGAATAGATCATGAGCCAATCCGCCGACATCGTCCAACTCGACCGCAGCGACGAGCAGCAGCTTCGCGTCGACCTCGCCGCAGCGCTCAGGCTTGCCGCCTATTACGACTGGCACGAGGGCGTCGCCAATCATTTCTCGGCTGCCGTCTCGCCGGATGGCCGCAAGTTTCTTATGAACCCGCGCTGGAAGCATTTCTCGATGGCGAAGGCCAGTGAACTGCTGCTGATCGACGCCGACGATCCCGACACGATGAACCGGCCCGATGCGCCCGATCCGTCGGCCTGGTCGATCCACGGCGCGATCCACCGCCGCGTGCCGCATGCGCGGGTGGCGCTGCATCTGCATCCGCCGCACGCCACCGCACTGGCCGGCCTCAAGGACCCGTCGATCAAGCCGATCGACCAGGTGACGGCGCGTTTCTTCAACCGTCTCGCCATGGATATGGAATTCGGCGGCATCGCCTCCGAGGAAGCCGAGGGCGAACGGATTGCCGCGACCATCGGCAACCATTCCAACGTGATGATGGCCAATCACGGCGTGACCACCGTGGCCCGCACCGTGGCCGAGGCGTTTGACGCCATGTACCATCTCGAGCGCGCGGCGCGCACCATGGTGCTGGCCTATTCGACAGGGCAGCCGCTCAATGTGATGAGCGACGAACTGGCCGAATCCGTCGCGCGCGAATGGGACGTCTACAAGGACGCCGAGACGTCGCATTTCGAGGAAATGAAGCGCGTGCTCGACCGGGACAATCCCGGATACGCGGACTGAACAGACTTGAGTTTTGAAAGGCCGCGCCAAGACGGCTGATCAACAGAAAAAACCGGAACAGCAAGAGGACGTGCATCATGAGCACCACAGTCATCAAGAATGGAACCATCGTCACCGCCGACCTGACCTACAAGGCGGACGTGATGATTGAGGGTGGGGTGATCACCGCCATCGGCCCCAATCTGGTTGGCGACAAGACGCTCGATGCCACCGGCTGCTACGTCATGCCCGGCGGCATCGATCCGCACACCCATCTGGAAATGCCCTTCATGGGCACCTATTCGACCGATGATTTCGAGAGTGGCACCCGCGCGGCTCTCTCGGGCGGCACCACCATGGTGATCGATTTCGCCCTCCCCTCGCCTGGCCAGTCGCTGCTCGAAGCCATTTCCATGTGGGACAACAAGTCGACCCGCGCCCATTGCGACTATTCCTTCCACATGGCGATTACCTGGTGGGGCGAACAGGTGTTCAACGAGATGGAAACGGTGGTCAAGGACAAGGGCATCACCACCTTCAAGCACTTCATGGCCTACAAGGGCGCGCTGATGGTGGATGACGACGAGATGTATGCCTCGTTCAGCCGCGTCGGCGAACTGGGCGGCATTGCGATGGTTCACGCCGAAAACGGCGACGTGGTCGCGCAGTTGCAGCAGAAGCTTCTGGCCGAAGGCAACAACGGCCCGGAAGCGCATGCCTATTCGCGGCCAGCGGAAGTGGAGGGCGAGGCCACCAACCGCGCCGTGATGATTGCCGACATGGCCGGGACGCCGCTCTATGTCGTCCACACATCCTGCGAACAAAGCCACGAGGCCATCCGCCGGGCGCGGCAGAAGGGCATGCGGGTGTGGGGCGAGCCACTGATCCAGCACCTCACCCTTGATGAAAGCGAGTACGCCAACCCGGATTGGGATCACGCGGCACGCCGGGTGATGAGCCCGCCCTTCCGCAACAAGATGCACCAGGACTCGCTCTGGGCCGGACTTTCTGCGGGATCGCTGCAGGTGGTGGCCACCGACCACTGCGCCTTCTCCACCGAGCAGAAGCGCTACGGCGTCGGCGATTTCACCAAGATACCGAACGGCACCGGCGGGCTCGAGGACCGCATGCCGATGCTCTGGACCTACGGCGTGTCCACCGGGCGGCTGACCATGAACGAATTTGTCGCCGTCACCTCGACAAACATCGCCAAGATTTTGAACACCTACCCGAAGAAAGGTGCGGTTCTGATCGGCTCCGACGCCGATCTGGTGGTCTGGGATCCGGAGAACTCGAAGACCATCAGCGCCAAGACCCAGCAGTCGGCCATCGACTACAACGTCTTCGAGGGCAAGCACGTCAAGGGCCTGCCGCGCTACACCCTGACCCGCGGCCATGTCGCCATCGACGACGGCGAGGTCAAGGCGCAGGAAGGCCACGGCAAATTCGTCAAGCGGCCGCCGGTCACGCCCATCAACAAGGCGTTGTCGACCTGGAAGGAGCTCACCTCGCCCCGCAAGATCGAGCGGTCAGGCATTCCGGCCACCGGCGTGTGATGGCATAAACCTTGCTCCGCCATCCTGATGGGCGGAGCAAACCTGCATCCGGGGAACACAATGAAACAAAAAGCGGCAACCAATGCCTGAAACCGTCATCTCCGCCCAGAATCTGGACCTCACCTTCCAGACCAATGATGGCCCTGTCCATGCGCTCAAAGACATTACGCTCGACATCACCGAGGGCGAATTCGTCTCGCTGATCGGGCCGTCCGGCTGCGGCAAGACCACCCTGCTCCGGGTCATCGCCGATCTTGAGCAGCCCACCGGGGGCAGCGTGTCGGTCAACGGCATGACGCCGGAGGAGGCGCGTCTCAAGCGTGCCTATGGCTATGTGTTCCAGCAGGCGGCGCTGCTGCCCTGGCGCACCATCGAGGACAACATCGCCCTGCCGCTCGAAGTCATGGGGCTGGACCAGAAAACCCGCGCGGAGCGCATCGGCAAAAACCTTGAACTGGTCAACCTGGCGGGTTTCGAGAAGAAGTTTCCCTGGCAGCTCTCGGGCGGCATGCAGCAGCGGGCATCGATTGCCCGCGCGCTTGCGGTCGAACCGGATATGCTGCTGATGGACGAACCCTTCGGCGCGCTCGACGAAATCGTCCGCGACCATCTGAACGAACAGTTGCTCAAGCTTTGGGCCAAGACGAAAAAGACCGTGGTCTTCGTCACCCACTCGATCCCGGAAGCGGTGTTCCTGTCGACCAAGATCGTGGTGATGAGCCCGCGTCCGGGTCGCATTCACGAAATCATCGACTGCGACCTCGGCACGGACCGTCCGCTCGACATCCGCGAGACGCCGGAGTTCCTCAAGATCGCGCACCAGGTTCGCGAAGGCTTGCGTGAGGGCCACAGCTATGATGATTGAGGAGGCTGTTGCAACTCCCAGACCTGCAGTTGCGGAAGATGCACGGGCCTGTGCACAAATCCTGAACAACTGGATTGATGACCGTATCTGGATGCCCAGGGTGCACAGTCGTGAAGCAGTGCTGGCCTTCTATCGGGATTTCGTCTTCAAGCGGCGGCAAGTCTGGGTGGCAGGGGATCCGGTGCTGGGATTCATGGCGTTGGACCCCGCCAGTGACATGGTAACCGCGCTCTATGTAGCCACGCCCGGTATGGGCATAGGCCGCGCGCTTCTCAATTATGCCAAGACCGGTCGCGAAAGACTGAGCCTTTGGACATTCGTCGCCAATGAAGGCGCGAGACGCTTTTACGCACGTGAGGGATTCCGCGAAGTCCGCCGAACGCAGGGGGACAACGAGGAACGATTGCCGGATGTACTGATGCAATGGGAGCGCGCCGGATGAACTCACCCAGCCTCCTTCACGACAAGATCCTGCCAATCGGAACAGTGGTACTCGCCATCATTGCGATCTGGTATACGGCTTCTGTGTTCCTCAACGCCCCGTTCGAGCGAGACCAGGCAGGCCGAGCGGGAACCGAAATCAGCTTCACGGAAATCCTGCCGCGCACCATGGCTCAGGAGCGCCCGGTTCTTCCTGCTCCGCACCAGGTGTTTGCGGAATTGTGGGACACAACGGTCGGCAAGAAGATCACGTCGAAACGCAGTCTCGTCTACCACTCCTGGATCACACTGTCCTCGACACTTCTTGGCTTTGCAATGGGCACGGTTCTCGGCGTCGCGCTGGCCGTCGGCATCGTCCATTTCCAGACGCTCGACCGGTCGCTGATGCCCTGGATCATCACCTCGCAGACGATCCCGATCCTCGCCATCGCACCGATGATCATCGTGGTGCTCAACGCGATAGGCATTTCCGGGCTGCTGCCAAAGGCGACGATCTCGATGTATCTTTCGTTCTTTCCGATCGCGGTCGGCATGACCAAGGGGCTGCGCTCGCCCGAAGTGATGCATCTCGACCTGATGCTCACCTATTTGGCCAGTGCGGCGCAGACCTTCTGGAAACTGCGGTTGCCGGCAGCCGTGCCGTTTCTCGTCACCTCCATGAAGGTTGCGATCTCGATCGCGCTGGTTGGCGCCATCGTCGGTGAACTGCCGACCGGTGCCGTCGCCGGCCTCGGCGCGCGGCTGCTGGCAGGCTCGTACTACGGCCAGACGGTTCAGATCTGGTCGGCACTGCTGATGGCTGCGGCCCTTGCGGGCATTCTGGTGATGACTGTCGATTTGATTGGTGCGCGCGTCAACCGTAGGATGGGAGTCGCGGCATGAATGGTCCCTTCCTTGCAGCGATCCTGTTCTGGCTCCTGGCCTGGGCCGTCAACATCTGGCTTGCGCGGCTCAAGCCTGGCAACCAGGCAACTGCAAACCTGATCAACATCGTGATTCCGGTGCTTTTCGGCGCGGCTCTGATCGCGCTTTGGGAAGGCGTGACCCGTGGCTTCAACGTCCCCAGTGTGCTTCTACCCGCTCCATCAATGATCTGGGAGCGGATCCTGAATTCCACCCACATCCTGTGGGCCGATTTTCAGCAGACCTACCTCAAGGCGGTGGTGGCCGGCTACGTGATGGGATGCGGCATTGGCTTCATCACGGCGATCCTGGTGGACCGCAGCCCGTTCCTGCGCAAGGGCGTCATCCCTGTGGGAAACCTCGTCGCGGCACTTCCGATCGTCGGCGTCGCCCCCATCATGGTAATGTGGTTCGGCTTCGACTGGCAGTCCAAGGCCGCGGTCGTGGTCGTGATGACCTTCTTCCCGATGCTCGTCAACACGGTGGCTGGTCTGGCTGCGACCGCACCGATGGAGCGCGATCTGATGCGCACCTATGCCGCGAGCCGCACACAGACGCTGATCAAACTGCGGCTTCCTGCCGCAATGCCATTCATATTCAATGCACTCAAGATCAACTCGACTCTCGCCCTGATCGGGGCCATTGTTGCGGAGTTCTTCGGCACCCCGATTGTCGGAATGGGTTTCCGGATCTCCACCGAAGTCGGGCGCATGAATGTGGATATGGTCTGGGCCACGATTTTTGTCGCGGCACTGGCCGGGTCGCTTTCCTACGGGCTGATTGCGCTCGCGGAAAGGGCTGTAACTTTTTGGCATCCGTCCTACCGGCGCAGAGCCGGTGCATAACAAGACGGAGCCGCAACCAGAGGAGAATAGCATGAAAAAGACGATCTCAATCACAATGGGGCTGGCGCTTTCGATGATGGCCGGATCGGCTCTTGCGGCAGACAAGCTGACGCTGCAGCTCAAATGGGTGACCCAGGCACAGTTTGCCGGCTACTACGTGGCCAAGGACAAGGGCATGTATGATGCCGTGGATCTGGACGTGGAAATCAAGCCCGGGGGCCCCGACATCGCTCCGCCGCAGGTGATCGCAGGCGGCGGCGCCGACGTCATCGTTGACTGGATGCCGTCGGCTCACGCCAGCCGCGAGAAGGGCGTGCCGCTGGTCAACATCGCCCAGCCGTTCAAGGCTTCGGGCATGATGCTGACCTGCCTCAAGGAAACCGGCATCACCTCGCCGGACGACTTCAAGGGCAGAACGCTCGGCGTCTGGTTCTTCGGCAATGAATATCCGTTCCTGTCCTGGATGAGCCAGCTCGGCATTCCGACAGAAGGCGGCGAAGACGGCGTGGAAGTGCTCAAGCAGGGCTTCAACGTCGACCCGCTGCTGCAGAAGCAGGCCGACTGCGTATCGACCATGACCTACAACGAATACTGGCAGGTCATCGACGCGGGCATTTCCGCCGACGAACTCGTCACATTCAAGTATGAGGACGAAGGCGTCGCAACGCTTGAGGACGGCCTTTACGTTCTCGAGTCGAGCCTTGAAGACCCTGAAATGGTCGACAAGCTCGCCCGCTTCGTGAAGGCCTCGATGGAAGGCTGGAAATGGGCCGAGGAAAACCCGGATGAAGCCGCCGAGATCGTTCTCGAGAACGATGCCAGCGGCGCCCAGACCGAGAAGCACCAGAAGCGCATGATGCGCGAGATCTCCAAGCTGACCTCCGGAACCGACGGCACGCTCGACGAAGCCGATTACCAGCGCACCGTCGACAGCCTGCTGTCGGGCGGTTCCGATCCGGTCATCACCAAGGAGCCGGAAGGCGCCTGGACCCATGCCGTCACCGACAAGATGAAGTCCATGTGATCACCCGTTTCGGGTAAACTGGACCGGCCGGCTGCAAAGCCGGCCGGTTTTTGATTCGGACCACAAGGCAGGAGAAACCACTCATGACGAACAGGCTTGGCGACATGATCGATCAGGGTCAGGGCAAGGCTCCCGCCGATATCGTGCTCAAGGGCGGCAGGCTGTTCGACCTGACGACAGGTGAGCTGCGCGGCGGCGACATCGCCATCTGTGGCGACCGGATCGTCGGCACGCTGGAAACCTACGAAGGCGTCGAGGACATCGATATCTCGGGGCAGATCGTCGTTCCCGGCTTTATCGACACCCACCTGCACATCGAGAGTTCGCTGGTCACACCGCACGAGTTCGACCGGTGTGTCCTGCCGCGCGGCATCACAACCGCCATCTGCGATCCGCACGAAATTGCCAACGTCATCGGCGCTGCTGGCATCCGGTATTTTCTCGACTGCTCCGAGCAGACCATCATGGACATCCGGGTGCAGCTCTCGAGCTGCGTGCCCGCCACCCATCTCGAAACCGCCGGCGCGCGCCTCGACATCGAGGACCTTCTGCCGTTCCGCGACCATCCCCAGGTCATAGGTCTTGCAGAGTTCATGAATTTCCCGGGCGTGCTTTTCAAGGATCCCGCCTGCATGGCCAAGCTCGAGGCTTTCCAGGGCGGCCATATCGACGGACATGCACCGCTTCTGCGCGGCCTTGGACTGAACGGCTATCTCGCCGCCGGCATCCGCACCGAGCACGAATCGACCACCGCCGAAGAGGCGCTGGAAAAGATGTCGAAGGGCATGCATGTGCTGGTCCGCGAGGGCTCCGTCAGCCGCGATCTCGACGCGCTGATCCCGATCATCACCGAGCGCAATTCACCCTTCCTGGCGCTCTGCACCGATGACCGCAACCCGCTCGACATCGCAGAGCACGGCCATCTCGACTACATGATCCGTCATGCAATTTCCAACGGCGTGGAACCGCTGGCGATCTACCGGGCCGCATCGATTTCGGCCAGCCGCGCCTTCGGCCTCAAAGATCGCGGCCTAATCGCGCCGGGCTGGCGCGCTGATCTGGTGGTGCTCGACAGCCTGGAGGATTGCAACGCGCAGATGGTGTTCAGCGCGGGCCGCCTCGTCACCGATGCGCTGTTCGCGACCCGTGCTGTGCCCGAGCCGGTCGGCACCGACAGCGTGCGCGCGCCGCGGGTCGAGACTTCCTCCTTCACTGTGCGCAAGAACCGGAGTTCGACACCGGTGATCGGCATCGTTTCCGGCAAGATCATCACCGAACGGCGCGATCTCGATCTCGCCATCGACAATGGCGAAAAGCAGATCGATCTCGACCGGGACATTCTGAAGATCTCCGTGATCGAGCGCCACGGCAAGAACGGCAACATCGCCACCGGCTTCGTCCAGGGCTTCGGGCTCAAGCGCGGCGCCATCGCCTCGACGATCGGTCATGACAGCCACAACATCTGTGTCGTCGGCGCCTCGGAAGCGGACATGGCCCTTGCCGCCAACCGCCTGAGCGAAATCCGCGGCGGTTTCGTCGTCGCGGAAAATGGCGAGGTGGTTGCGGAGATAGCCCTGCCGGTCGCCGGCCTTATGAGCGATCAGCCCTATGAGCATGTGCGCGAGAAACTGATCCCGCTGCGCAAGGCGGCAAAGGCGCTGGGCGGCACCCTCGACGAGCCTTTCCTGCAACTGGCTTTCCTGCCGCTGCCGGTGATCCCGCACCTCAAGATTTCGGATCGCGGCATGATCGACGTCGACGCCTTCGAGATCATTGATCCCTGACAGGTCTCGGCAGGTACCAGAGGCATGTCGGGTCACTTCGAAAAGGGGTTACCTTCGTGTCTTGCAACACTGCCGGTCGTCTTGCCTATCCAAGTCTCGCGCAAAAGGCATCGAGTGCCTGCAGCCGGACGCACCCGCCCTCATAGGCCGGGGCAAAGCCCGGCAGTGTGAGCACCTCGCCGATCTTGAGCTCGGATGGCGGCGTCCAGTCGAGCGGGTGCCGCTCGAAATTGAAGACGAAAAGCAGCCGCTCGCTTCCCTCTCCCCGGACGAACGCCAGGAGATTTTCGTTGCTGTCGAGAAACGACATCGAGCCGTCGATCATGCAGGCGTGAGATTTCCGGAATGCCAGGGTCTGACGATAGTGGTTGAGCACCGAGCCGCTCAGATGATCCTGCTGATCCACAGCCTTGAGGCGGTGGTCATCCGGAACCGGAAGCCACGGCCGCACGGCATCTGAAAAGCCGGCATTCACGGCATCCTGTTCCCAGACCATCGGCGTACGGCAACCGTCCCGCCCCTTGTAGGCCGGCCAGAAACGGATCCCATAGGGATCGACCAGATCCTCATAGTCGACATCCGCTTCGCGCAGGCCGAGTTCCTCACCCTGATAAAGACAGATCGAGCCCCAGAACGAAGCGAGCAGCGTGATTGCGAAGCGGGCCAGATGGTCGCTGTCATCGCCCTCCTGCAACCAGCGGGTGACATGGCGTTCGACATCATGATTGGAAAAGGACCAGCAGACCCAGCCGTCATCGACCACGGATTGAAAGTTGGAGATGCTGCGCCGGAAATGCGCGGCGGAAAATTCCGATCCAAGCATATCGAACGTGTAGCACATGTGCAGCTTGTTGCCGCCGCTGGTGTAGGCCGCGACGGTCTTCAGGGAGCGGCGGCCATCGCCGACTTCGCCAACTGTTGTCCTGCCGCCATACTCGTCCAGCAACCCACGAAGCCGCTGCAGGAAGTCTACATTTTCGGGCTGGGACTTGTCGTAAAGGTGATCCTGATAGCCATATGGATTGACGTCAGGCGCATCCACCCCCATGAAATTTCCGTCTTCCGTCGATTTCGACAGCGGCGGGTTGTCACGCAGATGCCTGTCATGAAAATAGAAGTTCACGGTGTCGAGCCGGAAGCCGTCAACGCCCCGGTCGAGCCAGAACCGGAATGTGTCCAGGATGGCATTTTGAACATCCGGATTGTGAAAGTTCAGGTCCGGCTGCGAGACGAGGAAATTGTGCATGTAGTACTGGTGCCGGACCGTGTCCCACTCCCAGGCGGGACCGCCGAAAATTGACAGCCAGTTGTTCGGCGCCGTTCCATCGGGTTTCGGATCGGCCCAAATGTACCAGTCAGCTTTCGGATTGTCGCGGCTTGAGCGGCTTTCCTTGAACCAGCTGTGCTGATCCGAGGAGTGCGAAATCACCTGGTCGATGATGATCTTGAGACCCTTCTCGTGGGCCAGGCTCACCAGCTCGTCGAAATCCGACAGCAGACCGAACATCGGGTCGACATCGCAATAATCCGAGACATCATAGCCGAAGTCGGCCATTGGCGACTTGAAGAACGGCGAAAGCCAGATCGCGTCCACGCCGAGCGAGGCGATGTGATCAAGGCGCTCGATAATGCCGCGAATGTCGCCGATACCGTCGCCGGAGGTATCCTGATAGGACCGCGGATAGACCTGATAGACGACGCACCCGCGCCACCAGTCCGATGAAGTTGTCTCGCTCAAGGCCTGTTCCTTCCGCAACCCGCGTGTCCTGCAGGCAATCGCTGTTCGATATTCGCTTAGATCAGCAGGTTTGAGCTTACAAGGCCCTGCCATGCCCGGGGATCATGAGATGCCACAGTCCGGCCGATGAAGCCGCAACCAAAAGGAAAGGACCGGTCAGGCAGCAGGCACAGCCGGCTGGTTCTCGAGACCGAGCAGGAAATTGATCGACGGACGGGACTTGACCAAGTCATCGATCGAGTAGGTTTCCAGCACTTCGAAAAAGGCACCCAGAGCCTTGCGCAAAGCCGTATTCAGGCTGCACGAATCCACCAGCGGACATTCAGTGGCGTCGTTCTCGAAACACTCGGCCATTGCAAAGCTGTCCTCGGTCACGGTCACCACATCGAGAAGCGTGATCTTGTCGGCGGCGCGGCCAAGCCGGATGCCCCCGTTGCGTCCGCGGACCGATTCGATCAGACCGGATTTGGTGAGCGGCTGGAGGATCTTGAACAGGAACAGTTCGGAGACCGAATAGGCTTTGGCGATATCGCCGATGCGGCTCAAATGACCGTCATTGGCTGCGCAATACATGAGCATCCGCACCGCATAATTGGTTTGCCGGGTCAACCGCATCGTCTTGCTCCAATCCCTGGCCGCGTGCTTGTATTCGCGACAATGCCCAATTTAGAATGCTTCCAGAAAAAGAAAACCCTTTTGTTCATGTTTTTCCGCTTCACTCCACGGCGGGCTCAGATTTCAAGGCTGTCATGACCCTCCCATCACAATTCGAAGCCACTAACGGCTTTCCCCGCGATCAGATCTCTCTGGCCAACTGGCGCACGCGGCCCTACAGCTTCTGGGCGTTTCGCAATGTTTCCGAGATGGTTCGGTCGGCCCGCATCAGGACATCGAATCCGCGAAACCTTCCGTCCCTTGCCGCCAACCCTGCCGTGCTTGCGCAACCAGCCTCGCCAGGCTCCGACCTTTCGGTGGCATCCCTGCTTCAGCGTGCACAGGTGGACAGCTTCCTTGCCAGCCGAGACGGCAAGATGATTTGCGAATGGCATGCCGCCGGCGTCGAACGCAGCGATCCCCATCTCATCTTTTCGATCTCCAAATCCATCGCTGCGCTGATCGCGGGAATTCTTGAGGACCAGGGTGCGCTTGATCCGGACGCGTCGGTGGGAGACATCGTGCCCGAAATACACGGCTCAGCCTATGAGGACGCCACGGTGCGCAACCTTCTGGACATGCGCGTCAGCCTCGATTTTGACGAATCCTATCTTTCACAGGATGCCTATGCCCGCTACCGCCGCGCGATGGCCTGGAATCCGCCGGTGGGAGACGACAGCGAAACAGCGGGCATGCTTGCCTTCCTCAAGACGCTCGACAAAGCCGATCACCCGCATGGCGGCGACCATGCCTATCTCTCGCCGAACTCCGACATGCTCGGCATCGTGCTCGAGCGCGCGAGCGGAGAGCGCTTCTCGGACCTGTGCGCACGCTTGCTCTGGGAGCCCATCGAGGCGACGGCCGACGCCTTCATCACCGTCGACAACGCTGGTGCTCCACGCACCGCGGGCGGCATGTCCTTGCGGCCGCACGACCTGCTGGCACTCGGGCAGATGCTTTTGAATGGCGGCATCGGCCCGCGTGGCCGGATTGTGTCGGAACGATGGATCCGCGACATGCAGACGGCTGGCGACACAGACGCATGGGCACGTGGAACGCAAGCCGATTTTCTTGCCCATGGCCGTTATCGCAGCAACTGGTATCAGCTTGGCGGCGGCTCGGACGCATTCCTTGCCGCCGGGATTCATGGCCAGTTTCTCTACTGCGATCCCGCAACGGCCACGGTCATCGTCTGCACCTCGTCGCAGCACGAACCGCAGAGCGACGACCTCGACCAGCAGATGCTCAAGATGTTCGCGGCCCTTGCCGCCCCCGAATAATTCTTACCGCAAGAAACCGCGCGATCTGCTATTCGAACAGGATTTCAGGCGCGGCTCGGGTTCCGGCAATCTCGTCGAGCCGGTTGCGGACGTTGCGCGCGATCTCGAGATAGATCTGCGCGTGCGGACCGTCAGCGGCCGTGGCCACCACCGGATTGCCCGAATCCGAGGTTTCACGGATCGGCATCGCCAGCGGCACCTCCCCGAGGAAAGGAACACCGATCCGGGCCGCCTCGTCGCGGGCGCCGCCATGTCCGAAGATGTCGTGGCGTCCGCCACAGTCCGGACAGAGGAAATAGCTCATGTTCTCGACGATGCCGAGCACCGGAACATTGACCTTGTTGAACATGTTGAGCCCCTTGCGGGCATCAATCAGGGCAAGGTCCTGCGGTGTTGACACGATAACCGCACCGGCCAGCGGCACATTCTGCGCCATGGTCAGCTGCGCGTCACCCGTTCCGGGAGGCATGTCGACGACAAGCACGTCGAGATCACCCCATGCAACCTCGCGCAGCATCTGGTTGAGCGCCGACATCACCATCGGTCCGCGCCAGATCATCGGCGTGTCCTCTTCGACCATGAAGCCCATCGACATGACCTTGAGGCCGTAATTTTCCATCGGCTTGAGCATCCGGCCTTCGAGCTGCTCAGGACGGCCGGAGATCCCCAGAAGCCGCGGGATGGAAGGTCCGTAGATATCTGCATCGAGCAGCCCCACCTTCAGCCCGTCGGCCTGAAGCCCGAGCGCGAGGTTGACGGAGGTGGTCGACTTGCCCACGCCGCCCTTGCCGGAGGCGACCGCGATGATCGTCTTGACACCCGGGACTTCGACCTTTCCGCGGCCCTGCGGCTGGCCGCGGGGCGTGCCGTGCTGCGGAGCGGCCTGCGGTTTGGCTGCGGCGGGCGGCGGTCCGCCGGCGCCGGGTTCACGGGATGCGGTCAGGGCGACCATGGCGCCGTTGACACCTGGCACCGTCTTGGCCGCCCGCTCGGCGGCTTCGCGAAGCGGTTCGAGTTCGCGGGCGCGTGCAGCCGGAACCGTCAGCGAGAAATACGCCTTGCCGTCGGCGATGAAGATGTCGGACACCAGCCCGAGATCGACGATGTTGCCTTCCAGATCCGGTCCTTTGACCGTTTTCAGCTTGGCCAGGATATCTTCCTTGGTAACGCTCACGATGCACTCCAGTCATGGTTCGGTTCGTGCACCTGACATAATGCAGGCGATACACCAATAAAATGGCTGGAGGCGGAAAAAGGAGGCTTAATCGCGAGACTTTCGGCCACCCAGCACCAGAACCGGCACGAGCACGGTCAGCATCAGCAGGCGGGCGACATGATGGCTTGCCACGAATGTCGGGTCGAGACCGAGAAGCACCGACATCGCCGCCATGGTTTCAAGTCCGCCAGGCGCGAAAGCGATAAGCACCGCAAGGAAATTCATGCCGGTCAGATAGGCGGCAACTGCCGCAAATGCGGCGGCGAGGACCACGCTCACGACCGTGATCATGACGCCGGCGCTGAGAGAGCGGAGAAGCTCTTGCCTGCTGACACCGGAAAACCGCGATCCGATCAACGCGCCGAGCGATATGAAGGCCACCGCGACGAGCCATTGCTTCACCGTTCCCTCCACAAGCCCGGTGACGTGAAGAGCGATCGAAACGAGCATTCCGCCGATCAGAAAGGCTGCCGGAAGTTTGAGCCGCTTGAGACCGTACCCGGCAAGGACCGCAATCAGGGTCATGGCTATGAAGGGAACCGGCGCGGTCTCTTCCGGCGCCGCCAGTACGCGCTCCGGGAGTTCGCCGCTAAACGCGATTGCTGCGGGAACGATCAGGGTCAAAGCCAGGACACGGATCGACTGGACGATGGCGACGGCCTTGAGATCCGCCTTCACTCCTTCCGTCAATCCGAGCACGTAGCTCAGATGCCCGGGAGAAGACGCGAGAAATGCGGTCTTCGGATCCATCGACCAGTAGCGGACAAGCAGTGCCCGGGTCGCAAGAATCATCACAACCAGGCTCGCCGCAAGTGAAACCAGCGTGACCGGCCAGGCGCGGATGGCATCCAGCACCTCCGGCGTCACACCCTGCCCTATTGTAAGCCCGAGGATGACGAACACGACGTCGCGCACGCGCTGAGGCAGAGCTTCCGTTCTGATCCCGGCCAGTCCTGCGATGGTCACCGCGGTTGCGGGGCCCGTCAGATACGGCACCGGAAACGACAGTGCGGCAAACAAGACCGCGCCGAGCGCGCCAATGCCCAATGTCAGTAGAGGCGCCTGCCATGAGACTGGCGGCATGTGGTGTGTCTCCTTGACGGTGAAGCGAGTTCAGCGATGGAACCAACGAGGGAATCGGTTCATCGCGTCGCGATCCTATCGACCGGCGGTCACCACCGCCAGATGGCCATGACGGCCTTGCGATGGTGAGCGCCGGTTGTATGGTCGGGTCGCGATGTTCTCAATGTTTCATTCGAACCGGTCGAAGGTTCTCGGCAGCCGGATTTGCAACCAGACGGACCTGTACCATGCTCGATAACTTTCCCGGCCTCGAAGCGGTCGCATCACTGGCGGCGGCCTCGGTGCTGATCGAGCTCACACCCGGCCCGAACATGACCTGGCTCGCAATGATTTCCGCCTCCGAGGGCCGCAAGCGCGGTTTTTCCGCTGTCGGCGGAGTGGCCCTGGGGCTCGGCATTGTGGGCGTGGCAGCGGCACTGGGTGTTGCCAGCCTCATCAACAGCATTCCTGCGCTCTATGAACTCCTTCGCTGGGGGGGCGTGGCGTTCCTTCTGTTCCTCGCATGGGACAGCTGGCGCGAGGCCGACGCCGAAATCATCAGCGTGGATCGCGGCATGGCGCTGTACTTCCGGCGCGGACTGATCACCAATCTTCTCAATCCCAAAGCCGCGATCTTCTTCGTGGCGGTGATCCCTGCATTCCTGGAAACATCCCGCCCGGTGCTGGCCCAGACCCTTTGGCTGAGCACCGTCTATGTGCTGATCGCCACGCTTGTGCACGCGGTGATCGTGCTCGCGGCAGGAACGTTCCGTCCCTACCTCGAAAGCCCGGAGCGTCAGCAGACCACACGTCGCGTGTTCGCCGTTCTGCTGGCGCTCGTTGCCATCTGGTTCGCGGTCTCGACCGGCCGCTAGCGGCAATGGGAACGGAAAGGGCCGAACGCAAGATTGCGCCCGGCCCCTGAATGCGATGCTGACCCTTGATGTCAGTTGGACGCTGACGCCATTCCGTCAACGTTGAAGAACAGCGTCTCACCGGAGCTGTCATCCACCCCGTCATTGTCGGTCACGATGTAGGCCTTGCCATCGGTGTCCATCGCCAGCCCTTCGACCTTGTCGACCACAAAGCCGTTGAGTGCCTTTAGATCGGGCAGCAGATCGCGCACCGGCTGCTTTTCAATGAGCGGCAAGTCACCGCCAAGGGGCGCTGGTTCAAGGTCGCTCATGGCGACCCGATAGATCTTCTTGATTGCCGCCTTGTCGCCGATCTGGTTGTCGCGCTCGATGATATAGGCGTATTCGCCATGGATCTCGATGTCGGACAAGCCGACCCAGCCTTTGTCGGCCGGGGCGTCCAGAGGATAGCGAACCGCACCCCATTCCTCGGAGCTTGTGTTGTAGGCCACGAGCTTGACCTCGTTCTTTGCGTCATCGTTCCAGGGCCGTTGCACCGGCATCCAGAGCGTATCGCCGTGACGGGCAATCCCCTCCATCCCGAAGCGCTTTTCCTGGGAAAGAAGCTCGGCCGGCAGCGGGATTTCCTTCTTGATCCGGCCATCTGCATCCACGTGGTAGATCGCATGCGGGATCAGCCTGTCGGTCCGTCCTTCCGATGCCAGCCAGAATCCGCCATCCCCATCGGTGGTCACACCCTCAAGGTCGAGCTTCTGAGCGGTCTGTCCTGCGCGGGTGATTTCGACCGAAGAGGTGATACGGGCCGGCACCTGCGTGGCATCGATGGTGAAGATCGACGGCTGGTAGCCATAGAAGCTGTCATTGACGGCATAGAGGATGCCGTTGTTTTCGGGATCTGCCGCGAGGCCCGAAAGCGCACCCCAACCGATCAGCCTGTCGGCTCCGGCGGATGTGATCTGCGGATAGGCCGCAGCTGCTTCCTGCCGTTCATAGACCATGACGTGACTGCGAACGCCGCCGTCCTCGATAAGGTCGGCCTCATTGGCCGTGACCAGCAGGTTGCGCGACGGCAGGGCGACGATACCCTCAGGTGCAATGCCCGAGGGCAGAAGCTGGGTGAGAACCGGTGCCGCCGGATCGGAGACGTCATAGACGCCGACAACGGAAGCGCGTTCCGCGCCGACAAAGACATATGGCACGCCATCGAAGCTCGCAAACTCGATCGATTCCGGTTCGACGCCCTTGGCGTCGGAGCGCTTGTCCGGATAGTGACCGGCCTCGATCACCGCATATTCAAAGGAAGTCCCGGAATCATAGACCACGGTGCCGTCCTTGTTGAAGATGGTCCAGCCGCGCGAACCGCCTTCATAATCACCCTCGTTTGCGGTGGCGAAGTGGTTGTCGTCGATCCACTTGACTGCATCGGGTTCGCGTTTCCGGTCGGCCTGGGTCTCGGTGAAGCGCAGCGCGCCGCGTTCGTCGGTCAGATCCACATTCTCGAGCGTGACCGAGCCCGCCGGGAAATGCGACACGACCTTCCCGTCGCGATCGAGCACGACAAGATGGTTGTTCTCCTGAAGCGTGACGACGGTCTCGCCGAGCCCGTTGACATCGACAAATTCGGGTTCCGGATCTCCAGGCGCCACCTCCGCCAAGCCTGTGACGTCGGCAAAACGCAGGGAAGCGCAATCGGCTGCGCCTTCGCTGACATCAATCATCGCAACCTGACCGGCCGGCATCTGCGGGATCACGCCGTCATTCAAGTCTTCGTCACGCTCGTTCTCGATCGCGATGACGATGAAGGATCCATCCTTCGCCCGAGCGATGGAATCGGGCTGGCCACCGAGATCGCACTCGCCGGTCACCGACTTGCCGTCCATATCGATGGATACGAGCTTGCCGCCGACGGCAATGTAATCTTCGGACGTGTTGATCGCTGCGAAAGCGGTGGAGCCGATAACGGTCACCGATGTCGGCTCGCCGCCCATGTCGATGTTGCCCAGAGGCCTCGGGTTGGCGGCGTCCGAGATGTCGATCATTCCGATCGCACCGAGCGGGCTGTCGGTATAGACCAACCGCTGACCATCCTCGGTTGCCGCGATGATTTCGGATGAGCTTTCCCGGTTGGTATCCTCGCCCTGCGCCATGTTCTGTGGCGTGGCGAAGGAAGCAACCCGGTTGAAATTCATGTCCGCCGCCGATGCCGAAGCGGCGATCAGGGCGAGAACGGATGTGAAGCTGAGCAAGCGCGACATTTTGCAATTCTCCCGGTTGAAACCAGAAGGATCTGTCACCTCTTCAATTGCAGCTTCATGACGACGGCATGACAGTTTTATGAAACAGGATACGTCGGGTCTCTGGACTTCAACTGGAAGGGGCAGGAATTCCGGCCTGTCAGGCAATCGCATCCATCATCCGCAATTCGATGGCGGGCTTGCTGCGAAGATAATTGTCCTCGAAGTCTTCCAGGAACCTTGGCTTCGAATAGTAAAATCCCTGGAACCTGTCGCAACCCGCAGCCAAGGCCCGCTGCCTGTCTGCCTTGGTTTCGATGCCTTCGGCCACGACCGATTTACCAGACCGGCGCGAGATCTCCACTATCGCACTGACAAACACGTCGGTGACCACATCGTCGCCCAGAGAGCGGATGAAGCTCTTGTCGATCTTGATGATGTCGAAGGGGAGCATGCGCAACTGGTTGAATTCGGAATAACCCATTCCGAAATCATCGAAGGCAATGCGGAAGCCATAGGACTGAAGCGCCAGTAGACGTTCTGCATTATCCGCATTGCAGATCAGCGAAGCACTCTCCGTGATTTCAAGAACGATCCGATGCGGGTCGGTGCCGGTTTCGTTGAGAATATCGAGAATGCCCTCGATCAGATGCGATGAGGTGATCTGCTCGGCCGAAAGGTTCACATTGACCGAAACCGGAAGCAAATGGTCAAGATCCTGGCAAACCTGTCTGAGTACGTAATACCCGACATCGGTGATCAGGCCGGCCCGCTCTGCGGCCGGGATGAACACATCTGGCGAAATCGGCCCGCGAAGCGGGTGGTTCCAGCGCAGCAGCGCTTCATAGGCGGTGATCTCACCCTTGGAATCAACGATCGGCTGGTAGGCGACCCGGAACTGCTTGAGCAGCAACGCGGCGCGGATCTCGCGCACCAGCGCCTTCTCGTTCCTAAGGTCGGCAAGCATGGACTCGGTATAGATCGTCGAGCAGGCGCGTCCGTTGCGCTTGGAGGCATAAAGCGCCATGTCCGCATTTGCGACCAGCGATGTCCATGTCTTTCCGTGGAACGGAGCCAACGCGACACCCACGGAAGCGGTTACGCCAAGCCTTTGGGAACCGATGTTGACGCCGTGGGCCAGCAGTTCCACGAACTCCGAGCATCTACGATGCGCGAAGGCTGCCGTCATCGGATCGGAATGCTCGACCAGCACTGCAAATTCGTCCCCGCCGAGACGCCCAACATGACCATCGGGAAAACTTGCCTTCAGCATCCGGGCGAAGAAACTCAGCACGCTGTCGCCAGCCGGGTGACCGTGGGTGTCGTTGACTTGCTTGAAATGATCGATGTCGACGAGGAAAAACGCCGCGTAACGGCTCTTCTCCCGGCCATCGAGCACCGATTTTGCCGTCGCAATGAACTTTTCCCGATTGAGAACGCCGGTGAGAACGTCACTTTCCGTGCGAGCCAGCAACTCGTCCTGTGCGGCGTTGAGTTGTGCAATCCGCACCCGCAACGAAAGAACCCAGATCAACAGAAACAGCGTTACGGTGATGAAGCCCAGACCTGCAACGACCAGAAGATCCGGGTGTGACGTGTTCTCACTGCCAGGCACCGAAAGGCCGAGATAGTGATGGCCGGTGACGAGCGCCCCGGTCAGGAGCAGAACCGCCAGTCCGAAAACCAGTTCCGTTGCCTCCCGGGTGCGTCTGCTTTTCAGTTTGCGCATTGTCTGCTCCGCCAATCGGCAATGGACTTTTCCCGATCCGAAATGAGACGGAAACTGGCTTTGTCCATTTGTTCTGCGACAACACGGGCGGAAACCGCTCAACTGACCGACATAGCGTTTTGAAGGTCAAGAACCGCGAACATTTCGCATTTCTCGTTTGGCATCATGCTCCTAGCCTTGATAGCAGCTTCGGGGTTAACCGTTTGAGACACTCGGCACACTTAGTTCAGACAGGCCAAAACGATGGTAAACAGGGCGCTAACGCCTCACCTTGACGTCAGTCGGAAATCGCGTTTTCCGGAGCCGGCAGCCCGTAACTGGCATGGAGTGCGGCCACGAATTGCCGCGCGCAGGCCTGCCAGGAAAACTCCAGCGCCCTGGCACGGGCATCGGCGCCAGACAGCTCAAGGCAGGCGAGCGCCGCCGACCTGAGATCTTCGTCGAGTATGCCCGCACGGCTGTCGCCGATGATGTCGGCCGGACCGGTCACCGGATAGGCTGCGACCGGAACGCCGGAGGCCAGCGCTTCAAGAAGCACCAGCCCGAAAGTGTCCGTGCGGGAGGGAAAGACGAAGACATCCCCCATGGCATACAATTGCGCCAGTTCATGCCCCGATTTCGCGCCGGTAAAAACCACGTCCGGATAGCGCTCCCTGAAATAGGCAAGTTGCGGGCCGTCACCGACAACCAGCTTGCTGCCGGGCAGCTTCATCTTCAAAAACGCCTCGACATTCTTCTCGACCGCCATTCGCCCGACATGCAGGAACACCGGGCCGGGCAATTCGAACGGTGGGGCGTAGTCGGGATTGAACAGTTCCGTATCGACGCCGCGCGACCAGATGTGCAGGTTGGTGAAGCCCTTGCCGGCAAGCTCCCTCCGGAGGCTTTCGGTGGCGACGAAACATCCGCGCGCAGAATTGTGAAACCGGCGCATGATTGCATACATCCACGACTCCGGGATCGGCAGCCGGGCCGAAACATACTCGGGAAAGCGGGTGTGGTAGCTCGAGGTGTAGCCGTTGTGCTCGGCAGCGGCGCGCCGCGCGAGCATGCCGATAGGCCCCTCGGTTGCAATCTGGATGAAATCGGGAGCCGATTGCGTGATCCGCCGGGCGATCTGCCCCGGGGTTGCAAGTGCAAGGCGGATTTCCGGATAACCCGGCATCGGCAGGGTGCGGAATTCCGCCGGCGATA
Organism: Hoeflea sp.; assembly: GCA_040216675.1. Taxonomy (GTDB): domain Bacteria; phylum Pseudomonadota; class Alphaproteobacteria; order Rhizobiales; family Rhizobiaceae; genus Hoeflea. The sequence continues at coordinate 285,849 of JAVJOR010000005.1, read as the reverse complement.
GAATATCGACCTCGATACCGAAGGCTTCGAGATCGCGAACGAGATGCTCGATGGATCGGACCACCCCGTTGATCTGGGGCCGCCATGCATCAGTGGCAATCAGCAATTTGGGCATCACACGGTCCGCGAAACGTGTTGATCTTTGCCAACACGTTTCGCCTGATAGCCGCAACGACCGGGTTTATCAACAACCCGGAACAAGGGCCTTACTCGAGCCGGGCGGGAAAACCGTCGGCTCGAAGATCGGCTCCCAGCACGTCCTCGAGCAGCTTGGCGATCATCGGCGACTGAGCATCTCCGCCATAGGCCGCCTTGGCCTCGACATAGGTCTGCTCGGTCATCGAGGCCAGCTCCAGCGGCACCCCGAATTCCCGGCCGAATTGCATCGCAAAGCCGAGATCCTTGAGCGCCAGATCGATATTGAAGGCGATGTCATAGGAGCCGTTCAGGATGAGCGCGCCCTCGGTCTCGTGCACGAAGGAATTGCCCGAAGACGCCTTGATCGCCGCCCAGGCCTGGCCAAGGTCGAGCCCCCCGCGCTTGGCGAGCATCAACGCCTCGCCACAGGCCTTCAAATGAATGAAGGCCAGCATGTTGGTGATCACCTTGATGATCGAGGAATTGCCGAGCGGCCCCATGTGGAAGATCTGGTTTCCCATCGCTTGAAGCGCCGGCAGGTGCAGATCGAACAGGTCCTTGTCGCCGCCCGCCAGCATGGTGATCTGGCCTTGCGCCGCCAGATGCACGCCGCCGGTCACCGGCAGCTCCATGGTGCGCACGCCCTTTTCGGCAGCGACCTTACCGAGCCGCAGGATCTCGTCTCGTCCGAGTGTCGACATCTCGATCCAGGTGGCGCCGGATCTTGCGGTCGTCAGCACCTCCCTGAGAACCTTTTCCGACACCGCGGGCGACGGCAGGCAGGTGACGATGGCGTCGCAGTCGCGGGCCAGATCCGCCGGCGTCGCCGCCCAGGTGCCCCCCATGTCGACATGACGCTTGCCAAGCGACGGATCGAGGTCATTGACCGTCACCTCGAAGCCCGCCTTGAGCATGCTTACAGCCAGATGGCCGCCAAGATTGCCCAGCCCGATAAATCCATAACGCATGATGGAATTCCCTGATTCTCGTATGATTGACGAATTTGCTCGCGCTTCAGCCGTGACCGATCAGCGCCTTGGTTTCGAGATAGTCGTGCATGCCCCAGTCGGCATATTCCCGACCATTGCCCGATTGCTTGTAGCCGCCGAAGGGCGCGAACAGGTCCCAGTCCGGGGAGTTGATATGCACCTGGCCGGCACGCAACTGGCGGGCAATCCTGCGGGCATGATCGAGATCGCCCGACTGAACGTAGCCGGCGAGCCCGTAGACCGTGTCATTTGCAATTTCGACGGCCTGTTCCTCGCTGTCGAAAGGCATGATCGCCAGCACCGGTCCGAAGATTTCCTCACGCGCGATCCGCATGTCGGGTGTCACCGCTGCGAACACCGTGGGTTTAACATAATAGCCCTGCTCCAGCCCGTCGGGCCGGTCGCGACCTCCGGTCACCAGCGTTGCCCCATCCTGAATGCCCGAGGCAATCAGCGCCTGGATCTTGTCATACTGGACCTGGCTCACCACCGGTCCAAGATCCGTCGCCGGATCCTTCGGGTCGCCCGTCACCATGGCCTCGGCCGCCCGCTTGGCAATTCCGACGGCCTCGTCGTGGAGGTCTTGCGGAACCAGCATGCGAGTCGGGGCATCGCAGGACTGACCGCTGTTGCCGAAGCAACCTTCCACTCCTGATTTCACGGCCGTCTCGAAATCGGCATCGGCCAGAATGATGTTGGGCGACTTGCCCCCCAGTTCCTGCGCCACCCGCTTGACCGTGTCAGCCGCGGACTTTGCCACCAGAATGCCGGCGCGCGTGGAGCCGGTGAAAGAGACGATGTCGATATCGGGGTGGCTTGAAAGCACCTGCCCGACACCCGGCCCGTCGCCATTGACGAGATTGAACACTCCGGCCGGAACTCCGGCCTCATGCATGATCTCGGCAAACAGGATGCCGCTCAAGGGCGCGATCTCGCTTGGCTTGAGCACGACCGTGCAGCCCGTCGCGATTGCGGGTGCCACCTTGCAGGCGATCTGGTTCATCGGCCAGTTCCACGGCGTGATCAGCCCGGCAACCCCGATGGCCTCGCGGACGATCAGCGTCGAGCCGCGCTTTTCCTCGAACTCGAAGCGCTCAAGCGCCTCGATCGTCGCCTCGATATGGCCCAGTCCCGAACCGGCCTGATCCGACAGCGCCATCGACGACGGCGCGCCCATCTCGGCGGTAATGGCTGCTGCGATGTCGTTCATCCGGGCTTCGTAGGCGTCGCGGATCCGGCGCAGAAGCGCCACCCGTTCAGCCTTGCTGGTAGCACTGAAAACGGGGAAAGCGGCCCGCGCCGCCGCGATCGCTCGCTGCGCGTCCTTCTGCGTCCCGATCGCCACCTGCGCCACGCTGGCCTCGGTGGCCGGATTGATCACATCCGGAAAGGATGCGCCCTCTGACGGCTTGACCCATGCTCCGTCGATATAGAACTGTCCGGTATTGTAGCTGATGACAAGGATCCCTTCTCAAACGTAGATGTTGTACGCCGCCCTGATCGCCGCATCGACTGCCGGATCAAACAGCGGTGTGGTCGAGTGTTCCAGGATTCGGTTCTTCCGGGCAATGGCTTTCTGGATAAGATCGGGTTTTCCGATCTCGACCCATTCCTTCGGGCTGGTCCGGTCGGCCACGGCCGGATAGACATATTCCGTCTGCATCAGGCTCAGTGTCTGGGGATGGCCGAGATAGTGCCCTGGGCCCTCGAGACAGACTTGCCTCATCGCTTCGATGCTCACACTGTCCTCGGTCACATCGATGCCGCGCACGCATCTGAGCACCTGGCCCAGAAGGTCATCCCCCAGCACGAGCGACTCCATGCTGAAACCGAGAAGCGAGGCATGCATGCCGACGGCTTCATAGACCATGTTGAGACCGCTCAGGCCGGCCATGGTGTTGGAAATCGCCTGCTCCCAGCCAGCCTGCATGTCGGGCAGCTTGGCGTCGGCGATGCCGGCCGCAGCACCGCCGGGCAATCCGTAGAACCGGTGCATCTGCGCACAACCCGCCGACAGCAGTGCCTGCTCGCCAGAGCCACCCGACATGGCCCCAGTGCGCAGGTCCGAGACGAACGGCCATGTGCCGAAAACCGCCGGATGGCCCGGCGCCATCGCGTTGACATAGACCACGCCCGCCAGGCACTCGGCCACCGCCTGCACGATCGCGGTTGCCAGCGGCGCAGGCGCGGTAGCGCCGGCCTGCCCGGCAGAAAGCAGCAGCACCGGCATTCCCGCGCGGATGCAGTGCTCCATGGTGACGCAGCTTTCCTCGGCAAATTTCATCGGCGGCACGACGAAGCAGTTGGAATTGGAAACAAAGGGCCGAGCCCGCCATGCGTCTTCCCCACCGGCGACGGTGTGAAGAAAATCCATGCAACCCGCGACATGCGAGGGGTCCGAAAAGCTGGTCCCGACATGTTTGGTGGTACCACCGCAACAGGCGTAGAGCGTATTGATGTCCATCTCGAAATTGTCGGTCACATCCCTGCAGACCAGAGCGCGCTGGAAGAAATGGACATTGTCGAGCGCATGGGTGATCCGCGCTGCGTCAAACAGATCGCGCGCCGTCGAATCGCGATAGGTGCGGTTTTCGACATCGACCACATTCACCGCAGCCCCGGCCGTGCCGTAATGGACCCTGGTGCCCGAAAGATCGAGATCATAAGCAGGATCGCGGCCATGCAACACCACATCCTTTTTCGCAAGTGCCAGCATATCCTCGACCAAGGCCCGCGAGAAGCGCAAGCGCCCGTCATCTCCGAGGACCGCTCCGGCCTTTGTCATGATTTCAACACCCGATGGCGGCGCCTGCGACAGACCGATCGTCTCGAGCGCGTCGAGCGCTGCCTCGTGAATGCGCAGCACATTCGCCTCACTAAGAGCCGAATATTGGCCTCCGCTCATGCCCGGGCGGACAGGCCTTAGATTGGCAGCAAGGGGTGCAGTGCGGACGGCGACACGTCCCGCGCGACCGCCGGTGCGGCGGCTTGCCTTTTCGATAGCGGCCGGTTCGACAACGGGTACGGCCAGAGGATCAAGTGTGACTTCCATCGCGGTCTCCATGGGTCCGAAGCAAATTTCAATTCACATCCGGACGCGGAGCGCGCCGGGATCGTAGAGCGGTTTGAGCGATGCAATTGCTGCATGGCGCTCCCCGGCAATTTCGATTTCATAGGTTGAGGCGAGCACATCGGCAGCACTTTCCCCGACCGACGGCACGTAGCCGAGCCCCACGGCGCCGCCGAGATGGTGCCCGTAATTGCCCGAGGTGATGATCGAGACGATTTCTCCGTCCCGGACGATGACCTCATTGTGGAAGACCAGCGGATCGGGATCCTTCAACTGGAACTGGACCAGGCGACGCCCGAGCCCGGCCTCGCGCTTGGCCAGAACGGCATCCCTGCCGATGAAGTCGCCCTTGCCGGTCTTGACCGCAAAGCCCAGTCCCGCTTCGAGAACATGATCCTCGTCGGTGATGTCATGACCGAAGTGCCGGAACCCCTTTTCGATCCGGCACGAGTCGAGCGCGTGCAGCCCGCACAGCTTCAGCCCGTGATCCGCGCCGGCTTCCGCCAGCGCCTCGAAAACATGCGCGGCCTGATCAGTTGAGACATAAAGCTCCCAGCCGAGTTCGCCGACATAGGTGACCCGGTGCGCACGGGCGAGCCCCATGCCGATTTCGATTTCGCGCGCGCTTCCGAACGGATGCGCTTCGTTGGAAAAATCGTCGGGGCTGACGGCCTGCATGAGCGACCGCGCGTTGGGGCCCATCACGCAGAGTACGGCTTCCGCTGCGGTCACATCGGTGATCACCACGAATTCTTCGCCCAGATGCCGCCTGAGCCATGCGAGATCACGCTGCAATGTGAAGCCCGGAACCACCAGCAGGAAAGCGGTTTCCGTCAGCCGGGTGACCGTGAGATCGCACTCGATCCCCCCGCGCGTGTTGAGCATCTGCGTGTAGACGATCCGGCCGGCGTCGACATCCATCTCGTTGGCGCAGAGCCGATTGAGAAAGCCAAGGGCATCACGTCCCTCGACACGGATCTTGCCGAACGAGGTCATGTCGAAAAGTCCGACAGCCTCGCGCACCGCCTTGTGTTCGCGGGCCTGGTTGTCGAACCAATTCTGCCGCTTCCACGAATAGTGATACTCGCGGTCCTGTCCCTGGTCCGCAAACCAGTTGGCCCGCTCCCATCCAGCCATTTCGCCGAACACCGCGCCGCGGCTTTCGAGCTGTTCATGGATCGGGGAGCGCCGGACGCCGCGGGCGGTGGCTTTCTGGCGATAGGGGAAATGGTCGGCATAAAGCAGGCCCAGCGTTTCGCTCACGCGGTTCTGCAGATAATGCCGGTTCTTCTGGAACGGCTGTGCCCGGCGGATGTCCACGTCCCAGAGATCGAAGGGCGGTTCCCCGTCATTCATCCATTGCGCCAGTGCGAAGCCCGCCCCCCCGGAGGATGCGATTCCGATCGAATTGTAGCCGGCCGCGACCCAGTATCCGCGCACTTCCGGGGCTTCGCCAAGATAATAGCTGTCGTCCGGGGTGAAACTTTCCGGCCCGTTGAAGAAGGTGTGGATTCCCGCCGAAGCAAGCAGCGGCAGCCGGTTGACCGCCTGTTCGAGGATCGGTTCGAAATGATCGAAATCCTCGGGCAACTGGTCGAAACAGAAATCCTCCGAAATGCCGGACATGCCCCAGGGCTTTGCGACCGGCTCGAATGCGCCCAGTAGCATCTTGCCGGCATCTTCCTTGTAGTAGGCGCATTCATCGGGAACGCGCAGCACCGGAAGGCGCGGAAGATCCTCGATGGCCTCGGTAACGATGTAGAAGTGCTCACACGCATGAAGCGGCAGCGTGACCCCCGATTGAGCAGCCAGATCGCGGCCCCACATGCCGCCGCAATTGACAACGATGTCGGCCGCGATTGTGCCGCTCTCCCCGTCCTGCTGCCAGCGGACCCCTGTGACCCGGCCCTTTGCGGTCTCGACCGCGGTGACCTTCACGCCCTCGATGATCCGCACCCCGTTCTGCCGTGCGCCCTTGGCCAGCGCCATCGCGATGTTGGCCGGATCGCACTGTCCGTCGAGCGGCAGATGCACTGCAGCCTTGACGTCGGTGACATTGAGGTGGGGATACATGGCCTGAACCTCGTCAGGCCCGATCTCGTGCACATCGACATCGAAAGCGCGGGCAAGCGATGCCTGCCTGAAGATTTCCTCCTTGCGTGCCTCGGTCAGGGCCACGGTGATCGAACCGCATTGGCGCATGCCCGTTGCAATCCCGGTCTCGGCCTCCAGATTGACGTAAAGGTCGGCCGAATACTTGGCGAGCCGGGTCATGTTGCGCGAGGCGCGCAATTGCCCGATCAGACCCGCCGCATGCCAGGTGGTCCCGCAGGTCAGTTGCTTGCGCTCGAGCAGAACGATGTCGGTCCAGCCCAGCTTCGCCAGATGATAGGCGACCGAGCAGCCGGACACGCCACCGCCAATAATGACGGCCCGTGCCTTGTCGGGAACAGGTGCGCTCATGCCCGAAGCCTTTCATTGGACGGGTCCCAGAGCGGTTTGTCCTCCTGCACGGTCGCAGCAAAGCGTTCGCCGAAAATCTCGACCTCGAGGCTGGTTCCCGGAACCGCCAGATCGGCCCGCGCCATGCCGAGCACAATCGATTTTCCGATCCGGTGCCCCCAGCCTCCGGAGGTGGTCTCGCCCACGACTTCTCCGTCATGCCAGAGCGTCGACATGTAGGGCGCATCGCAATCGCCGGCGTCCACGACAAGCGTCACGAACCGCTTTGTGACCCCGTTCTGGCGCTCGCTTTCAAGTGCCTGCCTGCCGATGAATTCGGCCTTGTCCCATTTGACGAAGCGCTCGAGCCCGCCCTGAAGCATGGTGTAGTCGGTGGAAAGATCGCCCTTCCACGCCCGATAGCCTTTCTCAAGCCGCAGTGAATTGAGGGCGAACATGCCGAAAGGCCTGAGCCCGTGCGGCTTGCCTGCCTCCATGACGGCATCAAAGATCGCTGGCGTGTCCTCGAGCTTGCTGTGAATTTCCCAGCCGAGTTCTCCGGCAAAGGACACCCGGACGAGCTGGCACCAGATCCCGGCGACCTTGGCGGATTGATGTGTAAGCCATGACTTTCCAAGGTCGGCATCGGTGATGCCTGAAAGGATCTCGCGCGATTTCGGCCCGGAGAGAATCTGGCAGGAAAACTGGTCAGTCACATCCTCTATCTTGATCTCCGGACCATCAGGCAAGTGCTTCAGGAGCCACTCATAATCATGCGATTGTGCAGTTGCGGCGGTAATCAGGAAGAAGAAGTCCTCGCTGATTGCCATGATCGACATCTCGGTGACGATCCGGCCCTGAGCATCGGCGAAATAGCCGAGCCCAATGCGCCCCGGCTTCGGCACCGCGCCGGTGATCAGCGTTGACAACCAGTCGCGAGCGCCCGCGCCTTCGATCCGGTAGCGGGAAAAACCGGGCAGATCGAGTATGCCGGCTGCATCACGCACGGCAAGGCATTCCTCACCGACCGCCTCGAACCAAGCGCCCTCACGGCTCCAGGTCTGGGTAGCCTCTTCGCTGATGTCATCGCCCGGCCGCGCGAACCAGTTGGCCCGCTCCCAGCCATTGTAGGCGCCGAACTGCGCACCCAGCGCGGCGATCCGGTCATGCACGGGCGAGAGCTTCCTGTTGCGGCCCGCAGGCCAGGCGTGATGGGGGAAATGCATCCCGTACTCGTGGCCGTAGACTTCCATGCCCTTGGCCACGCAATAATCCTGATCGCAGAACGCGGTGAAGCGGCGCGGGTCGCAGGACCACATGTCCCATTCGGTCTCGCCTTCCATCACCCATTCGGCCAGCACTTTTCCGGCACCGCCGCCCTGGCAGATGCCGAAGGTGAAGACGCAAGCCTCAAAGGCGTTGGGAACACCCGGCATCGGGCCGATAAGCGGGTTGCCGTCCGGTGTGTAGGGGATCGGCCCGTTGATGTTCTTGGTCAGTCCTGCGGTGCCGAGCAACGGCACCCGTTCGACCGCGTCGTTGATGTACCACTCCAGCCGTTCGAGATCGTCCGGATAGAGCTGGAACGAGAAATCCTCCGGCATCGGATCATCGGGCGTAACCCAGTGCGCCTTGCAGTTGCGCTCATAGGGTCCGAGATTGAAGCCGTTCTTCTCCTGCCGGAGATAGTAGGAGCTGTCGACGTCGCGCAGCAGCGGCAGCTTGTGCCCGGCCTCGGCCGTCCAGGCCGCCACTTCCGGCACTTCGTCGAACAGCATGTATTGATGGCTCATCACCATCATCGGCACATCGCGCCCGAACCACTTGCCGACTTCACGGGCATAGTAACCCGCCGCATTGACCACGTATTCGCAACGGATCTCGCCCTTGGCCGTCGCGATCACCCATTCGTCGCCCTCACGCCGGGCGCCGGTGGCCGGGCAGAAACGATAGATCTTCGCACCAAGATCCCGCGCGCCCTTGGCCAATGCCTGGGTCAGCTGTGCCGGGTCGATGTCACCATCATTGGGGTCGTAGAGCGCACCGGTCAAATCATGGGTCTCGGCGAAGGGGTAGCGTGACTTGATCTCGTCTGGTGACAGGATATCAAGATCCATCCCCTGATAGCGGCCCATGCCGGCCACCCGCCGGAATTCGCGCAACCGCTCCTTCGAGTGCCCGAGCCGGATCGAGCCGGTGACATGGTAGTTCATCGGGTAGTCGACCTCAGCCGCCAGCCCCCGGTAGAGTTCGGCCGAGTAGCGCTGCATGTTCATGATCGACCAGGAAGAGGAAAACGTCGGCACGTTTCCCGCCGCATGCCATGTCGACCCCGCCGTCAGTTCGTTCTTTTCGAGAAGCACGCAATCGGTCCATCCGGCCTTCGCCAGATGATAGAGCGCGGAGACACCAACAACCCCTCCACCGATAATGACTACCCGCGCATGCCCTGCAATCTCACTCACACGCCATTCCCCCAAATCAACCGATCTGCCGCGAGTATTCAGTCCGAATTTTCAATTCGCAATTCCGCGCGCGGACCATTATTGATCGAAGAAATCGATTAGCCTGCAGGGCTGAATATCAGGGGGAATGACGGTGCAGATCGAACAGTTGGAGACCTTTCTCGACCTGATGGAGACCAAGAGCTTCAACCGCACCGCGGAACGCCTGAATCTCACGCAGTCGAGCGTCTCGGCACGCATCCATACGCTGGAGACTCTGCTCGGAAAGAAGCTGTTTACCCGAAGCCGCGCCGGTACGCAGCCGACACCGGCCGGCATTCGCCTGCTCGATCATGCCCGGTCGCTCCGGCACCAGTGGAACGAGGCCCGACGCGCCGTGCAAAGCACCGGCAATTTCGATCAGTCGCTGCGCATCGGCATCCAGCACGATCTGGCCTCCAGCCACATCGCCGACTGGGTGTCGGGCTTTCGAACCATCCTTCCCAAGGCAGCGTTTTACATCGATCTCGATTTCTCCAACCAGATGAGCATCGACCTGCTCTCGGGGGAGATCGACCTCTCGATCATGTTCACCCCAAAACACATGCCCGATCTGCATCATGAACTGGTAGGCGAGATCGGTTACCGGCTGATCAGTTCGCATGCCCGACGCATCGCCGACATCGAACCGCAAAGCTACGTCTTCACCCGCTTTTCGCCAGCCTTCGAGAAAGTGCACAATCAGCTCATGGCCGAACTCGCCGAAGCGCCGCTGTCGAGCGGCCAGAATACCACTGTCTGCGGGCTGCTGTCCTCACTCGGCGGCTCTGCCTTTGTGCTTGAGGAATCCGCGGAAGACATGGTGGCAAATCAGGGCTTCCAATATGTCGAGGACGCCCCGCGCATTCCGCAGGGCGTCTACTTCGCAATGCATTTGCGCAATCGTCATTCCCACGTCCACCGCAGAATGCTGGAGAGTGTTCGCAGGCATTTGGGACCTATTCCGGCCGGGGGCGCGCCGGGATAGGCCAAAGCGGTGCTCTATGCAGCGATGCGCTGACCGGGGCGGTTCGACAGGCTTTTCCAGATCCGCCAAGCTTCCAGCGCCGCCAGCGGAATGAAGTGAACCAGCGCCGGACCGAGATTGTTGCGCACGAATATCCAGTGCAGCAAGGTCAGCACAGCCGCCGGATACACAAATCGCTGCAGTGTTTTCCAGCCAGCCAATAGCCAGCGCTGAGAGGCGTTGTTGCTGGTCAGCCCAAGCGGGATGAAGATGGCGAATGCAAGCCAGCCGGTCCAGATTCCAGGCCTCGAGAATTCCTCGAACATCGGCTGTAGCGCGCCACTGTCGACGATGTAGAAAACCGTATGCAGCAGCGCATAGAGAAACGCTGCCACACCCAGCGGCCGCCGCCTGCGCATGAGCCAGTTGAGCCATCCTGCCTTCGGAAACATCATCCTGAGCGGCGTGATCATCATCGCGATGATCATGAACCGCGCAGCAAACTCTCCGGTGGGATGGAGCAGACCTTCAACCTTGCCGGGATCGGACGCAACCGTGACCAGCATTGGAATGGCAGGCAGCGCCAGCACTGCCCAGAAAAAATATTTCGACGAAAAAGCCCGACCCATCTGAAAACTCCTTCAATTTGCGGCTTAAAACCCACAGAAAGAAGTATTCGGACTGATGATCCAAACCAAGTTAAACTCTTGTAATAAAACAGAGACAGCCACTACACCGCTGTGCTGAGGTCAGCGCTCCCAGGTGCTGATCTGATGCGCCGACTTGTCGAGCCAGTCCGGATTGACCTCGACGCCCCACCCCGACGCATCGGTCACGGTCGCCTTTCCGTCGACGATGTCGTAGGGCGAGGAAACGAAAAGGCCGTCCTGCCAAGGATAATAGTCCTCGCCCTCGATCGAAAATTCGAGGTACTTGCCGGCGTTCGGGATGGCGCGCAGAAGGTGCATGGTGAACAGCGTCACCATTGAGAGGTTGGCCGCATGCGGCGTGCACGGAAGGCCCGCCTTGTGCGCCATCTCCGCCACCCGCAGCATCCGGGTGAGCCCGCCGAGATAACAGATGTCAGGCTGAACCACGTCGACCACCCGCGTGTCGATCATCCGCCGCCAGTTGGGCAATTCGCAATCCTGCTCGCCACCGGTCACATCGATCGACAGTGCGTCGGTGACCTGTTTGGTCTGCTCATACTCCCAGTAGGGACAGGGCTCCTCGTAATGGCTGATGCCGTTCTGTTCGAGCATCTTGCCGACCTCGATCGCCTGGGCCGGCGAATAGCACGAATTGGCGTCGACCAGCAGCGCCACACCGTCATCCATCGCAGCGCGCATGGTTGGCACGATCTCTTCCGTCCGGCCCGGCCATTCGTCCTTGCCGCGGCCGCACTCGGCTCCGATCCGGAACTTGAAGGCATCGAAGCCGAATTGGTCGCGCAGACGGCTGAGCCGCGCCGCCTCTTCCTTTGGCGTGATATCGCGCTTCATGGAGGATCCATAGGCGCGAATGGAGCCCGGTGTGCCGCCAATCAGTTCGCAGACCGGCTTGCCCTCGATGCGGCCCCGAAGATCCCAAAGCGCCGTATCCAGCCCGCCGATCGCACGCTGCAGGTATGACCCGGGAAACTTGTGCTCTTTCTCAGGAATGAGATCGACCAGATATTCGATATCGAGCGCCGATTGGCCCAGTGCATAAGGTGCGACCTGCCGGTGGAGCACCTGCGCCGTGATGTCGGCGCAATAGGGCGCAACCTGGCCCCAACCGGTCTCGCCGCTGTCGGTCGTCACCTTGACGAAGCAGACGAATTCGTTGGTGAAGGTTTCAATATCGGCGATTTTCATGAGTGCGCATCCGGCTGCAAAATGGGATCAACGCGTAGCGGATCGATTGGACTTACGATAAGGTCCATTATGGCAAAGTTTTCAGACCAATTTCTGACGATGCCGGGAGCGACCACGTGAAGACGAAAGCCGGTGCGATACTCTCCTCTATCCGGATAGACCGGAATTCGGATCGCAAGATAAGTGTTCAGCTCTACATGGGCTTGAGGGACATCATCCTCTCGGGGGGCTTGAATGGCGGGGAGCGTCTGCCGGCAACCCGGACGCTGGCGAGCGAACTCGGTGTTTCGCGCACGACTGCACTGGACGCGGTCGACCGGCTGGTCTCCGAAGGGCTGCTGGAATCACGCATCGGCGCCGGCACCTTTGTAAGCAGCACCTTGACCGGGCGGGTGCAGCCAAGCTCCAGCGCGGGAAGCACGAAACCTCTGCCGCCACCACGGTTGGCGCCACTTGCCGACCGCGCCCGCCGGCTGTTCGCCGACCGGCGACGGCTTCCACACAAGTCCCAGGCCTTCGTCACCGCGCTGCCTGCACTCAATGCCTTTCCCATGGCACAATGGCAGCGCCTCTCTGCGCGGCACCTTCGTTCAGATCGCGACGCGGTCATGGGATACGGAAATCCTTTTGGCTTGCCGCGATTGCGGGCTTCAATCGCGTCGCACCTCAATGCCAGCCGCGGCATACAATGCGATGCCGAGCAGATTTTCATCACCGGCGGCGCACAACAGGCCTTCGCACTGATCGGCAGTCTGCTGATTGATCGCGGTCAGAGGGTCTGGTTCGAAAATCCCGGTGCGATCGGAGCCCGCAATGCCTTCATTGCCTGCGGTGCTGAGCTCGTCCCGGTGGCTGTGGACGATGAAGGCATCGTGGTCGCCGACGGCCTGTCCAAGGCGCCGGAATTCAGCCTCGCCTTTGTCACCCCATCACACCAACAGCCGCTCAGCCGGGTGATGAGCCTGTCGCGACGGCTCGCACTTCTCAATGCTGCCGAACAGGCTGATGCCTTTATCGTCGAGGACGATTATGACGGCGACTTCTATTTCGGGGACCAGCCGCTGCCCACCCTCAAGAGCATCGATACCAACGGGCGGGTGATCTATGTCGGGACCTTTTCCAAGACCCTTTTCCCCTCCTTGCGGCTGGGTTTTATGGTTGCTCCAGAGAGCATGGTCGATGCGGTGTCGCGGGTATTTTCCGCAGCCCTGAGCGGCGTGCCGACATGGCCTCAGGCCGTGGTCGCCGATTTCATCGACGAGGGTTATTTCGCCACCCACATCCGCACGATGCGCCAGCACTACCGGCAGCGCCATGAAATGCTGCATCACCATGCCCGCGGTCTCGAAGATGAGCTCGAGATACAACGCGCATCCGCCGGGTTCCACACCGTAGCGTTCTTCCGCGACCCCCTCTGCCGCGAGGAAAGCCGTTTCGTCGAAGACGCCGCCTCTGCGGGACTGACGCTTTCCGGGATCGAGCGCTATTGCCTGGCCCCGGTCGACCACAAGGGAATCGTCATCGGCTATGGCGCAGCGAGCGAATCCGAAATACGTTCAGGCATCGAAACGCTCAAGGCGCTCTGCCAAGAAGTTGGATAAGTGTCAAAAATTGGTATGGAAAAATATCTATATTGGATATGCGTTGCAGTCCAATGAGCGGATACGGTCTTGGACGTCGACGCGAAATTTCGGCCAATATGCTCTAGTTTTCAGAGACTTCACAGGGAGAACACCATGATCAACAAAATTGCAATCGCCAGCCTTCTGGCGGCGACAGCTCTTGCAGCCGTACCGGCACAGGCGGAAACGCTCCGCCTTTTGACCTGGGGGTCCTATGCGCCGGACGATCTCGTCAAGAAATTTGAGGAGAAATATCCCGACATCAGCGTGGAAGTGACATTTTCCAACAACGAGGAAATGATCGCCAAGCTGCGCGCGACCGGTGGTGCCGGTTTCGACCTTGCACAGCCGAGCCACGACCGCATCTTCGCGGCCCAGCAGGAATACAACATCTACAAGCCGCTCGACCTTTCGAAGATCGACACCTCGAACATGCAGGACAGCCTGCTTGAAGGCGTGAAGGCCAACACCACCATCGACGGCGACGTCTATGCCGTTCCGCACCAGTGGGGCACATCCGGCCTGATGACCAACATGTCCATGGCGCCGGACGTTGCGGCCTGGGGCGACCTTTGCGATCCGGAATACGCAGGCAAGACCTCGATGCGTCTGCGCCGTACCATTCTTCTCGGCATGGCCTTCGACATGGGCGAGGATCCGTTCGCGGCCTATGCCGATCTCGACAAGTACCAGGAGATTCTCGACAAGGTTGCCGACAAGCTGATCGAGTGCAAGAGCAACATCAAGGCCTACTGGAAGGGCGGCGACGACCTTTCGGCGATGATGCTTTCCGGCGAAATCGTGGCGTCCGAAACCTGGGATTCGACCGCCTACAAGCTCTACGGCGAAAACAAGGACATCGTTTTCGTCCCGCCGAAGACCGGTGCACTCGCCTGGATCGACACCTTCGCCCTGCCCCGCAAGGGCGAGGCCGATGACGCCGCCTACAAGTGGATCAACTTCGTGCTCGAGCCCGAAAACGTGAAGATGATGTCGGCAAGCACCGGCGCCATCGCAGCGGTCAAGGGTGGCAAGGACCTGCTCCCCGACGACAAGAAGGCTGCCGTGAACGCCGCCTTCACCGATGAAGACATCGACAATCTCAAGTTCTTCGCCAACATTCCTCCCGGTGTGGAAGACATGGAAGGCAAGACGCTTGAGAAGATCAAGGCGGCCACCGGCTCCGAATAAGCCCTGAAATGACCCGGCCCAACGGGCCGGGATACAGGACTGACAGCGGCTGCGTGTTTACCCGATGCGCAGCCGCACCAATCTCGCGGCTCAGGCCGCGCCAGAACCGGGTGCCCGATGCAATCGACAGCAGAAAACGATCTGGAATGCAGTGAAGTCGAGAAGCACTTTGGCAGCGTCCGTGCTGTCGACAACGTCTCCTTCGAAATTCCCAAAGGCTCGTTCTTTTCCATCCTCGGCCCGTCGGGCTGCGGCAAGACCACATTGATGCGCATGATCGCGGGCTTCGAGACGCCCTCGTCCGGCGACATCAGGATCAAGGGCAAGTCGGTCATCGGCACACCGCCCAACAAGCGCAACGTGAAGATGGTGTTCCAGCATCTTGCACTGTTCCCGATGATGAATGTTTACGAGAACATCGCCTACGGGCTGCGCTGCGCCGGGGCGTCGAAAGAAGAAATTCGCACCAAGGTCCGTGACGTTCTCGAGCGCCTTACGCTGCCGGACGTGGCCAACCGTGAAATCAGCCAGTTATCCGGCGGCCAGAAGCAGCGCATCGCCATCGCCCGCTGCATGGTGCTCGATCCCGACGTGCTTCTGCTTGACGAACCGCTCGGCGCGCTGGACCTGAAGCTGCGCGAAGCCATGAAAATCGAACTCAAGCTGCTTCAGCACCAGTTCGACACCACCTTCGTCTACATCACCCATGACCAGTCGGAAGCGCTGGTGATGTCCGACAATGTGGCGATCATGAACGAGGGCAAGTTCGTTCAGATCGGAACGCCGCAGCAGCTCTACCACAATCCGTCGGCGGCTTTCGTTGCCGGCTTCGTCGGGGACACCAATCGCTGGGCCGGCAAGGTGACACGGGTCGAGGACGGTGCGGTCGAGGTGGCCACCGAAGCCGGACTGACCATGCGCGGATCCGTTCGCGGAGCAGTCAAGCCCGGTGTCGGCGATGCAGTCAGCGCCTTCGTGCGGCCGGAATTCATCACTGCCGCACGTACGGCCGACATGCCCGCGCCTGTTCCGTCCGGCCATAACGTCATCGAAGGCAGCGTCGACAGCATCCTGTTCAACGGCGCCAACAGCCGGATTCTGGTGCGCGACGCGGCGGGCGAGCTGATCGAGGCGGACGTTGTGCTGACCGGCGGTCCGGAGGACCTAAAGCCGAAGGATGCGGTGACGCTGTCTTGGTCCGCCGATCAGACCATGAGCTTCAAGGCGTGAGGGCGGCGCGATGATGCAGAAGGACATCAAGCGGCTCTCGCTCCTGTTGCTTTTCGCGCCCTTCGCGCTCTGGATCACCCTGCTGATCATTCTGCCGCATATCGGAATGTTCTACATCTCCCTGCGCGAGAAGGTCGCGCCGCGGGTCTATGAATTCGGCTTCGAGAACTACATCAATTTCTTCAACGAGCCGATCTACTGGAACACGCTGATCCGCACCGGCTCCATGTCGCTGCTGGTCACGGCATTGGCCCTCATTCTCGGCTTTCCGATCGCCTATTACATCGCCAAGATCGCCGGCAACCGGACCCGCGGCGCGCTGTTCCTGATGTGCCTGATCCCGCTCTGGGTCAGCGATCTCATCCGTGCATTCGGCTGGATCCTGCTCCTGCGCGAAACCGGCGTGATCTCGAGCAGCCTGCAATGGGCAGGCATCCTCGGCGAACCCGTCGAGTTTTTGTACAACGACGCGACCGTGATCGTTGGCCTCGTCTACACCGTCATCCTGTTCATGATCGTACCATTGGTCTCCACGCTTGACGGCATGGACAATGCGATGATCGAGGCGGGCTACAATCTTGGCGGCAACGGCCCGACCGTGCTGCGGCGGATCATCATCCCCTATGCCATGCCCGGTATCGTCGCTGGCTGTATCGTTGTCTTCATGCTCACCGCCGGCAGCTATCTCACTCCGATCCTTCTGGGCGGCAAGAACTCGAGCTGGTTCACCGAGCAGATCTACGACCAGTTCATCACCCGCTACAATTGGGAATCGGGCGCAGCCTTCGGCTTCCTGCTGCTTGCGTTCACCTCGCTGGTTGTCTGGGGCGGGCTGAAACTCTCGGGGCAGACCCTCAATTCGACGGTGGCGAAAAGCTGATGGCGATCAAACCGAACCCTGTTTTCCTGACGAGCTACCGGCTTTACGTGGCGGCATTCTTTGTCTTTCTTGCCGCACCGCTGGTCGCAGCAGGCACATTCGCGTTCAACGATTCGCTGTTTCCCTCGCTGCCTTGGCAAGGGTTCACGCTCGACTGGTTCTTCAACGACACCGAGCCGAAGCTCGGCATGTTCCACGACCGGCGGCTTTTGCGCGGTCTTTATTATTCCTTCGTGATCGCAACCAGCGTATCGCTGATGTCGGTCTTCGTCGGCACCTGCAATGCGTTCCTGTTCGTGCGCTGCGATTTTCCCGCCAAGGATTTCTTCTACATCATGATGGTCGTGCCGCTGGTTATCCCGGGCGTGATCCTTGGCATCTCGATCCTGCTTCTCGCCAGCACCATCGCCAACGGCGTCGAGGAGACGCTGTCGCTTGATCTGGATTTCCTCAGACCCGGCATCGTGCTTGTGGTGCTTGGCCAGTTCTCCTTCATCACCACCATCACCTCGCTCGTGATCGTCGCGCGTCTCAGGAAATTCGACCAGTCGATGGAAGAGGCCGCCTATAACCTCGGTGCAAGCAGGGTGCGCGTCCTGCGGACCATCACGCTGCCGTTCCTTTTCCCGGCGATGGCCGCTGCGGGGATCGTCGCGTTCCTGGTGTCGTTCGAGAACTTCAACACGACGCTGTTCCTCGTCGGTTCAGAGGCGCCGCTGACGATCACCATGTATGACCGCATGGTCAAGGTTGGCTCCACGCCGGTGCTCAATGCGGTGTCCTTTTTCCTGATGGTCGGATCGGCGCTCTTGGCACTGGTCTCGATCCTGGTTCAACGCGACCCGCCAAAGACCTGACCGCCTTGCCCGCTCCGGCCGGATTTACCGATGCAAACCTATGACTTCATCATTGCCGGCGCCGGTTCGGCCGGCTGCGTTCTGGCCAACAGGCTGAGCGAAAACGGCCGCTACTCGGTTCTTTTACTGGAAGCCGGCGGCTCCGACATGAACTTCAAGATCTGGATGCCGATCGGCTACGGCATGGCGTTTTATGACCGCCGGATCAACTGGATGTACCAGACCGAACCGGATCCGGGCACGGACAACCGGGTCAGCTACTGGCCCCGGGGCAAGGTCCTCGGAGGGTCTTCATCGGTCAATGCAATGGTCTACATTCGCGGACAGGCCGGAGATTTCGACGACTGGGAAGCACTTGGAAATGCCGGCTGGGGCTGGCGCGATGTGCTGCCCTACTTCAAGAAATGCGAAACCTGCGAGGACGGCGACATCGAGTGGCGAGGCCGGACCGGGCCACTCCACGTCGCCAACATGGATCGCGACCTGCATCCGGCATGCGAAACCTTCATCCGTGCCACCGAAGCCTGCGGCTATGCCCGCACGGCCGATTTCAATGGACAAAGCCTGGAGGGCGTCGGGCGTTACCAGAACACCGCCCGCTCCGGCTTCCGCATGTCATCCGCGCGAGCCTATCTGAGACCGGCACGCCGCCGTCCCAACCTGCACATTGTGTCGCACGCCCATGTCACCCGCGTGCTGATCGAAAACGGCAGGGCTACCGGCGTGGAGTACAGCCACCGGGGAAAGCTGAATTCCGCTTTTGCGGGTCGTGAGGTGATCGTCTCCGGCGGCGCGGTCAATTCGCCGCAAATCCTGATGCTGTCCGGAATAGGCGACGCGAACACGCTTCGCTCGCAGGGGGTCGATGTCTGCCTGCACCAACCCAATGTCGGCCGTCATCTTCAGGATCATCTGTGCGTCGACCACATCTACCGCGCCAATATCCGCACCTTGAATGACGAGCTGGGACCGTTGTGGGGCAAATTCCGCCACGGGTTGAACTATGTGCTCAGACGCCGCGGCCCGCTCTCGCTCGGGGTCAACCAGGCCGGTGGCTTCGTTAGATCGAGGCCGGACCTTCCACGGCCGAACATGCAGCTTTATTTCTCCCCCGTCAGCTACACCAAGGCTGTTCCGGGCAAGCGGGCCCTGATGAGCCCGGACCCCTTCCCCGGCCTGATCATGGGCGCGCAGCCGAGCCGTCCGACAAGCCGCGGGCACCTTACGCTGAAGTCTGCAAACCCTTTCGAGGCGCCAGCCATCCATCCGAACTACCTGTCGACCGATAACGATATGGCCGAACAGCTCGAAGGCGTGAAGCTGATCCGCCGGATTGCGGCAAGCCCCGAACTTTCAGCCATTATCGAAGAGGAAATCCGGCCCGGCCCCGCGGTTCAGAGCGATGACGAGATGATCGCCGATATCCGCGCGCGGGCGGGGACGGTTTTTCATCCCGTCAGCACCTGCCGCATGGGTCAGGATGCCACGGAGAGCGTCGTCAACGCGCGGCTGCAGGTTCACGGCATCGGCAATCTGCGCATTGTCGACGCATCGGTGTTTCCGGCAGTGACCTCCGGAAACACCAACGCACCCACCATCATGGTCGCGGAAAAGGGCGCCGACATGATCCTCTCCGATCACGCAGGAGCTTGAGATGAGCACCCCGGAAACAACATTCAGCCCGGATTTCAAGCCCCTGCCCTACTGGTGGGATAGAAGTCCGCAAGAGCCTGCCACCGGGGAGGCGCCGCCGCGGGAGGCCGATGTTCTGGTGATCGGGGCGGGCTACACAGGCCTGCACGCCGCCATTCAGACCGCGCGCGCGGGCCTTTCCACAGTGGTGATCGACGCGGAAGCTGCCGGTTGGGGCTGCAGCACCCGCAATGGCGGCCAGGTCTCCACCAGCGTCAAGCCGTCCTTCGGGGCACTCAAAAAGCGCTACGGCCGGGACCTCGCGATCGCCATTCTGCGCGAAGGCCAGGCCTCGCTCGATCATGTCACCGCATTTGTGCGCGACGAACAGATCGATTGCGATTTCTCCGTGGTCGGCCGTTTCCACGGGGCGCACACAGCCCGTTACTACGATGTTCTGGCGCGCGATTGCGAAAGCAGGCACGCCGGCTTTGAGACCGGCGCCTACGTGGTGCCCCGTTCCGAGCAGAGCTCCGAACTCGGCACAAACGCCTATTTCGGCGGTGCCGTTTTCCCGCACCATGCGAGCCTTGATCCGGGAAAATATCATGCGGGACTTCTCCGCGTTGCCCGCGCCGCGGGCGCCCTTATCGTAAGCCATTGCCCGGCAACGGACATTGCCCGGACAGGCGCGGGCTTTGAGGTGACCACGCCTGCCGGCCGAATCCGCCTCGGCAAGGTGATCGTTGCCACCAACGGATACACCGGCGGCCTCACGCCCTGGCACCGGCGCCGCGTCATTCCCATCGGCTCCTACGTGATCGCCACCGAGGAAATCTTGCCGGACCTGATGGACCGGCTGTTTCCGACAAACCGGATCCTCTCGGACACCCGCAAGCTGGTCTACTACTACCGCCCTTCCCCCGACCGCAAACGAGTGCTGTTCGGCGGGCGGGTGTCCCTGTCGGAAACCGATCCGAAGAAGAGCGGCCCGAAGCTCCATGCCGAACTCGCCAGGCTTTTCCCGGAGCTGGCTGCAACGCGCATCAGCCATTCCTGGGCCGGCACGGTGGCCTTCAGCTTTGACACGCTCGCCCATTGCGGCGAGGACCGGGGGCTTTACCACGCGATGGGCTATTGCGGCTCAGGCGTGGGAATGGCGGGATACCTCGGCGCCCGCATCGGCAGATGCGCAGCCGGCCTCGACACCGATCCCGGCGCCTTCAGCCGAAGACAATACCAGACCCGCCCTTTCTACACCGGCTCCCCCTGGTTCCTGGCGCCGTCGGTCGCCTTCTTTCGGTTGCGTGACCGCCTTGGGATTTGAGGGGAAAGTCCGGCAGGGCCGGGAGATTCCGGTCGCGAGTGAGGGATTTGCCCCCCGGGACGCGGATCATGATTGAGGCTGTGAAGTGGAGCAGGATGGTGCGCATCTGCGCAAACCGGTTAAGCTGCCAATGGGTTGCGTTCGGCAACAGGGCTCCAAACCGTATCTGTCCATTCCCGGCCATGGCGTTCAGGCCCAACCGCTTCGGGAGCTTTCTTGCAACCCAGACAGAGAATAATTCCCCCCTTAAGCGCCGCGCATCCTATCGGATGCGCAAAGGACGCTGTAACACCTTGATTGAATGCGTGCCGTTATCGTTCAAATGAACACATTTGAACGCGACAGGCATTAGGTGGTTCGAACGGTTTTCCTGAAAGTCAGTGATACTCTGCGCGACCGATCGACTTTCTTGCCATCAATACCGTCACTCTTGCGTGCTGGTATTTCATGAGTCCATTCATAGCGGGCAGGTCCCGCAACAACCACCGCTGAACGCGGTTCAAGAATGACGGCCAGCCTGGCTTTGCTTCGCTTGTCCCTGAAAACCATCTCACAATGAGAAAGCAGGCTCAGCGAAACGATCGTATCATCGAAGCAAGGCACGCAATCAACATGCGCGCTGATTCCCTGCCCCGGCAGGTCTTCATTCACAATTACTTGATCCGGCGCGCTGGCAAACAGGCCTTTCGCGACCAGCCGTTCTTTCTAAGGCTCAATCCACCCGGGCAAAGGTCCGAGATGTGCACCGGAGGTGACGGACCGCGCCTTGTAATCATACCGGTAACCGAAATGCTGAACCCGGCGTTTGAGGTCCGTGTTCCATGCGCCGGCGTCCAGATGACTGACCAGTACCGCTTCCTCTTTAGAGGAAACAAATAAGGGCAGGTAGATAGCTCCAGGTGGCAGATCCGGGGATGTGTTGCTCAACGAAGACCCCATTTCCTCGCCACCCGCTTCTTCTTGTGGAACACATAGGTCACAAATTCATCACCTTCGCCAACGGCACTCGAGCCGTCGTCTTTGGTTTTGACATGCGAATAGCCCGGACAATCGGAAAAGGAGAACGGATAGGCAACGCGTATCTCGTATTCGTTGCGCTCTGCCGCGCCATCGATGTCAGAGGCCCACCCCGGAAGTTCCACGCGCCAGTTGCCCTGCGATGCGCAAGGCCCAACCATCTTAAATAAAACGAGAAATTTGGTAGCGGGAGAGGGACTTGAACCCCCGACACGCGGATTATGATTCCGCTGCTCTAACCACCTGAGCTACCCCGCCGCCGGCCGCCGGTCACAAACCGTGTTTGCAAACCCGCTGGACGGGCGGGATATAAGGGTGGCTCCCGGCTGGTGTCAAGCTTCGAATGGGCTTTTCTTGCCCCCGCCCCGGCAGCACCGGGATCGGGCCTAGCCGCGAGGGTGGCGATGCTCTTGAGAGGAGGCTCAAACTTGCCTTCGCACGGCATCGGGTCTAAGCCCACCGGGATTGATCCGGACCTTGGAAAACAGGACGTTCCTCAGAATGCAGACTTCTTCTTTCCCCCGTATCGCGGTTGTTGGCTGCGGCTACTGGGGCACCAACCACGCCCGCACACTGGCAGACCTCGGCGCGCTCGCAGCCGTTGCCGACCGCCATGACGAACGCGCCGGGGCGCTCGCCAAACGCCATGGCGTCAGGGCAGTGCCGGTCGACGCGGTTTTCGGTGACAATGGGATCGACGGGCTGGTGCTGGCGCTGCCGCCGCAATACCACGCCGACATGGCGGTCGCGGCCCTCGAGGCCGGAAAACATGTGCTGGTGGAAAAGCCGATCGCGCTGTCGGTCGCCGATGCGCGCCGTGTCGTCGACGCCGCCGCACAGCGGCCCGAACTGGTGGCGATGACCGGCCATGTGCTGAGGTTTCACCCGGCATTCGAGGCGCTCGAGAAACTGGTCGCGGAAGGCGAGCTCGGCACCGTCCGCTACATCCATTCCCACCGCGTGGGCCTGGGAAAGTTCCATGCCGAAAACGACGCACTTTGGGACATCGCTCCGCACGATTTGTCGTTGATCCTGGCCCTCACAGGCGAAAATCCCGTCAATGTGCGCGGCATGGGGTCTGCCATGCTGAACCGGCTGTCGGATTTCGCCCATCTGCATCTGCAGTTTCCCGGCGGCGTGCGCAGCCACGTCTTCACCTCGCGGCTCAACCCCTACCGCGAGCGCCGGCTGACGGTGATCGGCTCGCAAGCCATGGCCGTGTTCGACGACGTTGCGCCCTGGAACGAAAAACTGGCCGTCTATCACCACAAGCTCTGGGAAGACGAAAACGGCTGGCAGTCTGAAATGGTCGATCCGGACTATGTGGCCCTGCCTGACGGGATGCCGCTCACGCGTGAATGCGAGCATTTTATCGCATGCATTCGCGATGGCGCCACGCCGCGCACGCCTGTCGCTGACGGCCTCGCCGTGATCGAGATCCTGTCCGAAGGCACAGTCCGCCACGATTGAGCGCCCGCGCGTTTCGGCAATTCCGCCAGAACGGGAACCGGTTTTGGCCGACTGTCAGGCTGCGGGCTGCATCAGATTGGCAAGCATGGCTTCCGCCGCCGCCGAGCGTTCCGACCGGTCAATGAAGCCGCCGCCGTAAACACGCGCCTCGTCGCCCGCAGCCGAATAGAGCACGCAGGCCTGGCCCGGCGCCACACCGGATTCGCCGTCGACAAGCTCGACCGAGATCTCGCCGTCCTGATGGTGCAGCACGGCCGGCCGCGGCGGCCGGGTGGACCGAACCTTGGCGAAGCAGGCAAGCCCTTCGGGCCCCAGATCCTCGAGCGGCACGTCGCCCAGCCAGTTCATGTCCCGCAGGATCAGGCGGCGCGTATCGAGCGCCTCGCGAGGGCCGACGATGACACGGCGCGAGCGGGCATCGAGATGCACCACATACAGAGGATCTCCAACGGCCACGCCGATGCCGCGGCGCTGCCCGATGGTGTAATGCACGATGCCCGGATGCTCGCCCAGCACACGACCGTCGATATGGACGATCTCGCCGGCGAGGGCTGAATTGGGTTTCAGCTTCTCGATCACATTGGCATATTTGCCCTGGGGCACGAAACAGATGTCCTGACTGTCGGCCTTTTGAGCCACAACCAGCCCCATTTCCTCCGCCAGTTCGCGCGTCCGGATCTTTGGCAGTTCACCAAGCGGAAAGCGCACATAGTCGAGCTGATCCTGGGTGGTCGCGAACAGGAAATAACTCTGGTCCCGCTCGGAATCGATTGGACGGTACAGCGCCCTGCGGCCCGGATTGTCCGCCGACGGATTGGCGCGTGAACGGATGTAGTGCCCGGTCGCCAGCGCGTCGGCGCCAAGATCGCGCGCCGTCGCCAGCAGATCGGCGAACTTGACCGTCTGGTTGCAGGCCACGCAGGGGATCGGCGTTTCGCCCATGACATAGCTTTCGGCGAACGGATTGATCACCGCTTCCTGGAAACGCTTTTCATAGTCGAGCACGTAATGAGGGATGCCGAGCGTTTCGCACACCCGTCGCGCATCGTCGATGTCCTGGCCGGCGCAGCAGGCGCCCGCCCGATGCACAGCCGCGCCGTGATCGTAAAGCTGGAGCGTCACGCCGAGCACGTCATAGCCCTCGCGGGCAAGAAGACCCGCCACTACGGAGCTGTCCACGCCGCCGGACATGGCGACGACCACCCGCGTGTCGCGCGGGTCCTTGTCGATATCGAGACTGTTCACTGCTTTTCCCCGGCATTCAACAGCGTTCAAGGCGCTGATCAAGCGGTTGCACCAATGTCCTTACCGGACACCTCTCTTATAGGGCTTCACGGGGCCGCCAACAAGTCCGCCGCATCGAGCCTGTCGCACTGCTTCGTGGCCCACGCCAAAGATTACCGAAACCTTGCCGCCCCCTTAGGCAAATTTTAAAACCCGGGCTGTAGTCTCCGGTCCATAGGTCTTGAGTGTGTAAGAGAGTCCAATGACCGAGATGGTACGACCCCGTGTCAAATATGTGATCGGCCCCGACGGGAGTCCGTTGACGATCGCCGATCTGCCGCCCGCCAACACCCGCAGATGGGTGATCCGGCGCAAGGCGGAAGTTGTCGCCGCGGTTCGCGGCGGGCTGCTGAGCCTCGAAGAAGCTTGTGAGCGTTATACGCTGACGGTCGAGGAGTTTCTGTCCTGGCAGTCCTCGATCAGCGATCATGGCCTCGCCGGCCTGCGCACGACGCGAATCCAGCAATACAGGCACTGACGCGGTTCATGCTCATAAGGCTTGCCTGAAACACAAGCCGACAGCACCACCCGCGGGGATGAACGGCCATTCTCGGGCATCCGCCGGGGTGCGCGTTGCTGCAGAGAGGCGTGCCGACTCCACCGGTCAAGTTCCAGCTCCCGATTCAAGCGCCAAGCGGAAGTCTTCTGAACAGGCGTGTTTCCGCATGCCTGTCTCATACAGCCTCCACCCATATCACCGTTCCACATGCCTGAGCTCCGCGAGGGCATGTGCAAGCGCAGCCATGAGCGCCGATCCGGCGTAGAACCACAGCCCCGGCTGGGAAAAGGCCTGCGCGATGCCGCCGGTCTTCGCGGCCACGATCACCAGCGCGACCAGCACCACATCCATAAGCGACCACCGACTGAGTTGCGGAAGCACGCTGCGCGCAAAGGCTGAATCGAATCCCTCGCCCAGCGCCTCTGCCGCGATCGCAATCATCTTGATGACAGGAAAAACGATCGAAATCAGCGCCACCACGACCGCCAGCACCGCATCGTCACCGGCCCAAAGTGCGGCGACCACCCCGAGCAGCGAGGGCGAACGGTCAAAGAAGTAAAGCGTCTCGAACCGGACCAGCGGCAGAACCACGCCAAGCCCGAAGAAAAGCGGCGCCAGGACAAGGGCCGTTACCAGCATCCATCGCATTTTCCGGCCCTTCTCTCCCGCCCGCGAACTGATATGCTGCTTACCCGGGATCGAAGGCAAAAGGCAAACGATGGATATCAGTGAGGAAACCGGTTCGTCAGGCGGGCGTTATGTGGCGCGGCTCGATGGCGAAGAGGCCGAAATGACCTATTCGCGCACCTCGGACACCTTGATCATCATTGATCATACCGGCGTGCCCGACAGCCTGCGCGGCAAGGGTGTGGGCCAGGCACTGGCGGCCCATGCGGTCGAAGCCGCGCGAGCCGGCGGCTGGAAGATCATTCCGCTCTGCCCGTTCTTCAAGGCTCAGGCTCAGCGCCATCCCGAATGGCGTGATGTCGTGATGTAGTTTCACCAGCCAACGCCGAAAGCCGGGTTCACGTATCTGCGTAAACCCGGCTTTCGGCGGCCAGCTGTACGGTACGGATGCCTGGCGTCAGACCGCCCGGTTCGACCGTTGTCCGCCGTCCCGCTCTTCGAGCGCGGCGGCCTTTTCATATTCTGCCTGGGCCTCTTCGAGTGCCAGTTCGGCCGCGTCAAGCTGCACCTTCAATTCGCGAATCGAGGTTTGCAGATTGTCGGCCCGCTGGCGTGCGGCTTTGGCGAAGGTTGGATAGGCAAAATGGGAAGGATCGGTGTTGCCCGCCTTCTTTTCCTCGGCGGCGATCTGGTACTCCAGCTCTGCAGCCATCTTCTCCATTTCGGCCATCATCAGCTGGATCTGTCCAAGCTGACGTGTTTTCTCATTGACCTGAAATTGCTTCAGGCGAACATGGCTCTCACGCGACTTCATACGCAATACTCCCGTGATGCGAGATCCCGGCTACTGAAACTCGTTACTCCGGCAAGATCGCCGGACCCGTGTACGAAAAATGACCGCGTTGTTAACTTTTTGACCCCGCGGTAACCATTCGTTTACGGGCATGGTTAATATTAGCGGACATGGTTTAAGGCGGAGTAAACGGGAAACATGATTTTTCCGTCCGTTCTTCCGGAGTCCTTTGAATCGTTTGGCGACGCTTCTTCATGTATCGCTTGAACTCGTTCAAAACGATTTTCTGGAAAAAAATCAGGAGTATGTCGATGAAAATTAACAGTTCGATATTGGTTGCGTAATCCGATTAGAATTTGTTAACCATTCCATGGCAGCCTCCAAATCAGGCAACGACTGGATCCGTATCGCGTATTTGGATCAACACGACCTTGCGGCGGCGGAAAAGGGGATAAATATGCGGGTTCTACTGATCGAGGATGACAGCGCAACGGCGCAGAGTATCGAACTGATGCTCAAGTCCGAAAGCTTTAACGTGTACACCACGGATCTGGGCGAAGAAGGTGTCGACCTCGGCAAACTCTACGACTACGACATCATCCTACTGGATCTCAACCTTCCGGACATGTCCGGCTACGAGGTTCTGCGGACCTTGAGGCTTTCGAAGGTCAAGACGCCAATCCTGATCCTTTCCGGCATGGCCGGCATTGAGGACAAGGTGCGCGGGCTCGGCTTCGGCGCTGACGACTATATGACCAAACCTTTCCACAAGGATGAGTTGGTTGCACGCATCCATGCCATCGTCCGGCGCTCCAAGGGCCACGCACAATCGGTCATCACCACCGGTGACCTGGTCGTCAACCTTGATGCCAAGACCGTGGAAGTTGGATCGCAGCGTGTTCACCTCACCGGCAAGGAATACCAGATGCTGGAACTGCTCTCCCTCAGGAAGGGCACCACGCTGACGAAGGAAATGTTCCTCAACCACCTTTATGGCGGCATGGACGAACCGGAACTGAAGATCATCGATGTCTTCATCTGCAAATTGCGCAAGAAACTTGCGACGTCCGCCGGCGGCAAGAATTACATCGAAACTGTTTGGGGCCGCGGGTATGTGCTGCGCGAACCCGACGAGAGCGAAATTCTCGAAAGCGCCTGATCGGCATCTTCCCTCGCCACGGAAACACTCGAAAAGCCCGCTTTCAAGGCGGGCTTTTTCTTGTTGATATGCAAAGGGTTTTGAGCCGGCGTGCCGGGAAGTCTGCCTCAGGCCGCTGCGGCGTAAGGCGCAAATGCCGAGGTCAGGCTGCGCCGGTCGAATGGCTTGAGCAGGAAATCATCCACCCCGGCACGCTTGCCGGCCATCATCTGCTTGAATTCCTTTTCAATCATCAGATAGTGAATACGCACATCCTTGCCGCCTTCCATCTGCCGCACGGACGAAATCAGATCCAGCGCACCAGTCATCCCGGCGTCAACCAGCAGCACTTCCGGAAGCTCCGCATCGCACATGATCATCGCTTCGCCGGCATTGGAGGCTTCGATGACCAGAAAGTCGAGACCGGTCAGGATGCGTTTGGCAACCTTGCAGATTACGGCGGAGTCATCGGCGATCATCAGGCGGCGCATGGCAGCTCTCCTCTTCTGTGTCACGGCGGCATCAGCAACCTGATCCGCCATCGATTGAGGCCAGACTATCAGGCGGTCGCGAAGATTCCGTAATCAGACAGGCTTAACGGAGAGTTGCCGGGTTTTCCGAACGAGCCGGCCATTGTCCCGCGCAACGGCACACGGCTCCGCTGCGCAAGAGCAAGTTTCCTGAAATCGGACAGAAGGCGCGTGCCAACGCCCGGACAAGCAGTCCGAGATCAGTCAGGCAGCTTCGCCCTGGGCCCGTTGCGCCGTGAACACAACTTCGTCGGCATTGGCCGAGCAGGACAGGCTCATTCCGGATTCATCGGCCAGCAGAACCGTGTAGTAGGGCTGGATCGAGTGTGCGTCGATTGCCTCCTCGATTTCGCCGGAGTGAATTTCGAGGAATTTTGGCGGAACGCGAACCATGCGCCCCCGGCTGACGAGGCGAAACTTCGGATCGGTATCCGGTGTTTCCAGCGTGACATCGATCTCGCCGCCACGTGGAATTGCCCCGTATGCGACAAGAAAGAGGTTCAGGAGCAGCTTGACCTGGTTCTTCGGAATGATCGCGCGCGGACCGTTCCATTTCACCTCGGTCTTCTTGTCGGCGGAAACATAGTCGACGACCGCCTTCTCCGCCTCGCCGGTATCGATCGAGGCGCCCACGGACCCGGATGCACCGAAGGCCAGCCGTGCGAACTTCAGCCGGACCGAAGCATTGAGCGCGCTCGTCCGGATCAGATCCATGGCATCCGCATCGGCGCCGCCCTCATCAAGCAGTTCCAGCCCGTTGTTGATCGCGCCGACCGGCGAAATGATGTCGTGGCAAACGCGGCTGCACAGCAACGCCGCGAGATCGGGGCCGGCAAGGGTCAGGTTCTTGTTCTTCGCCATGGAAAATCTCCTCTCGCGCGCACGGCGCCGAATCATCTTGGTGCAAAATCGCACCGGAGTCCGGTTATCGCAAGGACAACCGCCCGGGAGATCCCCCTACCGGTGCGTTTCGCATGTC
The DNA here is from genome assembly GCA_040216675.1 of Hoeflea sp. GTDB lineage: Bacteria > Pseudomonadota > Alphaproteobacteria > Rhizobiales > Rhizobiaceae > Hoeflea. The sequence continues at coordinate 256,828 of JAVJOR010000005.1, read as the reverse complement.
AAACACTCCCGCCCCAAAGACACCACATTTGGTAAACCGCTTATTAAGATCGGTGCGTCACACTGTGATCAATGTTTTCTGCGGTATCTGCCGTGCCAACAACGGAGTGGACCCCATGATCGCGTCGCGCTTTGGCTGTCTTGCCAAACTCATCCTGCCGCTGCTGCTGGTTCTCAGCCCGGTTTCGGGTGCGCTTGCACAATCGGCTGCCAATTCTTCCCAGTATTCGGCCCAGGAAATTGTCGATGCGGGCCACGGCTTTTTCGGCGCCACTTCAGGCGGCCTGGCAAAGGTGGTCGAAAAGGCATTTAATTCCTACGGCCTTCCGAATGGCTACATCCTCGGACAGGAGGCTTCCGGCGCTTTCATCGGCGGCCTGACCTATGGCGAGGGCAACCTGTTCACCAAGAACGCCGGCCAGCACGAGGTTTTCTGGCAGGGCCCATCGCTCGGATGGGATTATGGTGGCACGGGCAACCGCACCATGATGCTCGTCTACAATCTCCCAAGCGTAGACGGGGTCTATGGCCGCTTCGGTGGCGTCTCGGGGTCCGCCTACGCCATCGCCGGCCTCGGAATGACGGTCCTCAAGCGTGACGGCGTCCTGGTGGTCCCGATCCGCACCGGCGTCGGCGCGCGTCTGGGTGTCAATGTCGGATATCTGAAGATGACAGCGACGCCGACCTGGAATCCCTTCTGATCCCGAAAGCATAATAACTGCGGTCAAAGGCGGCCCGGGAGGCCGCCTTTTTCTTGCCTGAGACTATTCGAATGCGGCAACCGGCTTGCTGATACCTGTGGGCCATGCTTAAAGCGTCTGCATCTCCTTCAGGGCGGAAACGCCCCGATACAGAGGATGTGACCGCGCCGTGATCGAGTTTGCCCTGCTCTTTGCCCTGGGATTTCTTGCCGCCGCTCTTGTGGCGCTCATCGTCGCGCCGATCATTCAACGCCGCATCGTGACGCTGACCGAACGCCGCATCCGGGCAAGCGTTCCGCTCTCCGCCGCGGAGATACGCGCAGAGAAGGACATGGCCCGCGCCGCCTATGCAGCCGACAACGCCCGGCTTTCCATCGACCTGAAGCAGAATCGCGAGGCGCTGGCGCAATCGACCGCGCAGGGAACCCGCCTGAGCAATGAACTCGTCAGCCTTCGGGCCGAAAAGCTTGCCGCCGAGCAGACCATCGAAGAACGCGACGCCAATATCCGCGAACTCAATGCGACGATGCATGAGCGCGATCAGGAAATCACCAATCTCTCGGGGAACCTGGGCGCGGCCATCCGTCTCGCCGAAGCCCGAAAGACCGAGATTGCTTCCAAGGAGCAGGCGATCAGCCGCCTGGGATCGGAAATTGAGGAGTTGCGGATCGACGTCGCCACGCTGGACACCGAGGCGGAGAACTTCAAGGCTCAGATAAAGGAATTGCGCGACGAGCGGCGTGCATTACGCGAAAAACTCAAGACCACGGAAGAGACCAATCATGACCTGGCATTCCGCCTCAAGCGCGAGGAAGCCCGTCTGGTTGAAACAGAAGCAAAGCTCGCCAAAACCATAACCAGCCTGACCGACCGCGAGAATGCCCTGGACCGCCGCGTGGCGGAAGTCGAGCGCTACAAGGAAAAGAACAAGAGCCTGGTCGAGGAACTCAAGGCCGCCAAGCGCGAACATACCGCAAGCAAGATCGACAAAGCCCGCGCTCAGCAGCGTGATGCCCAGAAGGCAGCCGCCGCCAATGGGGCGCAGCCGAAGCCGGCCCCCGACTCCGCGGCCAAGACCGCGGCGGCGTCAGCAGCCACCGCGGGGCCTGAGCCTCACGATCCCGATGTCGAAATCGACGACACGCCCGAATTCGATCTCACCGACAGTGAGAAGGTCGACCGTCTGCGTGCGCGCCAGGCAGCCCTGACAGAACGCCTGATGAAAGCCGACACCAACAAGAATGACGCCGCATTGCGCACCGAAATAGCCACCGTCGCGGCGATGATGGTGGAACTGACCGCCGGACGCGACGGCGACAACTCGGCGATTGCGAAAATACTCGAAAGCAGCGAGGACCGGACGGGTTCGCGAAATCCCGGCCCCAGCCTCGCGGCTCGCGCCAGGGATTTGATCTCCGCTTCGCAACGGTAGAGACGATTGCCCCCCGATAAGGCTTCAATCGCCCAGCCGGCCCATTTTCCTCGCTGTATGCCAAAGCGCGATTCCGCTCGTGGTCGCAACATTCAGGCTGTCGAAGCCAGGGGCCTGCTCGATGGCGAGCGTTCGGACCTGGTCGAGTATCTCTTCCGGTAGCCCCTCGCCTTCCGTTCCCAAAAGGAGCGCTTGGCGGCGGGCCGGTTCGAAACCGTTGAGCGCTTCCGATCCGCGCGGCGACAGACCCATCACATCGAACCCATGCGCCAGCAGTTCGCCGACAAGTTCGGCAACCGATTCGCCGCGGCAGAACGGAACCCTAAGCGCCGCGCCGACCGACACCCGGATTGCCTTGCGGTAAAGCGGATCGCAGCAGGTCGCATCGAGCACGATACCATCGGCGCCGAAGACGCCGGCATTTCGAAAGATTCCGCCGATATTGTCATGATTGGCAATGCCGCAGCACACAACGAGCAGAGCGTCTTGCGGCATTTCCGCCAGGAATGCTCCGAATGACGCGGCCGGACGGTGCCGCCCCAGGCCAAGAACACCCCTGTGCATCGCGAACCCGACCGCCGCATCGAGAACGTCACGGCCCGCCACATAGACGGGGCAATCCGGGTGCAGCTGTTCGACCAGCGCTGCGAGACCGGCCATCCGGTTTTCCAGGATCAGAACCTTTTCGAGGACAAACCGCGCTTGCCTATGGCTGTCGGGCTCCCCGTCCAGACCATCGATCAGCGCCTGCAGGACCACGCGGCCCTCGGCGATGAACTGATCGCCGCGACCGGCAAGGTCGCGGTCGCGCATGGACGTGAACTCGATGATACGGGGATCGGAGGGATCATCGATCCTGATCACGCGGTCTGATCCACGCCCCTGCTCCGACACGGTCAGCGCGCGATCACGACGATATCGCTGACGATCTGGCCCAGCGTCAGATCGTGAATGATCAGCCGCTGTGATCCGTCTGTGGCACGGCCGAAGAACCCGATCCTTGCTCCATCCAGCGCCACACTTTCGACAGCAAAGCCCTGAGGCAGGGTCGCCACCGCCTCGAGCGGACCGTCTCCCGGCAGCGGCATGGCTTGCCGGGCAGCGACCTGACTGCCTGCCGCATCGTCCTGCGTGAATTTATAGACAATTGCGCCCAGCACCGTCATAAGACCGATGAACATGATGCCGATAGACACGGCCAACAGACGCACCATCTTGCGGCGGACCTTCTCCATTTCCGGATCGAGCGGCTTCTCTTCAAGAGTGTCTTCGTTGATGTGCGACATTTGGATTCCTTGCCGGGCGGACCCTGAAATTGAAGAACGCGACACCGTTTAGCGAAGCCACGCCCGATAGGGAAGACCAGCCGGGCGACGAAACACTCGTGGCCGGTCCTGAGGCCGGCGGTCGGCTGGATGCCTGGCTCGCAGAAGCCCTTGGCCCGGATCTTTCCCGCAGCCGCATCAAGGCACTGATCGAGAGCGGTGCGGTACTGGTCAATGACAAGCCGGCGCGTCAGGCCAAACAGAAGATCCAACCCGGAGATGTCGTTCGCCTTGCCCTCCCCGAGCCGGAGGATCCGGTTCCACAGGGTGAGGACATTCCGCTTGAGGTCTTGTATGAAGATGACGATCTCATCGTCATCAACAAGCAGGCAGGTCTGGTGGTGCATCCGGGCGCGGGCAACTGGACAGGCACTCTGGTCAACGCGCTGATTCATCATTGCGGCGACAGTCTTTCCGGCATCGGCGGCGTACGCCGACCAGGGATCGTGCACCGGCTCGACCGCGACACGACCGGTGTGATGGTCATCGCCAAGAACGATCGCACCCATCGCCACCTGGCCGGTCAGTTCGCCGATCACGGGCTCACCGGCCCGCTGGAACGGGCCTATCAGGCGATCGTCTGGGGCAAGCCCCAGGGATTGAAGGGAACCATCGACGCCGGGCTCGGTCGCGCCCGCGACCGGGTGCGCAGGGCTGTTCGCACCGATGACGGCCCCGACGTGCGCCACGCCGTCACCCATTACCTGGTGCGCGAACGCTATGACGAAAAACCGGATGGCAGTTGCGCGGCCTCATTGGTCGAGTGCCGGCTCGAAACCGGGCGAACCCACCAGATCCGGGTTCACATGGCCCATATCGGTCATCCGCTGGTGGGAGACGAGGATTATGGCGCGGCCTTCAGGACCAAGGCCAACCGCCTGCCCGAACCGCTGCGCGGCATCGTGAACGATTTCAGCCGCCAGGCATTGCATGCCTACCTGCTGGTCATCGAACACCCCGCAACCGGGAAAACGCTGCGTTTCGAAGCGCCGCTTCCTACCGACATGGCGCAATTGCGCGCGGCCTTTGCAGCGATCTGAACTTCGGCCGATTACACAAATGTGACCATTGCAGGGCAACCGGGATCTTGAACCCGGCTTTTGCCACAATTAAATGCCATGGAAGCATATCCCGGCCGCGATACGATCCGGGCCGGAAGGCTTGCCGTCAGGAAGCCGTCTATCTCGAGAAAGGGTGCTGTCATGGCCCAAACAAGCTTGCCTACCATTTCCGCCGGCGAGAACGGTCTCAACCGTTATCTTGCCGAAATCCGGCGGTTTCCGATGCTGGAACCGCAGGAAGAATACATGCTCGCCAAGCGTTTCCTCGAACACGAGGACACGAAGGCCGCCCACAGGCTCGTCACCAGCCATTTGCGGCTGGTCGCAAAGATCGCCATGGGCTACCGCGGCTACGGCCTGCCGATCGGGGAAGTGATCTCCGAGGGCAATGTCGGCCTTATGCAGGCGGTCAAGAAATTCGATCCCGAACGCTGATTCCGTCTGGCCACCTACGCCATGTGGTGGATCAAGGCCTCGATCCAGGAATACATCCTTCGCTCCTGGTCGCTGGTCAAGATGGGCACCACCGCCAACCAGAAGCGCCTGTTCTTCAACCTGCGCAAGGTCAAGAGCCGGATCCAGGCGGTCGAGGACGGTGATCTGCGCCCCGACCAGGTGGCCGAGATCGCCACCAAGCTCAACGTGTCGGAGGACGAGGTGATCTCGATGAACCGCCGTTTGTCGGGCGACGCTTCGCTGAACGCGCCGATCAAGGCCAGTGAAGGCGAATCCGGTCAGTGGCAGGATTGGCTGGTCGACGATTCCGACAGCGCCGAGGACATGCTGGTCGAGCAGGATCAGCTGGAATCCCGCCGCGACATGCTGAAGAACGCGCTCGACGTGCTCAACGATCGCGAGCGGCGGATCTTCGAGGCTCGCCGCCTGCGCGACGATCCGATCACGCTTGAGGACCTGTCGGGCGAGTTCGACATCAGTCGCGAGCGCGTGCGCCAGATCGAGGTCCGCGCCTTTGAAAAGGTGCAGGACGCGGTCCAGAAGGCCGCCACGGCGCGTGACAAGGCACTGGTCTCGGTCGAGGACTGACCGCGGGCCCGCCTCACCGGAAGAAAACCGGACCCCGAAAGCACCCCGTTTTCGGGGTCTTTCGTTGCCAACCTCCCAGCTTTGACCTGAGCCGCCCTTTCGGTCTTCACGTGATGCCGGGCCTGATCCGGCATAAAGTAAATCGGTCTGAAAACTTGCAATTCGCCGCGCGCTCAAATTTAGTCACAGCCGTTATCGGGGCTGCAGGAAAGAGGTTTGATGTCTGAAGTCAGCGAACGGATGCGCGATGCATTTGAAGCCGTTGCCATTGATGATGAGGGACGGGCATGCCGCGACATCCCGGACTCCGTTTGCCGGGAAGAACCGCGCAATTTCTTTGTCCATGTCGGATCGCTGTCGCTCACCAAATCATCCGACGGGCTGATTGATCCGAAGCTCGTCCTCAGCTGGCTGCTGACCGAACTTGCTGCCCCGGTGTTCTTCATCGGCCTGCTCGTGCCGGTCCGCGAGGCCGGCGCGCTGTTGCCGCAAATGTTCACGGCAAGCGCCATCAGGCGGTTGCCTGTCCGCAAGTGGGTCTGGGCGATCGGAAGTCTGGTGCAGGGCCTGGCGGCAGCCACGATCGCTGTGTGCGCGCTGACACTGGAGGGTGCCGCCGCGGGCTGGGCCATTGTCATTGCGCTGGCGGTTCTCGCCATCGCGCGAAGCGCCTGTTCGGTGTCCTACAAGGACGTGCTGGGAAAAACCGTCTCGAAGTCCACCCGCGGCACGGCCACCGGCCTGGCCGGTTCCTTGGCGGCTTCAGTGACGATCGTTTACGCGCTCATCCTCATATCGGGATTTGTGCCGCGCATGGGCCTCGTTGTCGGCGGACTGTTCGTGGCAGCAGCTTTCTGGCTGATTGCCGCAACCGTCTTCTCCACGCTCCATGAAGAACCCGGCGCAACCGAGGGCGGCGAGAATGCCCTCAAGACGGCAATCCGTGACCTGCAGTATCTGACATCGGACGAGCAGCTTCGACGGTTCATCATCGTGAGGGCGCTCTTGACCACGACTGCGCTGGCCCCGCCTTTCATGATTGCCGCGGCAAGCAAATCCGGTGAAGGCGGTTTTGGCGGACTTGGATACCTTGTCCTTGCGTCGGCGGGCGCAGGCCTTGTCAGCGCCTATGTCTGGGGCCGGCTGGCCGACAGATCCAGCCGCAAGGTGCTTCTCATTGCATCGGTCCTGTCGATGGTGGTGTTGCTGCTCACCTTCTGGTCTTCGGTGACAGGCTGGCTGTCAGCGCCCGCGATCCTTCCGGTTCTGCTATTCTCCATCATGATCGCCTACCAAGGTGTCCGGCTTGGACGGTCGACCCATCTCACTGACATGGCGACCGCGGAAACAAGAGCGGCCTATACGGCCCTGTCAAATACCATCATCGGTATTGTGCTGTTCGCTGGCGGAGTTTTCAGTATCGTCGCGGAAGTCTATGGCGTGACGATGGTTCTGGCCGTCATGGCCCTGATGTGTGCCGCCGCAATCCCCTTCGCGCTGGCGCTCGACGAGGTTCAGGCCGAATGAGCAATCCGGGGATGACCGGGCGTCCAATCGATCCATCTTTGCGGCAAGCATGCCCGCCAAGGTTCCCCCGGGCCGCCTCTTGCGTAGGAGACCATTCGCCCTGAATTGGAAACAACCGATTCAAGGAGGCTGGTCCGATCGCGCTGAGCGTGGCATTAAGCGCTTGCTGGTGAACCATCATGGGCGTCAGTTCGGATATCTGAGTGCGGGAGGAAGTTTCTGTGTTTCACGGCAAGGTACTGGTGGCTCAAGGGGGTGGCCCGACCGCGGTTATCAACCAGTCAATGGTTGGTGCGGTTTTGGAATCGCGCAAGTTCCGCGCGGTTGAGCTGATCTATGGCGCGGTGCACGGCGTGCGTGGCATTCTGGATGAGGATTTTTACGATCTCACCCAGGAGACCACCCACAATCTGGAGATGGTCGCCAACACTCCGTCATCGGCGCTTGGTTCTACGCGCGACAAACCGGATCTGAAGTATTGCCAGGAACTCTTCAAAGTGTTGAGGGCCCATCAGATCGGCTATTTCTTCTACACCGGCGGCAATGATTCCTCGGACACCGTTCGCATCGTGAACGAAGAAGCGCGCAAGGCGGAGTACAATCTGCGCTGCATCCACATTCCGAAGACCATCGACAATGACCTGGTCGAAAACGACCATACGCCAGGCTTTCCCTCGGCCGCACGCTATGTGGCTCAAGCCTTTATGGGCATCAATTTGGACAATGCGGCGCTGCCAGGTGTCTATATTGGTGTAGTTATGGGGCGCCACGCAGGTTTTCTCACCGCCGCCTCTGCGTTGGGCAAGAAATTCTCCGATGATGGTCCCCATCTGATCTACATGCCCGAGCGAACATTCGAGATTGATGGATTCCTCAGGGACGTCAAGGAAGTGTATGACCGGCATGGGCGCTGCATTGTCGCCGTCAGTGAAGGCATCCATGACAGCTCGGGCGAACCTATCATCGCCCAACTGGCCAAGAAGATCGAACGTGATGCGCATGGCAATGTGCAATTGTCCGGAACTGGCGCCCTGGCCGATTTGTTGGCGCAAAAGATCAAGGACGACTTGCAAATCACGCGAGTGCGGGGCGATACGCTTGGCTATATCCAGCGCAGCTTTGTCGGATGTGTTTCGGATGTTGACCAGAATGAAGCCCGCGAAGTCGGAGAAAAGGCCGTTCAATACGGAATGTTCGGTGATCGCGACGGATCGGTGACGATAAAGCGTACCGGTCACTACTCGGTCGACTACGAACTGGTCCCGCTGGAAACGGTTGCCGGAAAGACCCGCACCATGCCAGACGACTTTATTTCCGCGTCCGGTCACGACGTGACCGACAAGTTCCGGCAGTATCTACGCCCGTTGCTGGGCAGTGGCATGCCAGACGCCTATCGGCTTCGGCCGAACAAGGTGCCGAAGATCCTGGCGGCAGGGTCATAGGAACGGACTCCTGGTGCTCCGGTGTCGCGGCGATACACATCCCGCACCGGGTCGAGAGGCGGGAAAGGCTCGAAACAGGGTGTGGAACGAACCGTGACACGCAGTTTCTTTCGGATGGTTATCCTGGCGTGCCTCGCGCTGACGCTCACGGGCTGTAGCGGCGCGGGTTATGTCGCGCAGTCGCTCAAGGGCCACGCAGGGATCATGGCGGCCCGTCAGAGCGTTTCCAAGCTGATCGCGGATCCATCGACGCCCGAAGCACTTCGCGCGCGTATGGAATCGGCAAGCGCCATACGGCAATTCGCAAGCGATGAGCTCGACCTGCCGGACAATGCGAGCTACCGATCCTATGTCGACATCGGCCGGGACTACGTGACCATTGCGGTCTATGCCGCACCGGAGTTCTCGCTCACACCTCTTGTCTGGTGCTTTCCGGTCTTCGGATGCGTACCCTATCGCGGCTATTTTTCGCGCGATGCGGTAGCAAAGACGGTGCGCGAACTTCAGCAACAGGGTCTCGATGTCCATGTGACAGGCATCACCGCTTATTCGACGCTGGGTTGGTCCAGCGATCCACTGCTGTCAACGATGTTCACCCAAGACAGAACCTACCTCGCAAGCCTTGTCTTCCATGAACTCGCCCATCAGCGTGTCTATGTGAACGACGACACCGCTTTCAACGAAGCTTTCGCCGTGGCCGTGGAAATGACCGGCGTACGCAAATGGCTGAATGCTTTGGGCGATGCGGCAGGACTTGCCCGCTACGAAGCAGGCCTCGAGCGCAATGCGGAATTCCTGGCGCTGGTGGCGAAGACCAAGAGCGAACTGGCCGGGATTTATGCCGGATCAGGCACCGTGCAGAACAAGCGGGCCGAAAAGGCCGCCGCAATCGAAAGGCTCCGGACCCGCTACCGGCGGATGCGGGATGAGAGCTGGGCTGGCTATGGCGGATACGACAACTGGGTTGAAGGCCCGGTCAACAATGCCAAGCTTGCAGCCACATCGGTCTACAACGATCTTGTGCCCGCATTCCTGCGCTTGTTCGATCTGTGCTTGCAAGACTATCCACGCTTCTACGCCGCCGTGGCGCGGCTGGACAGGCTGGCGAAAGACGAGCGCACCGAAGCGCTCGTGTCGGCAAAAAGCTGCGGATGAATTTGCAGAGGTCGGGCCGGCCTTCCGGTCACGGCAAACCGGGAAAGGCCTCGACCCAAAACAAGACGCTCAGTTCTGCGGTGCTGACTGCTCCCACGCATTGAGCGCCTGGCTGAACACCTCGGTCCCGGTCGCGCCCTTCTCCAGCGTGATCAGCGCCTGACGGCCGTTGCCGTAGACCACCGGGATGTCGATCCAGTTGCGATCCCGCATCAGTTGGGTGTTGGCCTGGCGGGCTTCCTCGAGATCGTTGAGCGCCACCATGTAGAAGTCCTGGGTGATCTTGGCCGGCACAGCGATCAGCGGCGAGCCCTGATCGGCCTCGGTCTGCTTGAATGAGATCCGCTGCAACTGGTCGATCGAGCCGCCGTCAAACTCCGGCGGCAAGGCAAAGACGATTTCGATCAGATGGCTGGCCGGCAGTGATGGATCGGTGTTCTTCTTGATTGTCATCAGCGCCGACAGACCGGTGTCCGGATTGTTGATCTCGCCGCGGATGACCTGTTCGTCCGGGCCATCGCCGCTCGGTTCGCTGACCAGCGTCCAGACGACGCTGCCGTTCTTGACCTCGAGCGCCTGCTGACCGAGGCGCTCCTCGTACAGGATCATTTTCTGGGCCACGCCGAGTGCCTGCGAGTCCGGAGCTGCGGCTTCGGCGGGTGGGACCGTTGCATCGGCAGTGCTCTCCTCGGCGACGGACTCGTCGGCAGGCGTCGTGTCGGAGAGTTCGGCCACCGAACGACCCTCGATATTGTCGGCCGGCGCCGGCCCCGGCGCGGGACCTGGATCGGTCTCGGTTCCGTCGGGACCCAGCCGCTGGGTGAACTTGTCGCCCGCATCCGGATCGACCAGCGCATTGGGATCCGGCACCTCCGGTGCATCTGGCGCTATCGCCTCCGGTTCGGCAGTCTCGGGCTCGACGGCAGCGATTTCGGTTTCGGTCGCGGGATCTGCCGGCTCGTCTGTTTGGGCAACCTCGGGCGCATCGGTCTGCGAGGATCCGATCATCGCCATGAAGGTGTCCTTGTAGGTCCACCCGGCATAGCCGATCCCTGCCAGCGCCAGGAGCAGAACCACCGCGAGCACGGCGCCCTTGCCGCTGCCCGACTGCCGCTCGCTTCGCCGCGATGCGTCCGAAGCCTCGGAGTCAGGACCGAGGCCGAAGGCATCGTCATGCGCCTGGCCCGACAGTTCATCAGGACGATGCCCGGGCGCAGCTCCCGGCATCGCAGCGGGTTCCGGCGCAGGCGGCACGAAGACGGGCGCAGTCTGCGCCGGGGCCTGGCTCTCCGGACGGGGTGCGGCGGCGGCCGGGGGGCGGCTCGCAGCAGTTGGTGTCGCAGGCGGTGGGGCAAGAGGCGGGGTCGCGGGCGGTCCGGCCGGATCGGCAACGATGGGGCTGTTCTCGACCATCGATTCCAGTTCGGCCATCAGCGCGTCGGTTTCGTCCTGGTCGGCAGGCAGGGCCTCGGCGTGCTCGCTCTCCACCTCCTCGATCGCGTGATCGAGCTTTTCGAGCTGGCGGGCGATCACCTCGTCGGCGGGCTGGGGGTTGATGGCCTCAAGCTGACGCCGAATGGCGGCGCGGGCCTTGTCATAGACCCGGGCCCGGTTCTCCGGTGTGTTCTCCGCAAGGTTGTCGACCGCCTTGCGGATGACTGCTACAAAATCGGCCATGTGTTACCCTGATAAGATCTGTCCAAGCGCCCAAACCGCCGTTTGGCGTTAACCTAGTCCTCAAACGGGTCAGTCACAAGTATCGTGTCGTCCCGCTCCGGGCTTGTGGACAACAGCGCAACCGGCGCGCCGATCAACTCCTCGATGCGGCGGACATACTTGATTGCCTGCGCCGGCAGATCGGCCCAGCTGCGCGCACCCACGGTGGTGTCCTCCCAGCCCTCGATGGTCTCGTAGATCGGCGTGACGCGCGCCTGCTGGCCCTGGCTTGCGGGCAGATGATCGAGCCGGACGCCGTCGAGATCATAGGCGACGCAGATCTTCAGTTCCTTGAGACCGTCGAGCACATCGAGCTTGGTGAGCGCGATGCCCGTGGTGCCGTTGACCGCAACCGACTGGCGCACCAGCGCCGCATCGAACCAGCCGCAGCGCCGCTTGCGCCCGGTCACCGTGCCGAACTCGTGGCCACGCTCGCCCAGGAACTGCCCGGTCTCGTCGTTCAACTCGGTCGGGAAAGGCCCCTCGCCCACGCGCGTGGTGTAGGCCTTGGTGATGCCGAGCACATAGTCGAGCGAGCCGGGCCCGAGCCCCGAACCGGCGGCGGCCTGACCTGCAACCGTGTTCGACGAGGTCACGAACGGATAGGTGCCGTGATCGACGTCGAGCAGCGAGCCCTGCGCGCCCTCGAACAGGATCCGCGCGCCGCGGCGGCGCTCCTTGTCGAGAAGCAGCCACACGGTCTCGCGGAACGGCAGGATGCGTTCGGCAACGGCGGTCAGCTCATTGAGGATCGTCTCGACCGAAATCTCCGGCTGACCCAGACCGCGGCGCAGCGCGTTGTGGTGGGTGAGCAGCCGGTCGACCTTGGCCGGAAGCGTTTCCATGTTGGCGAGATCCATCACCCGGATCGCGCGGCGGCCGACCTTGTCCTCATAGGCCGGGCCGATGCCGCGCCGCGTGGTGCCGATCTTGGTGCCGGAATTCGACGCGGCATCCTCGCGCAACGCGTCGAGTTCGCGGTGCAGCGACAGGATCAGCGTGGCGTTGTCGGCGATGCGCAGGTTTTCGGCATTGACCACCACGCCCTGGCCGGACAGCCGGTCGATCTCGCTCACCAGCGCATGCGGGTCGATGACGACGCCATTGCCGATCACCGCCAGCTTGCCGGGACGGGCGACGCCGGAGGGAAGCAGCGACAGCTTGTAGCTGACGCCGTCTATGACCAGCGTGTGGCCGGCATTGTGCCCGCCCTGGAAGCGCACCACCACATCGGCCCGCTCCGACAGCCAGTCGACGATCTTGCCCTTCCCCTCGTCGCCCCACTGCGACCCGACGACAACTACATTGGCCATGAAAACCCCTTCGCAAACGGACCCCGATCGGGGGATCCAGAAATCAAAACCCGCGCATGCATACAGAACCGGGCGGTCAAAATCGAGCCTTGCGCGGATCCATAAGGCTTTTTTGCGTGACAATCTGCATTCCCGGCTGCAAACAGGGACCAGCGGCGCCGCCCCAGAGGAGAAATGCGCGCCCGAACCGCCCTCATGACCCCGTGCCAGGCCACCCGCGCCTGGCACCCAAGCCCCGGACCGTTTCCCTTGATGTTTCGCGCCTATTTGTTCCTGACGATCACCGCGATGTCCTGGGGCGCCAACGCCGTGGCGGGCAAGCTCGCCGTCGGCCACATTTCGCCGATGATCCTGACCTCGTTCCGCTGGGGCATGGCGCTGATCATTCTGGCCATGTTCGCCCTGCCCGAGGTCAGGCGCGACGCGAAGATCATCCGCGCCCACTGGCCGCTGCTCGCGGGCTACGGCATGTTCGGCTTCGCGGGCTTCAACATCACGCTCTACTCGGCGCTGCAATACACCTCCGCCATCAATGTCGCCATCGAGCAGGCGGGCATGCCGATGATCATCTTCCTCGCCAATTTCCTGCTGTTCCGCATCCGGGTGACCGGCTGGCAGTTCCTGGGCTTCCTGCTCACGCTCGCGGGCGTCGCCACCACCGCCTCGAGCGGCAGCCTCGAACGGCTGATCGGGCTCGAGCTCAACCAGGGCGACGCGCTGATGCTGCTCGCCGTGCTGCTTTACGGCGGCTACACGGTGAGCCTGCGCTACAAGCCGGTGATGCACTGGAAAAGCATGATCACCGTGATGGCGGCGGCGGCCTTCATCACCTCCCTGCCCTTCGCCGCCTGGGAAGTGGCAAGCGAAACCGCGATCTGGCCTGATGCGCGCGGCCTGACCGTGGCGGCCTTTACCGCAATCTTCCCCTCACTGGTGGCGCAGGTGCTGTTCATCCGCGGCAACGAGATCATCGGCTCCAACCGCGCCGGCATCTTCATCAACCTGGTCCCCATCTTCGGCACCATGCTCTCGGTGCTGATCCTGGGCGAGATGCTGCATCTCTATCACGTCGTGGCGCTGGGGCTGGTGCTTGGGGGGATCTGGTTGTCGGAGCGGGGGAAGAGGTAGGGGGGACATCAATCGGTATGTGGTGGTCTAGGGCCCACTTTCTTGCTTTTCACCGACGTCGGAATACCCCTGAGAGTGTTTGTTCGCGGGGCTATCTTTATGCGTTGAAAGCGCAGGAGGCCAAATTTCGCCGCAGATAGCACAATCGGCGGTCGCATTTTACAACCTGCCCAACAGACCGGTCATATGACGCCGAAAGGTAGCTACTAGGTATAGTCATTAATCGACTTCTATCGCCAGGCATGACGCATCATCGTCTAAGCTCTCACCAGCAAGCTTGTCTTCTAGCGCATGCCAAAACATGTCAAAATCGAGCGTTTCCGCAGACAGGCCAGCTAGCTTTGGGCGCAACAGCTTACTATGGAATCCATCGCTGGTCAGTAATATACGATCGCCAACTTCGAGCGAGAACGTTGCTTCGTAGAGATCGTAATCTCGGCCCGCAGACATTGCGGACAAAAGCACATTGCGTCTGGGGTATCTCCGGGCTTGGTTCTTCGTTAGCACTTTTTTGTCGAGCAATTCTTGGACCTCAGTCTGATCCTTTGTTCGCATCATCACGCCACCGTCGCGATAATGGGTGATACGCGTATCACCGACATGACCGACATGAGCCTTGTACCCATCGATGCAAAGCAAAGAAAGCGTCGTACTCAGCGACTTCGCTTTATCGTGCTGTTCGGCAAGTGCCGTCAGTTTTTCAGAGACTCTCGCGAACACTTCACTCATTGGCTCCGAGGTGGTCATGCCTCTGACCTCATCTAGAACCGCACGGGCTGCTACGCCGCCAAGTGCAGCAGACCCTACGCCGTCCGCGATACCGCACCACGTATTGTCGCCGACCTTGAACGGTTCGAGAATAGCGTCTTGGTTTTCACCTTTAGGGCCCGGAATGCTAAGTTTTCTGAATTTCATTCCACACCTTATGCCAGTAGCTCATGCAAGATTGGATGCAATTGGTCAGGCGTTATACCGATTGAACGATGAACGTGCTCCATCCGGCTCGCAAAGGGCATGCCGCTCGCGCGCACCTCGATCTTGATCCGCTCTGCAAGTCCCGGATCGCAATCATGCCCCGCCATGCGCATGAACTGCCGCTCAACAACCCATCGATTGTGACTTGTGCCGAGCTCAAGCATTGCAAGTGCAATCTTTGCTTTCAGGCTCAAATCACCGAGCTGGAAAAATGCCTCTGCCTTGTCCGAGATAACGTCACAATAGTCGAAGCCGAAAACACCTTTGGCAGCGAAGTCCGCATAAAGTTCACCCAGTCCTTGGAACATATCAGGTGAACTCTGATGGATCGAATAGATATGTTGAAGCGAGAGCGCCCGCATTATGTTTTGATTAGAAACGCCCTTATCCGCGTTTTCGTCGATTAGATTGAAAGCCCTATCCCACTCATCGTCCGAAAGATGTTCTTTCGCATTAAAGATCGCAATAACATCCTGCTCTTCGACCGAATAGAACTCAACCACCGTATTATCCAATACGGTGAAGAGGTCTTCGCGTAGCGTGGCAATTGAAGCGTAGCGTCTGCGAGGCTGCGCCTTAGTGCACTTCTCAATAATCGGACCGAGTGGGCCAGCCACTGTCAACTCGCCGTGCGGAATACGCGGCCCGCCCGAGAAGATATCATGCAAGATCGCCCCGAACGAGTAAATATCGGCTTGGGCAGTCGCCCGTCGGAAGTTGTTTGCACACTCTGGCGGGCGATAAAGAGGAGTACCGCCGGCCATGTTCGACCCCGTCAGGGTCGATGTCTGCCCCACGCCAGGTGTTGTAAGACCGAAGTCAGAAATTGCGTAAAGCGTTGTTCCATCTGCTTGCGAGAATTTTAGGACATTAGCAGGCTTCAGGTCACGATGTCGTAGGCCAATCTGATGCAGCGCCTCGAGGCCCGCAAGAATGTCAAATAGTGGCCGCTTCGGGTCGCCGCCAAGCGTATGATCAACCTCCAAGTCATCCTTTAGGCTTCCATCGGCCAGTGGCATCACGAACCACGGTGGATCATCCGCCAAATTAGCATCCAGAACGTGCACAACGTTGGGATGCTCAACCTGTTGCTGATACCGAACCTCTCGCTCGAAGCGCTTGATCAACATGGCTTGATCTTGCTGTTGGAACGCGGCTGGATTTAGCCGCTTAAGAGCATATGGATGACCGTCGTCATCCGTTACGCTATAGACAATACCAAACCCGCCTCTGCCTTTCTCCTTGCCAAGATGATACGGCATGCTCACCACCACTTTCTGCTGTGCGTGCTGCACGATTGGACGCTTAACGGCACCATTAATTGGATGCTGATCTGAAGGCAGTACATTCAGGCAGCTCTGCTTGCAACAATTGGAGAGGTATGGGCCGCGCGTTTCGATCGATTATCGTATTTTGAACCATCTCAAAGTGAGAAAGTAGAATAGCTTATTTTGCCGCCTCATAATCATTCGCCTCAAATACACTCTGAGCTGCGTAACAATAGACAAATGGTTAGAGCTAAATCGCGTGGCTAGGCGGAAGTTCCCGCTATTGGCTGAGAAGCCAAAGAGGCACAGCCGTTGAGCGGCCCAAGTTACATTTGAAGTCGAAAGACTGCCTGTCCGAAGCGGACCTTTAAAGCTATACTTGGGAACCAAAACCGCCCCCCGAAGCCCTCAGACTCCGGGAGGCGGCGCATTCTTCCTGACGATCCCGCCGAGCTCAATCCACGTTGAACACCAGCGGTTTGGCCTGCTTGATGGCCTCATGGGCGGTCAGCTTGCCGAGCACGTCCTGGCCGACCAGTTGGTCGACATAGAGCAGCGCGATGGCGTCGCCGCTCTGCTTGTCGCGGCCCAGGTGAAAGTTGGCGATGTTGACGCCCGCGTCGCCCAGCGTGGTGCCCATGTAGCCGATCATGCCCGGCACGTCGGTGTTGGCGATGTAGACCATGTGCTCGCCCACATCGGCATCCATGTTGATGCCCTTGATCTGGATGAAGCGCGGCTTGCCGTCGGAAAACACGGTGCCGGCTACCGAGCGGGTCTGGCGCTCGGTGGTCACCGTCAACTTGATGTAGCTGTCATAGACGCCGGTCTTGTCGCGCTTGACCTCGGACAGCACGATGCCCTTCTCCTTCACCATGATCGGCGCCGAGACCATGTTGACGTCGGCCACCTGCGGCCGGATGAGGCCCGCGAGCAGCGCGCTGGTGAGCGCGCGCGTGTTCATGCCCGCCGTCGAGCCGTCATAGAGGATCTCGATTTCCTTGATCGGGCTTTCGGTGACCTGGCCGGCAAAGGCGCCGAGCACGTCGGCCAGCCGGATGAAGGGCTTGAGGATCGGCGCTTCCTCCGCCGTGATCGAGGGCATGTTGATGGCGTTGGAGACCGCGCCGCGCATCAGGTAGTCCGACATCTGCTCGGCCACCTGCAGCGCCACGTTTTCCTGCGCTTCCGTGGTGGAGGCGCCCAGATGCGGGGTGCAGACGACGTTGGGCAGGCCGAAGAGCGGGCTCTCGGTGGCGGGCTCGGTCTCGAACACGTCGAAGCCGGCGCCGGCCACATGGCCCGACTTGATGGCCTCGGCGAGGGCCGCTTCATCCACCAGGCCGCCGCGGGCGCAGTTGATGATCCTCACACCCTTCTTGGTCTTGGCGAGTGCTGCGGCATTGAGGATGCCGCGGGTCTTGTCGGTCATCGGCACATGCAGCGTGATGAAATCGGCCTGCGCCAGAAGCTCGTCGAGCTCGACCTTGGTCACGCCCATTTCCTCGGCCCGCTCCTTCGACAGGAACGGATCATAGGCGACCACGCGCATCTTCAGTCCGATGGCGCGCGCACAGACGATGCCGCCGATATTGCCCGCGCCGATGACGCCGAGGGTCTTGCCGGTGATCTCGACGCCCATGAACTTCGACTTTTCCCACTTGCCGGCCTGGGTGGACAGGTCGGCCGCGGGCAGCTGGCGGGCGACGGCAAACATCAGCGCGATCGCGTGTTCGGCGGTGGTGATCGAGTTGCCGAAGGGCGTGTTCATGACGATGATGCCGCGCTTGGACGCGGCAGGGATGTCGACATTGTCGACGCCGATGCCGGCGCGGCCGATCACCTTGAGATTGGTCGCCGCCGCAATCAGCTTCTCCGTCGCCTTGGTGGCCGAGCGGATGGCAAGACCGTCATACTGGCCGATGATTTCGAGGAGCTTTTCCTTGTCCTTGCCGACATCGGGAAGAAAGTCGACGTCGACGCCGCGGTCGCGAAAGATCTGGACGGCGGTTTCCGACAGCTTGTCGGATACGAGTACGCGAGGTGCCATGATGGCCTCCATTGAGAATGGTATTGATTGGGGAATTGGGTCGGGGCCGTGCCCGGAGTTTCGGGCACGGCGGAAACAGCTGACGTCAGGCAGCCTGCGCGAGCGCTGACTTTTCCTGCGCGAACGCCCAGCCGAGCCAGGGCATCAGCGCCTCGAGATCGGAGGTTTCGACGGTCGCGCCGCACCAGATGCGAAGGCCCGCGGGCGCATCGCGATAGGCGCCGATGTCGAGCGCAACGCCCTCCTTGTCGAGCCGGCTGACCATGGCCTTGGCAAAGGCCGCCTGGGCATCCGGCGCAAGCGACGTGACCGCCGGATCGGTGATCGTCAGGCACACCGAGGTGTTGGAGCGTGTCTCCGGCTTTTCCGCGAGGTTCGAAAGCCACGGATTGGCGTCGCAATAATCGAAGATGACCTTGGCATTGGCATCGGCCCGGGCGACAAGCGCGTCAAGTCCGCCGGTTTTTTGCGCCCAGGCGAGCGCATCGAGATAATCCTCGACGCAGAGCATCGACGGCGTGTTGATGGTCTCGCCCTTGAAGATGCCCTCGATCAGCTTGCCGCCCTTGGTCATGCGGAAGATTTTCGGCAGCGGCCATGCCGGCGTGTAGCTTTCAAGCCGCTCGACGGCACGGGGGCTCAGGATCAGCACGCCGTGGCCACCCTCCCCGCCCAGCACCTTCTGCCAGGAGAAGGTGACGACATCGAGCTTGGCGAAATCGAGCTTCTGGGCGAATGCAGCAGACGTTGCATCGCAGATGGTGAGACCCGCGCGGTCCGCCGGAATGAAATCGGCGTTCGGCACGCGCACGCCCGAGGTGGTGCCGTTCCAGGTGAAGACCACGTCGCGGTCGAAATCGATCGAGGCGAGGTCGGGAAGCTGGCCGTAGGGCGCGGTGATCTTGCGGGCGTCGTCGAGCTTCAATTGCTTGACCACGTCGGTGACCCAGCCTTCGCCGAAACTTTCCCAGGCGACCATGTCGACGCCGCGGGCGCCGAGCATCGACCACATGGCCATTTCGACCGCGCCGGTGTCGGAGGCCGGAACGATGCCGATGCGATAGTCGCCGGGAACGCCGAGAACCTCGCGGGTCAGGTCAATGGCCTGGCCGAGTTTGGATTTGCCGATCTTGGCCCGGTGCGAGCGGCCGAGAGCCGCGTCGGAAAGCGCTTCGGGCGTCCACCCGGGACGCTTCGCGCAAGGACCAGAAGAAAAACGGGGATTGGCCGGACGCAGGTCCGGCTTGGTGTCAGTCGTCATGATGCTATCCTTCCAGATAGTGGCCCCTCGTTGGGGAGGGGTGTCCCACTGACCGGGTTAGACCCGCGCCCCAGCGAAGTCAAGCCGCATGTTTGCCCGGAAAAGCATAAAAAGGGCGGGATCTCTCCCGCCCTTTCATCACGTCTTATCCGGCGAAAAGCCCTACCAGAGGGAATAGCGAAGACCCGCCCGCACTTCATGCTTTTCGATACCGCCATCCTGCGCCTGGCCGCCGACAGCTCCCAGTCCGGCTGTTGCCGCATCGAAATTGAACTGGGTCCCGCTTTCAACCTTCGAATAGCGGTATCCGAGATCGAGCTTCATGTTCTTCGTGAGGTCATAGGAGAAGCCGGCCATGAGGGCGTAGGTAAAGCGCCAGTCTTCCTGGCCCGGGTTGCTCGTGGCCGCAGGCGCCGCGCCACAGGGGAAGCCGACAGCCGGCACACATCGGTTGGTGCTGTTGAGCGTATCCCAGGTTACCCGGGTCACACCGGCGCCAGCGCCGACATAGGGTGTGAAGCCCACATATGTGCCGAGATCGGCATAGGCATTCGCCATGAACCCGTACTGTTCGACGGATTGCGTGTCGATGCTTGCGCAGCCCGTGCCGGCCGGTCCCCCGACGCAGGGCGCAGCCGAGCTTGTGCTGCCGCCGAACTCGCCCTTGGAATATTCGAATGTCGCGTCAGCGCGCAAGTAGTCGGTAAAGTGATAACCGACACCCACCGACCCCGACCAGTCACTGGACAGGGCCGAACTGTTGAAGAGACCAGCCCCGTAGCTTGGCGGCGGTCCTGCATTGAAGATGCGGTAGCCTGTGGCTCCGCCATCGGTCTTGAAGGAGTACCCGAGATCGCCGCGAAGATACCAGCCGGAGCCGATCTCCACCGGTTGGGTGACCGGCAGTTCCTTGGCATAGATGATTTCGTCGAGGTCGGCCGCCGCCGCGGACGCCGTCATCCCGAGGATCGCGAAACAAGACCCCACCGCAATTCGCGTGAACATGACTGATTCCCTTCAATGGCTCCGGAACCGCGATCGCGCCGCCGGATAGGTTTGGGACCACTATGGGGCCGAGTGGTTAAGTCGCGGTTAAGCATGTTTGTTAAGCATGTTCAGCACATCGAAATTCTCGATCCGCAGCGAAGCGCTGGAGCGATGCACAACCGAAAACCGCCCGGTCGGTGGACCGGGCGGCTGATGCGAAACGATTGGTTCAGGCTTACTTGTAGACCGGCGGCAGGATCGGAGCCGGCTCGATGTAGACTTCTTCCTGGGCGCAACCTCCGAAGCTGTAGCGAAGACCGCCGCGAGCCTCGTGCGAGGCAAAACCCTCATCATAGCCAGGGCCGCCGTTCAGGGCATAGCCGAACATCTTGCCACCGGCGACACGGCGATAGCGGTAGCCGATATCGGCCTTCAGGTTGCAGGTGATGTCCACCGATGCACCAGCCATCAAAGCGTAGGTGAAGCGCCAGGAGGCATGGCCGCCATGCGTGACAGTCGGATCGCAAAGCGCCGGGTTGGCGTCGGAGCAGGAGGTGTTTCCAAGCCCGCCCCAATCAACATGTGTTCCACCGAGACCGGCACCACCATAAAGAGTGAAACGTCCGTGCTTGTAGAAATCGACATAGGCGTTTGCCAGCAGGCTCAGGCCATTGACGAAGGACAGGTCACGCGAGGTACAGGCAACAGCAACGCCGCAGCCGCCGCGGGTCGATCCACGGAAATCTGCATCGCTGAAGTAATCCACCGTCACATCCGTGCGCAGATAGCTGTTGACCTGGTAACCGACGCCAACACCCACGCTGTAGGAGGAACGCAGTTCAGAGGTTGCGAAGGGCACATAGCTCGCATTGGAGCCCTGGAAGAAGAAAGGCGTATCGAGCGAGTGCGAGGCATAGCCGACATCACCGCGCAGGTACCATCCGCTCGCAGCTTCCACCGGAGCGGGAGCCTCAACATAGGGCGCTTCGACAACGGGAGGAAGAAGAACATCCGCTGCCGTGGCTGTTCCCACACTGCCAATCACCATGGCCGCACCGGCCAGCAAAATCGTCTTCATGATAGACTCCATCGTCAAGGAACGCGCTGCTGCCCATCTTCCAGACATCACGCTAGCTGCTTTGATCCTGACAATGGCGGACAAAGGTTAAGGTCGACTTAACCACATCTGTTTACCAAGAAATCGGTGAATACATCGGATTTGCAATTTGTTCATACCGGCAGGTCTGGGTCGGCAACTGCGTGACAGCAGCGTCAGCCTTCGCCTCGTGATTTGGCTCTATCGCTCAAGTCTGACCAAATGCATGCAACGTCACCCGGCAGCCCAACCGATAAACGTGCATACAGCCCTTCGGCGATTTCCGATCAGTTCAGGGTATGACGTCAGGCGACGTTTCGCTTTGCTGAAATCACGCTGACCAGTTCATCGACGACGGATTCGATCTGTGTCCGGTCATCGCCCTCGGCCATGACCCGGATCAGAGGCTCCGTTCCGGACGGCCTGATCACAAGCCTGGCCGAACTGCCGAGCATGCCCTCTGCATCGATGATCGCCGATTTGACGGCGCTGTCGTTGAGTGGATTGCCGCCCGAATACCGGACATTCTTGAGAACCTGCGGCACTGGCTCGAACCGCTGGCAGACCTCGGAAACCGGCCGTCCCATGCGCTGCACACAGGCCATGACCTGAAGCGCGGCAACCAGACCGTCCCCGGTTGTCGCGAAATCCGACAACACGATATGGCCAGACTGCTCACCGCCGACATTGAAGTCATGCTTGCGCATATGCTCGACGACATAGCGGTCGCCGACCTTGGTGCGGGCAAGCGACAGCCCCTTGCCTTCCAGAAAACGCTCGAGCCCGAGATTGGACATTACGGTGGCGACGATGCCGTCGCCGCGAAGCATCTGGTCGGCAGCCCAGGATTCGGCAATGACCGCCATCAGCTGGTCACCGTCAATCACGCTGCCGGTTTCGTCCACGATGAGCACACGGTCGGCGTCGCCATCCAGCGCGATTCCGATGTCGGCGCGCACTTCGTGAACCTTGCGCGACAATGCGACCGGATGAGTGGATCCGCAATTGAGGTTGATGTTTGTGCCGTTCGGCTCCTCGCCGATGGCAACCACATCCGCGCCAAGCTCCCACAACGCCGCCGGAGCAACCTTGTAACCGGCGCCATTTGCGCAATCGACGACAACCCTGAGGCCTGAGAGCGTGATATCCTTTGGAAGAGTCCGTTTGGCGAACTCGATATAGCGGTCATGCACACCATCCACACGCTTGGCGCGGCCGATCGCGTCAGGGCGGGCAAGCTGAAGATGAATGTCCTCGTCCAGGAGATCCTCGATGCGATGCTCGAGTTCATCGGAGAGTTTGAAACCGTCCGGGCCGAAAAGCTTTATGCCGTTGTCCTGATAGGGATTGTGAGACGCGGAAATCATCACACCGATGTCCGCGCGCAGCGAGCGTGTCAACATCGCAACGGCCGGGGTCGGAATCGGCCCGAGAAGAAACACATCCAGGCCAGCGGCGGTGAAACCGGCCACGAGCGCATTCTCGATCATGTAGCCCGAAAGACGCGTGTCCTTGCCGATCACGACCCGGTGCCGGTGGTCCCCGCGCCGAAATAGATTGCCGACCGCGATACCCACCCGCATGGCAAGGTCAGGTGTCATTGGCGACTTGTTGGCCTGCCCCCGAATGCCATCGGTGCCAAAATAGCGTCTGCTCATGAAGCCCCCGGTATTTTCCCGATTCGTCCCAATTATTACCCCCTTTATTCCATTAGCGATAACGGAAAATACAATCAGATAATGTTACAGTTCATTTCACCACAGACAAAAACGGCCGCACAGGGCGGCCGAATTTGTGTTTTAGTGGCATATCGAAAAACGATCGCCCATCATTGGGGCTGAGGTTCCATACCGGCATCGGGCTCATCACCCTTCTTGCCGGCTCCACCCTTTTTCGGACCCGCGGTCGGCACAGCGGTGCCGCGACTCGGAGGCGTGTCGTCACCGATGTCCCGGGCCGGCTTTTCACCGCGGATCAAAGCCTGGATTTCAGCCCCCGTCAGGGTTTCGTATTCCAGCAATCCCTCGGCAATGGCCGTGAAGGCCTTCTTGTTCTTGGTCAGGATGTCACGCGCCTGCTGATAGGCCTCATCGATCAGACGGCGAACTTCGCTGTCGATCTTCTGTGCAGTGGCTTCGGAGACGTTCTTTTGCTGGGCAACCGAATGGCCGAGAAACACTTCCTGCTGGTTCTCGCCATAGGCAACCTGCCCCAGCTCATCGGAAAAGCCCCATTCGGTAACCATTGCCCGGGCGAGTTTTGTCGCCTGAACGATGTCGGAGGAAGCGCCAGAGGTAATGTTCTCCTTGCCGAAGGTAAGCTCCTCGGCAATGCGGCCGCCCATCATGATGGCCAGTCGCGAAACCATCCACTTATAGCTCATCGAATACCGGTCGCCCTCCGGCAATTGCATGACCATACCCAAAGCCCGGCCGCGCGGAATGATGGTGGCCTTATGCACCGGATCGGCGACTTCGACATTGAGAGCCACGATCGCATGACCGGCCTCATGGTAGGCGGTCAACTTCTTTTCTTCCTGGGTCATGGCCGTGGAACGGCGTTCCGCGCCCATCATCACCTTGTCCTTGGCGTCTTCAAATTCCGCCATGGTCACCAGGCGCTTGTTGCGCCGCGCCGCCATCAATGCAGCTTCGTTCACCAGGTTCATCAGATCGGCACCAGAGAAACCCGGCGTCCCGCGGGCAAGGACTTTCATGTCCACATTCGGCGCCATCGGAACATTGCGGGCATGCACCTTGAGGATCTTCTCGCGCCCGGTCACGTCGGGCAGCGGGACCACGACCTGACGGTCAAAACGGCCCGGCCGCATAAGCGCCGGATCAAGCACGTCGGGGCGGTTGGTGGCTGCAATGAGAATCACGCCCTCATTGGCCTCGAACCCGTCCATTTCGACCAGCAACTGGTTCAATGTCTGCTCGCGCTCATCGTTGCCGCCGCCAAGACCGGCGCCACGATGGCGGCCAACCGCATCGATTTCATCAATGAAGATGATGCAGGGAGAATTTTTCTTCGCCTGTTCGAACATGTCGCGAACCCGGCTCGCGCCAACACCCACGAACATCTCGACAAAATCCGAACCGGAAATGGTAAAGAACGGCACGTTGGCTTCGCCTGCGACCGCACGCGCGGTCAGCGTCTTACCGGTGCCGGGAGGGCCGACGAGCAGCACGCCGCGCGGGATCTTGCCGCCAAGCCGCTGGAACTTTTGCGGATCACGCAGGAATTCGACGATCTCCTCGAGATCCTGCTTCGCCTCGTCCACACCGGCCACGTCTGCGAAAGTCACGCGGCCATGCGCCTCGGTCAAAAGCTTGGCTTTCGATTTGCCGAAGCCCATGGCTCCGCGCGAACCGCCCTGCATCTGGCGCATGAAGAAAATCCAGACGCCGAGAATAAGAAGGATCGGCAGCCACGAGATCAGATAGCCAACGAGTGTATTGGAACTGTCGACTTCCGGGCGCGCATTGATTGTCACATTGCGCTCATTCAGACGATCGATCAGATTGGCGTCGCCAGGTGAATAGGTCTGAAAGCCCGTTGCCGAATCGCTGTAATTGCCGGAGATCCGCTCGCCGACAATCGTCACGTCGCGCACCCGGCCCGAATCCACATCCTGCAGGAACTGGGAATAGGCGATCTCCCGGCCGCTGTTCCGCTCCGTCGGGCTTTGAAACATGTTGAACAGCGCGATCAGAAGAAGCGCGATGATTGCCCACAGGGCAAAGTTGCGGAAGTTGGGGTTCATGCTCTTCCTCGGTAAACATGGCCTGAAGGCCACCGGCACTCAGCCGATTACAAATCTCTGGTCCTAACATAGGAGCCAAGTCGGCTGTTGCCAAGGCTGGCAGGAGCCTTTGTCGGTGCTCTCGGTCTCTATGGCTAACGGCACCGGCCTTGAACGGACCAGGGGCCGGACCAAGGAGATGCCGTAAACTTGCGTTCGCCCGCCAGACGCGTGAGTGCCTGAGCCAGAGGCAGTTCATAAACCGGCAGAACATGTGAGAAGCGCCCTGCCAGCCGCAACGCAATGAAACCGCCTTCGACACCGTCAACCGGACTGAACAGGGTCGAACCTGCGCTTGAATCGCGGCTGAAGCAGGGCAAAGCTGCAGGTCCGGCATCGGCGGACACAATCAGGTCCGACTTTCGATCCAGGTTGGTAATCCTGTATCGGCCATCCCAATCTGCCGTTTTGCCCGGCGCCACCCGCAGCGTCTCCAGCCCCCGGCGCTCACGCCGTAACGAAAGAAAGTCTCGCTCAAACCTCAGAAGGGTGCGACCGACAGTCAGCGCCGATCCGGGCCCCGACGTTTCCAGGAAGGTCTGGAGTGCCACTTTGCCGCGCCTGTCCAGCGGACGCGCTGCGCCGCCGCACCATGCGATTAGGGTTTCGAGCGCAAGCAGATGATGTTTATCGCCGCCCTCTCCGTCGAGCGAGATGCGCATGATGCCGTCCTCCCTGACGACGCAGGAGCGATCCACGAAATCAGCGGCGGCGCCAGCCATCGCAATCCGCGACGCGGCCATCCTTTCCGCTGTGTCCAGAGAACCGTCACGTAACGGAAGCCCCTGTTTCAATGAGCCGCGCACCCGCACGCGCTCGAACCGGTCGTCGGAATTGGACGGGTCTTCCAACCAGTCCGCACCAATCGCCGAAAGAAAATCCCGGATGTCGGCACGATTGATCCCGAGAAGCGGCCGCAGCACCCACATCCGGCCGTCAAAAAGACTGGCCGCCGGGATGCCTGTGAGCCCGGGAGAGCCATCGGCCGGTGTACGGGCGTGGCGCATGGCGAGCGTTTCGAACTGATCGTCGAGCGTATGGCCTGTCAGCACGGCAGCCAATCCGAGCCGGCTCGCCGCTTCGCCAAGCAGACGGTAACGCGCCTGTCTCGCACCCGCCTGAATGCCGGTGCGTGGCTTTTCTCCCCGCCAGAGCAATGTCTCGTGACGAATGCCGATTTGCCGGCTGAATGCCTTGACGATGCGCGCTTCTTCGGCGGAACGGGCGCGCAATCCGTGATCCACGGTGAGCGCGACCAGGCGTGCTGGCGACACAAGCCGCGCCAGACCGATCAACAGGCCGAGCGAATCCGATCCGCCGGAAACGGCGATACCCAGGGGACGATGATCTGAAAGAGCTGAGAGAAAATCTTCAAGCGCCGTTGTTAAAGACGGGCGCACACCGGCTGCGGACGGCATCGCCCGCCCCGCTGTCAGCAACTGGCCAGCTGCTGCTCTTCGCTGACCTTGGCGCGCACGGCGGCGGAAGCGCCCGGATACCGGATCAGAACTTCCCGTAAGGTCGCGCAGGCGGTTTCGCGGTTGTCGAGCTTTGCAAGCGACATTCCAAGCTTGAGCAGTGAATCCGCACCCTTGTCAGCCTGCGGATATTGCTTGTGCGCGTCGAGAAATGTTTTCGCGGAGTCCTGGTAGCGACCCTGCGAGTACTGCGCTTCCCCGAGCCAGAACATTGCGTCCGCAGCACGTTCGCCCTCGGGATAAGCCGCAACATAATCGGCGAAGACCTGCTCGGCCAGGGCATAATCCCCGGTCAGCATGTGGTTGTATCCGGCCTGGTACAGGTCTTCCGGAGTGTTGAGCGAAGCGGTTTCCTGCCCCGAGGAACCGCTCGGCTCGATAATGCCGCCGATCAGATCCCCGTTCGGATCGATCTTGATGGTGCCGAGATCCGAAGCAGGGGCGCCGGTGCCCTGGCCCGGGATGGTCGAGGCTGTGGCCGAAGGATCCGATCCGGATTGGATGGCGCTGCCTGCATCACCGCGCTGTCCACCATTGTTTTCCAGTTCCTGGAAACGGAACTCGTTGTCCTCCTGCATCTGCCGCATCTGCTCCTGCATTTGCAAAAGCTGGAAGCCCAGTTCTTCCACCCGTCCGTTCAGCGACCTGATCTGTTCCTCAAGCTGACCGATCCTGAACAGCGGATCTCCGGCCTGTGCAAGAACCACGGCCTCCTCGCCGCGGTCGACTGCCTTCGGCGGCAACGGGATGCCTTCAGCAAATCCCGAAGAGACCGGCGCAGCCAGCGCGGGCGCTGCGAACCCCAACATCACCGTCGCAAAAAGCAAATTGCAAATCGTTTTCATCAGCCTGACCTCATTACACCTCGCCGGCGGCGGGCAGTTTCCCCTGATCCTCAGATACCGCATGGCGAGCCCCCAAATCAACGGACAACCCGGCCAAACTATGTTCGCCAGAAAATCTGAACAACAAAAAAGGCGGCCCGAAGACCGCCTCATAATGACATGTCCGGGTTACAAACCCGTCACCGGGCTTAACTTCCCGCGCCGCCAAGCACCGTCACCGCACGGCGGTTCTGCGACCAGCAGGAGATGTCGTCGCATACCGCGACCGGCCGCTCCTTGCCGAACGAGATCGTGTTGATCCGGCTGACGGCCACACCCCGTGAAGCCAGATACTGCTTGGTCGCTGCAGCGCGCCGGGCGCCCAGCGCCAGGTTGTACTCGCGGGTACCGCGCTCATCGGCATGACCTTCCACGGTAATCCGGTAGGTCGGATACTGGTTGAGCCACTGCGCCTGACGGTCGAGCGTGGAAGCCGCGTCCGCACGGATCACCGAGGAATCGGTGTCGAAAAAGATCCGGTCCCCGACATTGACGGTGAAGTCCTGTTGCGAACCAGGTGTGGCATTGCCGGCCAGGCCAAGGTCGGCGGCGTTGTTGGGCAGGGATTGTTTCGATGCGCAGCCGGTCAGTGCAAGCGCTGTGAACAGCGCCAGCATTGCGGGGTTGCGGACAAGAGCTTGCATGCGACCCATGGCCGGTCTCCTTGAAAGTGTTGGTTGACCGTTTGTAACCGACCGCGGTTAATCGGCATTGAAAAAACACGGTTAACAAATGCTTATTTGATCGTGCATGAACCGGGTTTGTACGCACAATGCGGCGCAAACACGGCAAAAATCCGCCTTTTCTGCGCTGTTTCGTCCTATTCGAGCAACGGTGACCAGGCCGGGTCGGAGGCATAGGACGGCGTGGACACGAGCTGCTCATTGTATCCGGTCAGGTCAATCGAATAGACCTGCGGCCCGCCTGCCCCCGCAGGTTGACGGAAGAACATAAGGACACGTCCGTTGGGCGCCCAGGTGGGCCCCTCATTGTGGAAGCCCGTCGTCAGGATCCGCTCGCCCGAACCGTCGGTGCGCATCACGCCGATGGAGAACTTTCCGCCCGACTGCTTGGTAAAGGCAATCAGGTCGCCACGCGGCGACCAGACCGGTGTCGAGTAGGAGCCGTCACCGAAAGAGACCCTGCGCTGGTTCGATCCGTCCGCATTCATGATGTAGAGCTGCTGTCGCCCGCCCCGGTCGCTCTCGAAAACGATCTGGTTTCCGTCCGGCGAATAAGACGGCGAGGTGTCGATCGCTGCGGTATTGGTCAGGCGTGTCGTCGCCCGCGACCTCAGATCCATGGTGTAAATATTGGCGTTGCCGTCCTGCTGAAGGCTCATGATCACTTTCTGCCCGTCCGGCGAGAACCGGGGCGAAAATGTCATTCCGGGAAAATTGCCGACAAGCTCCCGCTGGCCAGTTTCAAGCTGGAGCAGATAGACCCTCGGCTGACCGCCCTCGAAAGACATGTAGGTGATTTCCTGCTTGCTCGGCGAAAACCGCGGCGTCAGCACGATATCGTCCGCATTTGTCAGCATCCGCACATTGGCGCCATCCTGATCCATGATCGCCAGCTGCTTCTTGCGGTCGATCTTGGGACCGCTTTCGGAAACGAACACGACACGGCTATCGAAGTAGCCCTTTTCACCCGTCAGCCGTTCGTAGATGGAATCGGCGATGATATGGGCAACACGCCGCCAATTCTCGGGTCGGGTGAAGAACTGCTCACCAGCCAGCTGCTGGGACGCAAATGTATCCCAGAGCCGGAATTCGGCCCGCAATCTCCCGTCAGCCTCCTGAACGACGCGGCCGGTGACCAATGCCTGCGCATTGATCACCCGCCAGTCCTCGAAACGAGGGCTGGAATCGGGATTGGAAATGCGCTCGATAAAAGCCGCCTTGTCGATGGGGGCAAAAAGTCCGGAACGCCTGAGATCCGCCGCGATAACTTCGGAGATCTGTGCGCCGGTCGCATCGTTTGAGATGAAATCCGTGATCGCGATCGGCAACGGTTCAACATTGGCGCGGTTGATGTCGATCTCGACGACGGCACGTGCCGGGCTTGTGGCCAGAAAGGCCAGACCGGCAAGGAAAGCCATCGGAAGGAGAAGGTATCGGATCATCTGGTTCATGGTGCAGCCTTTCAGCGCCATATCACGCTTTGAGTTCATTTCGGACTCTAGAACATCTGACTTGGGTCAAAGTTCACAATGACTTCAGCCCAGGAATCGTATTTTTCAGCCGGAAGCTGGAAGGGCTGGGATTTAAGAACCGCGCGCCTCGCACTGCCGGCCAGCGTTCTGCGAACGCTGTCGGATCCGCCGGACGCCGAGACATCCGGCTGCCCGATGATGTTGCCGGCCTGATCCAGGCGCATGGTAACCGTCACCCGTACATCGCCGCCATCCGCCATACCCGGAATGATGTTCCAGTTTCTCTGGATCTGGCCCCGCAGTGCATCCATCTCGCTCAGGCTCAGAGTATTGCCACGAGTGGTCCGGCTGCCGCCAAGCGCTGCGGTTTCGGTCGAGCGCCTCGCCCCCCCGCCAGCGGCCTCCTGCTTGTTGAGAAGCGCGGACACGTCGTCGGCGTTGAAATCGCTCTGCTTGGTCGATGCCGTTTCCTGTGCGGCGGCGGGCTTCGGCGGTGCGGGCCGCGCCTCTGGCACCGGACCGGCACTGGGCAGGGCGGCAAACTCCGGTTCCGCGGGCGCAGCCTGCGTGATGGCTTCGGCCACCGGATCGACAGACGGTTGGGGCGGCAGCGCAGCAACCTCTTCAGGAGCGGCCTCCGGTTCTGCCGGCGCCGGTTCGGGCGTCGGCTGCGGAACCGGTTCGGGGGCTGCAACCGGTTCACTTTCAGTCACCTCCGGTGCCGGGACCGGGGTCGGCGCGGGCTTTTCAGCGGGCTTCGGCGGCGCCTCGGAAATCACTTCCTTGGGGCTCGGGGTCGCAGCCTCGCTCGGCTTGAGATCGACGGTGTTGTCACCTGTGTTCTGGGCGTCGGGAACGGGCTCCGGCCTGCTTGTCGGGACAGGCGCCGAGGTCTCCGCAAGCTCTGCCGTCTTGTCGCCCTGCTGGATCTGTGTCAGCTCCTCGATGGGCACGATGTTGACAGGAAAAGCCTCCACATCCTCGACCTCAAGCGTCTTCGGCGCGGTAAACGACGACAGCGCAAAGCCGAGGACCGCAGCGTGAAGAAGTGTGGATGTCGCGAGGCTTCCCTTCATTGGCGTGCCGTCAGCTGTCCTGTTCCTGAAGCGTGACCAGGCCGAGGTTCTTGAAACCGGCCGCGGAAATGCGCGCCATGACCTTCATCACGGTTCCGTAGTCCGCGCTGGTGTCGCCGCGAACATAAATGCGCTCATCATATCCGGTCGTCGCAATCGCCTCGAGCTTCGGCACGACTTCCTCAATCGCGATCTCGGTCTCCTGCAGAAAGATCTGCCCGGTCGAATTGACCGAGACAGTGATCGGCTGGGTCTCGGAATTGAGTGCCTTCGCCTGGGTTTCGGGCAGGTCGATGGGCACGCCGACGGTAAGCAGCGGCGCGGCAACCATGAAGATGATCAAAAGCACCAGCATCACATCGACGAATGGCGTCACGTTGATTTCGCTGACCAGTTGCCTGCGGCCGCCACGGCGGCCACGACGTGAACCGCCTCCGCGGTTTCCTGCCATCGACATTCCCATACCGGCCTCCTATTCCGCTGCCTGGCGCGCGTTCAGCCGCTCGTCGATCTGGCGCGACAGGATCCCGGAAAATTCATCGGCGAAGCCTTCCATCCGGGCCGACAACTTGCCGGCATCGGAAGAAAACTTGTTGTAGGCGATCACTGCAGGGATGGCGGCAAGCAGGCCGATCGCCGTGGCAAGCAGCGCTTCTGCGATCCCGGGCGCAACCACGGCCAGATTGGTCGATTTCGATCCTGCGATTGCCTGAAACGAGGTCATGATGCCGACCACTGTTCCGAACAGTCCGATAAACGGCGCGGCAGACCCGATCGAGGCCAGCGACCCGAGCTTGGATTCGAGATTTTCCGCTTCACGGGCAAGGGTGACGTCCATTGCCTTGTCGATCCGCATCTGCAGCCCGATCGGCGATTTTGCTCCCCGCTCGAAGGATTTCTTCCATTCCCGCATGGCGGCGACAAAGATCGCGCCCATACCGGAAGTTTTCCGGTCCGAAAGCGTGCGATAGAGCTCTTCGAGCGATTGCCCTGACCAGAATATCTGTTCGAACTGGTCGAGCTGGCGCCGGAACTTGCCGAAGGATATCACCTTGTCGGCCACGATGGCCCAGGTCCAGATCGATGCTCCGACAAGGCCGAGCATCACCAGTTTGACGACGAAACCCGCCTGCATGAAGAGCGACCAGAGCGTTACCTCGCTGGTCGCCGCCAGTCCAACCTGTTCCATTTCATACCCTCGAATTCATGCGCCCGGCGGATCGACCGGGCGGCCAAGACTTCACGTTTGCCGGAAAACCAGAAGTGCGCGATGTTCGCTTCTCACCTCTCATGCCTTCTCGCGGCCAAATTTGGTCAAAGGATGGCGCATCGGACACGCACAATCCTCACATCTTCGTTCATACTTGGTTATGGTTAAGGCTTGGTTAGGAATTGCCGGCGGTCAACCAGGGCATGTCAGCCGCGCCAGCGGAGAGTTGGCCAACGCAAGACGGCGGGAGGACGCTCAGGACCGCTTCGCTGCCCCGCTCCTCAATCCGGCAGGGTCAGCACGACGGGGCCGTTGCGCGTCACCACCACGGTGTGCTCGAACTGCACCGTCAGGACGCTCGGTTCGCCATAGAGCGTCCATGTGTCAGTCTCGCCGTCATCGGCGAAAACCGCGCCAAGCGACAAAAACGGCTCGACGGTAAAGACCTGCCCCTCCTTCATGATCCGCTTTTCATGCTTGTCCGGCCAGGTGGCTATTTCGCTCGGCTCTTCGTGCAGTGATCTTCCAACGCCATGGCTCGCCAGGTTCCTGATCAGCGTATAGCGGTTCTTGCGAGCGAACTTTCCGATCGCGTCGCCGATCGCGGCCAGCCGGTTGCCGGTCTTGACCTGATTGATCCCGAGCCACATTGCACGCTTGCCGTCACGCAGGAGGCGGGCCGTGCGGGGCGGCATGGCGTCGCCCACACCGAAGGATGCGCCGGTATCGCCATAAAATCCGTCCTTGAGAGCCGAGACGTCGATATTGACGAGATCGCCTGCTGCGATCACCCGGTCGCCGGGCACGCCATGGGCGACTTCCTCATTGACCGAGATGCAGGTCGCGCCGGGAAACTCGTAGCAAAACTCCGGCGCGGACACCGCACCGTGACGGTCGAGGTACTCCCGTCCGATCGCATCGAGGTCCCGCGTCGTCATGCCCGGCTGCATCGCCTCCGCCATGACCTGAATAGTCCGGGCGCAGATCTGCCCGATGTGCCTGAGCCCTTCGAGCTCCGATTCGTTGGTCACCACCATCGTGCGGTCCTTCCTTGACTATTGGCCCTGACTATCGGTCTTCGCCGCCGAGGCCCAGTTTCGTGGCCAATACCTCCGGCAGGCGTCGTGCCCGCCCGTGACCGTTGATCACGGCGACCGTCACCTTCGCGCTGGCCAGGATCGCATCTTCCCGCCGGATTTCCTGAGCAAGCAGCATCCGCGCGCCGCGAACGTCCGCGGGACGCGTGACGACCGTCAGCACATCGTCCATCCGGGCCGGCGCCCGGAAGTCGATCTCCATCCGGCGCACCACGAATGCCACGGCCTCGGATGGATCGGAAGCACCATGCAATGCCCCCTGCTGGACGCCCAGAAGCCTGATGAAATCGGTACGGCCCCGCTCGAAGAAATGCAGATAGCGGGCGTGATAGACGAAACCGGAGAAATCGGTATCCTCGTAGTAAACCCTCTGGACAAGTTCATGGCCGCCATCGATCAAACGGCCGGAGAGCGAAAACGTCATGTCTGAGAAATCCTGTTGATTGGCGTCGGTTGCGTTGCATGAGCCGCTGAGCTGATCCACAACCGCTATCTTCGTACTGTCATAAATGCGATCTATCAGGATTGAAACCATACCGGCAAAGGAGATCAGTTGATGAAAATTGCGGTACTCGGCGGAGACGGATTCGTGGGTTGGCCAACCTCGCTCCATCTTTCCAACGCCGGACACGAGGTCCACATCATCGACAATCTGTCGCGCCGCTGGATCGACACCGAACTCGGTGTCCAGTCGCTCACACCGATGGATTCGATCCAGGAACGGACCCGTATCTGGCATGAGGAGACGGGACGCCGTATCCGTTTCCATCTCATTGACCTGGCGCGCGACTATGACCTGCTGAAGAACTGGCTCGCCGAGGAGCGCCCGGACGCAATCGTCCATTTCGCCGAACAGCGTGCAGCGCCCTACTCGATGAAGAGCGACCGCCACAAGAACTACACCGTCAACAACAACGTCAACGCCACTCACAACCTGCTCAACGCCATGGTGGAGATCGGTCTTGATGCGCACCTCGTGCATCTGGGAACCATGGGCGTCTACGGTTATTCGACGGTCGGGGCCGCCATTCCCGAAGGCTATCTGCCGGTCGGGATCGAAACCATGGATGGCAACACCGCGACGCAGGATATTCTCTATCCCGCCAATCCCGGCTCGATCTACCACATGACCAAATGCCTCGATCAGCTGATCTTCCAGTTCTACGCCAAGAACGACAATCTGCGCATCACCGACCTGCACCAGGGCATTGTCTGGGGAACCCACACGGACCAGACCCGGCGCCATGCGCAACTGGTCAACCGCTTTGACTATGACGGCGATTACGGCACTGTGCTCAACCGGTTCCTGATCCAGGCCGCGATCGGCTATCCGTTGACCGTCCACGGCACCGGCGGTCAGACACGGGCTTTCATCCATATCCAGGATTCGGTCCGGTGCATCGAGATCGCACTGAACAATCCGCCGGAACGCGGATCGAAGGTCGAGATCTTCAACCAGATGACCGAAACACACCGGGTTCGCGATCTCGCCAGAATGATTTCCGGCATGACCGGAGCGGAGATCGCCTGGCTGCCCAACCCGCGCAAGGAAGCCGCCGAAAACGATCTGGTCGTGCGCAACGAGAAGTTCCTCGAACTCGGCCTTGAACCGACCACGCTCAAGGAAGGCCTGCTTGAAGAGGTCGTGGATGTGGCGAAGAAATTCGCCTATCGCGTCGACAGGTCCCGCGTTCCGGCGGTCTCGGCCTGGACCAAGGACATTGCCGCCGCGATCAACCGCGATCCCGAGGGCAAGAATCTTCGTTCCGTCTCGTGAGCCTGACAGCAACCAACAGGGCCGGGATGCGGCCAGCATCCCCGCCCGCCTACATGCATGCCTTTGTGACGCTGGTCACCAATGCGGATTACGCGAAAGGGGCCGTGGCGCTCGCCCGGTCCGTCCGCAGGACCGGCACAAACGCCGATATGGTGGTGTTGCATACAGGCGGTGTTGACGGCAGTGCGCTTCAGCCGCTTTCGGAACTCGGCTGCCGGCTGGTCGCAGTCGACCACCTGCCGCTCTCGGATGCCTTCAACGAACGTCACAGCCGTTCACAGCTTCATGCGGCGGCTCCGTTTGCCAAAGGCCGGAAGCCGGAATTCCACTCCCCTCTGGACAATTTCTGCAAGCTCCGGCTGTGGCAGCTCACCGAGTACGAGACCTGTGTCTTCATCGACGCCGATGCTCTTGTGCTTCGCAATATCGACAAGCTGTTTGCCTATCCGCAATTCTCGGCGGCGCCGAACGTGTATGAAACGCTTGGCGATTTTCACCGGCTCAATTCCGGCGTCTTCGTCGCCCGGCCCTCGGTGCTGACCTTCGCGGCGATGCTTGAGCGGCTGGACGAACCGGATGTCTTCTGGCGGCGGACCGATCAGACATTCCTGGAAAGCTTCTTTCCCGACTGGCACGGGCTGCCGGTGTTCATGAACATGCTGCAATATGTCTGGTTCAACCTGCCGGAACTGTGGGACTGGAAGCAGATCGGCGTGCTGCACTACCAGTATGAAAAGCCCTGGGAAACCGATCACCCCAAATCGGACCGGCTCAAACCGCTCATCGACCTCTGGCAGGCCCATTACACCGGGGAAAACATTCCGGAGATAGCCGGGCTCGACAATCCGTCCGGACCCGGCGGATGACGACACTCGTCTCCGGCGGAACCGGCCTGGTAGGCAGGTACACTGTCAACGCTCTGCTCGATGCCGGTCATGATGTTGTGGTCGCGGGCCGTCACCGGCCACCGGACTCGCAGTTCGCCAAACCTGTCCGGTTTCGGCAACTCTCGCTCAGTAACGATACTGTCCCAACCGGCCTGTTCGATGACGTGCAAGAGTTCGTCCATGCGGCTTTCGATCACGAGCCGGGGCGCTATCGCGGCGGCGAAGGCGATGATCCGGACGGTTTTCGCAGGCGAAACTTTGAAGGCAGCGTGAGGCTGTTCGAGACGGCGAGACGCGCGGGCCTCTCGCGCACCGTGTTCCTGTCGAGCCGCGCGGTTTACGATGGCCTGCCTGCGGGAGAAATGCTGACCGAAGAAACACCACTCTCACCGGCCAGCCTCTACGGGCGGGTCAAGCTCGACTGCGAGCAAGCCCTCGCTGGCTTGAACGCGCCCGGATTCGTGACAGCCAGCCTGCGGCTGACCGGAGTTTACGGCGGATTGCGCCCGAACAAGTGGGACGGCCTGATTGCCGATTACCTTTCAGGCAAAGACATATCCGCGCGCGCCGGCTCCGAGGTCCATGGTGAGGATGTCGGAAAAGCGGTGCGCCTGATGTTCGAGGCCAAAGCGGAAGACATTGGGGGACGCAGCTTCAACGTCTCCGACATCGTCGCAGACACGCGTGACATTCTTGCCGGGCTTGGAGTGACCGGGAAGTCCCTGCCTGAGGCGGGTGACAGGTCTTCCGTCGCCGTCATGGACACCGCGCGAATACGTGGCTTGGGATGGCAACCCGGCGGCTGGCCGCTGTTCACCGATACGCTTCAGGCTCTGGCGCGGGACGCCGGTCTTGGTCTCGCCCACAATCAGGCGATGGGAACAGACAGCTAGAGCGCCCCGTCATCCCAGATAATGTGTTCAGTGCTTTCCGGCAGCCTCTCGATCCAGTCGGCCAGAAACACCGGCGGCAGCGGCAACCGTTCAAGTTCGGAACGGGTGGCCGGCACCCACCTGAACTCCAGCCGGTTCTTGCCGTCGACGATTTCATGCACGATCCGGCGATCCGCATAGAACGGAAATGTCATCGGCAGCTTCATGAGATAATACCAGCCGATCTCGTGCCAATCACGATCCTCGAAATGGAAGAAGTTCTCAACAAGGAACAGGAGGCGGCCGACGCTGACCTCCACGCCGAGCTCTTCGTGCATCTCCCGGATCAGTGTCGCCCGGCTGTCTTCGCCGATTTCCGCAGTACCGCCCGGAATGGTCCAGAACGGCTCGTGCACCGTACGGTGGATCAACAAATGACCCTCGCGCAAAGCAAGCCCCGCCACCCGCGCATTAAAGCGCCGTCCGGCGTCATCGAACCGGATGGTTCTCCGACCCGCAACCATCAGTCATCCTCGAACAGGCTTGCCTGGTTGGCTGCAAGATCCTTCGGCGGGTTGAGGCCCATATGGCCCCAGGCCCGGGCCGTCATCACCCGCCCGCGCGGGGTCCGCTGCAGGAAGCCTTGCTGGATCAGATAGGGCTCGATGATGTCCTCGATGGCATCGCGTGGTTCGGACAGCCCCGCGGCGATCGTTTCGATGCCGACCGGGCCGCCGCCGAAATGCCGGGCGATCATGTCGAGATAGCGCCGGTCGAGCTGGTCGAGCCCTATACTGTCCACCGAGAGCCGGGTCAGCGCCTCATCGGCGATCTCCCGGGTGACCGCCTCGGCCTTGGCGACCTCGGCGAAATCCCGAACCCGGCGCAGCAGGCGCCCGGCAATCCGCGGCGTGCCACGGGCGCGACGGGCGATTTCCAGGGCCCCGTCATCGGTCATGCCCAGGCCCATGATCCGCGCGCCCCGGCGCACGATCAGTTCCAGTTCTTCCACCGTGTAGAATTGCAGCCGCACCGGAATGCCGAACCGGTCGCGCAACGGGGTGGTCAGAAGGCCAAGCCGCGTGGTCGCAGCGACCAGCGTGAACCGCGACAGATCGATCTTGACCGAGCGCGCTGCGGGTCCTTCGCCGATGATCAGATCGAGCTGGAAATCCTCCATTGCGGGATAGAGGATTTCCTCGACTGCCGGATTGAGCCTGTGAATCTCGTCGATGAAAAGCACATCGCGGTCCTCGAGATTTGTCAGCAGAGCCGCAAGGTCCCCCGCCTTGGCAATCACTGGCCCCGAGGTTGAGCGGAAATTCACGCCCAGTTCCTTGGCCATGATTTGCGCCAGCGTCGTCTTGCCAAGGCCCGGCGGGCCGACGAACAGCACATGGTCAAGCGCCTCGCCCCGTCCCTTGGCAGCCTCGATGAACACCTTCAGATTGGCGCGCGCCTCGGCCTGACCGGTAAACTCGTCCAGCGTTTGCGGACGCAAAGTTGCGTCGATGTCTTCGCCGCGTTTGTCGGGCGAGATCAGGCGGTCGGCATCACTCATAAAAGGCTTTTCCCATCATCCCCGTTCACTGGCAATGGTCTCGATCGGAGACGCGACAGAGGCGTTATCGTGCCAGTTCCTTAAGGCCCAGTCGGATTAGTTTGGCCGAGTCCGCATCCTCGCCCGCGTTCTTCATCGCCGCTGCGACGGCGTTGGCAGCCTGGTCACGCGAATAGCCGAGATTGGCAAGCGCGGAGACGGCATCAGCAACCGGTGCGGACGCCAGGCCTTCGCCGAGTTCCTGCTTGAGACCGATTGAATCGCCCGCTTCGCCTGAATAGGCCGGCGCCTTGTTCTTGAGCTCGGCAACGATGCGCTGGGCAACCTTCGGACCTATGCCCGGAGCGCGCGCGACCATTGCCTTGTCCTGCAATGCGATGGCGTTGGCGAGTTCGGACGCAGTCAGTGTGGAAAGGACGGCAAGCGCCACCTTTGCACCGACACCCTGAACGCTTTGCAGCAGCCTGAACCACTCGCGTTCAAGCGCGCTTTCGAAACCGAAAAGCTTGAGCTGGTCCTCGCGCACATAGGTCTCGATGAAAACCACCGCCGCCTCCCCCGGACTGCCAAGTCGCGAGAGCGTTCGCGCAGAGCAGAACGCCACGTAACAAACGCCGTGTACATCGATCAGGACGTGATCCTCGTCGACCTCTTCAATCGTGCCCTTGAGCTTGCCGATCATTGAACTCTCACGGATGGGTGTCGGGCGCGATCACCTCGACACCGGGGAAATAGGTTCTGTAGCCTTGCGGGTCGCGCGTCAAAACCGAGTAGCCACGCACCGCGGCGTGTGCGCCGATGAGGAAGTCCGGAAGCACTTTCTGCTTCGCCCCTCCGCGCAACCGGTACAGCCGGAACGCCTGGCCAGCGGCATAGGCCGCCTCCCAGGGCAGGTTCTCCCGCTGAAATTCATCCATATCCAGCGCATCCATTGCTGCGTCATAGGTCTCGTAACGAACACTGAACTCGGAAAAAACAACCGGATTGATCACCAATCCCCGGCCGAAAGCCTGCGTCAATGCGGTCCGCGACCATTCCTCCCAGTCGGGATCCCGGACCGCCACATCCACGAGCACATTGGTGTCGACCAGTACGCGCATGTCTCAACGGTCTCGTGTCATCTGCATCAGCCGGTCGGCATCGATCGACTGATCGCCGGTTCCTTCGAGTTTTCGCAGGGCCTGCATGAACCGGTCCAGCCGTGCGCGATTTTCCTTCTCGGCCTGCCGGTCGGCAGCCGCAATGACCAGCCGCCCACCGTCAAAATCCACTGTGACTTCCGAATTCGGCGCTATCCCGGCCCGCTCCCGCAGGTGTTTGGGAATGGTGATCTGACCCTTTTCGGAAACACGCATCATGCTCTCCCAGTTGGAATTTATCCGAAAATTTCAGACAACCGTGAACATGTCAAGAACAAATAGCGAGAGAGCAGTCATTCCGCCGCCATCCGCCAGGTCGGCGAGGCCCGGTGATGCGCATGGCAGATTGCAATCGCCAGGGCGTCGGCGGCATGATCGCTGTCGAAGGTGGCCTTGGGGATCAGCATCTTGACCATCATCAGGATCTGTTTCTTGTCGCCATGACCAACACCGATGACCGCTTTCTTCACCGCATTGGGCGCATATTCGGCCACCCGAAGCCCCGCGCGCGCAGGCGCCAGCAGGGCGATCCCCCTGGCCTGGCCAAGCTTCAGCGTCGCCGTGGCATCCTTGTTGACGAACGTGTTTTCGACGGCCGCCTCGAACGGCCGGTGCGTGTGGATCACGCCCTCCAGCCCCTCGTATAGCTGGTTGAGGCGGGATGCGAGGTCCAGCTTGTTGTCGGATTTCACGGTTCCCGAAGCAACAAAGCGCAGCGAATTGCCGATGCTGTCGATCACACCCCAACCGGTATTCCTCAGCCCCGGATCCACACCAATGATTCGAATCGCTTCCGCCATGCCATGACCCTACCTTTAGGAATGGAACCATTCCATCGAAATGTGAACAAAATAAAAACATTGATTTTTGTGATCGGTCCGGTTTTGCGATCGACCCTGCGGCCCCCTACATGGGGGGAAGAGTTTCAAGAACTGAAAGAGTATCCATGACCGCCTTCTCAATCCTCGACCTTTGCCCCATCGTCGACGGTGGCACTGCAAGCGACGCTCTGGACAGCACCCGCAAGATGGCGAAACAGGCTGAAGATCACGGCTTCACCCGCTTCTGGCTGGCGGAGCATCACGGCATGGTGGGAATTGCCAGCGCTGCCACCGCGCTTGTCATTGCCGAAGCCGGCCATGCGACCAGCACAATCCGAATCGGCTCCGGCGGCGTCATGTTGCCCAACCATTCACCGCTGGTTATCGCCGAGCAGTTCGGCACCCTGGAAGCGCTGTTCCCGGGCCGCGTGGATCTCGGGCTCGGTCGCGCTCCCGGCACCGACATGAACACGGCCCGCGCGCTCAGACGTGATCTCGAAGCGGGCGCCAACCGTTTCCCGGACGACATCCTCGAGCTGCAGTATTTTCTGGGAGACGCCAAGGAAGGCATGCTGGTTGCGGTTCCCGGCGCTGGATCGCATGTCCCGCTCTGGATCCTTGGATCGAGCGTCTACAGCGCACATCTCGCCGCCGCATTGGGGCTGCCCTATGCGTTCGCATCGCATTTCGCACCCGACATGCTCGAGCAGGCTCTCGAAATCTACCGGAGCAAATTCCGTCCGTCCGCCCAGTTGGAAGCGCCCTATGTCATCGCAGCCACAATGGGTGTGGTGGCCGACACGGACCAGGAAGCCGAATACCTTTTCACCACCGTTCAGCAGAGTTTCGTCAACATGCGCCGCAATGCCCGCGGCAAGATGCCGAGGCCGGTGGATTCAATGGACGGCTTCTGGAGTGACATGGAGAGAATAGCCGTAGAGCACACCCTGCGCCACGCCGTTGTGGGTAGTCCTGAGACAGCAGGTCGCAAGATGCAGGGTTTTATCGATGCGACCCAGGCAGACGAGATCATGATCTCAATGCCCATCCACGCAATCGATGCGCGGCTTAAGTCGGTGGAACATTTCGGCAAACTGCGCACCGAACTGCGCAAGACCCAGGCCGCATGAAAAGAGCCGCCGGTCAAATGATCGGCGGCTCCTTCAATTCGCGTCTGCGCTGACCTCAGGCCGAAAGCTTGGCCATGGTTTCCTCATCAACCTCGAAATTGGCGTAGACGTTCTGCACGTCGTCATCATCGTCCAGAACGCCGATGAGACGCAAAACGGAGGCAGCCTTTTCCTCGTCAATCGGTGTGGTGGTCTGCGGCTTCCAGACGGCGCGAACCGACTGCGCCTCGCCCAGTGCTTCCTCGAGAGCGGTCGACACGTCGCCGATGTCCTCGAACGCACAAATGATGACGTGCTCGTCCTCGCTGCTGGTCACGTCCTCGGCGCCGGCCATGATTGCCGCTTCCATGATCGCGTCCGCGTCGCCGGCCTCCGGCGGATAGATGATCTCGCCAACCCTGTCGAACATGAAACCGACCGAACCGGTTTCGCCCAGCGCCCCGCCTGACTTGGTGAAAGCCGCGCGGACGGTCGAGGCAGTGCGGTTGCGATTGTCGGTCAAGGCCTCGACGATGACGGCAACGCCTCCCGGGCCGTAGCCCTCATAGCGCACTTCCTCGTAGTTCTCGCTGTCACCGCCGGACGCCTTGTTGATGGCGCGCTGAATGTTGTCCTTGGGCATCGACTGCGATTTCGCGTTCTGGATCGCAAGACGAAGGCGCGGGTTCATTGCCGGGTCCGGCGCTCCCATTTTTGCCGCCACGGTGATTTCGCGGGCAAGTTTGGAAAACATCTTTGAACGCACGGCGTCTTGCCGTCCCTTGCGGTGCATGATGTTCTTGAATTGTGAATGGCCTGCCATGAAGCACCTGATCTTCGCTCTGGTTTGGAATTGGCGCCTTATAAAACCCTTTCCCCCGTTTCGTCCAGAAGGGACAAACAGACGAGGTCGAAACATGCCCCGATACGAGATACCCCCCCTGCCGCTCACAGGCGGATGCCAATGTGGAAAGATCCGCTACCGCCTCAATGCAAGGCCGCTGGTGTTTTATCTTTGCCACTGCATGGAATGCCAGCGCCACACATCCTCGGCCTTCGGCGAAAGCCTGCGCTTCGATCGCGACGCACTGGATGTGGATGACGGGCTGGCATTGTTCACCCGCACCAGCGATGCCGGCGCGGTCCGCGAAGGTTGGTTCTGTCCAGACTGCGGCGTGCGCATCTGGCACGGAACAAAGACGTCGCCGGAATTCAACATCAAGGCTGGAACCCTCGACGACACCTCGTGGCTGGCGCCGGCCGGACACATCTGGACACGATCGATGCAGCGCTTCTTTCGGCCCCATCCCGAAGATCTCGTCTACGAGACCCAGCCGGACGACAAATACGCAGCGCTTAGGGAGCGCTGGGCTCAGATGTACGGTCTGACTTGAAGCCCCGCACTTGGCGCGGGGGCGGCGGCGCCAGAACAAATCCGGTTCGGGCTACACCGTTTGGTGGGCTTTACCTTCGTCCCGGGCGCTCTAGACTTTATGTATCGTGAAAGACAACTCGCGGAGCCGTCCATGCCCCGGATACACGCCTTTCTGCTGACACTGGCCCTAGCCGGATTTTCGGTGACTGCGCCAGACCCTGCCTCTGCTCAGGACACCCAAAGACCCTTCAGCCAGTGCCTTGCCGTGGCCCAGGCGTTGCCGGGCGCGACCTATGCCAGCTACCGGCCGGACGAGATGGCGGGCGAAGCCAAACCGGCACAGGCCGGTTCCGGCGAGGTCGAAATCATGTTCGCCGGTCATTCGACATATGTCCTGACGACGCCGGGTGGGGTGACGATCGCGACCGACTACAATGGCTGGTCGGGGCGGGTTTCGATCCCGCGCGTCGTCACCATGAACAAGGCGCATTCCTCGCACTTTACCCTTTCGCCGGATGAACGCATCGAGCACGTGCTCAGGGGATGGAACTTTGACGGCACGCCCGCCGATCATGACGTCATGGTGGACGACGTCTATGTCCGCAATGTCACCACCGACATCAGGGGCTATGGCGGAATGGAGGCCGATGGCAATTCGATCTTCATCTTCGAGGTTGCCGATCTTTGCATCGGCCACCTCGGCCATCTGCATCACCCGCTTGAGGACGATCACTTCGCCGAGATCGGACGGCTCGACATCGTCATGGTTCCCGTCGACGGCGGCCTGACCCTCAGCCACGAGGCTATGACCGGCATCGCCCGCCGCCTGCAGTCCTCGATCCTGCTTCCGATGCACCGGCGCGGCGCCCCGATTTCAAGTTTCATCGAGCGCATGGGAGACAGGTTCGCCACCGATTTCGTCAACTCCGACAGTTTCACCATATCGGCGCGAACGCTGCCGCGTCAGCCGACCATCATGATCCTCAACGGAGTTTGACCGAT
The DNA here is from genome assembly GCA_040216675.1 of Hoeflea sp. GTDB lineage: Bacteria > Pseudomonadota > Alphaproteobacteria > Rhizobiales > Rhizobiaceae > Hoeflea. The sequence continues at coordinate 213,100 of JAVJOR010000005.1, read as the reverse complement.
GCTGGGCCGCAGGCTGTTTCTCCACCTCGCCATTCTGATGGGAGTTGCCGTAAGCCCTGCGTTTGCAGAAGACCGGTCCGATGACATCAAGACCAGGCTGTTTGCCGCACTCAAGAGCGCGACGACGGAGAAAGAGGCACGCCAGATCGAGCATGAAATCTGGCAATACTGGCTCGATCTGGCCCCGGAACCGGAAATCCGGGCGATAGTGGATCAGGGCATGCGCCACCGCAGCAGCTACGATTTCGAGGCGGCCGAGAAGATCCTTGGCGAGGCAGTCGAGATTGCACCATCCTACGCCGAGGCCCGGAACCAGCGGGCCTTCGTCCGCTTCCTGCGCGAAGACAACAGCGGCGCCCTCGCCGACCTCGAGAACACCCTGAAACTCGAACCCGACCATTTCGGCGCGCTTTCGGGAATGTACCATGTGCTCATGCGCATGGGCCGGACCAAGGCCGCGCTGTCGGCGCTGACGCGTGCGGTTGAAATCCATCCCTGGATCCAGGAGCGGCATCTGCTGCCTCCTGATCCCGATGCCATCCGGCCGGCCGTGAAAGGCAAGCAGCAGGATCTTTAAAGAATCTCTCCTCTCACTCCATCGATTGACCTGTGCACGGCGGCACCTTAACGCTTGAACCAGGAAAAACTGGGAGCGAACGATCATGCTGCGTTGGATCTTTCTGTCAGCTAGCCATGCCGCGATGCTTGCAATAGGTTTCGCCCTCGGGATCTATTTCCTTCCGATCCTTACCGCACCCGAAGGGCCGGACGAGGCGATGCTGGCTCAATCCGCCCAGACAGCCCTCTACACGGCCGAGTTCAGCCGCGACCTTGAAGGCAGCGATTTCCTGCATTGGGGTGAAGGCACTGTCAGCATCTCGGCCGAACGGATAACCCATCAGGGCAAACTGGCTCCCGGACCGGATTACAAGCTCTACCTGTTGCCGGAATTCGTCGAAACCGAATCCCAGTTCGAAGCTGCCCGGGACGGGGCGGTTCGTCTCGGAGACATCAAGACCTTCGACGGGTTCCTGATCGACGTCCCACCGTCGGTCGACATCGAGGCCTACACCACGATCGTTGTGTGGTGCGAGAGCTTCGGAGAGTTCATCACGGCCGCGAAATACCGCTGAGGCGAACAACGGCGTGTGACGATGAGTGCGTGTTTTTCGCGATTATGTCTTTGAACCAAAACCGCTGAGACCTAACGCCAGAAATCCGGCGTTGTTTCGGCAAGCCTCGGCCCGATCCTCAAAGGCGCGATCTTCTCCGCAAGTCCGGTGCGGTCGGAGATTTCGACCGCGACACCGCAGATCGTGGCAGGCCCTGAGGCGACCTCGAACCTGCCTTTGGGAATCCGCGACAGAAACCGGTTGACCGGTTCTTCCTTGTCCATGCCGATCGAGGAATCGTAATCGCCGCACATTCCGGAGTCCGACATGTAGGCCGTGCCGCCGTTCAGGATCTGGGCATCGGCGGTCGGGACGTGGGTGTGGGTGCCCACGACCAGGCTCGCTCGGCCATCGACGAAATGCGCGAAGCAAAGTTTCTCGCTTGTGGCCTCGGCATGAAAATCGAACACCACCGCATCGGCAATGTCACCGAGCGGAAAGGCCTCAAGGATCGCCTCACCGGCTGAAAACGGATCGTCCAGATCCGGATGCATGAAAACCCGGCCCATCACATTCGCCACGACGACCCGCGCCCCGCTTCGGGCAACATAAAGATTTGCGCCCCTACCCGGTGTGCCTGGAGGATAATTGGCGGGCCTCAGGAAACGCTCTTGCCGCTCGGCGAACACCAGCGCCTCGCGCTGGTCCCAGACATGGTTTCCGGTGGTCACCACGTCAGCGCCGGCGCTCAGGGTTTCAAGGAAAATTTCCTCGGTGATGCCGAAGCCGCCGGCGGCGTTTTCGCCGTTGACGATAACAAAATCCAGCTTGAAATCGCGGATCAGCCCGGGAAGCTGATCCCAGACCGCTGTGCGGCCGGTTCGTCCGACCATATCTCCAAGAAACAACAGGCGCATCGGCTCTCTATAGGCTTTGGGAGAATGAACGCAAGCCTTGCTCGGTCAGGATCATCTCAAGCCCGACATCGTGCGGTTCGACCGGCACGGCGTCGCATTGCTGACAGGAAAACGCCGCGCCGATCAGACGGGGCGTTCGCCCCTTCGCATGCAGGCGTGCGATAGCACGGTCATAATGGCCTGCGCCATAGCCCAGCCGGTTGCCTTTCGCATCGAACGCGGACAACGGCATCAGCATCAGATCCGGCTCCAGCACCTCGGCCTCGGTACCGGGTCCGGATGTGCCGAAACCGGTATCGACCAGCGGTGCCTCGCGCTCGAACGCCCGAAAGGCGATTGTCTGGCGATCGAGCACCACCGGCAGGCAAAGCCGTGCTCCACGTTCCCGGAAGCGGGCCATCAGCGGCCTCAGATCCGGTTCCGAACGAATCGGAAGATAGGCCGCAACCACTGTCCCGGGAAGGAATTCGATTGCCTCGGCGGCTTCCGCCATGGCGAGGCTCATCTCGATGCGGACATCCGCCTCGAGCGCGTCCCGGCGCGCGAGCATGACCTGCCTGACCGTCTGCTTGTCATCCATGTCCGCGCATCGCTTTCAGTTGAGTTCGATCTTTGTCAGTTGCCCGAAGTGGGCTGTTCCGGTCAACCGTCAAGGGTTTTGCAGAGCCTGGACACAAGAGGATTTCCCCGCACAAAACGACTGGTGTGCACCAGAACAGGACAGCGGAAACCTTTCGTCAATCACGGAGTGAATTTCGCTTTGCACCACCCCGCTTGCTGCGTCATGCTTTCCCAAGCTTTTTAGTATCAATTCATCCCAGTAGAAATTTGCACGCCATGACAAAACCCTGCCAGAACAGCCTTACCCATATTGAAAAAAGTTGCCTGCAGTCGCTCGCGCATGGCGAACCCGTCACCTGCATTGCGGAACAGTTCGACAAGTCGCCGCGAAAGATCGAGGGATTTCTTGAATCGGCGCGCCGCAAACTGACGGCCAACACGAATGTCGAAGCGGTCGCGCGGGCAATCCAGCTCGGCCTGATTTCCTGAAGCACCGGGAGTCCCGCTCAGATGCCGGATCGGCATCGTCGCTCCCGGCCTTGGCAGCAGCGCGCTTCGGGTTGAGGCCCGCAAGCCGGCATTGACGTAATTCAGCCGCTGGCTGCTTGGCGCTCATCAATCCCGCAAAGGCTCATCAATCCCGCAAAGAAAGACCCGGATCGCAAGTGAGAGCCTGCGGTCGTATTCCTCCTTACGCTGGTGAGGCGGCTTGAAGACCACGAGATGTTCGAAAACGCTCTGGTGCGCCATGTCCGCCATCAATCGCGCTGCGGCTTCCGTATCGCCTATTCGAACCTCGCCGCGTTCGACCGAACGATCGAGTTCGTGGCGCACCATGCCGTAGAGCGCGTAGGGTCCTTCCTGCAGGAATTCATGTGCGAGTTCCGGTTGCCTTTCGGCTTCCGTGATCACGGCGCGCAGGATCGCCAATGGCAGAAGATCGCTGAACTTTTCATCCGGTGGCGAGAGCAGAATGCGCAGACGCTCAGCCAGCGGCTGGTCTTGTTCAGGACGGGTCAGCGGACGGGTCATCCGGTTGCGCATACGCCGGATCATCGATGCAAAAAGCGCAGCGCGGCTCTCAAACACGTCATACAATGTCCGCTTGGACATGCCTGCTTCCTGTGCGATCGCCTCCATGGAGGCGCCAGCGAGCCCTTTGGCCAGAACAATCCTCTCGGCCGCGTCGATGATGATTGCCTCGCGTTCAGCCGGATCGAGCTGTTTCGGCCTTCCGCGTCCACGGTGCGTGTCAGGGCAACTGGACAAGATTCAAACCTCCCATGCCGATTTTTCTCCAAGCCGCTTGCGCAGTGCAGCAAAACATTTATAAAACCAGCTGGTTTTCTTAATATGCCCGAGCCCAAGGTTCGCCAAGCCCAAAATCCAATTCGACGGAGAATTCGATGAGGTCAACGCCTTACGCCCTCTTCATGTTCCTGATGTCCGCATTGGCGTCAGCGGCTTTGGCCCAGCAGCCGGAACGTCCGCCGACCCCCGTAACGGTCGTCACGGTGGAGGCCCAGACAGTAACCGTTACCTCGACACTGCCCGGCCGCGTCGTCGCCTCCGGGGTGGCGGAAATTCGTCCTCAGGTGAATGGCATCATCGTTGAACGGCTCTTTGACGAGGGGTCAGAGGTTGAAGAGGACGATGTTCTCTACAGGATCGATCCCGCCACTTACGACGCTCAGGTCGTTGCCGCCGAGGCGGCCGTCAACCAGGCGCAGGTCAGCCTGACATCGGCCGATCGCGAACTCAGGCGGATGGAAAGACTGCGCGAGAGCAATGTTGCCAGTGATCAGGCGCTTGATGCGGCCAAGACCACCCGGGACACCGCCGAAGCTGCCCTGCAGGTCGCCAAGGCGCAATTGCTCGCCGCCAGAATCGATCAGGATCGAACCACGATCCGCGCCCAGATCTCCGGCAAGATCGGCCTTTCGCAGACGACCCAGGGTGCGCTTGTGATTTCCGGACAGACAAGTCCTTTGGCCGTCATCCGCAAACTCGATCCGGTCTATGTCGACGTTGCCCAGTCCGCCGCCGATCTCATCCGCTGGAAACGCAAGGGACCGGTCGGAGCCGGATCGGAGGTCGATACCAAGGTCCAGCTGACCCTCGCCGATCGGACCGCCTATGAGCACACAGGCGAACTGACCGCCGCAGAACCGAATGTCGACGAGAGCACAGGCGTCGTCACCTTGCGCCTGCAGTTTCCGAATCCGGACGAAATGCTGCTGCCGGGAATGTATGTCCAGGTCGAAATGCCCCAGGGCGTTGTACAGGATGCTGTCCTGGTCCCGCAGGAAGGCGTTTCACGGGACCGGCGGGGCAATCCGACTGCAATGATTGTCGGTCCCGACAACGTCGTCGAGCAACGCCAGCTGACGATCATCGGCGATCGAGGCTCGGACTGGATCGTCACTGACGGTCTTCAGAGCGGCGACAAGGTGATCGTCGAAGGGCTGCAGAAGATCGCGGTTGGCGCCGCCATCGCCCCGACCGAACGCGCTGAAGAGCCGGTTCAGAACTGACATTGGAGAGGCCGACATGGCGCGTTTTTTCATCGACAGGCCGATTTTTGCCTGGGTGATCTCGATCATCATCATGGGGGCCGGTGTCCTGTCGATCCTGACGCTGCCGATCGCGCAGTACCCCCAGATCGCACCGCCGACGATTTCGATATCTGCAAACTATCCCGGGGCATCAGCACAAACCGTTGCCAACACGGTCACCCAGATCATCGAACAACGCCTGACGGGCCTGGATGGCCTGCGCTATTTCTCCTCGAATTCGACGTCAGCGGGCACGGCCTCGATAACGCTGACCTTCGAAACAGGCGTAGATCCCGACATTGCTCAGGTTCAGGTCCAAAACAAGCTGTCACAGGCGCTTACGCTCCTGCCCGAAACCGTGCAGCGGCTCGGCGTGACAGTACAGAAATCATCAGCCAGCTTCCTGATGGTGATTGCGCTCATCTCCGATGATGGCGCGCTCGATCAGACTGACCTTGCCGATTATCTCAACACCAACCTCGTCGACGAGTTCAGCCGTCTCGAGGGCGTCGGCGAAGTGCAGGTGTTCGGAGCCAAATACGCCATGCGGATCTGGCTCGATCCGGTCAAGCTTGCAGCCTATGGGCTGGCGCCCAATGATGTCGTGGGCGCAGTGTCGGCGCAAAATGCGCAGATTTCGGCTGGCGCCTTCGGAACCCTGCCGTCTGTCGAAGGCCAGCAGCTCAACGCTACGATCACCGCGCAATCGCTTCTGACAACGCCCGAGGACTTCGAGGCCATCGTCATCCGGGCGGCCACGGATGGCGGCCTGGTGCTTCTCAAGGATGTCGCCGAGGTCGAAATCGGGGCAGAGAACTATGCGACCATCGCACGTTTCAACGGCAAGCCCTCCACCGGCATGGCAATCCGTCTTGCCGCGGGCGCGAACGCCCTGGATACCGCTGAACTGGTCAAGGCGAAGATCGAGGAAGCATCGGCATTCTTTCCCGAGGGGGTCAGCTACGTCATCCCCTACGACACGACACCGTTTATCGAGATCTCGATCGGCGAAGTGATCAAGACCCTGGTTGAAGCCATCGTGCTGGTGTTCCTGGTCATGCTGCTGTTCCTGCAGAACTTCCGCGCAACCCTCATTCCAACACTCGCGGTACCGGTCGTTCTGCTCGGAACGTTCGGCATTCTTGCCGCCGCGGGCTTTTCCATCAACACGCTGACGATGCTCGCCATGGTGCTCGCCATCGGCCTCCTGGTCGATGACGCCATCGTTGTCGTCGAAAACGTTGAACGCATCATGGAGGAGGAGGGGCTGAGCCCGGTCGAAGCCACGCGCAAATCGATGGGCCAGATCACCGGCGCTCTGATCGGCATCGCCCTGGTTCTGTCCGCGGTTTTCGTGCCCATGGCCTTCTTCGGCGGATCGACCGGTGTGATCTACCAACAGTTCTCGATCACCATTGTCTCGGCGATGGGGCTTTCCGTCCTTGTTGCGCTCACGCTCACCCCCGCGCTGTGCGCCACCTTGTTGACCGAAAAATCTGCCCACCATGCCAAGCGCGGACCGGCCGGCTGGTTCAACCGGCCGTTCGAGCGGATCAGTGGTGGTTACGGCAGCACCGTCGGCTGGATCGTGCGGCGCCCTTTGCGTGTCGGCGTGATCTATCTGGGTCTGGTCGGGCTCATGGCTTGGAGTTTCGTACAGACACCGACAGCCTTCCTGCCTGACGAGGACCAGGGCATCCTGCTTGCGCTGATCCAGGCTCCGACTGGCGCGACCGCGGAGCGGACACAGAAAGTGCTTGAAAAGGTCGAAAGGCACTTTCTTGAGAACGAAAGCGAAAATGTCGAAAGCATGTTTGGCGTCGTGGGCTTTTCCTTCTCGGGCCAGGGCCAGAACATGGGTCTCGCCTTCATTCGCCTGAAGGACTGGGACGAACGACAGGCACCGGGGCAAAGCGCACAGGCGATTGCAGGCCGGGCCTACCCGGCCCTGCTGGGCATTCAGGACGCCATGGTATTCCCGATCGTTCCGCCTTCGGTGCCCGAACTCGGCATCATGAGCGGCTTCGACTTCTATCTGGAAGCCCGGGACGGTCAGACCCACGAACAGTTGCTCGCGGCGCGCAACCAGATGCTGGGCATGGCCGCGCAGAGCCCGCTTATCGGGTCCGCACGTCCCTCCGGCCTCGAGGATGCGGCACAGTACCATCTCGACATTGACTGGCGTGCGGCCGGGGCGATGGGTGTCTCGGCATCCGATGTGGCTCAGCTTCTCCAGGTTGCATGGGCCGGAAGCTATGTGAACGACTTCATCGACCGTGACCGCATCAAGCGCGTCTACATCCAGGGTCAGGCGGATTCGCGTGCCCTGCCCTCCGATATCTCGAAATGGAAAGTACGCAATTCCAATGGTGCACTCGTACCCTTTGCCAACTTTGCCGAAGGCAGCTGGACTTTCGGGCCGCAGGGACTGAATCGCTACAACGCGGTCAATGCGATGCAGATCCAGGGCTCCCCCGCCGCCGGCGTGACGACCGGCGAGGCAATGGCGGAAGTCGAGCGGCTGGCCGCCCAATTGCCCGGTTTCGGTGTCTCATGGACAGGGCTGTCGCTGGAAGAGCGTGAATCCGGCAATCAGGCGCCATTGCTCTACGCCCTGTCGCTGGCAGCCGTCTTTCTCTGCCTTGCCGCTCTGTACGAAAGCTGGTCGATCCCCTTCGCCGTCATGCTCGCCATGCCGGTCGGCATTCTCGGCGCGCTGTTGTGGACCCTGTTCGGCGGTTATCAGAATGGCGTCTTCTTCCAGGTCGGACTGCTGACCGTGGTCGGATTGACGGGCAAGAACGCCATTCTGATCGTGGAGTTCGCCAGGGAACGCTATGAGGCCGGTGAAACGCTTTTCGATGCGGTGCGTAAAGCCGCGCGCCAGCGTTTTCGCCCGATCATCATGACATCCATGGCCTTCTCGCTGGGCGTCCTGCCTCTGGTGCTCAGCACCGGCGCGGGGTCTGGCGGGCGCAACGCGATTGGCACCAGTGTGCTTGGCGGCACGATTTCGGGCACCGTTCTGGGCGTTCTCTTCGTTCCGCTGTTCTTCGTGCTGGTCACCCGCCGCCGTAAGTCGGCACAGAAACCGTCTCCAGCTCCCGCCGAAACCTGAGTTCGGCGAGGTTCCCCCACACGACCGAGTGACCGGTTCACGCAGAGGCAATCCCCCGCGAGATCCGGACAATAAGAGGGATCGGGTAATGATGCAGGCGCTGCCGCCAATTCATTGAGCCGGGGAATGCGTGAAGCCGAAAAAAGTGTGCGATCCACGGCGACCGATGGATTTTTTCGATCCCGGGAACCTACAACGTAGGTGGGCGCCATATGTCCGGGCCCACGGGCCCGGTCAGGGACAGCTCCCTTAGGATCAATTAAGGCCCCGGGGATTGTGTATCCTGTCGGGAAGCGCAGATCGCAGCCCATATATAGGGTATCAACCGGCTTCGACCAAACACCAATTTTTGCAATGGCATTTTCACCCGATGGGGTGATTGAGGCAGCGAGATCGGGTCCGGCCCGGCCCGAGCGCGATGCTATGCCTTGACTGCGAGCTTGCCCGCGATCTCTTCGATCTTGCCGGTAACTTCCGTGAGCGCGGCCGCAAGGTCCTTGTCGGTCTTGTCGACCTTGGTCAGCGCGTTGTCGCGGGTTTTCTTGAGCGTTTCGACCTCGGCTTCGAGCCCCCGCATGCGTCGTTGAAGCTCATGCAACTCATCCATCACCATAATTCCGGCCATGACCGTGATCCGCAGGTCGCCGATTTCCCCGAACTGCCCCTTGAGGTGGCCGACATAGCGGTCGAACTTGCCCGCAAGGTCGGTAAGGTGCTCTTCCTGCCCTTCTTCGCAGGCCATACGGTAGGTCTTGTCGTCGATACTTACTGTGACCTGCGCCATTCAAACCTGCCCTGTTCTGTCTCTATGTCGGTTTTCGCGAAGTGCTACCGGTCCAGAACGGCCCGGATGGTTTCCATGGCTGTGACCAGACGACGCGAAACCTCACGGTTTGCCTCCTCCAGCCTGTTGGCTCGGTCCTGGGCGCCGTCGAGCTCTTGAGCGATACGGGCCCTGTCCTCGATCATGCGATTCAACTCCGCCTCGGCCTCGGTTGCACCACGGCTCGCCTCGACCTGCCGATCAACCTCATTGTCAAGCTGATTCAAGGCCTTGTTCAAGGCCTCCAGCGCAGCTTTGACGGTCATGTCAGAGGTCATCGGCAATTTCCCAGAATCTGGCGCACAAGCCGAATCGCTTGAATTCCGGACACTTGTGGCAGACAGTTTACCCATCAGCCGAACACGGCGTCAACAAAACCGCTGGCGTGGTCCCCAGCCCTTTGGCGTTTTGGCCTTTGTTGACTCCGCCGAAGCAACTGCTATGTGTGCGCGGCCTTCGATCCGGTCCGCTGACGGCCCGGATCAGACCTAACGCGACAAGGCGGGACCGTCATGACTTCACGCGAAAAACACGACCGGATGGCAAACGCAATCCGGTTTCTCTCCATGGATGCCGTGGAAAAAGCAAACTCCGGACACCCCGGCCTGCCGATGGGTGCTGCAGACATCGCCACCGTGCTGTTCTCCCGCTACCTGACATTCGACCCGAAGAAGCCCGACTGGCCCGACCGCGACCGCTTTGTACTTTCCGCCGGTCATGGATCCATGCTGATCTATTCCCTGCTGTACCTGCTCGGTTACGATGGCATTTCACTCGACGACATCAAGAATTTCCGGCAGCTCGGATCGCCGACCGCAGGTCACCCCGAATATGGCCACGCGCCGGGTATCGAGACCACCACCGGACCGCTCGGTCAGGGTCTCGCCAACGCCGTCGGAATGGCGATCGCCGAACGCAAGCTCGCCACCGAATACGGCGACGGGCTGGTTGACCACCACACCTATGTGCTGGCCGGCGATGGCTGCCTGATGGAAGGCATCAGCCAGGAAGCCATCACGCTCGCGGGCCATCTCAAGCTCAACAAGCTGATCGTTTTCTGGGACAACAACTCGATCTCGATTGACGGCGCCATATCGCTCACCGATTCCACCGACCAGCCGGCGCGTTTTGCCTCGGCCGGATGGAACACGATCGAGATTGACGGTCACGACCCGGAGGCCATCGCACAGGCGATTGAGGCCGCGAAGGACTCCGACAAGCCGACCCTGATTGCCGCCAAGACCGTGATCGGTTTCGGCGCGCCCAACAAGGCCGGAACGAAGGCCGCGCATGGATCGCCTCTCGGCGACAAGGAGATCGCCGGCGCCCGTGCGGCGCTTGGCTGGTCCGAGGAGCCGTTCGTTGTACCGTCCGACATCCTCGACGCCTGGCGTCTGGCCGGTCTGCGCTCGGTGAAGGATCGCAAGGCCTGGGAAGCCCGGCTCGCCGAGGCGGAAAACGAGGTCCGCATGACCTTCGAGCGCCGCATGCACGGGGATCTGCCGGGCGGATTCGCGCCGGCCATCGACGCCTACAAGCAGAAACTTGCCCAGGACCTGCCGACGGTGGCCACCCGAAAGGCTTCCGAAATGGCACTTGAGGTGATCAACGGCGTCGTGCCGGAAACACTTGGCGGTTCCGCCGATCTGACGGGCTCCAACAACACACGCACCAGCCAGACCGACCCGATCACGCCAGACGATTTCTCCGGCCGTTACATTCATTACGGCATCCGCGAACACGGCATGGCGGCGATGATGAACGGGATCGCACTGCATGGCGGTCTGATCCCCTATTCGGGCGGCTTCCTGATATTCTCCGATTACTGCCGGCCCTCGATCAGGTTGGCGGCACTCATGGGCATCCGCGTGATCCACGTACTCACCCATGATTCGATTGGCCTGGGCGAGGATGGCCCGACCCATCAGCCGGTCGAGCACATGGCTGCGCTCAGGGCGATTCCCAATCTCCTGATGTTCCGCCCGGCCGATGCGGTTGAAACCGCCGAATGCTGGCAACTCGCGCTCGAACAGGACAATCGCCCGAGCGGCATTGCCCTGACCCGGCAAAACCTGCCGACCGTGCGCACCGATTACACAGAGGAAAATCTGTGTGCCTACGGCGCCTACGATCTTGTTTCGGCGAGCGATGCAGAGGTGACTATCTTTGCCTCGGGTTCCGAGGTCGAGATCGCACTGGAAGCGCGCAAAACCCTGGAAGCCAACGGTCATGCCACGCGTGTCGTCTCGGTCCCGAGTTTCGAACTGTTCGAGGAACAAAGCCCGGAGTACAAGAGTGCTGTTATCGGGGATTCGAAAGTCAAGATCGCGATCGAGGCCGGAATCCGTCAGGGCTGGGATCGCTTTATCGGCAACGATGGCCTGTTCATCGGCATGACCGGTTTCGGCGCTTCGGGTCCCTACAAGGAACTCTATGAGCACTTCGGCATCACCGCCGATGCGGCCGTCGCCGCAGTGGAAGCCCGCCTACACGACAAGGCCTGATCTTGGAGAAGCAAGACAGGCGCCTTCTGACCCAGGATGGAGAGAAAGCATGAAGACCAAGATTGCCATTAACGGATTTGGCCGCATCGGCCGAAATGTGGTTCGCGCGATCTACGAATCGGGCCGACAGGATATCGACATCGTGGCGATCAACGACCTCGGCCCGGTGGAAACCAACGCGCACCTGATGCGCTGGGATTCGGTGCACGGCAAATTCCCCAAGACCGTCGAGGTCGACGGCGACACCATCCGCATCGAGGGTGGCGATTCTTTCAAGGTGTTTGCCGAGCGCGATCCGAAGAACCTGCCCTGGGGCGACCTCGGGATCGATATCGTCCTGGAATGCACCGGCATCTTCACGGCTCGCGACAAGGCCGCCTTCCATCTGGAAGCCGGCGCCAAGCGCGTTCTGGTTTCCGCGCCCGCATCCGGCGCCGACAAGACCATCGTCTACGGCGTCAACCACGACGCGCTGACCAAGGACGATCTGGTCGTCTCCAACGCCTCCTGCACCACCAACTGCCTGGCGCCCGTTGCCTATGTCCTCAACAATGCCATCGGCATCGAGAAGGGCATGATGACCACCATCCACTCCTACACCGGCGACCAGCCCACGCTCGACACCATGCACAAGGATCTCTACCGCGCACGTGCTGCGGCGATGTCGATGATCCCGACCTCGACCGGTGCGGCCAAGGCTGTCGGCCTCGTTCTGCCCGAACTCAACGGCAAGCTCGACGGCATGGCAATCCGCGTGCCGACGCCGAATGTGTCGGTGGTCGACCTGAAGTTCATCGCCAAGCGTGAAACCTCCACAGACGAGATCAACGCCGCGATCCGCGACGCCGCCAGCGGCCCGCTCAAGGGCATTCTCGGCTTCACCGATGAGCCCAATGTCTCGATCGACTTCAACCACAACCCGCATTCCTCGGTGTTCCACATGGACCAGACCAAGGTCATGGACGGAACCCTTTGCTCGATCCTGACCTGGTATGACAACGAATGGGGCTTCTCCAATCGCATGGGCGACACCGCCGTTGCGATGGCGAAACTGATCTGACGGCCTTGAAAGCCCGGGGCGCCCGACTGCCGCCCTGCCTTGCAGCAATCCCGATCGCGGACCGCCACCGTTTGTCACAACGGTGGCGGCTTCGTTTTGTGGGTTCCGCAGAGGGAGAAAATATCTTTTTGTTGCGCGTGGATTTTCGCGCCTTCTTGACCGCCTGTTTGCGTCTCCCGTGCCCGTCGGGGATGATGAAAATGAATTCTTTCGGCGCCTTTACTTTAAATCGTGCCCGAAGCGGTGAGGAACTCGACGCGGCCTAAGGTCCCGGCTTGCTGCCCGAAACCGAAAGACAGCTTTCCATCGTCGAACTGATTGAGAAACGTTTGTGGGAAAAGCGGACCACGCCGACAGGTCAAGGTTGGACGGATCGTCTAATCGTGTTGGACACCGACGAGAACGTTATCGAGACGGTTGGCATCTGGCTGGAACCGGTGACTTCGGCGACACGCCTGCCTCTGTTCCTCAATCTGAGGGAACTCATCCGGATATGCCGGGATTTCATCCACATGCGGCGTCACTGAATTTTGCGCAAGCGTATTTCCGGGCCGTCTTGCGTCATGGCGCATCCGGTGTAATCTCCGCGCCGAATCCGCCCGGCACCAACGCGACGAATGGAATGTGAAATGACCGCCTTCAAGACACTTGACGATCTGACCGACCTTTCCGGCAAACGCGTTCTCTTGCGCGTCGATCTGAATGTGCCCGTGAAAGATGGCAAGGTCACCGACACCACCCGCATCGAACGCGTGGCTCCGACCATCATGGAGCTGTCCGGCAAGGGCGCGCGGGTGATCCTTCTGGCCCATTTCGGCCGTCCCAAAGGCGAAGTCGTGCCCTCCATGTCACTCGAACCGATCGCCGGAATCGTCGAAAGCGTGCTCGATCATCGGGTCCATTTTGCGGCCGACTGCATCGGCGAGACAGCCCGCGATGCCGTGGGCAAGATGGTGGACGGCGATGTCCTGCTTCTCGAGAACACCCGCTTTCATCCCGGCGAGGAAAAAAACGATCCGGCATTCGTGACCGAGCTGGCGGAGAACGGAGACATCTTCGTCAATGACGCATTCTCGGCTGCCCATCGCGCTCATGCGTCAACCGAAGGCCTGGCGCACCACATGCCCGCTTACGCTGGTCGCACAATGCAGGCCGAGCTGGTGGCGCTGGAGAAAGGTCTCGGCAATCCGGACCGGCCGGTTGTGGCGATCGTCGGCGGGGCAAAGGTGTCCACCAAGATCGACCTGTTGAAGAACCTGGTCGGCAAGGTCGATGCCCTGGTGATCGGTGGCGGAATGGCCAACACGTTCATCGCAGCGCGGGGAAATGACGTCGGCAAGTCACTGTGCGAGCACGATCTGGCAGAAACAGCCAAGCAGATCGAGGCGGAAGCCGCAATTGCAGGATGTGAAATCGTGCTCCCGACCGATGCGGTGGTGGCGCGGGAATTCAAGGCCGGCGCGGACAACGAGTCCGTTCCGGTCACCGCCATTCCGGCCGACGCGATGATGCTCGATGTCGGACCGAACTCGGTCGAAGCGATCAACGCATGGATCACCAAGGCCGACACGCTGGTCTGGAACGGTCCGTTGGGAGCCTTCGAGATCGAACCCTTCGACGCCGCAACCGTATCGGCGGCCCGGCATGCCGCCCAACGCACCCGCGAAGGCCTCCTGGTCTCCGTCGCCGGTGGCGGCGACACCGTCTCGGCGCTCAACCATGCCGGAGTGCTGGATGCATTCACCTATGTCTCGACCGCAGGCGGCGCTTTTTTGGAATGGATGGAAGGCAAGCCGTTGCCGGGCGTCAAGGTTCTCATGGACTGAAGCGGGCCCTGCCGCCCCGCCGGTTAACCCTCGCGCCATTTCTCCAAGCCTTTTAAACGATTGAAAATTTTTCAATCGATTCAAGCTTCTTTCGGCCTATTTTCTCTCGCCGATCCAATCTGGTAAAGCCTCTTCCAACGCTACGGATGAACGGGAACGGAACATGATGAACGCAACCATGAAAAAGCAAATGGCGGAGAAGGACGGCTTCATTGCCGCCCTTGACCAGTCGGGCGGCTCCACACCAAAGGCGTTGGGTCTCTATGGCGTCACGGAGGACGCCTTTGCCAATGATGAAGAGATGTTCGCGCTCATTCACGCCATGCGGTCCCGGATTATCAAGTCCCCCGCATTTACCGGCGACAAGGTCATCGGAGCGATCCTGTTCGAACGCACCATGGACGGAGAGATCGACGGTATTCCCACCGCGGAATACCTCTGGGAGAAGCGCGGGATCGTTCCCTTTCTCAAGGTTGACAAGGGCCTGATGGCTGAAGCGAACGGCGTCCAGTTGATGAAGCCGATAGACGATCTCGACATCCTGCTCAAACGGGCAGTCGAGAAGTCCATTTTCGGCACCAAGATGCGCTCCGTCATCAATGCCGCGAACCAGGATGGGATCGAAGCCGTCGTCGCTCAGCAATTTGAGATCGGAAAGCAGATTCTTTCTCATGGCCTGATGCCGATCATTGAGCCGGAAGTGAGCATCAAGATCGAGGACAAACAGGAAGCCGAAGCGCTGTTACTGTCGGCGATAAGATCGCATCTCGATACGCTTCCTGCGGGCAACCAGGTGATGCTGAAGCTCTCGCTGCCGACGCTGGCCGACTTCTACAAGCCGCTGGTCGAGGACCCCAGGGTCATGCGGGTGGTGGCCCTGTCAGGCGGGTATTCGCGGGACGAGGCCAACAGCCTTCTGAGCAAGAATGCCGGGGTGATCGCCTCGTTCTCACGCGCCCTTACCGAAGGGCTGTCTCGGGATCAAACCGAAGCCGAATTCGACGCTAAGCTGGCAGCAACGATCAACAGCATCTTTCAGGCGTCCTGCAAGCCTTAGGCAGACAACCCGGACCGGGACACCGAAACCCGCCGTGGCGACACGGCGGGTTTCATTTTGCCGCGACCCGGCCTATTCAATTCCCATCATTTCAACCAGTTCGGTGAACGGGCATGAACAATTTCCTTGCAGGCCTGACGAGTTGGATGCTGCTGCCCGTCGCAGTGTATTACGGTCTCGGCGTCCGCAGGATCGCACCCCGAATGCCCCCACCGGCGGGCTCTCCAAGAGGCCAGATCGGCAAAGGCGCCCCCGGCCTGCGCCTGCTGATCATCGGCGATTCCTCGGCTGCGGGCGTCGGCGCAGACAGGATCGAGGACACGCTCGGGCCGCAACTTTCCAGTGTCCTCCACAAGGCAACCGGCAAAACCGTGGCTTGGCGCAATGCCGGGGCGAATTCCGCGGTGTCGGCCCAGGTGCGCGATCACGTCGTTCCTCTTATCGAAGAACGCGACTTTACCCATGTGGTGGTGGCGATCGGCACCAACGACGCCAAGAATTTCAACAGTCGGATGCGGTTCAAGAAGGGCTTTGGAGGTTTGCTGTACGCAGTCCACGCGCGCTGGCCCGAGGCCCGGGTCTACTGGTCACCGGTTATCGACCTGAAGGATGTTCCCGCCTTGCCGCCTGCGCTGGGTTTTATCCTGGGGCTGAGGGCGCAAATCATCAACGACATGGGTTTCCAGCTATGCCGGGAACGGTATGCCACGGCACTCGAACCGCTGCCGGTGGAAGGCCCTGAAGGCTTTGCCCCGGACGGCTTCCATGCAAATCATCTTGGCTACAGGCATTGGGCCGAGCACATAGCCCGCGTCATTCTGGCCGAAACACCAGCGCCATCATCACCGCAACCACAAGAATCATAGCAATTTTCCATGCATCCTTCCGCCGCCTGAGGCCGGGAAGCCCGAAGGGCTTGATCAGATGCAGGCCCATCGCCGCAAGAACCAGTATCAGTAGAACTTTTATCACAATCCATCACGCCTGTTTTGCAAACCAGCCATACACTTGTCATGATCAGGGTCAATCACCCGGACTGGAATGCCCCCCGCAGTCACGTTGAGCACCGGCTTTTGCCGCCCTCCGACGGACAAAAACTGGAAAAGCCATGCACCGCAACCTCCTCCCTGTCCTGTCCCTGCTGCTTGGAACCGCATTTTTGCTTGCTGGCAACGGGCTCCACGGCCTTCTGTTGCCCATGCGCGGATCGGAGGAAGGCTTCTCTCCAACCTCGCTCGGTCTTCTCGGCACCGCGTGGGCCAGCGGCTTCGTGCTGGGCTGCATCTTCTCGCAGCGCCTTGTCCGCCGCATCGGGCATGTACGCGCATTCTCCGCCTTTTCAGCGCTGATCGCGATCATCGCCCTTCTCACCGGCCTTCTGGTCGACCCAGTAAGCTGGGTCCTGCTGCGCGTGATCACGGGCTTCTCTCTGGCGGCGGCGTTCATGATCATTGAAAGCTGGCTTAACGAGCGCGCCACCAACGAAACGCGCGGGCTGATCTTCTCGCTCTACATGACGGTAACCTATGTTGCCATTGTTGCGGGTCAGATGAGCATTGTGCTGGGCGATGTGACCCAGACCACGTTCTTCATGATTGCCGGTATCCTGTACTGCCTGGCGCTGCTGCCGACCGCGGTTTCAACCGCCACCAGCCCGGCGCCGCTCAAGGAGGTCAAGCTTGACCTCAAGCTGATCTACCGCAATTCGCCGGTGTCCTTCGTGGCAATGCTGCTAATCGGGATCGCCAATGGCGCCTTCGGCACCCTGGCCCCCGTCTTCGGCGCCAATGTCGGGCTCGCTACGATAACCATCGCGACCATGATGTCGGTGACGATTTTCTCCGGCGCAGTGATGCAGCTTCCGGCCGGGCGCATGTCGGACCGCATGGACCGCCGTTACGTGCTTGCGGGACTGGGCGCGATTGCCGGCATCTCCGGGTGCCTGATCGTGCTCCTCAAACCGGACAACATCGGCATCCTTTTCGGTCTTATCGCCCTTTATGGCGCGATGTCCTACACGCTTTACCCAATCATCGTCGCCCATGCGAACGACTTTGCAACCAGTGACCAGTTCGTCACGGTCTCAAGCGGCCTGCTTCTGCTTTATGGCATCGGCACCATCGTCGGCCCTCTTATCGCCGGCGTCACCATGGCCTACAGCCCTTACCTGCTCTTTGCAGTTACTGCCGCGGCCCACTTGGGCGTTGCGGCTTATGCCATAGCCCGGAGCCGGATCCGCGCGGCCGTGCCGGATGAGGAAAAGGAGAGCTTTGCCTCAACCCCGTCAGCTCGCGCCGCTACACCGGAATCGATCAATCTCGACCCGCGTGCGGCGGCTGAGGACTGATCATCCGCATTGGACGCCGGTTCAACCTGCGTCGAGCACGATCTTGCCGATATGCTCGCCATCTTCCATCCGTTGATGGGCGGCAGAGGCCTGCGCGAGCGGGAAGATCGAATCCATCACCGGCAGCACCTTACGCTCATTGAGAAGCGGCCAGACCTGCTGACGCAGCTCGTCTGCGATCTGCGCCTTGAAGGCAACGTCGCGCGCGCGCAGGGTCGAGCCCGTGTGGGTCAGACGCTTCGTCATCAGCAATGAGAAGTCCGCCTCGGCCTTCCGCCCGTTGAGGAAGGCGATCTGCACGATCCGGCCGTCCACAGAAGCGGCCTGGTAGTTGCGACTTATGTAGTCCCCGCCAACCATGTCGAGAATCAGATTGACGCCCTTGCCCCCGGTCTCTTCCTTCACCGCTTCGACGAAGTCGGTCTCCTTGTAGTTGATCGACAGATCCGCACCGAGCTCGCGCATCGCCTCACACTTGGCATCCGAACCAGCGGTGGCGAGAACACGCGCACCGAACGCCTTTGCCAGCTGGATTGCCGTGGTGCCAATACCCGACGTGCCGCCATGCACCAGAAAGCTCTCGCCGGCTTTCAATCCGCACCGCTGAAAAACATTGTGCCAGACCGTGAAATAGGTCTCTGGCAGCGCTGCCGCTTCCATCATCGTCAGCCCTTTGGGCGCGGGCAGGGCGTTGGTTTCATCGACAACGCAGTACTCCGCGTAGCCTCCTCCCGCCACCAGCGCACAGACCTTGTCGCCGGGCTTGAAGCGGCTCGCGGTTTCACCGACTTCGACAACCTCACCGGCGATTTCCAGCCCGGGGATGTCCGAAGCACCTTTTGGTGGCGGATAAGCGCCCTGCCGCTGAAAACAGTCAGGACGATTGACGCCGGCTGCAGCCACCCTGACAAGGATCTCACTGCCGCTCGGCGCCGGTTTGTCGCGGGTGGCCGCAACGAGCACTTCCGGCCCGCCCGGCTTGCTGATTTCGATCGCGCGCATCCTGTCATTCTCCTTCAACAGCTTTTCCAAGACATAGGGTTGGGCTAAACTGCGAACAAGGCGTCAATGAGCGAGCCCGTTCTCCGGGTACCGAACCCGCAAATGCAGAAAGGCCAGATCATGTTTGCAGAGGATGACCGTCCCAGCCCCAAGAACGGCCACGAGATCGGTTGCGATCTGAGTTTGCTGTCGGCAGACGAACTGGATGTGCGAATCGCTCTTCTGAAACAGGAAATAGAACGGCTTGAAGCCGACAAAGTGACGAAAACATCAAGCCGTGCAGCTGCGGAAAGCTTTTTTCGCTAGAATTACTCAAGCAATGACAATTGCTTACTGACATTCGTGTTCCTGTTAAGCTTCAGTTAAGCTTTACAAGTGTTTACTGTACTCAGTCCAGCGATGCTGGATTTGACGATTTGGCCCCGGTCGAATCGTTTGACGCCTCCCTGTTAAACTCTTGAGAGCCGCACATGCGGCTCTTTTTTTGTCTCAGTCCGCCGCTACCGGTGGTCGACACGGGGTTTTTTCCTATATCCTTTTCATAAGCGGTGCTTGAACGGGTGTTCCAAGCGACGGTGCCCATGAATTGTCCCAAAGTACTACAGCGTACTTTGGCTATTGGAGCGGATGCGTGGCATCTGCACACGCCGGAAAAGGCAAAACAATGTTGCCGTAAGACGTATCATTGCGGCGATTTTGACATTAACCTTTTCTTAACAATGCGCTTGCCGCTGAGGCCGCAACTGGGCAAGGTGTCCTCATTCGATGGCGACAGCGACGTCAGCAGACGACGCACGTTGAACCGCCGACCGGCAATTGTATTTTGTAATCAGGATCTCGCGGCATGACTGAAACAAGCCTCAACACCGTCAATCTCGCAGACCGGATGGCCAATTCCGCTCAGTTCAAGGCGCTTTACGCCGAGGGTATGGCGCTTGTCGAAGAAACCGCGAATTATCTCGACGGTCCGGGCCGTACCGCATCGAAGGCGCTGCCACGGTTGGCAGCTGTCCTCTACGCTGCGGAATCGATGCGCCTGACGACACGGCTGATGCAGATCGCCTCCTGGCTCCTGTTGCAGCGCGCGGTCAACAATGGCGAGATGAACCGCGATCAGGTTCTCGCGGAGAAGAACAAGGTCCGGCTCGACAGCTTCAATTGCGATCGCAGCGCTCCGGGCTGGGCAGATCTTCCGGAGGAATTCCGCGATCTCGTCGAGCATTCACTCCGGATCCAGAACCGTGTCTCCATCCTTGACCGGGAGATCTACCGTCCGAACGAGGCCGCATCCCTGCGCCCGGACAATGAGAACTCCGTTCAGGCCCAACAGAACCTGCTGCAGACGGTCTTCAACAAGCGCTGAGGCATCTGTCGGGACCATGGCTGCCTGTCCCCCCCTGTGTGGCGGGCATTGCCAGAGGTTCAGCATCAAAGCCCGCTTCGGATCTCCGAGGCGGGCTTTTTCGTGGTTCCCCGAAGAGAGGGCGCACCGCAATTGTCTCGGAGATTGCCGCGACCGGTTCTCCGTCAGATGTCAGGCATGGAGTGGTCTGGCACACAAGCGGCAACAAAAAACCCGCCGGAGTGATCCCGGCGGGTTCTGTGGGTTCCGGTGTGACCGGAATGATTACATGCTGAGGCCTTCGAAGCGCTTCTTGAACTTCGAAAGCCGGCCGCCGCGGTCCATCAGCTGCTGGTTGCCGCCGGTCCAGGCCGGGTGCGACTTCGGGTCGATCTCGAGGTTCATGGTGTCACCTTCGGCGCCCCAGGTGGACTGGGTCATGTATTCGGTGCCGTCGGTCATCACCACCTTGATCATGTGGTAGTCGGGATGGATGTCAGCCTTCATCTTATTCGTCCTGCCGTTTGAGGGCCCTGCACAGCAAATCATGCGGCATTTTGGCCATACACATGAATGAAGCCGATGTCCTTTTCGGGCAACGGCTTCCCAATTCGATGGCGAGCCTATACATGAAGGCACAGCCGATAACAAGGGCCGCAACCGTTTTTGCGGCCCCGGCTCAAGACAGCATGCGCATGATTCAGGAGCAGACGTGGCCGACCGATCCAAGACACCTGTGGCGACCCGGCGTTCGGTGCGTCCTCTCTCCCGCCTCCTGCCTTACATCAAGCGTTACCCGCAGCTGGTTTTCGGTGCCCTCGCCTTCCTTTTGATGGCGGCTGTCACCACGCTCAGCCTGCCAACGGCCGTCCGCCGGATGATCGACCACGGTTTTTCGGCCCAGGACGCCGGCTTCATCAACAGCTATTTCTCGATGCTCGCCGGCATCGCCGCCCTGCTCGCAATCGCATCCGCGTGCCGCTACTATTTCGTCATCACACTGGGCGAACGGGTGGTCTCGGACATTCGCCGCGACGTCTTCGACCATGTCACCCGGCTATCGGCCTCCTTCTATGACGCCAACCGCTCCGGCGAGATTGTTTCCCGGCTGACAGCGGATACGACGCTGATCAAATCCACAGTCGGCGCAACCGCGTCGCTTGCGCTGCGCAATACGATCCTGTGCCTAGGCGCCGGCGGCATGATGTTCATCACCTCGCCGAAACTCTCGAGCCTGGTGCTGGGCGCGATCCCGCTGATCGTCTTCCCGCTTGTCGGGTTTGGCAGGAAGGTGCGCAAGCGCTCCCGTGAAGCTCAGGATACGCTTGCCGAGGCCATGACATTTGCCGGAGAAGCCATCGGCGCCACGCGCACGGTTCAGGCCTTCAACACCGAGGCGACGGCACAGGCGAATTTCAGCGGCGCCGTCGAGACGGCCTTCGGCGCGGCACGGCGTTCTATCCTTGCGCGCTCGGTCCTGACCGGTTTCGCAATCGCCATGGCGTTCGGATCGGTGGTGGCGGTTCTGTGGTACGGCGCGCAGTCGGTTCTCACGGGCGAGATGTCTCCGGGCACCCTGGGTCAGTTCCTGCTCTATTCGGTGTTTGCGGCAGGCAGCCTCGGCGCACTCTCGGAGGTCTGGGGCGAACTGTCCCAGGCCGCGGGCGCAGCCGAGCGGCTGAGCGAATTGCTCGACGAGGTGCCCGAGATCCGTGCTCCACGAAACCCCACGGCACTTCCCCAGCCGCCAATCGGCGACATACGGTTCGACAGCGTCGAATTCGCTTATCCTGCACGCCCCGACACCCCTGCGCTGACAGGAACGAGCTTCCATGTCCGTCCCGGCGAAACCGTCGCCGTGGTCGGCGCCTCCGGCGCCGGAAAATCCACGCTGTTCTCGCTCATCCTCCGCTTCTATGACGCCACCCGGGGCGCTGTCCTCGTCGATACTGTGGATGTGCGCAAGGCCGACCCTGCCGACATCCGCGCACGGATCGCTCTGGTGCCGCAAGACGTGACGATCTTCGCAGGCAGCGTCGGCGACAACATAGCTTTCGGCAAACCGGGCGCCAGCCAGGACGAGATCGAGGCCGCTGCCCGTGCGGCACAGGCGCACGATTTCATCACCGCGCTGGACAAAGGCTATGCCACCCCCGTGGGCGAGCGGGGAATTACTCTTTCCGGCGGTCAGCGCCAGCGCGTCGCCATTGCCCGCGCGATCCTGCGCGATGCGCCTATCCTGCTGCTTGACGAGGCCACCTCGGCGCTGGACGCCGAAAGCGAAACGCTCGTGCAAAAGGCCCTGGAGGGCCTGATGCAGAACCGCACCACCATCGTCATCGCCCACAGGCTCGCCACCGTCCTCAGGGCCGATCGCATTCTGGTGTTGGACAAGGGCCGGATCGTCGAGGAAGGGACGCATACCGAACTGGTGGGGCGCGGTGGGCTCTATGCCCGGCTGGCGCGGCTTCAGTTCGAACATGGCGCCGAAGCGCTTTCGCTCGGTTCGTCCCCGGCCAATGGCCTTGCCGCCGAGAAAAACGCCTGACCGTTCTCCGGCTAATATTTCCATGGAATAGTCTTGTGAAGGCTGGAAAGCTGGTATAATTTCAGAGTGTTCGTCTGGAAGCCACGCGCGGGGTGGGACCTAATCGCGGGCTATAACGGGAACATTCAGAAGGTGTATCCACTATGCGGAATAACGCGGAGTGGCGAACCCTGCTTCTTGCGGGCGTTTGCTATGCTGTGTGGTTTTTGCTGGCGTTTGGATGGGCTGAGCTCCCGGACACACTCCGTGTCCTGTTTTTGATTCCTGTCATCACGCTGCACTCCTCGCTTCAACACGAGTTCTTGCACGGTCACCCATTTCGGAACCAGAAACTCAACGACTTCATCATATCACCACCAATTGGAGTGCTGGTGCCTTACCTGCGCTTCAAATCCTGCCATCTTACCCATCACATCAACGAAAACATCACCGATCCCTACGACGATCCGGAAAGCTATTACCTTGATCGGGACGTCTGGGCATCGATACCGGGGTGGCTGAAGCATGTGCTCACAGCCAACAACACACTTGTCGGCCGGATCACGCTTGGACCGGCGCTTGCCGCCGTCGGCTTTGCCAGAAGTGAATGGCGCCGCAGCCGCGCCGGTGATCCTGCGATTGCTGTAACATGGTTTCGGCATGGGCTCGCCGTGGCGGCGCTTTTCTATCTGATCACCCGCTACGGGAGCCTCCAGCCCGCAGCCTATCTGCTCGCTGCCTATTTCGGCATGGGCTTGCTGATGGTTCGATCCTTCATCGAACATCAGGCAACGGAGAAGGCCAACCAGCGCTCCGTGATCGTGGAGACCAGAGGACCCTTGAGTCTCCTGTTTCTCAACAACAACTACCACTCGGTCCATCACGCCTATCCATCGCTGGCCTGGTACCGGATTCCTGCGTTCTTCCGCGAGAACCGGGCACGGTTCCTGCGCATGAATGGCGGCTATCGCTACGAAAGCTATTGGGAAGTGTTCAAGCGTCACGGCCTGCGTGCCAAGGAACCGGTCGCGTACCCGATGGAACCCCGGCGCAAGCGCCGTCCGGACCCGGCTTGAGGCGATGGTAACTGACTTGACAAATGACGGCCAGGGCGGCGACGCCCTGGCCTCCCCGCCCTTCGCATCGCTTCCGATGTACGACTGGCCGGAAGTCCGCGACCAGACCGACGCGCTCTGGAGTGCTATCCGGATCCAGCTGGAAAAGCGGGGTATGGAAGCTCCGGCAGCGCTTGAGCGTAGTCTCGACATTGAGGCGCTATGGACCGCACCCGGCCTCATTCTGTCGCAGACCTGCGGCTTTCCCTATGCCAACTTCCTTGCCCCCAAGGTCACGCTGATCGGGACCCCGGACTATGCCCTACCGGGTGCAGCACTCGGCCGCTATTTCAGCGTCCTCGTCGCCCGAAAATCGGAACTGCCATCCAGCCTCGCCGATCTGCAAGACCGGCGCATGGCCTTCAACATGCCCCATTCCCAATCGGGATTTGCTGCACCCATCCGCCTGCTCTTCACAAACGGAGTGGTCTGCGAGGCCGACGCCGTCGAGACCGGTGCGCATCGGGCGTCAGTGTGCGTGGTGGCGAACGGGCAGGCAGACTGGGCGGCAGTGGACGCAGTGGCATGGGAACTTGCCAAGCGCCATGAACCGGCCGCCCGGGAGTTGGAAGTTTTTGGGCGGACGCCGGAGACCCCCGGCCTGCCACTCATCGCCAGTGCCGATATGGCGAACCGGGCCGAGGCAATCGCGGACGCAGTGGACACGGCCATCGGCAATCTCGACACAGCGGTCGCCAGGGCGCTGAACCTCACCGGCCTCGTGCGAACGAAACCGGGAGACTATGCAGCCCTGGCCGCGCCTCTGCCGATCGCGGAAACGCTGCCCGCACTGGCCAGCCGTTGAAACAAGTTGCTGCCGGCCGCGGATCAGCGCTCGGTGAGCTTGAGTTCGATACGGCGGTTTGTGGCCCGCGCTTCGTCGCTGTCACCATCTGCGATCGGCTGGAACTCGCCGAAACCAGCGGCAACCAGACGGTTGGCCGGCACACCCTGGTCGATGAGATACTTGACCACCGAGGTCGCGCGCGCGGTGGAGAGCTCCCAGTTGTCCGCATACCGTCCCGTCCCCGAAAGCGGCACGTTGTCGGTGTGACCGTCCACGCGCAGAACCCAATTGATCTCCTCGGGAATCTCGCGCGACAATTCGTTGATCGCGTCGGCGAGTTTTGCCATCTGATCCTGGCCGGCCGGGTTGAGTTCGTTTCCGCCAGACGGGAACAACACCTCGGACTGGAACACGAAGCGGTCGCCGACAACGCGAACGTCTTCACGGCTGGCGAGAATTTCACGCAGCCGGCCGAAGAAATCCGACCGGTAACGGTTGAGTTCCTGAACGCGCTGCGCGAGCGCCACGTTCAGCCGGCGGCCGAGATCAGCGATCTTGGCCTGAGTGGCGCGGTCCTTGGCTTCGGAGACTTCCAGCGCATCTTCGAGTGCAGCCAGTTGCGACCTGAGCGCCGAGATCTGCTGGTTGAGCAGTTCCACCTGATTGAGAGCGCGCTGCGAGACCTTCTTCTCCGCATCGAGAGTTTCGGAAAGCTCCCCGATCCGCTCTTCCGCGGCTTCCGTGGCACCCGAACCGCTGTCGAGCAGTTGCTGCAGCCGTGACCGGTCGGCTTCCGATTCGGACAGGGAAGCCTGCAGATTGGCCAGCGTGTCCTCAAGATCCTGCCTGCCCGATCGCTCCAGCGCGAGAAGCTGGGTCAGTTCATTGATCTGACTGTTGAGGCGGTTGAGCACCTGGTCGCGCCCGGAAATCTCCCGGGAGAGAAAAAACTGGGCAAGCACGAACACCGTAAGCAGGAACATGATTGCCAGAAGCAATGTCGAAAGCGCGTCGACAAAGCCTGGCCAGTAATCGACCGAACGGTCGCGCCGCCGGTTTCGCGCCAGAGCCATGGCCTATTTTTCCCCGATCTTTTCGGCGAGCTTGTCCAGTGTTTCGCGCAAGCGCAACGATTCCGCCTGCTGTGCCTCGATCCAGTCCCTCAACATCTGCTGCTCGCCGCGCATGTTCTTGACGAGACCCTGAATGCCTTCCGCAAGGCTCGCCATCGCGGCCGTGGTACGGGGAGTCATGCCCGAATCCTGGGACATCTTCTGCATCCGCTCGGTCAGCATGCGAATTTCTTCCGCAGCACCGGCACTTCCGGCTTCCGCCTGAACCGTGACGCCGGAGTCGAGATCGGTCATCGTCGACAGCCAGTTTTCAAGCTCGGTGTAAAAACGGTTCTGTGCGCGCCCCGCCTGAAGGTCGAGGAAACCGAGGATCAGCGACCCGGCAAGACCGAAGAGCGAGGAGGAAAATGCAGTGCCCATGCCGTCGAGCGGCGCGGACAATCCGGTCTTCAGGGTCGAGAGCACATCCTCGGTGCCGCCGCTGCCGGGATTGAGCGACTGGATGACCTGATTGATCGAACCGATGGTGCCGAGCAGGCCCCAGAAGGTGCCGAGCAGTCCGAGAAACACCAAGAGCCCGATCAGATACCGAGAGGTGTCCCTGGATTCATCAAGCCGGGTTGCAATCGAATCGAGGATTGAACGGAGCGAAGAGGTCGAAAGCGCCATTTCCTGACGGCGGCCGATCAGCGCCCGCATGGGCGCAAGCAGCACAGGATCGCGGCCGACCTTCTCGGCGTCCCCGGTGGCGCGCAGCGAATTTACCCATCGCACTTCGGGCCTGAGCCTCAGCACATGCGTGAAAACCAGCAGGACGCCCACGGCCAGCACGCCGACGATCAGCCCGTTGAGCCCGGGATTGGCCATGAAGGCCGTCTGGATCTGACGATACAGGATCGCCGCGACAAATCCGGACAAGATCAGAAAGATCGCCATGCTCCAGAAGAACACAAGCGGGCTGGACAATTTATGCGGGTCCGCGCCGCTGCCGTCTTCAGAGATGCCCCATCCAGACAATGTCAGTTTCGCCATGCCCTGTCCGTCCCGGCCTTTGTCCCAAATCACTGTTCGGGCAGACACTAGCCGATATTGTGGCGGAATTGAAAGCGAGCATGTGAAACAGGGTTAGCCCGTCCGGCTCAACGCGCCGGAACCGGCCTTTGCACAAGATCGAGAACGCTCTTGAGCATGTATTCATTGCCGGCGGCAATCGATCGGGTGCCGAACATGTCGGTTCCGCCGGACGTGTCGGCGACGAACCCGCCCGCCTCGCGGATCAGGACGATGCCAGCCGCCATGTCCCAGGCTTCCAGCGGTTTTTCCCAGAAGCCATCGAGCCGGCCAGCGGCCACATAGGCAAGATCGAGAGCGGCTGCCCCCATGCGCCGGATGCCTGCGCATTCACCCATCACGTGGCGAAGCTCGACAAGGAAGTTGCCGTGATGTCCACGTCCCAGATGCGGAACGCCAGTGCCGATGACGGCATCCGAAATCGCCTTGCGGCCCGCCACGCGCAACCGCCGGTCGTTCAGGAACGCCCCGCCGCCGCGCTCGGCCGTGTAAAGCTCGTCGGTCGATGGATTGTAGATCACACCGGCAACGATCTCATTGTTTCGCTCAAGTGCCACGGAGACGGCAAAATGCGGAATGCCGTGAAGAAAATTGGTGGTTCCATCAAGAGGGTCGACGATCCAGCGGTGCGCACCGTCGGTTCCCTCCATTTCCAAGCTCTCTTCGCCCAGAAACCCGTAGGTTGGGCGGGCGCGGAGCAATTCCGTCTTGATGATCTGTTCTGCCTTGCGGTCGGCCTGGCTAACGTAATCACCCGGCCCCTTGAGCGAGACCTGAAGGTTCTGGACTTCGCCAAAATCTCGCGCCAGAGACCGTCCGGCCTTGAGCGCGGATTGCACCATCACATTGAGCAGGGCGGAACGCGCCATCTAGATCATTTCCTGGTTTCAGGCTCCGGTCGGTCGATTCCGCCCATGGGGCAGGAAGACGGCCTCGGCCCGGATTTAAGGGGTCAATCGGCGCGGCGAAGATAGGTCAATTCGTTGGTGTCAACCACAACGCGCTCGCCCGACGAGATGAAAGGCGGCACCAGAATTCGGACGCCGTTTTCGAGCACCGCCGGCTTGTAGGACGATGTGGCTGTCTGCCCCTTTACCACCGGATCGGCCTCGGCGATTTCGAGGGTGACATGGTCTGGAAGAGCAATGCCGATCGGCCGCTCGTCATAGAGCTCCACAGTCACCATCATGCCGTCCTGCAGGAACGCGCGGCGATCGCCGACGAATTCCTTCTGAAGTTCCAGCTGTTCGTAGCTCTCCAGATCCATGAACACCAGAGCTTCGCCCTGCTCGTAGAGAAACTGGAAGTCCTTCTGTTCAAGCCGGATCCGCTCGACGGTTTCCGACGCCCGGAACCGCTCGTTGAGCTTGGTGCCGTCGATCAGGTTCTTCATTTCAACCTGGTTGAACGCACCGCCCTTGCCGGGTTTGACCGCATTGGTTTTCACCACTGCCCACAGGCCGCCATTGTGCTCAAGCACGTTGCCGGGACGAATTTCATTGCCGTTGATTTTCATGGGAACATTCCGCGTCAATCTTTGCCCGGGCCGACATCCGGCGCGGTTTTGCGGCTTCAAGACCACAATTGGCGCTGGTTTTCAAGCCCGGCCGGTTTCGGTCCTCAAAAAGCGCTGTTCTCAACGCTTGCCAAACGCGTTGGCCGCCTCGATTGCCTGACGTTTCTCGTCGTCGGTCAATCCCTGATAGAAGTCGTCGAGCGCACGGTCATTGTAACCGGCGCGGCGGGAGAGGATGTACCACTTCCCTGCCTCCACCGGATCACCTTTCGTGCCGATGGCGTTGATGTGAAGCACTGCCATCCGGTTCTGCGCCACTACATTTCCGCCATTGGCCGCGATCTGCATCCAGCGAAAGCCGTTCTCGTAGTCTTTTGCCCCGCCGATCCCGTCGATCAGCCAGATCGCATAGTCAAGCTGCGCAGTGTCGAACCCGGCGCGCGCGGCCTTTTCCATCCATTCCCGGGCGCGGGCGCGTTTGTCGTCCGGGATGCCGGTTGTGTTGGCGTAGATCTGTGCCAGCGCATACTGGGCGTCGGGCACCCCTTTCTCCGCGGCCTGTTCGAAATAGGGCAGAGCCTCCAGAACACCGGCCTCGCCCGGCTTCGCCGAAACCAGGATCTGGGCATGGTTGAACTGGGCAAAGGCATTGCCTGCATCTGCCGCCTGTTTCATGAGGTCTTCGGCCCGTTCGCGATCGGCTTTGACATAGCGCCCTTCAAGCAGCATGACGCCGAACTTGAACTGCGCCGCAGCATCCCCATTGTTTGCCGCCTGCTCATACCAGAAAGCCGCATCGTCCATGCTCCGCGGAACACCCAGACCTCCCGCGAAGAGTTCCGCCAGCAGGGTTTGTGCCGCCGGATCCCCCAGCTGGGCGCGGGGCAGCGCCAGTTCCATGGCCGTAAGATAGTATCCCCGCTGAAACGCCCCGAAAGCGCTGTCCATTGCATCCACATCGGACGGGGCCAAGCCTGCAGCCGGACTTGTCACCGGCGAAGGCAAGGTCGGCTCGCTTTGCATATCTCCCGATTGAGATGTCTCCGCCGGCGCTTCCAGGGCCGCCTCTTGCGCCCGGGCCGGGCCGGCAGCAAGTGTCGCGGTCATCAACAGCATGAGCGGCACGGACCACCAGGAAAGCGATGCCCGCAAACGGGCATGCGATCGTCCTCTAAGTATGAACGATAATCTTAAAACGTCTGCCATGGCGGCCATCATGAACCAAACCGTGGCGCTTTTTCGTCAAGAACGGCGTTGATTTCCGCAACGATCCGAGGGGCTTCGGTGGGTTCGGCAAACACCGCTTTCCCGAAAGCGATGAATTCGGCGCCCGTTGAGGCCATGGCCTCGACGAAGGCAGTGCTGGTGCCGCCCATAAGCACGCAGGGGATCTCGATCATGTTGGCCCACCATTCCGCCAGCGCCAGGTTCTTCGGATGCGGCTCCGGCTTGATGTCGCCGCTTACCGAGCCGAAAATCACATAATCCGGCTGTGCCTCTCCGATCGCCAGCGCCGCATGGCGTTCGCGCGCATTGCCACCGCCGACGATCAGCGCCGGAGCGTGCCGTGCAACCGCTTCACCCATTGCCTCGATACCGGCCTCCAGATGCAGCCCATCGGCGCGAACACGTCCGGCAACCCTCGTGTCGCCGGCGACCAGCGCTGCCGCGCCGGCTGCCTGAACCAATGGGATGAGTGCCTCGCAGCGCCGCTGGAAGCTTTTGTCGTCGAGACCGTGTTGCGGGATGATCACCGAGGCCACGTCACCGCCACGCAGCGCGTCGGCGACGATGGCGCCGAGCTCGCCCGGATCAGCAATGTCGGGCGTCACGAGAACAAGTCGGCAGCGGTTGGCGGCATCGGTCATGAAGCATCCTGTCGGAGTGGCGCAAGGGTCATGTTTGACCATATGGCCAAACAACTGCAAACGGGATAGACCGGCGCGACGGAAGGATCAACTGCACCAATGATGACAGACCCCATCTTCTACGCCGCCGCCATTCCGGCTGTCTTCCTGGTGGGTTTGTCAAAAGGCGGGTTCGGTGGCGCCATGGCTCTGCTCGGCGTTCCGCTGATGGCGCTGACCATACCGCCCGTGCAGGCAGCCGCAATCCTGTTGCCGATCCTGATCGTCATGGACGCCGTGACGCTCTGGACCTGGCGCAAGCACTGGGATCCAGCGACCCTCAAGATCATGGTTCCCGGCGGGGTCATCGGCATCGCCATCGGCTGGGCGACAGCAGCCTGGATCACCGATCCGGTCATCCGCCTGATCGTTGGCTGCGTGGCGCTGTGGTTTGTGGTCCGGTATGTGCAGGTCACTCTCGCCGCCAGACGGCGCGCCGAACCGCCGGCGCCGCACGGGCATCGACCGGTCAAGGGCGTGCTCTGGAGCACGCTGGCAGGCTTTACCAGCTTCGTCTCCCACGCCGGAGGCCCGCCTTATCAAATCTATACGTTGCCGCTCAGGCAGGATCCGAAGATCTACACCGGTACCAGCGTCAGGTTCTTCGCCATTGTAAATGCCATCAAGCTCGTCCCCTATTTCGCATTGGGACAGTTCGACGCGACGAACCTCACCACCTCATTGACGCTTGCTCCCATAGCTCCGATTGCCACCCTGACAGGCGCCTACTTCGTCAGACGCATGAAACCCGAGGTGTTCTATCCGTTCATGTATGTGATGGTTTTTCTGACGTCTCTAAAACTGATCTGGGACGGGCTGCATCACCTGATGGCATGATGACAGCCGACCCGGGAGGTGATTTGATAGCCGGCACGACAATACCAGGTGAGAGGGGACCACAAGCTTGAGCGCCAACCCTTATGAAACGGATCTTGACCCAAACCCGGCAAACTATCAGCCGCTGACCCCCCTGGCACATCTCGAACGCGCAGCCCTCGTTCATCCCGATCATGTCGCGGTGATCCATGGCCGGCTAAGGTTGAGCTACGCCACTTTTCTTTCACGCTCCAGACAACTGGCGAATGCGCTTGCGGGCGAAGGCATCGGCAAGGGGGACACTGTGTCGGTGATGTTGTCCAACACGCCGGCCATGCTCGAGGCCCATCACGGCGTACCGATGACGGGCGCGGTCCTGCATTCGATCAACACCCGGCTCGATGCTGCGGCCATCGCTTTCCAGCTGGATCACGCGGAGACAAAGGTCCTGATAGTGGACCGGGAATTTTCCACGGTCATGTCGGAGGCGCTCCGCCTGGCGCGGATCAAGCCTCTCGTCCTTGACTATGATGACACCGAGTATCCCGACGACGCGCCGTTTCCCAAGGGTGATCGCATCGGCACCGCCGATTATGAGAGCTTCGTCAGTTCCGCATCCGCGGCCTTCACCCGAACCGGGCCTGACAATGAGTGGGATTCGATCTCGCTCAACTACACCTCAGGGACCACCGGGAATCCGAAGGGCGTCGTCTATCACCATCGCGGTGCCGCGCTGATGGGCTACTCCAATGTCATCGCATCGGGGATGGGGCGGCATCCGGTCTATTTGTGGACCCTGCCGATGTTTCACTGCAACGGCTGGTGCTTTCCCTGGACGCTGAGTGTCGTGAGCGGAACCCATGTCTGCCTGCGCTGGGTACGCGCGAAGGCAATGTATGACGCTATCGCCGACCACGGCGTCACCCATCTGTGTGGTGCGCCGGTCGTCATGTCGACCTTGCTGAACGCGCCCGAAACCGACAAGCGCGACTTTGCGCAAACCGTCAGCTTCAACACCGCGGCCGCCCCGCCGCCCGAGTCGGTGCTTGCAGGCATGGCCGACGCGGGCTTTGAGGTTGTCCATCTTTACGGCCTGACCGAAACCTACGGTCCGGCCGTGGTCAATGAATGGAAAGCCGAATGGTCGGATCTCGACCGGGCTGCCCGCTCGACAAAAAAGGCCCGTCAGGGGGTGCGCTATCCGGCACTTGAGGACCTCCGGGTGATGGACCCGGAAACCATGGAAACCGTGCCTGCGGATGCGGAAACCATCGGCGAGGTCATGTTCCGCGGCAACATCGTCATGAAGGGGTATCTGAAGAACCCGGATGCCAGTGCGGAAGCTTTCCGCGGGGGGTGGTTTCACTCCGGCGATCTCGGGGTGATGCATCCCGATGGCTACATTCAGCTCAAGGACAGATCCAAGGACATCATCATCTCAGGCGGCGAGAACATTTCGTCGATCGAGGTCGAGGATGCACTTTACAAGCACCCCTCGATCACGGCTGCGGCCGTGGTGGCCCGACCCGATGAAAAGTGGGGCGAAACGCCGTGCGCCTTTGTCGAACTCCGCCAGGGTGCATCGCTGACGGAAGCGGACGTCATTGCCCACTGCCGCAGCCTGCTTGCCCACTTCAAGTGTCCTAAAACAGTCATCTTTCAGGAGGTTCCGAAAACCTCGACAGGGAAGATCCAGAAGTTTGTTCTCCGCGATCAGGCCAAATCCCTTCGGTAGGCAAGAATTCGGGCAGGTCGACCGGGAGATCACGCCATCTGAAATCTTAGCGGAGGCCGCATGAGAGGCGTGCCTCCGCAAATATCAAAGACTTGCCGGGGAAATCTGTTTCACATAACTTGATCAGATGACCATTGACACTTTCCAAGCCATCGCCGATCCGAACCGGCGACACCTTCTGGAAGAATTGCGGCGCAGGCCGCAGACGGTCAATGAACTGGCTGCAGGTCTGCCAATCAGCCGCCCGGCCGTAAGTCAGCACCTCAAGGCACTCCTGGACAGCGGTCTTGTGACCGCGGAAAGCCGCGGAACCAGCCGGATTTATGCTGTCCGGACGGACGGCTTCATGCACATCAATCTGTGGGTCGACCAGTTCTGGTCATGACACCGCAGGCACGCCTGCAAACAATGCGCGGCATGGAAAGGAAGCCGGTAGCCCCAAAAGCTCCGGGCAACTGGTAAGGCGCGGGAAAAATCCCGCACCTTGTCACGAGCCTGTCATGTGGAAATGATCAGTGTCGGGTGTCCGACTTGAGACGATTGATCTCATCCTTGAGGCGAAGTTTGCGGCGCTTGATGTTCACAATTGTCTGGTCGCGGGCTGAGGGCTGGCCGAGCGCAGTACGGAGTTCGGCTTCCAGTTCACCGTGCTTCTTTTCGAGCGATGCAAGATGAGCGTCAATCGACATGGGCGACTCCTTTTGTGGGACGCGCCGACGCCGAAACGCCGGAGCGTTGGGTTCTGGACATCCGGAAGTGTGCCACGGCTTTTTCCGTTTGTCGAAGGTGATTCTTGAATGGGGATAACTTCCCGTTACCATCTTTTCTGTGATACTAGGCCCGAAACGACAAGAAGGTCGGGCAGGTGCGCCGACAGATGGTTTAGACGGGGTAACTGCATGTCCGATCAGGAACAGGCTGAGCTTCGCATGCTGGTGGCGCGGCTGCGGCACGAGCACGAAGACTTCGATGTGGCCATTAATGCAATGATCCAAACCGGATGCGATCAACTTCGGATTCAGCGCATGAAGAAGAAGAAGCTGGCGATAAAGGACAAGATCACCGAATTCGAGGACCAGATCATACCCGATATCATCGCGTGAACGGCGGGAGCGGAGCATGACCCTGACCCAGACACCGAAGGTGGCCGTGATCATGGGCAGCCAGTCCGACTGGCCGACGATGAAACACGCAGCCGACACGCTCAAGGAACTCAATGTCGCCTGTGAGCCGCGAATCATTTCCGCGCACCGCACGCCGGACCGGCTGGTGTCGTTCGCCAAGGGAGCGAAAGACGAAGGCTTCCAGGTTATCATCGCGGGTGCCGGCGGCGCTGCCCATCTTCCCGGCATGACCGCAGCCTTCACGGCATTGCCGGTTTTCGGCGTTCCGGTGCAATCCCAGGCCCTTTCGGGTCAGGACAGCCTGCTCTCGATTGTCCAGATGCCCGCCGGCATTCCCGTCGGCACGCTTGCCATCGGCAAGGCGGGCGCGGTCAATGCTGCCCTTCTCGCCGCGGCCGTGCTTGCCTTGTCGGACGCAGATCTTGCGCAACGCCTCGACGCGTGGCGACAGGCGCGCACCGACGCGGTCGCCGAACACCCGACTGAACAATCATGACACAGACACCGCTCAAACCCGGCTCGACAATTGGTATCATCGGCGGCGGCCAGCTTGGCCGGATGCTGGCGATGGCGGCCGCCCGTCTGGGCTACAGGACCGTGATTCTGGAGCCCCAGCCTGACGCGCCGGCGGCACAAGTGGCAAACAGCCAGATCGTTTCCGCCTATGACGACCCGACGGCGCTTGAAACGCTGGTCAAGCTTTGCGACGTCGTCACC
The DNA here is from genome assembly GCA_040216675.1 of Hoeflea sp. GTDB lineage: Bacteria > Pseudomonadota > Alphaproteobacteria > Rhizobiales > Rhizobiaceae > Hoeflea. The sequence goes on along the minus strand of JAVJOR010000005.1, from coordinate 178,488 downwards.
TACGAATTCGAAAATGTGCCGGTTGCGGCAGTCGAGTGGCTGGAAGAAAGGCTTCCTGTTCGTCCGGGCTCCAAGGCTTTGAAGGTGGCGCAGGACCGGCTTCTGGAGAAATCCATGGCTCGCGACCTCGGTGCCGAAACCGCGGCCTTCGCATGCGTTTCAAGACGCTCGGACCTTGATGACGCCATGCAGGCAACCGGCCTGCCGGCTGTGCTCAAGACAACCCGGCTTGGTTATGACGGCAAGGGTCAGGCAAACATCACCCATCAAGACGAGGCCGAAGTGGCCTTCGAAAGCATGAACGGCCAGATGGCCATTCTCGAATCCTTCGTGCATTTCCAGTGTGAGATCTCCGTGATAGCCGCACGGAGCCTGGCCGGAGACGTCGTCGCCTATGATGTCGCGGAAAATGTGCACCGCAACCATATGCTTCATACGTCCAGCGTGCCGTCGTCCCTCGGTCCCGAAGCACAGTCTCGTGCCTTGGAGATCGCATCGGCGATCGCCGCGCATCTCGACTATGTCGGCGTTCTGGCAGTTGAATTCTTCGCGGTGCGCGATGGAGACCGACACCGCCTTCTGGTCAACGAGATCGCGCCACGGGTTCACAATTCGGGGCACTGGACCGAGGCCGCCTGCACGGTTTCACAGTTCGAGCAGCATATCCGGGCGATTGCGGGGCTGCCGCTCGGCGACGGCGCACGGCACTCCGATTGCGTGATGGAAAACCTCATCGGCAGTGACATAGATGCCATCGGACAGATCGCCAAAGAACCCGATGCAATGATCCATCACTACGGCAAAGCCGAAGCGCGTCCGGGCCGCAAGATGGGTCATGTCACGCGAATACACCGCAAGACACACTGAACCGGCCCGCAATTCGCGGGAAAGCCGCCCACCGCGGTTGACAAGATTTTCGCAAGCCGGTACATGCCTGCCAACCGATGCGCGCCCCCGGCTGGCGCGCTTTTGATTGACTGGGCTTTGCCCAAACAACCCGCGGATCAGAACAATGAAGATCAAGAATTCGCTCAAGGCGCTCAAGACCCGTCACCGTGACAACCGTCTGGTCCGTCGCAAGGGACGCGTTTACATCATCAACAAGCAGAACCCGCGCTTCAAGGCTCGTCAGGGCTGAAGCGTGCGGCCGCTTGGCCCGATCACCGAAATTTGCATTTGATCTTTGGCGCTGACGGACTAACTTCCCGTCATGCGCCATTTCATGTTTAAAGTCCTGACCGTACCAGCAGCCTCGGTTCTCGCCGCCACGCTGGCTTTCACGATCCCCGCCCCGGCACAGGATCAGGCGGCCGAACCCGCCAAGACCATGCCGGATGAGACCATCGACCCCATTGACCGTCTGTTTGCCGAACTCAAGCGCGAAAGCGACGCAGACGAGGCAGAGCGGATAAGCCGGCGGATCTGGGCCCGCTGGCGGGATTCCGGCAGCGCCACGGCCAATCTCTTGATGCAATGGGCCGACAAGGCCGTGGCCGACAAGAACAACAGTCTTGCGCTCGACCTGCTCGATCAGGTCGTGGTGCTGATGCCCGATTTCGCCGAAGGCTGGAACCGCCGCGCCACCCTCCATTACGCGATGGGAAATCACGCCAAATCGATGGCTGACATCAACCGCGTGCTTTCGCTCGAACCCCGACACTTCGGTGCCATGGCCGGGATGGCCGCAATTCTGGACGCAGCCGGCAACGATGCGCTTGCCCTGCGCGCATGGGAACAGATGCTGCGGGTCTATCCCGCCAATCACCAGGCGCAGGACAAGGTCGGGGAACTGGCGGACAAGCTCGCCGGCAGCAAGACCTGATCGACAACAAAACCAATTCTTCAAGCCACGGATCAGCACAACAGTGAAGACCGGGTCCAATTCGAGGTTGTGCTTCCGATGCCCCCGTTCAGTATTCGCGTCGTCGTTCTGATTGCGTTTGCCCTGATTGTCTTCCTTCTGATTGGTCTTGCGCTTTGGACGTATGTCAAAGCCGCGGAGATCGAGAAGAGGTTTCCGCCGGCCGGCGAAATGATCGACGTCGGCGGCTACGCACTTCACGCGGTTCATGTCCCGCGTCCGGCCGGCGCCGACCTGCCAGCTCTGGTTTTCATTCATGGAGCCAGCGGCAACCTGCTCGATCAGATGAAACCTTTCCGACCGGCGCTCGAAGGAAGAGCGGAGATGCTCTTCATCGACCGGCCAGGCCACGGCTGGTCACAACGGGGTGGCGCGGCCAACGCGACGCCGGATGGACAAGCCGCGGCAATCGCACGCGCAATGGAGATCAAGGGGATATCGCAGGCGATTGTAATCGGGCACTCCTTTGGAGCCGCCATCGCGGCGAGCTTTGCGCTTGAATATCCGCAGATGACGGCCGGACTGGTGTTTCTGGCGCCGGCGACGCATCCCTGGCCCGGAGGCGTGAGTTGGTACTACGATCTTGCGTCAATGCCTGTCATCGGCTCTGTGTTCGCACATACCCTTGCTCTTCCCGCAGGCATGACACGGCTTGAAAGCGGATCGGCCTGTGTGTTCGCGCCCAATCCGACGCCGGATGACTACATCACGGCAACCGCGCCGGCGCTCGTGCTCAGGCCGGCTGCGTTTCGCAACAACGCAATCGACGTCGCCAACTTGAAGCCCTACGTAACGACGGTTTCCTCCCGCTACAGCGAGATAAAGGTGCCGACGGTGATCATCACCGGAGACAGCGATTCCGTGGTGCTCGCCCACATTCACTCGGAAGGTCTCGCCCGCGACATTGAGGATGCAAAGTTGCTGTGGCTGAAAAATCTTGGCCACAAGCCGGATCACGTCACGACCGAACTCGCAGTTCGGGCTATCGAACGCGTTGCGGGTCTTGATGTGGATCTTGCTGCGGCGGCACGGAAGGCCGAAGCCGCCATTGCCGACGACCACGCCACATGCCCTTAGAAGCCGGGAGACAGCGAAATATCCCACAGGCAACCGCAGTCAACCATTGAACTTGGGATCAGTGGCCGGTCATCCCGTCCGACCCGATATAAGCGATCCGCAACATGTTTGTGGATCCGGGCGTTCCCAGCGGGAAGCCGGCCGAAATGATCAGCCGGTCGCCGGGTTTGCCGAACTCCTCCGTATAGGCAATGCGGCAGGCCCGATTGACCATGTCGTCCATATCCGTGGCATCCTCCGTCACCACGCAGTGCAGACCCCAGACAACCGAAAGCCTCCGCGCGGTCTGGATCACGGGCGACAACGCAATGACCGCCACCTGTGGCCGTTCCCGCGCCGCACGAAGCCCGGTGCTTCCTGAAGATGTGTAGCAAACGATAGCGGACAGATTGAGGGTTTCGGCAATCTGGCGCGCCGCCAGCGATATCGCATCGGCCCCGGTGGCGTCGGGCTGCGGGCGCTGCGAGTAGATGATGCCGGGATAGTTGGGATCGATCTCGACCTTGCGCGCGATCGCAGCCATGGTTGAAACCGCTTCAACCGGATAATCGCCGGCAGCCGATTCAGCCGACAGCATCACCGCATCGGCGCCTTCGAAGACCGCCGTCGCAACATCGGAAACTTCCGCGCGAGTCGGGACCGGTGCAGAGATCATTGATTCGAGCATCTGGGTCGCGACCACCACGGGCTTTCCAGCCTTTCGGCATGCTCTCGTCAGCTGCTTCTGGATGCCGGGAACCGATTCGATCGGCATCTCGACACCGAGATCGCCGCGGGCAACCATCAGCGCATCGGACAGTTCAATGATCTCGTCGATTCGTTCGAGCGCCTGCGGCTTTTCGATCTTCGACATAAGGCCGACACGGCCGCGCGCAATTTTCCGGACTTCGGCAAGGTCCTCAGGACGCTGGATGAAGGAAAGAGCCACCCAGTCGACATCATTGACCTCAAGCACTGCATCCAGATCGGAGCGGTCCTTTTCCGTCAGCGCGCTGACGCCGAGGGTGGTGTCAGGCAGGCTGACGCCCTTGCGGTCCGAAATCTTGGTTCCGCTGACGACCTTGCATACAATCGATGTCTTGTCGGATTCGACCGCAAGCAACTGCAGCCGCCCGTCGTCGATCAGCAACCGGTGCCCCGGCTGCACCGCTTCGAGAATCTCCGGATGAGGCAGGTAAACCCGTTCAGAGTTGCCCGGCTCGTCACGGTCATCGAGCGTAAATGTCTGGTCCGGCTTAAGAGTGACGGTGCCTTCGACAAATTTTCCGACCCTGAGCTTGGGGCCCTGAAGGTCGGCAAGAATGCCGATCGGCCGCCCGCACATCTTTTCCACCGATCTGATGCGCCCGACGAGTGTTCGCATGAGCTCATGGCTCGAATGGCTCATGTTGATACGGAAAAGATCCGCTCCTGCCTCATGCAGTTTCTTGATCATTGCCTCGTCGGACGACGCCGGTCCGAGAGTTGCGAGGATCTTCACCTTGCGATGCCGCTTCATCAATTATTGCTTTCCTGAACTTCCGGGGCGTCCGAAAGCTGGACCATCCAGCTGCCTTGTCGCCCGGTGTCGTATTCCTTGAAGCCGACCCGCTGAAACCCGCGCGCAAAGCAATCCTCGACGCCGACGATGCGGAACTCGTTGTCAGCCACGCACATGTTGATGTCACCAGCCCAGCGGCCACCCCCGCCTGCATCCTCGGCATAAAGGTAATAGTAGCGCGATCCCAGTTGCCCCTCGATCAGGGTTGCGCAGGAATTGGCCGGAATTTGCCACCAGCCTTCCGTCACCCAGCCTTCGGCTGTCCTGTATCCGATCGCACCGCCAACAAGCGACTGGGTTCCGTTGCAAACCCGGAAATCGGCCTTCGCCTCATTCGCCGAGACAAGCAGAAGCGCAGCCGTAGCCAAGGCCGGCAGGACGAAGAATCTCGAAATGGACGGATAGGCTCTTGGCAACTTTCGAAACATCGATTCCGGTCAGTCTCCGCTCAGAAGGTCTGCGTTGGTTTTTGCGCCGGAGACCGGTGAAAGTCAACGAAGGACGACGTACTAAAGTCAAACGACGCAACGGTTGCCGAGCATACAGAATGCCACAGGTGTGTGAAGCCCGCCGGAGCAGTTGCCCGCGGCACTTCACTGTGCGAATGATCCGGCTCGTTTCTTTCACCAGTTCCGGAAACCGCCATGTCCGGCTTCAATCCCTTCGAGATCATTCCCGGCGACCCGCATACCGCGCTTGTCATTCTCGCCGACCATGCCATGAACCGGGTACCGCCAGAGTATGAAAACCTGGGACTGCCGGTTGAAGCCTTCGCACGCCATATCGCCTACGACATCGGAATCGAGCCGCTGACGCGCGGCCTTTGCGAACGGCTCGGCGTTCCCGGAGTACTGGGGTGTTTCTCAAGGCTGCTGATCGATCCCAATCGCGGTGAGGATGATCCGACGCTGATTATGAAACTGTCGGATGGAATGGTTATTCCGGCAAATCATCCCCTTTCGCGTGAGGAACGCGAGCGGAGATTGGCAAGATTTCATCGCCCCTACCACGATGCCGTCGCGACGGTGATCGCCGAGACCGGCCGCAAGGCCGGAAAGGCGCCCCTGGTCATTTCGATGCATTCCTTCACGCATGCATGGAAATCTGTCCCCCGCCCATGGCATGCGGGAGTGCTCTGGGACACCGACCCGCGTGCGGCGCAGGCGCTCATCGAGCGGCTTCGTGCCGATCCTGCCCTGATCGTGGGGGACAACGAACCCTATGACGGCGCCTTGCGCGGCGACACCATGCACCGCCATTGCTCCACAACCGGTCTCGCCCACGGGCTGATCGAGGTTCGGCAGGACCTGATCTGCGATGACGCGGGCGTCGAGGCCTGGATCAACCGGCTGGCGCCCATTATCTCGGAAGTCACCGGCCTGCCGGAGATGCACGAGATCGAACTGCATGGTTCTCGGGTGGTTTGAACAGGGGCGACGCAGATTTGGATAATCGAATTGAATTCCGCAATCGCCCTTGACCGCGCCGCAGGCTTTGGGCACTTGAAGCGCTTACGCAAATCACCCCACACCATTGGTCCAGGAGTGTCCCATGTCTGATGCCGGCGCAGTCGCCCGCGACCAGCTTCGTTCCTTCGTTGAACGCATCGAACGGCTGGAAGAAGAGAAGAAAACCATCGCCGATGACATCAAGGATGTCTACGGCGAGGCCAAGGCGATGGGATTTGACGCCAAGGTCCTGCGCAAGGTGATTGCCATCCGCAAGCAGGACGAGAACGACCGTCTTGAACAGGAAGCGATTCTCGACACCTATCTGCATGCGCTGGGAATGGCGCCCGAGCCCGAAGGCGCAAGCTGAACAGGCATTGGCGGCGCTCCCTCACCCGACCCGGGAATTGGAGCGCCGGCGACCTGATCGTTGATATCAGGCAGGCACGAGGCCTTAGTTGCCGAAGCGGGCCACCGAAATGAAGTTCACCGCCGAGCCCGTGAACTGATTGTGCGGCAATTCACCGCCATCGCGTGCAAAACCGTCGGCATAGACCACTTTCGGCGCGGCCCTGAGCTGGGAAGACACAAAATGCTTCGCACTGGTTTCCGGCGTCGGCATGGTCTTGACCCGCTCGCGTGCAAGCGCCCATTTCGAGATAATGGTTTCAGTCAGTTTCGGCTCGGTCCGTATCGCCGAGCGCTGGGGCTGTCCTGCAACGGACTCGGCATTCGGACGGTTGCCCTTTCGCGTCGTGACCGAGTTTGCCGGTGCTGGGCGACCGCCGCGCTGGGCCGGAGCAAGTGAAGCAACCTCGACCGCGGGGGGCGTATCCTCGGCAATCCGGTCACCCGGACGGGATCCGGGTCGCCTGATCGGCAACGGAACGAAATCATCGCCGCTCGGCAGCAAGGCGATTTCCGTTCCCGCTGTCACCGCATCGGCCCGAACGAGTGTCCGGCTCGCAGCCTCACCATTCCCCTCCGGCTCCGGCTGCTCGGCGGCTGCAGGTGCGGCGCCAGCCTGCAGTCTGCTCCGGATCGAATCCGGTTGATCAAGCGCGGCGACTTCGACCGGTGCCACGCTCTCCTCTTGGCTCGAAATGGCCCGCTCGGCCAGCAATTGGGGCACGGGTGCGCGAATGTCCGAAAGGTCGACAATGTCGGTCCCTGTTTCCGCCACCTCTGCATTCGCCGCCGCGGCAAACGCATTCACCTCTTCCTGACCCGGCAGGACAGCTTCCGGTGGAGCGAGTGCGGCGACAACGGAAGGCTGTTCGATGACAGGACGAGCAGTCGGGATCGGGGCACGGGCGGGCAGTTGAGGAACACTGGGCTCGGGTGCAGCGGTATCGAAAGTCCCGGGCAGCGCCGCGACCTCGGTACGCGGCGGAGCCGGCACCGGTTTCGGCGCCGCCGATATTACGTCTGGTTCTTCATCCTCATCGCCACCACCGAACAGGGCCGCAAGCAAGCCGCCGCCGGAGCGTCCCGAATTCGAACCGCCGCTGGAAGAAGAGACAATCGCGCCGCCGCGAGCCTTGTATTCGGCCATCGCCACCTTGTAGCCGGGCAAGGGCTTGCCATCGGGCGGAAGGTGAAGCGTCTTGCCATCCGGAAACAGGCGGCTGAGTTCCTGCCGGCTCATGCGCGGCCAGGCGCGCACGCTTGCAACGTCGAGATGGATGAACGGGGAGCCTGACTTCGGATAGTAGCCGACGCCGCCGCCCTGCAGCTTCATGCCGACATCACGAAGTTTGGAAAGCTTGACGCCCGGAATGTAGAAATCCATCGCCGTGCCGAGCATGTGCTGGCTTTTCTTGGCCTGACCACCGCGTGTCCGGCGCAGCATCTCGTTGGTCGCCGGCGAACGATAGGCGGACACGACGTGAATGTAGTCACGGGCATTCGTCCGCTGGTAGACCTCCCAGATCAGATCGAACAACCTCGGATCCATCTTGGTGGGCTCGTTGCGTCGCCAGTCCCGGAGGAATCGGTTGAGCTTTTTGAGTCCGGCCTGATCGTAGCGTCCATTGCGCTTGTAGACGATCTCGGCCCGTTCCTTTGTATGAATATAGTACAGTTTGAGCGAGCGGGTTTCCGCGGACGCGGCCATGGACGTGGCCAATACGCCTGCAAGTGTCAGAAAAACGGCCAACAACACACGGGACACCGTCCGGACGTGAAGTCCGCACCAGATGCCGGTTGCTGCACTGTTTGCTGCCAAATCCTGACCTGAAACTGCTCTCACTGTCGCCAATGCTGTCCCCAGACGCCGGAAAAGCGATAATCCATCACCATTTGATAGGCAATTGCGGTAACACAATGGCATCTGCGCCATTGATCGCCGCTTGCTACCTTATAGTGAACAAACGCTTAACAAGGAATGAAGCAGATCAAATCAACAACAGAACTCGTCAGGTATGCTGGGACTTGCCGTATCGGCCCGTCAGTTCAGACCTATGCAGCCTCCCGGATAGGATCATCGGGATCGATGGCGTAGTCCTTGAGCTTGCGATAGAGCGTTGATCGCCCGATCCCGAGACGCCGCGCCACTTCGCTCATCTGTCCACGGTAGAATGAGAGCGCGAACCGGATGAGTTCCTCCTCGATTTCCGCGATGGTCCGCACTTCGCCGTCCAGCGAAACCGCGTCCACCGCTGGTCGAGCCGGCTCCGTGGCCGGGCTTTCCGCAGAAACCACCATCTCTCCTTCGGGAGAGTGGCCCTTTGACTTCTGGCGGGCGGGGGCTTCTTCCGCGGTCAGGTCAGGAGAACAGGCAGCAGCCTCTTCCAAATCGTCCAGTTGAAAGCCGGGCATCTGGGCCTCTATCTGGGGAAACAGCTCACGGCCCAGCATTCCGCCGTCACTGAGCACGACGGCCCGATGAATGGCGTTTTCAAGCTCGCGGATGTTGCCTGGCCAGTCATGTGCGGTCAACAGCGCCATTGCGTCGGGAGCAATGCCGGCAATCTTGCGGTTGAGAGCCGCCGAAGAGAACCGTGCAATGAAGTGACGAACCAACTGCGGAATGTCCTCCTTGCGCTTGCGCAATGCGGGAACATGGATCGGAAAGACATTCAGGCGATAGTAGAGATCCTCGCGGAACCGTCCGGCTTTCACTTCCGCGATCAGGTCCTTGTTGGTTGCCGAGATCAGACGCACGTCGACATTTCGCGCATGACGCGCGCCGATCGTCTCGATTTCGCCGGTCTGCACCGCTCTGAGCAGTTTGACCTGGATATCGGGCGCCAGTTCGCCGATCTCATCGAGAAACAAGGTGCCACCGTCTGCTTCCGCGAATTTTCCCGCATGACGCTCGGACGCGCCGGTGAACGCACCCTTTTCGTGGCCAAACAGAATGCTCTCAACCAGATTGTCCGGGATGGCGCCGCAATTCACGGTCACGAACGGCTTGCTTCGGCGGGCGCTCTCAGCCTGGACTGCGCGCGCGATCATCTCCTTGCCGACACCGGATTCACCTTCGAGAACCACCGGAATGCCCGAGGCCGCCGCGCGGCGTGCGAGCGAGAGGACCCGGTCCATCGCCGGGCTTGCAGCGACAATTCCACCGAAACCAGCGCCGCGGCCTCCCAGACGGGGAGCGACCGGATTGCGTGTGGCCTTCATCGCATTTTCCAGCGAGAGCTTGAGCCGCTCTGGAGACACCGGCTTGACCACGAAATCGAAGGCGCCCGCACGCATCGCCTTGACCACCATCTCGATCCCGCCATGGCTGGTCTGAACCACCACCGGGATCGATGACTTGGCGATACTGAGACGGTCCAGCACCTCCAGACCGTTCATCCCCGGCATCATCAGATCGAGCACGACCGCGTCGATGGTGGGGCCGTTCCCCATCAGACGGTCGAGCGCATCACGCCCGTTATCGAACAATTCACACACATGGCCGGCGGCTTCTCCCGCCGCCTTGAGCAACCGGCGCTGGACCGGATCGTCTTCAACAATCACAATTCGACTGGACACGGAATAATTCCTTGTTTTCGGCAAAGCGGATGGTTCGATATCGCCGGAAAGCCACACTGCCTGCGAAACCTGAAAATCGGATTTCGGTAAAAGATTGCATTTTAACCGCTGCTGCCCCAAAACCCGGATGGTTTTCCAAACCGCCGGAATTTGAAAGCGAGAGCCCCATGCCAATGACTTATCCGGACGTTTCGCCCGTTCATTCAGCAGTGGCTGCCCGGAGCCCGAGCTCCGGCCTGGGAGAGCTGCCCGACTGGAACCTCACCGATCTCTATCCGGGTCGGGAATCGCCGGAATTCAAATTGGACATGGCTGCTGCGCGGGAGCGCGCCGCAAAGTTTGAAACTGTCTGGAAGGGCCGCCTGCAGGAAGCGGCGGGCAAAACAGGCGAGGAAGGTCTGGGGGCGGCCATCGAGGCCTACGAGCAGCTTGAGGAACTGATGGGGCGGATTATTTCCTATGCCGGCCTGACCTACTTCTCCGATACCTCCGATCCGGCGAACGCGAAGTTTTATGGCGATGTTCAAAGCGCGATAACCGACATCAGCGCGCATCTGCTTTTCTTCGCGCTCGAGCTCAACCGCATTGACGACGCGGCCGTAGACGCCTGCCTGAAGCAGGATCCGCGCGCCTCACACTATGAACCTTGGATCCGCGACCTCAGGCTCGACAAGCCCTATCAGCTTGAAGACCGGGTCGAGCAACTGTTTCACGAAAAGTCGGTAACCGGGCGCACGGCCTGGAACCGCCTGTTCGACGAAACCATGAGCGACCTGACATTCGAGGTCGACGACAAGAGGCTCTCTCTGGAAGTCACTCTGTCGCTTCTGCAGGACGCCGACGGCGAGCAGCGGAAGAAGGCCGGCAAAGCGCTGGCCGCCACCTTCAAGGACAACCTGCGCATCTTCACGCTGATTACCAATACCCTGGCCAAGGACAAGGAAATCTCCGATCGCTGGCGCGGTTTCGAGGACATTGCCGACAGCCGCCACCTTGCCAACCGGGTGGAACGCCCGGTGGTCGACGCCCTCGCCCAGGCCGTCCGCGAAGCATGCCCGCGGCTGTCGCACCGCTACTACGCCATGAAGGCACGCTGGCTTGGCCTCGACAAACTGCAGTTCTGGGACCGCAATGCGCCGTTGCCGGAAACACCGCGTGAAACCATCCCATGGGATGACGCCAAGAATACAGTGCTTTCGGCCTATCATGGCTTTGCGCCGGAGATGGCGGATATCTCCCGGCGTTTCTTCGACCGGAGCTGGATCGACGCTGCGAACCGGCCGGGCAAGATGTCGGGCGCATTCGCTCACCCCACGGTCCCCTCCGTCCATCCGTACGTCATGGTCAATTATCTCGGCAAACCCCGCGATGTCATGACGCTGGCGCATGAGCTTGGCCACGGGGTCCATCAGGTTCTGGCCGGGGCGCAAGGAGCGCTTATGGCCTCGACACCCCTGACACTGGCCGAAACAGCATCCGTGTTCGGCGAGATGCTCACCTTCCGGGCATTGCTCGAGCGAACCACGGACCGCCGCGAGCGCAAGGCCATGCTGGCGCAGAAGGTCGAGGACATGATCAACACGGTCGTTCGTCAGATCGCGTTCTACGAGTTCGAGCGCCGGGTTCACACGGCGCGCCGCGAAGGCGAATTGACATCCGAACAGCTTGGCGCGCTGTGGCTCGATGTCCAGTCGGAAAGCCTGGGCCCCGCCGTCGAACTGTCCGAAGGATACGAGACCTTCTGGGCCTATATCCCGCACTTCATTCACTCACCGTTTTACGTCTACGCCTATGCGTTCGGCGATTGTCTGGTCAATTCTCTCTACGCGGTCTACGAAAAGGCCCCCGAGGGATTCCAGGATCGTTACTTCGACATGCTCAAGGCCGGTGGCACCAAGCACCATTCGGAACTGCTCAAGCCTTTCGGTCTCGACGCCTCCGACCCAGGCTTCTGGAACCAGGGCCTCGGCATGATCGAGGGCCTGATCGACGAACTGGAAGCGATGGAGGCCTGATGCATCAAAGTGATACTGCGCCCTTGACGCATCCCATTGGATGCGCGGCGCTGTAGTCCGCCGTTTTTGCTTTATTGTAACAGGGAAGTATGATTAAGCCGCGCAAACCTCGGCATGTGTCACACGGGTGACAAAGCCAACAGCGAACGGAGAATTGCGATGGCTGATCAGGACTATCCGGTTTATGGCGAAATCACCGGCCCCATCGTGATGATCGGGTTTGGCTCGATTGGCCGCGGGACGCTTCCGCTGATCGAGCGCCACTTCAAGTTCGACAAGAGCCGCCTCGTCGTCATAGATCCGCGGGACACGGACCGCGAACTGCTCGACAGTCACGGCGTCCGCTTCATTCAGGAAGCCGTCACCGTTGAGAATTACCGGGACTTGCTCACGCCGCTGCTGACCGAAGGCGACGGACAGGGCTTTTGCGTCAATCTGTCGGTGGATACGGGATCGCTGGATCTCATTCGCCTTTGCCGCGAAATCGACGTTCCCTACATCGACACGGTCGTCGAACCCTGGCTCGGCTTCTACTTTGACACTGAAGCCTCGAACGCCTCGCGCACCAACTACGCACTGCGCGAGACAGTCCGCAAGGAAAAGCGCAAGAAGCCCGGCGGAACCACGGCAGTATCTTGCTGCGGCGCCAATCCCGGAATGGTCTCATGGTTCGTCAAGCAGGCTCTGGTCAATCTGGCAAAGGATACCGGTGCGTCCTTCGAGGAGCCGGCGCAGAATGATCGCGAAGGCTGGGCGAAACTGATGAGCAGCCTCGGCGTGAAGGGGATCCACATCGCCGAACGCGATACCCAGCGCGCCAAATCGCCCAAGCCGATGGATGTGTTCTGGAACACCTGGTCAGTGGAAGGTTTCATTTCGGAAGGACTGCAGCCATCCGAACTGGGCTGGGGCACTCACGAGACATGGAAGCCAAAGAACGCCAAGAAGCACAAGAATGGCTGCAAGGCGGCGATCTATCTCGAGCAGCCGGGCGCCAACACCAGAGTGCGCACGTGGTGTCCGACCCCCGGACCTCAATACGGCTTCCTCGTTACCCACAACGAGTCGATCTCGATCGCTGACTTTTTCACGGTCACCAGCAAGAAGGGGAAGGTGAAGTACCGCCCGACCTGCCACTACGCCTACCACCCGGCCAATGACGCTGTGTTGTCCCTGCACGAAATGTTCGGAAATGGCGGAAAGGCGCAATCGCAACTGCACGTGCTGGATGAGAACGAACTCGTGGACGGCGTCGACGAACTCGGCGTTCTGCTCTACGGCCACAAGAAGAATGCCTACTGGTTCGGCTCCCGCCTCTCGCTGGAGGAAACCCGGAGCATTGCGCCCTACCAGAACGCCACCGGGCTTCAGGTCACCTCTGCGGTGCTCGCCGGCATGGTTTGGGCGCTCGAAAACCCCAATGCCGGAATCGTCGAAGCCGATGAGATGGACTACAGGCGCTGTCTGGAAGTTCAGATGCCCTACCTCGGCCCGGTCGAAGGTCACTACACCGACTGGACGCCCCTGGACGGCCGTCCCGGCCTGTTCCCTGAAGATATCGATGAAAGCGATCCCTGGCAGTTCCGCAACATCCTTGTTCACTGATCGCGGGCCGAAAGGCTCCGGCGGTCTCGATGCCCGGGGACAAAAGGAAGCAAGGCGTGCGAGCGCCTTGCTTTCGCCGTGACGGCGCGGCATGTTTGACACTCATCAAATGCTTGACGACGGCTCGAGGGGAATCCGCGCCATGAACAAACTTCGCATTATCGCAGTCAGCGCCCTGGTCGCCCTTCTGGCCGCCTGTCAGTCGGCAACCTACACGCCGCGCCCTATCCAGCCGCAAACGCAGGGAATTGAGGGACAGTGGACGGACCCCAACGGCATCATCTCCAGCTTTATCAACGGCCGCTTCGAAACGCGGACGACCGACACCAATTCGCTCCTCGCCGAAGGGACCTACCGTTATGTCTCGGACCGGATGGTTGAGATCGAACTGACGTCCCTGCTCAGACAGACAAATTCGCGGGTCAACTGTGCAATGGCCAGCCTCTCGCAGCTCAACTGCACATCCTCCACCGGCTCCCAGTTCACTTTGGTGCGCCGAATCTGACGGGCACACCACTGCGACGATTGAAGGTTCGGGAGGAGCCGGAAACGATGGCAATGTACTTTGATGAGCAGGAGACGCGCGCCCCCGCGGATCGCGAACGGGAAACCTTTGATGCGCTTCAGTCGTTGCTCGCGCAAAGCCTGACAAGGCTGCCTGTGCTTTCAGAATGGCTCGGCAATCCGGATCCGGCCGCGATCATCAACCGCCAAGCGTTGGCCAACCTGCCGGTCTTGCGCAAACCCGACCTGATGGAAATGCAGGCCGCCAATCCGCCATTCGGCGGACTGGCCACTGTCGATGCCTTGAAGGGCAACCGGGTCTTCATGTCGCCGGGCCCGGTGTGGGAGCCGCAGGGTCTCGGCGCCGATCCGTGGCAGGCCGCACGCGCGTTGTTTGCCGCGGGCTTCCGTGCCGGGGACGTCGTCCACAACAGCCTCGCCTATCACATGACCCCGGGCGGCTTTATTCTCGACGAGGGCGCGCGCGCACTTGGATGCCTCGTCCTTCCCGCCGGCATCGGCAACACAGAGGCCCAGATCGAAGCCGCCAAATGGCTCAAGCCTTCCGGTTTTACGGGGACTCCGGATTACCTGAAGGTCATTCTCGAAAAAGCCGACGAAATGGGTGTCGACCTGTCGTCGATTACGCGCGCCCTGGTGTCCGGCGGCGCGCTGTTCCCGTCGCTCAGGCAATATTACACTGATCGCGGCGTAAACGTTCTGCAGTCCTATGCCACTGCCGATCTCGGTGTGATTGCCTATGAGAGTGCCGACGCCCAAGGCACGCCGCATCCCGGCATGATCCTGAGTGAAAACCTGATCGTGGAGATTGTCAGGCCCGGAACCGGAGACCCCGTGCCCGAAGGCGAGGTTGGCGAACTCGTGGTCACCACCCTCAATCCGGGTTACCCCCTGATCCGCTTCGGGACAGGCGATTTGTCGGCGGTTCTGCCCGGCACATCATCCTGCGGCCGCACAGGTATGCGCATCAAGGGATGGATGGGACGCGCGGACCAGCGCACCAAGATCAAGGGAATGTTCGTCGATCCGAAGCAAGTCGCGCAATTGATCAAGCTCCATCCGGAAATTCAGCGCGCCCGGCTGGTGGTCAGCCGTTCAAATGAACTCGATGAGATGGTCCTGATGATCGAACCAGCGCACGGTGCAGAGCCGAACGCGGCAGAAATCGAAAAATCGCTCGCCTCGACGACCAGTTTGCGCGGCAGTGTGCAGATCGCCACCCCGGGGAGCCTTCCGAACGACGGCAAGGTTATCGCGGACGAACGGGACTATTCCGCCTGAAACATTCCGAATTTCAATCCGGAAATACCCCGGCTATTGAAGTTCCGCGCCGATAATGAAACCATCCGATCGACTGCCGAGATGCCCTGGCAAAAAGGGTGCCGGCGCTTAACGAGCACCGAAACAGGGAGCTGTCCATGACTACATTCATCAAGCGCGCACTCTTGTCCGCGTCGGCACTGGGATTGAGCTCAGGCGTCGCGCTGGCGGACTTTACGCTCGACATACTGCACATCAACGATCTGCACTCGCGGATTGAATCGATCAACAAGTATGATTCAACCTGCTCCAGCGAAGACGAAGCCGAGGACAATTGTTTTGGCGGTGTCGCGCGGGTCAAGACCAAGATCGACGAACGCCGGGCTGCGCTCAACGACGCCGACGCCAATGTGCTGGTCCTTGATGCCGGAGACCAGTTTCAGGGATCGCTGTTCTATTCGACCTACAAGGGCGAAGCCGCTGCGGAATTCATGAACGGGATCGGCTTCGACGCCATGGCCGTCGGCAACCATGAATTCGATGACGGCCCCGAGGGCTTGCGCGACTTTATCGACATGGTGGAGTTCCCGGTCATTTCCGGAAACACCATTAGCGGCGCCAATTCGGTTCTTGGCGACCGCATCAAACCCTATCTGATCAAGGAAATCGGCGGCGAGCAGGTCGCAATCCTTTCGGTACTTGCCGCTGACACGGTTGAGACTTCGTCGCCCGGACCGTCGGTGCTCATTCTTGAGGAGATCGATTATCTCAAGGGAGCTGTCGCGGAAATCGAGGCAGAGGGCGTCAACAAGATCATCCTGCTCTCGCATGTCGGACTGCCGATGGATGAGAGAATCGCCGCCGAGGTCGACGGGATCGACGTGATTGTCGGGGGACACAGTCACACGCTGCTCTCCAACACCCAGGAAGGCGCTGCCGGCCCCTACCCGACCATGGTGCAGAATCCCTCGGGAACCGATGTCCCGATCGTTCAGGCCTACGCCTATTCGAAATATGTTGGCGAGGTTCAGGTCACCTTCGATGACGAAGGCAAGGTGATCAGTGCCGAAGGCGAGCCGCATCTGCTCGATGCCTCGGTAACGCCCGACGAGGCCTTCCTGGCGCGCGTCGCCGAATTGGGCGCGCCCATCGAGGAACTCAAGACCAAGGTCGTGTCGGAAACCACCGACATGATCGAGGGCTCGCGCGATGTCTGCCGGGCCATGGAATGCTCCATGGGCAATCTGGTGACGGATGCGATGCTCGACCGCGTGAAGGATCAGGGTGTCAGCATCGTCATCCAGAACGGCGGCGGTCTCCGCGCCTCCATTGATGCGGGCGAGATCACCATGGGCGAAGTCCTGACGGTGCTTCCGTTCCAGAACACGCTTGCAACCTTCGAGCTCAAGGGCTCGGACGTGATCGCAGCGCTCGAGAACGGCGTGGGCCAGATCGAGGAAGGCGCAGGCCGGTTCCCGCAGGTTGCGGGCATGCGCTACACCTTCGACAAGGACGCAGAGCCCGGCTCGCGCATCGTCTCCGCCGAGGTCAAGACCGAGGACGGGTTCGAGCCGATTGACCCTGAGGCAACCTATTCGGTCGCCACCAACAACTATATGCGCGGCGGCGGGGACGGCTACTCCGTTTTCCGCACGGAGGGAATGAACGCCTATGACTACGGTCCGGGCCTTGAGCAGGTCGTGGCTGATTATCTGGCGGAAAATGCACCCTACACGCCTTACACTGACGGGCGCATCACGATGGCTTCGGCCGAAACACCGGCTGCGACCGAGGAACCGATGGCAACCGAAGAATCGGCTCCCGCCGAGGAAATGACGGAAGCGGAAGAGGCGCCGGCCGAGGAAGCCGCTGCCGCTGAGGAAACCACCGAACCGGCAGAAACGGCAGTTCAGGTCCCTGAACCGCTCCCCGGGGTGACCGAACTGACCACGACCGCGCCGATGATCGAAGAGGAAGCGCCGGCGGCAACCGAGGAACCTGCGCCAGCTGAGGACATGACCGCGACGGAAGAGGCTCCAGCTGCCACCGAGACGGAAATGGCCGGCAAGGAGCACGTGGTCGCAGCCGGTGACACCTTGTGGGACCTCGCCAAGACCTACTACGGCGATGCGACGATGTGGTCCAAGATTGCCGAGGCCAACCCATCGGCGAATGCATCCAATCTCGAGGTTGGCTCCACGCTTTCAATCCCCGAGATGTGATCGCCATTGCATCAAACTGAGGGGACCCGGCTTGCCGGGTCCTTTCTTTTTGGCCATGGACGACGATCAATCCGCACCGTTGTTTGATTTGACGTCCGAGGCCCCTATGTTGCAGTACATCCGCAATCGCCGCCAGAGCCCGAACATTGCATCGGTGATGGATCCAACGGGTCAAGGATTGCGTAGCTGAGGCAAGCCCCGGCACGTCGCGATAACCGAGTGCAATAACGGGTATCATGCGCGCTGATGCCTCGATGAACCGAACGCAAGCGCCGCAGAGACAGTGAAATGGATGCGACTTTGAACACCCATGTAATGTTGTCCGACGAGACAAGCCGAATTGTCGGAGATCTTCCGCCTGAACACCCGCCGGTGCGAATTCAGAAGGTGGGCGTCTTGCTCGTCAATCTGGGCACTCCGGATGGAACGGACTACCGCTCGATGCGGCGCTACCTGAAGGAATTTCTTACCGACAAGCGCGTCATCGAATGGCCACGCGCGCTTTGGTATCCGATCCTTTTCGGCATTGTCCTGAACACCCGTCCAAAGCGGGTCGGCAAGGCCTATGAGGAGATCTGGAACAACGATCTCGACGAAAGCTATCTCCGGACATACACCCGCAACCAGTCCGACATGCTTGGCGAGGCCCTCTCATCGCATTCCTCCGTCATGGTGGATTGGGCGATGCGCTACGGGCAACCCTCCATCCCGGACAAGCTGCAGGCGTTGAAGGACGCAGGATGCGACCGCATCGTGCTTTTCCCGCTCTACCCGCAGTATGCGGCCGCGACCACAGCCACCGTCAATGACAAGGCCTTCCAGGCGATGATGGACATGCGCTGGCAGCCGGCCTTGAGAACCGTTCCCCCCTATCACGACGATCCGGCCTATATCGAAGCCATCGCCCACTCGATCAAGACCCATCTCGCAAGCCTCGACTGGGAGCCGGAAATGGTGCTGGCATCCTTCCACGGAATACCGCAATCCTATTTCCTGAAGGGCGACCCCTATCACTGCCAGTGCCTCAAGACCGCGCGGCTCGTGCGCGAGCGTCTGGGATGGCCGAAGGAAAAGTTCATGCCGACGTTCCAGTCCCGCTTCGGCCCCGAAGAGTGGCTTCAGCCCTACACCGACAAGACGGTGGAAAAGCTGGCGCAGGACGGGGTCAAGCGGATTGCGGTGATCAATCCCGGTTTCGTTTCGGACTGCCTTGAGACCCTTGAGGAGATTGCCGGAGAAGCGGGCGAGCTGTTCCACGAGAATGGCGGGGAACACTTCACCCATATTCCGTGCCTCAACGACAGCCCGGCCGGTGTGAATGTGATCGAAACCATCGTAAGGCGGGAACTTCAGGGCTGGATCTAATCTTCGTCCTTCGAAGGCACGTGGTTTCCCGTCTGAAACTGCGAAGCATGTGAAACAGGCCGCCTCCGGGCGGCCTTTCCTTTGACTGCAGTCGACCAGACAATGCCGGCAAGATAATCGACAAAGGCAATTGCAAGCCTGCGCGGAATTACCTACCTCTTGTACCGGGCCAGCCAAACGCGCGAACCCCTACCGGATCTGAGGAGGTTGCCTGTGCTGGGATTTGATATCACCATCATCGTCGTTTTGGTTGTCGTACTTCTGGTGCTGGTCTCCGGGATCAAGACCGTTCCGCAGGGTTATGCCTTCACCATCGAACGCTTCGGCCGCTACACCAGAACCCTTACACCCGGCCTCAATCTGATTGTTCCTTTCGTCGACCGCGTAGGGCGCAAGATCAACATCATGGAACAGGTTCTCGACATCCCCACCCAGGAAGTCATCACCAAGGACAATGCGTCGGTGGCCGCTGACGCGGTTTCCTTCTATCAGGTGCTCAATGCGGCTGAAGCCGCCTATCAGGTCTCGGATCTGGAGCAGGCACTGCTGAACCTGACAATGACCAACATCCGTTCCGTCATGGGGTCGATGGACCTTGATGAACTCCTTTCCAACCGCGACGCCATCAACGACCGACTCCTCAAAGTGGTCGATCAGGCCGCCGCGCCATGGGGCATCAAGATCACCCGTATCGAAATCAAGGATATCGCACCGCCCCGCGATCTGGTCGAGGCGATGGGACGGCAGATGAAGGCCGAGCGCGAAAAACGCGCAGAGGTGCTTGAGGCGGAAGGTGCGAGAAACGCCCAGATCCTGCGCGCGGAAGGCGCCAAGCAATCCGCAATCCTCGAGGCGGAAGGCCGGCGCGATGCAGCCTATCGCGACGCCGAAGCCCGTGAACGTCTGGCCGAAGCCGAAGCCAAGGCTACGGTTCTGGTTTCGGATGCCATTGCCGACGGCGACACAGCGGCGATCAACTATTTCGTGGCCCAGAAATACACCGAGGCGCTCGGCAAGATCGCATCCGCCAACAACCAGAAGGTCATTCTGATGCCTCTGGAAGCGTCGTCACTGATCGGCACCCTCGGCGGCATAGGCGCGATATCCAAGGAAGTCTTCGGCCCCGATGCCGGAACCGGAACATCAAGGCGCGGCAGCGTTCCCGCCCAGCCGCGAACCTCCCCGTCCGGATCATCCGCCGTCACTCCGCCTTCATCCGGCATTCCGTTCGGCAGCGATCCGGAGCCGAACCCGTGATCCGCGCAATCGTGCTCGAACTCGGCCCCTGGACATGGTGGATCCTCGGCCTCGTCTTTCTCGGGCTTGAAATCCTCGTTCCGGGCGTTTTCCTGCTCTGGATCGGCCTTGCAGCGCTCGCTCTCGGCGCCGCGTCACTCATGCTGTGGGACATGGCCCTGTGGGGATGGCAACTCCAGTTGCTGGTCTTCGCCGTGCTTTCCGTCGTGTTTGCAATCATCGGCCGCAGGGTATCGAGTGCCGCGGGCGAAAGCGATCAGCCGATGCTCAACCGGCGTGCCGAGGGCCTTGTGGGCCGCACCGCAACGCTCGAGGAGCCTATCACCAACGGCCAGGGCCGGATAAGGCTCGGTGATGCGACCTGGATTGTCCGCGGCCCGGAGCTTCCAGTGGGCGCAAAGGTCCGCATTGTCACCGCACAGTCGGGCAGTCTGACGGTCGAACCCGCCTGATTTCGAGATTGCCTGTCAGGCGACGCCGATCCTGAGAAGATCGTGGAAATGCACGATCCCGATCGGTGTCTGGTCCGCATCCGTCACAATCAATGCACCAATCGAGTTCTTGTTCAGGATCCCCATCGCCGTGCTTGCCAGGGCGGTCGGCGCGATCGTCTTCGGGTTGCGGGTCATGATCGCATCGATCGGCTCGTTGATCAGGTTCCGACCCAGATTGCGAGCAACGTCGCCATCGGTCACGATGCCGGCAAGCTTGCCATCCGAATCCGTAACGCCCACGCAGCCGAACTTGCGCAGGGACAGGGTCATGATCGCGTCGGGCGCCGAAGTTCCGGTTGGAACCAGCGGCACGGAATCGCCGGTGTGCATGACGTCGCCCACATGCGCGAGGTTGGCCCCCAGTTGCCCGCCCGGATGGAAGGTGTGAAAATCGCCTGCCGTAAACCCCCGGGCTTCCAGAAGCGCGACAGCCAGCGCATCGCCCAGAGCCAGTTGCATCAGCGTTGAAGTCGTCGGCGCCAGCCCGTGCGGACAGGCCTCCTGTTCGCGCGGCAGGGCGAGAACGATGTCCGCCTCGCGTGCCAACGTCGAGCTTACTCCCGACGTAAAGGCGATCAGCGGGATCTGGAACCTGCGCGAATAGGCGAGAATACCCTTGAGCTCCGCCGTTTCTCCCGACCAGGACAAGACGATGATCGCATCATTGCGCGTGATCATACCGAGATCGCCATGATTGGCTTCGGCGGGATGAACGAACTGCGCCGGGGTCCCGGTGGACGCCAATGTCGCAGCCACCTTGGCGCCCACATGCCCGCTCTTTCCGACCCCCGTAACAATGACGCGGCCCGAAATCGAATCGAGCGTTTCAACCGCGCGCGTGAAAGGCTCGGAAAGCCCGTTTTCGAGAGCGGCGGCCAGAGCATCGAGCCCGGCCCTTTCGGTCTTTATCGTGCGTCCTGCCGAACGAAGGATCTCCGCGGCGGGGTAATCCGGAAGTATTTTCTTCATGCGCTGGCCATATCGCTTTGCGCCAACCCTGTCCATCTCGGACATGCATGCCCGAACAGGCGCTGTCCGGAAACCTTACGTTAACCACATGTGTTTACGGTTTGAAAAGATTTGGACCGGTCCGGACACACATACGCATGCGCCATCTCGACACAAGAAAGCGGTTTTCCTGGACGGCCAGCCACGCTGGGCGTTGGGCCGGCGCGACCGCTCTGTGTCTTCTGGCAGGCGTTGTCTCCGTCCAGGCGCAAAGCGCAGGTGACCGCGAAGTTCCGACGGTCGAGCGGCTCCCGTTGCGCGGCACCACCACGCAAGCGGAGCCGTCGGCTCCCTACAGGCCGGACACGCTCTACGGTGCTCTGCCGAGTGCAACCCGGGAGGATCGAAACGGCATTGCCGCGGCCGACAGCGATGATGCCGGAAGCGGCGCGACCTTGTCCGAGATCACGACCGGGACCATCCGCGACAGTGAAGCAATAGACGAAGCGGACGCCGAGTATTCCGCCAGCCTTGCCCGGCAGAACCTTCGCGCAGAGACCGTTGACGAACTGCCGGTCTCCGCAAACAGCGATTCCGGCGGTGTCCCCGGCTTCATGATCGGAACCCTGACGCTTCGGCCGACTTTGAGTGAGCGGATTGTGCGGGAATCGGTCACGGGCACAGGCTTCTCGACCAGCCGCGTCTACAGCGAAACCACACTATCCGGCACGCTCGATTCCAACTGGTCGCGCCATCAACTCTCGGTTACCGGCTCGGGGACCTGGCAGGAAAACCTCTCGGGCACTGGCACGGAATCGCCCAACGCCAACCTCGACGCCGCACTGCGCCTTGACCTGTTCAACGATCTCTCGGCAACAATCGGCGCAGGTTACACCTATACGCAGGAGAGCCGCACCGATCCGAACGCGATCTTCGGCGCCACCACCCAATCGGGCATTCACGAGGCGCGCGCGAGCCTCGGTCTGCAAAAGGATCTCGGTGTCCTTCGCGGAACCTCGACGCTCGAACTGACCCGCACCATGTATGGCGATGCGACACTGACAAGCGGAAACGTTGTGTCCGTCGATGATCGCGATACGCTCGGCACGGAACTGACGGCACGTCTCGGCTATGCGATTTCACCGGCGCTGGTGCCGTTCCTGGAAGCCTCGGTGGAACGGGAGAAATACGACCAGAAGGTCGATTCGACAGGCGCACAGCGCTCGTCCTCCACCTACGGCCTGCGGGCGGGTGCGGAAATCGATCTCGGTGAGAAGCTCTCCGGTGAAATCGCCGCCGGCTATCTCCGGCGCTCGCTCGACGATCCGAACCTGAGCGACATCTCCGGTTTGACGCTGGACGGGCGCCTGGCCTGGTCGCCCCAGCGCGGCACCAACCTGGATCTCGGGGTGGCGACAACGGTGGAAGCGGCGACAACGGCCGGCGAATCCGGCGCGGTGCTCTACGAATTCGACAGCACGCTGACGCATGAACTCAACAGCGCACTGCTGGCGCGGCTGGGCACGACCCTCCAGTACCGGGCCTATGACAGCGGATCGAACCGCAGCAACCAGCGCGGCTACGGCGCATCGGCAGGCCTGACCTGGAGCATCAACCGCTATCTCGACCTCGAGGCCGACGCCAGCTACGAGCGGACCGAGGAACCCGGGAGCGCGAACGAGGAAACCACCCGCGTGGGGATTGGCCTGCGGGCGCGCCGCTAGACGCCCGGGCCGGGCCGGGCACGGCCTCGACGCTGTGTTGCAAGCGTCGAGTTCCAGACAATGCCAGCTTCCCGGTCGAACGGCTCAGGCGCGGCCGATCAGCCGCTTAAGTTCATCCGCAACGAGCGGCTTGATGTCGGAGCGGTCGAGCGCATAGGCAACATTGGCGAGAATGAAGCCATCCTTCGAGCCACAGTCATAGGTTTCGCCTTCAAACGGATAGGCCGCAAAGGGTTGGGCGTCCGCGAGCTTCAGCATCGCGTCCGTCACCTGGATCTCGTTGCCCGCACCGCGCTCGTGCCTGGACAGGATCTCGAAGATATCGGGCTGCAGGATGTAACGTCCGTTCATGAAGTAGTTCGACGGCGCGGTGCCCTTTTCAGGTTTCTCCACCATCTCGGTGACGCGGAACCCGCCCTCGACATCCTCGCCCTTGCCGACGATCCCGTATTTGTGCGCCAGATCCGGATCGCACTGGCCAACGGAAACGATATTGCCGCCGACTTTCTCATAGAGCTTCACCATTCCGGACATGCATCCGGTTTTCGCACGCATGATCATGTCCGGCAGCAGCAATGCGAAAGGCTCGTCGCCCACGATGTCGCGCGCGCACCACACCGCGTGACCGAGACCGAGCGGCGCCTGCTGACGGGTGAAACTGGCAGCGCCTGCCGTTGGCAGCATGTCTTCCAGTGTATTCAGTTCGGCAGTCTTTCCGCGTGAGCGAAGCGTGTCCTCAAGCTCCGGCTGGATATCGAAGTGATCCTCGATAACCCCCTTGTTCCGTCCGGTTACGAAAACAAAATGATCGATGCCGGCATCCATTGCCTCTTCGACGACATACTGAACCACGGGTTTGTCGACCACAGTCAGCATTTCCTTGGGAACTGCCTTGGTGGCCGGCAAAAACCGCGTCCCGAGGCCGGCAACCGGAAGAACTGCTTTTCTGATTTTTTTCGTCATCGTCATCTATTTTCCCTATTCCTAATAAATGGTCAGGTCTCACGGTGATGTGGTTGGAAGGGTTCTCCAACCGCTCCACGCGGAAAACCGGCGAAATTCGTGCTTACCAAATTCAATATGGTAAACGATTTGTTGACGGCTAGAGGCTACGGTTACAGGTCAGCCACCTAACACGGTCCCAACAGCAGGATGTTTGGAACATGCTCCGATCACCCCTTCGATTCGTTTGCGCCGCGGCTTTGAGCCTTGCGGCCGGTATGTCAGCGCCGCATCAGGCATATGCCGATGCCGGTTTCCGTCAATGGGTCGCCGATTTCTACGGCACCGCTGCCAAGTCCGGCATCACCCGGCAAACCTACAACATGGCGTTCCAGGGCGTAACCTCTCCTGACCCGAGCGTGCTTGAAAAAGCACGCTATCAGCCCGAATTCACCACCAAGATCTGGGATTATCTCGATTCCCGCGTCAATCCCTATACCATCGCCAAAGGCCGGGAGATGGGAGCCCGTCATGCGAGGACCCTTGCCGCCATCGAAAACCACTTCGGTATCGATGCCTCAGTCCTTCTTGCAATCTGGTCGATGGAATCCAACTACGGTGAGATCCTGACCAAGACCGACCGTCTCCATTACGTCCCGCAGGCGCTGGCAACTCTGGGATATGCAGACCGCAGGCGCGCCAAGTTTGCCCGTCAGCAACTCGTGGCAGCCCTGAAAATCCTCCAGTCCGGTGACATCAGCACCCGCGAAATGACGGGCTCCTGGGCCGGAGCCATGGGCCACACCCAGTTCATCCCGACGAGCTACCTGGCCTTTGCGGTCGATGCCGACGGCAACGGACATCGCGATATCTGGAACTCCATACCCGATGCTCTGGCAACGGCCGCCAACCTCCTGAAGAAGAACGGTTGGCGCACCGGGGAGACCTGGGGCTATGAGGCGGTCGCACCGAGCAATGGATCTCGGTACGAAGGTCAGACCAAAACTCTTTCGCAATGGGCGGCGCTCGGTTTCACCCGACCCAGCGGCAAGGGCTTTCCGGTCGGCTCGCGCCGCGCCGAGTTGAAAATGCCCGGCGGCGCGTCCGGCCCGGCTTTCCTGATGACCCGGAATTTCTTCATCATCAAGCGCTACAACAATTCGGACAGCTACGCACTCGCCGTCGGTGTGCTCGCCGACGAGATCGCGGGCTATGGAGGCGTCGATCAGCGCTGGCCGCGGCCCGCCGGTGCGCTGGATGTCAAGGAGAAGTTCGAATTGCAGACGCGGCTTAAGCAACTCGGCTTCTATGATGGCGAAATCGACGGCAACATAGGCTCCGGATCCCGCGCGGCGATTGCCGCGTTCCAGGCGCGGGCAGGGTTGACTGGAGAGGCTCTTCCGACGCAGAACATACTCGAAGCGATCCGCCGCTACAGGTAGTTCGGGAGCGGCGGGATCCCCCAGGTGCCGGACCAGTGACAACCGGAACCGGAACGGAGATTGCAGATCTTGCCTGCGCGACCAATTGCATTTGTTCTCCTTGCCGTCATGCTGCTTGGCGTGACGCCGGTCGTCCTGTCTGTCCAGACAGCCACGCCCGCTGTCGCTCAGGAGCGAAAGTCCCTTTTGCAGTTGCTGTTCGGTGGCGGAAACAAGCGCGAGGCCAAGCCTGAACCCAAGCGCACGAGCCGGGTCAGGCAGACCCAGCGCAGCACCGCCCCTGCGCCTCCTCCGACCCCCAAGGTCGAGAAACTGGAAAACGCACGCAAGATCCTCGTGCTGGGTGATTTTATCGGCAATGGCGCGGCCGACGGGTTGCGGGAGGCCTTCGCCGAGGCGCCTGGTGTTGTCATCGTCGATCGCACCAATGGCTCATCCGGATTGGTTCGCGACGACTATTATGACTGGATCGGCGAGGCCCCGGCCATTCTGGAAGAAGTACAGCCTTCGATCATCGTTGTCCAGATCGGGTCCAACGACCGCCAGCAGCTCATCGTCGACGGTGAGCGCGAAGCGGTTCGCTCCACCAAATGGCAGGCTGAATACGAACGGCGCACACGGGAGTTCATGTCGCGTCTGCGCGCGGCAAACGCACCGGTTCTGTGGGTCGGCCTGCCGGCCTTTCAGTCGCCTTCAATGACCACCGATATCGTCGCGCTGAACGGGATCTACCGGAAACAGGTAACGATGGCCGGAGGTGAATTCATCGACATCTGGGATGGTTTTGTAGATGAGGACGGCAAGTTCATCTTCACCGGATCGGACATCAATGGCCGCCAGGTTCGCCTGCGGGGAGCCGACGGCATCAACGTCACCCAGGCCGGGCGTCGAAAGATCGCATTCTACATCGAAAAATCCGCCCGCCGCTTGCTGGGCGACGCCGCTGCGGCCGGTGTCGCCACACTCGGCCCGGAAAGCCTGCCGGAGATTTTCATGCCGGCCGCGCCGGGCGATACGCCCGCGGCAATCATGCGGACGCGTCCGGTTGCCATGACCGATCCAGACCTCGACGGCGGATCGGCGCTCTTGAACGAGATGCCAACAACCGCGAGCCTGGTTCGCTCGCCGCGAGATCAGCTTGTGATTGACGGAACCCTTCCCGAAGCCCCGGAAGGCCGGGCTGACAATTTCGCGTGGCCGCGATCCGATCCATGATCGACGCCCATGAGTTCGGCCCAGAATCTGATTCAGCCGTGTGATAACACAAATCCATCATGCCAGAACGCGCCGCTGCGGATTCCATCGGATTTCCGGCAGTCTCAGGCATTCCTGACGCAGCGCCTTTTGGCGGCGTGAAACAGCCGCCAGTTTCACTTGTCAGCGGGGCAGATCCGTCTCGCCCATGAGGGTCAGATCGATGGCGCGCGCTGCCTGGCGGCCCTCACGGATCGCCCAGACCACCAGGCTTTGACCGCGGCGCACGTCACCCGCCACCCAGAGCTTGTCGACGGACGTCTGATAATCGTCCTCGTTGGCGGCAACATTGGTCGAGCCGCGGCGATCCTGATTGATCGTCAACTTATCGCCAAGTTCGCTGATCACGCCCGTATCGTACGCACCGCGGAAACCGATAGCGACAAAGACCAGATCGGCCTTGATCAGAAACTCGGTCCCGGCGATCGGCTTGCGCTTCTCGTCGACCTGGCAGCACTTCACGGCATTGAGGATTCCGTTTTCACCGACCAGTTCCAGGGTTCCGACCTGGAATTCCCGCACGGCGCCCTCGGCCTGCGAAGACGAGGTGCGCATCTTGGTCGCCCAATAGGGCCAGACCGCAAGCTTGTCTTCTTTCTCGGGCGGCTGCGGGCGAATGTCGAGCTGGGTCACCCGGACGGCGCCCTGCCGGAACGCGGTCCCGACGCAGTCGGACGCGGTATCACCGCCGCCGATCACCACCACATGCTTGCCGCCGGCAAGCACCGGCTCGGATGGCCAGCCGACATTGTCGATGCTTTCGCGGGCCACCCGCTTGTTCTGCTGGACCAGGTATGGCATCGCATCGTGAACGCCAATCAGGTCCGCCCCGGGGATACCCGCATCACGCGGCTTCTCGGAACCACCGCAATAAAGCACGGCATCATAGGTCGAGAGCAGCTCTTCGACGCTCTTGTCGACGCCGACATTGACGTTGCAGAAGAACGTCACACCCTCGCCTTCCATTTGCTCGACACGCCGGTCGATAAAGTGCTTCTCCATCTTGAAGTCGGGGATCCCGAAACGCAGCAATCCGCCCGGACGGCTCTCGCGCTCATAGACATGCACGTCATGTCCGGCCCGACCGAGCTGCTGGGCGGCAGCCATGCCTGCAGGCCCCGATCCGATGATCGCGACCTTCTTGCCGGTTTTGGAGGTCACCGGCTGAGGCACGATGAAACCCATCTCGTAAGCCTTGTCGGCGATTGCCTGCTCCACGGTCTTGATCGCGACCGGCGCATCCTCAAGGTTGAGCGTGCAGGCCTCCTCGCAAGGCGCCGGACAGATTCGTCCGGTGAATTCGGGGAAATTGTTGGTCGAATGCAGGTTGCGGATCGCCTCTTCCCAGTTGCCGTTGTAGACCAGATCGTTCCAGTCGGGGATCTGGTTATGGACCGGACAACCGGTCGGACCATGGCAGTAGGGAATGCCGCAATCCATGCAGCGCGCAGCCTGCTTGGCCACTTCTTGGTCGCTCATCCGGATCGTGAACTCACGGAAATGCCGGATGCGATCAGACGCCGGCTGATACTTCGCCGTCTGCCGGTCGATTTCGAGGAAACCCGTTACCTTGCCCATGTCGCTGTCCTGTCTACCTGAGTACCACGGCCGTTCCCGACGCTGACACCATCAGCATCGAGGAATTCCCGCCAGCGGAAATGTTTTCATAATCGAGGTCCACGCCAATGACCGCATTTGCGCCCAGCTTCGCCGCCTCGTCCTGCATCTCGGCAAGCGCAATCTCGCGCGCCTGACGCAGGGCTTTTTCATAGGAACCGGAGCGTCCGCCGACGATATCGCGAATCCCGGCGAAGATATCCCGGAAGATATTGGTTCCGAGAATTGCCTCGCCGGTCACAATACCCCTGTAGGCGGTGATTTCGCGCCCCTCGATCGTGTTCGTGGTTGACGTGATCACTACTCCGCTCATTCGGCAGCCACTCCCACACGCATGCGTTCCATTTCCTCAAGCGCGCGGCGATACTCAACCGGCATCACCTTGCGGAACTTGGGACGGTAGTCCGCCCAGTCGTCGAGGATTTCCTTGGCGCGGGTCGACCCCGTGTAGTGCATGTGGTTGGAGATGAGCTGGAACAAGCGTTCCTCATCATGCCTGGTCATGTCACCGGAGACATCGACGCGGCCCTTGTGCGCCAGGTCGCCACCATGATGGTGCAGCTTCTCGAGAATGTCGTCCTCTTCGGGAACCGGCTCCAGTTCGACCATCGCCATGTTGCAGCGGCTGGCGAAGTCACCGGCCTCGTCGAGCACATAGGCCACGCCGCCCGACATGCCGGCAGCGAAGTTGCGTCCGGTTTCACCGATGACAACCACAAGCCCACCCGTCATGTATTCGCAGCCATGGTCGCCCACGCCTTCGACGACCGCGATGGCGCCGGAGTTGCGGACGGCGAAGCGTTCCCCGGCAACGCCGCGGAAATAGCATTCGCCCTCGATGGCGCCGTAAAGAACCGTGTTGCCAACTATGATCGACTTTTCGGCAACGATCGGGGAGTTCTCCGGCGGACGCACGATGATGCAGCCGCCCGACAGGCCCTTGCCGACATAGTCGTTGGCGTCACCGGTCAGATCGAAGGTGATACCGTGCGAGAGAAACGCGCCGAAGGACTGACCCGCCGTTCCGGTCAGCTTCACCGAGATCGTATCCTCGGGCAGCCCCTTGTGGCCGTAGCGCTTCGCGAGCTCACCCGACAGCATTGCGCCGGTTGACCGGTCGACGTTCTTGATTTCAACGTCGAATTCAACCTTCTCGCGGCTTTCGAGCGCCGGCGTCGACTTTTCGATCAGCTGGCGATCAAGTACGTCCGCGATCGGGTGCACCTGCCGCTCTGTCCAGTAAGTCGCTTCCTTAATGGCTTCCGGCTTGTAGAAGATGCGGCTGAAGTCAAGGCCCTTGGCCTTCCAGTGTTCGATCATCTCTTCCTTGGCAAGGAGTTCCGACTGCCCGACGATATCGTCGAGCTTCCGGTAACCCATGGCCGCAAGCCACTCGCGCACTTCCTCCGCAATGAAGAAGAAGTAATTGACGACATGCTCAGGCGTTCCCTTGAAGCGCTTGCGCAGGACAGGGTCCTGGGTGGCGACGCCGACAGGGCAGGTGTTGAGGTGACACTTGCGCATCATGATGCAACCCGCAGCGATCAGCGGCGCGGTCGAGAAGCCGAACTCATCGGCGCCGAGCAAAGCACCGACGATCACGTCACGACCGGTCTTGAGGCCGCCATCGACCTGCAGCGCCACCCGCGAGCGCAGGCCGTTGAGAACCAGCGTCTGATGGGTCTCCGCAAGACCGATCTCCCAGGGGCTGCCGGCATGCTTGAGCGATGTCAGCGGCGATGCGCCCGTACCGCCATCATAGCCGGAGATCGTGATGTGGTCGGCACGGGCCTTGGCCACACCCGCTGCCACGGTGCCGACGCCCACTTCGGACACCAGCTTGACCGAGATATCGGCGGAGGTGTTGACGTTCTTCAGATCGAAGATCAGCTGCGCCAGATCCTCGATTGAATAGATGTCGTGGTGCGGCGGTGGCGAGATAAGTCCCACGCCCGGGGTCGAATGCCGGGTCTTGGCGATCGTCGCGTCAACCTTGTGTCCAGGCAGCTGCCCACCCTCACCGGGTTTCGCGCCCTGCGCCACCTTGATCTGAATCATGTCGGCGTTGACCAGATACTCCGTGGTGACGCCGAAGCGCCCGGATGCAACCTGCTTGATCGCGGAGCGTTCGGGGTTGCTGTCCCCATTGAGCAGCGGAAGATAGCGGTCCGGCTCTTCGCCGCCTTCGCCGGTGTTGGATTTCCCGCCGATCCGGTTCATCGCGACCGCCAGCGTGGTGTGCGCTTCGCGGCTGATCGAACCGAACGACATGGCGCCGGTCGAAAACCGCCGAACGATGTTGGCTGCCGGCTCCACCTCTTCGAGCGGCACCGGCTGACGGCCGGTGACTTCGGCGGTTCTGACCTTGAACAACCCGCGGATTGCGTTCATCCGCAAGGTCGACTGGTTGACCATCTCGGCGAATTCCCGGTAGCGATCCTCGGCATTGCCGCGAACTGCGTGTTGCAGCGTCGCCACGGCATCCGGCGTCCAGGCATGCTCTTCTCCGCGGATGCGGTAGACATATTCGCCGCCCACTTCCAACGATGTTGCAAGCACCGGATCATTGGAGAATGCCAGCCGGTGCCGGTTGGTGGTCTCCATCGCAACTTCATCGAGGCCCACGCCTTCGATCATGGTCGCCGTACCGGTGAAATAGGTGTCGATGAAATCGCTCGACAGGCCGACGGCGTCGAAGATCTGGGCACCGCAATAGGACTGGTAGGTCGAAATGCCCATCTTGGACATCACCTTCAGGATGCCCTTGCCGATCGCCTTAATATAGCGCGTGACGACTTCGTAAGGGTCGACTTCCGGCGGGAACTCGCCACGGCTGTGCATGTCGAGCAGCGTATCGAAAGCCAAGTACGGATTGATCGCCTCCGCGCCATACCCGGCGAGGCAGGCGAAGTGATGCACTTCGCGCGGTTCGCCGGATTCGACGACGAGGCCCACGGATGTCCGCAATCCCTTGCGGATGAGGTGATGGTGCACCGCGGCCGTCGCGAGAAGCGCCGGCATCGCGATCCGGTCCGGCCCGATCTGCCGGTCGGACAGGATGATGATGTTGTAGCCGCCTGTCACCGCCTCTTCGGCCCGGTCGCAAAGCCGCTCGAGAGCGCCTTTCATGCCGTCGGCGCCCTTGTCGCTCGAATAGGTGAAATCGAGCGTCTTGGTGTCGAAGCGATCTTCTGTATGCCCAATCGAACGGATCTTCTCCAGATCCCCGTTGGTAAGGATTGGCTGACGAACCTCAAGCCGCTTCTTCTTTGCCGCCCCCTTGTGATCGAGAAGGTTGGGGCGCGGGCCGATGAACGACACCAGGCTCATGACCAGCTCTTCGCGGATCGGGTCGATGGGCGGATTGGTCACCTGGGCAAAGTTCTGCTTGAAATAGGTGTATAGCAGCTTCGACTTCCCCGACATGGCCGAAATCGGCGTATCGGTGCCCATCGAACCGATGGCTTCCTGGCCCGTGGTCGCCATTGGCGCCATCAGGATCTTTGTGTCTTCCTGCGAATAGCCGAAGGCCTGCTGGCGATCGAGAAGCGAAACGTCACGCCGGAGGGCGCGGGGCTCCACGGGCTTGAGATCCTCCAGGATGAGCTGCGTACGCTCGAGCCATTCGCGATAGGGATGCTTCGCGGCAAGCCGCGACTTTACTTCCTCGTCCGATATGATCCGGCCTTCTTCCATGTCGATGAGCAGCATTTTGCCCGGCTGCAGCCGCCACTTGGCGATGATGTCGCTTTCATCGACCGGAAGAACCCCGGCCTCGGATGCCATGATCACCCGGTCATCGCTCGTCACGATGTAGCGCGCGGGCCGAAGCCCGTTCCGGTCGAGCGTCGCGCCGATCTGCCGCCCGTCGGTGAACGCCACGGCAGCCGGCCCGTCCCACGGCTCCATCAGGGCCGCATGGTATTCGTAATAGGCCTTGCGATCCTCGCTCATCAGCATGTTGCCGGCCCAGGCTTCCGGGATCAGCATCATGACCGCATGGGCCATGGAATAGCCGCCGCGGATCAGGAATTCGAGCGCATTGTCAAAGCACGCCGTATCCGACTGGCCTTCGTAAGAAATTGGCCAGAGCTTCGAGATATCATCGCCAAACAGCGGAGAGGAAACCGAAGCCTGACGCGCGGCCATCCAGTTCACATTGCCGCGCAGGGTGTTGATTTCGCCGTTGTGGGCCACCATCCGGTAGGGGTGGGCCAGCTTCCATGAAGGGAACGTGTTGGTGGAAAAACGCTGGTGCACGAGGGCGACCGCGGATTCGAAACGCGGATCCTTCAGATCCTTGTAGTAGGCGTCCACCTGGTAGGCGAGGAACATGCCCTTGTAGACAATGGTCTGCGTCGACAGCGATACAAAATAGAAGCCGTCGTCCTGTCCGTTGGTTTCACCGTAGATCCTGTTCGAGATCACCTTGCGCAATACGAACAGTCGCCGCTCAAGATCATCCTGGCTCTCGACGCCCTCACCGGCACCGATAAACACCTGAACGTGTGAAGGCTCTGTCGCGGCAATCTCTTCGGCCTTGGACAGCGATGAATTGTCGACCGGAACGTCACGGAAGCCGAGCAGGACCTGCCCTTCCGCCGCGACGACTTCGGCAATGATGTCCTTTTGATGCTGGCGCACGGTCTGGTCGCGCGGCATGAACAGAAAACCGACCGCGTACTTGCCCGCTTCAGGCAGTTTTACGCCCAAGTCTGCCATTTCCTCGCGGAAGAAACGGTCCGGGATCTGCACCAGAATGCCCGCACCATCACCCATCAGGGGATCGGCTCCGACAGCGCCGCGATGGGTCAGGTTTTCGAGCATGAAGAGACCGTCGCGGACGATCTTGTGAGACTTCTGGCCCTTCATGTGGGCCACGAATCCGACGCCGCAGGCATCGTGCTCGTTGCGGGGATCATAAAGCCCCTGCTTTGCGGGCAATCCGAAGGCATGTGCCGAGGTCTGCCTGGTTTTGGCGCGAGCCGTACCAGCTACCTGTGCCATCGCAGATGGTGCTTTTCCTGCCATCTTCATTCCTCCTTCATGGCCGCCACAGCGGTCGATTTCCGGCGCATCGTGTTGCAACCGCCGCCGCTGGCCGCGCTTGCGTTCCCGATCGGTATGTCATCTGGCTTCGCGCACCGTTTTGACCGCCCCGCAAGCCTGCCGGACGCGGTGCGCATTTGTATCATGCAGAGGCGATACGGTCACGTGGGTGCAATGGATCGCCCATCGCCGGTTTCCCTGTCTCAGCCTCCGGCGCCTGCCCCGGTCCCAGCCAGATGACCGAGTCAGACACAAATAGGACAGCAAGGCTGTCCTATTTCGCGTACTCTATGGCAGAATGTGTCGGTCGACGCAAGCCGGAGGGGCTAAAAAACACCCCTCATGCGACCGATAATTCCCCATGGAGCCCAACTCACGTAATATTATTGCGCCTAGACCGAGATCTGAAGTGTATTGCTGTCCGGGCAGGCATACCGCGATCAGGACTCACGATCAGCGAAAAACTGTAGCCGAAGCCCTTCGCCCCACTCCGCTTTGAATCTCCCCTGAAATCATGCCATAGCCGGACGGACTGAATTTCCGGAGATTTCACAATGATTTTCACCTCGGACAATTGGGCCGGCGCCCATCCTGCAATTGCCGCATCTTTGAACGCTCATGCGGCAGGTTTTGCGCCCGCTTATGGCACGAGCGAACTCGACAAGAAGGTCGAAGCAACTTTCAACGAAATTTTCGGACGTGAAGTCGCCGTTTTCTTCGTCGGAACGGGCACTGCGGCAAACTCGCTCGCCCTGTCCTCGGTCAACCGGCCCGGCGGGGTGGTATTCTGTCATCATGACGCCCATGTCATCGCCGATGAATGCGGCGCTCCGGAGTTTTTCAGCCAGGGCGCACGCCTTGCTCCGGTTTCCGGAACGGACGGCAAGATCGATCCGGCGGCGCTGGAAGCTGAAATTGCCAGATATCCGAAAGAGTTTGTCCATGCCGGCCAGCCGATGGCGATCACCCTGACCCAGGCGACCGAAGCAGGCACGGTGTATCAGCCGGACGAAATTCGCGCGATTTCAAACATTGCCAAGGCTCACGGCCTGCCTTTGCACATGGACGGCGCGCGCTTCGCCAATGCCCTTGTTTCCCTCGACATCTCTCCGGCCGAGATGACAGCCGATCTGGGTGTCGACATTCTTTCCTTCGGCGGCACAAAGAATGGATGCTGGTGCGCAGAAGCGCTGGTCTTCCTTGACCCTCAAATGGCGTCCCAGGCTCCGTTCATCCGCAAACGGGCAGCCCAACTGTTCTCGAAAAGCCGTTTCATAGCCGCACAGTTCGACGCCTATTTCGAAAATGACCTGTGGCTCGACATCGCGCGCCATGCAAACCGGATGGCTGCACGGCTGCAAGACGGCCTCCTTGCAAGCAAGAATGCGCGGCTGGCCTGGAAATGCGACGCCAACGAAATCTTCCCGATCATATCCCAGACGAAGGCGGCAAGTCTTCGAAACGAAGGCGCCATGTTCTATGATTGGAACCCGCCCCGTCCACACGGGGATCTGGTTGCTGAAGACGAGGGCATGTTCAGGCTTGTTACCAGCTTCGCCACCACGGAAGCCGATGTCGACCGCTTCATCGAAGTTCTTGGCTGAACTGAAAAAGTAACAATCGATCCTTCAGGACCAACTCCTGATCAGATGCGCGTTCACTTACGCCTCACGGCCAAGTGATGCTCGATAACGCGCGCTTGATTTCCAAGTGATGCGGCATTTTGTCATGGTTTTCCTGCCGGAACGAAATCAATGACCGGCGATGATTTGAAAACACCTTCAAGGAGAACAGCATGTCGCAAAAATCACTCATCGGCGCATCCGCGCTCGCCGGCGCAGTCGCCATGGCTATTTCCGGCGCAAGCTTCGTTGCCTCCACGGGTGACGCCGCCGCAGCCACCGAAAAATGCTACGGCATTGCTCTTGCCGGCAAGAACGATTGCGCCGCAGGCCCGGGCACCACGTGCGCCGGAACCTCCAAGGTCGACTATCAGGGCAATGCCTGGAAGAGCGTCGATGCAGGAACCTGCACTTCCATGAGCGTCGAAGGCGACCGCATGGGCTCGCTTGAGCCGCTCGACCGCGATCTTCCGGCCTGATCCGCAACTCTTCGAAACGGGACCATCGGCATGACACAGTTTGCCTCAAGCACACCGACTTCCGGTGTTTCCCGTTTCCCAAGCAAGCCGCTTCCGCCTCGCGCGGGAGCGGGTCTGAAAACCGGGCATATCGATGCGATCCTGGCTGACGATTATCGCATCGGATTCCTCGAGGTTCATGCGGAAAACTATATGGGTGACGGCGGGCCCGCCCACCGAGCGCTGGCGGCCATTCGCGCCGAGTTCCCGCTTTCTGTTCATGGCGTCGGTTTGTCGATCGGCTCCAGGACCGGTCTTGATCCTGATCACCTTGACCGGTTGGCGCGCGTCGTCGAACGCTATGAGCCCGGCATGGTTTCCGAGCACCTTGCGTGGTCAAGCCACGATGCGGGCTATTTCAACGACCTTTTGCCCCTCCCCTATGATCAGGCGACCTTGGACCTGGTCGCCGGACATATCGGCCGGGTGCAAGATCGCCTCAAACGCCCGATCCTGCTCGAGAATCCCTCCACATACGTCGCGTTCGAACAATCGACCATGAGCGAGACCGACTTCATTCGCGAAGTCGCCCGCAAATCGGGTTGCGGGTTGCTGCTCGACATCAACAACGTGTTTGTGTCCGCCACCAACCACGGCTGGAAGCCCCTGCAATATCTGAGGGATTTCCCTCTCGAACTGGTTGAGGAAATCCACCTTGCCGGACACGCGGAGGACACCGATGATGAGGGCGACCTTCTGCTTATCGACGCTCATGACCGCCCTGTCGCAGATCCGGTCTGGAAACTCTACGAAATCGTCATCAGCCAGGCTGGCCCCCTTCCAACGCTGATCGAATGGGACAACGACGTACCGGAATGGCCCGTTCTGCGTCATGAGGCCAAGCTCGCCGAAGCAATCCTTGATCGGTTGGGCCCGGCATCCATGCTCGGATCACGTCATGCAGCCGAATAATCAGATGCATGACAGCGATCAATCCGAATTCGGAGCAGCGCTTCTCGACCCTGATCTGCCCGTGCCTGCGGGGATTGTCGGTCCCCGTGGAAAAGCTGCGACAAGGAGGTTTGCCGTCTACCGGAACAATGTGACTGTCAGTCTGGTGAATGCGCTTGCGGACATATTCCCCGCTGTCGCGCGACTCGTCGGGATCGACTTCTTCCGGAACATGGCCCGGATCTACATCGCCGAAGAGCCGCCCGAATCGGCGTTGCTGTTTCAATACGGCAAGGGTTTTCCGGATTTTCTCTCGCGCTTCGAACCGGTAAGCAAACTTGCCTACCTGCCCGACGTCGCCCGGCTTGAACGGAAATGGCTGGACGCAACCCACGCCGCCGACATGGAGCCCTTGCCGCCCGCATCGCTGGCTGCCGTTTCCCCGGACGATCTTGAGAGGGTGCGCTTTGCCCCACATCCCGCGGCCCAAATCGTCGAAAGCTGTTTTGCAGCCGTGTCGATCTTCTCGGCAAGTCGCGCGAAGCAGCCGCTCGACGCGATCAAGGTCATGAAACCGGAAACGGGGCTGATAACGCGGCCGCACCATGAGGTTCAGATCAGGCTGTTGCCCGAGGGCGCAGCTTCGTTCTTTCAGGATCTGCTTCAGGGCAGGTCTCTCGGCCAAGCGGCAAACCGCACACATAAGCAGAATCCGGAGTTCGATCTTGCGGGTGCAATTTCGGCCCTTCTGGAATCCGGCGCAATGACAACGCTCCGGCTTGACGAAACGACCATCGGGGAGGCGCAGATATGAGCACAGCAATCAAAAGCTTGACGACGGTTTACCATCGCATCTTCGGCACCGTGGAGCGCATCGCGGATGCATGGTTGCTTGGACTGCTCGCACGCTTTGCCTTTGCCGCCGTGCTTTGGGGATATTTCCTCAATTCGGCCCAAACCAAGGTAGGCGACGGATTGTTCGGCTTCTTTTCGATCCAGCCCGGAGCTTATTACCAGATTGCCTATCCGGCGGTGGAAGCCGCCGGCGGCGACATCGGCGCGGTCTCGTTTTTTCCGTGGGGGCTGATGGTGGTTCTCGGGACCTACGCCGAATTCATTCTGCCATTGTTGATCGTCATCGGACTGTTTTCGCGATTGGCGGCCTTGGGGATGATCGGTTTTATCCTGGTCCAGACCTTTGTTGACATCACGGTCCACCAGATCGGCGCCGAAGCGGTGGGCAGCCTGTTCGACAGGTTCCCCGATGCAGTGATTGCGGACCAGCGGCTCTTGTGGGTGATACCGCTGGCGGTGGTCGTACTCAAAGGTCCGGGGCTTCTGTCCGTCGACGCCGTTCTCGGCAGGCGGCGTTTCAACACGGCAACACCGTTGCACGCCCAAGCCTGAGCGGCAGCAGGCATCGCGATCCACACATTTGGCCATTCACATACAGAAATGGCGCCCGGTCTCCCGAGCGCCAAAAGGGTCAGCCGGAAAAGCGAATGCTGATCAGGCCTGATTGGCTTCGATCTGCTTCGGCTTCGATCCGGTTTCGTTGGAAATCGCGATTCTGCGGGGCTTCATCGCCTCGGGAATTTCGCGAACCAGATCGATGTGCAGAAGACCGTTGCGCAGGGAGGCACCGCTTACCTCGACGTGTTCGGCAAGCTGGAAGCGGCGCTCGAATGCGCGCTTGGCGATGCCGCGGTAGAGAAACTCACTGTTTCCGGCATCGTCCTCTTCGGCCTTCTCGCCCTTCACGGTCAGGGCATGTTCCCGCGCCTCGATCGAGATTTCGGTTTCATCAAACCCCGCGATCGCCATGGTGATGCGATAGGTGGTCTCGCCGGTACGTTCGATGTTGTAGGGCGGGTAGGACTGGGTCTGATCGGGCTGTGCCAGGCTGTCGAGCATGGTCAGGAGCCGGTCAAAACCGACAGTGGAACGGTACAGTGGTGAAAAATCAACGTGACGCATAAGGGGTCCTCCTTCAGAGCGACATTCAGTTTTGCGTTTTGGTCAATGGCATGCCCCGCAACGGGCGGCATCCTGACCAGCGGACCCGTCTATCGGCGTCCGCACGGATGATGTGGGAACTGGATTGACCCAGTTCAAGAGCTTTTTCAGCAGCACGCTTCAGAGGCGATCGGCCTCGACAATTCGGTCCCCCAGGTGGCGGAGCGACAACCCCGGGAACAGACATTTATCTTCCGGATTTGCTATGCCACCCTGAACTCTGCCTGACGCAGCAATGCAAATGCCGGCTCAGCTGCAGTTCCATGAACAGATCAGCCTAAGATCTCCCCATGTATGTTTTTCCTTTTGACCTGTGCCCGGCGAAGCCCTAATCGATGCGGAATGAAACAAGATGCGGCTTTGCTGATCGACACCGAGGGGAACCCGGCTCCGGACAATCATGTCACGGGCTGGTTCGAAAGCGCGGGCGGGAAACGGCTGCGTTATGCGATCTTCAAATCCCGCGCTGTGCGTGCGCGTGGAACCGTGGTTCTCCTTCAGGGCCGCAACGAATGCATCGAGAAATACTATGAGACCATCCGGCATTTCACCGCTCGCGGACTTTGGGTGGCAACCTTCGACTGGCGCGGACAGGGGCTTTCGGACAGATTGACCAAAAACCCGCTTCGCGGGCATCTGCGCCGGTTCGAGGATCTTCAGTCGGATCTCTCCATCTTCCTGGAGACCATCGTATTGCCTGAAACGCGGCTGCCATTTTGCATGCTCGCACACTCGATGGGCTCGCTCGTGGCACTTTCGATGGCGCCCCAACTCACCAACCGGATCGAGCGCATGGTGCTTCTCGCGCCGTTTATCGAGTTGTCCAACCAGCGGCTTCCGAGCTGGGTGATCCGCGCAATCGCAGGCATGTTCCGCATGGTTGGCCTGGGC
This sequence comes from Hoeflea sp., assembly GCA_040216675.1. Lineage (GTDB taxonomy): Bacteria > Pseudomonadota > Alphaproteobacteria > Rhizobiales > Rhizobiaceae > Hoeflea. Next base: position 138,918 of record JAVJOR010000005.1, on the reverse strand, counting down.
TGGGTGGGCACCGGCAGGGATCGGTTTCCGCGCGAGTTCGAGAACAACGCGTTGACGACGGACCGCGCCCGATATGCACGCAACATCGGCCTTTACACGCAACATCCCGAATTGCGCCTTGGCCCTCCGAGCGCCTCCTGGGTTTCACAGATGCTGCGCACGATGAACAAGGTGACCCGCTTCGAACACTTGCACAGCATTCAGGTGCCGACGCTCATGATTGGGGCGGGAAACGACCCGATCGTCTCCGCGCGCGCTGTCGAGGAATTGGGCAACCGTTTTCGCGCCGGGCGGTCGATCATCATCGACGGCGCACGCCACGAACTCCTTCAGGAGGCCGACCGGTACCGCCTGGCGACGCTCTCGGCAATCGACGCCTTCATTCCGCCCGATCAGGAGACTGAGCCGGAAGAATCTCCACTCAACCAGACCGGTTGAGCAACTCCATGGCCTCGGCATGCAATTCTGCCGAACCTGCGGCGATGATGTTTCCGCCGCTTTCCGGCGACCCGCCGCTCCAGGTCGTCATCTTGCCGCCGGCCTGTTCGACCAGCGGGATCAATCCGCCAACATCATAGGGCTTGAGATCGCTTTCCACCACCAGATCGACATGCCCTGAAGCCAGCATTGCATAGGCGTAGCAATCACAGCCGTAACGAGCGAGCCGAACGGATTGCTCGACCCTTCTGTAGGATGAAGCGAGATCGTCGGAGAAGATAAACGGGGAGGTGGTCATCAGGATCGCCTGATCGAGCGCGACGCCAGTCCGGGTGCGCATCAGAGACAGCTGCCCGTTGCGCCGGACCATCGCATTGCCCGGCTCGGCAACAAACCGTTCACCGGTAAATGGCTGGTCCATCATGCCCATGACGGCCTTGCCGTCATGATACAGGCCGACAAGGGTGCCCCAAACCGGCAGTCCGGAGATAAAGGCCCTGGTTCCGTCGATGGGATCGATGACCCATACGAATTCCCGGTCGAGACCGACATCGCCATGCTCCTCGCCGAGAATGCCATGCTCCGGGAAGCGTTCGGAGATCAGGGCTCTTATGGCGAGCTCGGCAGCACGATCGGCCTCGGTGACCGGGTCGAAGCCGGCGGCTTCCTTGTTGTCGATGGTCACAGGCATCCTGAAGCGCGGAAGGGTTTCCGCGGCAGCAGCCTCGGCCACCGCTTCAAAGAAGGACAAATCGGGAAGCACCGCAAACTCCGTGGACAAGAGGAAGTTGTTCATTCTTGTTTCAGGCGAACAACCCGGTCATCGCGACCGATCCCCGGGCAAACCCATCTCCGTCGTGACCCGGCCACCCCAAAAAAGCAAGAGTGAAAGGCAGAAGGAAGCCGACCTTCGCAGTCGCACAAATTTTTGCAACCATCGCTTGACAATTGTGCAGCGCAACATTAGTGTTTTCATTACAGTCCTAGACTGTAAATGCCCTCCTTGGGCGTTTCCTCCCTAGACTTTGCCGCGCCTCGAGCGCGGTTTTTTTTGTTCATTGATCATGCCGAATGAAGTTGGCCTCGGCGAAACCTGCCGAAAACAGGGCGCTATTCTGCGGCCAGGCGGCCGTGCGCCAGATCGTCGCGCACATATGCCATCATCTTGGCTGCGAAATCATTCAAGTCGGCCTTGAGCAGATCAAACCCGGCCGTTCTTTCAAGCGTGCTTTCATTTACATAAAGACCACGATTGATCTCGATCTGCAGCGCATGCAGCCCTCGCCCGGGACGGCCGTAATGCTCGGTGATAAAACCGCCGGCGTAAGGCTTGTTGCGGACGACATGATACCCAAGCGACGAGAGCAAGGAGACCGCCACGCGGGAGAGATCATGTGAGGCGCTGGCGCCATATCTGTCGCCGATGATGATATCCGGCCTGCGCGCGCCACCGGCGATCCTGACGCTGGCCGGCATCGAATGACAGTCGATGAGGACCGCCCTGCCGAACAGCACATGTGTCTGCGCGATCAACTTGCGAAGGCTGACATGATAGGGGCGATAGACCTGCTCGATCCGTGAAAGCCCTTCTTCGACACTGAGTCTGCCCTTGTAGATATCCATGTTTTCGGCCACGAGCCGCGGGATCGTCCCCAGGCCGCCGGCCACCCGCAACGAGCCGATATTGGCATGGGACGGCAATGGACCGTCAAACATTCTCGGATCGAGTTCATACGGTTCCCGGTTCACATCGAGCCAGGCACGAGGGAAATTGGCAACCAGCATCGGCGCGCCCTGCTGGACCACCCCGGAGAACAACTCGTCAACATAGTGATCCTCGGACCGCCGGATCGACTTACGGTCAAGCCTGGACTGGTCCAGGAACACATCGGGATAGACCCGCCCGGAATGCGGCGAGTTGAAAACAAATGGCTGGGTCTGCTGTGCCGGGCGGAGGGTTTCGAACGGAACGGTTGCTTGCGAGAGTCCGGCTACGCCTCCGCGATTTGCCCCGTCCCCTTCAAGCATGTCTGTTCCTTCGTCCCGTGCCCTATGGTGCAACACATTGCCAGCTGCCCCCGTGGCTGTCCAGTCGGGCAGGATGCCAACCGCAAAAGTGCCATCATTCACTGGATGTTTACTGGGATGCTCCATATAGGATCGATACAGAGTTCCATGTGCATGATGACAGGTTTGGAAACACGATGACTCCCAAGATTCTTCTCGCGGAAGACGACAACGATATGCGCCGCTTTCTGGTCAAGGCTCTCGAAAAGGCCGGCTACGAGGTCCGCTCGTTCGACAATGGCGCCAGCGCCTATGACCGTCTGCGCGAAGAACCCTTCTCCCTATTGCTGACCGATATCGTCATGCCGGAGATGGATGGAATCGAGCTGGCACGCCGGGCGACCGAGTTGGACCCGGACCTCAAGGTGATGTTCATCACCGGATTTGCCGCGGTTGCCCTCAACCCCGATTCCAAGGCCCCGCGCGACGCCAAGGTGCTTTCGAAGCCCTTCCACCTTCGCGATCTGGTCGACGAGGTCAACAAGATGATTGTTGCGGCCTGATAGCATAGCCGACCCGGCTGCAGCCGCTGGCAAGGTCTGTATTCACACGAACAAGCCGGCACTGTGCCGGTCCGAGCGGGACTGCTGCATGGCTGTCAAACCGCATTTTTGCGGCGTTTGACGGCAAAATCTGCAAAGCGGAAAAACACGTTCTTTTCGTGTTGACGCCAGTGGGCTTTTTGTGGTGTATGCGCCCCATCAGATGGGCGTGTAGCTCAGCGGGAGAGCACTACATTGACATTGTAGGGGTCACAGGTTCAATCCCTGTCACGCCCACCATCTGCCCAAGCAACCGGTATCTTGGCAAGTTGCTCTTGGCGTCACCCGGTCGCCCGAGAACGAAAAGCCTTCCACGCCGATTGATGATCATCATCGTCACGTAGTCGATCTTCGCATGACCGTTCGCTAAGTCGTTGGCTGTTCTGCGCCACCCAGTCGCCGATCAGTCCGAATTGTTCTGAAGTCGCAGGCGCGGCGCCATCCACCAGCTCACGATTGGCGTGGCGATGAATGCAGCCACAATGACCGCCGGAAGAAGATAGGGCGCATAGGCACGCAGACTTTCGATGCTCAGCACGATGATCGCACCTGTTCCGAAAATGACGGCGTTGACCATGAAGGAAAGCATCAGGGTCATGTGGGAACGGGTTTTCATGGTTCTCTCTCCTTGATGTTGTTGTGTTCAACGGAAACCCGCTTTGAAGGTTCCGTATCGGGAGATTCTCGGGAGCACCCGGACGCGATGGGAGATGAAACTCAAAGCCACAGACTTTGAGCAGGCTTGACGACCGTCTCTTCAACGATAGCTTTCCCACGACGAGAGCCGTTGATGACAAGGCCTGAAATCTCAATCTAATGGATTTAATTGCTGGAAATCGTCGCGAAAATCATTCATTGCTTGAACTCTGAACCAAGACACAGCGTACAGGTGTCGCGCCCCCTCACAGCGTTTAATCATCCTGGAACCGAACGATGATCACCAAGTCCGCCATTGCCGACCTCCCCTCCCCGGCGCCACGCAGTGCTGATCCCGACGCGCTTGCTGCGGAAATTATCGAGCGTCTGACCTACTCCATTGGCAAAGATGCCAAGGTTGCCAAGCCGCATGACTGGCTGACCGCAACAATCCTCGTTATCCGGGACCGGGTCATTGACCGCTGGATGGAATCAACTCGCCAGACCTACGAAACAGGCGGGAAGCGGGTGTATTACCTGTCGCTCGAGTTTCTGATCGGCCGGCTCACCCGCGATGCTGTTTCCAATCTGGAGATGCTTGATGAGGTGCGGGCAGCACTTCAGTCGCTCGGCGTCGATTTCGATGCGGTCACGGCGCTCGAGCCCGATGCAGCCCTCGGCAATGGCGGCCTCGGACGGCTGGCCGCCTGCTTCATGGAATCCATGGCAACCGTGGATGTGCCGGCCTATGGCTACGGGATCCGTTATGTCCACGGCCTCTTCAGGCAACAGATGAGCGATGGCTGGCAGGTCGAGTTGCCGGAGAACTGGCTCGCCAATGGCAATGCATGGGAGTTTCATCGCCGGGAAAGTGCCTACGAAATCGGATTCGGCGGATCGGTCGACAGCATCGGCGCCGACAGCGCAGGCACGCAGCGCTGCGTCTGGAAGCCACAGGAACGCATGATGGCGGTCGCCTACGACACGCCCGTCGTCGGCTGGCGCGCCAAGCGGGTCAACACGCTCCGGCTCTGGACCGCACAGCCGATCGATCCGATTCTGCTCGATGCGTTCAACGCCGGTGATCACATCGGCGCGCTGCGCGAGAGCAACAAGGCGGAAGCCCTTGCCCGTGTTCTCTATCCGGCCGACCAGACACCGGCCGGACAGGAACTCAGGTTGCGGCAGGAATATTTCTTTTCATCCGCCTCGCTTCAGGACATCCTGAGGCGGCATCTGCAGGAATATGGTGATCTGCGCTCCCTGCCGGACAAGGCTGCCATCCAACTCAACGACACCCATCCGGCCGTCTCGGTGGCCGAATTGATGCGGCTGCTCATCGACGTCCATCGTATTGACTTTGAAGATGCCTGGGACATCACACAGAAGACTTTCAGCTATACCAATCACACATTGCTGCCAGAGGCGCTTGAAAGCTGGCCCGTTCCGCTGTTCGAGCGGCTTTTGCCGCGGCATATGCAGCTTGTCTACGCCATCAATGCAAAGATCCTGCGCCAGGCGCGCAAGGAGCGCAACTATGACGACGAGCAGATCCGTGCCGTTTCCCTGATTGACGAAGGCGGCGATCGCCGCGTGCGCATGGGAAATCTCGCCTTCGTCGGGTCCCACTCGATCAACGGCGTCTCAGCACTCCACACGGACCTGATGAAGCAGACCGTGTTCTCCAATCTGCACGGTCTCTACCCCGACAGGATCAACAACAAGACCAACGGCATCACCCCCCGCCGCTGGTTGATGCAATGCAATCCGGGCCTCTTCGGACTGATCCGTGAAACCATCGGCGACAGCTTCATGGATGATGCCGAAGCCCTGTCTGCGCTCGACGCCTTCGCGACAGATGCCGGTTTCCGGGCCCGTTTCGCCGAAATCAAACGCGACAACAAGATCAAGCTCGCAAATCTGGTCTCCCGGCGCATGGGGATCAAGCTCGACCCCTCGGCCATGTTCGATATCCAGATCAAGCGCATTCACGAGTACAAGCGGCAATTGCTGAACATCATCGAGGCCGTGGCCCTGTATGACCAGATCCGATCGCACCCCGAGCGTGACTGGGTGCCGCGGGTGAAGTTCCTCGCCGGCAAGGCCGCGCCGAGCTATCACAACGCCAAAGTCATCATCAAGCTCGCCAATGATGTCGCCAGGGTCATCAACAACGACCCTGCCGTGCGCGGCCTTTTGAAGATTGCCTTCATTCCGAATTACAACGTCTCGCTTGCGGAGATCATGGTGCCCGCCGCCGATCTTTCCGAGCAGATTTCGACTGCAGGAATGGAAGCGTCGGGAACAGGCAACATGAAGTTTGCGCTGAACGGCGCGCTGACGATTGGAACCCTTGATGGCGCCAATGTGGAAATCCGCGAATGCGTCGGCGAGGACAATATCATCATCTTCGGCATGACCGCCGACGAAGTCACCGAGCGACGCGAAAACGGGTACGAGCCTCGCGCCATCATCGAGGCAGCCCGGGAGCTTTCCCAGGCGCTGACCGCAATTTCATCGGGCGTCTTCAGCCCGGATGACCGCGACCGCTACTCCGATCTCATCGCCGGCCTGTATGACCATGACTGGTTCATGGTGGCCGCCGATTTCGAGGCCTATGCCGAAGCCCAGCGCCGGGTTGACGCTTTGTGGGTTGACGAGGAGGCATGGTATGGCCGTACTATCCTGAACACCGCGCGGGTGGGATGGTTCTCCTCGGACCGGACCATCCGGCAGTACGCAAAGGAAATCTGGAAAGCCGGCCCATGAACTCAAAGGGAACCGCGCGCGACGCCGATCAAGCGGGAATAGCTCTGCCGGCGGACCAAGCTGAGGCGATCGCTTCCGGAGCGCATGGTGACCCCTTTGCCGTTTTGGGCCTGCATGAAACCGGCGACGGCTTTTTTGCCCGCACCTTTGTTCCCGGCGCCGAAACCATCGCCGCGCTGACGCTCGATGGAGCCGCAATCGGAGAATTGGGACAGGGCGCAGTGCCTGGACTTTTCGAGGGCAGGGTGGAGATTGCCGAACGTCGTCCCTTGCGTTACCGGGCCTCCCGCGGCACCGACACCTGGCTGGTCGACGATCCCTACAGCTTCGGGCCGGTGCTCGGTCCGGTGGACGATTATCTGATTGCCGAGGGATCTCACCGGCGCCTGTTCGATCGCCTCGGTGCGCACGTGATCGAACATGAAGGTGCGGAAGGTGTCCATTTTGCGGTCTGGGCGCCGAATGCCCGCCGGGTGTCCGTGGTGGGGGATTTCAACGCCTGGGATGGACGCCGGCACGTGATGCGCCGGCGCACCGACGTCGGCGTGTGGGAGATTTTCGCTCCCGGCGTGAAACCGGGCGCCGCCTACAAGTTCGAGATCATCGGCCCCGATGGTGAGAGATTGCCGCTCAAGGCGGATCCGTTCGCTCGCAGATCCGAATTCAGACCGGCCACCGCATCTATTGTCGCCTCCAATCCGGATCGTGAATGGGGAGATCAGGCGCACCGCGACCACTGGGCAAATGTTGATGCCCGGCGGCAACCCATGTCGATCTATGAGGTTCATCCGGGATCGTGGCAGCGCCATCCCGACGGCGCCTTTTTGTCGTGGGACGAACTCGCCGACCGGTTGATCCCCTATTGCACTGAAATGGGTTTCACCCACATCGAATTCCTGCCCGTTTCCGAACATCCCTACGACCCCTCATGGGGCTACCAGACCACGGGGCTCTACGCGCCATCGGCCCGGTTCGGGGAGCCGGAGGGTTTCGCCCGCTTCGTCGACGGCGCACATCAGGTCGGCATGGGAGTCATTCTCGACTGGGTTCCCGCGCATTTCCCCACCGATGCGCACGGGCTTGCGAAATTCGATGGGACGGCCCTTTACGAGCATGCCGATCCGCGCCAGGGGTTTCACCCCGACTGGAACACGGCAATCTACAATTTCGGGCGCCGGGAAGTCTCTTCGTTTCTCGTCAACAATGCCCTTTTCTGGGCAGAGAGCTATCACGTGGACGGCCTGCGCGTGGATGCAGTGGCCTCTATGCTCTATCTCGACTACTCGCGGAAGGAAGGTGAATGGGTCCCCAACAAGGACGGGGGCCGGGAAAACCTCGAGGCCGTCGAATTTCTGCGGTCGATGAACAAGGCGGTCTATGGCAGCCATCCAGGCATCATCACCATCGCCGAGGAATCGACCTCATGGCCAAAGGTGTCTGCTCCGGTGCATGACGGGGGCCTTGGCTTCGGCTTCAAGTGGAACATGGGTTTCATGCACGATACGCTCAGCTACATGGCCCGTGATCCGATCCACCGAAAGCATCACCACAACGAGCTGACATTCGGGCTTATTTATGCGTTCTCGGAAAATTTCGTGCTGCCGATTTCCCATGACGAGGTTGTGCATGGCAAGGGTTCGATGCTTGCCAAGATGCCTGGTGACGAGTGGCAGAAGTTTGCCAATCTGCGCGCCTATTATGGCTTCATGTGGGGCTATCCGGGCAAGAAACTTCTGTTCATGGGACAGGAGTTCGCCCAGCGCGGCGAGTGGGCCGAATCGCGCCAACTGGATTGGGATCACCTTGACGATCCGCGCCATCATGGCATGCAGGATCTGGTTCGCGATCTCAACCGGCTTTACGCCGGAACCCCGGCACTGCATGCACGCGATTGCGAGCCGGAAGGGTTCGAATGGCTGATCGCCGATGATGCGGTGAACTCGGTCTTTGCATGGGCGCGCCATGCTCCGGGCGAAAAGCCCGTCGTGGTGATCACGAATTTCACGCCCAATCCGCGAACCGGTTACCACCTGCCATTGCCGCAAGACGGGCCATGGCGGGAGATATTCAATTCGGATGCGACAAATTACGGCGGCTCCGGTCAAGGCAACATGGGAGTGGTGAACGCGCGCTTGGAGGACGGACGCGCGACCGCAGACATAACGCTGCCGCCCTTGGCCACGCTGATGCTAACGCCGGGATGATCCGGTGTTAGATCCGGAAAAGGGGAGGAAGACATGGAGCAGAAACGAGTTCAGCCCCTGGCGCGTGACGCCATGGCCTATGTTCTGGCCGGTGGTCGCGGCAGCCGGCTGAAGGAACTCACGGACCGGCGCGCAAAGCCCGCCGTCTATTTCGGCGGCAAGACGCGGATCATCGATTTCGCGCTGTCCAATGCGCTCAATTCCGGGATCCGGCGCATCGGTGTGGCAACCCAGTACAAGGCCCACTCTCTGATCCGGCATCTCCAGCGCGGCTGGAACTTTCTGCGTCCGGAACGCAATGAGAGCTTTGACATCCTGCCGGCAAGTCAGCGCGTGTCGGAAACGCAGTGGTACGATGGCACGGCCGACGCGGTGTTCCAGAACATCGACATCATCGAGAGCTACGAGCCCAAATACATGGTGATCCTCGCCGGAGATCACATCTACAAGATGGACTACGAATTGATGCTGCAGCAGCACGTCAATTCCGGCGCTGACGTCACCGTCGGCTGCCTCGAAGTGCCGCGCATGGAGGCGACCGGTTTCGGCGTCATGCATGTCGACGAAACCGACAGGATCGTCGACTTCATAGAAAAGCCCGCCGATCCCCCCGCCATGCCGGACAAGCCCGACATGGCCTTGGCCTCGATGGGGATTTACGTCTTCAGCACGGACTTTCTGATGGACGAGTTGCGGCGTGATGCGGAAACACCGGGATCGAGTCGCGACTTCGGCAAGGACATCATTCCCCACATCGTCAGCAACGGCAAAGCCGTGGCCCACCGCTTCACGGAATCCTGTGTCCGCGAAACGCCGGAGCACGACGCCTATTGGCGGGACGTCGGGACGGTGGATGCCTATTGGCAGGCCAATATCGATCTGACCGACATCCTGCCGGATCTCGACCTTTATGACCGCTCCTGGCCCATCTGGACCTATGCGGAAATCCGCCCGCCCGCAAAATTCGTGCACAACGAGGATGGCCGCCGCGGCATGGCGCTTTCATCGCTTGTGTCGGGCGACTGCATCATCTCGGGCGCCGAGTTGAACCGGTCTCTGATCTTTTCCGGCGTGCTCTGCAGGTCCTATTCGAAGCTCAACGAAGCAGTCGTGCTGCCCGAATGCGTTATCGGCCGGCATGCGGATCTGTCGCGTGTCGTCATCGACCGCGGGGTGAAGATCCCGGCAGGTCTCGTCGTCGGCCAGGACCCTGAACTCGATGCGAGCCGGTTCCGGAGAACCGAGTCCGGCGTCTGTCTGATCACACAGGACATGCTTGATCGCGCGGGATTGATCTACGAATGAAGATCCTGTCCGTCGCCTCCGAGGTCTACCCGCTGATCAAGACCGGCGGCCTTGCCGATGTGGCAGGTGCGCTTCCTGCGGCGCTTGCAGCAATTGGGGTCGACATGCATGTGCTTTTGCCGGGCTACAGTTCGGTCATGGCAAAGCTGGTCAATCCGGTACGACTTCTGGAGTTCGACGATCTGATCGGGGTCGGCGCAGCCATCCTCGCCTGCAGGCTCGACGGCATCCAGTATCTCGTTCTCGATGCGCCGGAACTCTTCGACCGCGAAGGGGGACCGTATACCGACGCATCCGGCAAGGACCATCCAGACAACTGGCGCCGGTTCGCAGCCCTTTGCCGTGCGGCAGCATTGATCACGGAGACAGGCCTCGATGACTGGTTTCCCGACATCGTCCACGCCCATGACTGGCAGGCCGGCCTCGTTCCCGTCTACATAAAGCATACGACCGCTTCTCCTGTCCCCACCGTGATGACCGTTCACAATCTGGCGTTTCAGGGACAGTTCAGCCCGGCCATTTTCGCCGAGCTCGGGCTTCCCCAATCGGTATTCACGATGGACGGCGTCGAGTACTACGGCGATGTCAGCTACCTCAAAGGCGGCCTGCAACTGGCTTCGGCAATCACCACAGTGAGCCCGACCTATGCACAAGAGATCCGGACGCCCGAATTCGGCATGGGACTGGAAGGCCTCATCAACGCGCGCTCCGCCGATCTGCATGGCATCGTCAACGGCATCGACACCGAGGTCTGGGACCCGGCTGCCGACCCGATGATTGCCGCAGGCTATTCCCATGGCAAACTCAAGCAACGACAGATCAATCGGAAAGCGCTGGCCGAGCGATTCGGACTGGATAATGCTCCCGGCCCGGTCTTCACCGTGGTCAGCAGACTGACCTGGCAGAAGGGCATGGACGTGCTTGCCGAAGCCGCCGACGAGATCGTCGGGATGGGAGGGCGCCTGGCCATTCTCGGGGCCGGGGATCCTGCACTCGAAGCGGCCCTTGCCGAGGCTGCCGAACGCCATCCTGGCAAGATCGGCGTGATCATTGGCTATGACGAAGCTCTTTCCCATCTCATCCAGGCCGGAGGCGATGCGCTTCTGGTGCCATCGCGCTTCGAACCCTGCGGCCTGACGCAACTTTGCGGTCTTCGCTACGGCAATGTCCCGATCGTCGCCCGGACCGGCGGACTGGCCGATACGATCATCGACGCCAATGAGGCAGCAAGTGCAGCGCGCGTGGCAACGGGCTTTCAGTTCTCCCCGGTGACCACGGATGCGTTGTTGCAGGCCGTGCGTTCCGCTATCAGGGCGTTCGCAGAGCCGAAGACCTGGAACCGGCTGCAGGACCGTGGCATGAAATCGGACGTCTCATGGGAACGCAGCGCCGCTCGCTACGTTGAACTCTATTCCCGCCTCCTTGCAGCGCGCTCCGACAAACAACCGAGTGATGATTGATGATCAAGACCGTAGAAATCAGCCCCTTCAAGGATCAGAAGCCAGGAACCTCGGGGCTAAGAAAGAAGGTTCCGGTGTTCCAAGCCCCCGGATACACCGAGGCCTTCATTCAATCGATTTTCGACAGCCTTGAAGGGTTCAAGGGCCAGACCCTGGTCGTTGGCGGCGATGGCCGCTTTTACAATCGCGAGGTGATCCAGACCGTTCTTCGCATGGCCGCGGCAAATGGTTTCGGCCGCGTGCTGGTCGGAAAAGGAGGCATCCTGTCCACTCCCGCGGCCTCCCATATCATTCGCAAATATGGCGCTTTCGGAGGGCTAATCCTGTCGGCCAGCCACAATCCCGGGGGTCCGAATGGCGATTTCGGGATCAAGTACAATGTCGGAAACGGCGGGCCCGCACCCGAAAGGATCACGGATGCGATCTATGCGCGGACCCAGGAAATCGACAGCTACAAGATCGCCATGTTCAATGACGTCGACCTAGATGAGACAGGGACATTCGATGCGGGCGGGCTGACGATCGAAGTGATCGATCCGGTTGCCGACTATGCCGACCTCATGGAAAGCCTGTTCGATTTCGATGCGATCCAGGCAATGATCGCATCCGGTTTCAAGGTCACCTTTGACGCCATGCATGCGGTGACCGGCCCCTATGCCAAGGAGATTCTGGTGCAGCGCTTGGGCGTCGATCCCCAGCTTGTGCTGAATGCCGAGCCGCTCGAGGATTTTGGCGGGCACCATCCCGACCCCAATCTTGTGCATGCAAAAACCCTCCATGACACCATGATGGGCGAAGATGCGCCGGATTTCGGCGCCGCTTCCGATGGGGACGGCGACCGAAACCTCATCATCGGCAAGGGCATCTTCATCAACCCCTCGGATTCACTCGCAATGCTCGCGGCGAACGCGCATCTGGCGCCAGCATACAAGACTGGCCTCAGGGGTATCGCCCGCTCGATGCCGACCAGTGCAGCGGCTGATCGGGTTGCGGACAAACTGGGTGTGGAAATGCACGAAACGCCCACTGGTTGGAAATTCTTCGGCAATCTGCTGGATGCCGGACGCTGCACAATCTGCGGCGAGGAAAGCGCGGGAACCGGCTCGGATCATGTGAGGGAAAAGGACGGCTTGTGGGCCGTGCTGCTATGGCTCAACATTCTGGCCGCACGCGACCAGAGCGTCAAGGAAGTGGTGCACGATCACTGGGCGACCTACGGACGCACCTTCTACTCCCGCCATGACTACGAGGGCATTGAAACGGAACAGGCTCAGGGATTGATGTCGGCGCTTGAAGACAAGCTTGGCAGCCTGTCCGGAACGTCACTCAACTCCCTGACGGTGGAGCGCGCGGACAGCTTTTCCTACCACGATCCCATTGACGCCTCGATCAGCAGCAACCAAGGGCTCCGGATCTTTTTCGAAGGCGGCGCGCGCCTCGTGTTCAGGCTGTCTGGCACCGGCACCTCAGGGGCGACGCTCAGAGTCTACATGGAGCGCCACGAACCCGATCCCGCGTTGCATGATCAGGAGACACAGGAAGCGCTGGAGCCTGTCATTGCGGCGGCCGAAGCCATTGCCGAAATCAGCAAGCGTACCGGCCGCGACGCACCGACTGTCATCACCTGATGGGCAATACCGAAGAGAATTTGCCGCCAACCAGGCTTGGCGCTTCCCTGACGTCGTCCGGCGCGCGCTTTGCCGTTCATGCCCCGGGAGCCGAAAGCGTTAGCGTGTGTATCTTCGACGCGGCGGATGCCGAGACGTCCCGGCACCAACTGGACGCCGGCAATGACAGCGTTTTTTCCGGCACCATTAACGGTCTCAAGCCCGGTAACCGCTACGGGCTTCGTGCCCACGGACCATGGTCGCCAGAATCCGGTGACCGTTTCGATCCGTCAAAACTGCTGGTGGATCCCTACGCGATCCGGATCGATCGCCCCTTTGCATTCGACCCGCGGCTTGCTGTCTTTGGAGAAGATACGGCATCTCTGATGCCGAAGACCGTGCTCGAAGCTCCCCTGCCTCCTCTCAATCCGGGCCGCCCTCCCTTTGCGCCCGGCGGGTTGATCTACGAACTTCCGGTACGGGCATTCACAATGCTCCATCCCGAAGTGCCCGAGGAGGACCGCGGCACGCTGAGAGCCTTGGCGCATCCTGCAATCCTGGATCATCTCGTTTCGCTCAATGTCGGCGCGGTGGAACTGCTTCCCATTGTCGCCTGGATTGACGAACGTCATCTGCCGCCATTGGGGCTCACGAATGCCTGGGGATACAACCCCGTTACCATGCTGGCGCTCGACCCGCGGCTGGCACCGGGTGGTATCGCCGATTTGCGGTTCGCAGTAGAGGCTCTGCACGAGGTGGGCATCGGCGTCATGCTCGATGTGGTTTACAACCACACCGGAGAGAGCGACAACAACGGTCCGACCCTGTCGCTCCGGGGTTTGGGAAACTCTACCTACTATCGCCATGAACAGGACAATCCCGGACAACCGGTCAACGATACCGGTTGCGGCAACACGCTCGCCTGCGAGCGGCCGGCGGTTCAGGAGCTTGTCCTGACAGCATTGCGGCACTTTGTGGTTCAGGCCGGTATCGACGGATTCCGCTTCGATCTTGCCCCGATCCTTGGCCGCAACGGCGATGGCTTTTCACCCGATGCCGATCTCTTGAAGGAAATCATCGACGATCCCGTTCTCCATGACAGGATCATGATCGCCGAACCCTGGGACATCGGACCGGGCGGCTATCAGCTCGGCAACTTTCAGCCACCCTGGCTTGAGTGGAACGACCGCGCCCGCGACGATATCCGCCAATTCTGGCGTGGCGATAAAGGCATGACCGGCGCACTTGCCACTCGCCTGTCAGGATCATCGGATGTTTTCGGCGACGATCGCGCGCGCAAGACGCGCAGTGTCAACTTCGTCGCCGCCCATGACGGATTTCCGCTTGGTGACCTGGTGACCTATGCGCACAAGCACAATGAGGCCAATGGCGAGGACAATCGGGACGGCCACGACGCCAACCACTCATGGAACAACGGCGTCGAAGGGCCCAGCGACGACCCGGCAATCCGCGAAGCCAGGAATGCTGATGCCAAGGCCCTGATCGCCACCCTTCTTGCATCCAGGGGGACGGTGATGCTGACTGCAGGCGACGAGTTTGGTCACTCCCAGAAGGGCAACAACAATGCTTATGCCCAGAACAACGAGATCGCCTGGCGCGACTGGTCGGCAATCGACAGGGAACGGCTCGACTTCACTATAGCCTGGTCCGCTCTCCGGGCCCGGAGTCCCTCTCTCTCCGGCACCGCTTTCTTGCAGGATGCCGATGGGTCCGAGCTCCCCGACCAGGTTGAGTGGATGACATCCGACGGACAAAGCATGACGCCAGGCGACTGGGAAAATCCGGAGCTCAATGCGTTCCTGATGGTGCTGGGCGCTCCGGGTCAACGTATTGCCGTTCTGTTCAACCGCGGCCATGATGCCGTCAAACCGCAGCTTCCCTCTGCATCTGGTCAATGGACACCCGCGTCTCCTGGACTGTTTGAGGACGGATCGGCGCCGGGCCGCTCGGTGATTGCATGGGAAGAAACCACGCCCGGTCGCTGAGCCGGCCCGCAATGAACTCACATCGGGACAACTCGGCATTTGACATAAATTGGCAATGGACTGGCTGCTTGTTGGCACTATGGTTCGCCGAAGGATCAATCAGCTGGAGATCAATGTGCCGCTTGAGATTTCTATTGCAGACGTGGATGGCCTGGTGGGCACCGAACTCGGCGTGTCCAAATGGATCGATGTCCCGCAATCGCGCATCGACGCTTTCGCTGAAGCCACCGACGACCATCAGTTCATCCATGTCGATCCTGAACGCGCCGCTGAAACGGCCTTCGGCGGAACCATAGCCCACGGCTTCCTGACCGTGTCCCTGCTGTCGGCCATGCATGAGGACTGTGTTCCACGGCTGCGCGAGCCGAATGTCGGCATCAATTTCGGCTTCAACAAGCTGCGCTTCATGGCCCCGGTTCCCTCGGGAGGACGGGTGCGAGGACGTTTCGTCCTCAAGGAAGCCCGGATGCGCGGACCCGGATTGCTGATGACCACCTATGACGTCACGGTTCAGATCGAGGGCGGCAAGAAACCGGCCCTTACGGCAACCTGGCTGACGGTCATACAGTTCGATCCCAAGGACCTGCCTGCGAAGCCGGACTGAACCGGAACCTCGCCCACTCGGAGTGAAATCAGGCCAGGCAATCCTTTGCGGCTTCATTGAGAAAGCCGAACGCATAGGCAGAAAACGACCGCCAGAATTCGACCCGGTACTCGGTCTCGCCGCCGCGATAGATCACGACCTCGATTTTGCCGAGAATTGTCCGCGACACCGCACCGACCGGGAACACGGTTTCGCCGAGATCCTGGGGGCATCCGGCTTCGAGCGTCGCCCGCGCACCCTTTCCGCTGACGAGAAGGGCTGCATTCCTGTGCGAAATGTCGACGGCGCTGTGCAGGGCCTTGCACTTGGCCAGATCGGCCATCGGATCCGCAGCCTCGTCTATGATCAGCCACTCATCGGGTCCGAGCCAGAAGGCCAGTCGCCCCTTTGCAGTCTTCGCCGAAGTCTTGGGCTCGAGCGGCAATTGGAGCCCCAGCGCTTTTGAAAGCGCCGCCGCATCGGCGGCATTGGCGCGCAGCGACACCCGAAATGCCGGTTTTGCCGGGGTTACCATCGCACCCGCTGCGCCTCCGGTACGGCCGTCGAGCGGTTCGACGCGGGCGGCTTTTGCTGTTTGAGCGGATTTAGCCATTTACGCGCCCTCCTTCCTTGTCGAAAAACACCGTATCCGTCACTTCAACCTCGATGGTTCGGTCCGGCATCGGCACATACAGCGTCTTGCCCTTGAGCGCACGGCCATCGGCAACCAGCGCCATGGCGATCGAGCGGCCGCAATTTTCCGACCAGTAGGAAGATGTCACGTGCCCGATCATGGTCATCGGCACGCTCTGGTTCGGGTCAGCGACGATCTGCGCACCTTCTTCGAGTACGGTTTTTGCATCCTTCGTCTTCAGTCCCACGAGCTGTTTCCGGCCCGAGGCAACCAGGTCCGGCCGCTTCATACCGCGAATGCCGACAAAGTCGGGCTTGCTCTTGGCGACGGCCCAGTTGAGACCGGCATCATCCGGCGTCACCGTGCCGTCGGTGTCCTGACCGACAATGATGTATCCCTTTTCGGCGCGCAGGACATGCATTGTCTCTGTGCCATAGGCACAGGCGCCGAGCGCTTCTGCCCGCTCCCAAAGGGCCTCCCACACGGCCTCGCCGTAATCGGAGGGCACATTGACCTCATAGCCCGCTTCACCGGTGAACGACATCCGGAACAGCCGCGTGAGCACACCACAGATCTTGCCCTCGCGCACGCTCATGTGCGGCATTGCCTCATTGGAAAGATCGATCTCTTCCACCAGCGGCTCAACGATCTCGCGCGCCTTCGGCCCCTGAACCGCGATCACGGCCCATTGCTCCGTCGTCGAGGTGAGCCAGACCTTGAGGTCGGGAAACTCGGTCTGCAGATAGTCTTCCATATGATGCATCACACGCGGCGCCCCACCGGTGGTGGTGGTCACATGAAACCGGTCCTCGGCAAGCCGCCCGACCACGCCGTCATCATAGATAAAGCCGTCCTCGCGAAGCATGATGCCGTATTTGCAACGCCCCGGCGCCAGCTTCTGCCAGCCATTGGTGTACAGCAGGTCGAGGAACTTCGCCGCATCCGGGCCGACGACTTCGATCTTGCCGAGCGTCGAGGCGTCGAACAGGCCCGCCGCTTCTCGAACGGTGCGGCACTCACGGTTGACGGCTTCGTGCATATCCTCGCCTGCGCGCGGATAATACCAGGCCCGTTTCCAGTGTCCGACATCCTCGAACACGGCGCCATGTTTCTCTTCCCAGGCATGTATCGGCGTACGCCTCGCGGGATCGAACAGGTCTCCCCGCGAGTGATTGACGATCGCACCGAACGTCACAGGCGTATAAGGCGAGCGGAATGTCGTAAGCCCCACCTGCGGCAGCGGCTTTCCGAGCATCTCGGCGGCAATCGCAAGACCATGAATATTCGACGTCTTGCCCTGATCTGTTGCCATGCCGTTGGTGGTGAAGCGTTTGACATGCTCGATGGAATGCATGCCCTCGCGAACGGCAAGCCGAATATCCTTCGCCGTCACATCGTTCTGAAAGTCGACGAAAGCCTTGACGGTGGTATCCGGACCTGCGCCGCCGGCTGATCCCATCATGCTGCCCGACCATGACGTGCCCGCCTCGGCCTCAGGTGCCTTCCAGCGAGACTTTGCCTTGATCCCCGTGACCTTGGCCGCATCCAGCCCTGCCTTCGCAGCCCCCTCGATCGCATCGTCCAGGTCATCGACGCCATTGCAGGCGCCAACGCTGACGCAGTCCTGCACGTTCTTGCCGGGCAGGAACCGCTGAGTGTCCTCGTCCCAGACTACCTTGCCGCGCGATTGCGAATACATGTGTACGGAAGGTGTCCAGCCCGCCGACATGATCAGCGCGTCAATGGGGATCGTACGCGCCGATCCGCCCGACGGCCTCCCGACCTTCATCGATTTCACCCGCAAGGCGCCCGAGGTGTCGAGCACGGACTGCCCCGCCAGAACTTCGATGCCGAGGTCCTTTGCCCGGGCCACCAGTGCCGGATCGGGATCGGGCCGTACATCCACGATCGCAGGCACGGAAACACCCGCAGCCTTCAAATCGAATGCGGCAGCCCAAGCAGAATCGCAAGCCGTGTAGACCCCGACCTTCGCGCCGACGGCGACGCCGAAATGATTGAGATAGGTGCGCGCGGCCGAAGCCAGCATGATGCCCGGCCGGTCGTTATTGGCAAACACCATGTGCCTCTCGATCGCCCCGGTCGCAATAACAACCCGCTTTGCACGCACCTGCCAAAGCCGCTCGCGAGGCAGTGACCTATCGGGACGGGCGAGATGCTCCGTCACCCGTTCGATAAGAGCGACGTGGTTCTGCGCCTGGTAGCCGAAGGCTGTGGTGCGGGTGAGAACCCGTGCATTCGGCATGGCTTCCAATTCGCGTGTCGCCGCCTGCGCCCAATCCCATCCGGACTTGCCATCCACGACCGCGTCTGTCTCGTGATGAAAGGCGCCACCGGTTTCAGGCTGCTCGTCGCACAGGATCACCTGCGCACCGGCATGCGCGGCCGCTAGGGCCGCGGACAGTCCGGCGGCACCGCCGCCGATCACCAGCACGTCGCAATGGACGAAGTGATTGGCGTAGTGGTCTGGATCCGGTTCGCTCGGAGAAACGCCTAGACCGGCGGCGGCCCTGATGACGGGTTCATACACCTTTTCCCAGGCGGCTTTCGGCCACATGAACGTCTTGTAGTAGAAGCCGGCAGCGAACAATGGCGAGGCGTAATTATTGATCCCGCCCACATCGAAGCCGAGCGAAGGCCAGCGATTCTGCGACTTCGCCTGGAGACCGTCGAACACCTCCTGTACCGTCGCCCGCACATTGGGCGTCCGCCGCGCCGTGTCACGCGCGACATCCATCAACGCGTTGGGCTCTTCCGGTCCCGCAGAAAGCATGCCGCGCGGCCGGTGATACTTGAAGGAACGGCCGGTCAGGTGAATGCCGTTGGCAAGCAGCGCGGAGGCAAGAGTATCGCCCTCGACCGCTATCAGGCTCCTGCCGTCGAATTTGAAGCGAACTGTCTTGGCAGGCGTCAGCCGGCCCTTGCCCTTGATCCGGTTTGCGCCCGTCATTTTGCTGCTCCCGCCACGCGCACCACACCATCATCCGCGCGGGCAACTTCCACGCGCGGCTCACCCGCCTTGTAGGTCGTCACGAACCTGTCGCTCACAGTATCCCGCACCGCGTTGAAGAACCGGGCACAGCCGTGAATGTGCCGCCAGCGCTCATAGGCGACACCCTTCGGGTTGTTCCGAATGAAGAAGAACGCCTCGAAGTCCTCATCGCTGATCGCGGCGATATCTTTCGGACGCTCGATATGTGCCTCGCCGGCATTCCGGAATTCCAGCTCGGGCCGGTCTTCCCGGCAATAGGGACAATGGATCAGAAGCATGGCTTGGTCCTTGGTCAGATCTTGGTCTTGATCGCAGCGGTTTCGGCGTCGCCCGTATTGGGCGTGCCTTCCGGTTCGATAATGATGAGATGGGTTTCCACGTCAGCCCGGGGACAATGTTCAACACCTTTGGGAACAACGAACATCTCGCCCGGCCCAAGCACGACATCGCCATCGCGCATCTGGATGGTCAGCCGTCCCGAGAGCACAAAGAACAGGTCATCCGTATCCGGGTGTGAGTGCCAGTTGAACTCGCCCTTGACCTTCACCACCATCACATCGTGGCCATTGAAGCCCGCGACGATCCTCGGAGACCAGAATTCGTTGAAAGTCGCGAGCTTTTCGCTGAGTTTGATTGGCTGGTTCGACATCCGCGTAATCCTAGTGCGCCACAGCCGCTGCCGCCGCTTCATCGATCAGTCGTCCGGTCTTGAAGCGCTCGAGCGTAAACGGCGCATTGATCCGGTGCGGTTCGTCGCGCGCAATCGTATGGGCGAAAACATGGGCGGATCCCGGAGTCGCCTTGAAGCCGCCGGTGCCCCAGCCGCAATTGACGTAAAGGCCCTTCACCGGCGTCTTGGCGAGAATCGGCGAACGGTCCGGCGTCACATCGACAATGCCGCCCCATGACCGCAGCATCTTCATGCGGGTGAACATCGGGAACATCTCGCAGATCGCGTCGAGCGTATGGCTGAGAATGTGCAGTCCGCCGGTCTGCGAATAAGAAGTGTACTGGTCGGTGCCGGCGCCAATCACCAGCTCTCCCTTGTCGGATTGCGAGATGTAGGCGTGCACGGTGTTGGACATCACCACGCAGGGGAAGACCGGTTTGACCGGTTCGGAAACCAGCGCCTGCAGAGGATAGCTCTCCAGCGGCATCCTGACGCCGGCCATCTCCATGATCACGGAAGTATGCCCTGCCGCCACGATCCCCACCTTCTTGGCGCCGATAAAGCCGCGGCTGGTATCGACACCGGAAACGGACCCGTCATTTGCCCGGCGCACGCCGGTCACTTCACAATTCTGGATGATATGCACGCCCATATCGGCTGCGGCACGGGCATAGCCCCAAGCCACGGCATCGTGCCTTGCAGTACCACCTCGGCGCTGCAAGGCGGCACCCATCACCGGATAGCGGGCGGATTGCTCGATGTTGAGCGGCGGGCAATAATCCTTGGCCTCTTCCGGCGTTAGCCATTCATTGTCAATTCCGTTGAGGCGGTTGGCGTGGATATGCCGCTTGAACACCTGCACGTCATGCACATTGTGCGCCAGCATCATCACGCCGCGCGCCGAATACATCACATTGTAATTGAGATCCTGCGACAACCCATCCCACAGCTTGAGTGCGTGATCATACAGGCCCGCACTTTCATCATAGAGGTAATTCGAGCGGATGATGGTGGTGTTGCGGCCGGTATTGCCGCCACCGAGCCAACCCTTTTCGATCACGGCAATATTGGTGATCCCGTGCTCTTTGGCCAGATAATAGGCCGTCCCCAGCCCATGCCCTCCGGCGCCGACGATGACCACGTCATATTCTTTGCGTGGCTCGGGAGAGGTCCATTGTGCCGGCCAGCCCTTGTGGCCGCGGAGGGCCTCCCGGGCGACGGCAAAAGCGGAATATTTGCGCATGGCGATGTGGCTCCGGATGGTTGCCATGGAATTCAGGCATTGGGTTTCAGGAACGTCGTTGTCGACAAGCAAGAGCAAATTTGCTTGTCGCGCATCGGCTGCTTTGCGACTTCCAAGCGGCATTCAGTGTCGCACTGGGCAATGGCCACTCGGGCGATCCGGACCTTGCGATCCAGGCCGACGGAACTCCGACCATGGCCCTCCCGACAGTGAGCAAGTCCGAAAAAATACGCCGCCCCTTCCGGTGTCAAGCGGCAAGGGGACTGGACTTGCGGCGCCGAAACTGGTATTGCCCCTCTCAATCGTAAAGCCGTCGGCCGAACGAACGTGAATTGTTTGTTCTGAACAGACTGCTTCAGCCAACCGAAAAACTCGAAGGAACGGGATTAACGTGCAGGTACTTGTCCGCGATAACAATGTCGATCAGGCGCTCCGCGCTCTCAAGAAGAAAATGCAGCGCGAAGGCATTTTCCGTGAAATGAAGATGCGTGATTTTTACGAGAAGCCGTCGCAGAAGCGCGCCAGAGAAAAGGCCGAAGCCGTTCGTCGCGTCCGCAAGCTGGCCCGCAAGCGCGCACAGCGCGAAGGCCTTATCGGCGGCGGCCGCCCGGCATCGCGCTGATTCAGCCGTTTTTTTGCCCTTTTGGGGTTGCATGAATACGAGGCGGGGACGAAAATTCGTCTCCGCCTTTTTTCGCACGCGGCTCTGGATCTTTGGAACATAAAGCAAAGACAGTGCTTGAATCGGGCTTGGCACAAGATGTGCGAAGACCGGCGCGGGAGGCGCAGTATGAAACGGTACGGACCTTTCCGGCCGGTTGCATGGGACACAAGTGATGCGGTTGACTTCGGCCTTCAAGACAAGTGAGCGAACTGCCGGGGGCAAGCATGTCTTGATAATCGCTGCCGTCCTCTCGATGGCCTTGGCGGGCTGCAACACCACGTCCCCAGTAGATGCCATCCAGATCGACCGCGCTCAGGGAACCGATGAGAATATTGCCTCGCTGACGCAGGTGATCCGCCGAAATCCAAGCGATCCCGAGGGATACAATGTCCGCGGCGCCGCCTACGGCCGATCCGGTCAGTTCCGGAACGCCTTGGATGATTTCAACCGCGCGGTTCAGCTCAATCCGTCGTTTTTTCAGGCCTATGCAAACCGAGCCCTGATACATCGCTCCATGGGCAACGTGACGGAAGCTGCGAACGACTACAACCGCGCGCTTCAGATCAACCCACGCTATGACGTCGCATATATCGGGCGCGGCAACCTCTATCGACAGGCGGGTCGCAACTCCGAGGCGATGAACGATTACAACCGCGCCATCAACCTCGAAACCACCGATCCCCGGGCATTCCACAACCGGGGCCTGATCAAGCAATTGCAGGGCCAGCATGCCCAGGCGATCGAGGATTTCTCGACGGCCATTTCGTTGGCCCCGAATTCCCCGGAGCCCTACAATGGCCGCGGCATATCCTATGTGGCGCTCAATGACGACGAGAACGCCTTCAGCGATTTCAACCGCGCCATCGAGCTGGACAAGCAGGTCGCTGAATCCTGGGCAAACCAGGCATTGATCTACGAGCGCCGTGGCGACAAGACCAAGGCCAGGCGCGCCTATGCACGGGCGGCGCAACTCGATCCGAAATACCGCCCCGCAATTGACGGGCTGGCCCGCGTACGCTGAGTTTCTGCCGGCACGCATCCAGGCATTCGTTTCGAACCAGCATCAAAGCGCCTTGATGGGCCGACCGCGCGCCGTGCCGGGATCCATCCGGCGGTCGTCGTACGCCTGACCCGGCCGAACTTTTCCAACCCGCTTCCATCCTGAAAAAGCGCTCCTATCGCAAATCGCGGCGACAATGCCGGAACCGATGGACCCCATAACCGTTGTGGACGGAACCCATACAGCAGAAAAATCGGAAAGTGAGGCCATCATGATCATCAACAAGAAAATTGCCGCCACCGCATGTGTCGCCACCGTCCTGGCCTTGGGCGCACAGACGCAGACAGCCAGCGCCGACAGTGTCGAAGCCGGATTGCTGGAATGCGTCGTTGAAGGTGGGACCGGCTTCGTGTTCGGCTCTTCCAAGGACTTGGCCTGCGAATTCATTCCCGCAGACGACAGCGAGGCAAGGGAACCCTATTTCGGTGTCATCAACAAGTTCGGTGTCGATATCGGCTTCACCGACGCGACATTGATCCAGTGGCTGGTTCTGGCCCCCACAACCGATTACGAATACACGCTCGGTTCGCTTGCCGGCGATTATCGCGGGGTCTCTGCCGAGGCCAGCGCAACGGCCGGCGCGGGTGTCAACGTTCTTGTCGGCGGATCCAACAACACGGTCTCCCTGCAGCCCGTGAGCGTACAGGCACAGGAAGGCGTGAACATCGCACTCGGTGTCGCGGAACTCGAACTTCGTTCGGTTGCCAACTGATATCCCGAAGACCGAACTCAACGAAAGAAGGCCCGGCTTTACGCCGGGCCTTCCTGTTTCAAGTCCAGGGTCATCGTGCCTGTCAGTCCTCGATGGCCTTGACGATATCGTCGGTCATCTTCTTGGCGTCGCCCAACAGCATCATGGTGCCGTCCTTGTAGAACAACGTGTTGTCGATGCCGGCATATCCTGATCCGAGCGAGCGTTTGACGAACAGGCATGTCTGCGCCTTGTCGACGTCCAGGATCGGCATTCCGTAAATCGGCGAGGACTTGTCATCCCGCGCTGCAGGGTTCGTCACGTCATTGGCGCCGATGACATAGGCCACATCAGCCTGCGCAAACTCGGAATTGATGTCTTCCAGTTCGAAAACCTCGTCATAGGGAACGTTGGCTTCCGCCAGCAGCACGTTCATGTGACCGGGCATGCGTCCGGCCACCGGATGAATGGCGTACTTCACTTCAACACCGTGTTCCTTCAGCTTGTCCGCCAGTTCCCGGGTGGCGTGCTGGGCCTGGGCCACAGCCATGCCGTAACCGGGGACGATGATGACCTTCGAGGCATTCGCCATCAGGAAGGCAGCGTCATCGGCCGATCCCATCTTGACCGTGCGATCGATATCATCGCCTCCCGCAGCCGCGGTTTCGCCGCCAAAGCCGCCGAGAATGACCGAGATGAAGGAACGGTTCATGCCCTTACACATGATGTAGGACAGGATCGCACCCGAAGAGCCGACCAGCGCCCCTGTGATGATGAGCGCGAGATTGCCAAGCGTAAAGCCGATGCCGGCAGCGGCCCAGCCCGAGTAGGAATTGAGCATGGACACCACGACGGGCATATCCGCGCCACCGATCGGCACGATGATCAAAACCCCGAGCACCAGCGACAGCACGACGATCAGCCAGAAAACCGTGTAGCTTTCCGTGACCACCAGCGCACCGATGAGAACCACGATACCGATCCCGAGCGCTGCGTTGATGAAGTGACGCATGGGCAGCATGATCGGCTTGCCCGACATGCGGCCATCGAGCTTCAAGAAAGCGATGATGGAGCCGGTAAACGTGACTGCGCCAATCGCCACGCCAAGTGACATTTCGATAAGCGCCTGCGCATGGATTTCACCCACCTCGCCAATGCCGAAGGCATGCGGGGAGTAAAGCGCGGCCGCCGCCACCAACACGGCAGCCAGGCCCACAAGACTGTGAAAGCCTGCCACGAGTTGCGGCATCGACGTCATCGCGATCTTGCGGGCGATATAGGCGCCCGCGCCACCGCCGATGGCGAGACCTGCAATGATCATCACGAAACCGCCGAACGACGGCTGCGCGAGAAGCAACGTGGTGACGATGGCGATCGCCATACCGACCATGCCGTACATGTTGCCTTGACGGGAGGTCGTGGGATGCGAAAGCCCGCGGAGCGCCATGATGAACAGCACACCCGAGACGAGGTAGGCGAATGCGGCGAAATTCTCAGACATCAGCCGGCCCTCACTTCTCTTTTTTCTTGTACATGGCCAGCATGCGCTGGGTCACCAGGAAGCCGCCGAAGATGTTGACCGAAGCCAGCACCAGCGCAACGAACCCGAACCCCGTCGCCCAGCCCGAAAGCGATGCGCCAACGGCCAGAAGAGCACCGACCACGATCACCGAGGAAATCGCGTTGGTGACCGCCATCAGCGGCGTGTGCAACGCCGGCGTCACCGACCAGACAACGTAGTAGCCGACAAAGATCGCCAGCACGAAGATCGCAAGGCGAAACACGAAAGGATCGATTGCTCCGCCGCTTGCCACATGGACCGCAGCTGCCACACCGTCCCCGGCAGGGCCGGCATTCTCCGCCGCGGTTCTAACGGCGTCTACCGCCTGCTCGAGATTTTCCAGAGCGGTGTCAAGTGCGGAACCCGCCATCACGCTTCCCCCTTGTTTGTGTCACCGCCGAAGGCGGGATGAATCACTGCGCCGTCGTGAGTAAGCGCTGTTGCCTTGACCAGTTCGTCATCGAAATTGACCGAAACCGACTTGCTTTCCTTGTCAATCATGGTGTCGAGGAACGTCAGCAGGTTCTTGGCGTACAAGAGCGACGCACTTGCAGCGATCCGGCCCGGCATGTTGAGCACGCCGATCACGGTTACACCGTCGATCGTCACGGTTTCTCCGGCTTTCGAGCCTTCAATGTTGCCGCCACGTTCCACTGCCAGATCGACCGCGACCGATCCGAGACGCATGCTCTTTATCATGTCGCGCGAAATCAGCTTCGGCGCCGGACGTCCCGGAATGAGTGCGGTGGTGATCACGATGTCCTGCTTGGAAATGTGGTCCGCAACGAGCTTGGCCTGTTTGGCCTGATACTCCTTCGACATTTCCTTGGCATAGCCGCCTGCAGTCTCGGCTGCCTTGAACTCTTCGTCCTCCACGGCGACGAACTTTGCTCCGAGCGAGGCAACCTGCTCCTTTGCCGCAGGGCGGACGTCGGTGGCCGAAACCGCCGCACCGAGCCGGCGCGCGGTCGCAATTGCCTGAAGTCCGGCGACGCCCGCACCCATGACGAAAACCTTGGCCGCCGGAACGGTTCCCGCGGCAGTCATCATCATCGGCATTGCGCGATCGAAGGCATGGGATGCCTCAATCACAGCCTGGTAACCTGCGAGGTTTGCCTGTGAGGACAGCACGTCCATCGACTGCGCACGAGTGATCCGTGGCATCAGTTCCATCGCGAACGCGGTAACACCCGCCTTCGCGAGAGCCGCCAGGGCCTTCTCGTTGCCGTAGGGATCCATTTGCGCCAGAACAATCGCTCCCTTTTTGAGCGATTTCATTTCTGTCTCCGACGGACGGCGCACCCTGAGAACCACATCCGCCTTCTTGGCTTCAGTCGCGGTTCCCGCCTTGGCGCCTGCGGCGATAAAATCATCATCCGAGATCCGCGATTTCTCTCCGGCGCCTTTTTGCACAACGACCTCAAGCCCAAGCGCAACCATCTTCTTCACGGTCTCAGGCGAAGCAGCGACTCTCGGTTCGAGCGGATCTGATTCTTTGGCTACAAAAATAGTGGCGCCCACGCGAGCCCCTCCTCTGGCATTCGTGATGGGACGAACCGGATCAGGTTACCCGGATCCGAATTCGCTTGTAAGGGGTCAGCGTGCGAGAAAGCTACCGCCGATGCTGAGCACCAGGAACAAGAGGAAGCTCGTAATGCCTCCGGCCGCTGTGAAGAAGAACGCAGACATTGAGATCAGCAACGCGATGATGACAATCGAGCCGTATTTCGCGCCGGCCAGAAAGACCGCATAGGTTTTTTCGTGTTCGGAATAGTCCATCTCAGCGCCGGTCTCGACGGGACCGCTCATCTGCTCAGCCATGCTGTAACTCCCAAAGTGACATTTGAACGAGGGATTACACAAACCACCGTGAATGTGCAATGGACAACACACGGGTGTGTGGCAGCAATCAAGGCCTGTTTGTGCCGGAATTGCCCCGCTTTCAGGCAAAACCACGGATAGGAAACCGGTTATCCGGCTCGCTGAAGCGCGTATCTGGCGGTTGGCCGGATTGTCAGCGGAGGCATCATCAATTCGCTGCGCGGCGCGAACATCATCTTGCGTTCGCTGGGCTGCGAGCTGAAGAAGGGAAACCGCTTGAACAGGGTGCGCTTGAGTTCGTGCGCATCGGCGCCATGCAACTCGATATTGCTGTTGTAGCGCTCGAAGAAACGCGGCTCGGTCAGTTCGATCGACTGGAAGATTCGCTTGTAGAATGCCCTGTGGTTGGGCTTGATCACGGACAGGCAATAATCGACATCGAAATAGATTGTCGCCATGGTGGCGACCCGCAGCGTGAGGTAGGGCAACGCCGGATAATCGCGCATCAGTTCCGGGTCGGCTGCAAACCTGACAGGATCGATGAACGTTTTTCCTGCATCCAGAAGGGGGTTCATGACATCGGGGAAATGAGACACAGCCACGCTGTCGCGTTGGGCGGCTGTCACGTGATGAACACGGATCGTCGATACAAGCTGCTCGTCGAAGAAGATGCCAAGCACATGTGCGTTGGGCTTGAAGTCGAGTTCATCGATCAGGAGCGGCCCGGACTGCGGAGCCAGGCCTACTGCGGTGAAGGCCTTGAAGCGCAAGCGGGCGACGTCTTCGAGGTCATCGGCATTGTCGATCCGACGATACTCGATGTTCTCGAGGAAGCGAATGACGCTGTCGCTGAACCCCGTCAACTTCTTGCTGTCCGCGACAGTCATCAGTTTCGCATCCCCGCAGTTGAACTCGGGAAAACTTTATCGTTAAAATTCGGTTAATCAATCAAATAGCGCTCTAACGACCTTATTAACCTGCCGTTATGGTTAATAAAATCCAAAGAGAGCCCTATCGGGCGATGCAATGCCAGAAAAGCACCCGCAACAAATAATGGCCGCATGATCGGGGCAGCAAGCCTCGCAGCCCGCCGGTTTGATCAGGCGTCTTGTCCGGGGTGTCAGGCCCGGGCAAGAGCGGCCTGTGGCCTGGCCCGCTTTGCCGAGCGTGAAAGCCGCTTTGCCAGTTCGGCAAACACGCCTTCCCGGATCGGCGCGCCGAAGATATAGCCTTGGATTATGTCCGCGCAGTTGTTGTCCCGGATCGTGGTCAGCTGATCCTCAGTCTCGACGCCCTCGACAATGATTTCGAGACCAAGTTCGCGGGACAGATTGACGACGCCGCGCAGCAGTTTGAGTTTTTTGGGATCTTCGGTGAGGTTGCTGACGAAGGAGCGATCAATCTTGACCTTGTTGAGCGGCAGTAGATTGAGATAGCTCAGGCTCGAATAGCCGGTCCCGAAATCGTCGATGGCGATGGGCATACCCATTCCACGCAGTTCGGAGAGAATGTCTCGCGCCTTGTCGATGTCATCCATCAGTCCGCTCTCTGTGACTTCGAGCTGCAGACGCTCAGGCGCCAGGGCGTTGCGGTCGAGGGCGTCGGCAATAACGGAAACGATCGTGCGATCCCCAAGATCGTGCGCGGAAAGATTTATCGAGACAAACATCTCCTCGGGCCAGGTGGCGCAAACCTTCACGGCCTGCGCAACGACGCTGTGCGTCAGTTCGCTGATGATGCCCATCTCTTCGGCAAGCGGAATATAGACCGCGGGCGAAACCGGACCAAACTCCGGATGCTCCCAGCGGGACAGAGCTTCGGCACCGACGATCCGTGTTCCCTCGGGATTGAACATCGGCTGATAGACGAGGCTCATTGAGTGGGTTCTGATCGCGTCGCGAAGATCGGACTTGAGGCGCTGTCGACGGACATATTGCTGATCCATCGATTTCTCGAACAGGCACCAGCGGTCCTTGTCTCGGCGCTTTGCTTCGTAGAGCGCCAGATCCGCCTGAATGTGCATGTCCTCGATCTGCGCATCGGAGGTCCTGGCCATGACAACGCCGGCGGACAGACTGATATACAGCTTGTGGCGATCGATCACATAGGTTCCACCCAGCGTATCGACGACCTCATCCATTGTCTTCCGGAGATCAGCCTCGTCCGCAATGTCCGGGAGAAACAGAACGAACTCATCGCCGCCAAACCGCGAAACGAGAATTTTCTTGTTGGCCACGGACCTCAGCCGCGCAGCAAGGGAACTGAGCAGCTTGTCACCACTGATGTGACCCATCGTATCGTTGACATGCTTGAAATCGTTGATGTCGATAACTGCGAGAGCCGAATTCTGGTCAGGCCGGGCCTTGCCGATTTTCTTGGCGACAAGCTCACGGAACCATGACCGGTTCGGCAATCCCGTCAGATTGTCAAATCGTGCCAGTTGCAGGATGCGCTTTTCCGATTCGATTCGCGCGGACACATCTTCGAACGTCAGCACGACGCCCTTTTCGCCACGGTGTCTGGCGCTGAATTCAAGCCATGTGTTGGCGTCTGTTCGCATCAGCGCCCTATGCTCACGCCCGGCGATCAGATCGGAGAGAGTTGCACGGATATCCGCGAAATATTCACGAGGGATCAGACCGTTTCGAGTTCCGAGCCGCAGCGCAGCCTTGAGGGCACGGCCGCTCAGATTGACGTTCCGGTCAATATGGAAAAACTCGCGGGCCTTGAGGTTGGCGACCTCGATCCGGCCTTCTCCGTCAAGCATGAACAGGCCATGCGACATGTTGTTGAGTGCCGTATCGAACCGCTCCGCGAGGATTGCAGTCTTTCTTTCCGCGGTCACGGAGTTGAAAAGAAAATCGCGGACCCCGTTGGCCATGGACCGCGTTGTCAAGAACAGCGGCAGGAGAAGGAACCCCATCAGGATCATGTAGGGGTCATGCGCCATCACGAAGCCTGCCATCATCGGCAGGCAGGCGGCCAGAATGATCATGTCCACATTCAGACGGGAGCCGAAATTCCGGCCAACGACCGAGATCATGGTGGCAAGCGTCACCGAAACCGTAACCATCTCCGCAAACGGGTCCTTCGCCACGACCAGCGAATGCGCACAAACTGTTCCCAGCGTGAATGCCGCGACGAGCGAGCCGACGACATAGCGCTTCTCCCAGCGCAAGGTGTCCTGAAGCTTGAAGTACGTCTTGTCGAGGCGGTCGAACCGCATCATGTCAAGGTTGCGGCACAGCCATATCACGAACAAAGCCAAGCTGGCGTAGAGATAAAACGGGTCGTCGATACGAAAAAAGACGGAAGTCGTCGTCACCACATGCGCAATCATGCCGGCGAAGAGCGTGCCCCGCTGCTGATACAACGAAGCCACGAACGAGAGCCGGACATCGTCTGCAAATGCTGTGCTGTTTGACGAATGCATGAACGCCGCCTTGATTGGTTAGCATCATGACATATCGGAAGGAGATTAAGATTGGATTTAACAGTGATCCGAATTCATACATCCAAGAACGACTAGTGCGGCGCCGACACCCCTCCGGCCAGCATGCTCAGCGCCCGGGTGCGCGCTACTCGGCCGCGGCAACAGACACGTTATCGCCGGAATCCGTTATTAACTGCTTAATGCCATCCTTTTTCTGAATTTGATCTTCAATGTTTCCTTGCTTTACGTGTCCATACCCTCGAATACTGAGTGGATACGAGAGAAATTTGGCTATCAGGTCAGTATTTTCAGCAAGCAACCGCTGTCGGGCAAAATCCAGATCGTCAATGAACCAGGAAATGAGTTGCCTCTCCGTTCTCCGTTCGGCGGAATAGCCGAACAGATCGAACGGTGTTCCCCTGAGCACCCGGAGCCTGGACAGGACGGGAAACAAAACCGACATTCCACGACCGAACGAGGATTTGACGGGATGACCGTGGCGGTCTTTGCGCCCCAGCACCGGTGGCGCCATATGGTATTCCAGCCGCTCGAAACTCTCGAACTGACCTGCCAACTGTCGCCGGAAGCTCCCATCGCTATATAGGCGCGCAACTTCGTACTCGTCCTTGTACGACATCAGCTTGAACAGAGACCGCGCCGCAGCTTCCGACACCGCACCCGGAGCGCCTGTGACCCGGGTCTCCGCCTCGATCAGAGGCTTTAGGCTGTCACGGTATTTCTGCGCCCATTTCCGGTTCTGGTATTCCGCGAGAAACTCGGCCCGCCGATCGATCAACGCGGTGACGCTTTCTTCGGCGGGGTTCTCGGCGCCTTTGTCCTGGTTCGTCACAAGCTCCAGCACGGACTGCGGATCGTGGCCTGCCCTTCGTCCCCAGCGAAACGCTTCCAAGTTCATCGCCACGGCAGCGCCGTTCAGACGGATGGCTTCCTCAACGGTTTCGGGGGCCAGCGGCAATGCACCTTTCTGAGAGGCCATGCCCAGCATGAACATGTTTGCGGCGATCGCATTGCCAAACAATGCGGTGGCAACGCGTGTCGCATCAAAGAACGTCGATTGCTCTGCTCCGGCGGCCTTTACGATCGCCCGCTTGAGGCGCTCTGTCGGGAGGGAAAAGTCGACGTCTCGGGTAAATTCACCTGGCATCACCTCATTGGTGTTGACCAGAACCGACGTCTCGCCTTCGCGCACTGCCGTGAGCACCTTTTTCGACCCGGAAACCACCAGGTCACACCCCAGAATCAGGTCGGCCTTGCCGGCAGAAATCCGGATGGCGTGAATGTCGGCAGGGGTGCTGGCAATTCGCACATGGGAGAACACGGCCCCACCCTTCTGCGCCAGACCGGCCATGTCGATCATTCCGCAGCCCTTGCCTTCCAGATGCGCGGCCATGCCGAGGATGGCGCCGATGGTGACAACTCCGGTTCCACCGACGCCGTCGATGATCGAGGCCCAGCCATGGTCAAGCGACGCAATCCGCGGCGCAGGCAAGCCCTCCAGGGGATCCCCGAGAGTGACCCGGGAATTGCTCCCTGCCTTTTTGAGCCGGGCGCCATGAACCGTGACAAAGGAAGGACAGAATCCCTCGACGCAAGAGAAATCCTTGTTGCAGCCCGATTGATCGATCCTGCGCTTGCGGCCGAACTCGGTCTCGACCGGCTGGATGGAAACGCAATTGGACTTCACGCCGCAATCGCCACAGCCCTCGCAAACAAGCTCGTTGATAATGACGCGCTTGTCAGGATCCGGGTATGCGCCGCGCTTGCGCCGCCGCCGTTTCTCCGCCGCACAGGTCTGGTCGTAAATGAGAACCGAAACGCCGGGGACATCGCGCAATTCGCGTTGCACGTCATCCATTTCCGACCGGTGATGCATGCTGATCGCCGAGGGCCAATCGGTCCCGGCCGGATATCGGCCCGGATCATCACTGACGAGCGCAATCCTGTCCACGCCCTCTGCGCGCACCTGGCGCGCGATTGCATCGGCGGTCAGACCGCCTTCATGGGTCTGGCCGCCAGTCATGGCGACGGCGTCGTTGTAGAGAATCTTGTAGGTGATGTTGGCGCCCGAAGCGATCGCGAACCTGAGCGCCAGAACGCCGGAGTGATTGTAGGTGCCATCACCCAGGTTCTGGAAAATGTGATTCCGGGTGCTGAAGGGCGCCTGCCCAACCCATTGCGCCCCCTCGCCGCCCATCTGGGTAAAGCCGGACGTGTCCCGGTCCATCCAAAGCGCCATGAAATGACAGCCGATGCCGGCCGCTGCAACGGAACCTTCGGGAACCCTGGTCGATGAATTGTGCGGGCAACCGGAGCAGAAATAGGGCGTCCGGCCGGCGACGTCGGTGCTCTCCGCGAGCATGCTCTGAAACTGGCGGATGCGCTTGACCTTTGCATCAATGTCCTCGGCGTGGCCGATGACCCGGAGGACCCGCTCGCCCACCGCAACCGCAATATCATTAGGGTCGAGCGCGCCCTTGACCGGGAACAGCCAGTCGCCACGCTCGTCGCGCTTTCCGACGACAACCGGTTGATGCGCCTGACCATAAAGCGCTTCGCGAAGCTGGCTTTCCAGGAGCGAGCGCTTTTCCTCGACCACGATCACCATGTCCAGACCATCTACGAAGTCGGCCATGTCTTCGCGATCGAATGGCCACGGGCAGGCCACCTTGAACAGCCGCACACCAATCTGGTTGGCCCTTGCCTCGTCGATTCCGAGGTCATCCAGCGCCTGGCGAACATCGAGATAGTTCTTGCCGACCGTGAGAATTCCGATCCTGGCCTTCGCCCCGCCTGAATAAATGATCCGGTTGAGCCCGTTGGCGCGGATATAGGCGCTGGCGGCATCCCGCTTGAACTCATGGAGCCGCATTTCCTGCCCCAGAAAATCCAGGTCATTGGCGCGAATGTTCAGGCCACCCGGAGGCATCGGGAAATCCGGAACCACGATCTTGATGCGGTCAAGCCCAGCCTCGACCGAGGCCGTCGACTCGACATTGTCCTTCACGCATTTGAGCGCCGCCCATGTTCCGGCAAATCGGGACATGGCAAATCCGTGAAGACCATAGTCGATCATCTCCTGCACGCCGGCGGGATTGAGAATCGGAATCATCGCATCGATGAAGTTGAATTCCGTCTGATGCGCATTGGTCGAGCTTTCGGCGGTATGGTCGTCGCCCATCAACGCCAGAACGCCGCCGTGGCGGGAGGAACCGGCAAGGTTTGCGTGCCGGAAAACATCGCCGGAACGGTCGACGCCGGGGCCCTTGCCGTACCAGAGCGAGAAGACGCCGTCATACTTGCCGGTACCGTCAAGGCCGCTTTGCTGTGTCCCCCAGCAGGCGGTCGCCGCGAGCTCCTCGTTCAGCCCAGGTTGGAAGATGATGTTGCGGCTTTGCAGGTGTCTCTGAGCCCGGGCTATCTGCTGGTCCAGCCCGCCGAGCGGTGAACCGCGATATCCGGAGATGAATCCGGCGGTATTCAGGCCCGCAAGTCGGTCGCGCTCATGTTGCATCATCAGCAGCCGGACCACCGCCTGGGATCCGGTTACGAAGATCCTCTGCTTGTCGAGGTCGAACTTGTCATCGAGCGATACGTCGTGAACGGTCATCAAATGGCTCCTCCGCATGGACCGCCTTGGGGCACCCGCCGACGCTGAGCGTTCGTGCTTCGCGTCAGTCAGTCAGCACCGGGATCTAATCCACTACGGTGATATTTGAAGTCTTGGCGGCGGCGGTCAATCGAATTCGTGTGCCGGGGCAAAGTGCGCAACGCCGTGCCGGGCCGTGAACTCTGGCCGCAACAAACTGTCGCACCCCTGCCCCGGATCGACAGATTACTTTCCTATCGAGTGCCCGCCATCAACGGTGATCGTGCTCCCGGTCATGTACCTGCTCGCCTTTGAAGCCAGCAGCAACACAGCACCGGCCAGATCAAGCCCGTCGCCAAGCCGTCCCAACGGCGTTTGTGCCGCCATGATCTTCGCACCGGGTCCCTTCAGGAAGGGATCGGTCAACCCGGTCTCGAACCAGCCGGGCCGGATCTCGTTGACGCGAATATCGTGCTTCGCCCATTCGAGGGCCAGCGAGCCGGTCATGTGGCTGAGCGCCGCCTTGGACGCGCTGTAGGCGGCTATCTGGCGTATCGGCCGGTCGGCGAGAATGCTGGAAATGTTGATGATCGAGCCCGCCCGCCGGTCACGAATCATGCGGCGCGCCGCTTCCTGGGCGACTGCAAAAGCGCCGTCGACATTGACTTCCATCACCGATCGCCACGCCTTCGGCGACAGTGCGACAGCCTTGTCACGATGGGCGATTCCGGCATTGTTGACCAAAACGCCAACCTTCCCCAGTTCCGCTTCCGTAAGGTCAAATGCAGAGCCGATCATTTCCTCGTTGCGGACATCAAGGCCGACGGCTAGCGCTGTGCCGCCTTCCGAACGGATCTCGGCAGCTGAGGCTTCCGCGCGCTCAAGCGCGATATCCGCCAGCACCACCTTGGCGCCATTGCGGGCGAGGGTTCGCGCCATCGCCAGGCCGATACCGCATCCCCCGCCGGTGACCATAACCACTTCGCTGGAAACGTCGAACAATTCACTTGCCAGCACAGCGCACTCCCATTGGCTCAAACCCATTGCGCAACGGTATAGACAGATGGTTCGCCGGACGCCACCAAAGGCTGAGAGAAGAACTGGTAAAATAAGTGCACCACTCGTTGCCTTGCCTGCAATTTTGCTGATATGGGCTTTTCCGGCGCGGCATTGGTGATAATGATGCCCACAAGGGAACGGTGATTGTTCGCACTCCGAAAAATTGGAGGCGGATTGACCGGGAGGACACTATGGGAAGTCTTTTGATGTTGAGCCGGTTGATTGACCGGATCAATGGGTTTGTTGGCCGCAACGTGTCCTGGCTGGTGCTTGCGGCAGTGCTGATCAGCGCAGGCAATGCGACGATCCGCAAGGCGTTCGACATGTCGTCAAATGCCTGGCTCGAGGTGCAATGGTATCTCTTCGGCGCTGTGTTCATGCTCGCCGCCGGTTATACGCTGCGCAAGAACGAACATGTCAGGATTGACGTGATCGCGGGCAATCTCTCCAAGCGCACCCGCGACTGGATCGACCTGCTGGGCCACTTTTTCTTCCTGCTTCCGTTCTGCTTCATGATGACCTATCTCGCCTGGCCGTTTTTCTGGCGCTCTTTCCAGTCCGGAGAGATGTCCAGCAATGCCGGCGGCCTGATCATCTGGCCCGCAAAGCTGAGCATTCTCGTCGGCTTCATCCTTCTGACGGCGCAAGCCTTCTCTGAAATCATCAAGCGCATCGCCATCATTCGAGGCGATATTGAAGAAGAGCCCGGGCATGACCATGACATGCCTCCCCAGGTAGAGGCCGCGTCCGAAATGAAGGATGGCACCAATGCTTGATCTCATAGCTCACAATCTCGCGCCGATCATGTTCATCACCGTGATGGCCATGCTCCTCCTCGGCTATCCGGTCGCCTTCACGCTTGCGGCGGGCGGCATGTATTTCTTCATTGTCGGCGTTGAATTGAGCCACATTTCGCCGGAGATCCGGCTTTTCTGGCCACTGGCGCAGGCCAACATGAACCGTGTCTTTGACATCATGCGAAACGACACGCTTCTCGCGATTCCGTTCTTCACCTTCATGGGGCTCCTGCTTGAGCGCTCCCGAATGGCTGAGGATCTGCTGGACACGGTCGGACAGCTGTTCGGCACCATGCGTGGCGGGCTTGCTTTTGCCGTTGTGGTGGTTGGCGCGCTGCTCGCCGCGACGACCGGCGTTGTGGCCGCGTCGGTGATCGCCATGGGTCTGATCTCGCTGCCGATCATGATGCGCTACAACTATCACCCGGGTCTGGCGGCAGGCACGATTGCGGCGTCGGGAACCCTCGCCCAAATCATTCCTCCCTCTCTGGTTCTGATCGTCATGGCCGACCAGTTGGGCCGTTCGGTCGGTGACATGTATGTCGGCGCCTTCTTCCCGGCATTGATTGTCGTCGGGATGTACTGTGCCTACATTCTTGCAATCACGATCCTGAAGCCGGAATGGGCGCCGGCCTTGCCGCCTGAGGCCAGGCCGCTGGGCGACGGTGGTCCGTCGCTCTATCTCATTCTCGGCATTGCCGTGCTGCTGTTCGTGAGCTGCTACTATCTTGTCTTCGATGATTTGCGCTACGAAACGCGCGTGGTGTGGTCGGCTCTGGTTGCCACGATTCTGCCCTATGCCTTTGCGCTTTTGAACAGGTCGATGAGTCTCGGCTATCTGTCGAAGATGGCAGAGCAGGTGGTGATCGTTCTGATTCCTCCGCTTGCGCTGATCTTCCTGGTTCTCGGCACGATCTTCCTCGGGATCGCGACACCGACCGAAGGTGGCGCGATGGGCGCAACCGGCGCGCTGGCGATGGCGCTGATGAAGCGCCGGCTCGACCTCAAGACACTCCTGCAGGCGCTCGACTCGACCGCCAAGCTTGCGACCTTCGTCATGTTCATCCTCATTGGTGCGCGCGTCTTCGCGCTGACCTTTTATGGAATCTCGGGAGATATCTGGGTCGAGGAACTGATGCTCGCGCTCCCCGGTGGCGAGAATGGATTCCTCATCACGGTTTCCATCATCGTCTTCGTTCTGGGCTGTTTCCTCGATTTCTTCGAGATCGCGTTCATCATGGTGCCGCTACTGGCGCCCGTGGCAGAGAAACTCGGCATCGACCTGATCTGGTTCGGCGTGCTTCTGGGCTTCAATCTTCAGGCAAGCTTCCTGACGCCACCGTTCGGATTTGCCTTGTTCTATCTGCGCTCCGTCGCACCGATCAAAGCCTGGTACGACAAGACCACTGACCGCATGGTTGAACCGATCTCGACCAAGGCGATCTACACCGGAACGCTGCCATTCATTGTTATTCAGGTGGCGATGCTCGGCCTTCTGATTGCGTTCCCCGGCCTGGTCACCCACTACAAGACGCCTCCGGTGATCATGGACCAAAGCGACATCGATCAGGAGATCAACAACATCGGCGGTGGTGGCTTCGGTCTGCCGGGGTCAGGTCTCAGCCTGCCGGGAGCACCCAATCTCGGCGCGCCCCCGGAGCTCGGAACCTCGGACGAACCGGCGACCGATGGCGCCATTCCCGCGCCGGGCGGTCTGCCAGCACCCGGTGGCGGGAGCGGGCTGCCGAACTTCGATTGAAGCCAGCTTTGGTCTCGTAAAAACAAGCAAAACCCGGCGGTTGTAATCGCCGGGTTTTCTTTTTCTGCCTCATGCTGACCTACCGCACGGTGTCTTGTCTTCGCTCTGATCGTCAGACTGCCGGTCAGAAAAGTCGCAACGTATGGCGAAGATGCGCGACGACGCGCATACCCGCAGAGTGTCACCGCACGATACAGGGACGAACAAGCCAGTCGGTCCCGGCAACCCTGAAATTGCCGCATGCCCGTGCGGCTTTAACATCCCCACGAAACGAAAAACCCCCGATGTTCCTGCGAACACCGGGGGCCTTGAGTGCCTGAGTTGATGCGAGCTGGCTTAGAGCTTGCCGCCCCGCTGCTGGATCATCATGAACGTGTCCATGTTGTACTCGGCCAGCTGGAACCACAGGTAACCGTCGCCGCGGTAGCCCATGTAGCTGTCATGGATCTTCTTGAAGGTCGGGTTCTCGGCGCCGATCTCGGCATAGACCTTGTTGGCTGCATTGAAGCAGGCTTCAAGGATCTCGAGGCTGTAGGGACGGAGCTTGGTGCCTTCCGACACGAGCTTCTTGAGAGCCGGCGGGTTCAGGGTGTCGTAACGCGCCATCATCACGCTGTTGGCAAGTGCCGAAGCATTCTTGATCACGCCCTTGTAGGCGCTCGGAAGCTCATTCCATTTGTCGAGATTGATGAGGTTCATCAGCGTCACGCCGCCTTCCCACCAACCGGGATAATAGAAGTAAGGTGCAACCTTGTTGAAGCCGAGCTTCGAGTCGTCATACGGACCCACGAATTCGGCCGCGTCGATGGTGCCCTTTTCGAGCGCCGCATAGATATCGCCGCCAGGAATGTTCTGCGGAACGACGCCCACTTCCTGGATGATACGGCCGCCAAAACCGCCGATGCGGAACTTGAGGCCCTGCATGTCTGCAACGGTGTTGATTTCCTTGCGGAACCAGCCACCCATCTGGGCGCCGGTGTTGCCTGCCGGGAAAGCAATCATGTTGTTGCCGGCATAGAAGTCGTTGTTGAGCAGATCCAGACCGCCGCCCTCGTAGAGCCAGCCATTGGTCATGCGCTGGTTCAGACCAAAGGGAACGCCCGTACCGAACGCCCAGGTCGGGTCCTTGCCGAAGAAGTAGTAGGATGCGGTGTGCGCCATTTCGATGGTGGCGTCGCGAACGGCATCGGCGCCTTCAAGCGCGCCGATGATTTCACCGGCTCCATAGACCTGGATGTCGAAATTGCCGTCAGTGGCTTCGGCGACGGCCGCGGCGAACACCTCTGCTGCGCCGTAGATGGTGTCCAGCGCCTTCGGGAAACCCGAGGAGCAGCGCCAGGTGATTTTCGGCATTGTCTGTGCGATGGCCGGAGCGGCCAGAGTGGTCGCTGCAGCAGCGCCCGCACCCGCAACACCAGCCTTCTTGATAAAGGAACGACGGTCCATAAATACCTCCCAGTTGAACTTCAGTCCCGAGGCGCTGGATGTTTCCATATTGCGCCCTGGCGACATGTGAAGACATAACCATGTTGCGATATGGCTTTCAAGCAAAAGCCGGGGATATGAAGTGCAATGGTCAATTTTTTTTGCCAGTTGTTAACGCGCGCTGATTGACCTTGCGGCAGCGCCCGACAAACAGGCATTTTTCGCGGGTTGAATTGACAAAACCGGGGACAGCCGCGACAAACTGACGACCAGGTGAAGAGGCGCGAGCGCCCCGAATTCAAAGGATTTCAGCCATGCATATTCAAAGGATTTCAGCCATGCATCATGGTATTGTGGCGATACCTGCCGATATCCGCACTTTCGACGGATACACTTGGCACGCATCTCCGGACCAGTATATCCGGGCAGCCGTCGACGGATCGGGAGTGCTGCCGCTGGTGGTCCCGGCGCTGGAGAATGAAACCGACATCGACATGGTCCTCGATCGGGTCGACGGCGTTCTCATCAGCGGTTCGCGGACCAATGTCCATCCGTCACTGTATGGCGAGACCGAAACGGAAAGTCATGGGCCGTTTGATCCCGCGCGCGACAAACTCTCGATGGCGCTCATACGGCGGACCATAGAACGCGGAATCCCGCTCTTGGCCATCTGCCGCGGCATTCAGGAACTCAACGTGGCTCTGGGCGGTTCGCTGGCCACTGAAATCCAGGAACTGCCGGGCCGGATGGACCATCGCAAGCCCCAGACCGAGAACTGGGACGAGGCATTTGCGATCCGGCATTCGATCAAGGTCAAGGAAGGCAGCTGTCTCGCAGCAATTCTCGGAGACGGGGAAGCGCAGGTGAACTCGCTTCACCGGCAGGCGATCTCGCGTCTTGCTCCACGGCTTGCGGTCGAAGCCGTCGCAGAAGACGGAACCATTGAAGCTGTCAGCGTCATCGACTCGCCGGGTTTTGCCATCGGCGTCCAGTGGCATCCCGAATACTGGGTCGGCAGCGATGATGTGTCCGACCGGATTTTCGGGGCTTTCGGCCGGGCCGTGCGCGACCATCGTAAGCAACCCGCCGAAGCCGCCGAATAGGCCAGACCTGACAGCTGACAGGCTTCCCGGTCAGTCTCTGATGTTCAGTTCCGCGCATTCCGGAACAGGGGTTATGGCCGGACGGCCATCGAACCAGGCGGCAAGATTGTCGACCACGAGATCGGCCATGGCGTTTCGCGTAAAAACAGATGCCGAGGCGACATGCGGCAGCAGACACGCATTGGGAAGATCGATGAGCGCCTTTGGCACGTTGGGTTCGTCTGCGAACACATCGAGCCCGGCCGCAGCGATCCGCTTCTGCTCCAGCGCCGCGATCAGCGCGGGCTCGTCGATTGTCGAGCCGCGCCCCACGCTGATCAGTACGCCATCGGTTCCGAGCGCGTCCAGCACATCGGCGTCCACCGCGTTGTCGGTGGCTGCCCCACCCGGCACCACGACGATGAGAAGATCGACCGCGGTTGCAAGCGACAGCAAGGTTTCATGCCAGGGATAATCGACATCCTCCCGCTTGTTGCGGGTATGATAGTGGATGCCAACCCCGAACGCCTCGAGCCGCCTTGCAATCGCGAGCCCGATCCGGCCAAGCCCGAAGATGCCCGCCGTACGGCCTCTCAAGGTCAAAGTCGTGAGGGGATACGCCCCTACCGCGGCCCAGCGCCCTGCTCTTAGGTAAGCTTCGGCTTTCGGAAGCTCCCGGAGCGTATTCAGCAGCAACCCAATCGTGGTATCAGCAACTTCGTCGGTAAGCACATCCGGAGTATTTGTGACCATGACGCCCGCCGATGCCGCATGCGCCGCATCAACTGCATCATACCCGACGCCGAAATTGGCGATGATCTCCAGATTGGGGAATGCATCAATGAAAGATGCGGATATTGCGGTCATCGCGGCCATGCCGCGAATGCCTGCCCGCGCGGTTTCATCCATCAATTCGGGATCAGCCTTGTCGATGAAAACCGGCTCGAGTTCATGCTCCAGCCGTTCGCGGACCCTGGGGTTGACCTTGCCCGGAACCAGGACAGATCTTGAATTGCCGGCGTTCATTGCGCCACCCCCTGCCGTCCGGCGCCGGGGTTGAGCGGAGATGTGGATTGACGAATCCGCATTTCGGGCTTGATCAGATGAAGGCCATCAGCCTCGCTTGAGCCGTTGAGTTTGTCGAGCAGCGCCCGCGCCGCGAATCTGCCGACATCGGATTGCCCGTTCCAGACTGTGGTCAGGGCAGGAGTGGCGATCGCCGCCTCCTCAAGATCATCGTAACCTGTCACGGAGATATCCTTTCCTGGTGCAAGCCCCGCCCGTGCGATGCCGTTCATCAGCCCGATCGCGACCAGATCGTTCCAGCAAACGGCGGCTGTTGGCTTGAGCGGATTGGCGAGAAAATTCACTGCGGCCTCGAAGCCGCTATGCTTGGTTCGGGGTCCTGGTATCCGAAGTGCAGGGTCGACGTCTAGCCCGGCCTTGCGCAAGGCGTCCGCATAACCGGCATACCGGTCGCGTCCCGTCGAGGTGTGATCGGTGCCGCCAATCATCGCAATGCGGGTGTGCCCGATGCTGATCAGATGATTTGTTGCCAGCGCGGTACCATAAGCATCGTCGCCGCGGAATGTGGGAACGTCGATTTCGGGGACCGATCGTGCAATCAGGATCGCGGGCATGCCATTGTCTTCGGCGAGCCGGATATCCGAAGCCGGCGTTCCGATGGCCGGCGACATGATCACTCCGTCGCCTCCCAGTTGCAGCAGGGTCTCGATAAAATTCCGCTGCTTCTCGACCGAGTCGTAGTGGTTTGACAGGATGAAAGTCTGCCGGCTCCGGTCCAGTTCGGTTTCGATGGCCCTCAGGATCTCGGCGTAGAACGGATTCATGATGTCATGAACGACGACACCGACAATGCCCGAACGGGAGGTTCGAAGCGAGGCCGCACGACGGTTGTAGATGTAGCCCAGGCTGATCGCCTTGTCCTTGATCCGGTCCCGAGTGGCGTCGGCCACCAGCGGGCTGTCACGCAGCGCCAGCGACACGGTCGCCGTCGACAACCCGAGTGCTTCCGCGATCGTGGAAAGTTTTACCTTTTGCGCCAAATACCGTTCCCCCGTGGCGGAGCGTTAAACTCCAATTCAAACTTTTAAACAAGGCTAAAAGCTTTAAAGGGAACTGGCAATCAATCTGTGGACGGCAGCACCAAGTCTTCGGGGCCCAGGTCGCCGTCCTCGTCCATTGCATCAACCCGGCCTTGGTCCGTTTCGTTATCAACCGGGAGCGCCGTTGCGCTCAGCGTCGTCGCGATGTTCGCATCCATTTTTGAAAGCAGGTTCAGAAGATCGACTGTGTCTCGTTTCTTCAATCCGGCAAACGCGGCTTTCTCGGTGCGGCGTTGTGCCTTCCGCACTGCCTTGATCTTGTCGCGACCGGCGTCGGTCAAAAACACCAGCAGCATCCTGCCATCATCCGGTGACGTTTCGCGGCGCACGAACCCCTGCGCGGCGAGCCGGCCGATTGTCTTCGTGATCGTGGGCGCCTTCACGCCGAGCCTTGCGGCAATCGCACCCGGAGTCTGCCCGTCGCCATCATCAAGGATCAGCATCACGCTGTCCTGGCCGGCATAGAGGCCGAGATCGAGAAGATGACGTGAGAGCGCGGTCCGCGCGTTGCGCGCAACCTGGTTGATCAGGGCGAGCGCCTCGGCCTGGTTTTCCCGCTTCGTCATCCTGGATTTCTGCTTCTTCTTGGAGGACATGGACAACTCCCTGTTGCAGCCTCTACTCCGGGTTTCCCCAACAACCCGTGACATGCCACATCCATATCACTAGAAAAGTGACAATACGGACTCAAACCCTTGTTCAAACTCTAAACAAGCTCTGCCGGGAAAGCCACCATATGACATCACAATCGGAAGTGATCGCGATCCTTCCCCTCGGCGCCCACGAGCAGCACGGGCCGCACCTTCCCTTCGAGACGGATTCGGTGATTGCTGGCGCGATCGCCCGACGGCTGGCAGCCGCGGCACCATCGCATATCCATATTGAACTGTTGCCGGTCGAGACGGTGGGCTACTCCGTCGAACACATGGATGTCGATGGAACCCGGAGCCTGCGGTTTGACGAAGCCATAAACCGCTGGATCGGCATCGCTCAAGACTGCGCGGACCGGGGCATCCGAAGGCTCATGCTGCTCAATGCCCATGGCGGCAACTCGCCGCTCATGACCATCGTTGCCACAGAGGCGCGCATTCGTTTCAACATGCTGGTGGTCGCGACAAGCTGGACCCGTTTCGGGGTGCCCGACGGTGTGATTTCACCGGAAGACAAGGCTTTCGACATTCATGCCGGCGAAATCGAGACATCGGTGATGTTGGCACTCCGACCGGATCTTGTCCGTGCTGAAACGGTACGTGACTTTCATTCCCGACAGGTCGAGTTTCTTCAAAGCTTTAAGCATCTGCGCGCCTACGGGCCACATGCTTTCGGCTGGAAAATGGCCGACCTCAACCCTGATGGAGCCGCCGGCAATGCTTCACGGGCAACCGTTGAAAAGGGAGAAGCGTTGCTGTCTCACGCGGTCAGCGGACTTTGCGAATTGCTCCAGGATATGTCCCGTTTCGATCCCGGCGAGTTGCGCTGACCCGCAT
The DNA here is from genome assembly GCA_040216675.1 of Hoeflea sp. GTDB lineage: Bacteria > Pseudomonadota > Alphaproteobacteria > Rhizobiales > Rhizobiaceae > Hoeflea. The sequence continues at coordinate 95,172 of JAVJOR010000005.1, read as the reverse complement.
CCCGAAATGACCCGTCCAGAACCATGAACGGCATACACTGACCCTCGGTTGATTTTTCCTCGCCACACCTATTTGATCGGGTCAGTCTTTTGGGGCTGGCCGTTCCAACGCAAGGAAAGCTTGAGCATGGACAGACCCCGCATACTTGTCATCGGCGCCGGTCTGGCGGGGCTGACCGTAGCACGACACCTTGCCGATGCCGGCCAAGACGTTCTGATCATCGAAAAATCCCGCGCACCCGGTGGCCGAATTTCGACCCGCCGTAGCGATGGCGGGGAGTTCGACCATGGCGCGCAATACATGACTAGCCGCACACCGGAGCTGAATGCCGTGGTGAACCGTCTTGCCCAAAGCGGGGTCCTCGCTCCGTGGCGCCCTGGCGGCAAGGACAGCTCCAGGCCCTGGTGGGTCGGGCAACCCGGAATGTCAGCATTGGGAAAGGCGCTCGCCGAAGGCCTCGACATCCGTCTGCGCAACCGCGCTGTCACCATCGCCAGAACCGACGATGGCTACCGGGTGGAGGTGGAAACCGCAGAGGAGGAAACCTACTCGATCTCGGCAAAAAGGATCGTCGTCGCAATACCCGCATCGCAGGCCCATGCGCTCCTGTCCCCGTTGGATCCCTCGTTCTCAAAGATTACCGACGTGGAAATGGCGCCATGCTGGTGCGCAATGATTGCATTCAACGCCAATCTGGACCTGATCCCGGATCTGATCCGCGGCGGGCCGTCCGACATCTTGTCATTTATCAGCCGGAACAGTTCCAAGCCGGGCCGAACAGGCGAGACATTTGTACTGCACGCATCTCCCGAATGGAGCCTCACGCATCTGGAGGATGAGAAGCCGTCGGTTACGGAAGCGATGTTGCGCGCGATGCAGGCCATGATAGGCGATGCCTTCAAGTTGCCCCAGCCTGTCCATGTCGATGTTCACCGCTGGCGCTACGCCCAGACCAGGACACCCCTGGGCGTGCCTTTCGTTGCAAATGCGGGCTCGAGCCTGCTGGCTTGCGGTGACTGGTGCATCGGCGCGCGCATAGAGGCCGCCCACCAGTCCGGTCTGGCGGCTGCCCGGCACATTACGTCGCTGTGAAGACGCCCACGTGAGTGGCGCAATCGGCGTAAACAACCTATATGACCGTTTCGAGACCCAATCCCGACAAGGCCATATGACCATGAGCGAAACCGCCGCCCCCATCCCCGTAACCGTGCTGACCGGCTATCTCGGCGCGGGCAAGACCACCTTGCTCAACCGCATCCTGACCGAAGCCCATGGCAAGCGCTATGCGGTGATCGTCAACGAGTTCGGAGAAATCGGCATCGACAATGATCTCATCGTCGAGTCCGACGAGGAAATCTACGAGATGAACAATGGCTGCGTCTGCTGCACGGTTCGGGGCGACCTTATCCGCGTTGTGGAAGGGCTCATGCGGCGTCCGGGCCGGTTCGATGCCATCATTGTCGAGACCACCGGCCTTGCCGACCCCGCACCGGTGGCCCAGACCTTCTTCATGGACGAGGATGTGCGCGCCAAGACGAAGCTCGACGCAGTGGTCGCGCTCGTGGACGCGCGCCATCTTCCCGCACGCCTCAAGGACAGCCGCGAGGCCGAAGACCAGATCGCCTTCGCCGATGTTGTGCTGCTCAACAAGACCGACCTCGTGTCGCCAGAGGAGCTCGAAGCCGTCGAACGCACCGTGCGCGCCATCAATCCCTCCGCCCGCATTCACCGCACCGAACGGGCAGCCGTGGCGCTTGATGCGGTCCTGGACCGTGGCGCGTTCGATCTTACGCGCGCCCTCGACAATGATCCCCATTTCCTGGATCACGATGATCCCGATCATGTCTGCGGCCCCGATTGCGACCATGATCATCATCACCACGGTCACGATCATCACCACCACCATCATGATCACGATCACGCCGCTCCGGCCGCCATCCATGACCTGACAGTCGAGTCGATCTCCCTGCGTGCCGGTCCGCTCAACCCCAAGCGGTTCTTCCCATGGATCGAAAAGATCACCCAGATCGACGGACCCAACATTCTCAGGCTCAAGGGCATTATCGCCTTCGAGGGCGACGAAGACCGCTACGTTGTCCAGGGGGTCCACATGATCGTCGAGGGTGACCACCAGCGTGCCTGGAAAGAGGGCGAAAAGCGCGAAAGCCGCATCGTCTTCATCGGCCGGGATCTCGATCGCGAGAAGCTCGAGCGCACCTTCCGCGCCTGCCAGGCCTGAGGCGCGCAATCATGCCGACAGTCGCTCCCGTCGATCTTGACGATCATTGCCTTGCGGTCACCTTTCTCGAAGAGGTGCCGGTCTTCGCACTTGCTTCCGGCCTTGTGGTCCGGCTTGACCACGGCACACACCGTCATGAAGTTCATGACGGATTGCTTGCTGCAACACGCTCCTGGGATGGCCAATCGCTGATCTCGGGCGGAGAAGACGGAAAGGTCCTGCAGCTGCGGGCAGACGGAACCGAAGTTGAATTGCGCGGCCCGGGCCGGAAATGGGTATCCGCAGTCGCATCGGGTCCTCAGGGCGCAGTCGCATATTCGGAAGGCCGCACCGTAACCGTGCTGCTTGCGGACAAGACCGAGCGCACGTTCGAGGAAGCCCGAACCGTCGAAGGTCTCGCCTTTGCCCCGAAAGGCCTCAGGATTGCCATGGCGCGTTACAACGGGGTCTCGCTCGCCTTTGTGAACGGCAATGCGCCGGCTCTCGATTTCGAGTGGAAGGGCGCCCACAATCAGGTGACATTCAGCCCTGACGGGCGGTTTCTGGTTACCGCCATGCAGGAGAACGCGCTGCACGGCTGGAAGCTTGACGGAAAACCCGGTGGCGAACAGCGGCATATGCGCATGACCGGCTACCCGGCGAAGGTGAAATCCCTGTCCTGGTCGAACAAGGGCAAGTGGCTTGCCTCTTCGGGAGCCCCTTCGGCCATTGTCTGGCCCTTCTCCGGCAAGGACGGCCCAATGGGCAAGGCGCCACTCGAACTCGGCCAGCGCGCCGACACCATGGTCACCTGCGTCGCCTGCCATCCGGTCGAGGAACTGGTGGCCATCGGCTTCGGCGACGGAATGGTGCTTGCTGTGCGCATAGCGGACAGCAAAGAGGCGCTGCTGCGGCGCCCCGGCAAGGGCGCCATCACGTCACTGGCCTGGGACAAGCCGGGCCGCCTGCTTGCATTCGGAACGCAGGCAGGCGACTGCGGTGTTGTCGATATCGCCGGGTGAAGCGAGGCTTCGTCAGGACCACGAAAGCTCGAGCTGCGGCCGCCCGTTCGACGTCCGCTCACGGCTGACGCCGGTTTCCCCGATGACGCCGTTCACGCGCTTTCTGAACGACGAGAAGCTGTCGAACGTGACCACGTCCACCGCTTCATCGAGATCGAGCGACACCCGGTAGTTCCCCGGCGCCGAGGTAAGCGCCTGAACCCCCAACACACGCGCGCTGAAAGGCTGGCCGAGATAGGTGCCGCTCACTCGCGCCCCGGGCTTCAATCGCTCCGGACCCGCCCTGTTTCCGAGGGCTGCGTGCAGTGTGTTCCAGTCCTTGAAGCCGTGCTGGGCGGCAACAAGTTCGAGTGCTTTCGAATGGCTGATCGTGTCTCCGTTGGCGCCAAGCCGCGCGCGAAGACGGCGGGCCTGATCCTTCAGGGAATTCAAGTCGGGCAATAGCGTGGCATCACGCATGGCAGGTCTCCTGTCATGACATGCAGATATTGAAGCGGTGCCCGCATTCCACTGTCCGGCATGTCATCGAAAAAGGTGACTGCTTGAAAGCTGGAGACTTCACCATGGCATTTCTGCCTGCGGACGGCCGGGGCTCCAGACCCGAGGAACTGCAGATAGGGATCCTCTCCCACATTGTCAATCCGCGGAAACAGGGCGGCGGCCCAAGGCCCTCGGATGGCAGCCATCCACATGCTTTCAACTTGGTCAGGAACCTCTCGGTGCCCTGGGCGTTCTATGGGATACGCAAGGAGTTAAGATGTCCCGAGCCACGATTTCCAGCCAGTTTTCGCCAACCAGGCGGCATCTTCTCATAGGCGGGTCCGCCACAGCTCTTGCGGCCTTCGCACAGTGGCCGGGGGCTGCTTCGGCAGCGGAGCTTGATCCGGAAGGTTTCCTTGCACTTTCAGAACGCCTGACCCGAAAAGACGATCTTTCATCCGACATCGCGACATCCATGCTCGAAGCCTTCAAGGCCATCGGCAAGACGGACGAACTCGCTGCACTTGCGGACGGGGCCGACAATCAGGATCTGGCAAATGAAGTTGTTGCCGCCTGGTACAGCGGCGTATCGCCTGATCCCGACAGCAACGATGTCCTGACCTACACGGACGCCCTGATATGGCAGGCCATGACTTTTTCCAAGCCGATGGGCTACTGCGGTGGAGCGATGGGGTACTGGGCCGAACCTCCAGCCGGCTGAGCCCCACCTTCTCCACCCCGCGCGAACTTGACCACCGGGAGCCGATTTCATGGCCAATGACATTACTGCAGACATTCTGATTATCGGAACCGGTGTGGCGGGAGCCCTCGCAGGGGCCAAACTCGCAGCCAAGGGGCTGAACGTAGCCTTTCTCGAATCCGGAAAGCGCATCGAGCGCTATGATGCGGTGGAGAGATTCTGGAATGCCAAGATCAAAGTGCCTGAATCCGCCTATCCGAACGACCCGGAAGCCTCTCATCCGCTCACACACCGGATCGAGGATTTCTACCAGCAAAAAGGCCCTGAGCTGTTCAAGTCGACCTATATCAAGGTGGTTGGCGGCACCACCTGGCACTGGCTAGGAACAACCCTGCGCAACCTTCCCTCGGACTTCCAGTTGAAATCGCTTTACGGGCGCGGCGTCGATTGGCCGATCACCTATGATGATCTCGAGCCATACTACCTTGAAGCCGAGAACGAGATCGGCGTGGCCGGCAACTCGGACGAGGACCTCGGCTCACCCCGCTCCGGCGACTTCCCGATGCCGCAGATTCCGATGACCTATCTCGACAAGCATTTCCTGTCCGCACTGGAAGGCACCTCGTACCGGGTAAGCTCGACACCGCAGGGACGGAACTCGGTTTACCGCGCCGAGCGTCCCGAGTGCTGCGGAAACAATTCCTGCATTCCCATCTGCCCGATTCAGGCCAAGTACGACGCAACGGTTCATGTGGGCGTCGCCGAAAATGCCGGTGCGAGCGTCCACGATGAAACCACTGCAACCAGACTGAACGTTGGCGACGATGGAAAGATATCGTCCGTCGAATTCCGCCGGGCTGACGGCAGCACCGGAACCGCGTCCGGCAAGGTGGTCATCGTCGCGGCTCATGCTGTCGAAACACCGCGTCTGTTGCTGAACTCGGCGCAGGAGAACGCAACCAACGGCGTGGCCAATACTTCCGATCAGGTCGGACGCAACCTCATGGATCATCCCACCCGGCTCAGTTGGGCGGAAGCCGCGGAGCCGGTGTTCCCCTATCGCGGCCCGCTGTCGACCTCGGGGATCGAAAACCTCCGCGATGGCGGCTTCCGAAGCGAACGCGGCGCCTTCCGCATCGAAATCGGCAATGACGGTCACAGCTGGCCCACCGGAGCGCCGACCACCACGGCGTCAGAACTTGCAGCAAAGGGGCTGCGCGGCGAGGAACTCGATGCAGCCCTCAAGGACGCGACATCACGACAGATCCGGGTGGCGTCGCTGGTGGAACAATCACCCGATGCAGAAAACCGCGTCACCCTCGACCCGGAAAAGCGCGATGCCAACGGCGTTCCCCTGCCGCAGATCCATTACGATTTCGACGCCTACACCCGCAATGGACTTGAGGCGGCCGAAAAAGCCCACGACGAGATCTTTCAGGCGTTGGGTGCGAAAAACGTCCGGCATTCGCCGGACATTCAGGGCGCGGGACATATCATCGGCACCGTCAGGATGGGGTCCGATGCGTCCAGTGCGGTGGTCGATTCCGACCAGCGCAGCTTCGATCATCCGAACCTTTTCCTGCTCGGGTCAGGAACCTTCCCGACATCGGCGACGGCTAACCCGACGCTCACGATCGCCGCGCTCACGCTGCGCTCCCTCGAGGCAATTGCAGCCACGGTGGAGTAGCGGTCAGGCGCGTGTCCAGACCGTTCTTCATTCGCGTGGAGGCCGGTCCGTCACGCGGTGGTCAATGCGTGACGGATGCCCCCAGCGCGGTTTCCCGGAATTCGGTCGGGCTCACACCGACCCGTTCGCGGAACGCCCTGTTGAAAGGTGCGAGCGAGGCATAACCGAGGCTGAAGGCATGCTGTATGATTTGCTCGCGCGCAAGCTCCGGATCCGAGAGCCGGCGCTTTGCCTCCGCAATGCGGTAGTCATTCACGAAGGCCGCGAAATTGCGATAGCCGAGACCCCGATTGATCAGCTTTCTGAGCCTGTGCTCGGGAATCCGGAGCTTCCCCGCAAGACTGCCGATGGTCAGCCCCGGTTCGAGATAGAGTCCGCCGTCCATTGCCTTGATCACCCGCTCGAGTTCAAGCCGGTCAGCCCCTGATAACTCGCTCGAGTCCGGCCGCGAGCGCAGTCCGTTATCCGTCCGTTCGAACAGACCCTCCTTCAGGCTGGTGAGCCAGTAGGAGAACCCCAACGCGAGCAGGAAATAGACCGAGGAGTAGACAAGACAGAGCGCTGAAACGAGAGGTGCATCCAGACTGATGAGACCCGTGGCGAAAACAAACAATGTGAACGGCGGCACCGTGAAGGCAAGCGCCAGGCTGAAGTTTCGCCGGTCATCGATCAGGTCACTCGAACGGTGCCGGAGCGCGGTATGGATGATGAGCCCCAGCAGCGCCACGTTCAACGCGACCAGCGCCATGGTGAACCACCAGCGCGCATCCCCCGGCGCAAAGGAAGCTCCCGCAATCAAAGGGATCGATGCCGTCAGCGGCAGAAAGCTGGTCAGCCGCCATCTGAATCGGTCATCGAACAAGGCCTGGATGAACCACCAGAGCGCTATGAAGTGAAACTGCTGAAATCCGATGGCCACGAAATCCGCTGGCGCAAGAACCTCAAGCATCGGCGGAGAATTCAGAATGATCTCCACAAGTCCGGTGATTCCGAACAGGATACCGGTTGCACATAAAGACCCGAATTCCGGTCGCTGCACGAAACGGATGATGATCAGCAGCAGGATGCCGAAGGTTCCGCCGCGCAATATGAGATCGATAAAGCCGGCGGTGGTCAATTCGATTGCCATGTCGAGATCCGCAAAGGCGCCGTGACCGCTACAAGGGCCCAGCCAGGTTCCTCTCAAATAGGGATCTCGCGCGTTTCAGTCCAATCGATTTCGGAAAATTCCCGCCAGAACTGAAATCGATGCTCCATTTTTCAAAGCTGAGCGGAACGTCGGAGGGACAATCGCCATGTTCACCTCATCGCCGGAACCGCTCTGCCCCCGGAGCGGACAGATAAAGCCGGACATGCAATCTCAACAGCCTCCAAGGAGACGATCATGACCAGACTGACCCTCGCCGCCGCCCTCGCCGCAACCGCATTGCTGCCGCTTCACGCTTCCACCGCGCTTGCGCAGAATGCCAATACCCAAATCGAGCTTTGCGACGAAGCTCCTGCCAAGGCCGCAAAGGCTGGTATCGACTGCACCGCAACCTCGGATATCGGAACGGCTCGTGGCGATGCGGGCAAGTCCTACCCTGACGGCCCGGTCACCTTCGGCAGCGGCGTCGTATTCTGATCCTGCCCCGCCGCGCACCGCGCCTCCCTCCGGCGCGGTGCCGAATGCCTGTCGCGCTCAACCGGATTCGATTGAGCGCGACAGGCATCACTTCAAACTTTGAACCGGACTGTCCACATCCAATCGAATGGGCGGCGTTGCGATCCAGCAGCCCAAGGCAAACATTACTCGCGAAACTGTGTGGCAGTCCTCAGGCCACCTGCTCCCAGCAGAGGGTGTCGGGATCGTGCTCGATGGGCGCGCGCCGTCCTGCCGCGACCAGAAGGCCAGACGCGCCGTCAAGATAGCCTTCAACAAGCTCAAGGCCCAGAAAACGCTCCCGCTCCACCGGCCCGGGCATCAACAGGCCTGCGGCCTTTTCGGACGCAAACCCGAACCTCTTGTAATAGGGCGCATCGCCGACCAGCACGATCGCGCCATGACCCTTTTCCGCGGCCAGGCTGATTGCCCGGCGCATCAGGGCCGAGCCGATCCCCGAACCTGCCATTGACGGATCCGCCGACAGAGGTCCGAGAAGCAGCAAAGGCTTCGAAGCGGCAGTGACATCCCAAAGCCGTACCGTGCCGACAAGCCTCCCGGTCATGTCCCGCGCGACCAGCGCCAACCCTGCGGAAGGCAGCCTGCCGCGACGCAGCGTCTCGGAGGATTTGCGCTTGCGCTCCGGCCCCATCGCGCGGTCCAGCAATGCTTCGCGCGCAGGAAGATCCGCCGGCAACTCGACATCAAGGATGAAATTCTGCGACGATGAAACAAGATCGATAAAGGTCATCGGAGGATCCCCCGCTGCGGCTTGACCTGAAATCCGGACGTGAAGGCGATCCCCGGGCGCCCGAAGGCGTCCGGGAAACTCCCATAAGAGAATTGGGAACGATCAGATGACGTAGGATCGCAACGGCTCGAAGCCGTTGAAAGCAACCGCCGAATAGGTGGTCGTGTAAGCACCCGTTCCCTCGATGAGGATCTCGTCGCCGATGGTCAGCGAGACCGGCATCGGATAGGGCGTCTTCTCGTAGAGCACGTCCGCGGAATCGCAGGTCGGACCTGCAAGCACGCAGGGCTCCATCACGTCATTGTCACGCGGGGTGACGATCGAGTAGCGGATCGCTTCGTCCATCGTTTCGGCCAGTCCGCCGAACTTGCCGATGTCGAGAAAGACCCAGCGGACCTCATCCTCATCGGACTTGCGCGATACGAGAACGACTTCGGCCTTGATCGCGCCGGCATTGCCGACCATGCCGCGGCCCGGCTCGATGATGGTTTCGGGGATCTGGTTGCCGAAATGCTTGCGCAGCGAACCGTTGATCGCCTGGCCATAAGCCTGCGCGGTCGGGATGTCCTTGAGATAGCGGGTCGGGAAGCCGCCGCCCATGTTCACCATCTTCAGATGGATGCCCTGCTGCGCGAGCTTGTCGAACACCCGGCGCGCGTCCGAAAGTGCCGAATCCCAAGCGTCGAGCTTGGTCATCTGGGAACCGACATGGAACGAGACGCCGTGAGAAACGAGCCCGAGCTGGTGTGCGTAGACCAGCACATCGACAGCCATCTGCGGCACGCAGCCGAACTTGCGCGACAGCGGCCATTCAGCGCCTTCGCCATCGGTCAGCACGCGACAGAACACGCGCGCGCCGGGAGCCGCGCGGGCGATTTTTTCGACTTCCTCGTGGCTGTCGACGGCAAAGAGCGAAACACCGAGTGCATGAGCACGCGCGATATCGCGCTCCTTCTTGATGGTGTTGCCGTAAGATACGCGGGCCGAGGTGGCGCCCGCCTGCAATGCCATTTCGATTTCTGCAACCGAAGCACAATCGAAGTTGGAGCCGAGACCGGCGAGCAGACGGAGAATTTCCGGCGCGGGATTTGCTTTCACAGCATAATAGATCGAACTGTCGGGCAGCGCCTTCCGGAATGACACGAAATTGTCGCGCACGACATCCAGGTCCACCACGAGGCAGGGACCATCGGGACGGCGGGTGCGAAGAAAGTCGAGAATGCGTGCAGTCGTCATCGGGTGCTCCGTTCCCGGCCCGCTTCCGGGCCATATCTAGACAGAGCATCGTACGGCCACGGCCCGAATCCGGCCTTTGGAGGCACCGGATACCGGCATGGACGCTTGATGCGTCGTTGACCCACGCCTCGGAGGACGAAGATCCGCTCTTGTCTGCCTTGGATTGGAGGGAGAACCCGACCGCACTTCCGGCAATGAAGGTGTGCCTCTTCAGTAACCCCGGCGGTTGGAATGCCGGCAGACACCAGAAAGGCCCGCACCGTCGTTGCTTCAAGATGTCCTCGCTCATCCGGATGGTCGGACAAACGACTGGAGGGGTTAGTTCCAGGTACCTTACCGAGACCTCACCATATCGAGGGTCGGCGGACACCCACAGGCACGTGCGACTTTGGGCAAGACGCATGTAGATTCTTCTGCCGTCGCAATCAAGTGTTTTCTGCTGCAGCCCTTGAAAAAACGGGTTCCTGAACGAATATCGGAGTGTCGTTCGATTTCTTGAGACAGCCCCTAGCCGCGCTCCGCCGCGGCGCCCATCCGAGAGAGCCGCCAGATGGATACACTCACACGCATTCGCGCCTTCATCGACGTCGTGGAAGCCGAGGGGTTCTCTGCAGCCGCACGCAAGGTGGGCCGCTCCAAGGCGCTCCTATCAAAGTATGTCCGTGAACTCGAGGACGATCTCGGCGCGCTTCTTCTCAACCGCACGACACGGCAATTCTCGCTGACCGAAGCCGGACATACCTATTATCGAACCGCCTCCGACATCCTCAAGGAGATCGACAACCTCGCGGATCTCGTACGCGAGGGGTCGAAGGACCTCAAGGGCCGGATCCGGGTCTCGGCCCCGCGGACTTTCGCCGACGCGGCCGTGGGAGCATCGCTGATCGATTTTGCGGTCGCACATCCGGATGTGACACTTGAGATCATCTCGGATGATCGCTTTGTCGACCTTGTCGAGGAAGGCTATGACGTTGCGATTCGAATCACACGGCTTGAAGATTCAGGTCTGATTGCACGCAAGCTCTCACCCTTCACCCTGGTTGCCTGCGCCTCTCCGGAATTTCTCAAGCGCCACGGGCCCATCAAGCACCCTTCACAACTGGCTGACGTACCTTGCGTCGTCGACACCAACGGACGCTTTCTCAACAACTGGCGTTTCGACGATCAGGATGGATCATCCTACACGGTCTCTGTCTCCGGACGGCTGGAGGTCAACAGCCCGCTGACCGCGATGCGGGCGGCGGAAGCCGGGCTCGGCGTCGCGTTCCTGCCGGATTTCGTCTACAGACAACGCGCGGACACCGGCACCCTGGTTCCCATTCTCGAGAATTACATGCCGACCGATCGTGGCATATACGCGATCTATCCGCACAGACGCTATCTTCCCGCCAAGGTACGCGCCTTTGTCGATTACCTCACCCAATGGTTCAAGACCCACCAGTGAGGTAATTTCCGCTGAAACTTGCCGGTGCCAAAATAATGTCCACATTGGGTGCAACTCCGTGTCAAACGAATCCACCTGACAGGTCGGACAGGATCATGAAAGTCTCTACAAGAAGCCTGCCGGCGCTCGCAGTTCTCGCAGCACTGACGATACCTGCGACGGCATTCGCCCATCCCCATATTTTCGCCGAAGCGCGGCTGGAACTGGAAACCTCCGCAGACGGTCAGATCACTGAGTTGCGTCATGTCTGGCGTTTCGACGAGGTGTTCTCCTCGAGCGTGATGCTTGATTTCGATCGCAATGGCGACTTCGTTCTCGACAACTCGGAACTTGCGAGCATCAGCGAGGTCGTCACGGATTCGCTTTCGGATTTCGATTACTATACGTCGCTGACGATTGATGGCGCGGATGGCTCCATTTCCCTGCCGGATCCGATCAAGGTCTCGTTCCAGGACGGGCAATTGCTGATGTTCTTCGCCGTCTTGCCGAAGGAGCCGCTGCCGCTCGACGGCACCATCGCCGTCGGCGTCTTCGATCCCACCATGTATGCCGCAATCGAATTCGTGACCGATGACGACATGGTGGTCACCGGCGCTTCCGCGGACAGATGCTCTCGCCGTGTAATCCGCCCCGACCCGGACGAGGTCATCGCCCAGAATCAGGGCAGCCTGACCGAAGCCTTTTTCAGCGACCCAACGGGCAACGACATTTCCAAGCTTTTCGCCACCCGGCTCGAACTGGATTGCAAATGAAACCTTTGAGAATGCCCGCCAGACGCGCGGTTCTGCTTGGCCCGGCAGTGCTTGCAGGGCTCATTCTTGCTGCAACCGCTGCCGATGCGCAGTCATCGCTGGGTATCGGCGCCGCCGAGCCGTCCATTGCGCCCTCGGGTTTTGGCGGAAGCCTGATCCAATGGGTCAATCAACAACAGCAAGATTTCTTTCGCGCGCTGACAGGGTCCCTGAAGGCCATGAAGACCGATTCCTGGCAGATATGGTGGCTGGTCACCATATCGTTTCTCTACGGCGTGTTTCACGCCGCAGGGCCCGGCCATGGCAAGGCGGTGATCTCCTCCTACATGATCGCAAATGAAGTCGCGCTCCGGCGCGGCGTGATATTGTCGTTCATGTCCTCGTTCCTGCAGGCGGTGACCGCAGTCATTGTTATTGCAGCCGCCTATTTCGTTCTGCGTGGCCTCTCGGTCACCATGACCGAGACCACCCGATTTCTCGAGATTGCGAGCTATGCACTCATCGCCGCTTTCGGCTTCTGGCTCTTAACACGCAAACTGTTGTCGTTGCGGATTGAAAGCCCCGTCACGCTTGCCGCGGCGGGTCACGGGCATAATGCTCATCACCACCATGATCATCATCACCACAACGATGGCCATGCGCATGACCATGGGCACCAACACCACGTCCACGATCATGCACATTCCCACGAGGGTGGTGTTTGTTCGACTTGCGGCCATTCCCACATGCCGGATCCGAAACATCTTACAGGTGATGATTTCAGCCTGCGTGAAGCCTGGAGCGCCGTCATAGCCGTGGGGCTGCGCCCTTGCTCGGGCGCCTTGATCGTTCTGACGTTTTCAATGCTGAACGGGCTCTGGCTGGCGGGTGTTGCTTCGGCATTCGCAATGGCGGTCGGAACCGCCATCACCGTTTCTGCGCTCGCCACACTCGCTGTCAGTGCCAAAGGCGCTGCGGTCCGCTTTGCGGGGGCATCGATGGGAAACCGCGTCGGCACAACGATCGAGATCCTCGGCGCTGTCCTGGTTCTGGCGCTCGGACTTGTGCTTCTCGCAGCGGCCCTGCAGTCCTGATCCGCACCGCTATTCGTTCGCGTCTGAATCCCTGCTTTGGCGTTTGCTTCTGAGCCAGAACACGGCGAAGAAGGCGAGCACGAAGGCGATGGCCAGAGCATAGGACAGCCACGGCGAGATTTCCGACAATGCCATCATCATGGCCGGCATGAAGTAAAACACCAGTCCCGTGCCACCGAGGATGATCGCTGCCGCAATCGCGGCTGACCGGCCGGATGAGGACGGCTCGCTCACAACGACCATCCGCCGTCGATGGCGATGGCCTGTCCAGTGGTAAAGCCACTTTCCTCCGACGCAAGATAGACCGCCAGCGCCGCAATTTCCTCTGGCGTGCCGATCCGCCCCATCGGCTGGCGCGACACAAACTGCGCCTTCGCGGCTTCCGCCCCGCCCTCCATCGTCGCTCCAAGCGCCGAGACCCGCTCCTCCCATGATGGAGAGTGCACCGTGCCCGGGCAGATTGCATTGGCGCGAATCCGCTTGGACACGAAATCGAGTGCCACCGACTTCGTCAGGCCGATCGTCGCCGCCTTGGTCGTCCCATAGGCATAGCGGGCCGGGGCGGATTTCAGAGACGACGCCACGGAGGACAGGTTGACGATCGATCCCGAGCTGCCTTGCCGGTCTGCCCGCGCAACCATGCCCGGCAGGAACGCCTGAACCGTCCGGTGCATGGATTTGACGTTCAGATCCCAGGAAAAATCCATGTCCTTCTCGGAAGCATCGAGCACCGTGCCATGGTGCACATAGCCGGCCACATTGACGAGAATGTCGATCTCCCCGATCCGCTCGGCATAGGCGTTGACGGCGTCGGTCGACAGCACATCGAGACTGGCGAGATCATGAATGCTCAACCCCTCAAGCTTTGCCTTGTCGAGATCCGTTGCGTAGACCTTCGCGCCCTCTGCGACGAAAGCTTCGGCGATGGCGCGTCCAATCCCCTGCCCCGCAGCGGTTATCACCGCGATTTTCCCTTCAAGCCGTCCAGTCATCGTTTTCTCCCTTGCTGTCGCCCGGCGCGCTGTCGATGTTCATCGACATATGTAGCACGGTCCGGCTGTCCTCGATCTCTTTGTGATCAATCACAAAACCCAGCTTTCTGTACCAGTCTGCCGCCGGATTGCGACTGTTGGTTATCAGCCCGATCCTGCTTTTACCCAGTGCGGAGGCCCGTTCCAGCGTCGCCTGCATCAGCATCGAACCGACGCCGGAGCCTGCAACTGCAGGATCGCTGGCAATGGATTCCAGGAACAGATCATCCTCGCGCAGTCTCAGGATCAGTACGCCCGCGATCCGGCCATCCCGCTCGTCAAGCCAGACCTCGCATTCCCGCATGATGGCCCCATAGTCCCATGCCAGCGGGATGGCCTGCGCTCCGATCACCTCTTGAGTGCGCGCATAGGCAGCATGCTGAAACGCCTCGATCCGGGCCTGGTCCTTGTCGCTCGCTCTTTTCAGGCCTTTCATGCAGACTCTCCGCGAAGCGCTTCAAGGCGCATGACCTGGTTCCCGTCCGGACCGAAATTGGATGGATCGAGCCAGGTCTCGAATGCCCGCTTCAGTTCAGGCCATTCGCCGTCGATCATGGAAAACCAGGCGGTATCGCGATTGGCGCCCTTGGAAACGATGTGCTGGCGGAAAACACCTTCGAAGTGGAAGCCGAGCCGATTGGCGGCGATCTTCGAGGCCTCATTGAGATTGTGGCATTTCCACTCGTAGCGCCGGTAGTCCAGATCCTCGAAAACATGCCGCGCCATAAGATAATGGGCCTCGGTCGCAATCGGCGTTCGCGTCATCGCCGCGCCATGCGCGACCGCCCCGACCTCGACCACGCCATTGGCGGGATCCGGCCGCATCAGAGATGCCATGCCGACGATATCGCCCGTCCGGCGGCTGCGGAAAATGCAGGGAACCCAGCCAAGCGTCTGCACGGAGCGTTCGAGCCAGTCGCTCAGCTCCGAGGGATGCCGGTAGGGACCATTCGGAAAGAACCGGATCAATTCGCTGACGGCTTCGCCTCCGAGCGCATCCCACAGCGTGGTCTCGTGAACCTCCCGGCGAAACGGCTCGATCATCACATACCGTCCGGTCACGGCAAAGTCCGCCGGAGCCTGGCGGGATGTCCAATGGGTCAAATCGCGCATGAAAAGGCCTGAATTGAATTTCGCGCCGGGATAGGACATGACTTCAAGTCACAAGACAACCACCCGGACAGGAAAATTAACGCATGATACATCCCGTCGCAGCCTTCGAGCGGATCGGAGAGGAAAATGCCTTCGCCGTTCTCGCCCGCGCAACCCAGCTTTCCGCTGAAGGCAAGGATATCATCAACCTCGGCATCGGCCAGCCGGACTTCAAGACACCGGAGCATATCGTCGAGGCGGCGATCAAGGCGCTGAGGGACGGCCATCACGGCTATACGCCTGCCGCAGGCCTTCTCGAAACCCGTGAAGCGGTTTGCCGGCGAACCCTTGCCATGACCGGCGTCGAGGTCTCGCCCGACAGCGTGATGATCATGCCGGGCGGCAAGCCGACAATGTATTCGGCGATCCGGATGCTGGGCGAACCGGGCACAGACATCCTGTATCCCGATCCGGGTTTTCCGATCTACCGGTCGATGATCGAACATGTGGGGGCAAACCCTGTTCCCGTTCCGGTCCGCGAAGAGAACGGCTTCGCCTTCTCCGCGGAGGAAACGCTGTCGCTGATCACGCCGCAGACGCGTTTGCTGATCCTCAACTCACCCGCCAACCCGACCGGCGGTGTGACACCCAAATCCGAAATCGACCGGCTGGTCTCCGGGCTGGCCGACCATCCCCATGTCGTCATCCTCTCGGACGAGATCTATGATGTCATGACCTATGACGGGGAGCGCCACACCTCGCTGCTCACCTACCCGGAAATCCGCGACCGGTTGATCGTGCTCAATGGCTGGTCGAAAACCTGGGCGATGACCGGCTGGCGCATGGGGTGGTCGATCTGGCCCGATGACCTGATCGGATATGTGCGCAAGCTTGCGGTCAATTGCTGGTCCTGTGTAAATGCACCGTCGCAATTCGCAGGCATTGCGGCCATCGACGGACCGCAGGATTCCGTCAACGACATGCTGGCTGCTTTCGATCGCCGTCGAACGCTCGTCACCGACCGGCTCAACACTTTGCCGGGCATCTCCTGCGTCCTCCCGAAGGGCGCTTTCTATGCTTTCCCGAACATTTCCGGAACCGGCTGGAAGGCCAAGCCGCTCGCCAGCGCGCTTCTCGAGAAGGCCGGCGTGGCGCTGATCGGCGGACCGGATTTCGGCATTCTTGGTGAGGGATATATCCGCGTTTCCTGCGCAAATTCCGAAGCCAACATCGATGCGGCGATCACAAGGCTGGGTGAATTCCTGGAAGCGGAAAAGGGCTGAAGAAGGCGACCCGAATCCACAAAAGACAGGGGCGTCACAAAAGATAAGGGCGGCTCTCGCCGCCCTTCTCGTCATGCCGTTCTTGGGAGGAGTGAAGAGGCATGTCTGATGATCAAGATGCCGGTTCTGGGTTAACCAAACCTTAATTTCATGTAATCGACTCTCACCGGTATGTTTAACTATCCTGCGCTCAAATAAAGGGCCTTCCGGCCAGCCCCTGTATGAAAACACCGATGACAAAAACCACGTAAAGAACGGCGAACACCACGACCGGACGGCGATTGTACGCACCGAACACATGAGCCGACACAAGAGCAAACGCGGGAATCGCATGCATGGCGTGCGTGGCAAAGAAATGCGCCACCCTCAAGTCACCGCCGTCACGCGCCCAGCCCATCAGCATGAGGCCGCCCGCATCACTGGCTGCGCCGCCGACCCAGTGGCCGCCGACCGACGACATGAATCCTGCCGAAATCAGTGTCAATGGCAGTGTGAGCGCAAGCCCCAGAACAATGCCTGCCTTGAGCGCTGGTTGCAGCAAAGTTTTCTGGTTGCCCCGGATTGCATAGGCCTGCACCGCAGTCGCCGATGTCAGCACCGTCGCCATCAGGCCCATCACTGGATACAGAAGCACAAAGAACGGCTCCCGGGTATTGAAGTGGGAGGCAACGCCCAGATAGGCGGCCGCCCCGATCCATAGCATTTCACCGACGATGGCCAGGGCGACGACGATCTCGAAGATCCGGTTTGACCGGGAACCCCGTACGGATACGGGGACGAAACGCGCAAAGAAGGCAAGGGTCAGAAGGTAGACGCCAAGGGCAAATTCGAACTTGAGCGGTTTCTGCCAGACATTGACGCCATGGAACAGGCGATCGTCCAGGGATGCCGCAGCGAAGGTTGGCGCCATGGCAAGAAACATCAACAACCCGAGGCGGGCATAGAGCGGGGAATCCGTGACCAGCCTCGAAAGGCCGAACGAACGCCGGAACGACAGCGACGAAAGGTTCGGAGCAGCAGGCGTGTAGTCGATCGAAATCATCTGACGGCATCCTTTCAGATTGTGGAGGAAGCGGAACGGGGAAATGACCGGACGAGGCGAAGCGCCTGAAAAACAAGAAAGCCCACAGGTCCGAAGAGGAATGTCAGGATCAGGCAGGGGACGACGAACAAGAACCTGATCTTCTCCGCCCGCGCGGTGCGAACCTCCCAGGCTCCGATAAACAGATCGAAGGCCAGATAGTGTATCCATCCGGCAAGCAGCAATTCGCGCGACTGAAACAACAACGCCACATTGTCGAGCGAGTCGAAGCCGCCCTCGGCGGCCGACCAGTTCGCCAGCACCAGTCCGGCATAGGCAACCGAAAGGGCAAGCGGCACCGCAATTGCGGCGATCCCATCCGAAAGCCGCGGTGCGAACGGGCTTGCAAGAAGGGCGAGCCAGCCGGCCATCGCCATGGCTCCCGCGATGGAGAAAAGAGTTTCGAGCATCTGCATGACTCCGTCTTTACAGTGTAAAGATAACTCTGTCGAAGCATCTTGTCATTGTCAAGTTTGCTTTGACTTTTTTTCCAACCAGCAGTACTGCTCGGCCATGAATGACGTCACCAAACCGGACTCATCCGCACAGACTGCGCCTCGCGGGCCCTATCATCACGGAGACCTGCGCGCGGCCCTTCTCAATGCAAGCGAGGCGGAACTGAGCGAGAAGGGCATAGAGAGGTTTTCGCTCCGCGGCGTCGCCAAGCGGGCCGGGGTGTCGCATGCGGCGCCGGCACACCACTTCGGTGATTCCAACGGGCTTCTCAGCGCACTCGCCGCGCGCGGCTTCAACATGTTTCTGGAGCGGCAACAGGATTTCAAGAGCCAGGCCAGCGCCAGTCCGGACGAACAGATCAAGGCCGCCACCCTGGGCTACGTCAACTTTGCGCTTGAGAACCCTGCCCTGTTCCGGCTGATGTTTTCATCCGATCGGCCGGATTTTGGTTCGGAAGAACTTGAGGATGCAGCGACCGCAGGCTTCATGTCGCTGGTTGCCGATATCGAACACCTGACCGGCGCCAATCCGCTGGAGGACGCGGAATCCATGCTGAAGGTTTCAGCCACCTGGGCGTTGGCCCACGGAATGGCGGATCTCCTGTGTTCCGGACGATTGAAAAACATCGGCCAGCTGGAGCCGGATGCCCGCAATGCCCAGATTGCGGCCATCATGGCGCGATTGCTTGATTTGGGGGATGGCTGAGCTCTTGCCTGCAGCCAGTCACGCAGGGACCGAACAGGCGCCTACACCAGCCGGGCGGTCAGCAGCTTTATTCCCGCAAAACCGAAAGCCAGCGCGAAAGCGGACTCGAACCAGCGCGTCAGCCGCACATAGACTGCGGCAATCCGAGGCCGGGAGAACAAGAGCGCGTAGGCGGAGAATACCACCATGCTCTGCACCCCGACGACCAGCACCACCGAGGCAATTTCAAACGGCGTTGCGCTCGCCGGAACACCGACGGAATAGAGCGCACCGAAAAAGAGGATCGCCTTCGGATTGGTCAGATGCATCGCCAATCCCTTGCCATATGCCCGCCCCGGGCTGGCCGAGGAGACCGAGCGGAAGGTTGTCTCAGTCCGTCCCGTTGCTTTGCGTGCGCTCAGATATCCAAGATAAAGAAGATAGCCCGCGCCGAGATAGCGCAACACCTCGAAGACCCACGCATTGGCCTGCATAAGGGCGCTCAGTCCGAGGGCTGCCGCGATCGACCAGGTCCAGGATCCGGTGCTGATCCCCGCCACAAGCGCCAACGCCTGCGCACGGCCCTGCGCCATAGCCGTGCCAGCGATTGCGAGTGTCGAGGGCCCCGGACTGGCGACCGCCAGCAAGGCGGCGCCGAGAATGAGCAGGTAGTTGATCTGATCGGTCATGGCCCACCGACAATGTCACCGGTTCAGCGGTCGCACAACGCCAGGGACCATGACTTTTGCTGACATCAGCCATCACCGAACGGAATGATACTGGGCTTCACCGGAACGAAAACGGGCCGGGACACTTCACGCGCCCCGGCCCGGTGTCAGACTGTCATGCACACGCTAACGCGTCACGATCTCCGGCCCCATCAGACTGTAGGGCAGCCAGGTGGACAGCATCGGCACGTAGGTGACCAGGATGAGGAAGGCAAACAGTACAGCCACGAACGGAAGCGCTGCGCGAACGACCTGCACGAGGCTCATGCCGGTGATGCCGGAGGTGACGAACAGGTTGAGCCCGATCGGTGGTGTGATCATGCCGATCTCCATGTTGACCACCATGATGATGCCCAGATGCACCGGATCCACGCCAAGTTCCATGGCAATCGGAAACACCACAGGCGCCACGATCAACAGCAGGCCCGATGGCTCCATGAACTGCCCGCCGATCAGGAGCAGGATGTTGACCGCGATCAGGAAGGTGAACCAGGTGAAGCCGTAGCCGAGCATCAGGTCGGTGATCGCGTCCGGAATGCGCTCGGACGTCAGCACATGCGCGAACAGCAGCGCGTTGACGATGATGAACATCAGCATGATCGTCGTCTTGGAAGCGTCGACCATCACCTTGCGGGTGTCATCGTTGAAGAACGCACGGCCGAAATTCCGGCCCATCAGCTTGAGGTTCCGGCCCCAGATCGGCAGGCCGGCCATCAGTGCGGAAGGCACACCGGAAAGCCCCTTCTCACCGCGCCAGGCGGTGTAGGCGATCATCAGCACCAGCGCGATGAGGAGGCCGAGATTGGAACGATCGGCGAAGGTGATCGTCTCCGACTCGTTGGTCGCGAAGAACGACAGGATCATCCAGACGAAATAGAAGGCGAGCGCATAGACGATACCGGAAAAGCCGGCGCGGGCTGCCCGCGAGTCCCCGTCGTTGATCCAGCTCACTCCGGCCATCGGCCCCATGTCGCGATAGATGAACACGGCGATGAAGAACGAATAGACCGCTGCGACGGCTGCAGCCTCGGTCGGGGTGAACACCCCGCCATAGATGCCGCCGATGATGATGATGATCAGGAACAGCCCCCACCCGGCTTCCTTGCCGCCATTGAGGATTTCTGAGACTCCGCGCCAGGGTTCTGCCGGCAGGCCCTTGATCCGCGCCACGATGTAGATCGCGGTCATCAGCATCAGACCGGCAACAATTCCGGGGATGACGCCCGCCAGAAACATGCGCCCGACGGACACGTCGGTGGCCGCCGAATAGACGACCATCACGATCGACGGCGGGATGAGAATGCCCAGCGTACCGGCATTGGCAATGATGCCCGCTGCAAAGTCCTTCGAATAGCCAACCTGCCGCATCCCGGCGATGGCGATGGTGCCGATGGCGACTACGGTCGCCGGCGAGGACCCGGACAAGGCCGCAAACAGCATGCAGGCGAGCACGCTCGCCATGGCAAGCCCCCCCCGGAAATGGCCCACGGTGGCGATCGCAAACCGGATGATCCGCTTGGCCACGCCGCCGGTTGACATGAAGGCGGAAGCCAGCACGAAAAACGGGATGGCGAGAAGCGTGTAGTTCTGTGATGCCGTGAACAGCTGGATCGCCACCGACGACATCGAGTCGTTGGAGAAGAATGCGATCAGCAGGATCGACGAGAGTCCCAGCGACACCGCCACGGGTACGCCGACAAAAAGGAGCCCGAGAACGAGCACAAACAGGATAGCGGTTTCCATGACGGATCAGTCCTTCAAAATGCCGCGGTTTTCGGCAACCAGATCTTCGGCCTCATGCCCGGCGATGACCATTTCACGCTCGCCGCGCCAGATCGCCACCATGGCCTGCAGCGCACGGAAGCCGAAAAGGCCCAGTCCAATCGGCAGGATGAGATAGGCGATCCAGCGCTGCACCCGCTCTTTCAGGCCAAACGTATCCTGCATCCATTCCGGATAACGCAGGTCATCAAGCCCGATACCCACCTGGTACATCTTCGACCAGTAGACCATCGCGCCGCCGCTTGTATCCGCGCCGAACACTCCGAGCCATACAGACTCGATCAGGATAGCCGCATAGAGAAAGGCGCAGAATGCGCCGAAGATCGCGAAGAACCGGAACACCTTTTCGGGAAACAGCCGGAGAAGCGCATCCACACCAAGGTGCATTCCCTGCTTGAGGCCGTAGCTCATGCCGAAAAGGATCAGCCACGCAAACAGGATGCGGGTGAATTCGAGCGCGCCCGACCATCCGCTGTTGAAACCGTAACGCGCCACCACCTGGGAAAAGGAGACCAGGGTAATCAGCGCCAGAATGACGGCCAACGCCGTTTCCTCGAAACGGGTGACGGAGTCCGGATTGCGCCGTTCGGCAATCCAGAACAACGCGATCACCGCTCCCATGATGAGATAGGGAAGTATTGCAGTCATGTGATCCCCCAGAATGCGGCTACCGCCGGCATCAAGCCCTTGCTGATAGATCCGCTTCAAGACCTGAAGTGAAAACCTGCCAGGTCGTTCATTCCGTTGCACCGCCGCCGGTGCTCCGCAGTATCACCGGCACTGAGTGTTCGGACCCCGGGACGAAAACGCCCCGGGGTCCGGTCATTTCATGCAGGTCAGTTTGTCGCGTTGGAAGCTTCCGCTGCGGCGATCAGGTCAGCGCCGATGTCACCCTCGAACTTGGCCCAGACCGGCTTCATCACGTCGACCCAGGCCTTG
The DNA here is from genome assembly GCA_040216675.1 of Hoeflea sp. Classification (GTDB taxonomy): domain Bacteria; phylum Pseudomonadota; class Alphaproteobacteria; order Rhizobiales; family Rhizobiaceae; genus Hoeflea. The sequence continues at coordinate 73,091 of JAVJOR010000005.1, read as the reverse complement.
CGCTGCTCGGCGGTGAGTTCGCGGATTTCACCGCCGGCATCCAGGATGTTCTGGCGGTTCGCCGCCTCCTTGGCGGCCACCGAAGCGTTGGCTTCGGCGGTGACCGCGTCAACAATGCCCAAGAACTGCGTGCGCACGTCGTCGTCCAGGCTGTTGAGCCATTCGGTCGAGGTGACGAGCAGATAGGCGAGAAGCTGGTGATTGGTCTCGGTGATGCCGTCCTGCACCTCGAAGAACTTCTGTGTGTAGATGTTCGACCAGGTGTTTTCCTGACCGTCGACAACGCCGGTCTGCAGGGCGCCATAGACTTCCTTGAAGGCGAGCTTCTGGGCCGAAGCACCGATGGCCTCGATCATCGCCACGGCGACATCAGAGGTCTGAACGCGGAACTTGAGGCCGTCCGCGTCGGTAGGCACGATCAGGGGCTTGTTGGCCGAGAACTGCTTCAGGCCCGACGACCAGTAGCCGAGGCCTGTGTAGCCGACGTCTTCCATTACGGTCAGCAACTGCTTGCCGTCGTCCGAAGTTGTGAAGGCATCGACGGCCTTCAGGCTGGCGAACAGGAACGGCAGGTCGAACAGGCGGTACTTGAGGGTGTATGCCTCGAACTTCGACAGCGACGGTGCGGCAAGCTGCACATCGCCGAGAAGCAGGGCTTCGAGCACCTTGTCGTCGTCAAACAGGGTCGAGTTTGCGAAGACTTCCATGCAGGCCTTGCCGTTCATTTCCTCGTTGACGCGGTCGGCGAGCAGTGTCGCGGCGTCACCTTTCGGATGGCCGCTTGCGGCCACGACGTGGCTGAACTTGATGACCATTTCGCCATCATCGCAATTGGCCGACGCAGCGTTTGCGCTGAAGACGAGGGCGGCGGCGGATACGGCGCCAAGAAGATACTTTTTCATAGGGTGTCCTCCACTGGGCACAGGGCCCGAAACAGAATGATGAAGCGGAGACGAGAGAAAATCTGGATCGGGATGCTCGTTGCAAGCCCCCTCCCGGCGATGACCTCCCGTCCACCGCATTCAAGCTAAGAGTTAAGCAACATGCGTGCCAACCTGAATTTATCGACGGATTCAGACACAAATGCAGGCCTCGGCGTCCAAGGCCGTCATCGAACGCCATCCGGATTCGGTCAGCATGGGCGGAGGAGTACCCATTCACGGGCCGGCAATGGGTCGGCTACGACCCATCGGATGGTTCGTCGGTCGAAATGCCCAGACGCCGCATCTTCTCATAGAGCCCCTTGCGTGAGATCCCGAGATTCTCATAGGTCGACTTCAGAACACCGTCGTTTCTTGCGATCTCGGCGGCAATCACCGCACGCTCAAAGGTATCCATCCGTTCGGAAAGGCTTCCCGATCCCGCATCGACCACCACCTCGGAAACGCCGCCGAAGCCGGACCACATGCCAAGAACGAAGCGGTCGGCAACATTGCGCAGTTCACGCACATTGCCCGGCCACTCATGTGACAGCAGCCCCGCTTCGATCTGCGGCGTGATCTCCGGAATTTCACGCCGGTAACGTGCGCGCGCTTCACGCGCGAGGTGGAAGAACAGCAGCGGAATGTCATCCTTCCGCTCGCGCAAGGCGGGGATCGCAAGCGTTATGACGTTGAGGCGGTAGTAAAGATCGGAGCGGAAGGACTGCGTATTGGCGAGATCCGTCTTGGTTGCCGCAACAAAGCGGACGTCAAGCGAAACCTCCCGGTTCGATCCCAGCCTTTCGATTGTCCGGGTTTCGATGGCGCGCAGCAGCTTTGCCTGCAGGTCAAGCGGCATGGATTCGATCTCATCGAGAAAGATCGTTCCCCCGTCCGCATGTTCCAGCTTGCCGATCCTGAGCTTCTGGGCGCCGGTGAAAGCGCCGGCTTCATGGCCGAACAGTTCGGACTCGAAAATGTCGGCAGGCAGTGATGCGCAATTGATGGCCACGAAGTTGGCTTTGCGTCGCGGACCGAAATCATGCAGGGCCCGCGCCACGACCTCCTTGCCGGTTCCGGTTTCTCCGGTGATCAGCACATCCGCATCGGTGTCGGCCACGGCAGAGAGCTGGGCGCGCAATTTCTGGATTGCGGGATTCCGTCCGACCATTCGCGCCGAGAGATCGTCACCGCCTTCAAGTGCATTGCGCAGCGACCTGTTCTCGAGCACCAGGCGGCGCTTTTCCAAAGCCCGCTCGACCACGGAAAACAGGCGGCTTGCGGGGAACGGCTTCTCGATGAAATCATAAGCGCCCGCGCGCATTGCCTCGACCGCAAGCTGGACATCTCCGTGACCTGTAATCAGCACCACCGGCATTGTCGGATCGATCGCCAGAACCTGGCGCATCATGGCCATGCCGTCCATGCCCGGCATCCGGATATCGGAAACCAGCACCCCGTACAGGCTTCGCAGCGGCAGATCCGCCACCGAAGCCGCAGAGGCATGGCAAACCACATCCAGCCCTTCAAGTTCGAATGACTGCTTGAGCGCGTGACGCAGATCCGCATCATCGTCGATCAAATGGATGACGCGATCCTGCTCTCTCAACGAGACACTGTCCTTCAAGACTGTCCTCCCTCGCCACCCGGGCTTGACGAAACGCCGGGCCGGACCGCCTGTTCACAAATTCTCAGCACATCGCGAACTGAAAATCACGCAGCGTCAAGCTTGTCCAGCATCAAACCGTTTCATCAGTGACCACATCCTCGGCCTTGCTCTTCATGGACCCGAGGTTTTCGGATCTGAGTCTGATCGTGAAAACGGCACCACCTTCCGGCCGGTTTCCGGCCTGGATCGATCCGCCGAAATCGCGGACGATGTTGTCGACAATGGACAGCCCGATCCCGATGCCTTCTCCCACCCCCTTGGTTGTGAAGAATGGATCGAAGATCCGGGACACTTCGTCCGGCGCAATCCCCGGACCGTTGTCCACCACTGAGACGACCACGAAATTGTCCTGCCGCTCGGCCGAGATCTCGATTGCGGCGTCGGCGGTTCCCGACAATGCATCGATCGCGTTGTTGATGAGATTGACAAACACCTGACCAAGCCGGATCCGACCGCCCAGCACTTCGAGCCCCTCCAGTTCCGCTCCGACCTGTATGGTCACCCCTTCAGCGCGGGCTCGCGGACGCGCAAGCAGCAGCGCCTCCTCCACGATTGTGCCAAGTGGCACCGGGCCGACCGTCGTGTTCGGCCTCCGCGAAAACGACAGCAGCGTGCGGGACAGTTCAGCCATCCGCTCCACCAGCGCGTTGATGCGCGTCAGATTCCCCGAGACTTCGTCCGTGTTGCCACGTTCGAGAAAGCGCCCGGCATTGTCGGCATAGGACCGGATCGCGGTCAGTGGCTGATTGAACTCATGGCTCAATGCCGCTGACATTTGCCCAAGTGCTGCCAGCTTTGCCGCCTGCACGAGTTCCGCCTGGGCACGGCGGAGCTGCTCCTCGGCCGCCCGTCGTACATCCACCTCATGGCTCAGCGACCGGTTGGTGACGGAAAGCGCCCGCGTGCGGTCGCGCACCACTCGCTCGAGGCGAAGCGCCGTGGCCCGATCCCGGCGGGCGCGCACGGTCGCAATCTCGCTTCTTCTGAGCGCCAGCAGCGCGAGGACGCCGACAAGGAGCGCGGCCAGGGTGGCGATCGCCGCAGCATTCAGGCGCGCAGCGCCGACCGGCGCCGGATCCGCCAAGACGTGGAGATCCCAGCCAAGCAAAGGAAGGCGGCGTGTCAGGTCGAGACGTTCGTTCCAACTGCCGTTTATCAGGTAACGGTCTTCGCCGTCGTGGATCTCATCCATCTGCCTGAGCCGCCAATTTTCGTCATTGGCGAGAAACACCGTACCGGCGGCATCGCTGACAAAAATCCGCCGCGCCGACAGCGCCCATGCGGCCTCCACACGGTAGAAGTCGACATAGACGATCACCACGCCTGCGAACTGGCCGAAACGGCGCACGCCCGATGAGAAAGCGTACGTTCTGCGTCCTTCGCCAATCGAAAGCGCAGCTCTCCCCAGACGCCCCTGACGTGCAGCCTCGATGAGTTGAGGCAGCCCCTCGCCGCTTTCCACGAAGTCTCCGCGCGCGTGGGCCAGAACCTCCCCATCGGGAAACAGAAAAGCCACATCCAGCGCAGCCGACATTCCGGCAATTTCATCAGCAGCGCGCCGTGCCTCCAGCGAGCGCGGATTGCCATTCGCATCCCTGAGGAAGAGGGCGCCGATCGAGGACTGGCGCGACAGCAGAGGCGGCATCAGCCGATACTTGTCGAGCACGCCGGAGAGCGTCTCCGCCTGGACTGCAAGCGTTTCGCCTGCTTTCTGCATGACATCTGTGAGGGCACGTTCGCCGGCGGCCTTCACCGACCAGAACACGGTCACGGCAGCGATCACCGCCCAGGCAAGAAACAGCCCGGTCCGGATCCGTCGAAAACGTCGTTCAATTGCCGGGCGCGATCGCATGGCCCGACATTAGCTGCTTTGAAAATACGGGCAAGCGCCGACTAACAAAGGTGATCGGCAGTCCCGGCGCGCCTCACCCCTTGGCGGCGGCAACTGTCGCATCGATATGGTCGACCAGAGGGTCGGCAAGGCCAAGCCGCCCGGCCAACAGGTCGAGAAAGCCGCGTTCGGCGCGGGTGTCGGGATCTATAGCCAGCCGGGCGGCGGTGAACATTTCCACCTTCTGCGCTTCTGTCTTGGCGGAAGCTATGAGGGAATCCATGTCGACGGGCTCAGCAAGCGCCCTGTCGAGAAATGCCACAGCATCGTCAGCCAGACCCGACAGCGCCAGCTTGTCATGGATCCGCGCGCGCTCGGCGTCATCGACGTGACCGTCGGCGCGTGCAGCCGCGATCATGACCCGGACCAGCGAAAGCGCGAAATTGCTGTCGACGGCCGCCGGTTCGGCTGAAAACTCTGAATCGGATGGAGGCGCAAGCAGGTCAGGTTCACCGGTTGCACTGTCAGCCGGCGCCTTGCCAGCCTGGTAGTTTTTCCAGGCCTGATAACCGAGCCCGGCAATTGCGGCCATGCCGCCCAGTTTCAGCGCCGAACCGCCGAGCGAGCGACCCGTCTTGGTCCCCAACAGCACGGCGACAATGGCGCCCGTGGCAAGCGGATTGTTCTTCGCAAGTTGGCTCGCCTGCCCTGCTTTGTCACGCACGGTGCCCTGCGTTCCGGGGACGTTTGACCCCAGAAACTGGTCGAGAAGGGTTTTCGGATCGAACATAGGACAACTCCACCTCAGCTCATTGGCAGGCGCGTAATTCGCCTTCAACAAACAGATAGGAATGCCGCCCCGGGCTTTCAAACCTCACGACGCGTGTTACGCGTAAAAACCGATGACCTCTCGGTGCGACAGATCTGATTCCGGACGAAACCGCGAGGCTTTAACCTGCCAGCATGCAGGCTTCCGAGGCAAGCCGGGCAATGCCGTCCCAGTCCTGGGCTTCGACCAGGGCCGAAGGCGTGACCCAGGAGCCGCCCACGCAGATCACATTGGGAAGCGACAGGTAGTCGTGCGCATTCGCCGGACTGATGCCGCCGGTTGGGCAGAACTTCATTCCTGCCAGCGGCGAGGAAAGGGACTTGAGATAAGCTGCGCCGCCGGCCTGTTCGGCGGGGAAAAACTTCAAGAGCTCGTATCCCTCCTCACGCAGCGACATGACTTCACTTGCGGTGACCGCGCCGGGCAGGAGCGGCACCTTCGACTTCCGCGCCACATCGAGAAGCTCCATCGTGGTGCCGGGCGAAACGATGAATTTCGATCCGGCATCCTCGGCCTCGCGGAACTGCCGTGCGTTGAGGATGGTGCCGGCGCCGGGAATAGCGCCTTCGACCTCATTTGCCACTGCACGTATGGCTTCGAGTGCAACAGGGGTCCGCAAGGTGATCTCGATCGCCTTCAGGCCACCCTCGACAAGCGCGCGCGCAATCGGTACCGCGGTGGCGACATCATGTATGACCAGAACCGGAACGACCGGCTGCTGCTCGAGAATGGAAGTGAGGACTTGGGTTTTGTCACCCATGACGCTTGTCCTTTCGCATCAACAAAATGGTGTCATCGCATAGCCTTTCGAGGCATGCTTGTCCACGTTTCAGGCCCGCTCCGGCCCGAACGACCTCTGTCGCAGGTGATTGCCTGCGCCGTACGGACGCGCTATTCCCGCAGCCAATGACGATCAGGACAACAAGCACCACCACCATGACCGGTTCAGACAGATCCACCGAGGCAAACTCCCGGACCTCCAATCAGCCTGTGATTGTCGCGGCATTGTATCATTTCGCCCGGCTCCCCGATCACGAGGCATTGCGGATCCCGCTGGCGGATCTCTGTGACAGATCCGGCGTGCGCGGGACACTGCTGCTCGCGCGAGAGGGTGTCAACGGAACGATCGCAGGCTCACGTGCGGGCATCGATGCGGTGCTTGCGCATTTGCGCGCGATTCCGGAACTGGCTCAACTCGAGCACAAGGAAAGCACAGCCCACAAGATGCCCTTCAGGCGCATGAAGGTTCGGCTCAAGAGCGAAATCGTGACTATGGGCGTGCCTGACATCGATCCTCTTGAGGGTGTGGGCGCCTATGTGGATCCGAAGGACTGGAATGCACTGATCTCGGACCCGGACACCATCGTCATCGACACGCGCAATGACTACGAGGTGGGGATCGGAACCTTCAAGGGCGCGATGAACCCTCAGACCAGCACGTTTCGCGAGTTTCCCGGCTGGGTCGAAAATGCCGGCATTGAGGACAAGAGCAAACCGATCGCCATGTTTTGCACGGGCGGTATCCGCTGCGAGAAGGCAACGGCATTCATGCGGGCCCAAGGCTACGAAAACGTCTACCATCTCAAGGGCGGAATTCTGAAGTATCTCGAGAACGTCCCCGAGGAGGAAAGCCTCTGGGAAGGATCCTGCTTCGTCTTCGACGAGCGTGTGGCTGTCACACATGGTCTTCGCGAGGGTGACGAGATCCTTTGCCGCGCCTGCCGCAATCCGGTAACTCCGGAAGAGCAGTCCTCCCCGCTTTATGAAGAAGGCGCCTCTTGTCCGCACTGCTACAACAGCCGAACGGATGAAGACAGGAAACGCTTCCGCATGCGCCACCGTCAGATGCTTGCCGAACGCGCCGCACAAACTGACAAAGACCAATCATGACCAGCCCGCGCTTCTCGGTCACGGTTATCGGAGCAGGCATCGTCGGCATCGCCACCGCGGCACTGCTCTCGGAAGCCGGACACGCGGTCACGGTCATTGACAGGTCCGGCATCGCCGAGGAGACCAGCAAGGGCAATGCCGCCGCCTTTGCATTCTCTGACATCATGCCGCTGGCCTCGCCGAAGATCATGACGAAAGCACCGAAGTGGCTGCTCGATCCCCTGGGCCCGCTGTCGATCAGGCCATCCTACCTGCCACGCCTCACACCCTGGCTTTGGCAGTTCTGGAAGGCAAGCATGCCGTCGCGTTTCGAGACGTCCATATCGGCGCAAAGCGCCCTGATGCGCCTCGCCGAGGCCGAGATGATGGCGCTCGTCGAGCGCGCCGGAATTGAAACCATGGTCCGCCACGACGGATCGTTGGAACTCTATGAATCCGAGGCAGAGTTGAAGGCGGCCGAGCCGGGATGGCGCAGACGCGCGGACGCCGGAATCGCTTTCGAACATGCGCGCGGCGACCGGCTGGCCGAACTGCAGCCCGGGCTCTCTCGCCAGTTTGCGGCCGGCACCTTCGTGCCGGGCTGGAAGACCGTTTCCGACCCGCAATCCTTCGCTCTTGCGCTTTGGGCTTATGCCGAGCGGCTCGGTGCTGTCTTCGTCAGGGACGAGGTTTCAGCGATCGAAACCGGTGGCGGCAGCCCCTCAGTCAGACTACGCAACGGCATGTCCCGGCAATCAGACCGTCTGGTTCTCTGCGCTGGCGCCTGGTCGACACGCCTGCTGAAGCCGGTTACCCGGCTTCGCATTCCGCTCGAGACCGAACGCGGCTACAACACCACGCTGCCGCCCGGCGCCTTCCCGCTCAAACGGCAACTGATCTTCGGAAACCACGGATTTGTCATCACACCGCTGGAGACCGGCATCCGGGTTGGTGGAGCCGTCGAACTGGCAGGCCTTGATCTGCCGCCAAACTATGCCCGATCAAAAACCATGCTCGAAAAGGCAGCCGGGTTCCTGCCGGGGCTCAAGACCGACGGTGGCACCGAGTGGATGGGATTCCGGCCGTCCATGCCTGACAGCCTGCCGGTTGTCGGCGCCTTGCCCGAGAATCCCGCGATCCTGCTCGGCTTCGGCAATGGTCATCTTGGGCTTACGCAATCCGCGGCCATGGGCCGGCTGCTCGCCGACCTGGTGGAGCAAACACCGCCCGCCATTAACATCGCAGCCCTCCGCCCCGACCGTTTCTGATCCATTCCGTTTGGGAGTTTGTCATGTCCCGCAACCGCTTCTTCTGCATCGACGGCCACACCTGCGGCAACCCGGTCCGGCTTGTCGCCGGAGGCGGCCCGCAACTCGACGGCGCAACCATGCTCGAGCGCCGGGCGCACTTTCTGAGAGAATACGACTGGATCCGCACCGGATTGATGTTCGAGCCGCGCGGTCACGACATGATGTCGGGCTCAATTCTCTACCCCCCCACGCGCGACGACTGCGACATCGCGATCCTCTTCATCGAGACGTCCGGATGCCTGCCGATGTGCGGTCACGGCACCATCGGCACCGTAACGATGGCGATCGAGAACGGGCTGATCACCCCGAAAGAAGAGGGCATCGTCAATCTCGACACACCGGCTGGCAAGGTGGTGGCCCACTACAAGCGGAACGGCCGGAAGGTCACCGAAGTCAGGCTCACAAATGTTCCCGCCTACCTCCATGCCGAGAACCTGACGGCCGAGTGTCCCGGCCTCGGCGAGATCACGGTCGATGTGGCCTATGGCGGCAATTTCTATGCGATCGTCGAAAGCCAACAGAATTTCGGAGATATTTCAGATGTTTCGGCGGTCGATCTCGTTCGCTGGAGCCCCGCGCTCCGCGCCGCGTTGAATGCCAAATACGAGTTTGTTCATCCCGAAAAGCCGGACATCAAGGGCCTGAGCCACATCCTGTGGACCGGCGCGCCAACGGTCGAAGGCGCCACTGCGCGCAATGCCGTGTTTTATGGCGACAAGGCAATCGACCGTTCGCCCTGCGGCACGGGCACGTCGGCGCGAATGGCGCAATGGGCAGCCAAGGGCAGGCTTTCAGCCGGAGATGCTTTCGTGCATGAAAGCATCATCGGATCGCTTTTTCACGGCCGCGTGGAAGCCACAGCCGAGGTTGCCGGCAAGCCTGCGATCATTCCCTCGATTGCAGGCTGGGCCGTGGAAACGGGCCTGAACACCATCACCATCGACGACGAGGAAGACCCGTTCGCCCATGGCTTCGTGGTTCGCTAGAGCCCGCGATGCGCCGAAACAAGCGATTTGTACCAGTGGCCTGATTGCTTGATGGTCCGCTTCTGTGTCTCGTAATCCACATGAACAATGCCGAAGCGTTGTGAATAACCTTCTGCCCACTCGTAATTGTCCATCAGGCTCCAGGCGAAATACCCCTTGAGCGGATAGCCTTCGTCGATCAGGTCCGCGGCCGTATTCAGATGGTCCGACAGATAGTTGAGCCGCATCGTGTCGCTGACAGCGCCGTTCTCGACTCCGGTGTTATCTGCTGCTCCGTTCTCCGTAATGTAGAATTCCGGCATTTGGTAACGCCCATAAAGGTAGCGGACCACATGAGACAGCCCGGCCGGCTCGATCTCCCAGCCGATATCGGTTTTCTCCGGCTTGACCGCAGGTGCCGTCACAACGCCCGGAAACGCCTCCCCCGGCGTATCGGCCACCCGCATCGGCGTGTAATAGTTCAGTCCCCAGAAATCGATCGGCTGATGAATGGTCTCGAGATCGCCGGGCTCGATCCGCGAAGCAAGATCCGGGCAGTTCTCAAGGACCGAAGCCGGGTAGGCGCCTTCGAAGACAGGGCCATAGAAAACGCCGTTGTGAAAATCATTGGCTCGATCGACGGCTCTCGCGTCGGCGTCGCTGTCGCTCGCCGGCATCACGCTCATCGGATTGAAAACGATTCCCGCGTTGAGATCCGGTCGTTCGGCACGGATTGCCTGCATCGCCGTGCCATGCGCCAGATTGGTGGTGTGGACCGCCGCCATCGCCGCCGCCATCGACCGTTCACCCGGCGCATGAACACCCATCAGGTGGCCCATATAGACCATGCACCAGGGTTCGTTGAAGGTGACAACCGTGTCGAGACGATCACCCAGGCGCGCCATCACCAGACGCGCATAATCGGCGAAGGCGCTCGCCGTGTCGCGATCTGTCCAGCCGCCGCGTCCGGCGAGTGCGATCGGCAGATCCCAGTGATAGAGCGTCGCAAAAGCCTTGATGCCGCGCTTGTTCAAACCGTCGAGGAGACGGGAATAAAAATCGATCCCCGGCTCATTCGTCGCTCCCCGGCCATCGGGCAGAATTCGCGGCCAGGCGATCGAGAACCGGTAAGCGTCGATCCCGAGTTCCACCATGAGATCGAGATCGGCATCGAGCCTGTGGTAGTGATCGCACGCCACGTCGCCGGTATCACCACCCTTCACTCGTCCGGGCATGTGCGAGAAGGCATCCCAGATGGAAGGCTTGCGGCCATCTTCCATGACGGCGCCCTCGATCTGGTATGAGGCGGTTGCCGTTCCGAAGACGAAGGATTTCGGAAAGCGATTTGCAAGCGACTGAGTTGAGGTTTCGATGCTCATATTTTTGTCCGTCTTGATTTTGTGAGGCGGCAACTGCCGCAACTCTCACCCGAGGCGGGCGATGAAGCTCTTGATCACATCGGCGAGAATGACCGGCTGCTCGATGCAGGGCAGATGCGCTGCACCGGGAATTTCCTGATACATTGCACCGGGGATCAGCCGCGCAAGATCGCCGACCAGAGAGGGCGGTGTCGAGCCGTCCTTGTCGCCCACAACGCAGATCGTCGGCACGTCGAGCGCAGCGCTTGATGCAGTGAAATCCGCGTCACGTATCGCAGCACATGTACCAGTGTAACCCTCCACAGGCGTACGCTCGAGCATCAGCCGGTAGCCGCAGAAATCCGCATTGTCCGCACTCCGGTACTCGGGCGTGAACCAGCGCTCCAGGATCATGTCGGAAATGCCGGCGATGCCCTGTTCGTTGATTGCCGCAATCCGCGCATCCCACATGTCCGGGGTCCCGATCTTGTGGCCGGTATCGCAAAGGATCAGTGCGCGCACGAGATCGGGTCGCTTCGCCGCCAGACCCTGGGCAATCATGCCGCCGACGGAAAGCCCGCAGATAATGGCGTTGCGGCTTTCGAAATGGTCGAGCAGCGCCGCAAGGTCATCAATGTGATCATCCATCGTGATCGGCCCGGCGCCGGCTTCGGAAAGCCCGTGGCCACGCTTGTCGTACATCAGCAGTCCGAAGTCTCCGACCATGCGCACGATCACATCGCGCCAAATCCGGAAATCACTTCCCAGCGAATTGGCGAACACGACGGTGGGCTTGTCCGGCGCAGCACCAATTACCTGGTGATGAATGACGACGCCGTTCAGGCGGGCAAATTGCATGTTTCGAATTCCTTCAGGGCTTGGATGTCAGGTCGCGGCCTGATTTACGCCACTGAAGCCCGGCACGCAAATACAGCGCCGCCGGGATGGCAGCGGCCCACTCTCATGGGCCGCTACCTGCTTTTACAACTGTCCGTCACACATAGCGGTTGACGAGGTTCTCCAGATACTCCTGCCGGCCCGACTTCGGCTCGGGATTGATATCGGCCTTGCGGACCCATTCCTCAATCTCATCCAGCGAGTAGCCGCCCTCGAGCATCTTCTTGGCTTCCGGGACCGACCAGCCCTTGTAGCGGTCTTCGACGAAACTGGTGAGCACACCATCCTCGACCATGCGCGCGGCCGCCTTGAGGCCACGGGCGCAGGTGTCCATTCCACCGATGTGCCCATGGAGCAGGTCCTCGGCGTCGAGCGACTGACGGCGCAGCTTTGCGTCGAAGTTGGTCCCGCCGGTGGTGAACCCGCCACCCTTGAGGATCGCGTAATAGGCAAGGGCAACCTCCGGGACAGAGTTCGGGAACTGGTCGGTGTCCCAGCCGGACTGGTAATCGTTGCGGTTCATGTCGATGGAGCCGAAGATTCCGAGCGCCTGCGCCAGTTCCAGTTCATGCTCGAAGGAATGGCCCGCCAGGATCGCATGGCCCTGCTCGATATTGACCTTCACCTCGTTTTCGAGGCCGTGACGCCTAAGGAACCCGTAAACGGTGGCGACATCGTAGTCATACTGGTGCTTGGTCGGTTCCTGCGGCTTGGGCTCGATCAGGATCGTGCCTTCAAAGCCGATCTTGTGCTTGTACTCGACGACGAGGTTGAGCATCCGGCCGAGCTGCGCATCCTCGCGCTTCAGGTCAGTGTTGAGCAGCGTTTCGTATCCTTCGCGTCCGCCCCAGAGCACATAGTTCGCGCCGCCAAGCTTCTTTGTCGCATCCATGCAGGTCTTGATCGTCGCAGCGGCGAAGGCAAACACATCGGGATCGGGATTGGTGGCGGCACCCGACATGAAGCGGCGGTTGGAAAACAGGTTCGCCGTTCCCCACAAGAGCTTGAGACCGGTGGCCTCTTGCTTCTGAGCGAAATAATCCACGATCTCTTCGAGATTTCTTGTGTTCTGCGCGAAATTCGAGCCTTCCGGCCGTACATCGGCATCATGGAAACAGTAGAAAGGCACGCCGAGTGCCGAGAACAATTCGAAAGCGACATCGGCCTTCAGTTTTGCCCGTCCCATCTCGTCCTGCGGATACCAGGGCCGGTCGAAGGTCCGGCCGCCGAACGGGTCGCCGCCCTCCCAGGCCAGCGAGTGCCAGTAGGCGACGGCAAAGCGCAGATGGTCTTCCATGCGCTTGCCCATGACCATCTCGTCGGGATTGTAGTAGCGGAAGGCGAGCGGGTTTTCGCTCTCCGGTCCCTCATACTTGATTTTCGTAATGTCTCCGAAAAAGCCGGTGCTCATGACAATGCTCCTTTGATTGCGGGATAGAGGGCGCGATACTTGCCGTAGGCCTCGTCGAAGGCTGCAGAAAGGTCGCGATTGGGTTGAATGGTCTGCTCGGTTTCAGGCGGCGTGCATACATCGAGCGGATTGGCATTCTCGGCGGCGATCAGGCCAAGCCTTCCGGCCCCGAAGGCAGCCCCGAAATCACCGCTCTCGGGAATATCGACCGGCAGGCCCAGCACGGTGGCAAGCACTTCCAGCCAGTAGTGCGACCGGGAACCTCCACCGATAGCAGTTACCCGCTCAAGCCGGGTTCCGGCATGGGCAAGCGCTTCGAGACTGTCGCGGAACGCGAAGGCCACACCCTCGACAACCGCCCGCGTCAGCGCCGCACGATCGGATTCGTGTCCGAGCCCGACGAAACTGCCGCGAATGGATGCATCGTTGTGCGGCGTGCGCTCGCCCGAGAGATAAGGCAGGAACAGAACAGAACCGGGAGCCGAGAGGCTGTCGCCAAGTTCCGCCGTCAGATGGGCCGGGTCGGTCCCGGTCACCCCGGAAAGCCAGTTCAGCGAATCCGTTGCCGAAAGGATGACGCCCATCTGGTGCCAGGTACCCGGCAGCGCGTGGCAGAAGGCATGCACGGCGCTGTCCGGATTGGGAAGATAGCGGTTGTTGGCGGCAAACAGCACGCCGGAGGTCCCGAGAGAGGCGAACGCCCGGCCATCGGCAATCGTGCCCATCCCGCAGGCCGATGCCGCATTGTCGCCCGCTCCGCCGGCAATGGGGATACCCTGAGGCAGACCGAGTTCGTCGGCGACCTCCGCACGCAGGCTTCCGCCACGCTCCGATCCTTCCACCAGCGCCGGCATCTGCGACCGGTCGAGTCCCGTGGCTGCCAGCAATTCGTCGTTCCAGGCACGCGCGCCGACATCAAGCCATGACGTGCCCGCCGAATCCGACATCTCCGAAATCGCCTCGCCACACAGCCAGAGCCTGAGATAATCCTTCGGCAGAAGCACTTTGGCGACGCGGGCGAAATTTTCAGGTTCGTGCTCGGCCATCCATTTCAGCTTTGGCGCCGTGAAGCCGGGAAACACGATGTTGCCGGTCAGCTTCCTGAAACGCGGATCATGATCGAGTGCGGCCGCTTCGATATGGCTTCGCGTGTCGTTCCAAAGGATGCAGGGCCGGATCGGTTGCCCGGCGCGATCGAGCGCGGTGGCACCGTGCATGTGTCCGGACAGACCGATGCCGCGAACCCTGGATAGCTCGCTGGCATGGGTCCTGGCGAGTGAACCGACGGCTGCCCGTGTCGCCGAAATCCACGAGTCGGGATCCTGCTCCGACCAGCCGGGATGCGGGCGCTGCACTGTCAGCTCCGCGCTCGCGGAACCGACAGCGGTCTGCTTGTCGTCGATGAGCAAAGCCTTGACGGAGGATGTTCCGAGATCAAGTCCGAGATACATGGGAAACGGTCCTTTCATTGAATTGACCAAGAGACAGCCTGATGATGATGCTGGTGGCGGCAATGGTCACGGCAGATTGTCCTTCAGGAATACGTCGATACGGATGCGCTCCTGGGCGCTGAGCGGATCGACGCCATCGGCTCTGGCCTTGAGGACCCTGATGGCGCTGCGCACTTCGTGACCGCAATCCTGGTTTATGATCGCGTCGAACACGCCATTGCTGAGCGCCTGCCGCGAATGGGCGGTCAACTCGTGACCGACCACCGAAAGCCGCATTGCGCGATGCCTCGAAAGGGCTTCGATCAACCCGCGATTGCCCGCGCCGAGATTGTAGACCGCAACGATGTCTTTTTCCTGCTCGAGCGCGCGCTCGACTTCCTGTTCGACCCGCGCCCCATCGTCATTTGTCTCTATAGGGCCCACAATCTTCAAGTGTTCAAACTCGGATTCGAGCACCTCGGCAAAACCCCGCGCGCGATGCATGTGATCCGACAGCGTCATCGAACCGGCAACAACAAGGACCTTGCCGTCTCGTTGACCGCAGAACCGTCCGATCAGGCTACCCGCGGTCCGGCCGGCGGCAACATTGTCGATGCCGGAGAAATGCGCGCGCTGTGAACCCGGCAGGTCCGAGACCAGCGTCACCACGCCAACCCCGGCTGCGATCAGTCGGTCAACGGCAGCCCGGACACCGGGCGTGTCGGTCGCAACCAGCGCGACACCGCATACAGTCTCAGGGTCGATCTTCGAAAGCGTGCGCTCCAACGCTGATGGATCGAATGGCGGCACCCGCTCGATCCGGATCGAGGTCCGGTCAATGAGGGATCTGGCTCCGGCGGCGCGGATTTGGGCCTGAAGGTTGCGCATGAAGGAATTGGGGCCACCAGGCACGATGAAGACCAGCGGATAGATCCTGCGCTTTGCGAGGTTGGCCGCAGCGACGTCGCGCACATAGCCGAGGCGCTTGATCGCCTCCTCCACCTTCTCGATGGTCTGGCGGCGCACACCCGGTCGGCCATTGAGCACACGGTCCACGGTTGCCAGGCTCACGCCCGCTTCACTGGCAATATCATGCACTGTCGGCCGCATCGGCTCCTCCCGGGGGCACCTCTTAAATCAGTCTTTGAGGTACGTAAATCAAAAATACCCAAAGATTTGGACATCGCCTGCCCGAAGGGAGCCGGCCTGGATCCATTGCCAACTGTCCAATACTTGACGCCATCGGCGCAATATGGCCTAAGGCAGCGCTTGCCGGTTAAAGCCCGCGCCGCTTCAGGCTGCGCCGTGACCGGCGGATTGCCCCCGCGCCTTGGTGCGTTCGGGCACATCACCCAACAGGACCTGAAAGCAGGCAGACAAATCATGGCCAACACTGCA
Source organism: Hoeflea sp. (assembly GCA_040216675.1). Classification (GTDB taxonomy): domain Bacteria; phylum Pseudomonadota; class Alphaproteobacteria; order Rhizobiales; family Rhizobiaceae; genus Hoeflea. The sequence continues at coordinate 57,204 of JAVJOR010000005.1, read as the reverse complement.
CCGCGGGTGCGCATCGCACCGTCTCCGACCGGCGAACCGCATGTGGGCACAGCCTATATCGCGCTGTTCAACTACCTGTTCGCCAAGAAGCACGGAGGCACCTTCGTTCTGCGCATCGAGGACACGGACGCCACGCGCTCGACTAGGGAATACGAAGAGAAAGTGCTCGACGCCTTGAAATGGTGCGGCCTCGATTGGTCAGAAGGCCCGGATGTGGGTGGCGACTATGGCCCCTACCGCCAGAGCGAGCGCAAGGACATCTATCGGCCCTACGTCGAAAAGATCGTCGAGAACGGCCATGGGTTTCGCTGCTTCTGCACGCCCCAGCGGCTCGAGGAAATGCGCGAAGCGCAGCGCGCCGCCGGAAAGCCGCCTAAGTATGACGGTCACTGTCTGCATCTCAAGGCCGAGGAAGTCACCGCCCGGGTCGAGGCCGGCGAACCGCACGTCGTCAGGATGAAGATCCCGTCGGAAGGGACATGCCGGTTTGTCGACGGCGTCTATGGGGAAGTCGAGATCCCGTGGGACGCGGTCGACATGCAGGTGCTGCTCAAGGCAGACGGAATGCCGACCTATCACATGGCCAATGTGGTCGACGATCACCTGATGAAGATCACCCATGTCGCCCGTGGCGAGGAATGGCTCGCCTCGGTGCCGAAGCACATCCTGATCTACCAGTATCTCGGCCTCGAGCCACCGGTGTTCATGCATCTTTCGCTGATGCGCAACGCAGACAAATCCAAACTGTCCAAGCGCAAGAACCCGACATCGATCCCCTATTACGCTGCTCTTGGCTACCTGCCTGAGGCACTGATGAATTTCCTGGGGCTATTCTTCATCCAGATCGCCGAAGGCGAGGAACTGCTGGATATGGATGAACTGGCGGCCAAGTTCGATCCGGAGAACCTTTCCAAGGCGGGCGCGATCTTCGACATTCAGAAGCTCGATTGGCTCAATGGCCGCTGGCTGCGCGAGAAGCTTTCCGAGGACGAATTCCTTGCCCGCGTCCAGGCATGGGCAATGCAGGGCGATCGACTGGTCTCCGGACTGAAGCTCGCGCAAAGCCGTGTGCAGACTTTTGGCGAACTGCCGGACCTGACCGGCTTCCTGCTGAAATCCGATCTTGGCCTCAAGGCGGCAAATTTCGACGGCCTGAAAAAGCTAGACCACGCCGCCTGCCTCGAGATCATCCGCGAGGTTGCGCCGGCACTCGAGGCATTGCCCGACTGGACCGCCGAAGCCATCGAGGCCGAACTGAGAGATCTCTCCGAGAGCTCGGGACGCAAGCTCAGGGTGATGCTGCCGCCGCTCTTTGTCGCCATGAGCGGCTCGGCGCGATCACTGCCCCTGTTTGATTCCATGGCCATCCTCGGACGCGCCATGGTGCGGCAGCGCCTCAAGGTCGCAGACCAGGTACTGACTGCAGCCACAGCAGCTTGACCCGATAAGAAATCAAATCGACCCATCAGAGCGGAAACGACCAGACATGAGCCAGACCCCTGAAGAAACAGGCCTCTCCTCCGATCAGGCGGAAGTCCGTGCTCAGAAACTTGCCAGGCTTCGCCAGACCGTGGCCGAAGTCTATCCGGCACATTTCCACCGCAGCCTGACCAATCAGGAACTGAGCGAGAAATACGCGGACATCGAACCCGATACGCTGACCGGTGATATCGTCACCGTCGCCGGCCGGGTCTATTCATCGCGCAACTCCGGAATGTTCATGGACATCCATGACGCCTCGGGAAAGGTGCAAATCTTCAGCCACAAGGACACGACACCGGAAGCAGCGCGCGATCTCCTGCCCTTGATCGATCTTGGCGACATCATTGGCGTGACCGGGGAAGTGCGCCGGACCAAGCGCGGAGAACTGACCGTCAACGCGCATGAAATCACCATGCTCACCAAGTCGCTGCTGCCGATGCCGGAAAAATGGCACGGGCTGTCCGACATCGAGCTGAGGTACCGCAAGCGGCACCTCGATATCCTGTCCAACCCGGATTCCAAGCTGCGGTTCCAGCAGCGTTCGAAAATCGTCTCGGGCATCCGCCGCTTCATGGAAGATGACGGCTTCATGGAGATCGAGACGCCGATGCTGCACTCCGTCTATGGTGGCGCCACCGCGGAGCCGTTCAAGACCCATCACAACACACTCAAGCTCGACATGTATCTCAGGATCGCGCCTGAGCTCTACCTCAAGCGGGCGCTGGTGTCCGGCCTCACCGACAAGGTCTTCGAGGTCAACCGCAACTTCCGCAACGAAGGCGTGTCGACCCGCCACAATCCCGAATTCACCATGCTCGAGTGCTATTGGGCCTATGCCGATTACGAAGACGTCATGGATCTGGTCGAGCGGCTGTTCGCCAGACTGGCCGTGCAGGTCCACGGCAAGACCGAGTTCATGTATGGCGAGACCGAAATATCCTTCAAGGGGCCGTTCCGCCGGGTGCCGATGCCCGACGCGGTCAAGGAGGTCACAGGCATCGACTTCCTCGCCATGACCACCGACGAGGAAGCCCGCGCCGCCGCCAAGGGCGCCGGCTTCACGGAAATCGAGGACGACTGGACCTGGGGCGAATGCCTGGCTTTCATTTTCGAGGAAAAGGTCGAGCCGACGCTGATCCAACCGGCCCATGTGACGCATTTCCCCAAGGACATTTCGCCCTTTGCCAAGGAAGTCCCGGGCGAGCCGCGCCTTGTTGAGCGGTTCGAAACCTATTGCAACACCTGGGAACTGGGCAACGCCTTCACGGAACTCAATGATCCCGAGGAACAGCGCAGGCGCATGGTCGAGCAACTTGAGCAGGCCCATGCACGCGGCGAGATCGAAAAGCAGCTGGATGACGAATTCCTTGATGCCATCGATCAGGGCATGCCGCCGGCAGGTGGCCTGGGTATCGGCGTCGACCGGCTGGTGATGCTGCTGACGGATGCACCGTCGATCCGTGACGTTATTCTCTTTCCCGCGCGCAAGGGACGGGTCGAGTAGTTCGGGCTGCTTTTCAGCCACTAACGGTTCATCCAGCAACAACGCAGACACTTTGCTCCGGCCGTATTTTACTGGCGGGGACGGCGTTGACCTTCAAAGGCTAGAAGATGGCGTCAGTGACCCGATGACTTGGCAGGTTCCTTGTGGGAGACGGTCTCAGCCTCTTCATCCACGATGTCCCCGTCACAGCCTTCAACCAGTTCGATCTCGTGGTTGATCGCTTCAAGATCAATGAGACGCATGTCGACGCGATTGCCGAAGAACAGACCCGCACCGGTCGGCAGAGCCTGAACATAACGTACTTCCCAGGGCCGGGCGGTCGCCATTGTCTTGGAGGGATTGGGCGCATGCACGATTTCCGCGCCGATTGCCGCTCCGCGCAACTCGGAGCGTTCAGAAGGGCCATGCGCATCCATCACCTGAACAATCACAAGATCGGGATGTTCCGTCTTGGCGAGATGTCGCGCAATCCGCATTCCGGTGCGAACCCTGTCGTTCGGGTTCGCGTCCGGTGTGGAGATGATGGAGATCAACCGCTTCTCTTTTCCGCGCCGGAAGTCGGACTGATAGACGGTCCTGCAGGAGCCGGTGATCTCCTCCTTATAGCCGGGAATGAGGTGAGCCGGTGCGAAGACCAGCGCTGCGGTACCCGAGACGCCGAGGACCAGCAGGAACCCGCCGGACAGCAACGCAAGCTTTCGCGAAATCCGGAACGCATGGAAAAGACGGTGCTTCTTAGCAGCCATACTCACAACACCCTTGACGCAGAACAATGAGGAAGAGCCTACTCTGATAGGCTTTCCCAAGTGTTAACTATGATCCTCGCATTTGTTGCATCGGCAAAATGTTTCGCACTGCAGCATGAAAAAGGCGCTGAGTTCAGCGTTCGGTCGGCACCGTAAAACGGCGATCGATCTCGCCTTCGCGCTTGGGAATCCTGATCTGCATCGGCGATCTTTCGCGCCGCGCGATGATCTTCCCGCGCGCCATCACCAGAAGCCGCGTGGCACGCAGCCGGATCGCCTCGACCGGGGTTCCCGCATCAAGCACAACCAGATCGGCGCGCTTGCCGACTTCAAGGCCATAATCGGGCAGCCCCATGATTGCGGCACTTTCAGTGGTCACCATGTCGTAGCATCGCCGCATGTCGGCCGGGCTCGTCATCTGCCCCACATGCAGGCCCATGAAGGCAACATCGAGCATGTCCGCAGTCCCCAGTGAGTACCAGGGGTCCAGCACGCAATCCTGACCGAAGCCAACACGGATTCCGTACCCCAGCATCTCCCGGACGCGCGTCATGCCCCGCCGCTTGGGATAGGTATCATGCCGGCCCTGCAGCGTGATGTTGATGAGCGGATTGGGAATGGCGGCGACCTCAGCCTCAGCAATCAGCGGAAGCAGTTTCGAAACATAGTAATTGTCCATCGAATGCATTGATGTCAGGTGCGACCCGGCCACCCGTCCCTGCAGGCCGAGGCGCTGCGTCTCATAGGCCAGTTGTTCGATATGCCGCGACATCGGATCGTCGGTCTCGTCGCAGTGCATGTCTACCATCAGGCCACGGTTTGCGGCCATTTCGCAAAGCTCCGTCACCGAGGCGCGTCCGTCGGCCATGGTTCGTTCGAAATGCGGGATGCCGCCAACCACATCGACGCCGAGGTCGAGCGCCCGGATCGTGTTTTCCCGGGCGCCCGGTGAACGGTAGAGACCGTCCTGGGGAAAGGCGACAAGCTGCAGATCAATATAGTCGGCTACCTGCTTTCGCACCTCAAGCAGCGCTTCCACCGCGAGCAGCCGGTCGTCGCAGACATCCACGTGGGTCCGGATCGCCAAGAGCCCCATAGAGGCAGCCCAATCGCAATAGGCAAGCGCCCGTTCGATCACCGCGTCGTGGGTAAGAAGCGGCTTGAGCTCGCCCCACAGGGCGATCCCCTCAAGCAGGGTCCCCGATGCGTTGATGCGCGGCTGACCGTAGGACAGGGTTGCATCCATGTGAAAATGCGGATCAACGAAGGGTGGAGACACCAGATGACCTGCAACGTCGATGGTTTCGCCCGCTTCACCGTCAATGGAAGGTCCAATGGCTGCAATGCGGCCGTCTTGTATGCCGATGTCGGCGGGGGATCCGTCCGGCAGAACGCCGCCCTTGAGCAGTGTGTCGAAACTCATCTCTCGCCTTTCTGATAGGGGATCATCAACGCCTTGGGATAGGTCGCACGGCGGGCGACCACCACCAGCGCGACGATTGAGAGAACGAACGGCATCATCAGGAAGATCTGATAGGGAATGACGCCGCCGGTGATCTGCTGCAGCCGGACCTGATAGGCGTCGAATGCGGCAAACAGGATCGCGCCGATGAGCGCCTTGCCCGGGCGCCAGGAACCGAAGACAACCAGCGCAATGGCGATCCAGCCACGACCGTTGATCATCTCGAAGAAGAACGAATTGAACGCCGACATGGTGAGGAACGCGCCACCGATTGCCATCAACGCCGACCCGGCCATGACCGCGCCGATGCGGATCGCACTGACCGAAATGCCCTGCGCCTCGACCGCCGATGGATTCTCGCCAACGGCGCGGACCGCTACGCCCACCGGTGTCCGGTATAGAGTGAAGGCGACGACGGCGACCGTGAGATAGGCAAGATAGGTGAGCGGTGTCTGATTGAACAGCGCTGGACCGAGCACCGGAATATCTGACAGCACCGGAATCGCCAGCGGCTGGAACGCCTCGATCTTGGGTGGCGACGTCACTTCGGGCAGCAGGATCCGGTAGGTGAAGTAGGTCAGGCTGGTCGCCAGAAGCGTGATTCCGATCCCGGTGACATGCTGGGAAAGTCCCAGCGGCACGGTCAGAAAGCCGTGCAGAAGACCGAACATCGCACCGGTCATGGCTGCCACGAATACGCCGGTCCACAGATCGCCGCCCATATAGACGGTGAACCAGCCCGTGAACGCACCTGCCACCATGATGCCTTCGATGCCGAGGTTAAGCACCCCGGCACGCTCGCAGATCAGTTCACCCATCGTGGCGAAGATCAGGGGCGAGGCGATCCGGATGGCGGCGACCCAGAAACTTGCGGTAAACAGGATTTCGATGGCCTCGTTCATGTCACCTCCAGCGCACGCGATAGCGCATCAGCATGATCGCTGTGACCATGGTCAGGAGCGACGTCGCCACCATCACATCGGCGATATAACTCGGCACGTTGGCACTGCGGCTCATTGCGTCGGCGCCGACGAATATTCCGGCCACGAAGATGGCCGCGGCGATCACCCCGAGAGGGTTGAGAAGTGCGAGCATGGCAACCACGATGCCGGTATAGCCATAGCCGGGAGACAGATCGAGCGTCAGGTTGCCCTTCAGCCCCGCCACCTCCGAAAAGCCCGCAAGGGCCGCGAGACCACCCGAAAGAAGCGCTGTCTTGACGATCACCCGGTTGACCGGAATTCCCGCGAAACGGGCGGCTTCCGCATTGTGACCGACCGCCCGCATCTCGTAGCCGAGCACGGTCTTTTTCATGATCACCCAGACCACGATGGCTGAGACGATCGCCAGCACAAAGCCGAAGTGCAGCCGCTTGCCTTGGATCAGCCGCGGCAATTGCGCCTCGCTGACGACCCGGCGGGACTGCGGCCATCCCAGACCCATCGGGTCCTTGAGGACTCCCTCGAGCAGCATCGAGACGAACAGAAGCACGATGAAATTCAACAGCAGCGTCGTGACCACCTCATCGACCCCGAAACGGGTCTTGAGGATGGCCGGCCCCAGAAGCGCCAGCGCTCCGGTCAGCATGGCGGCCACCATCACGAGCGGGATAAGCCCGGCTGACGGCAGCGCCACCGCACCGGTTCCCAGAACCACGGTCATAACCGCGCCCAGATAGAGCTGGGCCTCCGCGCCGATGTTCCAAAGCCGCGCCCTGAAGGCGACCGCGACCGCAAGCCCGGTGAAGATCAGCGGCGTGGCGCGTGTCAGCGTCTCGACGAGCGCGAACTGGGATCCTGCGGCGCCCTTGAAAACCAGATAGAAGACCGTGAAGGGCGATGCCCCGGCAATCATCACGAGAACGGAGGATATGAGGCCGGTCGCACCGATGGCCGCGACCGGCCAGACCACGGTTGCTGTCGCGGAGGATGCCGCCCTTGGCTCAAGCCGCATGGTCGTGATCTCCGTCCATCCCGTGGCCCGCCATCAGTTCGCCGAGCTCCATCACAGAGAGTTCTCCCCGTTCCGACGGAGCCGACAATTGGCCGCGATGCATCACGACAATCCGATCCGAGAGCGTCTGTATCTCATCGAGATCCTCGGAAATCAGAAGCACCGCCGCGCCACGGTCACGGGCTTCGATAAGGCGGGCGTGGACATAGGCAACCGCGCCGACATCGAGACCGCGCGTCGGCTGGCTGGCTAGGATGATGTCGGGATCGCCGTCCAGGGCCCGTCCAAGAATGAGTTTTTGCATGTTGCCGCCCGAAAGCAGCCGAACCCGTGCGTCGGGAGACGGACACTTGACGTCATAGGCCTTGATGATGCCGCTGGCGAAATCTTCAGCCGCCTTCCAGTCGAGGAACCCGAAGCGCGAGAACCGCGGGCTCCGGTAGGCTTCAGAGATGACGTTCTCGGCCACGCTCATGTCCCCGATCATACCCGTTGCGTGCCGGTCCTCGGGTATCCGGCCAAGACCGTTGTCGAGTGCTGTGCGCGGCGACCATGTTCGGGCGGCAGCCCCGTGAACCACGATTTCGCCCTCGCGCACTTCAAGCGTTCCGGCCATGAGCGCGGCAAGTGCGGCCTGCCCGTTTCCTGAGATGCCTGCAAGGCCGGTGATTTCACCGCCGCGAAGCTGCATGGAAACCTTGTTGAGAGCGGATCCGCCGACGCCGCGGGCAGACACCTGCCTGAGTTCGAAAAGCACCTCGCCCGGGTTCGGCGGGCCGATCTCGTTGACCGGCAATTGTCCGCCCACCATCAGTTCCGCAAGTTCCCGCCGCGTGGCCTCGCTGGTGACACGTTCGCCTGCGAGCTTGCCTCCCCGCAGCACCACGACACGATCCGCAACCGATTGCACCTCGCCGAGCTTGTGCGAAATGAAGATCACCGAAAGTCCCGCAGCCACCAGCTTTTTCAGCGTGGCAAACAGCGCTTCGGTTTCCATCGGCGTCAGCACCGCGGTCGGTTCGTCGAGAATGAGAATGCGCGCCTCGCGATAAAGCGCCTTGAGGATTTCCACCCGCTGCCTCTCACCGACAGAAAGGTCGGAAATCTGGCGGTCCGGGTCGACTTCGAGCCCGTAATCGGCTGACAGCGCCCGGATCCTTTCCCGTGCCGCGGCCTTGCCGAGATTGAGCGACCAGAGCGGCCGCGTGCCGAGCACGATGTTCTCGACAACGCTCATCTGGTCGGCAAGCGTGAAATGCTGGTGCACCATGCCGATGCCCGCTGCCAGGGCGGCATTCGGGTCACCTGGTGACAACGGCGCACCGAAAGCCTCGATACCCCCCTCATCGGCCGTGTAGTGGCCGAAAAGGATGTTCATCAGCGTTGTCTTGCCCGCGCCGTTCTCTCCGAGAAGCGCCACGACCTCACCACGCCTGAGCGACAACGTGATCGCATCATTGGCAATCAGCGCGCCAAATCGCTTGGTAATGCCATCGAGGCGGAGAACAATCTCCGCCTCGGACTTGGCCTTTGGCTCCATCAGCTGGACTTGGGCTCTTCGTCGTTGATCTCGACCACGAATTCACCGGCCTTGATGGCGGCTTCCCGCTCGGCGACCAGCGCCATCGCTTCTTCGGGCACCTTGCCCTCGAAGGTGCCAAGTGGTGCCAGCGAGCATCCGCCTTCCTTCATAAAGGAATAGACGCCGTAATTGTCGGCCTTGAAAGTACCGGCCTTGACCATCTCGATGGCGTGATCGAGCGTCGGCTCGAAGTGCCAGATTGCCGAGGCCACCACCGTGTCGGGATAATCCGACTGGGTGTCGATCACATTGCCGATTGCAAGGATGTCGCGTTCCTGCGCAGCGTCCGAAACGCCGAAGCGCTCCGCATACATGATGTCCGCGCCCGCATCGATCTGCGCAAAGGCCGTTTCCTTGGCCTTCGGAGGGTCGAACCAGGAGCCGATGAACGCGACCTGGAACTCGGCCTCGGGCGCGGTCTCGCGGACGCCGGCCATGAAGGCATGCATGAGACGGTTGACTTCCGGGATCGGGAAACCGCCGACCATGCCGATATTGTTGGTCTTGGTCATCGAGCCGGCGATGATACCCGAGAGGTACGAGGCATCCTGAATGTAGTTGTCGAACACCGCAAAGTTCGGCGTGTCGTCTTGTGGAAGGAAGCTCGATCCCATGAGATAGGCCGTTTCCGGATAATCCCGTGCCACTTGCCGTGCAGCCTCTTCCACTGCGAAGACCTCGCCGATGATCAGGTCATGCCCGGCTTCGGAGTACTCGCGCATGACGCGCTCGTAGTCGTTGTTGGAGGTGTTCTCGGAAAAAACATACTCGATGTCGCCGCGCTCGACCGCCGCATTTGCAGCCTTGTGGATGCGGCTCACCCACTGCTGTTCCACCGGAACGGTATAGATCGCGGCAACCTTCAGCGGTCCCTCGGCGCGTGCGCGTCCGATGAAGCCGGGAAGTGTGAGGGCGGTCGCGCCGGCTGCCGCACCGGCGAGCAACTGGCGGCGATTGAGATGGTTGGCAATGCTTGAAGAGACGATTTTGGGCATGGCTGACGCTCCTGTTGGACTATGATTTTGGCTGTACCCGTCATTATTTTTGACCAAACGATAAAACGCCCTTGCCGGCTTGGCAAGTCAAAGCCGTGACCAATTGTCACTGCGTCCCGACATTGGCGTCCCTCCCGAAAATTGACCGCACCCGGGTGGAGAAGGGCGGGGAATGCTAACGGCCCCGAATTCCGGCAGGTCAACGGCGGGAACAGACGATCAACCGCCATCCTTTCACCCTCCGCTTGCCGCGCAATGCCAATTTAGCGATCAGGGTCAGGCCAGTGTCCGATTGGGGTTGCGCAATCGAGCCTCAACGGCACAGGTTATGGCAAGCGCAAGCCACGCCAGGCCTGAATGCCATCACGACCGATCAGGGCAAACCGGAAAGATCCAGCCTCATGTCCGCTGACGAAACCCCCAGCCTTCTGGCGCTCAATTGCGGGTCTTCCTCCATCAAGTTCGCCCTTTTCACGCTCGGCCTCGAAAAAACCTCCCATGGCTTGATCGAAGCCATCGGCGGCCGCGAGGCCCCTCGGTTGAAAGTGGCGGGCGAGGATACGAGGACTTTCGGTGAGCCGGGCCAGGGGCACGCCGATCTGCTTCCGCGGCTCATTGATGAGGTGATCGTTCCACGCGGCGGACGCATAAACGGGGTCGGACACCGGGTTGTCCATGGCGGCGAGGATTTCGATGCGCCGGTTCGTATTGATCCGGCGACCCGCCAGGCCATTGCACGTCTTTCGCCTCTCGCGCCCGCACACCAGCCCCACAATCTGGCCGGCATCGATGCAGTGGCGGAAAAGCTTCCCGGTGTGCCCCAGTTTGCCTGTTTCGACACCGCTTTTCACGCAACGGTTCCAAGGGTCCGGCGCGAGATGCCGCTGCCGCGCGCATACGCCCGCCAAGGGCTGCTGCGCTATGGCTTTCACGGATTGTCCTATCAGCATGTGGCAGCCACCCTGCCCACGCTCGGTCTGGCCGAGGGACGCGTGATCGCGTGCCATCTCGGCAACGGTGCCTCGATCTGCGGCATTATCAACGGACGTAGCGCCTGGACATCAATGGGATTTACCCCGCTCGACGGACTGATGATGGGCCAGCGGCCGGGACGGCTCGATCCCGGCGCGGTTTTATGGCTGATCGAGCAGCACTTGGGCGATGTCGCCGCCGTCAATACGTTGCTCAACAAGAACTCCGGTCTGGCCGGTGTCTCGGGCATTTCCGGTGACATGCGAGTGTTGATGGAGAGCGGCACCGATGAAGCACGATTTGCGATCGACATGTACGTCGATCGCCTTGTCGGGGAAATCGGCGCGGCAGCGGCAGCCATCAATGGCTGCGACGCACTGATCTTCTCCGGCGGTGTCGGCGAGAACGCCAGCGCCATACGAGCCATGGTGATCAAGCGGCTGAAATGGCTCGGTTTTGACCTCGATCCGGAGGCAAATCTTGCCTCGTCGCAGTGCATTACCCGCAGCGGAAGCGCTCCGAAAGCCTTCATCGTCAACGCGAACGAGGAAATTGTCATCGCACGCGCTATGGCGGAACCCATCGGAGCCTGAGGCGTCTGGAAAGACTTCCTTCGCAGTGGCAGGCCTTGCAAGGCATTCGGTTTCGAGTTCAAATCCGGTCATGAGTTACCATCGTCCCAGTTTCACTCTCGGCGTCGAGGAAGAGTATCTTCTTGTCGATCAGGAAAGCCTCGACCTTACAGCGGCACCCGAGGAAATGATGCGGCAATGCACAAGGGAGCTCGAAGGACAGGTCAGTCCCGAGTTCCTGCAATGCCAGATCGAGGTCGGCACAAGGGTCTGCAGGACGGTGGCGGAAGCCGGCGCAGACCTTGCCCATCTGCGCACCGAGATCGCGCGGATCTCGGCCCAGTACGGCCTCGCGCCGCTGGCAGTCTCCTGCCATCCCTTTGCCGACTGGCACAAGCAGCACTACACCGACAAGCAGCGCTATCACGAACTTGAACGCGACATGGGCGGCGTCGCGCGCCGCATGCTGATCTGTGGAATGCATGTCCACATCGGGATCGATGACGACGAAGCCCGCATTGATCTGATGTCGCAGCTTCCCTACTTTCTCCCGCACCTGCTCGCGCTGTCTACATCCTCGCCCTATTGGAAGGGAGACGACACCGGCCTCAATGCCTACCGGCTTACGGTGTTCGACAACCTGCCCCGCACAGGATTGCCTCCGCGCTTTGCCTCGTGGTCGGAATACAAGCGCTCCGTTCAGATCATCATCGACAGCGGCCTGATCGAGGATTGCACCAAGATCTGGTGGGACCTGCGGCCTTCGGACCGGTTTCCGACCCTCGAATCACGGATCTGCGATATCTCGCCCCGGCTCGATGATACCCTCGCCATCGTGGCGCTGACCCAGTCGATCACGCACATGTTGTGGCGGTTGCGCACCAAGAACCAGCGATGGCGCATCTATGACCGTTTCCTGATCGGAGAGAACCGCTGGCGGGCGCAGCGCTACGGCGTCTCCAATGGACTGATCGACTATGCCAAGGGCGAAGTCATCCATTTCTCCGAATTGCTCGAGGAGATCATCGAACTGGTCCGCGAGGATGCGAAAGCGCTTCAGTGCTGGGACGAGGTACAGTCGGCCCGCAGGATCGTGAAACAGGGAACCAGCGCCGACCGGCAGCGCTCGGTCCACGCTCGTGCGATCGCCGGAGGCGCAAGTGCGAAGGAAGCACAGAGGGAAGTCGTCCGATCCCTGATCGCGGAATATGCCGAGGACCTGGAAAACCATCTGCCCCAGGTCCAACCTGCCGATCAGGAAAACTGAACCCGGTGACAGGTTTTCTCTGTCGCAGGCACGCCGAAGACGGGATGCCCTGAACGGGAAACGAGTGCGCACTCAGGTCGCGGTCTGGCCTTCCACTGTGCCCTTTCCGGACTTATCCGCCGGCATATCGTCGTCCTTCTTTACCCGGAAAACCGCGAGATAAAGGGCTGGCGCGAAGAAAAGGGTGATCACGGTCCCGGCAATGATGCCCCCCATCATCGCATAGGCCATCGGTCCCCAGAAGATCTGCCGAGAGATCGGGATCAGCGCCAGGCTGGCGGCGGCCGCGGTCAGAACGATAGGTCGCGCCCGCGCATCCGAAGCTTCGAAAACCGCAGTCCATGCCGATTTTCCCTTGGCGCGCAGAACCTCGATTTCGTCAATCAGAATGATCGAGTTGCGGATCAGGATTCCGATCAGGGCGAGAACACCCAGTATCGCCACGAAGCCCAGTGGTGCGCCCGAAGGCAGCAGCGCCGCAACCACGCCGATCAGCCCAAGAGGCGCAACGCACAACACGACGAAGGTCAGGCGGAAGCTCTGAACCTGTATCATGATCAATGTCAGCATGATCAGGATCATCAACGGAACCACCGCCGCAATCGGTGCCTGGCTCTTGGCGCTCTCCGCAACCGCGCCACCGACTTCAACCTTGTAGCCGAGCGGCAAGGATTCGCTAAACGCCGCAACATCATCGGCCAGTGCGGCAACGATGGTCGCGGGCTGATCCTTGCCGGAAATCGCCGCCTTGATTGTGATCGTCGGCATCCTGCCACGCTGGTGGATAACGGGTTGTTCGGTACCGTAACTGAAGCTCGCGACCGTACCGAGCGGAATGGTCACCGCCCCCTTGCCCGACAGCTGCAGCTCCGATAGTGCCTCCACCGACTGACGCGACGCCGCGTCTCCGCGCGCGGCAATATCGACAAGGTAAGCTTCGTCGCGGAGCTGCGTGATGGTCGAGCCATCGTAAATGGCATTCAGCGCCGAGGCGATATCCCGCTGGGTGATTCCCAGTTGCCGCGCCTTGTCCTGCAAGATCTCAACCCGAACCACGCGGGCAGGCTCGTTCCAATCCATCAGAATGGCACTGAGCCTGTCATCCCGCGCGATCACGGCAGTCAGCTCACGCGCCCTGTCCCGAAGTTCCTCGATGTCCGGCCCGGAAATTCGGTATTGGACCGGACGACCGACCGGCGGCCCGATCTCGAGCAGCTTGACGAAGATGTCGACTCCGGGGAAGCGGTTCTCCGCGACCTCGGTCAGTTGGGCCCTGAGCGCATCGCGCGCCTTGATCGACGGCGTCTGGATGACGATCTGGCCGACATTCGGTCCCGGTGTCTCCACATTGTAGGACAGCAGGAACCTCGGGGCGCTGCCCCCGACATAGGTTGACCAGAACGATACGTTTTCATTGCCCTCGAGATAGCCTTCCATCCGCCGCATCTCGGCCGAAGTCAGGGAGATCGAGGCATTTTGCGGCAGTGTGAAGTCGAGAATGAGTTCCGGGCGATCCGAATTCGGGAAGAACTGCTGTTCGACGAACCGCATCCCGAAGACGGAAACACAGAAGACCAGGATGGTCGCGACGATGGTGAGCCATCGGTGGCTCATGGACAGCTTCAGCAAGGACCGGAAACCACGCCGCACCCTTCCCGCCTCGACATTCTCATGCTTCATCTTCGCAGGCAGAAATGTCACCCCGAGCAGCGGCGCGAACAAAACCGCCACCACCCAGGACACCAGCAGCGAAACCGCAATCACCACGAACAGTGAAAATGTGAACTCTCCGGCCGCAGACGAATTGAGCCCGATCGGTATGAATCCGGCAACTGTGACCAGTGTCCCCGTCAGCATGGGAAAGGCGATGGAAGTCCACGCATAGGAAGCGGCCTTGCTCAGGTTTTCGCCCTTTTCAAGCCGCGTGATCATGGTTTCGATTGCGATCATTGCATCGTCGACAAGCAGTCCCAGCGCAATGATAAGCGCACCCAGCGATATCCTTTGCAGCGTGAAGCCAGCGTAGTCCATGAAAACGAATGTGATCGCGAGAACGAGCGGAATGGTCATCGTGACCACCAGGCCGGCCCGGAGCCCGAGCGAAATGAAACTGACGGCAAGAACGATCAGCACCGCTTCAAGCAATGCTGTCAGGAACCGTCCGACAGCTTCTTCGACCACGGCGGGCTGATCAGCCACCTGGTGGATTTCCACCCCGATAGGCAATCCGGCCTGAGCTTTGGTGATCACTTCACTGAGCTCTTCACCAAAGTCGATGATATTGGCGCCTTCGCGCATGCCCACGGCCAGACCGATCGCCTCCTCGCCATTGTAGCGGAACAGGCGGCTCGGAGGTTCCTCATAGGTGCGGCGGATGTCGGCCACATCGGCAAGCCGGAAGAACCGGTCGCCCACCCGGAGATTGATGTCCTCCAGGCTTCGCGTTCCGGAAAACTGTCCGCCGATCCGCACCAGCACGCGCTCCGCGCCGGCATCGATCACGCCTGACGGTATGATCGCGTTCTGCTCGGCCAGGGTTGCCTGAACCGCCTGCTGGTTGAGGCCGAGGGCCGCAAGGCGCTCGGTCGAGAATTCGAGATAGATCACCTCGTCACGCGTTCCGAAAAGCTCGATCTTGCCGGCATCGGGCAGCGCCTGGACCGCACGCCGGACCGTTTCCGCGTAGTCCCGGACCTCGCGGGGCGAGAAACCGTCAAATGTGAAGGCGTAGAGATTGCCGAACACATCCCCGAAATTGTCGTTGAACTGGAACCCGGCGAACTCGGCGGGAAACTCCGGCCGGATATCCGCCATCATGTTGCGCACACGCTGCCAGACCTGAGAAAGATGCTCGCCACGGGTGGTCGGCAGAAGTTCCAGATAGACGATGCTCTGGCCGGGCCGGGTCACCGAGCGGGTAAAGTCCAGCTCGTCCAGATCCTCGAGCTTCTTTTCGATCCGGTCCGTGACCTGGGTCAGGGTCTCGCGGGTATCGGCGCCCGGAAGCGAGGCACTGATGATCATGGTCTTGATGTCGAAGTTCGGATCTTCCTCACGTCCGATCGAGACATAAGAGATCACGCCCGCAACCATCGAGATGATCATCAGGAACCAGACAAAAGACCGGTGATTGAGCGCCCAGTCCGAAAGGTTGAACTTGTTCATTGGGATACCCGCGGACCAACAACCTGGCCTTGCTCAAGTGATTGGACGCCCTTGATGATAACCTCGTCTCCAACCTTGAGGCCGGACGCGATGATTGCGAGCTCATCGTTGGATTCTTCTACAGTGACCGAACGCCTTTCGACCGTGTTTCCGGTCCGATCGACAACCCAGACAGCCGGAGGATCGAGCAATGCGGAAGCGGGAACGGCAAACCTTTCGTCAATGCCGCGAGCGGGTTCCACCCGCGCCAGAGCACCCAGCCTGAAGGCGGCAGAGGGATCCTCGAGTTCCAGATGCAGTCTCTGTGTCCGGGTGTTGCGTTCCGCCACCGGATCGATGCGGGTCAGGACAGCCTCGGCCGCAACGGTCTCGTTGGCCAGCAAACGGACGCTGAACCTGTCCCCTCTGGCCAAAAGACCTGCATCCTCGTCGGAAACATCAATGACAACCTCACGCTCGCCCACATCTGCAAGCCGAAGCACTGTTTGACCGGCGGAAAGTGTCGCTCCGGCTTCCGCCAGAGTCTCCGTGACGACCCCATCGAAAGGTGCCGTCAGCGTTGCCAGATCAAGCATGTCCTGTGCGCTGGCCTTGGAAGCCTGAGCCTGCTCGAGCCGGGCCTCAGCCGATACCAGCGCGCGTTCCACATCTTCCAGCTGGCTGGCGCTTGCAACGCCCTTTTCGGCCAGCTGCTTGATCCGGTCGCGCGCACTGGATGCCGAGCGGAGCTGGGCTTTGGCGACGATGACGCCGGCTTCCGCGCTGCGCAGATCGGAACTCAGATCTTCATTGCTCAGTTGCGCAAGTTCATCGCCGCGCGCCACAACGGCGCCCACATCCACCGGCCGCGCCGCGACAGTGCCGATCATCGGAAAACCGAGATTGACCTCCGTCTTGGCCACCACAATGCCTGTGTAGCTCAGCGGAATTCCATCCGCCGTGTCGACAATCACGGAAACAACCGGGCGCGCCGCCTCCTGAGCCAGTGAGGCGGTCGAAAAACACATCGCCAAGGCAACAACCAGGTTTCTCATTGCTCCGCCTCCGCGCGGCGCACGATCCGCCCGGGATAAAGCAACTGTGCGCCCCTGGTTACGATCCATTCTCCGTCCTCAACACCTCCGGCCAGCAAGACCTCACCGGTTGCATATCGCTCGACCTCCACATTGTGCAGCGAAACCTGCATGGTTTGCGGGTCGACCTTCCAGACGGCCGGGCCGTCCGCCGAGGCAGTCATCGCATCGAACGGCAGGTTGATCAGTTGACCCTGGCTAAGTGTAGCGGTCCCGCGCACCGGATCGCCATAGGTTATCCTGTCGGGCGGATTGGGTATTGCCACCTTGACGGCAACAGTACCGGTCACGGCGTCGACCAGCGGCGAAATCTCGGAAACCACGCCCTCGAAAGTATCCTGCGGCGATGAAAGCCGCGATAGCTCGATCACCGAGGGCGCGCCCTCGATCAGCATCGCCTCGGACACCTCGAAGACCGCCTGCAGGCCATTGTCCAGCGCCAGCTCCAAAGCCGGCTGTGCAGCGCCGATGATCTGCCCCGGCTCGATCATTCGCTGTATCACGGTGGACGGCGACGGAGCGCGCAGCACGGTGTCGAGCAACGCCTTTTTGGCACGATCGAGTTCGGCTTCGGCCTGTGCCAGTGCGCCTTCGGCGGCTCGCAACTGGTCTTCGGCCGCATCTCTTACCGCACGGGTACCCGCCCCGCTCGTAAGCAACGCTTCGGCACGGTCGAACTCTTCTTTGGCCTGAACATGATCGGCGCGCGCCGTGACAAGGCCGGCTTCGGCCGCACGTACCGCGAGCTCCTGCTGAATGGAGTCCAGTTGGGCCAGCGCCTCCCCCTGCTCCACCATTTCGCCCAGCTCGACCATCACTTCGGTCACACGCCCGCCAATGGGAAATGCGGCCATCAGCGATTGGCTTGCCTGAATCTCACCGGTGAGCGAAGAGCGGCGCGGCTCGGAAGTTGCCTGTACCTCGACGATTTCCACCGCCAGCGGTTCCTGCGCCAGGGTCGGAGCCGGCGTCGCGCCGAACAGCGCAGCCGAAAAGACCACCAGGCCGATCCGTGATTTGGTCATGACATACCACCCCGGTTATGAGTCCACGAACCCATACAACGTCACGAGGCCGGAAACCACCACCAAAAGGCGCAAGCTGAAGCATGTCCTGAACCACGTCCAGACCCATCCACATACCAATCAGAGCAGTCCGGACGTAAGACGCCCGAAACAGAAAAGGGCGCCAGATCCTGGCGCCCTTTCATGCATAAGGGTCGGAAAACCGGTAATCCGGAACCTTACTGCATTGATGCCTTGACGGCCGCCACGTCGTCAGCCGTCATCTGGCCATTGGTGACCACCTCGCCATCCTTGATCTGCCAAAGGCGGAACGGACCGGAAATGTCACCATACTGGTCGAAGCTGACATTGCCGATGACCCCTTGGTAGTTGATCGCCTTGCCCTCATTGATGAGCGCGAGAGCCTTCTTGAACTCTTCGGGACCGGCATAGATTGTCTCGCCTTCCGGATCGACCACCGAGCGGATGGCGTCGCGGATCGCGTCCGATTCCGCCTTGCCTGCCTTTGCCACGGCCAGCCCGACGATCGCACCGGCATCATAGGACCGGTCCGCCGCCGGAGCCGATGGCGCGATACCGCCGGAGAACTCTTCGTAGTTCTCGTAAAAATACTTGGTCGACTCCGTTTCGGTCGTGCCCGAGGATGTGCCGTAAGCGCCCTCGAGATACTGGGCGCCCACCGCCTCGATGAAGTCGGTCGAATTCATACCGTCATTGAGCAGGAACTTCTGCGGACCGCCCTGGCTCACCCAAGCACGGGCAATTGTTGCACCGTCGACGGGGTAGGAAATCAGGTAGAGCGCTTCCGGATCGCCGTTCATCGCCGAGGTGACTTCGGCGGAATAGTTCGGCTGGTTCTCGTTGTAGGGCGTGACCGAGGTCAGCTCTCCGCCGAGCGCCTTGTAGGAGGCCGAGAACTCACGCATCAGGTTGACGCCGAAGTCATTGTTGACGTGGATGATCGCGAGCTTGGTCAACCCCGAATCCATCGCGTATTTTGCGGCCGCGATGCCCTGAAGCGCATCGGATGTGATGGTACGGAAGAAATAACCGTCGGTCTTTCCGTCACGCGAAAGCTGGGTCAGCGTCGGGCTCGATGAGGCAGGCGACACCTGAACAACGCCGGCCGCAGCCGTGACCGATGTCAGGATCGGGATCGAAACCGAAGAAATGATGCCACCGATGACGACCGGCACTTCCTTGATGTTGACGAGCTGCGTGGCCTGGTCGACTGCGACGTTGCCCTGGCTCTGGCTGTCGCGGGTGTCGGTCACAAGATCGCAACCCAGCACGCCGCCGGCTTCGTTGATGTCGCGGAATGCCATCTCCACAGATTTCGCTCCGGCCTGGCCATAGGCCCCGGCAGGTCCGGTCAGCTCCATCACCATGCCGATGGTGATGTCGCAGGCATGGGCGCTGAGCGCGCTTGCGCAAAGCAGGGCGGCAGCGACGCCCGATGTCTTGATCATGTTCATTCTCGCTCTCCTTTTTATCGGGCCTCTCTCGCCCTTTTTGTTCAGTCTTCCGTGATCCAGGTTTCCTGCAGGTGGCGCCAGACAACGCCCTCCGGCGCGTCCTTGTCTGCGCTGAACAGCGCCGACGAGCGACGCGCGGTCTTCGCTCCGTCGATCACCTGGTGTTCGTCGTAAACCACCAGCGCGGCCTCCGATCCGACAAGCCGCGCCTCGATGAGTTCCACCCGGATTTCGAAATCCTCCGAACGCTTGCCGCGAGCACCCCGGAGCATTGCCTTGACCTGGCTTGCATCAATCATGCTGCCATCGGGCTCGACCATGCGCATATCGGCGGCAAAGGCCTGTGCGGAAACCTCCATCTCGGCTTCGGGCGCACGCCCTGTGAACCACTCGACAAAGAAACTGTGTCGGTTGACAACCTCGGCTTTGGCTTTCTCGATCAGATCCACGTCTCAATGCCCCGCCGTGTTGAGGTTGTACTTCATCACCGAACCGTGCTTGCCATTGCGATCTCGCTCAAGCGTATAGACATCGCCCGGCACTGGTTTCGCCCGCGCCAGCACGGTATTGATACGGCCGAACTCCTCGCTGGTCAGAGCCAGGTCCGGAATGGCAAGATTCCGGTCCATATGATTTCGATTGCGGGCACCCACGATCACGGCAGCAACGCCGGGCCGTTCCAGAACCGCGCGGCTTGCCACCGAGGCGATGTCGCTGCCGTGGGCCTTGGCGATCGAATCGAGCACCTTGAGCAAATCCTGAAACAGCGCCCAACCACCGAATTCGTCGACGATCAGCTTGTACTTGTTGATCGACCGGTTCTCGAAAGGCGGCTGCGGCTCAGGGACCCCGAGCATGCGATCCGAAAACAACCCGCCGGCAACAGACCCGTAGCACAGGAGCTGCACACCGGCCTTTTGGGCAGCTGCGGCAAGCGAGCGCCGCGGCCGATCATCAACAAGCGAGTATTGAACCTGCATCGACACCAGAGGCACACCGGCATCCAGTATCCGTTGCATCTGGACCGTATCGAAATTGGTGCCGCCGATATTGGCAATCTTGCCCTGTTCACGCAGCTCCGCAAGCCAGCCCGCGACCTCGACCTGACGGTCGATTTCATAGTCCCACCAGTGGAACTGGACGAGATCGAGCCGCTCCATCTTGAGGCGGCCTAGAGACGTCTCGATCGCCTTGGCAACGTCTTCACGCGTCAGCGTGGCGAGACTTCCCAGATCGGGGACGAACTTGGTGTGCACCTTGATCCCGGACAGGGCTTCCGCGCCGCGAACGCGTTCGTATTCAGCGCGGAAGTCGCCGATCATCGCCTCTACACCGGTGTATATGTCAGCGCAGTCGAAGGTGGTGATCCCGGCATCTGCGAAAGCGATCATGTCCTCGATGCCTGCATCGCGGTCGACGGCCCCATGGCCGCCGGCCAGTTGCCAGCCGCCTTTGATCACCCGTGTAATGCGGTGTCCCGGAGCCAGTTCAATTTTGTCCATCATTGTCTCCCAGTGGCACCGCGGTCGTGTCCGAATGTTTGAATTTGCGCAGCTTCGTTCGAGTGATCTTGAGCCGCGACGGGCAATTCGGATCCGGACATGCGATCTCGGCGTCCGTGGTCATCCAGTCATTCTCGTTGGTCGGACGCTGCTTCGCCGCAAGCAGCGGCAACACGGAGGCGAGCGAATAGATCGAGATGCCCTGACCGGGCGGCAGATGCAGCATCTCGCCACGCAGCTCGAAATAGTCGCCGACACTGGCTCCGCACCAGATCTTTGCGCCTTCGGGCGCAACCACCTCGACCCTGAGGTCCCAGAGCTCGAAACCCTCGTCCTTGATCTCTTCGCTGCTCATGCGGCATCCCTGTTCTGGCGTTCCCAGAATTCCGGCCCCGCACGTTCGAGAATGGCGAAAGCCTGGTTGATGTCCGCCCTCAATTCGAACGAGACCCGCTCCGGGTCCCGCTTCTCGATCGCGGACAGAATGCCGCGGTGATAGAGCGTTGCCGAGAGATCGATTTCCGGGCTGTGCAGCCGGGCTGCGGCGCGGACGTAAGGGCCCGCCTGCATCCACAGGCTTTCGACGATCGGCAGCAGCACCGGCGAACCGGCGGCATTGTAAAGCTGAAAATGAAAGGCGTGGTTGAGGGATGCAATTTCCCGCGGGTCGCGGGTCGCTTCATACGCATCGGTGAGCTTCTCGAGCTGCGAGATGTCCCCGGGCGCAAGGTTTGAAAGCGCCCGCGCCGCCAGTTCGCCCTCGATCAGGGCCCGCGCCTGAGAAATGTCGTGCGCCCGCTCAAGCGTGATCAGCGGCACCCGCACCCTTCGGTTCGGCATCGCCTCAAGCGCCCGTTCGGAGACCAGCCGCGCAAGCGTTTCACGCACGGGCATGGAACTCACCGACATGCGTCGCGCGATATCACCCGGAAGAAAAACCTCTCCCGCGTCGAAACTTCCCTGGATTAGTGAAAGCCGCAGTTGCCCGTAGATACGATCCTGCACGGTTTCGCGTTCGACCGGCTCGAGTTGATCGAGACCAGGACCATCAGTCCCTGGGCCGGTTCGAATGCTCATCTCCCGTGCACTCCCTTGTCCGTTGACGTCTTTACAATAGACTCCGGTCATGATCATGTAAATGATAATTGATAGTTGATCAACTTTGGCTGAGCTTATGTCAGAACAGGAGCCATCCCCGATCCTCGTCGCGAAGGATGTAACAAAATCCTTCGGGGGCCTGTGCGTCGTCAATTCGATGTCGCTCGATCTGGGGCCGCGGGAAATCCTAGGCGTGATCGGTCCGAATGGAGCCGGCAAATCTACCCTGTTCAACTTGCTGGCCGGCGCGATCCCGCTCGACGGCGGAACCATCCGGCTTGGCGAAAAGGACCTTACAAATGCCCGGCCGGAAGCACGAATCGGCGCAGGTCTAGGCAGAACGTTTCAGATCCCGCGGCCCTTCGCACGCATGTCGGTGCTCGAAAACGTGATGACCGCGGCCCAGAAGCAGGACGGCGAACGTATGTTCGCCGCCCTGGCCACACCCTGGCGCGTTGCCAGCCAGGAGCGCGCCAACGCGGCGCGCGCGCGTGAACTTCTCGATTTCGTATCCCTGTCTCATCTCGAAGATCAGCCGGCCTCGGTTCTGTCGGGGGGCCAGCGCAAACTGCTTGAACTGGCACGCGTACTGATGACCGAGCCGCGGGTCATCCTGCTCGACGAGCCGGCGGCGGGCGTCAACCCGGCGTTGCTCGACCTGATCATCGAGCGCATCGCAGACATCAATGCGCTCGGCATCGCCGTTCTGCTTATCGAGCACAACATGGAAATGATCGCGCGGCTCTGCCCCCGGGTCATTGTGATGGCGGCCGGAAAAGCCCTGGCAGACGGCTCGCCCGCGGAAGTGACCAAGCGCGCCGACGTGGTCGATGTCTATCTCGAAGGAATGCCGGCATGAGCGCCCTTTCCGTCGAAGGGCTGAAGGCTGGGTACGACCCAGATCTCGCCATTGTCAAAGGCGTAAGCTTTTCCGTCGACTACGGCGAAGCCGTCTGTATCCTCGGCCCCAACGGCGCGGGGAAATCCACCATGATCAAGGCCATCGCCGGATTGGTGCCGATTCTTGGCGGATCGGTGCATCTGGGCAAGAAGACCGTGGCCGGGCTTCCGCCGCATGCGCTTGTTCGCCAGGGGCTCGGCTTCGTGCCGCAGACCGACAACATCTTCACCAGACTGACCATCCTCGAAAACCTGCAGATTGCCGCTCAGCTTCTTCCCGTATCCGACCGCCAGTCGCGGATCGACGCGATGCTGGACATGTTCCCCGATCTGGGTGGACGTCCGGGCGAACTCGCCGGCGCGCTGTCAGGCGGACAACGGCAGATGCTCGCAGCCGCCCGTGCTCTGCTGACGGAGCCCGAAGTGCTGGTCCTGGACGAACCATCGGCAGGCCTCTCGCCGAAACTGGTCGGACAGGTGTTCGAAACACTGCGGCAGATCTCGGATGCCGGCGTCACCCTTGTTCTTGTGGAGCAGAACGTACGCGCCGCGCTGGCGCTGACAGACCGGGCCCTTGTTCTCGTAGATGGTCAGCTCGCTCATGACGGACCGACTGACGATCTGCACGACAACAGGCTGTTGGGTGAGCTTTTTCTGGGACACAAGGCTAAAGGGGCTTCGGCATGAATCCGCAGGCCTTTATCGACGGATTGATCGCCGGCTCCACCATCGGTCTCGGTGCTATTGGCCTGACGCTCGCCTATTCGATCCTCAGATTTGCCAACTTCACCCATGGCGACTTTCTCGCCTGGGGCGCCTATTTCACGCTGACGGTCTCGGGCCTGCTTGGCGGGCTGGCTGCCGGCCTCGGCGCCCCCGTCCATCCTTTCAGTTTCGGCTGGGGCCTGCCATTGGCAATACTCGGCGGCGCCGCGCTCACGATCCTGCTTGCCCTCGGGCTCGACCGCATCCTATTCGGTCGGCTGCGCGCCCGTGGCGCGGACGTGATCATCATCGTGATGGCAAGCTTCGGCGCATCCATGGCATTGCGCTCGTTGCTCGAGTTCATCTTCACCGCAAAACCGGTCTATTTCACCAACGCGCTTCAGATCGCAAAGCCGCTGGGTCTCGGCATGCGTGCCACGCCTGACCAGTTGCTGGTCATCGGCATGACTGCCGTCCTGGTGCTCGTCCTGCACCTCGTCGTGACGCGAACGGCGACCGGCCGCGCCATGCGGGCCGTTTCCGAAAACCCGGCGCTCGCCGGCGTCTACGGCATCGACGTCACCCAGGTTGTTCGCATCACCTGGGTGATCGGCGCGGGCCTTGCCTGCATTGCCGGAGTCATGGCCGGGCTGTTGGTGCAGATCCGCCCCTATATGGGCTTCGACCTGCTTCTGCCGCTGTTCGCCGCGGCCATCCTCGGCGGCATCGGGTCCATCCCCGGCGCAATGCTGGGCGGTCTGATCATCGGACTGGCCGAGGCGTTCACCGTGCAGATCATCGGAGCGGAGTGGCGCGCGGCGGTCTCCTTCATCATTCTGGTTCTGGTGCTCATGCTCCGGCCACAGGGCCTTTTCGGCCGGAAGGAGGCGTGATGGAACTGATCGCTTACGCCGCCTTCTTTCTCACCGTGGCGATGACCTATGCCATCATCTGCCTGGGCCTCAACGTCCAATGGGGCCAGACGGGGCTTTTCAACGTTGGTGTGGCGGGCTTCGTTGGCATGGGAGCTTATGTCTCGGGGGCACTGACAACGCCGGAGACAATTGATCGGATCGGCGGTTTCGACCTTCCCATCGTCGTTGGATGGGCTGCGGCGATGGCTGCCGGTGCAGTGCTTTCGGTGGCCGTCGGGCTTCTTACGCTCAGAATGCGCGCGGACTATCTGGCAATCACCACCTTCGGCATTGCCGTTGCGCTTCAACTGGTGTTTCAGAACGCCGAAAGCCTGACCGGTGGTGCGTTCGGGATGGCGTTCATTCCGCGTCCGTTCGCGAGCATGCAGGGTGAGGCGATCGTCTTCAATCTCGCCAATCTCGGGGTCACCTGCGCCGTGGTTCTGGTGCTCTATCTGCTGCTCGAACACCTTGCCCGCAGCCCCTGGGGCCGGGCCCTCCGTGCCGTCCGCGAAGATGAGGTGGCAGCCCAGGCGCTGGGCAAGAACCCGGTCTTTCTCAGGCTTCAGGCCTTCGCGCTCGGTGGCGCGATCATGGCGCTGGCAGGCGCGGTCCAGGCGCACTTCATCGGCTTCATCGCCCCCAACAACTATCTGCCGATGATGACCTTCCAGGTCTGGGCGATGCTGATCGTTGGCGGCTCAGGCAACAATCGCGGTGCAATCCTCGGCGCCGTGCTGGTGTGGGCAATATGGGCGTTGTCAGGTGCCCTGATCTCGGAACTGTTCCCCGCCGGACAGCAGGCCCGCGCCGCGTCTCTGCAGATTGTCATCATCGGTGTCATGCTGTGCATCATTCTTCTTTGGCGGCCGCAGGGCATTCTGCCCGAAATCCGCTCCGTTTCGCGTCATCTGGGACGCCGCAACAAGGACCAGTAACCATGCAACCCGACCGCAAGGATCTCGCCCCCGGACTTTCCATCAGCCGCATCCTGACAGGCCTCTGGCAGGTGGCGGACCAGGAACGCGACGGCAAGCAGATGGACCCCGTCGCTGGCGCAGCTTCGCTCACCGACTACGCCAATGCCGGTTTCGACACTTTCGACATGGCCGACCATTATGGCAGCGCCGAGTTGATCACCGGCGAGATGCTCAAACGCTGGAAAGGTGAAACCCGGCCCAAAGCCTTCACCAAATGGTGCCCCGAGCCCGGGCCGATGACCGCAGAGATCGTGCGCGCAGGTGTTCAGGAACGCCTCGATCGGTTGGGTGTGGAGCGCGTGGATCTTCTGCAGTTTCACTGGTGGAGTTTCGAGCACCCGGCCTGGCTCGACGCATTGCACGAGATGACAAAGCTTCGCGCCGAAGGACTTATCGGAGAAATCGGCGTCACCAATTTCGATGCGGCCCATCTCGATCTGGCGCTCGCCGACGGCATTCCGCTGGTCTCCAACCAGGTGTCGTTTTCGCTGATCGACAGGCGTGCGGCCGGGCGACTTGCAGAGACCTGCCGCAAACACAATGTCCAGCTTCTGGCTTATGGAACCCTGTGCGGCGGCTTCCTCTCGGACCGCTGGCTCGGCAAGCCCGAGCCCGATGAAGTTGCAGACTGGAGCCGCTCGAAATATCTGCGCTTCATCCAGACCGCAGGCGGTTGGGACGTGCTGCAGACGATTCTCCGCGCCGCCGGAGGCATTGCCCGAAAGCACAACGTATCGATCTCCAATGTCGCCACCCGCTGGGTGCTCGAACACGCCCACGTCGCGGGCGTCATCGTCGGCGCGCGCCTTGGCGAGAACCAGCACCGCGACGACAATCTCAAGCTCTTCCAGTTCGAACTGGACGCCGACGACCACGCGATGCTCGACCGGGCTTTCGCCACATCCAGCCCGATCCCGGGCGATTGCGGCGACGAATATCGTGAACCGCCGTTCCTCACGGCCTCCGGTGACCTCAGCCATCATCTGGCGAGCATGCCCACGGCGATGGAGGCGGTCGAAGACCCTGAAGTCCCCGGACGCGCCCGGGTGTTCTCCGGTTCGCTTTGGGAGCCGATCGCAGGCTATTGCCGCGCATTGCGCGACGGGGACAGGATCGTTGTTTCAGGCACCACAGCCACCCACGGTGTTGACCGGACGGTGGCCCTCGACGATGCAGGCGCCCAGACAACCTACATTCTCGACAAGATCGCAGCCTCGGTCCGTGCGCTCGGCGGGGATCCCAAGGACATTCTGAGAACCCGCATGTATCTGCGCGGCGACGAGGATGTCGAAGCCGCCGCTCGCGCCCACGGATTCCGCTTCACCACCAACCCGCCCGCCAACACGACCTTTCTCGTCGGCAACCTGATCGGGGATTTCCGCGTCGAGATCGAGGCCGAGGCAACGGTCAGACCTCCGCGGGGAGAGTGACAGGCGGAAAGCGCTGCGTCCACCATGGGCACGGTGCATTTGGTGGATCATGAATCGTAGCCGCCGTTCACGCGCATCCGCATGAACGGCGGCTCATTTGCCTTGGCCTGAGAAAGCGGGAATTGTGTAAGCCCGAACGCGTTCCGGCGCTGCCGAAAGCAGCGCTCAGCCTTGGTCAGCCCGGTTCAGGACAAAATCGAAACTTGATTTCCACTGCGTGTCGCCATCATCCCCGGGGACATAATCGGTCAGCAGCGACCCCTTGACCCCGAAGACCGCATCGGAGGTCAGCCACGGATCGTCCGCCACGAAAGTATGGGTAACCACCGTCTCGTAGCCGTCCGCCGAAACAATGAAATGCATGTGCGCGGGCCGGTTCGGATGACGGCCAAGAGCCGCAAGCATCTGCCCGACCGGCCCGTCATCGGGGATCGGATAGGAAACGGGGCGTATTCCGCGAAACGCGTAGCGTCCGTCGTCACCTGTTATGAACACGCCGCGATTGTTCCATTTCGGCTGGATGTCGGGTTGCTGGACATCATAGTAGCCATCCGAGTTGTCGCACCAAACATCCAGCTTGGCACCGGAGACAGACTTTCCGTCGAGATCGACGATGCGGCCTTCGAAAAGACAGCTCTCACCCTTGCCGTCGAGCGAGATGTTGTCTCCCATGGCGCGCACCGGCGCGTTCGCGACATGGAACGGGCCCAGAACCGTGTTCTCGGTCGCTCCCGATGGTCTGCGGTTGTTGATGGCATCGACAAGCATCGACATCCCGAGCACATCAGACAGCAGGATGAATTCCTGTCGGTTGCCGTCGCACATCTGGCCCGTGCGGGTCAGAAAATCGATGGCGATACCCCATTCTTCCTGGGTGAGTTCCACATCCTTCGCAAAGGCATGAAGATGCCGGACCAGCGACCCCATCACCTTGCTCAGACGCGGATTGACGTCTTCGCCGACACGGGCATTGACGGCCTCGACCGAGGCGGCCTCTGTAAAATAGTCGATACCCTTAGCGGTGCTCATGCCATCTTCTCCTTTGCCTGCGCGACGCTCGTCGCATCCCGATCAAGAACCGAACTCAGCGCACGCATCAACTCCCCCTCAGGGTCTGCGGGCAGAGTGTTGGAACGCCACGCCACATGCTGGTCCGGGCGAACCAGGACGCAGCCGCTCTCCGCTGTCTCGCGCGATGTGGCCCAATCGCCATGATGGTCGACCCAGGTCCTGCGCGGACCGATGACATGCACCTCGACGGGGACGCCGAGTGCGTCCCCTACGGTCTTCGCTGCCTCGACCCAACCCTCGCCGGAAATTCCGGTGAACAGGGTGAAGCGGCCCTTGCCGGCAAGGTCCAGGGTCGAATGCCGCTTGCCGTCTTCGTCATAGATCCAGGCATGGGGAAGACGCGCGCCCGGCCACGTGGTCGGCTGATAGTGCAGTTCCGGATCCTTGGAGAATTCCGGCTCGGGCTCGCCGTCTGTGACTGCCGCCGCCGATTTGTAGCGTTGGTTCATCTCCACGCCGTGAGCGTCGAATTCATACTTCTTGAAGGCCAGCGCCTTGCGGAGCGTTTCGCGTTGTTTCTCCGCCGCATCGGTCGCATCGCAACGCGCATCCATGGATGCCTGGATCTTCTCGATGTCGGTGCCGCCATCCATGCCGAGTGCTTCGAAAATGGGGCCGAATTCGCCGATCGACTGGTTGGCCCGGGTTACGATCTGCTTGGCAATGGGCGCGCGCTCCTGCGAGTAGGTTTCCAGAAGGCCCGGCCCCGCCTGGCCCTTGATGACCGTCGCCAGTTTCCAGGCCAGGTTGAACCCGTCCTGGATGGAGGTATTGGACCCGAGGCCGTTGGACGGCGGATGCCGGTGCGCAGCATCGCCCATGATAAAGACGCGGTCCTTCTGCATGTGCGTGGCGTACATGTTGTTGACGGTCCAGGTGTTGGCCGACAACAGTTCGATTTCCAGATCAGGATCGCCCACCAGCTGCCGCGCCACACCTGTGGCAATTTCCTCGGTCACTTCCGGCGCGGGTTCGTTGATGTCGTATCCCCACACGATCAGCCATTCGTTCCAAGGCCGCACCATGCGCACCAGTCCCATGCCGATGCCGCCCACATCCGCGCCGGGCTGCATCACCCAGTAGAGAACCGAGGGCCGGTGCGCGACATATTTGGAGAGGTCGGCACGGAACAGGATGTTCATCGATCCGCCGACGCCCATCTGCCCCTCGAATGGAAGGCCCAGATGTTCTGCCACCTTCGAGTTTCCGCCGTCAGCGCCAATGAGGTATTTCGAGCGGATGGTGAATTCCTTGCCCGTCAGGCGGTCAAGGCATGTCGTCGTCACACCTTCAGCGTCCTGCACATGCGACCGGTACTCCGTCGACATCCGGGCCTGCGTGCCGCGCGAGCAGGCCGTCTTGAACAGCAGCGGCTCCATGAGGGTCTGTGGCAGGTCGTTCATCATGGTCGGCGAAGACAGGTGGTGCTCCGCTCTCGAAAGCGGGTGGCTGCCCCAGCTTTTCATCCGGCCGATTTCCTCACCCGCCAGGCTTTCGCAGAAAACGTTTTCGCCCATCAGGTCCTGCTCGGTGCAGTGCATGTAGGCTTCGGCCTCGACCTCGGGACCGAGATCGCGCAGCACTTCCATCGTGCGCTGGTTGGTGATGTGCGCCCGGGGTGTGTTGGCAAGCCAGCGGTAGCGGTTGATCACCATGTTCTCGACACCGTAGGAAGACAACAGTGCCGCGGTGGCGGAACCGGCCGGCCCGGTTCCGATGATCAATACATCCGTTGTGATGTCCGCCATGATTATTTCTCCCTTGATGAACTGGACTGCCCGGCGCCCTCTACGCCTGAAAGGCGCCGCCGGATCGGAAACAACTGTATGCCGCTTTTGTCGCTGATCAGCCCCCACAGCCCTCGCGGAGCGAACAGCATGATGACGATGCCGGTGAGGCCGAGGACGATCAAATACCAGGACCCGTAATCGGCAAAGAGCGTCTGCAGGGCGAAGAAGACCAACACCCCGATGATTGGGCCCTCGATCGTGCCGATCCCGCCGATCACGACGATGAAGATCACGAAGGCGGTCCAGTCAATCACCGAGAATGCGCCGTCCGGGCTGATCCGCCCGTTCTGAAGAAAGATCAGGCCTCCGGCGAGCCCGGTTCCGAAGGCGGCGATCAGAAACACGGCCCACTTCATTCGCGCGGCATCGACGCCGACGGATTGTGCCGCTTCCATGTTGTCGCGAACGGCTGCCAGCGCCAGGCCGCGCTTGGTTCGCAGCAACCAGTAGATCCCGCCGATGGTGGCAACGACCAGCGCCAGCGCCAGCCAGTAGGCAAGGATGTCCCGGGCTGCCGATGCGCGTACGTCGAAAACCGTCTCGATCCACTCGACGCCCCACATCGCATCCCGGGCATCGCGTGGAAGCGATGTGCCCGTGCCGCCGCCGACGGCCCGCCACTGCGCCACGATCAGCCGCACGACCTCCGCCACCACCCATGTTCCGATGGCGAAATAGGCGCCCTGTAGCCTGAACGCGAAGAATGCCGTGGGGATTGCGAGCACGAACGCCCCGACCCCGGACAGGAGCAGCGCGGCAATCGGGTTCCAGCCTGCCAGAATGACAGCTCCGAAAAGCATGTAGGCGCCGAAGCCGACGAAGGCCTGCTGTCCGACACTGACCAATCCGCCATAGCCCGCGAGCAGGTTCCAGAACTGGGCCAGTACCAGCATGGTGAAGATGAAGAACAGGTCCTGGATCAGTCCGCGATCGGCGAAGGCCGGGAGAATGGTTGCCGCAATCACCAGGCAGACCGCAACGATCGCGGCATAGGTGGAGGTTCGTGTGCGTGTCGAGACGGTGTAGGAATGTGCGCGCATCAGTCAGTCGCCCTCGGAAACAGTCCCCGCGGGCGAACCAGAAGGACCAGCAGGAATGCCAGGTGTCCGGCAAGAATTTGCCATTCGGGATTGATGGCGGCGCCCAGCGTCTGGGCCACACCGATGATGATCCCGCCGGCGAGCGTCCCCCAGAGCGAGCCAAGCCCGCCGATGATGACGGCTTCGAAGGCGTAGATCAGCCGGGCCGGCCCGATGGATGGATCGAAATTCGAGCGCGTCCCCAGATACAGTGCCGCAATGGTCACCACGATCATTGCAATGCCGGTGGCCTGCGCGAAGACCCGTTGCGGCTTGATGCCCATGAGGCTCGCCGTCACCGGATCGTCGGACGTGGCGCGGAAGGCGCGCCCCAGCGAGGTCCGGTAAAACAGCCATTGCAGCGCAAGGATCACCCCGATGGCCGAAAACAATGTGAGAAGTGGCATTACCCCGACCGTTACCGGCCCGATAGGCAGCGAGGCAGTTTCAAGCGCGCCTGCAGGTATGCGGCGGCTGTCCGCCGAAAAGCCTTCCTGGAGCGCATTCTGAATCACCACCGAAAGGCCGAAGGTGACGAGCAACGGCGGCAGAATATCCGGACCGATAACTCTGTTGAGCACATGGCGCTGAAGGCCGTAGCCAACGGCAAACATGATCGGCGTTGCGACGAGAGCGGCAACAAACGGATGCAGGCCGAGCATCGTGACGATCACAAGCAGAAGGTAGGCCGCAAGCACGATCAGATCACCGTGGGCCAGGTTGACCAGTCGCATGATCCCGAACACCAGCGAGAGACCGGCAGCAAACAGGGCGTAGAGGCCTCCCAGCAGGATTCCCTGCACGATTGTGTCAACCCAGATCATTCGCCGACTCCGAAATAGGCCTTGTGAATCGCCTCCCGGCTCAAATCGCCGGGCTTTCCTTGAAGGGTCACCTTTCCTTCCATCATGCAATACACACGGTCTGCGACCTTAAGCGCCTGGCCGATGTCCTGCTCGACAACGATGACGGAAGCACCAGCCTTCCGGATTTCGGGGAGCGCCGCATAGATGTCTCGAATGATGACGGGCGCCAGACCGAGGGAAAGCTCGTCACACAACAGAACCCGCGGGTTGCTCATCAGCGCACGGCCGATGGCGACCATCTGCTGTTGACCGCCTGAGAGCGCATTTCCGGGCGTCTTGCGGCGCTCCTTGAGCATCGGAAACATGGCGTAGACCGCATCGAGGTCCCAACTGCCGCTACCGTTGCTGCGATAGGCGCCGATCTGGAGGTTCTCTTCAACGCTGAGCGAAGGGAAGAGGCGACGCCCCTCGGGCACCATCGAGATGCCACGTGCGACAATGTCATCGGCATGGAGCGACCCGATCGGCTGACCGTCCAGCACAACCATCTCCGGATCCTGACGCAGGACACCGGCAAGCGAGCGCATGAGTGAGGATTTGCCGGCACCGTTCGCACCGATGATGGCGATGCATTCTCCCTCCTCAAGCGTGATATCCACACCGAAGAGGGCCTGGAAGTCGCCGTAATGGGCGGTCAGGCCATTGGTTTGAAGAAGTGCCATCAGACCTCGATCCCGAGATAGATTTCCTGAACGTCGCTCGAAGCCATGATGGCCTCCGGCTCACCCAGACCGATTATCTTGCCGAAATCGAGCACCAGCAGCCGTTCGACCACACGGTTGAGCGCATGCAGTACATGCTCGATCCAGATGATTGTTACGCCTTCGCCATGAAGGGAGCGGATCGTGTCCACCAGCGCGATACACTCCCCCTCTGTCAGCCCGCCGGCGATTTCATCGAGCAAAAGGAGTTTGGGACTGGTCGCCATGGCGCGGGCAAGTTCAAGCCGCTTGCGCTGCAGGAGCGACAGGCTGCCTGCAAGGACATTGGCCGACCCGATCAGTTCGGTGCGTTCGAGAATCTCCACGCATCCGTGCTCGGCCTCGCGTTCGCTGCAGGGACGGCCGTGGGTGGCCGCCACCAGAAGGTTTTCGAACACGGTCAAATTGTCAAAGGGCTGCGGGATCTGGAAAGACCGTCCGACCCCTGCGATGCAGCGCTGCATCGCAGGCACCTTTGTGACGTCTTCGCTCATGAAGCGGATCGAACCGCTGTCAGCGCGAAGGTTGCCGGTGATGAGGTTGAACAGGGTTGATTTGCCTGCGCCGTTGGGACCGATGATCCCCAGGGCCTCCCCCGGCGAAACCTCGAATGTCACGTTGTCCGTCACCGTAAGCGCGCCGAAACTCTTCGACACGCCCTCAAGTTTCAGGATCGGTTCCGCCGGTTTGCTCATGGGGCTGCTTTCAGGCCAGTTTCGCTGTCATTTCGACCAGCCGCTTTGCCTGGTGCGAAACCGATGCCTTGCCCTTGTCGCTGATCGCGCCCGGCTCCATGGAGAAGCCGTAGGGATTGCCACCAGTCTCGAAGAGACTGCCATCGGTGTAACCGGGGGCAACGATGATTGCGCCCCAATGCATGACAGTGGTGTAAAGCCCGATCAGTGTGGTTTCCTGGCCGCCATGCGGGTTTTGTGCGCTGGTGGTTGCGGTGACGGTCTTGTTGGCAAGCTTGCCTTCCATCCACAGCGGACCGAGCGTATCGATGAACGCGCGAACCTGGCTCGGCGCCGATCCGTAACGTGTCGGCACGCAGAAGAAATAGCCGTCGGCCCAAAGCATGTCGTCATGGCTGATCTCTTCGATCGACGAGGCACGTTCCACTTGTTCCTTCCAGGCATCCTGGCCTTCCACCACCGATTTGGGTGCGGTTTCGGCAAACTTGCGGAGCCGGACTTCCGCACCCGCAGCCTTTGCTGCCGCTTCCGCGACTTCAGCGACACCCTGGTTCGTGCCGTAGGTGCTGTAGAACGCGACCAGTATTTTCGCAGTTGTCATGCCTGTCTCCTTTGAGAACGTTGCCGAGGCGGATGCCGCCGGTGGAAATGTGCCACCCCGCTATCGCGGAGCGGCACGGTTCATGCTCAGGACAGCGCTTCCATCACACCCTGTGTCGGAATGTTCGGAGCTGTCTTGTTGTCGACGACCACAAGTTCGAAGGTACCGTCGTCCTTGCGGCGCCACTGCCCGCCGACCAGCGGCGTCTTGCAGACGTTCTTGGCAGCGAATGGCGGAACGCCCTCGCCATTCCAGGCAACGCGGCCGACAATTGTATTGACGTCGCTCGATGCGATCGTTTCGGCGACGCCTTCGGGATCAGTCGGATCTTCGGCGCGCTTGATCACGTCCGCCGCCATTTCGAACAGCGAATGGACAAAGCCGATCGGCTGGGTCCAGGGCCGCCCGGTCGCCTCGGTAAAGGCAGCGGCAAGTTCGCCGCAGCTCTGACCGGTCAGCGACGACGTGAACGGATGGTTTGCCGACCACCAGACCTCGGATGAGAGGTTGTGACCCGACTCGCCGAGCGTTTCCACCGATTGCGGGAACAGGATTGCCTTGGCGACGGTGATCGCCTTGGGCGAGAAGCCCTGCTGGATGGCCTGGTTCCGGAACGTGGTGAAGTCCGGCGGAATAACGACGCCGGTAACGATGTCGACATCGGCCTGCTTGAAGGCGTTGATCTGTGCGGTGAAATCATCGGTCAGGTTCTGGAAGCGGCCCGGATCGACTGTTTCGTAACCGGCAGCGGCAAAGCCCGGGGCCACACCGACATTCGGATCGCCCCATGCATTGCCATCGGCATCATTGGGGAACAGTCCGCCGACCTTCTTGTTGGTGTCGAGCTGGTTCCACATGTTGGTGAATACAGCGATGACGTCCTCAAGACCCCAGAAATAGTGATAGGTGAAATCGAAGGGCCTCCAGCTTTCCGGATCGCCCGGATTTCCCTGCTGGCCGATGAACCATGGCTGCCAGGGCGCCTTCGTCGAAATCGTCGGCACGCCCTCGCTTTCGCACACCGTCGAGACCGGGTTGGTGGTTTCCGGCGTCGAGGCCACCAGCATCAGGTTGATCTCGTCGTCGATGATCAGTTCCTGCGCCACGTCGGCGGCACGGTTGGGATTGGACTGGCTGTCCTTGACGATGACTTCCACATCCATGCCCTGTTCGGCCGCATAGCGGTTGAACATGTCGATGGTGAAAGCGTCGGCCTCTGCGAACCCGGCCAGAGGGCCGGTCTGCGGGCTCACATAGCCAATGCGAACCTTCCTGTTTTGCGCGATGGCCGGCATGGCCAACCCGCCCGCTGCGACAACGAGGCCACCGGCGGCGGCTGTCTTGAGAATGCGTCTGCGTGAAATCATCTGCTTATCCTCCCATGAACGTTTGCTTCAGTCTTTGGGCCTCTGCCCCTCCCAGGCGGCCTGCAGCAGGGCGCGAATGTCGTCCTGCGTAAATGGCCTCGGATTCTCGTAGGAATTCTGCACGGCTATCTCGGCTGCCTTGTCGAGATCCGACTCGCTCAATCCGAGATCGGAAAGCCGCAAGGGTGCACCGGCCGCCTTTGCGAAATCCCACAGCCCCCCACCGGGGGTGGAACCGAAAATCTCCCGCATCGGCTCCAGCGCGTTGGTTCCCGCGGCGTTGAAATTCGTCGTGTGCGGCACCAGAATGGCATGGGTCTCGGCATGGGGCGTGTTGAAACTCCCCCCGATCGTATGGGCAAGCTTGTGGTGCAGCGACATCGCCACATATCCCAGCGCCGTCGAGCAAAGCCACGCACCGTAAAGCACCAGCGAACGCGCCTCCGCGTCGCGCGGCGCATCGCGCAAGACCGGCAGTCCGGACTTGAAAGCTCTCATGGCTTCCACGGCCATCAGGCTTGTCACCGGATTGGCATCGGGCGCATAGAGCGCTTCGACCGCGTGTGCGATCGCATTGAGTGACGACGTCACGGTCATGTCCGCAGGCAGTGTCAGTGTCAGATCAACATCATAAATGACTGTCTCAGGCCGGATCGAGGCATCGCGGCGCGTGGTTTTCCTGCCGTCACGGGTCTCGCCAAGAATGTCGGTCATTTCCGAGCCGGCATAGGTCGTGGGAATGGCGATCTGATTGACGCCGGTGCGTGTCGCGATCGCCTTGCCGAGGCCGATGGTGGAGCCGCCGCCAATCGAGACCACGCAATCAGCCTTGCTGCGCGTGAAGGCATCCAGTGCCTTTTCGGTGACCTCGACAGGCGTATGCATCGCGGCTTCACAGAATGTTCCAGCGGACAGTCCGCCAAGACGGGTCGCAAGCGCCTGGGCGTCGTCGGACTGGTTCGGCGTCGAAAGCACCATGGCCCTCTTGCCCCCCAGACGCTCCACCTCATCGGCCGTGCTCGCAACTGTGCCCGCCCCGAACACGACACGGGTCGAAATGCCTGGAAATGTGAAGCCATCCGTTGGCAGTTTCATGTCGTGTACTCCGGCATTTCGCGGCCTTCGGCAACCGCTGACAGCAGCTCTGAAAAGGCCTTGATTTCATCATCGCAAACCAGATGCTCGCGGCCGGGGAAAGTTTCCGAATGCACCCGAGCGCCCTGACGAATGAACGCGTCCCGCGCCTTGTTCCAGGCCCAGAGCGGCACCCAGGGATCTTCATCCCCGTTGGAGGCATAAACCGGGATCGAAGCCGCGAGACTTTCCGGAAGTCCGGTGTCGGACGCTCCGACCCTGCACCCGGTCAGAAGGGCCGCGGCATCCGCCCTGCCGCCACGCAGCAGATATTCGGCGGCAAGGCAGGCGCCCTGCGAAAACCCGGCAATGACAAGCGGCTTTCCGGAGAGCTTTCCGGCCACCGACGCGACCTCGGTCCGGACCAGCGACAATGCCTTGTCCAGTTGTGCGGCGGTGGCCGGGGTCATTCCGTCCACCGCCTTGGCGTCATACCAGGCTGACCCCGGCGCATCAGGCAGGACAAAATGCACGTCTGGTGCATCGAGCCTCGAGATCACGTCCTGAACCATCTGCGCGGCGCTCTGCCCGCGACCGTGCAGGAAGATACAGGCCGCGCGCGCGGACTCGATCGAAGGCCCTGATGTCATGCTCTGCGCCATCATTCAGCCTCAGGCGTTCTGGAAGCTGGCGGGTTCAAGACCGGCCATCAGTTCTTCGCGGCGGTCCTCGAACCATGGCGGGAAGACGAGGGTGGTGCCGATCGCATCTGCCGGCTCATCCTTGGCCCAGCCCTCAGGCACCGTCCAGGCAATTTCGAACAGCGCCCCGCCCGGCGAGCGGACATAGCAGGACTTGAAATAGTTTCGGTCCTTCTGTTCGGAGATGTCCGTGAAGCCCAGGCCCTCAATATGCGCCCTGAGTTTGAGCTGATTCTCTTCATTGCCGGTGTTGAGTGCAAAATGGTGAATCGTGCCACCAGAAAGTGTCCAGGTGCCCTGTGCCTGATCCCTGATCTCGGTGACTTCCACAACGCTTGTGGGGCCATTGGCATTGGGCACCTCATAGGCCATGCCGTCCGCGTCATCCGCCATCTTCTTGAGCGGCAGCGCAATGGTCAGAAAATCGTCCATGGCATTGCGATCTGTGACTGCGATCACGCCGCCATAAATCCCCTTGATCGCATGCTCGGCCGAAAGGCCCTGCGCCTCGTTGACGATGGGTGCGCGGTTGTCCGCGGGGTTCTCCACCAGCTGCAATTCGATGCCGCAAGGATGCGTGAACTCGACCCGGTCAATGCCGAAGCGGGTGGTCTTGCGCGCGGTGATGCCGCGCTCGCCAAGACGATTGACCCAGAAGTCCGACGCGCCAACCGGGATCGACTGCTGGACCACCTTCGACTGGTTGGTGCCCCGGCGTCCGTAAATTCCCGGCTTGCGGAACGGAAACGTGGTGATGATCGTCGATTCATCCCCGTTCTTTGCGCCGTAATAGAGGTGGTAGACCGGAATCGTGCCATCAAAAAGCACTGTCCGCTTTACCGAGTACAGGCCCAGATCCTTCGTGAAAAAATCATAGTCTTCCTGTGCACCGTCGGTGCTCATGGTCAGGTGATGATATCCGCTGATTTGCGACACTGTCTCTCTCCCAAGTTT
The DNA here is from genome assembly GCA_040216675.1 of Hoeflea sp. Classification (GTDB taxonomy): domain Bacteria; phylum Pseudomonadota; class Alphaproteobacteria; order Rhizobiales; family Rhizobiaceae; genus Hoeflea. The sequence goes on along the minus strand of JAVJOR010000005.1, from coordinate 19,503 downwards.
CATGTCTGTTTGCGATGATGCTGATCTTTGGCCAGCGTGAAGGTGAAATGGCAGACAAGCCCGTCATCCTCCGAACCATTGAAATCGGCCAGAAGCGCCGGGTCGACCGCAAACAGCGGATCGGCGCCTATCGCGGAATCGCTTCTGTCGAAGATATGTGTGATCAGCGTCTGGTAGCCCGACGCGGAAATCCGAAACTGCAGATGGGCAGGCCGGACCGTTGGAAGCCCAAGCCGGCGCAGCAGTTTTCCGACCGGCCCGTCATCGGGTATCCGGTAACCGCGAGGACGAACGGTAGCGATGCGCACGCTTCCGTCCGGACCCGAGGTAAAGGTTCCGCGCAGGTTGAATTCGGGCTGCACGTCCGGCGCCTGGTTCTCGTAGACCCCGTCGCCATTGGCATGCCAGACCTCGATGCAGGCGCTCGAAACCGGTTTTCCATTATCGTCCGAGAGCTGCGCCGTAAACACAAGCGGACACCCCTTGCCGTCAAGACAGATGCTTTCACGATCAGCGCGGCGCGGCGCTCCCGGGCGGTAGAACGGTCCGGCAAGCGTATTCGGCGTCGCATCTTCAGGAAGCTTTGCGTGACGCCGCTCGAAAGCGCTGGTGAGGCCGAGAACATCGGCAAGCAGTACCCATTCCTGGCGTCGCTCGGAACAGGTCTCGCCAACTTCGGTAAGAAAGCCGATAAGCGCCTGAAGCTCCGCGCGGCTCATGTCCGTTCTATCGACAAGATTCGCGAAACCATGCAGAAATTCGCTGATGAGCAAAGCCAACCGCTTGTCCGGAGCGTCGTGAAGCCGCTCGGCAAACGCATTTGCCGCGCTCTTCATGGTGGTGTCATTCGTACGGACATCCATCCCAAAGCTCCTCCTCACATGCGAGTATAGGAGGCATGCCAGCAGGCTCTATTATTTCTTTCGGCCTTAGTATAACATTTTGATATGAAGTTTGACGAAAAACACCTCACCCAACTGGCAGCAGTTGTCGAGACCGGCAGCGTGACCGAGGCATCCCAATTGCTCGGCTTGTCCCAGCCCGCCGTCTCCCGCACGCTGTCGACCCTGGAGAAGCGGGTCGGAGAGCCTCTTTTCAAGCCGGGAAAGCGGCCGCTCGAACCAACCGTGATCGGCCAGCAACTGGCCGAACATGGCCGCGTGATCCTCGAGGCGTCGCGCCGTGCATCGGAAACGATCCTTGGATTTCGGGCAGGCTCGAACGGAACCGTGCGCATTGCCGGTGTGCCGTTCTTCATGGATGCTTTCATCAGCCGCATGATCGGCGAATTCCAGGCCCGCGAACCGGACATACGGGTCGATCAGTCCTACGGAAACCTGCCCGATCTCGGCACCGGTCTGGTGGCCAATCAGCTTGATCTGGCCATATGCCCGCTCGGCCTCGTGGATGCGGCCAAGGGCCTGACTTTCACGCCGATCCTGCCCGGCCGCAACATCGTGGCGTGCCGGGTCACCCATCCGCTGCTCAGCCGCCGTCGCCTGAGCACCAGCGACCTGATCGATTACCCCTGGATCGCGCCCCTGCCCGGATCGCCGCTCCTGGCCGACCTTCATGCCATCCTGCTGTCGATCGGCATGACCGAGATCAGCATACGCTACTCCGGCGGCTCATTGCTGTCGGTGTTCAATTACCTTGAGGAAACCGACGCGCTTACCGTGCTTCCCCATTCGGTGGTCTTCGCCCACCGCAGAGACCGCAAGGTCACTGTTCTCCCCGTGGAAATCCCCCAGCCGACACGAACCCTCGGCATCTTGCGCCTTGAAGGCCGCCCGAGAATTCCCGCGGCAGAGAAACTGGCCCGCCACATCTCGACCCGTTTCGACGATCTGCGCCAATTGATCAAACGCCACGAGGATGCCGTCGTATGGGGCAACAGTCCACCATGACGAAAGGCTGCCCTGTCCAAGGCGGGTAAGATTCGTGCAACTCATGGCATGAAAAACTTCGCACAAACACGGATCACAGGAGCCGCTGCAGATCCGTTAGACCATGAGATCGGGCAGACCATGGTGCTTGCCCAGTGGTCCGAAGCGACCAGCGACTCCCTGCGCGCATTCGTTGATGTCGCTGAAAACGGAACACCGAGAGAGGCCGCAGATCAGATGAACCGGACCCGGGACGAGAGACTACGCGGCATGAGCATCGATCCTGATGGCCGCGATCTTTTTGTTGGAAACCAGCGTCATGCGTCAAAGGCGCCAAACGCTGTGCGTCACCGGATAAACTGTTCGACATAGTCTTCCCCAAGGCCGACTTCGGCAAAGTGCTTCCGGCACAGATCAATCTTGGTGAAGACATCTTCGTAGCCGGTAACCGCACCCCAGGGATCGACGTAGCACATCACGCCATTAACCTGGAAAAAGGTGATCATTTCCTCGACATCCTCCGGCACGACCAGCGTGTGGGTCTCGCCCGGCGGTTCGTAGACATAGCCTCCCTCTTCGGCGACCCAGTCGTGTTCCAAATAGTGCCAGCGCCCTTTCAGAACAAAACCGTGGACGGGCTGCGGGTGGCGGTGACGCGACAGGACACCGGCCTTGCGCACCTTCAAAAGGTTCATCCAGTAGCCCTGCGATCGGTTCAGGCAAAGCGGGCGGAACCATACGTTCTCTGCCTGCGGCACCCAGAGTCTGTTATCGCAATCCGCTGCGTTGGGGATCACGATCTCCTCTTGCGCGTCCTTCGGGAACGGAAGTTGGTAGGGCATCCGGCTGGTATCTTCGGTCATGTCTATCGCCTCATATTGCCAGGTAGCCGCCGTCGACCGGATAGATCGATCCGGTGACAAAGCTTGCATTCTCACTCAGAAGCCACAGCACGAGCGCCCCGACCTCTTCGGGTTTTCCCCATCGTTTCATCGGCGTGCGCGCCATGATCGCCTCTGTTCGCACCGGATCTTCCCGAAGACCTTTGGTCATTTCCGTCTCGATCCATCCCGGCGCAATGGCATTGACCCTGATGCCGTCTTCGGCCCAGCGACCTGCCAGCGCCTTGGTCAACTGAGACACGCCACCCTTTGAAGCAGAATAGGCAGGGACCAACGGTCCGCCAAAGGTGCTGAGCATGGAGGCCGTATTTATGATTGCTCCGCCTTTTTCGGCCAACAAGGGATGCGCAGCAAGACAGCAGCGCATCGTGCCGGTCAGGTTCACATCGATAACCTTGGCAAACACGTCGATGTCATATTCCTGACCTCTAAGCAGAATACCTGCGCAATTCACCAAAGCATCGAGGCGCGTCAGGCCGCCGAAGATCGCATCGACCGAATGCTGGTCGGTGACATCCAGAAGCTGCGTGGTAATCGCGTCTTGAGGCGCGAATGCGTCCAGTTCAGATTGAGACACGGATGCCGCGATGACAGACCAGCCTGCAGCTGCAAGCGACCGCGCCACTCCGGCTCCGATCCCACGCGTACCGCCGGTTACAAGCACCTGTTTCATCCTGGATTCTCCAACGCATCGGTGAATGCCTGCGCGCGCTTGCGAATATCAGCCAATGTGTAGCCCGGCTTGAACAGGGCAGAACCCAACCCGAACCCGTCCACGCCTGCGGCACGATACAGCGCCATGCTATCCGGGGAAATACCCCCAACCGCCGCGACAACGGCGTCTTTGGGCAAGACTGCGCGCATGGCGGCGATGGCGGTTGGCGGGATCATTTCAGCGGGGAAAAACTTGAGGACTGAAGCACCGATTTCCAGCGCCGCAAATGCTTCGGAAGGGGTCATGACGCCCGGACACCAGTATAATCCCCGCGCCAGTGCCGCACGCCCGACATCCAGGTTCATGTTCGGCGAAACGATGATCCGCCCGCCTGCGTCTGCGACGGCTTCGACCTGCCCGGCGTCGAGCACTGTACCTGCTCCGATGATGGCCCGAGCGCCATGCCGCTCCGCAATCCGGTGAATTGAAACCAGAGGCTCCGGCGAGTTGAGCGGCACCTCGATAATCCGAAAGCCGGATTCGATAAGTGTATCGGAAATCGGAAGAGCATTCTCCGGCTCCAAGCCACGCAATATTGCAATCAAAGGATTGGTGGCAAAAGCCGTGGCGAGATCGATCATCCGAGCAACCCCGCTGCGCTTGCAATCAGAAAATGTCCTTTGGCGACAATGTCGTCGGGCGCACGGCGGCATTCGCGGCCGGCGACATGAAGCGCGCGCTCATAGCGGTCCGACAAATCGCTCCGTCCGACGATGGTGATCGTTCCGATATCTTCGATCTCGCGCGTCGCAGCCGCAACTTCGGTGCCGATCAAAAGGCCCGACATGTAATCAGCCACGTCCACCTTGGGGATCTTGCCCATGAGCGGAAGCGTCCGCACATGAAACAGGTCATGTAAGAGATTTGCCCGGCTGTCGAGGCCCGCTGCCATCCCCATCTTGAATGCGTCGTCATTGACGTCTTCGCCTTCCATCAGGGTTCCAAGGATTGTGTGCCCCTTCAACGCGGCAAAGATTTCACCCGTCATGTAGGTGGAGAAATCCACGATCTGCCCATCTGCGACATGGACCCATTTGCTGTGTGTGCCAGGCATCACGAAAATTCCATCGATCAGGCCAAGCGCGGATGCACCAATGATCTGCGTCTCCTCGCCGCGCATGACGTCCGGTCCCCCTGCGTGTTCGGTCGAAGCACCGGTCACGAAGTGAATGCGGGTCCCGCTTGCGGCGTCATGAGGCACGAGAGCGCGCGCGAGTCCGCAAGCGCCTAGCGGCATTGCCGCATAGGGCGTTTCAACCCACCCATTCCGGCTGGTAATCATGCCGGAGGCAAGGATCGGCAACCTGGTCCGGCGTTCGGTTTGTGCTGACCAGGGGCCAATGAGACGGTCGAGAACCGCCTCAAAACCTTGTCCCGCAACCTGCATGATGCCTTCGGGTGACGAGACCCTGTCGATTACTTCGCCCGTCCCGCCGATCAGAAAGGCACGGAGGGACGATGTACCCCAATCGACGCCAATGAGGGCCGCCTCAGATGCGGCCGAATTCATTCAGAAGATCCTCGACTGTCTTGCCTTTGGCGACCCATTCGCGCGTCGCAACTTCACGATCGGCCTGCTCCTGAGCAAGTTTGACGACCTCTTCGGCAATCCCGATCGGCACGACAACAACGCCCATCAAATCCGCAACGATGAAATCGCCGGGGTTCACCACGACCCCCCCGCAGGCGATGGGCACGTTGATCGACAGCTCTTCCTTGCGCCCCGAGAACATCGTGTGGGTGCCGCGCGGCGTGATCGCACGAGTCCAGATCGGCCAGTTGATGTCTTCGAGCTCGTCGGTGTCGCGGCCGGCGCCGTCGACGATCATGCCTCGGATGCCGCGGTTCTTTGCCAAACCGCCCATGAGACCACCGCAGACCGAGGTGTTCAGATCGCCACCCGCGTCAACGACAATAACGTCGCCAGGCTGGCCCATTTCGAGCGCTTTCAGTGGGTCCACCAAATCGCCTTTGGACAATTGCACGGTGACAGCCTGCCCGGTGACCTTGGATCGGAAAGCCGGCTTGATTGCGCTGTCCATGACGCCGGTGCGATACTGCACATCGGCAAATATCGCGGCCGCTGAATAGGCTTCGAGCACCTTGTCGAATTTCTTGAGCAGTTCTGGATTGCGTTCGAAGTCGTTGAAGACTTTCAGGTCGTTGCAGGCTTCGGGCATTTTGGCTCCTGTCATTTGGTTGGTACGGCTAATGCCTCGGCATTGACGGTGTAGTCGGGTTGTTGTCCTGTCAGGACCTTGGCCACTTGCGTGGCCGCGGTGACACGTGCCGCATGAATGGACTCCTCCGAATAATAGGCGGCATGCGGTGTCACCAGGACGTTGGGTAAACTGAAGATCGGGTTATCGTCCGGTGACCAGTTCGCCCGTTTCGCGGGCTCCTCTTCCGGATCATCCAGACCTGCGGCAGCCAGATGCCCTTCCGTCAGGGCGCGAAAAAGGGCCTTGTTGTCGACGGTCGGACCACGCCCGGTATTGACCAGAATTGCGCCGGGTTTCATCGCCGCAAATTCCGCATCCGACAGGAAGTGCCGTGTCTCGGGCGTCATCGGCGCCTGCATGAGGACATAGTCCGACCGCGCCAAAAGATCCGCCTTGGACACGAGCTCGACATTCAGGGACGCCGCCGCCCCGGATGGCAGGAAGGGATCATAGGCGATTACCTCCACCCCGAAGGCCTGGGCTCGGGAGGCGATGGCCTGCCCGATCTTGCCCAGCGACACGACGCCCATCGTACGCCCACGCAGACGATAGACTGGCTGACCACTCTGCCATCGCCAGATGCCCGCATGTGTCGCCCGGTCATAGGCAGGCAGTTTACGGGCAAGCGTCAGCCAGAGCGAAATCGCATGATCCGCCACTTCCTCGGTGCAGTAGTTCTGCACATTGGTCACCAGAATGCCGCGTTCGGTCGCGGCGTCGACATCCACGATGTCGACGCCGACACCGTAGCGCGCAATCACCTCGCAGGCTTTCATGCGCGATATGGTCTCGCGGCCGATTCGAGCGTATTGGTTCATCATCGCCGCGCAAACAGGCGCCACCTCAAAAAGATCCTCTTCCCGCTTGGCCTGGAGCGCGATCACCTCGGCGCCGGCAGCTTCGAGTATCTCTTTTTCAACGCTGACATTGCCAAAGTCGTAGTCGGTGATGACAACCTTGGGCCTGTCCCTGCGCGGTGTGAAAGCCCCCTGCTCAATCATAAGCACCCGCCGAGTAGGTCAACTCATAGGAGTGGCTGTAGAGTTCGAAAACGTTGCCGAAGGGGTCTTCCATATAGACCATGCGGTAGGGCTTCTCGCCGGGATAGTATTTGCGGACCTGTTGCATGCGCTGGCGGCCACCGAGCGCTTCGATGATTTTGACCCGGCCTTCCAGATCTGCGTCCTGCACGCAGAAGTGAAACAGACCGCGGCGCCAATATTCGAACGGGCGATCCTCTTCGATGGTTTTGGGAAATTCGAACAGCTCGATCCCGATCCCGTCGCCCATCGACAGGTGCGCGATGCGGAACTTGCCCCAGCCTTCGCCAAAGACGTCATCACACATCTGACCGATGGCGCTGTCGTCGTGAAGGATTTCCGTGGGCGGCATCAACACGTAGAGATCGAAAGCTTTCGAATAGAACTCGACCGCCTTCTCGAGATCAGGAACCGTGATGCCGATGTGAGAGAATGTAAGTGCAACCATGGGAGATTCCTTTTCTTCAGGTCAGAGAATGCTGCGGATAATTCCGCCCTCGATCCGGTGGGCAGCGCCATTCGAGGCGGTACTGGCCGATATCGTGACGATCATGCGGGCAACCTCGTCCGGACGGACAAAGCGCTGAATGAGAGAGGTGGGCTCGTCGGTCTTGAAGTAGCCGTCGATAATGGAGTCGAGATCTTCGCCCTTCTGTTCGGCCAATCCGTCAAAATAGGCCTCGACCCCTTCGGTCCAGGTCGGCCCCGGAAGGATCGAGTTGACCCGGACCCTGGTCCCCTTGGTCAGTTCCGCCATGCCACGGGTCAGGCCAAGCATTGCGGTCTTGGTGACCGAGTAGTGAACCATCTGGGGCAAGGGTTTGACCCCGGCCTCGCTCGCCATGTTGATGATCGATCCGGTGCCACGCTTGAGCATGGAAGGCAGGATAATCCTGCTCATGCGCACAGCCGACATGACATTGATATCAAAGTAGCGCATCCAGTCTTCATCGGTCAGATCCTCGAACGGCTTGACCGAAAAGATGCCTACATTGTTGACCAGAATATCGACCGGGCCCGCTGCCTGGGCAAAGTCTGCAATGGCTGTCGCATCGGAGGCTTTGGTAAGGTCGCCGGCAAGACCCTGCACGTTGCCGAGTGGCGAAAGGTCCGCGATGCAGGCCGCCACTTCATCGTCGGTCAGACCGTGCACGATGACATCCGCACCTTCCTCAAGATACACGCGGGCTGTCGCCTTTCCGATGCCGGAACCTGATCCGGTTACCAGAACGCGTTTGCCTTTGAGTCCCAGATCCATCTCAAGCTCCTTTTTTTAAAGAGTTTTGCCGGGGTTCCGGACCACGCCCGAAAACTCGCGCCACAAGTGCTGATATCTCGGTTCGCCACATGTCGATGCCGACGGCGAACAGGATGATCAGGCCAAGCACGATGTTCTGCACAGACGAAGGTGCAGCGTTCAAATTCAGCCCGTTCTGTACGATGACGATGGTCATCGCCCCCATCAGGGTTGCGAGGATGTTTCCACGACCGCCAGCCAGGCTGGCGCCGCCAACCACGGCAGCGGCGATCGCCTGCAACTCCAATGTCTGTCCGTAATTGGGCGAGCCGGAATTGAGACGGGCGGACATCAGGATCGCCCCAACGGCTGTCATGAAGCCGGCGATCACAAATGTCGTGGCCTGCACTTTCTTGACGTTGATGCCTGTCAGCGTAGCCGCTGCCGGATTGCCGCCAACGGCATAGATTTCCCGGCCCAACTTGGTGAAGTTCATCATGAACGCGGCAAAGGAATAGAAGAAAACCAGATAGAAGAACGGAAGCGGGATGCCGAGCAATTTGCCGTAGAAGATCGGTTCAAGCGCCGGATCAAGCGAAAAGATGGGCGACCCATTGTTGAAGGTGAGCGCGAGACCGCGAAACGCGATGAGTGCCGCAAGCGTCGTTATGAACGAGGGTATCCGACCATAGGCGGTGATCAATCCGATCAAAAGGCCAAGCAGACCTCCAACGATCAGGAGCAGTGGCAATGCCAGCGAAAGCGGGATGCCTGCAAATTTGAGCATCTGGGCGAGGATCATTGTCAGCAGGGCCACCATGGAGCCCGAACTCAAATCAATGCCCGCCGCAAAAATCACGATGGTCGATCCGATGGCAATAAGCGCCACAATGCTCACCTGAAGAAACAGGTTGGACAGATTGGCAGGGTTTAGAAACCGGTCTGTCGTCATCGCCACGATCAGGGCCACGATCAGCATGGCGGCAAAAGGTCCGATCAGTTGGGTGTCGAAGATGCGTCTCATGCAAAGACCTCCTCTGCGCGGTTGGAAAGTGGCTCTGCGGACGCACGCACGAGATCATCATGCGACAATTCCGACGCATCGACGGTTCTCTTGATCGCTCCATGCTGAACCACCGCGATGCGGTCACTCATGGCCAACAGTTCGTCATGATCAGAGCTGATGAGAATGATGGATTTGCCGGCGCGGGTGATCTTGTTGATCAACCTGTACACTGCAACCTTGGCGCCGATATCGATGCCCTGTGTCGGCTCGTCGAGGATCAGGATATCCGCATCCGAGAACAACCAGCGGGCAATGACGATCTTCTGCTGATTGCCGCCTGAGAGAAAGTTTACGGTTTTTTCTTCCGCCTGCTTCGAGATCTCGAGATCGTGGATCAAATCGTGTGTGGCGCGCTCTTCGGCTCGAAGGTTCAGGATGCCGAATCGCGCCAAGCCACCGAGCGCAGCAGCGGTGATGTTTCCGCTGGCGCGAAAGTTGAAAAACAGGCCATCGTACTTGCGGTTCTCGGGCACCAGGGCGAGCCCGGCGCGGATCGCATCGATCTCACGACGGAATTTCACCGGACGGCCCTTCAGCAAGATCTGACCGGCGACCAAACCGTCGGTACCAAACAGTGCGCGCGCAATCTCCGTGCGGCCACTCCCAAGCACTCCTCCCAGGCCGAGAACCTCGCCGCGGTGGAGAGTGAATGATGCATCCGTGACGCCTGTTCTGGTGGCGAGAGCGCGTGCTTCCAGCACCACTTCGCTGCTGGCGTTGCGCTCCTTGGGGTAATGGTCGCCGATGTCCTCGCCGACCATGGCGCTGACGATTTCGGAAACATCAATCCGGGTTTCGCCGCTGGCGCGCACGACCCGGCCGTTGCGAAGGATCGTCACCTCATCGACGATCCGCGCAACCTCGTCGAGGCGATGCGAGACATAGAGGATTGCGGTGCCGCGGTCGCGCATCACGCGCAGAAGCTGATGCAGACGCTCGATCTCATCTTCTCCCAGGGCCGCGGTCGGCTCATCGAGAATGATCATGCGCGCCTTCATCGCAATGGCCTTGGCGATTTCGACAAGTTGCTGCTCGCCGACGGAAAGTGTTCCGGTGATTGCGTCCGGCGAGAGGTCGACGTCCATCTCCTTCAAGACAGCGGCGGCATCGTTTCGCACTTTTGTCCAATCGATGATGCCTAAGCGCGACCGTGGCACGTTGCCAAGATAGATATTCTCCCCGACCGAAAGCGTAGGGACGATCGAGAACTCCTGAAAAACTGTCGCGATGCCGAAATCGCGGGCTGCCTGCGGATCAGCGATCTGAACCGGATTTCCCATATAGAGGATCTCTCCACTGTCCGGTTGCTGAACTCCGGAGAGAGTCTTGATCATGGTGGACTTGCCGCATCCATTCTCGCCCAGAAGCCCATGGATGGAGCCGGGCATCAGCCTGATGCAAACCTTGTCGTTCGCCAGAACGCCGGGATAGGCTTTACTGACATCGACAAATTCCCAAAGGGGGGTCACCGGTTCCATCGAGTTTGCCTCGCCAGGGTTAGGGAGTCGGATCGTGGGAACTCCCTGGCGTCGCAAACGCGCGCCGCCAGGGAGCCGGGAGAACGGGTCAGTAGCTTTTCGAGGGCTGCGGGAAGAGCTTTTCCGGCTCCTGCAGAACTCTGATGGCGCCGTCCTTGTCCTCGATCGAGGTAGGGGTTTCGATCCAGCCGCCGGGATAGGTGCCTTCAAGAGCGTCAATGGTGGCATGCATCGCAGCCTTGCCCATCAGGAAAGGCGACGTGTTGACTGTTGCCGTCACATTGCCGGCGGCGATTTCCTCAAGCCCGGAGGTGTCGCCATCGTTGCCGAGAAGCACAATGTCCGACCGGCCCAGCGCCTTGGCGGCAAGCGATGCGCCAATGATCATGTAGTCGTTTGCGGCGAAGATCATGTCGACATCCGGGTGCGATTGCAGGATGTCCATACCGGCCGTGTTTCCACCCTCGACATTCCACTTGCCGTCGATGGATACGACGACATCGAAGTTCTCATTGTCTTTGATACCGTCAAGGAATCCACCGACACGCTCGGTCGAGTGGTAGCCCGGCTGACCTTCGATGACTGCGACCTTGAGTGGTTCGCTGCCAAAGGTCTCAGAAGCCCAGTCGGCGAGCTTGTGGGTGCCGTTGCGCTGCGAATAGCCAACCACGCCGTGAATCGGTGTCGGAAAATTCGGGATGTCGGAATTGATCATGACGACCGCCATGCCCTTGTCGACAGCCTGCTTGAGCAGCGGCGCGGCAGCAAATTCATCATGCGTGCCAAAGATGATCGCGTCGACATCCTGCGTCAGCACATCCTGGATCATGCCCATCTGGCCATTGATATCCGCCCCCGACTGCGGAGCCAGCATGAACACCTCCACGCCCTCTTCCGCGGCCACAGCTTTGATGCCCTCACCGATGGCGATGTAGTAGTTGAACTCTGTCGCGGGTGGCATGTAGGCCACACGGAATTTCTCGTTCTTCGGCTTGATCGCTTCGATCGGCGCCTGGGCTCCGTCGGCCAGCGGCACCGGCTTGGGATAGTCTTCCGCCCAAGCTGTTGTGGCGAGCGCGGTAAAGCCCAACGCCAGCATCGTGTTGGTCAGTTGTTTCAACATTGTATTCTCCTCCTGAAATGCGTTTCCTATCCGTTGAATGGAGCGTCGATGACTCCGTGATTGCCAGGCTTCGCGGCAAAGAGACCGCCTGAGTCCGGTTCTTGTTTGAGAACTTCCTCGTCGCTCATCAGGCGCGAGGTGGTAATGAACAGAGTATCGAGGCCAGGTCCGCCAAAGGCGCAGCAGGTGGGTTTCCAGACCGGAACCTCGATGATCCGGTCAATCTTTCCGTCGGGCGCAACACGCACCACCCTGCGCCCCTCCCACTCGGCGTTCCAAACCCCTCCATCTGCGTCCACACAGGAGCCGTCGGGCAGGCCCGGTTCGTCCTTGAAGGAAGCATGAAGGCGGCGGTTGGAAACCTGACCGGTGCCGATGTCATAATCGAACGCCATGATTTGGCGATCCGGTGTGTCGGCAAAATACATCGTTGCTCCGTCGGGCGAGAAGCAGATCGAGTTGGCGCATGAAACGCCCTCCAGAAGGGTAGTGACCGTGAGGTTGGCATCGATGCTCAAAACTGACGAATTGGCCCTGCCGGACACTTCGTTCATACCGCCCACGATCAACCGCCCCGCACGGTCGGTTCGCCCGTCATTGAGGCGGGTTTCCGGATTGTCAGGCTCAAACAGCGTGACGAGCGTTTCCCGAGCGGTGGCGGGATCGAACAACACGACGCGGTCCGCGTAGGCAACGACCAGACCGCCTGCAGCGCGGGGCGCGAAGCAGCAGACGCGCTCCGACATGCCGTGGCGGGCGCTGTTTCCCGTCACGGGATCGAACGACCACAATGCGCTCCCCTCGATATCCGTCCACCAAACCATTGCATCGGCAGGATTCCAGAAAATCCCCTCACCGTGCTGGTTTTTGCAGTCGACCACCAACTCTGCCTGCATGGCAAATCGTCCTCCCAACAATCGGCCTGATATCTGATATTCCAGCTTGTTTAATCTGGTGTATCAGATATTTTGTATATCGCAAATACTTTTTTGGAGAATGCAAGATGGTTCTGGAGAGACCGAAATCGCTGCGCGAACTTGCCCTTGTGCATTTGCGAAACAGCATCATCGACGGTTCCCTGAAAATGGGCCAGACACTGTCAGAACGCAGCATCTCGGAGGAACTTGGCGTTTCCAAATCACCGGTACGAGAGGCCCTGGCACAGCTTCGCGACGAGGGCCTGGTAAGCATTGAGCCGCAAAAGGGCGCACGCGTCTTTTCCCTCACCGACGAAGAGGTCACTCAGATCTGTGATTTCCGGCAAGCGATAGAGACTGCCGCCTTCGAGCTGGCTCTCTCCCGGGATCCCGAAGGTCTCGCCAAGGCGATGCAACACGTGGTCGACAACATGGCGAGGGAGCGTGCGGCAGGCAACGAGAAAGCCTATCTCGCGCTCGATACCGCCTTTCATCAATTGATTTTCGAGCACGCCGGCAATGATTATCTGACGGCAAGCTACACCCGCTATGTCGGCAAGATCGCGGCATTGCGCACCCATCTGGCCAAACTCCCTCAGCACACCGAATTGTCCTTTGACGAGCATCAGGGGATCGCCAGAGCAGTGCACGAGGGCGACATGCAGGTCATCCGGTCGTTGCTGGCGGAGCATATCGACCGCACGCGTCAGGCCTACAAAAGTTCGACCGTCGTGCTGGAGAGTGCCATCTCCGAGTGATCCCGAGTTGCACTGGATTCATTTCAGGCGGCCCCTCTGGGGCCGCTTTTTTTAGGGCGCATCTCCCGCAGAACCAAAATGCTTCCTTCGCAAGATTCCTAATTGACATCTGATATCTTAGACGCCAATTTGCGTCAGGAGGAAGAAATGTGACAGTTGCATTGGATCTCAACGCCCAGGCAGCGCAATCGCTCATCCGGCTGGAGGGCGTACGCAAGAGCTTTGGTTCAAATGTTGTTCTGGACGGCGTCGACTTCGCACTGCATCCGGGCGAGATCCATGCGCTTTGCGGAGAGAATGGCGCGGGCAAATCCACATGCCTCGGCCTGCTCTATGGCTTGCATCAACCTTCAGACGGCAAGATCTACTGCGGCGGGATCGAGGCGCGCATCGACACCCCGTCGCACGCGCAGGCGCTTGGCATCAGCTGCGTGTTCCAGGAACTCAGCCTTGCCGGGGCGCTTTCGGTCGCCGAGAACATCTATGCTGGACGCGCGCCATCCCGCTTCGGCGTGGTGGACTGGCCCGAACTGCGGCGCAGGGCCAACGCCCTGTTATCCGAATTTGGTCTGGATCTTGACGTCTCGCGTCCCGTGGACAGTCTTCCGATCAGTTCCCGGCAGATTGTCGAAATCGCCAAGGCGCTGTCTCTCAATTCCCGGATCCTGCTTCTCGACGAGCCCACGTCGGCTCTGGCGCCCGACGAGGTGGATGCACTGTTCGAGGTGCTGCGAAAACTGACCCGCAGGGGCATCGGCATCGTCTATGTCAGCCACCATATGGACGAGATTTTTCGGATTGCGGACCGGGTCACCGTCCTGCGCGACGGCCGGAGGATCAGTACGGTGCCGACATCCCAGACTTCGCAGAAGCGAGTTGTCGCTGAGATGATCGGCGGCGCGCATCCCGGCGATGTCAACCGTCCGGAAGGTACGGACGGAACGGAAGTGCTCGCTGTAGCCGCCCTCACCCATCCAGGCCAATTCGAGGATGTCTCCTTTTCAATCAAGGCCGGCGAGATTGTCGGAATGGCCGGCCTGATGGGAGCGCGACGCAGCGAGATCGTACGCTCCCTCGTCGGCCTGTTGCCCGGGGCGACAGGCGAGGTGAGGCTTGATGGCCGGCCGGTCCGGTTCACTTCCCTGCGGGATGCCATGCGGGCCGGGATCGGCTTCGTACCCGAAGAGCGCAAGACCGAAGGGCTCTTTCTCGATCAAACGCTGAGCGACAACCTGATCGCAGCCAGCCTTCCCGAGCACACAAGGCTGGGGCTCATGCACGCGGCATCAATTAGGAAAGCAGGTCGCTCCGCCATCAGCGCCTTCGGCATCAGGACCCGGGGATTGGGTGAGCGTATCGGCGCACTGTCCGGCGGCAACCAGCAGAAAGTCATGCTGTCCAAATGGCTCAAGCGCGCACCACGGCTTTTGATCATCGAAGAACCCACCAAGGGCGTCGATGTCGGCGCCAAATTCCAGATCCATACGGAGCTGCTGAGGCGCGCCGCTGAGGGAATGGCGATCCTGATCGTGTCCTCGGATTTCCCCGAACTGGTCTCCCTGGCGACACGCATCCTGGTTGTCCACGAAGGCCGGGTCATGGGGGACATCGCTGCAAAAGACGCGACGGAGGCTGTCTTGCTGCAGATGGCCGCCGGCCACAGGCTCGGCGTACCGACCGGTTCGACCTCTCATGCAGGAGCTAAATCGTGACTTTGTCCGCCGAATCCAGCACGCCCGAGCGTTTGCCGCTCTTTCGCCGCGGCCTCAAGGCATTTGTCGACATCCGCGAACTCACCCTTATTGCCCTGATCGTGACCATCATCGTTGTGATGGCAAATCTGAACCCCTATTTCCTCAGCTTCTCGAATTTCCGGG
Organism: Hoeflea sp.; assembly: GCA_040216675.1. Lineage (GTDB taxonomy): Bacteria > Pseudomonadota > Alphaproteobacteria > Rhizobiales > Rhizobiaceae > Hoeflea. Next base: position 4,282 of record JAVJOR010000005.1, on the reverse strand, counting down.
CGGTTGCGGTGGGCATGGCTCCCACGGCGATTATCGTGATCGGCATGGCCATCCTGCTCGCATCCGGAGGGTTCGATCTGTCGGTGGGGTCGGTCATGGCGCTGTCATCGACCGTGGTCGCGATGCTGCTCCTTGCAGGGGTGCCAATACCTCTGGCGGTCCTGGGCGGCCTCAGTCTCGGCGCCATCATCGGCGTTCTCAACGGACTGCTGGTCACCGGGCTTGGAATCAATCCCTTGATCGCGACGCTCGGAACGATGTCCATCGCGCGTGGCATCGCGCTGGTGCTGACAGAAGGGTTTTCGGTCTCCAGTCTTCCAGCTTCATTCGCCTGGATAGGCAAGGCCGACATTGGCGGTTTTCCGGTGATCGTTCTGATCACGATCCTGCTGGTGGTGCTTTTCGATCTCGCCGTGCGCCACACGCGCTTTTTCCGCCAGGCCTATTTCATCGGAGCCAATGAGAAGGCAGCGATGCTTTCAGGCATTCACGTCACCCGGGTCCGGATCATCCTTTACGCCCTGACCGGCGTCCTTGCCGCCCTGGCCGGCGTGTTGCTGGCATCCCGGCTGATGAGCGGCACTCCCACGGCAGGCAACGGAATCGAACTGCAGGTTCTGGCCGCGGCGGTGATCGGGGGCGCTTCACTCAGAGGCGGCGAGGGCACGATACTGGGCGCCTTCCTTGGCGTGGTGTTCGTTGCCCTGATCAACAACACCATGACGATGCTGGCCGTGTCGATCTACTGGCAGATGATCGTCATCGGCGGCGTCCTGATCTGCGCCGTGGCTCTGGACATGCTGATCCGGAGCAAGCGGAGCTGAGCAAAAACAGCCTACCCACACATCCAACGATCCAAGGAGGAGATCACGATGACCGATGTAAATGTTAACAGGCGCAAACTGCTGACTGCCGGCGCCACGGCCGGACTGGCCGCAGCCTTCGGGCTGCCGGCGTTGTCCACAGAAGCGATGGCTCAGGCAGCCGGCAAAGAATATGTATTTCTGTCGATCGTCACCCAGGTGCCATTCTGGGTGGACTACCGCAATGCCATGAAAGATCTTGAAGAGCTGATGGGGATCAAGGCCACTTTTACCGGACCGCTGGATTTCGACACTGCCGCGCAGGCGCGTCAGCTCGATGAACTGATCGCGCGCCGCCCCGCCGGCATTCTCATCTTCCCGGGTGATCCGGCGACACTGGCTCCCGGCGTGGAGCGCGCGGTTGAGGCCGGCATCCCCGTGACCTGCTGCATCGGCGACATTCCCGACAGCCCGCGGTCGACCTTCCTGGGCATCAACGGCGTCCAGGCCGGACGCGTGGGCGGCGAGATGCTGGCCCAGGCCATTGGCGGCAAAGGCAAGGTTATCCTCGGCACCTTCCCGGCCCCGTCCACGCTTGAACGGGTTGAGGGCTACAAACAGATCTTCGCCGAAAAATATCCCGAGATCGAAGTCGTCGATGTGGTCAACGACAAGGCGGACCCATCCTATGCACCGACCGCCTATTTGCAGTCCATTCAGGCCAACCCGGACATCGTGGGCATTGGCGGGACCGATGGCGACAGCGGCAAGGGCGCAGCGATCGCTGTCAACGAAGCCGGACGCAAGGACATCAAGATCGTTGCCATGGACCGCAATGACGACATGCTCCCCTATATCGAGGACGGCACGATCCACGGCGCGGTTGCGCAGAAATCCTATCTCGAGATATTCCTCGCCTTCCACATGATGCATTGGCAAAACACCGATGCGCTCAAGATCTTGCCCGACTGGAAGGCTGCCGGCATCAATCCGCTGCCCGAGCGGGTGGAGACCGGCGTGATGGCGATCACGGCCGAAAACGTCGCACAGTTCAAGCACGCATGATAATGGTGTCCGGCGCAGGTCTCCTGCGCCGGGCCGTTGGGGAAATGACGTCGTGACGGATCGGTGGAACGTTCTCAGTCTGAAATGCGGGGATCTCGAGTTGCTTGTCCTGCCGGGCGTGGGTGGGCGGCTTTGGGATGTTCGGTTCCAGGAGCGCTCGCTGCTTTTCCAGAACCCGGATCTGGTGGGCGCCGCCATCGACCTCACCCGATTGACCTCGCTCCCCACCCGTTCGCCTCAGTTCGGCTTTCCTCTTTGGGGCGGAGAAAAGACATGGATCGCGCCGGATAGCGCATGGGTAGAAGGTGCCACGTTCCCGGAACTTGATAGCGGGGACTATGCCGTTCTGTCAGAGGACGATCGGCATGTTTTGATGCAGAGCAAGACCTGTCCGGTATCGCAGTTCTCGGTAAAGCGATCCATTGAAATAAGGTCCGCGCATCAATGGACGATAGAACATTCTTTGACCAACAAGGGCACCGTTCCGAAAGATGCCGGCATCTGGTCGGTGATGATGATCGACACACCGGCTAGGATCGCCGTTGCAATGGAGGCTCCCGGTTTTCAACTGGTCTTCGGAGACGCTGCCGGACTTGTGTTAAGACATTCCGCAGCTGTGGTAGCCCGTTGCATCAGGATGCAGGAATTCAAGATCAGCCTTCCAAATCCAAACCACCGGACGCTGATCAACTGGGGCGATGGCGGTCCGTGGCTGATGTGCTCCGTTCCGGAGACCGGGGAGCAAGACGTTTTTGCACATGGGAATCCGGTGGAGGTCTTCAATTCCGGTGATTATCCCTACTGCGAGGCTGAGTGGCATTCACCGATGAAAACCCTCGCGCCGGGAGAAACACTCAGATTCTTCCAGACTTTCCATATCTGGGCCAATGGCGGTTCAGCGTCCGTCCCGATGTCGAGGGTCTGGGAGGACGCCTTTCATGAGGAAACCAAGTCATGCATGTCTTGATCACCGGGGCCGGGGGCCATTTGGGCCGCAAGCTCTTTGACGCGCTCGAACAGGAGGGCGGCTATCGTGTGTCAGGGATCGATATCCGGCCGGTGGATCACCCGAATATCCACACTGCCGATCTGGCTGAAGGAGCCGACTGGACTGAATTGTTCGATGGCGTGGACGTCATCGTGCACCTCGCCGGTGACCGGGAGCCAGCTGCCACCTGGGCATCCGCGATCAAGCAGAACATGGACGCGACGCTGACACTGTATCATCACGCGGCAATCAGGGGCGTCAAGCGGGTCGTGCTGGCAAGCTCGAACTGGATCCACGGCGACAAGCGGTTCACGGATGACCGCCTCGACAGCAACACCCCGCCCGGCCCGGTCAATGCCTATGGCATGTCAAAACTCTTTTGCGAGCGCACCGGCGCCTATTTCGCCACGCACCGTGGCCTGTCGGTTATCTGCCTGAGAATCGGCTGGACCCAGTGGACCCACGACAACCGGCCCGGCCCGCACATGGCAATGGGGCGCTGGGGTCAGGAGATGTGGTTGAGCGACCGCGATTTCCTGAACGGCATGCGCTGCGCAATCAACGCCAAGAACGTCTCCTTCGCGGCCCTGAACCTGATGTCCGACAACCCCGGCATGCGTTGGGATATCGATGAGACCAAACGGGTGATCGGATACCGGCCAAAGGATGGCAGCGCTGCCCGTGTCACAACGAAAATTGCGCTGACGTCATGGCTCAAGAGTATTCTGACAGTCCGGATTCCCAAGCTCATCGAGAAACGATTTCCAGGCTGGTAAGTCCAAGCTTGTTATTTATGCATAACCCACCAATTTGAGCTGTGACGCCCTTGATGTGGACGCCCGCTCTGTTTGAGAGTGTCTTGCGTCAGCATTCCGCAACGGCATGATTTTTGGTCTCACCGGAGGCTGTGCAGGTTCGTTTCATTTGGCTTTGGATGGGGTCATGGCGCAATCGTGGCTCGCTTTGCGTGGAAGATCCTTTGCAGTGATTTTGCGCGGTTCATTCACGGAACTGTTGTTGCTGTGGATGGAGGATGGCTTGCGCGCTAGGCGATGGGGGTGTTTGGTCTGCTTGACGTCCTCACATTGAGGTGGGGGGAGCCGGGATGCAAAAAGCCCTGACCGGTCGGGATCAGGGCTTGTCGATATTTCGCAGTATTGTCGGGACGATATTTGGTTGCGGGGGCAGGATTTGAACCTGCGACCTTCAGGTTATGAGCCTGACGAGCTACCGGGCTGCTCCACCCCGCGTTAAGTTTCGAGCTCCGGGCTCTGCCCGGATTTTGTGTTTTGCCGGTCCCCGGAGCGATGCTGCTAGCGGGACGGCGGGGGCTGCTCCGGCCCTGTTGCCTTGATGTGATCAAGGCGTAAAAAGCAAAAACGGGCCGCGAATGCGACCCGCGGCGGTTCCAATTTTCGTGCATGAG